>NZ_CM172728.1:0-3479035 GCF_057652375.1 Georgenia sp. Z1344 | reverse complement strand
GCCGGACTGCCCCGACTGGTCCGTGCGGCCGAGGACGAGATCGTCGATGGCAACTACGGAGAACTTGCCGCGGAAATCCCGCCCGGTCAGAACTACCTTTGGCACACCGAACGCTACGGCGGCCGCAACCACTTCGAATGGCGCAGTCGCTACTGGACCTTCCTGCTCCGCCTCGACCCCAACCGGCCATCCACCACGCTCCAGGCGCAGCCCGGACCGTGGGTCGGCCCGTTCCACTGGGAGAACATCCGCACAGCCTCTGGCGAAGAACGAGCACGACGCCTCCGCGTCAACGAAATGCTGCGCCTGATGTCCTTCCCGGACGACTTCAAGATCGACGGCACTCGAGTCGACGTTCAACGCCAGCTCGGCAACGCCGTCCCGCTCGAACTTGGCAAATCCGTAGTTCGCGCGCTCATGGATCAGCTCGGTTATCTAGGGCGAGAAGGCACAGCTCGAATAGCCGCGTTCGGCTGAGCCGTCTGCTGAACGTCTATTTCTTGGCCCGGTGACGCAAGGAGGAGCATCGCGGTGAGCGCCCTGGTTCCCAATCTTCCAGAGCTGATCGCCCGGCTGGGTGACGGCAACGACGCCCGCGCTGTCGCTGAAGCGTTCGATGCGGAGACAGTCGAGGCAGCACGCACTTCCCTGCAGCGGATCACCGAAGCTTGGGAGGGGCGTACCGCGGAGGCGGACACCGAAGTGATTGCAAGCCGAGGTGAGACGCCTCGATGAGGATCAGCTACATCGAGATCTGTGGCTTTCGCTCCTACGGACCGCAGCCACAACGAGTTGAGTTGAACACCCCGATCACGGTGATCCACGCCGACAACAGCCAAGGGAAGACGAGTCTCGCTGAGGCCTTCGAATTCCTTTACACCGGCAGCACATCCCGACGTCAACTCGGTGGTGGAAGCCCAGGCGAGTTCGAGGGCGCCCTACGCAACGCTCATCTTCCGGCATCTGCTGAGGTATACATCGAGGCTGAGATATGTCTCCAGGATGGCAGCCGCAAGATCCTCCGCCGCCAGTTGATCGACGACTACCAGGGGGCGGCCGACTGCGTCAGCGTCCTGTCGTTGGATGGGATTGACATCGGCTCAGTTACCGAAGCCGGAATGCAGCTGTCCGACCCACCGCTTGCGGCTCCCGTTCTACTTGAACATGCCCTGAGATACGCCGTTTCGGCGAAGCCGGGCGAGCGGAGCGACTATTTCAAGGCGGTGCTTGAGGTCGCGGACCTCGATCTGCTGCGCTCAGAACTCGCAGCTCTGATCAGTGAACGAGAGGCGCAGCCTAGGGAACTTTTGGTAGCAAGGCTGGAGGGTCTGCGTTCACATCCTCAAATCGGCCCGCTTGTGGCGTCCACCTCACCGTGGACCGCGGCTCAGCTCTCCACGTCGCTCGTCTCTGCGCTAAACACTCTCGTACCTCCTGCCGAGAATGAGCCGCAGCCCGCACGCGAGCTGTCGACCGCAGTTGCACGAGTGACGAACGAGCTCACTGCGCGCACGAACACACTGCTACCACTCACCCAACTCCGCCCGTCGACCGCTGCTATGCCTTCACAACGCATGCGACTTTTCGATGCACAGTCGCCGACGCCTGGCGGTCGCTCATCAGCGACCGAGCAATCATTTGCCGCGGAACTTGATAGCTATAACGACGCCGTGTCGAGAGTGGACGCCTCAGTAGCAAAGGTTCTGCCGCTATTCCATGCGGTTCTTGGCGTTGACGGTCTTCCTCAACATCCGGGCGATGGTCCAGTAGACTGCCCGGTCTGCCAGACGCCTGCATCACTGACTGCCGAGAGGGTAGAAGTGATCCGGCACCAGCTGGCAGATCAAGAGGGCCTGACTGGCGCGAGTACCAAACTTCGTGCTGCGATCACGCAGCTTTCGAATGAGCTCGAAGCCGCTGGGAGCTGGGCAAGCGCGAGCATTCCGGCAGCTGCCGGATGGACAGCTGACGGTCGGGCGGCCCACGAGTCTGCTGTCGCTGAACTTTTAGGAGAAACAGACTCCTTCGTCGCCGTCGCGCAGCTTGCGCAAACCCTGAAAGCCAGCGCACAAACGGTTCAGGGACATGTCGACGACTCTCTGGCGGCGATCGAGCACATCCGAGAGCAGGTGAGCAGAAACACCGCAACAACCAGGGCGGATTTCGAGGCTCTAATGAGTGCCGAGGAAGAGCTTCGACAAGCGTTGACCACTCACAAGTCTCTCTTGTCACAGGCAGCGGCCGATGTGGAACCTGTCATCAGCGTGCTGGAGCCCGTGCTCGCCGCAAGGAGCAACACGACCGGATGGACCGAACTGCTTGAGCTCGCCCGAGCTGAGGATGCGCTGCTGGAAGCGCTCGAACGCCAGCGCCTCAGGGATGCAGCGACGAGTCGGCTGAAGAGCGCGCAGCGAAAGATCACGAGCGCAGCTAAAGAGGTCGTTGACCAGAAGCTAGAACTCATGGCCGCCGAGATTCGTAAGTGGTGGTCATTGATGCGGCCCGACGAGCTAACTGCTTTTGATCGCTTGGCTCGACGCGGGGCTGGCAGCCGCTACCTGGATCTGACGGCTTCGCTGGTTCCTGAAGCTGATGCGTCGGGCGTGGTGCGTAACGCATTGGCGGTCTTGAGCAACAGCCAGCTGAACGCGCTCGGGCTGGCGACATTCCTCGCCCGGTGCCGTCAGCTTGGGAGCGCGATGATCTTCCTTGACGATCCGGTGCCCGGAAGCGATCGGGAACACAGATACACGTTCGCGGACAAGGTGACCTCGGAGCTGCTTTCGAGCGGGGTGCAACTCGTAGTCACGACCCATGATGCGGAACTCGCGAGAACCCTTCAGTCCCTCTACCAGCATCTGGGCACTGGCGAGTATTCGGCTACGCTCATCGACCCACGGCAAGGTACCACTGTGCTCCGTACGGGGGACGACTTCGAACGACTCATGTTGAACGCGCAAGGACAGATGAGTTCGCCACTCCACGAGAATCGCCGCTCGGCCGGAAACAGTCTACGAATCGCCACGGAGCGCTTGGCAAAACACATACTCATCGCGGCGCGGCAATCCGACGATGACACCCAAGCTTCATTGGCTGACTACGAGGGGAAAAACCTGCGTGATCTGCGTCCCTTGGTGGTAGCACGCTGCAAGGCACCGAACGAGCCCGGTCAATGGCAGACCCTCGCGCGAATCCTCAACGACTCCGATCACGACACTGACCCTCCTCAGCCCGCCGACTTGAAGACGTGCTACGACATGCTCAGAGACATCAAACGACGACACGGCGTCAGTACCTCGTCGTCGGCAGTGGCTCAAGCAGCATAGGCACCGCCGTCGGGCGGACCTTTCCGGCACCTGGCGAGGTGGACCAATGAGGTGACCAACAGCCCGCAAACTCTGCAAAATGTGATGCGCAGAGCGTGCCCCTGAAAAGCAAAACCCCAGGTCAGGTGGGCTACGAGCGCTGATCCTGGCACCTGGGGGTCAAGGGGTCGCAGGTTCAAATCCTGTCAGCCCGACAACAGCTGAAGGGCCGCCGTCCTGCGGAAACGCGGGAGGCGGCCCTTTCTGCTCCCCACCCATCCTCGTCCCACGACGACGGACCGCCGGCCCACCTCGCGGTGGACCGGCGGTCCGTGGTGCCTGCCGTGCAGGTCCCCGTCAGGGGAGCGGCTGGTGCCGGTCGCCTCAGGCGGCCGGGAGCTCGAGGGCCTGGCCCACGAAGATGAGGTCGGGGTCCGCGACCGTGTCGGCGTTGAGGGCGTAGATGTCCTCCCACGACGCGATGCCGTGGGCCTCGGCGATCGTGCTGAGGGTGTCGCCCTCGGCCACGACGTACTCCTCGCCGGAGCCCTGGACGGTCGGCGCCGGGGCCTGCTCCTGCGGAGCGGCCTGCGGTGCGGGCGCCTGCTCCTGGGGAGCCTGCTCCTGCGGGGCGGCCTCCGGCTCGGGCGCGGGCTGCTGCGGGGCCTGCTCCTGGGGAGCCTGCTCCTGCGGGACGGTCTCGGGTGCCGGCGCCTGCTCCTCGGGAGCCGGCTCGGGCGCGGCCTCGCCGCCGCCCGGCACGGAGTTGCCGGAGAGGCCGAGCTGGGCCGAGCAGGCGGGCCATGCGCCCCAGCCCTGGACGGCGAGCACGTTCTCGGCCACGCGGATCTGCTCGGCGCGCGAGGCGTCGGCCGGGTTGCCGGTGCCACCGAAGGCGGCCCAGGTCTGCGGGTGGAACTGGAGCCCGCCGTAGTAGCCGTTGCCGGTGTTGATCGACCAGTTGCCACCGGACTCGCACTGCGCGAGGTCGTCCCAGACGGAGGTGGGGGCAGCGCTCGCGGCCGAGGCGCCCATGACGCCTCCTGCGGCGAGGACGCCGGCGACGGCGAGGCTGCGGATTGCGGTCGTGGTCTTTCGAGTTCGCATGATCTCTTCCTGGGTGCCTCACGTCAGGCTGCCACCTGCTGATCGACTGTCAGGAGGGCGCCCGCCCGGCAGCGACTGAGGCTGGCGGACGCCCGTGGGACGTGCACGACGTCACCCCGGCTCCGCGTTGCGGAACCGTGACACACGTGACTGCCCAGGTCACGCCATTCCAGTCGACGACTGGCCTGGCGGTCGGTCCGGCGTTGCCGATCCGTGACCTGAACGCATCGCGCCCGCCACGCTAAGGAGAAGGTGGGCGTGCTGTCTACCGTGCCTCGGCGTTGTGGGCCGTGGCGTCGGCCACACCGTCGTCGAGTCTCAGCGCGGGTCGATCGCGTCGAGAGCGGCCTCGAGGCGGCCGACCGCGGCATCGACGTCGCCCAGCTTGTCGAGCCCGAACAGCCCCATCCGGACGGTGGAGAAGTCCTCGCCCTCGCCGCACTGCAGGGGGACGCCGGCGGCGACCTGCAGGCCGACCTGCTTGAACGCCGCGCCCGTGCGCACCGCCGGGTCGTCGGTGTGCACGACGACGACGCTCGGCGCCGCGAACTCTCCGTCGGCCACCGGCGGCAGGCCTCGGGAGGCGAGCAGCTCCCGGACCCGGGTGCCGAGCTCGAACTGCGACGTGCGCAAGGTCTCCAGCCCGCGCCCGACCGTCTCGCGCATGAGCTCGAGGTTGTGGGCCAGCGTGTCGGTGGGCATCGTCGCGTGGTAGGGCGCGCGGCCCTCGCGGTACTCGTCGGCGATCGAGAGCCACTTCTTCAGGTCTGCCGCGAAGCTGGTCGACTCGGTCGCGAGGACGGCCTCCCGGGCCGCCTCGCCGAGCATGACGTACCCGGCGCCCGGCGACCCGCTCCACCCCTTCTGCGGCGCGGTGAGCAGGACGTCCACGCCGATGTCTGCCATGTCCACCCACAGGGCCCCGGAGGCCACGCAGTCGAGGACGAACAGGCCGCCCACCTCGTGGACAGCCTCGGCGACGGCCCGCAGGTAGTCGTCGGGCAGCACCATGCCCGCCGCCGTCTCCACGTGGGGGGCGAGCACGACGTCGGGGCGGCCCGTGCGGATCGCCTCGACGACCTCCGCCACGGGCGCGGGGGTCCACACCGACCGGTGCCCCGTCGTCGTCGGGCGTGCTGCGCACACGGTGACCTCGTCCGCGATGGCGCCCCGCTCGAGGATCTGCGACCACCGGTAGGAGAAGAGCCCGTTGCGGATGACCAAGGCGCGACGGCCCGTGACGAGCTGGCGGGCGACGGACTCCATCGCGTACGTGCCGCCGCCGGGCACGATCGCCACGCTGTGCGCCGCGTACGTCTCGGCCAGGATGTCGATCAGCTCCTGCATGACCGAGACGAAGCGCGCGGACATGTGGTTGAGGGCGCGGTCCGTGAAGACGACCGAGTACTCGAGGAGGCCGTCGGGGTCGACGTCGTCGTGCGGAAGGCTCACGCGGACACTGTGCCACGCATACGCGGCGGGGCGATCGTCCGTACGGCATCCGGGCCGGCGTCCGTACGGTGGTGGGTGCCGCGCCGCGCCGCGCCGGCCGGCGCGGACGGACGAGAGGACGCACATGATCAGCACTCCGGTCACCCCCGACCTGGTGGTCGGGATCGACCGCCTGGAGACGACGGCCCGCGGCCTGCGCCCCCACCGGCTGCCGGCCTGGGTCTGCGAGCAGGTGCCCGACCCGCGGATGGCGGCGATGGAGGCGCAGCCGGCCGGCGCGCGGATCGTCGTGGACACGGCCGCGACGTCTCTCGAGCTCGTCCTGCACCCGACGCACCTCGCCTACCGGGGCATCGTGCGCCCGCGCGGGGCCGTCGACCTCGTCGTCGGGTCCGAGCTCCTCGCCACGGACGAGCTGACCGGGGGTGACGCGTTCGTGACGGACCTGACCACCGGGGAGACCGAGCTCGTGGCCGGGCCGGCGCACGTCGCGCGGTTCGGGGGCCTGGCGGCGGGGGAGAAGCGCCTCGAGCTGTGGCTGCCGCACAACGAGACGGTCGAGCTCGTCGAGCTGCGCTCGGACGCACCGGTGGCGGCGGCCCCGCGGACGGGCCGGCGGTGGCTGCACCACGGCAGCTCGATCAGCCAGGGGTCCAACGCGGCGACGCCGGCGGGGACCTGGGCCTCGCGGGCGGCGCGGCTCGGAGGCGTCGACCTGCGCAACCTCGGACTCGGCGGCAACGCGTTCGTCGATCCGGGCCTCGCCCGGCTCATGCGGGACACGCCCGCCGACCTCCTCAGCGTCAAGCTCGGCATCAACGTGGTCAACGCCGACGCCATGCGCGTGCGGACGCTCGTCCCGGCGGTCCACGGGTTCCTCGACACTCTGCGCGACGGGCACCCCGACACCCCGCTCCTCGTCGTCTCCCCGATCTTCTGCGCGATCCACGAACGCACGCCCGGGCCCGGCGCGTTCGACACCGAGGCCCTGGCGCGTGGGCAGGTGCGCTTCGCCGCGACGGGGACCGAGGGCGACGTCGAGCTCGGCCGACTCACGCTGGAGGTCGTGCGCGAGGTGCTCGCCGACGTCGTCGCGCGCAGGGACGATCCACACCTGCACCTCCTCGACGGCCGGGACCTCTACGGCGAGTCGGACGCGGTCGCGCACCCGATGCCGGACGCCCTGCACCCGGACACCGCGACTCACGAGCTCATGGGTTCCCGGTTCGCGAACCGTGCATTCGGCCCCGGCGGACCGTTCGCAGGATCCTCGCCGGGGAGGACTTCCACCCCGGACTCGCACCAAAGGCCCTGATCCGGCGGTATCGTCCGTCGACGCCGTCGCTCCACCGAACGCCGGCGCACCCGCGGGTGCATCGACGAGACGAGGGGGAGGGCGACGTGCCGGAGGAGGAGGTCCCGCCGGGCCGTCGGGTCGTCGAGTGCATCCGAGACCTCGGGCCGATCTCGAGGGTGGACGTCGCTCGGCGCACCGGTCTGGCGCCGGCCACCGTCAACCGGTGGGTCGCCCGGATGATGCGATCGGGGCTGGTCCGCGACGTGGGTGCCGACCTCGGGACCGGCGGCCGGCCGTCCGTGCTCGTCGAGCTGGACGAGCGCCACGGGGTCGTCCTCGCGGTCGATGTGGCCGACCGGCACATCGACCTCGCGCACCTCGATCTCACCGGTTCGGCGATCTCGACGGAGCGGGTGCCGACGCCCGGGCCCAAGGGACAGGACCGCCTCCAGGTGGTCATCGACCACATCGCCGCGGCCGCCGCGGCCGAGGACGGCCCGCCCGTCCTCACCATCGGAGTCTCCGTGCCCGGGCCCGTCCACCACGACGGCACGGTCCAGTTCGCGCCGTCCCTCGACTGGCACGACGTCCCCCTCGGCCACCTGCTCGAGGAGGCGACCGGCCTCAGCGTGGTCGTGGAGAACGACGCCAACCTCATCGCGCTCGCGGAGTTCGCCCGCGGCCCCTGGGAGGACGTCCAGACGCTGGTGACGATCGCCGTCTTCGACGGCGTCGGCATGGGCATCGTCGAGGGCGGCCGGGTGTGGCGCGGCGCGACGGGGGCCGCCGGCCAGATCGGCCGCATGCTCTTCTCGCCCGACGCGCTCGGGACCACCTTCGGCGGCTTCGGTGACCTCGAGCTTCACCTCGGCCGGGTCGGCATCGCCTCCCGTGCCTCGGCGCTCGGGCTGGTGACCGGGAACGACCCGCGCGACGCCGACGTCGTGCTCGAGCGGGCCGCCGCCCGGGAGCCGGGGACGCGCGCGCTGCTGGGCGAGCTCCTCGACGACTACGCGTTCGCGCTCGTCAACGTGTGCGCGCTGCTCGAGCCGGACGTCGTCGTCCTCTCCGGCCTGTTCGACCGCTGGGGCGACCTCGTCATCCCGTTGCTGGCCTCCCGGATGGAGGGGCAGGTCGTGACGATGCCCCGGCTCGAGCGCCCCTCGATCGGCCCGACCGGTGCCCTCGTCGGCGCCGGCCTGCGCGCCTTCCAGGAGAGCGGCGGGCTCGGCTCGCTCATCACGGGCTGACCGGTCGCGTCGGCGGTGCGGGGGCAGGCCGTGGGAGAGAAGGCGGCCCGAGCCGCGCTCTCGACAGCTCGGCCCGGTCCGAGCCGCACTCTCGACCACAGGGGGTGGCGCGCCCCTTCATCGAGAGTGCGGTTGGGGCCCCAACCGCAATCTCGACGACGACGAACCGCAATCTCGACGACGACGAACCGCAGTCTCGACGGGCCGTGGCTGATCCGTGGCCGAGCTGTGGCCGATCCGTTCATCGGTGCTCCGAGGGGCGCGCCGCGCCGCGTGATCGAATGCGCTTGACGCCTGGCGGAGCGCCGGGGTAACTTCACGGCACGACTTTGCATCACCCCAAAAATAAGTCGGCCACCGGTTCAAGGAGGAACTGTCATGCGCAAGCGCACAGTAGCGACGGCCGCTGCAGGCCTGTCACTCACCATGGTCCTCGCCGCCTGCGGCGGCGGGGACGACGAGGGCGGCGGCGAGGGTGGAGAGGCCGCGGAGGGCCCCTTCACCGTCGGCGTCAGCAACGCGTTCGTCGGGAGCGAGTACCGCACGCAGATGATCGAGGTCATCGAGGAGACGTTCGCGGAGTACGAGGAGCAGGGCCTCGTCGACGAGCTCGTCATGGAGAACGCCGACGCGGACGTCAACGGCCAGATCCAGCAGATCCGCAACCTCATCAACCAGGACGTCGACGTCATCATCGTCGACCCCAACTCCGCCACGGCCCTCGACGCCGTGTTCCAGGAGGCCATCGGCCAGGACATCATCGTCATGGCCATCGACCAGGCGGTCGAGACCGCGGACGTCGTCAACGTCGGCATCTCCCAGGAGGACCTCGGCCGCACGAGCGCAGAGTGGTTCGCCGAGCAGGTCGGCGAGGGCGCGCAGATCGTCACGGTCGAGGGCGCGTCCGGCAACCCGGCCACCGACGCCCGCTGGGCCGGCGCCGAGCCGGTCTTCGAGGAGGCCGGCATCGAGGTCGTCGCCCGCGGCGACGGCGGCTGGGACCAGTCGGTCGGCCAGACCACGGCCACCGACCTCATCTCGACCAACCCGGACATCGACGGGATCTGGACCTACGACGGCATGGCCCAGGGCGTGCTGCGCGCGGTCCAGGCCGCCGACGCCGTCGAGGACCTCGTCATCGGCGGCGAGGCCCGCGTCCAGTTCATGTCGAGCTGGACCACCATGCTCGAGGAGGGCACCGACTTCTCCAGCATCGGCGTCATCAACCCCCCGGGGACCGGGGCCGCGGCGATGCACATCGCCATTCGCCTGCTCCAGGGCGACGAGCTCGACGAGTCGCAGCTCGAGAACGGCAACACGGTCGTCCTCGAGCTCGCCGACCCGGTGACGAACGACAACATCGAGGAGCAGTGGGCCGAGGTCTCCGACGAGGCCGACACCTACGTCCTCGACTCGGTCCTCACGGCCGACGACGTCGACCAGTACTTCGCCGAGTGACGCGACGGGGCGGCGCCACCGCACCGGTGGCGCCGCCCCTCGTGCGCCAGGGGGTCCGCGACCCGGACCCCGTCCCGCCCCACGACATCCGCCCTCAGGAGGTGCCCGGATGAGCACGCTCACGATCGACCAGGTCGACAAACGGTACGGCGGCGTCCAGGCCCTCAAGGACGCCTCGCTCGAGCTGCGCGCCGGCGAGGTCCACGGACTCCTCGGCCCCAACGGCTCCGGCAAGTCCACGCTCAACAAGGTGATGTCGGGCGCCGTCAAGCCCGACCGCGCCCGCATCGCCATCGACGGCACCGAGATCTCCATCGACCGGCCGCTCGACGCCCAGCACCACGGCATCGCGTCGGTCTACCAGCACCTCTCCATCGTCCCGCACCTGACCGTGGCGGAGAACCTCGTGCTCGGCACGGAGGCCACGAGCGCCGGCTTCCTCACGCCCGGCAAGCAGCGCAAGCGGGTCGACGAGGTCCTCGAGCGCCTGGCGCCCGGCCTCGGCCCCAAGGTGCGCCCCGACACCCGCGCCGGGCGGCTCGGCCCGGGCCAGAGCCAGATCCTCGAGCTCGGCAAGGCCTGGCTCCGGGACCCGCGCTTCCTCGTGCTCGACGAGGCCACCGCCTCGCTGCACCGCGACCAGGTCGAGCTCCTGTTCTCCGTGGTCCGCGAGCTGACGGCCGACGGCGTCGGCGTCGTCTTCGTCTCCCACCGCATGGAGGAGGTCCTCGCGCTGTGCCAGCGCGCGACCATCCTGCGCAACGGCCTCAACGTCGCCACGGTCGAGCTCGCCGAGACCACCGACAAGGAGCTCGTCCGGCTCATGGTCGGCGACGAGCTCGCCGCGCGCGTCGGCACAGCGACCGAGACCAACCGTCGTCCCGGGTCCGACCCCGTCATCGCGACGACCGACCTCGTGGCTCGCGGCGTCGACAAGGTGACGATGCAGGTCCGGCCCGGCGAGGTGCTCGGCCTGGGCGGCCTGCAGGGCCAGGGCCAGTCCGAGCTCCTGCTCTCGCTGTTCGGCGCGAACCCCGCCACCTCCGGCGAGATCACGATCGACGGCACGCCGCGCCGCCTCGGCCGCACCCGCACGGCGATCCGCGCCGGCGTCGCGCTCGTCCCCGGCGACCGGGGCAAGGAGGGGCTCTACGACAAGCGCTCCATCCAGGAGAACATCTCGACCGTCTCGCTGCGCGCCCGCGCCCTCCTCGGCGCGATCTCCATGCGCAAGGAGCGGTCGGTCGCCCGCGAGCAGGTCAAGGCGATGAGCATCAAGATCGGCTCCCTCGACCACCCGGTGAGCAGCCTGTCCGGCGGTAACCAGCAGAAGGTCGTCATCGCCAAGTGGCTGCCGGCCGACCCGCGCATCGTCCTCCTCGACGACCCGACCAAGGGCGTCGACGTCGGCGCGAAGGCCGAGATCTACTCGATCATCCGGGCCCTGACCGCCGACGGGGTCGCCGTCGTCCTCAACTCGAGCGACGACGCCGAGCTCGAGGAGCTCGCTGACCGCGTGCTCGTCCTGTTCGAGGGCGGGGTCGTCAACGAGCTCGAGGGCGAGGAGATCACCCACTCCGCCCTCGTGGCGAGCGCCCTGCTGGTCGACGACGACAAGGAGGCCATGCCCTCATGACGCAGACCACCGAGAGCTCCACGCAGGGCTCGACCTCACCCACGATCGCCGACCGGCTCCGGGACGGCGGCTGGCAGCGCCGGCTGACGTTTTCCCTGTCCGGCTGGGTCACGCTCGGCCTGCTGGTGGCGGTCATCGCGCTCAACGCCGCGCTCCAGCCGACGTTCTTCACCGAGTACTCGATCACGAGCAACTTCGCGACGTTCGCGCCGCTCGTGCTCGTCGCGATCGGGCAGGGCATCGTCGTCATCGGGGGAGGGCTCGACCTCTCGGTCGGCTCGAACCTCGCGCTCTCGAGCGTCGTCGCGCTCAAGGCGATGGGCGGCGACGACAGCCGGATCCTCGTCGGCCTCGCCGCCGGCATCCTCACCGGGGCGCTGTGCGGCCTCGTCAACGGGTTCGTCATCGCCGTCGTCCGGCTCCAGCCCCTCATCGCCACGTACGCGACCGGCTCCGTGTTCGCCGGTGCCGCTCTCGTCGTGCTGCCCTCACCGGGTGGCAGCGTCCCCGGCGAGATGGTGAGCACGTACCGCGACACGATCATCGGGCTGCCCGTCGCCGCACTCATCGTGCTGGCCGGCATGGCCGCCTGGTTCGCCCTCGACCGAACGCGCCTCATGCGGCACATCCGAGCCGTCGGCGGCAACGAGCAGGCCGCCTACACCTCGCTCGTCCCGGTCGTGAAGTCCCGCGCGCTGACCTACACGGTCGCCGGCGCGTTCGTCGGCGCCGCCTCGCTCGCCATCCTGGCGAACTCCGGATCGGGCGACCCGTTCATCGGGGAGGCGTTCATCCTCGATTCCATCGCCGCCGTCGTCCTCGGTGGCATCGCCCTGTCCGGCGGCCGCGGGACCGCGATCGGCGCCGTCGCCGGTGCCGTCATCCTCACGATCATCGACAACGTGCTCGGACCGCTCGGCGTCCCGACCTTCTGGCGGCCGCTCATCAGCGGCCTGGTCATCATCGCCGCCTTCGCGCTGTCGGTCCTCACCAACCGGAGGGAGTCCGAATGAGCACCGCGACTGACCTGACCTCTGACGGCGACCTGCGGGCACGGCTCGTGACGGCTCTCCGTCAGCCCATCGTCGTCGCCGCCATCGCGGCGATCGCCATCCTCGTGGTCGGCCAGCTCGTCTCGCCGGGCTTCGCGAGCTACGGCCAGATCATCTCGATGCTCCGCGTGGCGAGCTTCCTCGGGATCATGGCGATCGGCCAGACCATCGTCATCCTGTCCGGCAACACCGGCATCGACCTCTCGGTCGGCGCGGTTGCCACCTTCGGCGCGATCGTCGGGGCGCGGGTGATGGACGGGGACAACTCCAACCTCCTGCTCGGCATCCTCATCCCGGTCGCCCTCGGTGCCGGCCTCGGAGCGATCAACGGCCTCGGCATCGTCGCCCTGCGGCTCCCGCCGTTCGTCATGACGCTCGGGATGATGGGTGTGGCCGGCGGCCTCTCGCTCGCCTACACCCAGGGCGTCGCGGAGGGCCGCAGCGCACCGGCCCTCACGAGCCTCGTCAACACCCGCTGGTTCCTCGGTGTCCCGGGCGTGGTCTACGTGTGGATCGCCCTCATCGTCATCGTCACCCTGCTGCTGCGGCGGACCTCGTACGGCTGGAATCTCTACGCGGTCGGCACGAACCGTCGGGCCGCGCGGCTCTCGGGCCTGCCGGTCAACCGCACGGTCATCGGCGCCTACGCCGCCTCCGGCGCGTTCGCGGTCGTCGGCGGGCTCATGCTCCTGGGCTACAACGAGTCCGTCCTGCTCAATCTCGCCGACGACTACACGCTCACCACCGTCGCGGCCGTCATCATCGGCGGCACGCTCGCCGCCGGCGGCATCGGTGGCTACGCCGGCACCGCGGTGGGCGCGGTCCTCCTGCAGTTCCTGCAGAGCTTCCTCACCACCGTGCGGATCCCTGAGTCCTGGCGGACCATCATCACCGGCCTCGTCCTGCTGTCCATCCTCGCCCTGTTCGGACGCCAACGCCGGCTCCGTTCCTGACCACCACGACAGACCTCACAAGGAGATCCATCATGTCCCAGCGCACCACCCTCGGCGTCGGAATCGTCGGGGCGGGATTCATCGGCAACTTCCACGTCGACTCGTGGCAGGGAGTCCGGGACGCCGACATCGTCGCCGTCACCTCCCGGACGCGCGCCTCCGCCCAGGCCCTCGCGGAGAAGGCCGAGGCCACCGGCGTCGGGTCGGACGTCGCGGTGCACGACGACGTCGCCGCCCTCGTGCGCGACCCCCGCGTCGACGCGGTGTGGGTCCTCACGCCGAACTTCACCCGCCTCGAGGTCGTCCGCGCGATCACCGAGGAGGTGACGTCCGGGCGTGCGGAGCTCAAGGCGATCGCCATCGAGAAGCCGCTCGGCCGCACGATCGAGGAGGCCGTCCAGGTCCTCGAGCTCGTCGAGGGCGCGGGCCTGCTGCACGGCTACCTCGAGAACCAGGTCTTCTCCCCGAGCATCACCCGGGCGCACGAGCTGCTGTGGAACCGCGGCGCCTCCGTGGCCGGCACGCCCTACCTCGCGCGCGCCGCCGAGGAGCACTCCGGCCCGCACAACACGTGGTTCTGGAACGGCGCCGACGAGGGCGGCGGCGTCCTCAACGACATGATGTGCCACTCGGTCGAGTCCGGCCGGTTCCTGCTCACGCCCCCCGGCAAGGACTCCGCCGAGTGGCTGACCCCGGTCTCGGTGACCGCGACCATCGCGTCCCTCAAGTGGGGCCGCGCCGCGTACGCCAAGCAGCTCTCGGACACGTACCCGGGGGTCGTCGACTACACGAAGACCCCGAGCGAGGACTACGCCCACGCCGTCTTCGAGTTCGTCAACGGCGACGGCGAGCCCGTGGTCGTCGAGGCCACGACCTCGTGGAGCTACGTCGGCGCCGGCCTGCGGCTGTCGTTCGAGCTGCTCGGCCCCGAGTACTCGATGAAGTCGGACACCCTGTCGACCGAGTCGCAGATCTTCCTCTCCCGCGCGCTGATCCAGGCCGAGGGCGAGGACATGGTCGAGAAGCAGAACGCCGAGCAGGGCCTCATGCCGATCGTCTCGGACGAGTCCGTCACCTACGGCTACACCGGGGAGAACGCCACGTTCGCGTCGGACTTCCTCGCGGGTCGCCAGCCGGTGGAGAACCTCCGCACGGGCCTCGACGTCGTCCGCCTGCTCATGGCGGCCTACCACTCGGCCGAGACCGGCCAGACGGTGCGCTTCCCGTTCGAGCTGACGGACTACGTGCCCGCCGTCGCGCGCGGGGAGTGGAACCCCCGCGCCTGACCCCAGCCCGGGAGGGCCTCATCGCTCCCTCCCGTCCGCGGTCGGGGCCCGGTGACGGTCCGCTCCCGTCACCGACCGACCGCACCAGCGCGACGCTCCGGCGGACTCCGCCGACTACCGCCGGGGCGTCGTCGCGCGTCCGGACGCCGTCCCTCGCGACGGGTGCAGGAGGACGTACCGCGCGGTGCGGTCCTTCGGACGACGACCGTGCGGCGGCCCCGTGGGGTCAGCGCCGTACCTCGGCGTCGTCCCGGGTCGAGCGCACGGCGAGGGCCAGGAGACCGGCGACCGCACCCCAACCGGCGTTGACCGCAAGCACGGGGACGATGGCGATCGGGTTCGCCAGCGGCCCGTCGAGCCGGCCGTCGAGAAGGGGCGACAGGATCCCGCTGAGCAGGATCGACGCCACCGCGTAGACGAGTCCCGTGACGACGAGCGTGGCGAAGGGGCGCCGCGTCCGGCCCAGTCCCACGACCGCGACCCAGACGACGGTGACGAGCACGGTGGCGCCGATCGGGAGCGCGGCACCGGTCTCGACCTCGGCCTGGCCGGTGACGATCCGGGCGAGCGGGCGCACGAGCCCGAACAGGCCGAGCCCGACGGCGAGGAACCAGCCGATGCCGGCGTGCCAGGGTCGCGTGGGACCGTCCGCCGAGGACCGTGATGCGTGGTGAGTGTTCATGGTCGCGACGCTAGGGACGGCGTCCCGGGACCCGCGTCCGCACCGGGACGCTCGTCCCGTCGTGCTCCGACGACGACGCCGGACGTCCGGAGGCGACACCGCTGTCCGCCCTGCGGCCGATCCCGGAACGGGGCACGGCTGCCTAGGCTGACGGGATGACGGGCGCCACGGTCTCGGCGAGACCCGCGCCCCGGGTCGTCGACCTGCTGCTCGCGGTGGGGGTCTCCGCGGCCCTCGTCATGATCGTCGCGCTCGCCGAGCCGGTGCGGGGCGGCGCGCCGCGGCCGCTGGCGCACCTGTTCGCCGTCGGGTTCGGTGCGGTCCTCCTCCTGCGCCGTCGGTTTCCCGTGGGCGTCCTGGTCGTCAGCGCCCTGGGCACGTTCGGCTACTACGCGGCCGACCTGCCGGTGATCGGGGTGGCCGTCCCGATCCTGGGTGCGCTGTACTCGGCCGCCGAGGCGGGGGCGACCCGCGCCTCGATCGCCTGCGGGTCCGTCGTCCTCGTCGTCGCGCAGCTCTTCCGGCTCCGGGACGATCCCCGCCCGGCGGGTTACGTCCTCGGGTACGAGTCGGTCGCCAACCTCGCTCTCATCGGCGGCGCGATCGCACTCGGGTACGGGGTGCGCGCGGGGCGGGCGCGGGCGGAGCAGCAGGCGCGGATCGCCGAGATGACCCGTGAGCAGCTCGAACGCGAGGGACGGATGCAGGTCCAGGTCGAGCGTGACCGGATCTCCCGCGACCTGCACGACACGGTGGGCCACGCGCTCTCGGCGATCACCCTCCATGCGAGCGTGGGGCTGGAGGCTCTCGGGCGGGACGACGGCGAGGTCCGCTCCACCACGCCCCGTCCGCCGGGCGTCGGCGCCGCCGACCGGCAGGCACCCGACGTGTCCGACGCCGGCCACGCCCTCGCCCAGATCCGCGACGAGGGCGCGCGTGCGCTCGGAGAGCTGCGGACGATGGTGCGCGTCCTGCGCGCGGAGGATCGTCGGCGCGAGGTGCTCTCGCTGGACGCGATCGGCCCGCTCGTCGAGCGTGCGCGCCAGGCCGGGATCGACGTGTCGGCGGACGTCGTCGTCGATGTCGCCGAGCTGTCCGGGCCGGTCGACACGGCGGGCTACCGGGTGGTGCAGGAGGCGCTGACGAACGTGCTCCGCCACGCCCGCGCGCGCACGGTCACGGTGCGCGCCCGTCTCGCCGGCGGGACCCTGGAGCTCACGGTGGCCGACGACGGCGTGGGCGCCGCCGAGGTCACCGCCGGCTACGGCCTTACCGGCATGGCCGAACGGCTCCGCCTCCTGGGCGGTTCGCTCACCACCTCGTCCGCGCCCGGCGAGGGGTTCGTCGTCGTGGCACGCGTCCCGGCGAGGCTCACGTGATCCGCGTCGTCCAGGTCGACGACCAGGAGCTGGTCCGCACCGGCCTGCGCTCCCTCCTCGAGCGGGACGGCGACATCGAGGTGGTCGCGGAGGCCGCCGACGGCCTCGACGGCATGGCCGCCGTCCGGACCCGCGCCCCCGACGTCGTGCTCATGGACATCCGGATGCCCCGGCTCGACGGCATCGCGGCCACGGCACAGGTCGTGGCCGACTCCCGCCTGAGCGACGTCCGTGTCGTCGTGCTCACCACCTTCGACGACGACGCGGACGTGCTCGCCGCGGTCCGCGCGGGCGCGTCGGGCTACCTCCTCAAGGACGTGTCGCCGACCGATCTGCGCGAGGCCGTGCGGGTCGTCGCGGGCGGGGAGGCGCTGCTCTCGCCGGCGGTGACGACGACCCTCCTGGCGCACGTCGCCCGCGGGACGGCCGGTGACGTGCGGCCCGCGCTCCTCGACGGACTGACCGCCCGGGAGCGCGAGGTCCTGGCCCGGGTGGGACTGGGGGAGTCCAACGCCGAGATCGGCGCCGCCCTGCTCATCTCTCCCGCGACCGCGCGCACGTACGTCAGCCGGCTCCTCGCCCGGCTCGCCGCCCGGGACCGTTCGCAGCTCGTCGTCCTCGCCTACGAGTCCGGGCTCGTCACCCCGGGGGGCGGCGACGGCTGACGCTCGTGCGGTCTCGGCGGCGATCCGCCTCGCCGTCACTCGACCTCGATGATCCCGCGCGCGCCCATCTCGGCGTCGACCATGTGGTGCGTGACGACCGTGTAGCTGCCGGGCTCGGCGAAGGAGAGCTCGACGAAGCCGCCCTGGGAGGGGCCGAGCGCGAGGGCCTGCGATCCCCCGTCGCCCGTGGAACCGCCGTCCCGCAGCAGGTAGTCGCCCTCGGTCCACACCGTGTCGAACTGGCCGCCGATGACGTGGAACGCGGTCGGCCGGTTCGGGCCCAGGTCCATCACCCAGAACCGGACGCGATCGCCGACCCGGGCCTCGAGCGGGTCGTGCAGGTACTGGTCGACGTACCCGTTGAAGGTCATCGCGCTCGGCCGCTGCGCGGCGAGGGCCTCGGTGTCGAGCGCGCCGCCCCCGGCGCCGAGGTAGAGCTCGGACTGGGAGATGACGTAGCTGCGGTCGACCTCCGGCAGTCCCTCCGGCTCGATGACCACCGTGCCCGCCATTCCCGAGGCGATGTGCTGCGAGGCCGGCGCCGTGCCGCAGTGGTACATCCACACCCCCGAGCGGTTCGCGGTGAAGGTGTAGGTCAGCGACTCGCCCGGCGCGATCGTGCGCATCGGGCCGTCCGGCGCCACCTCGGAGGCGTGGAAGTCGAGCGAGTGGCCCATGGTCCCCTCGTTGACGATGGTGATCTCGAACGTGTCGCCGACCCGGCCGTGGAGGGTCGGCCCCGGCGCGGAGCCGTCGAACGTCCACATCTGCTGGGTCACTCCGGGCGCCACCTCGATCACCTCCTCCGTCATCGACCACGTCTCCCGGTGCGTGACCGGGCCCTGGTCCTCCGGGAGCGGCTCGAGAGAGGCGTCGCGGGCCTCGAACTCCTCCGACGGGACAGCGGCGGGGTCGACGGTCGCGTTCTCCGACGCGTCGGAGGACGAGCCGTGCTCGCCGTGCGCGGCCGAGGAATCGGCGTCATCGCCCGTGGACGCGTCCACCACCCCGCCGGAGACGACGACGTCGAGGGTCATGCCCTGCTGCCGGTGACCGATGATCGAGCACCACCCCTCGAACGACTCCCCGACGACGCCGACCTCGAGCGTGGCGCTCTCGCCCGGTGCCAGGCGCGGGGTGGAGTGGCCGGTCGGCAGGACGAGGTCGTGGACCTGACCGGCGTCGGCATTGGTCACCTCGAGGATCAGCTCGGTGCCCGCCTCGACCTCGATGCGGTCCGGGGTGAAGGTCATCCCCTCGGCCACGACCTCGACGGTCTCCGTCCGCCCGTTGGCCGGGACCGAGGAGGCGGAGGCGGTGCCGAGCCCGGCCGCGGTGGGGTCGACGAGCACCCCCGCGACGACGACGCCGAGCACCGCGACGAGCACGCCCGCGAGCTGGGGGCGGTGCGAGGCGGAGGTGGCGGCGGGTGCGGGCGCGGCGCCGTCGGACATCGCGGAGAGCCCGACGCGTGCCGCGTCGGTCGTGCCGCCCGGGGCGGGGTCGGTGGGCGGCACCGCGGGGGTCGTCGTCGGGCCTGTCGCCGTCGGGCCGGTGTGCGCGCGACGCGCGGCGCGGACGGACCCGACCGTGACCGGGACGAACGCGGCCATCGCCACGAGGTAGGCGACCGAGGCGAGGACCCGGACCGCGGAGGGCACCGGGAGGACGCAGATGAGGAGCATGGCGTTGGCGACGCCCACCCGCAGCGCCGCCCCCCGGTCCATCGCCGCGTTCGCCGCGCGGGCCGACGCCGGGCCCCGGCTCAGCTGGACCGGCAGCAGGTAGGACATCGCGCCGATGAGCACCTGGGCACCCGTGCCGGCCGCGAGGTAGGGGGCGACCTCGTCGAGCGCGGCCGCGGCGGGCGCGAGGTCGCCGGGGATTCCGCGCAGCGCGCCGACGACCAGCCAGGTGAGGCACGCGAGCAGCCACAGGACGCCGGCGGCGACGGACCAGGCGGCGTACGTCGTCGGACGCTTGTGCACCACGGTGCGGACCATCCGGGCCACGGACCAGGCGGTGCCGACCGCGTAGCCGGCGAGGCCGAGCGCGAGGACCTCGGGCCGGCCGGTCAACGCCCCGGCGGCGGCCACGGCGAGCCCGCCGGCGAGGACAAGCAGCGAGCGACGGGCGACGGTGACGGCGCCGTCGAGCATGCGGGTGCGCAGGATCGTCGGCCACAGGGTGACGAGGGTGCCGAGGATCGTCAGCCCCATCCAGCCCAGGACGTTGACGAGGGCGTGCGCGAGGATGAGCCGGTCGTAGGTCTGCCCGGCCGGGTCGCGCGCGAGGAGCACGCCGAGCGTCGCCCCCACGCCGAGGAACGCGACGGCCGCCAGGTAGTACCGCACCGTGACCGCGAACCGGGACCCGAGCGCCCGGCGCAGCCGGACGGCGAGCGAGGCCCCGTGCCAGAGCACGGCGGCCGCGACGAGCGCGGCCCCGACGAGGACGAGCGCCCAGGTGTCCGTGAGGATCCCGGCCACGACGACGGCGGCACCCCCGTTGCTCAGAGCGAGCCGGAGGTCCTGCGCGCGGCGGTCGGTCCCGGCCCGCAGCAGCGCGGTGGCGAAGTACTCGCTCCACACGAGGATCGAGTGCGTGATCGCACCGAGGAAGAAGAGGTGGAGCATGAGCCAGCGCGGCGCCGGCACCCACGGGTGGACGAGGACGGCGACGACGAGTGCGGCGAGCCAGACGAGCGCGGGCAGGTCGCGCAGCGGGCGGAAGCCGCGCGCGGACGGGGATCTCACGGACGGGTCCTCTCGGACGTGCGGGGCGGGGCGGTGGTCCGCCCCGTGGTGAGGGCCGCGACCACGGCGACCAGGACGAAACCGAGGAGCGCGACGACCGTGGCCGTCGAGCCGATGCGATGGACCACGGTGAGGCCCATGCCGTCGCCGAGCCACACCCGCGCGAGCAGCCCGAGGTGGAGGAGACCCGCGGGCACCCACATGGCGCGGTGGTAGGGCAGCGGGCGGCGGACGACGGCGGGCAGGATGACGCTCGCGTGCGCCATCACCATGCTGAGCGCGAAGCCGACGAACACGCAGTGGATGACGGCGTCGTACGCGGCGTCGGCCGGCGGGCCGAGCAGCCAGATCGCCCCCGCGACCGCGAGCCAGGCGAACCCGGCGAGCATCGCGGCCGCCATGAAGCGGGGCTGACCCGGCCGGCGGACCATGCGCCGGGCGACGTCGTGGACCGCGAGCCAACCCGTGAGCCCGAGCGTCGCGGCTCCCGCGAGCGGGAACCCGACCGCGGGCCACAGCAGCGCGACCGCGCACGCCGCGGCGAGCGCGCCGACGAGCCCGACGAGCACCCGCCCGGCGCTGCGCGGCATGGCGACGCGGGCGAGCTCGAGCCGCTCGCCCCCGATCGTCGCGACGACGAAGACCGCCAGCCACAGGTGGAGCACCTCCATCCCGATGCCGCGGGCGCCGAGGATCGCGGCGCCGGCGGCGAGGACGGCCCCGAGGAGCTGGACGAGCACGGCGTCGTCCCGGGTGCGCCGCCACAGGGGCAGGTAGGTGACGGCCAGCGCGACGGCACCGGCCGCGAGGAGCAGGCGCCCCTCCGCGCGCCCGGCGAGCAGGGTGAGGCCGCCGGCCCCGAGCAGCGCGGGGGCCAGGTAGCCCCAGGCCCGGTCGAGCGCGACGGAACGCTCGAGCGCGATGACCGTGCCGAGGAAGCCGAGCGTCATCAGCCAGCCGTGCTCGTCGGCGAGCACCCCGGGCAGGTCGGGTGCGAGACCGAGCAGGGCGAGCGCGCCGCCGAGCCCCGCGAGCATCGCGAGGCCGCCAGGGAGGAGCAGGAGCGCGCGGGCCGGGAGCGGCCGGGCGGTCCGTGGGTGGGCGGCCGGCGGGGCCGGGGTCGTGCCGTCCGTCCCCGTGGTGCCCGGCCGGTCTGCCGGGGGCGGAGCGGCGCGCGTCGCGGTCTCGTCACTCATCGCTGCCGCCGACCCGCAGCACGCACGTCCCGGGGGAGGCGAACGGCTCGAGCGAGGTGGGCACGTCCCCGGCGCCCCGCGCCTCGAGCGCCCCGCGGACGAGCCCGTGGTGGACCGCGCACACCACCTCGGGCGTCTCGGCGGCGGCCTCGAGGAGCGGGCACGAGTGCAGCGTGACGCGCGGCGTGCCCGCCTCGTGCTGCGGCTCGTAGCCGAGCCGGCGCATGAGGTCGACGACGATCGCGGTCGGGGACGAGCGGGTCTCGTCGTCGGCGTTCGTCGCGTCGTCGGCCGGCTCGAGATCGGCCGCCCAGGCGCGACCCGCCTCGTGCGCGATCGATCCTGCGTCCGGCAGGCCGGTGAGCGAGCGCGCGAGGGCGGAGGCGAGACCGGCGTAGCCGGCGTCGTCGGGACGGGTGGGACGCCAGACCCACGGCGGCCGGCCCCGTCCGGTCGCGGTGCCGCGGGAGCGCTCGACCAGACCCTCGTCGAGCAGCGCCTCGAGGTGGCCGCGCACGGTGTTCTCGTGCAGGCCGGTGAACCGCGCGATCGCCGAGAGCCGGACGCCCCGGTTGCGGCGGACGAGCTCGAGCACCTGGGCGCGCGAGGGGGAGTGCGCGCGCCGGTTCTGCGTCCCGGACCCGGATGTATTTTCCACGGGGTTCATCGTAGTAAAGTTTGAGCACGTCACCTACCGAGGAGGAGCACGATGAAGTCACACGTCGAGATCGGCGCCGAGACCACGAGCCAGGGCGGGTGCGCCTGCGGACACCACGACGACGGTGCCCTGCCCGAGCTGGACGTCCAGCAGATCCCGCACGCCGTCCGGCACGGCGCGATCTTCGGCGCGCTCGGCCAGCTGCGCCCCGGGGGTGGGCTCGTCATCCGCGCGACCCACGACCCGATTCCGCTGCTCGACCAGCTCGAGCAGCGCGCGCCGGGGGAGTACGCCGTCAGCTACCGCGAGCGTGGCCCCGAGGAGTTCGTCCTCGAGCTCAGGCGGAGTCGGGAGGGCTGAGTCTCGACCGCCCACCGGCGCGTCCAGCCTCGTCCGCGTGCGGGTCGGCGAGCGTGCGGACGAGGAGTCAGAACGCGCCGGTCAGCCGCATGAGGACGAGGCTGGCGACCGCCACGACCGCCCAGAGCAGGCCGCCGAACGCGAGGGGTCGCCAGCCGGCCCGGCGGAACGCGGCGAGGTCGGTCTGCAGCCCGATCGCCGCGAGCGCCATCGTGATGAGGAACGCCGCGGCGTCCCCCGCGAACGGCTGGACCGAGCCGGGGATCACGCCGAGGGTCGTCAGCGCGGCCATGAGGAGGAACCCGACGAGGAACCACGGGACGAGCCCGACGACGCCGGCCACCGTGAGCCGCTCGACGCTCTCGCCTGCACCGGCCGCGGCGCGGCGCTCCCGGCGCTGCTCGCGCACCGCGAGCGTGACCGAGATGGGGATGATCATCAGTGTCCGCGCGAGCTTGACGACCACGGCGTAGCTCGTGGCCGCCGCCCCGAAGACGCTCGCCGCCGCGACGACCGAGGACGTGTCGTTGACGGCCGTGCCCGCGAACAGGCCGAACGTGTCGTCGGACATCCCCAGCGCGCGGCCGAGCGGCGGGAAGAGGAGGACGGCTGCCACGTTGAAGAGGAAGATCGTCGAGACCGCGTACGCGATGCTCGCTCCCTTGGCCCGAATGACTGGGGCGGTGGCCGCGATCGCCGACGCGCCGCAGATGCCGGTGCCGACCGTGATGAGCGTGCGGAGCTCGCCCGAGACCCCCAGCAGGCGGCCGAGCGGGGCGGCGGCGAGGAAGCAGATCGCCAGCGTCCCGAGCATGACGGGGAGCGTGTCGACGCCGACCTCCCACACCCGGCCGAGCGACATGCCGATGCCGAGCAGGACGACCGCGAGCTGGAGGACCCGCTTGGCGGACAGGGCGAGGCCCGGCGAGAGCACCGTGCCCGGCCTGCGCAGCTGACCGAGCGCGACGCCGATGACGACCCCCGCGACCGCGGAACCCACCACCGGCACGGCGCGCCCGACGAGCGTGGCGACCACCGCGATGGCGGCGGCGAGGGCGAGACCGGGCAGCTTCTCCCGAACGGTGTTGGACCGGGTGGCAGGCATGGTCGACAGGATGCGCCCGCCCGGCCGACCCGTGAGCGACGTGTCCGCGGACACGCGGGCTGACATCATCGGGGACGAGGCGCGGGCGCCGCGCCCGAGACGGAAGGAGCGTCGTGCCCGACCACGTCCCTGACCAGCTGGACCCCGCAGGGAGAGACCTGCGCGCCTACACCGACGAGCTACGACCGGACCACCCGGTCGTGCGTAACGACCGCGGGCAGTGGGTGCTCCTGCGGCACGGCGACGTCGTCGAGGCGGCGCGGGACGCCCAGCGGTTCTCGAGCGCGGTCTCCGCCCACCTGCAGGTGCCCAACGGCCTCGACGGCGACGAGCACCGAGCGGTCCGTGAGGCGACCGACCACTTCTTCTCGCCCGGCGAGCTGACCGGGCTCGAGCCGGTCCTGCGCACCATCGCCCGCGAGCTCGTGGCGGGCGTGGGGCCTGGGGAGAGCGTCGACGCCGTCGAGCTCGGTGCGCGGTTCGCCGTGCGCGCCCAGAGCGCGTGGCTCGGCTGGCCGGCGGAGCTCGAGGCGCCGCTCCTGGACTGGGTGGCCGAGAACCACGCCGCCACCCGCTCGCGAGACAGGGCGCGCACGGCCGCGGTGGCGGCGGCGTTCGACGAGATCATCGCCTCCGTGGTCGAGCCGCGGCGCGCGCTCGGCGATGAGGCGCCGGACGACGTGACGACGCGCCTCATGCACCAGGACGTCGCGGGCCGCGTCTTCAGCGACGACGAGATCACGTCGATCCTGCGGAACTGGACCGGGGGAGATCTCGGGTCGATCGCCCTGTGCGCCGGCGTCGTCGTCGCGTTCCTCGCCGCGGAGGAGAGGCACGTCGAGCATCTCCGTGCGGCGGACCCCGCCGAGCTCGAGTCCGCGATCGACGAGATCCTGCGGATCGACAACCCGTTCCTCTCCAACCGTCGGCGGACGGTATGCCCCGTGCGCGTCGGGGGCGCGGACATCCCGGCCGGGGACGTCGTCACGCTCCACTGGACGTCCGCCAACCGGGACGAGTCTGTGGTGGGCGATCCGGACCGGTTCGACCCGGAGGGCAACGCCGGGCACAACCTCGTCTACGGCACCGGCCCGCACGTCTGCCCGGGCCGGCCGCTCGCCACGATGGAGCTGCGCGTCCTCACCGAGGAGCTGCTCGCCCGGGGCGGGGCGATCACCTGGGCCGGCGAGCCCGAGCGGGAGACCGCACCGCTCGGCGGCTACCGCCGGGTTCCGGTCGTCCTCGGCTGACGGGGCGCACGGCAGTCCGCCCCGGGGCCGCGCGGGGCAGGTGGGTCAGATCGGCCGGATCACCCGCGCGGGGTTGCCCACGGCGACGACGCCGGCCGGCACGTCCTTCGTGACGACCGCGCCCGCGCCGATGACGGAGTCGTTCCCGATGGTGACGCCCGGGCAGACGATGACGCCCCCGCCGAGCCACACGTTGTCCTCGATCGTGATCGGCGCGGCGGCCTCGAGCTTTGCCCGGCGCGGCTCGGCCTCGACCGGGTGCGTGGGCGTGAGGAGCTGGACGTTCGGCCCGATGAGGCAGTCCTGCCCGATCGTCACGGCCGCCACGTCGAGCACCATGAGGTTGTAGTTGACGAACGAGCCCGCGCCGATCGAGACGTTGCTGCCGTAGTCGACGTAGAGCGGGGGCCGGACCTCGACGCCGTCGCCGACGTGGCCGAGGAGGCGGCGCAGCAGCTCCGGGGCGGTGCCGTCGGCCGCAGTGTGCGCCCGGTGGTAGGCCTCCTGGAGACGGCGGGCCTCCTCCTGGAGGCGTTCGAGCTCGGGGTCGTCGGCGATGTAGAGGTCTCCGGCGAGCATCCGCTCGCGGTTCGAGCGGGGGTCGCCGGCGAAGTGGTCGGCGGCCGCGTCCGGGGCGGGGTCGGGCGTCGTCACGACGACGAGCCTAGGCGAGGGCCCTGCGCGCCCGGAGCCCGTTCAGGACGAGCCAGACGATGAGGGCCACCTCGCCCACGAACGAGATCGTGCTGACCTCGAACGCGCCCGCGGGGCCGACCTGGGACACGACGGCGTCGACCACGTACCCGGCTCCCGCGACGACGACGAGCGCGGCGAGCCACCGCGGAGCCCCCGCGAGGCGCCACAGCAGGACTCCGACGCCGACCAGCGAGAGTCCGAAGACACCGAGGGCGAGGTCCCAGATCTGGTCGAACCGCTCGGCGTCCCCGGCGACCACGAGGCCGGCCGCGGCGTACCCGAGGACGAGGCCGTAGCCGATCCGCAGCGCGGCGGTGACGCGGGCGAGGCGACGACCGGCGGGCTCGAGCACGGGTACGAGGGCGAGCGCGACGACGACGTCGAGCGCGGCGACGACCAGCATGAGCCAACCGGCCACCGAGGTACGGCCGTCCGGGAGGAGGACGAACGTGGCGATCGGCGCGAGCGCCGCCATCGCGGTGAGGGCCGCGGCGGCGACGAGGGGCGGCCGTGCGGACCGGGGTGTGCGGGCCGTGCCGGGCGTGAGCGGCGGGGCGGCGCTGGACGGGGCGGGGGAGATGGGGGAGACGGGGGAGCTCGAGCGCATGTGTACTTAGTACACTATCGGTGGGTCGGCGACAAGAGGCTCGACCCGCGGGCGGTCGCGCCACCCCGGGCTCACGGGTGCGACGTGGTGTGCTGGCCCGAGATCGAGGGGTCGGCGAGGTGCGCAGGCGCGCGACGCGCACGGCCCGAGGTGGACGACGTGCGTGAGGGAGATGGAGGCCGTCATGGGGGACCGGACGAGCGCGGGGCGCCCCCGGGCCCGGCTGAGCCGGGAGCGGGTGGTGAGCGCCGGCGTCGGGCTCGCGGACCGGGACGGACTGGGCGCGCTGACGATGCGATCGCTCGCCGACGAGCTCGGCGTGCGGCCGATGGCCCTCTACCGGCACGTGGCGCACAAGGAGGAGCTGCTCGACGCCCTCGTCGACGCGGTCTTCGACGAGATCGTGCTCATGACGCCGGGGGAGGAATGGCGGGACGAGCTGACCCGGCGCTGCCGCTCGATGCGGGCGGCCCTCGGGCGGCACTCGTGGTCGCTCGCGCTCATGGAGACGCGCAGCAGCCCCGGACCCGCCACGCTCGAGCACCACGAGAACGTGCTCGAGGTGCTGCGGACCGCCGGGTTCTCGGTGCCGGCCACGGCCCATGCCTACGCGGTGGTCGACGCGTTCGTCTACGGCTTCGCGCTGCAGGAGGCCGAGCTCGCGGCGGCCGGCCTCGGCGAGGCGGAGCAGACGCTCAGCGGGATCCCGCTGGAGAAGGCGCCCCGGATGGCGGAGCTCGCCCAGGAGCACGTTCTCGCTCCCGGCTACGACTTCGGCGACTCGTTCGAGGTCGGCCTGACGATCGTGCTCGACGGGCTCGAACGGCTGCGCCACGAGTTGTAGGGACTGCGTCGCAGGGCATGGACGAGAACGGCCCCTGAGCAGCGTGTCCGCTGATCAGGGGCCGTGTCCTACGGGTGGGCGATACTGGGTTCGAACCAGTGACCTCCTCGGTGTGAACGAGGCGCTCTACCACTGAGCCAATCGCCCGCGCCCTGCCGCTCGCGCGACGGGGACGGTCGTCAACTCTATCCGATCGACGGCCCTGATCACGACCTCGACGGACGTGACAGCGTTCACCCTCCAGACAGGCCCGGTTGGTTTGAGTTTTGCCGGGACCGATGGTTAAAGTTCTGGTCGCACGAGGGGCTGCCACGCGGCCCTGGTGCGATGCGGATGTGGCTCAGGGGTAGAGCATCACCTTGCCAAGGTGAGGGTCGCGGGTTCGAATCCCGTCATCCGCTCGGAGGTCCCACCACCACGTGGGAGCATGTCCCCGAGAGGGGGCATGGACCTCATGGTGGCGTGGCCGAGAGGCGAGGCAGCGGCCTGCAAAGCCGTACACACGGGTTCGAATCCCGTCGCCACCTCGGGCGATTGGCGCAGCGGTAGCGCGCTTCCCTGACACGGAAGAGGTCACTGGTTCGATCCCAGTATCGCCCACCGGACGAAGCCCCCGACCAGCAGGTCGGGGGCTTCGCTGTTCCCCGCCGAGTGCCCCTCAGATGCCGTTGAGGGAGCCGCATGACGATCGTCACCCTGCGCCCGTGGCGCCCCGACGACGGCCCCGTAGGCCGTCTGGAGGCCTCGAGCGACGGCCCCGTGGGCCGTCAGGAGTCCTCGAGGATCGACGGGTCGTACCGCACGTCGTCGGCGGAGTCGACCCCGAGCTCGTCGAGCGTGATCTCGCGGACGATGATCCGCAGCCAGTTCATCTCGCACTCGAACTGCTCGTCCGGCTCCGTGGGTGCGACGGCGTGGCCGGCGATCGCTCCCGTCCCGTCGGTGACCACGCGGAGGGACTCGTCGCAGATCGGCTGGGCGTAGGTGAGGACGACGGAGGTGTCGAAGTCGACGTCCGCGGTCAGGGTCTCGGTCTCGATCTCGGGGGACGGGAGGCCGTCGAGCCATGCGTCGTACTCGTCCTGGGTCCGGATGAGGGCGGTGATCTCGTCGACGGGGACGTCGCCGATCGGGTCGGGCTCCTCGCTCCAGCCGCCGACGCCGGTCCCGACCGAGGTCAGGCTCTCGGGCTCCGTCGACGCGGTCCCGGTGGGGTCCGCGACGTCGTCGCCGCATGCTGCGAGCACGAGCACGGCCCCGACGACGCCGAGCGTCGCGAGCCTCGTGCGGAGTGGCCGCCCGTCCGTCGTCGTGGCCCTCGCCGGTCGCGTCGTCATCCAGCTCCCCGTTCGTCGTGTCCCTGCCGCCCCGATCGTCCCCCGAGTTCACCGGCTCGCGCGGGCGATATGCACGGGTACTGCTCCCCGGGCGTCGGTAGCATGGGACGGCACCCGTCCCCGTTCCTAGGAGCCCCGCATGTCTGCAGCGCCCGTGTCCGTCCGCCTCGACGACGAGCTGCTCGAGGTGACCACGGGGACGACGGGTGCCGACCACTTCGCGGACCGTCGCGACGTCGTCGCCCTGCGGGTGGACGGGGAGCTGCGCGACCTCGCCACCGACCTCGGGACGCTGCCGGACGGCGCCGTCGTCGAGGGCGTGACGATCGACAGCCCGGACGGACTCTCGATCCTGCGGCACTCCGCGGCCCACGTGCTCGCCCAGGCGGTCCAGCAGGTCAACCCGGCGGCCCGCCTCGGCGTGGGCCCGCCGATCACGGACGGCTTCTACTACGACTTCGACGTCGACGAGCCCTTCACGCCCGAGCAGCTCAAGGAGCTCGAGAAGGTGATGGGGCGCATCGTCAAGGAGGGGCAGAGCTTCGTCCGGCGCGTCGTCACCCTCGACGAGGCGAACGCCGAGCTGGCCGGGGAGCCGTACAAGCTCGAACTCGTCGCGCTCGCCGGCGGACCCGGCTCGGGCGGGGCCGCCGAGGACGGCACCCAGGTGGCCGAGGGCGCGAGCGTCGAGGTCGGCGGCGCCGAGCTGACGATCTACGACAACGTGCGCCGCGGGGGAGAGGTGGCCTGGGGCGACCTGTGCCGGGGCCCGCACCTGCCGAGCACGAAGCTCATCGGCAACGGCTTCAAGCTCATGCGCTCGGCCGCCGCGTACTGGCGCGGCTCGGAGAAGAACCCGCAGCTCCAGCGCATCTACGGCACCGCGTGGCCGACGAAGCCCGAGCTCACCGCCTACCTCGACCGGCTCGCCGAGGCGGAGCGTCGCGACCACCGCCGGCTCGGCTCCGAGCTCGACCTGTTCTCCTTCCCGGACGAGATCGGGTCCGGCCTGCCGGTGTTCCACCCCAAGGGCGCGATGATCCGCATGGAGATGGAGGAGTACTCGCGCCGCCGCCACGTCGAGGCCGGCTACTCGTTCGTCCAGACCCCGCACATCACGAAGAAGAACCTCTTCGAGACCTCCAAGCACCTTGAGTGGTACGCCGACGGCATGTACCCGCCGATGCACATCGACGAGGAGGTCGGCGCCGACGGTCAGGTGACCAAGCAGGGCCAGGACTACTACCTCAAGCCGATGAACTGCCCGATGCACAACCTCGTCTACCGCTCGCGCGGCCGCTCGTACCGCGAGCTGCCCATGCGGCTGTTCGAGTTCGGGCACGTGTACCGGTACGAGAAGTCCGGCGTGGTCCACGGCCTCACCCGGGCGCGCGGCTTCACCCAGGACGACGCGCACATCTACACCACGCGCGAGCAGATGAAGGAGGAGCTGTCCGGTCTGCTCACCTTCGTCCTCGACCTGCTGAAGGACTACGGGCTCGACGACTTCTACCTCGAGCTCTCGACCCGCAACCCGGAGAAGTCGGTCGGCGACGAGCAGACCTGGGAGGACGCGACCCGCACGCTCGCCGAGGTCGCGACCGAGTCCGGTCTCCAGCTCGTCGACGACCCGGGCGGCGCCGCGTTCTACGGCCCGAAGATCTCGGTCCAGGCCAAGGACGCGATCGGCCGCACCTGGCAGCTGTCCACCATTCAGCTCGACTTCTTCGAGCCCGAGCTGTTCGAGCTCGAGTACACGGCCGGCGACGGCTCGCGGCAGCGCCCGGTGATGATCCACCGCGCCCTGTTCGGCTCGATCGAGCGGTTCTTCGGTGTCCTGCTCGAGCACTACGCCGGCGCCTTCCCGGCCTGGCTCTCCCCGGTCCAGGTCCTCGGCATCCCCGTGGCGGAGGCCTTCGAGGGGCACCTGTCCTCGGTGGCGGACAAGCTCCGCGCCGAGGGGGTCCGGGTCGACCTCGACCTGTCCGACGACCGGTTCGGCAAGAAGATCCGCAACGCCGCCAAGGTCAAGGCCCCGTTCGTCCTCATCGCCGGCGGCGAGGACGAGGAGGCCGGGGCGGTCTCCTTCCGCTACCGCGACGGCAGCCAGCGCAACCAGGTCCCCGTCGACGAGGCCGTGGCCGAGATCGTCGCCCACATCCGCTCTCGCGTGAACGCCGACCCGGCGGCACCGCAGGACGCCTCGGAGGACGCCTCCGCCGACGCCGGGGCCCCGGCGGGAGCCTGAGCCGATCGTGAGCGCCGACCAGGTCGAGGACCCGCTGGACCAGCCCGGCGTGCCCGACGCCCTCCAGCGGCTGTGGACGCCGCACCGGATGGTCTACGTCGGCGACACCGGCGGTGACGTGCGTCCGCGCACCGGGGAGTCGGCGGCGTGCCCGTTCTGCGCGACACCCACCCGCGACGACGCCGACGGGCTCGTCGTCCACCGGGGCGAGCACGCGTACGTCGTGCTCAACCTCTTCCCGTACAACCCCGGCCACCTGCTCGTGTGCACCTACCGGCACGTCGCCGACCTCACCGACCTCACGGTCGCCGAGCGGGACGAGATCGGCCGACTCTCGGCGCGCGCGATGCGGGTCGTACGCGGCGTGTCCTCGCCGGCCGGCTTCAACCTCGGGATGAACCAGGGCGCGGTCGCGGGGGCGGGCATCGCCGCGCACATCCACCAGCACGTGGTGCCCCGGTGGGCCGGCGACGCCAACTTCCTGCCGATCGTCGCCCGCACCAAGGCCGTGCCCCAGCTGCTGTCCGAGACCCGCACCCTGCTCGCGGACGCCTGGGACGACGAGGCGTACGACGACGAACAGCCCGACGACGACCCGCGGACGTCCGCCGATCCGCCTCGATCAGGACCGAGGCCCTGATGCTGTCCTCGAGCGGCCGTGGGATCACGGAGGCGATGCTGGCTCCGGTCACCCGGGCGCTCGTGCGTCGCCGGGTACCGGCCACGGCCGTCACCGTGACCGGCGGGGCGCTGACCGTCGCGATCACCCTCGCGCTCATCCCGACCGGCCACCTGTGGATCGGCGCGCTCGTGCTCGGCGTCGTCGTGCTCGTCGACTCCCTCGACGGCCAGGTCGCGCGCGCCACGGGGACCGTGTCGCCCTTCGGCGCGTTCGTCGACGCGACGACCGACCGGCTCGTCGACGGCGTGCTGCTCGGGTCGATCGTGGTCTACGCGCTCCGGCACGTCCCCGGCGAGCAGGGCGACGCCCTGGTGGTCGCCGCGCTCGCCGCTCTCGTCGCCGACCAGCTCGTGCCGTACACGAAGGCCCGGGGCGAGGCCGAGGGCTTCGCGGTGGGCGGCGGGCTCGCCGAGCGCGCCGACCGGCTCGTGCTCGTCCTCGCCGGCGTCCTCGTGCACGGGCTCGGTGCGCCCGCCTGGGTCCTGACGACGGTCCTCGCACTGACGGCGCTGGCGTCCCTCGTCACCGCCGGGCAGCGGGTCGCCCAGGTGCGCGCGCAGGCCCGTCGGTCCACGGAGGCCTCGTGAGCCTCGACCCCATCCGGCTGCTCCCCGCGGCCGCGCGGCTGGTGGCGCGCACGCCGGAACCGGTCGTCGACCGGATCGTCGGCGCCGCGGGCAGCCTTGCCGGCTCCCTGCCGTCGGAGCGCACGCGCCGCATCGCCGCCCACACCGCGCGCCTGCGCCCCGACCTCACCCCGCCCCAGCTCCGCCGCGCCGTCCGGGCCAACATGCGCGGGTACCTGCGTTACTTCGCCGAGGCACTCACGCTCGGCCGACTGACCGACGAGCAGGTCCTCGCCCGGTTCCGCGCGGTCCACCGGGAGAACGTCCAGCCGACCTTCGACGCCGGCCGACCGGTCGTCGCCGCCCTTCTGCACGCGGGCAACTGGGACCTCGCCGGCGCCTGGTCCTGCCTCGCGATGGCGCCGGTGCTCACCGTCGCCGAGCGGCTGCAGCCCGACGCCCTGCACGAGCAGTTCGTCCGCCTGCGCACCGAGCTCGGCATGACGATCGTCGTCGATGACGGGTCACCGGTCCTGCCCCGGCTCACCGAGCTGGCGCCGACCCGGCCCCACCTGGTCCCGTTGCTCGCCGACCGGGACCTCGGCCGCACGGGCGTCGAGGCCGAGGTGGCCGGGCGGCCCGTCCTCGTCGCCGCCGGTCCCGCGGCCCTGGCCCTCGCGCTCGACGCCCCGCTCGTCGTCATCACCATCCGTCACGAGCGGCTCGACGGCGAGCGGGCGCGGCGCGCCGGCTCGCGGTGGGGGATCGTCACCGAGTTCAGCGCTCCGGTCGAGGTGCCGGGGATCGCCCCCGGGCGGTCCGCGGCCTGTTCCGGTGCCGGCGGCGGAGCGGGCACGCGGCCGGGCACCGCCGCCGCGGTGCGGACGCCCGGACACGCCGAGGAGGCGGCCGCCGGCTCCTCGCCGACCAGGCCCGTCGACCGCGCCGACGTCGTCGCGCTGACCCGCGCGTGGGTCGAGGTGGCGGAGCCGTTCCTGCTCCGGCACCCCGAGCAGTGGCACATGCTCCAGCGGGTCTTCGTCGAGGACCTCGACGCCGAACGGCTCGCCGCCGGACGCGCGCGGGAGGCACGGGCCGCCGGCGGTCTCGCGTGAGGATCGGCATCGCGCACCCGTACGACGTCGCGCACCCCGGCGGGGTCGACGTGCACGTCCGCCAGCTCGCCGCCGCGCTGCGCTCCCGCGGCCACGAGGTCGTCACCTTCGCGCCGGGTCGCCGGCCGCGAGGCACGGACGAGCAGGTCGCCGGCCGGTCGCTGCCGGTCCGCTTCAACGGCTCCGTGGCGAATGTGGCCCCGCACCCGGCCGCCGCGCGGCGCGCCCGCCGCTGGGTGCGGGAGAGCGGGCTCGACGTGCTCCACGTCCACGAGCCGACCGTCCCCTCGGCGTCGGCCTTCGCCCTGCGCGCGGCCCGGGCCGAGGGGATCCCGGTCGTCGCCACGTTCCACGCCGCGATCGACAGCGTCGACCGCCTCGGGCCGCTGGCCGCTCTCCAGCGCCGGCACCTGCGCGGGATCGCCGCCCGGATCGCCGTGTCCGAGGAGGCCGCCCGGACCCAGAGCCGTTGGCTGGGGGCGGAGTGCGAGGTCGTGCCCAACGGCCTCGACGTCGCCGCGTTCCGGCCGGGCGCCGGGGGCAACGACGACGAGCGTCGTGCAGTTTCGCATCCGCATCCGCATCCGCATCCGCGTCCCGCCCCGGACGGGGGTGGCGCCCCGTCCTACGGCGACGCGCCGGTCCGCGGTCCGCGCGTGCTCTTCCTCGGCCGCGCGGGCGAGCCGCGCAAGGGGTTCCGCGTCCTCGCCGAGGCGTGGCCGCGGATCCTGGCCGCCCACCCGGGGGCCACCCTCGTCGTCGCGGGCCCAGGCGGCGACCGGGCCGTCGAGGCGTTGGCCAGTCGCCTCGACCCGGGGCACGGCGGCGACGGCACGACCGGCACCACCGGCACGGCCGACACCGCCGGAACGGCCGCCGCCGCGCGCGTCGACGTCCGGGGCCGCGTGAGCGAGGACGAGAAGGTCCGGCTCCTGCGGGGCGCCGACGTGTTCGTCGCCCCGCACACCGGGGGCGAGAGCTTCGGGATCGTCCTGCTCGAGGCGATGGCGGCCAGGGCACCCGTCGTCGCCACGGACCTGCCGGCCTTCACGGCGATCCTCGGGGCGCACCCCGCCCCGCTCGGGCTCCTCGCCCGCCGCGACGACCCGGCCGATCTCGCCGACCGCGTCGGCGAGGCGTTGTCGGAGCGCACCGCGGCCCTCGAGCGCGCCGCCCGGGCCGCCCGGGCGGTCGAACGGTACGACTGGTCCGTCGTCGCCGCCCGCGTCGAGGAGGTCTACCGCCGGGTCGTGGGCACCCCCGGCGAGACCTCCCCGCCCCGGTCGTCGGACGGAGACCCGGGTCCCTCGTAGGGTGTCCCGGTGAGTCAGCACATGGGCATCGCGCCAGGTCCCGGGTCCTACGGTCCGCCACCCGCCGCCTGGCCCGTCCCGCGTCGCCGCTCCCGCGCCTTCACCGTCACCGAGATCGTCGCCGTCGCGATCGCCGTCGGGGGACTGGCGTGGATCCTGCCGCGCCTCGTCGGCGGCGCCTCGGGTCCCGGCCAGATCCTCGTGGCCGTCGCCCTCGCGATCGTCCCGTTCGTCGCGATCCTCCTCCTCGTGCGGTGGATCGACGCGTGGGAGCCGGAGCCGCGCGGTCTCCTCATCGTCGCCGTGGCCTGGGGCGCAGGCGTCGCCACCGCGGTCGCAGCGACCGGCAACTCGCTGTTCCAGGTGGTCGTCGCCGAGGACCAGGGCCTCGAGCGTGCGGCGGCCCTCACGGCCGTCGTCAGCGCCCCGCTCACCGAGGAGTCGATGAAGGGTCTCGGGCTCGTCGTCGTCGTGCTCCTCGGGCGCGGCCAGTTCCACGGACTCGTCGACGGCGTCGTCTACTCGCTCGCCGTCGGCTCAGGATTCGCCGCCGTGGAGAACATCCAGTCCTTCCTCACCTACTGGGACTCGATCACCGCGGTCTTCGTCCAGCGCGGGCTGATGACCCCGTTCGCCCACCCGATGTTCACCGTGTGCATGGGCCTCGCGCTCGGCATCGCCTCGCAGTCCGACCGGCCCGGGCGCTGGCTGCTCGTGATTCCGGGCTGGATCGCGTCGGTGGTGCTGCACGGGTTGTGGAACTACACCTCGGTGAGCGGTTCCTTCTTCCAGGTGTTCGTCTCGTTCCAGATCCCCCTCTTCGGCGCATTCATCGCCCTCGTGCTGTGGCTGCGTCACCGGGAGCGACGCGCGATCGAGTCCGGGCTGCGCGACTACGCCGCCGCCGGGTGGTTCGCCCCGTTCGAGGTCCAGATGCTCACGTCCACCGGGGCCCGGAAGAACGCCGTGCGCTGGGCGGGCGGACGGGGGAACCCCCAGCGCAGCGCGATGATCGACTTCCAGCAGGCCGCCGTGGAGCTGGCGCTGGGCCGACGCCGTGCGCGCGCCGGACGCCAGGGGCGCGACCACCAGGCCAAGGAGTCCGCCCTCCTCCGGCGCGCCGTGGCCGACCGGGCGGTGTTCCTCCGTGGCTGATCACGAGCCTGCCGCCGACCTCCCCCCGGCCGACCTCGGTGAGGAGTGGGTGCCGGGTCCCGACGGCATCCCGTTCCGGCGCGGTGCCCGGGTCCTCCTGCTCGACGACGACGGCGCGCTCCTGCTGGTCGAGGGGCACGACGGCGACGACGACGACCACCGCTGGTGGTTCACCGTCGGCGGCGGAATCGCGACCGGCGAGGACGACCGCACGGCTGCCGTCCGCGAGGTGCGCGAGGAGTCGGGCCTGACGGTGGCGGCCGAGGACCTGCTCGGCCCGGTGGCCACGAGGAGCGCGACGTTCCGGTTCGTGCGCCGCACCGTGCGCCAGGACGAGGTCTTCTTCGTCGCACGCGTCCCGGGCCGGCGACCGGGCACGGACGAGGCCGGCTGGACCGAGCTCGAGCGCGACGTCCTCGACCAGATGCGCTGGTTCAGCCCCGACGAGCTCGACGCTCTCGTGGCCGGCGGCGCCACCGTCTACCCGAGCGAGCTCCCCGACCTCCACCGCCGCGTGGCCTCGGGCTGGGACGGGTCGCAGCCGCACCTCGTCCAGGACGACTGAGCGACCAGGACTCACTGACGGCCGCGTCCCGGTGACGTGGACGGCTGGCACGCACGACGGACGGTGCCCCGGACCGCGCGCCGCCGCGCGGCGGACCGGCGTCGGGTGCCAGGTACGATGCCCGACGGACCAGGCGCCGACGACGCTCGGTGACGACAGCTCACCGGCCGCGGACCAGCAGCGAGAGCCGAGCGAGGGAGACACGATGTCGGGACACTCCAAGTGGGCGACGACCAAGCACAAGAAGGCCGCGATCGACGCCAAGCGCGGCAAGCTCTTCGCGCGCCTCATCAAGAACATCGAGGTGGCCGCCCGCACGGGTGGCGGTGACCCGGCCGGCAACCCCACGCTGTTCGACGCGATCCAGAAGGCGAAGAAGAACTCCGTCCCCGGGGACAACATCACCAACGCCGTCAAGCGCGGCTCCGGCGAGCTCGCGGGCGGCGCCGACTACGAGACGATCATGTACGAGGGCTACGCACCCGGCGGAGTGGCCCTGCTCGTCGAGTGCCTGACGGACAACAAGAACCGCGCGGCCTCGGACGTCCGCGTCGCCTTCACCCGCAACGGCGGCAACCTCGCCGACCCGGGCTCGGTCGCGTACCTGTTCAACCGGCGCGGCGTCGTCGTCGTGCCCAAGGCCGAGGGCGTGACCGAGGACGACGTCCTCGCGGCCGTGCTCGACGCGGGGGCGGAGGAGGTCACCGACCAGGGCGAGAGCTTCGAGATCCTCTCCGAGGCGACGGACGTCGTCGCCGTGCGGACCGCCCTCGTCGACGCGGGCCTCGACTACGACTCGGCCGAGTCGCAGTTCGTCCCGTCGATGGAGGTCACGGTCGACGCCGAGGGCGCGCAGAAGGTCATGCGGCTGATCGACGCGCTCGACGACCTCGACGACGTGCAGAACGTCAGCTCCAACGTCGACATCCCCGACGAGGTGCTCGCCGAGCTCGACACGGAGGACTGAGCCGTCCGCGGCACGTCGGAGGTCGCGCCGGCTCCGGGCTGGTCCTGCGACCGGGACGTGCGCGACCGGGACGCGCGCGGCCGGGACGCGCGCGGCCGATGAGCCCGCTCGAGATCGTCGTCGCGGTGCTCGCCGTGGCGATCGGCGCCACGCTCCAGCGCGTGTCCGGGATGGGGGTCGGCCTCGTGGTGGCGCCCGTCCTCGCGCTCCTCATCGGGCCGGTCGCCGGCGTGTGGCTGACCAACGCGACCACCACCGTCTCCGCCCTCGTCATCTGGCGCGCCATGCGCACCGGGTTCGACTGGCGGCGGCTGCGCGTCCTGCTGCCGTGCGCGGTCATCGGTGCGGTCCCGGCGGCGATCGTCGTGCGCGAGCTGCCGCTGGCCTGGCTCGAGATCTCCGTCGGCTCGATCCTCGTGCTCGGCCTGCTCGGCACCGTCCTCGCCTCGGCGCTCGACCGGCTCCCGCCCGTGCGGGGACCGTTCGCCGCCGGGGTGGCGGGCGCGATCGGCGGGTTCTTCAACACGACGGCCGGGGTCGCCGGCCCGGCGATGGTGATGTACTCCCGGCTCTCCCGGTGGTCCCAGACCTCGTTCGCCGCGTCGATGCAGCCGACGTTCTTCACGATGGGCGCCCTGTCCGTCACGCTCAAGCTCCTCCTCGGCGCCCCCGCGTCCGAGCTCCCGCCGTGGTGGGTCGTCGCCCTGCTCGCCGCCACCGTGATCGCGGTGGTCCCGGCGGCAGGGAAGCTCGCGGCGCGCGTGCCGGCCGGGCGGGCCCGGACGCTGACACTGGCGGTCGCCTGGGCCGGGGCCCTCGCCACGCTGGCGCGGGGGATTGTCCGCCTCGTCTGAGACGGGGTGCGAGAGTGGGGACGTGCGCATCCTCGGAGTCGACCCCGGCCTCACACGCTGCGGCCTCGGCCTCGTCGAGCGCGGCGGGGGGCGCGAGGTCGAGCTCCTGCACGTCGAGGTCGTGCGCACCCCGGCGGACGAGGACCCGCACCTCCGCCTCCTCGCGGTCGCCGACCGACTGGACGCCGTGCTCGCGGAGCACCGGCCCGACGTCGTGGCGGTCGAGCGCGTGTTCGCCCAGGCCAACGTCCGCTCCGTCACGGGAACCTCGCAGGTCGCCGGCGTGGCGATGCTCGGGGCCGCGCGTGCCGGAACCGCCCTCGCCCTGCACACGCCGAGCGAGGTCAAGGCGGCCGTGACCGGGGACGGTCGCGCGGGAAAGAAGCAGGTCCAGGAGATGGTGCGCCGGATCCTCCGCCTCGAGGCGGCTCCACGGCCTGCGGACGCCGCCGACGCGCTCGCGCTCGCCATCTGTCACGCGTGGCGCGGCGGGGCGACGGTCCCGGGCCGGGGGACCGCCACCGCCCAGCATGGCGGGGCCGGCATGCTGCCAGACGCCGCGGGCGCCGGGCTCACGCCCGCGCAGCGCGCCTGGGCCGACGCCGAGCGCCTGGCGCGTCGGGCGGGTGCCGTCGCCCAACGACGGTAGGGTGTCGAACACATGTTCTGGCACGGGTGCGCCGTCGGGCGCCCGGTGCACCCCGGGACCGCCGACCGATGCGCGGGCGGGGGACGTCGATCGAGGAAGGTGCACCACCGGTGATCTCATCGCTGCGCGGCCTGGTGGGTCGCGTCTCGCTGCAGGACGCCGAGATCGTCGTCGGCGGGGTCGGGATGCGCGTCCAGTGCGCGCCCGGGACCCTCGCGGGACTGCGCGAGGGCGCGGAGGCCCGGGTGGCGACCTCGCTGGTCGTGCGCGAGGACTCGCTCACACTGTTCGGGTTCGCCGACGAGGAGGAGCGCGACGTCTTCGAGACCCTGCAGACCGTGTCCGGCGTGGGGCCGCGGCTCGCGCTGGCGATGACGGCGGTGCTGAGCCCGGACCAGCTGCGGCGTGCGGTCGCGGACGAGGACCTCACGGCGCTCCAGCGGGTGCCCGGCATCGGGAAGAAGGGCGCGCAGCGCATCGTCCTCGAGATCGGTGACCGGCTCGGGCCGGCCGGGGAGGCCTTCGACGTCCCCGGTGCGACCACCGCCGAGCCGGAGAAGCCGGACGCGCACGTCGGTGAGGTCGTCGCCGCGCTGACGACGCTCGGCTGGAGCGACACCCAGGCAACGGGGGCGGTCGACGCGGTGCTCGCGGCCGAGGACGCTCCCGCGGACGGCGACGTCCCCGGCCTGCTCCGCGCGGCCCTCACCCACCTCGGCGGAGGACGCCGTGGCTGAGGGAACGGGCGCCGAGGGCGGGACGGGCTCTCCGGGCGTGGGCCCCGCAGCGACCGGACGGAGCGACGACGACCCGATGACGACCGGGGCCGACGACGTCGAGCGTGCGGCCGAGGCCGCCCTGCGCCCGCGGCGGCTCGCGGACTTCATCGGCCAGCGGGTCGTGCGGGACCAGCTCGCGCTCGTGCTCGCCGCCGCCACCGCGCGCGGAGCCGCGCCCGACCACGTCCTCCTGTCGGGCCCACCGGGGCTGGGCAAGACGACGCTCGCGATGATCGTGGCCAACGAGGTCTCCGGCTCCCTCCGGCTGACCTCCGGCCCCGCCATCACCCACGCGGGAGACCTCGCCGCGATCCTCTCAGCCGTCCAGGAGCACGACGTGCTCTTCATCGACGAGATCCACCGGCTCGCGCGCCCGGCCGAGGAGATGCTCTACCTCGCGATGGAGGACTTCCGGATCGACGTCGTCGTGGGGAAGGGGCCCGGCGCCACGTCGATCCCGCTGACGCTCCCGCGGTTCACGGTCGTGGGCGCGACGACGCGGGCCGGGCTGCTGCCCGCCCCGCTGCGCGACCGGTTCGGCTTCACCGCGCACCTCGAGCACTACACCGCCGACGAGCTCGTCCAGGTGCTCACCCGCTCCGCCACGCTGCTCGACATCGAGCTGACGCGGGACGCTGCGAGCGAGCTCGCGTCCCGCTCGCGGGGCACGCCCCGGATCGCCAACCGCCTCCTGCGGCGGGTCCAGGACTACGCGCAGGTGCGGGGCACCGGCGTCGCGGACCTGGGTGCGACGCGGGCGGCGCTGGCCATCTTCGAGGTCGACGACCTCGGCCTCGACCGTCTCGACCGCTCCGTCCTCACCGCCCTGTGCACGCGGTTCGGCGGGGGACCCGTGGGCCTGACGACGCTCGCGGTCTCGGTCGGGGAGGAGCCGGAGACCGTCGAGACGGTCGCCGAGCCGTTCCTCGTCCGCGAGGGGCTCGTCGTGCGTACGCCGCGCGGCCGCGCCGCGACCGCCGCGGCGTACGCCCACCTGGGGTTCGAGCCGCCCGCGGAAGGCGCGCTGTTCTCCTGAGCGTTGCCCTTCTGAGCGTGGCACTCGTGAGCGCGGCCTACCTGAGCGGCGCCCGCCTGCCCTCGGTGCCGACCGGGAGACAACCTTCACGGCCGGGCCTCGGCCCGGCAGGAGCGCCCACGGCCTAGACTGTCCAGGTTCGCCCCTTCATCTGATTGGTTCTCGCGTGGATCCCACATTCATCATCCTCATCGCCGGCATGATCCTGCTCTTCTGGTTCATGAGCCGCCAGGGGAAGAAGGCGCAGGAGCGCCAGCGGGCCAAGGTGGAGGAGGCCCTCGTCCCGGGGGGCTGGGTGCAGACGATCGCGCGCACCTACCACCAGGTCGTCGAGGTCAACGGCGACATCATCACGCTGTCCAACCCCGACGGTAGCGAGTACCTCGTCCACCGCACGGGCATCGCGCAGCCGAGCGAGTCCCCCTACGAACTGATGTCGAACGGGGTCGACGGTTCGCACGACGACCTCGACGACGAGTCCGCGACCGGCACCGGTGCAGCCGGCTCCGCGCCGGAGACCTCGATCGAGGAGGCCCGCGGGGCCGCCGGCGGCGACACCTCGGCGGTCGACCAGGAGAACGACTGGTTCGACGACGGCCGCCCGGGCCGCGACGACCGCGCCTGACCGAGCCCCGTGTCCGAGTCCCTCAGGCGGCGTGAGCCGCGTCGCTCAGCCGCGCCCCGGCCCGTCCGCACCCTCCTCGGGCTGCTGGTCCTCGTCGTCGCCCTCGTCGGCACGCTCGCGGCGGGCAACCTCGCCGGGAGCGCCTCCCCGGTGCCCCGCCTCGCGCTCGACCTCGAGGGCGGCACCCAGGTCATCCTCACGCCCCGGACGACCGACGGGTCCGCGATCGACGACGAGGACGTCGTCCAGGCGATCGAGATCATCCGCAACCGGGTCGACGGCTCTGGCGTCGCGGAGGCCGAGATCTCGAGCCAAGGCGGCCAGAACATCGTGGTCGGGATCCCCGGCCGGGCCTCGGAGGAGACGCTCGAGCTCATCAGCCGGTCCGCGCAGCTGCGCTTCCGTCCGGTGCTCGCCCTCCAGGGGCCGACGACGATCGACCCCTCCCAGCTCCTGCCCGAGGAGAGCGCGACCGAGGGGCCCGAGAGCGGAAGCGACGGCGCCGAGTCGCCGAGCGCGGCCGAGTCCGGCAGCGAGTCGCCCTCGGAGTCCGCCTCGGCGGGAGCCGGGACCGAGCGGGCGCTCGAGGCCGCCCAGAACGCCCCCACCGACGGCCCCGGTGCTGCCGAGATCCCCGACGAGGTCCGTGGGGCAGCCTTCATCGCGGCCGACGCGAACGGCGACGGCGAGCTGTCGACCGAGCCGGACACCGAGCCCGCGGACACCTCCGACCAGGCGTGGATCACCGAGCGCGTGATGTACGACATCTACGCGCTCGACTGCACCCTCCCGGCCAACCAGTCGGGCGGCTGGGCGGACGACTCCGAGAGCGCCGTCGTCGCCTGCGACTCCTCGGGCCAGCAGAAGTTCGTCCTCGGCCCGGCCGTGGTCGAGGGCACCCAGCTCACCGGCGCCAGCTCCGGCATGCAGACCAACAGCCAGGGCATGTCGACGGGCCTGTGGGCCGTCAACCTCGAGCTGAACTCCGAGGCCACCGAGGTGTTCGCCGAGGTGTCGCAGCGGCTGCCCACCCTGCCCACCCCGCAGGACCAGTTCGCCATCGTCCTCGACGGCGTCGTCATCTCCAACGCCGGCTTCACGAGCCCGATCCTCGACGGCAGCGCCCAGATCACGGGCGACTTCACCGACGAGGAGGCGAACGCGCTCGCGAACCAGCTGAACTTCGGCTCGCTCCCGATCACGTTCGAGGTGCAGTCGACCGAGCAGATCTCCGCGACGCTCGGTTCGGAGCAGCTGACGAACGCCGCGCTGGCGGGGCTCATCGGCCTCGTCCTCGTCGTCGCCTACATGATCTGGCAGTACCGCGGCCTCGGCCTCCTCTCGGTCGCGAGCCTCGCGGTGGCCGCCGTCATCGTTTACGTCGTCATCGCGCTGCTGAGCTGGACGATCAACTACCGGCTCTCGCTGCCGGGCGTCGCCGGACTCATCATCTCGATCGGCACGACCGCGGACTCGTTCATCGTCTACTTCGAGCGGATCCGCGACGAGATCCGGGACGGCCGCACGCTCGCCTCCGCCGTGGAGCACGGGTGGAAGCGCGCGCGCCGGACGATCATCGCCTCGGACGCCGTCAACTTCCTCGCGGCGATCGTGCTCTACCTGCTCGCCGTCGGCGGCGTGCGCGGGTTCGCGTTCACCCTCGGCCTGACGACGATCATCGACCTCCTCGTCGTCGTGCTCTTCACGCACCCGATGATGCAGGTGCTCGTGCGGATGCCGTTCTTCCGGGACGGGCACCGGCTGTCCGGACTGTCCCCGGAGCGGCTCGGCGTGGACCCGGCGCTCTACCGGGGCGCCGGCCGGTTCCGCTCCCGCACGAGCGGGAGGGACCGCCCGGGGACGAGCGGCACGGACGAGCCCGACGACGACGGGCCGACCGCGTCCGGGCGCGACCGCGAGACGGTCGGCGCCGCGGCCGGCACGACCATCGCCGAACGACGTGCCGCCGAGCGCCGCGCCGAGCGGGAGAAGCGCAAGAAGGAGAGATCGGTCGACCCGTACGCGGGTCTCGGCGGGTCCGGTGACGACGGGGCGGTGGTCTGATGGCGTCCCTCGCAACGATGGGCAACGACCTCTACACGGGGAAGCGGTCCTTCGACATCGTCGGCCGGCGGCGCACGTGGTTCGTCGTTGCCGCGCTCCTCGTCCTGCTGTCCGTGGGCGTGCTGCTCGTGCGCGGCATCAATCCGGGCATCGACTTCCGCGGCGGCTCGCAGTTCACCGTCTCCGGCGCGGAGACCCTCGACCAGTCCCTGGCCACCGACGCGGTCACCGACGCCGGGGGAGAGCCCCCGCGGGTCGCCGCCGTCGGATCCTCGTCCTTGCGCGTGCAGACCGCGGAGCTGTCCGACGAGCAGACCCGCGAGGTCAGTGCCGCGCTCGCCGAGGCGTACGACGTGCCGGTCGACGACGTCACCGCGACCTTCGTCGGCCCCACCTGGGGCGCGGACGTCACCCGGCAGGCGTTGACCTCACTGGTCATCTTCCTCGTGGCGGTCTCGGTGGTGATGGTCCTGTACTTCAGGGCCTGGACCTTCGCGGCGGGGGCGATCCTCGCCCTCCTCCACGACGTCGTCCTCACCGTGGGCATCTACGCCGCGATCGGGTTCGAGGTCACCCCGTCCACGGTCATCGGGTTCCTCACGATCCTCGGGTACTCCTTGTACGACACGGTCGTCGTTTTCGACAAGGTCCGCGAGAACACGGAGGGGGTGCTCGAGCAGGGGCGCGACACCTACGCCGAACGCTCGAACCTCGCGGTCAACCAGACGCTCGTCCGCTCGATCAACACCTCGGTCACCGGCCTCCTGCCGGTCGCGGCGATCCTCGTCATCGGCGTCGCGCTGCTCGGCGCCGGGACGCTGCGGGACATCGCCCTCGCGCTCTTCGTCGGCATGCTGCTCTCGACCGTGTCGTCGGTCTTCATCGCGGCGCCCGCCGAGGTCAGCCTGCGGATGCTCGACCGGGACTACCGCCAGCACACCGAGGACGTGCTCCTCGAGCGTGACGGCACCCACCCGGAGGTCGCGCGCGACGGCGACGGCTCCGACGACGAGGCCACCGGCGCAGACTCCGGTGACGACGCGGGTGACGGTGCTACCGTCCCGGCGACGTCCGGGACCACCGGCAGGAAGAGGAAGAAGCGATGACGAACGGGCGCGGCGGGTTCGGTCCCGAGATCACGGCGATCGTCGAGCACCACATCGACCTCGTCCCCGACTACCCCAAGCCCGGGGTGCTGTTCCGCGACATCACGCCGCTGCTCGCCGACGGGCCAGCCTTCGGCGCACTCGTCGAGGCGTTCGCGGAGGCCTACCGCGGGCGGGTCGACGCCGTCGCCGGGCTCGAGTCGCGCGGGTTCATCCTCGGTGCGCCCGTGGCCGTGGCGCTCGGGGTCGGCATGATCACCGTCCGCAAGGCGGGGCGACTCCCCGGCGAGGTCATCGGTGCCGACTACTCGCTCGAGTACGGCGAGGCCCGGATGGAGGTCCGGCCGACCACCGTGGCGCGGGGGCAGCGGGTCCTCGTCGTCGACGACGTCCTCGCGACCGGTGGCACCGCCGAGGCCGCCTGCCGTCTCATGGAGGAGGCGGGCGCCGAGGTCGCGGCCCTCGGGATGCTCATCGAGCTCTCGGAGCTCGGCGGCCGGGAGCGGCTCGCGGGTCGGCAGGTCGACTCGGTCGTCGTCGTCTGACCCTGCGCTCCCGGGTGCGCCCGACCGGTCGAGGCGTTTCCGACCTGGAGAGTTACGTGCGTCCGGCGGGGGAACGACGTCCTTCTGGCTCGCCGTCCGGGCGGTCCGGTCCACCGGTGCTCCGCGGGAGCACTAGAATTCTGGGATGACGATCGAGCGGACGGGGCCGCCGGCGGCGTCCTCGCCGTCCGGCTGGGGCAGGTCGCGCCTCGTGTGGCTGGGCGGGCGCTCCCACCAGTTCCCCGCGGCGATCGAGCCCGTCATCGGCGCCCTGCGCGCGAACCACCCCAAGTCCGACGTCCAGCTGGTCAGGCGCGCCTACGAGGTCGCCGAGCGCGCGCACGAGGGCCAGACCCGCAAGTCCGGCGAGCCCTACATCACGCACCCGGTGGCGGTGACGACGATCCTCGCGGAGCTGGGGATGCCCGACGTCGTGCTCGCCTCCGCCCTGCTGCACGACACGGTCGAGGACACGGACTACTCGCTCGACCAGGTGCGCAAGGAGTTCGGCGAGGAGATCGCGCTCCTCGTCGACGGGGTGACGAAGCTCGACAAGGTCCACTACGGCGAGGCCGCCCAGGCCGAGACCGTGCGCAAGATGGTCGTGGCGATGGCCAAGGACATCCGGGTGCTCGTCATCAAGCTCGCCGACCGGCTGCACAACGCCCGTACCTGGCGCTACGTCTCGCAGGACTCGGCCCGCCGCAAGGCCCGCGAGACCCTGGAGATCTACGCGCCGCTCGCGCACCGGCTCGGCGTCAACACCATCAAGTGGGAGCTCGAGGACCTCTCGTTCCGCACCCTGTACCCCAAGGTGTACGACGAGATCGACCACCTCGTGGCCGAGCGCGCACCGGCGCGCGACGAGTACCTGGCCAAGGTGCGCACGCAGATCGAGCAGGACCTCAAGACGCACAAGCTCAAGGCGGTCGTCACCGGCCGGCCGAAGCACCACTACTCGATCTACCAGAAGATGATCGTGCGCGGCCGCGACTTCGACGACATCTTCGACCTCGTCGGTGTGCGGGTGCTCGTGGACTCCGTCGGCGACTGCTACACGATGCTCGGCGCGGTGCACGCCCGCTGGACCCCCATCCCCGGGCGGTTCAAGGACTACATCGCGATGCCGAAGTTCAACCTCTACCAGTCGCTGCACACGACCGTGCTCGGCCCCGGAGGGCGGCCGGTCGAGATCCAGATCCGCACCCACGCGATGCACCGCCGCGCGGAGTACGGCGTGGCCGCGCACTGGAAGTACAAGGAGGGGTCGCGTGCGGGCAAGGAGGCGCCCGAGCCGTCCGGCGGGGAGATGGGCTGGCTGCGACAGCTCGTCGACTGGCAGAAGGAGACCGCCGACCCCGGCGAGTTCCTCGACTCGCTGCGCTACGAGATGGCCGGCTCCCAGGTCTACGTCTTCACCCCGAAGGGGGACGTGCTCGCGCTGCCCGGGCACTCCACGGCCGTCGACTTCGCCTACGCCGTGCACACCGAGGTCGGCCACCGCACCGTCGGCGCCAAGGTCAACGGCAAGCTCGTCCAGCTCGACCGCCGGCTCGACAACGGGGACACGGTCGAGGTCATCACCTCCAAGGCGCCCGAGGCCGGCCCCTCCCAGGACTGGCTGAGCTTCGTCGCGAGCCCGCGCGCGAAGAACAAGATCCGGCAGTGGTTCACCAAGGAGCGGCGCGAGGAGGCCGTCGAGGGCGGCAAGAACGCGCTCGCCAAGGCGATGCGCAAGCAGAACATGCCGATCCAGCGGCTGATGAGCGCGGAGGCCGTGCACTCCCTCGCCGTGGAGATGCGGTACCAGGACGTCTCCGCCCTGTACGCCGCGATCGGCGAGGGGCACGTGTCGGCGGCGAACGTCGTGGCCAAGCTCGTGGAGTCGATGGGCGGCGACGACGGCGCCGAGGAGACGCTCGCCGAGGCCACGATCCCCGGCACCGGCACGCCCGTGCGCCGCAACGGGGACTCCGGCATCTCCGTCGACGGCATGGACGGCGCGGACGTGTGGGTGAAGATCGCCCGCTGCTGCACGCCCGTGCCCGGCGACCCGATCGTCGGGTTCATCACCCGGTCCCAGGGCGTCTCCGTGCACCACGCCGAGTGTCAGAACGTCGACCAGCTGCGGGGCCAGCAGGAGCGGCTCGTCGGCGTCGAGTGGGTCGAGAGCCCCGAGTCGACCTTCCTCGTCCAGGTACAGGTCGAGGCGCTCGACCGGCACGGCCTGCTCTCGGACCTCACCCGGGTCCTCTCGGAGAACCACGTCAACATCCTGTCCGCCTCCATCTCGACGACGAGGGAGCGGGTGGCGATCGGCCGCTTCGTCTTCGAGATGGCCGAGACGGCGCACCTGGGCTCGGTGCTCACCGCGATCCGGCAGGTCCAGGGCGTGCTCGACGTGCACCGCGTGATGGGGCGACGCCCCGAGAACCGCCGCGCCTGACCCGGCGCTCAGGATCAGCCGGCCGCGCTCAGCGCGGCGGGCACGTGGGGGAGTACCTCGTCGAGCGTCGTGAGGTCGAACGGGACACCCGCACCGACGAGCCGCCCGTCGAGGGCGAGTCGCGTCAGCGCGGTGGCCACCGAGGCGGTGGCCCCGTAGTCGGACTCGCACGCGATCCGTACCCCGTCCCGCACGGGCCGGCCGTCGCGGTGGCCGAGGACCCGGACCGTGAGGGTCGCCTCCTCCGGCAGGCTCGGGTCGTGGGTGGCGAGCGACGCCACCCTGGGGGCGAGCGCGTCGAGGACCCGCAGGGTCGACAGGGCGGAGACGACGCCGGTGAGGACGGGGGAGTCCCACCGGGTCCAGTACCGCACGTCGGCCCCGGTCCGTCGGGCGAGCAGCGCGCGCTCGGGGTGCTCGAACCGACGCATGCCCGCCTCGCGCGCGTGCCGGTCGCGCAGGCCTGCCCGGTCGTCCGGCGGCACGGGGGCCGCGACCCAGCGGAGCATCTGCTCCGTCCCGTCCGGTCCCACCCTGGCGTTGGCGCTCTGCCGCAGGAGGAGCTCGAGATGGTCGACCCGGTCGAGGCCGGACGCGAGGTCGCACGCCACGAGCCCGGACAGTCCGGGGAACATCCCGGCCATCGTCACGGAGGCGAGGCCCCGACTGCGGGCGCGGTCGTCGAGCCCGCGGTTGTCCTCAGCCAGTACCGGGTCCGGCGAGACGTCGACGACGTGGACGCCGAGCTCGAGCCCGACCTCCTGCACGAGCGGCCGGGGCTGAGGTGCGGTGACGACGACCGCGTCGGCGCCGTCGAGCGCGGCCGCCACCACGGCGGCCTCCCGGACGTCGAGGTGCACGTGCTGGGACGTCCCGACGGCCGCGGCGGTGCGTGGTGCGCGTTCCGGGCGGTGGTCGCCGGCCACGACGGTCGCGCCGTCGATCGCGGCGAGATGCTCGACGATGCGTGCGCCGAGGACCCCTGATGCTCCGGCGACGACGATGCGGGACATGGGGCTCCTTGCAGTTCGGCGCGTTCGTGGTGGTCCGTGCCCGGTCACCGTACCGAGCGGCCCCTAGGCGGGGACGAACGACGGGTGCCCGAGATCGGTGAGCAGGAGCGCGAGCAGGCGGCCGGCGCGCCGCATCCCAGGTAACCGGCTGCGCTCGAGGACGAGGAGGCGTGCCGCCGCTGCGGCCTCCCGACCGCGCAAGAGTGCACGCGCGGGGCCCACGGCGTCGGAGAGCGACGCGCGGCGCAGCAGGTCGACGGCCGTGCGGCCCGGGGTGGTGAGCACGATCCCGTGCATCCGCACGACATCCTCCTCACGCAGCACGAGCCTGTGCCGCGCGCGGATGCTCATACCGGGGGCGCGAGCAGTGTCCATCACCGACGGCGGCCTGCCTCCGACATGGACCCAGGCGGCCGAGGCGAGGCACAGCGCCTGACCGTGGATCAGGTCCGGGGCGGCCTCGCCGGCACGCGCCGCGCGCTCGAGCCCCGCCAGCAGGTCCGCCTGCCCCGCCTGCCCCTCCCGTCCATCGACCGGGTCCCACCCCGACGGCAGGGCATGCCCGTCACCCGGGAGAGGGGTACGGACGACGAGGCCGTGGCCGTCGCCCCACCGGAGGAGCGGCGGCGGGGGTGCGGGGCGCGGCGCCAGCCAGGTGAGCGCGGGGTGCATACGGACACGATGCCCGGGACGGCCGCGGCCCCGCCCACGAGCTGTGGACGGGGCTGCGCGACGGAGTCCTGTGGATCACCGCTCGCCGGGGTGTCGGCAGGTGCGGGTCAGCGCTCCGAGGCCGCCTGGATCTGCTCGAGCCAGGCGCGCCGGGCGTCGAGCGCCTCCTGCGCGGCCGCGATCTTCTTCGCGTCCCCGCCGGCCTGGGCCTTCGCGAGGTCCGTCTCGAGGCCGGCGATAGCGTCCTCGAGCTGGGCGAGCATGCCGTCCGCGCGGGCCTTCTTCTCCGGGTCGGTGCGGTTCCAGCGCTCGGACTCCGCGTCGCGGATCGCCTTCTCGACGGCCCGCATGCGACCCTCGACGCGCTGGATGTCGGCGCGCGGCACCTTGCCCGCCTCCTCCCACTGGTCCTGCAGGGGGCGCAGCGCGGCCTTCGCCGCCTCGACGTCCGTGATCGGCAGGAGCGCCTCCGCCTTCGTGAGGATCTCGAGCTTGACCTCGAGGTTGCCCTCGTACTCCTTGTCGATCGCCGCGTTGGCGGCCGTGCGGTTGTCGAAGAACCGCTGCTGGGCGGTCCGGAAGCGGTGCCAGAGCTCGTCGTCGACCTTCTTCGACGCCCGGCCGGCGGCCTTCCACTGGTCCATGAGGTCCCGGTAGGCACCCGAGGTGGGTCCCCAGTCGGTGGACCCGGACAGCTCCTCCGCCCGGGTGATGAGCTTCTCCTTGGCGCGACGCACCTCGTCCTGGCTCGAGTCGAGCTGGTGGAAAAACGTCTTGCGCTGCTTGTCGAACTGCGTCCGGGCCGCGGAGAACCGCTTCCACAGCCCGTCCTCGTCGGGCTTGTCGATGCGCGGACCGGTGCGCTGAGCGTTCTTCCAGGAGTCGAGCAGGCCCCGCATCTCCTCGCCGGACGCCTTCCACCGCGTGTTGGCCGGGTTCTGCGCAGCGATCTCCTCGGCCCGCTCGATGAGAGCGGTCCGCTCGACGAGGGCCGCCGCCTTCGCCTCGGCGCGCTCGACGCGCGCCTTCTCCCGCTCGACCTCGATGACCTGCTCGACGGCGGACAGCCGCTCGCGCAGCGCCGGCAGGTCGCCGACGGCCGCGGGCTCGGTGAGCTGCTCGGTCAGCTTGCGGTGCGTCTGACCGGCCTCCTTCGGCGTGATGTGCGTGAGGCGCGTCTCGAGAAGGGCGACCTGGGCGGCGAGGTCGAGGTACCGGCGCACGTACATGCCGAGCGCCTCCTCCTCGGTGCCGCCCGGGAACTGGCCGACGATCCGCTCGGTCTCGCCGTCCTTGACGAAGACCGAACCCTCCTCGTCGACCCGGCCGAACGCGGCCGCGGCGGCGGCGAGCGCGGGGTCGAGGGCCGGCTGCGGTGCCGCCGGCGCGGCGGCTGCTGCGGGCACCGGTGCGACGGACGGCTTCGCCGGCATCGCCTTCGGCGTCGGGACCGAGCCGGGCGTCGGCGCGCCCCCCGGGCGCGGACGCGGTCCGGGCGCGGGGGTCGGGGCGGGGGCAGCCTTCGGAGTGGGAGCAGCTTCCGGGGCGGGAGCCTCGGGGGCCGCGGGCTCCGGCTCCTCCGTCGCCGCAGGCTCGGCGGCCTGCTCGGCCTCGGGGGCTGTTGCCTCTGCGGCGGGCTCCTCGGTCGCAACAGGCTCGGCGACCTGCTCGGCTTCTTCGACTGCCGGCTCTGCCGGAGCCACGGGCGCCTGCTCGGCCGCCTCGACTGCCGGCTCGGTGGGGACCTCAGTTGCCTGTTCGACTGCCGGCTCGGCGGGAACCTCGGGCGCCTGCTCGGCCGCCGGCTCTGCCACAGCTTCGGGCGCCGGCTCTGCAGCTGCCTGGCCCGCCTGCTCAGCGGCAGCGGGAGCCTCGGGTGCGTCCACCGGCGCGGCAGGCTCCGGTGCCTGCGCCTCGTCGGGGGCTGCGGGTGCCTCGGGGGTGCCGTGCGGCTCCGCCGGGGCGTTCTCGTCGCGGTAGGGCTGATCGCTCACGTCGCTCACTCCATGCCGAGGCCCGCGTGCGGGCGTCGTCGTCACCGCGGCACCGACCTGGTACGCGGGTCCCCGGCTCGGCAGGGGACCAGGACAGCGTAGTTGGCTCGGCGCCCCCCGGTTGACACGCGGCGCCCGGGCCTGCCTGCGGCCATGCCTACCCTGGCCGCATGCTGCTTCGCCGCGTCGTCGCCCCGGCCCTCGACGTCAACACCTACGTGCTCGCGCCGTCGCCGTCGGGGCCGTGCGTCGTCGTCGATCCGGGCGGCGGTTCCGCCGGCCCGCTCGCCGCCGTCCTCGCGGACCTCGACCTCACCGTGGGGGCCGTGCTCGTCACGCACGGGCACCCCGACCACGTGTGGGACGCGGCCGCGGTGGCCGATCCCGCCGGCGTCGCCGTGCAGATCGCGTCCCCCGACCGCCCGCGCCTCGCGGACCCGGCCGGTCCCGACCAGGTCGGCGAGCTCCTCGGCCACCGTTTCCCGCAGATCGCCGGGACCCCGTGGCGCGAGCCCGCCCGGTCCGACTCCTTCTCCTCCGCGCTCCTCACCGGCGGCGGGACGGCTGTTCTCCCTGGTCTCGGCGTCCGCGGCATCCCGGCCCCCGGGCACACCGCCGGCTCGACGGTGCTCCTGCTCCAGGCCGACACCCTCGATACGGGCACCGCCGGCGACCCCGGGCACCTCGACCTTCCCGCATCGACCGGCCCGCACCTGCTCCTGCTCACCGGGGACGTCGTGTTCGCCGGCTCCGTCGGGCGCACCGACCTCCCGGGCGGCGACCCGCAGGCGATGGACGAGACGCTGCGCACCCTCACCAAGGTCGTCGACCCACGCACGATCCTCCTGCCCGGCCACGGCCCCGTGACCACGCTCGAGCGGGAGCTCGCCACGAACCCCTTCCTCGTCTGAGCGGGCGGCCGGGCGGCCGTCGCACCGGTCCCGAGGACGAGACCCGGCCCGACGACGAACCCTGTGGGTCGTCGCTCCCACCGGCGCGGGTGGGACCAGGCGCACACCCCCGCCCGGCGGCACACGGGCCTCCCGGACGGGCGAGTCACGGGTTCGGTGGAACAATCGGGGTCATGGCCCGTACCTCCTCGTTGTCCGGATTCCCCGAGTGGCTGCCCGACGGCCGCATCGTCGAGAACCACGTCCTGGACACGCTGCGGCACACCTTCGAGCTCCACGGCTTCGCCCCGATCGAGACCCGCTCCGTCGAGCCGGTCGAGCAGCTCCTCGCCAAGGGGGAGACCTCCAAGGAGATCTACCTCCTCAGCCGGCTCCAGGCCGACGCGGAGGGCACCGACGACGACGCGCGCGCGGACGGTGGCACCGGCGCGGGCGGCCCCGACCGCCGGCTCGGCCTCCACTTCGACCTCACCGTGCCGTTCGCCCGCTGGGTGGTCGAGCACGCCGGCGACCTTGCCTTCCCGTTCCGCCGCTACCAGATCCAGAAGGTGTGGCGGGGCGAGCGGCCCCAGGACGGCCGCTTCCGCGAGTTCACGCAGGCCGACGTCGACATCGTCGGCGACGGGACCCTCGCCGAGCACCACGAGGCCGAGCTCGCCCTCGTGATGGCCGAGGCGATCGCCGCGCTGCCCGTGCCGCCCGCCCGCGTCCGCGTCAACAACCGCAAGCTCTCCCAGGGCTTCTACGCCGGCATCGGGCTCACCGACGTCGACGCCGTCCTGCGCGCGATCGACAAGCTCGACAAGATCGGCCCCGACGCCGTCGCCCGGCTCCTGCAGGACGAGGCTGGCGCGAGCGAGCAGCAGGCCGAGCAGGCGCTCGCGCTGGCGGCGATCCGCGGCACGGCGCACGAGGTCGAGGACTCGGTGCGCGGCCTGGGCGTGCGCACGGACCTCCTGGAGGAGGGGCTCGACTCGCTGATCGGCGTGCTCTCGGCGGCGGAGCGCCGGCGGCCGGACGCCGTCGTCGGGGACCTGTCGATCGCGCGCGGTCTCGACTACTACACGGGCACCGTCTACGAGACGACCCTGCTCGGCCACGAGGACCTGGGCTCGATCTGCTCCGGCGGGCGCTACGACTCGCTCGCGTCGGCCGGCAACCGCACGTTCCCCGGCGCAGGACTCTCGATCGGGGTCTCCCGGCTCGTCGCCCGCATCCTCGGCGCCGACCTCGCCCGCGCGAGCCGCCCGGTGCCGAGCGCCGTGCTCGTCGCGGTGGCCGACGAGGCGCACCGCTCGACCTCCGACGACGTGGCGGCCGCCCTGCGCGCCCGCGACATCCCGGTCGAGGTCGCCCCGAGCGCGGCGAAGTTCGGCAAGCAGATCCGCCACGCCGACCGTCGCTCGATCCCGTTCGTCTGGTTCGTCGGGGACGACGGGCACGAGGTCAAGGACATCCGCTCGGGCGGCCAGGTCCCGGCCGACCCGGCGACCTGGGAGCCGCCCGCGGCCGACCGGTGGCCGAGCGTCTCGGCGACCGCCGTCGAGGACGGTTCGTGAGCCTTCCCGCGGGCACCGGCGCGGCAGCCCGCCGCGTCCTGGCGGCGCTCACCGAGCTCCGCGACGTCCTCGGCGAGGTCCGGCTCCCGCTCGAGACGCCCGTGGCGGCCGGTGCACGCGCCGAGACGAGGCGGGTGACCCAGCAGCTCGACGACTACGTCCTCGCCCGGTACTCCCGGATCGACGCTCCGCTGCTCGCGGTCGTCGGCGGGTCCACCGGCGCCGGCAAGTCGACGCTCGTCAACGCGCTCCTCGGGGCGCCCGTGACGACCTCCTCGGCGATCCGCCCGACCACCCGGCGCCCCCTGCTCGTCCACCACCCGGTCGACGCGAAGTGGTTCGCCTCCGAGAAGGTCCTGCCCGGCCTCGCCCGGGTCCACGTCTCGGGCGGCGCCGCGCCGACGCCGGCCGGCGAGGGAACGCACGGCGAGCTCGAGCTGCGGTCCTCGGACCGCGTGCCGGTGGGCCTGGCCGTCCTCGACGCCCCGGACATCGACTCCGTGGTGGAGGACAACCGGCGCCTCGCCGGGGAGCTGCTCGCCGCCGCGGACCTGTGGGTCTTCGTCACCACCGCCGCCCGGTACGCCGACGCCGTCCCGTGGGAGCTCCTCGCGGAGGCCGCCGCCCGCCGCATCGTCGTCGCGGTCGTCCTCAACCGCGTCCCGCAGGGCGTGTCCGGCCAGGTCCGTCACGACCTGTCCGTCCGCCTCGCCTCGGCCGGTCTCGGGCGCGCGCCCCTGTTCACGGTGGCCGAGCTGCCGATCCTGGACGGCGGTCTGCTGCCGGACATGGACGTCGCCCCGCTGCGCGCCTGGCTCGGCGGCATCGCGACGGACGCCGCCTCCCGCGCCGCCGTCGCCCGCGCCACCCTGGGCGGGGCGGTCGACGACATCGTGCGCCGCACGGCCGCCGTCGCCGAGGGTGCCCGCGAGCAGTCCGTCGTCGTCGATCGGCTGCGCGAGGACGTCCACGCCGCCTACTCCGCCGCCGAGGAGCGGGCGGTCGAGGCCGCCGGCGACGGCTCGATGCTCCGCGGCGAGGTGCTCGCCCGCTGGCAGGAGCTCGTCGGGACCGGGGAGCTCATGCGCGCCGTCGAGTCCCGGGTGGGACGCATCCGGGACCGCATCGTCTCGGCGCTCAGCGGGAAGGGCGCACCGGCCGAGCCGGTCACCGAGGCCATCGAGACCGGGATGATGGCGGTTCTCGCCGAGGAGGTCCGCCGCGCCTCGGTCGAGACCGAGCGGTACTGGCTCCGCGAGCCGGTCGCCCGGGAGCTCGTGCGCGCGGCCGTCGACCGGCGCCCCGACGACGAGACCGTCCGCGCCCGGGCCGCCGAGGAGGTGCGCGCCTGGCAGGCCTCGCTCCTCGACCTCGTGCGCGAGGAGGGCGCCGACCGCCGGCAGACCGCCCGGGCCCTCTCGTTCGGCGTCAACGTCCTCGGTGCGGCGCTCATGGTGGCCGTCTTCGCCTCGACGGCGTTCATCCCGACGGGCGCCGAGGTCGCCGTGGGCGGCGGGACCGTGGTGGTGGCCCAGAAGATCCTCGAGGCCGTCTTCGGCGACGACGAGGTGCGCCGCATGGCCGAGCGCGCCCGCGCGGACCTGGCCGGCCGGGTCCGCACGCTGCTCGCCGAGGGCGCCCGGCACTTCACCGACCAGCTCGACGCGCTCGAGGTCGACGCCGCCCTCGCGGACCGGGTCGACGCGGCGGCACGCGCGGTGTCCGCCGCGCGCGGCGTGGAGCACGGCCGATGAGGGGGCGCCGCCGGAAGAACACCCCCGCCGTCGACCTCGCGGGAGATCTCGACCAGCTGACCACGGCCGTCGAGGCGGCGGACGGGCACCTGCCCGCCGACGTGCTCGACCGGGCGCGGGCCGTCCTCGCGCGGGCCGGCGAGCGCGGCTCGCTGGCCCCGGGCACGACGGTCGCCGCCCTGCTCGGCGCCACCGGGTCGGGCAAGTCCTCGCTCGTCAACGCCCTCGCCGGCGCGCCGGTGTCGCGGGTCGCCCCCACGCGCCCGACGACGCAGCGCCCCCACGCGGTGACCTTCCGCCCCGGGCCCGACGGCCCCGCGGCGACCTCCGCGCTGCTCGACTGGCTCGACGTCCCCGAGCGCACACCGGCAAGCGCCGCCGACGAGCGGACGACGGGCCTCGTCGTCCTCGACCTGCCGGACATCGACTCCACCGCCGCCGAGCACCGGGCGCTGGCCACCCAGCTCGCCGAGCGGGTCGACGTCCTCGTCTGGGTCCTCGACCCGCAGAAGTACGCCGACGCCGTGGTCCACCGCGACTTCCTCGCGCCCATGGCCCGGCACGCCGACGTCACCCTCGTGGTCCTCAACCACGCCGACACGCTCGCGCCGGCCGCCCGCGAGGCGGTCGTCGGCGACCTGCGGCGCCTGCTGGCAGAGGACGGCCTCGGCGGCGTCCCGGTGCTCCTCACCTCGGCGCGCACGGGCGAGGGTGTGGCCGAGCTCGCCGGGGCCGTCGCGGACCAGGCCGCGTCCCACGTGGCCGCGCACGCCCGGCTGCGCGCCGACATCTCGACCGTCGCCGACGAGCTCGCCGTCGCGGCGGAGCTGGACTCCGCCGGCGGTGCGCGGGCGAAGGACGCCGACGAGCGGCACGTCGTCACGGCCGCGGCAGACGCCGCCGGCGTCCCGGTCGTCACGCGCGCCGCGTCCGCCGCCTACCGGCGCGGGGCGGCACGGCAGGTCGGCTGGCCGCCCGTGCGCTGGGTCGCCCGCCTGCGGCCGGACCCGTTGCGTCGCCTCCACCTCGGCGAGCGCGGGGGTGAGGGGCGGGCGACCTCGCTGCCTCCCGCGGGCCCCGCGCAGGTCGCTGCGTTGACGACCTCCGTGCGTCGGCACGTCGACGCCCGCACCGCGGGTCTGCCCGACTCGTGGCGGGCGGACGTCGGGGCCGACGTCGAGGGGCGCGTGCCCGGCCTGCTCGAGCAGGTCGACCCCGAGATCGGCGCTGTCGACCTCGGCCAGGGCCGGCGCCCGGCCTGGTGGCGGGTGCTCGGGTTCCTCCAGTGGGTGCTCATCGGCGCGGCGATCGTCGGCGGCGTGTGGCTCGGCGCGCTCGCGGTCATGGGTTACCTGCAGGTGCCGGCACCGGACACCCCCGAGTGGCGCGGCTGGCCCGTGCCGACGCTGCTGCTCCTCGGGGGAGTGGTCGCCGGCCTGCTGACCTGGCTCGTCGGCTCGTGGTGCGCGCGGCTCGGTGCCCGGCGGCGGGCGGCGGCGGTCCGGAAGCGGCTCGGTTTCGTCGTGGCGGAGCGGGTGCGCGCCGACGTCACGGCACCGCTGGACGCGCACCTCGCGCGCTACGAGCAGTTCGCGACGTCGGTCCGCGCCCTGCGCTGACGCTCATCGCGATCGACCACCCGACCATGTGTCGAGCGTGCGGCTCAGAACCATGAGCTGAGCGTGATCGAGTGGTCGAGAGTGCGGCTCAGTACCGCGGCCGGCTGGGGCGCGACGGCGAGCTCGAGCGACGGTCGTCCCGGCCGCCACGGGGGCGGTCCCCGCCGCGACCCGCGGGCTTGTGCCCGCCCTTGGGACCGGAGTCCTCGCGGAGGTTGAGCCGGCGGCCACCGATGACGGCGCGCGCGAGCTTCTCGCGCGAGCGGGAGTCGAGGTCGGCGCTCACCTCGACGAGGCTGAAGCTGGGGAAGATGTCGATCTTGCCGATGTCCCCACCGCGCAGCGAGGACTCGCCGGTCAGCGCGCCGACGATCGCGGCCGGGCGGACCCCGTCGCGGTGGCCGACGTCGACCCGGTAGGTCGTCCCGTCACCGCCACCTCGGGGGCGGCGGGCGACGCGGCCCTTGGGCTCGCGCCCGTCCTCGAACCGGGCGCTGAGGAACTCCCCCTGCTCGTCGACCTGCTCCTCGCGCCGGGTGCGGCCGCGGCGGTCGTCACGCCCGGACGACCCGGGACGGTCGTCCTTCCAGGAGCGGTCGCGCTCCTTGCGGGCGGGCAGGGCCAGCTGGTCGGGCTCCTGCTCGGACCGCGGCCGGGGGCCTGAGTCGCCGACGGCGAGGGCGAGCAGCGTGGCCGCGACCTCGGCCGGGTCGGCGGGGGCGGAGACGCCCATGGCCTCGGTGAGGAGCTCGCGGTACATCTCGAGGCGACCGGCGTCGTGCCGCTCGGACGCCTGGAGCAGGATCTTCTGCGCCTTGTGCCGGGAGACGTCGGCCGGCGTGGGGATGACGGCCTCGGTGAGCGTCGCGTTCGTCGCGCGCTCGATCTGGCCGAGCCGGCCCCGCTCGCGGGGCGTGAGGAACGTCAGCGCCCGGCCCGTGCGGCCCGCGCGGCCGGTGCGGCCGATGCGGTGGACGTAGGAGTCGGTCTCGCGCGGGACGTCGTAGTTGACGACGAGGCCCACCCGCTCGACGTCGAGCCCGCGGGCGGCGACGTCGGTGGCGACGAGGACGTCGAGCGTGCCCTCCCGGAGCCGCTCGACGATGCGCTCGCGCTCCTTCTGCGGGACGTCGCCGGACAGGGCGGCCGCCTGGACGCCGCGGCCCTGGAGCTCGACCGCGACCTCCTCGACCTGGGCCTTGGTGCGGACGAACACGATGGCCGCGTCGGCGTCGGACACCGCGAGGATCCGGGCGAGCGCCCCGGTCTTGTGCCGGAACGGGACGACGGCGTAGGTCTGCTCGATGTTCGCCACCGTGCTCGCCGGCGGGGTGACCGACACGTGCGCCGGGTCGGTCATGTGCGTGGCGGCCACGCGGCGGATCTGGGACGGCATGGTGGCCGAGAACAGGGCGGTGCGCCGGTCGGTCGGGACGTGCGACGCGATCGACTCGACCTCCTCGGCAAAGCCCATGCGCAGCATCTCGTCGGCCTCGTCGAGCACGAGGAACGTGACGTGCGTGAGGTCGAGCGAACCGCGCTCGATGTGGTCGATGACGCGACCGGGGGTCCCGACGACGACCTGCGCGCCGTCCTTGAGCCCGCGCAGCTGCGGCGTGTAGGAGGAGCCGCCGTAGATCGGCAGCACCTGGAGCCCGGGCATGCGGTGCGCGAAGTCGGCGATCGCGTCCGCGACCTGTACGGCCAGCTCGCGGGTGGGGGCCAGGACGATCGCCTGAACCTTGCGCAGCGACGGGTCGACGGCGGCGAGCAGCGGCAGGCCGAACGCGGCGGTCTTGCCGGTGCCGGTCTGGGCGACGCCGACGACGTCCCGCCCGCCCATGAGGACGGGGATCGTGCGGGCCTGGACGTCGGTGGGGGCGACGAAGCCGAGGTCCTCGACGGCGCGGAGCAGGTCCGTCGGCAGGCCCAGCGTCGCGAAGGTCGCGGGCTTCTCGTCCCGCTCGGCGGGGCGCTTCTCGCCGGCCGTCGGGGACGCGGCCTGCTCGGCCGTCGAGGACTCGGCCTGCTCGTCCGCAGACGTCTCCGCCTGCTCGGCCGGGGCGTCGATGGCCGCACCGGTGGGCTCGTCCCGCTCGGCGGGGGCCGGCTGCGACGCGGCGTCGTCGTCGCGGTCGTTCGTGGGGTTGTCGACGTGATCGGACATGGTTCTCCTCGGGGTGCGGCGAGCGGGGCGCCCAGGACGGGGCGCATGCCGCACAGTGCCCGGGAAAGGTCCGCGCCTTGTGCGTCGGACTGCGAGGGGGCGTGCACGGCCATGGATGGCGCGCTCGACTCGTCAGGCTACCGCCGCGGGGCCCGGCGCGTCCGGCGCGGTGCCGGTGAGAACCGGCACAGGCGGTGCACGGTCGCGCCGGATCGGCCGCGCACGGACGGGCGGATCGGTTCGATCGCAGCCGGACCGGCGGACCGCACCGGCGGACCGGATCGGCGCCGCTCGGCCCCGTCAGTCCCGTTCGGTCCCGAGGGTCGCGCGATCGCCCTGGGACCGGAAGTAGGCGGACGCCGACCCCACCGCGAGCACGAGTCCGATCCCGAGCGCGGCGACGTAGGGGAGCTCTCCGGACGCGCCGGGCGGGGCGACCGCGACCGCCACGCCCGTGAGGGCCACGAGGACCGCTGGACCGAGGGCGTCGGCGATCTGGAGGTGGGCGCTCACCTCGCCCTGGCGCGACCGCGGTGCCCATCCGAGCGCGAGGACGGACGAGGAGGACATCGCGAGCCCGATCCCGCCGCCGGCGACCACCCACGCGACGATCGTCAGCCAAGCAGGCACGGCCGGCCACGACGTCGGCAGCGCGAGCGCGATCCCGACGGCCAGCATCGAGGCGCCGATCCACGGCAGCCGCGCCCTCGTCGCCTCGGTCCGCACGCGCGCGGCCACGACCGAGGCGGCGCCCCACGAGAGCGACCCGACGGTCAGCACGCTCCCGGCCGACATCGCGCCCCACCCGTGCTGCTCCTGCAGGAGGAGGACGAGGTAGACCTGGGTCGCGACGTACGCGCCGTTGAGCAGCGCGCGCCCCGAGATGAGCGCGGGGACCCGCGGCCGCAGGCTCAGCGCACCCGCCGGCAGCACCCGCGGAAGGCTGACGACCAGCACGACGACGCCGAGCGCGAGGAGCACCCAGTCCGTCACGGTGAGCCCGACGCCCTCGCCGGGCGCCGAGCCCGCGGACTGGAGGAGCGCGGCTCCGACGCCGGCGCCGACCCCCACGGCGATCGCGAGCACGCCGCTCGACGCGCGACCGCCGTCGTCGGCCGGCGCTGCGCCGGACTGCGGCGGCGCGGGCGCGGAGGGGGCAGGGCCAGGGACCGGTGCGTCCGCCGGGGTGGTGCCGTCAGGCAGCGGCGCGTCCGGCGTCGGGGCGTCGGGTCGTGGCGTCGTCGAGACGTCCGCCCGGGCGCCCCGGGGACGCGTGTCGTCCTCCCTCGCCGCCGCCTCGTCCCGCGCGAGCCGGGCGAGGACGGCGATCACGAGGACGAGGGACGGCAGGGCGACCCCCGCGATCCCGAGGAACACCCACCGCCAGGACAGCTGGTCCGCGAGGAAGCCGGCCAGCAGGGGTCCCACCAGCGACGGCACGACCCAGGCCGCGGAGAATGCGGCGAAGAACCCGGGCCGGCGCCGCGCGGGGACCACGGTGCCGACGAGCACGTAGAGCGGCACGATGACGAGCGCCCCGCCGATCCCCTGGACGGCGCGGCCGAGGACGAGCAGCCACATGTCGGGTGCGAGGCCCGCGAGGGTGAGGCCGGCGATGAACGTGACGATGCCGGTCACGAGCGCGGTGCGGGTCCCGCCGGCGTCGCACCAGCGCCCGGCCGCGGTGGTCGTGGCGACCTGCGTGGCGAGCGTGATGCCGTACGCGAGCGCGTAGAGCTGCCCGCCGTCGAGGTCGCGGGAGACCGACGGCATCGCGGTGGCCACCGCGAGGGCCTCGAACGCGACGAACGTGATGAGCGCGATGGAGACGACGAGGAGGAGCCGGATCGTCCGCGCGTCCGTCCGTTCCGCGAGGTCCTCGCCCGCCGCTGCTGCCACACGCGCATCGTCGCCCGCCCGCAGGCGGGGGACAAGCGGGCCGCGCGTGAGTCGTACCATCGGAAGGACGCCCCCGCCCGTCTCGCGGGGTGCACCCCGACGGAAGGACCACCCGTGCTCCGCACGCGCCCCGCAGGATCGCTCACCGCCGCCGACGCCGGCACCGAAGTCACGCTCGCCGGCTGGGTCGACCGCCGGCGCGACCACGGCGGCGTCGCGTTCCTCGACCTGCGGGACTCGTCGGGCATCGCCCAGGTCGTCGTCCGCGACGAGGACGTGGCCCACGAGCTGCGCAGCGAGTTCGTCGTCCAGGTCACCGGCGAGGTCTCGATCCGTCCCGAGGGCAACGCGAACCCCGACCTCGCGACCGGCGAGATCGAGGTCATCGCCACCGACCTCACGGTCCTCAACACCTCCGCCCCGCTGCCGTTCCAGGTCTCCGACCACGCCGGCGACTCGGGTGCGGTCGGCGAGGAGGCGCGCCTGCGCCACCGGTACCTCGACCTGCGCCGCTCCGGCCCGGCCGCCGGCATGCGCCTGCGCGCCAAGGTCAACCAGGCCGCGCGCCGCGTGCTCGACGCCCAGGACTTCGTCGAGGTCGAGACCCCCACGCTCACCCGGTCCACCCCGGAGGGCGCCCGCGACTTCATCGTCCCCGCGCGCCTCGCCCCGGGATCGTGGTACGCCCTGCCGCAGTCGCCCCAGCTGTTCAAGCAGCTGCTCATGGTCGGCGGCATGGAGCGCTACTACCAGATCGCCCGCTGCTACCGCGACGAGGACTTCCGCGCCGACCGGCAGCCCGAGTTCACCCAGCTCGACGTCGAGATGAGCTTCGTCGACCAGGACGACGTCATCGCCGTGGCCGAGGAGATCCTCGCCGAGCTGTGGGCGCTCATCGACGTCCAGATCCCGCGCCCCATCGCCCGGATGACCTACGCCGAGGCCATGCGGCGGTTCGGGTCGGACAAGCCGGACCTCCGCTTCGGGGTCGAGATCACCGAGCTCACCGACTTCTTCGCGGGCACGCCCTTCCGCGTGTTCCAGTCGCCCTACGTCGGCGCCGTCGTCATGCCCGGCGGCGCGAGCCAGCCGCGCCGCACGTTCGACGCCTGGCAGGACTGGGCCAAGCAGCGCGGCGCCCGCGGCCTCGCCTACGTGACGATCGCGGAGGACGGCACCCTGGGCGGGCCGGTCGCCAAGAACATCTCCGACGACGAGCGGGCCGGCCTCGCCGCGGCCGTCGGCGCCGAGCCCGGCGACTGCGTGTTCTTCGCCGCGGGCGAGGCCACCCCGTCGCGCGCCCTGCTCGGGGCGGCCCGCGGGGAGATCGCGCGCCGGGTCGGTCTCATCGACGAGGACGCCTGGGCGTTCGTCTGGGTCGTCGACGCTCCGCTGTTCAAGCCGGTCGCCGAGGCCGTCGACGAGGGCGACGTCGCCGTGGGCGGGGGCAAGTGGACAGCCGTCCACCACGCCTTCACCTCGCCGACGCCCGAGTGGATCGACCGCTTCGAGGAGGACCCGGGCGAGGCGCTGGCCTACGCGTACGACATCGTGTGCAACGGCAACGAGATCGGCGGCGGCTCGATCCGTATCCACCGCCGCGATGTCCAGAGCCGCGTGTTCGACGTCATGGGCATCGGCGAGGAGGAGGCGCAGGAGAAGTTCGGCTTCCTGCTCGACGCCTTCCAGTTCGGGGCGCCCCCGCACGGCGGCATCGCGTTCGGCTGGGACCGGATCGTCGCGCTCCTGCACGGCGTGGACTCGATCCGCGAGGTCATCGCCTTCCCCAAGACCGGCGGCGGGTACGACCCGCTGACCGGCGCGCCCGCGCCCATCACCGACGACCAGCGCGCCGAGGCCGGCGTCGACGCCGAGCCCGAGGACGACGAGGCGGAGGGCGCTGCCGCCGCGGACGGGTCCGGCGACGCCGGCGCGCCGACGGGCGCGGCAACCGGCTCGGCCGGCTCGGCGACCGCGCCCGCGGCCCCCGGGGCGTGACGACCGCGACCGGAGGGTTCCTCGACGGCGACCTGTTCTACCGCGCCCAGGCGGCGCGGATCGGCGCCCGGACCGTCGCGGAGAGCGCGGCGGCCGGCGTCGGCGTCGGGCCGGACCCGAACGGGACCGGACGGCGCATGCTCGCGGCGGGCGACGTCGAGGAGATCGTCGACCTCCTGCTCGCCCACCCCGTCGCCGACCTCGTCTCCGCCCAGGCGCCGGACGGGACCCTGGCCGCGCTGCGGCGTCGGGCGGCGACCGACCCGGGCGCCACGGCGGCCGCCGCCCCGTGGCTCGCCATGACGACGGGCCGGGCGTGGGACCTCCTCGCCATCGACGAGGCGCCGGCCCGGAGGCCCGGGGAGGAGCACGCCGAGCTCCTCCCGTCGGACGACGCGGGGGCCGTCGTCCGCGACGTCCTCGCCGAGGCCTACCCGGACACGTGGGCGCTGCAGCACGTCGAGGACCACGACTGGACCGGGTACCGCGACGGGGACCGGTGGCTCGCCGTCATGGCCTCGAGCCGCGCACCCGTGCAGGGCGGGGGAGAGGTCGCCGTCCTCTCCGGGCTCGGCACCCGTCCGGCCGACCGGGGACGCGGCGTCGGCTCGGCCCTGACGTGCGCCATCACGCGCCGGGAGCTCGCCGCCGGGGCCCGCGTCGTCCAGCTCGGCACGTGGGCCGACGTCGACGGGCCGCGGCGCCTGTACGAGTCGCTCGGCTTCGCGCACGTCCAGCGCGTGGAGAACATCCACGCGCGCCCGGCCGACTGACCGCGATCGACGACGTCGTCACGTGTCGCGACGTGCCCCGTCGGCCGGTGCGTCGATCGCGCCGGCGATGCGGTGCTCGACGGCATCGGTGGCCGCCGTCGGCAGCACGACGAGCCCACCGAGCTCCCGGGTGGCCCGCCGGTAGGCCGTCTGCCGCTCGGCGTACGTGGCCGACCCGTCCTCGGCCAACGCGAGGAACTTCTTGGCTCGCAGCAGCGCCTGCTGCTCGGTCACGGAGAAGTCCGAGGTCTGCCGGCGCCGTGCCTCCTGCTCGGCGACGTCGAACGCGGTCTCGTACCGGCGCACCGCCTGCCGGTACTCCTCGTGCAGCTCCGGGTCGGTCGGACCGCCGTCCTCGTCGGGTCGCAGCGCGTCGGCGTCCCGCCGGGCCTGGTGGAAGTCGACGGTCAGCGGTTCGCGCATGTCGGTCATCAGCGGGTGGTCGATGAGCTTGGCGATGTCGAGCTCGTAGTCGAGCCAGCGCCGGTCCACCGCGTCGTGCCGCGAGCGCGTGCGATCGAGCGTGCGCCGGGAGACGTCGTCCCGCTCCACCTCGGCGGCTCGCGCACCGTACTTGATCCGCGCGAGCTCGATCTTGTGCTTACGCCTGCGCTTGTCCCACGTGCTGACACCGCTGGCGATGCCCCCGACCGCGCCGCCGACGACCCCGCCCAGCGGGAACACCAGCCACCAGTAGTCGGCGACGAAGTCGAGGATGCCCACGGCTGAAGTGTAGGGAGTCCCACATTCCAGGCCTGTGGTGCCGACGCTGGGTCGGTCGACGACAGGCGACGCCGCCGGGGCTCCGGTGGCACGATGGGGCGATGGTACGCCACCTCGACATCCACCCGAAGGACCCGGAGCCCCGCAAGATCGCGCAGATCGTCGACGTCCTGCGCCAGGGCGGCCTGGTCGCCTACCCCACGGACTCCGGGTACGCGCTCGGCGCGACGCCCGGCAACAAGGAGGCGATCGAGCGGATCACCCAGATCCGGCGCCTCGACAAGAAGCATCACTTCACCCTCGTGTGCCACGACTTCGCGCAGCTCGGGTCGGTCGTCATCGTCGACAACTCCGACTTCCGGCTCATCAAGTCGCTCACGCCCGGGCCGTACACGTTCATCCTCACCGCCACCAAGGAGGTGCCGCGGATGATGGTGCACCCGAAGAAGCTGACCGTCGGCGTGCGCATCCCCGAGCACCCGGTCGCGCTCGCCCTGGTCCGCGAGCTGGGTGAGCCGATCCTGTCCTCCACCCTCATCCTGCCGGAGGCCGAGGAGCCGATGTCCGAGGGGTGGGTCGTCGCCGAGGAGATCGGCCACGCGCTCGACGCGATCGTCGACTCCGACGTCACCTCGACCGAGCCGACCACCGTCCTCGACCTCAGCGAGGGTGACGTGCGGGTCGCGCGGGTCGGCGCGGGGGACGTCAGCCGGTTCGAGTGAGCATGGACGAGTGAGCCGGGTCGCCGCCGGGCGGCGTCGGCCGTTTCGAGTGAGCCCGTAACCGGCCACCGGTCGGCCGTGCCGCCCGCCCCGAAATCCCGAGGCAGGCGGCGCCGGCCTGGCCTACGATCCTCCGCGTGCCACCCGCCATCCACGCCTCGAGGCTGCGCAAGACGTACGGGGACTTCGTCGCCGTCGACGACATCGACCTCGAGGTGGCGCCGGGGGAGAGCTTCGGACTCCTCGGCCCCAACGGCGCCGGCAAATCGACGACGATGCGCATGATCGGCGGCACCCTCGACCGCACGGGCGGCGAGCTGAGCGTGCTCGGCATGGACCCCGCGGCGCAGGGCCCCGAGGTCCGCGCGCACCTCGGCGTGATCCCGCAGCAGGACAACCTCGACGAGGAGCTCCGCGTCAAGGAGAACCTCGTCATGTACGGCCGGTACTTCGGCATGTCCCGCCGCGAGCTGACGGCCAGGGCCGACGAGCTGCTCGAGTTCGCCCAGCTCACCGACAAGGCGACCGCCAAGGTCCAGTCCCTGTCCGGCGGCATGAAGCGGCGCCTGACCATCGCGCGGGGCCTCGTCAACGACCCGCGGATCCTCCTGCTCGACGAGCCCACCACCGGCCTCGACCCGCAGGCGCGGCACATCCTGTGGGACCGCCTCTTCCGGCTCAAGGAGGGCGGGACGACCCTCGTGGTGACGACCCACTTCATGGACGAGGCCGAGCAGCTGTGCGACCGGCTCGTCGTCGTCGACCACGGTCGGATCATGGCCGAGGGCTCGCCGCGCGACCTCATCCGGCGCTACTCCACCCGCGAGGTCGTCGAGCTGCGGTTCGGCGCCGACCGCAACGCCGCCGTGGTCGACACCCTCGCCGACGTCGCCGACCGCACCGAGGTCCTCCCGGATCGCGTGCTGCTCTACGCGGACGACGGCGAGTCCCTGCTCGAGGAGGTCGCCCGCCGCGGCCTCACCCCGCTCACGTCGCTCGTGCGCCGCTCGTCGCTGGAGGACGTCTTCCTCCGGCTCACCGGCAGGAGCCTCGTTGACTGAGCGGGAGAGCAGCCCCACCTTCGACACCTCCGCTGCCCCCACCTCCGCGGGAGCGACCGAGCGGCACCTCGCGATGGCGGCGAGGGCCCGGCGGTGGGGCTGGTGGTACGAGGTCGAGGCCTGGTTCCGCGGCTTCCGCTCCTACGCGATCTCGGCGTTGATGTACGCCGTGGGGCAGCCGCTGCTCTACATGGTCGCCATGGGCATCGGGCTCGGCATGCTCGTCAGCCAGGGGGCCGGCACCGTCGACGGGGTCGACTACCTCACCTTCGTCGCGCCCGCGATCCTCGTCTCCACGGTCGTCATGTCGGTCACCGGCGAGATGACCTACCCGGTGATGGGCGGGTTCAAGTGGCAGCGGCTCTACTACGCGCCCGCGGCCACCGCGCTGAGCCCCGGTCAGATCGCGCACGGCCACTTCCTCGGGGTCATGCTGCGCTTCGCCGCCCAGTGCGTCGTCTTCTGGCTCATCATGCTCGCGTTCGGCGCGACCACGTCCCCCGCCTCGGTGCTCACCGTCCCTATCGGTGTGCTCGCGGCGGCCGCGTTCGGTGCCCCCGTCCAGGCCTACGCCTCGACGCTCGAGGACGAGGGCTTCCAGTTCTCCGCGATCCAGCGGTTCGTCGTCATGCCGATGTTCCTCTTCGCGGGGACGTTCTTCCCGCTCACGGTCATGCCGGTCTACCTCCAGTGGATCGGCTGGATCTCCCCGGTGTGGCACGGGAGCCAGCTCGCCCGCGTGGCCTCCTACGGGGCGGACGTCGCGCCGTGGCTCGTCGTCGTGCACGTGGTGTTCCTCCTCGCGTGCACCGTGGCCGGGCTGCTCTGGTCGCGGCGGTCCTACACGAGGCGGCTGAGCTCGTGAGCGCGCGGTCGGTGGTGCGGTCCCTGTGGGCCGGCAACGTGGGTGCGGTCCTCGAGCGCGGCTTCAAGGTGGTCCTTGCGCAGAACTGGATCATCGTCGTCTCGGGGTTCTTCGAGCCGGTGCTCTACCTGCTGGCCATGGGCATCGGCATGGGCGGGCTCGTCGGGGAGGTGAGCGGCCCCGGCGGGCGGACGGTCGAGTACGCCGCCTACATCGCGCCGGCGCTGCTCGCGACCTCGGCGATGAACGGCGCGATCTACGACTCGACCTTCAACGTCTTCTTCAAGCTCCGCTTCGCCAAGCTCTACCAGGCGATGCTGCAGACGAGCCTCGGCCCGCTCGACGTGGCCCTCGGCGAGATCCTCATGGCCCTGTTCCGCGGGTTCCTCTACGCGAGCGGCTTCCTCGGCGTCATGGCGATGATGGGCCTGGTCACCAGCTGGTGGGCCCTGCTCATGGTCCCGGCGGCCGTCCTCGTGGCGTTCGGCTTCGCCGCCGTCGGCATGGGGATCACGAGCTTCATGACGAGCTTCCAGCAGATGGACGTCATCGGGTTCGTCATGCTGCCGATGTTCCTGCTCTCGGCCACGCTCTACCCGATCGACGTCTACCCCGAGGCCGTGCAGTGGTTCGTCCAGGCGCTCCCGCTCTGGCACGGGGTCGAGCTCATGCGGCACCTGAGCGTCGGGCACGTCGACCTGGCCACGCTCGGGCACCTCGGGTACTACGTGGCGATGGTGGCCGCGGGGCTGTGGCTGACCACCGTGCGGCTGCGGAAGCTGTTCCTGCGCTGACGGCCTCCGCAGGTCCTGCTCGACGCGGCAGGCACCGTCGTCAGGGCCGCGGGTCCGCGGCGTCGTAGTCGAGGAAACGGCGCTGGACCGACACGAGCACGGTGAGCGCCACGACGCACGCCACCCCCGCGCCGACGAGCGCCCAGCCCTCGCCGGTCACCGTGGCGAGCGAGCCGAGGAGGAACTCGCCGAGCCTGGGCCCGCCGGCCACGACCACGATGAAGATCCCCTGGAGCCGCCCGCGCAGGTGGTCGGGGGTGGCCACCTGGAGGATCGTCGTGCGGAAGACCATCGCCATCGAGTCCGCCGAGCCGGACAGCGCGAGCGCCGCGCACACGAGCACGAGGGCCCACGTGGTGCCGAGCTGCCCGCCGACCAGCACGGCGACCCCGGCGAGCCCGACCGCGACGCCGTACGCGCCGACCGCCGCCACCGTCCCCACACCCTGGCGGCGCACGCGTCCCACGGGCCCGGAGAAGGTGAGGGCGAGCAGCGCCCCCGCGGCGATCGCGGCCGAGAGGACGCCGGTGGTCCCCTCGGTGCCGCCGAGCCAGACGATGGCGACCGCCGGCAGGAGCGCCCGCGGGTTGGCGAGCACCATGGCGCAGAAGTCGGTGAGGAACGTCATCCGGATGTTGGGGGCCGTGGCGAGGAACCGCACGCCGTCGGCGACGGACCGCAGCCCCGGCATCCGGGCGCGGACCCCGGCGACCGACCCCTGCGGCGGCACGGGCGGCAGCGTCCACATCCCCCACATCGCCACCGTGTACAGCAGGGCGTCCCCGAGGTAGGTCGCCGTGTACCCGACGTGCTCGACCATGAACCCGGCGAGCAGGGGGCCGACGAACATCGACCCGGACATGACGATCGCGTTGAGCGCGTTGGCCGCGGGCAGCTGCTCGGGCGGCAGGAGGCGCGGGTAGATGGACGAGCGCGCGGGGGAGACGATCGCGAACCCGGTCGAGTGCAGCGCGACGAGCGCGTAGAGCACCCACGGGTGCGTGTTGCCGAGCGCCGCCTGCGTGACGTTGAGCGCGCCGGTGACCCACAGGAGCACGCCACCGGCGAGCGCGACCTTCCGGCGGTCGAACACGTCGACGACGGCTCCCCCGTACAGGCCGACGACGACGATGGGCACGAGCGCGAACAGCCCGACGAGCCCGACCGACATCGAGGACCCGGTCTGCGCGTAGAGCTGGAGCGCGATCGCGGTCGTGGCGAGCTGGGCGCCGACGGCGGACGCGAGCTGGCCGATCCACAGGTGCCGGTAGGGGACCGACTCGCGCAGCGGGGTGAGGTCGACGAGGAGCCGCACCTCAGTGCTCGATCGAGAAGCGGGAGTACAGGCGGCGCAGCGGCGCGGGCGCCCACCAGTTCCAGCGGCCCAGCAGCGTCATCGTGGCGGGCACGAGCAGCATGCGCACGAGGGTCGCGTCGATGAGGACCGTGAGCGCGAGCCCGAGGCCGACCTGCTGGATCGCGTCGATCTCCCCGAGGGCGAAGCCGAGGAACACGGCGATGATGATCGCCGCCGCCGAGGTGATGATCCGGCCCGAGCGCTGCAGCCCCCGCTCGACGGCGAGGTCGTTGTCCCCGGTCGAGTCCCAGTACTCCTTGATCCGCGCAAGAAGGAAGACCTCGTAGTCCATCGCGAGGCCGAACCCGAACGCGACGATGATCGCCACCACGTAGGTCTCCAGCCCCGCGTGCGGCTCGCCCAGGCCGATGAGGCTCGACCCGGTCTCGCTGGTGAACAGCCAGCTCGTCAGCCCGAGCGACGCCGCGATCGACAGCAGGTTGATGAGCAGCGCCTTGAGCGGGATGAGGAGCGACCCGGTCATGAGGAAGAGCAGGACGAACACGGCCACGACGACGACGCCCGCCGTCAGCGGGAGCCCGTCGATCAGGGCGTCGGTGAAGTCGATCTGGGCGCCGGCGGTACCACCGGTGAACGTCTCGAAGCCGGGGTCGAGGGCACGGATCTCCTCGGTGACGGCCACGCCGGTGGCGTCCCCGGGGTCGTCGGTGGTCAGCTGCGTGGTGACGAGCGAGCGACCGTCCTCGAGCGGGCTCGGGGTTCCGACGGCCTCGACACCGTCGATCGCGCCGACCTGGTCGCTCCAGTCGCCGAGCTCCTCGGGGGAGGCGTCGGCGATCGTGTAGACGTCGGCGAACCCGAGCGCGGGGTAGTCCTCGGCGACCGTGCGCACGGCCTGCCCGGTGCTCGTGTCCGCGGGAACCATCTCGATCGTCGACGCGCGCAGCGTCATGCTGCCGAGCGGGACGACAGCGGCCGCGAGCAGCGCGACGACGCCGACGAGGATCGCCCACGGGTGGCGGTGGACGAACCGGGCGAGGCGGGCGAAGGCGCCGTCGTCGGAGCCCGTGTCGCCGAAGGCCCGGACGAGGACCCGCAGGCCAGGGACGCGGGCGAGCGCGGAGCCGCGGGCAAGGACGTGACCGACGAGCACGAGGATCGCCGGGACGAGCGTGACTGCAGCGACGACGGCGAGGAGCACGACGGCGACGGCGCCCGCCGAGATCGTCGTGAGGATGTCCGGCCGCATGAGGAGCAGGCCGGCCACGGAGATCGCCACGGTGACCGCCGAGAAGAACACGGTGCGGCCGGCGGTCTCGACGGTGGTCCTCACCGCGGCGAGCAGTCGCGGGTCGCGGCGGACCAGGGGGGAGCCGGGGCGGGTGTCGTCGTCGTGCGTGCCGCGGGTGTCGGGCGTCTCGACATGGGCGGCGCCGGGCTGTTCGTCGTCGTGCGTGATCCGTGCGACCTCCTCGCGGAACCGGGAGACGACGAGGAGTCCGTAGTCGATCGAGAGGCCGAGGCCGAGGACGGTGACGACGTTGAGGACGAACGACTGGATGTCCATCGTCCACGTGAGCGCGAGCAGGACGCCCATGCCGGTGACGATCGAGGCCAGCGCGCCGATGACGGGCAGCGCCGCGGCGAGGAAGCCGCCGAAGACGAGGACCATGATGAGCAGCGCGATCGGCAGCCCGATGGCCTCGCCCTTGACGAGGTCGGTCTGGATCTGGGCGTTGATCGCGTCGACGACGAGCTCGCCGGAGGTGAGGTGGGCCTCGGCGTCGTCTCCGAGGGGAGCGAGGTCGGTGGCCTCCATCGCCTCGACGACCTCGGAGTGAGTCGCCTCGAGGTCCGCGGCGGCGTCGATCGTGGCGGAGACCGCGACCCCGTCGCCGGCGGCGGAGACGAACGGCGCGGCCTGCTCGTCGGTGACGCCGCCGGGGAACGCGGCGGGGGAGACGGCCTGCGCGACGCCGTCGATCTCGCCGAGCTCGGAGGTGAGCGGGCCGAGGGTCTCCACGACGGCGGCCTGGACCTCCGGGTCGGCCACGTCGATGCCGGTGACCACCATCGTCACGGAGTCGGCGGCCGTGGAGGACTCGTCGAGGGCCCGGCTCGCGATCGTCGACTCCGAGCCCTCGATGATCGGCTCGTCGCCCGCGGCCATCCGGTCGAACAGCCCCTGGCCGCCGAGCCCCGTCAGCGCCCAGGCGCCGGTGACGAGGACGACGACCGCCCACACGGCGACGACGGTGCGGGGGAACGAGGTGACCAGTCGGCCGAGTGCGCGGAACACGTGGGACATGGTCCCACCGCGCAGCCCGACCGTCCGCCGCAATTCACTGGCCGAGAGTGCGGCTGAGCCGTCGCGTCCGCTTGTTCGTCGAGATTGCGGTTCGTCGTTGTCGAGATTGCGGTTGGGAGGGTGCGGGCGCCCACCAACCGCAATCTCGACGAGCACCGGGTGTCGGGGCGGCTCCGTAGGCTGGGGCGGTGGACCTGTTCACCTCCGCCTCGACCTCCGACGACGGCACGCCCGCCGCGTCGGCCGGCGCCCCGCTCGCCGTGCGGATGCGACCCGCGAGCGCGGACGAGGTCCTCGGGCAGGAGCACCTCCTGGCCCCCGGGCAGCCCCTGCGCCGCCTGCTCGAGCCCGCCGACGCCGCCGGCGCGCGACGCACGTCCCCGGCGTCGGTCGTGCTCTGGGGCCCGCCCGGCACCGGGAAGACGACGATCGCCTACCTCGTCGCCCGCGCGTCCGGCCGACGGTTCGTCGAGCTGTCCGCCGTCACGGCCGGCGTCAAGGACGTGCGCGCCGTCGTCGAGTCCGCCCGCCGCGACCTCGTGACCTCGGGCCGCGAGACCGTCCTGTTCGTCGACGAGGTGCACCGCTTCACCTCCACCCAGCAGGACGCACTGCTCCCGGCGGTGGAGAACCGGTGGATCACGCTCGTCGCCGCCACCACGGAGAACCCGAGCTTCTCCGTCCAGGCCCCGCTCCTGTCGCGCTCCCTCCTGCTCACCCTGCACCCGCTGGGGCCCGACGACGTCGCCGAGGTCGTGCGTCGAGCCCTCGCCGACGAGCGCGGGCTCGACGGCTCCCTCACCCTCGACGACGACGCGGCAGCCGTGCTCGTGCGACTCGCCGGGCCGGACGCCCGCAAGGCCCTCACGGTCCTCGAGGCCGCGGCCGCCGCCGCGGAGGACGCGGGGGACGAGCAGATCACCACCGCCCACGTCGAGGCCGCCGTCGACGTGGCGGCCGTGGTCTACGACCGCGACGGCGACCAGCACTACGACGTCATCTCCGCGTTCATCAAGTCGATGCGCGGGTCCGACGTCGACGCCGCGCTGCACTACCTCGCCCGGATGATCGCGGCGGGGGAGGACGCCCGGTTCATCGCGCGTCGCCTCATCGTGCACGCCTCCGAGGACGTCGGGATGGCGGACCCGACCGCGCTGCCCACGGCCGTGGCGGCGGCGCAGGCCGTCCAGCTCATCGGGATGCCCGAGGCGCGGATCCCGCTCGCGCAGGCGGTCATCCACATCGCCTCGGCGCCGAAGTCCAACGCCGCGATCGTCGGCATCGACGAGGCGCTGGCCGACGTGCGCAAGGGCCGCTCCGGCCAGGTGCCGCAGCACCTGCGCGACGCCCACTACGCCGGGGCCGAGGCGCTCGGTCACGGCGCCGGCTACCGGTACCCGCACGACGACCCGCGCGGCGTGCTCCGGCAGGACTACCTGCCCGACGATCTGGCGGGCACCACCTACTACCGGCCGACGACCCACGGCCACGAGCGGGAGATCACAGCCCGCCTGGCTGCCGTGCGCTCGATCCAGCGCGGGGACCGCTGATATCCTGCCCTGGTTGTCCTGCGCCCCTTCGGCGCAGGCGCTCCCGGGGTCCTGGCCACCGCCGGCTCGCAGCCGGCCAGAGTCGACCCCACGCCGACGGCGCAGCGCCGATCGGTCGTGACACGAGTAAGGAACACGCATGGCCCCCAGCCGTACCCGCCGTCAGGTGCGCCTCTCCCGCGCACTCGGCATCGCCCTGACCCCCAAGGCGCAGAAGTACTTCGACAAGCGCCCCTACGGCCCCGGTGAGCACGGCCGCGCCCGTCGCCGCCAGGACTCGGACTACTCCGTCCGTCTGAAGGAGAAGCAGCGCCTGCGCGCCCAGTACGGTATCCGCGAGGCCCAGATGGCCCGCGTCTTCGAGGAGGCGCGCCGCGAGCCGGGCATGACCGGTGAGTCGCTCGTCGAGCTGCTCGAGATGCGTCTCGACGCCCTCGTGCTGCGCTCGGGCTTCGCCCGCACCACCGCGCAGGCCCGCCAGGCGGTCGTCCACCGCCACATCCTCGTCGACGGCAAGATCGTCGACCGCCCCTCGTTCCGCGTGCAGCCCGGCTCGGTCATCCAGGTCAAGCCGCGCTCGCAGACGACGACGCCGTTCCAGGTCGCCGCCGCCGGCGGGCACCGCGACGTCCTCCCGGAGCTCCCGCCGTACCTCGACGTCCAGCTCGAGAAGCTGCGCGCCGAGCTCACGCGGCGCCCGGCCCGTCCCGAGGTCCCCGTGACCTGCGACGTGCAGCTCGTCGTCGAGTACTACTCGCGCTGATCCACCCCCACCGTGCGCCCCGGTCACCCTCGTGACCGGGGCGCCGGTGTCTCAGCCGGCCGCAGGATCAGCCGGAACGCCGATAGGTAACGTTCGCGTCTCGTCGCGATACCCTGCCCCGAGTCCGTCCGGGCCCCATCGCCCCCGACGGACCCACACCCCCCACTCCGGAGGCCAGATGCGTACCGCCGAGATCCACCGCCGGTGGAACGAGCACTTCGCCCGGCACGGCCACGAGGTCGTCCCGTCGGCGTCGCTCGTGTCGCCCGACCCCTCGCTGCTGTTCACGATCGCCGGGATGGTGCCCTTCATCCCGTACATCATCGGCACGGAGAAGGCACCCCACCCGCGCATGGCCTCGGTGCAGAAGTGCATCCGCACCAACGACATCGAGAACGTCGGCCGCACCACGCGGCACGGCACGTTCTTCCAGATGTGCGGCAACTTCAGCTTCGGCGACTACTTCAAGCAGGGCGCGATCGACCTGTCGTGGGAGTTCATCACCGACGCCGAGCGCGGCCTCGGCCTCGACGGCGACCGCATGTGGATCACGCTGTGGGACGAGGACTCCGAGTCCTACGACCACCTCGTCCGCGAGATCGGCCTCGACCCCGCCCACATCGTGCGTCTTCCGCGCGAGGAGAACTTCTGGGACACGGGCCAGCCCGGCCCCGCGGGCCCGTGCGGCGAGTGGCACTACGACAGGGGCCCGGAGTTCGGGCCCGAGGCCGAGGGCGGCACGGTCGACCCCGGCGGCGACCGCTACCTCGAGATCTGGAACCTCGTCTTCGACCAGTTCCTCCGGGGGCCCGGCCAGGGCAAGGACTACCCGCTGCTCGGCGAGCTCGAGAGCAAGTCGATCGACACCGGCGCCGGCCTCGAGCGCATGGCCTACCTGCTCCAGGGCAAGGACAACATCTACGAGACCGACCAGGTCCACCCGGTCATCGCTCGCACCGAGGAGCTGACGGGACGACGCTACGGCGCCGACGCCGAGGACGACGTGCGGCTGCGTCTCGTCGCCGACCACGTCCGCTCCTCCCTCATGCTCATCGGCGACGGCGTCCGCCCGGGCAACGACGGCCGCGGCTACGTCCTGCGCCGCCTCATCCGCCGTGCCGTGCGCTCGGTGCGCCTGCTGGGCGTCGAGGAGGCCGTGCTGCCCGAGCTCCTCCCCGTCTCCCGCGACGCGATGGCGGAGACGTACCCCGAGCTGGGGACGGACTTCGCGCGGATCTCCGACATCGCCTACGGCGAGGAGGACGCGTTCCTGCGCACCCTGACCGCGGGGACGACGATCCTCGACACCGCGGTGACGAAGGCCAAGGAGCAGGGCGGCCCGACCGCCGCCCGCCTGTCCGGGGCCGACGCCTTCGCGCTGCACGACACGTACGGGTTCCCCATCGACCTCACCCTCGAGATGGCCGCCGAGCAGGGCGTGTCCGTCGACGAGGAGGGCTTCCGCACGCTCATGGGCGAGCAGCGCCAGCGCGCGCGCGCCGACGCGATGGCGAAGAAGTCGGGCCACGTCGACACGAGCGTCTACAACGAGATCCTCAGCCGCCTCGGCGGTCCGGTGGACTTCCTCGGGTACCACGACGCCGAGGCGGAGGGCCGGGTCGTCGGCCTGCTCGTCGACGGGATCCCGGCCCCGACGGCGAACGCCCCCGCCGACGTCGAGCTCGTCCTCGACCGCACCCCCTTCTGGGCGGAGCAGGGCGGCCAGCTCGCCGACCAGGGCGAGATCCGCCTCGTCGGCGGCGGGGTGATCGACGTCGCTGACGTCCAGCAGCCCGTCAAGGGCCTGTCCGTCCACCGCGGCACGCTCACCGAGGGCACCGTGACCCTCGACGAGGGCGTGCACGCGGCGATCGACACCGAGCGGCGCCGCCACATCGCCCGCGCCCACACGGCGACCCACATGATCCACAAGTCGCTGCACGAGCACCTCGGTGAGCAGGCGACCCAGGCCGGGTCCGAGAACTCGCCCTCACGCGTGCGGTTCGACTTCCGCCACGGTGCGGCGGTCGACGCCGGTGTCCTCGGGGACATCGAGGGCCGCGTCAACGAGCGCCTCACCGAGGACCTCGACGTCACCGACGAGACGATGAGCCTCGACGACGCCCGCGCCGCGGGAGCGATCGCCCTGTTCGGCGAGAAGTACGGGGACCGCGTCCGCGTGGTCTCGATCGGCGGCGACTGGTCGAAGGAGCTGTGCGCCGGCACCCACGTGGATCGCACCGGCAACCTCGGCCTCGTCACCGTGCTGGGGGAGTCGTCGATCGGCTCGGGCGTGCGTCGCGTCGACGCACTCGTCGGCGCCGGCGCCTACCAGAACCAGGCACGCGAGAAGGCGATCGTCTCCCAGCTCGGCCAGCTCGTCGGGTCCCGCCCGGACGAGCTCGTCGACCGCATCGGCTCGCTCATGACGAAGCTCAAGGGCGCCGAGAAGCAGCTGGCGAGCCTGCAGCAGGCCGAGCTCCTGCGCCGGGGCGGCGACCTGCTCGACGCGGGCGAGGATCTCGGGGGCGTCACCCTCGTCTCCGCGGACCTCGGTGCCGTCTCCGGCGCCGACGACCTGCGCACGCTCGCCCTCGACGTCCGCGGCCGGGCCGGCGAGTCGCGCCCGCTCGTCGTCGCGCTCGTCGGCACCGCGAACGACCGGCCCCTCGTCGTCGTCGCCACCAACGCGGCCGCGCGCGAGGCCGGCGCCCGTGCCGGGCAGCTCGTCCGGACCGCGTCCGGCGAGCTCGGCGGCGGTGGCGGAGGCAAGGACGACGTCGCACAGGGCGGCGGGACGGACGCCTCGGCGGTCCCGGCCGCGCTCGCGGCGGTCCGCACGGCCGTGGCGGGCGCATGACCCTGCGCCGCGGCGTCCGGATCGGCGTCGACGTGGGCACCGTCCGCGTCGGCGTCTCCCGGTGCGACCCCGACGGCGTGCTCGCCAGCCCCGTGGCGACGCTCGCCCGGGACGCCGGCGGCGCCGACCAGCGCGAGATCGCGCGCCTCGTGGCCGAGACCGGCGCCATCGAGGTCGTCGTCGGCCTGCCGCGCAGCCTCGACGGCAAGGTCCGTGCCTCGGCGCGCGCGGCGACCGACTACGCCGCCACGCTCGCCGGGATCATCGTGGCCGGAACCGGAACCGGAACCGGAACCGGAACCGCAACCGCAACCGGAACCGGTACCGCGGACGGAACGCCGACCGCTACCACGTCATCGACCGGCGCCGCGACCGACGGCGTGGCGGTCCGCCTCGTCGACGAGCGCCTGACCAGCACCTCGGCGCACCGCGCGATGCACGCGAGCGGCCGCCCCGGGCGGCGCCACCGCGAGGTCGTCGACCAGGTCGCGGCGGTGCTCATCCTCGAGTCCGCACTCGACGTCGAGCGCGCGACCGGTCGTCCCCCCGGGCGCCCGGTCACCCCCCGAGCGCCCAAGGAGACCCCCGCATGAGCGACCTGTTCGACGAGGTGGCCGACGCCCCGGAGCCCGAGGAGCCCCGCACCTCGCGGCGCGCGGTCCGCGCCCAGGAGGAGGCCCGGCGGCGACGCCGGAACCGCCGCACCCGGACCGGGATCGTCGTCGTCCTCACGCTGGGCCTGCTCGCCGCCGTCGCGTGGTTCGCCCTTCCCCAGGTGCGCGAGACGCTCGGCTTCCGCCCCGACACCAGCGCCGAGGACTACCCGGGGCCCGGGAGCGGCGAGACCGACGTGACGATCCCGATCGGCGCCTCCGGATCCGAGATCGCCAGCACGCTCGTCGAGGCCGGCGTCGTGGCATCCGAGCGGGCGTTCACCGACGCCTACGCGAACGACCCGACGGCGGCCGGCATCCAGCCCGGCACCTACACGCTGATGGAGGAGATGCGCGCGGAGGACGCCGTGGCCGCGCTGCTCGACCCGGCCAGCCGCAACGAGATCACCATGACGATCCCCGAGGGGTTCACGCGCACCCAGGTGATGGAGCGCATCGCCGCCAACCTCGAGGTCGAGGTCGAGGAGGTCGCGTCCGCTCTCGAGGACCCGGCCGCGATCGGCCTGCCCGAGGTCGCCGAGGGCGAGGTCGAGGGCTGGTTCGGCCCCGCGACCTACGCGTTCGAGCCGGACGCGACCGCGGAGGACGTCCTCGCCGAGATGGTCTCCTACCAGGTCGCCCGGCTCGAGGAGCTCGGCGTACCGGAGGACGAGTGGCAGTCCGTGCTCACGCGGGCGTCGATCGTCGAGCGCGAGGTCAACATCGACGAGTACATGCCGCAGGTGGCCACGGTCATCCAGAACCGGCTCGACGACACGACCGAGACCCACGGGATGCTCGGGATGGACTCCACCGTGCTCTACGGGCTCGGCCGCTCGGGCGGCATCCCCACGAGGGACGAGACGGAGAACCCGGACAACCGGTACAACACCTACGTCCACCCGGGTCTGCCGCCGACCCCGATCGGCTCGCCGGGCGAGACGGCGATCGACGCCGTCCTCAACCCTGCCCCGGGCGACTGGCTCTACTTCGTCACGATCAACCTCGACACGGGGGAGACCCTGTTCGCCGAGACGCTCGAGGAGCAGAACGAGAACGTCCAGCTGCTGCGCGAGTGGCAGGCAGAGAACCCGTCGTCGTGACCGCGGGGGAGGTCCTCGTCGGCCAGGACGTGCACGCGGCCGGCGTGCGGCACCGGGCCGCGGTCGTCGGGTCCCCGGTGGCGCACTCGCTCTCGCCCACGCTCCACCGGGCCGCGTACCGGAGCCTCGGGCTGACCGACTGGGCCTACGGGGTCCAGGACGTCACGGTCGACCAGCTGCCCGCGGTCATGGGCGGGCTCGACGAGACCTGGGCCGGGCTCTCGGTGACGATGCCGCTCAAGCTCGCGGCCGCCGCGGCGGTCGACGTCAAGGACTCGGTCGCGAGCCTCCTCGGCGTCGTCAACACCCTCGTGGTCCAGCCCGGTGGCCTGATCGTCGGCGCGAACACCGACGTCGCGGGGATCACCGGGGCGCTGGCCGACGCCGGGGTCACCCGGGTGGACGGCCCGGTCGTCATCCTCGGCGCCCGCGCCACGGCGTCCTCGGCGGTGGCCGCCCTGGGCAGCATCGGGGCCCGCGAGCTCACCCTGCTCGCCCGCAACGTCGGCGGCCCGGGCTCGGCGCTGCCGGTGGCGCACCGTGCCGGGCTCGCGGCCCAGCACGTCCGGCTCACCGACGAGGACGGGGTCCGACGCGCGCTCGCGGGCGCCGCCGTCGTCGTGTCGACGCTGCCCCGAGGGGTCGCCGACCCGGTCGCCGAGCTCGTCCCCGACCTTCGTCCCGACGCCGTCCTCCTCGACGTCGTCTACGACCCGACGCCCACCCCGCTCGCCGCCGCCTGGGCCGCCGCCGGCGGCCGCGTCGCCGAGGGCTGGGGAATGCTCCTGCACCAGGCCGTCGACCAGGTCAGACTGTGGACCGGGCGACAGCCGGACGTCGCCGTCATGCGGTCGGCGTTGCTCGACCAGCTGGCGGTGCGTGCGACGGGGGTCGCGATCCCGGACTCCCCGCCGGTCCTGCCGCCCGCGGTCTGACAACCAGGCCCCGGCGCACCCCGCCTGGGGTCGACCTCGGTCACCGTGGCCGGGGGACGATGTCGGTCGGGACGACCGGGTGCGGCTCCCGTCGTCCGGCCGTCGGCGAACCGGCACGACAGGGTCGACAGAGGTGACAGGGGGCGGGATGGACGAGGCAGGACGCACCGCGGGCGACGCGGGACGTACCGACGACACGACGACCCCGCACCCCCGTCCGCGCCCGCGCGCCACCGCGTTCGGCGCCGTCGGGCCGGTGTCCGTCGTCGTCGCGGCGATCGTCGCCCTCGCCGTCGTCTCCGCCCTGCTCACCGCGGGTCCCGGGACGGGCCCGTTCGGCGGCGGTCCGGAAGGCAGCTCGGGCACGGGGCACGACGACGCCGGGACCGTGTCAGCGGGCATCGCACGCGCCGGGTGGGCCCTCGCCGGCGGGTGGCTCGCAGGCGTGGGGGTCCTCCTCGCCGTCACCGACCACCGCACGCACCGGCTGCCGGACAAGCTCCTCATCGGTGGCGGGGCCGTCGCGCTCCCGCTCCTCGTGGCGGCCGCCCTCCTCGCCGGCGAGCCCGGCGCCCTGCTGCGCGCCGCCGCCGGCGCCCTCGTGCCGGCGGGCGTCCTCTACGCGGTCGCGCTCGTCACGCCCGGCGGGGTGGGGCTCGGCGACGTCAAGCTGCTCCTGCTCACCGGCGCGTGGCTCGGGTTCCTCTCGGTCCCGGCGGCCACGGTCGGTCCCGTGCTGGGGATCGTCGTCGGGGGCCTCGTCTCGATCGTCGCGGTCGTGGCGCGACGGGCGACGCTCCGCTCCCACGTGCCCCTCGGTCCGGCGCTCCTCGTCGGCGCGGCCGTGGCCACGTGGCTCGATCTGGCGGGTGCCCTCACGCTCGCACCGGCCTGACGCTCGGGTCGGCCTCGGTCGCACGGCCCCGACGACGAACGACGTCCCGCGCGGTCACGGAACGTCGTTCGTCGTCGGGCGGTGATCCTGCGTCAGTCCTTCGTCTGCCCGTACCCGGACAGGCCGGACCCGGCCTCGTCGAGGAGCTCGCGGCTGAGCACCTTGATGCGGGGCGAGTCGGCACCGGCGGCGGCCATCGCACGCAGCTGGACCTCGCACACGTACTCGAGGTACGGCAGCAGGCTGAACGCCTTCGCCAGGTTCGGTCCGATCGTCAGCGCGCCGTGGTTGGCCATGAGCGCCCCGGACCGGCCCTCGAGGGCCGCCGCCACGTTCTCCGCGAGCGCGTCGGACCCGAAGGTCGCGTACGGCGCCACGCGCAGCGGACCGCCGAACATCGACGAGTAGTAGTGCGTGGCCGGCACCTCGTCGACCACGACGCTCAGCGCGGTCGACGCCGGCGCGTGGTTGTGCGTGATCGCCCCGGCGTCCGTGGCCGCGTACACGGCGAGGTGGAGGGGGAGCTCGCTCGACGGAGCCCAGCGCGCGTCGATCGGCGCACCCGTGAGGTCGTGGATGCCGACGTCACCGGGCTCGACGTCCTCGTAGGCCATGCCGGACGGCGAGATCGCCACCTGGTCGCCGACCCGGACCGAGACGTTGCCGGCCGTGCCGACCACGAGTCCCTGGCGTTGCATCTCCTGGCACACGCGCACCACCTCGGCGCGCTCCTTCTCGAGCAGCATTCCGTGCTCGTCCTCTCTGTCGTCGTGCGTGATCGGGTCTCTCGGTGGGGGAGCGGGCGCGCTCAGGGCTGGAGGATGTACTTCGACCCGCGCCCGGCGGCCATGTCCTCGAGGGAGTCCACGAGCGCCTCGAGCGGGCGGACCTCGGTGCACAGGCTCATGCCGTCGAACCGGCCCGTCGCCAGGAGGTCGACCGCGATCTGCACGAACCGCGGCTGGTGGTGGTAGACGCCCTTGAGCGTGTACTCCTTGTAGTGCATGTCCGAGCTGTTGACCGAGAACGGCGCGTTCTTCGGGGTCCCGCCGAACAGGACGGCGGTGCCGCCGGGCCGGAGCCCGAGCACGGTCTGCTCCCACACGTTCGGCAGGCCGACGGCCTCGATGGCGACGTCGGCGCCGCGCCCGCCCGGGGTGAAGGGGCGCACGGCGGCCGCGCACTCCTCGGGCGTCTCGAGCCCGGTGAGGTCGACGACGTGCGCGGCCCCGGCGGCGCGCGCCTGCTCGAGGCGTCCGGCCGAGCGGTCGGCGACGACGACGGTCGCACCGCGCAGCTGGGCGAGCGTGAGGAACATCTGGCCGATCGGCCCGGCGCCGTTGATGACGACCGTGTCGCCGAGCGCGATGCCGGACTCGTGCATGCCGTGGACGACCGTCGAGAGGGGCTCGAGCGGGGCGGCGGCCTCGAACGCGAGCGAGTCGGGGATGACGTAGGTGTTGCGCTCGACGATCGCCCTCGGCACGACGATCTGCTCGGCGAACGCGCCGTTGAGGTACTGGAGGTTCTCGCACAGCGACTCGCGGCCGATCGTGCAGGCCCAGCAGCTGCCGCAGGGGGCGGTGTTCGCCGCGACGACCCGCTGGCCGACCTCGAAGTCGCTCACGCCGTCGCCCACCTCGGTGACGACGCCCGCGAACTCGTGGCCGAACCGGGCCGGGAGCGTGGGGAAGAGGGTCGGGTGCCCGCGGCGGTAGGACTTGAGGTCGGTGCCGCACGTGGCGGCCGCCTTGATCTCGACGGCGATCTCGCCGGGACCGGGACGCTCGGGCTCGATCTCCTCGAGCCTCAGGTCGCCGGGTCCGTGGAACATGTAGGCGCGCATGGGCTGGTCCTTCCTCGGTGGTCGGCCCCGGCGGGAGTCGGGGCGCGGGTGCTGGGCTGGTGGCGTGGGTCGGCGTGGCGCGAGTCGTGTCGGAGGTCGTCGGTCGGTGCGCCGAGGGTCGTGGGGCGCCGTGCGGGCGGTTGGCGCGGTGCCCGACGAGCGGGGTCGGCCGGGGACGGACCGTGGCGGTCCGTCCCCGGCCGGCGGGGTCCTACTCGATGTCGGTCACCTCGGCGTCCGGGTACTTCGTGGCGAACGCCTGGAGCTTGTCCGTCGTCGGCTTGAGCGCCTCGTAGAGCTCACCCTGGATCGCGCCGAGCTCGGCGTAGATCTCGTGGTTCTCCTCGTTCGGCTCGGTGACGTCGCCGAACCGGGCCATCGCCTGGGCCGCGGTGCGCACGGAGGTGTCGCCGTGCACGCCGGTGGAGGCCATGGCGAGCACGCCGGCGCCGAGGGCGGAGATCTCGTCCTCGAGGCAGGCGGTGATCGGCTTGCCGCTCGTGTCGGCCATGATCTGCCGCCACAGGGGCGAGCGGACGCCGCCGCCCATCGCGCGCACGGTCGTGATCTCGGTGCCGGTGGCCTTCTCGAGCCCGGCGACCGAGCGGGCCATCTCGAGGCCGATGGCCTCGAGGATGGAGCGGTACATCGAGCCGCGGCCGTGGGAGCCGCGCCAGCCGACGACGCCGCCGCGGGCGATCGGGTCCCAGTGCGGGCTCTGGACGGCGTTCCAGTACGGCATCGTGATGAGGCCGCCGGAGCCGGGCGCGCGCTCGGCGGCCATGCGCTCGAGCTCGGGGTCGGGGCGGCCGCGCAGCTCGGGGTTCCAGAAGGCCGTGCGGTACCAGGTCGGCAGGAAGGCGCCCGAGGACTGGAGGATCTCGAGCACGTAGGTGTCGGCGACGCCGCCGGCCAGGGTGCGGTAGATGGGCCCGAACGCGTACTCCTCGGACAGCACGCCCGCGACGACGGCCGTGCCGAGGTTCATGTACAGCGTCTGCTCGTCGACGGAGGCCGCGCCGATGCCGGCGCCCTGCCCGTCGCCGAGGCCCGCCACGAGCTGGACGTCCTGGGACAGGCCCCAGCCGTCGAGCACCGACTCCTGGATGTTCCCGAGCACCTCGCCGGGCTTGTGGAGCTCGACCATCTGGTCCTCGCGGACGCCGGCGATCTCCAGGAGCGAGGCGTCGTAGCTCTGCCTGGCGATGTCGAACAGGCCGAGCGAGTCGGCGCAGGCGACCGAGTCCTTCCACTCGCCGATGAGCTTCTTGACGAGGAAGGCGTGGACGTTGACGACGCGGTCGGCGTTCTCGAGGACGCCGGGCTCGTTCTCCTTGACCCAGGCCATCTTGTAGATCGCGGGGGTGACGTCCGGCGGCTTGCCGGACAGCTCCCAGATGTCCTTGGTGCCGTGGCGCAGGATCTGGTCCGAGGCCCGGATGTCCATCCACAGGATGCCGTCGCGCTGCGGCGTGCCGTCCTCGCTGAAGGGGGCGAACGTCTCGCGCTGGTGCGTGACGCCCATGGCGACGATGCGCTCCTTGTCCGCGTTCTTCAGCTGCGAGACCGCGGCGGCGACGGCGTCGTTGGTGGAGTTCCACCAGGCGTTGGGGTCGTGCTCGGCGAAGCCCGAGCGCGGGCTGCGCAGCTGGATCTCGCGCTTGCCGAGGGCAAGGACCTTGCCGTCGGGGTCGACGATGATCGCCTTGCTGGACGTGGTCGACGAGTCGACCGCGATGACGAGCGGTGCTGACGGGGGCATGGGAACCTCGAATCGGCGCTGATCGGCGTCGCGACCGGCCTCGGCCGACGACGGGAGCCGCAGTCCCGGCGCGGGCTCCGCCCCGATCTCACCACGTTCCGTGTTGGAAGCACCAGCAGACCTGGTGACACGCACGATCGTTCGTCGCTGCGTCGTCGTCATGCACGTCCGGTCGCCGATGGTCAGCGCGACCGACTGCCGGGCCCTGGGCGGGACGGACTCGACCTCGCCCCCGACCCGACCTGACCCGATCTGATGGGCCGGGGCCCCGGGGCCCCGGGGCCCCGGGGCCCTACCGGAGGTGCCGCTCGTCCGGACCGGCGTACGCGGACAGCGGCCGGATGAGTGCGTTGCTCGCCCGCTGCTCCATCACGTGGGCTGTCCAGCCCGTCACCCGGGCGGCGACGAACAGGGGCGTGAACATCTCCGTGTCGAAGCCCATGAGGTGGTAGGCCGGGCCGGAGGGGTAGTCGAGGTTGGGGAGGATGTTCTTCGTCCCCGTCATGGCCTCCTCGAGCGCGTCGTACAGCGCGAGCAGGTCGGGCCGGACGTAGTGCTCGACCAGGGTGTCGAGGGCGGCCTTCATCGTCGGGACCCGGGAGTCGCCGCTCTTGTACACGCGGTGGCCGAAGCCCATGATCTTCCGCTTCTCGGCGAGCGCGCCCTCGAGCCAGCCGGCGGCGTTCTCGGCCGACCCGATCTCCTCGAACACGTGCATGACGGCCTCGTTCGCGCCCCCGTGCAGCGGCCCCTTGAGTGCGCCGATCGCCGCGGTCACGGCGGAGTGCAGGTCGGCCAGGGTCGAGGTGACCACCCTCGCGGTGAAGGTCGAGGCGTTGAACGAGTGCTCGGCGTAGAGGACCATCGAGCGACGGAAGGCGTCGACGACGACGGGGTCGGCCTCCTCGCCGAACGTCATCCACAGGAAGTTGGCGGAGTGGTCGAGGTCGTCGCGGGGCTCGACCGCGTCCTTGCCCCACCGGCGCCGCTGGTCGTAGGCGACGACGACGGGCAGCTGGGCGAGCAGACGGACGGACTTCTCCAGCTCGGCGGCGGGGGAGGAGTCCTCCGAGAGCGGGTCCTGCGCGCCGAGCACCGAGACGGCGGTGCGGACGACGTCCATCGGGTGCGCGCTCGTCGGCAGGGCGTCGACGACGGCGCGCAGCGCCGGGTCGAGCCTGCGGTGGCTGCGCTCGGTGCCGACGAAGGCGTCCGTCTCGGCGGCCGTCGGGAGCTCGCCCTGCCACAGGAGGTAGGCGACCTCCTCGAACGAGCAGCTCGCGGCGAGCTCCTGGACCGGGTAGCCCCGGTAGAGCAGCGAGTTCGTCTCGGGGTTGACCTTCGAGATCGCCGTGGTGTCGGCGACCACGCCGACCAGGCCCTTGCGGATCTCGGGCTCGGCGGTGCCGTGCTGCTGCGTCATGGGGTGCTCCTGCCGGTCGAGGGATGGATCGAGGCTCGTCGGTGACGAGGGTGGATCAGGGCTCGTACGTGAAGATGTCGGAGTCGAACGCGTTGTACCCGGCGTAGTCGAGGAGCTCGTAGAGCCTCGCCCGGGTCTGCATCTCGGGGACCACTCCGGTCAGCGTGCCGTGCTCGCGCAGGTGGTCGAGGTGCCGCTCGGCGGCGCCCATCGCGGACCGCAGGAGCGAGACGGGGTGGATGACGATCGTGATGCCGGCGTCGGCGAGCTGGGCGTGCGTGAACAGCTCGGACTTGCCGAACTCGGTCATGTTGGCGAGCACGGGGACGTCGACCGCCGCGCGCACGGCGGCGAACTCCTCGAGGCTGCGCAGCGCCTCCGGGAAGATCGCATCTGCCCCGGCGTCGACGAGGGCCCTCGCGCGCTCGGCGGCCGCCCCCGGCCCCTCGACGGCGGCGATGTCCGTGCGCGCCATGACGAGGAAGTCGGGGTCACGGCGCCCCTCGGCAGCGGCGCGCACCCGCTTGAGCGCGGTGGCCTCGTCGACGACCTGCTTGCCGTCGAGGTGCCCGCACCGCTTGGGGTTGACCTGGTCCTCGATGTGCGCGCCGGCGAGCCCGGCGTCCTCGAGGACCTGGATCGTGCGGGCCACGTTCATCGGCTCGCCGAACCCGGTGTCGGCGTCGACGATCGCCGGCAGGTTCGTCACCCGCGCGATCTGGCCGGCGCGCTGGGCCACCTCGGTGAGCGTGGTGAGCCCGATGTCCGGCAGACCGAGGTCGGCGGACAGCACGGCGCCGGAGATATAGACGCCGTCGAAGCCCTTGTCCTCGATGAGCCGGGCCGAGAGGGGGTTGAACGCCCCGGGCAGGACGAGCTGCTCCCCGGCGGCGAGCCGGGCACGGAGGGCCCGGCGCTTGTCGGAGGCGGAGGCGGGCGCGTGCAGCACTAGAGGATCCCCTCGGGTCGGCCGGCCGCGTCGATCGTGGCGGCGGGGGCGGTGACGGTGACCTGGCCGAGCTCGTCGGGACCGAGGTCGGTCAGGCGGCGGGCGACGTCGAGGAAGCGGGCCACCTCGTCCGCGCCGAGGACGTCGGTCGCGAGCGTCTCGAACTTGCCGACGTACTGGTCCCGAGCGAACGGCCGTGCGCCGTCGGGGTGGGCGTCGGCGAGCGCGAGCTCGTCCGCGACGACGGTCCCGTCGTCGAGCGTGGCGACGAGGCGGCCGCCGAACGCCTTCACCGCCGGGTCGCTCGAGTGGTACCGCTCGGTCCACGCGGGGTCCTCGACCGTCGTGATCTTCTGCCACAGCTCGACCGTGTCGGCGCGCCGGGCGCGCTCGGGCGCGTAGGAGCGCTCGTGGTGCCAGGCACCGTCCTGGAGCGCCACGGCGAGGATGTAGGGGATCGAGTGGTCGAGCGTCTCGCGCGTGGCCTCGGGGGAGTACTTCTGCGGGTCGTTCGCGCCCGAGCCGATGACGTGGTGGGTGTGGTGGCTCGTCTCGAGCACGATCCCGGCCACCCGGACGGGGTCACGCAGCTCCGGGTGCGCCTCGCCCATCCGCCGCGCGAGGTCGATGAGCGCCTGCGCCTGGTACTCGGCCGAGTGCTCCTTCGTGTAGGTCCGCAGGATGCCGCGGCGCTGCTCACCGGGCGCGGGCAGGTCGACGTCGTACCCCGCCCCCGGCCCGTCCAGCAGCCACGCGATGACCCCGTCCTCGCCCTCGTAGATCGGCTCGGGCGAGGTCTGGCCGCGCACCGCACGGTCGACGGCCTCGATCGCGGCCTTGCCGGCGAACGCGGGCGCGTACGCCTTCCACGTCGAGATCTGGCCCTTGCGGGACTGGCGGGTCGCCGTCGTCGTGTGCAGGGCCTGGCCGACGGCCTGGAAGATCGTCGTCGGGTCCAGGCGCAGGAGAGTGCCGATCCCGGCGGCCACGGCGGGCGCGAGGTGAGCGACGTGGTCGATCTTGTGCGCGTGCAGCGAGATCGAGGTGACGAGGCTGACCTGGACCTCGTAGGCGGTGGCGATCGCGGCGACGAGGTCGGCGCCCGTGAGTCCACGCGCCTCGCCCAGGTGCTGGGCGACGGCGAGGATCGGCGCGATCGTGTCGCCGGGGTGCGAGTACTCCGCGGCGAGGTAGGTGTCGTGGAAGTCGAGCTCGCGCACGGCCACGCCGTTTGCCCACGCCGCCCACTCGGGCGCCACACGGGTCTCGGACGGGAGTCCGGCCACCGTCGATCCCGGGGTGCGCGGGCGGTCGAGCGCCTGCGCGCGTGCGGCGACGACGGGCGCCCGCGTGAGCGAGGCGGCGGCCACCGCGTGGTTGTCGATGACGCGGTTGACCACCATGTCGGTCACCTCGGCGTCGGGGGCCACCCGCTCGGCGGCGAGCTCGGCGATCGCCCAGGCGAGCTGCCGCTCCCGGGGGAGGTCGTCCGCGGACGGGTGGACTCTCACGTGGTGCCTGGTCATGGCTCCCTCTCGGCGGCGGTGGCGGGGGTCCAAGAGTCTCACGGGACGAGGGGCGCGGGGGAGCGGGCGGGACGGATGGGATGATCGGTGCATGCTGAGCTGGACCACTGCCGGGGAGTCCCACGGCCAGGCGCTCGTCGCCGTGCTGCAGGGCGTGCCCGCCGGACTGTCGATCACCACCGACGAGATCGTCGCCGCCCTCGCGCGCCGCCGCCTGGGCTACGGCCGCGGGGCTCGCATGAAGTTCGAGACCGACGTCGTCACCCTGCTGGGCGGCGTCCGGCACGGCGTGACGATGGGCGGCCCGGTCGCCCTGACGATCGGGAACGCCGAGTGGCCCAAGTGGGAGACGGTGATGTCCGCCGACCCCGTCGACCCGAGCGAGCTGCTCGTCGACGCCGGCACCGGGGACGAGCGTGAGGTCGCCCGTAACCGGCCCCTCACGCGGCCCCGCCCCGGGCACGCCGATCTCACCGGCATGCGCAAGTACCACCTCGACGACGCCCGGCCCGTCCTCGAGCGCGCCTCCGCCCGCGAGACCGCCGCCCGGGTCGCCCTCGGCACCGTGGCGGCCGCCGTCCTCGAGCAGGTCGCGGGCGTGCGCCTCGTCTCGCACACGCTCGCCGTCGGACCGGTCCGTGTCCCCGACGGCGCACCCCTGCCCACGCCCGACGACGTCGCAGCCCTCGACGCCTCCCCGCTCCGGTGCATCGTCCCCGGGGTGGACGAGGAGATGGTCGCCGAGGTCGACGCGACGAAGAAGGACGGCGACACCGTGGGCGGCGTCGTCGAGGTCCTCGCCTACGGCCTGCCGCCCGGGCTCGGCTCGTTCGTCTCGGGGGACGCCCGGCTCGACTCCCGGCTCGCGGGCGCGATCATGGGCATCCAGGCCGTCAAGGGCGTCGAGGTCGGCGACGGGTTCGAGACCGCCCGCCGCCGAGGCTCGCAGGCGCACGACGAGATCACCCGCGACGACGACGGCCACATCGTGCGCGAGACGAACCGCGCCGGCGGCACCGAGGGCGGCATGAGCAACGGCGAGGTCCTGCGCGTGCGCGCCGCCCTCAAGCCGATCTCCACGGTCCCGCGCGCGCTCGCGACCGTCGACGTCGCCACCGGCGAGGAGGCCACCGCCCTCCACCAGCGCTCCGACACGTGCCACGTGGCGCCGGGCGCCGTCGTCGCCGAGGCGATGGTCGCGCTCGTCCTCGCCCAGGCGCTGCTGGAGAAGACCGGCGGCGACTCGGTCGAGGAGGCCGCCCGCAACCTCGCCGCCTACCTCGAGGCGATCCCGGAGCACCAGCGTTGACGGGCAACGACGTGCACGACGACGGGCCTCCGGCCGGGGACACCCCCGGCGGGCCGGCCGTCCACCCGATCGCCGGGGCGCCCGTGCCCGGCCGCGGACCCGACCTCGTCCTCGTCGGCCTGCCCGGTGCCGGGAAGTCCGCCGTCGGGCGGCACCTCGCCCGGCTCCTCGGCACCACGGTCTCGGACAGCGACGACCTGGTCGAGAAGCGCGCCGGCCGCAGCGTGAGCGACGTGTTCGCCGCCGCCGGCGAGGGGTCGTTCCGCGAGCTCGAGCGCGACGTCATCGCCGCACAGCTCGCCGACGGCACCGGGATCCTCACGCTCGGAGGCGGCGCGGTCCTCGACCCGGCCACGCGGGCCGACCTCGCCGACCGCAGGGTCGTCCACCTCGCCGTCTCGCCGGAGCAGGCGCACGCCCGGGTGGGCTCCGCCTCGAGCCGGCCCCTGCTGGCCGAGGACCCGGTGGGGCGCCTCGCCGCGCTGGCGGAGGAACGGGCGCCGCTCTACGCCGAGGTCGCCACCTGGACGGTCGACACCGACGGGCGCGATCTGAGCGACGTCGCCGCCGAGGTCGCGGCACTCGCGGCCGCCCCCACCGTCCTCACCGTGCCGGGTGCCCGCCCCTACCCGGTGACGATCGGGCACGACCTGTCCGGCGAGGTCGCCCGCGCGATCCCGGAGACCGCCCGTCGCGTCCTCCTCGTCCACCCCGAGGTCATGGCGGACCGCGCCGGCCGCATCGCCGCCGCCCTCCGCTTCGGCGGGCGCGAGGCGCACACGTTCCTCCTCCCGGACGCCGAGGCCGCGAAGACCTGGGAGGTCGTCGGCCGGTGCCACACCGTCCTCGGCGAGCACGGGTTCGGCCGTCAGGACGTCGTCGTCACCCTGGGCGGCGGCGCCACCACCGACGTCGGCGGGTTCGTCGCGGCCACGTGGCTGCGCGGCGTCGGCGTCGTCCACGTGCCCACCACGCTGCTCGGCATGGTCGACGCGGCGGTCGGCGGCAAGACGGGCATCAACACGCCGGCGGGCAAGAACCTCGTCGGGTCCTTCCACGCACCGCTCGCCGTGGTCTGCGACCTCGACCTGCTCGCCACGCTGCCGGCCGCCGACCTCGCGGCCGGGCTCGCCGAGGTGGTGAAGATCGGGTTCGTGAGCGATCGGCACATCCTCTCGCTCGTGCGTTCCCACCCCGAGGAGGCGCTCGACCCCGGCTCGGCCGTGCTGCGCGAGCTCGTCGAGCGGGCAGTCGCCGTCAAGGCGCACGTCGTGGGGGAGGACCTGCGCGAGGCGGGGCTGCGCGAGGTCCTCAACTACGGCCACACGACCGGGCACGGGATCGAGCGGGCGTCCGGGTACTCGTGGCGGCACGGCGACGCGGTCGCGGTCGGCTCGGTCGTCGCCGCCGAGCTCGCCGAGCGCAGCGGGTTGGCCGAGAGCGGCCTCGCCGACGGTCACCGGGCCGTGCTCACCTCCCTCGGCCTGCCGGTGACCGTGAGCGGGCTCGACTGGGGCGGCGTCCGCGCGGCGATGGGCAACGACAAGAAGGTGCGCGGCGACCGGCTGCGGTTCGTCGCCCTGCGCGCCGAGGGGGAGCCGGTCATCCTCGACGGCCCCGACGACGACGTGCTCGAGGCCGCGTGGGCCACGGTGAGCGCGTGACGGGCGACGACCACTCCCTCGACGCCGGCTCCGGCCAGGACGTGCCCGGCGCCTCGGGACCGGATCCCGGCGCGGGAGCACGCGTCGGTGCAGGCCCTGACTCGGGCACCGGCGACACGCCGGAAGCACGCACGATCGTCCTGCTCGGCGTCCCCGGCGCAGGCGTCTCGACCTCCGCCCGGGCTGTCGCCGGGGCGCTCGGCCTGCCTCTGCGCGACACCGACGACCTCGTCGCAGATCGCCTCGGCGCGCCGGTGCACGAGCTCGTCGTCGATCTCGGCGAGTCCGAGTTCCGTGCCGCGGAGTCCGCCGTGGCGGCCGAGGCGCTGGGCGGCGACCCGCTGGAGGAGCCCGCCGTCGTCGCCCTCGGGTCCGGCGCGATCGACGCGGCCACCGAACGGCTGGCCGACCTGCGGGGGAGCGGCGCCGTCGTCGTCCACCTGCGGATCACCCCCGGCACCGCGATGCGCCGGCTCGGCCTGTCCGGCCTCGGCTCGGTCGCGCTGCCGAACCCGCGGGCGATGTGGACGACCATGGCGGCCGAGCGGGACGCGGCCCTCGCCGCGGTCGCCACCGTCACGATCGACACGACGACGATGAACGAGGAGCAGGTGCTCGCCGCCGTCCTCGAGGTGGTCCGCGGCGACTGACAGCCAGGGCGCGTCGGACTTCGCTCGACGTCACGCGTGCGTCGTTCGTCGTCGTTCGACGTGCTGTCCCGTCGGCAACGCCCTTGTCGCCGTCGACGACGCTAGAACACACCCTGTTGGCGACGCCGTCCCCACAGGTCGGCCTGCTGCACGACTGTCCACAACCGTTGCAATCCTGCGGTTTCGTTGTCGGTGGTGGCCCGTAGCGTAGTCACCAGATCGACCAGACCGGCGGGGTGCGCGAGGACGCGTGCCCACCCCCGAGGGTCGTTCGGCAGCGACGCGACGGGGGAGGTGAGCGACATGACGACGGACTGGACGCTGGGGTCGGGCACGGACGACGACGCAAGCGGGACGGGACCGGCCGAGCGCGCAGCCGGGACGGACACGGGGGCGGTCGACCACCATGGCGCCAGCCCCGGCCCCGAGGAGATCCTCGCCTTCGCGAGGTCGCTCGCGCGGATCGAGGTCGCCGACCAGGCGGAGGCGATCGCGATCATCTCGGCCGCCGAGTCGCTCAAGCGCACGGCCGAGGCTGCGCAGGCGCGTGCGTCAGTGGCGCTGGACGACATGCGTCGGGACGACGAGGCGCGGCGCGGCATTCCCGTCGAGCGGCAGGGCAGGGGAGTGGCCGACGAGATCGCGCTCGCCCGCCGCGAGTCGCCGTTCGCCGGCGGCGTGCACCTGCGCCTCGCGCGGTGCCTCACCTCGGAGATGCCGCGCACGCTCGAGCTCATGGAGGCGGGTGAGGTCTCCGAGTGGCGCGCGACCCTGGTGGCCAAGGAGATCGCGTTCCTCGCGCCCGACGACCGCCGCGTCGTCGACGAGGTGCTCGCGCCCGACCTCCCCACGATGGGCGACCGACAGGCCGGCAACCGGGCGCGCAAGCTGGCCCAGGAGCTCGACCAGGAGAGCGCAGTCCTGCGGATGGAGCGCGCGAGGAGCGAGCGGCGCGTGAGCGTCCGCCCGGCGCCGAACGGCATGGCCTACCTCAGCGCCCTGCTGACGGTGGCGGACGCCGTGAGCGTCAAGGCGGCCCTCGAGCGCGACTCCGGCACCGCCGTCGCGACGGGCGCCGCCGCCTCGCGGACCAAGGCCCAGATCGCCGCGGACCTCCTCGTCGAGCGCGTGACCGGCCGGGCCGTCGACGAGCCCCGGGACGTCGCGCTCACCCTCGTGATGACCGACGAGACGCTCCTCGGCGGGCCGGACTCCGCCTGGCTCCCCGGGCACGGCCCCGTCCCCGCGGCGGTCGCCCGCGGGTACCTCTCCGAGGAGCAGGCGTCGGACGTGTCGCTCCGCCGGCTGTGGCTCCGGCCCGGGACCGGACAGATCGAGGGCCTCGACTCGCGCGCCCGCACGTTCCCCGCCTCCCTGCGCCACATCGTCAGCCTGCGCGACGACATCTGCCGCAACCCGTTCTGCGGCGCAGACCTCCGGCAGGTCGACCACGCCACGCCGTGGGCCGCCGGCGGCGCGACGAGCCTCGCCAACGCCTCGGGGCTGTGCCAGCGGTGCAACCTCGCCAAGGAGAACCCCGGCTGGACCCACGAGTCGACGGCGACCGGCCTGACCGTCACGACGCCGACCGGGCACCGATACGCCGCGAGCCGCTCCACGCTCGCCCAGAACGTCACCGACCGCCGCATCGACGACCTTCGGGCACGCGTCGCGGCGAACCGGGAGGCACGACGTGTGCGCGACGACGAGCCCGACCCGGATCGAGCCGGCGGCGCCCGGGGACCGATGAGGGGCCGCCGGGAGCTCGCCGGAGCGACCCGCGATCGGGCCGGCCGGTCCCCGGAACGCGACTCGGTGGGCCACGAACGCGCGGGCCCCGGGTCGGACCACCCGCCCGACATACCGGACTCATCGCCTTGATCGGCAGCAATCAAGAACATAGCCTTGATGGCATGTTTGTCGTCACCGCCGACCAGAACCGGTCGACCCAGCGCGGCGTCCTCGTGGACGAGATCCTCGCCGAGCTCGCCCCGTGGCACGAGCGCGCCGGCCGGGTGGTCGCGCTCCCGTTCGAGCGGACGGTCGGGGACGAGATCCAGGGCGTCCTCACCAGCGCGCCGGCCGCGGTCGACGTCGCCCTGCGCCTGGCCCGGCTCGACTGGGCGGTCGGCATCGGCGCGGGCCCCGTCGACACGCCGCTGGCCGCGAGCGCGAGCGCGTCGTCGGGCACCGCCTTCGTCCTCGCGCGGGACGCGGTCGAGACGGCGCGGAGCAAGGCGTCGAGCTACCCGATCGTCGTGCGGGGAGCGGACGAGGACGCCGCCGAGTCCGCCACGGCCGTCCTCCATCTCGTCGGGGCCCTGCGCCGCACCCGCTCCGACGCCGGCTGGGAGGTCTCCGACCGCCTCGTCACCGGGGTGACCCAGCGGGCCGTCGCCGAGGAGCTCGGCATCACCTACCAGGCGGTCCACGACCGGGTCCGCGTCGCCGGCGTGCGCGAGGAGCTCGCCGCGCTCCCGCACGTCGCCGCGATGGTCGCCGCCGCGGAGGAGATCTCGTGAACGACTGGCTGCTCGGGCTGCTCACCTCGCTCTTCGTCGTCGTCGCCGCTCTTCTCGCCGCCGTCACCGGCAGCCCCGTCGTCGCCCGGCTGCTGCGCCGGTTCACCGTGGCCGGCGCGAGCGGGGACGACGCGCCCGAGCTCATCACCCATCCGGTGGGCCTCGACCGGGGCGGGCAGTGGATCGGCTACCTCGAACGGGCCGCGATCGCCGGCGGGCTGGTCACCGGGTTCCCCGAGGTCGTCGCGGTCGTCCTCGCCCTCAAGGGACTGGGCCGGTATCCCGAGCTGCGCGCCGACCACGGGGCCGGTTCCCGCGACGACGACACCGCGATCGTTCTCCAGCCCGACGACGAGCGCCGCGTCCCGCCCCGGGTCGTCGCCGCCGGCCTGACCGCCGAACGGTTCATCATCGGCACGCTCGCCTCCTACCTGTGGGCGGCGTCATGGGGTCTCCTCGGCCGGGCCGTGCTCGCCGCGATATCCTGAACCGCCGACGAGGGGCACCCGTGCCCCGTGCCGGGACCGCGCGGCCGTGCTCCGCCGCTCCCTCCGGCCCGACCGAACGACTCCCACCCGACAGGACGGCTTACACATGGCTTCGACGAACGACCTCAAGAACGGCATGGTGCTGAAGATCGACAACCAGCTCTGGTCGGTCGTCGAGTTCCAGCACGTCAAGCCGGGCAAGGGGCCCGCGTTCGTGCGCACCAAGCTGAAGAACGTCCTGTCCGGCAAGGGCGTGGACAAGACCTTCAACGCCGGCGTCAAGGTCGAGACCGCCACGGTCGACCGCCGCGACATGCAGTACCTGTACAACGACGGCACCGACTTCATCTTCATGGACTCCGAGAACTACGAGCAGATCCCGGTCCGTCCCGAGGTCGTCGGCGACGCCTCGAACTTCATGCTCGAGAACACCGACGTCGTCGTCGCCACGCACGAGGACCAGGTGCTCTTCGTCGAGCTGCCCACGTCCGTCGTGCTCGAGGTCACCGAGACCGAGCCGGGCCTGCAGGGCGACCGCTCCTCGGCCGGCACCAAGCCCGCCACCCTCGAGACCGGCTACCAGATCCAGGTCCCGCTCTTCCTCGAGCAGGGCGTCAAGGTCAAGGTCGACACCCGCTCCGGCGACTACCTCGGACGCGCCTGAATGGGCGGAGAGAGTCCCGCGCCGGGCGAGCCCGGCACGGACGGGCACGACGTCGACCACCCGGCACCGGCCGGGCCCGACAGCGACACGCATGCGCCTGTGCGCCCCGCCGTCGACCAGGTCGTCGCAGCGGCCGACTCCGAGCCGACGTCGACAGGCGACGAACCGACCCCGATCGAGGTCGCGACGGAGGACGAGGTGCCGGCCGGCGCGGTGCGCGTGAGCGCGGACGTCCCGTCCGCGGAACGTGCGGGTGCCCGCGGTGCCCGCCGCACCTTCCACGCGACCGCCCGGACCAAGGCCCGCCACCGCGCGCTCGACGTCCTGTTCGAGGCCGACGCCAAGGGCCTGGTGACCACGGGTGACCGCCTATTGGCCGTCCTCGCCGAGCGCACGGGCCGGACTATCGCCCAGGACGGGCTGCCCGCCTACGCGGTCGAGCTCGTCGAGGGGGTGGCCGACCACCTCACGGTCATCGACGAGATCCTCACGGCCACGTCCCACGGCTGGTCCCTGCGGCGGATGCCCGCCGTCGACCGGGGCCTGCTGCGGCTCGGCGTGTTCGAGGTCGTCTTCCTCGACGACGTCGAGGACGGGGTCGCCATCGAGCAGGCCGCCCACCTGGCCGGACAGCTCTCCACCGACGACTCCCCGCGGTTCGTCAGCGGCGTCCTCGGCGAGGTGTCCAGGAACAAGGACCTCTACCGGGTCTGAAGGAAGGCGCGACGGTACCGGCCAGTCGGTGAGGCGATCACTTCTCAGGCACCATGCAGGTGATCGACCGCGGTGGCCCTGGGCACGATCAGGGCAGCCACGCTGCCAATCGCGGCGGCCCCCGCGACGCCTACTGCCACGGGCCACAGACTGACGAGGGCGCTCCATCCCGTTGCGCCCAGGCTTCCTGGGGCAAGCGCCGCCACCATGAGTCCGAGCCCGGCGGCGACGAACGAGAACAGCAGCAGTGGGACTACGGTGACGAGCAGGACGACCCGGCGCAGGCTCCGGTGCGGCGTCCCGACGGCGTGCAGGACGGCTAGCGTTCGTGCACTCTCGATCGCTGTGGTCAGGTTTGCGAGGAGGAGTGCGACAGCGGACGTCCCGAGCACGGCGCCGCCGCCCCACAGCATGATGCTGTAGTAGCGGCGCAGCTGTCCGTCGAATCCCTCCTGGGAGGACTCGCGGGTGGCGACCTGCGCGCTCGGGTCTGCCGTGAGCACAAGGGTGCGGACGCGGTCGAGGGCGGCCGGGTCGTCGATCCCGGCGATCAGCAAAGTGGGTCGGAAGTGCGTCATATCCAGCCCCGCTTCCCGCTCGTCGACAAGGACGCTGGGTGCGTCGACGGCGCGCGCCGACGTCGCAAGGGTTCCAGCAGCGTCGGTCTGGACAGTGAGCATGGACGGCGTGCTCTCGTCCGGCACCTCCAACGTTGTGACGACGTCCCGCTGGGCGAGGTCATAGACGTCGACCTGTCCGGCGGGGCCGAGCACAGCGGCCGCGGCCGCGTTGAGCAACACACCCCCGTCGACGGCACATGACGTCAGGTCCAGGTGGGCAGCGGCGACGATGCGCGCGCAGTCCCCTATCCAGACCGGGAAGACAGAGCTGGACGCGCTCCCCTCTCCGGCCGCGGTCCCCGTCACGACGCTCGCCACGTCGCCGACACCATCGAGCGCACCGATGTCGTCGGCGAGCCGTGTCAGCTCCGCCTGGTTGGTCGCCATGCTCGTGATCTGGACGACGTCGTCAGCCTGATCGATCACCGCGTCGTCCTGGACGGCACCTACCGCGCCAGGAAAGGTGACCACGAAGATCGTGGCGACGAAGACCGCGAGGCCCGCTGTCGTCACGCCGCGCGCGGTTGCGCGGGGAGCGGCCGTAATCGTTCCGCCCGCGAGCATGGCGGCCGGCCGCCGAGAACGGCGTAGAACTCGCCCTACGGTCCGGCTCACCCACGGAGCGAGCAGGAGCAGACCGCCCGCTCCCAGCGCGACCGCGAGGAGAAGGCGCTGCCGCTCCGCGAGGAGGTTGGTCAGCATGACAGCGGCAGTGGCTGCCAGGAGCAGGGCGCCGGCAATCACGGTGCGATGCATCCCCGGCTCCTCATGGCTGCTCACCCCGGTTCCCAGTGGGTCGCGAGTCGCATGATCCGCCTGGCGAACTGCGATGACCGCGACTCCGACAGGCAGGGCGACGACCAGGAGCAACACGATCCCGACCGGCGGGACGAGGTCCGACGGAAACGGCGCGGGATCCTCGACGAGGATCGGCGCCAGCATTCTGCGCAACGCGGCAAACAGGAGAGTGCCAGCCGCGACGCCGAGAACGGCGCCGATGCACGACTCCCACAGCACCGCTCGCCTGAGCAGCGAACGCGGGGCGCCGGCGACGACGAGAGTCGCGGTCCGTCGAGCCCGGGTTCGCGCGGCGGCGCGGGTGGCGACGTGAGCGAGGAGCAGAGGTGGGATCACCATCGCGGCCCCCGCAAGTGCGAGTAGCAGCGCGAGCGATGGGTCGCCATTCTGCGGCCGCGGTTCCCCGAGGTCGAGCAGCGGGAGCTCGACCGGAGCGAGATCCTCGACCGCCACGCCGCGGACTGCCACCATGTGCCCAGGTCCGGCGAGGGCGCTCTCGTCCACCATTCCCGCGGGCAGGCCGTAGCGCGCGAGCGCCGCGTCGCCCACTGCGCGTTCCAGAGCTGGTGACAGCAGGACCTCCCCTGCTTCGGGGAACGCGTCTATCCCCGGCGGAGGTTCGATGCCCTCTCCGTGCTGAGCTACGTTGACCACGGTGACGGCGAGTTCCCCGACCCGATCGTTGACGGTGCCGATGTAGGCGTAGTCCTGGTTCAGCTCCGGGTCGGCCAGCAGCGAGAAGTCGGACGGCCGGGTCCAGTAGGTGCGCTCGTCCTGACGGTCGAGCGCCGCAGGCAGGCTGCCTACCAGCAGCACGACGACGGTCGCCAGAGCCACGGTGGAAACGAGAGCGCCGGCCAACAACCATTGCAGGCCGCCGGCGCCGCGCCACAGCCGCGCGAGAAGCCAGGCGGTCATGGGGCGGTGGTCGACGTGACCCGACCGTCCCGGACGTGTACCTGCCGAGACGTACGCGCGGCCACACTAGCGTCGTGCGTCACGAGGACAACTGCCGCCCCGCGCGTCGAGGCGGACAAGATCAGGAGGTCGAGGACGGCCTCGGAGGCCCCGGAGTCGAGCGAACCGGTGGGTTCGTCGGCGAGTACCACGGAAGGGTTCGTAATCAGCGCCCTGCCGATCGCCACGCGCTGCTGCTGTCCGCCGGAGAGCTGGTGCGGATAATGGTTGGTGACGTCGCCGATGCCAAGTTCGTCGAACAGCTTTCTCGCGCGCCTCCGAGCGTCGATCTTGGTTGCGCCGTCGAGGAGCAGCGGAAGCATGACGTTCTCCGTAGCCGTAAGTTCGGCAACGAGCTGGCCGAACTGGAAGATCAGCCCGATGTGCTGCCGCCGGAGCGTCGTTCGAGCGTCATCGTCGAGCATGAATAGTGATCGCCCCGAAATCTCGACCTCGCCGGAATCGGGAAGCAGCAAGCCTGCGAGAGTGAGCAGTAGCGTCGTCTTGCCCGATCCACTGGAGCCTGTGACAGCAACGACCTCTCCTCCGTCGACAGCAAGGTCGACGGAGGAGAGAACGAGGTCGGGACCATACGCCTTGGATATTCCGCGGCAGACGATTCCCGAGGAGGGTGCTCCGAGCAATCTAGACGTCAAACTCTCGGAGGTAGATGTACGCATTCGACCCGTTTCGCCACGGCAGCGTAAATGCTACACGCGTTCCACTTGGGCATGCGCGTGGACCGTAATCCGTCGCGGTTGAGACATTGTACGAGGCGTAAACCTGGGCGCACTGTCCGTCGTTGTCCGTGTCCGTGACGGTGCCGTTGACACGGATCTGGGTTCCGGCCGTATTTCGGCACTCACGGACGCTGGCCTGCGCGCCGCTGGTTTGGATGACGTAGTAGGCGCCACACCGCCCAGCCGGCGGAGGTGGTGGTATCTGATAGGGCGCGAGTTCGGTCGGCGGATCTTGGCTCTTCCGGATTGAGGGTGTAGACGGCCTGGCGCGGTGGTGAGCGAGGTGCCGGCGTGTCAGCGTCCAGATAGGGGTCGAGGTCTTCCGATGATGGGGGTTCTCACGCCACCCACCGGGAAGACCTCGACGTGCCTGACGCTACCTTCGCCCGCCCTGATCTGACCACGTTCGCTCGTCTGGACGAGCTCGGCTTGGAGGTCGTCGGCCAGCGCATCGAGCCTGGTCGGGCGGTCCTGGCCTGCAGGGTCGTCGAACCGGACAGCTGGTGCCGGCGGTGCGGGTGCGAGGGCGTCGCGCGGGACACCGTCACGCGCGAGCTCGCTCACGAGCCTTTGGGGTGGCGTCCCACGACGCTGGAGGTGAGGGTGCGTCGGTACCGGTGCACGGGCTGCGGGCACGTGTGGCGTCAGGACACGACCGCCGCGGCCGAGCCGCGCGCTCGGCTCTCCCGCCGCGGGTTGCGGTGGGCGCTGGAAGGGATCGTGTGCCAGCACTTGAGTGTCGCTCGTGTCGCCGAGGGGCTGGGGGTCTCGTGGAACACCGCCAACGCCGCGGTCCTGACCGAAGGACGCCGCGTCCTCATCGATGATCCGACCCGGTTCGACGGCGTCAGCGCCATCGGTGTCGACGAGCATGTCTGGCGCCACACCCGCCGCGGCGACAGGTTCGTGACCGTGATCATCGACCTCACCGCTGTTCGCGAGGGGACCGGCCCGTCCCGGCTGCTGGACATGGTCGAGGGCCGCTCGAAACACGCCTTCAAGCAGTGGCTCGCGGGCCGGCCGCAGGACTGGCGCGACGGGGTCGAGATCGTCGCGATGGACGGCTTCACCGGGTTCAAGACCGCCGCCGCCGAAGAGCTGCCCGACGCGGTCGCCATCATGGATCCTTTTCACGTGGTCCGCCTCGCTGGCGACGCGCTCGATGACTGCCGGCGCCGTGTCCAGCAGGACACCTGCGGGCACCGGGGCCGCAAGGGCGATCCGCTCTACGCCGCCCGCCGGACCCTGCACACCGGCGCCGACCTGCTCACCGAGAAGCAGTCCCAGCGCCTGGAGGGCCTGTTCGACGGCGACACCCACGTAGCGGTCGAGGCCGCCTGGGCCGTCTACCAGCGCATGATCGCCGCCTACCGCGTCCCCGACCGCGCACATGGTCGCCAGCTCATGGCCCAGCTCATCGCCTCCGTCAGCTCCACCGTGCCAGCCGCCCTGACCGAGCTGCGCAAGCTGGGCAGGACCCTGAAGCGCCGCGCCGCCGACGTGCTCGCCTACTTCGACCGGCCCGGCACGTCCAACGGCCCCACCGAGGCCATGAACGGCAGGCTCGAGCACCTGCGCGGCTCGGCCCTCGGCTTCCGCAACCTGACCAATTACATCGCCCGATCACTACTCGAGACGGGCGGATTCCGACCCCAACTACACCCTCGAATGTGAAGAGCCCGGATCTTCTGGAAGGGGACTCGCGGTTGCCATGCTCGGTACAAGTGTCGCTGCGGCGACAAGTGCAACGGTCGCCAGAATCTTTCGAATTGTCACAGGATGACCCGATCCCGGTGGGACACATCGGAGATGCAGAAGTCTGCGAAGGCGCCACCAACTCCCACCCTGAAGGAGGCGTCAGACACTACCCGACAACGGTCGTATCGTAGCGCGCACCACACCTTCAGGTCGAGAGTTCCGGGCGATCGCGAGGACTGCTGTCCACCGGCGAACTGCGGGGTGGCACGTCCCGGCCGAGGGGTACCATCGCTGTACCGACATCCTTTAACGATCTGTCCAGCGAGGCAGGGAAGGAGGTCACGGCACCATGTGCCCCGACCCAGCAGTACCCGGACCCGCCGGCGCTCCCGCCGGCCGCGAGGTCCTCACCGCGAGCGACATCGACCGCTCGCTCACCCGCATCGCGCACGAGATCGTCGAGCGCAACCAGGGCACGGACGACCTCGTCCTGCTCGGTATCCCCACCCGCGGCGTCCCGCTCGCGCAGCGCATCGCCGCCCGCGTCGCCCGGGCCGCGGACCTGACGGACCCGGTCCCGCACGGCTCGCTCGACACGACGATGTACCGCGACGACCTGCGCGACCACCCGGTCCGCGGGCTCGAGCGCACCGACGTCCCGGTCGACCTCACCGGCCGCACCGTGGTCCTCGTCGACGACGTCCTCTACTCCGGCCGCACGATCCGCGCCGCGCTCGACGCGCTCAGCGACCTCGGCCGCCCGCGCCGGGTCCAGCTCGCCGTCCTCGTCGACCGCGGCCACCGCGAGCTGCCGATCCGGGCCGACTTCGTCGGGAAGAACCTGCCGACCTCCCGCGAGGAGAGCGTGCGGGTGAGCCTCGCGGAGACGGACCGGACCGTCGGTGGCGCCGGCACGGCGGGGTCCCCGGACGAGACGTCCGGCGAGGCCGACTCGGTGTGGATCGTCGGCGGGACCGAGGAACACACCGTCCCCGGTGCCGAGCCGCGGACCGACCTCGGCAGCCGCGCGAGCACCGGCACAGGCACCACACCCGCCGTCACCACCGACACGGGGGAGGCCACCCGATGAGGCACCTGCTGTCCGCCGCCGACCTCGACCGGGCCGAGGCCGTCCGCGTCCTCGACACCGCCGAGCAGATGGCCGCCACGCAGCAGCGGGAGATGAAGAAGCTCCCCACCCTGCGCGGCCGCACGGTCGTCAACCTCTTCTTCGAGGACTCCACGCGCACCCGCATCTCGTTCGAGGCAGCCGCCAAGCGCCTGAGCGCCGACGTCATCAACTTCTCCGCCAAGGGCTCCTCGGTGTCGAAGGGGGAGTCCCTCAAGGACACCGCGCTCACGCTGCGCGCGATGGGCGCCGACGGCGTCGTCGTCCGCCACCCGTCCTCCGGCGCCCCGCACCGCCTCGCCCACGCCGGGTGGACGGACGTCCCGATCCTCAACGCCGGCGACGGCACGCACCAGCACCCCACCCAGGCCCTGCTCGACGCCTTCACCCTGCGGCGCCACCTCCACGCGCGCGCCGAGGACCCGGCCCCCGGGGAGCCCACGACGACGGACACCCCCGCGCCGCCGGGCAGCGACCTGGACGGTGCGCGCGTCGTCGTCGTCGGGGACGTCCTGCACTCGCGGGTGGCCCGGTCGAACGTCGACCTGCTCACCACGCTCGGCGCGGACGTCACGCTCGTGGCGCCGCCGACCCTGCTGCCCGTCGGGGTGCACGCCTGGCACGCCCGGGTCGAGCACCACCTCGACGCGGCCCTGGCCACCGGTCCCGACGCGGTGATGATGCTCCGCGTCCAGGCCGAGCGGATGTCCGCCGGCGGCGGGGGATTCTTCCCGTCCCCGCTGGAGTACCACCGCCTCTACGGGCTCGACGCCGACCGGCTCGCCGTCCTGCAACCGCACGCGATCGTCATGCACCCCGGGCCGATGAACCGTGGCCTGGAGATCTCGGCCGAGGCCGCGGACTCCTCGCGCAGCGTCGTCCTCGAGCAGGTCCGCAACGGGGTCGCCGTGCGCATGGCCGTGCTCTACCTCCTGCTCGCCGGCTCCGAAGGGACCACGTCATGACCAGCCACCTCATCACCGGCGCCCGACTCCTCGGCGCCGACCGCGCCGACCTGCTGCTCGTCGACGGCGTCATCGCCGCCGTGGGCGAGGACGCGGCCGACCAGGCGCCCGCGGACGCCACCCGGACCGACGCCGACGGCCTCGTCGCGCTCCCCGGCCTCGTCGACCTGCACACCCACCTGCGCGAGCCCGGCCGGGAGGATACCGAGACGGTCGCGACCGGTTCGCGGGCCGCCGCGGCCGGCGGGTTCACGGCCGTCCATGCGATGGCCAACACGATGCCGGTGGCCGACACCGCGGGCGTCGTCGAGCAGGTGTGGCGCCTGGGGCGCGAGGCGGGCTACGTCGACGTCCGCCCCGTCGGCGCCGTCTCCGTCGGTCTGGCCGGCGCCCAGCTCGCCGAGCTCGGCGCCATGCACCGCTCCGCGGCCGGAGTCACCGTCTTCTCCGACGACGGTCGCTGCGTGTCCGACCCCGTCCTCATGCGCCGCGCGCTCGAGTACGTCCGCACCGTCGACGGCGTCATCGCCCAGCACGCCCAGGACCCCCGCCTCACCGAGGGCGCCCAGATGCACGAGGGCGTCGTCTCCGCCGAGCTCGGCATGACCGGCTGGCCGGCCGTCGCGGAGGAGTCGATCATCGCCCGCGACGTCCTGCTGGCCGAGCACGTCGGCTCGCGGCTGCACGTGTGCCACCTCTCGACCGCCGGGTCGGTCGACATCATCCGCTGGGCGAAGGCCCGCGGGATCGCCGTCACCGCCGAGGTGACGCCGCACCACCTCCTGCTCACCGACGACCTCGTGCGCGACTACGACCCGCTGTACAAGGTCAACCCGCCCCTGCGGACGGCGGCCGACGTCGAGGCCGTGCGCGCCGGCCTGGCCGACGGGACGATCGACATCGTCGCCACCGACCACGCCCCGCACGCCGCCGAGGACAAGGACACCGAGTGGGCCGCCGGGGCCATGGGCATGACCGGGCTCGAGACCGCGCTCGCCGTCGTCACCACCACCATGGTCGAGACCGGCCTGCTCGACTGGGCCGGGGTCGCCCGCGTGATGTCGACCGCCCCCGCGGCGATCGGGCGCGTGGCGGACCAGGGTCGGCCCCTCGAGGTGGGTGCCCCCGCGCACCTCACGCTCGTCGACCCCGCGGCCCGGCGTACCGTCGACCCGGGCACGCACGCCTCGCGGTCCCGCAACTCGCCGTTCGCCGGGCGGGAGCTCGCCGGCGCCGTCGTCCACACGTTCTACGCGGGACGCGCGACCGTCACCGACGGTCGCCTGGTCGAGGACCTCGCCCCGCTGCCTACGAAGAAGGAGTCCTGAGTGAGCGCCGCGCGCACACCCGCCCTGCTCGTCCTCGAGGACGGCACGACCTACCGAGGGTCCGGCTACGCCGCCGAGGGACGCACCCTGGGCGAGATCGTCTTCTCCACCGGCATGACCGGCTACCAGGAGACGCTCACCGACCCGAGCTACCACCGCCAGATCGTCGTGATGACGGCGCCGCACATCGGCAACACCGGCGTCAACGACGAGGACGACGAGTCCGGCCAGGTGTGGGTCGCCGGCTACGTCCTGCGCGACGCCGCCCGCCGGGCCTCCAGCTGGCGCGCGACGGGCGGGCTCGAGGAGCGCCTCGCGGCCGAGGGCGTCGTCGGCATCTGCGAGGTCGACACCCGCGCGCTCACCCGCCGCCTGCGCGACCAGGGCGTCATGCGCGCCGGCATCTTCTCCGGCTCGGCCCTGCCCGCGGGCGCCGCCGACCTGCACCCGCAGGCCGTCGAGGTGCTCGTCGAGGTGGTGCGGGACGCCCCGGCGATGTCCGGCTCCGACCTCGCGGGCGAGGTCTCGACCGGAGAGCGGTACACGATCGAGCCCGACGGCGACCCGGTCGCCACCGTGGTCGCCGTCGACCTGGGGATCAAGGCGCGCACGCCCGCCCAGCTCGCCGAGCGCGGCGCCCGCGTCCACGTCGTCCCCCGCGACACCACGCTCGCGGAGGTTCTCGCCCTGTCGCCCGACGGCGTCTTCTTCTCCAACGGCCCCGGCGACCCGGCGGCCGCCGAGCACGAGGTCGAGCTGCTGCGCGGCATCCTCGATGAGAAGCTGCCGTTCTTCGGCATCTGCTTCGGCAACCAGCTCCTCGGGCGGGCCCTCGGGTACGGCACGTTCAAGCTCGCCTACGGCCACCGCGGCGTCAACCAGCCGGTCCTCGACAAGGAGACCGGCCGCGTGGAGATCACGGCGCACAACCACGGGTTCGCCGTCGACGCCCCGGTCGAGGGGGAGTCGGTCGCCCCGTTCGACGACGGCCGCTACGGCCGGGTCGAGGTCAGCCACGTCGGACTCAACGACCAGGTGGTCGAGGGCCTGCGCGCCCTCGACGTCCCGGCGTTCTCCGTCCAGTACCACCCCGAGGCCGCCGCCGGACCGCACGACGGCGAGCACCTCTTCGACCGCTTCCTCGCGCTCATGGCCGCCCCCCGCGGCGCCGAGGACGCGACCCCGACCACCTCGCAGGAGAACTGATGCCCCGCCGGACCGACCTCAGCTCCGTCCTCGTCATCGGCTCGGGCCCGATCGTCATCGGCCAGGCCGCCGAGTTCGACTACTCCGGCACCCAGGCGTGCCGGGTGCTGCGCGAGGAGGGCCTGCGGGTCGTCCTCGTCAACTCCAACCCCGCGACGATCATGACCGACCCCGAGGTGGCCGACGCGACCTACGTCGAGCCGATCACCCCCGAGGTCGTCGAGGCCATCCTGCTCAAGGAGCGCCCCGACGCGATCCTGCCGACCCTCGGCGGCCAGACCGCCCTCAACACGGCGATCGCGCTGCACGACTCCGGGGTGCTCGACCGCCTCGGCATCGAGCTCATCGGCGCGTCCGTCGACGCCATCAACAAGGCCGAGGACCGCTATGCATTCAAGGAGGTCGTCGAGCGCGCCGGCGGCGAGTCCGCCCGCTCGGTCATCGCGCACTCCCTCGACGAGGTGCACGCGGCGGCCGACGAGCTCGGCCTGCCCCTCGTGGTCCGGCCGAGCTTCACGATGGGCGGCCTCGGCTCCGGCCTCGCCTACACGCGCGAGGACCTCGACCGCATCGCGGGTGCCGGTCTGCACTTCTCGCCGACCACCGAGGTGCTCCTCGAGGAGTCGATCCTCGGCTGGAAGGAGTTCGAGCTCGAGCTCATGCGCGACAAGGCGGACAACGTCGTCGTCGTGTGCTCGATCGAGAACGTTGACCCCGTCGGCGTCCACACGGGCGACTCGATCACGGTGGCGCCCGCGATGACGCTCACCGACCGCGAGTACCAGCGGATGCGGGACATCGGCATCGCCGTGCTGCGCGAGGTCGGGGTCGACACGGGCGGCTGCAACGTCCAGTTCGCGGTCGAGCCGAGCACGGGCCGGATCGTCGTCATCGAGATGAACCCCCGCGTCTCGCGCTCCTCCGCGCTGGCCTCGAAGGCCACCGGGTTCCCGATCGCCAAGATCGCGGCGCGCCTGGCCATCGGCTACACGCTTCCGGAGATCCCCAACGACATCACCGGCTCCACGCCGGCGAGCTTCGAGCCCTCGCTCGACTACGTCGTGGTCAAGGTCCCGAGGTTCGCGTTCGAGAAGTTCCCCGCCGCCGACCCCACGCTGACGACGACGATGAAGTCCGTGGGCGAGGCCATGGCCCTCGGCCGCAACTTCACCGAGGCCCTCGGCAAGGCGCTGCGCTCGCTCGACCAGTCCGGCCAGCAGCTGCACTGGCGCGGCGAGGCGCCCGCCGGTGAGGAGCTCGCCCGGCTCGTCGCCTCCACCGCCACCCCGACCGAGCACCGCCTCGTCGACGTCCAGCAGGCCATCCGTGGTGGCGCGAGCGTCGAGGAGCTGTTCGAGGCCACGTGGATCGACCCGTGGTTCCTCGACCAGATGGTGCTGATGGAGGAGGTGGCCCGCGAGGTCGCCGACTCGCACGCGCTCACGGCCGACGTCCTGCGGCGCGCCAAGCGGCACGGGCTCTCCGACGTCCAGATCGGGGAGCTGCGCGGCCTGTCCGAGGACGCCGTGCGCGAGGTGCGGCGGGCGTTCGACCTGCACCCGGTCTACAAGACCGTGGACACGTGCGCCGCCGAGTTCGCCTCCGAGACGCCGTACCACTACTCGGCCTACGACACCGAGACCGAGGTGGCCCCGCGCGAGAAGCCGGCCGTCATCATCCTCGGCTCGGGCCCCAACCGGATCGGCCAGGGCATCGAGTTCGACTACTCGTGCGTGCACGCCACCCTCGAGCTGGCCGACCGGTTCACCACCGTCATGGTCAACTGCAACCCCGAGACGGTCTCGACCGACTACGACATCTCCGACCGGCTCTACTTCGAGCCGCTGACGTTCGAGGACGTCATGGAGGTCTACCGGGCCGAGGTCGCGGCCGGCCCGGTCGAGGGCGTCATCGTCCAGCTCGGCGGGCAGACGCCCCTCTCGCTCGCCCAGCGCCTCGCCGACGCCGGCGTCCCGATCCTCGGCACCTCGCCCGAGGCGATCGACGCCGCGGAGGACCGCGAGATCTTCGGCCGCGTCCTCGACGAGGCGGGCCTGCCCTCGCCCGCCCACGGCACCGCGACCTCGCCGGCCGAGACGCTCGCCGTCGCGGCCGAGATCGGCTACCCGGTGCTCGTGCGGCCGAGCTACGTCCTCGGCGGGCGTGGGATGCAGATCGTCTACGACGAGGCCGACCTCGGCGACTACCTCGCCGACGCGACGGTCCACGCCGGCGACGCGACCCGTCGGGCCGCCCCGCTGCTCGTCGACCGGTTCCTCGACGACGCCGTGGAGATCGACGTCGACGCCCTGTACGACGGCACCGAGCTCTACCTCGCGGGCGTCATGGAGCACATCGAGGAGGCCGGCATCCACTCCGGCGACTCCTCGTGCGTCCTGCCCCCGGTCTCGCTGTCCGCCGGCGAGCTGAGCAGGATCCGGGAGTCGACCGAGGCGATCGCCGCCGGGGTCGGCGTGCACGGGCTCATCAACATCCAGTTCGCGCTCGTCTCCGACGTCCTCTACGTCATCGAGGCCAACCCGCGCGCCTCGCGCACCGTCCCGTTCGTCGCCAAGGCCACCGGCGTGCCGCTCGCGCGCGCCGCGGCCCGCGTGATGGCGGGGGAGTCGATCGCCGACCTCAGGGACTCCGGGCTCCTGCCCGGCGTCGACGCCTCCGTGGTCGACCTCGGCTCCGCGATCGCGGTCAAGGAGGCCGTGCTGCCCTTCAAGCGGTTCGCCACCCGGGAGGGGCAGGTCGTCGACTCGATCCTCGGGCCGGAGATGCGCTCGACGGGCGAGGTCATGGGCATCGGCCCGACCCTGCCGGTCGCGTTCGCGAAGTCCCAGACCGCGGCGTTCGGCGGGCTGCCCAGCGGCGGCAAGGTGTTCGTCTCGGTCGCCGACCGGGACAAGCGGGACATCGCCGGGCCGGCCGCCCGCCTCGTCGACCTCGGGTTCGAGCTCCTCGCCACCGAGGGCACGGCGGCGGTCCTCCACCGGCACGGCATCCCGTCCACGACCGTGCGCAAGCACTCCGCCGGGCGCGGTCCGAACGGCGAGCCGACCATCATCGACCTCATCACCGAGGGCGAGGTGGACATGGTCATCAACACCCCGAGCGGTCAGGGCGCCCGCGCCGACGGGTACGAGATCCGGACGGCGACCACCGCCGTGGACCGCGCGATCATCACGACGACGGCGCAGCTGAGCGTCGCCGTGCGCGCGATCGAGGCCGAGCGGGCCGGGGCCTTCGACGTGGCCCCGCTCCAGGAGCTCGACGCCGCCCGGGACGCCCGGCTCGCCGGGGCGGGATCCGGCCCGACGACGGCCGGAGCCACGGCGTGACCGGTCCGTCCGGCGGCGCTGCGGGCCCGGTGGGATCTGCCGGTGCCCCGGGCGCGGCGAACCCGTCGGCGGCGGGCCACGTCGGCGCCGGGGACCGACCCGGGTTCGGCGCGCGGCTCGCCCGCGCGATGGACGAGCACGGCCCGCTGTGCGTCGGGGTCGACCCGCACGCGCCCCTGCTGGCGGCGTGGGGGCTGCCGGACAGCGCCGACGGCGCCCGGGAGCTCGGCCTGCGGGTCGTCGACGAGGTGGCGGGCCGCGTGGCGGCTCTCAAGCCGCAGTCGGCGTTCTTCGAGCGCTTCGGTCCCGCCGGCTGGGCGGCGCTGCAGGAGGTGCTCGCGGCGGCGACGTCCGCCGGTCTCCTCACCGTCCTCGACGTCAAGCGCGGGGACATCGGCTCGACGATGGCCGCCTACGCGGCAGCCCACCTCGGCGACGACGCGCCCATGCCCGCCGACGCGATCACGGTCTCTCCCTACCTGGGCCCGGACTCGCTCACGGAGACCGCGGCCCTCGCGCACGCCAACGGACGGGGAGTCTTCGCCCTCGCGCTCACGTCGAACCCCGAGGGCGCGGCCGTTCAGCACGCGAGCGTCCGGGGGAGTGGTGCGGGCGGCTCGGTCGCCGGCGAGGTCGCTCGTTGGGCCGCGGCCCGCAACGCCGAGGCGCGGACCGACGACGACGTGCCCGGCCATGTAGGCCTGGTCGTCGGGGCGACGACGGGCACCGCCGTCGCCGACCTCGGGCTCGACCTCACCGGCACGGGCGGGATCCTCCTGGCCCCGGGCGTGGGCGCGCAGGGCGCCGGGGCCGAGGAGCTGCGGGCCGTCTTCGGCCCGGCGCGCCACCGGGTGCTCGCCGCCGTCTCCCGGTCGGTCCTCGCCGCGGGGCCGGACCGGGGCGCCGTCGCGCGCGCTGCCCGCGAGACCGCGGGCCTCGTGACCTCCGCGCTGCGCGAGAGCTGAGGCGGGCGGTCGTCGCGAGACGTTCACCGCCCCGCCACCCGCCAGGCGCCCGCTGTCTCCCTGCACGGACCTGCGTGTTCATCTGGCGTGATCTGCGTCCCAGAGGCTAGTGTCAGCCTCTACCCCGGACCCGTGCTCACCAACTGACGAGGTGGTCGTTGTGACAGTCCCCCCGCTCACGGCCGACGAACGGGCTGCGGCCCTGGCCAAGGCCGCCGAGGCGCGTCGCGTGCGCGCCGAGGTCAAGTCCAAGCTCAAGGCCGGCGCCCTGCAGCTCTCCGACGTGCTCGACCGCGCGGCAGACGACGAGGCGCTCAACAAGCTCAAGGTCGTCGCGCTGCTCGAGGCGATGCCCGGCGTCGGTTCGTCGACGGCGCGGGCGATCATGGCCGAGTTCAACATCGCCGAGTCGCGCCGCGTGCGCGGGCTCGGGCCGCACCAGCGCTCGAAGCTGGTCGACCGGTTCGGGTAGGCGGACGCGCTCGGCGTGGGCTGCCACAATGAGGCGGTGCCCGACGAGACGACCCCTGGAGCCGACACCGATCCCGTGACGCCGCAGGCGCCCGTCGACACCGCGCGCCTGACGGTGCTCTCGGGACCGACAGCGGTCGGGAAGGGCACGGTCGTCAACGAGCTGCGCAGGCTCTACCCGGACCTCTGGTACTCGGTCTCGGCGACGACCCGGCCGATCCGTCCCGGCGAGATCGACGGGGTGCACTACCACTTCCTCACGCCCGCCCAGTTCGACGAGGCCGTCGACTCCGGGGGCATGCTCGAGTGGGCGGTCGTGCACGGGGTCCACCGGTACGGGACGCCGCGGCGCGCCGTGGTCGACCAGCTCGCCACGGGGCGTCCGGTGCTCCTCGAGCTCGACCTCCAGGGGCATCGACAGGTGCGTGCCGCCATGCCGGGGGCGCGCCACGTGTTCCTCGCGCCGCCCGACCGCGCCGAGCTCGTGCGCCGGCTCGTCGGCCGGGGGACCGAGACCGAGGAGGAACGGGCACGCCGGCTCGCCACGGCCGACGTCGAGCTCGCGTCCGTGGCGGAGTTCGACGAGATCATCGTCAACTCCGACGTGACCGAGGCCGCACAGGCGCTCGCGTCACTCATGGGCCTGGTCCGGGCGCCCGCGCGGTAGCATGGGAGGCCGTGCGCCCGCCGCCAGCCGCGGCGGTGCGCCCACCACCGAGGAGGACCCATGGCTGGAACAGTCGCCGAGCCCATCGGCATCACGGACCCGCCGATCGACGAGCTCCTGACGACCGTCGACTCGAAGTACGCACTCGTCATCTACGCCGCCAAGCGCGCGCGTCAGATCAACACCTACAACCAGCAGCTGCAGGACGGCCTGCTGGAGTTCGTCGGCCCGCTCGTGCCGTCGGCGCCCGAGGAGAAGTCGCTCTCCATCGCGCTGCGCGAGATCAACGCCGGCCAGCTCACGCTCACGCGCACCGAGGACTGACCCGGTCGTGACGGCGGGGGAGCAGCGTGAGGGCGACCGCGCCCCCCGCCGTCTGAACGTCGTCCTCGGCGTCACCGGCGGCATCGCGGCCTACAAGGCGCCCCTCGTCCTGCGCCTGCTCACCGAGGCCGGGCACCGCGTCCGCGTCGTGCCCACGACCACCGCCCTCGCGATGGTCGGCGCCCCCACCTTCGAGGCCCTGTCCGGCCAGCCCGTGCGCGCGGAGGTTCTCGACGGCGCCACGGCGGTCGACCACGTCGACCTCGGCCGGCACGCCGACCTCGTCCTCGTCGTCCCCACGACGGCGAACACCATGGCCCGGGCCGCCGCCGGACTCGCGGACGACCTGCTGACGGCCACGCTGCTGACCGCCACGTGCCCCGTGCTCCTCGCACCGGCGATGCACACCGAGATGTGGCAGCACCCCGCGACCTGCGCCAACGTGGCCACCCTGCGGTCCCGCGGCGTCGCCGTCCTCGACCCGGACTCCGGCCGCCTCACGGGCGCCGACACCGGTCCCGGCCGCCTGCCCGAGCCCGAGCGCATCGTCGCCGCCGCGCTCGCCCTCGTCGGCCTCTCGCCCGATGGCCGCGAGATCGCCCGCGCCGACCTCACGTCGGCCGGGACCGACGCCGTTGCCACCCCCTCCGGCACGAGCGGTGCCGGCGCGACCATCCACGGGCTGCCCGACGTCGACGCCGGCGGCGGTCCCGGCCCGATGGCGTCGGGCGCCTGCCCGCCGAGGCGGCAGGACCTTGCGGGCCGCCGCGTCGTCGTCTCCGCCGGCGGTACCCACGAGCCGCTGGACCCGGTGCGGTTCATCGGCAACCGATCGACGGGACGCCAGGGGATCGCCATCGCCCGCGCGGCCGCCGACCGTGGCGCCCGGGTCACCCTGCTCGCCGCCAACGTCGAGGCGGCGCTGCTGCCCGACGAGCTGGCGATCGACGTCGTGCCCGTGGGTTCTGCGCTCGAGCTCGCCGACGCCGTGACCGCGGCCGCCGCCGAGGCCGACGTCGTCGTCATGGCCGCCGCCGTGGCGGACTTCCGCCCGGCGGAGGCGGGCACGTCGAAGGCGAAGAAGGACGGCAGCGGCAGGCGCACGATCGAGCTGGTCGAGAACCCGGACATCCTCGCCGGCCTCGCGGCGGACCGTCCCCGGGCGGACCAGCTCGTCGTCGGTTTCGCGGCGGAGACGGGTGACGAGAGCGGCAGCGTGCTCGAGCACGGCCGCGCCAAGGCGATCCGGAAGCGCGCCGACCTGCTGGCCGTCAACGCCGTCGGCGTAGGCGTCGGGTTCGGGGACGTCGACACGGAGCTGACGATCCTCGACGCCGCGGGCGAGGTCGTGGCCACCAGTGCCGGCAGCAAGGACCAGATGGCGGACGCCCTGCTCGACGTCGTCGTCGACCGCCTGGCCGCGCCTACGATTGGGCAGTGACCCAGCTGCGCACCTTCACGTCCGAGTCCGTCACCGAGGGGCACCCGGACAAGATCTGCGACCGCATCTCCGACGCGATCCTCGACGAGCTGCTGCGGGAGGACCCGGAGGCGAGGGTCGCCGTCGAGTGTCTCGTCACGACCGGTCAGGTCCACGTGGCCGGCGAGATCCGCACGGAGGGGTACGTCGACATCCCCACGATCGTGCGGCGCGAGATCAGCGCGATCGGGTACACGTCCTCCGAGGTCGGGTTCGACGGCCGGTCGTGCGGCGTGTCCGTGAGCGTGGGGGAGCAGTCGGCCGACATCGCGGCCGGCGTCGACAAGTCCCTCGAGACCCGCGACGACACGGGCGAGATCGACCCGCTCGACGTGCAGGGCGCCGGCGACCAGGGCCTGATGTTCGGGTACGCGACGGACGAGACCGACAGCTACATGCCGTTGCCGATCCACCTCTCGCACCGCCTCGCCGAGCGCCTCGCCCAGGTGCGCCGCGAGGGGACCGTCGCGTGGCTGCGCCCCGACGGGAAGACCCAGGTGACGGTCGGCTACGGGGACGCCGGCCCCGAGGCGGTCACCGGCATCGTCGTCTCCACGCAGCACGACGAGGACGTCACCCAGGGCATGCTCGACGACGCCGTGCGCTCGCTCGTGGTCGACCCGGTCCTCGACGCCGAGCTCACCGGCGCGGCGTCCGGTGTCGACGCCGGCGGCCTGGCCGTGCTCGTCAACCCGACCGGCAGGTTCGTCCTCGGCGGCCCCATGGGGGACGCGGGGCTCACCGGACGCAAGATCATCGTCGACACGTACGGGGGCATGGCCCGGCACGGCGGCGGCGCCTTCTCGGGCAAGGACCCGAGCAAGGTCGACCGCTCCGCCGCGTACGCCATGCGGTGGGTGGCGAAGAACGTCGTGGCTGCCGGTCTCGCGCGGCGATGCGAGGTCCAGGTCGCGTACGCGATCGGGCAGGCGGCCCCGGTGTCGATCTACGTCGAGACCTTCGGCACCGCTGCTGTCCCCGAGGAGGCGATCGAGCGGGCCGTGCGCGAGGTCTTCGACCTGCGTCCGCTCGCCGTCATCCGCGACCTCGAGCTGTTGCGGCCGATCTACCGGCCGCTCGCGGCGTACGGCCACTTCGGCCGGCCGAGCCTCGACCTGCCCTGGGAGCGCCTCGACCGCGTCGACGCCCTGCGGTCCGCCGCGGGGGTCTGAGACCGCTGCCTCGACCGTCTGCCGGCCGGTCGGGCCGGGGGCCGGGCGTTCCCAGGGTCCGAGACGCGACGGGGTCAGGCACCTCCGGCGCGCGGGGTCGTCACCCGGTCCCACAGGTGTCCGAGACACAGCCTCGTGCACAGGGCGGGCCGACGACGACGCCGGGTGTCCGGCCCGCGTGATGTGATGTGGCGATGACCCCCCGCGCCGAGCAGCCCTCCCTGGGCGACCTCGTCGACCTTGCGCCGCCCGGCGCCGCGGGGGACCCGGACGCGGACGTCGTGTCGGTACTTGTCGAGACCCCGCTCGCGCACCTCGACCGCCCCTTCGACTACGTTGTGCCGCCGGCCATGGCGGAGCGCGTGGCGATCGGATCGCGCGTCCGCGTGCGGTTCGCCGGGCGCGAGCTCGGCGGATACGTCACGGCGCGCACGCGGGGGACCGACCGCTCCGACCTCGCGCCGCTCCGTCGCGCGGTGAGCGCCGCACCCGTGCTCGCCCCGGAGATCGCGCGGCTGTGCCGCGCCGTCGCACGCGCGCACGGTGGGACGACTGCCGACGTCGTGCGCCTCGCCGTGCCCCCACGTCACGCGGGCACGGAGGACTCGGTCGCCCAGGCGCGGGGCGGTTGGGCGGTGGATCCTCCCGCTGCCCGCTCCGACGCGTCGGAGGAGGAGGCACCGTCCGATCCCGGTCCCTGGGGCGAGCTCGCGGCAGGTCCGGCCTTCCTCTCCCATGTGGCCGCAGGACACTCGCCCGCCGCGGTCGTCACGGCGCTGCCGGGCACCACCGCGGCCCTCGTCGCCCGTGCCGTGCGTGCGGGGCACGACTCCGGCCGCGGCGCACTTGTCGTCGCGCCGACCGCGCGTCACGTCGAGGAGGTCCTCGCGGCGCTCGAGGACGCGGGGATCCCCGCCGTCGTGCGCCTGTCCGCCGAGGACGGGACCGCGCGCCGGTACCGGACCTTCCTGCGTGCCCTGACGGGGGAGGCACGCGTGGTCGTCGGCACGCGGGCCGCCGCGTTCGCGCCGGTCACGAACCTCGGGCTCGTCGTGCTCGTCGAGGACGGGGACGACCGGCTGGAGGAGCCGCGCGCCCCGTACCCGCACGCCCGCGACGTCCTGCTCGCGCGGCACCTGCCCGACGACGGGACGGCCGACCGCCCCCGGGCGTCGGGGGAGCGGGCGGCCCTCGCGATCATCGCCGTCGGACGCTCCGTGGCCGCCCAGCACCTCGTCGCCACCGGGACGGCGGCGTCGCTCGCCGCGGACCGGGCGCTCGTGCGCGCGCGCACCCCACGGGTCATCGCACCCAGCGACCTCGCCCTCGCCGCCGAGGGCCCCGCCGCGCACGCGCGGATCCCGCACGAGGCCTGGCGACTCGTCCGCGACTCGCTCGCCGACGGGCCGGTCCTCGTCCAGGTCGCCCGCGCCGGCTACGTGCCCGCGCTCGCGTGCGCGAGGTGCCGGGAGCCTGCTCGCTGCCGGCACTGCTCGGGTCCGTTGCAGGCGACGGCGACGGGCGCGCCTCCGTCGTGCCGGTGGTGCGCGCGCAGCGCCGCCGACTTCCGCTGCCCCACGTGCGGTTCGACCGCGCTACGGGCGATCCGGGTGGGCGCCGGTCGGACCTCCCACGAGCTGGGGCGTGCCTTCCCCGGCGTCCCGGTGCTGGCGTCGGGCGGCGGGCAGGAGACCGGGGTCGCGCGGACGGTCGACGACCAGCCCCGACTCGTCGTGGCCACCCCAGGGGCGGAACCCACCGCCGACGGTGGGTACGTCGCGGCTGTCCTCCTCGACGGCGGTGTCGCGACGGCGCGCCCCGGCCTCGCGGCGGCCGAGGAGGCCATGCGCCGGTGGGTGAGCGCCGCCGCGCTCGTCCGTGCCGCCCCCGAGGGTGGCCGCGTGCTGCTGCTCGGCGGACCGGCGCCGCAGGTGGCGCAGGCGTTCGTCCGCTGGGACCCGGTCGGGCTGGCCGAACGGGAGCTCGCGGAGCGGGCCGAGCTGGGTCTGCCGCCGGCGGCTGACGTCGCCGTCGTGACGGGGGAGTCCGGTCCCGTGCGCGCATTCCTCGACCACCTCATGGCCGACGACCGAGCGACCGGGATCGACGTGCTGGGGCCCGTGCCGGTCGAGCCGTTCACTCGCGGGAGCGCGGGAGCGCGGGACGACGGGGGAGCGGGACCGGGTGGACGATCGGCTGGACGTTCGGGCGGGAGCACGGGTGGTTCCTTGGGATCGGGCGCGCCGGAGGTCCGGGCCGTCGTCCGTGCCCCCGCCGGCACCGAGCCCGGTCCGCTGCTCGCCGCCGCGGCGGCCGCCCGCTCGGCGCGCAAGGAGCCGGGGGCGGTCCGGGTCCAGGTCGCGCCCACCGACATGCTGTAGGGCGGGCGGGCGCCAGGAGGCCCGCCAGGACCAGGTGGTGGGCGAGCGCGGTGGTCGTCGTCGTGCGCCGTGACGGGCGTTCGCCCGTTCGTCGGGCACGTGCGCGTCCGGGTGTCGTCGTCGTGCGCCGTGGAGGGCCTTCGTCGGCGGCACCTCGGCGAGGCATCTACCATCGAAGGCGTGCGAGTCCTGTTCGCCGGCACCCCGGTCGTTGCGCTTCCGGCCCTGCACCACCTGCTCCAGTCGGAGCACGAGGTGGTCGGGGTCCTCACGCGTGCGCCCGCCGCGCGAGGTCGGGGCCGGACGCTCCATCCCTCTCCCGTCGGTGAGGCCGCGGCCGAGGCGGACCTGCCCGTCCTCACCCCGCGGACACTGCGGGACGAGGCCGCCGTCGAGGAGATCCGCGAGCTGGGGGCGGACGTCGCCGCCGTCGTCGCCTACGGCCTGCTCATCCCGCCGCCCGCGCTGGCGGCCACCACCCACGGGTGGGTCAACCTGCACTTCTCGCTGCTGCCCGCCTACCGCGGCGCGGCGCCGGTCCAGCGCGCGCTCCTCGCCGGCGAGGACGTCACCGGTGCGACGACGTTCCTGCTCGACGAGGGGCTCGACACCGGCCCGGTCCTGGCCACGATGACCGAGACGATCCAGGCCACGGACACCTCCGGCGCACTGCTCGACCGGCTCTCCGTGGCCGGCGCGCCGCTCCTCACCCGGTCGCTCGAGACCCTGGTCTCCGGCCTCATCGACCCGGCCCCGCAGAGCACGCACGGCGTCTCGCTCGCGCCGAAGCTGACGACCTCCGACGCCTTCGTCGACCTCGACCAGCCCGCCCAGCAGGTCGACCGCATCATCCGGGCCACGACGCCCGCGCCCGGGCCGTGGACCACCCTGCCCGGCGGTGACCGCCTCAAGCTGCGTCCCGTCGATCAGGTGCAGGGGACCACCGACCTCGCTCCTGGCGAGGTGCGCGCCGGACGTCGCGAGGTTCTCGTCGGTACGGCGACTTACGCCGTCCGCCTGACGGAGGTGGCGCCCGCGGGGAAGAGCTGGATGGCCGCCGACGCCTGGGCCCGAGGTGCGCGCATCGCCGACGACGACCGCCTCGGTGCGGAGAAGCCCGACGCATGAGCGACGATCGCGGCCCCCGCCGGGGTGGCACCGGCCGTGGATCCGGGAAGCAGACCCGCGCCCCGCGCACCGATCCCGCGCGTCGGGCCGCCTACCAGGTCCTCCACCAGGTCCACGCAGAGGACGCCTACGCCAACCTCGTGCTCCCGGGCCTCCTGCGCGAGCGGGGCATCACGGGTCGCGACGCCGCGTTCGCCACCGAGCTCGCCTACGGCACCCTGCGCCTGCGGGGACGCTATGACGCGATCCTCGCCCTTGCGTCGGGCCGCGACGTCGACTCGCTCGACCCGCCCGTACGCGACGTGCTCCGGCTCGGCGCGCACCAGCTGCTCGGCATGCGCGTCCCGTCCCACGCCGCCGTGGCCGAGTCCGTCTCCCTCGCCCGCGAGGTCGCGGGCCCGGCGCCCACAGGACTCGTCAACGCGGTGCTGCGCAAGGTGGCCGGCCGGGACGTCGAGGACTGGCTGGACGACGTGGCCGACGCGGTGCGCGACAGCGGCGGCGAGTGGTTCGACGTCGCGGCGGCCGTCGAGTCCCACCCCGCGTGGGTCGTCCGCGCGCTCCGCCAGGCCCTTGTCGCCGACGGCCGTGACCCGCGTGAGCTCGGCGACCTGCTCGACGCCGACAACACCCCCGCCCGCGTCACCCTCGTCGCCCGCCCCGGCTGGTCGTCCGTGGGGGAGCTCGGCCGCCAGGCCCGCGACCTCGGAGCGGACGTCGAGCAGCACCCGCTGCCCGGCGCCGTCGACCTCGTCGGGATCGCCCCGGGCGAGCTCGCCGACGTCGCGACCGGACGCGCGGCGGTCCAGGACGCCGGCTCGCAGCTCGTCGCCCACGCCCTGCTTGCCGCCGACCTCACGGACGGACGGACCGACGACGGCGGAACCTGGCTCGACCTGTGCGCCGGCCCCGGCGGCAAGGCCGCGCTGCTGGCGGCGCGCGCGCAGGAGCGCGGGGCGTTGCTCGTGGCCAACGAGGTGCAGCCGCACCGCGCCGACCTCGTGCGCCGCGCCGTCGAGCGGGCGGGGGAGTCGGTCCGGGTGACGGTCGGGGACGGGCGCCGGGCCGGTGAGCTGATGCCTGCCGACGGGCCGGACGGGGGACCGGACGGTGCGACGCGCATTCTCCTCGACGCGCCCTGCACCGGGCTCGGGGCGCTCCGCCGACGCCCGGAGGCGCGCTGGCGCCGCAGCACCGACGACCTCGCCCAGCTCGCGGAGCTCCAGCACGAGCTGTTCGAGGCCGCGGCCGGCGCACTCGCCGTCGGAGGCGTCCTCGCCTACGTGACCTGCTCGCCCCACGTGACCGAGACGCGCGCCCAGGTGACCCGTCTGCTGCGCGGCTCGCCCGGGCTCGCGCTCCTCGACACGGGTGCGATCACCCGGTCGGTCGCCGGCGGGCTCGCCGACCTCGTCACGGGGAGCCCGGTCGAGGGGGCGGAGGGCACGGTGGTCCAGCTGTGGCCCCACGTGCACGGCACGGACGCGATGTTCCTCGCGCTCCTGCGGCGCGAGGGCTGAGGGGCGACCCGAGGGACCCCCGGGCCCGGTCCGCGCAGCACCGTGCTGCGCAACGCGCCCTCGGTCCGCGGCGGCCCCGTCCACGGACGGCGGCTAGCCTCGGTCCATGGCCTCCGTCGTGATCTCTCCGTCGATCCTCACCAGCGACCTCTCCGACCTGCGTGGCGAGCTCGAGCGCATCTCGGGCGCCGACTACGCGCACGTCGACGTCATGGACAACCACTTCGTGCCCAACCTCAGCTGGGGTCTGCCCGTCGTCGAGGCCTGCGTCCGGGTGAGCCCGGTCCCGATCGACGCCCACCTCATGATCGAGGCCCCGGACCGCTGGGCCGTCGGCTACGCGGAGGCCGGCTGCGCGTCGGTGACGTTCCACGCCGAGGCCGCGATGGCGCCGGTCAAGCTCGCCCGCGAGCTGCGGGCCGCCGGGGCGAAGGCGTCGATCGCCATCCGCCCCGGCACGCCGTTCGAGCCGCTGATCGACCACCTCGCCGAGTTCGACATGATCCTGCTGATGACCGTCGAGCCCGGCTTCGGCGGGCAGTCGTTCATCGAGTCCGTGCTGCCGAAGATCCGCCGCGCCCGCGAGGCCGTGTCCGCCGCCGGGCTCGACATCAGGCTCCAGGTCGACGGCGGCGTCTCCCGGAAGACGATCGAGCGCGCCGCCGACGCCGGTGCCGACACGTTCGTCGCCGGCTCGGCCGTCTACAACGCGGAGGACGCCAACGCCGAGATCGCCGCGCTGCGGGAGCTGGCCGCCGGGGCGCACGCGCACTGACGGCGGCGCTCGGCGGGATGACGTGCGCCGGCCGCCGGCGCACGGGTATGGACCCCTCGGGCACCTGAGCGGGCCGGATCCCTCTCGCGCCTCGTCGTCGTGCACGTCGTTCCCGTGCCACAAGCACTCGCGTGACGAGGTGCACCTGCCTCGACCGGGTGGTTCTGCCCGCCCCCTGCATGCTCCGCAGCACCGCCGATTCGACCGGTGTTCACCTGGCGGTCAGATTGACGGGACACGCTCCGCCAGAGGCGTTGCCGGTGGCAAGCGCTCGGAACTGGCAGGCCGACAAGGAGCGCATGATGTCCATCGAGATCGACCCGTACTCGACCGCCGCAGTCGGTGACGACGTCTGGGTGGACGGGATGCTCCTGCGCGACGGCGCCGGCGAGCTGCCGGAGGAGGCGACGCTCAACCGTGCTGCCGGGACCGGTCCCGACCGCATCGCGGGGGACATCTCCGCGCTCAAGTCCGCCATGGCCGACTTCATCTCGACGCACGACACGGGTCTGCTCGCCCTGGCCGCCGCCACCGAGGCCTGTGGCTCGTCCACCGTCAGCATGACCGAGGGCTTCGAGGAGGTCGACACCGACGCCGGATCGGGCTTCGACTTCCTCGAGGTCTGACGGCCCCGCACCGATCGGTCGGGCGCCGCCCGACCATGACCCGAGAGGACCACCGATGGCCGGTGCAGATCAGCTCCCCCTGCCCGACGGCTCCGCGACGACCTTCATGGTGCAGGGCACCAACGTCTCCCGCATCCAGGGTCGGCTCCAGCAGACCCTGCTCTCCGACGGATCGGCCTCGCAGCGTCTGCGCAGCGCGTTTCCGGAGGGCCTGAGCTCGGACGCGATCGACACCGAGCTGTCGATCCTGTCCGGCCACGTGCAGACCGCGGCCGAGAACATGGGGGGTGCAGGCACGCACATCTGGGACGTGGGCGCTGCGTTCGAGACCTGCGAGTCGACGATCGAGGGGCTGCAGACGGAGTGGGACGAGGTCGACACCTGGTTCAACAACTCTCTCGATCAGATCAACACCGACCCGTACTACACGGACCCCGCGAACCAGCGGGACAAGGCGGAGGCGATCGAGTCGATCGACCTCCAGCGCGAGAGCCGCCGCGAGGACATGAAGGACCGGTACGACACGGCCCTCGACACCCTCGGCGAGTCCATGAGCACGGCCGCGTCGAAGCTGACGGAGCTGACCGACGGGTTCGTGCCCGCCGCCCAGCAGGGCAGCGCGACCGACATCGCCGCGGCGATGACGGCGGGGACGACGATCTCGGACGGCAGCCGGCGCGATCACGTGGCGGACGAACAGGCCGAGGACGCGGAGGAGCTCCTCGAGCAGGCCGAGAACGGCGACCAGGAGGCTGCGCAGGAGTTCGTCGACACCTACGGCGACCTCGTCGACGACCCCTACTTCGCCACCGCCCTCATGGAGCGGCTCGGGACGGACGGCCTCAACCAGGCCTCGATGCAGATCATGGAGTTCATCGACACAGGCGAGGGGTATCCCGAGCTCCAGCAGCAGTACCGGGATCTGTTCGGCGTGCTGGGTGGCGCCTACACCACGTCAGCGGGCGATCTGTCGGGGATGGACCCGTCGACCCGTGAGGACACCGAGACCTGGCGCGATCAGTGGCTGGAGGACCTGCAGACCAGCGGGCGGGAGGGGTACAACCCCGTGACCGGCGAGCCGTACGAGGAGGGGATGGACGGCACCGTGATGTACGGGTACGACATCCAGAGCCAGCTCCTCGCCGCCGGCCTTGCGGGTGACCCGAACGCGTCCGTCGCCCGCGACTACATGGAGACGGTCGGCGTGGACATGGTCGAGTGGGACCAGTGGCTCACGGAGACGTACCCGCACAGGTCGAACTACTCGCACATGGGTAACTCGATGTACGACTTCGGTGAGTCTCCGCTCGGCGATCTCCACCCGACCGACCCGCGTCGAGACCCGTTGCACAACCTGCTGCAGGCCGCGGGCAGGAGCGAGGAAGCGACCTACGGGCTGCTGCTCGAGGACATCCCGGCGGGCGACGGCCAGACGCAGTCGATCATGGAGTACTACCTGCACGGCCGGAGCGACGCGTCGAACGGCATGGTCATGGGCATGACGGACTTCGGCACCACCATGGGCGACGTCCTCGAGAGCTACTCGCTGGACAACACCGACGAGGAGTCGGTCGAGCTCGCCCAGCAGGCGATCGTGGGGTACAACGACGCGATCGCCGGCTCCGAGCCGCTCGACGGGAGTACCGCGCAGACGCGCGCAGGACTCAGCATGTCGGCTCTGCGGCCCGCGATGGGCACGGTGATGGCCACCTACATCGACGACCTGCACACCGCGTTCGACGGGCAGGCCACGGGCGACGGGGTGGGCCAGGGGGATGGCGGGACCTACGACATCACCTTCAGCAACGGCACCCTCAACAACCTCCATCACACGTTCGGCGACCTCGGCTACGACCGGCCCGACCAGATCGTCCGACCCGGCGACGACGGATCGGTCGTCGGGGATCCGGACAACCCGCCGGCGCTGCAGCGCATCCTCAACGCGAGCTACGCCCACACGAACAACGGCATGTACGAGGCGCTCAGCGACGGCAACATGGACGCCGCCCAGGACGCCTTCGGCAACGGCAGCTACTTCGACGCCTTCGTCATGGAGTCGCTCTCGAACGAGAACGGTGACAACGCAGGCGCGCTCGACCAGTACAACCAGTACATGCAGGACCTCGCGAACGAGGGGCTCGGTCTCGTCCCGTTCGACGACATTCCCGTCGTCGGTGGTGCGGTCGACAAGGGCATCGACTGGGCGAAGGACCCCGTGCTCGAGGCCATGTTCGACACCGGCAACGAGGACGCGTCGCGCGTGCAGTCCGCCGAGTGGCAGCAGGCACAGAACGAGATGGTCAACGACCGCTTCTACTCCGCGGTCGCCGCAGCCGGCACCTACGAGGGCTCGCCGTCGTTCACCGAGTGGGAGACCGCAAGTGAGCGCGACCTCGGACCCGACGAGCAGTTCTGGAACGAGGACGGCTCGGTCATCCCCTACGACCAGATGACGCCGGAGCAGCGCGACCAGTTCGTCGACTATCTCAACGACTCCGAGAACGGCGCCGGTGGACAGTACGGCTCGATGACCAACGATGCCGAGGGGCGCATGAACGACGCGCGCACCCGCGCCGCCAACGACAACCAGGCGGACGGCGGCTGAGCCGACCGACCCGCCGACCGTCGGGGCCGGGACCCTCTCGTGGGTCCCGGCCCCGACGTCGTACACTCGTCCCTCGAGCACGTGCTCCGGGGTCGGTGAAAATCCGAACCGGCGGTAACAGTCCGCGAACCCGAGGCCACGCAGGAAGCTGCGCGGCGAGGGCCGATCCGGTGGAACTCCGGGACCGACGGTCAAAGTCCGGATGAGAGGACGCACGCGGTGGGCCACCCGGTCCACCCTCTCGGGACGCCCGCGTCCCCTCGCCCCGGTCGCACGCAGGCCGGGAGGAGGAACGGGTGGCACAGCCCCTCGAGCACGTCGACGCCGCAGGCGTCGGCGGCCGGCCTCGACCGCCCGCGCGAGCAGGGGCCGTCAGCGCCGTCGCGCCCGTGGTGTTCGGCGTCGTCGTGCTTCTCGCCTGGGAGCTCGCCTGCCGCGCGGGGCTCGTCGACCCGTACTTCCTCCCCGCCCCGAGCGACGTCCTCTCCCGCGTGCTCGACGACCTGACCGGCCCCGCCCGCAGCTACCTCTGGCCGACGCTGTACGCCGCCGGCTGGGGCTCGCTCCTCGGCGCGGCGGTCGCCCTCCCGCTCGGCATCGCCATCGCCTCCTCCACGCTCGCGCGGCGCGTCCTCGAGCCCTATGTCGCAGCCTCCCAGGCGCTGCCCGCCGTGGCCGTCGCGCCGCTGCTCGCGCTGTGGCTCGGCTACGGGGTCCTGCCCGTCGTCGTGCTGTGCGCACTCATGGTGTTCTTCCCGATGCTGCTCGGCACCGTCTACGGGCTCACGCACATCGACACCGACGTCATCGAGGCCGCCCGGCTCGACGGCGCCGGCGGCCCCGTCCTCCTCGCGCGCATCCTCCTGCCGCTCGCGCTCCCGGCGATCCTCACGGGCGTGCGCAACGGCGTCACCCTCAGTCTCACCGGCGCCATCGTCGGCGAGATCGTCACCGGCGGCCGCGGTCTGGGGATGCTCCTGTCCTCGCGCGGCGCGTCCGCCGACACCGTCGGCCTGTTCTCGATCCTCACGATCCTCTGCGTCCTCGCCGCCGCGCTCTTCGCCGCGGTCGGCGCCCTCCAGCACCACCTCCGCCACCGGCAAGGAGCCTGACCATGACCACCACCCCGCGGCCCGCCCCCCGCCGCTCCGCACCGACCGAGAGCCGGCCCGACGCGTGGTTCGCGCGCCGCCGCTCAGTACCGGCCGGGGACCGTCGGTCCGGGCGCCGTGCACCTCACGCCGCCCTCCTCGCCGCCGCCCTGCTCGCGGCCTGCGGAGACTCCGGTGGCGGGGGAGAGGACGGCGCCGACGGCGACACCCTGACGATCGGCCTCACCTACGTGCCCGACGTCCAGTTCGCCCCGTTCTACGTCGCCGAGGAACGCGGGTACTTCGAGGACGAGGGTGTCGAGGTCGAGCTGCGGCACCACGGCGCGTCGGAGGGCCTGTTCACGGCCGCCGAGGCGGGGGAGGAGGACGTCGTCGTCGCGGGCGGCGACGAGATGCTTCAGGCCGTCGCCCAGGGAGCGGGCCTGACCACCGTCGCCACGATGTACCAGGAGTACCCGGTCGCGATCCTCGCGCCGCAGGACTCCGGGCTCGCGAGCCTCGAGGACCTGTCCGGCAGCAGCGTCGGCGTCCCCGGGGAGTTCGGCGAGACGTGGTTCGGCCTCCAGGCCGCGCTCGCGTCGATGCCCGACGGCGGGGAGTCCGTCGAGGTCGAGACCATCGGGTTCACCCAGGTCTCGGCTCTCACCGCGGGACACGTCGACGCCGTCGTCGGGTACGTCAACAACGACGCGGTCAGCCTCGAGCGCGCAGGCACGCCGGTGACCGAGATCCCGCTCGGCGACGACGTCCCGCTCGTCGGCGTCGGGCTCGTCGCCACGGACGCCGCGCTCTCCGAGCGCGAGGAGGAGGTCGCGGCCGTCGTCCGCGCGGTCCTGCGGGCGATGGACGACGTCGTCGCCGACCCGGAGGCGGCCGTCGACGTCAGCGCGACGCACGTCCCCGACCTCACCGAGCCCGAGGCGCGCGAGAGCGCCCTCGCGGTCGCGACCGCGACCGCCGAGCTGTACGGGGCGGAGGAGCAGCGTGGGGAGATCGACGTCGCGAGGTGGCGGTCGATGGCGGAGTTCATGTCCGGTGCCGGCCTGCTCGAGGGCGAGGTCGACGCCGAGGCCGCGGTGCGCGCGCTCCCGGACACTCCCGTCCTCGTCGCGGACCGCGCCGTAGGCTGACCGCGTGAAGACGTTCGACCAGCTGTTCGCGGAGCTGACCGCCAAGGCCGAGGAGCGCCCCGAGGGATCGGGGACCGTCGCCCAGCTCGACGCCGGGATCCATGCCATCGGCAAGAAGATCGTCGAGGAGGCCGCCGAGGTGTGGATGGCCGCCGAGCACGAGAGCGACGACGCGGCGGCCGAGGAGATCAGCCAGCTGCTCTACCACGTCCAGGTGATGATGATCGCGCGCGGTCTCACCCTCGACGACGTCTACCGCCACCTCTGAGCGCGACCCGCCCGCCCCTAGGAAGAGACCGCCACATGCTGCGTATCGCCGTGCCCAACAAGGGCGCGCTGTCCGAGCCCGCGTCCGACCTCCTGTCCGAGGCCGGATACCGCCGACGACGGGACACCCGCCAGCTCGTCGTCGCCGACCCGGACAACGACGTCGAACTGTTCTTCCTGCGCCCCCGGGACGTCGCCGTGTACGTCGGCGCCGGCACCGTGGACTGCGGGATCACCGGCCGCGACCTGCTCGTCGACTCGGGCGCCGACGCGGTCGAGCACCGCGCGCTCGGGTTCGCCCGGTCCACCTTCCGGTTCGCCGCCCCCGAGGACGGTCCCCGCCGGATCGAGGACCTCGGCGGCCTGCGGGTCGCCACGTCCTACGACACGGTGGTCCGCGGGTTCCTCGCCCAGCGCGGCGTCGACGCCAGCACCGTCCACCTCGACGGCGCGGTCGAGTCCGCCGTGCGCCTCGGGATCGCCGACGTCGTGGCGGACGTCGTCGAGACCGGCTCCACGCTCGCCGCCGCCGGCCTGTCGACCTTCGGCGAGCCCCTCCTCAAGTCCGAGGCCGTCCTCATCCGCCGGGCCACGAGCGAGGAGCCCGAGGGGCTCGAGGTCCTCGACCGGCGCGTGCAGGGCGTGCTCGTCGCGCGCCAGTTCGTGCTCGTCGACTACGACGTGCCCAAGGAGCACCTCGACGCGACGGTCGCCCTCGCGCCCGGCCAGGAGTCCCCGACGATCTCGCCGCTGCGCGACGACGGCTGGGTCGCCGTCCGCGTCATGGTCGAGCGGGCATCGGTCAACCGCGTGATGGACGAGCTGTACGCCGCCGGTGCGCGCGCGATCCTCGTCACCTCGATCCTCGCGAGCCGCCTGTGACCGTCGGCGGGGATGCCGGGGGCCGCGGAGGTTTCGGCGACTCCGGAGGTTCCGGGGATTCTGGGGCAACGTCCGACGACGGTAGGTCGCCGTCGGGCGAGCAGGTCCGGGCCCGGCTGCACGCGCCGATCAGGCCTCGGCTCGTGCGGCTCGTCGCGCGCGTGCTGCAGGTGGCGGTCGTGGTCGGCGCCGCGGCGATCATCGTGTTCACGGGCCGCATCCCCGGTGTCGACCACTGGGGCCTGACCGACCAGCTGCTGACCGCGCTGCTCGCGCTCGTCATCGTCGCGATCCTCGAGCGTCAGGCACGGGTCGCCGCCCTGCCCGACGAGGACGGCCTCACCGTGCGGAACTTCCTCGCCGGTCGGCGGGTGGAGTGGGCCGAGATCCTCGGGGTGGAGTACGGCGAGCACCGCCCGTGGGCGAACCTCGACCTCACCGACTCGACGACCCTGGCAGTCATGGCCGTCCAGCGCAGCGACGGCTCCCGGGCGGCTGCCGATGCCCAGCGCCTGTCGACCCTCATCGAGCTCCACGCCCGCGAGGCCGGCCCCCGCGGCTGACCCGCCCGCCGTGATTCATCGAGATTGCGGTTCGTCGTCGTCGAGATTGCGGTTCGTCGAGATTGCGGTTCGTCGAGATTGCGGTTCGTCGTCGTCGAGATTGCGGTTCGTCGAGCCCCAACCGCACTCTCGACGGAAAGTGGGACGGTCAGTCGGGCAGCAGGTTCGCCGCATGGACCCCCGCCGCGGCGGCGGCAAGGAACGGCACGGGGTCGGCGTCGAGGTCGCGCCCCATCGTCGAGAGCCGGAGGCCGGCCGCCTGCTCGATCTCCCGCAGCGCCGCGAGCAGATCAGGTCCGCCATCCTGATCACCCCGACGACCCGCGCGCACGTCGACGTCGACCCGCCGGTGCCGCCCCGCCAGCGCGTGCACGAGGCGTTCCTCGACCACGTCGTCGCAGTCGCCGTCGGGCCACTCGAGACCGGTCGGCACCACGACGTCGCTCGGCGCGAGCGCCACCCGACCGAGCGCGGTCACCGAGTGGTGGGACAGGCCCCGGTGCCGCTCGCGCGGATCCGTCCCGGACATCCGCAGGACTCCGATCCCGCGTCCCCCGAGGGTCGCCGCCGCGTTGAGCGCCTCGCCGGCCGCGACTCCCGAGAAACCCCACCGCGTCCCGGTCCCGAGGTTGCCCGGCCCCTGGGCGACGACCACGACGTCCGCCTCGAGCACGATCCGCGCACCGAGGAGCCCCGTGTGGACGGTGACGGCCTCGACGTCGCCGCCGAATGCCTGGCCCACGGTCACGGTGCCGGCGATCCGCCCGGACTCCGCGAGCCCGGCGGTGGTGCGGGAGAACCAGGCCGGCAGGGCGCCACCGTCGGTCATGAGCGAGACCACCCGTGCGCCCGGCCGTCGCGCGTGCACCCCGGCCACCACCGCGGGCAGCGCGGAGTGCAGGTCGGCGACGACGACCGGCAACCCGCCGAGGTCGTCGGCCTCGCGCAGGTCCTCGTGGTGCGGCGACTCCTGCTCGTCGATGCCGAGGACCATGACCTGGCCGGGCGTGTACCTGGCCTTGACGAGGTGTCCGGGCCCGGGCGGTGGATCCGCCGGCAGTCGGTCCGGCAGCGCGACGACCAGCGCGTAGCCACCGGTGCCCAGCCCCTTCTCGAGCGCCGTGACGTTGAGCAGGACCCGGTCGCCGTGCTCGGGCCGGCCGACCATGGCCGGATGGGCGAGGGCCCGCAGCTCGCGCCCGTCGACCTCGACGTCGAGCTCGACCGATCCGGCCCACTCCCGCCGCGTGCCCAGCACCGTCCCGGCGCGCCACAGAATCACGCCGTCACGCTACCGCCACCGGTAGCGTGCAGGGGTGAACGCGCAGACGACGAAGGTGACGAAGGAGGAGCGGCTCCTCAACCTCCTCGCCGCGCTGAGGTCCACCTCGCGCGGACTGTCGAAGTCGGACGTCCGCCGCCTCGTCCACGGGTACGCCGGCCAGAAGGACGACGCGTTCGAGCGCATGTTCGAGCGCGACAAGGACTCGCTGCGGTCGATCGGGGCCCCGCTGCTCACGCTCGTCTCCCCGGTGCACCAGTCGGACATCGTCTACCGGGTCGACGGCGACGACACGGGCGTCACCGAGCTGAGCCTGACCGCCCAGGAGGCCGCCGTGCTCGCGGCGGCGGCCGGCGTGTGGCGCGATGCCGCCACGAGCGCCTCGGCCCGCAGGGGACTGACCAAGCTGCGCGGGCGCACCGTCGAGCCGGGAACGGCGGCCGGCCCGCACGACGACGAGGACGGGGACGCCGACGTCGGGGCCTCCGGCAGGACCTCGTCCGGCCCCTCCACGGAGGACGACACCACGACGGAAGCGGCAGCCCTGCGCACCGCTCCCGGGGTCGGCCTCGCCGACGCGGGTCCCGCGTTCACCGTCATCCTCGAGGCGCTCGAGCACGGCCGCGCGGTCCGGTTCGACTACCGCGCCGCCTCCACGGGCGAGCTGAGCAACCGCCTGGTCGACCCGTGGCGGCTGGCGACCCGGGGGCGGTCCTGGTACCTCGTGGGGCACGACCACGACCGCGGCGCCGTCCGCGTGTTCCACCTGTCCCGGGTGCGCGGGAAGGTGCGCGCGGTCGAGACCGAGGATCGCGTCCAGCCGCCGGCCGACCTCGACCTGTCCGCCGTCCTCATGGCCTCGAGCCGGCGTGGCGGGCAGGCGCGCGTCGCGCTCGCCCCGGGGCGGGGCGGTGCCCTGCGCACGCAGGCCGGCTGGGCGCCGGACGAGAACCACCCGGGGACGACGCCGGACGACCACGACCACCAGGGCCCGACGTCGTACACCCGCGACCTGCACGACCGCGTCCCCGACGGCTGGGACACGGTGGAGCTGACCACCGCGGACCTCGACGACCTCGCGGGGGAGATTGCCGCGCTCGGGGACGGCGCGCTGGCCCTCGCCCCGGACGATCTCGTCTCCACCGTGCGTCGTCGGCTCTCCCGCGCTGCCGAGGTCGCCGAGTCCCGCGCCCTCGACGCGCCGGGCACGAAGGCCGCCCCCGCCGCCAAGATCCAGCGCGACGGCGCCGAGGTCCGGCTCGCCCGCCTCCTGGCCATCGTGCTGCGGCTCCACGAGCACGGCGACCAGACCGTCGCGGGGCTCGCGGAGCTGTTCGGGGTCGGCGAGAAGCAGATCATCAAGGACATCGAGCTGCTCTGGGTGACGGGGCTGCCCGGCTACCAGCACGACGACCTCATCGACTTCTCCGTCGACGCGTTCGAGTCCGGCGTCGTCTCGCTGGCCAATGACCAGGGGCTCGCGCGCCCCATGCGGCTGACGACGGACGAGGCGGTGCTCCTGCTCGTCGCTCTCGGCCCGATGCGCGCGGTGGCGGAGAGCGGCGACCTGTCCACCGTGCTCATCGACCAGCTGGTCGCCAAGCTCGAGGAGGCGGCGGGGGAGGCGTCGAGCGTCGCCCGCTCGATCGACGTGCCGGTGCCCGACGCCGACGAGGTCGCCGCCCTGTCGACCGTCCGGTCGGCGCTCGAGCAGGGGCGGCGCCTGCACCTCGAGTACGTGTCGGCCGGTGACGTGCGGACCGAGCGCGACGTCGACGTCCGGTCGATCGTCAACGACGCCGGCGACTGGCGCGTCTCCGCCTGGTGCCTGAGGGCGGGGGCGCCGCGGACCTTCCGGGTGGACCGCATCGTGTCGGCCACGGTGCTGCCGGTGCCGGTCGAGGAGCACCCGTGGCCCGCACGGACCGATCAGGTCGGGGACAGCGGGGACGAGGTCGTCGTCGAGCTGGCGTCGATCGCGCGCCCGTTCGCGGAGACGGTGCCGTCGATCAGCACGAAGGACCTCGACGACGGCGGGGTCCGGGTCCGGCTGCGGGTCGCCGACGAGGCGTGGTTCGTCGGCGCGATGCTCGATCTCGGCGACGACGTCACCGCGATCGGTCCCGCCGCGTGGGCGAAGCGGGTGCGCGCCGCCGCACGGGCCGCGCTCGACCGCTACGACGACGGGGAGCCTGTCGCCCCGGCGTGAACGCCCGGCCGCCCGCCGCGGCCGTCGAGGAGCGCAGCCGGGTCGTCGGTGATGAGGACGGTCGCGCCGAGACCGGTCGCCCGTTCGGCGTCGTCGTTGGTGTTGACCGTCCACGCCCAGATCCCCAGACCGGCCGCGCGGGCGCGCCGGGCGAGATCCGCACCCAGCCACGTGTGCCGGGGCGCGACGGCGACGGCCCCGAGCTCGACCGCCGCGGCCACCGGGTCGGGCACGGACCACCGCCCACCCGGCGGGCCGAGAAACGGGGAGCCGGGGCGCGTCGAGTCCGCGTCGGCGAGGACGGCCCGCGGCACGTGCGGCAGCAGGTCGGCGGCGGCGGCGACCACGGCGCGGTCGAACGACTCGAGCACGCACGGTGGCCCGTCGTCGTCGAGGACCTCTCCCACCGCGGCCACGACCTCGCGCGGCGCGGCGCACGCCACCGAGCCGTCCGGGGCCGACTTGATCTCGACGAGCACCCACGGATCATCGGCCCCTGACCGCCGCCCCGGGCCCCGAGCGGCATCCGGGCCCGCCACCTGGCCGGCCGCCCGACCCGCCTCCCGGATCGCCTCGAGCGACTCGCGCAGGGTGGGGACGCCGAGTCGCGCGAGCTCGGCGGCAGTGAGGTCCCGCGTCGCGCACGGGCCGCGGCCGGGGACGTCGAGCACGAGGTCGTGCCGCACCACGGGCACGCCGTCCGCGGACAGGTGGGTGTCCAGCTCGACGCCGTGCGCGCCGTCGAGCACGGCACGCTCGAACGCGGCGGGCGTGTTCTCCGGGTGCACGGCGGACGCGCCCCGATGCCCGAGCACCTCGACCCGCTCCCGCCTCACGGGACCTTGGTCGGCGCGGGTGCCGTCCCCGGCGTCTATCCTGGGCATGTTCCATCCTCCCGACGAAGGTGACCTCATGTTCCGCAACGGCCTTCAGCCGATGCACATCCTCGTGCTCGTGGTGGTGATCCTGCTCGTCTTCGGCGCCTCCCGCCTGCCCGACATCGCCGCATCGATCGGCAAGTCGCTCAAGGTCTTCAAGAAGGAGGTCCGCGAGCTGCGCGAGGACGACGACACGCCGACCGGGTCCGGCCAAAACGGGTCCGGCCAGAACGGCGGGGGACAGGACAACGCGGGTCAGCACAACCAGGGTCAGTACAACGGCGGCCAGCACAACCAGGGTCAGTACACCGGTGCCCAGTACAACGGCGGCCAGTACAACCAGGGCCAGTACAACGGCGGCCAGTACGGCCCGCCCCAGGGCGGCCCGACGCCCGGGCACGGAACGGGTGGGCCCGGTGCGGATCGCCCGGGGTCCGGCGGCGGGGACGGACTCTCGTCGTCGGAGCCGCCGAGCACCCCCGCCGGGCAGTCGCCGCCGACCTCCGTCGGATAGCCGGTGGCGCGCCGCAGGCGCGACCCCGAGGGACGGATGCCGCTGCGCGAGCACCTCGGTGAGCTCCGCCGCCGACTTCTGCTCGCCCTGGCCGGGATCGCCGTCGGCACCGCGGTCGGCTGGTTCCTCTACGACCCGGTGCTCGAGTCCGTCACGGCCCCGCTCAACGTCGCCCGGGCCGAGGGCGCACTCGCCGGACTCAACTTCACGACGCTCGGGTCCGCGTTCGACCTCCGGGTCCAGGTCTCCGTCGTCATCGGCCTCTTCCTCACCTCACCGTGGTGGGTCGGGCAGCTCTGGCTCTTCCTCGCGCCCGCGATGCACCGGGGGGAGAAGGTGCGCGCCGCCGCGTTCGCGCTCGCCGGCGCCGCCCTGTTCCTCGCCGGCGGCGCGTTCGCCTGGTTCCTCGTGCCCCACGTGGTCGAGATCCTCACGTCGTTCGTCCCCGAGGACGGCACGAGCCTGGTGGACGCCCGCTCGTACCTCGTGTTCGTCCTACGCGTCCTCGTCGTGTTCGGCGTGGCCTTCCTCGTCCCTGTCGTCATGGTCGGGCTCGGTGCCGCGCGCCTCGTCAGCGCGCGCACGTTCCTGCGCGGATGGCGCTGGGCGATCATCGGCGCGTTCGTGTTCGCGGCCTTCGCCAACCCGCTGCCCGACGCCTGGTCGATGATCGGCATGGCGCTGCCCATCCTCGTGCTGTACTTCGGTGCGATCGGCATCTGCGCGCTCCTCGAGCGGGCACGTGCGCGCCGGGAGAGGACGTCGGCGGGCCCGGACGCCGCTGTGGCCACCCCATCGACGAAGGACCCTGCATGACCGTGCGCGTCGGACTCGTCATCAATCCGTCCGCGGGCGCCGGCAACGGCGCCCGCGTCGCCGCGGAGGTCCGTGCCGTCCTCTCCGACGTCGCGGAGACCGAGGACCTCACCTCGCACGACGCACTGCACGCGCTGGCCCGCGCCCACGCGGCTGCGCGTGACGGGTCGATCGACACGCTCGTCGTGGTCGGCGGCGACGGCATGGCCCACCTCGGCCTCAACGCGGTGGCCGGGACGGACGTGCCCCTCGGCCTGGTCTCGGTCGGCTCGGGCAACGACGTCGCCCGCGCGCTCGGCCTCCCGGTCGGGAAGCACGTCGACTCGCTGCGCATCATCCACGCCGCCCTCGACCCGCGCGAGCCGTCCGCCGAGCCGCGCGCGCTCGACGCGATCCGGGTGAGCCGCCCGGGCCCGCCGCGCGGGCGGCACAGCGCGGTCGCCGACCTCGGGCTCGTCCCCGGGGGAGAGGACGTGCGGTGGTGCGCGTCCTCGCTCGTCGTGGGGTTCGCGGCCCAGATCAACCTCACCGCGAACCGGTACCGGTGGCCCCGCGGTGGCGCGAAGTACGTGCGCGCCACGGCCGCGGAGACTGTCAGGTTCAGTCCGTACGGCGTGCGCGTCGACGTCGACGGCGAGACCCGTGAGGGGCCCGCCACGCTCGTCTCCGTCTCCGGGACGCCGCTCATCGGCGGCGGCCTCGCCGTGGCGCCCGACGCGGACCCGACGGACGGCCTGCTCGACGTCGTCCACATCGACACCGTGAGCCGCCCGACGATCGCCACCCTCTTCCCACGGTTCGCCAACGGGTCCCACGTCGACCTCCGACAGGTGCACGTGACGAGAGCGCGGCGGGTCGAGATCCACGACGCCCCCGAGCACGGCCGTCCGCTCCCGGTCGCGATGGCCGACGGCGAGGTGGTCGGCCGGGTCCCGCTGGTCGCCGAGGTCGTGCCCGGCGCGTGGCGCGTCTGCGCCCCCGTGACCCCGGCGACATAGCCTGGGAGCATGACGACCCCCGCCGAGCGGTACGCCGCGTCCCGCCGGCGCCCGGCCGGCACCGACCCCGAGCTCGAGCTCGACGAGTTCCGCGCGGGACTGTCCTTCTCGCTCGACCCGTTCCAGGTCGAGGGGTGCCGTGCCGTCGCGTCCGACCGCAGCGTGCTCGTCGCGGCGCCGACCGGTGCCGGCAAGACGGTGGTGGGGGAGTTCGCCGTCCACCTCGCGCTGCAGCGCGGGCAGAAGGCCTTCTACACCACGCCGATCAAGGCACTGAGCAACCAGAAGTTCACCGAGCTGCGCGAGCGCTACGGGGCCGGCCGGGTCGGCCTGCTGACGGGCGACACCTCGATCGACGGCGACGCCGACGTCGTCGTCATGACCACCGAGGTCCTGCGGAACATGCTGTACTCCGGGTCGCCGGCGCTGAGGAACCTCGGCTTCGTCGTCATGGACGAGGTCCACTACCTCGCCGACCGGTTCCGCGGACCGGTGTGGGAGGAGGTCATCCTCCACCTCGACGAGCGGGTGCGCATCGTGTCGCTCTCCGCGACCGTGTCCAACGCGGAGGAGTTCGGCCACTGGCTCACCGAGGTCCGCGGCGACACCGCCGTCGTCGTCTCCGAGCGGCGCCCGGTCCCGCTGTGGCAGCACCTCATGGTGGGCCGGCGCATCCACGACCTCTACTCCCACGACGTCGATCCCACCGACGTCGGTGCGGACCCGCCGCTGAGCCCGGAGCTGCTCGAGGCGATCCGGCGTGTCTCACGCTCGACCCGCGGGCACCACGGCCGCCCGCAGCCTCGCAGCCGACCGCGGGGCAGGAAGCGGGGGAACGAGGGGCGGCGCGACGACGCCCGGGCGGTCCGTCGGCCCGCCCGCGCCGACGTGGTGCAGGCGCTCGAGGCACAGGCGCTGCTGCCGGCGATCGTCTTCATCTTCTCCCGCGCGGGCTGCGAGGACGCCGTGCGCCAGACGGTGGGCTCGGGGGTCCGACTGACGACGGCGCAGGAGGCCGCCGAGATCCGCCGGCACCACGAGGCCGCCACCGCCGCTCTGCCGCCCGCCGACCTCGGCGTGCTGGGCTACGACCGCTGGGCGCACGCGCTCGAGCAGGGGGTTGCCGCCCACCACGCGGGCATGCTCCCGGTCTTCAAGGAGGTCGTCGAGGACCTGTTCGCCGCGGGACTCGTCAAGGTCGTCTACGCCACGGAGACCCTGGCGCTCGGCATCAACATGCCCGCGCGCTCCGTGGTGGTCGAGCGGCTCGACAAGTGGGACGGCTCCGCCCACACGGCGCTCACGCCGGGGGAGTACACCCAGCTGACCGGGCGTGCCGGGCGGAGGGGGATCGACGTCGAGGGTCACGCCGTCGTGCTCTACGCCGACGGCGTGGACCCCGCCCACGTGGCCGGCCTGGCGTCGCGCCGGACCTACCCGCTGCGCTCGGCCTTCCGGCCCACGTACAACATGGCGGTCAACCTGCTCCAACGGCTCGACCTCACGAGTGCCCGGCACGTCCTCGAGCAGTCGTTCGCGCAGTTCCAAGCCGACCGCTCGGCGGTCGGCCTCGCCAAGCAGGTGCGCCGGCACGAACGCTCGGTGGCCGAGCTCGCCGAGCAGATGACCTGCCACCTCGGTGACTTCGCCGGCTACCAGGAGCTGCGGGAGCGGCTCGCCGGTGTCGAGGGGCAGGAGTCGAAGGCGCGGTCCGCGGCCCGCAGGCGCGAGACGGAGGCCTCGTTCCTCGCGGTGCGGCGCGGGGACGTCGTCGCCTTCGGCCGGGGGCGTCGCACCGAACATGCGGTGGTCCTCGAGGCCGCGGAGTCCGCGATGGACAGGGCCGGCATCCAGGTCCTCGGCGACGACCGACGGGTCCGACGGCTCACCGCCACCGAGGTCCCGCACGGGCTCGAGGTGGTCTCGAAGGTGCAGATCCCCCGGCGGTTCAACCCGCGCAACGCGACCGAGCGCCGCGACCTCGGCTCCTCGCTGCGGAACGCGCTCGCCCAGGGCACCCGGCCGCGTGCCGACGCCCCGCGACCGGTGGACGACGAGGACGCGGCCGCCGGGGCGGGCCACGGCGCGGGACGTGGTGCGCACGGTGGCGCGGGACGTGGTGCGCACGGTGACGCAGGACGTGGCACAGGCAGCGGCGAGCAGGGCGCCCGCGCCGGGGGGCCGCGCGCCGAGGCCGAGGCGCTGCGAGCCGCCCTGCGCGACCACCCCTGCCACGGGTGCTCGGACCGGGAGAACCACGCCCGGGTCGCGCGACGCTGGTCCCGGGCGAAGTCCGAGCTCGCGGAGCTCACCGGGCGGATCGAGCAGCGCACCGGTTCGGTCGCGCAGGACCTCGTGCGCGTGTGCGACGTCCTCGGCGAGCTCGGGTACCTCGACGGCGGATCGGTCACCGAGGACGGCCGCTGGCTCGCCCGCATCTACGCCGAGCGGGACCTGCTGCTCGCCGAGTGCCTCCGGTCGGGGGACTGGGACGGACTCGCTCCCGCCGAGCTGGCCGCCGTCGCCTCGATGGTCGTCTCGTCCAACCGCACCGCCGATCTCGCCGCCGCGGGCGCCGGCCGACCGTCCGGCGCGCTCGGCGAGGCCGTGCGCCGCACTCACCGGCACGCGGCCCGGCTCGCGGACCTCGAGCGTGGACACCGCCTGCCGCCGACCGAGCCGGTCGACGACGCGCTCGTGCGCGCCGTCCTCGAGTGGGCCCAGGGCGGGTACCTCGTCGACGTCCTCGACATCGCCGGGATCGGTGCCGGCGACCTCGTGCGTCAGTGCAAGCAGCTCCTCGACGTCCTCGACCAGGTGGCCTCGGCCGCGCCGTCGCCGGAGCTCGCCCACGCCGCGTGGGAGGCCGTCGGCCTCGTGCGACGCGGCGTCGTCGCGTGGTCGAGCGTCTGACGGCGCCTCTCGGCACGAGTTGTCCACAGCCCGTGGAGGACACGCCGAGGCACGACACGCCGGGGACTCCGCGACGCCTCAACCTGCCGTCAGGCCGTTGACCTGCGACGACGCAAAAGGCGTGTGACGAGGATCGTCCACGTGGTACCTCGGGTACGGGCTATGTTCTCTCAACGCCTTCCGGCGGACCGGCCCAGGCCGGACGCCGTAGGTCCCACGGCCCGCGCGCCCAGTAGAAAACGATGCCGACCCCGATCGGCACGGTCCGAAGGGTGCGCGGGCCTCCCCCCGAGGGGCGCCCGCTCGCCGTGGGCGGCCCGTCGGGCGATGCACGGCCCGCCGGATCTGGTGGCGGCCCACCGGCGGGGACCCGTTCCCACGGCACGGATCGGCGCCCGGCTCCGCCCCGTCCGTAGACTTCCTCGGTGCCCGCCACGCTTCCCCGCCCCCTCGCGCTCGCCCTGGCCGCCGTCGCGGGCCTCGCCGCCGACCTGGCCTTCGCCCCGCGCACCTGGTGGTGGATGGCGATCCTCGCCGTCGGGGCGCTGCACCTCGCCCTGCGCGGCCACCGCCCGGGCTTCGCCTACCTCGCCGCGAGCGCGTTCGGCATCGTCTTCATGCTGCGCCACCTCTCGTGGGCGGTCGAGGCCGTCGGAGGAGGGGAGTGGCTGCCCTGGGTGGCCCTGTCGATCCTCGAGGGCCTCATCCTCGGTCTCTACGGGCCGCTGCGCGCCTGGGCGATCCGAGCCCTCGGCGCGCAGAAGCGGCCACTGATCGCCGCGCTGCTCGCGTCCCTGGCATGGGTCGGCGTCGAGGTCGTGCGGTCCAACGTGCCCTTCGGGGGCCTGCCGTGGGGCGTGCTCGCGCACAGCCAGGTCGACGGCCCCCTCGTCGCGTTCGCCCGGTTCGGCGGGGAGCCGCTCGTCTCGGCGCTCGTCGTCCTCGTCGCCGTCCTGCTCGCCGAGGGGATCTCCGCGACCACACGGCTCCGTCCGTTCCGCGGCGCCCGTCTCGTGGCCACGGCGGGGGTGGCCCTCCTCGTCGGCCTCCTCCTCCCGCTGCCGACCGGCCCGCAGTCCGGCACCCTGAGTGTCGGTGCCGTCCAGGTGCACGTACCCAACGGCGGTCTGACGAACAGCGACGAGGCACGCCAGGTGACGGCCGACCACGCCGACCTCACCGAGGAGCTCGTGGCCGAGCACCCGCGCCTCGACCTCGTCCTGTGGGCGGAGTCCTCCGCCGACGTCGACCCCCGCACCGATCCCGACGTCGCCGCCTCCGTCGACCGGGCCGCCGATGCCGCGGGCGTGCCGGTGATCCTCGGGACGCAGGAGTACATCGAGTCCGACGACGGGTCGCGCAATCGCTACAACCAGGTGATCGTCTGGGAGCCGGGCGAGGGCCCCGTGGGCGAGGCGTACAGCAAGCAGCACCCGGTGCCGTTCGGCGAGTACATGCCCTACCGGAGCTTCTTCCGGTTCTTCTCCCCGGCGGTGGACCGGGTGACGACCGACATGCTGCCCGGCGACCGTCCCGGGCTCGTCGAGGTCGACGTCGAGCGCCTCGGGCGGACGGTGCCGATCGCGACCGCCATCTGCTTCGAGGTGGGCTACGAGGCGATCCTCGCCGAGGGGGTCGACCTCGGCGGGGAGCTCATCCTCGTGCCGACGAACAACGCCACCCACGGCGACACCGCCGTCAGCGCCCACCAGCTGGCGATGACCAGGTTCCGCGCGGTCGAGTTCGGCCGCTCGGCCGTCCAGGTGGGACGCACCGGGGTGTCCGGCGTCGTCGCCCCCGACGGTGAGCTGCTCGTGCGGACGGACCTGTTCGACGTGACGACGTACACGGGGGAGGACCTGCCGCTGCGCACGGAGATCACCCCGGCGGTCCGTGTGGCGCGTCCCGCAGGGCTGATCGCCGTGCTGGCCACCGCCGGCCTGGGGGTAGCCGGTATCGTCAGGGGCCGCCTCACGGCCCCCGCGCGATCCCGATGAGCCGTGACAGGTCCCCCGACCCAGGAGCACACGTGACCCCATCCGACCGGGCGCACCCCCGCACGCTGGTCATCGTCCCCACCTACAACGAGCTCGAGTCCCTGCCCGGCGCGGTGCGCCGGGTCCGGGAGGCCGCTCCCTGGGTCGACGTGCTCGTCGCGGACGACAACAGCCCCGACGGCACGGGCCAGCTCGCCGACGAGCTGGCCGCCGCCGACGTCCAGGTCCAGGTGCTGCACCGCCCGGGCAAGGAGGGGCTGGGCCGTGCGTACGTCGCCGGCTTCGGGTACGCGCTCGAGCGGGGCTACGAGCTGATCGTCGAGATGGATGCCGACGGGTCGCACCGCGCGGTCGACCTCCCGGCGCTCCTCGAGCGCGCCGAGGCCTCGGACGCGCCGGACCTCGTCATCGGCTCGCGCTGGGTGCCCGGCGGCGAGGTCGCGAACTGGCCCCGCAGCCGCGAGCTGATCTCGCGCACCGGGAACACCTACGTGCGCCTCGTGCTCGGGATGTCGGTCGGGGACGCCACCGCGGGCTTCCGCGTCTTCCGGGCGAGCACGCTGCGCGCGCTCCCGCTGGACGAGGTGGAGTCCGCCGGATACTGCTTCCAGGTCGACATGACGTGGCGGGTGCACCGCGCGGGCATGCGCATCGTCGAGGTGCCGATCGTCTTCGTCGAGCGCGAGGAGGGCGTGTCGAAGATGACCGGGGGGATCGTCCGGGAGGCGCTGTGGCGGACCACCGCCTGGGGCGCCCGGCACCGCGCGCAGCAGGTGCGTCGCCTCGTGGGTCGGCTCCGGCGGCGCTGACCGGCACGCACGCCCACGGGCCCGGACGTCGCCTGGATCACACAGAAGATCGACCAGCAGGGGAACAACGGACGTCCACCCGGTGTTTCCGAGATCAGCAGGAGGTGGATCCGCAACCCGCGACCGGCGTCGCGACGGGGCGGAGGACCACCGGCACGGCGGACAGCAGCCGTGGCCCCACAGTAAGGAGAGAGACCATGGCGGACCGAGCACTGCGTGGCATGAAGATCGGCGCCTACTCGATGGAGTCCGAGGACGGTGTCGACTTCGCCGAGCGCCAGCGCGTCACCTACGACTGCGTCGACGGCCACACCTACACCGTCCCGTTCTCCATGGAGGCCGAGATCCCGGCCCTCTGGGACTGCCCGACCTGCGGCAAGGAGTCCCTGCGCCGGGACACCGAGCGCCCCGAGCCGGTCAAGCCTGCCCGCAAGGTGCGGACCCACTGGGACATGCTCCTCGAGCGTCGTTCCGTCGAGGAGCTCGAGGTGCTGCTCGACGAGCGGCTCGAGCTCCTGCGCAGCGGCCAGCTGCGTCGTCGCAGCGCCTGAGCCCATGCGGCGGCACACCGGTCGCCGCCCCACGTCACCCCGCGGCCCCGGTCGTCCCACGGACGACCGGGGCCGCGAACCGTCCGGTGCCACCGGTCGTTCCGGCGCCACAGGTTCTTCGGGCGCCGGCGGTCCTTCCGGCGCCACTGTTCCGGTCGTGCGTTCACCGGTCGCGGACCGAATCTGTCACCGTCCGCCCCTAGCGTGGCCGCGTGATCGTCCCGCGCCCCTCCAGCCTGCCGTCCCGGCCTGCAGCACATGCCGCCGCGCGACGAACGCCACGCGAATTCAGGTGGCCCCGCGCATGGGCGGGCGCCCTATCGTGAGCCCGCCTCGCACAGGGCCGACCCACGGCGGGGTTCGTCGTCGGGCTCGCCTCTCGCCGCCTGAGTGCCCGTCCCTCGTCGTCGTCCCCCGCCCGAGCCGTCCGCCGGCCCCGGCCCGTCCCTGACCGAAAGCTGCCTCCATGCTCTGGAAGATCGTCCGGACCTACGGTCGCCCGTACGGCGGGCTCGTCGCCGCGGTGCTCGTCCTCCAGCTCGTCGCCACCCTCGCGACGCTCTACCTGCCCAGCCTCAACGCCGACATCATCGACCACGGCATCGCCGCGGGGGACACGGACTACATCTGGCGGGTGGGCGGCCTCATGCTCGGGGTCGCGCTCGTCCAGCTCGTGACCGCCGTGGCCTCCGTCTGGTTCGGCGCGCGGATGGCGATGGCGCTCGGCCGGGACGTCCGGCGCGCGGTCTACACCCGCGTCGACCACTTCTCCGCCGAGGAGATGGGCCGGTTCGGCGCCCCGACGCTCATCACCCGCGGGACCAACGACGTCCAGCAGGTCCAGATGGTCGTCCTCATGGCGCTCAACTTCATGGTGATGGTGCCGATCATGTCGATCGGCGGGATCGTCATGGCCATCCAGGAGGACCCCGGGCTGTCCTGGCTCGTGTGGGTCTCGGTGCCGATCCTGCTGATCGTCGTCGGGATCCTCGTCCGTCTCCTCATGCCGCTCTTCGAGCGCATGCAGGGCAACATCGACGACGTCAACGGCGTCATGCGCGAGCAGATCATGGGCATCCGGGTCGTCCGCGCCTTCGTCCGCGAGCGGCACGAGACGCAGCGCTTCACGGACGCCAACGCCACGCTCACCGCGACGTCCGTGTCCATCGGCCGGCTGTTCGTCCTCATGGGCCCGCTCATCACGATCGTCCTCCACCTCGCCACGGCGGCGGTCCTGTGGTTCGGGGGCATCCGGGTCGACGACGGGCTCGTCCAGGTCGGGGCCCTCACGGCGTTCATGCAGTACCTGCTCCAGATCCTCATGGCCGTGATGATGGGGACCTTCATGTTCATGATGTTCCCGCGCGCGGTCATCAGCGCCCGCCGGATCGGGGAGGTGCTGGAGACCACCGGATCGGTCGTCGAGCCGGCCGAGCCGACGGTCCCGGTCGACCCCGACGGCACCGTCGAGCTCCGGGACGTCACGTTCGCCTACCCGGGGGCGGACGCCCCCGTCGTCGACGGCGTCTCGTTCACGGCCCGCGCCGGCACGACGACGGCGATCATCGGGTCCACCGGCTCCGGCAAGTCCACGCTCGTGCACCTCGTGCCCCGGCTCTACGACCCGACGTCGGGCGAGGTTCTCGTCGACGGCGTCCCCGCGGCGTCGATGTCGCGGGCGGAGCTCACCCGCGCGGTCGGGCTCGTGCCACAGAAGCCGTACCTCTTCTCCGGCACGATCGCGGAGAACCTCCGGTTCGGGAAGCCCGACGCCACCGACGACGAGCTGTGGGCGGCCCTCGAGACCGCCCAGGCCGCGGAGTTCGTCCGCGAGCGCACGACGGGTGAGGGGGAGAGCGCGGTCACGGGGCTCGAGTCCTCCGTCTCGCAGGGCGGCACGAACGTCTCCGGTGGCCAGCGCCAGCGGTTGTGCATCGCGCGGGCGCTCGTCGCGCGGCCGCGGGTCTACCTCTTCGACGACTCGTTCTCCGCGCTCGACGTGACAACCGACGCCCGCCTGCGCGCGGCCCTCGCGGACTACACCCGCGGCGCGACCTCGATCATCGTCGCCCAGCGCATCTCGACCATCACGGACGCCGACCAGATCCTCGTCATGGACGAGGGCCGGGTCGTCGCCCGCGGGACCCACGACGAGCTGCTCGAGACCTCGGAGACCTACCGGGAGATCGTCGACTCGCAGATCAGTGCGGAGGAGCTCGTATGAGCGCCGAGAACGAGCTCACCGAGGCGGAGATCGCCGAGCTCCAGGACAGTGTCGGGGCGGGCGAGTGGGGCGAGGGCTCCGCGCCCCGCAAGGCGAAGAACTTCTGGCCCTCGCTCGGCAGGCTGGTGGCCACCCTCGGCGGCCACCGGCTCGGCGTCGTCGCCGTGCTCCTCACCGGGGCGGTCTCGACCGTCCTCACGGTGTGGGCGCCGACGATCCTCGGCGACGCGATGGACGTCATCTTCGACGGCGTGCTCGCGGGCACGGGGGTCGACTTCACCGCGCTCGGCCGGCTGCTCGTCATCGTGCTCGGGATGTACGCGGTGGCCTCCGTGTTCGACTGGCTCCAGGGCTTCCTGCTCAACGAGATCGTCATGAAGGTCGTCTTCCGACTCCGCGAGGACATCGAGGCCAAGGTCAACCGGCTGCCGCTGAGCTACTTCGACACCCACCAGCGCGGCGACCTGCTGTCCCGCACCACCAACGACGTCGACAACGTCCAGGCCGCCATGCAGCAGGCGTTCGCCTCGCTGTTCTACGCGCTGATGACGATCATCGGCATCACGATCATGATGTTCGTCCTGTCGTGGCAGCTCGCACTCATCGCGCTCACCGCGCTGCCGATCGCGGGGATCGTCGTCGGGATCGTCGGCTCGCGCTCCCAGAAGCTGTTCGCCGACCAGTGGCGGCACACGGGCCGCGTCAACGGCCACATCGAGGAGTCCTTCACGGGCCACGACCTCGTCACGGTCTTCGGCCGGCAGGAGTCGATGCGGGAGCGGTTCGACGAGCGCAACTCCGAGCTGTTCGACGCCTCGTTCAAGGCCCAGTTCTACTCCGGCGTCATCATGCCCGTCATGCAGTGGGTGACGTACCTCGGGTACGTCGGCATCGCGGTCGTCGGCGGTCTGCGGGTCGCGAACGGCCAGATGTCGCTCGGCCAGGTCACGGCGTTCATCCAGTACTCGCGGGAGTTCAACGCGCCGCTGGGGGAGATGGCCGGCATGGCGAACATGCTCATCTCCGGCGTCGCGTCCGCGGAGCGGATCTTCGAGCTGCTCGACGCCGACGAGCAGGAGCCCGACCTCGCCGAGCAGGCCGCGGCCGGACGGATCGACGCCGACGGGCCCCGGCCCGGTGCGCTCGTGCAGCCGGTGCACGGGCACGTCGAGTTCGAGCGCGTCGCGTTCTCCTACACGGCGGACCAGCCGCTCATCACCGACCTCTCGCTCACGGCCGAGCCCGGGCGGACCGTCGCGATCGTCGGCCCGACGGGCGCGGGGAAGACCACGCTCGTCAACCTCGTCATGCGGTTCTACGAGATCGACGCCGGTCGGATCCTCCTCGACGGCGTGGACACCCGGACCCTCGAGCGCAGCGTGCTGCGCAGCCAGGTCGGGATGGTGCTCCAGGACGCCGTCCTGTTCGGCGGGACGATCCGGGACAACATCCGGTACGGGCGCCTCGATGCCACCGACGACGAGGTGGTCGCGGCCGCGCAGGCGACCTACGTCGACCGCTTCGTCCACACGCTCCCGGACGGCTACGACACGGTGGTCGAGGACGAGGGGGCGAACATCTCGGCCGGCGAGCGGCAGCTCATCACCATTGCCCGCGCGTTCCTCGCCGACCCGCCGATCCTCATCCTCGACGAGGCGACCTCCTCGGTCGACACGCGAACCGAGGTGCTCGTCCAGGAGGCGATGGGGGCGCTCCGCACCGACCGGACCTCGTTCGTCATCGCCCACCGACTCTCGACGATCAGGGACGCAGACACGATCCTCGTGATGGAGCACGGCGACATCGTCGAGCAGGGCGACCACGCCACGCTGCTCGAGGCCGGAGGCGCCTACCAGCGCCTCTACCTCTCGCAGTTCTCCGAGGGGATCGACCCCGACGCCGACGACGCCGTGCTCGAGCCCGCGTCGGGTCCGGCGTCGAGTGCCCCGGCACCCGAGAGCGCGGACGACGCCGGGCAGGGCGCCGCCGGCTGACCGCGACCCGCGCCCGGTGAGCCGGCTCCGATCGCGCACGATGGGCGAACCGCGACGCCCGCACCGCACGCCGGCCCCGATGCGCGCACTGGCGGCCGACGACGAGGTGGCCTCGTCGTCGGCCCGCGCGTGTAGCGTGAGCCGCCGCCGCGACGGCGGACCGCGTCCCGACCTGGAACGACCGACGGAGGACAGGCATGGCCAGCACGCCGAGCAGCACGAGCAGGACGACCGGTCGCGCGAGCGACGGGCACCCTGCCGACCGGCACGACCTCATCCGCGTGCGCGGGGCCAGGGTCAACAACCTCAAGGACGTCTCGCTCGAGATCCCCAAGCGGCGCCTCACGGTCTTCACCGGGGTGTCGGGATCGGGCAAGAGCTCGCTCGTCTTCGACACGATCGCCGCGGAGTCCCAGCGGATGATCAACGAGACCTACCCCGCGTTCGTCCAGGGTTTCATGCCGAGCCTCGACCGCCCCGAGGTCGACGCGCTGGACGGTCTGACGACCGCGATCGTCGTCGGCCAGGAGCGGCTGGCCGCCAACATCCGCTCCACGCTCGGCACCGTGAGCGACGTCAACGCCGTGCTGCGGATCCTCTTCAGCCGGTTCGCCACGCCGCACATCGGCTCGCCGCAGGCGTACTCGTTCAACGTGCCCTCGGCCACGGGGTCCGGCGCGCTGACGGTCGACAAGGGTGATCGGACCACGGCGCAGAAGGCCACGTTCACGATCGTCGGCGGGATGTGCCCGCACTGCGAGGGCACGGGATCGGTCTCCGACATCGACCTCGCCGCGGTCGTCGACGAGGAGCTCTCGTTCTCCGACGGTGCGGTGCTCGTGCCCGGCTACAAGGCCGACGGGTGGTACGCCAAGCTCTTCGGCGCCGTCATCCCGCTCGACGTCCCGGTCAAGGACCTGACGAAGAAGCAGCGGCACGACCTGCTCTACGCCGAGTCCCGGAAGATCAAGGCCGAGGGCATGAACATCACGTACGAGGGCCTGATCCCGAAGATCGAGAAGTCGATCCTCTCGAAGGATCGCGACTCGCTGCAGCCGCACCTGCGCCGTTTCGTCGACCAGGCCGTCACCTTCGGCACCTGCCCGGAGTGCGGCGGCACCCGGCTCGCCGAGGGCGCCCGGACCTCGACGATCGACGGCACCTCGATCGCCGACGCATGCGCGATGCAGATCTCGGACCTCGCCGCGTGGGTCGACGGCCTCGACCTGCCCGGCGCCGGGCCTCTGCTCGAGGGGCTGCGGGAGACGCTCGCGGCCTTCGTCGAGATCGGGCTCGGCTACCTCTCCCTCGACCGTCCCTCCGGGACGCTGTCCGGGGGAGAGGCGCAGCGGACGAAGATGATCCGCCACCTGGGCTCAGCGCTCACCGACGCCACCTACGTGTTCGACGAGCCGACGATCGGGCTGCACCCGCACGACATCCGGCAGATGAACGACCTCCTCGGACGGCTGCGGGACAAGGGCAACACGGTCCTCGTCGTCGAGCACAAGCCGGAGACCATCGCCGTGGCCGACCACGTCGTCGACATCGGCCCGCGTGCGGGATCCGCCGGGGGAGAGGTGGTCTTCGAGGGCACGGTGGAGGAGCTCCGGTCGTCCGGGACGCTGACCGGCCGGCACCTCGACGACCGCGCCCGGCTCAATGACGCCGTCCGGGAGCCCACCGGGGTCCTCGAGATCCGCGGCGCGGACACGCACAACCTGCGCTCGGTCGACGTCGACGTGCCGCGCGGCGTGCTCGTGGCCGTGACCGGGGTCGCCGGCTCGGGCAAGAGCTCGCTCATCCACGGCGCGCTGACCGGGCGCGACGGCGTCGTCGCCGTGGACCAGAGCCCCATCCGGGGCTCACGCCGCTCGAACCCGGCCACCTTCACCGGGGCGCTCGAGCCGCTGCGGAAGGCGTTCGCCAAGGCGAACGGGGTCAAGCCGGCCCTGTTCAGCGCCAACTCGGAGGGCGCGTGCCCCGCCTGCAACGGCGCGGGACTCATCTTCACCGAGCTCGGCTTCATGGACACCGTGTCGACCGTCTGCGAGGAGTGCGGCGGTCGCCGCTACCGGCCCGAGGTCCTCGAGCACACCCTCGGCGGGCACTCGATCGCCGACGTCCTCGAGCTCCCGGTCACGGGCGCCCTCGAGCTCGTCTCGTCCGGCGAGGCCAAGGTGCCGGCCGCGGCGAAGATCCTCGACCGGCTCGTCAAGGTCGGACTCGGCTACCTCACGCTCGGGCAGCCGCTGTCGACGTTGTCGGGCGGCGAGCGGCAGCGCCTCAAGCTCGCGGTCCAGATGGGGGAGGCCGGGGACGTCTACATCCTCGACGAGCCGACGACCGGCCTCCACCTCGCCGACGTCGAGCAGATGCTCGACATGCTCGACGCGCTCGTGGACTCGGGCCGGTCGGTCATCGTCATCGAGCACCACCAGGCCGTGATGGCGCACGCCGACTGGATCATCGACCTCGGCCCGGGGGCCGGGCACGACGGCGGACGCGTCGTCTTCGAGGGGACGCCGGCCGAGCTCGTGGCCGGCCGGTCGACCGTGACGGGGGAACACCTCGCCGAGTACGTCGGCGCGTGAGCGAGGCGCCGGGGCGGGCGGGCAAGCCGCCGGGGCACCCGGGCCCCGAGGCGCGCGGGCGAGCCGCCAGGGCGCCCGGGCCGGAGACGGAACCTGCACGATTGCGGCGTCTCCCACTGTCATCAAGTTCCAGGACCTGATGTACGGCGGGCTCAGTCGTAGCGTCCCGGGCTGACGAGCCCCCGTGCCGACCGCGCGGCGGGGTAGCCGGTCCTGCCTGCACCGACGCCCGACTTATTTTTTAGTTGATCGAAACCCCTTGTGCTCGGCCTCACGCCCTGGTCTACTGCCCTTATCCGCGGACGACGGGCGACCCCGCCCGGACGGGGACCAGGTCCCCGGTCGGCCGCGGAGCCCGGGCGGCGCACGGCGAGGCAGCCGTCGCCACCGGGTTCGCGCGTCGCACCGAGGCGACGTGTCAGGTGTGCGATATCGGAGGGGAAATCGTGACCAGACGATCAACCGGCGGCCGTTGGCTGCCCCGAGCAGCGGGCGCCCTGCTCGCCGGCGTCCTCGTGGCGCCGCTGACGCTCAGTGCGGCCAGCGCTCATCCGGATCATCCACCGGCGGACGACGATCCATCGGTGCCGGCGCCGGCGCCGGACCAGGAGATGGATGTCGACTGGAACGACTACGAGCGCGTGCTGCTCTCGAAGGACACGGGCGAGCCGATCGACCTCGCCGTCCTGCCGGACTCGCGGGTCCTGCACACCGCACGCGACGGCGTGGTGCGGCTGACGGACCCGGACACGGGATCGACGCAGCAGATCGCCGAGCTCGACGTCTACATCAACTCCGAGGACGGGCTCCAGGGCATCTCGCTCGACCCGAACTTCGAGGAGAACCACCTCGTCTACATGGTCTACGCGCCGCGGGTGATGGACGGCGTCTCGCCGTCGGGCATCCCGTACCCCGAGACCACGCCGCAGGGCAGCGCGCCCGAGCAGGTCGAGGGCACCGACGCCCTCGATGACTGGGACGAGTGGCTCGGCTACAACGTGCTGTCCCGGTTCGAGTTCGACCCGGAGACCGGCACGCTCGACCTGGACTCCGAGGAGGAGATCATCCGGGTCGAGGCCCAGCGCGGTCAGTGCTGCCACGTGGGCGCCGACATGGCCTGGGACGAGGAGGGGAACCTCTTCCTCTCCACGGGTGACAACACCCCGGCCAGCACCCCGGGGGCGGACGGCTACGCGCCGAACAACAACGCCCCGGGCATGAACCCGGGCCTCGACTCGCGTCGCGGCGCCGGCAACACGAACGACCTGCGCGGCGCGATCCTCCGGATCGACCCGCTCGAGGAGATCGCCGACGGCGCGGAGCCCGGACCGGGCACCACGTACGAGATCCCCGCGGGCAACCTCTTCGACTCCGACGAGTACGACCCGGACCTCGTGCGCGAGGAGATCTACGCGATGGGTCTGCGCAACCCGTTCCGGATCGACTACGACCAGGAGACCGACACCCTCATCTGGGCCGACTACGGCCCCGACGCGGGTGCGTCCAACGCGGAGCGTGGCCCGATGGGCTTCGTCGAGTGGCAGATGACCTCCGAGCCGGTCAACGGCGGCTGGCCCTACTGCCACGGCCCGAACGACGGCGGCGCCTACAACGAGTGGGACTTCGACGCGTCGGCCCCCGGCGAGTTCTTCAACTGCGCCGAGGGTCCGGTCAACAACTCCACCTGGAACACCGGCCTCGACCAGCTCCCGCCGGTGACCGAGCCGCAGATCTGGTACGGCGACAACCCGGGCGACCAGCCCGCGGAGTGGGACGCTCTCGTCACGCTCGGCGGCGGCGGCCAGGCCCCCATGGGTGGCCCGGTCTACCGCTACGACGAGTCGATCGCGGACCAGTCCCCGTTCCCGGAGATCTGGGACGGCATGCCGCTCATGGCGGAGTTTTCGCAGGACTACGTCGTCGCCTTCGAGGTCGACGAGCTGGGCTCGAACGGCTCGGTCACGGGCATCACGGACTTCCTGCCGAACGCTCACCTCGAGACCGCCAACCAGCCCATCTGGGACAACGTGATGGACATGGAGTTCGGGCCCGACGGCTCGCTCTACGTCCTCGACTACGGTGACGGCTTCTTCCGTCAGAACCCCGACGCGGGCCTGTACCGCGTGGACTACGCGCCCGACAACAAGACGCCGCAGGCGTACATCGACGCCGAGCCCGCCGCGAGCAGCGAGGCGCCGCTCGAGGTCAGCTTCGACGGTTCGCGCTCCCGCGACCCCGAGGGCACCGACCTCACGTACGACTGGGACTTCGACGGCGACGGTGAGTCCGACGCGCAGGGCGCCCAGGTCACGCACACCTTCGAGGAGCTCGGCCAGTACCACGTCACCCTGCGCGTGACCGACGCCGAGGGCAAGGTGGGTCTCGCCAACACCGTCATCACGGTCGGCAACACGCAGCCCGAGCTCGACCTCAGCGTGCCGGACGGCGCGATCTTCGACTGGGGCGACGACATCCCGATGAACGTCACGGTGACGGACGTCGAGGACGGCGAGAACATCGACTGCAACCGGGTGAACTGGACCTTCGGTCTGGGCCACAACGAGCACGCCCACCCCGAGGTCAGCGGCCGCGGGTGCGACTTCACGATCGAGACCAACGAGAGTGCGGTCGAGCACGGCGAGGGCGAGAAGATCTACGGCACCCTCGTCGCCACCTACACGGACAACCCCCAGGGTGACGTCCCGTCGACGACCGGCGAGGCGACGCTCATCGTCAAGCCCGAGGTCCAGCAGGCCGAGTGGTTCGACGCCCAGTCCGGCACCGAGCGGGTCAACGACTCCGCCGCCGGGGCGGGTGCCTACATCACCTCGCTCGACGAGGGCGACCACATCGCCTTCACGCCGATCGCGTTCACGCACGCGGCGACGGGCGCGGCCATCGACACCGTCACGACGACGGCGTCCGGCGAGGGCACCCTCTCGCTGCGCTGGGACGACGTCGAGGCGGAGCCGTTCGCCGAGATCGCCGTCTCCGGCGAGGGCTGGCAGGAGATCGCCACGACTCTCGAGACGATCCCCGAGGGGTCCGGCACCGTCTACGTCACCTCCACCGGTGGCGTCGACGTCGACCAGCTCCACTTCACCGCCTCCGGCGGCGAGGAGCCCGACCCAGAGCCGCCGGTCTGCGAGGACCCGGACGCCGAGATCTCGGCCGACGACGAGTTCGACGGCACGGCCGTCGACACCTGCCGCTGGGAGATCATCGACTACGACCCGGAGACCGCCCAGGTCTCCGACGGCGGCTACAACGTCACCACGACCGACACGGACTTCTACGGGACCGACAACTCGCCGGTGCCGAACATCCTGCGGTCGCGGGTCGTGACGGGTGACCAGTGGACGGTCGAGACGACGTTCAGCGCGGATCTCGCCAGCGCCTACCAGCAGGGCGGGATCATCGTCTACGGGGACGAGGACAACTACGTCAAGATCGACCCCGTCTACGCCACCAACGGCAGCGACACCCCGCTGCGGGTCGAGCTCCGCAGCGAGGTCGGCGGTGAGGTGCAGAACCCGCAGGACGACCTCACCGACCTGCCGCTGGCAGACCAGTACCACGTCCGCCTCACCCGGGACGGCGACACCTTCACGGGTGCCTACTCGACGGACGGCGAGAACTGGACCGACCTGCCCAGCGCGGTGACCAACGACCAGGTCGGCGACGCCGGCCCGGGCATCTACGCGCTCGGTGCGCAGCAGGCCGAGCCGACCACGGTCACCTTCGACCACTTCACCGTGGTCGGGGACGACCCCGAGCCGCCGGCTGTGGTCACTCCCGAGGACGTGACGTTCACGGACGAGGACGGGACCGAGGCGGACACCTTCACGGTTCCCGAGGTCGAGGGCGTGGAGTATCTGGTCGGCGACGAGGTCGTCGAGGCGGGCACGCACCCCGGCGAGGGCACCGTGACCGTCACGGCGCGCGCCGCCGACGGGTACGAGCTGGCCGAGGATGCCACCACCGAGTGGAGCCACACCTTCGACGACAGCACCACGCCGGAGCCCGAGCCGGAGCCGGTCCCGCCGACGCCGGGTCGTGGGTTCTACCTCAACGACGGCTGGGACATCTGGGCCGACCACGAGTTCAGCTTCGGCCGCCCCGGCGACCAGGTCCTCGTGGGCGACTGGGACGGCAACGGCAGCGACACGCTCGCCGTTCGTCGCGGGAACGCCTACTTCCTGTCCAACTCCCTCTACGGGGGCAACGCGGACATCGAGCTGACCTTCGGCCGCTCCGGCGACACCGTGCTCGTGGGTGACTGGAACGGCGACGGCGTGGACTCCTTCGCCGTCCGACGCGGGAACAGCTACTTCCTCACCAACCGCCACACCGGTGGGGATGCGGAGACCGAGCTGGACTACGGCCGTGCGAACGACCAGGTCCTCGTCGGTGACTACGACGGCGACGGGACGGACACGTTCGCGGTGCGTCGTGGGGCCCGGTACTTCGTGTCCAACAGCCTGGCCAGTGGCTGGGCGGACGCGGAGTTCACCTACGGTCGGGGGAACGACCAGGTGCTCGTGGGTGACTGGGACGGCAACGGGGCGGACACGTTCGCCTCGCGTCGCGGGAACCTGTACCTGATGTCCAACACCCTGACCGGTGGTTGGGCGGACCTCGAGGTCCGCTACGGCCGGTCCGGTGACGAGGTGTTCGTCGGTGACTGGAACGGCGACGGCGAGGACACCCTCGGCATCCGCCGCTGACGACAGGGAGGACACGTCCGCTCACCCGTGAGCCAGACTCGCGGGTGAGCGGACGCCCACCTCACCAGTGACCGGAGCCCACTCCGGCACACATCGAGCGCTCCTCCACCCGTCACGGGTGGGGGAGCGCTCCTCGTCGTCGTGGCCGTGCCACGGGTGTCGGGGCTCGGTCGGTGGCCGAGCCCCGACCACGCTGCGCACCCGTTCCTTGTCGTTCGGGTGGAACGCCTGTCGCTCCCGTCCGCGCGGTGATTGTATGGACGCGGCTACGGAGGGGGACTCGTGAACGGTCGATCGACGGGCGGCCGTCCCGGGCGTCGGGCCGGCCACACTGCCCGTGCCGGAGCTCTGGTGGTGCTCTTGGCATCCAGCGCCGCATGCACGGACCCGGATCACGAGTCGAGCGAGCCGGCCTCCCCGGCTCCCGCGGTGTGCGAGCCGGGCGAGGTCGAGGAGGGCTACACGGCCCTGTTCGACGGCACACAGGCCAGCCTCGACGCCTGGAACCAGGCCGGCCCGGGCAGCGTCGAGCTCCAGGAGGACTGCACCGCCCTCACCACCGGCGGGATGGGTCTCCTGTGGTTCCCCGAGGAGTTCGAGTCCTACAGCCTCCGGCTCGACTGGATGATGGCGGGCGACGACAACTCCGGCGTGTTCGTCGGGTTCCCGGACCCGGCCGACGACCCGTGGATCGCGGTGAACGAGGGCTACGAGATCCAGATCGACGCGACCGACGAGCGCGACCGCACCACCGGTGCCATCTACACGTTCCAGGGTGCCGACGAGGAGACCCGGGACGAGGCGCTCAACCCGCCGGGGGAGTGGAACGCGGTCGAGATCGTCGTGGACGACCCGATCATCGAGGTCTACCTCAACGACGTCCTCGTCAACTCGTTCGAGTCGACCGACCCGGCACGTGACCTCAGCTCGGGCTACATCGGGCTGCAGAACCACGGCGACGGCGACGACGTCTCGTTCCGCAACGTGCGCATCGCGGAGAACGACGACGACGGCCCCGGCACCGTGGGCGAACCCCGTCCGAGCGACGGCGAGCAAGCGCGGTCCGGTCTGGCGGAGATCGCGTACCGCAGCGACGGTCGATGGCCGATGCCTCGCGTGTGAGGCGTCGACAGAGATCTGGCTCACCACTTCTTTTTTGGTTGATCGAAACCCCTTCGCCTTTGGGTCCGTCGGTGATTGGATGGGTGAATCCACGGTGGACCGGCGAACCGAACCCGAGGGGGAGCCGGCATCAACGGTGTACCGCGGACCAGCCGAGGGCAGTGAGGCGGAGTGGCCGCCGCCCTCGGGAACATGCGTCGACACGCGCGACGCACCAGGTGTGCGAGTTCAAGGAGGAATCGTGACCAGACGAGGACCAGGCAGCCGTTGGCTGCCGAGAGCGGCGGGCGCAGCGCTCGCAGGCGCGCTCGTGCTACCGATGGGGATCGGCGTCGCCGCCGCATCACCGGGCGATGCCGAGCCGGCGGAGGAGCCGGCGCAGGCAGAACAGATCCACGTCCCCGTGGAGGACGTGTCGATCCAGATGTTCTCCCTGACACCCTGGGTGAGCGAGGTCGGCCTGGAGCCGGTGCTCGGCCGTCTCGCAGAGATCGGCTTCGAGAACATCGAGCCCTTCGGCGGGAACTTCAACGGCTACACGGCCGAGGAGTTCCGTGCCATGACCGACGGGCTCGGCCTGCGGGTGCCCTCGTCGCACTACAACAACGCCGAGGACACGTTCGGTGAGACCCTGGAGTTCGTCGAGACCCTGGGTCAGGAGTACGTCGGCTCGGGTGGCTTCGCCGCCCCGGGCATCGACAGCTACGAGAACACGCTGGCCACGGCCGAGACGATGAACCGCCTCGGCCAGCAGTCCGTGGACGCCGGGATCGGGAAGTTCTTCGGGCACAACCACGACGGCGAGTTCACGACCCAGTACGAGCACGAGGGCGAGATGATGTCCGCCTGGGAGATCCTCGTCGAGGAGACCAACCCCGACCTCGTCACCTTCGAGCTGGACGTGGCCTGGGCCGCGCACGCCGGCGTCGACGTCCCGGCGCTCATCGAGGAGCACGGCGACCGCATCGAGCTCCTGCACATCAAGGACGCCACCAACATCGCCGGGGAGGGCCGTCCGGTCTTCACCAACCTTGGCGAGGGCGAGGTCCCGCTCCAAGAGATCCTGGTATCGGCACAGGAGCACGCTCCGGTCGCGTACTACGTGCTCGAGTACGACCGGGCCGCCGACGGCGAGAGCTTCGTGACCACCGGCTTCGAGTACCTCACCGGCCAGGAGGCAGGCGAGCCCGAGCCTCCGGTGGAGCCGGAGCCGGAGCTCATCCCGGTCGAGGACGTCTCGATCCAGATGTTCTCCCTCATCCCGTGGGTGAGCGACGCGGGCCTCGAGCCCGTCCTCGGCCGCCTTGCATCGATCGGGTTCGAGAACATCGAGCCCTTCGGCGGGACGTTCGGTGACTACAGCGCCGAGGAGTTCCGCGCCATGACCGACGAGCTGGGCCTGCGGGTGCCGTCGTCGCACTACAACACCGACGAGGAGACCTTCGACGAGACCCTCGACTACGTGACCACCGTGGGCCAGGAGTACGTCGGCTCGGGTGGCTTCGCCGCCCCGGGCATCGACAGCTACGAGGACACCATCGCCACCGCGGAGGCGATGAACCGCCTCGGTCAGCGCTCGGTGGACGCGGGTGTCGGGAAGTTCTTCGGGCACAACCACGACGGCGAGTTCACCACCGTCTACGAGCACGACGGCGTGGAGATGTCGGCCTGGGAGATCCTCGTGGCCGAGACCGACCCCGACCTCGTGACCTTCGAGCTGGACGTGGCCTGGGCCGCTCACGCGGGGATCGACGTCCCTGCTCTCATCGAGCAGTACGGCGACCGCATCGAGCTCCTGCACATCAAGGACGCCACCGGTCTGGGTGGCGACGAGCGTCCGACCTTCACCAACCTCGGTGAGGGTGAGGTGGACCTGCCGGGCATCATCGCGTCCGCGCAGCAGCACGCCCCGGTCGCGTACTACGTGCTCGAGTACGACCTGGCCGCCGACGGCGAGGACTTCGTGACCACCGGCTTCGAGTACCTCACCGGCCAGGAGGCCGGCGAGCCCGAGCCGGAGCCCGAGCCGGAGCCGGTTCCGCCGACTGCGGGTCGTGGGTTCTATCTCAACGACGGCTGGGACATCTGGGCCGACCACGAGTTCTCCTTCGGTCGTCCGGGCGACGAGGTCCTCGTGGGCGACTGGGACGGCAACGGCAGCGACACGCTCGCCGTTCGTCGCGGGAACGCCTACTTCCTGTCCAACAGCCTCTATGGGGGCAACGCGGACATCGAGCTGAGCTACGGCCGCGCGAGCGACACCGTGCTGGTCGGTGACTGGGACGGGGATGGCGTGGACTCCTTCGCCGTCCGCCGCGGCAACAGCTACTTCCTCACCAACTCGCTGACCGGCGGGTGGGCTGACGCCGAGCTCGACTACGGCCGTGCGAACGACCAGGTCCTCGTGGGCGACTACGACGGCGACGGCACCGACACGTTCGCCGTGCGCCGTGGCGCGAGGTACTTCGTGTCCAACTCGCTCACCACGGGCTGGGCGGACGCGGAGTTCACCTACGGTCGCGGCAACGACCAGGTCCTGGTCGGTGACTGGGACGGCGACGGCAACGACACGTTCGCCTCGCGTCGCGGCAACCTCTACCTGATGTCCAACACCCTCACCGGTGGCTGGGCCGACCAGGAGGTCCGCTACGGCCGCTCCGGCGACGAGGTCTTCGTCGGCGACTGGAACGGCGACGGCAGCGACACCCTCGGTGTGCGCCGCTGACGAACCGGACGCGGCGTCCGCTCACCCGTGAGCCAGCCTCGCGAGTGAGCGGACGTCCGCCCCACCAGTGACCGGAGCTCGCTCCGGACCACGCCGAGCGCTCCTTCACCCCTCCCGGGTGGGGGAGCGCTCGTCATGTCCGGGCAGGAGCATCCGCTACGGTCGCTCGCATGTCATCTCAGGACATGGACTGGTGCCTTCTCGACGACGAGCCGGCCACGTGGTTCGACGCGCCGTCGCTGGTCGAGGGCGCCGCGTTCGCCGCCCGTCTCCTCGAGATCTCATCGACGATCGCCGTCGACATCCGGCCGACCGGACTGCGCGTCCGGCTCCCCGATATCTCCCGGGCGTCGACGGTCTCGGCGGCCGCACGGGACGCCGGGCTTGCCGCGCGCCCGGACGTCCTGGCGCCGATGTCTGTCGTGCTTGCGTCGCACCGACCGTCAGACCTGACAGCGTTCTGGCAGCGGGCGCTCGGCTACGCGCAGGGCGGGGGAGAGGTGCTGCTGGACCCGTTGCGACGCGACCCGACCATTCGCATCCGGCGGTCGACCGACGACCGTCCGCTGCGGAACCGCGTCCACGTCGACGTCGTCCGACCGGCCCTCGAGGTCGATCGCGCGGCGCTCGGCGAGCCGACGGGCCCGTTCGGCGTCCGGCACGCGGACCGGGACGGCAACGAGGTCGACCTCGTGCCCGGATCACCGCTGACCGACAGCCCTCAGGCGTCCGACTGGCACCAGGTGTTCGGCGCGATGGCGTGCTACCGCAGCACGTCGTCCGGGCAGCAGCGCGAGCTCGCCGTCGCTGCGGCCCAGATCGCCCACGACGCCGGCTTCCCGCTGCTCATCGACCTACGTCAGGGCCTGGTCGTCCTCGACAGCGGCAAGGACCGGTGGGAGCCGGACGCGCACGGCCTCGACCTCGACTTCACCCTCGTCGCCGAACGGATCCAGACCGTCGCACGACGCTGTGGAGCACGCGCAGACCCACGGCTTCCGCGCTGTACGCAGCTCTTCCTCGACGCCGCCGACATCGCGACCGTCAAGCAGTTCTGGCTCGTCGCCCTCGGCTACGAACCCGACCCGCGCGACGGGATCGATGACATCGTCGATCCGCGCCGTCTCGGTCCCGTGCTGGCCTTCCAGCAGATCGATGTCTCGGAGACGCGGCGCCGGGACCAGCGCAACCGCATCCACGTCGAGCTCGCCATGTCGGCCGGCGCCGCGCGGTCGCGACTCGACCGGATGCTCGCGGCCGGCGGGACGCTGCTGGAGGCTACCGACAGCGGATGGCACGTCGCCGACCCCGAGGGCAACGAGCTGGTCGTCGTCGTGGACCGACGTCCGTCGACCACAGACGTTCCGTCAGGACCGTCCGCCACGTCAGATCCGACAGACCCGACAAACGCCCCGTGAGGCTACGCTCGCCACACAGCCCCAACTGGTAGCAGCGGGAGTTCGAGAGCCGGGAGTAGCAGTCAGCGGGGCCGACATCATCGCGCGAGCGGACGTGGTCGCATGCAAGATTGTGATTAGTCCGGCGGTTCGGCGCTGCGATTCGTGAACCGATCCATCTCCTCGGCGAGGTCGGGATGGGTCTCGATAAGTGCGCTGATCACCTCGGGCGGTGGCGGCTCGAGCTGGAGCACCGCGCTCGCGACGAAGACGGACTGGTCGCGGGCGATCTCGACCAGGCGTCCGAGGGTCGTCGTTGGATCGCGTACCTCGTCGACCAGCTGCTGCCGGTCGCGGTCTTCCTGGCGCAAGGCACGCCAGCGTGCGGTGGCCTGGCGGTGCGCGTCGGCGTCGTGCTCGTGGGCGATGCGGTAGGCGCGTGTGAACTCGCCGATGGGTGGCCCTCCCAGCATGGGGCTGGTGTCCTGCACCCTGCGAACCGTGCGCCACAGGTCGATGTCGGCGCCGATGCGCCACATGTAGGGCTCGAGCGTGCCTGCGTAGAGCGTGTTGACCGGCAGGGCCTCGATGAGTTCGACGGGTGCGTTCCGCTTGGTTGCGATCGACGGGCCGAAGTCAGGCCGCGCCTCAGCCAGACGGCGCAGGACTGCTTCGCTGACGTGCGGGCGAGTCAGTATCGTCAAGGCGACGTTCAAGGAGGCCGAGGCCGCGAGCTCAAGCTGCCTCCACTCAGGCAGCTCCGGCTCCTCGGCCTCGAGCTGGTCCAGCTCGTCCTCTGTATGCTCACCCATCGCTCTAGGATAGCGATCGATCACCCAATAATTCGCCGAGATTGCAACGGTATGCTGTTTTCGCCGTGGCAAGTTTGCGCTGAGCTCCCGCTGGAAGGTCATCAAGTACTCACATTAAATGCAACTCCCGTTAACTGGTAGGAGCGGGAGTTCGCGAGCAGGTCCTCCGGAGCGGATCAACAGCGGAAGGCTCCAGCGAGGTAAGCGAGGTACTTGAACTCTGGGCGGCTTACGTATCGCCATCTTGTCCGTGGGTTGGTTGCCCTGGTCGGAACCTCAGGGGAGCGACTCAGGGGCAACGCCCGTTGCTGTACACATCCGATCGAAGTGCTCGCTGTCGACGGCGCGCAGGAACTCAAGGCACCTACGTATCTGTCCATGAACGGCGCGAGCGTCGAGTACGTCGATGCTCTCGCTTCCCTCGCCGTGCGAGAAGCGATTGCAGAAATGATAAACATCGCGATAGGGCTCATCTTCCTGAGACTCTACCAGGACTTCGAGTTGTTGAAGGAAGTTGGTTCTGTGGGGCGCCTTGTAACTCGCGAAGATCTCAAGCAATCGACGAGCAGCATTCGGAAGAAGGAAGAGTCGTTCATGATTCGCAGAGTCCGCGATCCCGGCCATGAGCGTTGAGAATAGATAGGCGTACTCTGACGTGTTCTTAAGCAGAGCGTAAGGGAGACTACCGACACGGGATTGACGCGCGCCGGTTACCGATGCTGCGTACATCTCAAGGAAAGACACCTTGGGGAATCGGATCTCGTCGGCATCGGCAGCATTAACACGGCTACGCGATTTAAACCAAGCGGTCTTGTGAGATTTAATGAACAGTTGCAAGAGATTGAAGTCGTGGGTAAGTATGACGTACTGACCGAAGTTATCGAGCGTGTCGAAGAGCAGTTGGTGGGTCGCGAAGAGGGCCTCCCTGTCGAGCGAGCTGGACGGATCATCAATCACCACAATTCTCTGCGACCTGTCACTGTTGGCGACCTGCTCATCCTCGAGCTTGTGCAGGAAGTACAGCAACGACAAGGTCGTCCTCTCGCCGTGACTGAGGTGCTTACCAGGTTCGTCGCCACGACGACAGGCGTATGACTTGCCGTCTGACGTGACTGCGACTCTGAGGTGGCCCTTGCCGTAGACGCGGGCAAGATCACGGGTGAGAGCGTCGGCCTTCTCATTGTTGGTGAACTGCTTCCGACGCACATCGGCGAGCTGGTGTTCCGCAAGCTTCACGGCGGCCTTGGCACGGCTGCTGGCGGTTGCCAGGTCCTTCGCCTGTTGCTCGAGGCCCCGGAAGGGCTCGCTCTGCGATCCGACCAGGTGGTCGAGGACCGTCTGCGTACGCTCAGCGGTGATTTGCTCGTGTCGTCGGACCTGTTCGTTGTGCTGTGTGATCGCCTGCACCAGCCCTGAGATGGATGGAGTCGTGCTAAGCATCGACCACTCTGGGGCGTCAGGTGTAGCGCTGGGGTCGGCAATTTTTTCGTTGAGTGTTCTTTCAATTGACTTGAGCGTCTTAATGCGCTCGTCGACGGCGGCGTTGATTCGCTCAAATGCTTCTTCATAGACCGACCGCAGTTCGCTCGCCAAGTTCGTGGGGGCCGGCAGAGTGGTTTGCCAGTCAATGAGCGCCTGATTCTCGATCGCGACAGCCGCCAGTAGGGTCTTCGACCGGCTTCGAATCTGGAGCCAGCTCTCATCGAAATGAAGTGCCAGCTGGTCACGTCGATCTCTGCTGATCTCCCCGGCACAGAAGAAGCAGTGGTCGAGGCCCTCGTGTAGTGCAAGGCCCTCCTCGACCCAAGTCTGAGCTGCCGGGTTGCTTTCTAGTTCCCTGATCGCGACTCGGGTCGGTGTCTCGGAGAGCAGCTCGTTCAGAGCCACCAGCTGGTCGGCGACGTCCGCGGGTGCCGCTACAATCGCTGGCGCCGGTAACTGGGCCTGTTCGCCTAGCCGCTTCAGAGCCTCGGCGTGTGCGTTACTATCTGGGATTTCTCCCGTGTACTTGCGCAAGTCATCCTGGACTTTGGTTACAGAGTAGCGGCTCTTTGTAAAGTGCTTGTAGTCGAACTCTTGGAGTTCAGACACGATCCTGTCCTGGACGTCACGGGCTAAGGCTTTGAGCTTGTCGTCAGCGAGTTTCTGCTGCTCGTCCGCTTGCTCCGCCTGATTCTGCAGATTGCCGAGCTCTTCAACGAGCCGATTTTGCTCCTCCTTGGCGTCGATCGCTTCCTTGCCCAGAGTCACGATTGCCGCAGCGCTAGCGCCATCGAGGAACTCTGACAGATTTGCCTCGACCCACTTCCGCGTGAATACGGCTATAGGCGCCTTCGAATTCACACCGTCGGCGCTGATACTGGTGCGGCGCTTCTGGTCGTCCTCCCAGACCACGCCCTTAGCGTCGTCAGAGTCGGCCAGACTCAGGAGAAGCTCAGCGAATGTCGACTTGCCGCTGCCGTTGTGGCCGTACACGATCGTTCGGCGGCCCGCGGGAAGCTCATCGGGCCAGAATCCAGGCTCCAACGACCGCCAAGGCTTGTTCAGGTCTAGTCGACGAAGCATGGTCCGACGATAGACGCCATAGCTGACACTTCATCTCCTGGCTCGCTCGAATCCTCATGAGTGCTCTCGCTTGGCAGCGACGTACTGGGCATACACACTGGCGGAGCCGATGGCGTGGCGCTCGATGGTGGTCGGGTGGTAGCCGAGCGCGTCGGCGATGATCGGGACGGGTGCGAGTTTGGTCAGCTCATGGAGGGTGCCGAGCCGGGCCGCGCGGGTGCTGAAGATTGTCTTGAGCCTGTTGCGCAGGCTCGATCCGTGGATGTGCTGGCCGGGGGAGTTGCCGCGGAAAACCCAGGTGCTGTTGGGGTGGGCGGCGGTGAGGTAGTTGCCGGGCGCGGCGGCGAGCTGGCGTATGGGCTGGTCTAAGGGGGAGGGGAGGGCGAACTCGGTCGTTCCGAGCGTGATGGTGACGAGGTCGTTGGTCACGGCGACGTCGTCCCAGGTCAGTTCGACGACGTCTTCGATGTGCTGTCCGAAGACGAGGACCAAGATCGCGGCGGCCCGGTCACGCACTGTGAGCTCGTCGGTGTGGACCACGCGGTCGACGGCGGCATCCTGCTCGGGCTTGGACAGCTTCGGGCTGGTGCCGCGGCGATGGCGGGCGAGGGTGAGGTCGGAGTCGACGAGCCGGCTCTTGATGGCCCAAGGGATGAAGCGATCAACGAACCGTCGGGTGCTCGGTCCGTCGGACAGCCAGGCGTCGAGGTGTTCCTGCCGTAGCTGGTCGAGCGTGAGTCCGTGGTCGTGGAGCCAGTTGAGGAAGTCGATCGTCACGGTGACGGTCTGCTTCGATCTCAGGAACGTGCCTCGCGGCACCGTCTCCATCTGGTTCATGCGTCGCTGGATGTGCCAGCGGATATAGAGGCGCACGATGTCGTGGTGCTCGTCGCTGCTGAGACGCTCGAGGGCGCCGGTGGACCAGTGATGGTAGCGGACGGCGAGCTCGTCGCGTCGGGGCAGGGCGTCGTGCTCGACCAGCAGGCCGCGGATGTAGGTGCGGGTGCGGTCCGATCCTGGCAGGTCGTCGAGTTGGTCGTGGGTGATCGTCGGCGCCGCCGCGAGATCTTTGAGGAAGGTGGTGACGTGGGGCTGTCTGATCCAGGTCACTCCGCTGTTGGATCTCTTCATCGATTTCAGTGCTCGGGCTACTGGGCCCAGTTCGGCGGCCATCACGCCCGTGGTGGGATTGATGAGCAGCTGATCGACGAGCACTGCGAGTTCGCACGTCCAGCACTGGGTGCCGCGGTAGAGCTCGTCCTCGGCGCCGCAGGTGGTGCAGTCGATGTTGAGCGTGACGCCGGTGCATCGTCTGCAGGCTGGCTGGCCGTCGATGCGGCCGGGCAGGACGCCGTCGTGGCCGCAGGAGCAGGTGCCACGGGTTCGCTTGGCCTGTTGGTAGCAGTAGCGGCACACGCTGCCGTCGGGCCAGTGGGCCGCGATCTGGTGGTGCTCACCGCAGCGGGCGCAGGGGAGTGGCCATCGGGTTGGATCGCTTGGCGGTCGCGGCCTAGCCATTCTCGTCGTCCCTGATGATCCGCACGCGCCGCGCGATCGGGTCCCCTGGTCTCAGGCCGAGGTCCTCGGGCCGCTTGGGCGCGTCCGCTGTGCTCGCTGCGCGCATCTCGACGTAGGGCTCGAACAGGTCGTTGGGCTCGCAGTCGAGGATGTCGCACAGAGCGGCGAACGTGCGTGCCGGGATGCGCTCGGGTGTGCCGGTGACGAGTCGGTAGACCTGGCTCTCGGAGAGGTTGATGCCCCGCGACTTCAGCAGCGGCATGAGCTCGGTGCTCTTCCACAGGTTCCGCTGCGCCATGACGGTGCGCAGGTTCCACTTGTAGCCGATGCGGCGTTGCTCAGCCATCGGGGTTGGCCTCCTTCGGGCGTGCGATGCGGCGGGCGATCATCTTCTGGATCGTCTTCTGCTTGAAGTCGTCACCGACGGAGGTGTAGATGCTGGTGACCGAGGCGTAGGCGTGGCCGGCCTGGGTCTGCACGAACGCCGGGTCGTAGCCGGCCTCGATCAGGTGGGTGATGTAGGAGTGGCGTAGGCAATGCAGGCCGAGCTCCTTGGGCAGGCCGACCGCGTCGCGCGCAGCGGCGAAGGAGTCCCCAAGGCTGCCCAGCGTGATCCGGTCGGCTCGTTCGCTGGGCCACAGCGCGGCCGAACGGTCGGCGGTGGGGAACCGGTCGCGGACGCCGTCGTCGACCCAGAACCGCAGGAGGCCGACGACCCACTCGAACTCGGGAACCGTGAGGACGGTGCGGCGGCGAGGCCCAGATCCAGCGGTCCCTTTGGCCCACCGGATCATCACCGCGCCGTACTCACCGTAGGCAGGCACGTGCGGGTTCGGGCCGAAGTCGTGCAGGTCGAGCATCGTGACCTCGCGGCGACGAAGCCCGTAGGCGTAGCAGACCTTGAACGCGACGGAGTCGCGCAGCACCGGCAGCCAACGCTTGCTGCCGACGGCATGCTCGCGGTCGACGAGGTCGTCCATGTGGTCGAAGAGCATCTGGAGCTCCGCCTGCTTGAATGCGCGCCGTTGCGTGGGCACTGCGTCATCGGCGGTGTGACGGGGGGTGTTCCAGTCGAAGGCGATCTGCGCGGGTATCTCGCCGAAGGTCTGCTCGCAGAACTCGCGCCAGCCGTAAGTCGGTGCCGTCGTGTAGGCGCAGAACATCGCGATCGCGTTGCTGTCCGACCGTAGCGTCGTCAGGCTGATTGGCTTCTCGCCGGAGCGGCGCTCGGCCATGTAGTCGTCCAGGTCAACGGGCTGCCAGGTCCACGGGTACATCCCGGAGTACTCCTGGAACCGGCGCAGCACGCGGCAGCGGCCCTCGATGGTCTGCGTGGCCAGCCCGCGGGCCAGCATCTGCGCCTTCCAGCCCTCGAGCATCGCGTCGAACACGCGGTCCTCCGCGCGGAACAGCGCTACCTCGCCGTCGCGGAGCACCCGTGGGACGAAGCCCGGAACACCCTTCACGACGCCCCCAGATCCCGTGGAATCCTGCATCTAATGCATGGAACCTACGCCCACGAGCCCGAACGCCGCAAGGCCGGCCCACCACATTCCGAGGACCGGTGCCTGCAATATGGAGTTGACCTGCACGGACACCCAGCACGTCGCCGCACGGGAGTAGTCGCATCAGATGCAACTCCCGTTCCTTACGATCCGATAATGCACATTATGTCATTCTGTCGAGCGAGACGGTCCCCTCGCGCGACAGCCCGGAGGGGCGTCGGACGGTCGTTCGTCCCGTCGGTCGCCCCACGCAACATCCCCCTCCCCACGCCTCGGCACCGCAGCGGCGGAACTGCCTCGTGCGGGAGTGGCACGACATCCCCGCCCGCCAGCCGTCGCCACCCCCGGACACGACCGTGGCCGCGACCTCGGGCCAGACCCGGGATCGCAGCCACGGACCGGCCGGTGATCGGCTCATCGTCCGGCGTCGAGCACCTGGGTCGCCTGCCGGGCGATGTCGGCCGGCACCTCGACCGTGTACACCGAGGCCCGCGTGCCGCTGGTCGACCGGAAGCTGCGGCGACGGCCGACGAGTCCGTAGCCGGCGAGCCCGAAGATCAGCCCCCACACGGCGGCGAAGACGACCGATCCGAGCACGACCTCCGCCCAGACGGGCGACGGCAGGAAGATGCCGAGCAGAAGCCCGACGAGCAGGCCCAGCCAGGCGCCCCCGCCGAGTCCGTACAGGGCCGCCTTGCCGAACCTCATGTTGCCGGTGACGAGCTCGACCGACTTGAGGTCGTGCCCGACGATGCTGACGGTCGCGACGTCGACATCCTTGTCGGCGAGCAGGTCGACCGCCCGCTCGGCGCCGACGTAGCTGTCGTAGTGCCCGATGACGACCCGGTCGAGCACGGGCCCCTCGGTCGCAGGATTGGTTGTCGGCGTCGTGTCGGTCAATTCGCTCTCCCCTTCTCGCCGGACTGCTGCCATGATAGTTTGAGTGTACCAATCAAACTAGTCGATGTCGACCCGGAGCAACCGTGAACCCGACCAACCCCACCCAGGCCCTCGCGCTGGGCCGCACGATGTACCGCGCGTTCAGCTCCATCCAACGCTGGATGGATCGCGACCGGCGACGCCGGGACGCACCCGACCTCTCCCCCGTCGACGGCTGGCTGCTCCGCCGCATCGCCGACACCGGGCCGGTGCGGATGAGCGAGCTCGCCGCCTGGCAGGAGGTCGACCGCTCGACGATGACGGTGCAGATCGGCAGGCTCACGCGGCGCGACCTCGTCGCACGCACGCCGGACCCGGAGGACCGACGTGCCGTCGCGGTGAGCATCACCGCGGAGGGGCGCGTCCTGCTCGACGACTACGAGGACGAGGTCGGGGACGTCGCCGCGCGACTCCTCGCCGGCTGGTCGACCGCGGACGTCGACCGGCTGACAACCCTGCTCGGGCGCCTCGCGGACACGATCGACGACGACGCGGTGCCGCCGCCCACCGGTGCGACCGCCGGATCCACGACCAGCGACCGACCTTGACGCACGAGGGGCAGCGCCGACGCCGCTCCCCGGCCGCATCCCTCTCAGATCAGGCTGGCCACGAGCAGGGTCGCTGCGAACACGATCCCGGACATGATGAGCGTGCTCGTCGTGTACCCGAGGATGTCGCGCATCTTCAGGCCGGCGATCGCCAGCAGCGGGAGCGCCCAGAACGGCTGGATCATGCTCGTCCACTGGTCGCCGTAGGCCACGGCCATGATGGCGATCGAGGGATCGACGCCGAGGTCGCGCGCCGCCTCGAGGATGATGGGTGCCTGCACGGCGAACTGCCCGCCGCCCGACGGGACGAAGAAGTTGACCAGTCCGGCGGAGAGGAGGGCGAACAGCCCGAAGGTGTACTCGTTGGAGATCGAGACGAGCGCGTCCGAGAAGACGGCGATGAGCCCCGTTCCGGCCATCATCCCCATGATTCCTGCGTAGAGGGGGAACTGGAGCAGGATCTCGCCGACGTTCGCGGCGGCTCGCTTCGTCAGCGTGACGAGCTCGAACGGGTTGCGGACGAGCAACATGATGAGCGCGAGGAAGCTCCAGTTGACGATGTCGAGCGTCAGGCTGCCGCCGTCGATGAAGTGCAGGACGAGGTACGCCACGAGCATGAGGCCGACGAGCAGCGTGGGGATACGGGAGGCGTCGGCGCGGTCGGCGGGGGTCTCGACCGCGTCGTCGATCTCCACGTCCTTCTCGCGGGCGTCGATCTCGAGCACCTTGATCGCGCTCCCCCGCCTCGGCGCCACGAGGAACAGGCCGAGCGCAACGAGGGCGATCGTCGCCACCGCTCCGATCACGTTCCACGAGCTGAAGATCGTCTCGGAGATCGGGAGGGGCTCACCGAGCTGGTCGACCACGAACGAGTCGGGCGTGGCCGCGAGGAGCGGGCCGGACGCCGAGTACCCCATGTGCCACACCACGAAACCGGAGAAGGCAGCGGCTACGAGCATCGGGAAGTGCACGGGCACGTCCCGGCTCCGGAACTCGTAGGCGACCTGGCGGGCGAGCAGCGCGCCGGCGACCAGACCGAGGCCCCAGGTGATGAGCGAGGCGATCGCCGCCACCAGGAAGACGAACAGATAAGCCTGGATCGGGCTCCTCGGCACGCGTGCCAGGGCGCGGAGAAGGCGCATGACGGGGCGCGTGCTCGCCAGGATGTAGCCCAGCAGCAGGATGAGCGCCATCTGCGTCATGAACGCGAGCAGGCCGGAGAGCCCGTTCCCCCACTCGACGACGATCGTCCTCGGCCCGGCGTCCGTGAGGATCAGAGCCAGGATGACGACGACGAACGTCAGGACGATCGCGAACAGCGGGCCGAGGGTACGTAGCGCTCGACCAGGGTGTTGAGAGGGCGCATCAGCCGCCCGAGGACCGCCCCGCTGTCGGACGCGTCGCGGGACGGTGCCGGCGTGCTGCCTGTCGGGCGTCCATCGGGGCTGTCGGACATGCGTGCCTCCTCGCACGTATGGCGCCCGAGGCCGCGATCGTGCGGCTTCGGACGTGATCAGGACAGTGACAGACGCAACATAACCCACCGACAAAGATCCCGGACCGTTCTCGGGGAGCGACGCGTCCCGACCGAATGCGTCCGGGTGCGAGACCGGCCGCGCCCCATCGCGACACCGGATCTGCTCCGACGCTACGCAGCTTGCTGGAGCCCGTCGAGGAAAGCGACCGCGCGCTCGACGACGATCGCCGTCGCCCCCGGATCATGCTGCGGCACCGACGAGTCGGTGAACAGATGGGCACTGCCCGGATAGGTCCAGAGCTCACCGCGCCCGGGCCCGACGGCGGCGACGATCTCCCGTGCCGCGTCGATGTCGCCCTCATGGGCGAAGAACTCGTCGTCGTCCATGCCGTGGATCTGGGCGGGAACGCCGGCCGGCCACGGCCCGTCGGCCCACTCGCCGGAGACCGGCATCGCGCCCTCGAGAAACAGCGCGCCGCGGGCGTCTCCGCGCTGCTGGAGCAGTCGCTGAGCCACCATGACCCCGAGCGAGATCCCCGCGTACACGGGGCGCTCCACCTCGTCCACGGCGCGTGCCGCCCGCTGCAGGACCACGTCCTCGCCGATCTCGGTGAAGGCGGCGAACCCTTCCTCGATGCTGCCGAACGTCCGTCCGTCGAACAGGTCGGGAGTCACCACGGAGTGCCTTCCGCCGGCACTCAGCAGTTCGGCCAGCGCCCGCACCCCCTCGGTCAGCCCCTGCACGTGATGGAACAGCACGACGTCGACCATGACGATCCCCCTTCATCGCGCGCACCCGGTCGGCGCGCGTCCGCTCGGCACGGTACGGACCGGCCCCGACACCGGCGACTCCCCCGCGGATGTCCCGCCCGTCGGCGTCGCGCACGACGTGTCCCCGTCGTTCCGACCCCCGCATCCGTGACCGGCTCCCCCGGACATCGCACCCGCCGGCATCCGGTCGCGCACGACGCGCCCCCGCCGTCCGAATCTCATCCGTGAGGACGATTGATCAGGTCCATGGGCTGGTCCTACCGTTGTGAATTGCCAGGAAAACGCTTTCCGATGAAGGAGCGTGACGATGACGTCCATACGGCAGTTCTCCGACCGGCGACAGACACCCCGTGCCCGACGACGACGACGAACGGCGGTGACCGTCGCCGCCGGAGCCGCGATGTGCGCGACCCTCGTCGTCGCACCGGCCGCCCAGGCGGACGACCCCGTCGGGGACCCCCTGCTCAACCCGCTGCCCGACCCGACCCTGTCGAGCCTCGCGATCGAGGTCGAGGAGCTCGTGCAGCTCCCCGAGTCCTCCCCCACCCCGGAGCCCACCGACGAGCGCCTGGTCCGGCACAACCGGATCACCCACCTCGACGAGGCGCCCGACGACTCAGGGCGTCTCATGGTCGTCGACATGAACGAGAGCCTGTTCATGGTCGACCGGGAGTCCGGCGACTACGTCGACTACCTCAACGTCCGCGACCAGTTCGCCGACAACTTCCACAACCACGCCGGCCTCGGCACGGGATTCGGCTTCGCGGAGTTCCACCCGGACTTCGCCGAGAACGGCATCTTCTACACCGTGCACACCGAGGGTGGCACCGCCCTGACGGAGGACGAGCCGGACTTCCCGGAGTTCGAGGGCACGGCGTTCCACAGCGTCATCACCGAGTGGACCGCCGACGACCCCGCGGCCGAGACGTTCTCGGGCACGAGCCGCGAGATCATGCGCGTCCCGTTCGCCGGGCGCGTGCACACCGTCCAGCAGATCGCCTTCAACCCCACGGTGACCGAGGGCGACGCCGACTACGGGATGCTCTACATCCTCGTCGGCGACGGCGGGAACGGGGTCGACAACGGCAACCCGCAGGACCTCGCCACCCCGCACGGCACGATCATGCGGATCGACCCGCTCGGCGACGACAGCGCGAACGGCGAGTACGGCATCCCCGCCGACAACCCGTTCGTCGACGTCGAGGGTGCGCTCGGTGAGACCTACGCCATCGGGATGCGCGATCCCCACCGCATCAGCTGGGACACCGGCGGCGAGCACGCGCTCTACCTCGGTCACATCGGCGAGTGGCAGGTCGAGTCGATATACGAGGTCGAGGCGGGCGACAACTTCGGCTGGTCCGAGCGGGAGGGGCCGTTCCTCGCCCACGAGCGGCAGATCTATCCCCTGCCCGAGGACGACGCCGGCTACACCTACCCGGTGGCCGCGTACGACCACAACCGCGACCCGGGCCAGACCGGCGACGCCGGTGTGGCGGTCAACGGCGGGTTCGTCTACCGGGGTGAGATCCCGGAGCTGCAGGGCCGGTACCTCTTCACCGACCTCGTCCGCGGCTGGATCCTGTCCACGGACGCCGCCGCGATGCAGCGCAACGACGGCGACCCCGAGGACCTCACGCCGATCGAGGAGCTGCGGGTCGTCCACGAGGGCGTCGAGACCACGTTTGCCGAGCTCGTCGGGGACTCGCGGGTCGACCTCCGCTTCGGGTCGGACGCCTCCGGGGAGCTCTACCTGATCTCGAAGGCCGACGGCCGGGTGTGGCGCGTGACCGGCGCGCACGAGGTGCCGGACACGACCGTCCTGCCCGAGCTCGCCCGCAACGTCGTCAGCCACTACACGTTCGACCACCCGGTGGCCGACGCCCCGGCGTGGGAGGACGACCTCGGCCGCTCTGGCACCGACATCGAGCTCGTCAACGGCGGTGAGCTCATGCGCGTCGCCGACGAGGCCTATCCCGGCGCCGGCCGCGCGCTCCAGACCCAGCAGCTGAGCCCGGAGGAGGCGTCGAACGACGACTGGAAGGCCGGCATCTACGACCCCGAGGGCGTCGAGTCCCTGGGCGCCCTTGCCGACGCCGGACAGATCTCGATCATGGGCTGGTTCAAGCCGACGGGCGACCACCCGGTGCCGAACTCGGAGTCCACCGACCCGGACGACGTGTTCAACGCCATCGGTCTCGCCGGCGTCCTCTCGGGCGACTCCGACGGGCACGGCGTCCGTGCCCTGCTCGAGGTCATCGAGGTCGACGGCGAGCTACGGCTAGTCGCGCTCGGCCGCCGGGTCGACGGCGAAGGGTCGTGGACGTACGCGGCCACGATGCCGTGGGACGAGATCCTCGCCCGCAACGAGTGGGTGCACCTCGCCGCGACCTTCGACTACGAGGCCGGCGAGATGCGGCTCTACATGAACGGCGAGGAGCTCGAGGGCGAGTACACGGCGGACAACACGTGGGGCGAGGGGACGACCTCGGACACGAACCCCGCGGGCATCAAGATCGGCGGGAGCTTCCCGCAGAACGACCGGGAGCGAAACGCCTTCGACGGCCGCATGGACGACGTCGTCATCCTCGACACCGTGCCGACGCCCGAGCAGATGGCGGCGCAGTATGCGGCCTACGGGGTCCAGCCCGTCGACCCGCCGTCAGCGCCGGAGTGCTCGTTCGACACCGAGCGCACCGACCTCATGGCCGAGGAGAACTGGGCGCCGCGGACCCCGGAGAGCTGGGACTTCCCCGGCGACATGATCACGATGACCGAGCCGGGAACCAACCCGGACGACGGCATCCGCCGGCCGTTCGAGTACGCACTGCTCGCCTCGGGCGACCCGGTCGGCACGGTCCAGATCGAGGCGGAGGTCCGGCTCGACGCTCCCCCGTCGGTCAACAACCGCGACATAATCCTCGTGTTCGGGCACCAGTCGGACACGGAGTACTACTACGCGCACCTCTCGCAGGACAACGCGATCTACCCGCACAACGGGATCTTCCTCGTCGACGGCGCCGACCGCTTGCGGATCGACGACCAGTGGGACGAGGAGGCCTCCGTCGGTGCGCCGCCCGCGATCACCGACGACGCCTGGCACGACGTCCGGCTCGTCCACTGCGCCGATACCGGCGAGATCGCCGTCTGGGTGGACGGTCTCGAGCATCCGCTCATGACGGCGACCGACACGACGTTCGACTCCGGTCGGGTCGGGTTCGGTTCGTTCGACAACACGGGCAGCATGCGTGACCTCGTCGTCTCGACGCAGTCCGACGACGAGGAGCCGGAGGAGCCGGGTGAGCCTGTTCCCCCGACCCCGGGTCGTGGGTTCTACCTCAACGACGGCTGGGACGCCTGGGCGGACCACGAGTTCTCCTTCGGTCGCCCCGGCGACCAGGTGCTCGTGGGTGACTGGGACGGCAACGGCAGCGACACGCTCGCGGTCCGCCGTGGGAACGCCTATTTCCTGTCCAGCTCCCTCTACGGGGGCAGCGCGGACGTGGAGCTGACGTTCGGCCGCTCCGGGGACACGGTCCTCGTGGGTGACTGGGACGGTGACGGCGTGGACTCCTTCGCCGTGCGTCGGGGCAACTCGTACTTCCTCACCAACGAGCTCGTCGGTGGGGACGCGGAGACCGAGCTGGACTACGGCCGCGCGAACGACCAGGTCCTGGTCGGTGACTACGACGGCAACGGGTCTGACACGTTCGCGGTGCGTCGTGGGGCCCGGTACTTCGTGTCCAACTCGCTCAGCTCGGGCTGGGCGGACGCGGAGTTCGACTACGGCCGCGCGGGCGACCAGGTGCTCGTGGGTGACTGGGACGGGGACGGGAGCGACACGTTCGCCTCGCGTCGCGGGAACCTGTACCTGATGTCGAACACCCTCACCGGTGGTTGGGCGGACCGCGAGGTCCGCTACGGCCGCTCGGGCGACGAGGTGTTCGTCGGCGACTGGAACGGCGACGGCGCGGACACCCTCGGCATCCGCCGCTGACCCCATCGGCGAGTGAGGGGATCCGTCCACCAGTCGGTGAGCGGATCCCCGCACTCGTGACCGGATCCCCGCACTCATGCTGATCGACGAGTGAGCGGTTGTCGGTTCGACCAGTGAGCGGGCCCCGCATCCTGATGGGTGCGGGGCCCGCTTCGTCGTCGACGGGGGTGATGGTGAGGCGGAAAGCTGCTCACTCGCCAAGGGCTCCCCGCACTCGTCAGGAGAAGTCCCCGCACTCGCCGCGAGGAACTCGCGCTTTGTGCGGGACGACCCCGACGGTGTGACCTACCGTGGAGGGGACGCGTCCTGCGCCGCGGGCGGACCGACACGAGGAGGACCCACATGTGGCCGTTCAGCCGCCGATCGGGCGACGACCGGCGCAGCGCCACGTCCGGGCAGCAGGGCCGGCCCGGCCGACCTGCCAGACCTGCCCGATCTGCCCGACCCGGGCACGAGTCGCGCAGCTCTCCCGCGTCGACCGGCCCCTCGCCCGTGGACCTGCCCGACGACGCCCCGCTGACCAGACAGCTCGCCGCCCTGACCGGGCTGGGCCTGCACCTGCGCGACGGGGTCGACGTCGACGAGCTTCGGCGTCGGGTCCCGTCGACGGGACCTACCCCGCTCCCCCTCCAGCTCCTTCTCCTCGGCGCGGGGCGCTCCCTGGAGCGGCCGGTGCGCGAGCTCGTCGTCGGCGACGCCCACCTCCCAGCGGGTGCCACTGACGACGACGCCGCGGCGTCGGTCCGCCGCACGCTTGCCAGCGCCGAGGAAGCTCTCGGGGCGACGGGACACGTCGGCGAGGTCGAGGCCACCCTCGACGGCGACCAGGGTTCGGTGACGGTCGCGCTCGGTGGCACGCCGCTCACCGTCCCGCTCGAGGGCAGCGAGCTCGCGCCGGTGCTCGACGCGCTCCTCGCCCAGCTCGTGCCGCCGCGCCTGGTCGCCGTCCCGCTCCTCCGGTCGACGCCGGACGACGCCGGAGCGGGCGACCGGGACGACGACAGCTCCGGCCCGACCTCGGGGCCCGGATCCAGCTCGGGCTCCGGAGCCGGCCACGGATCGGACTACCGGCGCCTGCTCGTCCCCAAGGAGCACGCGCGCGAGGCACGAGCCATCGCCGTCCGGCTGTCACGGGCCCCGGCGCTCGACCTGGCGACGAGCGATGCCGCGCGGGGTGCCACGTCGGACGCCTCGGCGGACGACTCGGCGGCAGGGACCACACCCAGCACGCTCGACGGTCTCGGACCGACCACCACGCCCGACGGCGACATCCCCGGCGCCACCGCGAGCTCCGACCCCGAGGCAGGTCGAGACGTGCGCCGACGGGTGAGTGCCCTGGTCGAGGCGGGCCTGCGGCTCGACCCGAGGCTGAGCGTCGATCAGGTGGCGGACGCCGTCGTCCCCGTGGCCGACCCTGCCGACTGGGACCCGTTCCTCGACGCCGTCGTCCACCACCCGGTCCGCGGTGACATCCCGGTCTGGTCGAACGTGTTCCGATTCCCGCCGGAGGACACGATGGCGGACTCCTCGGAGGACTGGATCGCGGTGGTCGGGGAGATCGCCCGCACCGCCGGCACCTGGGACCGGCTGACCGACGCTCAGGTCGTGTACGAGGCGTCCGGGGAGATTCCCGCCGGCATCGACCTCACGCTGAAGGGCCGTCGGACCCGGGTCGAGGCGGACGTGTGGGGCGCCCTGCTCGACCTCGTCGCCGTCGCCCGTCTCTGCGAGGCGCTCACCCCGCCGGACCGCGCCACCGTGCACCTCCCGAACCACGCCGCCTGGGTCCAGCCGCACCGGGCGGAGGCTCTCTCCCGGCTCGTCGGCGACTACTGACGCCGGCTCCGTCGGATCGGGCCGGGGTGTTCGCTCGGTGCACGAGCATCCATCTGTCCAGTACGCGAGCACCGACCCCGCACCACGCGGCGGCCCACTCAGCGCGCGAGCTCCCACCCGCACCACGCGGCCGCCACGCCGCCGACGAGCATGCCGAGGCAGACCACCGCGCCCGTGACCGGACGGCGCGCGGAAAGCATGCGCACGATGTCGACGCTCGCCGTGCTGAACGTGGTGAACCCGCCGAGGAAGCCTGTGCCGGCGACTGTCGTCAGCTCCGGCGACCACCCGCTTCCTCCGCCGGAACCGCCCGCTCCGACGCCGACGACGACGCCGAGCAGCAACGACCCGATGAGGTTGACGACAACGGTCCCGACGGGGACGGACGGGCGTAGCGCGGTGGTGAGCGCGCCGTCGAGCATGAACCGCGACCCGGCCCCCAGCCCGCCGGCCACCGAGACGAGCAGCCAGGTCAGCGGGCTCATGCCGCTCCCCCAGAGGTCGCCGGTCTCATGCCGCTCCCCCAGAGGTCGCTGGGCTCATGCGGCTCCCCCGCAGGCACCGCGCCGCCGTGCCCGTACGGCCCGGAACGCCCCGGCGTGGGCGAGGTACGCGGCGAGGACACCGAGGGCGACCGACCCGAGCGCGTAGAACAGGGCCGCCACGCCGCGACCGGCCTGCGCCAGCTGGACCGTCTGGAGGGACAGCGCAGAGTAGGTCGTGAATCCGCCCAGCAGTCCGGTCCCCACGAGGAGCCGCGCGCGCCTCGCCGGTCCGGCCGGGACCGTGGTGAGCAGGGCGAGCAGCGCCCCGAGGATCGCGGCGCCGACGACGTTGACTGCACCGGTCGCCCACGGCATCTCACCGGGAGCGCCGCCGAGCACCGCGTCGATGCCGGCGCGGGCCGCCGTGCCGAGCGTGCCGCCCAGCACCACGAGCGCGACGAGGCCGGGCTGCAGGTGCTCGGGGCGTGGGCGGACGGGTCCTGTGCCGGTCGGGGACGACGACGCAGGAGGCACCGGACGAGGATAGACCTGGGAACCATCGACCCCGCACCCCGGCATCGTTCGGTCGGGCTCACGGGCGGTCCCGACCCCCGCGCACACTCACGGCTCCACTCGCCGGCGCGAGCCACGAGCCACGAGCCACGAGCCACGAGCCACGAGCCACGAGCCACCCGACCACAGGTCCCGCCGGACGCTCGGCGTGCCCCCGCGGCCGTGCCGCTAGCCTCGAGGCATGCGCCTCGGGGTCGACCTCGGAACCACCCGCACGATCGTCGCCGCAGCCGACCGGGGCAACTACCCGGTTGTCTCCTTCGTGGACCAGAACGGCGACTGGCACGACCACGTCCCGTCGGTCAGCGCGTACGTCGACGGGAGTCTCGTCCACGGGTTCGCGGCCGAGGAGGCGCACCGCGCGGGCGCCCCTCTGCTGCGGTCCGTCAAGCGCGTGCTCGCCCGGCCTGACGTCAGCGCCCGCTCCGAGGTTCGCGTCGGCCGGCGCACCGTCCCGATCCTCGACGTCCTCACCTCGTTCCTCGACGCGCTGCGCACCGAGATCCGCACCCGCTCGTCCGTCGCCGACCCTGACCTCGATGACGCGCTCGGCGTCGCCGTCGGCGTCCCCGCCCACGCGCACACCGCCCAGCGCTACCTCACTCTGGAGGCGTTCCGGCTGGCGGGCTTCGACGTCGTGGCCGTGCTCAACGAGCCGTCCGCCGCCGGGTTCGAGTACACGCACCGGCAGACCCGCACCATCTCCAGCCGGCGCACCCGGGTCCTCGTGTACGACCTCGGCGGGGGCACCTTCGACGCCTCGCTGGTCAGCGTGGACGGGACGAGCCACGACGTGCTCGCCTCGGCCGGTCTCAACGACGTCGGCGGGGACGACGTCGACGTCGTGCTCGCCCAGCTCGCCGCGCGCGCCGCGGGGACCGACGCCGCCGAGCTCGAGGGACGCTCCACCGATGCCGCGGACGACCTCCTCGAGCAGGCACGCGTCGCGAAGGAGGCGGTGCACCCGCAGTCGCGCCGCCTCGCTCTCGACGTCGAGGGTCGCCCCGTCTCCGTCACGGTCGACGACCTCTACGCGGCGGCGGCCCCGCTCGTCGAACGCACGGTCGCTGCGATGGCCCCGCTGCTCGGGGGCGACGACGAGTCGGCACCCGGTCTCGCGGACGTCGCCGGCATCTACCTCGTCGGCGGCGCCACGTCGCTCCCCCTCGTGCCACGGCTGTTGCGGCGCCACTACGGACGGCGTGTGCACCGCTCCCCGTACCCGTCGGCGTCGACGGCGATCGGGCTCGCCGTCGCGGCGGACCCCGACTCGGGGTACTCGCTCACCGACCGGCTCTCCCGTGGCTTCGGCGTCTTCCGGGAGGCCGACCACGGGCGCGGCACGCTGCTCGACCCCGTGCTCGCGCCGGACGACGTCCTGCCCTCGGGTGGCGGCGTCGTGGCACGCCGGACCTACCGGGCCGCCCACGACATCGGGTTCTTCCGGTTCGTCGAGTACTCCGCGATCGACGACGACGGGCACCCCCGCGGCGACATCGTGCCGTTCGCCGAGGTGCGCGTGCCGTACTCGGCGGAGCTGTTCGACGTCGGGGACCTTGCCGCCCGACCGGTCCGGCGGATCGACGACGGGCCGACGGTGACGGAGGAGTACCGCGTCGACGCGCACGGGCTCGTCGAGGTGGAGATCACCCGCGAGGACTCGGGGCACCGGACGGCCTACCGGCTCGGTGAGCTCACGGGCTGACCGAGCGGTCGTTGCGCCCCGTGACCGCGCGGTGGGGGTGGTCGGACGTCTGGGGCTGCTACTGGTCGGTGTAGGTCACCGACGCGCTGCCGGCCCGCTCCTGCCACATCGTCAGCACGACGAGGGTCGGCTCGCTCGCGGAGATGTCGATGTAGGAGTCCAGGCTCGACATCTGGTCGGCGATGTCCGCGGGCGCGAGGGACCGCCCGTCGTCGTTGTAGAGCGCCTCACCGGTACCGGCCGGGAAGGCGACGAGCTGCGGGTCGGAACCCTCCTGCAGCAGGGTGTGGACCGACCCGGAGGAGGACGCGGGCTCGGTGGCCATGAGGACGACGTCGTTCGCCGCCACGGTCGCATCGACCGGCGCGCCGTTCGAGAGCGTGCCCTGGAGCCCGGAGCGGAACTGGAACGGGACCTCGGCGTCCCTCCCGAGCCAGTCGGTGACCTCGATCGTGTAGGTCCCCGGCTCGAGCACGAGACCGACGGCGGCGTCGAGACCGGAGTCGCCGCCGAGGGGTGCGAGGTCGCGCGAGGCGGACCCGACATCGTCGACCTCCACCGAGACACCTTCGCCCGAGACCGCGATCTGCGGGTCGGCCTCGCCGTACGCGGCGAGCGCGAGGAAGCCGGTCCGCTCGGTGACCGTGATGGTTCCCGTCCACGCGCCGTCGGCCGGCACGGTGACGGTGCCGGACTCGGGCACCTCGGCGCCGGACGAGTCGGTGAGCGTGAGAGCGTCCGCGGGCGCGGGCCCAGGTGCGGGCTGCGACGAGCCGCCGCCCCCGCCACCGCCGGCGGACGGATCGTCGTCGCCGGACAAGAAGATGAAGTAGGCGCCGACGCCGAGCACCGCGACGATCGCGAGGACGAGGCCACCCGCCAGGAGCGGCGACAGGCCCGATCGCTTGGCGCCCGACCCGTACCCCCCACCTCCCTGCGGTGGGCCTCCGTAACCACCGGCCTGGGGCGACCCGCCGAAGCCCGGGGCCTGGGGCGGGAAGCCGCCCGCACTCTCGGGAGATCCGGCCCACGGCTGGCCGGGACCCTGGGGGTACGCCGCGGTCCCGCCGGAGGCGTAGGAGCCCGCGCCGGTCGCGGCGTAGCCGCCGTACCCGTCACCGAACGGTGCGGTGTTCCCGGAGGCGGCGACCGGTCCGGTCGACGACGGGGAGCCCGCGCCCGGCAGTCCGTAGAAGCCCGGGCCGGTCTGACCTGCCCAGCCGGCCTCGGCCGAGGAGCCCGCGGACCAGCCGCTGACGGAGCCGGGGGTGCCGCCCGTCGGCTGGCCCGGCGCGCCGTATCCCGGCGCGCCGTAACCCGGCGCCGAGGGCGCGGACGGGGGCATCTGCCCGTAGCCGGGCGCCGAGGCGGCCGACGGCGGCATCTGCCCGTAGCCGGGCGCCGAGGCGGCCGACGGCGGCATCTGCCCGTAGCCGGGCGCCGAGGCGGCCGACGGGGGCATCTGCCCGTAGCCGGGCGCCGAGGGCGCGGACGGCGGCATCTGCCCGTACCCCGGCGCGGAGGGCGCCGACGGTGGGACGCCCTGGTCGGCGGCCGGTGTGTCCTGAGCGGGCGGGACGGACCCGAAGGCCTGACCGGACCGCAGGACCGAGGACGGGGCGACCGTGTGGTCGACCGGCGGTGTCGGATCCTCGTCGCCGTGCACGTCGTACTCGGAGTCCTCGGCGTCGTACTGCTCGTCGGTCCAGGTCACGCCGTCCCAGAAGCGGATCTTGCCGTCCTCCCAGGGGTCCGAGTACCAACCTGCCTCGACGGTGCTCAACGATTCCTCCGGGTACGAGCAAGAGACGACGCGGCCTCCCGCGACGTCCGGACTCGTCGAGGGTAGCCACGACCGGCGCGTTCCCCCGGCATTCCGGGCGGGTAGACCGCCCCACGGCGGTGAGACTCACACACGGGCGGCGCGGTGGGCTACTCGATCGTGACCTGGGCGACCATGTCGCCGCCCAGGCCGGCGTAGGTGGTGACGATGAGGACGTACTCCCCCGCCCCGCCGGACACGGTGAGGGCCGAGTCGAGCCAGTTCGGGAGATCCTCACCGGTGTAGCCCGACGAGCTGTCCCAGTCGTCGTTGCGCCGGACGTCGCCGTCGGGCTCGACCACGAGCAGCATCGGGTCCGTGCTGTCTCCCACGAGGGTGGCGGTCAGCTCCTGCCCCTCCTCGAGCGTGACGGCGTAGAGCACCGCGTCGCCGGCCTCCACCGAGACGTCGACCTCGTCGCCGTTGCCGAGCGAGGTCCCGTCGCCCGAGGCGACACCGAGCTCGAACGCCGCCGGGTCGCCGTCCTCGGTCGTCACCACCATCTCGTAGTCGCCGGGCTCGAGGACGAACGCCCCGCTGGGATCGGACGTCGACGGATACCCGCTGAAGTCGAGGAACGTGATGGGCTCGGTCGAGTCGGTCAGCTCGTGGCTCACGCCGTTGCCCTCGATCGTGACGACGAGGTCGGCCATGTCCGGCGAGTAGGCGGCCACGACCACCGGGGTCCGCTCGGTGATCCGGAGCGTGGACGTGTAGAGCCCGTCCTGGGGGAACGCCCCGTCCAGGGATGCACCGAGGTCGTTGCCCGCGGTGTCGACGACGTAGGCGAGCCCGGAGACGTCCCCGTCACCCCCGGCCGAGCCCTCGGTGCCCGGGGGCGGCGGGGTGGTCGGGGCGGGCGTGGTCGGTCCAGGGGTGCTCGGACCGGGCGTCGACGGTCCCGTGGCCACGGACGGACTGTCGGACTCGGGTGACGCCGTATCGTCGCCGTCCATGATCCGCGAGATCCCGAAGACGGCGAGCGCGAGGACGACGACCGCGACGACCGCCACGACGGCGATGAGCGGTCCTCTGCTGCCGCCCGAGCCGCCCGGCGGGTAGCCGGCGTACGCGCGACCGGAGTGGCCGGGTCCACCGGGGCCGACCGGACCGCCTGCGCCGGCCGGACCACCGGGCCCTGTGTAACCGCTCGGACCACCAGGTCCGATCGGTGCGCCGTAACCTCCTGGGCCCGCCGGACCGCCGGGGGGTCCGTGTCCCGCCTGCCCGGGCCGGCCGTACCCGGACTGTCCGGCGTGGGCCGAGTGACCGAAGCTTCCGGAGGGCGTGAGCCCGGCGTACGGGTCGGTGGTCGGCTCACCGGGCGCGTTCGGCGCGCCCCCTGCGGGCGGCTGCTGCCACATCGGTGCCCGGGGGTCCGCCGCCTGCCCGCCGTACGGGTCGACGCCGCCGGAGCGATAGGCGCCCGCACCGACTGCGGCGTACCCGTCGTAGCCGCCGTCCGGCTCCTGGACCGCGTAGGTGCCCGTCGTCGTCTCGACCGGCTCGTCGTCGACCTGGCTCGCGCCCCAGCTGCCGGAGACGACGTGCTCGCCGGTGGGGACGGGGCTGGAGGATCCGGGGTAGCTCGTCCCGTCGTCGCCGCCGTAGCCCAGCTCGCCGGACGCGGTGTATCGCGGCGTCGTCGTGGCGCCCGGTGGCCGCTCGGAACGGCCGGGAGCCGGCCGACGCACCGTGTCGCCGAGCTCCTCGTGCGCAGGGTCTTCCGACCCGCGTGCCCCACGTGGGTCGCCGTCCGCCGAGAGCCCTCCCGAACGCGTCTCCATCCTGCCGTCCCGGCCGCGCTCAGCGCGGCTCGATGTGCACGACGGCGTCGGTCGCGTCGCCCCAGAACGTGCTGGCGACGATGACGCTGTCACCCACCGGGACCGACTCGATGTCCACGGACGCGTCCAGCGGGTTCCTAGGCTCGTGCTCCGGGGGCGCGTCGTCGTTCTCATGGACGAACAGCTCGGGGTCGACGACGTGGATCATCGTGTCCTCGTCGCCGTGGACGCCCGCCCGCAGCGGGGTCTCCGCGCCCACGTGGAGGATGAAGACCGACGGACGACCGTCCTCGATCGTCACGGGCGTGTCGGACGGGACACCGACGACGAGCGTGCCGGAGTGCGCCTCCATGATGATCTGCGACGGGTCGCCGCCGTACTCGTCGATCGTGATCTGGTAGTCACCAGGGTCGAGGACGCGGGCGTCTGCCGGGTCGAGATGCTCCTGGCGGAAACCGAAGACGGGCATGAGGGACTGCGAGTCGTCGAGCGTCTCGTCGACACCCTCGCCCGTGATCTGGAAGCGGAGGTCCTCTCCGTCCGGAGAGTGCCCGCCGATGATGACGGCGGCGCGCTCGTCGACGCGGAGCGTGACGGTGGCGGCCCCGTCGGCGTCGATCGCCGACTCGAAGCGGGTACCGAGCCCCTCGCCGTCAGGGTCGACGAAGACGGCTGCTCCGCTCTCGTCGTTGCCGACGAACTCACCGGGCGCGACCGAGGGCTCCTCGGTCGTCGGCTCCTCGGTGGTGGGCTCCTCGGTGGTGGGCTCCTCGGTCGTGGGCTCCTCGGTGGTGGGCTCCTCCGTGGTCGGGGCCTCGCTGCTCGCCGGCTCCGTCGTCGGCCCCGGGGTGCTCGGCTGGGCGTCGGAGGGAGGCGCGGTGGTCTCGGACGCGGTGTCGTCCTCGCCCGCGACGGCGTCCCACACGAAGTACCCGCCGACGCCGACGATCGCGACGCCGAGGATCGCGAGCAGGGCGATGAGCGCCGGGCTGCGCCGGTTGCCGTCGGACCCACCGTTCGCCGGGCCACCCGGTCCACCAGGTTCGCCGGGGCCACCCGGGCCGTAGCCGCCGGGCCCACCCAGGCCACCAGGCGCTCCGGCCCCGTACCCTGCGGCCGCCTGCTGGCCGCCGTACGCACCCGCCGGTCCGTATCCGGGAGCAGCACCGGGCGAGCCCGCCGTCGGACTACCCGCGCCGTACCCGGCGCCCGCCTGCTGACCGCCGTACGCACCCGCCGGTCCGTATCCGGCAGCGGCACCGGGCGAGCCCGCCGTCGGACTACCCGCGCCGTACCCGGCGCCCGCCTGCTGACCGCCGTACGCACCCGCCGGTCCGTATCCGGCAGCGGCACCGGGCGAACCGGCCGTCGGACTGCCGGCCCCGTACCCGGCGCCCGCCTGCTGGCCACCGAAGGCGCCCGCCTGTGCGTGTCCGTCCGGTACGCCGGCCTCGCCTCCGCCCTGAGCGGGAAGTACGCCGGTCGCGGCCTCGGAGCCGGAGGGCACGGACCCGTCGTCGGGTCGCGCACCTCGCCCGGCCGACTGCTCGGTCCAGATGGAACCGTCCCAGTACCTGATCCTGGCTTCGTCGTGGGGGTCGGTGTACCACCCGGGGGCAACGCTCATGAAGGGCACTGTAGTGGTGCAATGATCACGTTTCGGTCACTCCCGGGGATGCCGTCCGGGGAGGTCTCCCCCGCCGTCGGTCCTGGTCCACGAACCGTGCCCCGCGCGTCCGGTCGTCCGGGGAACGGGTTCCGCCCTGCGGGTCACCTGCTCAGCAGACGAGTCGGAGAGGAGTCAGCCGACCTGCCGGGCACGGGCCGCGCGACGCCGCGCGAGCTCGTCCGGCGCGTCCTCGGCCTCCGCGCGCTCGGTCGGCAGCTCGGCGAGGCTTCCCTCGACCTCGCGCCACACGCGACTCACGGCAATCCCGAAGACTCCCTGCCCACCCTGAACGAGGTCGATCACCTCGTCGTCGGAGGTGCACTCGTAGACCGACGCACCGTCGGACATGAGCGTGATGCCCGCGAGGTCCTCGACGCCGCGCTCCTTGAGGTGCCCGATCGCCACGCGGATCTGCGGGAGGGAGACGCCCGAGTCGAGGAGGCGCTTGACCACCTTGAGCACGAGGATGTCCCGGAAGCTGTACAGCCGCTGGCTGCCCGAGCCCTGCGCCCCACGCACCGACGGCTCGACGAGCCCCGTCCGCGCCCAGTAGTCGAGCTGCCGGTAGGTGATGCCGGCCGCGCGGGAGGCGGTCGGGCCGCGGTAGCCCGTGTCCTGGTCGATGTCCGGGAGGGTCTCACCGAACAACATGCCCTGGGCAAGCTGCGGTCCGCGCGCGTGCGCGCCGGTGGCTTCCGTGGGGCTCACGGTGGGCTCCGTTTCTCGTGGCGGGACCGGGGCGGGGTCCCGGTGACACCGTCACGCTAGGACGCGGGCCGACCCGGGTCAACGACGCCTGTCGGCGGGTCGCACACCAGTTTAGCGTCGGCGTCGGATGTGACTGCTGTGACTGGTGGTGTGTCGACGTCGTGCATGTCGTCGACATCGCGGTCGCCGCCCAGGTGCTCCCTCACCGGCCAGGGGCACGTCCATCCGTCCGGGGAGCGCCCACCCGGTCGGGGGTGGGCCCACCCGGTCAACGGCACGTCCGTCCGGTCGGGCGCGCGCCCACACGTCGGACGGGTCGGCGCTCAGGCGGACGGATCGGGCGCGCCGAAGTCGTCGGGCCCCAGCCCCTCGAGCTCGCGGCGCAGCTCGGCGACCGCGTCCTCGATCGCGGCGCCGTCGGTCCCCCGACCCACCTTGTCGCGACCACCGATGCCCGACGCCGTACCCGCACCGGCACCGGGGCCGACCTGGACGGCACCCAGGTCGGGCAGGAGCTCCGGCACGCACCTGATGGGAGCACCCGCGCGCAGCGCGAGCGCGACGCCGTCGGAGGGACGGCAGTCGATCGTCTCGCCCGTCGACAGCACGAGCTCGGCGTAGAACACGCCGTCGAGCTGGGCCGTGATGACGACCGCGACGACCTCCGAACCGAGCGTGCGGATCGCCGAGAGCATGAGGTCGTGCGTGAGGGGGCGCGGCGGCACGAGCCCCGCCTGGACCGATGCGATGGCCGCACCCTCACGGGCCCCGACGACGATGGGGAGCACCCGGCCGCTCGACGGATCCTTGAGCAGGAGCACCACGCGGGCACCGTCGAGCGTCACCTCGACGCCCTGGACCTCCATCTCGTGCACGTGCCGAGCCTATTGGACCGGGACCCGCAGTATCGGGTTCCCGTCGGACTGCACGTCCGCGGGGCGTCAGAGCTCGGAGATCGCTCTCCTGAGCAGCTCGGTGTGCAGCTGCGCGTAGAGCTCACCCATCTCGCGGGCACGCGCGTTCGCCCGTTCGAGGTCGGCCCCGGACCGTCCCGCCCGCAGCGGCGCCAGTGCCGCGGCGATCGTCCCGGCCTCACGCTCGGCCGCCTGCCGGACCGTGCGCAGGTGACGGGGGTCGACCCCGAGCCTGCCGAGCGCGGCCGCCGCGACGACGACCGGCACCGCGGCGCCGGGGTGCCGGCCCCGCGCGTCCACCGGGACGAGGCCCGCCTCCGCGAGGCCCTCGACGTCGGCCACGCTCGCCCCCGTCGCGTCCGCCAGCTCCGTCGAGGTCAGCCGCGAGGTGGCGGCGGGCGCGACGACCTGCCCGTCGCGGGCGACGATCCGTGCGAGGACGGGGTCCTGGACACCGCGACCGGCGTCCAGGTCGTCGAGCTGGTCGCGGATCACGCGCAGCGGAAGGAACGCGTCCCGCTGCGCGGCAAGCGCGAACCGGAGCCGCTCGACGTCGGCGCGGGAGTACTTGCGGTAGCCCGACGGAGCGCGGTGCGGCCGGACGAGGTCCTGCTCCTCGAGGTAGCGCAGCTTCGACAGCGTCATCGCGGGGAACTCGTCCTGGAGGATCGCCACGACCTGCCCGATCGCCATGACCGGGGTCCGGCTCACGCCCGGGGGCCACGACTCCCCCGCCGAGCCGGTCGTCCCGGAGCCCGCGCCGTCGGCACCGGTCGCCCCGTCCGGGCGGGCGGGGTCGTCGGAGAGGTCCGCCGGCTCGAACCGGGAGGAGCGGGATCGCGCGGCGCTCACGCCTCGCGGGCCTCCTCGCCGCGGACCTGGCTCGGGTGGTACGTCAGCCGGTACTTGCCGACCTGCACCTCGTCGCCCGCGCGCAGCCGCACCGCGTCGATCCGGGTCCGGTTGACGTAGGTGCCGTTGAGCGAGCCGATGTCGCGGACGTCGAACCCGCCGTCACGACTGAGGAACTCGCAGTGGTGCCGGGACACGGTGACGTCGTCGAGGAAGATGTCCGACCGCGGGTGACGCCCGACCGTCGTGCTGGCGGCGTCGAGCAGGAACCGCGCGCCGGAGTTCGGGCCGTGCTGGACGATCATCAGGGCGCTGCCGGCGGGGAGTGCAGCGACCGCCTTGGACTCCTCGGGCGACAGGCCGGGGAGCGAGTGGCTGCTCGCCTGCTCGTCGATGACGCCGAACCGCGCGGTGGAGTCGGCGCTCGCGCCGTCCTCCTCCGTGCGCAGCCTGGGGTCGTCCCACGGCTCGGGTGCGGGAGGCGGAGGGGTAGACATCGCGGTGCCTCCTTCGGCGGGGTGCGTGCGGCCCGCAGGTCGCGGGGCCGTCCCACCATCGTAGTCCGATCGTGACCTTCCGTGTCACAGTGGTCACAAGGCCTGATCAGGGGCTACGGCGACGGCGGCCGCGCCGGAGCGGCAACGGTCAGTCCTCGACGACCCGAGAGTGCTCGAGGTCACGCGGCTCGGCAACGGACCGGATCTCGACGTGGGCCTGCTCGATCAGCGAGACCGTGGCACCGCGCCCGCGGACCGTCGAGAGCGCGCCGCCCGGGATCTCGAGCGCGACCTGCATCGTCTGGGGATCGCCGATCGCACGTAGCACGTACGGCGAGGAGATCGTCGTCCCGTCGACGACAAGACCGCCGGTCGACCGGATCACGTACGAGGTGGCCGTCAGCCGCACCCCGCCGATCTCGATCGCCTCCGCGCCCGCGTTCCGCAGCTCCTGGATCATCGTCACCATCGTCTGCCCGCGCATCGCGTCGCCCGGGTCCGTCACCGTGATCTCGACACCCGGTCCCGCCGCAGGGACAGTTCCGGCGAGCACCCCCTGCGTCCCGGCGAGCTCCGCCGCGGCGTCGGCGGCCGCCTGGGACGAGTCCGCCGCCGACCGCAGCCCGTCCAGCTCCTCCTGCAGCCGGTCCTGCTCCTCCACGAGGTCGATGTTCCGCCGGTCGAGATCGTCGAGCAGACGGACGAGGTCGTCCTGACGCAGGGCGGCGAGCGGGTCCTCCTGCGTGTGCCGGACCTGTGCCACGAGCGCGACGCCGAGCAGCGCGCACAGGACCACCACGAGCAGGTCCGACGCCCGGCCCTGCCACCACGGTCGGGCACGGGAGTCGGGACGTTCGTCGTCGTCGGACCCGTCCTCGGGGAGCCGGTCGTCCTCGGGGACGGCGGCGTCGTCTGACCCGTCGTCGGGGATCCGGTCGTCCTCGGGGACGGCGGCGTCGTCGGGCGCCACGTCCTCCGCGCGGCCCGCCGGGTCGTCGTCCCGCACGCCGGTCACGCCTTGAAGATGTGGCGTCTGATCGCCGCCACGTTGGAGAAGATCCGGATCCCGAGGACGACGACGATCGCGGTCGTCATCTGTCCCCCGACGCCGAGCTGGTCGCCGACGTACACGAGGAACGCGGCCACGACGGTGTTGAACAGGAACGAGGTGATGAAGACCTGGTCGTCGAAGACGCCCTGGAGGCGGGCCCGCAGACCGCCGAGGAGCGCGTCCATCGCTGCGACGACTGCGATCGGCAGGTAGGGCACGAGCCAGGTGGGGACCGTGGGGTCGAGGACGAGGCCGATCACGATGCCGATCGCGAGTCCGACGATGGCGAGCACTACCGGTCCCCCTCGTCCGACGTGATGTCCGCCGCCCCGATCGGGACCGCGAAGCTCGTGGACCGCGGGGCGACCGCCGGCAGGGTCGCCGACTCGAGTTCCGCGTAGCTGACGCCGATGTCGTAGCGGTCGGCCAGCTCGTTCAGGTGGCTACCGGCGGTTCCCGCGTCCAGGGCCTCGCGCAGCTCGCCCGGGTCCCCGAGCGCGACGATCTCGTACGGCGAGCTCGTCGCCTCGAGGTTGACGAGGATCGCGCGACCGGCGGCGCGCACGGCGGTCGTCGAGGCGAGCCTGCGTCCGTCGACGCCGACCCCCTCCGCACCGGCTGCCCACAACCCGTTGACCACGGCCTGGATGTCGGTGTCGCGCACTCGCCCGTCGTCGGCCCCAGGGACACCGGAGGCCGAGTCCTCGGAGTCGGACAGCACGATCTGCAGCGCAGGTCCTTCGAGGGCGTACTGGGCCGAGCCATCGAGCGCCGCCCGCGCGGCCTCCCCCAGCTCGGACGGGGCGTCGGCCACCACGTCCTCGCGCAGCAGCTCGACCTCGGACGCGAGCTCCTCGTTGCCCCGCGCCAGGGCGTCCGCCGCCTCCTCGGCACCCTGGATCTGCGCGGCGAGCTCGGCGCGCACGGGGTCCCGCCCCTCCTCCGGCACGGCGAGCTCGCGTCCGGCGACGACGAGCCCGACGCCGAGCGCCAGCACCGTTCCCCAGGTGGCTGCACGGAGCGCGGGCGGCCGGCCGGTGCCCTCCCGCTCGCGGCGTTCCGACGCGGCGGCGTACCCGGCGTCGAGCGGGTGATCGATGAGCGCCCGGAGAGGGGACTCCCACGACCTGGGGCGCGGCTCCTGCCGACGACCCTCGTTCCCCTTCGCCATGCGGTCACTGTAGGTGTGCAGGTCTCCAGGGCCGCCGCACCGCGCCGCCGTGTCGCCGCGCCACCGGGCCGTGCCGCTGGCACCCTTGGCGGATGGAGCTCCTCGCGGCGTCGGGGCTCGCGCTCGCCGCGGGCCTCAACGCCTACATCCCGCTCGTCGCCCTCGGCGTCCTCGGCCGGTTCACCGACCTGCTCACGCTGCCCGACGGATGGGCGTGGCTCGAGAGCTGGCCGGCGCTCCTCGTCCTCGGCGCGCTCCTCGTCATCGAGGAGGTCGCCGACAAGATCCCTGCCGTCGACTCGGTCAACGACGTGCTGCAGACCGTCGTCCGACCGACCTCCGGCGGGATCGCGTTCAGCGCGGGCGTCGGGAGCGTGACGCCCGCGATCGAGGACCCGGCCCGGCTCGCGGAGGGCGGTGCGTGGGTGCCGATCGCCGCCGGAGTCCTTCTCGCGCTGATCGTGCACGGCGGCAAGTCGCTGTCCCGGCCACTGCTCAACGTCGGCACCGCCGGGGCGGCGGCACCGGTGGCGTCGACGGCCGAGGACGCCACCTCGCTCGCTCTCGTGGCCTCGGCGATCCTCCTGCCTGTCGCGGTGGGGGTGCTCGTCGTCGTCGTGCTGGTGCTCGGGGTGCTGGCCGTGCGGCGCTACGGCCGACGCCGTCGTGCCCGCCGATCTGCCGACCCCGCGGGTGGACCCGAGGTGATCGACGTGCCGAGCGTCGAGGTCGATCCGCGCTAGCCCGACCCACGTTCGGTCGAGCGGCGCTAGCCCGATCTGCGATCGGTCGACCGCTGGCTACCGGATCCGTCGTCGCTCGACCGACGACCGCTCGAACCCAGGCCACCAGGTCCCTCGCCTGTCACCCGCCGCCTCGACGCGCGCCCGCCCGCGCCCCGGTAGGTCCACCACCGCACGACCGCCTCGAACGGTCCGCGCCGGCCGGTCGGTCCGAGCGCCACCGCGACGACGAGGCCGAGCACCCACGCGCCCACGGCCACCAGCGCGGCAGACATCGTGGAGATGTCACGTCCGAGTGCGATCGGACCCCACGGGACGAGCACGACGACGAACACCGCCGTCTGCAGCAGGTACCCGCTCATCGACATCCGGCCCAGCGACCTGATCATGCCGGACGCGTGCCCGTCGCGTCGGCGGTCGTGTCGCGCGTGGCTCGCTCGCGCGTGGCTCGCTCGCGTGTGGTCGTCTCGTGCGCGGGCGACGCGCGTGTGGTCGTCGCGCGTGTGACTGGCTCGTGCGTGACCGTCTCGCGCGCGTTCGGACCGACCCGCCGCGAGGAGACCGAACAGCGCCGCGTACCCGATGCCGCCCGCGTAGCCACCGACGCCGTGGAGCAGGGCCATCACCGGCGCCACGGCCGGCGACGGAGCCGGGAGTGCACCGGCCGCGACGAGGGCGTACCAGGCGCCCAGCACGATCGCGGCACCGAGGCCGACGACGGCGCACCGGGCCAGGGGGCCGCGGTGCTCGTCCGGGCGGTCGAGCAGTCCGTGCCGGGCGGCGAGGACACCGAGCGGCACGGTCACGCTCACGCCGAGAGCGTTGGACAGGACGCCCCCCGGCGGCCAGGCGGTGAGGTGCTCGGTGACAGCGGTCCCCCAGCTCGTCGTCATCGGCGCGACCTGGCCGACGAACGTCCCGGCACCCGCAAGGAGCAGAAGGATGACGATGCCGCCGATCGCCGACCACGCCACGAGCGCCTGGTCGCGGCCACGCACCATCGCTCCTGGCAACAGGAGCAGGAGGACGCCGTACGCCGCGATGATCTCCCCGGGGAAGAAGAGGATCCCGTGCACGGCGCCGACGGCCAGGAGCAGGACGGACCGACGCCGAAGGATCGAGACGACGGCGTCGGCGCTCCAGCCCCGGTCGAGACGGCGAGAGGCCAGCTGCCAGACGCCGTACCCGAAGAGCAGGCCGAACAGAGGGTAGGCGCGTCCGTCGACGAGGAGAAGCTGGACCAGTGCCACGGCGTCGTCAAGAGCGGAGGTCCCGTCGGGGTCCGGGTAGCCCCTCAGGCCCTGGGTCGGGACGTCGACGAACGCCCGGACGTTGGCGAGGGCGATGAGCAGGAGCATCGCGCCACGAGCGAGGTCCGGGGCGAGGGACCGCTCGGCGAGCGGCGTCGGGCCGAGGGGCTGGGCCATGACGGAATCGTCGCAGAAGGTCCTCTCACGTCCACACCTGGGTCGACCGGTGCGGTCATCTGTGGTCTTGGTACTTATATGGCGGGGTTCTGTCGGTGCTGGGTGACGGTGCGATCAAGCAAGGGGCCATCACGCCACTGTCCCGGAGGACGCGTTTAGAGACCGAAGGCTCCTCCACTGACGAGGATGACGACGCCAAGGCCGATCAGGACGATCGGGAACAGGACGTGTTCCCAGCGTTCGAGGACTTCGGCGATCGGTCGGCGGGTGGCGATGAACTTGGCCAGCATCACGAGGACCGCGACGAGCAGGAGGAAGACGACGCAGTAGGCGACCACGGCCGCGGGTCCCACGTTGAGGAAGACCGGGACGTAGACGCCGATGTTGTCTCCTCCGTTGGCGAAGGTGACCGCGGCGACGGTCCAGACACCGACGTTCTTGCCCTCGACCTTGGCATCGTCGTCGTCGTCATCGCCCCCGCGCCATGCCCGCCACGCGGCCCACAGTCCCAGGGCCAGGGGTATGAGCCCGAAGTACGGGATGGCTTCCCGGGGAAGAAACGCTCCCGCGCCCAGCGACACGAGTACGGCGGCGCCCAGGATGCCCGCGAAGCCCAGGTACTGGCCTGCGGTGATCCGGGCCGTTGTCCCGCGTTGCCCCGCACCACGGGCGAAGAACAGCGAGAGCACGATGATGTCGTCGATGTTGGTGGCAATGAACAGGCCGATCGCCTGCAGGACCGAGGACAGGATCACGCGTCAGTCCCGGCGTTGGCGCACCCGGGAACCGGGCAGGCAGGATCGATGCAGGGAGCGTTCTCGTTCACCGCGAGGGTGACCTCGACCAGCGCGCGGAGTGCCCGCGTCAGGTGCGGGTCGACGATCTCGTAACGTGTCTGGCGGCCCTCGGGCTCGGCGACCACGATGCCGCAGTCGCGCAGGCACGCCAGATGGTTCGACACGTTCGAGCGCGTCAGCCCGAGGTCGCGTGCCAGCTCTGCCGGATAGGCCGGCCGTTCCAGCAACGTCATGAGGAGCCGTGACCGTGTTGGGTCGGCCAGTGCCCGGCCCAACCGGTTCATCGCGTCCAGACGAGTAGCAATGGTCAGCATGCGCTGAACTATACAGCATCGACTGAACCAGCAGCCCTGTGCCGTAAACGAGCTTTTCTAGGCAGACCGTGAGCGCCCGTCAGGAGCGCACTGTGGTTCGTAGCCACAATCTCCTCGCAGGGCGCGCCGAGCACATTCCCCGGCTCGGGCCCGTTCATCTTCGATTCGTGCCGGGCTTGGCCTTGCTGGCGATGTGCGCGTTGTAATCAGTCACGGCCTGGTCCACGTCCAGCCCGTCGGCCAACGCCTTCTTTGCACGCTCTAGCGCGATGTTGCTCAGTCCTTGGAACTGAACATGACCGTTGGCAGTCCGCTTCTCTCTGTAGCACTTGGCGTCCGCCCGGAGGCCAAGAGCATGAATCACCGCTAGCCCCTGGTGCCGAGTCAGTCCCAGTTTCTCTCCAAGCTTGCTCAACTTGAGTGAGTAGCGGTCGAACGTGTCCACCTCCCGGTAAGCGATGGCCTCCTCTCCGTCCTGCGCGGGGCGGGCGGCTAGATCGCCCCGTTTGGGGTCGATCTTCAAGCTAATTTCCTGGACCTGGTCTGACGGACGCGGTCCTCCCACGAGCCGCAGCCCGACGACACCGGGAAAGACGGCCTCCCAGTTTTCTTGGTCCTTGACCGCACGGAGAGTTAGACTGACGTCGGCCTCGGTCGGTGGCTCCGTCTCCCCGCGAACAGCTCGATCCAGTGCCATCAGCGGGAGCAGCCGAGCCCGCGCATCTGCAGTCCGCCGCCGGCCCGGACGAAGGAGCTCTGCGATGTGCTCGAATTCTTTCCCTACAACGAGGCCCACCTCCGTAGGAGGGCTCGCCGAGACTGGGAGGACTCGCCCGGGCATCACATCGGTGAGGTCCTGACCCGTTAGACCGAGGAGCACCTTCCGGAAGATCGTTACCGCTGATCGAAGATGGAGCCACAGCACGTCATCGCTCATGGAGATGACGTCATGGGTGGCGGCGTCCCGATCTTCCTTCAGGGCGAGCAGCACCACGCGATCTCCCGCGTCGATGATGCCGAGGGAGGTCTCGGCCACGGTCACGCACTTGCCGAGGTCGAATGAGCGGTCGCTCCCGGAGAACCTGACCTTTCGACGCTCATCATAGATTGCAGCTTTCAAGAGCATCTCGAAAGCGTGCGCTGTCATCATCACGGTCGCGTGCTCCCTGCCCGCAGGGCTCGGTCGATTGAAGAGTTCGATGGCGAGCGTCAGTGACTCGACAGCGGCGGCGACGTACTGGCGTGTCTTGCGGGCGGGCACGAATCAGGGCCGAACTGATAGGCGATGCTGGCGAGCACTGTCCAGCAGGGAGTTGTCCATCACATCCTGAGGCTACTTTCATGGTGAAGCCGACAGTGGGAGGCACACGACCACGCCTCACACTTGGGTCGGGTCAAGCAGCTCGTCCAGGCACAGCGCTTGAGTGCACGACGTGAGGACCGCCGGAGTGCGGGGTGACGAGGGGTATGACACGGGCTGGACCCTGCCCGCGCGCCTGCCGCGTGGCCCATAGCATGCGAGGCAGGAGAACAACACCTCATGGAGAAGGGGCGGGAGCATGCCGTCAGGACGCCGCAGGTCCGAAGGCTCGACGACCCGTGGCGCATTGGCGTTGGTCGCGGACACAACCAAGGACGCAACCGGCGGTGCGTTAACGCCGGTCCCGGACGCGTTCTCCCTCTTCGAGGGCGACGTCAGGCACGCATACTCACAGTGGCCAACGCCGACCACGATCATCAGCGATGGAGCGTACGGCGTACGTGGATTCCACGGTGACACCGTGGATGCCACGGATCTGGTGGACTGGTATCGAGAGCACATCAAGGAGTGGTCGAACGCAGCCACGCCAGGCACGACGCTTTGGTTCTGGGGCACCGAGGTCGGTTGGGCGACCGTACACGCCGAGCTTGACAGGCAAGGCTGGGACTATGTGCAAACGATCATTTGGGACAAGGGACTTTCGCACATCGCGGGGAACGTCAATGGCAAGACGATCCGTCAGTTCCCGGTTGTGACCGAGGTGTGTGTCCTCTATCTGAACCGCCCTGGATCTCCTGGAGGGTGCTGATCTAGCAAGGGAGACTGATCCCCATGTCAGCACCGAGGAGATACGACGGTGAGTTCCGGGAGCGGGCGGTGCGGATGTACCGCGAGAAGCTCGGCGAGGGCACCGAGTCGAAGCTGGGAGCCCGCAAGCACGTCGGCTCGCTCCTGGACGTGAACCCCGCAACGCTGCGGAACTGGATCGAGGAGGCCGAGCACGCCAGCGGCGCCCGGCCCGCGACCACTCGCTCGAGTGAGTCCGAGGAGGTCCGCGCGTTGAAGAAGCGCGTGGCCGAACTCGAGCGGGCGAACGAGATCCTCAAGACCGCGTCAGCGTTTTTCGCTCAGGCGGAGCTCGACCGCCGACTCAAGTGATCGTGGCCTACATCGACACCTACAGGGACCGGTTCGGCGTCGAGCCGATCTGCGCCGTGCTGTCCGTGCACGGGATAAAGATCGCGCCGTCCACCTACTACGCCCACAAAGCCCGTCCTGTGAGCCAGGCGCTGTTGGAGGAGGCCTACCTCGTCAACGCGCTGGTGACGCTGCACCGGGAGAACTGGGGCGTGTACGGGGTGCGCAAGCTCTGGCATGCCGCCCGCCGCGCCGGCTTCGATGTTGGGCGCGACCAGGTCGCCCGGCTCATGGCCATCGCCGGGATCACCGGCGCAGTGCGGGGACGACACCGCACCACCACGACTCGGCGGTCGGCCCAGGCGCCACGTCACCCCGACCTGGTCAAGCGCGGCTGGCACGTGCCTACTGCGACCGACCAGCTGTGGGTGGCCGACTTCTCCTACGTGTGGACGCTGACCGGGTTCGTCTACGTCGCCTTCGTCGTGGACGTCTACTCCCGCCGGATCCTGGGCTGGCGAGTCGCAACGAGCATGCGGACCTTCCTGGTCACCGACGCCCTACGTCAGGCGATCGACGTGCGTCACCGCGCCGGAGCCCACTGGGAACACGGCCGGCTCGTCCACCACTCCGATGCCGGGTCGCAATACGTATCGCTGGCGCTGACCGCCGAGTTGGCCCAGGCCGGCATCGCCGGATCCATCGGCACCGTCGGCGACGCACTGGACAACGCGCTGTGCGAGTCGACGATCGGACTGTTCAAGACCGAGGCGATCAACGACGGCGGCCCGACCTGGAAGAACCACGCCGAGGTCGAGTGGCAAGTCGCCCGCTGGGTCCACTGGTACAACCACGACCGCCTCCACTCCTCAATCGGGCAGCTGCCACCCGTTGAGTTCGAACACGCTCACCGGCAGGCTACGACCGTGACCCCCGAACCGGAGGTCGCGTAACCAACCACCCTCCGGAAGATCCAGGGCGGTTCAGGGTCAGGCGAGCCGAAGGTCTGTGAGGCACGTGGCCCCGTCGTCGGCGGTGGAGAAGTCCGACGTACCCGTCAAGCCGTCATAGGTGATCTCGATGGTTCCTTCGACGTCGCGCGGCAACCAGAAGCCTGCGAAGCCGTTGTCGAAGGTGGTCACCTCGTCGTTGACGAGCTCTTCACCGCTTGCTTGGTCCAGGATCCGCACCTGGATGTCCTGGCCGGTGAGTTCCCCCTGGCAGGTGGTGAGACTGTGGTAGTAGCAGTCGTGCGTCTGGTTCACGTATGGGGCCACGGAGAGGTAAAACAGGTCGTCAGGCATGTCCAGGGCGAGGTCCTGCTCGCCGTCGGAGAACAGCAGTTCCTCGGACCGGATGGATGCCATGTAGCTGGTGGGGCGTTCTTGACCGCCCAGTCGGTCGAGATGGTCGATCATTTCCGGGACTTCCATCCCGTCCAGGCCGTGGGCGGCGAGAAACTCTCCTTCAGCGCCCTCCACGGACTGCTCGTCGCTGGTGTCTGCGGTCGAGCAGCCAGCCAGTATCAGTACCAACGCCGGGATCGTTGCGGCAAGTCTTTTCACGTTGTTTCTCCTGTCTGACGGTGCTGGCTGATCGGACCGGACGGCTCCATGACCTGGCGGGTGCCCGGCACACGGTAGGCAACCGTTGCGCAGGTGGATCTAGGTACTTCGTCCCGGGCTCGGTCATGTTTCATCAGGGGGTGCTGAAGAGTCTGTGTCGGCACAAGAGATGCCCGGTCATACCAGGGTTTGAAAGTTGGCGACCAGGCCCTGTAGGTATCCCGAGAGCCAACTCCACACCCCGGTGACCATGGCGAGCCCGAGGAGCACGAGCAAGCCGCCGCCGAGCCGTTGGAAGAGGCGGCGGTGGCGGCGCAGGACGTCCAGCGCTCGGCGCGAGCGGGACAGCAGCATCGCCCCAGCGACAAACGGGATGCCAAGGCCGAGGCTGTAGGCCAGCACGAGGATTCCGCCGCGGGTGGGGTCGGCTTCGCTGAACGCCAAGCTCAGGACGGCGGCCAAGGTCGGTCCCATGCACGGCGCCCAGCCCAACCCGAAGACGACGCCGAGCAGCGGGGCTCCCCAGACGCCTTGACGCGGGGCCAGGCGTAGGCGTCGGTCGCTTTGCAGCATGGGGATGTACCCCATGAATGCCAGCCCCATGAGCACGACCAGCGCGCCAAGGATTCGCGTGATCGTCTCCACCCACGGGGCCAGCAGGATCCCGAGCCAGGCGAACACCACGCCGAGCAGCACGAACACAGCGGTGAAACCGGCGACGAAGAGCAGTGCACCGGTGAGCAGTCGCCCGTCGCGCACCTTCGTACGTTGCGTCCCTCCGCCGTGCCCGCCATGTGTCGTCGCTCCGGCCATTCCGCTGAGGTAGCCGACGTAGCCAGGCAGGAGGGGCAGCACGCAGGGGGAGGCGAAGGAGATGAAGCCGGCGATCAAGGCGACCGGGAGTGCGGCGAGCATCGGCCCGGTGAGAACCGTGTCGGCGAAGGCGGCCCCGAGTTGGTCCCAGACCATGGCTGTCACGCCTCCTCAGCGAGCGTGTCGTCAATGAGGCCGCGCAGAACGGTCGGATCGATCTGTCCCATGACGCGTGCGGCCACGCGCCCCTGCTGGTCCAGGACCACTGTGGTGGGCATGGCCTGGAGCGGCACGAGTCCCTGGAAGGCGGCGACGGCGGCAGCTCCGCTGTCGTGCACCGAGGGGTAAGGAACCTCGAAGGTCCGCTCGAAGGCTTGAGCGGTCGCGACGTCGTCGCGCGGATTGATCCCCAGCATCTCTACACCCTGGGGGGCATAGTCCTCGTAGATCGCGCCCAGATCGTCGGCTTCCGCCCGGCACGGCGGGCAGGCGGCATACCAGAAATTCACCACCACCACCTCACCGCGCGTGTCGTTCACGTCGACCTCCGCACCGTCATAGGTCACCCCGACCAGGTCGATGGGAGCGTCACGCTGCTCGGGTTCCCACAGCTCCAGCGAACCGTCACCCGAGACGTAACCCGTATCAATGCTGAGGTCTGAGTTGGCACCGGGTGCCGAGGCGCAGCCTGCCAGTGCCATCACCGATGCCAAGCGGGCCGCAACAAACCACCGGTCCACCGGACCTCGACGCCTGTTGTTGGAATTCACGCCTTTCACCCTTTCAAGGGCCCTTTGGGGCTCACGTGCCACTGCCTGCACGAGGCGGGTCATCGAACCGTCCGACCTCATAGTCCTACAACTTCTCCTACGCGTGTTGTTCAGAAGTCTTTTTCGCGCATCGCTACCGATGAGCTGGATCCCATCTGGTCTGCGCGAAAGTTGTCAATTCGACCCGCGCTTCCAACGCCACACCATAGGCCTGGCCCGAACGTTGGCGACCTACGACGCCCGTCCGGTGAGACTCCATGAAGAATCGATGAAGATTCACCGCAAACACTGGCATCCAACCCTCACCTCTGCTCGTCCCCGGCTAACGTCGACGCGGCGTCGAGCACGCGGTGGGCAACTCTGCCAGCAAATCTAATGAGCCGGCCGGCCGAAGGTGCTCTTCTTGCCGGCCCGTCCTGCTGACCCGGCGCCCGACTCGAACTGATCTGGAGAAAGAAACCATGAAATTGAGGACTCGGTTTACGGCAGTTGCGGGCGGAACCGTTCTGGCATTGACGCTTGCCGCATGCGGCAGCGGTGACCAAGATGCAACGACTTCAGCCCCGGCCGGGGACGATAGCTCGGAGACAACCACAGAGAGCACGCTGCAGCCGGAGGTATCCGAGATGCACAACGACGCAGACGTGAACTTTGCCCAGATGATGATCGTCCATCACGAGGGTGCTATCGAGATGGCTGACGTAGCGGTGGAACGTGCCGCCAGTGAGGAGGTGCGCACGCTCGCTGAAGGGATCGCCGCAGCCCAGGGGCCCGAAATCACACAGATGACCTCCTGGCTGGAGGCCTGGGGACAGGAGACCTCTCCGGCCGGTGACGGCGGCATGGACCACGGCGGCATGGAGATGGAAGGGCTGACCCAGGAGGAAGCCATGGTCGAGCTGGAGTCGGTGCCGGACGCCGAGTTCGAACTCCGCTTCCTGGAACTGATGATCGCGCACCATCGCGGCGCGGTGGACATGGCCGAGACCGAACTGGACGACGGAGAGAACCCCGAAGCGCTCGCCCTCGCCCAGACGATGATCGACGACCAGCAAGCGGAGATCACCGAGATGGAAGACATGCTCGAGAGTCGTTGATGCCCAACGGACCCGGGGCAGCACTCATGAGGGCTCGCTCGAGGCTGAGACCCAGCCGCACGGCCACGCGCCGAGAGCCCCGCCACACGATTCCCCCACCCGGTACGGGGGCCGCCTCGCGGCGTCAGGGGAAGTTCTGCAGTGCGCCGGATGTCAACCGCGGGACGTGAGCCTGCGCACATGTCCTCGACCCCTAGAAGGTCACGCTTTACTATCGCTCAGGTTACGTTCCGATAACGAGGAGTCCTCCCGACGTGTTTGCACCCCCGCGCGGCCGCCACGCACGGCACCGCACCCTTGCCCCCCGGGTCGCCACCGCGCTCCTGACGGTCGCCGCGGCGACGTCGGTCGCCACGAGTGCCCAGGCCACCGACACCACCGGTGGAGTCCGCACCGTCACCCCGAGCATCCGCACCGACGTCGGCTGGCAGAACCAGGTGGCCAACGCGATCGCCGCCCAGACCAACGCCTACCGCGCGGCCAACGGGCTGTCCCAGCTCACGCGCAGCGGCTCGATCGACTCGGTCGCCCAGTCGTGGTCCAACCACCAGGCGAGCATCGGCTCGATGGTCCACCGCGGCGACTACGGAGCCTCGGCCGTCCCCGGCGGCTCCACCGGCACCATGGAGATCCTGTCCTGGGGCATGTACCCCGACCACGGGGCGGACTACTTCATGAGCCAGTGGCGCAACTCCCCGGTGCACAACAACATCCTGCTCACCGGTTCGTACACGCACTTCGGCGTCGGCGTGGCCGTCTCGGCCGACGGTCGCGTCTTCGCGACGCAGAACTTCGCGACCTACCCGGGCGGCGGCCCGGGCGGCTCCACGCCCGCTCCCGCCGAGCCCGCGCCGGCGGAGCCTGCTCCCGAGCCGGAGCCGGAGCCGCAGGCCGAGCCGCAGCCGGATGCACAGGCCGAGGCCCAGGCGCAGGCCGAGGCCCAGGCCGCACGGACCGACGACGCAGCCTCGCGCGACACCGCCCGCACGGAGCCGGAGCCCGAGCCGGTCCGCCCGCCCGGGACCCCGCGCTTCCTGCTGTCGGACGAGCTCGCCGGCGACGCCGTGCACAACTTCCTCTACGGCGTCGAGGGCGACGAGATCTTCGTCGGCGACTACGACGGCGACGGCACCGACACGATCACGGTGCGCCGCGGCAACGAGCTGCACATCACCGACACCCTGGGTACCGGCCCGGCGGAGCGCGTCGTCGAGCTCGGGGCTGGCGACGGCCACGAGATCGTTCAGGGCGATTTCGACGGCGACGGCACCGACACGTTCGCGGTGCGCCACGGCAACGTCCTGCACATCATCAACGACCTCGAGAACCCCGGCGAGATCGAGCTCGCGGCCTTCGGCGCCGACGGCGACACGCTCCTCGTCGGCGACTGGGACGGCGACGGCACCGACACGTTCGGCGTCCGCCGCGGCACCGACGTCGTCTACACGAACGACCCGACCGGCGCGAGCGTCGACGGCGAGTTCTCCCTCGGCGAGGCGACCGACCTCGTCCTCGTGGGCGACTGGGACGGCGACGGCGCGGACAGCCTCGCCCTCCAGCGCGGCGCCGACTTCTTCGTCAGCAACGAGAACGCGGACGGCGCCGAGGTCGAGGAGACCCGGTACGGCCACGACGGCGACACCGCCGTCTTCGGCGACTTCGACGGCGACGGTTCGGACAGCCTCGGCGTCGTCCGCATCGAGCAGACCCGCTGACCCGGCCCCCCGGCTGCATCAGCACGACCCGACGGGGTCACCGGTCCCACCCTGGACCGGTGACCCCGTCGCCGCCCGGCCCGGACCAGCCAGCCGCGCGAACGACGTCGGTCGATCTGATCGACGGGTGCGACCCGGAGATTCGCACGATCGCGAACGGGTGAGCCACCGGGAGGCGATGCTCGTGCTTCACGATGAGGCCATGGCTCCGCACGCTTCCCCTGACGCGAATCTGCCGCGAGTTCTCGTCGTGGACGACGAGGCGCCATTGGCGCGACTGGTAGCGAGCTACCTGGAACGTGACGGCTTCGAGGTCGAGGTCACCGGTGACGGGAACGACGCGATCGAGCTCGCGCGGCGATGGCACCCCGGCGTGATCGTCCTCGACCTGGGCCTCCCGGGCATCGACGGCATCGAGATCTGCGGGATCGTGCGCACCTTCTCCGACTGTTACATCATTATGCTCACCGCCCGCGTCGAAGAGATCGACAAGCTCCTCGGTCTGTCGGTGGGGGCCGATGACTACATGACCAAGCCGTTCAGCCCGCGAGAGCTCGTCGCCCGGGTGCGGGCGATGCTGCGCCGCCCGCGCCAGGACTCGGGCGACACCCGTCGCTCGGCGTCGTTCGGGCCGCTGACGGTGGACGTCGTAGGCCGGGAGGTGTTCCTCGCCGAGCATCCGGTGGAACTGACCCGCACGGAGTTCGACGTCCTGTCCGCGCTCGCGACCCGCCCACACATGGCTTTTTCCCGGCGCGAGCTGATCGAGGCGGTATGGGGCGCAGGTTGGGGCGGCGACGAGCACCTCGTCGACGTGCACATCGGACATCTCCGGCAGAAGCTCGGTGACAAGGCATCCGCGCCGAAGTTCATCCGGACAGTTCGTGGGATCGGTTACCGCATGGGGCCGGGCTCGTGAGCAACGCCCGGCCGGGGCCATGGGGCTTGGGTGCTCGCCTGCTTGCGGCGAGCGTGGCGGTCATCCTCGTGGCGGCGGGCACCGCGTGGGTGGTCGCCTCAGCCATCGGGCCGGTGATCTTCCACGACCACATGCTCATGGCCGAGCCGGCAGAGGCAGATGTCGTCACCCACGCCGAGCAGGCCTTCACCACTGCGTCGACGCTGGCCCTTTCCCTCGCTCTGCTCGCCGGCCTCCTGACATCGGTCGTGGTGAGCGTGCTCGTCACCCGGCGGATCGCCAGGTCGCTGGACCGGGTGCGGCACGCGGCGGCGAAGGTAGCGAACGGAGACTACGCGGCCCGTGTCCCCGCGGTGCACATGGGGTCCGAGTTCGACGATCTCGCGGCGGCGTTCAACACCATGGCCACCGATCTGGGGCAGATCGAGCAGACACGCACGCGGATGCTCGGGGACCTGGCCCACGAGATGCGCACCCCTGTGGCAACCCTGGACGGCTACCTCGAGGGCATGATCGACGGCGTTGTCCAGGCGGACGAACCAACCTTGGGCATGCTGCGCGAGCAGGCCGGTCGGCTCTCCCGCCTGGCACATGACATCACCCTGGTCACCATGGCTGGCGAGGGACGGTTGAGCATGCGGCTAGAACCACTTGTCGTCGGAGACCTCCTCGACGACGTCCGCGCGCAGACCCAGGCGAGGTACGCGGACAAGGGTGTCCACCTGCACCTCAGCGGCACCGACAGCGACCGACGCACCACCATCGTGGCCGACCGTGACCGGCTCGGACAGGTGCTGACGAACCTCCTCGACAACGCGTTACGACACACACCCGGTCACGGGCGGGTGGAGCTGGGCGTCCAACGCGACGTGCCCGTCCTCCGGTTGTGGGTCAAGGACAACGGCGACGGAATCACCGCTGAGCACCTGCCGCACATCTTCGAACGCTTCTACCGGGCCGACGCCGCCCGCGACCGCGCACACGGCGGATCAGGGATCGGGCTCGCCATCGTCCGATCCATCGTCGAAGCCCACAGCGGCACCGTGACCGCGACCAACCCCGGCCCGGGCGCCCTGTTCACCATCGACCTGCCTATGAACCACCCTCAGCCCGCGTAGGGCACAGTGGGAAACGTTCAGACGGCTCGACAGTGCGCGGCACTGAGCGGTACAGAGGGCAACTCATCGTCCGGTCGGGCCGGATACGTACGACTGTGGGACGTTGATCTTCGTTCGCTGGGATCAGCGGTGCTGCTCAGTGACTTCGTCGAGAAGCCCGCGCCCGCGCCCGCGCCGATGATGCCCACCCGTGAGCGTTCATCATGTGCTTCCGGGCTGCGCAGCGTTCGCAAAAGCCGGCAGCAGGATGGCGTCGATGAACCAGGGGGCGTCCTCGGCGTTGAGCCGCCCGGCTCGCACTTCCTCGGCCGCCCCGTTGATCACGACGTGGGTAGTGGCCAGGAGCCAGCTGACCGGAAGGTCAGCGCGAAAGGCGCCTTCGTGCTGACCACGCTCGAGCAGGTCGCGCATGCGGGCTTCGGCCTTCTCGTGGTGTTCGCGGATGCGGGCTGCAGGCAGTTCCTTCTGCGCCGCAGCCAGCACGGCCCTCGCCTGGTCCACGAGCACCCAGCTGGAGGCGACGAGCCGCTGGAACGCCTTACGGGCGTCACCGTCCAGTGACACCGCGCGCAGGACCTCCTCACCGCGTTCGAGGCTGTCGATGAGTGCAGCCTCGATGAGTTCGGTACGGGTCGCGAAGTGCCCGTACAGCGTCATGCGGCCCACCCCCGCCTCGGCAGCGATGTCGGCCACCGAGGCGTCGGGGTGCTCGCGGATCGCAGTGACGACCGCCGCCAGGATCTTCGCTCGGTTGCGTTGCGCGTCGGCCCGCTGGTTGGCCGCGCGGCGGTCACCTGCTGCGGGCGCTTGCTGGGGCCCGTCGTTCGTCAGGGGCTTCTTGGCCGCCATGCTCCACCTCAGTACTCGTACGGGAATGTATGAGATAGTCTAACCGCTGCATCTCGTACACACATGATTGAGTTGCGTGGGCGAAGCGCAGAACCCATGGGCACCGTCGAGTAGAAGGAGATCGATGATGACTGCGACACAACACGAGCAAGTAGGCGAAGGGGCCCACCCCAAGCGCTGGCTGGCGCTGGGCCTGTTGGGCACGGCCCAATTCATGTTGATCCTCGACGTCACGGTCGTGGCGATCGCCCTGCCGCAGATGGGACTGGACCTGAACCTGTCACGCGAGGCGATGACCTGGGTGGTGGCCGCGTACACAGTGACCTTCGGCAGTCTGATGCTCCTGGGTGGGCGCAGCGCCGATCTGTTCGGCTCCAAACCGATCGTCTATACCGGGCTGTTCATCTTCACCGCCGGGTCGCTGCTGGCCGGACTGTCCGAGAGCGGCGGCGTCCTGCTCGGCGGCCGAGTCGCGCAGGGCCTGGGTGCAGCGCTGCTCTCACCCGCCGCCCTGTCCGTGGTGGTGCGGCTGTTCACCGGCGACGAGCGCAACCGCGCCCTGGGCATCTGGTCCGCCCTCGGCGGTGGCGGCGCGGCGGTCGGCGTGTTGCTCGGCGGCCTGATCACCGCGGGGCCGGGCTGGCCATGGGTGTTCTTCATCAACATCCCCGTCGGCCTCATCGTGCTGGCAGGCCTGCTGTGGGTGCTCCCACCACTGCCACCTGGCGCCGGCCCGCGGCCATCACTCGACATACTCGGCGCGCTACTGGTCACCGCCGCCACCGGATCGGCGATCTACGCCCTGACCGTGGCTGGTGAGCTCGGTTGGACCAGTCCACAGACTCTTATCGCTGCGGGGGCGGCCGTTGTGCTCTATCTGCTGTTCGGGTGGCGACAGAAGACCGCTGCATCCCCGCTGATGAATCTCAGCCTGCTGGGCCGACGATCTGTGGGTGCCGGGGTTTTCGTGATCCTGATCGCCACCGCGCTGATGGTCGCGGTGTTCTTCCTGGGCACCTTCTACTTCCAGCAGTTCGCCGGACATGGCCCTCTCACAACCGGCTTGCTGTTCCTGCCGATCGCACTGGCCACGATGACAGGTGCCAATCTCGGCGGACGCCTTATCGCCCGCCTGGGAGCGCGCTCCCTGGGAGCTGTCGGCATGCTCATCGCAGCCATCGGCCTGATGGTGCCCGCCTTGTGGCCCACAACCGTGGCGACCACGATCGGCATCAGCTTCGGAGCCTTCGGTATCGGCGCACTGTTCGTCGTCGCCGCGGCCACGGCGCTGGGACAGATCGGCCCGGAGGAGGCCGGCATCGCCTCGGGCCTGCTGAGCACCTTCCACGAATTCGGCGCCTCGGTCGGCGTCGCCACAGTCTCCAGCATCGCAGCCCTCAGCCTCGCCACCGACGGTGGCACCGCAGGCTTCCAACAGGCCTTCACGGCCGCCGCCATCGCCGCAGTGGTTGCCGCCGTGATCTCAACGATCGCGATTCCGCGACAACCCGCTCGAACCTAAGCCGCGAGCCTCGCCCCTGTCTGTGGGCTCACCACTTGCATCAGATACCCCTACCCGGTATAAGTAGTGATACCCCCCCTGAGGTATCTCTGAAGGAGAAGGACATGACCACTACGTCCACATACACCGTGACCGGCATGAGCTGCGGCCACTGCGAGGGCGCGATCCGCGCCGAGGTATCGCAGATCGCCGGAGTCCAGGACATCGAGGTCAGCGCGGCCACGGGCCGCTTAGCCGTCACAACGAACGACCCGGCGGACGATGCCGCAGTGATCGCCGCGGTCGACGAGGCCGGCTACCAGGCCACCCCCAGCTGATATGCGAGCCCCGGCACGGCTCGGTTTGTACGGGCTGCTCCTCGTGTCCGTGTTCGCCGTGGCATTCGTCACGGCGGGCGCGGTCATCCCCGAGCAGACCGTGCAGAGCTGGACAGAAGAGACGGAACAAACCGATCACGCAGGGGAACAAGACATGGGCACCGGCGGCCACGAGACACACACCGACGATGCGTCCTCACTGGGTCTCGGCGTCGCGCAGGACGGCTACCGGCTCACCGGGGTCACCGCTCCCGCGGAGACCGGCACCGACGGCGACCTGTCACTGATCGTCACGGGACCCGCCGGGGACCCGGTCACCGACTTCGAGCTGGAGCACGAGAGGGAGTTGCACCTGATCGCGGTCCGCGCTGATGGGCAGCACTTCCACCACGTCCACCCCGAGATGAACGCGGATGGCACCTGGTCGATCCCCTGGCAGTGGGATGCAGCCGGCTCCTACCGCGTGTTTGCCGACTTCGTGCCCGCCGAGGCCGGCGAGGGCATCACCCTGTCGACCTCGGTCCAGGTCGCCGGCAACTACGCCCCAGCACCGGCCGAGCCTGCCACCACGACCACGGTGGATGGCTACGAGGTCAGCGTGACCGGCGACCTGGTGGCAGGCACATCGACCGAGCTGACGATGACCATCACCCGTGACGGGCAGCCGGTCACCGAGCTGGAGCCGTACCTGGGGGCCTTCGGGCACCTGGTGGCGCTGCGTGAGGGCGATCTGGCCTACCTGCACGTCCACCCGCACGGCGATGAGCCCCAGCCGGGCCAGACATCGGGACCGGAGATCGTGTTCGAGGCCACCGCACCGACCCCGGGACGGTACCTGCTCTACCTCGACTTCCAGGTCGCCGGACAGGTCCACACCGCACCGCTGGTGCTGGATACCACCCGCGACGCCGGGACAGACCACGGCGAGGCCGAACAGTCGGACAACACCGATGAGCACGAGGAGGGAGGCGGCCATGACCACGACTGAGAACACCACCGGCGCCAACAGCGTCGAACTGCAGATCGGTGGCATGACCTGCGCCTCGTGTGCGAACCGGATCGAGAAGAAACTCAACAAGCTCGACGGGATCACCGCCAGCGTCAACTACGCCACCGAGAAGGCCAGCGTGACCGGGCCGGAGGGCCTGGACCCGCAGACGCTGATCGCCGAGGTGGAGAAGACCGGCTACACCGCCGCCCTCCCCACCCCCACGAAAAGGGCCGGTGACGCACCGGGCAGCGAGGCCGAATCGGCCGAGGACGCCGAACTGCGCTCGCTGCGCGAACGGCTCATCGGTTCGGCGGTCCTGGCTGTCCCGGTGATCGCGATGGCGATGATCCCGGCACTCCAGTTCGACTACTGGGGCTTCGCCTCGCTCGTGCTGGCCGCCCCGGTGGTGGTGTGGGCCGGCTGGCCCTTCCACAAGGCAGCCTGGACCAACCTGCGCCATGGTGCGGCGACGATGGACACCCTGATCTCGGTGGGCACCACCGCAGCCCTGGTGTGGTCGATCATCGCGCTGTTCTTCGGCACCGCAGGCCAACCCGGGGTGGTCCACCCGTTCGAGTTCACCATCTCCCGCGGTGATGGTCTCGGGCACATCTACCTGGAGGTCGCAGCCGGGGTGATCACCTTCATCCTGCTGGGGCGCTACTTCGAGAAGCGCTCCAAGCGCCGAGCCGGTGCCGCCCTGCGGGCGCTGCTGGAACTCGGCGCGAAGGAGGTCTCGGTCCTGCGCGACGGCCGGGAACAGCGGGTGCCAATCGAGGAGCTCTCCGTCGGTGACGAGTTCATCGTCCGCCCAGGGGAGAAGATCGCCACCGACGGGGTCATCGCCTCGGGCAACAGCGCCATCGATGCCTCCATGCTCACCGGAGAATCCGTACCGGTCGAAGTGACCGAGGGCGATCCGGTCACCGGTGCGACGGTCAACGCCGGGGGCCGACTGGTCGTGCGGACAACCCGTGTCGGCTCCGATACCCAGCTGGCGCAGATGGCCAAGATGGTCGAGGACGCCCAGTCCGGCAAAGCCGAGATCCAGCGGCTGGCCGATCGGGTCTCCGGCGTGTTCGTCCCGATCGCGATCGCGATCGCCATCGCCACGCTCGGAGCCTGGATCGGCGCCGGTTTCCCCGTCAGTGCGGGCTTCACCGCCGCGGTGGCGGTGCTGATCATCGCCTGCCCCTGCGCCCTGGGGCTGGCCACCCCGACCGCCCTGCTGGTCGGCACCGGGCGGGGGGCGCAGATGGGCGTGCTGATCAAAGGTCCCGAGACTCTGGAGTCCACGCGCCGGGTCGACACGATCGTGCTGGACAAGACCGGCACCGTCACCACCGGCAAGATGACCCTGGACGACGTGATCGTCGCCGAGGGAGTGGATCGTACCGAGCTGTTGCGACTGGCCGGCGGCCTGGAGGATGCCTCCGAGCATCCCATCGCTCAGGCGATCGCCGCTGGAGCTACCGCCGAGGTCGGCGACCTGCCCACGCCGGAGTCCTTCGAGAACGTCGAGGGCCTCGGTGTCCAGGGTGTCGTCGACGGGCACACCGTCCTCGCCGGCCGCGAGGTCTTGCTGCGCGACTGGTCACAGCACCTCGACGAAAATCTGCGGTCGGCCAAGCAGGCCGCCGAGGCGCAGGGCAAGACCGCGATCGCGGTCGGCTGGGATGGTCGGGCACGCGGCGTGCTGGTCGTGGCCGATCAGGTCAAGCCCACCAGTGCCGAAGCGATCGCCCAGTTCAAAGAACTCGGTCTCACGCCGGTGCTGCTCACCGGGGACAACCAGAGCGTGGCCGAGCAGGTCGCCTCGGAGGTCGGCATCGAGTCGGTCATCGCCGAAGTCCTGCCCAAGGACAAGGTCGATGTCGTGGCCCGCCTCCAAGACGAGGGCAAGGTCGTCGCGATGGTCGGCGACGGCGTCAACGACGCTCCCGCCCTGGCCCAGGCCGACCTCGGCCTGGCGATGGGCACCGGCACCGACGTCGCGATCGAGGCCGCCGACATCACCCTCGTCCGCGGTGACCTCCGAGCCGCGGCGGACGCGATCCGCCTTTCCCGGCGCACGCTGGGCACGATCAAGACCAACCTGTTCTGGGCCTTCGCCTACAACACCGCTGCCATCCCGCTGGCGGCCTTCGGTCTGCTCAACCCGATGCTCGCCGGGGCGGCCATGGCCCTGTCCAGCGTGTTCGTCGTCAGCAACAGCCTGCGCCTGCGGACCTTCACCGCCCGGGCCGATGACAGTGCGCCAGCTCCCACACGAGCACCGGCTGAGCGTGAACCCGTCCACGTCTGACACCGGCATCAACACCACAGGAAAGGAACACACGATGACCGCACATGAGCACCACAACCACCACGAAACACCGCAGGGCGGAGGGTGCCACAGCCACCAGCCCACGACGGAGAGCCTGGCCAGCGTCGGGGCCGACGAGATCACCGAGTGCCCCGTGATGGTCGGCACCGCGGTGATCAAGTCCGAGGCCGAGGAAGCCGGACTCGCCCGCGACTACAACGGGCAGCGGTACTGGCTGTGCTGCGCCTCCTGCGGGCCGCTCTTCGACGCCGCCCCCGAACGCTACGTCGCCGCATAAGCACATTCGACCGGTCCCGCTCGCCCCGACCCCAGTCTGGGGTGAGCGGGACCGCCGCCCCGGAGAACCAGGAACGGTCAGGGGCGCAGGAAGGAGAAACCAGCATGAGCCAGGACCACCCGACAGCGTCACAGACCGCGACGCACGACGGCCAGGCGCACGACCACAGCACGCACGATGCACACGACCAGGGCACGCATGACAGTCATGCAGGTCACCACGACCACGCGGATCACGAAGCCCCCGGGGGTCACGCCGGGCATGCCGGGCACGGAGACCACGTCGGTCAGTTCCGGCGCCTGTTCTGGATCATGCTCGTCCTCGCCGTGCCCGTCGTTGGGTTCAACGACATGTTCGCCGACCTCATCGGCTACCAGCTGCCCGAGGCCGAATGGGTCTGGTGGGTCTCGCCGATCCTGGGCACGGTCATGTACTTCTGGGGCGGCTGGCCGTTCCTGACCGGTGCCGTCAGCGAGATCCGCTCCCGCAAGCCCGGCATGATGCTGCTCATCGGCCTGGCCATCACGGTGGCGTTCATCGCGTCCTGGGGCGCGAGCCTGCGAATCTTGGACCATGAGCTGAACTTCTGGTGGGAACTGGCCCTGCTGGTGGTCATCATGCTGCTGGGCCACTGGATCGAGATGCGGTCCCTGGCCCAGACCACGTCCGCCCTCGACTCGCTAGCAGCGCTCCTTCCGGATGAGGCCGAGAAGGTCGACGGCGATCAGGTCGTGAAGGTCGCTCCCGGCGACCTCATCGTCGGCGACGTGGTCATCGTCCGCCCGGGCGCCGCGGTGCCCGCCGATGGGAGGATCGTCGACGGGTCGGCGAGCATGGACGAGTCCATGGTCACCGGCGAGTCCAAGTCGGTCCGGCGCGAGTCCGGTGAGCAGGTTGTCGCCGGCACCGTGGCAACCGACTCCGGGCTGCGCGTCGAGGTCACCGCCATCGGTGACGACACCGCCTTGGCGGGCATCCAGAAGCTCGTCGCCGACGCCCAGGCGTCGTCCTCGCGCGCGCAGCGGATCGCCGACACCGCCGCCGGCTGGCTGTTCTGGTTTGCCCTCGGCGCCGCATTGATCACCGCGGTCGTCTGGAGTCTTATCGGGCTTCCGGAATCTGCGGTCGTGCGCACCGTCACCGTGCTCGTGATCGCCTGCCCGCACGCGCTGGGTCTGGCGATCCCGCTCGTGGTGTCCATCGCCACCGAGCGTGCGGCCCGCGGCGGCGTGCTGATCAAGGACCGGCTCGCCCTGGAATCGATGCGCACCGTGGATGCTGTGCTGTTCGACAAGACCGGCACGCTGACCAAGGGTGAGCCCACTGTGACCGCCATCGAACCTGCCGGTAGCCGCAGTGCCGACGATGTGCTGGCATTGGCCGCAGCGGCGGAATCCGACAGCGAGCACCCCCTGGCCAAGGCCATCATCGGCGCAGCCGGTGCCCGCGAGCTTCCAGTCGCGAAGGCGCGCGACTTCTCCTCCTCCCCGGCGGTCGGGGTAAAGGCGACCATCGATAGCTCGGTGGTCGAGGTCGGCGGCCCCTACCTGCTCGACCAGCACGGGCTGAACGAGTTGGCCATCGTTGACCAGTGGCGGGAGGAGGGCGCGATCATCCTCCACGTCCTGGCCGACGGTGAGGTCATCGGTGCGCTGCGGCTGGCCGATGAGATCCGCCCGGAATCCCGCGATGCTGTAGACGCCCTGCACGCTGCGGGCGCTCAGGTGGTGATGATCACCGGTGACGCCCAGGCCGTCGCGGACACGGTCGCGAAGGAACTCGGCATCGACCGGGTCTTCGCCGGAGTGCGGCCCGAGGACAAGGCTGCCAAGGTCGCCGAACTCCAGGACGAAGGCAGGAAGGTCGCCATGGTCGGCGACGGCGTCAACGACGCCCCTGCTCTCGCCCAGGCCGACGTCGGCATCGCCATCGGTGCCGGCACCGACGTCGCCATCGGCTCCGCCGGAGTCATCCTGGCCTCCTCCGACCCGCGCTCGGTGCTCTCCGTCATCGAACTCTCCCGCGCCAGCTACCGGAAGATGAAGCAGAACCTGTGGTGGGCCGCCGGTTACAACCTGATCTCGGTGCCCCTGGCCGCCGGCATGCTCGCACCGATCGGGTTCGTGTTACCGATGAGCATCGGCGCGATCCTGATGTCGGTCTCGACCGTCGTCGTCGCGCTCAACGCCCAGCTGCTCCGCCGTCTCGACCTCACTCCCGCGGCCAGCACGGCCAAGATCCTTGACCAGGCCACGTCCGAATGAGCACCCATCTGCTGCCGCAGCGGATACCGCACGAATCAGGAGAAGACACGATGGACACCATCACCACGCCAGCAATCGAAGCTGACCATGGCTATATCAGTGACAAGGACCGCTACCTTGCCCGGCTCAAGCGCATCGAGGGACAAGCCCGCGGCATCCACCGCATGATCGATGAGGACACCTACTGCATCGACATCCTCACCCAGATCAGCGCCGTCACCTCCGCTTTGGAGAACGTCGCCCTCGCCCTCTTGGACGACCACCTCACGCACTGCGTCGTCGGAGCCGCCAAGGCTGGCGGTCCGGAAGCCGACGAGAAGATCAAGGAAGCCTCCGCGGCCATCACTCGCCTCGTGAAGTCCTGAGGAGGCAGTCATGGGTAGGACGCGAAGGGCGCTCAGCCGGGTGCATGAATGGCGTGATGACCTCGAGGCATGGCTGGACCACCACAACCAGCACCGACGCTCGGCGTGCGGAAGCCAGCCGCCCTTCGCGCGATTGATCAACGTCCCCGAGCAGCACAACGAGTAGCCCCACCGCAGCCGCCTACCCTCGTCTTGTTGGGGTACACCCAACCGAGCAGCACCACCACGACCAAGCGAGCGTCAGCAACTCGAGCGAACCTGGTTGACCCACGGTTCAATCTACTCGAAGCCGCAGCCGCGCAGGCGACCGCACAGGAAGCGCTGGTCCAGACCGAGCTCGACTACGCAGCAGCACACAAGGCCGCCCTGGCCGGCGGATGGTCAACCGGAGAACTCCGCAAAGCGGGCCTTCCCACGCCACCCACGACGCGCTCGCGCCGCACGCGACGACCGTCCAACGCGCCCGCAGCAACCAGACCCGCGAACAATGGGAACCACGCGTAGGCCCCTCGACGGTGCGCCGCGCCGCCCTGGCTGCTCCCCCTGGCACGGACGATGCCGACCGCGTCGCATTCAGCGCCCCTGGTCGTTGCCACTCCCACGACACCCGCACTCATCGCGGTGGCGGTCAGCGCGCTCTTGTTGCCACGCCTCCCAGAGTGTTCGTCAGCAGGCCGACCAGGGACCCCGGCCAGGAGGCAACTCGACCACGTTGCGGTGACGCGACAATCACGCACGCATAGATCGTCATCAATGTTAAGCGCTCCGACGCGCCGCGTTCATCGAGAGTTTACATAGATCGTCTTCTATGACAGCCGTGGGGTCGGGCATCGATCCTGCTTCCGAACGTGAACGGAGATGTCCATGTCTGCACTTCCTCGCCGCAAGGTCCTGACGGCGATCGGCGCCGTCAGCCTGATGGTGACACTTGCTGCCTGCGGTGGCGATGACTCGGAGGCCGAGACCTCGGCCGACGATGGCGGCACCTCGTCCGAAGGTGCTGCTGACACTTCGGCCGACGGTGGCGGTGACCTGTCTGGTGACATCGCCATCGACGGCTCGTCGACGGTCACTCCCCTGACGGAGCCGGCTGCCGAGCTGTTCATGCAGGAAAACCCCGACGTGCGCGTCTCGGTCGCCACCTCCGGTACCGGCGGCGGGTTCGAGAAGTTCTGCAACGAGGAGACCGACATCTCCATGGCCTCGCGGCAGATCTCCGAGGAGGAGATCGCGGCGTGCGAGGAGGCGGGTGTCGAGTACTCGGAGCTGACCGTCGCGAACGACGGTCTCGCCGTCGTCGTCAACCCGGAGAACGACTGGGTCGACTGCCTCACGGTCGACGAGCTCTCCCAGATCTGGACCCGCGACTCCGAGGTCAACAGCTGGAGCGACGTCAACCCCGAGTTCCCGGACGAGGCGATCGATCTCTACGGCGCGGGCAGCGACTCCGGGACGTTCGACTACTTCACCGAGGCGATCAACGGTGAGGAGGGCGTCATCCGCACCGACTACAACAACATCGGCGAGGACGACAACGCCGCCATCACGGGCGTGGCCGGTGGAACGGGCGCCATGGGGTTCATCCCGCTGTCGTTCGTCGTCGAGGCCGGCGACCAGGTGCGCGCCATCGAGGTCGAGAACGAGGCCGGTGACTGCGTCGCTCCGTCGGCGGAGACCGTCCAGGCGGGCGACTACAACCCGCTCGGCCGCGAGCTGTACATCTACCCCTCGGCCGCTGCGCTCGAGCGTCCCGAGGTCCGTGCGTTCGTCGACTTCTTCATCACCAACAGCGACCCGATCGCCGAGGCCGCGACCTTCATCCCGCTGACGCAGGAGCAGAAGGACCAGGAGCTGGCGGACGTCGCTGAGCTCCTCGGCGAGTGATCTGACGCGAGCCACGACACCAGGACCGGGGAGACCTCATGAGCACGCAGGCTTCGACGGGGGTCGACCGCAAGGTCGAACCTGTTGATCTGGCACCGTCGAGCGGACGGTTCGGGGAGAAGGCCATCGTCGGTTGGCTCTTCCTGTGCGCGGTCTTCTCGGTCCTGGTCACGGTCGGCATCGTCTTTGCGCTTGCGGGGCCGACGATCGAGTTCTTCCGCCTGGTGCCGTTCGACCGCTTCTTCTCGACGGAGGAGTGGGCCCCTACCTTCGCCCCCCCCGGTTTCGGTGTCGCGAATGTCGTGGTCGGCACGCTCAACGTCACCTTCTGGGCGTTGCTTATCGCCCTGCCCGCGGGTCTCGGTTCGGCGATCTGGCTCAGCGAGTACGCCGGTCGCCGCGCCCGCAAGGTCGTCAAGCCGATCCTCGAGGTACTGGAGGGCGTCCCCACGGTGGCGTACGGGTTCTTCGCCCTCACCTTCGTGACGCCGCTGCTGCGCGAGTACTGGCCGACGTGGCTCCCGGGCGACTTCGGCAACCCACCGGGAATCTTCTCGGCCGCGTCGGCGGGGCTTGTCATGGGGGTCATGATCATCCCGACCGTCGCGTCGATCTCCCAGGACGCCATGTCGGCAGTCCCCTCGGGTCTCCGGCAGGCCGCCTACGGCCTCGGCAGCACGCGCATGCAGGTCGCCACCAGGGTCATCGTGCCCGCCGCGCTCTCGGGCATCGTCGCCTCGTTCATCCTTGGGGCCTCGCGCGCCATCGGCGAGACGATGATCGTGCTCATCGCAGCAGGTGCGACGCCGAACCTCACCTTCATGCCGAACGAGTCCATTCTCACGATGACGGCCTTCATCGGCCAGTCCTCCACGGGCGACATCGCCCACGGCACGATCACCTACTACACGGTCTTCGCCGTCGGTTCACTTCTGTTTGTCATGACCTTTCTGATGAACCTCATCAGCAGTCTTCTTGTGCGGCGATTCCGGGAGCACTACGAATGAGATCCTCACGACGCAGCCGCATCGCCATCGATGCCGCCACGGCTTCTACCGAGCAGCTGCTTACCGGCAACAGCCGCGGCGGGCGATGGAAGGGGCCGCTCTTCCAGGGACTGCTGCTCCTGTGCATCCTCATCGCGGTGACCATGCTGCTGGCGGTACTTCTGCAGGCCCTCGTCGAGGGCTGGCCCCGCCTGGACTGGAACCTCGTACGCAACATGCCCTCCTCGCTGGACACCTCGGCCTCGGGCATGAACTCCGCCCTGTGGGGGACGATCTACGTGATGGCCGGACTCATCGTCACTGTGGTCCCGATCGGCGTGAGTGCGGCGATCTACCTCGAGGAGTTCGCGGACAAGACCAAGTGGTACGTCCGGTTCATCGAGCTCAACGTCCAGAACCTGGCGGCGGTCCCCTCGATCGTCTTCGGGATCCTGGGTCTGGCATTCATCGTGCGCGGGCCGTTGAATCTCGGCTTCGTCGCCTACGCCGCCTCGCTCACTCTCGCTCTGCTCGTCCTGCCCACCATCATTCTCGCGGCACGCGAGTCGATCAGATCGGTCCCCTCCACGATCCGACAGGCGTCGATGGGTCTCGGTGCCACGAGGTGGCGCACGATCTGGCACCAGGTGCTGCCCGCCGCTGTCCCGGGCATCGTCACCGGCACGATTCTCGCCATCTCGCGCGCCATCGGAGAGACGGCCCCGCTGCTCCTCGTGGGCGCCACCGTCTTCGTCACATACGCGCCCGACGGCTTCTTCGAGGGCAGCTACACCGTGCTGCCGGTCCAGATCTTCAACTGGGCGGTGCGTCCGCAGGAGGAGTTCCGCATCCTCGCGTTCGCCGGAATCATCCTCCTCATGGTCGTACTGCTCAGCATGAACTCGATCGCCATCTGGATCCGCAACAAGTTCACGAAGGAGTGGTGACGATGACCGCGCACGACCAGGGCGAGATGCCCAACGTCCGGATGCACGCCCAGGGACACGAGCCGCTCGACGGCGCGGACGTGCGTGAGGTGAGCGAGACCGTCACGGCACCGATCATCACCACCCGCGACCTTGACATCTACTACGGCAGCTTCCGTGCAGTCATGGGGGTCGACCTCGACTTCGGGCACAACGAGATCACCGCCCTGATCGGCCCGTCGGGGATCGGCAAGAGCACGCTGCTGCGAGCGCTCAACCGGATGAACGACCTCATCCCCAGCTCCCACCTCAGCGGCACCATCGCCTACCGAGGAGCCGACATCTACGCCCCCGGGGTCGATCCCATCGAGGTGCGCCGACGCATCGGAATGGTGTTCCAGAAGGCCAACCCGTTCCCGAAATCAATCTACGACAACGTCGCCTACGGCCCCCGGGTGACCGGGATGAAGGTCAACGACATGGACGCCCACGTCGAATCGTGCCTCCGGCAGGCGGCACTGTGGGACGAGGTGAAGGACAAGCTCAAGGAATCCAGCCTCAGCCTGTCGGGCGGTCAGCAGCAGCGTCTGTGCATCGCCCGCGCCATCGCCACCACGCCCGACGTGATCCTCATGGATGAGCCGTGCTCGGCACTCGACCCCATCGCCACCGGCGCCATCGAGGACCTCATGGCCGAGCTCAAGGAGAAGTACTCCATCATCATCGTCACCCACAACATGCAGCAGGCCGCCCGGGTCTCGGACCGCACGGCCTTCTTCACCTCGTCCCCGGACGAGACCGGGGGCGACAGGACCGGCGTGCTCGTCGAATACGGCCCCACCGTGCAGGTCTTCGAGAACCCGCGGGACTCCCGCACCGACGACTACATCTCTGGGCGCTTCGGCTGACAGGAGAGACATGACCATCCTCGTGGGCTCAACGACGAGACGCACGGCGGGCAGGCACTGGCCACGGACCAGCGCACGGTCGATCGTGCTGGTGGACCCGGACCTGGACACATCCTCCCCGATTCTGTCCGAGCTCGCGGCCGGCGGCCTCGAGGTCACACTCCACGGCGACGTCCTGCACGCACTGGTGCACATCGCCGAGCACCGGCCGGACGCCGTCGTCCTGTCGGTCACCACCCCGATCGGCGACGCGGTGCGCCTGGTGACGCTACTTCGCTCCGAGTTCGCGATGCCCGTGCTGGTCGCACTGCGCACCGAAGCGGTGGACGACGCGGCGCCGATCATCGCTGCCGGCGGACGCCCGGTCGTGGACCTGCCCTATCGGCTCGACACGTTGCTTGACGCTGTCCGCGAGCTTCCCGCCAGGAAGTCCGACCTGTCCGTCCTGCATGTCGGCGCGCTCACCCTCGAGCCCACCAGCATGGAGCTCGTCCTTGGCGGCCAGCGCGTGCACGTCGCGCCGCGAGAGTTCAGCCTTCTCCTCGCGCTGGCCGAGCGTGCGGACGAGGTCGTGGCCACAGAAGAGCTCCGGCGAGCCGGCTGGCCCGGCCTGAGCGTCTCCGACGCCACGCTCATGACCACGGTGGCGCGCCTGCGCCAGCGCCTGGCGGAGGCCGGTGCCGGCCACCCGATACAGACCATCCGCGGGGTCGGCTACCGCATGAGCTCGCCGGCTCTCAGCGACCTACCGCCGCACTCTCGACCAGCCCCGTGACCCGCGCCGTGATGTCGTCGGCGATCACCTCCACGACGTGGATCGGCTGGTTCGCCGGGTCGGCGACCGGCCAGTCGAGGTACTGCCGGCCGGGGTAAATCGGGCACGCGTCGCCGCAGCCCATCGTGACGACGTAGTCGGAGGCACGCACGATCTCGTCCGTGAGTGGCCGGGGAAACTCTGTCACCAGGGGCAGCCCACGTCGCTCGAGGACCGTGCGGACCGTGGGGTCGATGCGTGCTGCCGGCGCTGAGCCGGCTGTACGGATGCGGGCGCGGTCACCGATGAGCGAGCGGAGGACGGCCGCCGCGATCTGGGACCGTCCGGCGTTGCGCACGCAGACGAAAAGGATGTCCAGGCCCGGTAGTCGGACGAGCCCTTCGGCCTGGGCGAGCGCACCGAGCCGGTCGGCGGCGAACCGCTGCGTGAGGACGGGGAGGTGGGTGCGGATGCTGGCGCGCGACGCCAGGAGCGCGTAGCTCTCCCGCACGTACTTCTCAACGGTCTCGGGAGCGAAGACCCCGCGGTACTGCTCGGCCAGTGCGACCGAGGTGCGCACGAGCTGGCGCTCGTGCGCGCGGGTCGGCGGTGCTGGGATCTCCTGCACGTCCTCCAGGGCGACGCTTCCGAACCGAACGAGGCCGTCATGCGTGGGAGAGAACAGCCACTGACCGTCCGGAGCCGGCCGGCAGTCGAGGACACCGGTGCGGCACATGTCGAGCAGGTGCTCCTCAATCTGCTCCACCTCACCGCCCGGGCCGACCAGCCGCTCGGCGGCGACCTCCCAGTCGGCGTCACGGATGATGCGGGAGAGCAGCTGCACCCGGACCGCTTTCGCCATGGCCTCGACCTGGCGTGACAGAGACGGCTCAATGACCATCTCGACTCCGGGGCAGAGGAACGGGAACTACCGCAGCAGGTCGGAGATCGTCGTCAAACGATCGGGAACGATCGAGAGGAGCACCTCGCGGCCGCGCGCCTCTCGGCGGACCACCCCGGCCTCGACGAGCACCTTGACGTGGTAGGTCACGGTTGGCTGCCTGAGCCCGAGTGCCACCGTCAGGTCGGTGATCCGTGCGTGGCCGTTCGGTGCGTTCTGGATGAGGCTGAGCAGCTGCAGCCGGCTCGGGTCGGAGACCACGCGCAGCATGCTGGCCGTGGCCTCGGCCTGTTCGCGACCGAGGACGGCCTGGACCGGGCTGCTCGGGGCGGGAGCGGGCGCCGGTGTCTGACCGCGGGGCGCCTGCTCGGTGGACTGATTCATCACGGTCGATCATACGGGCGATCTCCTCGTCCCTGTCGCCGGGGGTGGTCGCGGTCGGGCCCGCGTGTCGGCCCCCGGGTCAGAGGTACTCGGCGAGCTCCTCGAGGAACTGGGTCTTCGTCCGCGCCCCCGTGAGGCTCTTGACGAGCTCGCCGCCCACGAACAGGTTGAAGGTGGGGATGGAGGTGACGCCGTACCTGGTGACCGTCTCGGTGTTGGCGTCGGCGTCGACCTTGACGAACTGGATCTTCTCGCCGTGCTCGGCGGCGAGCTCCTCGATGATCGGGGTCGTGCGGCGGCACGGGGCGCACCAGGTGGCCCAGATGTCGACCAGGACCGGCCCCTCGGAGCCGAGGACCGTGGCGTCGAAGGTGGCGTCGGTGATGTCGGGAACGTTGCTCATGTCGGTCCTCTCAGTGGGTGAGCGCGAGCTCGGAGGCAGTGGGCTCGGGGGTGAGCACAGGAAGGTTGGCGAGATAGCGCGCGGCGTCCAGCGCTGCGGAGCAGCCGGTGCCCGCGGCCGTGATCGCCTGCCGGTAGGTGTGGTCGACAGCGTCGCCGCACGCGAATACGCCGGGGAGGTTGGTGGTGGTCGTGGGCGCGGCTGTGAGGATGTAGCCGTCCTCGTCGAGCTCGACCTGGCCGTCGAGGACGGCTGTGCGGGGGTCGTGACCGATGGCGACGAACAGGCCGGTGACGGGCAGGTCGCGGGTCTGGCCGGTCACCGTGTCGCGGAGGGTGAGTCCTGAGACCTTGTCCTGACCGTGGATCTCGGTGACCTCGCTGTTCCAGACCAGCTGGATCTTCTCGTTCGCCAGGGCGCGGTCCGCCATGATCTTCGATGCGCGCAGGCTGTCGCGGCGGTGGACGAGGTAGACCTTGTCGGCGAACTTCGTCAGGAAGGTGGCCTCCTCCACGGCGCTGTCACCCCCGCCCACGACGGCGATCTCCTGGCCGCGGAAGAAGAACCCGTCGCAGGTCGCGCACCAGGACACTCCGCGGCCGGTCAGCCGCTCCTCGCCGTCGAGCCCGAGCTTTCGGTAGGCCGAGCCGTTGGCGAGGATCACTGCTCGTGCGCGGTAGGTCGCCTCGTCGGTGGTGACGGTCTTGACCGGGCCGGTGAGGTCCACCGATGTGGCAGTGGCGTACACGACCTCGGCTCCGAACTTCTCGGCCTGGGTCTGCATCTTGTCCATGAGGTCGGGTCCCATGATTCCGTCGGGGAATCCGGGGAAGTTCTCGACCTCGGTGGTGTTCATCAGCGCACCGCCGGCGTCCAGCTCGCCGGCGATGACCAGCGGGCGCAGCTGGGCGCGGGCCGCGTAGATGGCTGCTGTGTAGCCGGCAGGGCCGGAGCCGATGATGATGACGTCGCGGACGTCCGCCGTGGCGGGAGCTGTGCTCACGGGGATCACGCCTTGACGGGCAGGAGCTCGTGGAGGAGCTCCTCGACGCGGCCGCGGATCTCGTCGCGGATCGGGCGCACGGCGTCGATGCCCTGGCCCGCCGGGTCGGCCAGGGGCCAGTCCTCGTAGCGGACGCCCGGGAAGAATGGGCACTCATCCCCGCAGCCCATGGTGATCACTACGTCGGAGGCCTGGACGTCGTCGGCCTTGAGGACCTTCGGACGCGCGGTGGTGATGTCGATGCCGTCCTCGCGCATCGCCTCCACGGCGACGGGGTTGATCTGGTCCGCCGGCATGGTGCCGGCCGACCGGACCTCGACCCGTCCGTCAGACAGGGCGCTCATGTATCCGGCGGCCATCTGGGACCGTCCGGCGTTGTGGACGCAGACGAACATGACGCTGGGCTGCTTGCTCATGTGGTGACTTCCTTGGGGTGGGTGGAGGTGCTGATAGTCAGGCTGAATCGAGGACCTGGGCCAGGGTCGTGACCCGGCGAGCGAGATCGGTATAGGCCGCCTCGAAGGCTTGGTTCGATCCCGTGCCGACGGGCTCCGGGACGGACCAGTGGATGTCGATCGGGATGTCGAGCTCCTCGTGCGCGCGGTCGCAGACGCTGACGATGAAGTCATCCGGGGCATGTACCGCGTCGATGTGCTGCGGGCTGATCGACGGCATGTGCAAGCCGTGCCGCTCGGCGGTGGCGACCGCGGACGGGTTGATCCGATCGGCCGGGTGCGTGCCGGCCGAAGCCGCCAACACCGCGCTGGCCCGGCGCCACAGGGCGGCCGCGAGGTGAGAACGGGCGGAGTTGTGGGTGCAGACGAACAGCACGCGTGGGACCACGCGGGCCGGCCGGAGGGCGAGGACGTCGAGCGCGCCGGGGACGAGCTGGACGTAGCTCCTCCTGCGGTCGCCCTCTGACTTCTTCCGGTCGACGATGCCCGCGCGCTCGAGCACCGCCAGGTGGTGCGCCATCAGGTTGGACGGCATGTCGATGCTTCGTGCGAGCTCGGAGGGCGCGGCATCCCCGAGGCTCAGTGTGTCGACGATCCGTAACCGGGCGGCGTCGGCAAGAGCCGCGTGGAGCTCCACCCTCTGCGTGATTGCCTCAGTGTTCATTGAGTCAATGATGGCTGAGGGGGTTGGGGGTAGTCAAGTGGTGCGCGACCGGGGCAGGCGCTGCTCGTCAGGCGCTGGGCTCGCCGGGCAGCGCGTGGTTGGCAGCGTCGCTCAGTGCGGCACCGAGCTCTCGCAGCGCTCCGGGCAGAAGGCGGTAGTGCACCCAGGTGCCTCGGCGCTCCCCCTCGATCAGCCCGGCCTCGCGAAGGACCTTCAAGTGGTGGGAGACGGTCGACTGGCTCAGTCCGAGCGGCTCGGTCAGGTCGCAGACGCAGGCGCTGTCCCCGGGGTGTCCGCCGATGCTGGCAAGGAGGCGCAACCTGGTCGGGTCGCCGAGGGCCTTGAACGCCCTGCTCAGCGTGGCCACTTCCTCGATCACTACGTGCTCACGCACTACTACCGGACAGCAGTCGTCGGCCGCGGTGTGCGGAGCGGCCAACGTCGTCGGGTTCGTCATACCCCCAGTATGGTCCGTGAATCGACAATGGTCGATCTAAGGGTCTACGGTCGTCCTTGCATCGATCAATCTCGATCCACCTAGGGAGTCATCATGAGCACCATCGAGGTCTACGAGTCGGCCATGTGCTGCAGCACGGGCGTGTGCGGTCCCGACGTCCCGCAGGAGCTGGTGAGCTTCTCGGCCGATGTGGACTGGCTCAAGAACCAGGGAGCCACCGTGAACCGCTTCAACCTCGGCAGCGAGGCGCAGGCCTTCGCCGAGAATCCCCAGGTTCTGCAGTTCCTCAAGGTCTCCGGCTCCGAGCACCTCCCGCTCGTGCTCGTGGACGGCACCGTCGCACGGACGGGCACCTACCCCGCCCGCGCAGAGCTCGCACGCTGGGCCGGCATCGAGGGCGAGGAGACCACCGCTCCGGCGCCCGGCGGGCGGCCCGAGCTGTCGATGGTCGCGGCCAGCGGCGGCTGCTGCGGCGGCGGATCCACCGGCTGCTGAACCGCCGTCCCTCACTGCCCCGACACTCGACCAGACCTCCTGAAAGGCTTCTAGTGATCCCGACCTTCCTCACCGACGCCCCCCGCTACCTGTTCCTCACCGGCAAGGGCGGCGTCGGCAAGACGTCGATCGCCTGTGCCAGCGCGATGCACCTCGCCCGGGCCGGACGGTCGGTGCTCCTGGTGAGCACCGACCCGGCCTCCAACGTGGGTCAGGTGTTCGACACGGCGATCGGCAACACGATCACCGAGATCGCCGCCGTGCCCGGCCTGTCCGCGCTCGAGATCGACCCCGCGGAGGCCGCGACCACCTACCGGGAGAGCATCGTCGGGCCCGTGAGGGGCATCTTGCCCGAGCCCGAGGTCGATCTCATCGAGGAACAGCTCTCGGGGGTGTGCACCACCGAGATCGCTTCGTTCAACGAGTTCACCGGGCTGCTCACCGACACGCAGACCACCGCCGCGTTCGACCACGTCGTCTTCGATACCGCCCCGACCGGCCACACGATCCGCCTGCTCCAGCTCCCCGGGTCATGGACCGACTACCTCGACGAGGGCAAGGGGGATGCGTCGTGCCTGGGCCCGCTCTCCGGCCTTGAGCGCCAACGCTCGACCTACGCCGAAGCCGTCGACGCCCTGGGCGACCCGGCACGCACCCGTCTCGTGCTCGTCGCCCGCCCGCAGCGCGGCGCCGTCACCGAGATCGCGAGAACCCACGGGGAGCTTGCCGAGCTCGGTCTGCGTCAGCAGCACGTAGTCGTCAACGCCGTGCTGCCGCTCCCGGACGACGGCGACGTGCTGGCACGCGCCGTCCACGACCGCGAGCAGGCCGTGCTGAACGACCTGCCCGAGGTGCTGCGCGGCCTCCCGACCGACCTACTTCCGCTCAAGGCCGACAACATGGTCGGCCTCGACGCGCTCACCGGGCTTTTCGACGAGGCCAGTACCAGCCGAGAGGCACCCATCGAGCAGGTCCCGGCCGGACTTCCCGCCGGCACCGACGACCTCGAAGCCCTCGTCGACGAGCTCGCGCAGCAGGACCACGGCCTGCTCATGTTCATGGGCAAGGGCGGGGTCGGCAAGACCACCATCGCCTCGGCAGTCGCCGTCGCGCTCGCCGAACGGGGGCACGACGTCCACCTCACCACGACCGATCCGGCCGCGCACCTGGCTGACACGCTCGACGAGGCGGTGGACGGGCTCCAGGTCTCGCGCATCGACCCGGACGAGGCCACGCGCACGTACCGCGAGACGGTGCTTCGGAACCGTGGTGCGGCGCTCGACGAGGCCGGCCGGGCCGCGCTCGAGGAGGACCTGCGTTCGCCGTGCACCGAAGAGATCGCCGTCTTCCAGGCCTTCTCCCAGGCCGTCAACGAAGCGCGCCGGCGCTTCGTCGTCATGGACACCGCTCCCACCGGGCACACCCTCCTCCTGCTCGACGCGACCGGCTCCTACCACCGCGACGTCGTGCGACAGATGGGCGACAGCAACAACGTCACCACCCCGATGATGCGCCTCCAGGACCCCGAGCACACCAAGGTCGTCGTGATCACGCTGCCCGAGACCACACCGGTTCTCGAAGCGACCCACCTTCAGGACGACCTCAGGCGCGCAGGCATCGAGCCCTGGGGATGGGTCATCAACAACTCCCTCACCGCCGCACAGACCACCAACGCCCTGCTCCTCAAGCGCGCAGGCAACGAACGCGCAGAGCTCGAGCGGGTCCTTGCCACCGCCGAGCGGTGCGCCGTTCTACCGCTCCTCCCAGCCGAGCCCATCGGCGTCGCCGGCCTCCGCGAACTCAGCCAGCGCGATCGAACCGTCGAGATGGTGCCCACCTCAGCGTGACCTGCCCAGGAGCGACGCCCGGCCTGGCCAGGCCGGGCGTCGCTCGGACGGAACAAGACCCGGCGATAGCCACTCCCCCTCGCGCGTTCCAAGACCGAGGACCTACAGGCCACCGAAATGCCGGCTCCCTACGTCGCCTAGAGCCCTACCGCCGCAGCGGGTGGCGAACACCGCCTCACGTTCGGTCCGGCTGCCGCGCGAGAGCGCGATACAGAGTCGACCGGTCAACGTCCAGCCGCCGAGCGATCTCCGCTTTCGGGATCCCATCGCTGATGAGGCTTCTCGCTTCGACCACCTGCTCGACGGTCAGTTTTCGCGCCCGGCCCTTGTACACTCCCCGGGCCCTTGCGGCACGGATGCCCTCGGTTTGGCGCTCCTTGCTGATGGCCCGCTCCAGTTGGGCGAAGGACCCCATGACGTTGAGCTGGAACTCGGCAAACGGGTCGCTGGCCCCAGGCTCGAAGCTCACCCGCTCGTTAATGAACGCGACCGCCGCGCCCTTGTCGACGAGCTCGGTGACGAGCTGGTTCAGATCGACCACCGAACGCGCTAGCCGGTCCATCGACGACACGACCACCTGGTCGCCCGAGCGTGCGTAGCGGATCAGATCGGCAAGCGCCGGGCGATCCGCCCGGCCGGCGGCGGATTGCTTCTCCTCGAACAGTCGGTCGACCTCCCCAAGAGCTTCGAGTTGTCGCGCGAGATTCTGGTCCTTGCTCGACACGCGCGCGTAGCCGATCCGATGTCCCGGGTGTTGCATCATGTCTAGACCCTGGCACACATCTGTCGCAAAATGCGTGTGTGGTCTTGGCCGTTAGATGGCGGGGTTCTGCCGGTGCTATGTGGCGGTAGTCAGTTGGTGCCGATGACCAGAGTGATCGCGGCGGCTTCGAACGACGTCGGTGGTGCTGTCATGGCGTGGCCGCCGCGGGGTGTGGGACGAGGCGAGGGACGATCCGAACGTAGATGACCATTCCGACGAGTTCGACAAGGGTTTGGGTGACAACGACAACGGCGGCCAGGGCGAGAGTTTCGGGTAGTGCCAGCGCTAGGGGCAGCACGACGAGGGAGTTACGGGTAGCGCCCGAGAAGACCATTGCCCGGGTTGCTGGCACGTCCTGTTTGAGGGCGCGGGCCGTGATGAGGCCGAGAGGGATAACGGCGATTAAGAAGGTGATGTAGATCGGGATCACGGCGAGCAGCGAGGAAGCATCGGTGCGAACGGCGTCAATCTGAGAGGCGACTACGACCGCGAGGGTGGCCATCATGAGCGGGACCATCAGCGCCTGCATGAGGTCCATGAGTCGTCGAGCGGCGTGAAGGCGCGCAGCCAGGGATTGCGTGATTGCGGCGAGAGTCAGGGGCGTGACGATCAGGAGTAGGAACGCCTCAACGAATGGCGCGACATCGATGACGTCGAACAGCCCTGGTCCGACGAACAGGCGCAGATAGACCGGCAGTAGCAGCATCTGTAGCAGCATCAGCAGAGGAGAGGCCGCGAGCAGGCGTTCGTGTGCGGCGCCAGCGAGTCCGGAGAAGACGATGACGTAGTCGATGCAGGGCGTGAGGAGGACGAGTAGGACGCCCAGCAAGAGTGCTTGGTCGTGAGCGACGAACCGTGAGAGTCCGTAGACGAGGACCGGAACGAGCACGAAGTTCAGGACGAGGAGACCAGCCAGGAAGGTCCCGTTGCGTAGGGCTTGCCCGAGTTTGGTCAGCGGCACGCTCAGGAACGTGGCGTACAAGAGTGCGATCAACACTGGGTTGATCGTCTGCTCCAGGGCCGGTGCGACGGACGGTGCTGCCAGACCGATTGCCGCACCGGCCACCAGCGCTAGGAGGTACAGCGAGATCTGCCAGCGCTCCAGCCACGCGATGACAACACCGGCACGGCTATCCACCGCTGCCTCTCCTCGGAGCTCTTCGTCCATGCGTGCAGTCTCTCAACCGAGATGGGCAATGGGGCCGCGGCGGGAACTCAGAAGCCGAAGGCTCCGCCGCTGACGAGGATGACGATCCCGAGGCCGATGAGGACGATCGGGAACAGGACGTGTTCCCAGCGTTCGAGGACTTCGGCGATCGGTCGGCGGGTGGCGATGAACTTGGCGAGCATGACGAGGACCGCGACGAGCAGGAGGAAGACGACGCAGTAGGCCACCACGGCCGCAGGCCCGACGCTGAGGAAGACTGGGACGTAGACACCGATGTTGTCTCCTCCGTTGGCGAAGGTGACCGCGCCGATGGTCCAGACACCGACGTTCTTGCCCTCAACCTTGGCGTCATCGTCGTCGTCATCGCCTCCGCGCCAGGCCCGCCATGCGGTCCACAGTCCTAGGGACAGGGGGATGAGCCCGAAGTACGGGATGGCTTCCTGGGGCAGGAATGCTCCCGCGCCCAGTGACACGAGCACGGCGGTGCCCAGGATGCCGCCGAATCCCAGGTATTGGCCTGCGGTGATCCGCGCTGTTGTTCCGCGTTGTCCTGCGCCGCGGGCGAAGAACAGCGAGAGCACGATGATGTCGTCGATGTTGGTGGCAATGAACAGGCCGATGGCCTGCAGGACCGAGGACAGGATCACGCGTCAGCCTCGGCGTTGGCGCACCCGGGAACCGGGCAGGCAAGATCGATGCAGGGAGCGTTCTCGTTCACCGCGAGGGTGACCTCGACCAGTGCGTTGAGTGCACGTGCCAGGTGCGGGTCGGCGATCTCGTAACGCGTTTGGCGGCCTTCGGGCTCGGCGATCACGATGCCGCAGTCGCGTAGGCACGCCAGATGGTTCGACACGTTCGAGCGCGTCAGCCCGAGGTCGCGTGCGAGCACAGCCGGGTAGCTCGGCCCCTCGAGAAGCGTCATGAGGAGCCGTGACCGTGTTGGGTCGGCCAGTGCCCGGCCTAACCGGCTCATCACGTCCAGCCGAGTAGCAATGGTCAGCATGCGCTGAACTGTACAGCGTCGACTGAACCGGCAGCCCCGTGCCGAAAACGATCGAATGCGGAGCAGCACCGGTCTTTGTGCGGCTTCTACAAGGGCAGCCACCGGTGGGGCTCCTGGCTCAGGCGCAGCAGGAGGTCGGTAGTTGGTTGCGGAACAGCCCCGCAGCGATGCGCAGCGCTTCGCTCATCGTGAGGTAGGGCGCCCAGGTGTCGGCCAGGTCGTCGACGGTGAGCCCGAACTTGATCGCATAGGTGGCGGCCAGCATGACGTCCCCGGCGCCATCGAGCGCGGCGTGCACGCCGAGGACCTTGCCGGTGTCCGCGTCGGCGACAAGTTTCAGCGCACCCCGGGTGTCCCGGTTCACCAACGCCCGGGGGATGTCCTGCCCGCCGAGCACTCGGCACGCGCAGCGGTGGCCGCGCTGGATCGCCTGTTCCTCGGTGAGCCCGGCACTGCCGAGCTGCGGGGTGGTGAAGGTGACGCCGGGTAGGCCGCGGTAGTCCACGGAAGTCGGCTCACCCAGCGCACCAGCGGCCGCAGCGTGCCCGGTGCGGGCGGCGACGTAGACGTACTGCGGTACACCGGAGACGTCCCCGGCGGCGAAGATTCGCGGGTTGGTGGTGCGCTGGTAGGCGTCAACAACGATGAATCCACGCTCATCGGTCTTCACCCCGGCAGGTTCCAGACCCAGGTCGCCCGTGTCGGCGAACCGGCCGGTGGCCACCAGCAGCCGCGCGCCGGGCACCTCTCGCCCGCCCGCCGTGCGCACCACCACGCCGGCTCCGGTAGCAGCGACCGCCACGCCGCGGTCCTCGATGACCTCGATGCCGTCGTCGGCGAAGACCCCGCGCAGCACGTCCGCGATCTCGGGCTCGGTATGCGGGCCGAACTGTCCAACGATGCTGACCCGCGCCCCCAGGCGGGCGAACAGCTGAGCCTGTTCCAGCCCGACGTAACCCGCCCCGAGCACTACCAGCGATTCAGGAAGCTGCTGCTGCTCCATCGCCGTCGTCGACGTCAGGTAGTCCACGTCATCGAGACCAGGCAGGTTCGGGATGTGTGGGGCGACCCCGGTCGCGACAATATAGGCCGAGGCGAGCAGCGGCTCGTCATCGACGTGCAAGGTGTTCTCATCGACGAAGCTCGCATGGCCGTACCGGATCGGGAAACCGTGGGCGTCGGCGACGTCGGCGTACTTGGCCTGCCGCAGCCGGTCGATCAACTCCTGCTTCTGTCCGAGCAGGGCCGGCATGTCCACACCGTCGGTGCCAGTCGGCACCATCGGGAACGGGTTGGCCAGCGCCCGGTGGCGCTGACCGGCGGCCGCGAGCAGGTTCTTGCTCGGCACGCAACCGATGTTCAGGCATGTGCCCCCAAGCGGCCCTTGCTCGACGAGGACCACCGACTTCCCACGAGAACGGGCCTCGATCCCGGCCGCCATCGCTGCACCGCCGGTCCCGATCACCACCAGGTCGAACTCGCCCATGCTCCGCTCCTTCTTCGTGCCGCCACCGTGCTCGTGACCGTAGGGCTTCCAGTGCGGTGGAAGGTCAAGGCGTAGGCTCGCTCGTGTGCGCATCGGGGAGCTTGCTGGCAGAACCGGCCTGACCACAAAGACGATCAGGTTCTACGAGCAGGCTGGCGTGCTGCCCGAACCCGACCGCCAGTCCTCCGGCTACCGAAGCTATGACGACGATGCGCTGACCCGGCTGCGGTTCGTGAAGGCCGCCCAGGCCGCCGGGCTCACTCTCGCCGAAATTCGCGAGGTCATCGCAGCTCGCGACGACACCGGGCCTCCGTGCCGGACCGTCACTGACCTGCTCCACACCCACGCCACGGAGTTAGATCGTCGGATCGCCGAGCTCACGGTCCTACGGGACGAGGTACACCGACTACTCGACCGGGCAGGGAGCCTCGACCCCCTCTCTTGTGACCCGGCGAACGTCTGCCACGTCATCCCGGCGTACCACCCGTAAACGAACGATTCTGCTACAGCGACGACGAGGGTGCGTCACGCCGTTCGGGATGGTTGACGCTTCGCGGTTCCCGGCTCATGCCGTTTGTAGCGGAACTCAGTGCCGGATTCTATGGTTCGATACTTCCCGGGGTGGATGAGTATCGCTACAGTCATCGGCATGGGGGACCTCCTTGGCTATGCGCGCGTGTCGACCACCGACCAGGATGCCTCGCTGCAGATCGATGCGTTGAACGCGGCTGGCTGCTACCGGGTCTTCGTTGACACCATCTCTGGCTCGCTTGATCACCGTCCCGAGCTGGAGAAGCTGATGGACCAGCTCCGCCCGGGTGACACGCTGGTGGTGTGGCGACTGGACCGGTTGGGGCGCTCGATCCGTCACCTCATTGACCAGCTGCAGACCCTGTCCGACCGCGGCGTGGGGTTCCGCTCCCTGCAGGAGACGATCGACACCACCTCCTCCGGTGGCCGGCTGGTGTTCCATGTCTTCGCCGCGCTGGCTGAGTTCGAGCGCGACCTCATCCGTGAGCGCACCAACGCCGGACTGGCGGCCGCCCGGGCACGAGGCCGCACCGGCGGACGGCCCTCGGCGCTGTCGCCCGCCCAGGTCAAGACGGCCCGGCGGATGTATGAGCAGAACGAGATGACCGTGGCTCAGATCGGTGACGTGCTGGGAGTCAGCCGCACCACCATCTACCGAACGCTGAACCGCCAGAGCGCCCCAGCGGTGCCACGGCGGTCGAGAAGCGCCGTGTAGGTCATGGACGCGGCCGGGCGCTGGCAGATCCTCAGGCTTCACGTCGAGGACCAGGTCCCGCTCGCCGCCCTCGCCCTGGACTCCGGCATTGGACTGCGCACCTTGGAGCGCTGGCACGCCCGCTACCGCACCAGCGGGTACGCCGGCCTGGACACACGGCGGCGCTCTGATGCCGGCAGGCACCGCCTGCCAGGTGAGCTCGTGGCGTTGATCGAGGGCCTGGCGCTGAGCAAGCCTCGGCCGGCGATCGTCACGATCCACCGCAAGATCAGCAGCATCTGCGACCAGCAGGACTGGCCGGTGCCGTCCTATGGAGTCGTGCGGGACATCGTCGACGCGTTGGACCCGGGCATGGTCACCCTCGCCCTGGAGGGACCGTCGTCCTACCGGGACAAGTACGAACTCGCGCTGCGACGGCAGGCCGAGCGCCCCAACGCGATGTGGCAAGCCGACCACACCCTGCTCGATATCCTCGTGGTGGGCACCGACGGTAAGCCAGCCCGCCCCTGGCTGACCACAATCATCGATGACTGTTACCGAGCCATATGCGGCTACACCGTCTTCCTCGGCGCGCCCTCCGCGATGAACACCGCCCTGGCACTGCGCCAGGCGATCTGGCACAAGGCCGACCTCTCCTGGCCGATGTGCGGCCTCCCCGATGTGCTCTACGTCGATCACGGCAGCGACTTCACCAGCAAACAGCTCACCGCCACCGCCGTGGACCTGCACATCCGGCTCATCCACTCTGCCGTCGCTCGCCCACAGGGCCGCGGAAAGATCGAGAGGTTTTTCGGGACCGTCAACACCGAGCTTCTCGCTGGCCTGCCCGGGTACATCGCCGAGGGCCACCCATGGCCCACGCCGAGCCTGTCCCTGGCTGAGCTCGACACCGCCCTGGAAGGGTTCGTCGCCACATACTACGACCGCACTCACAGCGAGCTCGGCACCTCCCCGCGCACTGCCTGGATCGCCGAGGGCTGGCTGCCGCGCATGCCCGAGAGCCTGGAAGCCCTGGACGGGCTCCTTCTCACCGTCGCCCAGACCAGGGTGGTGCGCCGCGATGGCATTCACTTCCAGGGTCTGCGCTACATCTCCCCGACCCTGGCCGGCTATGTCGGCCGGTCGGTCGTGATCCGCTACGACCCCAGGGACATCACCGAGATCCGCGTGTTCGACCACGAGGAGTTCATCTGCAAGGCCATCAACCAGGACCACCACGACCAGAAGGTCAGCCTCAAGGAGGTCCAGGCCGCCCGCAACGCCCGGCGTAGGGCTCTGCGTGAGGGCATCAACGAGCGCATCGCCGTCGTGGCCACGCACACCACCGAACCTCCACCAGCGCCCGAGACGCCGCCGCCGGCGCCGCGTCGGAAGTTGAAGGTCTACCGAGAGGACCTGAGGTGAGCCAGCGCTTCATCGTGACCAAAGAGCACCGCCGCTTCACCGAGTTCGCCGACGCCGTGCGCCGCGGGCACACCATCGGCCTGTGCTTCGGGCCAGCCGGCGTGGGAAAGACGCTCTCCGCGCGCCGCTACGCCCGCTGGGACAAGGCCCACGACCTACTGACCTACTGGGGGCCGCGCTCCGACAGCGACGCGAAGATCTACGCCGCGCTGGCCAAGAACCGCACCGTGCTCTACACACCCAGCGTGCTGACCACGCCACGGGCTTTGAAGGACGAGCTCGACCAGGCCATCGCCCGCACCAACATCTGCATCGAGCAGCACCTCGCGCCGGCCGGGCAGGTCACGCCAGAGACGCGGGGGTGGCGCCACGGCAGGAACTACGTGGAGCTGATCATCGTCGATGAGTCCGAACGCCTACGCCCCACCGCACTGGAACTGCTGCGCGATCGCTACGATCGCGACAACATCGCCCTCATCCTGATCGGCATGCCCGGCCTGGAGAAGCAGTTCAGCCACTACCCCCAGTTCTACAGCCGCGTCGGCTTCGCCCACCAGTACCGGCCCCTGGGCAAGGACGAACTGCTCTTCGTCCTGCAGCGACACTGGCGCGCCCTCGGTAAGACCCTCGACCCAGAGGACTTCACCGACGCCCAAGCCATCGCCGCCATCGCCCGCATCACCCGCGGGAACTTCCGACTCCTGGAACGACTCTTCCCCCAGATCGAGCGCGTCCTGAAGATCAACGAGCTCGACACCATCACCAACGACGTCATCGAAGCCGCCGCCAGCACGCTCGTCATCGGTGTCAGCTGACTGGCCGCCAGATATCGCCCACAGAACCCCGCCATCGAACGGCGCAAGCCACAGGGATGTGTGCTAGGGACTGCTGCACGGATTGGTGACAGGTTGGGTCACGCAGCCTGCGTGGCTGGCGCGGTCATGATGGCCTCGTACTCGATGGGGGTCAATCGGCCGAGGGCGTCTTGTCGGCGGCGCCGGTGGTAGGTCTTCTCGATCCAGGTGACGATGGCGATTCGTAGTGCCTCGCGAGTGGCCCAGGTACGGCGGTCGAGGACGTTCTTCTGCAGCAGGCTGAAGAAGCTCTCCATGGCGGCGTTGTCGCCGGCTGCACCGACGCGGCCCATCGATCCGACCATGGCGTGTCGGTTGAGAGCGTGGACGAATTTCCTGCTCCGGAATTGCGATCCTCTGTCGCTGTGCACGATGCAGCCGGTGACGTCACCGCGACGGGCGACGGCGTTGTTGAGCGCCGCCACCGCCAGGCGGGACTTCATCCGGGAGTCGATGGAGTAGCCCACGATTCGGTTGGAGTAGACGTCCTTGAGAGCGCAGACGTAGAGCTTGCCTTCGCGTGTCCAGTGCTCGGTGATGTCGGTGAGCCACAGCTCGTTGGGGCCCTCGGCGGTGAACTCGTGCCGGATCCTGCCCTTGTCGTCGATCACAGCGCACAGGTCGTCGTGGACCGGCGGGCCGGGACTCTTGCCGTTCTTGCCACGCTTCTTACCAAACGCGCTCCACCAGCCCTGCTGCGAGCAGATCCGCCACCCGGTCCGCTCGGCCATGGGCTCCCCGGCTTCGCGTGCTTCGTCGACCAGGAACCGGTAACCGAACTCCGGATCGTCGCGGTGAGCAGCGAACAGTGCGTTGGCGCGGTAGGCCTGCTTGAGCTCGGTGTCAGTGACTGGGGTGGTGCGCCAGCGGTAGTAGGGCTGACGCGCGATCTTCAATACCCGGCACGTCACCGTGACGGGGATCCCGCCGTCGGCCAGCTCGCGGACGAGCGGGTACATCATTTTCCCGGCAGGTTGGCCTGCGAGAGGTAGGCGGCTGCCCGGCGCAGGACCTCGTTCTCCTGCTCCAGCAGCCGGATCCGCTTCTTGGCCTCTCGCAGTTCGGCGGTGTCTGCCGCGGTCGCACCGGGCTTGACACCGTCCTCGACGTCCGCGGTCTTCAACCAGTTCGTCAGGCACGACTCGCTGATCCCGAAGTCGGCCGCGATCTGCTTCAGATGCTGACCTGGCTCACGGTTCCTCGCGACGCGCACGACGTCGTCGCGGAACTCGGACGGGTAGGGCTTGGGCACAGTGCACATCCTTCCAGCGGTGCCCCTCGGCACCACAGATCAGATGTCACCTGTCCGTGCAGCAGTCCCCTACACGGGATTGGTCTTGCTGGGGTACACCCCAGCGCAACAGTGTGGTGGCAGGTGTCAAGTACCGGGTTTGATGGACAGCATCCTTCCCGGTAGTTGACTGGCATTCTCGTGCACACCTGCTATGGCTGGCGCCGGCGAGCCCTGCGCGAGGGCGGGGAGCATGACATTGTCGATCACGGTTGGCCGAGGGAGCAGGCTGACGGTTTGCAGGATCCAGACGACCTCGGTGCCCAGCAGGGCCGGGGCATCGTGTCGGCTCGCCTCCCTGGCCGAGCACGTCAGTGTTGGGGCAGGTGGCAACGGCGCGGACTGATGAAGTCCGCCTGACGGCTTACCGGGTGCCAAAGGGAGTAGTCCCGCGAGCGAGCCGAGCACTACTCGTCGATCTACGCCGTCCCGGCTACCCCTCACCATCATGAACGGGCACCTGGCTCTTCGCCCGGCCCAGGCTGTCCTGCCCAGCAAGGATCCGAAACAGCAGCCAGGAGAAAACAACGACGGCCAGGAGTGTGACGTGCACGGCCGGGCTTGACCCACCCCATTGGATCCAGCCCAACCATCCGGGCTGCACCCCCAGGTTGAGCTCGTGCTCGATCGCGTTAGGGATGAGGTACGACCACACGATCAGCGTCGATACGACGACCAAGAACACGACAGCGAACGACCAGCGCAGGGCCTGCGAGCCACGAGCGATGATGCCGACCACGGAGACCAGCGCAAGCACGTTGATCGACGCCAGTGCGCTTATCTGCAGGACCGGGGTTTCGGGAGACTTCACGCCAACGAGAGTATTGTCCAGCCCGTATACCCCCCCTTGGGACAGTCCCATGATCTGAATCTCGAAAAATCCAGTAGCGAGCACCAGGATGATAGCCACTGCGCCTCCTGCAGCAGCGCTGAAAACAGTTTTCAAGAAAGCTCGGTAACGTACCGTCACAACAACCTCTGCCTTCTTCGCCGAACTAATAGACTACCCAGCACGATATCTCCGCCGAACCGCCAGTGTTGTCAATGGTCCAGCGGCAACGACTACGGGCATCATAAGCGCGGTCGTGGCTTACCCTAGCGGGCACCGCACCGGCACTGGTCGCCGAGGCCACTGACGTAAATCCTGGGGCCGGGTAGTACGTTTCGATACGGATATTGCCGACCCCGATGCCCAGTTCGGCTATGCCGCCCGTGATGCTCGGTCGCTGCCCAGAATCGCGATTCAGACCAGCCGGAGTGTCAATCGAATGCGCATATTGGAAAGTCGCAGCATTTGCCACCGGCATGCCTACGGCGAAGGTTCCTAGTATGAACGAGAATATTCCAAAAACCGCTACGGAAACCCTTCCTGCTGAGGAACGTCCCTGCATATTAGCCCGCACCTAGCTCACCCTTCACGTGGGATCGGTGTGAATGAGAACAACTCACCACTATCCAACGGCAGGTCGGTCGACTCAAGCGTCCCCCTGTGCTCCGGTGGAACAATTATGAGATTTGCAATTCTACTCTCCGCCGCTGGGCCCAGAGGTTCCTCGCCGATGCTAAATTCCTGCACATCTACGTTGTCCGGTACGAGGTACGCCTCTACCGCTCTATACGGGTCGTCATCCCCCTCTGAAGCCGTCAAACCGAGGCCACTCTGATAAAATTGCGGCAGGGATGCACATGCTGATGCCGCGACTTCAACCCCACCCGGAATATGCACAAAAAGGCAGATGTCATCGCTAGAAGTCTGCCCAATCCAGTAGGACCCGATTTCATCACTTTCCACCAACCGAACCGAGTCAGGAATGATGTCGCCCAGTTCATCCAACCGAACCGGTTCCGGAGGAGCATCACTTGCCGACTGAGGCAGCGACAACGCTTCCGCAACATCATCGATCACGCGTACCGAGTCGTCCGCTCCAGACGCTGGTACGGCAATGACGGTCGCAGCCAGCCCGACGACACCAGCGACAGCCAGTCCATTCTTGTGTCTCACGACGGTCCCCTTCTTCGAAGTGCATTTGGTCAAGTCTTAGTTCCTAGTAGCGCACGTCAATGCCAGATTGCCAATATCCCCAGAGGCGTACGGCCAAGTCCAGGAACAATTCTGTCGCGCATACGCAACCGACGCGTGCGTCATCCGGTGCGGGTATCCGTCACCGGAGCTCCTAGCAACCACGGAGTATCCGGGATGATCGTAATAGGTAGTGATATGCGTAACCGTTGGACTGCCGACGTCAAACACGGCAGTCTCGGCAGTTCCACCGCTAATAGTGGGGCGAGCCGGCGAGACTCGCACGGTATCCTGCGGCGTCGCGATTGCGTTGGCGTAGTACTGGTAAGTCGCAGCCTGTGCTACCGGAGCGACAGCCATTGCTAGCACGAAAAGGACGATCAGCAAAGGGCCAAATGCTCGACGCTTCTTTGCTCGACCCGCACTAACTGGCCGAGCAAACACATCCCCGGCGGGATTGCCGTCCAACTCCGTGATAATTCTCGTGAGTCCGCGATCTCTATCGTTCGGCATGTTCGTCCCCCTCGGCGCTGCCGTGTCATGAAGACTACCGGGCCAAGCTCACCGCATCCATGCGGCACCCGACCACAGTGGCGGGTCGCAACGCTGCGGAAAGCCGATCTCATGACGTAGTCATGTCACCGTACCGATAGCAGTTACTGCGGTCAATGGGGTCCTCTGCACGGATGGGGGAAGTCTGATCTGTGGTGCCGGGCAGTGCCGCTGGAAGAATGTCCATCGCGCCTAGACCTCATCCCAAGGAGTTCGGGGTAGTGTGCAGAGGAGTTTGATCGCCCGGCGTGTCCGTACCGGTGTGCACGGTGAGTTGGTTATTCCATAGTCCTGTGCACGACGACGAAGCGGTCGATGAGGTCCGGCTTCCTGAGCGTGGTCTGTTGACCGTCCCCGATGAGGTGTGGGCAGTTGCGGTGCGCCGGGCGGAGGTGATCGGGCGGTTAACCGAGGCCGGGACGGCCGGTGAGGAGACGGTGGAGGCGGCTGCCGAGCAACTGGGCATCTCGCGCCGTCAGGTCTAGGTCTAGCTGCGTCGGTGGCGCGAGGGGCAAGGCGTGGTCTCCGATCTGATCCCGGGGCGCTCCAGCGGTGGCCGCGGTGGACCACCCTCACCGCACTGACCCGCAGCGGGGCGACCTTCCAACGCATTCGCGATGACCTGATCGTCCTCGGCATCCGGACGACCCGCCTCCGACGGACGCTGGCGGAGCAGCGTGCACGGCAGACGCCGGCGGGGCCGGAAACGACTGCCACATCTTGAGCGGCCCCCCGGAGACGGTGGGGTCCCGGGCGGTGGGTTCAGCCCTCGGTGACGGCAGTGGGGTGAAGACCGCCGGCACGCTGAATAGCCCGGTAGACGGTGGAGCGGCCGACGTTAAACAGTTCGGCCAGTTCGCTTGTGGTGTACTCGCCGGCACGCGCCAAGGAGACCAAGTGTGCTTCCTGACGGGCTGTGAGCTTGGGCTTCTTGCCTCGCAGCCGGCCCTTGGCCTTCGCCACCGCCATGCCCTCGCGGGTGCGGGCACGGATCAAGTCGGCCTCGAACTCGGCCACCATTGCCAAGACGTTGAACAGCAGCCGACCGACGGGATCGGTCGGGTCGTGCACAGAGGCGCCGAGCTGTAGGCGGACACCGCGGGCGGTCAGTTCGGCGACGATGTCACGAGCGTCAGGGACGGAGCGGGCAAGCCGGTCGAGCTTGGTCACCACGAGGGTGTCGCCAGACCGGCATGCAGCCAGGGCCTCACGCAGACCCGGCCTTGCTCGCGTGGTGCCGGTCAGGCCATGGTCGACGTAGATACGATCGGCCGGCACGCCGAGGGCTCCCAGGCCGGTGCGCTGGGCCGTGAGGCCCTGTTCGTTGGTGGAGACGCGGGCGTAGCCGATCTTGAGAGTTCACTCACCCCTCCAGTGTCACCGGTTAGCGTCCCTTCACCGGGCGTTTTCTTGGGCGGGTCTTACGGGATGACGCCGGCCAAGCGGGGACTGAGGCCGGCTGTCACCGCAATTCGTCCCGGTGAAGGCCTTGCGGCGATGCCCGCGTGGCTCAGCCCTTCGGGGGGTGGGGGTCGTTGCCGTACGAGTTGCGCTCTCCGATCGTGCCGTCCTTCTTGTGAACCAGGTGCTCGACGTGATCCTTCTTCGCCGTCGCGCGGCCCGCTGCCTGCGCCTCAGCCTTCGTGTCGTGCGTGCTTGAGGCGCGCTTTGCACCCTCACGACGGTTTGCCCACCCATCGTCGGTCGGCACCGTGTGAATGTTCTTCTTGTCGGCCATCGCAGTTCCCCTTTCGGTCCCTCGGTGAGGGAGCCACAGGCCGTCATCATCTCAGTTTACGGCGGATTTGCTGGGGATCGGCTTGCGGAACCGAAGCCATCGCTGGCCGCCACCGAGCGTCGACGAAACCCCGCCATTTAACGGCGAAAGTCACAGCGGTCATCCGCGCAGACGGTCCTCTCACGTCCGCACCTGGGACGACGGGTGCGGTCATCCGCCCCGACCTGCGATGCTGCCGGGGCCCACCGGGCGCTCCGCCCGGTCGATGAAGGAGAAGCGATGACCGCCGTACCGTTCGAACGCCGCTCACCCGTGCTGGCCGACCTGCTCCCGGGTGCGCGTGTCCGGGACGTCGCACTGGTGCTCGCCGGTACCGCGTTCGTCACGGTGGCCGGCTGGATCGCCGTACCGCTCCCGTTCACGCCCGTGCCGGTCTCCCTCGCCACGTTCGCGGTCCTGGTCACGGGTGCCGCCCTGGGCCCGATGCGGGCTGCGGCGAGCATCGTCCTGTACGTGGTCGCGGGGACGCTGGGCGCTCCAATGTTCGCCGAGTTCGGGTCGGGCTGGGCGTCCGCGTCGTACGGCTACGTGCTCGGCTACCTCGTGGCCGCGGTGCTCGTCGGCGCGCTCGCACGGCGCCGGGCCGACCGCTCGGTCGTCGGGACAGCGGGCCTCGCCGTCGCCTCGACGGTGACCATCTACGCCGTCGGCGTGCCGTGGCTCATGACCTTCCTCGACGTCGACCTCGCCACCGGACTCAGCCTCGGTGTCGTGCCCTTCCTCGTCGGCGACGTCATCAAGGCCGCGGCCGCCGCGCTCGTGCTGCCGGGAGCCTGGACGCTCGTGCGTCGCGTACGTCGGTAGGCCAGTGGCCGCCGCGCTCGTGCTGCCGGGAGCCTGGACGCTCGTGCGTCACGTGCGTCGGTAGCTCCGCGGTCACGCAGCCGATGGTGACGGCGCTGCGCCGGGTGTGGCGCCTGTTTCGCTCACCATGCGTCGCACCACCGGCCGTGACGACGCCGCGCCGGCAGGTGCAGTCAGGCGCCGTCTGCGCCTTCGACGCCCTCGATGCCCTCGGCCTCATCGATGCCGTATCCGAAACCGGGCCGGACGCCCGAGGCCGTGATCTCCTGTCCGAACCGGTCGTGGAAGCGCCACTGACCACGGGTGCGGACGATCGTGATCTCGCGGGTGTGCACGAGGTCGTGGTGGTGCCAGCACAGCAGGACACCATGCTCGACGTCGGTCGGTCCGTTGTCCCGCATCCACTGCTGGGAGTGGTGGACCTCCCCGAACGCGGGGGGCTCGTCGCAGCCCGGGTACTGGCAGTGTCCGTCCCTGGCGTGGATGGCCCGCGTCATGTGGGCAGGGTGAATCCGTTGTTCCCGTCCGACGTCGAGGACGGTGGACTCCGGTCCGAAGATCACGCGCATGAACGACGATCCGCACGCGAGGCGGGCAAGCATCGACGGCGGGATCGGCGTGCCGTCGGCCAGCCTCGCCGGCTCCGTCCCTTGGAGGACGTCGTGATCGATCGCCGTCGATATGACGTGATCGTCCCCAGGCTCCCACGCCTGCATCCACTCGCGTGCGCGATCGGACAGGTCGAGCTCCGACGACGCACCCGGCCCCCGGTCGAGGGGGAGTCCGAACGCATCGACCAGATTGCCGTGAGGATCGTCGAGCACGGGCGCGCCGTCATCGCCCTCCCGGCCGCCCGGGACCGGATCGGCTCCGGGAGGCCAACCGCCGGGCGGATCGGTGCCTGGTGGAGAGTCGCCGGGCGGATCGGTGCCCGGTGGAGAGTCGCCGGGCGGATCGGTGCCCGGTGGAGAGTCGCCGGCGGGATCGGTGCCTGGTGGAGAGTCGCCGGCCGGATCGAGCCCGGCCGACATGCCGGCGCTCGGGCCCGCATCCGGGTTGTCATGTTCGAGCGGGCGATCGTCGACGCATCGGGGACCACCAGGCGCGGTCAGGGTCGTGCCGGCGGCGACGCCCGAGATGATCCGGTTCGGCGGGAGCCGACGAGCGACCTCGCGGCTGCCGTTGAGCCCGGTCCTCGCGGCCCATCCCGCCGTGGCCGCCTCCGGCGGGATCACCGAGCCGGTCGCCGCAGCCAGCGCCTGCATCGTCTCCAGGCTCACCGTGACGGTGATGTGCGGACGCACCTTCGCGCCCGCCTGCTGCAGCCCGGCATCGAGCGACTGGTGCGCGAGTGCGACAAGAGCACCGGCGCGGCGCTGAGCGGACGTGCGGTCGTCGTCCGCACCCTTGCGGCCCGCGTGCGCCGCGAGAGCGGTCGTCACGACCTGTCCGGAGAGCTCGTCCAACCACCCCGCCACGTGGTAGCCGTCAGTGGTGGGGCTGATCGTCAGCTCCTCGCGCGCATCGGCGTCCCGCCATGCCTTGCCCGCTCCTTCGGGATCGGCGCGCACCTTCCAGGCGGCGACGAGCTTCGCAAAGTCCTGGGCATGCATGAGCTCAGCCTGCTCGACGAGGTACTCCTCCCCCGGCTCGCCGTAGGTGAGCTGGTGGCGCAGCGTCGAGGTCGACTGGGTCTCCCGGACGAGGATCGCGGCGTGCTCCGCACTGATGCGCCCGGCCGCGAGCGACGCCCGCGCACGCGGAAGGTGGTCCCGGAGCACCCGGGCCTGCCGCACCCGCCGGCCGGACTCCGCGGCGTTCGTCCCCGTCCGGTCCCGCAGCCACACCTTGAACGTGCGCTGCCCGTCCAGCGCCCACATCCCGTCGGACTCCACCTTGGCGGTCACCGCCGCCCGGGCAGCGACAACTCCACGCTCGACCTGTTCGACCAGATCAAGTGCCGACATCGCCTCGGCCTGATTCAGGTCCTGCCATCGGGCGCCCGCCAACTCGTCGACCAGAGCGGCCAGCTCCTCGAGGACCGCCCGTGGCCCGCCCCCTGCTGCGCCGTCCGGCGCATCGGCCGCGACCGGCGCCTCGTGCATCTGCCGTTCGTCGTCGGAAGGGACCGAGCCGGGCACTGCCACGTAGGTCGGAGGCTCGTCGAGTCGTGCCACGCGACCGGGCCCACCGGTCCGCTCGACGCCCGCTCTTGAGCCGGGTCCGAGCTCGTCCTCGGGGGACGCCGACAGAGGCTCCCCCACTGCCGGGTATCCGTGAGTGGGATCTCCACCGGCCGGGCCTCGGTGCGCAGCGCAATCCGCCGAGCGGTCTCCCGCTGCCACGGCGGCACGTTCGGCGAGCCAGGCCTCGATCTGCGCCGACAGGACACGCTCGAGCACGGAGGATGCAGAGTCCGGCACCGCGCCGTCGATCGTCGTCGTGCTTCCGTGCACTGCCCCCACCCCCTCGTCCTGACCTACCACCCAACATACTCGAACATCTGTTCGAGCGCAAGAGGTGTTGCGTCGCGCGTGGGGAAGCGTCGGGCCGCGACTAGCCGGCGATGCGCGAGCGAGGCTCCACCGGAACGAGCACGCGACCACACGCCCACGCAACCACCCACACGCCCCACATCCACCACCTCCCCCGTCAGCCCCACCCGGGGCACCGGCACCGCTTTCCACGTCGGACCCACCCCTGTGAGCATCCGCGCATCGTCGGGGGGTCCGCGCGACCCCCACCGCCGGGCATGCCACTCTTGAGCCCATGCAGCACTGGCCAGGCCACCCTTATCCCCTCGGGGCCACGTTCGACGGCGCCGGCACCAACTTCGCCCTCTTCTCGACGGTCGCCGACCGGGTCGAGCTCTGCCTCGTCGACGACGACAACTCCGAGGTCCGCGTCGACCTGACGGAGGTCGACGCGCACGTCTGGCACGGTTACTTCCCCGGCGTCCGCCCCGGTCAGCGCTACGGCTTCCGCGTGCACGGCCCCTGGGAACCCTCCCGCGGCCTGCGCTGCGACCCGACCAAGCTCCTCCTCGACCCCTACGCCAAGGCGGTGGACGGGCAGATCGACGGCCACCAGTCGCTCTTCTCCTACGACTTCGCCGACCCGAGCCGGTTCGCCCCGCAGGACTCGCTGGGCCACACGATGGTCTCGGTCGTCGTCAACCCGTTCTTCGACTGGGGCAACGACCGTCCGCCGGGCCACGAGTACCACGACTCGGTCATCTACGAGACGCACGTCGCGGGACTCACGCGCCTGCACCCCGACGTCCCCGAGGAGCAGCGCGGCACCTACGCCGGTCTCGCTCACCCCTCGATCATCGAGCACCTCACCTCGCTCGGCGTGACGGCGGTCGAGCTCATGCCGGTCCACCAGTTCGTCCAGGACCCCCACCTGGTCGAGCGCGGGCTGTCCAACTACTGGGGCTACAACACGATCGGGTTCTTCGCCCCGCACAACGCCTACTCCTCGCAGGGCAGCCGGGGCGAGCAGGTCGACGAGTTCCGGACCCTCGTCAAGGCGATGCACGAGGCGAACATCGAGGTCATCCTCGACGTCGTCTACAACCACACCGCCGAGGGCAACCACATGGGCCCGACCCTCAGCTTCCGCGGCATCGACAACCCGCAGTACTACCGGCTGGTCCACGGCGACGAGGCGCACTACTTCGACACGACCGGCACGGGTAACTCGCTGTACATGCGCAGCCCGCACACGCTCCAGCTGATCATGGACTCGCTGCGGTACTGGGTCCAGGAGATGCACGTCGACGGGTTCCGGTTCGACCTCGCCTCGACGCTGGCCCGCGAGCTTCACGAGGTCGACAAGCTCTCCTCGTTCTTCGACATCATCCAGCAGGACCCGATCATCTCCCAGGCCAAGCTCATCGCCGAGCCGTGGGACGTGGGCGAGGGCGGCTACCAGGTCGGCGGTTTCCCGCCCCTGTGGACCGAGTGGAACGGCAAGTACCGGGACACGGTGCGCGACTACTGGCGCGGCGAGCCCGGCACCCTCGGCGACCTCGCCTACCGGCTGTCCGGCTCGTCGGACCTCTACGAGCACTCCGGCCGCCGCCCCGTGGCGTCGATCAACTTCGTCACCGCGCACGACGGCTTCACGATGCGCGACCTCGTCAGCTACCACGAGAAGCGCAACGAGGCCAACGGCGAGGACAACCGCGACGGCGAGTCGCACAACCGGTCGTGGAACTGCGGGGTCGAGGGACCGACCGACGACCCTGCCGTCAACGCCCTGCGCGCCCGCCAGCAGCGGAACATGCTCACGACCCTGCTGCTCAGCCAGGGCGTGCCCATGATCTCCCACGGCGACGAGATCGGCCGCACCCAGGGCGGCAACAACAACGTCTACTGCCAGGACAACGAGACGTCCTGGGTGGACTGGGACCTCGACGACGACGCACAGCATCTCCTCGGGTTCACCCGCGAGCTCGTCGAGTTCCGCCTCGAGCACCCGGTGCTGCGCCGCCGCCGCTTCCTCACCGGCGAGCCGCTCGCCGAGTCGCCCGACGGCCTGCCCGACCTCGCCTGGTTCGCCCCCGACGGCGCGCCGATGGCGGACCACGAGTGGGGCGGCGACAACAAGACGATCGTCTGCTTCTTCAACGGCGAGGCCATCGCCGAGCCCGACTCGCGCGGCGAGCGCATCGTCGACGACTCGCTCCTCATCGTCCTCAACGCCTCTCACGAGGACGCCCTCGTCACGCTGCCGCTCGCGGAGTGGGGGCCGACCTGGACGGTCGCGCTCGACTCCGCCGGGGAGCGCGCGCAGCTCGGCGAGCTCGTGGCCGGGTCCCAGATCACCGTCGTCGCCCGGTCGACGCTCGTGCTCCTCAGCCCGCAGGGCTCGCGCGAGGCGGCCCCGGCCGACGGCGTGGCACGCACCGTCACCGGTCGCATCCCGACCTCCCCGGCCTGGGCGGGCGGGCGCCGACAGACGGCGGTCACCGCCGACGAGCCCGACGACGCCGCCCTGCCCGACCCGGAGGAGCTGGCCGCCGACACCCCCGAGTGACCCGCGGGCACGTCCGCCCCGGGCCGGCCAGCACGTCCGTCCCGGATCGGCCAGCACGTCCGCCCCCGAGCGGGCAGACTGGGGTGACCGTCGACGACCCGGAGGACCCACGTGAGACCGGACATCGAGTCCACCGACAGCACGGCCGTCAGCACCACGGCCGACGACGACGCCCGGGCCGCGAGCATCGGGCACCTTCCCGGGCCCGGCCGCCGCACCCCGGTGAGCACCTACCGGCTCCAGCTCGGCGCCGACCTCACGTTCGACGACGTCGCCGCGCAGCTGGGCAACCTCGACACCCTCGGCGTCACCGACCTCTACCTCTCCCCCGTCCTCACGGCGGCACCGGGCTCGACCCACGGGTACGACGTCGTCGACCACACGACGATCTCCGCCACCCTCGGCGGTCGCGACGGCCTCGAGCGCCTCGCGGCGGCGGCGCACGAGCGCGGGATGGGCGTCGTCGTCGACCTCGTGCCCAACCACATGGCGGTGCCGACCCCCGTCTGGCACAACCGCGCGCTGTGGTCGGTCCTCACGCACGGTCCGGACTCCCCCTACGCGTCGTGGTTCGACGTCGACCTGTCCGAGGGCGGGGACGGCGTCCTCATGCCCGTGCTCGGCCGGCGGATCGGCGCGGCGCTCGCCGACGGGGAGATCGAGCTGACCACCGCCGTCGTCCCGGGGCAGGAGGAGGCGGGCGAGCAGCACGTCCTCACCTACTACGACCACGTGCTCCCGGTGCGAGCCGGCACCGAGCAGCTCCCGCTCGCCGACCTGCTCGACCGGCAGTTCTACCGGCTCGCCTACTGGAAGGTCGCCGACGAGGAGCTCAACTACCGGCGGTTCTTCGACGTCGGGTCGCTCGCCGCGATCCGGGTCGAGGACGACGACGTGTTCGACGCGACCCACGCGCTCCTCCTCGAGCTCCTCCACGGCGGGGTGATCGACGCCCTGCGGGTCGACCACCCGGACGGCCTCGCCGACCCGCGCGGATACTTCCGGCGGCTGCACGAGGCCACCGGCGGCGCCTGGGTCGTGGCCGAGAAGATCCTCGAGCACGACGAGGAGCTGCCCGGCGACTGGCCGGTGGCGGGCACGACCGGCTACGACGCGGCGTGGCGCCTGCACGGGATCCAGATCGACCCGTCGGGCCTGGCGACCGCGGGCGCCCTCATGCAGCAGATCGCCGGCGACTCCCCCGGCGACTACGACGCCGTCCGTGACGAGGCCAAGCACCAGATCGTCGACGGCTCCCTCTACGCCGAGGTCCACCGCCTCGCCACCCTGCTCTCCGACGTCTGCGACGACGACGTACGCCTGCGTGACCACTCGTTCCGACCGCTGCTCGACTGCGCGCGCGAGCTCGTCGTCGCGCTGCACCGATACCGCGCCTACGTCGTCCCCGGCGAGGTCGCGCCCCCGGAGTCCGTCGAGCTCGTCGAGCACGCCGCCGCGGCCGCCCGGGAGCGCCTGGACGCGGATCGTCACGAGACCCTCGACGTCGTCGTCGACCTGGTCCTCGGCCGCGAGGTCGGGTCCGCCGGCCGGACCCGGGAGGCGCGCCGCGACGAGATCGTCGTGCGGTTCCAGCAGGTCTGCGGCGCGGTGACGGCCAAGGGCGTCGAGGACACGACCTACTACCGCTGGACGCACCTCCTCTCCCTCAACGAGGTCGGCGGCGCCCCGCACCGGCCCGCGCTCTCCGTGGACGAGCTGCACGCCTGGGCCGGCCGCGCGCAGATGTTCTGGCCCGCCACGATGACGAACGGCTCGACCCACGACACGAAGCGGAGCGAGGACGTCCGCGCCCGCATCGGGCTGATCTCCGAGCACGCCGAGGCGTGGCGCACGCTCGTCACCCACCTGCGCGAGGTCACCGCCGAGCACCGCCCGCCGAACCTCGACGGCCGCACGGAGAACCTCGTGTGGCAGACGCTGGCCGGCACGTGGGGCCCCGAGGGACCGATCGCGGACGAGAGGCTCACCGACTACCTCCTCAAGGCCGTCCGCGAGCAGAAGACGTGGACCACGTGGACGGACCAGGACACGGCGGGCGAGGAGGCGCTCGTCGCCTGGGTCACCTCGGCGACCGGCGACTCCACCGTCCGCGAGGCGTTCGCCGGGTGGGTCGAGTCCACCGCCCACTCGCTGCGCACGTCGGTGCTGGCGACCAAGGCGCTCCAGCTCACCCTCCTCGGCGTGGCGGACGTCTACCAGGGCTCCGAGCTCCTCATGGACTCCCTCGTGGACCCCGACAACCGCCGGCCGGTCGACCACGACGCGATCGCGGCCACACTCGCCGAGCTCGACGCGGGCCGCGCCCCGGTGGGCCTCGGCGAGGAGAAGCTCTCCCTCACGGCGGCGGTGCTCCGGCTGCGCCGTCGCGTCCCCGAGGCGTTCGTCGGACCGCGGTCGGGCTACGCCCCGCTGCCGACCACGACGCAGCACGCGGTGGCGCTGACCCGCACGCTCGACGGCGAACCCCGGGCCGTCACGGTGGCCACCCGCCTGACCGAGGGCCTGCGCGCGCTCGGCGGGTTCCGCGAGCACACCGTCGTCCTGCCCGACGGGACATGGACCGACGTCCTGTCCGGGGCCCGCTACGAGGGCGGTTCCGTCCTGCTCGCCGATCTTCTCGCCGACCGTCCCGTCGCCGTCCTGGAGGCCTCCGCGTGACCGCCGACCGCTCCTCGCACCGCTCCGCCGGCAGCTCCGCCGGCGCCGGCACCACCGCCGACGCCGCTCCGGCCGCGCTCCCCCCGCTCGGGGACCGCGACGCCGCCACCGACGCCCTCGTGCGCCACCCGCTCGTCCCGGCGGTGTGGTCGCCGGGCGCGAGTGCGATCGAGCTGGTCGTCGAGGGTGGAGGTGCCGACCACCAGCCCGGAGCGACCACGACCTCCGACGACGACACCGCCGCGCGCACCGCTCTCACCCGCCGCTCCGGCGGCTGGTGGACCACGGACGCCCCGCTCCCGGCCGGCACGGACTACCGGTTCTCCCGCGACGGCGGCGACCCGGTCCCCGACCCCCGCTCCGCCCACCAGCCGGACGGCGTGCACGGCCCGTCCCGCCTGTTCGACCCGTCCGCCTTCACGTGGACGGACGCCGGGTTCGCCGGGGTCCCGCTGCCCGGGTCGGTGATCTACGAGCTGCACGTCGGCACCTTCACCCACGAGGGCACGCTCGACGCCGCGATCGCCCACCTGTCCGAGCTGGTGGACCTCGGCGTGACGATGGTCGAGCTCATGCCCCTCGCGGCCTTCCCCGGCACGCACGGCTGGGGCTACGACGGGGTCGGGCTCTACGCCGTCCAGGACTCCTACGGCGGGCCGGCGGCGCTCCAGCGCTTCGTCGACGCGTCGCACGGGCTCGGTCTCGGCGTGTGCCTCGACGTCGTCTACAACCACCTCGGTCCCGACGGCAACTACCTCGGCGTGTTCGCCGACTACGTGACCGACCGGCACGAGACGCCCTGGGGCTCGGGCCCCGACCTCGACGGCGAGCACTCGGCCGAGGTTCGCGCCTTCTTCCTCGAGAACGCGCTGCGCTGGCTCGACGACTTCCACGTCGACGCCCTGCGCCTCGACGCCGTCCACGCGATCGCAGACTCCTCCGGGTACCACCTGCTCGCCGAGCTGGCCGACCGGACGCACGCCCTCGGGCGGGACCTCGGCCTGCCGCGCACGCTCGTGGCGGAGTCCGACCTCAACGACGACTCGATGGTCACCCCGACCGCCGAGGGCGGCCGCGGCATGGACGCGCAGTGGGTGGACGACGTCCACCACGCCCTCCACGCGTGGCTCACCGGCGAGCGCGACGGCTACTACGTCGACTTCGGCGAGGGGGCGACGCTCGCCCACGCGCTCACGCGCGTGTTCGTGCACGACGGCGGGTGGTCGACCTTCCGTGAGCAGGACTGGGGCCGCCCGGTGGCGGACGACGTCGACGGCCACCGGTTCGTCGTCTTCTCCCAGGACCACGACCAGGTCGGCAACCGCGCCGTCGGCGACCGGCCGAGCGAGGCGCTGCCCGACGGCGCTCTCGCGATCTCCGCGGCCCTCGTCCTGCTCTCCCCCTACACGCCGATGCTGTTCATGGGTGAGGAGTGGGGCTCGCGCGCCCCGTTCCAGTTCTTCACCGACCACGTGGACCCGGACCTCGGCCGCGCGGTGAGCGAGGGTCGCCGCGCCGAGTTCGCCCGCCACGGGTGGGGCGCCGACGGCTCCGAGCCCGAGGTGCCGGACCCGCAGGACCCGGCCACGAGGGACGCCTCCGTCCTCGACCGCGCCGAGGCCGGCACCGAGCGCGGCCGCCGCATGCGCGCCTTCTACACGGCCGCCGCCGCGCTGCGCCGCGCCGAGCCGGACCTCGCCTCGGGCGACCGCACGGCGACCGCCGTCGAGACCGACGACGACGCCGGCTGGCTCCGCATGACGCGCGGCCGCATCGCGGTCGTCGCGGTCACGGCCGACGCGCAGGTGACGGTGCCGTTCGACGGGACGGCGTCGACCATCGCTGACGACTCCGGGGCCACGAGCGACGACGCGGCGACCACCGGCGCCGACAGCCCGGCCGCCGAGCTCCTGCTCGCGTGGGACCCGGACTCGACGAGCGTGGCGGACGGCGGCGTGACGATCGCGGGCCCAGGCGTCGCTGTCGTGCGGGTCCGCTGAGGCGACGCGGCCCGCACGGGTCGGGCCGTTCGTCGTCGTCGGGCGGGAGTGGCGGGCCCGTCCCCTCTCCGGGCGACCCTCGTCGTCGTCAGTAGTAGACGGCGAGCCTGCCGTCCGGGCCGTCGATGACCCGCACGGGGGTGTCGAAGACGCGGGTGAGGACCTCGTCGGTCATGATCTCCTCGGACGGGCCGAAGTCGCAGACAGCGCCGTCCTTCATCGCGCAGATGTGGTCGGCGTACTTCCCGGCGAAGTTGATGTCGTGCAGCACGATGACGACCGTGCGGCCCAGCTCGGTCGCCGCCCGGCGCAGGTGCTTCATCATCTGCACCGAGTGCTTCATGTCGAGGTTGTTGAGCGGCTCGTCGAGGAGCACGTACTCCGTGTCCTGCGCGAGGACCATCGCCACGTAGGCGCGCTGGCGCTGCCCGCCGGAGAGCTGGTCGAGGTAGCGGCCCTCGAGGTCCCCGAGCTGGAGGAAGTCGATGGCCTGGCTGACGAGTTCCTCGTCCTTCGTCGTCAGGCGCCCCTGCGTGTAGGGGAAGCGGCCGAACCCCACGAGCTGGCGGACCGTGAGCCGGGTGATGAAGTGGTTCTCCTGGCGCAGCACCGACACGATCTTCGCGAGGTCGCGGGACTTCGTGCTCGCCACGTCGTACCCGGCGATCTCGATGGCGCCGGAGTCCATGCCGAGCAGACGGCCGATCATCGTCAGCGTCGTCGACTTGCCGGCGCCGTTGGGGCCGACGAGAGCGGTGACGCCGCAGGCGGGGATCGTCAGGGAGACCGGTCCGATCGTCACCTCGGAGCTGTACTCCTTGCGGACGTCGTCGAGCGTGATCACAGGCGGCCCTTTCGCAGGATGACGACGAGGAAGACGATGCCGCCGACGAACTCGATGAGGATCGAGACGACGCCCGCGGCCGAGAAGATGTTGCGCATGACGAAGTAGGCGCCGGAGAGGACGACGAAACCGGTGAGTCCCGCCATCGGCAGCGTGTACCGGTGGTCGTGGGTGCCGGAGAACTGGTAGGCGAGCGTCGCCACGAGGAAGCCGAGGAACGTCATCCGGCCGATCATCGCGGTGGAGACGGCCATGAGGATCGAGACGAGAAAGAGCACCTTGATGATCTCGGCCCGGTGGTTGACGCCGAGTCCCATGCTGATGTCGCGGCCGAGCGCGACGACGTTGAGCCGTCGGGACCGCAGGAGGATGCCGACCGTACCGACCAGGCAGAGCGGGATCGCGAGCGGGAGGTAGCTCTCGTCGGCGTTCGTCACGGAGCCGAACAGCCGCGCGGTGAGGACGTCGAACTCGCTGGGGGTCAGCAGGCGCTGCATGAAGGTCGACACCGAGCCGAGTCCGGCGCCGATGATGATGCCGACGAGCAGCATGACCTGCAGGTTCGCGTACCTCCCCGACAGCAGCCAGCCGTAGAGGAACATCGCGAACAGCACCATGAGGGCGACCTGCAGGGCGAACTGGGGAACGCCCTGGACCGCGACGACGCCGGCCACGCCGAGGAAGTACACCGCCGAGGTCTGCACGGCGACGTAGAGGGACTCGAAACCCATGATCGACGGCGTGATGATGCGGTTGTTCGTCACCGTCTGGAACGCGACGGTCGCGACCGCCTGGCACGTGGCCACGAGGGCCATGACGACGACGTCGGTGGCGCGCATCTTCGCGATGATCCAGAACCGGTCGTCGGAGATCGGGATCGGGTTGTCGTAGGCCAGCAGGCCGAAGCCGAAGCCGAAGGACAGGACGATCATCAGCGACAGCACGAGCCAGTACCGCAGCCGCTGGCGGCCCGTCTGGAACGCGCCGGCCCTCCGCGGGGTGGTGCGGGCGGCGCTGCTCGCGGATCCGGGCGCGGCCGACGGCGCTGACGCGTCCACGGTCGGGCGTGCGGTGCGGTGCGCCGTCGAGTCGGTCGTCACGTCGTCCTTCCCGGTCGCGAGGGCGGTCGCGCCGGCGGTCGCGGTGCCAGGGGTCGTCGCCGCCTCAGCCACGGCGACGCTGCCTCAGGAGGAGCGCGATGAACGCGATCGAGCCGACCACACCGAGCACGAGCGAGACCGGCACCTCGAACGGGGAGATGATCGTCCGGCCGATGAGGTCGCACACGGTGACCACGCCGATGCCGAGCAGGCACACCCACGGCAGGTTGGAGCGCAGGTCGTCCCCCCGGATCATCGAGACGATGTTGGGGACGATGAGCCCGAGGAAGGGCAGGTTCCCGACGACGACGGTCACCACCCCGGTGGCGATCGCGACGAGGGTGGTGCCGAGCAGGATGATCCGGTTGTAGTTGAGCCCGACGCTCGTCGAGATCTCCTCGCCGAGGCCGGCCACAGTGAAGCGGTCGGCCACGACGAACACGGCGACGCCGACGAGCGCGACGATCCACAGCAGCTCGTACTGGCCGCGCAGCACCGAGGTGAAGCTCCCGGCGAACCAGACGCCGAGGTTCTGCAGCATGTCGGTCGTCAGCGCGACGAAGGTGGAGACGGCACCGATGACCGCGCCGAGCATGATCCCGACGATCGGGACGATGAGGGAGGTCGTGAGCGAGACGCGCCGCAGGAAGAGGAAGAAGATCATCGTACCGACGAACGCGAAGATGACGGCCCCGGTCATCCGGCCGAGGATGCTCGCGCCGGGGAACAGGATCATCACGGTCAGCAGGCCGAGGCCGGCCCATTCCGTGGTTCCCGTGGTCGTGGGCTCGACGAACCGGTTCTGGGTGAGCAGCTGCATGATGAGCCCGCACATGGCCATCGCGGCGCCCGAGAGGACGAGCGCGATCGTCCGGGGCACGCGGGTGATGGCGAACATGTCGACGTCCGTCGGGTTGTCGCCGAAGAGGTCGTACTCCCCCGTGAGCAGCGAGGCGACGAGCAGGAGCGCGACGACGACGATCCCGACGACGAGCGAGCGGTCGACGAGCCTCCCCCTCGTGCGCGCTCGGGGCGCGGTGGCGGTGGTGGTCATCTCGTCTCTCGTTCCTACGGACGTGCGGCGCCGGGCGGCGGCTGCGCCGGGCACGGGTCCGCGGTGGGCCGGTCGGACGGGCCGGCCCACCGCGGCGGGATCATCGGGGGTGGTCAACGCGGGATCAGGCCGCGCCCTCGAGCGCGTCCGCGAAGTCGTTGAGGAACTCGGTGTACGTCTGGATGCCCTCGTTCGTGTAGGTGTCCTCGGGCATGTAGACGATCTGCTCCTCCTCGACGGCCGTGACGCCGGCGAGGGCCTCGGAGCTCGTGAGCATCTCCTGGGCCGGGGTGTAGCCCTCCTCGTCGGCGCCGACGGCGGCGTCGCGGTCCATGACGAGGATCCAGTCGGGGTTCGAGTCGGCGATGGCCTCGACCGAGATGTCGTCGCCCTGGTGGTCGTCGGACGCGTCGTCGATCTCGAGGGCCGGCGTCAGTCCCGCGAAGTCGAAGACCGGGCCGAGGGTGCGGCCGACCGTCGGGGCGAGGTAGCCGATGTTGCCGCCGGAGGTGTTGACGGCCATGACCGTCTGCTCCGGGTCGTACGCCGCCGTCACGCGCTCGACGGCGGCCTCGAACTCCTCGACGAGCGTGGCGGCCTCGTCCTGGTGTCCGAAGATCTCCCCGAGCTGGGTGACCTGGCGGATCAGCTCCTCGTCGAACGGCTCACCGTCCCGCGGGTCGAGGTCGGTGACGAGGGCATCGGGCGCGAGCTCGGCGAAGTCCGCGGCGTACTGCGTGAACCGCTGGCCGTTGATGATGATGTCCGGGTCGGCGACGACGACGGACTCGAGGTCGGGCTCGCGGTGGCTGCCGAGGTCGACGATGTCGTCCTGGTTGGGGAACGACACCGTGTCGGGCATGAGGGAGACCGCGGCGGCGGTGGGCTCGATGCCCCAGTCGGCCAGCGTCTCGAAGCTGCGGTTGTCCGTGACGACGATCGACTCGGGAGCGGCGTCGAGGGTGTGCGTGCCGTTGTTGTCCTCGAACTCGATGGCGCCGCCCGCGGCGGAGTCGTCGGAGTCGGAGTCCGAGCCGGAGTCGGCGGAACCCGACTCGTCGGAGCCGGCGGCGTCGTCGGACCCGGCCTCGGACTCCGCGTCGTCGCCGCCCTCCTCCGGGGCCGACTCGGTCGTGGCGTCGCCGTCGGCGGACTCGCTCGTCTCGTCGTCGGAGGACGAGCAGGCGGCGGTCGCGAGCAGGGCGAACGCGGCGGTCCCGCCGATCAGGGTGCGGCGCAGGGTGGTCATGAGGTCTCCATCGTTCAGCGAAGCGGTCCCCACCAAGTGAGGTAAGGCGACCCTAATCGACAATTACGCAAGACCGAAGGGTTGGAATAGGCGAAGGGCGTGCGGATCTCGAGATCCACGTCACGACGGACGGGTGTCGTCCAGGCGTTGACGCGTCCAGGAGTGCGCGCACCCGGTCGCGGCGCTGCTGAGGACCGGCGCGCTACTCCCCCGGCTGCTCGTCCGCCTTCTCCTCCGAGGCTCCGCCCGAGACCCGGGCACGCGCGGCACCCACGGCAGCGACCGCCCGGCGCTTGCCGGCCAGGGCCGCGGTCAGTGTCCGGTAGAGCACGGGGCGCAGCGGGACGTCCCACGCCCCGGGGACCTCGGTGACCTCGTTCGAGAACTTGGTCTTGAAGTCGCGCACACCCGTCAGGCGGGGCGCGCGGTCGGAGTCGATGCCCATGAGGTCGAAGGTCCGCACGCCCTCGGCCTGGAGCGTGGCGGCCATGTGCCAGACGAGCAGGTCGGGCGCCCCCGCCCGGCGGCCCGCGTGGCTCGACGCCGCGTAGTAGTAGGTGGCCAGCCCCTCGCCGACCGTGACGATGCCCCAGCACAGGGGCCGCCCCTCCCGGTCGCGCACGACGAACAGCCGGCCGTGCTCGGGCCCGAGCGAGTCGAGCATGGTCGTGTACTGGCTCGCCGCGGCGATCCCGAACTCGTCGCGCTCGGCGGTCTCCTCCAGGAGCGCGTAGAGCTCGGCGAAGCCGTCGGCGTCGATCCCGGTCTCCTCGCCGGGCACGAGGTCCTCGTTGCGCCCGGCCTTCCGGACGTCGCGGCGGCCGCGCTTCTTCATCGAGGCGAGCAGCGTGTCGGCGTCGGCGGTGCCGGCGAGGTCGAGGACGACGGTCCGGTCGAAGGTCACGGACTGGAGCAGCTCGTGCAGGTCGTCGGCGCGGTGCCGCGCGTGCAGGCGGACGAACGCCGCGCGCGGCTCCGCGGCGCGAAGCGAGCGGGTGAGCGCCCGGCGGAACGCCCGCTCCGCCTCGGGCGTGTCGGGCGTGAGCCAGATCGGCCCGTGCTTCGCCCACAGGTAGGTGAACCCGCGCCCGCGCAGTCGCGTGAGGGCGAGGACCGCCTGCGGCTCGCCGTCGAGGAGCCACGCGAGGCGCCCCGCGGGCTCGCGGCCCGGCATCGCCTCGTCGTAGGCGTCCCACGCCTCCGACTGCTCGACCGGCAGCTCACCGCCGACACCGGCGACGGCGTCCTCGAGCGCTCCTGGCGTGAGCGGGACGATCTGCGAGCGGGACACGGCACCTCCGGGTGCGTCAGGGGCGGTGGGCGGCTCACGGGCGCCGGACGGGTCACACCATACGCGTCGGCGATAGCCTGTCCCGTGCCCGCAGCCCCGCGGGCACCCACCCACCGGAGGTCACGTGACGCTTCAGCTTCGCCCCAGCGACGACGTCGAGTACCGGCAGCTCACCGCCGACGCCGCGATGCCGGTGGAGCAGACCGTCGAGTGGGACGCGTACGACGCGACCGTGCCCGGGCGCGCCCCGTGGGGACGCCTCGTGGCCTGGGAGGGGCGCGACGCCGTCGCCGTCGTCTCCTTCAGCAAGGTCGCCGTCGGCGCCGGTGTCTCGTGGCTCTGGGCCAAGTTCGGACCCGTGTGGCTCGCCGAGCCCACCCCGGAGCGGGAGCGCGCGCTGCGCGACCAGCTCGCGGCGTCGCTGCGCCGGGTGGACCCCGGGATCGCGTTCGTCCGCCTCCACGCCCGGTACGACGACATGGACCTCGTCCCCGTCATGCAGGGCATCACGTTCGACTCGACGGTGGTCGTCGACCTGACCGGCACGCCCGAGGACGTCATGTCCCGGATGAAGAAGCGCGGTCGGCGCGACGTCCGCAAGGCCGAGCGCGAGGAAGGGCTGACCGTCACCGAGGACACCGGCCTCGACCGCGCCGCGTTCGACGAGCTGTACGCCCTGTTCGAGGAGACCGGGGAGCGCGCGGCGTTCGGCGTGCACCCGGCCGACCGGTACTTCGAGATGATGCGGCTCGTCGGACCCGAGATCATGCGCATGTTCGTCGTGCGCGAGGCCGGGGTCCCGGTCGCGTGGGCCCAGGTCAACGTCATCGGCTCGCACGCGACCTACTCGATCGGCGCCTCCGGCGAGGCGGCCCGCCACTCGGGCGCACCGGACCTGCTCCAGTGGGAGATCATGCAGCGCCTCCAGGCCGAGGGCGTGACCTCCTACGACCTCGGCGGCGTGGGCTCCGAGGAGTTCGACTCGCTCGCCGGGCTCACGCTGTTCAAGACGAAGTTCCACCCCGACGTCGTCCCCGCCGCCGCCGCGCGCGACCTGCCCGTGCGCACCGCCGTGTACCGCGCCCTCGTCACGGGGAGGGACCTCAAGCAGAAGGCACGCCGAGGTCTCGCTCGCGTCCGTCGCCGCTGACCGGGCTGTCCTAGAACCCGGTGTCGGTCGGGCGCGGGTAGTGGGCCGCCAGCGCGCGCAGCTGGTTGATCCCGGCCTGCCGCGCGTAGAGCGCCCGGCGCAGGTTGCGGTCCTTGCGATAGAGCAGCGGGTTGACGACACCGCGCCGGGCGATGACCCCCAGCACCTCCCGCAGGAGCGCCCGGTCGCGGACGTACCGCGGGAGCACCACCGACGGGACGAAGCCCATGACGCCCCGTCGCTCGGCGACCCGCTCCGGGAGCGCGCGCCCCTCGACCCGGTCGGCGACGAGCGCGGCCATGAGGTTGAGCCCGCCCACGTCGACGAAGTACCCGCCGCGGCCCGCGCGGGGGTTGACGTCGAGCAGCACCCGCCGCCCGTCCCGCGGGTCGATCTTGACGTCGATGCTGAACAGGCCGGTCAGCCCGAGCTCCCCGACCACCCGCCGCGCGTCCTCGAGCAGCTCGGGGTGCTCACGGACGTAGATGATCCCGGCGTTGCCGATGAACCCCGGCTGGTGCAGTCCGAGGAGCACCTGCCCGGTCGCCGCCATCGTCATCCGTCCCGCCTGGTCGACGTAACCGTTGACGACCCAGGTCGTCGTGTCGTCGCCCGGGATCAGCTCCTGCGCGAGGAAGGTCCCGGTGAACCCGGCGGAGCGCACGAGCTGGAGGACCTCGAGCGACTCCTCGTGGTCGGCCACCGGGTACGCCTTCTTCCGTCCCTCGAAGAAGAGGTTGGCGTAGGTGGTCCCGCCGTCGGCCGGCTTGAGGATGGCCGGCAGCGGGACCTCGGCCAGCGCACGGCGCCACTCGTCGTCGTCGCCGGGGATCGGGACCTCGACCCCCCGCGGGGTGGCCACGGCCGCGGAGGCGGCGACCCGCTCGAGGTTCGCCTTGTCGGACGCGGCCCGCACGAGCTCGGCCGGCGCGAGCCCGACGAGGTAGTGCTCCTCGAGGCGCTCGCGGTGGGTGAGCATCAGGTCGACGTCCTGGTCCATCGTCGGCATGAGCACGTGCCGGCGCTCCGGGTGGGCGGCCGCGTGCTCGATCAGCCGGTCGAGGACGAGGTCGGTGTCGAGCGTGCCGCCCTTCCCGAGGTAGAGCTGCTCGAGGATCGCGCTGTGGTCGACGGGACCGCGGGGCTGGTTGAGCACGATCGTCGACCGGACGCCGAACGCCTCGTGGAAGGAACGGGCGACCGAGTAGGTGCCGAGGTCGGACCCGAGGACGACGGGACGAAGGTCTGCGTGGCGCACCGAAGGAACTGTGCCACGACCGGCGCGCCGCCGACCACGCGGCGCGCGGCCGCCTAGCCTGTCCGGGTGAGCAGCCAGGGCGGGGAGATCCCCGCGGACTTCGAGCGGGCGCTGCTCTCGCTGCGTGAGCCGAGGCTCCGCCGGGAGGTGCACCTCGAGGAGGTGCCCGCGCCCGCGCGCCTCGCCCCGTTCACCGCCGCGCTCACCGCCGAGATCACGTCCTCGCCCGGCGACCTCGACCCCGATGCCTTCCTCGGACACGGCCGGTTCGTCGTCCTCCACGACCCCGCCGGGCAGGAGGCGTGGCAGGGCACCTTCCGCGTCGTCGTGCTCGCCCGGGCCCGGCTCGAGGAGGAGATGGGCGCCGACGCGCTGCTCGGCGAGGTCGCCTGGTCGTGGCTGTGCGAGTCGCTCGTCTCCCAAGGCGCCGGCTTCAGCCAGCTCTCCGGCACCGTCACCCGCGTCCTGTCCGAGACCTTCGGCGGGCTCGAGCTCGCGGGCGGAGACGTCGAGGTCGAGGTCCGCGCGTCCTGGACCCCCCACACCCCCGAGCTCGGCCCGCACCTCGCGGCCTGGGCGGAGCTCGCCTGCACCGTCGCGGGGCTCGAGCCGGTCCCCGCCGTCGTCACCTCCCTGGCCAGGCGCCGATGAGCGCCGACCAGAAGGGCACTGTCCCGACGACGAGGGGTCCGTCGGGGAACGGGACGACGACGAGCGGTCCGACCTCGACCGGCCCGACGTCGAACGACGCGTCGGACGACCGCGCGGACGCGCCACCCCCGCCCGAGCCGCTGACCGAACCCTCCGGCGGCGTCCCCCCGGTCATCGACACCCCCGAGGCCCTCGAGCGCGCCGTCGCGGAGCTCGCCGCGCAGGACGGGGTCGTCGCGGTCGACGCGGAGCGGGCCTCCGGCTTTCGCTACGGGCAGCGGGCGTTCCTCGTCCAGCTGCGCCGGTCCGACGGCGCGATCCACCTCGTCGACCCGATCGCGCTGCCCGACCTCGGCGCGCTGGCCGAGGTGGTCAACCCGCTCGAGTGGGTCCTGCACGCCGCGGACCAGGACCTGCCGTGCCTGCGCGACCTCGGCCTGACCCCGGCCTCGCTCTTCGACACCGAGATCGCCGCGCGCCTCCTGGGGCGGGCCCGGGTGGGGCTCGCCGCCGTCGTCGCCGACGAGCTGGGGTACGCGCTCGCCAAGGAGCACTCCGCCGCCGACTGGTCGACCCGCCCGGTGCCCGAGGACTGGCGCCGGTACGCCGCCCTCGACGTCGAGCTGCTCGCCGCCGCGCGCGAGGCCCAGCTCGTCGCCCTCGCCCGCACGGGCCGCCTCGCGTGGGCGCTGCAGGAGTTCGAGCACGAGCGCACCGCTCCGCCCCCGCCGGCCAAGGTCGACCCGTGGCGGCGGACCTCGGGCCTGCAGGAGGTCCGGCGCCCCCGCGGCCTCGCCGTGGCCCGCGCCGTGTGGGAGGCCCGCGAACGACTCGCCCAGGAGCTCGACCGGGCTCCGGGCCGCGTGCTGCCGGCCGCCGCCGTCGTCGCGGCCGCCCGGGAGCTGCCGGAGAGCCGGCACGCGCTCACCTCGCTGCAGGAGTTCTCCGGCAAGGGCACCCGACGACGCGCCGACTACTGGTGGTCCGCCGTCGAGGAGGGGCTCTCCGTCCCCGACGACGCCCTGCCCGCCCGCCGTCCTCCCCGCGACCCGGACGCCCTGCCGCAGCCGCGGTCCTGGGGCGACGCCCGCCCGGACGCCGCGACCCGGCTCGACGCCGTCCGCACCGCGCTGCGTGCCCGGGCCGACGAGATCGGGATCCCCCAGGAGAACCTCCTCGCGCCCGCCGTCCAGCGTCGCGTGGCCTGGGACGGCGCGGCCCCCGCGGACCTCGACGACGTCCTGCTCTCGCACGGCGCCCGCCCCTGGCAGGTCGAGCAGGCGGGACCCGTCGTGGCCGCCGCGCTCGCCGAGGCCGCGACGGGCTGAGGACAGCCGCGGGCCGAGAGCCGCCGCAGGCCCGGGCACGACCCGAACCCGGGCGGTCCTCGGCCGGGACCCGCCACGGGACCGGCCCCGTCCTGGCCCGAACCACCCCGCTGTCGCACCGGCCGAACAACCCGGTACCGTGCGTCCCACCTACTTCTTCCAGCGGAGGTCCACGTGCAGCACACCGAGTCGGCCGAGCGCGCGCTCACCGTCACCCGCAGCGACCTGAGCCACGAGCTCGGCACCGTCGCCGTCCTCTCGATCGCCGCCGCCGACCCCTCCCGCCCGGCCACGATCGGTGACCTCGGGCTCGCCCGCCTCACCGAGGCCGTCCGCGAGGTCGATGCGGACGGCCGCGCCGGCACCGTGCAGGCGGTCGTCCTCACCGGGACCGACCGCAGCTTCGTGGCGGGCGCCGATCTCGACCTGCTCGAGTCAGCCGGCAGCCCCGAGACGCTCACCCCGATCGCCGCCGCGGGCCACGTGCTGGCGCACACGATCCGGGACCTGTCGGTGCCCTCGATGGCCCACCTCACCGGGGTCACCCTGGGCGGCGGCTACGAGATCGCGCTGGCCTGCGGCTACCGGGTCGCCTCGAGCGCGGTCCGGGCGATCGGGCTGCCCGAGACGTCGCTCGGCATCGTGCCGGGCTGGGGCGGCTGCACGCTCCTCCCCCGCCTGCTCGGCCCCGAGACCGCGGCGCGCGTCATCCTCGACCTGCCGGCGAAGGACCGCACGCTCGACGCGGCGGGCGCGCTCGAGGCCGGCCTCGTCGACGCGGTCGTCGAACCGGGCGACGACCTCGGTCTCGCCGCCGCCCTCGACCTCCTCGCCGCCGAGATCGCCTCCGGGCGCGTGACCGCGGCCCCCGCCGGCGGTCGTCCGGACGCCGACCTCTCGCGCACCACCGAGGCGCTGGGACGCCGCCGCTCCGCCGTCGCCCGTGCGGCCTCCACCGGCAACCCCGCGCCCCAGCGGGCCTGGGAGCTCATCCAGGACTCGGTGACCGCCTCCGTCGCCGACTCGTTCGCCGCCGAGCAGGCGGCGCTCGTCGAGCTCGCCACGGGCGAGGCCGGCCGGTCCTCGATGTACGCGGCCAGGCTGCTGCGCAAGGCCCGGTCGACGGCTCGGTCCGAGGCACGGGCCGCGCGCTCGGGCGGCGACGACGTCCACCGGATCCGTTCCGCGGGCCTCGCCGGCGCGGGGCTCATGGCCGCCCAGCTCGCGCTCCTGCTCGCCTCGCGCCTGCAGGTCCCGGTCGTCATGCGCGATCTCGACGACGAGCGGTGCGCTGCCGGCCTCGCCGCCGTCGACGCCGCGCTGGCGAAGGAGGTCGAGGCGGGCCGCGCCACGGCCGAGGACGCGGCCGCCGTCCGTGGCCTCGTCTCCGCCACCACCGATCTCGGCGACCTCGCCGGCTGCGACCTCGTCATCGAGGCCGTCACCGAGCGGCTCGACGTGAAGAAGGCCGTCCTCGCCGAGCTCGAGGGCGTCGTCGCCGCCGACGCCGTGCTCGCGACGAACACCTCCGCCCTCTCGGTCACGGAGATGGGCGCCGGTCTCGACCACCCGGAGCGGCTCGTCGGGCTGCACTTCTTCAACCCGGTCGGCCGGATGCCGCTCGTCGAGGTGGTGCGGACCGCCGCGACGGACGACGTCACGCACGCGACCGGGCGCGCGGTCGCCGCGGCGGCCGGGAAGATCGCCGTCGACGTCGTCGACGCGCCCGGGTTCGTGGTCAACCGGCTCCTCCTCCGGCTCCTCGCGGAGCTGCTCGGCGCGGTCGAGGACGGGACCCCGCCGGCCGTCGCCGACCGGGCCCTGGACCCGATGGGCCTGCCGATGCGGCCGTTCGCCCTGCTCGACCTCGTCGGCGCCGCCGTCGCCGAGCACGCCATCGGGGCGCTGCGGGAGGGGCTCGGCGACCGCTACCCGGCCTCGCCCGGCCTGCGGTCCCTGGTCACGGACGGCGCGCGGGCGATGACGCCCGACGGCCGCCTGGCCGACGACCTCGCCGCCCGGTTCGGCCAGGACGGCACCGACGCGCCGGACGGGGACGACGACGGCGACCCGGCCGCCGTCACGGAGTCCGGGGTGCTCGACCGCGTGGTCGCGGCTCTCGGCGAGGAGACCCGCCTCCTGCTCGCGGACGGCGTCGTCGCCTCGGAGGACGACGTCAACCTGGCGATGATCCTCGGCGCGGGCTTCCCGCGGCACCGCGGCGGGCTCACGCCGTACCTGCGCAGCGCGGGCGAGCTGCGGTAGCCCGCGCGCCCGAGCTGCTCGGCCGTCGGGCCCGGCGGGCCTTCCCCGCATCCGGTCGGCGATGCCGCGCGCGGCGGGTCCTCACCGGGCGCGCCGCCTCCCTCAGGGTGTCGTCGTGCCTCGCGTGTCGCCCGGGGCACCGGACTCGCGTGCCCCGGCCCGGGTCGCGTCGGCCTCCCGCGCCTCCGACTCGTGGGCGCCGGCCTCGCGGGCGTCGACCCCGCCGCGCCCGGCCGCCACGTGCTCGGCCACGGAGCGCGCGACGTCCTGGGCGCGCAGCCCGGCGGCGGCGACGATCTCCGCGCGGGACGCGTGGTCGAGGAACCGGGGCGCCAGGCCGTGGCTGCGCACCGGGGTGGAGACGTCCGCGCGGGCGAGGGCGTCGCGCAGCGCGGAGCCGACCCCACCGTCGGCGAGCCCGTCCTCGATCGTCACGACGAGCGACACCTCGGCGGCGGCGGCCACGAGCGCGTCCGGCACCGGCAGCACCCAGCGCGGGTCGACGACGCGGGAGCCGATGCCCTGCGCGTCGAGCGCCGCGGCCACCTCGACCGCCGTCCCCGCCATCGAGCCGACGCCGACGACGAGCACGTCCGGCGGGCAGTCGCCGGCCTCGGCGAGCACGTCGAGGCCGTCCACGACGGACAACGCGGGGATCGGGTCCGCGACGCTGCCCTTGGGGTAGCGCACGACGGTCGGGGCGTCGTCGACCTCGACGGCCTCGCGCAGCGCGTGCCGCAGCGTGGCCTCGTCCCGAGGCGCCGCGAGCCGGAGCCCCGGGACCGTGCCGAGCAGCGCGAGGTCCCACATCCCGTTGTGCGACGCGCCGTCGTCGCCGGTGATCCCCGCGCGGTCGAGCATGATCGTGACGCCCGCGCGGTGGAGCGCGGCGTCCATGAGCAGCTGGTCGTACGCACGGTTGAGGAAGGTCGCGTACACGGCGACCACCGGATGGAGGCCGGCGTAGGCCATCCCCGCCGCCGACGTCAGCGCGTGCTGCTCCGCGATCCCGACGTCGATGACCCGCTCCGGCATCTCGACGGCGAGCGGCGCGAGCCCCACCGGCGCGAGCATGGCCGCCGTCAGTGCCACGACGTCGTCCCGCTCCCGGGCGATCCGCACGATCTCGTCCGCGAACACGGCCGTGTACCCGAACCGCGACGGTGCCACCGGCAGGCCGGTCTCGGGGTGGATCTTCCCGACCGCGTGGAAGCGATCGGCGATGTCCGCCTCCGCCGGCTCGTAGCCGCGCCCCTTCTCGGTCTGCACGTGCACGACGACGGGGCCGCCGAACTCCTTCGCCCGCGCCAGCGCCGCCTCGACCTCCTCGAGGTCGTGACCGTCGACCGGGCCGAGGTACTTGAGGCCGAGTGCGCCGAACACGCCGGCGCTCGGCGCCACGACGTCCTTGACCCCGGCCTTCATCGCGTGCAGGGCGTCGTAGGTCATCCGTCCGGGGATGCCGGCGCGCTGGAGGCTCCGGCGTCCCCAACCCAGCACCTTCTCGTAGCCGGGCGCGGTGCGCAGCCCGTCGAGGTGGCGGGCCATACCGCCGATCGTCGGCGCGTAGGAGCGACCGTTGTCGTTGAGGACGACCACGAGGGGACGCTCGGGGCCGTCGGCGATGTTGTTGAGGGCCTCCCAGGCCATGCCGCCGGTCAGCGCGCCGTCCCCGATGACCGCGACCACCGGAGCGTCGTCGCCCGAGACGTAGCGGGCGCGCGAGATGCCCTCGGCCCACGAGAGCGCGGTCGAGGCGTGCGAGTTCTCCACCACGTCGTGCGCCGACTCGGCCCGCGACGGGTAGCCGGACAGCCCGCCGCTCGTGCGCAGCGCGCCGAAGTCCTGCCGGCCCGTGAGCATCTTGTGCACGTAGGACTGGTGCCCCGTGTCGAACACGATCGTCTCGCGCGGGGACTCGAAGACCCGGTGGAGGGCGATCGTCAGCTCGACGACGCCGAGGTTGGGACCGAGATGGCCGCCGGTGCGCGAGACGTTCTCGACGAGGAACTCGCGGATCTCCTTCGCGAGCACGCCGAGCTCGGCGGGGTCGAGGCGCCTGAGGTCCGCGGGCTCACGGATGGACTCCAGCAGGCTCATCGCACTCCTTCTCGGTCGCGGGGATGTCCGGGCCCGACCACTCTAGGCGCGTCGCCACGGCCGGGCGCCGTGATGCGCCGCACCAGCCGCCGCGCGGCGCACCGTGACGGCGGACGCGTCGTCACCCATCCGGACGGCTCCCTGCCCGACGGCGCGTCCGACGTGCACGGCTACGGGGGGCTCGCGTACGCCGTCGGCGGAGTTGTCGACAGCCGCCGTGTGGCGTACGGCACCGGGCGCGTAGCCTGGACCGATGAGCGCCGACGAGGTCGTCCCGCACGTCCGCCCCCACGGCACCTGGCCGTGGCCCGTTCCCGTCAACCGGCTCACCGCCGGCACGCGCGTGGCCGAGCCCCGCCTCGACGACCGGGGCGCCTGGTGGACGGAGCAGCGTCCCGCCGACGGCGGTCGCACGACGCTCGTCCACCGCCCCCTCGAGGGCGAGGTCACCGACCGCGTCGTCACCCGTCCGGACGGCTCCCTGCCGGACGTCGCGTCCGACGTGCACGGCTACGGAGGTCTCGCGTACGCCGTCGGCGGGGGTGTCGTCGTCGTCTCGGACCGCTCCGACTCGCGCCTGCACGGGGTCGTCGACGGGCACGTCCTCACCCCGCTCACGCCCGACGACGGGTCCGCGTGGGGCGACCTCGAGCTCGACCTCGCCCGCGACCGGGTGCTCGCCGTCCGGTCCGCGCCCGGCGCGGACGGCGACCGGCACCGCGCCCAGATCGTCGCCGTCCCGCTCGACGGATCCGCCGCCGACGACCCGGACGTGCTCGACGTCCTGCTCGAGGGCCGTGACTTCCTCACCTCCCCGCGCCTGTCCCCCGCCGGGGACGCGCTCGCGCACGTGGCGTGGGACCACCCCGAGATGCCCTGGACCGGCGGCGAGGTCCTCGTCAGCCTCCTCGACGACGACGGACGCCCCGGACCCTCCGCCCGGATCGCGGGCGGCGCCGGCGTCGCGGCCTCCCAGCCGGTGTGGACGTCGACGGGCGAGCTCGTCCACGCCGACGACTCCACCGGCTGGCAGAACCTCTACCGCACCGAGGCCCCGACGACCGAGGAGCGCCGGAAGCGCGACCTCCACCCCGTCGACTCGGAGTTCGCCCCGCCGCAGTGGGGCCTCGGCCCCCGCACGATCGCCGAGCTCGACGACGAGCACCTCGTGTGCACGTGGGTGACCGACGACCGGTGGCACCTGGGCACCGTGCGGCTCGCCAACGGGGAGGCCGAGGAGTGGGTGACCGGCCTCGAGGCCGTCGGTCCGGTCGCCGCCGGCTTCGGCCGCGTGCTCGCCGTGCTCGCGGGCGCCGACCGGCCGCCCGCGCTGTACGAGCTCCAGGTCGGCGCCGGTCGGTGGGAGCTCGTCGCCGGCGCCGCCACCGGTCCGCTGGCGCCGGGCGACGTCGCGCATGCGCGGTCGGTGGCCTGGACCGGGGACGACGGCGAGGAGGTCCACGGCTTCTACTACCCGCCCACCTCCGAGCGGTACACGGGGCCCGAGGGCGAGCTGCCGCCGCTGGTCGTCGTCAACCACGGCGGCCCGACGGCGTCGACGACCGCGACCTGGAACGGGTCGGTCCAGTCGCTCACCACGCGGGGCATCGCCGTCCTCGACGTCATCCACCGCGGGTCCACCGGTCGCGGCCGCGCGTACGCCGACCGGCTGGACGGGCAGTGGGGGGTCGTCGACGTCGCCGACGTGGCGTCGGGTGCTCGGCACCTCGCGGAGTCCGGGATCGTCGACCCGGACCGCATGGCGGTGCGCGGGGCCTCGGCCGGCGGCTACACGACCCTCGCCGCGCTCGCCTTCACCGACGTGTTCAGCGCCGGCATCTCCCGCTACGGGATCGGCGACCTGCGGATGCTCGCCGAGGGCACCCACGACTTCGAGTCGCGCTATCTCGACCGCCTCGTCGGCCCTCTCCCGGAGGCGGCGGCGACCTACGACGAGCGCTCACCGATCAGGCACGTGGACCGGATCACCGCCGCCGTGCTCCTGCTCCAGGGCGACGAGGACCGGGTGGTCCCGCTCGACCAGGCCACCTCGGTCGCCGACGCGCTGCGGGCGGCGGGGCGCGACGTCGAGCTCGTCGTGCTCGAGGGCGAGGGGCACGGGTTCCGCTCGACCGAGGCGATCGTCCGCGCCGCCGAGGCCGAGATCGCCTTCCTCGACCGCGTGTGGGGGCTGTCCGACGGGGCGTGAGCCGCGGGGAGTGGCGCCGTCCGGGCCGGGCAGCGGCGCTACCTACCCGTCCTCACCCCGCGGGTCGCCGATGACGCCGTGGACGAGCACCCAGCCGGTCTCGCCGTCGACGATGCGCACCGCGTAGGGGCGGTCGACGATCATCTCGGCCCGCTCGGGGGGCTGCGCAACGCCCGACTCCGCGACCGCGATCTCGGTGACGGCGGCCGCGACGACGCCCTCCTCGCCGATCTGCAGGCGGGCCTGCTGGACGGCCTGATCGATGACGTAGCCGTCGCCGGGCAGCATGCGGGACAGGTCGGGAGTCGGACCGAACAGCTCGACGGCGCCGAGCTCGGTGAGCACCGGGGCCAGCCCGAAGCTCGTCTCGACGTCGGCCCGCGGAAGGGCGAGGTCGAGGGCCACCTGGTCCGCCCCGTCCAGTCCGTCGGCGATCGCCGCCCAGTCCTGCGCCGTGAGCTCCGCCGGCGCCGTCCCTTCGCCCGGCAGCACGACCTCGAGGCGCAGCCCGTCGAGCAGCGGGAGGCTCGTCGCCTGGTGACCGTCGACCTCGGCGTACGTCAGCGGGGCCTCGGCGTGCATCGTCGGCACCTCGACGACCTCGCCGCCTGCGAGCGTGAAGCCGTCGTCGGTGGTGGCCGCCTCGTCGAACCGGTCGAGCCACGCCGACGCGACGAGCATCGCGTCCTGCAGGACGAGCACCGTGTCGGCCCTGGCGTCGATCCCGCTCTCCTCGACGAGCTCGGCCGTGTGGAGGCGGACCCACTCGTCGAGGACGTCCTGCATCTCGTCCGGGCTGCTCGTCGCGACCACACCCGCGCCGAGTCGGTGGGAGACCGTGTCGAGCCAGTCCTGCTCGGGGACGACGTCGTCGCGCAGGACCACCTGGTTGGCCGTGTGAAGGATCGCGTGGTCGGGCAGCGGGTCGAGCACGATCGTGGCGGGGTCCTGGTCGAGGTCGGCCCGCTCTGCCCGCAGCGCCTGGATCGCCTCGAGAGCGCCGTCGACGTCCGACCCGAGCAGCTCCTCGACCTCGGAGCGGGTCTCCCCGTCGCTCCCTGCACCCACCATCGCGAGAGCGGTCGCCAGGCTCGAGGGCGAGACGACGAGGGTGTCCTGGTCCGGGTCGGCGAGGACCTCCGCGACGACGTCGGCGCCGAGCGCGGCCGTCGCGGCGAGGTGGGCGTCGAGCGCGGTCGCGTCGGCGAGCGCGACGGGTGCAGGCTGTCCCGCGGGCTCCCCCGTCGGCGAGAGATCGGTGGCGCCGCCGGCGCCCGCGGGTCCGTCCGACGGCGCGGCACCGTCCGAGGGCGCGCCCGGGGGACCCGCGGTCGAGGAGCCGGTGGCATCGCCGGACCCGGCGTCGTCGTCCGTCCCCGGTTCTCCCGACCCGCAGGCGGCGAGGGCGAGGAGCGGGAGGGCGGCGGCGGCCGCGACGGCGCGGCGACGGGTCGACATGGCCCGGACGGTACGCGTCCGGGGTCACCTTCCGGTCACGGGGCGGCGTCCCACCGGATGCGGTCCGCGCGGAGCGCCGATCGGCCGGGCGCGGGCCGGGCGCCCCCGGGCTACCCCTCGCCGCGTGGGTCCGCGACGACGGCGTGGACGAGCACCCACCCGGTCTCGCCGTCGACGACGCGCAGCGCGTAGGGCCGGTCGACGATCAGCTCCCGGGTCTCGGGCGGGGGCGGGATCGCGCCGGCGGCGTCGGTCTCGCTGACCGCCGCGGCCACCACGCCCTGCTCCGTCACCTCGAGGGTGGCCTGCTGGACGGCCTCGTCGACGAACGCGCCCTCGAAGATGCCGCCGAGCTCACCGCCGCCGTCGGCGAACGACTCGGCACCGAGTCCGGGCAGGGCGGACATGAGGTTCGTCGTCGTGGCGAGGTCGGCGCGCGGGAGACCGAGGTCGACGAGCGCCTCGTCCCCCGAGGTCAGCGCGTCGTCGAGGGCGTTCCAGTCCTCGGCCGTCAGCTCGCTCGGCGCGGTCCCCTCGGCCGGGAGGACGACCTGGACGTCGAGCCCGCCCTCGAGGTCGAGGCTGGTCGCCGTCGCGACCTCGGTCTCCGCCCACGGCAGGGGCCGCTCCGCCCGCATCGTCGGCACCGTGACCTCCGAGCCGTCGGCGAGGGTGAACGGGAGGTCCTCGGTGGCCGACCCGGAGAACCGAGGCTCGAAGGACGCGTGCAGGAGGACGGCGTCCTGGACGACGAGGCCCGTGCTCGCGTCCGGGGTGATCGCACTCTCCTCGACGAGCCCGCCGGTGTGCAGGGCCACCCACTCGTCGAGCAGCCCCGGTAGCTCGTCCGGCGATGCCTCGACGACCTCCGCGCCGAGGCCCTCGACAGAGGTCAGCCACGCGTCGCCGGGAGTCACGCCCTCGCGGACGGCGACCTGGTCGGCGAGGTGGAGCACGGGCGAGTCCGGCCACGGGTCGAGGTCGCCGGCGGCCGGGTCGACCTCGAGATCCGCCCGGACCGCCCGCAGGTCGCCGATCGAGGCGAGGACGTCCGACGAACCACCGCCGAGCAGGGTCTCGAGCTCGGCGAGCGTCTCGCCCTCCGCCCCGGCGGCTAGGATCGCCAGCATGGTCGCGGCGGAGGCCGGCGAGACCACGAGCGACTCGTCCTCGGCGGTCGCGGCGAGCTCGGCACCGAGGTCGGAGACGGCGGCCACGTGCGCGTCGAGCGCGGCGGGGTCCGCGGGCTCGTCGTCGGAGGGGTTCTCGTCGTCGGAGGGAGTCTCGTCATCCTGCGTCGACGTCGATTCCTCGGAGCCGTCCTCGTCCTCGCCGCCGGCGCAGGCGGCGAGGACGAGCGCGAGGGCGGTCACCAGGACGGCGGGCGGAAGTGCGCGGGAGGATCGCATGGGCCGACGGTAGGTGCGCCGGATCAATGCGCACGGGCGCACGGACGGGGAGGTCCGCCCTCCCCCGCGCAGGTGGGCCGTCGTCGGCCGCGCCGGCGCCCCGGACCTGGGCGCGTCGATCCCGCCCGGACGCACCGCGGCCCCGACCCGAGAGGGCCGGGGCCGCGTGCGACCGGACCTGCTGCGTCAGGCAGCGACGAGCGAGCGCAGCACGTACTGCAGAATGCCGCCGTTGCGGTAGTAGTCCGCCTCGCCGGGGGTGTCGATGCGGACGACCGCGTCGAACTCCACGACCTCGCCGGACTCCTTGGCGGCGCTCACGCGGACCGTCTTCGGCGTCGTGCCGTCGTTGAGGGCGGTGACGCCCGAGATGTCGAACGTCTCGGTCCCGTCGAGCCCGAGCGACTCGGCGCTCTCGCCCTCGGGGAACTGGAGCGGGAGGACGCCCATGCCGATGAGGTTCGAGCGGTGGATGCGCTCGAAGCTCTCGGTGATGACGGCGCGGACGCCGAGGAGCGCCGTGCCCTTGGCCGCCCAGTCGCGCGACGAGCCCGAGCCGTACTCCTTGCCGCCGAGGATGACGAGCGGGACGCCCGCGTCCTGGTAGGCCTGCGAGGCGTCGAAGATCGTCTCCTGCTCGCCGGTGAGGAGGTTCTTGGTGAACCCGCCCTCGACGCCGTCGAGCAGCTGGTTCTTCAGGCGGATGTTGGCGAAGGTGCCGCGGATCATCACCTCGTGGTTGCCGCGGCGCGAGCCGTAGGAGTTGAAGTCCTTGCGGTCGATGCCGTGCTCCGCGAGGTACTTCCCGGCCGGCGAGTCGGCCTTGATCGACCCGGCCGGCGAGATGTGGTCGGTCGTCACGGAGTCGCCGAGCTTGGCCAGCACGCGGGCGCCGGCGATGTCGGTGACTGGCTCCGGGGTGGCCGGCATGCCCTCGAAGTACGGGGGCTTGCGGACGTAGGTGGACTCGGGGTCCCACGCGAACGTCGAGCCGTCCGGGGTCTCGAGGCTGCGCCAGCGCTCGTCACCCGTGAAGACGTCGGCGTAGTCCTCGGTGAACATGTCCGAGCTGACCGACTCCGTGATCGTGCGCTCGACCTCCTCCGGCGAGGGCCAGATGTCGGCGAGGAAGACGTCGTTGCCGGACGGGTCCTGGCCGAGCGGCTCGGAGTCGAAGTCGAAGTCCATCGTCCCGGCCAGGCCGTAGGCGATGACCAGCGGCGGGGAGGCCAGGTAGTTCATCTTGACGTCGGGGTTGATGCGCCCCTCGAAGTTGCGGTTTCCCGAGAGCACCGACGCCACCGCGAGGTCGTTCTCGTTGACCGCCGCGGAGATCTCCTCGGGCAGCGGGCCCGAGTTGCCGATGCAGGTGGTGCAGCCGTAGCCCACGAGGTGGTAGCCGAGCTCCTCGAGGTAGGGCCACATGCCGGCCTTGTCGTAGTAGCCGGTGACGACCTTCGAGCCCGGCGCCATCGAGGTCTTGACCCAGGGCTTGACCTGCAGGCCCTTCTCGACGGCGTTCTTGGCGAGGATGCCGGCCGCCATCATGACGGACGGGTTCGAGGTGTTGGTGCACGACGTGATCGAGGAGATGACGACGGCGCCGTGGTCGAGCTCGGTCGTCCGGCCGTCGGCGAGGGTGACCTCGACGTTGGCGTGCGGGCGGTGGTAGCCCGCCGGGACGGCGCCCGAGTGCTGCGGGTGCCCGAGGTCCGAGGACGAGTCGTGCGCGTCGTGCGACGGCGCGTCCGAGGCCGGGAACGTGTCGGCGAGCTCCTTGTCCTGCGGGCTCTTCTCGATGTCGTGGCCGTTGACCACGTAGTTCTTGAGGTCGCCGGCGAACTGGCCCTTCGACTCGGTCAGCGCGATGCGGTCCTGGGGACGCTTCGGGCCGGCGATGGACGGGACGACCGACGAGAGGTCGAGCTCGAGGTACTCGGAGTAGACCGCCTCGCGCGAGGGGTCGTGCCACATCCCCTGCTCCTTGGCGTACGCCTCGGCGAGCGCGACCTGCTGCTCGTCGCGGCCGGTCAGGCGCATGTAGTCGAGCGTGACCTCGTCGATCGGGAAGATCGCGGCGGTCGAGCCGAACTCCGGGGACATGTTGCCGATGGTGGCGCGGTTGGCGAGCGGGACCTGGGACACGCCGTCGCCGTAGAACTCGACGAACTTGCCCACCACGCCGTGGCTGCGCAGCATCTCGGTGATCGTCAGCACGACGTCCGTGGCGGTCGCACCGGACGGGATCGAGCCGGAGAGCTTGAAGCCGACCACGCGCGGGATGAGCATCGAGACGGGCTGGCCGAGCATCGCGGCCTCGGCCTCGATGCCGCCGACGCCCCAGCCGAGGACGCCGAGGCCGTTGACCATCGTGGTGTGGGAGTCGGTGCCGACGCAGGTGTCGGGGTAGGCGCGCAGCACGCCGTCGACCTCGCGCGGCATGACGACGCGGGCGAGGTACTCGATGTTGACCTGGTGGACGATGCCGGTTCCCGGCGGGACCACCTTGAAGTCGTCGAACGCCGACTGGCCCCAGCGCAGGAACTGGTAGCGCTCGCCGTTGCGCTCGTACTCGATCTCGACGTTGCGCTCGAACGCGTCGGAGCGGCCGAACACGTCGATGACGACGGAGTGGTCGATGACGAGCTCGGCGGGTGCGAGCGGGTTGATCTTGTCGGGGTCGTCCCCGAGCTCGGCGACGGCCTCGCGCATCGTGGCGAGGTCGACGACGCAGGGCACGCCGGTGAAGTCCTGCATGAGCACGCGGGCCGGCGTGAACTGGATCTCGACGCTCGGGTCCGCCGCGGCGTCCCAGCTCGCGAGCGCGCGGACCTGGTCCGCGGTGATGTTTGTGCCGTCCTCGGTGCGCAGGAGGTTCTCAGCCAGCACCTTGAGGCTGTACGGGAGCTTCTCGAGCCCCTCGACGGCGTCCAGGCGGAAGATCTCGTACTCCGTGCCGCCGACGTCGAGCGTCGCGCGGGAACCAAAGCTGTCCAGGCTCATGTTCTCTCCTCGGGTTGTCAGCTGTCCGGCGCCCTCACCGCCGACCCGCCCATGGTGTCAGACGTCGACACGCAGGGACGGAAGTTATCTCGACGTCAAGATACTTCGCGGCGGCGCGTCGTGTCCAACCGGCGCGCGGTCTCGGCGAGAGTGCGGTTCAGGTCGGGGTCCTCGACGAGAGTGCGGTCGGTGGCCGGCGAGGAACAGCCGCACCCGTCGAGAATGCGGTTCACACGCCCCTCACCCGCCCTCTCGACACGGGGCGACGGGAAAGATCAGGCCCGGACGAGCGAGACGACGGCCTCGAGGTGGTGCGTGTGGGCGAAGAGGTCGAGGGCGACGACCCGCTCAGCGACGTACCCGGCCGACCGCGCAGCCGCGAGGTCCCGGGCCAAGGCCGCCGGGTCGCAGGCGACGTGGACGATCCGCCGCGGTCCCAGGTCGGCGACCGCCGACATCACGTCGGCCCGGGCCCCGGCACGCGGCGGGTCGAGGACGACGGTCCCGCCCGCCGCCCACTCCGGCTCACGGCCGAGCGCGGCGACCGAGCCCGCGTCGACCGCGCCGCTCAGAGGTCGCGCCCAGGGGGTACCCACGAGGTTCGCGCGCGCGTCGTCGACGGCGCCGGGCGCGCCCTCGAGCGTGAGGACGCCTCCGTCCGGGCCGACGGCTCGGGCGAGGGCGGCGCTCAGCAGGCCGGCGCCGGAGTACAGCTCGAGCACGCGCGTGCCGTCGAGGCCGGCGCGAACCGCGTCCGCACGAACCTTGTCGGCGCGGGCGTCCTCGTCGGTTCCTGCCGGTCCGGCCGCCGCGTCCCGCTCCCCCGGTGGACGCTCCCCCGGTGGACGCTCACCCGGTGCGCGCTGCCCCGCGGCGTGGTCCGATCCGTGCGCGGTCCCGGCCTCGTCCGGCAGCCATGCGGGCGGGTCGGGCAGCCGGGGCGCGACTCCGGCGGCCAGGGCCAGCACCACCTCGACCAACGTGGCCGGGGCGGCGTGGTGCACCTGCCAGAACCCGTCGGCCGCCACCGTGAGGTCGAGCGGGCCGAGCACGGTCGGCACGGTCTCGGCGACCCGGGGTCCGCCCCGGAGGGCCCGCCCGTCGACGAGCAGGCGGGGTTCGGCGTCGGGCCCCGTCCCTGATCCGACGACGGCGCGCACCCGCGCGCCGGGATCCACACGCAGGTCGGACAGCAGCGCGGGGGCGTCGAGCCTGGGGTCCGCGAGCGGCAGGCGCGCGAGCGGGAGGACCTCGTCGCCGCGGTACCGGTGCATCCCGAGGCGGCCGTCCGCCGCGCCCGTCAGCTCGACCCGCGTGCGGGTCCCGGGCTGCGCGGGGTCGGCGACGGCGCGGACCGCGGTGGAGCCCTCGGCGGCCGCGACGTCGCCGGCCACCTGCTCCCCGCCGATCCTTCGCAGCGAGTCGTCGAGGACCGCGGTCTTCCAGTCGAGCTGGGCCGCCGGGGCCACGTGCCCGAGGTCTCCCCCGCCGACGCCCCCGGGCCCGGCCTCGGGCCACACGTGCCGCACGCGCGTGCGGGCCGGCTCGATCACCTCCACGGCGTCGGCGAACCACACGCGGGACCGGCGCGCCGTCACCGCGACCCGCACCACCTCGCCCGGCACCGCGTGGCGCACGAGGGTGACGACGGACCCCACGCGCCCGACGACGAACCCCCCGTGCGCGGGGCTCCCCACCGCGACGGGGTCGTCGAGGAGCTCCGCCACGGCATCGGGCGCCGGCGCTCCCCGACCCCGCCCGGACGAGCCCGACCCGCCGGCACGACCCCGACGCGCCCCACCCGGGCGACGGCCGCCGCGGCCACCACCGCGACCGCCGCTCCTGCCCCGGCCGGCACCACGGCCACCTCCCGCACCGCCGCGTCCGCCACCGGCTCGACCACCGGCTCCGGCGCCCTGCGAGCCGCGCTCCTCGTCGTCAGCCACGGTGGACCTCCTGGTCGCCGATCTCGTCGGCGCTCGAGAGCTGGAAGGGGACGGTCGCGACCACGACGCCCGGCACGAGCCGGAGCCGGTCGTGCAGCCGCTTCGCGGAGCCGTTGTGCAGCAGCCGGTACCAGGCGCGGCGCACGACGTACTCGGGGAGGTACACGACGACGATCTCCCGCGGGGACGCCCGGCGCACGGCCCGGACGTGCTCGAGGACCGGCTCCGTGACGTCCCGGAACGGCGCGTCGAGGACGGTGAGCGGGACGGGGACCCGGACCTCGTCCCACCGCCGGCGCAGCTCGACGGTCGACGCCTCGTCGAGGAGCACCGTCACCGCCTCGAGGGTCGAGGGGCGGGTCGCCCGTGCGTACGCCAGCGCCCGGGCCGTCGGCTGGTTGAGCGTGGAGACGAGGACGATCGCGTGCACCCGGGCCGGGAGCGAACGCGCCTCCGTGTCCGCAGGCACGGCCACCCGGCGCGCGACGTCGTCGTAGTGCCTGCGCACGGCCCCCATGAGCAGGAACACGAGCGCGATGAGCAGCACCGTGATCCAGGCGCCCCGCGTGAACTTCGTGACGAGCACGACGACGAGGACGAGCCCCGTGAGCACGGCACCGACCACGTTGATCGCCCTCGAGCGCCGGGCGGCCCCCCGCAGACCGGGGTCCTGCTCGGTGCGCAGGACCCCGCGCCAGTGCCGGACCATGCCCGTCTGCGCGAGCGTGAAGGAGACGAAGACGCCGACGATGTAGAGCTGGATGAGCCGGGTGACGTCCGCCTGGAGGGCCACGACGAGGACGGCGGCCGCGGCGGCCAGCGCGAGGATGCCGTTGGAGTACGTGAGCCGGTCGCCGCGGGTGTGCAGGCGGCGCGGCAGCAGCCCGTCGCGCGCGAGCACGGACGCGAGCACGGGGAAGCCGTTGAACGCCGTGTTGGCGGCGAGAAGGAGGATCGCACCCGCGACGACGGCGACGAGCGCGACGAGCGGCGTCCACCCGCCCAGCACGGAGTTGGCGATCTGCACGATGGCGGGGTCCTGGTGGTAGGTCGGCCCCACCGGCACGCCGTCGCGGAGGAGCTGCTCGGCGGGGCGCTCGACCACCCGGACGTCGATCGCCGTGGCGAGCCAGATGATGGACATGAGCATCGCCGAGGAGATGCCGCCCAGCAGCAGGAGGGTCGTCGCGGCGTTCTCCGAGCGGGGTCGGCGGAAGTTCGGCACGCCGTTGGCGACGGCCTCGACCCCGGTGAGCGCGGCGCACCCGGAGGTGAAGGCGCGCAGCACGAGGAACGCGCCGCCGAGCGTGGCGATCGCCTGGTCGTGCGCGGGGTCCGGGACGACCGTGAGGCTCGCGGTCGCGGCGTCGGGCAGGCCCGCACCGACCAGCTCCCGGACGGCGCCGACGACGGCGAGGCCGCCGACCGAGGCCATGAACAGGTAGAACGGCACGGCGATCGCCCGCCCCGACTCGCGCACCCCGCGCAGGTTGAGCAGGGCGAGCAGGGCGATGAGCGCGACGGCGAGCGGGACGCGGTACGGCTGCAGCCAGGGCACGGCCGAGGCGAGGTACTGGACGCCGGAGGAGATCGACACGGCGACCGTGAGGACGTAGTCGACGAGCAGCGCGGAGCCGACACCGCGGCCGGCGCGCGGTCCGAGGTTCGTCGTCACGACCTCGTAGCCGCCCCCGCCCGAGGGGTAGGCGCGCACGGTCTGTCGGTAGGAAAGGACGACCACGACCATGACGACGACGACCGCCAGGCCCACGGCGGGCGACAGCGCGGTGGCGGCGACCCCCGCGAGGGCGAGTGTCAGCAGGATCTCGTCGGGCGCGTACGCCACGGACGACAAGGCGTCGGAGGAGAACAGCGGGAGCGCGAGCCGCTTGGGCAGGAGCGTCCCACCGAGGCGTTCGGTGCGCACCGGGCGACCCACGACCAGCCGCTTGAGCGCCGAGACGAGGTCGGGCACGCGGTCGATGCTAGACCGGGGTACCGTCGCGGCGTGCACGTGGTGATCATGGGATGCGGCCGCGTCGGGGCCTCGCTCGCGGAGCGGCTCGACGCCACCGGGCACTCGGTCGCGATCGTCGACCAGGACCCTGACGCGTTCCGTCGGCTGTCCGAGGACTTCTCGGGCCGCCAGGTCAAGGGCGTGGGGTTCGACCGCGAGACCCTGCGGCAGGCGGGCATCGAGGACGCCTACGCGTTCGCCGCCGTCTCCTCCGGCGACAACTCGAACATCATCGCGGCGCGCGTGGCGCGGGAGACGTTCCGGGTCGAGCGGGTCGTCGCCCGCATCTACGACCCGGTGCGCGCGGAGGTCTACCAGCGGCTCGGCATCCCCACGGTGGCCACCGTGCGGTGGACCGCCGAGCAGGTGCTCGCGCACGTCCTGCCCGCGTCGAGCCCCGCCGAGCACGTCGACGCCTCCGGGCTCGTCTCGCTCGTACGGCTCGAGCCGCACGTGACCTGGGTGGGGCGCACCGTCGTCGACGTCCAGGAGGCGACCGGCGGGCGCGTCGCCTTCCTCACGCGCCGCGGCGAGGGCACGGTCCCACACTCGACCTCGGTCCTCCAGGAGGGGGACCTCGTCCACATGGCGGTGGCGACCGACCGGGTCGGTGCGGTCCGCCGCACGCTCGCGGACCGGCCGCGGGAGGCGCGATGAAGGTCCTCATCGCGGGAGCCGGCTCGGTCGGCCGGTCGATCGCGCTCGAGCTGCTGGGGCACGGCCACGAGGTCACGCTGGTGGACCACGAGCCCTCGGCCATGCGCGTCGCGTCGGTCGCCCGCGCAGATTGGCTCCTCGCCGACGCCTGCTCGCCGAGCGCGCTGACCGACGCGGGGGCCGCGAGCAGCGACGTGGTCGTGGCCGCGACCGGGGACGACAAGGCCAACCTGGTCATCTCCCTGCTCGCGAAGTCGGAGTTCGCCGTGCCCCGTGTGGTGGCGCGGATCAACAACCCGAAGAACGAGTGGATGTTCACCGAGACCTGGGGCGTGGACGTGCCCGTGTCGACCCCGCGGATCATGACGAGCCTCGTCGAGGAGGCCGTCTCCGTCGGCGACCTCGTGCCGCTGTTCCGCTTCCACCGCTCCGGGGCGTCGATCCACGAGCTCACGCTCCCGGACGACTCCCCCGTGGTCGGGCGGCGCGTCGGCAGCGTCGACCTCGGGCCGCACGCCGTGCTCGCGGCCGTCATCCGGTCGGGGACGGCCTACGGTGCCGAGCCGGACCTCACGCTCGAGGCCGGCGACGAGCTGCTCCTCGTCCTGTCCGCGCAGGGCCAGGACGACCTCGGCGCGCTCCAGGACGCGCTCGCGCCGCACTGACCGCGCGCGGCTCCTCACCAGGAGGTCGCCCTCGCCGAGGGGCGCCCCGGGGACCGGGTCACCCCGGGGACCGACGACGCCGGACGGGGGCCGGTCAGCCGGCGGTCGCGGCCGGGCGTTCCCGCACGAGCGCCCACGTCAACCAGGCGGCGAGCGCGAACAGCGGGATCCCCATGACGAGCCGGGCCACGCCGAGGGCCGCGACCTCGCCGGAGAGGTAGAGCGGCACCTGCACGGCCAGCCGGGCGGCGAACACGCCGACCCACAGCCACGACGCGGCGACGTACCGGCGGCGCAGCGGCGCCAGCTCGGGATCGGTGCGCCACTGCATGCCGCGCCCCTTGAGCAGCTCGACGAGCACGCCGATGGGCGCCCACCGGACGAGGATCGCGATCAGCAGGCCGAGAGCGTAGGCGCCGTTGACGTACAGGCCCCAGGCGAAGAAGTCCTCGGCCTGCCCGGAGCGCCAGGCCCACACCACCCCGATGCCCACCCCGAGAAGGCCCGACAGCGCCTGGGTGAGCGGGGTGCGCTGGACGAGCCGGACCGCGCAGAGCAGGACGGCGACGGCGAGCGAGGCCACGAGCGGGATCGTCAGCTCGCGGGTGATGACGAAGGCGGTGACGAAGACGGCGCCGGGCGCGACCGCCTCGACGACGCCGCGGACGCCACCGATCGACTCCGCCAGGGAGAAGTCCTCGGCGACGACCTGGCCGAGGCCGGACCGGCGCCCGGCGGCGCCCGCGGCCCCGCCCAGCGGGTTCGCGCCGGGGCCGCCCGGGTCGTCGGAGCGGCCGTCGGTACCGGGGTCGATGACCTCGTCCGGCTCGAGCGCCGTGTCCGGCTCGACCGCCGGGCGCGTCGCGGGCTCGTCGTGGTGGGCGGGACCGCGATCGTCGGGCGCGCTCACCGGTGCCGCCCGGCGACCTGGTCGATCTCCTCGAGCTCGGCCAGCGAGGGCCGCAGCTCGTACGCGGGGTCCACCAGGGTGGGTCCGTCGTCGTCGAGGACGACCCCCTCGGCCACGAGGCGCCGTCCCGGGACGATGCCGGGGACCTCGCGCCGTCCGCGCAGGACGATCGCGAGCTCGCCGGTCCCGTCGTAGAGGTGGGCGCGCAGGTCCGGCGCGTCGTCGACGGGCGGGTACGTCACCGACCGCAGGATCCCGGCCACGCGCACCCGCTCCCGGGGCGCGACCGAGCCGATGGGACGGCAGCCCTCGACCCGGGAGGACTCGCGCTCGTCGAGGGCGTCGAGCTCCGCCACCGTCGAGAGCAGGCGACGCCGAACGGTCACCGGGTCTCCTGGATCTCGGGTCCGCGCTGCAGGTCCTTGAGCGTGAGCGTCCGGCGGGCGGGGGCACCGCCCGTGTCGACCTCGTCGGTGGTCTCCCCGGTCCCCGGCGCGGTCAGTGCCACGACCTCGCGCGGTGCCCGCGCCTCGGGACCGCGCACGACGACGACGTCCGCGAGGACGTCCCGCAGCGGCTCGGCCGCGGCCTCCTCCTTCGCCGCCAGGCCGGAGAACATGCCGCGCAGGAACCAGCGCGGACCGTCGATCCCGACGAAGCGCAGCACGTTCATCGCGCTCGTGCCGTCGGACCGGGTGACCGGGAGGTGGACGACGAGCTCGTCGCCCCAGCGCCCGGTCGCCTCCTCGACCATCCCCTTCTGCTTCTCGACGGACGCGGCGAGCTCCGTGCGCACGTCGTCCCACAGGCCGGCCGAGCGGGGCGCGGCGAACAGCTGCAGCTGCAGGGCGGAGCCCTCGAGCGCCACCGACGTCCCGATGACGGTGCGCCGTTTCTTCTCGAGCTCGAGCCGCACCTTCATCCCCGACGCGCGCGGGATGCGCAGCGCGCCGAGGTCGAGCCGCCCGTCGAGGTCGGGCCGGTCGGCCACGTCGAAGGGCCCGGTGGCGCCGTCGTCGTGCTCGGTCGTCGAGGTGTCGTCCTGGTCCGGCTCCGGCGTCTGGTCCGCCTTGTGCCGGCCGCGTGAAAACAGTCCCATGCGTTCCTCTCCTGCCCGCCGTCGCCGCGGCCGCAGCGCGCCCGGCGGGCACCGCGTGCGAGCCTACCCGCGGCCCCCGGGCCTCGGTCACCGGGTCGGGGCCCGCTTCTCCCCGGGCGAAGCCGCCGTCCGCCCGCAGGCGGTGGCAGGCTGTGGCGGTGACCTCCTCCCCCGCCGCCTTCCGCGAACGACTCACGCCCGGCCCGATCCAGCTCGTCCTCGCCGCCGGGCTGGGCCTCTCGCTCGCGCTGGCCACGCTGCCGTTCGGCGCGGCGGTGGCCGTACCGGTCGGGGTGGTCTCGGCCGTCCTCGTCGCGGTCGCGCTCTGGCTGTCCGCACCCGTCGTCGAGGTCACGGCCGACGGGCCGGGGGCGCAGGGGGACGAGGGCGAGGAGGGGCCGTGCCTGCGGGCGGGCGGGGCCGTCATCGGTCTGCACCACCTGGGGGACGCGCACGTCCTCGACCCGGTGGGGATGCGGGCGATCCTCGGTCCGCGCGCCGATGCCCGGAGCTTCGTGGTCCACCGCTCCTGGGTGGGGCACGGGGTCGTGGTCGTCGTCGACGACGACCGGGACCCGACCCCGATGTGGGTGATCTCGACGCGGCGGCCGGACGAGCTGGCCGCCGCGCTGAGATCAGGTCAGGCGGCGCACTCGGTGCAGACGAGAGAGCCGTTCTCCTCGTAGGCCAGCTGGCTGCGGTGGTGGACGAGGAAGCAGCGCGAACAGGTGAACTCGTCGGCCTGGCGCGGGAGGACCCGCACGCTCAGCTCCTCGCCGGACAGGTCGGCGCCGGGGAGCTCGAAGCCCTCGGCCGCCTCGGTCTCGTCCTCGTCCACCGAGCTCGAGGACTGCTCGGCGCGGCGCGCCTTCAGCTCCTCGATCGAGTCCTCGCCCAGCTCCTCTTCGCTCTTGCGGGGTGCGTCGTAGTCAGTCGCCATGCTGGCGTCACGCTCCGGGTTCTACTCGTGGTTCATGGGGTGGGAAGCGCCCCTGGATCGCGTTCAACGCACGCCTGCGAAAATTGTTCCCGACCTTGGTCGGACGGATTGTGCACCACAAATCGTCCGGCGGCCACCCATATCCACGGTCCTGCACCTGTGCCGCGACAGACCGCGCCACCGGGGCGCGGACGGCCCGCGCCGACGGGGTCGCACGACGCTCGAACTGTGAGGCGATCCACTGCCGTACGGGGCACGGGCGTCGCCGTCGGGGCCGTGGCCTCCCGCTCCCCCGGACCTCGTCCACCTATCCTGAGTGCGCCCGGGACCACGGGCAGTCGCCGATGGAGGACCGCATGGTCGAGCTGACCGTCACCGGAACGTCCGAGTCCGGCGAGCACCTGCTCGTCGCCGGACCGGACGGCGCCGAGTACCACCTGCGGATCGACGAGGACCTGCGCGCCGCCCTGCGGAGGGCGGCGGCCAGCACCCGTCGGTCGACCGAGCCCACGCACCTCTCGCCCCGGGAGATCCAGGCCCTGCTGCGCTCCGGGTACGACGTCGACGAGATCGCGGACGAGCACGGCCTCCCGCGTGAGCGGGTCGCCCCGTTCGAGCCGCCGGTCACCGCCGAGCGGAACTTCGTGGTCGAGCAGGCCCGTCGGCAGCGCGTGGGGCACGACTCCGACTCCCCCACCCTCGGCGACCTCGTGGTGGACCGCCTCGCGGCCCGGGGCGTCGAGGTCGAGGACCTCGCGTGGGACGCCCGACGGCGCGCCGGCGAGTCCTGGCAGGTCGGCGTCACGTTCGTCGCCGCCCGCAAGGAGCGCAGCGCGGTGTGGACGGTCGACCTGCAGTCGCGCACCCTCGTCGCGGTCGACGACGAGGCGCGGTGGCTCTCGGAGACCGAGGTCGGTTCCACGCGGCGCCCGGGTCGTGCCGACGGCCCGCTGGGTGCCACCCGGCCGCGCGGCGGTGCCGAGCCGCCGTGGGCGCGCGACGAGACCTCCCGCGCCCGGTCCGGCACCGACGGCGAGACCGCCGTCGAGGTCGGAGCACCGCAGGGAACGGACGACGCCGAGGACGAGGTGACGTCCCCGGCCGACCTGCCCGAGTCGGACACGACCGAGGCGCTCCTCGACGACCTCGCCGCGCACCGGGGCACGCGGCTCGATCTCGACGACCTCCAGGACGAGCTCGACCTCGACTCCCTCGACGACGACACGGCGCCAGACACGACCCCGGTCGACGACGTGCCTGCGGCACACCCGCCCGCGTCCCGTCCCGACCAGGCGCGCGACGCCCAGGTCCTCTCGCTCGACGCCCACCGGCGCTCGCGCCCGCTCCCGGGTGCCGGACCGGACCCGGACGCGCCGGCGCTCGACCCCCGCGGGACGCACCCCTCGGGGCGCGGCCGCACGGCGCCGACCGGCGCGGGCCCCACGGACGCCCGGCCGCAGGGTGCCGGTGAGCCCGGTGCGGGACGGACCGCCGCCGAGGCCGCCGGTTCGGGCTCCGGTCCCGAGGCAGGATCCGGCTCCGGACCGGACCGCGACGCCGAGCCTTCGGGGACCGGCTCGACGGAGACGACGAGCTCGGCGTCGGAGTCTGCGCCCGACGACGAGACTGCCGCGACGGGATCGTCCGCCGGCCCCGCGACCGGGTCCGGTACGACCACCGTCGACGACGACGCCACGCCCTCCGGCGACGGGAGCGGCACGTCCGACCCGTCCGAGACGGGCGCGACGCAGGCCGACGCGGCCGACCGGTCCGACGCCGAGACGGACGACGCGGACTCCCCTGCTCCCGCGCCGCGCCCTGCCCGGTCCTCGGGCCGCAAGCAGCGCCGCTCGGTCCCGTCGTGGGACGAGATCGTCTTCGGGTCCCGCTCCGACTCGGACTGACCCGGGAGGCGTGCGTCAGTCGCCCGCGAGGTCGAGCGTCGGCGGGCTCAGCTCCCCGGCGCCCGCGCGCGCGGCGGTGAGCCCGCGCATGTGGTGGCGCCGGCACAGCACCTCGTACGCGACGTCGGCCCTGACTCCTCCGTCGGCCGTGTCCCCGACGACCACCTGCTCACCCTCGGTCACCATCACCCCGCCGACGGTCCGGGCGTTGTGGGTGGCACGCGCCCCGCACCAGCACAGGGCCTCGACCTGGAGCCGCTCGACCCGGTCGGCGAGCTCGACGAGCCGCGCGGCCCCAGGGAACAGCCGGGTCCGGAAGTCGGTGGTGATGCCGAAGGCGAAGACGTCGACGTCCATCTCGTCCGCCACCCGGGCCAGCTGCTCGACCTGCTCGGGGCTGTAGAACTGGGCCTCGTCGCACACGAGGTAGTCCACGCGCCCGCCGGCCGTCCGGCGGCGCACGACCTCGGCCCAGAAGTCGGTGGCGTCGGAGACCTCGACGGCGTCGGCGCGCAGGCCGAGCCGGGACGACAGGACCCCCGTACCCGCGCGGTCGCTCCGGCTGAAGCGCAGGCCGTCGCGCCCCCGGGCCGCGTGGTTGTGGTCGACCTGCAGCGCGAGCGTGGACTTCCCCGAGTCCATCGTCCCGGAGAAGAAGACGAGCTGACCCATCAGCCGGCCGCCACGAGGAGGGGGACCTCCTGCTCGGCCGGCGTCGACGAGCCGTGGACGCCGACCAGCCTGGTCGAGCCGATCGCCTCCGAGCCCTCCTCGAGCACGACCGTCGTACCGCCGAGGAACGCGACGACCTCGCCGACGGCGGCCGCGCGGTCGTCGGGCACCTCGGCGCCGAGGGCCCCCGACGACACGAGCTCCTCGCGGGTCACCACGGCGGACTCCGGACCGAGGACCTCGCGCCAGCGCGCGGCGACCCGTGCCGGTTCGGCGTCGTCGTCGAGGAAGAGGTGGCACGCACGAGGCTCGCCGGCGACGAGGGCGACCCCCTCGCGCAGCTCCGGGTGCGACGCGAGGTCGATCCGCCCGGCGACGTCGACCATGCCGTGGTCAGCCGTGACGAGCACCAGGGTGTCGCGGGGTACCTCCCGGGCGAGCCGGCGCAGCTCGGCGTCGGCGGCCATCAGCTCCTCGCCCCACTCCCACGAGCCCCAGCCGTGCACGTGCCCCACGTGATCGACGTCGCCCCAGTAGAGGTAGGCGAGGCGCGCATCCGCCCTGAGGGCACCGACCGCGGCGTCGACCCGCGCGGCCAGCGACTCACCGGTCAGGCCCCGGCCGCCGCGCAGGGCCGAGCGCGTGAGGCCGGAGCCCACGAACCGCGCCGGCCCGATCGTCACGGCGCCGCGCGGCTCGCCGGTCGCCTCCGCGGCCCGCTCGAACAGCGTGGGGACACGCTGCCAGCGTTCGGCAGTCATCGGCGCCTCGGCCCAGGTCACGAGGTTGACGAGGTCACCGGTCGGCGGGTGCCGGACGGTGTAGCCGAGCATCCCGGTCGCGCCGGGCAGCTCGCCGGTGCCGAAGGTCGTCAGCGCCGAGGCCGTGGTCGAGGGCAGGCACGTGTCGAGCGCGATCGCGTCCGGCAGCAGCGAGCGGAGGAACGGGGCGTGCCCGCCTCGCTCGGTGAGCTGGGCCAGCCCGAGCCCGTCGACGAGAACCACGCAGACCCGGCGCGCGTCCGGCAGGCCGAGGCCGCCGCGGTCCTCCGCGGACGCCCGCCCGGCGGACCGGGTGGGCACGCCCACGGCGTCGAACGCCGCCGGCAGGACGGCACGCAGGTGCCGCGAGAGGTCAGGTGCTCCCGGGGTGCGGGCCCGCATCTCCTCGCGCCTCAGGTGGTGGAGGCGGTCGCGCGCGAGAGGTCGCGGGCGAACCCGAGGGCGCGGTCGAGGGCGTCCTGTCCGTCGGCCTGGGCCGCCACGCGGATGACGACGTCCTCCGGGGAGAGCGTCCCGGTCATCCCGTGGTCGGCCTCGCAGTCCGGGTCGCCGCAGGTCTGCCGCTCGAGGTCGACCCGGTGGATCGCGCCCCAGCCCACCGAGAGCGTGAGCTCGGAGGTGCTGCCGGTCCCCGCCGGGTCCAGGACGCCGTGCGTGAGCGCCACGGTGCGGATCTCGTGCAGGGCGACGGTCTCCGAGGTGGCCAGCGCGCCCGGGCCCGCCTCCTCGTCGGCGACGTCGTCGACGTGCACGACGACGAACCGGCTCGGGGTCAGCGCGAGGACGGTGAGGTGGCGCCGCAGCTCGTGGTCGAAGGTGGTCTCCGGGTGCACGAGGTGGGCGGTCACGGCCTCGCCCGCCAGCGCGACGTCGAGCACGTCCGCGACGAGCTGGGGGTAGAAGCCCGCGTCGTCGAGGTCTTGGCGCAGAGAGCTGGTCCGAGGCACCGTGCCATCCTGCCACTCCCGTCCACCTGCCCGGAGCGCGGGGGCGAGTCCGCCGTCACGGAGCGCCCGCGGCGCCCTCCGCGCCGGGCCGCGGCAGGGTGCGGCGCCCGGCGTCGAGCCGGCTCGGCGCCCGCAGCGTGACGCGGGCGCCCGCCACCGCGAGGCCCTCGCGCGCGACGATGACGGGGTTGAGCTCGAGCGCGGCGATCTGCGGCAGGTCGTCGACGAGCGCGGCCACGCGGGCCAGCAGGTCGGCCAGCGCCGCGGTGTCGACCGGGGTGAGTCCCCGGTCGCCGGTCAGGCGCGCGGCGGCCCGCAGGTCGGTGATCATCGTCGCGACGTCACGGGCGGTCACGGGCGCGACCCGGTAGGTGCGGTCGCCGAGGATCTCCGAGGCGTCGCCGCCGACCCCGAGGGAGACGACCGGCCCGTAGACCGGGTCCTCCCCGCCGTGGACGACCACGGCGACGCCGGGCTCGGCCATCGCCTGCACCTCGAGGGCGCACTGGCGCCCGAGCACCTCGCGGGAGCGCTCCCGGACCTGGTGGACGGCCGCCGCCACGTCGTCGTCGTCCCTCAGGTCGAGCCGGACGCCCCCGAGGTCCGCGCGATGGCGCAGCACGTCGTCGGCCGCCTTGAGCGCGACGGGGTGGCCGACCTGCCGGGCGAGCGCGACCGCCGCCTCGGCGACGTCGTCGTCGGAGCTCTCGACGGGGACGTCGACGGCCCGTGGGAGGAGGACCTCGATCCCGTAGGTGCCCAGGAGGTCCGCCGCGCGCGCCGGGTCGAGGTCGACGCTGTCCCCGCTCGTCGCCGTGGGCGCCACGTCGGCGAGGGTGGCGCGTGCCGCGAGCGGGTCGGTGCCGTCGGGCTCGAGCAGCGCGCCGACGTCGTCGTCCCGGCGCGCGGCGGCCGCGGCACGCAGGGCGACGGACCGCGCCGCGACGTCGAGCGAGCCCACCGCGGGCAGCACGTGCTCGCCCCGGCGCAGCCGGTCGTCGAGGCCGTGCACGCCCGACACCCACGCGACCCAGGGCCGGTCCGCGTCGGCGGCGGCGGCCGCGGCGACCGCCTCGACCAGCTCGGCGTCGACGCCGCCCAGCACGTCCGCGGCGGCGACCACCACGGCGTCCACGTCCTCGTCGAGCACGACGCCCTGGAGCCGTTCGCGGGCGTCGACCGGGCCCGAGTCGAGCACGACGACGGGACCGACCGGGGTCAGACCGCTCGCGCGGGCGGTCGCCGAGAGGGTCGCGGCGAGGGAGTGGGAGGTCGCGACGAGCGCGACCCGCACCCCGTCCGGGGTCGGCTGCGTGAGCGCGACGGCCGCCAGGTCGAGCGCCTCCGCGACCGACCGCGCCGGCAGGGCGCCGGCCTGGGCGAGCACCGAGTCGATGACGCTGGGCGGCAGGGGCGAGGTGGCGACGGCGTGGCCCGGCAGAGTGGCGACCGCGGTCGTCGCCGAGGTGAGGACCACGAGCGCGCGGTCGACGGAGAGCCGCCGGGCCACCCGCGTGAACTTCCGCGCGTTGCCGAGCGTCTGCAGGTGGACGATGCCGACCCCGATGCGGTCGTCCGCGGACCAGCCCTGCATCGTGTCGTTGCCCGAGACGTCGATCCGGTTCCCGGCGGCGACGACCGCGACCTCCGGCAGCCGCCGGTTCGCGGCGCCCCGGCGCAGCGCGAGGGCGGCCTCCCGGGTCTGGGCGAACACGCCCACCCCGCGGCCACCGACCTCGCGCGCCGGCGCGCCGCCGTCGACCCCGAGCGCAGGGTCGGCGAGCGTGAGGTCGTAGGAACCGGCCGGACCGCGCCCGAGCACGCCGTACGAGGCGGGACCGAGGACGCGCAGCCCGGCGAGCCGGGTGGCGCGGAGCAGGTCGAGCTGCAGCTCGCGGCCCGGCCCGATCGCGAAACCACCGGTGAGGACGACGAGCGAGCGGACGCCGAGGGAGCGCAGCCGGGGGACGACGCCGACGACCCGTGCCGGCTCCCCGGCGACGACCGCGAGGTCGAGGTCGGCGCCCTCGACCAGGTCGGGGACCGCCTCCTCCATCGCGGTGACGTCGGCGACGTGCGGGACGCCCGCGGGATCGAGGTCGCCGACCGCCACGAGCGGGATCGTGCCGCCCTCCCCCGCGGCGGCGCGGGCCCGGGCGAGCACGCGGGACGCCATCGCCCGCCCCGACTCGTCGAGCGCCACGACGACCGCGCCGCGGGCCGCGGTGAGCGTGTGCATCGAGAGCGACTCGGCGCGCCGCTCCCGCTCGGCGAGCACCTCCCAGGACCGGCCCGTGCTCCGCAGCGGGATCTCGATGGCGACGACCCCGTCGTCGTACCGGGACCGGACCTCGTACCCGGCGTCGGAGAAGACCCGGATCATCTGCGTGTTGTCCGGGAGGACGTCGGCGACGAACGTGTGGACGCCGCGCTCCCGGGCCGCCGCCACCACGTGCTCGAGGAGGATCGACCCGAGCCCGCGGCCCTGCTCGGAGTCCGCGACCGCGAACGCGACCTCGGCCGTCCCGTCCTCGACGACGTCGTACCGACCCACCCCGCGGATCGACGGCCCCTCGGTCAGCACGAGGGCGACCCGGCGGTCGTGGTCGACGTTCGTGAACCGGTGGACGTCCGACGGCGAGAGCCGCGGCATCGGGGCGAAGAACCGCAGGTACTGGGACCGCTCGGACTGGGCGGCGTGGAAGTCGGCGAGGGCCTCGGCGTCGTCGGGCGAGATCGGACGGATGTGCATGGTCGCCCCGTCGCGCAGGACCACGTCCGCCTCCCACTGCGCGGGCGCCGCGTCCGGAGCGAGCTCGTCCCGCGAGGTCGCGTCGTCCTCGGCGGCCGCAGGCGTTCCCATGGACCCAATCTAGTCCGGGACGTGACGCGGCCCACGCCCGGGCCCGCGGCGGCGCGGGAGTGGCGGCGTGCCGCGCCCGGCCGTCGGCCTCGGGCGGTGCGACGATCGTCGGCATGCCGAAAGCACCGCCGCCCGTCGTCGAGGAGAACATCGTCGACATCGACGTCGCCGCCGAGATGGAGGGCTCGTTCCTCGAGTACGCCTACTCGGTGATCTACGCGCGAGCCCTGCCGGACGCGCGCGACGGTCTCAAGCCCGTGCAGCGGCGGATCCTGTTCCAGATGAACGAGATGGGCCTGCGCCCCGACAGGGCCCACGTCAAGTCCTCCCGCGTCGTCGGCGACGTGATGGGCAAGCTCCACCCGCACGGCGACACCGCCATCTACGACGCGATGGTCCGGCTCGCCCAGGACTTCGCCATGCGGCTGCCCGTGGTCGACGGGCACGGGAACTTCGGCTCGCTCGACGACGGTCCCGCGGCGCCCCGATACACCGAGGTCCGCCAGGCGAAGGCCGCGCTCGCGATGGTCGCCGACCTCGGCGAGGACGTCGTCGACATGGTCCCGAACTACGACGGGTCCACGACGCAGCCCGAGGTGCTGCCCTCCGCGCTCCCCAACCTGCTCGTCAACGGGGCCTCGGGCATCGCCGTCGGCATGGCCACGAACATGGCGCCGCACAACCTCGTCGAGGTCGTCGCCGCCGCCCGTCACCTCGTCGCCCACCCGGACGCGAGCCTCGAGGCGCTCCAGCGGTTCGTCCCCGGGCCCGACCTGCCCGGCGGCGGGCGGATCGTCGGGCTCGAGGGCGTGCGCGAGGCCCAGGCCGGGGGGCGCGGCGCGTTCCGCACCCGGGCCACCGTGCGGGTCGAGCAGGTCACGGCCCGCAAGAAGGGCATCGTCGTCACCGAGCTGCCCTACATGGTCGGCACCGAACGGGTGATCGGGAAGATCAAGGAGGGCGTCGACGCCCGCCGGATCGAGGGCATCTCCAACGTCGTCGACCTCACCGACCGGCACCAGGGCCTGCGGCTCGTCATCGAGCTGAAGACCGGCTACAACCCGGACGCCGTGCTCGAGCAGCTCTACCGCTACACCCCGCTCGAGGAGTCGTTCAGCATCAACAACGTCGCCCTCGTCGACGGGCAGCCCCGCACGCTCGGGCTCAAGGAGATGCTCGAGGTCTACGTCGACCACCGGCTCACCGTCACCCGGCGCCGCTCCGAGCACCGCCTGCGCAAGGCGCGCGAGCGCGCGCACCTGCTGGAGGGCCTGCTCACCGCGGTCCTCAACATCGACGAGGTCGTCCAGCTCATCCGGTCCGCCGAGAGCGCCGAGGCCGCCCGCACCCAGCTGATGACGGTCTTCGACCTCAGCGCCGAGCAGGCCACCTACATCCTCGACCTCCAGCTGCGCCGACTCACCCGCTACTCCGTCCTCGAGATCGAGGGCGAGCACGAGGAGCTGCTGCGCCGCGCCGCCGAGCTCGAGGAGATCCTCGGGTCCGACCAGGCGCTCCGTTCCCTCGTCTCGTCCGAGCTCGCGGAGGTGGCCCAGGCCCACGGCACCCCGAGGCGGACCGTGCTGCTCGAGTCCGCGGGCGGGGCCCCGAGGTCCGGCGCCGAGGCGGAGGCGGCGCCTGCGCGCGGACGCAAGGGCGCACCGGCCGCGCCGCTCGTCGAGCCCGACGACCCGTGCTGGGTCCTGCTCGGCGGCACCGGCCGGATCGCCCGCACGCCCGGCGAGGAGGCACCGCCGCGGACCGGCGGCCGCGTGGCCCACGACGCCGTCACCCACGCCGTCGCGACGACCGCCCGCGCCGACGTCGGCCTCGTCACCTCGGCCGGCCGGGTCGTCCGCCTCGAGGCGCTCCACGCCCCGGCGCTGCCCGGCACCTCGACGGCCCCCGGGCTCTCCGGCGGCACCGCCGTCGAGGAGCTCGTGGCGCTCGAGCGGGAGGAGTCCGTCGTCGGGCTCGTCGCCCTCGGGGACGACGCGGCGCCGGTCGCGCTCGCGACCGCGAACGGCGTGGTCAAGCGGGTCTCCCCCGCCGACCGTCCCGGCAACCGCGAGTCGTGGGACGTCATCACCCTCGCCGACGGCGACACCCTCGTCTCCGCCCGGCACGCCGGCGACGACGACCAGCTCGTGCTCGTCTCGTCCGACGCCCAGCTGCTCCGCTTCGACGCCTCGCTCGTCCGGCCCACCGGCCGCGCAGGCAAGGGCGTGGCCGGGATCAAGCTCACCGGCGGCGCCCGGCTCGTCCACATGGGCGTCGCGCCCACCGAGGACCTCGGCTCGTACGGTGTCGTGACGATCGCCGGGCCCGCGAACGCGCTGCCCGGCACCACGCCCGGCAGCGCCAAGGTCACCCCGCTCGACCGCTACCCCGCCAAGGGGCGCGCCACCGGGGGTGTGCGCGCGCAGCGGTTCCTCCGCGGCGAGGACGAGCTCCAGCTCGCCTGGGTCGGCCCGACCCCGGTCCGCGCGGTGGGCGCCGGCGGCCAGGCCGTCGAGCTGCCCGAGGTCGACGAGCGGCGCGACGGCTCCGGCAAGGCGCTGCCCGTCCCGGTCGCGGCGATCGGCTGACGCCGACGGGGCAGAGCTCCCGCACCGCACCGACGTCTCGCCGCTCCTGGCCCGCGTCCCCGTTCCCGATCAGGGAGCGGGGCCGCCTCGCGTCGTCCGCACCCGTGCTCCGTGCGCTCGTTCGGCCGGCAGGACCGCGCTCACTCGTGAAGCAGAAGTCCGCTCACTCGTCGTCCCGAAGGGTCGCCGGCCGGCCCGAGGACACCGTCGACACGCCGGGGGTTGTGTCCCGAACCCCACGGCCCTACTCTGCGGAAAGCGCTTTCGCGCATGCTCGTTCCGAACAAGGAGGCTCGGATGTCGACGAAGATCGTCAGGCTCACCACGATCGCGGCAGGCGCCGCTCTCGTCCTCGCCGCGTGCGGCGGCTCGGACGACTCGGGCGGCGGTGAGGACACCGACGACCCCATCGTCATCGGCGTCTCGCTGCCGCTGACGGGCGACTTCGCCGAGCCCGGGCTCGGCGTGCAGCGGGGCTACGAGGCATGGGCCGAGATCATCAACGACAACGGCGGACTGCTCGGCCGGCAGGTCGAGCTGCAGATCCTCGACGACGCCTCGGACGCCGCCCGCGTGGTCGCCGACTACGAGTCGCTCATCGCCCAGGAGGAGGTGGACCTCGTCTTCGGCCCGTTCTCCACCCGCCTCGTCGTGCCCGCCTCCCGCGTGGCGTCGGAGTACGGGATGCTCTTCGTCGAGCCGGCGGCCGCGGCCGCCGAGGTCTTCGAGCAGGGCTTCGAGAACATCTTCTACGCGGCCCCCGCGATCGCTCCCGACCACTACAACCACCTCCTCGAGGCCATCGAGGCCATGCCGGAGGAGGAGCGCCCGCAGACCGTCGCCGTCGCCGCCATGGACGACCCGTTCGCGCAGGGGACCGCCTACGGCCTGCGGGACGGGCTCGAGGAGATGGGGCTGGAGATCGTCGTCGACGAGGTCTACCCGCCCAACGCGACCGACTTCTCCGGCATCGCCGCCCAGATCGCGTCCGCCGACCCCGACGTCGTCATCGGCGGCACGCAGTACCAGGACGCGGTCAACCTCATCCTCGCGCTGCAGCAGCTCGACTACCAGCCGCGCCTGGCCGCCTTCTCCACCGCGCCCACGAACCCCGAGTTCGTCGAGGCCATCGGCGGCAACGTCGAGGGCATCATCGCCCCGACCGGCTACACGCCCGAGTCCGAGTACCCCTCCAACGCGGAGTTCGTCGAGGCCTACACCGAGATCCACGGCCACGCGCCCGGCGAGGACGAGGCCAACGCGTACACGACCGGCCAGGTCGTCGCCGCCGCCGTCGAGGCCGTGGGCTGCGCCGAGCAGGGCGACTGCCAGCAGGAGCTCATCGACTGGCTGCACGAGAACTCGGTCGACACGATCGTCGGCACCCTGTCCTGGGACGAGGCCGGCCGGCCCGACGGCGCGCACCTGATCCAGCAGTACGTCGACGGCGAGATCGCCATCGTCCTGCCCGAGGAGACCGCCACGACCGAGCTCGTCTACCCGAAGCCGGAGTGGTGACCGGATGGTCTCCGGACCCCTGCTCTTCCAGACCCTCATCCTGGGGATCCTGCTCGGTGGCCTCTACGCGCTCCTCGCGGCCGGCCTCACGATGTACTTCGGCATCATGCGCGTGGTCATGCTCGCGCACGCCGCGTTCATCGTGCTCTCGGCCTACATCGCCTGGCGCTGGCACGGGGTCACCGGCTGGGACCCGCTCCTGTCGCTGATCGTCACGGTCCCGCTGTTCTTCGTCATCGGGTTCGTCATCCAGCGCTACCTGCTCAGCCGGCTCAAGCCGGCGACGATGACGATGATGTCGGTGCTCCTCACCTTCGCGATCGCCCTGGCGATCGAGGGCGGGCTCGGCATGGCGTACTCGGGCACGCAGCGGAGGATCAACCTCAGCTACGGCTCGGACAGCGTCGAGCTGCTCGGCGCGCAGATCCCGGTCGTCCAGATCATCTCGTTCGCGCTCGCCGTCGTCGCCCTCGTGGCGCTGTGGCTCGTCCTCCAGCGGACCCGGCTGGGGCGTGCGCTGCGCGCCACGATCCAGCACCCGCAGGCGGCCCAGCTCGTCGGCATCGACACGAACAAGATCGCCGGGTTCGGTTTCGGGCTCGGGCTGGCCACGGCTGCCGTCGGAGGTGCCGCGCTGTCCCTCCAGGCGACGATCTACCCGTCGTTGCACTGGCACTGGGTCGGGCCGCTCATGGCGATCATCGTCGTCGGCGGTCTCGGCTCGGTGCCCGGGGCGGCGATCGCCGCCCTCGTCCTCGGCGTCATGCGTCTGCTCCTCGAGCTGCCCGTCGGCTCGACCTGGGCGCAGACGATCTTCTACCTCGCCCTGTTCCTCACGCTGATGTTCCGACCGCAGGGACTGTTCGGAGGCCGCCTTGCGCAAAGATTCTGACACCGTCACCGCACCCGCCCGCGTCACGCGCGCCCCGCACGCCAGCGAGCGCTCCTCCGGACAACGACGCGTCCGCAGCATCGGCGCGATCGTCGTCGTCGTGGCCCTGCTCGCCCTGTGGCCCCTGCTGGCCCCGAACGCCTACATGCTCTCGGCCGGCGTCATCGTGCTCAACTACGCGGTGCTTGCCACCGGGTGGAACATCATGGGCGGGTTCACGGGCTACATCTCGCTCGGGCACATCGCCTTCTTCGGGCTCGGCGCCTACGGGACCGGTCTGATCGTCCGCGACACCGGCATGAACAGCTTCGTCGCGCTCGGCATCGCCGCCCTCATCGTGCTCGTCGTCGCGATCCCGGTCGGGTACGCGGCGCTGCGGGTGCGCGGGGCGTCGTTCGTCATCGTGACGATCGCGCTCGTCCTCGTGCTCCAGCTCGTCTTCCAGTCCTGGCGCTCGTTCACGGGCGGCTCCGAGGGGCTCGTGGTCCCGCGGCCCTTCGACATGCTGCGTCCGGAGATGCACCAGACCTTCTACTTCCTCTTCCTGGGGCTGCTGGCCGTGGCCCTGCTCGTCTGGGCGATGATCGACCTGTCCCAGTTCGGGTCGGGGCTCAAGGGGGTCCGGGAGGACGAGGACAAGGCCGAGTCGCTCGGCATCCCCACCGCGGGGCTCAAGCTCGTGGCGTTCGCGATCTCCGCGGTCGTCGTCGGCCTCGCCGGGGGCCTGTACGGCCTGTGGTTCGGCGACCTCGACCCGATCTTCCAGTTCGACGTGGTCCTCAGCTCGCAGGTGGTCCTCATGGCCCTCCTCGGCGGCTCGCGCTTCCTGTTCGGGCCGCTGCTCGGCGCGATCATCGTCGGCTCCGCGCTCGAGTACTTCGTCCTCGAGTTCGGGCAGAGCCAGTTCCACCTCGTCGCCACCGGCATCCTGCTCGCCGTCGTCGTGCTCTTCCTGCCCGACGGCGTCCTCACCGGCGCGCAGAGCCTGTGGCGGCGGTTCCGGCACCAGGGCGAGACCTCGATCCGCGAGATGAGCGCCGAGGAGCTGCGCGCGACCCAGACGGCCTCGGCCGGGCCCTCCGGCTCGTCCCGCTCGGCACCTGCGGCCGGTTCGGCAGCTCCGGCTGTCGGTCCCGACACCGTCACTGCTGACGGCCGCGTGGTGGCCGACGACGAACGAACGGACGCCGACCCGGCGGACGACGAGGGAGGGAACCATGACCGTGGCTGAGCCTCAGGCACGCACCGCCGAGGGAACGGCGGTCCTTCGCACCGAGAGCCTGTCGAAGTCGTTCGGCGGCGTCCACGCAGTGGCCGACGCGTCCGTGACGTTCCTCGACGGGAAGATCAACGGCCTCATCGGGCCCAACGGGTCCGGGAAGACGACCTTCTTCAACTGCGTGACGGGCATGATCAAGCCGGACTCCGGCCGGGTGCTCCTGCACGAGAAGGAGATCACCCGGTGGGCCCCCCACCGCATCGCCCGGGCGGGGCTCGGCCGCAGCTTCCAGCTGTGCCGGGTCTTCCCCCGGATGACCGTGCTGGAGAACATGCTCGTCGCCGTCCAACCGCGCACGCTCGGCCAGTACCTCGGCGGCAGCACCTCGCCCGCCGTGGTCGAGCGGGCGCGCGCGATGCTCGCCCGCGTGGGTATCGACCACCTCGAGCGCTCGGAGGCGCGGGACATCTCCTACGGGCAGCAGAAGCTCCTCGAGCTGGGCTCCACCCTCATGGCCGACCCGCCGTTCGTCATGCTCGACGAGCCGGCCGGCGGCGTGAACCCCTCGCTCATCGAGCGGATCGCCACCCTCGTGCGCGAGCTGAACGACGAGGGGACGACCTTCCTCATCGTCGAGCACAACATGGACCTCATCATGAGCCTGTGCGACCACATCGTCGTGTTCGACCGGGGTGCCCCGATCGCCGACGGCCCTCCGTCGGTCGTCAAGACCGACCCTCGAGTCCTGGAGGCCTACCTTGGCGTCTGAGTCCGACATCATCCTCGACCTCGACCACATCGAGGCCGGCTACGGGAAGGCCGCGCTCGTCCTGCGCGGCCTGTCGATCCAGGTCCCGCGCGGGACGGTGGTCTGCCTGGTCGGACCGAACGGCGCGGGCAAGTCGACCGTGCTCAAGGTGGCCAGCGGCCTGCTCACGCCCCGCTCGGGCACGATCCGCCTCAACGGCGAGGACGTCACCGGCAAGGGTCCGCAGCCGCTGCTGCGCAAGGGGCTCAGCCATGTGCTCCAGGGGCACTCGGTGTTCAAGGAGATGACGGTCGAGGAGAACGTCATGCTCGGCGGGTACTCGGTCAAGGACCAGGGCTCCCTGAGCGAGCGCGCGGACTTCGTGCGCGAGATCTTCCCTGTGGTGGCCGAGAAGTGGTCGACCGTCGCCGGGGTGCTCTCGGGCGGTCAGCAGAAGCAGGTCGAGTTCGCCCGTGCGCTCATGGTGCGGCCCGACGTCGTCCTGCTCGACGAGCCGTCGATGGGCCTGGACCCCAAGCGCACGACCGTCGTGTTCGAGGAGGTCGCGCGGATGCGAGACGCGGGTGTGGCCGTGCTCCTCGTCGAGCAGAACGCACGGCGCGCGCTCGAGATGGCGGACATCGGCTGCGTCCTCGACCTGGGCACCGTGTTCGCCACGGGGCCCGCGCGCGAGCTGCTCGCCGACCCCAAGCTCAGCGACCTCTACCTCGGCGGCCGGCCGGCCGCCTGATGCGCGGGCCCCGCAGGCCGGGACGGGGCCCCGCAGGTCCGCCCGGCGAGGTGGGTTCTCCGCCTGCCGAGGTGGGTTCTCCGCCTGCCGGCGCGGGTGCTCCGCCGCCCGCCGGGACCGGCCCCACGGTGCGGTCCCGGCGGGCGTTCACGGGAGGTCTGGGTTAGCGTCGCGGCGATCCGGTCGCGGCGAGGGTCCGCGCGAGAGCACGAGGAGGGGCGATGGCCGAGCAGGGGGCTGGACGACCCGCGGCACCACGCGCGGGCGGACGGGGCCGCGTCACCCTGTCCCAGGTGGCCCAGGAGGCGGGCGTGTCCCTCGCGACCGCCTCGCGCGCCATCAACGGCAGCTCCGAACGCCGGGTCCGGGAGGACCTCCGGGAACGCGTGCTCGACGCGGCGCAGCGGCTCGACTACTCCCCCGACGCCAACGCCCAGGCCATGGCCCGCGGCCGGACCGACACCGTCGGCCTCATCGTCCAGGACATCGCCGACCCGTACTTCTCCGCGATCGCCGCCGGCGTCATCAACGCGGCCGACGAGGCAGGCTGCGTCGTCACCCTCGCGACGACGCACCGCGACCCGGTGCGCGAGCTCGAGTTCATCGCCACCCTTCAGAACCAGCGGGCGCGCGCGATCATCATCGCCGGTGGCCGCGTGGAGGACGCCGCCGTCAACGAACGCCTGCGGGACGTCCTCGCGACCTACCAGGACCGCGGTGGCCGCGTGGCCCTGGTCGGTCAGCCCCTGCCCGGCCTCAGCACCGTGGTCCCGGACAACGCGCACGGCAGCGCCGATCTCGCCCGGGCGCTGCACGGCCTGGGCTACCGCGACGTCGGCATCCTGGCCGGCCCCGACTGGCACACGACGGCGCGCGACCGGCAGGCCGCCTTCCGCGACGCGCTGGCCGAGCTCGGCGTCGAGGTCCCGGCCGACCGGGTCGTCCCCGGTGACTTCACCCGCGACGGTGGGCACGCCGCAATGACCACCCTGCTGCGCGGCGAGGGCACACCGCGCCTCGTCTTCGCCGTCAACGACGTCATGGCGGTCGGCGCGATGTCCGCCGTCCGCGAGGCGGGCCTCGACGTGCCCGGCGACGTCGCCGTGGCGGGCTTCGACGACATCACCACCCTGCGGGACGTCGCGCCCGGCCTGACGACGGTGGCCCTGCCCATGGTCGAGATGGGGCGGCTCGCCGTCCCCCTGGCGCTCGACCCCGCCGACGGTCCCCGCGAGGTGCCCGTCGGCGCGTCCGTCGTCCTGCGCGAGTCCACGCCGCGGATCGACTGAGGAGCCCGAGGGCGCGCTCACCCGCACCCTCGACACGCGGGGCACCCTCAGCCGCACTCTCGACACGCGGGGCGCGCTCACGCGCACTCTCGACACCTCACGAAGCACCCTCAGCCGCACTCTCGACACCGCGCCGGGGTGGACCTCGTTGACACCCGCGGCGCCGCCCCATAATGTGGAAAGCGCATTCCGCCCCGCACTCGATGGAGAGACCATGACCACTCGCACCCTCCGTATCGCCATGAACGGCATCACGGGACGTATGGGCTACCGCCAGCACCTCGTCCGCTCGATCCTCCCGATCCGGGACGCCGGGGGCGTCCGGCTGAGCGACGGGACGCTCGTCCAGGTCGAGCCCGTGCTCGTGGGCCGGAACGCCGACAAGGTCGCGGAGCTGGCGCGCCGGCACGGGGTCGAGCACTGGACGACGGATCTCGAGTCGGTCCTCGACGACCCGTCGATCGACGTGTACTTCGACGCGCAGGTCACCTCCCGCCGGGTCGAGGCGATCACGGCCGCCCTCGGCCGGGGCAAGCACGTCTTCACCGAGAAGCCGACGGCGGAGACCCTCGACGAGGCGGTCGAGCTCGCGCGCCGGGGCGACGAGGCGGGCGTGACCATCGGCGTGGTCCACGACAAGCTCTACCTCCCGGGCCTGGTCAAGCTCCGCCGCCTGGTCGACGAGGGCTTCTTCGGCCGGATCCTCTCGATGCGCGGCGAGTTCGGCTACTGGGTGTTCGAGGGCGACGTCCAGCCCGGTCAGCGGCCGTCGTGGAACTACCGCAGCGAGGACGGCGGGGGTATCACCACGGACATGTTCTGCCACTGGAACTATGTCCTCGAGGGCATCGTCGGCACGGTCGACACCGTGACGGCGCGGACCGTCACCCACATCCCCTCCCGCGTGGACGAGCAGGGGGCGACCTACACCGCCACCGCCGACGACGCCGCCTACGGGATCTTCGACGTCACCACCCCCGGCGGCGACCCCGTGGTGGTCCAGATCAACTCCTCGTGGGCGACCCGCGTCCACCGCGACGAGCTCGTCGAGTTCCAGGTCGACGGCACCCACGGCTCGGCAGTCGCGGGCCTGCACTCGTGCGTGGCCCAGCAGCGCGCCCACACGCCCGCCGCCGTGTGGAACCCGGACCTGCCCGTCACCGAGTCCTACCGCGACCAGTGGCTCGACGTCCCCGCGAACGCCCCGCTCGACAACGGCTTCAAGGCCCAGTGGGAGGAGTTCCTCGCCGACGTCGTGGCCGGTCGTCCGCACCGCTACGACCTGCTGTCCGCCGCGCGCGGCGTGCAGCTCGCCGAGCTCGGCCTGCGCTCCTCGGCCGAGGGCCGACGCCTCGACGTCCCGGTCGTCTCGTTCGACACGGCGCACGGGTCCGCCCCCGCGCCGGCCGCGCCCGCGGACGCGGCCCGATGACCGGCACCGGCACCGGCACCGGCACCGGGCCGAGAGTCACGCTGCCCGGCGCCGACGGCACCCTGGAGGACCACCGGCTCGCGCCGGCCCGGGGCTGGGACCGCCCGTCGGCCCCGTTCAACTCGCGGGTGGCCTACGCGGCCGCCCACGTCGTTCCCGTCGTCACCGCAGAGACCGCCCCGGGCGCGCCCGCGGTCCTCGACTGGGACTCGACGCTGGGTTTCCGGCACCACCTGTGGTCGCTCGGACTCGGGGTCGCCGAGGCCATGGACACGGCGCAGCGCGGCATGGGGCTGGACTGGCCGGCCGCGGCCGAGCTCATCCGCCGCTCGTCGGCCGAGGCCGCCTCCGTGGGCGGCACGATCGCCTGCGGCGCCGGCACGGACGAGGTGCTGCCGGCCCAGGTCGCCGGCGCGGACCCGGCCGGCGCGCTGCGCACGGTGACCGACGCCTACCGCGGCCAGCTCGACGTGGTCGGCGAGGCCGGCGCCCGGCCGATCCTCATGGCGTCCCGCGCGCTCGCCGCCGCCGCCCGCGACGCCGACGACTACCGCTCGGTCTACTCCGACCTCCTGTCCCGCTCGACGGCGCCGGTCATCCTCCACTGGCTCGGCGAGGCGTTCGACCCGCAGCTCGCCGGCTACTGGGGGCACGACGACCCCTACGCGGCCGCCGAGGTCCTCCTCGACCTCGTGCGCGAGCACCGGGGCGCGGTCGACGGCATGAAGATCTCGCTGCTCGACGCGGACCTGGAGATCTGGGTCCGGGAGCGCCTGCCCGAGGGCGTGCGGATGTACACGGGCGACGACTACAACTACCCCGACCTCGTGGTCGGCGACGAGCGCGGGCACTCCGACGCCCTCCTCGGGATCTTCGCCGCCATCGCGCCGGCGGCGTCCCACGCCCTGAGCGCCCTCGACGCCGGGGACACCGCGGGTGCGCACGCCACGCTGGCCTCGACGCAGGCGCTCGGACGACACGTGTTCGCCGCCCCGACCTTCTACTACAAGACGGGCGTGGCCTTCCTCGCGTGGCTCAACGGCCACCAGCCCGGCTTCCAGATGGTCGGCGGCCTCCAGTCGGGCCGGTCGGTCCCGCACCTGGTCGAGCTCGTCCGCCTGGCCGACGCCGCCGGGCTGCTCACCGACCCCGACCTCGCCGCCACACGGATGACCCGCTTCCTCGACGTCGCCGGGATCGGGGCCGGACGATGAGCGCCCCGGACCTGTCCCGGCTCTCCCTCAACACCGCCACGACGAAGCGCTGGACCCTCGAGGAGGCCGTCGAGGGCGCGGTGGCCGCGGGGATCCCCGCCCTCGGGCTGTGGCGCGACCGGGTCGCCGAGGCCGGGCTCGAGCGCGCGGCCCGGATCGTGCGCGAGGCGGGCCTGCGCGTCTCCTCGCTGTGCCGCGGTGGGTTCCTCACCGCGGCCGACGACGACGGGAGGCGCGCCGCCCTGGCCGACAACCGCGCCGCGATCGACGAGGCGGCCGCCCTCGGCACCCGCGAGCTCGTCCTCGTCGTCGGCGGGCTGCCCGCGGCCACCGGCCCCAACGGCCCGCCGTCGGCCGGCGGGGACCGCGACCTCGTGGCCGCCCGCGCGCGGGTGGCCGACCGGATCGCCGAGCTCTCGGAGCACGCGGCCGCGAGCGACGTACGCCTCGTGCTCGAGCCCTTGCACCCGATCTTCGCGGCCGACCGCGCGGTGCTCTCCACCCTGCGCCAGTGCCTCGACCTCGCGGCCCCCTTCGCACCCGAGACCGTCGGCGTCGTCGTCGACACCTACCACGTGTGGTGGGACCCGGACCTGCGCGAGCAGGTCGCCCGCGCCGGCGCCGAGGGACGCCTCGCGTCCTACCAGGTGTGCGACTGGAACCTCCCGATCGCCGCCGACCCGCTGCTCTCCCGCGGTTTCCCCGGGGACGGGTTCGTCGACTTCGCCACCATCACGGGCTGGGTCGCCGACGCCGGGTACACGGGCGACGTCGAGGTCGAGATCTTCAACCAGGAGATCTGGGACGCACCCGGCGACTCCACGCTGGCCACGGTGGCCGCGCGCTACGCCGAGCTCGTCGAGCCCCACCTGCACCGCTGAGCATCGCTCGACGGCGGTGCAGCCGCGCGCTGCGTCGTCGTCCGGCGTGCTCGTCCAGGGCGACGGATCCGCGTCAGAGCTCGAGGACGTACAGGGCGGACCGGCTGGTCGGGACGTAGTCGAGGCTCGTGTACAGCGCCATCATCGAGTGCGGCTCCGGATGGTCGACGTCGAGCGAGAAGTCGACGTCGACGTCGAGCCCCGCGTACTCCATGCCGTCGGCCGCGTACGCGCGCATGACGGCGCTCAGCAGGGCGCTGCCCACGTGCTTGCCGCGCCACTCCGAGAGCACGCCGAGGACCTCGGTGTACCCCTCGGTCCAGCCCAGCGCCTCCCAGTCCTGCTCGTACCTGCTGGACACGACGTAGCCGGCGACCTTCGCGCGGTCCGAGGACCGGTCGAGGGCGACGAAGCTCCAGCCCGGCTCGAAGGCCGTCGCCTCCGGGCCCCACAGCTCGGCGCCGCGCTCCATCGCGCCCTCCGGCTGGTCGGCGAACGCCCGGCCGTGGGCACGCCGCACCTGGTCGGCGAGCTCGGGCGTCCAGGGCTCGACCGACACGTACGGGGGCAGCGGGATCGTCGGGATGTCGAGCGACAGGCTCCGGCGCATCTGGACGTACCAGCGCCGGGGCCGGAACCCGTGCTCCTCGAGCAGCGCGCTGAGATCCGACTCGCTCTCGTCGACGTGGACGACGACGGCGCCACGCTCGGCCCCCGACTCGGCGAGCAGCGCCTGCGAGGTCGCCACCTGCCAGCCGACGAGCGCGGCGCCCGCGCCCTTGAGCCGCAGCGCGTCGTCGACCCCGCCGGAGCAGGTGAACGAGGGCATGCCGTCGACGACCTCGCCCTTGGGTCGCACCAGGCCGAACGCCCGCATCACGCCCTCGGCGTCGTCCCCGGCGACCGCCCGGTAGCCCTCGCGGGCGGCGAAGTAGCTCTCGACCTCCTCGGCAGAGGTGCGCAGCGGGGTGCCGTCGGCCGACTCGATGCGGGAGACGAGGGCGGCGAGCTCGGCTGCGCGCGGCGCGTCGAGCACCGACCACGTGAGCCCGTCGACCGCCCGCGGCAGGAGCCGGTCGGTCGACCCGGTCGAGGGGTCGGGCTCGGCGAGGACGTGCATGGCCACGGTCTCGCCGGAGGGACGCCGGGTCGAGGTGCGCAGGCCCGTCAGTGCGGCGCGCAGCCCGCGCCCGGGAGGCTGGCTCACAGCACCACCGCGAACGTCCGACCCGGCGCGCCGGGTTCGGGGGCGAAGCCGGCAGCCGCACAGAGGCGACGGCGGTCGCTCTGGTGCGGGTCGACCTCGATGACGATGCGAGCCGGCCCGGCGGGTGCGGCGTCGGCGAGGAGCTGACGCGCTCGGTCGTCCTGCCAGCCGAGCAGGGCCTTGCCTATGCCCAGCCCGCGCCTGCCCGGGTCGATCGTCGCGCGCAGGCGGACCTCCGCGCCGTCGCCCTGGAGCGTGAGGACGAGCGCCGCCGCCGCGCGCAGGATCCCGTCGGCGTCGAACCCGCCGAGGGTGTCGCCGGCGTCGGCCGCGGCCGAGAGCAGCCGGTCGACGTCGGCCCGGGTCGTGCGCGTCCCGCGGGAGTCGACGGCGTCGGAACGGTCCCACAGCGCCGCGACGTCCGCCCCGTCGTCGGCGGCGAGGGTGCGCCAGCGCAGGCCCAGGTGGGGACCCGGGACCGCGGCGGAGGCCGGCGGGTCGAACCGGCGCGCGAGCTGCGCGGCGGACCCGGCCGAGGACACGATCATGCCCGGAAGTCTACGTCGCCGTGTCGCCGGGCCCGAGGACTCCCCCGCCTCAGGCGTCGATCCGCTCACGGTCGACCGCGGCCGCACCGGCCACGATGAAGTCCTTGCGCGGCGCGACCTCGCTGCCCATGAGCAGCTCGAAGACGGACTCGGCGCGGGCCACCGCCTCCTCGTCGGCCCCCGTGATGCGTCGCAGCGTGCGGCGCGCGGGGTCCATCGTGGTCTCGGCCAGCTGGTCGGCGTCCATCTCACCGAGGCCCTTGTACCGCTGCGGGGTCGACCGCAGGTTCTTCCCGGCCTTGTCCAGCTTGGCGAGCAGGCGGGCGAGCTCGGCGTCGGAGTAGGTGTAGTGGACCTCGCCCTTGCGCCCGCCGGAGCCGGCGACCTCGACCCGGTGCAGCGGCGGGACCGCGGCGAAGACGCGACCCGCCTCGACCAGCGGCCGGCAGTACCGGAAGAAGAGGGTGAGCAGAAGGGTGCGGATGTGGGCGCCGTCGACGTCGGCGTCCGTCATGAGGACGATCTTCCCGTAGCGGGCGAGGTCGAGGTCGAACGTGCGCCCCGACCCGGCCCCGATGACCTGGAAGATCGTCGCGACCTCGACGTTGTTGAGGATGTCCGCGGCGGAGGCCTTCTGGACGTTGAGGATCTTTCCGCGGATCGGCAGCAGCGCCTGGAACTCCGAGCTCCGCGCCCGGCGCGCGGTGCCGAGCGCGGAGTCCCCCTCGACGATGAACAGCTCGGAGCGCTCGACCTCCTTGGAGCGGCAGTCGACGAGCTTGGTCGGCAGCGACGAGCTCTCGAGGGCGTTCTTCCGGCGCGAGATGTCCTTCTGCGTGCGGGCGGCGACCCGCGCACGCATCTCGCCGACGATCTTCTCCAGCAGGGCGTTCGACTGCGACCGCTGCGCGGCCCTCGTCGAGGTGAGCAGGTCCGTGAGCTCAGCCTCCACCACCTTCGCCACGACCTGCCGGACCTGCGCGGTCCCGAGGACCTCCTTGGTCTGCCCCTCGAACTGCGGCTCGGGCACGCGGACCGAGACCACGGTGGTGAGGCCGGCGAGGACGTCGTCCTTCTCGATCCGGGGGTCCTTGGCGGTGACCTTGAGCCGACGCGCGGACGCCTCGATCTGCTTGCGGGCCACCTTGAGGACGGCCTGCTCGAAGCCGGCCACGTGCGTGCCGCCCTTGGGGGTGGCGATGATGTTGACGAAGCTGCGGGCGGTCGTCTCGAACCCCGTGCCCCAGCGCAGCGCGACGTCGACCTCGCAGACCCGCTCGACCTCGACGGGCCGCAGGTGGCCCTTGCCGTCGAGCTGCTGGATCGTCTCGGTGAACGCGCCCTGACCGGTCAGGCGCCACACCTCGGTCACCGCGGTGTCCGGAGACAGGTACTCGACGAAGTCCGCCGTACCGCCGTCGTGCCGGAACTCCTCGGTCGTGTGCTCCTCGGGGTCCGACGCGCGGCGGTCGGAGACCACGATCGTCAGGCCCGGGACGAGGAAGGAGGTCTGCCGGGCGCGACCGAGCACCTCCTCGAGGCTGAACTCGGCCGTGGCCGGGAAGATCTGTGGGTCCGCCCAGTACCGCACGCGCGTCCCGGTGACGCCACGGCGCACCTTGCCGGTGACCTCCAGGCTCGACGCCTTCTCGAACGGCTGGAAGTCGGCGTCCGCCGAGGGGCCCGCGGCCGGGTCGTCGAACGTGCCGGGCTCACCGCGGCGGAACGTCATCCGGTGGGTCCTGCCCCCGCGGTCCACCTCGACGTCGAGGCGCGCCGAGAGCGCGTTGACCACCGACGCTCCGACGCCGTGCAGTCCGCCCGAGGTCGCGTACGACCCCGAGTCGAACTTCCCACCCGCGTGGAGCTTGGTGTAGACGACCTCGACACCGGACAGCCCGACGCCGGGGACCTCGTCGACCGGGATGCCTCGTCCGTCGTCGCGGACCTCGACCGAGGAGTCCGGGTGCAGGACGATCTCGATGCGGGTCGCGTGCCCGCCGAGGCCCTCGTCGACAGAGTTGTCGACGATCTCCCACAGGCAGTGCATGAGGCCCCGACCGTCGGTCGAGCCGATGTACATGCCCGGTCGCTTGCGCACGGCGGCCAGTCCCTCGAGGACCGACAGGTGCCGTGCCGAGTACTCGGCGGCGGAGGTGGGATTCACCGAAGGATCGTACGGCGGGGCCGCCCGACGGGCGCGGAGGCGTGGCCGACGGGCGCGGAGGCGCGGTCGACGGGCGCGGAGGCGCGGTCGACGGCCGGTGACCGGGGCGACACGCGGCTACGCCGGGGGCGAACTCCCCCGCCACCTCGGCACAGAACGGGGTCCGGGATGATTACATGCCGGTGTGACCACGACAGCGACCGAACCCCAGCTCACCGCCGCCGACCGCTGCGACGCCTGCGGCGCACAGGCCTACGTCCGCGTGACCCTGCGCTCCGGCTCGCTCCTGTTCTGCGCGCACCACGCCCGCCGCCACGCCGACAAGCTCGACGAGGTGGCCACGGAGATCCACGACGAGAGCGACCGTCTGCTCAGCGCGGACGCCTGACCCGGCACGCCCCGAACGGCTGCCGCCCCGCGCGGGGCGGCAGCCGTTCGTCGTCCCGGGTGCAGCGGCCCGCCACAGATGATTCGATGCCCCGGTGGACAGCGACTCGATGAAGGACCAGGTCGACCAGGTCAAGGACCAGGCCGACGAGGTGGCCCAGGACGCTCAGGACTCCGCGCGTGGAGGGTGGCTCCACCGGCTCGGCCAGGTCGGCTTCGCCGCCCAGGGCATCGTGTGGTTCGTCGTCGGCTGGATCGCCATGGGCCTCGCGATCGGATCCGGCTCCTCCGAGGACTCGACCACCTCGGGAGCGATCGAGGAGATCGGCAGCACGCCGCTCGGCGCCGCCCTGCTCGTCGTCATGGTGCTCGGCCTGCTCTGCTACGTCGTCTGGCAGCTCGTCCTCGCGGTCGTCGGGCACCCGGACGAGCACGGGTCCTCGGACCTGGCGCGGCGGATCGGTTCGGCCGCCAAGGGGGTCGTCGCCGCTGCGCTGGCGGTGACCGGCGTCGTCGTCCTCATGCGCGGCAGCTCCGGGTCGGGGAACACCGAGGAGCAGGGTGCGCAGACCCTCCTGTCCCAGCCGGGCGGGCAGATCCTGCTCGCGTGCGTCGGCGGCGCCGTCGTGGCGGTCGGGCTGTGGTGGATCTGGACCGGCGCCACGGAGCGGTTCGCCAAGAAGCTCGACCCGCGCGTCGACCGGAAGGTGCTGCTCGCCGGCCGCGTCGGGCACGCGGCACGCGGGTTCGCCTTCACCGTCCTCGGCGTCCTCGTGGCGCTCGCGGCGCTGCGATCGGACCCGGACCAGGCCGGTGGCACCGACACCGCGCTCGTCACCATCCTCGGCTGGCCCGCGGGCCCGGTGCTCGTCGGCGCGATCGCGGTGGGCCTCATGCTCTTCGGCGTGTTCCACGTGCTCGCCGCGCGGCACGTCGTCAAGGACTGAGCCGGACCGACAGGTCCTGACGGGCCCGACCGGAGGGGGCGGGCCGGACCGACCTGCCGAAACGCTGTCCGGGTGCCGCCCGAGCCCCTAGCCTGGGGGCCGTGCTCCCCACCAGGACCCCGCGCCGGCTTGGCGCTCTCGCCGCCGTGTCCGCCCTCGCCACCCTCGCAGCGCTCACGGCCCCCGCCTCGCCCACGGCGGCCACCGGGGAGGTCGGCGGATCAGGGACCGAGTTCTTCCTCGACGACGACCTCGACGGCGTCACCGACCGGCACCTCGTCTACGGCCGCGCCGACGACGACGTCCTGACCGGCGACTGGGACGGGAACGGCACCGACACGCTCGCGGTGCGCCGCGGCCAGGTGTACCACCTGCGCAACACGCTGACCTCGGGGCCGGCCGACCGGCAGATCGCCTACGGCCGGGCGGCCGACGTCGTCCACGTCGGCGACTGGGACGGGGACGGCACCGACACCCTCGCCGTGCGGCGCGGGAACCGGTACTTCCTCTCCAACACCCTCACCTCCGGCAACGCCGAGATCGAGCTCGACTACGGCCGCGCCGGGGACACCGTCCTCGTCGGCGACTGGGACGGGGACGGCACCGACACCCTCGCCGTGCGGCGCGGGAACCGGTACTTCCTCTCCAACACCCTCACCTCCGGCAACGCCGAGATCGAGCTCGACTACGGTCGCGCCGGGGACACCGTCCTCGTCGGCGACTGGGACGGGGACGGGACGGACACGCTCGCCGTGCGCCGCGGCACCGAGCTGCACGTGAGCACCACGCTGGCCGGCGGGAACGCGGACCGCACGATCTCCTTCGGCCGCACGGACGACACGGCCTTCGCCGGCGACTGGGACGGGAACGGCGCCGACACCTTCGGCCTGCGGCGCCCCGCGGCCGCCCCGACTCCCCCGCCACCGCCTCCGACGCCGCCCACCAACGGGGGGCTCGTCGGTGCACCGCCGTGGTCCGGGTCGGGCACCTTCGCGGTCGTCCCGGGCTCCGTGCCCGCCCCGAACGACTCCGCGCGGACGGTCCGCGTGCGGATCGAGACCGAGCGCGGCATCTCCGTGGTGCGCCCCGAGTTCGCCGACCTCGTCATGACCACCCTCAACGCCTCGCGCGGGTGGGGGCGCCACGGCGCGGTCTCGTTCGCCCGGACGGACGGGCCCGCCGACGTCGTCCTCCGCCTGACCTCGCCCGCCACGGTGGACCGCCTGTGCTACCCGCTCAACACGAACGGGTACACCTCGTGCCGCGTGGGGACGTCGGTGGTCATCAACGCGAACCGCTGGGCGTACGGCGCCGCGCCGTTCACGAACGCGGGTGGCTCGTTGACGAGCTACCGCGACTACGTCGTCAACCACGAGATGGGCCACTTCCTGGGCCACGGACACGTGCGCTGTCCCGCGCCGGGACGGCCGGCTCCCGTCATGCAGCAGCAGACGCTCGGCATGCAGGGGTGCGTCCCCAACGGGTGGCCCTACCCCTGATCCCCCTCGCTCGCGCGCGTCGCGGCGGGTCAGCGGTACGGCAGCATGACGCCATGGACATGCTCCGCCATGCCGGGGACGCGCTGCCGCGCGTGCTACGCACGCCCGACGAGCGCCCGCACGCCTGGGAGGGTGTGGCCTACATGGCGGGCGCCGAGCGCTTCGGTCCGCGGCCGAGGTTCGACCTCGGGTCGCCGCTGGACATGCTGCTCGGCCTGCCGACCGACTACACCGCCGATCTCGCGGACTCGGTGGTCACGGGCGTGTCCCTCATAGGTTGGCCGGACTGTCTCGCCACCGAGGTGCGCGACGCGATCGACCGCTGCGAGACGTTCCCGTACCTCCTCGTCACGTCCCACCGGGTGGTCCTCACGACGAATCCCCTCGAGAGCGCACCCGAGATCCTGTGGGACCTGCCGCGCGACGTGGTCCGCGGTGCCCGACGCCGAGGCCGGCTGCTGCAGGCCGGTCGGGTCGAGCTCGTCCTCGCCGACGGCTCCCTGCTTCGCGTCATGCTCGGGCTCGTGCTCACCGGGGCCGCACGCCGGCTCGTCGTCGCGTTCGCGACCACCGCGCGGCCCTGGGGTCCGCCGTGGCCCGGCGCGCGACCCGACCGACCCCGACCGCCAGGTACCTGACCCCTGTGCCTGACCGGCGCCGCACGCGCCGCTGTGCCACGCTGGACTACGCCCGACCGAGCGAGACGAGGAGTCCCGAGATGGAGCAGCGCGAACCAGGCTGGCACCCGGACCCGTGGCAGGAGGGCCTCGAGCGTCGATGGGACGGCACACGATGGACCGCCGACGTCCGGGAGCCCGGGACGGCCGGCCCCGACGAGTACCCGGCTGCGGGCCCCGAGCAGTACGGCGCCTCCGCCGCGCCCACCCCGGCCGGCGAGCGGCCCGCCTCCGACCCGTACGGCATGAACGGGCCGGACGCCTCCGGCGCCCCTGGCGACGGGTCAGGCGGCTACGGCGACGCGTTCGGCGCCGACGGCGCCGAGCCGCCGCCCTCGCGGATCTCCGATGCCGAGCGGGCCGTCGCGGCCCACGAGGGCCGGGAACCCGGGCCGACGATGGCGGGCCTCCCCTTCGGACGGTACGACGACGACCCGCAGTCCCGGCGGACGACCAGCTTCCTCATCAAGGGGCTGTGGGGCGTGACGATCGCCTTCGGCGTCCTGCTCGTCATCTGGGGCGTGATGACGCTCTTCTAGGCGGCGCCGGAGCTCGACCGCCCGTCGTCGGCCTCCGTGGCGCGCGGCGTCCGTGCCGGAACGCCCGATATCTGTACCGGCCGGGGACGCCGACGGGCCCGGGCCGCACGATGAGGTGCGACACGGGCCCGTCGGGTCGGTCGTTCGGTCGGGGTCAGTCCAGGTAGTCGCGCAGGACCTGGGAGCGGCTCGGGTGACGGAGCTTCGACATCGTCTTGCTCTCTATCTGCCTGATGCGCTCGCGGGTGACCCCGTAGACCTTGCCGATCTCGTCGAGGGTCTTGGGCTGGCCGTCCTGGAGGCCGAACCGCATGGAGACCACGCCGGCCTCCCGCTCTGAGAGCGTGTCGAGCACGGCGTTGAGCTGCTCCTGCAGGAGCGTGAAGCTCACGGCCTCGGCGGGCACGACGGCCTCGGAGTCCTCGATGAGGTCACCGAACTCGGAGTCGCCGTCCTCGCCGAGCGGGGTGTGCAGGGAGATGGGCTCGCGGCCGTACTTCTGGACCTCGACGACCTTCTCCGGGGTCATGTCGAGCTCTTTGGCGAGCTCCTCGGGCGTGGGCTCGCGGCCCAGGTCCTGGAGCATCTGCCGCTGGACGCGGGCGAGCTTGTTGATGACCTCGACCATGTGCACGGGGATGCGGATGGTGCGGGCCTGGTCGGCCATGGCGCGGGTGATGGCCTGACGGATCCACCAGGTCGCGTACGTGGAGAACTTGTAGCCCTTGGTGTAGTCGAACTTCTCGACCGCGCGGATGAGGCCGAGGTTGCCCTCCTGGATGAGGTCGAGGAACAGCATCCCGCGACCCGTGTACCGCTTGGCCAGGGACACGACGAGTCGCAGGTTCGCCTCGAGGAGGTGGTTCTTCGCGAGGCGGCCGTCGTTCGCGATCCACTGCAGCTCCCGGGAGAGCTTGCGCTCCATCTCGGGCTCCTGAGCCAGGCGCTCCTCGGCGAACAGGCCGGCCTCGATGCGCTTGGCGAGCTCGACCTCCTGCTCGGCGTTGAGGAGGGCCACCTTGCCGATCTGCTTGAGGTAGTCCTTGACCGGGTCCGCGGTCGCGCCGGCGGTGACGACCTGCTGGACGGGCTGGTCGTCGTCGTCGGAGTCCGAGACCACGAACCCGCTCGCGGTCGTCTCCTCCTTGCCGGACTTCCCGTCCTTCGTGGAGGACGCGTCCGGGACGACGGCGAGCTTGCCGCGGCGCGAACCACGGGTTGCGGACTGCGCCGGGGCCGGCTCCTCGGCGTGGTCCTCGTCAGAGGCATCGTCCGTGTCGGCGCCGTCGGTCTCGTCGTCCGAGTCGTCGGCCTCGTCGGCGCTGTCGGTGTCCGCCGTGCCGGTCTCGTCCACGAGCTCCGACTCGTCGACGTCCTCGGGGGTGGTCGTCGTCTCCTCGGTCTCCTCGACCTCGTCCGCCGGCTTCGCCGCCTTCGCGCCGCGCTTCGGAGCGGCCGCGGTGGTGGTCTTCTTCGCGGCGGTCGACGACTTCGCCGTGCTGCCCGACCTCGCGGCGGTGGTCGACGACTTCGCGCTGGACGTCTTCTTCGCCGCGGTCGACTTCGCGGCGGTCGTGGACGAGGTCGTCTTCCTCGCCGCGGGCTTCTTCGCGGTGGTCTTCTTGGCAGGTGTCTTCGCCGCGGGGGTGGTCGTGCTCGTGCCCGTCGCAGGCTCAGTAACGTCGGTACTCATCGGTAGGGGGCCTTTCGCCGGGGGTGGGGGCGTCGTGGTCTCAACACGCCCGTCGCGCCGCATGTTCCATGCCGACCCGCAGAACGAGCCCGGGGCGGCGCGCGCCGTCCCTACAATTATAGCCGACACAGACATTACACCCTTGTCGGCGTCGGCGCACGTCCGGCTGCGCGCCGACGCCGACGGGGCGTCCGTCGGTCCCCTGATGCGCCCCTCAGACCTGGGCGAACGCCTCCGGGGGCGGGCACGAGCAGACGAGGTTCCGGTCGCCGAACGCGCCGTCGACGCGCGCCACCGGCGGCCAGTACTTGTCCTCCTCGCCGGCCGGGAACGCGGCCTCGGCGCGCGTGTAGGGGTGCGTCCACTCCCCTGCCAGACGTGCGGCGGGGTGGGGGGCGTTGACGAGCGGGTTGTCGACCGCCGGCCACCGCCCCTCGGCCACCGCCCGCGCCTCGGCCTCGATGGCGAGCATCGCGTCGACGAACCGGTCGATCTCCGGCAGGTCCTCGGACTCGGTGGGCTCGACCATGAGGGTGCCGGGCACCGGGAAGCTCATCGTCGGCGCGTGGAAGCCGAAGTCGATGAGGCGCTTGGCGACGTCGTCGACCGTGATGCCGGTCGCGGACTTGAGCGGGCGCAGGTCGAGGATGCACTCGTGCGCGACGGCGTCCCCCGGGCCGCGGTAGAGCACCGGGAACGTGTCGCCGAGCCGCGCCGCCACGTAGTTCGCCGCGAGCACGGCGTCCTCGGTGGCGCGCCGCAGCCCGTCCGCACCCATGAGCCGGATGTACGCCCACGTGATCGGCAGGATCGACGGGGAGCCGTAGGGAGCCGCCGACACCGCCCCGTCCGCGCGCAGGTCGCCCTGCGCGAGCGGGTGCCCCGGCAGGAACGGCGCCAGGTGGGACTTGGCGGCCACCGGCCCCACGCCGGGTCCGCCGCCCCCGTGCGGGATGCAGAAGGTCTTGTGCAGGTTGAGGTGGCTGACGTCGCCGCCGAACTCGCCGGGCCTGGCATGGCCCAGCAGCGCATTGAGGTTGGCGCCGTCGAGGTAGACCTGGCCCCCGTGCTCGTGCACGACGTCGCACACCTGCCGCACGTGCTCCTCGTAGACGCCGTGCGTGGACGGGTAGGTGAGCATGATGGCCGCGAGGTCGTCGGCGTGGGACGCGGCGAGCTCGGTGAGCGCGTCGATGTCGATCGAGCCGTCCGACGCGGAGGGGACGACCACGACCGACAGCCCGGCGAGCACCGCCGAGGCCGCGTTCGTCCCGTGCGCGGACGCCGGGACGAGGCAGACGGTGCGTCGCTCGTCCCCGCGGGAGCGGTGGTAGCCGCGGATGGCAAGGAGCCCGGCGAGCTCGCCCTGGGAGCCGGCGTTGGGCTGGAGCGACACCGCCTCGTACCCCGTGAGGGCGGCGAGCCAGCCCTCGAGGTCCTCGACGAGGCGCAGGTAGCCGGTCACGTCCTCCGCGGGCGCGAACGGGTGGACCGCGGCGAAGCCCGGCCAGCTGATCGACTCCATCTCGATCGCGGCGTTGAGCTTCATCGTGCACGAGCCCAGCGGGATCATGCCGCGGTCGAGCGCGTAGTCCTTCGCCGCGAGCCGCGTGAGGTAGCGGAGCATCGCGGTCTCGGAGCGGTGCGCGGAGAACACCGGGTGCGTCAGGAACTCGGTCGTCCGGCGCATCGACGCGGGGACGCCCGTGCCGTCGGTCGGGTCGCCCGGCGCGGTCGGCCCGGCCCCGCCGGCGGGCTCGGACCCACCCGCAGGCGCGGCCCGGCCGGCGCCCTCCCCCGGCGTCCGGTCCTGCCCGACGACGACGCGCACCACCGTGTCGAGGTCGCCGGCCGTCGTCGTCTCGTCGGTGGAGATGCGCAGGGTGTCGGCGTCCTCGACCCACAGCCACACCCCGTCCGCCGACGCGGCGGCGGCGAGCTCGGCGGCCCGCCCGGGGACGCGGACCTCGACGGTGTCGAACCGGCCGCCGACCGCGACGTCGGCGCCGCCCGCCCGGAGGCAGGAGGCGAGCTCGTTCGCCGACCGGGCGGCGTGCGCGGCGATCTCGGTGAGTCCCTCGGGGCCGTGGTAGACCGCGAACGACGAGGCCATGACCGCGAGCAGCACCTGAGCGGTGCAGATGTTGCTCGTGGCCTTCTGGCGGCGGATGTGCTGCTCGCGGGTCTGGAGCGCGAGCCGGTGGGCGGGCCGTCCGTCGGCGTCGACGGAGACGCCGACGAGCCTGCCCGGCAGCTGTCGCTCGAGGCCCTCGCGCACCGACATGAAGCCCGCGTGGGGACCGCCGAAGCCCATCGGCACGCCGAGTCGCTGGGAGGAGCCGACGGCGACGTCGAACCCCAGGTCGCCGGGCGCCGTCATCAGCGTGCACGCGAGCAGGTCGGTGGCGGCGATCGCGAGTGCCCCGGCGGCGTGGGTGGCCTCGACGACACCGCGCAGCACCTCGGCGTCGGGGATGCGTCCCGAGGCCCCGGGGACCTGGACGACGACCCCGGCGACGCCCTCGAGGTCCGGGAGCTCCCCGGCCGAGAGGTCGGCGGGGACCAGCTCGATGCCGACGGGCTCGGCCCGGGTGGCCAGCACGGCCGCGGTCTGCGCGAACAGGTCGGTGTCGACGACGATGCGCGGGCCGGCGCCCTTGACGGCGCGGCGCGCGAGCAGCATCCCCTCGGCCACGGCCGTGGCCTCGTCGAGCATCGACGCGCCGGAGACCGTGAGGCCCGTGAGGTCCGAGACGAGGGTCTGGAAGTTGAGCAGCGCCTCGAGCCTGCCCTGGGAGATCTCGGGCTGGTAGGGCGTGTAGGCCGTGTACCAGGAGGGGTTCTCCAGCACGTTCCGCCGGATCACCGCCGGGGTGTGGGTGCCGTAGTAGCCCTGGCCGATCATCGACCGCCGCACGGTGTTGGTCGCCGCCATCGCACGGAGCTCGGCGGCGACCTCGGCCTCGCTCGCCGCCGCCGGGATCGGCAGCTCGGCGGCGAGGGTCTCGGCGTCGTCCCGGATGCTCGGGGGCAGGGCGCGCGCCATGAGGTCGGCCGACGACGAGGCGCCCACCGCGGCGAGCATCGTCTCGCGCGCGGCGGCGCCCGCGCCGAGGTGGCGGTCGACGAAGGGCCTCACTTGGCGGCCTCGTCGGCGAGCGCGGCGTACCCGGCGGCGTCGAGCAGGTCGGACGGCAGCTCGCCGACCGTGATCTCGTAGAGCCACCCCTCGCCGTGGGGGTCGTTCGTGATGAGCGCCGGGTCGGCGTCCGCGGCGTCGTTGACCGCGGTGACCTCGCCGGTGGCGGGGGCGACGAGGTCGGAGACCGACTTCGTCGACTCGACCTCTCCGCAGGCCTCGCCGGCCGTCACGGTGTCGCCGACCTCGGGCAGGTCGACGTACACGGCCTCGCCGAGCGACTCCGCGGCGAACCTGGTCAGCCCGACCCTGGCGGTCGCGCCGTCGACGGCGATCCACTCGTGCTCTGCGGTGTACTTCCGGTCCTCGGGGTAGCTGCTCACAGCGGTCTCCTTCGGGTGCGTGGCGGATCGGGACGAGTCTGACGGGGACAGGTGGGGCGAACGGGAGGAGGCGGGTGAGGAGGGGACGTCGCGGGTGCGGCGCGACCGGTCGACGTCAGGACGGGCGCTTGTAGAACGGGGTCTCGACGACGGTCATCGCCTGCCGACGCCCGCGCACGTCGGCCTCGGCGGCCGTGCCGGGCTCGAGGGGGCGATCGACGAGGGCGAGCGCGATCGGGTGGCCGAGGGTCGGGGAGAGCGCCCCGGAGGTCACCGTCCCGACCTCCACGTCCCCCACGAGCACTGCGGACCCCGCGCGCGCGGCGCGACGGCCCTCGCCGGACAGCGCGACGAGCGCCCGTCCGGTCGGGCGCTCACGCGCGGCCTCCACCGCCGCGCGGCCGACGAACGCGTGCTCCTCGGTCAGGTCGACGAGCCGGGTGAGGCCGACCTCGTCCGGGCCCGTCGACCGGGAGAGCTCGTTGCCGTAGAGCGGCATGCCGGCCTCGAGGCGCAGCGTGTCGCGGGAGGCCAGCCCGGCCGGGACGAGGCCCTCCTCGGCGCCGGCCACGAGCAGGGCGTCCCACACCGAGCGGGCGTGGGCGGCACCGAGCATGAGCTCGTAGCCGACCTCCCCGGTGTAGCCGGTGCGCGCGACGAGGAGGTCGACGCCGGCCACCGTCGCGCGCCGCGCCCGGTAGTACCGCAGCGTGTCGAGATCGTCGTCCGTGACGGACGCGAGGATCGCCGGCGCCTGCGGACCCTGGACCGCGATCAGGGCGCGGGCGGTGGTGCGGTCCTCCACCGAGACGTCGGCGACGCCCTCGGCCCGACGGGTCAGCTCGTCGACGACGACGAGCCGGTTGGCGGCGTTCGCCACGACGAGGAACTCGTGCTCGCCGAGGCGGTACACGACGAGGTCGTCGACGATGCCCCCGTCGGGGTCGAGCATGACCGAGTACCTCGCCCGCCCGACCTCGGCGGTCGAGGGGCGGGTGACGAGCGCCCGGTCGAGCGCCTCCCCGGCACCCGGGCCCTCCACGACGACCTGGCCCATGTGGGAGAGGTCGAAGAGGCCCGCCGCGGTGCGGACCGCCCGGTGCTCCTCGAGCTCGGAGCTGTAGCGCAACGGCATGTCCCAGCCGGCGAAGTCGGTCATCGAGGCGCCGGCGTCCAGGTGGGCGACGTGCAAGGGGGTGTGCTGGACGTCCTGCTCGGTCACGGCGGTCCTCCGGTGCGACGGTGCGGCGGGTGGGCTGCGCCCTCCAGCGTACGGCGCCGGGGACGCGGCCGGGCGGGATCAGGGATGGACGACCAGCACGGGGCACGGCGACTCGAGCAGGACGTGCTGGGCGCCGGAGCCGAGGCTCAGGGTGCCCGTCGGTGCGCGGCGCGTCAGGCCGAGGACGACGAGCCGGGCCTGCGTGTCCACGGCCGCCTGCACGATCTCGTGCCCGGCGTCCCGCCCCAGCCCGACGTACCGGATCTCGTAGGCGAGGTCCGCCTCGTCGAGGCGGGCGCGGGCGGCGTCCGCATCGACCTCGACGACCGTCTGCGTGTCCACCTCGGTCCGCGCACGGGTGAGGACGACGACGACCCGCTCGTCCCGCTCCGTGGCGGCGGCGATCGCCTCCGAGAGCGCGGCCTCGCCCTCGGGCGTGGCCAGGTACGCGACGACGACGTGCATCGGGTCCTCCTCCGCGCGGCCACCCGTGCGGTGCGCGCCAGGACGACGCTACCCGGACGTCCCGGGCGACGCCTGCCACCGCAGCGCGCTCGGCGCGGCCCGCGCCGTCCTCACGTGGTCCCCGAGCGCCCGTCGCCCCGCTCGATCTCGTCGATCAGCTCCTCCGTGTACATCTGCAGGCACCGGTCGTCGGTCGGCGGACCACCGAGCCACCACGACCCGTCGGGGCCGTCCTCCTCGATGTCCGAGAGATCGTCGAGGTCGGGGTGCCCGCCGGGCTCGTCGAGGAACGGCGACGGACCGAACCAGTCGTCCGCGTCATCCTCGAGCGCGTCCTGCCGGGCTGCCGGCGGGATCGCCCCGGATGCCTGCACCTCGAGCACGAGGCGGGCGAGGCTGTACTCCGGCCGATCCTCGAGCGCGAGCTCGGCGAGCACGGCCGCGCGCGCCCCCTCCCCGCGGCGCCACGCCAGCAGGGCGAGGAGCGCCGACGTCGGCGCCACGACCCCCGAGGGGGCGAACCTGGCCAGCACCTCGAGCGGTCGGCGACGGTCGGCGGCCTCGATGGGACCACCCGTCCACAGCTGCCCGACGAGCTCGGGCTCCGTCAGCAGCTCGACCGGCATGCCCGTCCCGACGAGCACGCGCGTGAGCACGGCGTCACGGACGCCCGGCCGCTCGAGGCCGAGGAGGAGCCGGGCGAGCAGCTCCCGGTCCCGCCCGCTCAGCCCCTGGTCGGGACGGAGCCTGCGGGTCACGAGCTCGTCGTACGCGCGCACGGTCAGCACCACCCCCGGCAGACGCCGCTGCATCCGGTCCGCGAGCGCGTCGAGCAGGAGGCTCCCGGTCGCGGAGTCCGGCTCGCGCGCGATCCCCAGGTCAGCCCGACCCGCGACTGGCGCCGAGCCCGTGAGCACGAGCTCGGTCACGGCCCGTGCGTGCCCCAGCTCGTCGAGCGGGCGCGGACCCGACCGGTCCTCGAACGGCGCGTGCCCCGGGAGGCGCTGCCACCCGTCGCGCGCCACGACCCACGCGCCGACGCGAGGGTCGTCGAGCTCGCGGACCCTCCGGACCGCGGTGAGCACGACCGGCGACTCGCACGCGTCCCTCAGCGGGAGGTCGGTGTGCACGACCGCGGCGTAGATGCCGAACCTGTCGCGGGCGAACCGGGAGATCACACCGGCGACGTAGGGCTGCCCGCCGGGGCCGCCCGCCTCGGTCAGCTCGAGCCGCGCGGCCGGTCCGACCCCGGGAGGCCCCGGCGGCATCGGCACCGTGAGCAGCGAGAGGGACTCCTCGGGCACGAACCCGAAGAGGTGCGGGACGGCGCCGACCAGGTCGGCGTCGCAGGACAGTCGGAGCGTCGTTGGCGTCATGCGAGCACGCTGGCAGCCGGCTCCCACCGCCCGGAGCGGCCCTGTGCACAGCACCGCCGCACGGCGACCTGTGGACTCGCCCGGGGACCTCGTGGCCGACCCGCGCCCGTACCCTGACCCCATGGCCCCCGACGCGTTGCCCGCCCCCCTGCCCGCCGTCCGCTCGGCGGTCGACGCGGCGACGCGCACCGAGCTCGAGGCCACGCTCGCGCGGCTCGAGGGGCTGACCGGCCGGCTCGACGCCCTCGTCGACCCGGGTCGCGCCCTGCTCGCCCGCGGGAAGCGGTCGCGCGCCCTCCTCGCCTACGCGGGGCACCTCGCCGCCGGAGGCCCGCAGGAGGTCGACGCGCCGGACCCGGTCGTGCGCGCCGGGGCGGCGCTCGAGCTCTTCCAGCTGGCGGCGCTCGTCCACGACGACGTGATGGACGGCGCCGACGTGCGCCGCGGGCTCCCGGCGGCGCACGTCGCCATCTCCGGGACGCACCGCGAGCAGCGGCTCGACGGCGATGCGGTGTCGTTCGGCGTGGCCGGGGCGATCCTGCTCGGGGATCTCCTCCTGGCCGCCTCGTCGGCCTCGATGGATGCCGCCCGCGCCGCCGTCGACGCGGGACCGGGCGCGACCGCCCGGGCGATCTACGACCACATGTGCGCGGAGGTCGCCGCCGGGCAGTACCTCGACGTCCGGGCGGCGGCCACCCCGCTGCGCACCGACCCGGACGGCGCGCTCACCCGCTCGCTCACGGTGCTGCGGCACAAGTCCGCGCGGTACTCGGTCGAGCACCCCCTCGCGCTCGGAGCGGCGCTCGCGGGCGGCGCGCCGGAGCTCGTCACCGGGCTCCGGGCGGTCGGCGAGCCGCTCGGCGAGGCGTTCCAGCTCCGCGACGACGAGCTCGGCGTGTTCGGAGATCCCGAGGTCACCGGGAAGCCCGCGGGCGACGACCTGCGGGAGGGTAAGCGGACCGCCCTGCTCGCGCTCACGTGGAGCGCCGCGGGCCCGGACGAGCGGGACGAGATCGAGGCGCTCGTCGGCGACCCCGCGCTCGACGCCGCCGGGGTGGACAGGCTGCGGGAGGTCATCACCTCGACCGGCGCCCGGGCGGCGCACGAGCGCCTCATCGACGAGCGCGAGCAGGCCGCCGGCCGGGCCCTGACGGACCTTGCGCTCGACGACGCACCCCGTCAGGTGCTCGAGGCCCTCGCGGCCGCGCTCGTCACCCGCTCGGCCTAGGAGAGCGGCCCGGCCCTCAGAACGCCTGCGCGAGCGCCACGCGGCGTACCGCGTGAACCCGACCGGACCGGAGCGCCTCGATCGGCGTCTCCTCAAGCTCGTCGTCCCGCTCCCACAGCCAGTCGACGACCGTCTCGGGTGACATCCCACCGTCGCCCAGCAGCGTGAGGGTGCCGGCGAGGCCGTCGAGGGCCGCCGGGGGCTCGGCGGCCAGGTCGAGCATCTCGCGAGCGATCCCCGCCGCCCCGGTCGACGACCGCACCGTCACGAGGCGACCGTCCCGGACGAGCTGACGGACGTCGCGGTCGCGGATGCCGAGCAGGTCGGCGGCCTCGGGCACGGAGATCCAGGTCGGTCCAGGCATGACGGCCAGCGTAGTCGCGGAAGCCCCTCGGTCACGCCGGGGTCCGACGCCGACACCCCGGTCCCTCCCCGCTCCGTCCACGACCCCGCACCCGCCGACCGCCGCGCCGGCGGCTCCCGACCCGCCCGGCCGTCCAGGACGCGCCACACGTTCGACTCCTGCCCCAACAACCACTAGTGTCCCAATCGTTACACCAGTAACACCTGTCAATCTGTTCACACCCGCAGCCTGGGGGCATGCTCGCAGGGGTGGGTCGCGTACCACTTCCCGGAGGACACATGCCCGCCGTCGCACGCGCGCATCGCCGTACCACCCACCGACCGATCACCCTCGCCGCGATCGCCACCACGGCGATCGGTGCGCCGACGCTCCTCGCCGTCCCGGCCGTCGCGTCGGACGTCCCGGCGCCGGCCACCCAGACTCCCGCCGTGCAGGACGCGGCGCTCCAGGCGCCCGTCACCACGCACGCACCCGCACCGGCCGTCACCTCGGCACCCGTCGCCGTGGTCCGCACCTCCCCCGCCACACCCGTGCGCCTCTCGCCGGAGGAGACGAGCTACACCGTCCGCCGCGGGGACACGCTTACCGGGATCGCCCGCGAGCTGGGCACCACGGTGCGCGAGATCCAGCGGGCCAACTCCCTGTCGGGCTCGCTCATCCTGGCCGGCCAGACCCTCACCGTCCCGGGCGCGAGCGCGCCCGCGAACGCCGAGCAGACCTCGTCGACCGGCGGCAGCTACCTCGTCTCCGCCGGTGACACGCTCATCGGCATCGCCCGTGCCCACGGCACGTCGGTGCGCGAGATCCAGCAGGCGAACTCCCTCACCGGGACGGTCATCCGCACCGGGCAGACCCTGACGATCCCGGGCGCGGGCGGCGCGGAGGCCACGGACGCCGCGGCTCCGTCGTCGTCGGCCTCGTCCACGGGCGGCAGCTACACGGTGCGCGCGGGAGACACCCTCACCGGGATCGCCCGCGCCCAGGGCACCTCGGTGGCGGAGATCGCCGAGGCCAACTCGATCGGCTCCGACGGCCGGATCTACGTGGGCCAGACCCTGACGATGCCCGGCGCCGCGGCCGCCGGCCCCGCCACCTCCGACCCCGGGAACACCTCCGGCGGGGTCGGCTCGACCTTCGCGGGACGCACGTACCCCGAGGCCGTCGTCGGCGCGGCGAACGCCAACCGCACGGCGCTCGTCGCGTCCGGGGTCCCCTCGCGGGCCTCGATGCAGGAGCTCGTGCGCAGCACGGCCGTGTCGATGGGCGTCGACCCCCGGCTCGCCCTCGCGCACGCGTTCGTCGAGTCCGGCTTCAACCACGCCGCGGTCTCCCCCGCCAACGCGATCGGCACGATGCAGGTCATCCCGTCGTCGGGCGAGTGGGCCTCGGACCTCGTGGGCCGCCCGCTCAACATCATGAACCCGCAGGACAACGTCGTCGCCGGCGTCGCCATCATCCGCGCGCTCCAGCGCTCGGCGGACGACTCCGACCAGGGCATCGCCGCCTACTACCAGGGACTCGGCGGCGTCCGCGCCCACGGCATGTACCCCGACACCGAGAACTACGTCGACACCGTCCGTGCGGCGATGAACCGGTTCTGACCAGGGACGTCACGACCGCGCCGGGACCGGGCCGCCCCTGCCACCAGGGGTGTCCGGCCCGGCGCGGGTCCACCTGAGGCCGTCCGCGCCCGGATAGCATCCGCCCGTGGACACCCGCGCCGACCCGCTGGCCGGCCACCTCGTCGACGAGCGCTACCGGATCATCGAGCGCATCGCCCGAGGCGGCATGGCCAGCGTCTACCGTGCGCAGGACCTGCGGCTCGAGCGCGTGGTCGCGGTGAAGATCATGCACCCCCACCTCGCCGAGTCCCCGGACTTCGTGCGCCGGTTCCGGCGCGAGGCGAGGGCCGCCGCCCGCCTGTCCCACCCCGGCGTCGTCGCCGTCCACGACCAGGGCGTGACCGGCGAGTCCTCCTACCTCGCGATGGAGCTCGTCGACGGCCCCAACCTCCGCGACGAGCTGCGGGCCCGCGGCTCGCTCACCCTCGGGCAGACCCTCGACGTCCTCGAGCAGGTGCTCGACGCCCTCGCCGCCGCGCACCGCGCGGGCCTCGTCCACCGGGACATCAAGCCGGAGAACATCCTCGTCACCGCGGACGGCCGGGTGAAGGTCGCGGACTTCGGCCTCGCCCGCGCGATCAGCGAGACGACGGCGGCCACGTCCGGGACCGTGCTCGGGACCGTCGCCTACATCGCGCCCGAGACCGTCCTCGAGGGCGTCGCCGACCCGCCCGCCGACGTCTACGGCGCCGGCATCGTCGCCTACGAGCTGCTCACGGGCGGGCAGCCCTTCACCGGGACGACCCCGGCGCAGGTGGCCTTCCAGCACGTCAACAGCGCCGTGCCCGGCCCGGGGTCGGAGCTGCCGTGGATCCCGCGCGAGGTCGACGACCTCGTCGCCGCGCTCACGGCCCAGGACCCGGACGACCGGCCGGCCGACGCCGGCGAGGCGCTCGCTCTCGTGCGCCGCACCCGCGCCGTCCTGCCCGACGACGTCCTCGACATGCGCTCCGACGTCGAGCCCCGCCCGCCGGCCGTGTTCGACGACGAGCCGACCGGCACCTCGGCCGACACCGGCGCGGTCGACACCGCCTCGCGGTCGGTCGCGATCCCGATCGGCTCGATCCGTCCGGACGGGCGACCCGCACCCCGCAGGGCGAAGGCCTCCGCCACCGGGTCACGACCCGCGCCCGCCGGCTCGCGCCCGGCCGCCTCCGCCACGCGCCCCGTGCCCGCCGGCTCGCGACCGCTCGGATCCGCCGGTCCGGCCGGATCGGGCGGTCCGGCCGGATCGGGCGCGCGCCTCGCGACGTCGGACGTGGACACCGGCGCGCGGGAGACCGCCGACGGGACGGCACACACCCGCGCTGCGAACGGCGCGGCGGCCCGTACCGGGTCGCCCGCCCGGGCCGCCGCGGGATCGCCGGACGCGCCGACGACCGCCCCGGCGCCGCGCGAGCGGGACGCGTCCGGCTCCGCGTCCCACCACGACGCACCGTCCCGCCACGACACCCCGGTCCACCCGGTCACCCGACCGGTCAGGGCCACCCCCGCCGACTCCCACGACACCCGTCCGATCGCCCTGCGCGGCGCCGGCGACGACGGGCGGTCGTCCGACCACCCGGGGTCACCGACCGGCTCCGGCCCCTCGCACCGGGGCCGGGCCGCACGCACGTCGTCCACCCGTGCGCGGGTCGTCCGGCGGCGACGCACCGGCGTCGTCTCGCTCCTGCTCGTCGTCCTCGCGGCGCTCCTCGCGGGCGGCTGGTGGCTGCTGACGGCGGGCCCGCTCGCGGGCACGACGGTCCCCGACGTCACGGGCCGGACGAGCGACGCCGCGGTCGCCGCCCTCGAGGACGCCGGGCTGAGCACCGAGCTCGAGCAGGCCTACTCCGACGACGTCTCCGAGGGCAACGTGGTCGCCACCACGCCGGCGGCGGGCGAACGCACGCGCGACGGCTCCGTCACCGTCATCGTCTCCCTCGGCGTCGAGACGCTCGCGGTCCCCGACGTCGTCGGCACGCCCCTGGAGGACGCGGAGTCCGTGCTGGCCACGGCCCGGCTCACCCTGGGCGAGGTGACGACCGCCTACGACGACACCGTCCCCGAGGGCGAGATCGTCTCCACCGACCCGGCGGCGGGCGAGGTCGTCCCGCACGACCGCCCCGTCGACGTCGTCGTGTCCGACGGGCGCGAGCCCGCCGAGGTGCCGGACGTGACGGGCGAGACCCGCGCGGACGCGGCCGACGCCCTCCGGGAGGCGGGGCTCGAGCCCGACGTCGTCGAGGAGCACTCCGACACCGTCGACGAGGGCCTGGTCATCTCGCAGGACCCCGCGGACGGCGACGCCTACGTCGGCGACCAGGTCGAGATCGTCATCTCGCTCGGCCCCGAGCTCGTCGAGGTCCCCGACCTCCTCAACGAGAACGTCGACGACGCGATCGCCCGCCTCGAGGAGCTCGGGCTCGAGCCGGAGCGAGAGGACGTGCTCGGCGCGTTCTACGGGACGGTGCGGGAGCAGACGCCCGCGGCGGGGGCCATGGTCGAGCCCGGCACGGTCGTCACGCTCCGCGTGGTCTGACGCCCGGTCGGCGAGAACCAGCCGGGCCACATCCGGCCATTGCGAACCGTCCGGGTCCAGGCCGGGACCGGGCGCGGGGCGGCCCGGACCTCGCCGCTCCCCGCCGCGGTCCGCGCGGCCTCAGCTGCGCAGCATCTCCGCGACCTCGAACGCCATCTGGAGCGACTGCTGGTGGTTGAGACGCGGGTCCACCAGCGTCTCGTACCGGCGGGCGAGCCCCGCGTCGTCGATCGGGTCGGCGCCGCCCATGATCTCGGTGACGTCGTCCCCGGTCAGCTCGACGTGCAGGCCGCCGGGCACGGTGCCCATCTGCTGGTGCACCTCGAAGAACCCGCGGACCTCGTCGAGGATCGTGTCCATCTCCCGCGTCTTGTAGCCGGACGGGGAGGTGATCGTGTTCCCGTGCATCGGGTCGCACACCCAGGTCACGGGCCGGCCGTCCGCGACGACCGACTCGACGATGCCCGGCAGCGCGTCGCGGACCATGCCCGCGCCCATGCGCGAGATGAAGGTGAGCCGGCCGGCGAGGCCGTCGGGGTTGAGTCGGTCGATGAGGCTGCGGACCTCGTCGGGCGTGACCTTCGGGCCGAGCTTGACGCCGATCGGGTTGCGCACGCGCGAGAGGAGGTCGACGTGGGCGCCGTCGAGCTGACGGGTGCGCTCGCCGATCCACAGGAAGTGGGCCGACGTGCCGTAGGGCTGCCCGGTGCGGTGGTCGATCCGCGTGAGCGCGGCCTCGTAGTCCAGCAGCAGCGCCTCGTGCGAGGAGTACATGTCGACCGTGCGCAGCGCGTCGAAGTCGACCCCGGCGGCGGCCATGAACCGCAGCGCGCGGCCGATCTCGCCGGCGAGCGACTCGTAGCGGCCGTGGGCGGGGTTCTCGATGAACCCGCGGTTCCACTCGTGGACGAGGCGCAGGTCGGCGAAACCGCCGCCCGTGAAGGCGCGGATGAGGTTGAGCGTCGTCGCCGAGCGGTGGTACATCCCGAGCAGCCGCTGGGGGTCCGGCACCCGGTCCTCCTCGGTGAAGCCGTGCGCGTTGACGGCGTCCCCGCGGTAGGAGGGCAGCGTGACGCCGTCCCGGGTCTCGAGGTCGCTCGAGCGCGGCTTGGCGTACTGGCCGGCCATCCGCCCCATCTTGACGATCGGGAGGCTCGCGCCGTAGGTGAGGACGACCGCCATCTGCAGGATCGTGCGGATCTTGTTCCGGATGCGGTCGGCGGTCGACTCGGCGAAGGTCTCCGCGCAGTCGCCGCCCTGGAGGAGGAAGGCCTCCCCGCGTCCGGCGGCGGCCATGAGACCGGTGAGCCGGTCCGCCTCGCCGGCGAAGATGAGCGGGGGGCTCGACTCGAGCTCGGAGACGACGGCCGACAGCGCCTCCGGGTCGGGATAGGTCGGCTGCTGGGCGGCGGTCATGCTCCGCCACTGCTGCAGTCCGGCCAGGGTCTCCGCGGTGGGCTCGACGTTCACCGCGCCATCGTAGGCAGGGCGCCGCGGGCCGGGGACGTCCCGCCCGGTCGTCGGACGTGACCTACGACGCGCGGGCGCGGTGACGTCGCCGCCACCGCGCCCGCGACGCGTCAGTGCGCGGTCTGCTCCGCGGCCCGCACGTCCTGGCCGGTCGCGGCCATGAGGTCGGTGAACCACTCCTGGGAGATGTCGAACGCCTTGCCCCCGGCGACCCGCTCGTGCTCGATCGCGCGCAGGAGCCCGCCGCGCTCCTCGTCGTGCCCGATGAGGCCGGAGCCGCCCTCGAGCGCCACCTGGACGGCGAGGTCGGTCATCGACTTGATGAGCCGCAGGTCGTCCGGGTCCGCGGCCGCGGAGCGGGAGAAGTAACCCGACTTCTGCACCATGACCTTCTCGGCGCCGAGCTTCTCGGCGAACTGCTCGGCGAACCAGGCGCCCGGGTTGATCGTGTCGAGCTTGACGTGGCCGAACGGGTCGCGCTCGACCTCCTCGCCGCTCGCCTCGAGCTCGGCGACGATCTCGGGGACGCCCGCGCCCTCGGAGAGGAAGACGTTGACGTTGCCCTGGGCGTCCATGATCGCGCGCAGGCGCTCGGCCTCGGCGTCGATGTCGAGGTGCAGCTCGGGCAGGAAGACCGCGTGCACGTCCCACCGCTCGCGGGTCAGACCCAGCGCCGGCGCCCACTCCTGGGCGTCGAGCCACGTCCGGTAGCGCCGGGCGGCGGCCGCCGTGAGGTACCCGCAGTGCCGCCCCATCACCTCGTGGACGATGAGCATGCGGGGGTTGGACCGGTGCTCGCCGACGATGTTGGCGGCGAACTCGGCGGCCTCGCCGGCGGCGGTCCAGGCCCCCAGCGACTGCCGGACGGGCACGATGTCGTTGTCGATCGTCTTCGGGAGGCCGACCACCGTCATGTGGTGGCCGTTCTCCTCGAGGAACTGCGCGAGGTCGGCGGCCGTGGTGTTGGTGTCGTCGCCGCCGATGGTGTGCAGGACGTCGATCCGGTCGGCCACGAGCTGGTCGGCGGCCACCTGGAGCGGGTTCTGCCCCTCCGCCACGAGCCCGCGCTCGAAGAGGTTCTTGACGTTCGTCAGCTTGACGCGCGAGTTGCCGATCGGGCTGCCCCCGAACCGGTGGAGGATCGGTGCCTGCGCGCGCGCCTCGGGGGTGATCTCGATCGAGGTGCCGGTGAGCAGCCCGTGGTAGCCGTGCTGGTAGGCGATGATCTCGACCTCGGGGTCGATCTCGGTGTAGCGCTCGATCAGGCCGCCGACGGCGGAGGACAGGCACGGGGCGAACCCGCCCGCGGTGAGCAGGGCGACGCGGCGGACAGTCATGGGTGGCCTTTCGACGGCGAGGTCATCGTGGACCCCTCCATCCTAGGAGCGGGGCCGCCGCCCCCGCGGCCCGCGCGGGCGCCCGCGGCGATACCGTGGCCGGGTGACCACGTACCCCGAGGAGCCGGGCGACGACGAGCGGACGTCGGTCGGCCCGCCGTCCGCGGGGAACGACCACGGGCGCGAGCCCGGTCCCGGCACCTCTCCCGAGGATCCCGACGACGAGAACCCCTCCGACGACCGGTCCCCCTCCGGCGCGGGGCGGCCCGACGGCGCGAACACCTCCGGCGCGGGCGAGCTCGACGACGCAGAGGTCGACCGCCGGTTCGCGTCGATCCTCGACCAGCTCGGTGCCGCGCCCGTCCGTTCCCCGGCTCCCCCGGCCACCGACGACCGGCCGGCGCGCACGCCCCGTCCGCTCGGGCCGCGCGACGAGCTGCTCGAGGAGCACCCGGAGGACCCGGCGTGGGGCATCGACGGCTTCGTCGAGCCCGACCCGCCCGGACCGGACCTGTCCGACCCCGGCGCTGTCGTCGGGTGGCTCCTCGCGATCGGCCCGATCGTCGCCGGCATCGTCCTCGGCCTGGTCGGTCGTCCCCCGTCGGTGCTGATCATGCTGCTCGGGCTCGCCGTCACGATCGGGGGCATCACCCTGCTCGTCCGTCGTCTCCCCGGCGAGCGCGGCCACGGCTCGGACGGCGCCGTCGTCTGACCGGGACGCCCCGCGGCCGGTCGCGCCGCGCGCCGGGCCGTGCGCGGCGACGCGCCGGGAACGGCTGCACCGGCGACGGGCGCAGACACCGACACGGCCGGACCGCGTCGTCGCGCCGCGCGCAGGACCGCCCGCCGCCGCCTACTCTTGCCCCACCAACGACGTCAGGGCGGCCGCGTTCGCCCGGCAGGACCACGAGCCGACGGAGGCCCCCATGTCCAGCGAGCACGCCCCCCGCCCGATCGCCTCGCTCCCCCGCGTGATCGACGTGCCCGACGACTCCTCGATCACCACTCTGCTGGTCGACCACGCCCGGGAGACACCGGGCCGCGTGCTGTTCCGGGAGAAGGTCGACGGCGAGTGGGTCGACCGGGACGCCGCCTGGAGCCTCGCCCGCGTCGAGGCGCTCGCGAAGGGCCTCGTCGCCTCCGGGGTCGGAGCCGGCGACTCGGTCGCGATCATGTGCCGCACCCGGCTGGAGTGGACGCTCCTCGACCTCGCCGCCTGGTACGTCGGAGCGGTGCCGGTACCGATCTACGAGTCCTCCGCGTCCGACCAGGCCCAGTGGATCGTCAACGACGCCGCGGTCACGGTCGCGTTCGCGGAGACCGGGGCCAACGCGGAGGTCCTGCGCGAGGCGGGCACGCTCGAGGGTGGCACCCCGACGCTGCGCGAGGTCCTCGTCATCGACGACGGCGCCCTGGAGGAGCTGACCACCCGCGGCGCCGACGTGACCGACGAGCAGGTCCGGGAGCGCCAGCGGGCCGTCCGGCTCGCCGACCTCGCGACGATCATCTACACCTCGGGCACGACCGGCCGCCCCAAGGGCGCCGAGCTCACCCACGAGAACTTCGCCGTGCTCGCCGTCGAGTCGGTGCACGACCTCCACGAGGTCGTCGCGCAGCCCGGCTCCTGCACGCTGCTGTTCATCCCGCTGGCCCACGTCTTCGCCCGCTTCGTCGAGGTCCTCATCCTCGCCGCCGGCGTCCCGCTCGGGCACGCCCCCGACCCGAAGGAGGCGGTCGCGGACCTCGCCGTCTTCCGGCCCACCCTCCTCCTCTCGGTCCCCCGGATCTGGGAGAAGGTCTACAACTCGGCCGAGCAGAAGGCGGGCAGCGGCATCAAGCTCAAGCTGTTCCGCGCTGCGGCGCAGGCCGCCGAGCAGTACTCGCGGGCGCTCGACACCCCCTCGGGCCCCTCCGCCCTGCTCAAGGCCCGCTACCGGGTCCTCGACCGCCTCGTCCTCGGCAAGCTGAGGGACGTCATGGGCGGCCGCCTGAAGTACGCGGTCTCGGGCGGTGCGCCGCTCGGCGAGCGGCTCGGGCACTTCTACCGCGGCGTCGGCCTGGTCGTCCTCGAGGGCTACGGCCTCACCGAGACGACGGCGCCGATCGCCGTCTGCCGGCCCGACTCCCTGCGCATCGGCACGGTGGGCCTGCCGATGCCCGGCACCGAGATCCGCATCGCCGAGGACTCCGAGATCGAGGTGCGGGGCCTGCCCGTGTTCCGCGGCTACCGCGGCGGGGTCGGCGCGGACGCCTTCACCGAGGACGGCTTCTTCCGCACGGGCGACCTCGGCTCGCTCGACGACGGGCACCTGCGGATCACCGGCCGCAAGAAGGAGATCATCGTGACGGCCGGCGGCAAGAACGTGGTCCCCGCCCTGCTCGAGGACCCGCTGCGCGGACACCCGCTCGTCTCCCAGTGCGTGGTGGTGGGCGACAAGCAGCCGTTCATCGCGGCCCTGCTCACGCTCGACGAGGAGATGCTGCCCGGCTGGCTCGCGAACCACGGCCGGGACCCGCTCACGCCCGAGCAGGCGCGCACCGACCCGTTCGTCCGCGAGCGGCTCCAGCAGGGCATCGACCGGGTCAACACGAAGTTCTCGCGCGCCGAGCAGATCAAGGAGTTCGTCATCCTCCCCGAGGACCTCACGGTCGACAACGGCTACCTCACGCCGTCGCTCAAGGTGAAGCGGTCCGCGGTGCTCGCCGATCACGCCGACGTCGTCGACTCGCTCTACTCCGACGCCCGGACCCGACGCGACAACGGCGGGGCCGGCACCTCGTCGTGACCGCGGAGCCATGTCACGCGGCCGACGGGAACGCCGTCGGGCGCGGACCACGGCGCGTGGGGCCACGCCGCTCCGACGCGCCGGACCCGTCCCGCTCGCGCGCGTTGTCGGCGCGCGTCCGTAGCCTCACGGGATGACCTCGATGCTCGCCCCGCCGCCCGGTCGCCGCCTCGCGACCGAGGACGGCGGGCCGGGCGGCCGGCCCTACCAGGTCGGGCTCGACGAGCTCGGGACGCCGCTGAGCGAGGTGACGTTCGTCGTCGTCGACCTGGAGACCACCGGCGGGGCGGCCAGGTCGGACCGGATCACCGAGATCGGTGCCGTCAAGGTCCGCGGCGGCGAGGTGCTCGCCGAGCTCGGCACGCTGGTCAACCCGGGCGTCCCCATCCCGCCGCAGATCACGGTCCTCACCGGCATCACGACGGCGATGGTCACGCCCGCGCCGCCGATCGAGGAGGTGCTCCCCACCTTCCTCGAGATGGCCGGCCTGGAGACGGGCTCCGTTCTGGTCGCGCACAACGCGCGGTTCGACGTCGGCTTCCTCAAGGAGGCGTTCCGCCGCGCCGGGCGGGAGTGGCCCCGGCCGATGATCGTCGACACCGTCCAGCTCGCCCGCCGCGTCGTCACCAACGACGAGGTGCCCAACCGCAAGCTCGGCACGCTCGCCGCGTACTTCGGGGCGACGACGACGCCGGACCACCGGGCCCTGTCCGACGCGCGCGCGACCGTCGACGTCCTGCACGCCCTCATCGGCCGACTCACCCCGCTCGGCATCACGCACCGCGAGGACCTGCCGACGCTGGCCGAGCAGGTGCCCGCCCACCGCCGACGCAAGTCGACCCTCGCCGACGGGCTCTCGCGCGGCCCGGGCGTCTACCGGTTCGTCGGCCCCGATCAGCAGGTGCTGTACGTCGGCCGGGCGACGAACCTGCGCCAGCGGGTGCGCTCCTACTTCACGAGCGCCGAGCGCCGGGCGCGGATCGGCGAGATGGTCGACCTGGCCGTGTCGGTCGAGGAGATCCCGTGCGCCACCGTGCTCGAGGCCCAGGTCCGCGAGCTGCGCCTCATCGCCGAGCTCGACCCGCCCTACAACCGGCGCTCGAAGCGGCCGGCGCGGATGCCCTGGGTCCGGCTGACCGACGAGGCGCACCCGCGGGTGACGATCGTCCGATCCCTGCCGGCCGGGGGCCTGGACTCCGCGATCGGGCCGTTCACGTCCCACAGGGCGGCCCAGCGCGCGGTCGAGGCGATCCAGGCCGCCGTGCCCGTGCGTCGCTGCACCACGCGACTGCCCGCCACCCCGCGCGCCGACGCCCGCGCCTGCGCGCTCGCCGAGCTCGGCCAGTGCTCGGCGCCGTGCGTCGGCTCCCCCGCACTGCTCGAGATCCGCCCCCGCACGCGTGCCGCCGGCACGTCGGAGCCGCTCCCGCACGAGGACGCGGTCGCGGCGGTGCGCCGGGTGCTGGCGGGCGACGTCTCGGAGGTGAACGCCCGGCTGCGTGCCCGGATCCGGGAGCTGGCCGCACGGCAGCGGTACGAGGAGGCCGGGACGGAGCGCGACCGGCTGCGGGCGCTGCTCGTCGCGGCCCGGCGCACCGAGCTGCTGCGTCCGCTGGTCGCGACCGCGCAGATCGTCGCCGCCCGCGCCCTGGCCGCCGGCGGGTGGGAGATCGTCGTGGTGCGGCACGGCCGGCTGGCCGGGACCGCCGTGTCCCCGCGGGGCGTCGACCCGATGGACACCGTGGCCGACCTCGTCGCGACCGCCGAGCACGTGCAACCGCCGAGCAGCGAGTGGGGCGCGGCGTCGGCGGAGGAGACCGAGATCCTCGCCGACTGGCTGTGGCGGGGCGGCACCCGGATCGTCGAGCACTCCGGCGACGCGCCGCTCGGCTCGCCGACCGGCGGTGCCGCCTCCCTGCCCCTGCCGCCCGGACCCGACTCGCTCATCGGGGATGATGGGGGCCGGCGCCGCTGACGCCGTCCCAGCCCCGGCACCGCCCGGCGACCGACCGACCTCCAGGAGGAGACATGCTCACCGCCATCGTCATGATCGAGGCCGACGTGGCCAGGATCCCCGAGGTCGCCCAGGGCGTGGCCGACCTCGACGGCATCGCCGAGGTCTACTCCGTCACGGGGGACTTCGACCTCGTCGCGATCGCCCGGGTGGCGCAGCACGAGGACCTCGCGGTCGTCGTGTCCGACCGGCTCGGCAAGATCGAGGGCGTCACGGGGACGACGACGTACCTCGCGTTCCAGGCCTACTCCCGCAACGACCTCGAGCAGGCGTTCCACATCGGCCTCGACTGACTGCCCAATGAATCAAGCGGGAGGACTGGATATCGAACAATCCAGTTCTCCCGCTTGATATTCTGGGCGAGGTCCGGCCCTCAGCTGTCGGTGAGCTCGATCCAGCGGTCGAGCCGGGCGCGCGCGGCGCCGGTGTCGACGGACTCCCGGGCGTGGTCGATGCCCGTCCGCAGCCGCGCGACGAGGTCCGGCTGCTCCGCACGGTCCAGCCCGGGCAGGGTGCCGTCGGCGACGAGGGCGGCGGCCGCGTTGAGCAGCACCGCCTCGCGCACGGGACCGGTCTCGCCGGCCAGGAGCCGCTCCGCCACACCGGCGTTGTAGCCGGCGTCCTGGCCCCGCAGGTCCTCGACCGTGGTCGGGGCCAGGCCGAGCTGGGCGACGGCGTCGATCTCGCGGGCGTGCACCTCGCCGTCCGTGACCTCCCACACCTGGTTGACGGTGGTCGACGACAGCTCGTCGAGCCCGTTGTCGCGTCCGCGGAACACGAGCGCAGAGGTGCCGCGGGCCGCGAGCACGCCGGCGACCAGCGGGGCGCTGCGGACCGGGGAGACGCCGATGGCGCCCGCGCGGGGGCGGGCCGGGTTCGTCAGGGGCCCGAGCAGGTTGAACGCCGTCCCGATCCCCAGCGCGCGCCGGGTGGGGGCGGCGTACCGCATCGACGGGTGGAACATGTTGGCGAAGCAGAACGTCAGGCCGTTCTCGTGGAACACCCGCTCGACCGTGGGCACGTCGAGGTCGAGATCCACCCCGAGCCGCTCGAGGACGTCGGCCGAGCCGGACGCGGAGGACGACGCCCGGTTGCCGTGCTTGACCACGCGCACGCCGGTCCCGGCGATGACGAGCGAGGCCATCGTCGAGATGTTGACGGTCCGCAGGCGGTCGCCCCCCGTCCCGACGATGTCGACCACGTCGGAGGGCACGTCGACCGGCAGGGCGTGCGCGAGCATCTCGTCGGCGAGCCCGCGCAGCTCCTCGACGGACTCGCCCTTGGTGCTGAGCGCGGTGAGGAAGCCGCCGAGCACCACGTCGTCCGTCGCGCCGGTCATCACCTCGTTCATCGCCCACGCGGTGTCCCGGGCGGAGAGGTCCTCCCCCGCGACCACGCGGGCGAGGAGGTCGGGCCAGCGTGCGGCGCGCCCCGACCTCACGACAGGCGCTCGCGGAGCAGGCCGGACAGGGCCTCCTGGAGCTCCCGCGGGTCGACCGGGTAGGTGGCGACGGCGTCGGCCTCCGACCAGGTGGCGAGCCACCGGTCCTGGGGACGGGCGATCATCAGCAGCACGGGCGGGCAGTTGTAGACGCTCGTCTTCAGGCGGCGGGTGAGCGACATCCCGCCCTCCTTGGCCGCCTCCGCGTCGAGGACGAGAGCGGCGATCCCGCCGGCCTCGACGGCCTCGACGACCGCCTCGGCCGTGGCGGTCTCGACCAGGTCGACCAGGGGGACGTCGCGCGCGGGGCGCCGCCCGACCGAGGAGACGATCTCGCGGCGGGTGGCGGAGTCGTCCGAGAACACGAGGACTCTCAGGCGTCCCTCGTCGACGTCCTTCGCCGGCTCGGCCCCATGGTCGGCCCTGGTCACGGTCATGTCCTGCTCCTCACAAGTCCGGTGCCCGGCGGCCCGGCACGGCCGGGCTGCCCCGCACATCGTAGGCCCGCCGCGCCGCGCCACCCGGCCGTGGCGCGACCCACAGACCGCCGGGACCGGCCGCCTCCCCCGCGGGTACCACGTCGCGCGGCCGTCCCGACCTGTCGGCGCGCCGACGGGAGAGGTCCGCGCACCTCCTCGGGTGGGTCATAATGACCGGGTGTCGTCTACCTCTGCACCCGCCCACGTCCCGGGAACGGTGAACCGGCCGAACCCGCTGTCGGTCGGCGTCATCGTCTGGCTCAGCTCGGAGCTGATGTTCTTCGCGGGACTGTTCGCGATGTACTTCACGCACCGGTCCGTCGCCGGACCGGAGGCGTGGTCGGACGAGGCGTCCGTCCTCAACTTCCCGTGGGCGCTGAGCATCACGATTATCCTCGTCGCCAGCTCCTTCACCTGCCAGATGGGCGTGTGGGCCGCCGAGCGGTTCCAGCAGTCCCGCACCGGCTCGATGCTCGACATCCGCCGCTGGGGCATGAACGAGTGGTACGTGCTCTCCTTCGTCCTCGGCGCGATCTTCGTCGCCGGTCAGACGACCGAGTACATCGAGCTCATGCACCACGGCGTGACGATCCAGGCGAGCTCGTACTCGTCGGTCTTCTACATCACGACCGGCTTCCACGCGCTGCACGTCATCGGCGGGCTCATCGCGTTCCTCTACGTCCTCGGCCGCTCGTACCAGGCCAAGGTCTTCGGCCACCTCGAGGCCGGCTCCGCCGTCGTCGTGTCGTACTACTGGCACTTCGTCGACGTCGTCTGGATCGGCCTGTTCATCATCATCTACGTCATCAGATAGCGTCGCCGGGGCGCGGCACGGAAAGGTCCGGACCAGCCCCGACATCCCACGACCCCCACCACCGCACTCACCACCGAGAGGTCGAGAATCGTGAAGGCACTCGCCGCCCGCAGGAGGAGCCGGTACGCACCGGTCATCCTGCTCCTGCTCGCACTGCTGATGACGGGCGGGGTCCTCGCCCTCGTCGACGCGGGCACCGCGGACGCGACGTCCGCCGAGAGCTCCTCGGAGGACGCCGAGGCCGGCGAGCGGCTGTTCCAGGCCAACTGCGCCACCTGCCACGGCCTCGACGCCACGGGCACGGACATCGGCCCGTCGCTCGTCGGCGTCGGCGCGGCGAGCGTCGACTTCCAGATGGCCACCGGCCGGATGCCGATGCGCATGAACGGCCCGCAGGCCCCCGCCGGCAACCCGAGCTTCACGCCCGAGGAGATCAACCAGGTCGCCGCGTTCGTCGCGGCCCTCGGCCCCGGCCCGTCGGTTCCCACCGCCGAGCAGGTCGACCCGGAGATGGGTGACGCCGCCAACGGCATGGAGCTCTTCCGCACCAACTGCGCGATGTGCCACAACGCGGTCGGCGCCGGCGGCGCCCTCTCGGAGGGCCGGTACGCGCCCGCCCTCGACGGCTCCACCCCGACCGAGATCTACGAGGCCATGCTCACCGGCCCGCAGTCGATGCCGGTGTTCAACGACGCCAACATCACCCCCGAGGGCAAGCGGGACGTCATCGCCTACCTCGTCGCGCAGCGTGACGTGTCCGTGGGCGGGCTCTCGCTCGGCTCCGTCGGCCCCGTCAACGAGGGCGTGTGGGTGTGGATCGTCGGCATGGGCGTCCTCGTCGCCGCCTCGGTCTGGATCGGAGCGAAGTCCTCGTGAGCACCACCCCCCACAACGACCACCACCGCGAGGTGGCGACCGGCCGCGAGAGCGACTCCGCGGTCGCGGTCCAGGAGCGGTTCGAGAACCCCGGCCTGGCCCCGCACAAGCACCGCCTGGGCGACTCGGACCCGGCCGCCGCCAAGCGGTCCGAGGCCATCGTCGTGGCCCTGCTGACGATCTCGATCGTCGCGTCGGTCGCCGGCATCGTCCTCTACGTCGTCCTGCCGCTCAACGCCGAGATGATGAGCGTCCGGCTCTCCAACCTCTCCCTCGGCCTGGGCCTCGGGATCGGCGCGCTGGGCATCGGGATCGCGGCCGTCCACTGGGCGAAGTCGCTGATGAACGACGAGGAGCAGATCGAGGAGCGCCACTCCGTCGCGTCCGGCGCCGCCGAGCGGGCCGAGGCGCAGCAGATCCTCCAGCGCGGCGCGGACGACTCGAACATCGCCCGCCGACCGCTGCTCAAGGGCGCGCTCGCCGGCGCCCTCGCCCTCGCCCCGCTCCCCTTCGTCGTGCCCCTGGTCGGCAACCTCGGCCGGGACTGGGACGTCGACAAGTTCCGCCACACGATCTGGGGCGACACGCCCGAGGACGCCGACCCGAGCTTCTTCGGCGAGACGGCCGACGGCCGCGTGGGCCGCCGCCTCGCGATCGACCCGACGGGCGACCCGGTGCAGGCCTCCGCGGTCACGCGCGGCTCGGTCTTCCACATCGTCCCGCAGGGCATGGACGCCGAGGAGCACTACTACGAGGAGAAGGCCAAGGCCGTCGTCATCCTCGTCCGGATGGACCCCGGCATCATCACCGAGGCACCCGAGCGGCAGGACTGGAGCTACGACGGCATCGTCGCGTACTCGAAGATCTGCACGCACGTGGGTTGCCCCGTCGCGCTCTACGAGCAGACGACGCACGAGCTGCTGTGCCCGTGCCACCAGTCGACGTTCGACATGACCGACGGCGCGAAGGTCGTCTTCGGCCCGGCCAAGCGCCCGCTGCCGCAGCTGCCGATCGCCGTCGACACCGAGGGCTACCTCATCGCGACCGCCGACTTCGACGAGCCCATCGGGGCGAGCTACTGGGAGCGTCTCAAGTGACCACGACCGCCACCCCCAACGCGCTGCCCGCCTCCGCGCCGCGGACCGCGGCCGGCAAGGCCGGCGTCATGCTCGACGAGCGTGTCGGCGGAGCGAAGCTCGTCAAGGAGTTCGCCCGCAAGCTGTTCCCCGACCACTGGTCGTTCCTGCTGGGCGAGATCGCGCTCTACAGCTTCATCACGCTCATCATCACGGGCATCTTCCTCACGATGTTCTTCGTCCCCTCGATGGGCCACACCGTCTACCCGGAGGACGCCCTCCCGGTGACGATGCAGGGCGTCGAGATGTCCGAGGCGTTCCGCTCGACCGTCTACATGTCCTTCGAGGTCAAGGGCGGTCTGCTCATGCGGCAGATCCACCACTGGGCCGCCCTGCTGTTCATGGCGTCGATCGTCACGCACATGTTCCGCATCTTCTTCACCGGTGCGTTCCGCAAGCCGCGCGAGATCAACTGGCTCGTCGGCTTCGGCCTGATGATCCTCGGCCTGCTCGCCGGCTTCTCCGGCTACTCGCTGCCGGACGACGTCCTCTCGGGCAACGGCCTGCGCATCGCCGACGGCGTGGCGAAGAGCATCCCGATCATCGGCAGCTACGCCAGCTACGGGCTGTTCGGCGGGGAGTTCCCGGGCACCGACATCATCCCGCGGCTGTTCACGGTGCACATCCTCATCATCCCGGGGCTCATCCTCGCGCTCGTCGCCGTCCACCTCATGCTCGTCGTGGTCTACAAGCACACGCAGTACCCCGGCCCCGGCCGGACCGAGAAGAACGTCGTCGGGTTCCCGCTGTTCCCGGTCTACATGGCCAAGGCGGGCGGCTTCTTCTTCGTCGTGTTCGGTGTCCTCGCGCTCATGGGCGCGACGATGTCGATCAACAACGTGTGGAACTACGGGCCCTACGACCCCTCCCCCGTGGGCGCCGGCGCCCAGCCCGACTGGTACATGCTCTTCCTCGAGGGCGCGCTCCGGCTCATGCCGGGGCAGACCGAGGTCGTCATCGGCGGGTTCACGATCCCGTTCAACGTGCTCGTGCCCGGCGTCGTCATCCCCGGCATCCTCTTCGGGCTCCTGGCCATGTGGCCGTTCATCGAGCAGTGGGTGACCGGCGACCGCCGCGAGCACCACGTCCTCGACCGCCCGCGCAACGTGCCCGTGCGCACCGCCGTCGGCGTCATCATCATCGCCGAGTTCGGGCTGCTGTTCGCGGCCGGCTCGAACGACATCATCGCCACCCACTTCGACCTGTCGATCAACCAGATCACGTGGGCGTTCCGGGTCGCCTTCTTCGCGCTCCCGTTCATCCTCTTCCCGCTCGTCAAGCGCATCTGCCTCGCGCTGCAGCGCCGGGACCGCGAGCTGGTCCTCGAGGGCCACAACACCGGCCGGCTCGTCCAGCTGCCCGACGGCTCGATGCACAGCTGGCACCGCCCCCTCGACGAGCACGAGCGCTGGACGCTCGTCGGCTACGAGGCCGGTCGCCCGGTGCTCGAGGAGCCCGAGGTCGACGAGAACGGTGTCGACCGGCCTGCGGGCCAGCGCGGCCCCGGCAAGCTGCGCCGGGCCTTCTCGAGGTGGTTCTACGAGGACCGCGTCGAGCCGGTGACGCCCGCCGAGCTCGCCGAGGCCGAGACGCACCGCCACGGCCTCGTCGAGGGCACGGACCCCGCCGAGGAGCACCACGAGGAGCCGCCCGCCTCGCTCTCGAGCGCGCGTCTCATCCGGGACTGACCGGCACCTCGACCACCGGCACGACGACGAACGGCGTCACCCCACGCGGGTGGCGCCGTTCGTCGTCGTCCGGCCGTTCGCGCGCCGAACCACGCACGCGGGCCCTCGCCCCGGACGCGATCTCGCGGCGGGAGCGCGGACCGGGCGGGCCTTCCCCGCTCCCGCCGGTCCGAAGGTGCGCGGGCTCACGGAACCGGGAACAATGGGGAGCACGTGCTGTTGCAACTGGTGAGCGGGCCCGCAGCCCGTGAGCACGACACACCCGGCCCCGGCCGGCGAGACGATGGAGGACATGCATGACGTACACGCTTCCCGAGCTCCCCTACGACTACGCGGCGCTCGAGCCCCACATCAGCGGCAAGATCATGGAGCTCCACCACTCCAAGCACCACAACACCTACGTGACGGGTGCCAACACCGCCCTCGAGAAGCTCGCCGAGGCCCGCGAGTCCGGTGACCTGGCCGCGGCCCCGAAGCTCGAGAAGGACCTCGCGTTCAACCTCGGCGGCCACATCAACCACTCGATCTTCTGGAAGAACCTCTCCCCGGAGGGCGGCGGCCAGCCCGAGGGCGAGCTCGCCGAGGCGATCAAGGACTCGTTCGGCAGCTTCGACAAGTTCCAGGCGCACTTCACCGCCGCCGCCACGTCGATCCAGGGCTCCGGCTGGGCCGTGCTCGCCTTCGACTCGGTGTCGAACAAGCTCGTCGTCTTCCAGCTCTTCGACCAGCAGAACAACGTGCCCGTCGGCACGCTCCCGCTGCTCATGCTCGACATGTGGGAGCACGCGTTCTACCTCGACTACCTCAACGTCAAGGCGGACTACGTCAAGGCGTTCTGGAACATCGCGAACTGGCAGAACGTGGCCGAGCGCCTCGCCAAGGTCCAGGCCTCGGCCGGCGGCCTCGTCGTCGCCTGACGCTCCTTCCGTACGACGAACGGGCCCGGCCCCTCCTTGCGTGGAGGGCCGGGCGCGTTTGTCGTCTGCGGCGCCGTGGCGCCCATGGATCAGTGCGCGTGGATGCCGCGGTTGGCCTCGTACATCTGGCCGGCGACGCCGACGATCGCGATGACGAAACCGATACCGGTGAGCCACCAACCGGCCGCGATGCCGACGAACCCGAAGGTCGCTGCGACGCCGAGCACGAGCGGCCACCACGACCGCGGGGCGAAGTCGCCGATGTCGCCGGCGCGGTCGGCGATCTCGCCGTACGGGTCGTCCTCCCAGCGGGTCGCCGCGTCGGTCGTGCGCGCGGTGAGCCACAGGTAGACGGCGACGAAGCCGTTCATCCCGCCGAGCAGGAGGAAGCCGACCGTGCCGACGGACTCGAAGTCCGCGACGATCGCGTACGCGACGCCGCACAGCGTGAAGAAGACGGTGAGCGCCGTGAACATGACGATCTCGACCCGCATGGGGCGGATCTCGCGCTGCTGCTCCTCGATACCGATGGGGTCCGTGCTGCTCCCGTCGGGCTGCTGCGCCGTCATCGCTGGACCTCCTGGTCGTTCGTCGACGATCGTCGCCCGTGGCCGGCCGCGGCGAGCACCGACTCGTCGGGCGCCGTGTGCTCCATGGCGGTGACCTCCGGGTGGTGGAGGTCGAACGCCGGCCGCTCCGAACGGATCCGGGGCAGCGACGTGAAGTTGTGCCGCGGGACCGGGGAGGCCGTGGCCCACTCGAGCGAGTTGCCGAAGCCCCACGGGTCGTCGACGAACACGGTACGCGGGCCGCGCATCGTGACGTAGACGTTGATGAAGAAGAAGATCGTCGAGCTGGCGAGGATGAACGCGCCGACCGTCGAGATCTGGTTGTAGAGCTGGTACCCGTCCTCGACCATGTAGTCCGCGTAGCGGCGCGGCATGCCCTGGGCACCGAGCCAGTGCTGGACGAGGAACGTCGTGTGGAAGCCGATGAACGTCAGCCAGAACGTGATCTTGCCGAGCGTCTCGTTGAGCATCTTGCCGGTCCACTTGGGGAACCAGAAGTGGATGCCCGCGTACATCGAGAACACGACCGTGCCGAACACCGTGTAGTGGAAGTGCGCGACCACGAAGTACGTGTCGTGAAGGATGAAGTCCAGCGCGGGCGCCGCGAGGATGACGCCGGTGACGCCGCCGAAGACGAAGGTGGTCATGAACCCGAGCGCCCACAGCATCGGCGTCTCGAAGGTCAGCTTCCCGCGCCACATCGTGCCGATCCAGTTGACGAACTTCACGCCCGTCGGGACCGCGATGAGCATCGTCATCAGCGAGAAGAAGTCGAGCATCACCCCGCCGGTCGTGTACATGTGGTGCGCCCACACGGTCATCGACAGGGCGGCGATGGCGATCGTCGCGTAGATGAGCGTCTGGTAGCCGAACACGGGCTTGCGGGAGAAGACCGGGATGACCTCGGAGATGATGCCGAAGAACGGCAGCGCGATGACGTAGACCTCGGGGTGGCCGAAGAACCAGAACAGGTGCTGCCACAGCAGCGCCCCGCCGGCCTCCGGATTGAAGATCTGCCCGCCGAGCACGCGGTCGAACCCGAGCCCGAACAGCGCGGACGCCAGCACGGGGAACGCCATGAGCACGAGCAGCGAGGTGACGAGCGTGGTCCACGTGAAGACCGGGACGCGCATCATCGTCATGCCCGGGGCGCGGTAGCAGATGATCGTGGCGATGAAGTTGACCGACCCGAAGATCGTGCCGAAACCGGTCATCGCGAGGCCGACGACCCACAGGTCACCACCCAGTCCGGGCGAGAACGCCTCGGTCGACAGCGGGGTGTAGGCGGTCCAGCCGAAGCTCGCCGCGCCCTGCGGGGTGAGGAACCCGGCCACGACGACGATGCCGCCGAACAGGTAGAGCCAGTAGGCGAACATGTTGAGCTTGGGGAACGCGACGTCCGCCGCGCCGATCTGCAACGGGACCATGATGTTGCCGAACGCCGTGAACAGCGGCGTCGCGAACAGGAACAGCATGATCGTGCCGTGCATCGTGAAGAACTGGTTGTACTGCTCCGCCGACTGGAGCATGAGGCCGGGCGAGAAGAGCTCGAGCCGGATGACCAGGGCGAGCAGACCACCGATCGCGAAGAACACGAACGCGGTGATCAGGTACATGTACCCGATCGTCTTGTGGTCGGTCGAGGTGATCCAGTCGACGATGATCTTGCCCATCGACTGCTTCCGCGGTCGCAGCCCGGGGACGAGCTCACCGCCGTCGGACGTGTGTGCCGACTCCTCGATCGTGGTCGCCATCAGTTGCCCTCGCTCGCGCTCTCGACCGGGTAGCGGGGCAGGTCGTAGTCACGCCCCAGCTCCGCGGGCAGATCGCCCACCCAACCGTTCGCCCGGTACTCCTCCATCATCGCGTCGTACTCCTCCTGCGGGACGACCGCGACGTTGAACAGCATCTCGCTGTGGAACTCGCCGCAGAGCTCGGCGCACTTGCCCGAGTATACGCCCTCGCGGGTGGGAGTGAGCTCGAAGGAGTTCGTCCGGCCCGGGATCATGTCGACCTTGTAGAGGAAGGCCGGGATCCAGATCGCGTGGTTGACGTCGCGGGAGTGCACGACGATCTCGACCGTCTGGTCGACCGGGAGGTACAGGGTCGGGAGGGTCTCCTCGACGCCCTCCTCGCCGGTGAGGTCCATGCGGCCGCCGGAGTAGTACACGCCGTCGGTGGTGTAGACGAAGTCCCAGCTCCACTGCTTGCCGTAGATGTCGATGACCAGGTCCTCCTCCGCGGAGGTGTCCTGCATCGTCGCGGTCGAGGACTGCGAGAAGTAGAAGAGCGTGCCGACGAGGAGCACGGGGACGACCGTGAACATCATCTCGAGCGGCACGTGGTAGCGGGTCTGCACCGGGAGGCGGTCGTCGTTCTTCCGCTTGCGGTACACGACGATGCACACGAGCGTCATGATCCAGACGGCGGCGCCGACCGCCAGGGCGGCGAGCCAGGTCCCGTTCCAGAAGCTGATGAGCTGGTCGGTCTTGTCCGTCATGTCCCGCGTCGACGGCAGGAAGCCGACGTCGAGGCCCATCCCCTCCTCCGAGGGACCGTTCTCTCCCGCGCAGCCGGCGAGCAGCAGGCTCGCCGTCACGGCCGCGGCGAGGAGCGGCGTTCGCCGCTTGTGGGACTGAGTACTCCGCACGGTGGACCTTTCCCGACGTCTTGATCAGCTGGGCCGGCCGTCCGCCCCGGGCAGCGGCCGCACAGCCGTGGTGGAGCGGGACGTAGGCCCGTCCGGGCCACCTTACCCCGCCGTCACGACGCAGCGTCGCCATCGCCCGCCCGATCGGATCCCGCGTGTTGCACCCGGTGGGGCGGCGTCCCGGCGTCGGCCGGGTATCGACGGGACGGCCCCCGGCGGCGCGTCCTGCGCGCTGCCGGGGGCCGTCCGAGGTGTCGGTCCGAGGATGGGGTCAGGAGGCGCTCTCCGACGGGCTCTCGGCGCCGGAGCCGGACTCCGAGCCCGACTCGGACGGGGACTCGCCGCCCTCGACCGGTGGGCCCTCGACGGCGCCGACGACGTCGAAGACGAAGGCCGACGACGGGACGCCCTGCTCGGCCAGCGCCGGGGCGAGGACGACGACCCGGGACCCGACGGGGACCCCCGTCAGCGCGTCGGCGACGCTGCCCATGCCCACGGGCTGAGCCATGACCGACCCGAGCTCCCAGGTCGACTCGGTCGTCGAGCCGTCCCACGAGGCGGCGGCGTACTGGAGGACCACCGTGCTGCCCGGCGTCTCCGGGACCGGGTCGCCCGAGCCCTCGGCGATGACGTGGGTGGTCATCTCGGTGGGCTCCTCGGCGCCCTCCTCGACCGCGATGGTCGCGGCGCTGCCGAGGTCCCCCTCGATGGTGACGGGCAGGTCGGGGGCCGGCTCGACCGGGGTCGCGTCGGCCTCCGCCTGCGCGTCGGGCGCGAACGTGTCGACCACGTCGACGACGAAGAGCAGCGTGTCCTCCGGACCGATCCCGGCCGCGGGCTGGCCGGTCTCGCCGTAGCCGTCCTCCGGCGGGATGGAGATGACCACGCGGTCGCCCACGTGGGTGCCCGTCAGTCCCTCCTTCCAGCCCGGGATGACCTGGTTGAGGGAGAAGGCGGTGGGCGCTCCGCGGTCGAACGAGGAGTCGAAGACCTCGCCGTCCCAGATCTGACCCGAGTAGTTGGCCACAACCACGTCGTCCGCGCCGACCTCGGCGCCGTCGCCCTCGACCACGACCTCGGTCTGCAGGGTCTCGGGCGCGCCGCTGCCGGGGAACTCGACGACCGGGGTCTCGCCGACCTCGGTGCTGACGGTCGGCAGGTCCTCGCCGGCCGGCGTGGCGGCCTCGCCGTCGCTGGGCTGCTCGGAGCCGTCGGTGCTCTCCTCCTCGTCCGAGCCGGTGCAGCCGGCGAGGGCGAGGGAGGCGCCGAGCAGGGCGGCGGTCACGAGTCGGATGGGTCGGCGCACAAGATCTCCGTCTGGGTCGGGGTCTGGGGGTGTCCGGGCAGCACAACGGCGCGCCGACGGGTGCGTCGGCGCGCCGTGGGGCCGGTCAGTGGAACGAGTCGCCGCAGGCGCAGGAGCCGCCGGCGTTCGGGTTGTCGATGGTGAAGCCCTGGCGCTCGATGCTGTCGGCGAAGTCGATCGACGCGCCGTCGAGGTACGGGGCCGACATGCGGTCGACGATCACCTCGACGCCGTCGAAGTCGCGCACGAGGTCGCCGTCGAGCATGCGCTCGTCGAAGTGCAGCTGGTAGATGAGGCCCGAGCAGCCGCCGGGCTGGACCGCCACGCGCAGGCGCAGGTCGTCGCGCCCCTCCTGGTCGAGCAGGCTCTTGACCTTGGCAGCGGCGCCGTCGCTCAGGTTGACACCGTGCGCCTGGTCGATCGTCGTGTCCGTCATGGGACGTCCTTCCTCGCAGTTCGTCTCCGGCCCGGGCCGGTCCCGGGTGCAACGCCCGCTCGGCGCGCGTTGTTCCCGCGCTCACAGGGTACGTCTCCGGTGCACCGGAACGGGAGAGGCGGATGCGTCACGTCAACGCCGACCCGACGACGTCAGAGAATCAGGGCCTGGACCATGTCCTGGCGAGCCGGGCGCCCCGGTCGACGAGCGCGCGGCGCAGGGCCACCGGGTCGTCCGCCGCCGGCGCCTCGTCCGGGTGCCGGCCGGGCACGAGCGCGGCGGTGGCGGAGACGCCCGTCGGGGCGAGCTCTCGGCGCGAGGACGAGACGGTGCGCCCCACGGCGACGACGGGGAGCGCACGGGCCGCCGCGGCCCGGCCGACGGTCGCGAGCACCGAGCGGCGCGCCTCGTCGGGGCCCACCTCCGAGGCGGACGTGACGACCAGTCCCACGCCCTCCAGCTCGTCGAGCGCGTCGGCCAGACCGAGCTCGTCGGCGACGACGTCCGCCCCCTCGAACGCCCGGGCGCCGAGCGCCAGCAGGGCGAGTCCCGCCCCTCCCCCGGCGCCGCCACCGTCGGTGCGGGTCGTCAGGCGAGCGTCGGCTGCGGGCGCGGCGTGCGCGTGGCCCGCGTGCGCTGCCGCCGCACCCGAGGCGTCCGGCGGTCCGGCGAGCGGGAGGGAGGTCCGGCGCGGCAGGTCGGCGGCCGCGCGCAGGATCTGCTCCGCGGCCCGGCCGGTCCGTCCGTCGAGGTCCTGGGCGGCCACGGGGTCCAGGCCGTGCCGCTCGGCGAGCTGGGCCCCCGTGCCGTGCAGGCCCGTGAGCGGCTCGTCCACGCCGAGAGCGAGCACGACGTCGAGGCCCGCCAGCCGGTCGGCCGCCCGGCGCACCCGTTCGGCGAGATCGTCGATGGCCGACGCGTCGCCGGGCACCGGACCGGTCGGCGAGTCAGGTCCCGCGCCCGCGGCCCCGTCCGCGTCGAGCCCGCGCCCGCCGATCGTGCAGTGGCCGTCCTCGTCGGGGCCGGGGACGCCGAGCTCGTGGACGAGGCCGGACCCGGCGTCGTGCACGCCCGCCGGTCCCAGGCCGACGACCACCCGGCCCGCGCCCGCGGCGGCGGCGTGCCGGAGCAGCACCCCGAGCCCGGCGCTGCTGCCGCGCTCGAGCGACTCCGCCACGCGCCCGCCGACGAGCCGGGCGCCGAGGACGTCGTCGGCGTCGATCCACCAGGTGCTACCCGTCCGGGCGAGCCCGGCGGGGATGTCGTCACCGAGCGGTCCGGGGACCACGACGACCTCGCGCCCGGCGGTCGGCAGGACGTCGAGCAGGCCCGCCGAGCCGTCGGACAGCGGGAGCTCGCGGACGTCGTCGTCGGGCCGCTCGACGCCCCAGCCCTGCGCGAGGGCGGCGGCGACCTCGCGGGCCGGGAGAGCACCGACCCGGTCGGTGGCCAGCAGGACCCGCACGGTTACAGGGTCCCGCCGAGCCGGGCGAGCAGCAGGGCCTCGGCGAGGACCGCGCGGGCGTGCTCGCCCACGTGCAGGGACTCGTCCTCGGAGTGCGCCCGCGAGTCCGGGTCCTCGACGCCGGTGACGAGGATCTGCGCGTGCGGGAACGTCTCCTTGAGGTCGGCGATGAACGGGATCGAGCCGCCCATGCCCTGGTGGACGGGGCGCCGGCCCCACGCGTGGGCGAGGGCCCACTCGGCCGCCTCGGTGGCCGGGCCGCCACCGCTGCCGTCGAAGCCCGGGCCGGACTCGACGACGGTCGTCGTCACCTGCGCGCCGAGCGACGCGCGGGACTCGAGGTGGTCGGTGAGGGCGCGGGCGGCCTCCGCCGGGTCCTGCCCGGGCGCCACGCGGAGCGAGATCGCGGCACGCGCCGCGGGGATGAGGGTGTTCGACGACGTCGCGACGGGCGTGGCGTCGAGGCCGATCACGGCGATCGCGGGCTTGTTCCACAGGCGCGCCGCGAGCGGCCCGGAGCCGGCGAGCCGGACCTCGTCGAGCATCCCCGATGACGTCCGGAAACTCTCCTCGGGGTAGTCGACGAGCTCGGCGTCGGAGACGTGCAGCCCGTCGACGGCGACCTCCCCGTCCTCGTCGTGCAAGGTCGAGATGAGCCGGGCGAGGGAGGTGACGGCGTCGAGCGAGGGGCCGCCGAAGAGGCCGGAGTGGACGGCGTGGTGGGCGACCCGGACCTCCACCTCGACCTGGACGACGCCCCGCAGGGAGGTGGTCAGCGCCGGCGTGCCCACGTCCCAGTTCGAGGAGTCGGCGACCACGATGACGTCCGCGGCGAGCGCGTCGCGGTGCTGGGTGAGGAACGAGCGGAACGTCGGCGACCCGATCTCCTCCTCGCCCTCGACGAACACGGTGACGTTGACCGGCAGGTCGTCGCCGAGGATCCGCAGCGCGCCGACGTGCGCGAGGATCCCCGCCTTGTCGTCCGCCGCGCCCCGGCCGTAGAGCCGGTCGCCGCGCAGCTCGGGGACGAACGGGTCGTCCGTGGACCAGCCGGCGGACTCGCCCGGGGGCTGGACGTCGTGGTGCGCGTAGAGCAGCACCGTGGGCGCCCCGGGAGGGCCCGCCTTGTGGCCGAGGACAGCGGGTCGGGAGACGGCGCCGTCGTCGGTGGTGGCCTCCGCGATCCGGACGTCCTGCATCCCGGCGCCCCGCAGCAGCCCGGCGACGGCCTCCGCGCTCACGCGGACGGCCGCCTGGTCGAACGCGGGGTTCGACACGGACGGGATGGTCACGAGCTCGGAGAGCTCGGCGAGGACCCGGGGGTAGTCCTGCTCGGCACGGGCGATGAGGTCGTCGATGGTCACGCCACGAGGCTAGGCGACGCGGCGCGGGCCGCTCCCCACGGCGTCCACCCGCCGACGCCCCCAGCCCCACCCCACGACCTCGGGAGCCGGTCCCTCCGGTCCTCGCGTCCCGCCCGACCGGCCACCCGCGACCGGCGCGGTCCGTGTGCCCGGAGCCACGCCGCCACCCTCCCGGGCCGCCGGACGGGTCGACTACCCTGCTGAGGTGAGAATTCGCCGCACAGACGCGTCCCCCGCAGCGCCCGAGGACGACGGCGCCGCCCCGGAGGTCGTGGACGAGCGGCCGGCCGCCGGCACCACGCCGCGCAAGGGCCGCCCCACGCCGACGAAGGCCGAGGCCGCCGCCCGCAACCGCCAGCCGCTGGTCGTCAACGACCGCAAGGCGGCGCGCCAGCGGGCGAAGGCGGAGCGCAACAAGGCGTTCGCCCTCCAGCAGGAGGCGATGCGGACGGGCGACGAACGCTACCTGCCCGCCCGCGACCGCGGGCCCGCGCGGCGTGCGGCGCGCGACTGGATCGACGCCAAGTTCCTGCCCTCGCAGATCTTCCTGCCCGGGGCGTTCGTCATCATGCTCGGCATGCTGATCGTCGGGCAGTTCTTCCCGGGCTACGAGGGCGTCATCGTCATGTCGATGTACGTGCTCCTCGTCCTGTCGATCGTCACGTCGGTCATTGCCGTGTTCCTCATGAAGCGCCGCCTGGTCGCCGAGCACGGCGCGCGCTACCAGAAGGGCACCGTCTGGTACGCGTTCATCCGCTCGATGTACCCCCGCTTCCTCCGCCAGCCCAAGCCGCAGGTGCGCATCGGCGGGGAGCCGGTGCGGCCGAAGCAGTAGCGGTCCGCGGGGCCTCGCGCCCCTAGCCCAGGACCGCCGCGATACCGAGGATCGCCGGGAACGAGAGCACCGTGGTGACGACGATGCCGTCGCGGGCCAGCTGCTCGCCGCGGCCGTACTCGCCGGCGATGACGAAGATGTTCTGGGCGGCCGGGAGGGCGCAGACGACCGCGACCCCGAGCGTGGCTGTCCGGTCGAGCCCGAGCGCGAGGGCGACCCCGACCCCGACGGCCGGCATGAGGACGAGCTTGACGACGGTGATCCAGGCGACCTCGGCCCAGCCGCCCTCGCCGATCCGCGGGCCGAGCCGGAGCGAGATGCCGAACGCGACGAGGATCGCGGGGATCGTCATGTCCCCGAGCATCGACAGCGGGGTGTCGATCGTCGTCGGCAGCTCCCAGCCCGTCGCCGAGAGCACGATACCGACGGCGGTGCCGAGCAGCATCGGGTTGGCCAGCGTCTGCAGGGCGGCGCGGACGGGCCCGGCGCCCCGAGCCTTCGCAGCGTCCGCGCCCCGCCCCTGCTCGCGGGACTCCCCCGCCCCGCCGCGCCGGGCCCGCGAGACCTCGAGCACCGTGATCATCAGCGGCTGGACGAGGACGAGCTGGATCAGCACCATCGGGACCACGACGGTGGGGTCGTCGAGCGCGAAGATCGCGAGCGGCAGCCCGAGGTTGATGGCGTTGACGAACCCGACGAGCGACGCGGCGACCGTCGTGCTCACCAGGTCGCGCCGGAGGATCAGGCGCGCCGGAACGGCGACCAGGAGGGAGGCGACGACGACCGCCAGGAGCTGGGCGAGGGCGGCGCCGGAGACGATGTCGCCCAGGTCGGCCGCGCCGACGACCCCGACGAGCAGGGCCGGGACCGCGACCCAGAACACCACGGTGCTCAGCGCGCGCTGCACCCCGAGGTCGACGATCCCCAGGTGGGCGAGCAGCGCGCCCGCGCCGATGAGGACGCCGATCGTTCCGAAGGCGTCGAGGACGCCGGTCATGCCTGGCGCGCGAGCCTGCCCGGCAGGAACGGGCCCTGCTCGACGAACGACGAGTAGATCTGCACGAGGTCGGCGCCGGCACCCAGCATCGCCCGGGCGTCGTCGACGGAGCCGATGCCGCCGACACCGATGATCACCCGGTCCGGCCCGAGCCGCCCGCGCAGCCGCGCGACGATCTCCCGGGAGCGCAGGGTGAGCGGGGAGCCGGACAGTCCTCCGGCGCCGAGGTCGTGGTCGATGGTCGTGTTCGTCGCCGAGACGCCCGCCAGGTCGAGGTCGAGCGCGAGGTCGGCGACCGCGTCGACGTCGGCTGGCGCGAGGTCGGGCGCGATCTTCACCAGCAGCGGCACGCGACGGTCCGCGGCGTCGTCGGCGGCCCGCTGGACCGCGGTGAGGATGGGGCGCAGCGCGTCGACGTGCTGGAGCTCCCGCAGGCCCGGCGTGTTGGGCGAGGAGACGTTGACGACCAGGTAGTCCGCCCACCGCGCGAGCACGCGGGCCGAGTGCTCATGGTCGGCCACGGAGTCCTCGACCGGGGTGACCCGGGACTTGCCGATGTTGACCCCGACGACGACGCCGCGACCCTGCCGGGTCGAGCGCATCTCGCGCAGCCGCTGCGCGAGCACGTCGGCGCCGGCGTTGTTGAAGCCCATCGCGTTGCGCAGGCCGTGGAGCTCGGGGTGGCGCCACATCCGCGGGCGAGGGTTGCCGGGCTGGGGGTGCGCGGTGACGGTCCCGACCTCGACGAACCCGAAGCCGAGGGCGTCGAGACCGAGGATCGCGCGCCCGTCCTTGTCCATCCCGGCGGCCAGACCGACGACGGACGGCACCTGACGGGCGAACGGGCCGTGGGGCGCGGGCGCGAGAGGGACCGCGGGGGCCCGCCCGACCGTCGCCTTGAGCAGGCGCCGCACGGGCTCGACCCTGCCGGCCGCGGCGATGGCCCGCAGCGCGGCGACGTGGGCCTCCTCGGGGTCGACGCGCGTGAGCAGGCGGCGGTAGATCGCGGGGTACGGGTCGGGCAGGGGCACGGGCGCAGCCTAGGCGGGCCGCCCGGGGCGTCGCACGGTCGTCCTACCCTGGAGCGGTGACCACACTTGAGACCAGCACGAAGTCAGCGACCACGATCACGGCCGACGTCGTCGTCGTCGGGGTCGGCACCACCGGCCACGGGCCCGCGCTCGTCGGGAGCGACGCGCTCGGCAGGCACCACGGGGCGCTCACCGACCGCCTCGCGGCCCTCGGCGTGACGGGGAAGCCCGATCAGGTCGTGCGCGTCGCCGCCCCGGAGTCCTGGAAGGCACCCGCCGTCGTCCTCACCGGGGTCGGACCGGTCGAGGAGGTCGACGCCGAGGCGCTGCGCCGCGCGGCCGGCGCCGCCACGCGCTCGCTGTCCGGCGTCGGGCACGCCGTCCTCGCCCTGCCGGCGCGGGACGCCGCGGACGCCGGGGCCGTCGCCGAGGGCGCCCTGCTCGGCGCGTTCTCCGCCGGCACCTACCGTTCCGAGCCCGAGACGCCCGTCGAGCGCCTCACCCTCGCGACCGTCAAGGGCAAGGAGATCGACGCCGCCGCCGACCGCGCACGGATCGTCGCCGGCCACGTCAACGCCACCCGCGACCTCGTCAACGCCTCCCCCGGCGAGCTCTACCCCGAGTCGTTCGCCGACCGGGCGAAGGAGCTGGCGCGGAAGACCAAGGTGACCGTCGACGTCCTCGACGTCGCCGCGCTCGAGGCGGGCGGCTACGGCGGCCTCGTCGGCGTCGGGAAGGGGTCGACGCGCGGGCCGCGCCTCGTCACCGTCAGCTACGCGCCGAAGCGCGCGAAGAAGCGGTACGCGCTCGTGGGCAAGGGCATCACCTTCGACTCGGGCGGCCTCTCGCTCAAGCCGCCGAAGTCGATGGAGACGATGAAGTCCGACATGGCCGGTGCCGCCGCCGTCCTGCACACCGTGCTGGCCGCCGCCGAGCTGGGTCTCCCCGTCGCCGTGACCGGCTACCTCCCGCTGGCGGAGAACCTCCCCAGCGGCACGGCGCAGCGTCCGTCCGACGTCCTCACCCAGCGCGACGGCACGACGGTCGAGGTGACGAACACCGACGCCGAGGGGCGGCTCGTCCTCGCGGACGCGCTCGTCGACGCCGTCGCCGCGAAGCCGGACGCGGTGCTCGACATCGCCACGCTCACCGGCGCCCAGGTCGTCGCCCTCGGCGACCGCACCGCCGGGATCATGGGCACCGACGACGCGCGCGCCGACGTCGTCGCCGCCGCGGACGCCGCCGGGGAGGCCGCCTGGCCGATGCCGCTCCCGCCGGAGCTGCTCGACGGGCTGAGGTCCCCCGTCGCCGACCTCAAGAACTCCGGCGAGCGCGCCGGCGGCATGCTGACGGCGGGCGTCTTCCTCCAGCAGTTCGTCGGGGACGCCCCGTGGGCGCACATCGACATCGCCGGGCCCAGCTACAACTCGGCGAAGCCGTTCGGCTACACCCCGGTCGGCGGCACCGGGTACGGCGTGCGCACGATGCTCGGCTACCTCGAGGCGCGCGCCGCCTCGTGACCGGGCGGCGGGGGCTCCCGGCGCGCGCCGGGAGCCCCCGCCGTGACACGATCGACCGTGAAGCGCCCTGGCGCTCGGCCCATCGGCGGGACGGGCCATCCCGGGCGGCTACGGTTGGACCTGTTGACATGGCGGCCCCGTGAGGTGGACCGCCGAGCCTGCGGCAAGGAGAGGCACGTGGCAGACCAGGAGTACGACATCGTCATCCTCGGAGCGGGGAGCGGCGGTTACGCCGCGGCCCTGCGTGGGGCGCAGCTCGGGCTGAGCGTGGCGCTCGTCGAGGCGGACAAGCTCGGGGGGACCTGCCTGCACCGCGGCTGCATCCCCACCAAGGCGCTCCTCCACGCCGCCGAGGTGGCCGACGAGATCGCGCACTCGGAGACGTTCGGGGTCAAGGCCTCCCTCGACGGCATCGACATGCCCACCGTCAACGGCTACCGCGACGGCGTCGTCGGCAAGCTGTACAAGGGGCTGCAGGGCCTCGTGTCCTCCGCCTCGATCGAGTACGTCACCGGCTGGGGCACCCTCGTGGCGCCCAACACCGTCGAGGTCGGCGGTCGCCGTCTCGTCGGTCGCAACGTGATCCTCGCTTCCGGGTCCTACTCGAAGTCGATCCCCGGCCTCGAGATCGGCGGCCGGGTCATCACCTCCGAGCAGGCGCTCGAGCTCGACCACGTGCCGAGCTCGGTCGTCGTCCTCGGCGGCGGCGTCATCGGCGTCGAGTTCGCGTCGGTCTGGAAGTCGTTCGGCGCGGACGTGACGATCATCGAGGGCCTGCCCAACCTCGTCCCCAACGAGGACCCGGCCGTCTCCAAGGCGCTCGAGCGGGCCTTCCGCAAGCGGAAGATCACCTTCCACACCAAGGCCCGCTTCTCCGGCGTCACGCAGAGCGACTCCGGCGTCACGGTCACCACCGAGGACGGCAAGTCGATCGACGCCGACTACCTGCTCGTCGCCGTCGGCCGTGGCCCGGCCACCGCGAACCTCGGGTACGAGGAGCAGGGTGTCGCGATGGACCGCGGGTTCGTCCTGACGAACGAGCGCCTGGCGACCAGCGTGCCGGGCGTGTACGCGGTCGGCGACATCGTGCCGGGCCTGCAGCTCGCGCACCGGGGCTTCCAGCAGGGCATCTTCGTGGCCGAGGAGATCGCCGGCCTCAACCCGGTCGTCATCGAGGAGGCGAACATCCCGCGCGTCACCTACTGCGACCCGGAGATCGCCTCCGTGGGCCTCACCCAGCCCCAGGCCGAGGAGCGGTTCGGCAAGGACAACGTCGAGACCGTCGACTTCAACCTTGCCGGCAACGGGAAGTCGGGCATCCTCGGCACCACCGGCTTCATCAAGCTCGTCCGTGAGAAGGACGGGCCGATCGTCGGCTTCCACGGCGTCGGCGCCCGCATCGGTGAGCAGATCGGCGAGGGCCAGCTCATCGTCAACTGGGAGGCCTACCCCGAGGACGTCGCCGCCCTCGTCCACGCGCACCCGACCCAGAACGAGGCCGTCGGAGAGGCGGCACTCGCGCTCGCCGGCAAGCCCCTGCACTCCCACAACTGAGCCCGCGCCTAGGAGAAAGCACCCACCATGTCTGAATCCGTGAAGATGCCCGCGCTGGGCGAGTCCGTCACCGAGGGCACCGTCACCCAGTGGCTCAAGGCCGTCGGCGACACCATCGAGGTCGACGAGCCCCTGCTCGAGGTCTCCACCGACAAGGTCGACACCGAGGTCCCGTCGCCGGTCGCCGGAACGATCGAGAAGATCCTCGTCGAGGAGGACGAGACCGTCGAGGTCGGTACCGACCTCGTGGTCATCGGCGACGGCTCCGGCGGCGGTGGCGCCGACGACGCTCCCGCGCAGGAGGAGGCTCCCGCCGAGGAGCCGTCCGAGGAGCCGGCGGACGCGGCCCCCGCAGAGGAGGCTCCCGCCGAGGAGCCGGCGGACGTGGCTCCGGCGCAGGCCGAGGAGCCCGCCCAGGCCGAGGAGCCCGCCCAGGAGGCGGCGCCGGCGACCGCGTCCACCGGTGGTGGCGGCGGCCAGGAGGTCACCATGCCGGCGCTCGGCGAGTCTGTCACCGAGGGCACGGTCACGCAGTGGCTCAAGGCCGTCGGCGACGAGGTCGCCGTGGACGAGCCCCTCCTCGAGGTCTCGACCGACAAGGTCGATACCGAGGTGCCCTCCCCGTTCGCGGGCACGCTCACCGAGATCCGGGTGAACGAGGACGAGACCGTCGACGTCGGCGCCGTGCTCGCCGTCATCGGCGGCGACGCCGGCGGGTCGGCCGCGGCCCCCGCCGAGGAGGCCGCACCGGCCCCGGCGCAGGCCGAGGAGCCGAAGACCCAGGAGCCGAAGGCCGAGGAGCCGAAGGCCGAGGAGAAGCCCGCACCGGCCGCTCCCCCGGCCGAGGCGCCCGCTCCGGCGGCTCCGTCCGCTCCGGCCGCCGAGAAGCCTGCTGCTCCGGCGCCCCCGGCGCAGGCACCTGCTGCTCCGGCGCAGGCCCAGGCTGCCCCGCCCGCGGACGCCGAGGGCGCCGCGTCCTACGTCACGCCCCTCGTGCGCAAGCTCGCCCGCGACCGCGGGGTGGACCTGTCCACGGTGACGGGCTCCGGCGTCGGCGGTCGGATCCGCAAGCAGGACGTCGAGGCCGCGGCCGAGGCCGCTGCCCAGGCGTCGGCGGCCCCCGCGGCCGCTCCGGCGGCCGGCGCTCCGGCCGCCAAGGCGCCGACGACCGTCCCGGCGGCCTCCACCCTGCGCGGCACGACCGAGAAGATGTCCCGCACCCGCAAGGTCATCGCCAAGCGGATGATGCAGTCGATGCAGACGACCGCGCAGCTGACCACGGTCGTCGAGGTGGACCTCACCCGCATCGCCGACCTGCGGGCCCGCGCGAAGTCGACCTTCCAGGCCAACGAGGGCGTCAAGCTCACGTACCTGCCGTTCCTCGTCAAGTCGGCCACGGAGGCGCTCAAGGCGCACCCGAAGCTCAACGCCGAGATCGACGGCGAGAACATCGTCTACCACGACGCCGAGAACATCGGCATCGCGGTCGACACCGAGAAGGGCCTCATGGTCACGGTCGTCAAGGACGCCGGCGACCTCACGCTCGGCGGCATCGCCAAGCGGATCGCCGAGCAGGCCGAGCGGGCCCGCACCGGCAAGGTCACCCCGGACGACGTGAGCGGTGCGACCTTCACGGTCACCAACACCGGCTCCGGCGGCGCGCTGTTCGACACGCCGATCGTCAACCAGCCCGGCGTTGCGATCCTCGGCACCGGGACGATCACGCGCCGCCCGGTCGTGGTCAAGGACGCCGACGGCAACGAGGCGATCGCCATCCGCTCGATGATGTACCTGGCGATCAGCTACGACCACCAGCTCATCGACGGTGCGGACGCCGCGCGGTTCCTCCAGACGATGAAGGCGCGGCTCGAGGAGGGCTCCTTCGAGGGCGACCTCGGCCTCTGACCCGACCTCAGGGACCACGGACGGGCCCCGCAGTCACCGAGGGTGACCGCGGGGCCCGTCCGCGTCGAACCTCGACCGCGCACCCGTCGGGCTCGACAGCCCGTCGAGTCGTACCCCGACAGGGCCCGGCGCCCGCACGCGCACCCGGCGGGGCCACCTGTCGGCCCCGTGGCACCGACCGACCGCCGCGCGGTTAGAGTCGAGGGCATGGATCTGCGCAGGCTCGATCTCGGCACCGCCCGTACGGACTACCGGCAGGCCTGGGACCTGCAGCGGGAGGTCCACACGGAGGTCGCCGACGGCACGCGGAGCGACACGCTCCTCCTCCTCGAGCACGACCCCGTCTACACGGCCGGCCGGCGCACCGCGCGCTCCGACCGGCCGACGGACGGCACCCCGGTGGTCGACGTCGACCGCGGCGGGCGCATCACCTGGCACGGTCCGGGCCAGCTCGTCGTGTACCCGATCGTGCGGCTGGCCGAGCCGGTCGACGTCGTCGCCTACGTGCGTGCCCTCGAGGACGCGGTGATCGACGCGTGCTCCGAGCTCGGGCTGACGACCGTGCGGGTCCCCGGGCGCACCGGCGTCTGGGTCCCGGGTACCGGTGGGGCGCCCGACGCGAAGATCTGTGCGATCGGCGTCCGCGTCGCGCGCGCGACGACGATGCACGGCATCGCCCTCAACGTCTCCCCCGACCTCGGCGCGTACGACCGGATCGTTCCCTGCGGGATCCCCGACGCCGACGTCACCTCCCTCGAGCGGTCGCTCGGCCGCCCGTTCACCCTCGGCGAGGTCGCCGACGTGGTCGAGCGCGCCCTCGTGCGTCACCTGCTCCCGATGACGGCCGCCCACGCCCTGCCGGACGTCGCGGCCGACGCCGTCACGGCCGCGCCGGCGACAGGTCCCACGCGGTCGGCCGACCCGTACGTCTCGGTCGACCTCGGGCTCACCTCCCTCGGCGCCACCGGCGGCTCATGCGGGTGCGGGGGCGGCGGGTCGTGCGGCTGCGGCGGGCACGGCGACGCGAAGGTCGACGCAACGGAGTCGCAGCCGACCCCCGCGCGGCGGCCCGCGCCGGGCGAGCGCAAGATGCTGCGGGTCGAGAAGCGCAACGCCGAGACCCCGATCGGCCAGAAGCCGGAGTGGATCAAGACCCGCGCGACGATGGGCCCGGAGTACAACGAGCTCAAGGACCTCGTCCACGGCCAGGGCCTCAACACCGTGTGCGAGGAGGCCGGCTGCCCCAACATCTACGAGTGCTGGGAGGACCGCGAGGCCACGTTCCTCATCGGCGGGGCCCAGTGCACGCGGCGCTGCGACTTCTGTCAGATCGACACCGGAAAGCCCGCCCTGTTCGACCGTGCGGAGCCGCTCAAGGTGGCGAGCTCGGTGCGGCGCATGGGGCTGAAGTACTCGACGATCACCGGCGTGGCCCGGGACGACCTCGACGACGGCGGCGCCTGGCTCTACGCCGAGACCGTCCGGCAGATCCACCGGCTCAACCCGGGCACCGGCGTCGAGCTGCTCATCCCCGACTTCGACGCGGACCCGGACCAGCTCGCCGAGGTGTTCTCCTCGCGTCCCGAGGTGCTCGCGCACAACGTCGAGACCGTGCCCCGGATCTTCCGGCGCATCCGGCCCGGGTTCCGCTACGACCGTTCGCTCTCGGTCCTGCGCGCCGCCCGCGACGACGGCTTCGTCACGAAGTCGAACATCATGCTCGGCATGGGCGAGACGTTCGACGAGGTCGTCGAGGCCCTCGGCCTCATCCGCGAGGCCGGCACCGACCTCATCACGATCAACCAGTACATGCGGCCCTCGTTGCGCCACCACCCGGTCGACCGCTGGGTCAAGCCGCAGGAGTTCGTCGAGCTCTCCGACATCGCGACCGAGCTCGGCTACCTCGGCGTCATGGCCGGGCCGCTCGTCCGCTCGAGCTACCGCGCCGGGCGACTGTGGGCGCAGGCGATGACGAGCCGCGGCGAGGAGATCCCCGAGCAGCTCCGTCACCTCACCGAGGAGGGCAGCTCCCGCCAGGAGGCGTCCTCGCTGCTGGCCCGGTTGGGCTGAGATGACCACGCGGCCGACGGGCGAGTACGACGGCGACGGACGGCTCGCCGTCGTCGCGGGCTCTTCCGGGCTCATCGGGAGCGCCCTCGTCGAGGCGCTCCACGCCCGGAGGTGGCGGGTGCGCCGGCTGCTCCGCCACGGGTCCGGGGCGCCCGGCGCCGACGACGCCGTGTGGGACCCCTCGGGCGGCGTGCTCGATGCGTCCGCGCTCGACGGCGCGGACCTCGTGGTCAACCTCGCCGGTGCCGGGCTCGGCGACCGGCGCTGGACCGATGCGTACAAGGCCACGGTGCTGCTCTCGCGCACGTCCTCGACCGCGCTGCTGGCCACCGCGCTCGCCCGCGGCGTGCGCGAGGGCCGCGTCTCCCCCGGCGTCCGGTACCTCCAGGGCAGCGCCGTGGGCTACTACGGCGACCGCGGCGAGGAGGTCCTCACCGAGTCCTCCTCCCGCGGGGCCGGCTTCACGAGCGACCTGGCAGCCTCGTGGGAGGCCGCCACGCGTCCGGCGCTCGACGCCGGGATCTCGACCGTCTACCTGCGCACCGGGATCGTCCTCGCCACCGGCGGAGGGGCGCTCGGCCGGATGATGCCGCTCCTGCGCGCCGGTCTCGGCGGCCCCCTCGGCAGCGGACGCCAGTGGTGGTCCTGGATCACCGTGACCGACCACGTGGGCGCGCAGCTCCACCTCGCCGACTCCGACCTGACCGGCCCCGTCAACCTCGCCGCACCGGGCGAGGCGCGTCAGCGCGAGGTCGTCGCCGCCCTCGCGGGCGAGCTGCACCGACTGTCCGTCGTCCCGGCGCCGGGTCTCGCCCTGCGCGCGGTCCTCGGTGAGTTCGCCGGCGACGTCCTCGCCTCGCAGCGGATGCGTCCGGCCGCCCTGATCGGTGACGGGTTCGAGTTCGCGCACCCGGACGTGGCCTCGGCAGCGCGGGCGCTCGTGGGTCGCTGAGCCGGGCGCCGCTCCTGCTGTCCTTCACCACCTGGGTCCCCTCGGTCGCCGCCTGCCCGTGCACCGGTCGACGGCCACGCCGTCGCGAGACGACGCACCGACGACAGGTCACCGCCTCGGCGATCAGCGGTTGCCCGGCCGGTCGTCCGCCGGCAACGAGGTGTGCTCCCCCGGGTGCGCGCGAGCCGGCGGGATGAGCGACGCGAGGACGGCGGCGACGACCGCGGCCCCGAGCCCGAGCAGGAGCGCGGTGCGGAATCCGTCCGCGGTGGGGAGCTGGACGCCGCCGACGTCGACCGTGGACAGCGAGAGCACGGCCGCGACCGCCGCGGCCGCCGACGTGGTCCCGAGCCCCCGCATGAGGGTGTTGAAGCCGTTGGCGGCACCGGTCTCCGAGGCCGGGACGGCGCGCATGACGAGGGTGGGCATGGCGGCGAAGCCGAGCCCGATGCCGAGCCCCACGAGGATGTTGATGATGAGGACGACCCAGGCCTCGAGCGGCACGATCACCGCCACCGCGTAGCCCGCGGCGATGACGAGGGCGCCCGTGACGAGCAGGGGCTTCGGGCCCCACTGCCCGAGGAGGCGGCCCGCCACTGGGGACATGGCGAGCATCGCGAGGCCAGAGGGCATGACGACGAGGCTCGCGGGGACGAGGCCCATGCCGAGGCCGCCCGCCTCGGCCGGCAGCTCGAGCAGCTGCGGGAAGACGATGTTGGCGGCGAACAGGGCGAAGCCCATCGCCACCGACGCGAGGTTGGTCATGAGCACCGGGCCGCGGGCGGTCACGCGCAGGTCGACGAGCGGGTCGCGCACGCGCAGCTCGAACGCCCCCCACGCCAGCAGGACGACGACGCCGCCGAGCCCGAGCCCGAGGGTGCTCGACGAGGTCCAGCCCCAGTCGCCGCCGCGGGAGATCGCGAGGAGCACGCCGGTGAGGCCGGCGGCGAGCCCGATCACGCCGACGAGGTCGATCCGCCCACCGCTGCGCAGCGTGCTGGGCGGGACGTACCGGGCCATGAGGACGAGGACGACGAGCGCGAGCGCCGCCGCCACCCAGAACAGGACGTGCCAGTCGGCCCTCTCGGTGACGAAGGCGCTGACCGGCAGGCCGAGCGCACCGCCGACCCCCAGGGTGGCGCTGACCAGGGCGATGGCGCCGCCCATGCGGTCCGGGTGCATGACGTCGCGCAGGACGGAGATCCCGAGCGGGATGACGCCCATCCCGACGCCCTGCAGCCCGCGCCCGACGATGAGCGGGCCCGCCGCGGTCGAGATCGCGGCCACCACGGACCCGGCGGCGAGCACCCCCATGAGGACGAGGGCGACGCGGCGCTTGCCGTACATGTCGCCGAGACGCCCCGAGATCGGCGTGCAGACCGCGGAGACGAGCAGCGTGATCGTCACCGCCCACGCCGTCGTGTCCCGCGAGGCGTCAAGGAGCTCGGGCAGCTCGGACTGGATCGGGATGAGGAGGGTCTGCATGAACGAGGCCGTCATCCCGGCGAGCTCGAGGACGGCGACGACGCTGCCGGGCCTGGGTGGCGTCAGTCCTCGGCGGGTCACCCGTGCAGGCTATCCGCCCTGGTCGGCAGCACTCTCGCACGCTGCGGAGTCGGCGACGGCCCACCCGTCCCCGACCCGTTCGAGCTCGAGGACCCCGCACGCCTCGGTGGCGGGGTAGACGCTCTCCCCCGTGCCGTCCCGCGCCCGCCACTCCTCCTGGTGCAGGTTCACCCGGGCGACGAACCGCCCGTCGGCGACGGAGCCCTCGAGCACCTCGACCGAGGTCACGGACGTCGACAGGTCATCGATCGTCGTGGTCGCGAGGGCACCGGACAGGTCGGCGTCGGCCGCCCGGGCGGGCGACGCCTCCACGGTGGCACCGGCCAGCGCTGCGGGGTCGCCGGCGAGGAGCGCCGCCTCCCGGGTCTCGACGACGGCGGTCACGACGCCGGTGGCATCCGTGATCCCCTGGCTCGAGTCGTCGCTCTCGGCGGCGTCCGGGGCCGGCTCGGTGGGGCCGGCCCCTGCGAGCGGGGCCGCCGGCGCCACGTCCGCCCCCGCGACGGACTGCGACTCCCCAGACGCGTCCGACTCCCCCACCGCACTCGCCTCCGCGACGGCATCAGCCTCCACGACCGCGCCCCCGTTCCCGTCCGGAGCGAGGAGCGCCTCGGTCGTCACGTACCCGCCCACGGCGAGGACGACGGCCGCGGCGGCGAGCACACCGACGCGAGCGACGACCGATCGCACACCCCTCCGATCGACTCCTCCCGTGTCACCGCGCCGTCCGGCCACCGCGACGCGGTCGCGGGACGACCCGGCCGACCTCCCTGGGCCCCGCGCCGCACCCCGCCGCTCCCCCGCCGGTCCGTCAGGTCGCCGTGCGCGCCGGCCCCTGGCCCGCGTCCTGCCCGTCAGCGCGTGCGCCGTCGCCTCACGCAACGCGCCCTCCCGCAGCAGGGCGCCCGCGAGATCCGCTCCGGCAGGCAGCCGCACCCCGCTGCGGCCGCCGAGCTCGGCGGCCCGTGCCGCGAGCGCCCTGGCCGTGGGCCGACGGTCGGGGTCGTCGTCGCACGCCTGAGCAGTCAGTGCCTCGACCTCGGCGTCCCCCGGGGCGAGCCCGCGGACGAGCATGCCGAGCGCGTACACGTCCGCCGCCGTCGACGCCGGTCCCCCGGCCAGCCGCTCGGGCGCGACGTGCCCGGGCGTGCCCTCCTCGAGCCGCACGTCCCCCACGAGGTCGACGAGGACGACCGCGCCGGCCGTGTCGACGACGACGTTCGCCGGCGAGACGTCACCGTGCACGATCCCCTCGGCCGCGAGGTGGGCGAGGGCCGACCCGATGTCCGTCAGCACGCCCGCGACCTCGGGGACCGACAGCGACCCGCGCGCCACGCGCACGGACGCGAGCGACGCCCCGGGCACCACCTCTGTCACGAGCGCCGCGCGTCCCTCCGGCATGACGACGACGTCGACCACCCGCGGCAGGTGCGGGTGCGGCCGTGTCCGCAGACCCGTCAGACGCCGGCGCAGCGCGTCGCCGGCCCGCCCGTCGGGCAGGTCGACGACCGAGACGATGACGGGCGACCCGCGCTCGTCCGACGTCGCGCTGAACACCCGCCCAGACCCGCCCCCCCAGCGAACGGGAGATGCGGTACCCGGGCACCCGACCCACGTCTCCCGACAGCTCCCGCGCGGCCGTCCGTCGCCTCGCCTCACCCGGTCCCTGCCCCATGCACCGAGCGAACCAGGTGCGCTCACCCCGCCGTGGAGTTCTCCACAGGTGCGGCATCGAGGGCGGGCGGGGCCTCACCTCGGTCCTCGTCGTCGTGCGGGAAGCGCGCCTGCCGGGGCCACCAGACGCCCCGTCCGATGTCGTGCACGAGTGCCGGGACGAGCAGGGTGCGGACGACGAGCGTGTCGATGAGCACGCCGAGCGCCACGATGATCGCGAGCTGGAGGAGGAACAGCAGCGGGACCACCCCGAGCGCGGCGAACGTGGCGGCGAGGACGACGCCGGCGGAGGTGATGACGCCGCCCGTGACGGACAGGGCGCGGCGCACGCCCCGCCGGGTGCCCAGGTTCAGCGACTCCTCGCGGGCGCGCGTCATGAGGAAGATCGTGTAGTCGATCCCCAGCGCGACGAGGAAGACGAACCCGAACAGCGGCACGGTCGGGTCCGCCCCGGGCAGGTCGAGGACGTGGTTGAAGATCACCGCCACGATCCCCATCGCCGCCGCGAAGCTCAGCACGTTGGCGGCGAGCAGCAGGACCGGCGCGAGGACGGACCGCAGCAGCACGACCAGCGTGAGCAGGATGACGAGCAGCACCGCGGGGATGATCACCCGCAGGTCGCGCTCGGCCGTCGTCCGGGTGTCGAGGGTCCCGGCCGCGGCGCCCCCGACGAGGGCGTCCGGGTCGACGTCGTGGACGGCGGTGCGCAGCGCGCCGACGGTCGACACCGCCTCCTCGGAGTCGGCCGGCGCCTCGGTGGTGACCTGGACGTGCACGCGCCCGTCGACCTCGAGCGGCTCCCCGCCCTCGGCGGGCGCACCGCCGGGAGGCCCACCGCCGGCAGGTCCGCCTCCCTGGGCCGCGCCCTCCGTCACGACCGACGCGCTGGCGACCCCGTCCGTGCCCTCGGCGGCCGCGACGATCTCGTCGGCCACGTCGGCGTCGGCGACGACGTCGAGGGGCTGGACGGCGCCGGCCGGGAAGTGCTCGGCGAGCACCTCCTCGCCGTCGACGGCGTCGGACTGCGCGAGGAAGACCTCGGAGTCGCTCGTGCCGTCGGCGTCGAGGGTGACGACGAACGCGGCGGCCACCAGCAGCGCGAGGGACGTGACGATCCACGTGCGCCGGTCGCGCCGGCCGACGAGCCGGGCGATCCTGCCCCAGCCTCCACGGGAGTCCTCCGGGGCCGTCGAGGTGAGGGCGTGGGCCCCTCCCCCGGCGCGGTCTGCCCCGTCCGCGCGACCGTCCCCCGCGGTAGCGGCCCGCGGCATGCGCGGCCAGAACACGACACGGGAGCGCCGGCCGCCGACGAGGAGCAGGGTCGGGAGCAGGGTGAGCGCCGCGACGAAGGCGGCGGCGATGCCGACGGCGGCGACGGGACCGAGCGAGGCGTTCGACCCGAGGTCCGAGAGCAACAGGCACAGCAGCCCGAGCGCGACGGTGCCCGCCGATGCCGCGATCGGTGGCAGCGACGCCCGCCAGGCGACGCGCATCGCGGCGAACGGGTCCTCGTGCCGGACAAGCTCCTCGCGGTGCCGGGCGACGAGCAGGAGGCAGTAGTCGGTCGCCGCGCCGATGACGAGGATCGACATGATGCCCTGCGTCTGTCCGTTGAGCTGGACCACGCCCGCGTCCGCCAGGTGGTAGACGACCAGGCCGGCCAGCGCGAGGGCGAACACCGCCGTGAGCAGCACGGCGAACGGCAGGATCGGCGAGCGGTAGACGAGGAGGAGGATGACGAGCACGACGACGAGGGCGGTGAGCAGCAGGACGGCGTCGACGGACCCGAACGCCGAGGACAGGTCGGCGGCGAACCCGCCCGGGCCGGTCACCCAGCCCTCGAGCCCGGCGGTCTCGAGGCCGTCCGCGACGGCGCCGCGCACCTCGGTGACGACGGAGCCGACGAGGTTCTCGCCGTCGGGCAGGGGCTCGGCCGTGAGGGCCGTGTCGATGCCGAGGACCACCATGGCCGCCTCGCCGTCCTCGGACGGGACGACGACGGGCGGTGCCGTGAGGACCTCCTCGACGGCGCGGCCGTCGCTGAGGGTGGCGGCGCCGGCCGACGCGGCGAGCTCGTCGGCGGCGGCGAGGTCCTCCTCGTCCATCGGGCCGCCGTCCGCCGACCGGACGACGAGGAGCACCGGGAGGGTGGACGTGTCGGTGAAGTCCTCGACGGCCTCCGCCGCCCGCACGGACTCCGCCGAGGTCGGGAGGAACATCGCCGAGTCGTTCTCCTGGACCTCGCTGAGCCGCCCCATGTACTGGCCGCCGATCCCACCGATCGCCACCCACGCGACGACGAGGGCCAGGACGACGAGCCCCCGCCACGGACCCGTGCGTGCGCGGGTGCTGCCGCGGCCTGCCATGTCGTCTCCCGTCCGCCGGACCACCGGCACATACTTCGTATGCTGAGCAATGCCGCAAGCATGCACCCGGACGGGCCGCCGCGCAATCCGGACCGGCAGGTTCTGGCACCATCGAGCGGTGCACATCGACGACGATCCGGGCGACCTGCTGGGGAGCAGCGGCCAGGGACCCGGGGTGGGCGAGGACCCGAGCCGCTGGCCGACAGGCCGCCTCGTGTCCGCCGTCGCCCGGCGCGCCGAGCGCGAGCTCGATGCGCGTCTCGTCGGCCACGGTCTCTCGCACGCGACGATGCCGATCCTCGCGACACTCCTGCCGTGGCCGCGCAGCCAGCGGCAGATCGCGGCCCTCATCGGCATCACCGAGCAGACGCTCTCGCGGCACATCGTCGCGCTCGAGAGACAGGGGCACGTCCGACGCAGCACGGACGCCACGGACGGGCGGCGCCGACTGGTCGAGCTGACGGAGCACGGCCGCGCGACCATGACCGACGTCGTGCCCCGGTTGCGCGAGGCGACCGCCGGGGAGCGGGCGCTCGACGCCGGCGAGACCGCGGCGCTGCGCACGCTCCTGCTCAAGATGGTCTCCGCCACGGAACGGGACGATCAGGACTGACGCCGGGCCCGGTACCCTGGCCGCATCATGGCCCGCACCCCGAAGACCGCCGACGACGGCGCAGAGAAGACCCCGAAGCCCAAGAAGAAGCGGTGGTACCACAGCTTCGCCGAGGCCTACAAGATCACCGCCGAGCACCGCCCGGCGACCCCGCTGATCCTGGCCGGCGTGTTCGTCGCCGTGCTCGGCATCGCGATCGGCATCGGGTTCGCGATCAACCACCCCGTCTACCTCGGGATCATCGGCGTCCTGCTCGGGATCATCGCCGTCCTCATCGTGCTCGGCCGCCTCACCCGTGTCGCCGCCTACGCGCGCGTCGAGGGACAGCTGGGCGCCGCCTCCGCGGCGCTCGGGCAGCTCGGACGCGGCTGGTACGTCGAGGACGAGCCGGTGGCGTTCAACCCCAAGCACCAGGACCTCGTGTTCCGCGCGATCGGGAAGTCGGGCATCGTGCTCGTCTCCGAGGGGCCGGCCCACCGCGTGACGCGCATGCTCGAGGACGAGCGCAAGAAGGTCGCCCGGGTCGCCCCCGGCGCCCAGGTCCACCTCGTCCAGGCCGGTCGCGACGAGGGGCAGGTCCCGCTGCCGAACCTGGTCCCGACGATCAAGAAGCTGGGGGGCGCGAAGCTGACCTCGGCCGAGATCGCCGCGGTGACCAAGCGGCTCAAGGCGCTCGGCGGCATCCGCCAGTCCGTGCCCAAGGGCATCGACCCGAACAAGGCGCGCCCCGACCGCAAGGGGATGCGCGGCCGCTGAGCCCCGACCACCCACGAACGCACGACCGATGGCCCCGTCGACACGACGGGGCCATCGCCATGTTGGGACCCTGTCCCGCACCCGGAGGACCGTCACGCACGCAGAGGCCCGTCTCGCACGCGAGGGCTCCCTCGCCCACGACCGCTTCTCATCCGGCACCCCTCCCGCACCCGCGCGCACGCACCCCCGGCGGCGCTACGAGATCAGGTTGTACGTTTCTACGTTTGTCCGTACTCTCGTCGGCATGACCGACACCGACGACCTGCGCGCCGCCGTCTCCGCACTCGAGGATCGCGTCGCCGCGCTCGAGGAGGCCGGGCCGCCACCCGACCGCCGGGGCACCGGCGGGAGCGGGGCCGATGGCGATGCGTTCTGGGCCCTGACTGGACTGCGCGACCGGCTCGACGACGATCCGACCACCGCCGACGGCGCCGTCATGCTCGTCGGTTCCCTCACGCTCCCCGGCGACCGGCCGGTGGAGTGGCAGCAGGCCGGCGCGACCGCCGGGATCCTCGAGTCCGACTGGTCGGACCGCGCCGCCACGCTCGGCGCGCTCGGGCACCCGGTGCGCCTCGAGCTGCTCCGTCTCGTGCTCGGCGGCACCGGTTCCACGGCCGAGCTCGCCGAGGCCGACGGCCTGGGCACGACCGGCCAGCTCCACCACCACCTGCGCCAGCTCCTCGCCGCCGGCTGGTTGCGGCAGTCCGGCCGCGGGCGCTACGAGGTCCCGGCCGCCCGGGTCGTCCCGCTGCTCGCCGTTCTCCTGGGGGCCGAGCGATGAGCGCGCTCCGCGAGACCGTGTACCGGCTCCGACTCCCACTCTTCCTCGGCGGTGCCCTCCTGGCCGGCGGGGCCACCCTCCTGCGCCGGATCCTTCCCGACGGCCCGCAGGACGTGCCTCTCCTGTGGCTCGCACGCGCGGGGCTCGTCGCGATCGCGTTGTGGCTCGTCGTCGTCCTGGCGACCAGGGGACGGCATCCGCAGCACGAGGAAAGGACCGTCCGCTCCCCCGTCGTCGGGCGTTGGCTGGCGCTCAACAGCCCGGCGTCGACGGTGCCGAGCCACGGGACGCGCGCGTATGGCCAGAGCCACGCGATCGACCTCGTGGCGGAGCCCGACGACGCCGAGCGTCCGGCGTTCGGCACCGCCGGGGCGTTCCGCCGGAACGAGGACTATCCCGCGTTCGGCGAACCGGTGCACGCGATGGTGAGCGGCGTCGTCGTCGACTCATCCAGCTGGCGCCGGGACCATCGGGCGCGCTCGAACGGGTGGGGGCTCGCCTACCTGACGATCGAGGGGATGGTGCGCGAGCTCGGCGGGCCGGGCTGGATCGTCGGGAACCACGTGACGATCCGGACCGCCGACGGGACCTTCGCCCTCGTCGCCCACCTGCAGCGCGGGTCGGCCACCGTCCGGCGAGGGGACGTCGTGTCCGCGGGCGACGTCATCGGCCGGTGCGGCAACTCCGGGAACAGCTCCGAGCCCCACGTCCACGCGCAGCTGATGGACCGGCGCTCCCTGTGGACCGCGGCCGGCGTCCCCATGGCGTTCGCCGGGATCTCGCTCGGGGACGCAGCGGAGCCTGTCGACGGCCTGCCGGCGAACGGCGAGCACCTGATGGCGGCACGGACGCTCAGCCCGGACGGCGACCGCACCTGACCTCGAGGGCAGTCGGCTCCGTCCGGGCCCGACCTCGACGAGGCCCTACCCCCGCACGAGCCGGCTGCGCGCCAGGTCGTCGTGCAGCGGCACGCCCTCGACGGTCCGCCACAGCGGCGGCAGCACGAGGCACAGCAGCACGGTGCGCACGAGGACGGAGAGGAACGGCACGCGGCCCCGGGTCGCGTGGACGATCCGCAGGCCGAGCAGCCGGTGACCGATGGAGGATCCCGTCAGACCACCGACCAGCACCCGCTGCGCGGCGAAGATGCCGAGGATCGCCATCGCGTCGCCGCCGGCGAACCCGTAGGCGATCGCCATGGCGATCGCCCAGTCGATGACCAGCGCGGCGACGCGCCGGCCGAACGGAGCGAGCTCCTCGGGCCGGACCGGGCCCGAGCCGGCGGGCGCGGCGGCCGCCGCGCCCTCGCGCGCCGCGCCGCCTCTCGCGGTGACCCCGCGCGCGGGCGAGGCATTCGCGGAGGAGGGATCGGCGTCGGGCACCGGTCCAGTCTAGGCGGGGCGGGCGAGGACGGGCCGGTGGGCCCCGTAACATGGCCGACACGCTCGGGAGACGGCTGGGAAACGACCCGGGTCTAGCGTCGAACCCGTCCAGCCGGCACAGCCGGTGCACGCGAACGAGGAGCCACGGATGTTCTCAACCCCCGAAGAGGCGATCGCCTACACGCGCAACGAGGACGTGAAGTTCGTCGACGTCCGGTTCTGCGACCTGCCAGGGGTGATGCAGCACTTCAACATCCCCGTCGAGACGTTCGACGAGGACGCCTTCACGGACGGCCTCATGTTCGACGGTTCCTCGATCCGTGGCTTCACCGCGATCCACGAGTCCGACATGAAGCTGGTCCCGGACGTCGGGTCCGCGTACATCGACCCGTTCCGCGCGCAGAAGACGCTCGTCGTCAACTTCTCGATCGTCGACCCGTTCACCTCGCAGGCCTACGACCGCGACCCGCGCACCGTCGCCTCCAAGGCGGAGGCCTACCTGCGCTCGACCGGTATCGCCGACACGGTCTTCTTCGGTGCCGAGGCCGAGTTCTACCTGTTCGACGACGTCCGGTTCGGGACGTCGGCGCAGTCGAGCTTCTACCACATCGACTCCGAGGAGGCCGCCTGGAACACCGGGCGCGTGGAGGAGGGCGGCAACCTCGGCTACAAGACCCGCTTCAAGGGCGGCTACTTCCCGGTCTCCCCCAACGACCACTTCGCCGACCTGCGCGACGAGATGGTGCGCGTGATGGCCGAGGTGGGCCTCAAGGTCGAGCGCTCCCACCACGAGGTCGGCACCGCCGGCCAGCAGGAGATCAACTACCGGTTCGACTCGCTGCGCGCCGCCGCCGACGACGTCATGAAGTTCAAGTACATCGTCAAGAACGTGGCCTGGGAGCACGGACGCTCGGCCACGTTCATGCCGAAGCCGCTGTTCGGCGACAACGGCTCGGGCATGCACTGCCACCAGTCCCTGTGGAAGGACGGCGAGCCGCTGTTCTACGACGAGCAGGGCTACGGCGGCCTCTCCGACATGGCCCGCTGGTACATCGGCGGCCTGCTCCACCACGCGCCGTCGCTGCTCGCGTTCACGAACCCGACGCTCAACTCCTACCACCGGCTCGTCCCCGGCTACGAGGCGCCCGTCAACCTCGTCTACTCGGCCCGCAACCGGTCGGCGTGCATCCGCATCCCGGTCACCGGGTCGTCCGCCAAGGCCAAGCGCGTCGAGTTCCGCGTCCCGGACCCCAGCTCGAACCCCTACCTCGCGTTCTCGGCCATGCTCATGGCCGGCATCGACGGCGTGAAGAACCGGATCGAACCGCCCGAGCCGATCGACAAGGACCTCTACGAGCTCCCGCCCGAGGAGCACGAGCAGATCGAGCAGGTCCCGGAGTCGCTGTCCGAGGCCCTGCGCGCGCTGGAGGCCGACAACGACTACCTCACCGAGGGCGACGTCTTCACGCCCGGCCTCATCGAGACGTGGATCGACTACAAGCGCACCCACGAGATCGACCCGATCCGCCTGCGCCCGCACCCCCACGAGTTCGAGATGTACTACGACCTGTAGGCCGCTCGGGCGGCGCCGGCCTGCTTGTGCACCTCGTCACGTCGGCCTACGGTGAGCGGACCCGCTTCCCCGTCACCGTCGACGAAAGGTGCGCGACCCATGAAGGCCGTCCGGATCCACGCCTACAACCAGATGCCTACGCTCGACGACGTCCCGGAGCCCGAGATCACCGGGCCCTGGGACGTCGTCGTCAAGGTGGGGGCCGCCGGCCTCTGCCGTACCGACCTGCACATCATCGAGGGCCAGTGGGACCCGATCCAGAACCCCACGCTGCCCTACATCCTCGGCCACGAGAACTCGGGCTGGGTCCACGCCGTCGGCTCGGCGGTCACCAACGTCGCCGTCGGTGACACCGTCATCATGCACCCCCTCGTCACCTGCGGGCTGTGCCCCGAGTGCCGCATCGGCAACGACAGCCACTGCCAGAACGCCTCCTTCCCCGGCCTCAACGCCGAGGGCGGCATGGCCGAGTACATGCTGACCAACGCCCGGGCGGTCGTGAAGCTCGACCCCTCGCTCCAGCCGAGGGACATCGCGGCGCTGGCGGACGCCGGCCTCACCGCCTACCACGCCGCGCGGAAGGCGGCGCCGCGCCTGCACCCCGGGACGCACGTCGTCGTCGTGGGCTCGGGCGGGCTCGGCCACATCGGCATCCAGTCCCTCCTCGCGCTCACGCCGGCCGAGATCACGGTCGTCGACCGCTCCGAGCAGGCGCTCGAGCTCGCGAAGGGCCTCGGGGCCCACCACACCGTGGTCTCCACCGGCGACACGGACGCCGTGGTCCGCCAGGTCCACGACATCACCGGGGGCGGCGCGCACGTCGTCCTCGACTTCGTCGCGGAGCAGGGGATGGAGCTGCTCGGCCCGAACCTCATCCGCAACCAGGGCGACTACTACGTCATCGGCTACGGCGGCACCGTCCAGCTCGACACGATCAGCATCATCTCCCGCGAGATCAACATCATCGGCAACCTCGTCGGCACCTACGAGGACCTCGACCAGCTGATGGTGCTCACGGCGCAGGGCAGGATCTCGCTGCACACCTCGGTCTACGACCTCGCCGACTTCGCCACGGCGATCGACGACCTCGACGGCGGCCGGCTGGTCGGGCGGGGCATCCTCGTCCCGTAGGCCGTCCCCGCGCACCATGCCCGACGACGGCGGGGCCCATCCGGGTCCCGCCGTCGTCGCGCTGCCCGGAGCAGGGAGTCGGACTGCCCCGGTCCGAGCGGCACGAGCGACCGCTGGTAGGTCCCGCTCAGTCCTCGGCCGCCCGGCCGGCCACCCCGAGCGAGTCGGGGTGGCGCTCGTCCGGGTAGCCGGCGGGGCCGTCGTGCTCGACGTCGGAGACTGATGGCCCGCCCAGGGCGCGGGACTCCCACCGCACGAGCTGCCACCCGTCCGTGGGGTCGCCCTCGATGATGACGACGCCGGTGTTCGAGATCGAGCGCCCGAGGAACTCGCGCGGGACCTCGACCGTGCTCGCCGCCCAGGAGACGATGACCGCCCCGTGGGAGACGATCATCGCCGTCTCCTGCCCGGTCGCGACGATCTCCGCGACGACGGCGTCGTAGCGCTCCTTGACCTCGCGCCCGGTCTCGGCGCCGGGCATCCGGGAGTCGGGGTCGACGGTCCAGGCCATGATCCCCTCGAGGTAGGTGCGCACCTCGGCGTCGCCGTTGGCCATCTCGAGGTCGCCGGCCCGGATCTCCCGCAGCCCCTCGCGCTCGATCGGCGTGAGCCCGAGCGCACCGGCGAGCGGCGCCGCCGTCTGGTGCGTGCGCACGAGGTTCGAGACCCACATCGACTCGATGTCCTCCTCGCCGAGCTCCGCGACGAGCGCCTCGGCCTGCCGGCGCCCGAGCTCGGTGAGGTCCGCACCCGGAGCCTCCGTGTCGAGGGCGTGGATGACGTTGGAATCGGTCTGGCCGTGCCGGACGAGAATGAGCCGCATGCCGTCCATTGTCCCAGTCACCCGGCGGGCGCGCTGCTAGCGTCACGCCATGACCGACCACGACACCCCGCAGGGCCGACGGACGGGCGACCGGCCGCCGAGCCGCTGGCGGTTCGTCGCCACGCTCGTCCTCGCCGCGATCGCCGTCGCGGTCGTCGTGTGGCTCGTCGACCTGGCGTTCGACTCCTGATCAGCGACTCCTGATCAGCGGCCCCGGCGCCGGTCCTCCTCCCAGAAGAGCCGCTCGACGACGGCGCGCGAGCGGCGCGCGGCACGCAGGTAGTCCTCCTCGAGGTCCTGGCGGTGCCCGGCGGCGTACCCCAGCATGCGGGCCACCGTCTCGAGTCGCTCCACCCCGTGCGGGAGGACGTCGATCTTCGGCCCGCTCGTCCGCCCCCCGACCTGGACGACGGCGTCCCGGATCTGCCCCGACAGCGTCCAGGCGTGCAGGAGCGTGCTCGCGTCGGCCGCGTCGATCAGCCCCTCGTCCTCCAGCGCGGCGAGCGCCTCCTCGGTGGAGGTCACCCGCAGCGAGGGGACGTCCCCGGCGTGCCGGAGCTGCCACAGCTGGACGGTCCACTCGACGTCCGCGAGCGCGCCCGGCCCCAGCTTGAGATGACGGTTGGGCGGGACCCCGCGCGGCATCCGCTCCTGCTCGACCCGACCCTTGACCCGGCGGATCTCCCGCTCTGCGGCGGCGCCGATGCCGCCGGGCACGTAGCGCACCGGGTCGACGAGGGCCGTGAACCGCTCACCCAGCTCCCGTGAGCCGGCGGCCGGGCGTGCCCGCAGGAGCGCCTGCCGTTCCCAGACGTCGATCCACCGCTCGTAGTACTCCGCGTAGGAGGCGAGGGTGCGGACGAGCGGGCCGGAACGACCCTCGGGGCGCAGGTCGGCGTCGACCGGCAGCGCCGGCTCGTCGCTCGTGGCGCCGAGCATCTCCTGGACCGAGGTCGCGACGTCGAGCGCCCAGTCGGCGGCGATCTTCTCGGCAGCGCCGTCCGCCGGTTCGTGGACGAACAGGACGTCGGCGTCCGAGGAGTAGCCGACCTCGCGTCCGCCGAGCCGGCCCATGGCGACGACGAGCATCTCGCCGGGCGGTTCGGCGAGCCCCGCCCGCTCGGTCGCCGCCCGGGAGGCGACGCGCACCGCCGCCTCGAGCGCGAGGTCCGCGACGTCGGCGAGCTCCTTGCGACGGGAGCGGGGCGCCCGCTCGAGGACGTGGGCCATCGCCGCGCGGGTGGTCTCGCGGCGGCGCAGGTAGCGGGCCTGCCCGACGGCGTCGGCCGGGTCGTCGCGGCGGCTGAGCATCGCGTCGACCTCCCGCTCGAGGTCCTCGCGCCGGCGCGGCGCCAGGCCCCCGTCGCCGTCCAGCCACTTGACCGCCTCGGGCAGCTGGAGGAGGAGGTCGCCGACGTAGCGGGACGTGGCGAGCACCGTCGCCAGCGCCTCCGCCGCCGCGGAGGAGTCGCGCAGGAGCGCGAGGTACCAGTGGGTCGTGCCGATCTCCTCCGAGAGCCGGCGGAAGGCGAGCAGCCCGACGTCCGGCATGGGCGCGTGGGCGAACCACCCGATCATCACCGGCAGCAGCTGGCGCTGGATCGTCGCACGGCGCGAGACGCCCTCCGTCAGCGCGGCGATGTGCCGGAGCGACCCCTTGGGGTCGGCGAACCCGATGATCTCCATCCGTGCCTCGGCGGCCTCGGGCGCGAGGGAGGCCTCGGCGGGCGAGAGCCGCGCGGTCGCGGGGAGCAGGGGGCGGTAGTAGATCTCCTCGTGCAGCCGGCGCACGTCGCGCCGGACCGTGCGCCAGGCCTTCTCCAGGGCACCGCCGCTCGTGATCTCCTCGGCGCCGAACGCGCGGCCGAGGATCTCGAGGTCGCCGTCCGAGCTCGGCACCACCTGGATGCGGTGGAGGCGCCACAGCTGCATCCGGTGCTCGAGCACGCGGAGGAACCGGTAGTGGTGGTCGAGCGCGGCGGCGTCGGTCCGCGCGACGTACCCGCCCTCGGCGAGGGCGGCGAGTGCCTCGAGGGTGGTGCGCGAACGCAGCGTCTCGTCGGTCCGACCGTGCACGAGCTGGAGGAGCTGGACGGTGAACTCGACGTCGCGCAGCCCGCCCTTGCCGAGCTTGAGCTGCCGGTCGGCGTGCTTCGCGGGGACGTGCGCCTCGACCCGGCGGCGCATCTTCTGGGTCTCCTCGACGAAGTTCTCGCGCGAGGCGGCGCTCCAGACGAAGGGGGCGAGGGCCGTGCAGTACTCCTCGCCGAGCGCGAGGTCCCCGGCGACGGGGCGGGCCTTGAGCAGGGCCTGGAACTCCCAGCCCTTGGCCCAGCTCTCGTAGTAGCTGACGTGGCTCGCGAGCGTGCGCACGAGCGGGCCGTCCTGGCCCTCGGGCCGCAGGTTGGCGTCGAGCGGCCAGAGGGCGGGTTCGGGCCCGACGCCGCCGACCGCGTCCGCGAGGGTTCCCGCGAGGCGGGTCGCCACCGCGATCGTGTCGTCCTCGTCGCGCACCGGCGCACCGTCGGCGTCGACCTCCGGCTCGGCCACGTAGACCACGTCGACGTCGGAGATGTAGTTGATCTCCCGGCCGCCCGTCTTGCCCATGCCGAGGACCGCGATGCGCACGCCGGCGCCGTGGTCGGGCAGGTCCGCGCGGGCCACGGCGAGGGCCGCATCGAGCGCGCCGGCGACGATGTCGGCGATCGAGGCGGCGACCAGCGGGAAAACCTCGAGGGAGTCCATGCCGTCCCGGTCGCACGTGAGGTCGGCGGCGACGATCTCGAGCAGGCGGCGGCGGTAGGTCCGGCGCAGCGCGGCGACGCCGTCCTCACCGGTCACCGTGGCCACGGGGTTCGCGTCGGCGGGGTCGGCGCCGACCGCCTCGAGGGCCTTCGCGCGCTCGTCGGCCGGCGCGAGGTGGAGCACCGGGACCTCGCCGTGGCGGTCGAGGAGGTGGGCGACGTCGCCGGGGCGGGCGACGAGGGAGTCGCCGAGGGGACGGGAGGCCCCGACGACGGCGACCAAGCGCCGCAGCGCCACGTCATCGCGCTCGAACGCGGTGCGCAGGGCGTCGTCGTCCCCGCCCTCTCGCGCGCTCTCGGCGAGGCGGACGAGGGTGAGCAGGGCGTGGTCGGGATTCCCGGCGCGCGCGAGGTGGCCGAGCAGCCGGTCCATCACCTCGTCGGAGACCAGGTACGGGGCGAGCGCCGGGTCGTCGAGGAACTGCTCGGCGCGCCTGGGCTCGTGGACCCCGGCGCGCCGGAGCCGGCTGGTCCGGGAGACGACCCGCCCGCGGGACATCGTCAGTGCGAGGGGATGAACTGGGCGAGCTCGAAGTCGGTGACCTGGTCGCGGTAGGCCTCCCACTCCTCGTGCTTGTTGCGCACGACGAAGTCGAAGGTCTCCTCGCCCAGGGTCTCCGCCACCAGCTCGGAGCTCTCCATGGCGTCGATCGCGTCGGCCAGCGAGGCCGGGAGCGAGACGATGCCGAGGGCGCGCCGCTCGCCGCGGGTGAGCGTCGAGACGTCGGTGTCCGCGGGGTCGGGCAGGTCGTAGCCCTCCTCGATGCCCTTGAGGCCGGCGCGCAGGATGATCGCGAAGGCCAGGTAGGGGTTGGCCGCGGCGTCGAGCGCCCGGAATTCCACCCGGCTCGACTGCGACTTGCCCGGCTTGTAGCCCGGGATGCGCACGAGCGCGGAGCGGTTGTTGTGACCCCAGCTGACGTAGCTCGGGGCCTCGCCGCCGCCCCACAGGCGCTTGTAGGAGTTGACGTACTGGTTGGTGATCGCCGCGAACTCCCGGGCGTGCGTGAGGACCCCGGCGATGAAGCGCCGGCCCGTCGTGGAGAGCTGGTACTCGCCGGACGGGTCGTGGAACGCGTTGGAGTCGCCCTCGAACAGGGAGAAGTGGGTGTGCATCCCGGACCCGGGGTGCCCGGGCATCGGCTTGGGCATGAAGGTCGCGGTCAGGCCCTGCCGCATGGCGACCTCCTTGACGACGGTCCGGAAGGTCATGACGTTGTCGGCCATCGACAGGGCGTCCGCGAACCGGAGGTCGATCTCGTTCTGGCCGGGTCCGCCCTCGTGGTGGGAGAACTCGACCGGGATGCCCATCTCCTCGAGCGTGGTGATGGCCTCGCGCCGGAAGTCGTGGCTCGAGCCGCGGGCCACGTGGTCGAAGTAGCCGGCGCGGTCCGCCGGGACGAGCGGCTGCCTCGGGTCGCTGATCTCGTGGAAGAGGTAGAACTCGATCTCGGGGTGCACGTACGGCGTGAAGCCGGCCTGCGCGGCGTGCTCGACGGCACGGGCCAGGACGTTGCGCGGGTCTGAGCGGGCGGGCTCGCCGCCCGGGGTCAGCACGTCGCAGAACATCCGCGCCACGCCGTGGTGCTCGCTGCGCCACGGCAGGACCTGGAAGGTCGTGGGGTCGGGGCGCACGAGCATGTCCGACTCGAACACGCGGGTCAGCCCCTCGATCGCGGAGCCGTCGAACCCGATGCCTTCCTCGAAGGCGCTCTCGAGCTCGGCGGGGGCGATGGCGACGGACTTCAGCGTCCCGAGGACGTCGGTGAACCACAGCCGGATGAACCGGATGTCGCGTTCCTCGACCGTGCGCAGCACGAACTCCTGCTGGCGGTCCATCCCGCCTCCTCCCGCTCGGATCAGTGCCCCCACATTGTCACCTACGGAGCGCGACTACCCTGACAGGTATGCCGCTGTCGATCGCGATCGCCCAGGTGAATCCCTGCGCCGGAGACCTGCTCGAGAACTCGACGATGATCCGCGACGCGGTGGCGGAGGCCGCACGCGGGGGCGCCCGGGTCGTGCTGCTGCCCGAGATGGTGCTGCCCGGCTACCCGGTCGAGGACCTCGCGCTGCGGTCCTCGTTCCGGGCCGCGACCGCGGAGACGCTCGAGACGCTCGCGGCCGATCTCGCGTCCGACGGGCTCGGCGACGTCGTCGTCGTGCTCGGGACCCTCGGCACGTCCGCGCACGGCCGGCCGACCAACTGCGCGGCGGTCGTCACCGGGGGCGCAGTCACGGACACTTACGTCAAGCGGCATCTGCCGACCTACGGCGTGTTCGACGAGATCCGCATCTTCGAGCCCGGCGCCGAGGCGCTGACGATCGAGGTCGACGGGCGCCGGCTGGGGATCGCGATCTGCGAGGACATCTGGGTCGAGGGCGGAGCGTCGGCCGCGTACGCCGGGGCCGGCCTCGATGCCCTCCTCGTGCTCAACGGGTCGCCGTACGAGTTCGGCAAGGGCGCGGTCCGGGAACGGCTCGCGGGAGACGTGGCCGGCCGGCTCGGTTGCCCGCTCGTGTACGCCAACCTCGCCGGCGCGCAGGACGACCTCGTCTTCGACGGGCAGTCGTTCGTCGTCGACTCCGCGGGATCGGTCGTCGCGCGCGCCGGGGCGTTCGGTCGTGCGGTGCTCCCGCTCGTCCTCGCCGACCCGGTCGACCCGGCCGGGGACGCGGCAGCGGCGACGGGCACGGACGCACCTGGCGACGCGGCGAGGCACGCGCCCGGCGTCGTCGTCCCCGAGCAGGACGCTGTCCCGGACGCGCCTTCCGACGTCGAGCAGATGTACACCGCCTGCGTCGTCGGCCTGCGTGACTACGCCCGGAAGAACCGGTTCGGCTCCGTGGTGCTCGGCCTGTCGGGCGGGATCGACTCCGCGCTCGTGGCAGCGATGGCGGCGGACGCGCTCGGCGGCGGCAACGTCGTCGGCGTCTCGATGCCGTCGAGCTATTCCTCGGCGCACTCGAAGGACGACGCCGCCGCCTCGGCCGAGGCGATCGGCCTCGACTACCGGGTCCGGCCGATCGCGCCGATGGTCGAGGCGTTCCTCGCGAACGTCGAGCTGACCGGGGTCGCCGAGGAGAACCTCCAGGCGCGCGTGCGCGGGGTCATCCTCATGGGGCTGTCCAACATGGAGGGCCACCTCGTGCTCGCCACCGGGAACAAGTCCGAGCTGGCGGTGGGCTACTCGACGATCTACGGCGACGCCGTCGGCGGCTTCGCCCCGATCAAGGACGTACCCAAGACGAAGGTCTGGGAGCTCGCGCGGTGGCGGAACGAGCTGGCGACCGCCCGGGGCGAGTCCGTGCCGATCCCCTGGAGCTCGATCGAGAAGCCGCCCTCGGCGGAGCTGCGGCCGGGCCAGCAGGACTCGGACTCGCTGCCGCCCTACGACCAGCTCGACCCCGTCATCGAGGACTACGTCGAGCGCAACCTCGGCCGGGCCGACCTCCTGGCCGCCGGCCACGCGCCCGAGGTCGTCGACCGGGTCCTCGGGCTCGTCGACCGGGCCGAGTGGAAGCGGCGGCAGTACCCGCTGGGGCCGAAGGTGACGGCGCTGGCGTTCGGCCGCGACCGGCGCCTCCCCGTGACCTCCCGGTGGCACGAGCAGGACGAGCGACAAGGAGACGAGCGATGACCGACACCCCGAGCCGCCCCAAGCGGGTCCGCGTCCACCACCTCGCCCAGATGAAGGAGCGCGGCGAGCCGATCACGATGCTCACCGCCTACGACGCGATGACCGCTCGCGTCCTCGACGCCGCCGGGGTCGACCTGCTGCTGGTGGGCGACTCGATCGGCGACAACATGCTCGGGCACCCGACCACGCTGCCCGTGACGGTCGACGAGATGATCGTCGCGACGCGCGCCGTCGCGCGGTCGGTCAGCCGGGTGCTCGTCGTGGCCGACATGCCGTTCGGCAGCTACGAGGCCAACCCCGAGCAGGCGCTCGCCACCGGCGTCCGGCTGATGAAGGAGGGCGAGGCGCACGCGGTCAAGCTCGAGGGCGGCGCGCACCGGGCGGGGCACGTGCGGCTGCTCACCGAGGCGGGGATCCCCGTGGTGGGACACGTCGGCTTCACGCCCCAGTCCGAGCACCTGCTCGGCGGCAAGCGGATCCAGGGCCGCGGCGAGGGCGCGGCCGAGCGCCTCGTGGCGGACGTCCGCGCGCTCGAGGAGGCCGGCGCCGTCGCCGTCGTGCTCGAGATGGTGCCCGGCCCGGTGGCGGAGCAGGTGACGCAGGCGGTCGGCGTGCCGACGATCGGCATCGGCGCAGGTGCCGGGACGGACGGGCAGGTCCTCGTGTGGATCGACATGGCCGGCATGTCCGACTGGTCGCCGAGCTTCGCCCGCCGCTTCGCCGAGCTCGGCGAGGCCCTCGGCCGCGCCACCGGCGAGTACGTCGCCGCCGTCAAGGACCGCAGCTTCCCCGGGCCGGAGCACACGTTCGACTCGTGACCGGGTGCGCGTGCCGTCCCCGGCCGACGTCGCCCGGACGGGAGCCGCGTCGTGCCGGCCGGCCACGCGCCGGGGGCCGGCGTGCGCCCCACCGCGCGCCCTACTCCCCCGCCGCCACCCGGGCGGCCACCGAGTCGAGCACGAGCGCGAGGCCGTGCTCGAACTCGTCCGAGAACTGGTACCCACCGGCGATGAGGTCTCGCACGAGAGCGCCGAGGTGCGGGTACTCGGCCAGTGCCGGCTCCATCCCGACGGCGAACTCCCCCGCGCCCGAGGCCGCGTCGAACGGCAGGTTCTGCTCGGTGAGCACGAACCCGAACACGTAGGAGTCGACCGCCGAGAAGGCACGGCTCGCGAGGACGGCGGACAGGCCGGCACCCCGCAGGTGCCCGACGGTCGCGTCGTAGTAGCGCAGCACCGCCGGCCCGGGGGTCGTGCGCGTGTCGACCATGCCGAGCGCCCACGGATGCGCTGCGAGGACGGAGCGCAGCGAGTGCGCCCGCGCCTCCGTCCCCTCGCGCCAGCCGGATGCCGCCTCAGGCAGCTCGACCTGCTCGTACACGCGGTCGGCGAGGGCGTCGAGCAGCGAGTCCTTGCCCGCGACGTGGTGGTAGAGCGACATCGCCTCCACCCCCAGCTCGCGCGCGACGCTGCGCATGCTCACCGCCGCGAGCCCGTCGCGATCGGCCACCTCGACGGCCGCCCCGACGATCCGGGCCACGCTCAACGGCTCCCGCATCGGTGGTCCTCCCCCTCCCGGCCCCGCGTCGAAGTCTCCACGCGGCACCTCTTGTCCACTTACACCCGTAAGGCTACTCTTCCACCACAGGCTTACACACGTAAGGGGTTCCCATGAGAGCCGTCGTCGTCGACAGGTACGGACCACCCACGCACGCCGTCGTCACCCGGCGCCCGTTCCCCGAGCCGCGCGCGGACGAGATCCTCGTGCGCGTCGAGGCCGCTGCGGTCACCGCCGGGGACGCCCGCCTCCGCTCGGGCACGTTCCCACCCGGCTTCACCGTGCCGGCACGGCTGGCGATGGGGATCCGCGGCCCCCGCATCCAGGTGCTCGGCAACTCGTTCGCCGGCGTCGTCGAGAAGACCGGGGCCGACGTCGACGGGTTCTCGCCCGGCGACCGGGTCGCCGGGATGTCCGGCTTCCGCATGGGCACCCACGCCGAGCACGTTCGGGTACGCACAAAGGCCGTCGCCCACGTGCCCGAGGGCGTCAGCGACGTCGACGCCGCGGCGGTCCTCTTCGGCGGCACGACCGCCCTGCACTTCCTGCGCGACCTCGGCCAGGTTCAGGCCGGCGAGAGCGTCCTCGTCAACGGGGCCTCGGGCGCGGTCGGCACGAGCGCCGTCCAGGTCGCCCGCCACCTGGGCGCCCGCGTCACGGCCGTCACCAGCGCCGGCAACGCCGACCTCGTGCGACGTCTCGGGGCGGCGGCGGTCGTCGACTACCGGACCACGCCGGTCACCGAGCTGACGGAGCGGTTCGACGTCGTCCTCGACGCCGTCGGCAACCTCTCCCGCAGCGCGGGACGGCGGCTGCTCACCGGCGACGGGCGCCTGCTCGTCGTCGTCGGGAGCCTGGCCGCCCTCCTGCCCGCCAAGCAGGTCCACGGCGGCACGACGCCGGAGAACGCCCGGATCGTCACCGACACCCTCGACCTCCTCGCGCGCGGCGAGCTCGACCCGGTCGTCGAGGTCATGGGCGGGCTCGAGGCGGTCGTCGAGGCGTACCGGCGGATCGACTCCGGCCACAAGGTCGGCAACCTCGTCGTCACGCCGCACGGCCCTGCGGCGACCGAGGACGGGGCCGCATCGTGATCGTCGAGGGCGAGCGGGTCGTCCTCGCCGCCGCGTGGGTCTGCCTCATGCTCGTCTACCTGCTCGGCGACGTCCTGCGGATCTTCGCCGGGGACGCCGAGCCCGGGCAGATGGGCGGCCAGACCGTGAGCGGCGGTGCGTGGGTGGGCGCGGCGCTCATCATGCTCGTGCCGATCGTCATGGTCATGGTCTCGCTGCTCGTCCCGGCCGGGCCGCTGAGGTGGGTGACGGTCGTCGTCGCCGTGGGTCTCGCGCTGTTCAACGTGCTGGGCCTGCCCTACCCCGGGGCGTACGACAACCTGCTCATCGTCGTCGGCATCGCCTGGGTGCTCGTCATCGGGTGGCTGGCGTGGCGGTGGCTCCCGGTCGCGACGACGACGCCGGTCGGCGCCGCCGTCTGACCCGGAGCTGTCCGGTGTCGCCCGGTCAGCGCCGCTCCTCGTTCTCCTCCTCGGCGTCGTCGTCCCAGGCGTTCCACTCCTCCTCCTCGGCGTCGACCTCCTCGTTGCGCTCGGCCGCGCTCTGCAGGGCTGCGGCGGCCGCCTCCGGGGTCGCGTAGGGGCCCATCCGGTCGGCCGCCGGCGACTCCGGCCCCTCCTCGACCGCGTGCGTGCGCAGGTTGAACCAGTACTCGCCGGTGCTCATGTCGACTCCTCGGTCTCGCTCGCTCGTCCACGGTCCGTAGACTCGGGAACCATGCTCGCCGATCGCGCCCCGCGGGGCACCCTCACCAAGGGAACCGTCTCCCCCGTCCGCGAGGTCCCCTCCTCGATCGAGCGCCCGGAGTACGTCGGCCGCACCGGTCCCGAGCGGGTGACCGCCGGCGAGGTCAAGAGCCCGGCGACGATCGAGCGCATCCGCACGGCGTCCCGGATCGCCGCGCAGGCGCTCGAGCTGACCGCCGAGGCCGTGCGCCCGGGGATCACCACGGACGAGATCGACCGGATCGGTCACGAGTTCCTTCTCGCACAGGGCGCCTACCCGTCCTCGCTGCACTACCAGGGCTTCCCGAAGTCGCTGTGCACGTCGATCAACGAGACGATCTGCCACGGCATCCCCGACTCGACGGTCCTCGAGGACGGGGACATCGTCAACATCGACATCACGGCCTTCGTCGGCGGCGTCCACGGGGACGCGTCGGTCATGGCTCTGGTCGGCGACGTCGACGAGGAGTCTCGCCTGCTCGTCGAGCGGACGAAGGAGGCCATGCACCGCGGCATCAGGGCGGCGCGCGCCGGCCGGGAGGTCAACGTCATCGGCCGCGTCATCGAGTCCTACGCCAGGCGGTTCGACTACGGCGTGGTCCGCGACTTCACGGGCCACGGGGTGGGCGAGGCGTTCCACTCGGGCCTCATCATCCCGCACTACGACTCGGCGCCCCAGTTCGACGACGTGATCGTCGAGGGGATGGTCTTCACCGTCGAGCCCATGCTCACCCTCGGCGAGCCGGACGGCGAGCAGTGGGACGACGGCTGGACCGTCGTGACGAAGGACCGCTCGCGGTCCGCGCAGTGGGAGCACACCATCCTCATCACGGGCGACGGCCCGGAGATCCTTACTCTCGCCTAGAGTCCTGCACGACCCCCTTCTTTTCGACGGTGAAGGAACCCATATGGCCACGAACCAGCTCGCGTTCGGCATCGACATCGGCGGCTCCGGGATCAAGGGCGCCCCGGTCGACCTCTCCACGGGGCAGCTGACGACCGACCGCGTGAAGATCCCGACCCCCCAGCCCTCGACCCCGGCGGCCGTCATCGAGGTCCTCGGCCGCCTGCTGGCCGAGTTCGAGGAGGACGACGACGTCCCGGTCGGCCTCACGTTCCCCGCCCCCGTGCTGCACGGCGGGTTCCCGTTCGTGGCGAACCTCGACCAGAGCTGGGTCGGCATGAACATCGAGGACGAGGTCCGCAGGGAGCTCGGCCGCGAGATCGTCGCGATGAACGACGCCGACGCCGCCGGGGTCGCCGAGGCCCACTACGGCGCCGCCAAGGGCGTCGACGGAGTCGTCCTGCTGACGACGCTCGGCACGGGAATCGGGTCGGCGCTGCTGGTCGACGGCATCCTCGTGCCCAACACCGAGCTCGGGCACCTCGAGATCGACGGGCGCGACGCCGAGTCCCACGCCTCCTCCGCCGTCCGTGAGCGAGAGGGCCTGTCCTACCCGAAGTGGGCAAAGCGACTCCAGCGCTACTACGAGGTGGTCGAGAAGCTGTTCTCCCCCGACCTCATCGTCGTGGGCGGCGGCGTGAGCCGGAAGCACGAGAAGTTCCTCCCGCTCATCGAGACGCGCGCCCCGATGGTGCCCGCCGAGCTCCGCAACAACGCGGGCATCGTCGGCGCCGCCTATCGCGCGGTCGAGCTCGCGCGCTGACCCACCCGCGGGGTCGGGGACCCCTCCCCGACCGGATCGGCCACGACGGCGGCCTGCCCGCGTAACCTCGTGATCGGTCGGGCACGCGCCCGGCCGGTCCGACCCAGCGCAAGGCCGAGGAGGCGACGTGCCGCGGTTCAACCCGCCCCCTGGCTGGCACGTGCCGCCGGACTTCATGCCGCCCGTCGGCTGGCGCCCGGACCCGCGCTGGCCTCCCGCCCCGCACGGCTGGCAGATGTGGATCGTCGACCCCGTGGGTCGCTCGGGCACGATGGACCCGCCCGACGGCGGACCGGGCGGCGATCCCGAGGCGACCCGTCTGCGGTCCGTCAGGGCGTCCGTGGGAGACACGGAGGACAGCCTCCTCCAGACGCAGGCGTGGTCGCCCGAGCGGGACCGGACGCGGAGCCACGGCGGCGGGCCCGGCGCACCGGTCCTCACGGGCGCGGCGACATCGGCGGCGTACGGACTCGCGGCCGCTCAGGACCACCGGCAGCCGGCCCCGCTCCCGAGCACACCCCGGTTCACGCCCTCATCCCACGGAGCCGTGGGCGCGCAGTACGGGCCGTCGGCCGGCTCGGCGGGATCGAGCACCTCGGCCGCCGGGTCGCCACCCACCGCGGCCTCCTCTCCCCCGGCACCGGCACCCCCGCCGGAGCCCGTGCCGTCGTCCCCCTGGTACACGCGCGCCGGCCCCGCCGCGGTGGCGGCCTCGACCTGCGTCGCGCTCGTCGCGGTGGCGATCTGGGCGTTCGTGCTCCGTGAGCCCGCGGCCCGCGAGGAGGAGGCACCGGGAAAGTTCGACGTCGAGCCGCCGTCCGTCCCCGGCGGGGACCCCGAGGGCGGTGGCCAGGCGGGCGCGGAGCAGGAGAACGAGACGCCCGACCCGTCCGACGTCCCCGACGAGACCGGGACGGACGCACCCGAGGACGACGACGGCCTGGCCGGGCTGATTCCCGCCGACACGTTCCCGCCCGGCCAGGACGAGGCCGCCCACACCGGGCCCGACGGCATCCCGACGAACACCGAGCCGATCGCGATGCTCGACGACCTCGCGCTGGCGAACGTCGACCCGTTCGGCCGGATCTCGGTCCTGTCGTGGACGATCGACCTCACCCAGGAGCAGATCACCGCGCAGCTCGTGGGCCCCACGGACTGGGACGCCACCGAGGACGTGCTCGCGCACGACGCCGGGAACCCGCCGCCACCTGAGGGGCACGTCTACGTCACCCAGCGCGTACGCGTGACGGCGGAGACCAGCAGTGCTTTCACGCCGTTCGCCTCGCTGCTCGTGTACTGGGTTCGCCGGACCGGCGAGGTCTACGGGGCCACGTCGGCGGTCGCGCCGGACGACCTCTTCTACGCCGAGCCCATCGCCGACGGCGGGGAGGTCGAAGGAAACCTCGTCCTGTGCCTGCCCGAGCACCTCGTCGAGGAGGGCAACTGGGTGATCGCGGTCAACCACTCGTCCAACGGGTACGTGCTCGAGCCCTGAGGGGCGGAGGAGTCGGCCTGTACGCCGGGTTCTGTCCCGGCGGGCGAACCCGCCGGTGGCGACCATCCATCTACGACGCGCGTTGCCGCGCGCCTCCAGCGACCTACCCGCAGGCATCGGACGGGCCGCCCTCGAACGCCTGCTGTCTGGTCTTGCTCCGGGTGGGGTTTGCCGAGCCGCCACGGTCGCCCGTGGCGCTGGTGGGCTCTTACCCCACCGTTTCACCCTTACCCCTTGCGGGGCGGTCTGCTTTCTGTGGCACTGTCCCGCGGGTCACCCCGGGTGGGCGTTACCCACCACCCTGCCCTTCGGAGCCCGGACGTTCCTCGGTGCCCTGGGGCAACGCGGCCGCCCGGCCGACTCCTCCGCAACGCGGGAGTCTACCCGTCGGACCGCGCGGTGACGCGGCGATGTGCCCGAGTACGCTCCCGTGGTGCTCGTGCTCCTTCCGCCCTCCGAGGGCAAGACCGCCCCCGACGACGGACCTCCGCTCGATCTCGCCGCCCTCTCGCTCCCGGGACTCACCGGTGCGCGCACGGAGGTGCTCACCACCCTCGCGCAGGTCAGCGGCCGCCCCGACGCCCTCGAGGTGCTGCGCGCGCCCGCAGGCGCCCGGGACGAGGTCGCGGCCCAGCAGCGGCTGTCGGAGCTCCCGACTGCGCGCGCCGACCGGGTCTTCACCGGCGTCCTGTTCGACCGCGCGGGCATCGCGGACCTGACTGGCGAGGCCCGCGCGCGGGCGGACCGCGACGTGCTGGTGATGTCCGGCGCGTTCGGTGCGCTCTCCCCCGCCGACCCGATCCCCGCCTACCGCCTCGGGATGACCGCGACGCTGCCCGGCCTCGACGGCCTCGGGGCGTTCTGGCGCGGGCCGATGGCGGCGGAGCTCGACGCCCGCGCCGAGGGCGAGCTCGTCGTCGACTGCCGCTCCGGCGGCTACCGGGCGATGTGGAAGGTGCCGCCCGCCGCCGACGACGTCGAGGTCGGCGCCGTCACCGTGCGCGACGGCCGGCGCTCCGTGGTCTCCCACGACGCCAAGTGGTTCCGGGGCCTGCTGGTCGGGCACCTCCTGCGGCGGGAGGCCCCCGAGCCGGCGAGCGCGGAGGAGCTGGCCGGCGCCGCCCGCGAGCTCGTCGGGACCGTCCGCGAGGCGGCGGCCGCGCCGCGCAAGGGAGTCGAACGCACCACCTGGACGCTCACCGACGTCGAGCTCGAGCCGCCCGCCCGCAATGGGGGCGCCGCCGAGCTCACGCTCGTGCTCACCCAGCGGCCGTGAGGCTCAGGCGACGGACTCCGAGGGCGCGCCTACGTAGGTGACCTGACCGGTCAGGCGGCCGTTCGCGTCGAGGCCGTCGACCTCGAGGAGCGTGACCGAGCCCGGCCGGACGCGGACGCGGCCCCAGCCGTCGTTCGCGATGCTCGCGACGAGAGCGACCGACGCGCGCGTGACGACCGAGTGGGTGACGACGACGACGGCCCGCGAGCCGGTGCCCGCGACCTCCGACAGGACGCGGGCCGCCCGAGCGCCGACCTGGCGGTGGGACTCCCCGCCCGGCGGGGTCGCGTCGGCGTCGGAGCGCCAGCGGGCGAGCTCGCCGGGCCACCGTTCGTCGATCTCCGACTCCGTCAGGCCGTGCCATTCACCGAAGGCCACCTCGCGCAGGCGGTCGTCGACCGTCGGCTCCGGGAGCCCGGCGGCGCGGACGACCTCCTCTGCGGTCTGCCGGGTCCGCACGATCGGCGAGACCCGCACCTCGGCGGTGGACAGGTCGACGCCGTCGTTCGCGGCGAGCCGCGCGAGCAGGGCGCCGGCGTTGCGGGCCTGCTCGCGGCCGAGGTCCGTGAGGTCCGGGCCGGGCGTGTCGGAGCCGCTCTGCCGCCCCGCCACGGTCCATTCGGTGACGCCGTGCCGGATGAGGTACACGCGCGTCGCCCCGCCGGTCGGCGCCGACGCCGGGGCGACTGCTGCGGCCGAGGCGGTTGCCCGGCTCGCGCCGTCGGCCCCGGGGTCCGTGAGCCCGACGTCGAACAGTGCCTGTGGTTCGTCGTCGGGCATGTGGCCGTCGTCGGTTGTCGACTCGTCCGCGTCGGGCGTTCCCGGCCAGGCGTCGTCGGACTCGGAGCCGAGCTCCGCCGTCGGGGCGAGGCTCGTCAGCCACTCGTCGGTCGAGGCGTCGGCGCGGTCGTCCATCGCCTTGTTCGCCAGGGCGTCGGCCGCGGAGTTCTGCGCCCGCGGGATCCACGTGTAGCGCACGCGGTGGGCGGGGAACGCGTCGCGGGCCTCGAGGGCGAGCCGGCGCATGTCCTCGTGCTTGATCTTCCACCGGCCGGACATCTGCTCGACCACGAGCTTGGAGTCGGCGCGCACCTCGACCTCGGCGTCGGCGTCGATCCGGGCCGCGGCCCGCAGCCCCTCGACGAGCGCGGTGTACTCGGCCACGTTGTTCGTCGTCTCGCCGAGCCAGCCGCTGCGCGTGGCGAGGAGCTCACCGGACTCCGCGTCCGTCACGACCGAGCCGTAGCCGGCGGGACCGGGGTTGCCGCGCGCGCCGCCGTCGGTGTGGATGAGGAGCCTGCGGGTCATCGCCGGTCCCCCACGCGCACGAGGAGGAACCCGTGGTCCTCGCTGATCAGGATCTCGTCCTCGGCGGCGGCGTCGATGAGCGACTGCTCGGCGAGGGTGAAGTCGACGTTGACGCCTTCGGCCCGGTGCCCGCGGACGGCGACCGCACCGAGCCCACCGGTCTGGCGGCGCGCGGCCTCGTACTCGTCCATCAGCACCGTCGGCAGGGAGGCGGCGACGGCGTCGCGCTCGGCCTGGCGGGCGGTGACGTCGGCGTCGATCCGGGCGAAGGCGGCGTCCCGCTCGGCGCCGAGGGACTCGAGGTCGGTGGCCACGGAGGCAGACTGCTCCTGGAGAGCCGCGACCCGGGCGTCGGCCGCCTCGGAGGTCTCCATCGCCTCGAGCTCGGCCTCCTCCAGGACGGCCTGGCGCCCGGCGAGGTGCGCGATCTCCTCCTGGAGGGCGACGAGCTCGCGGGACAGGCCCTCGCCGGAGTCGAGGCGGGTCTGGTTGCGCGCGGCCCTGCTGCGGACCTGCTCGACGTCGGCCTCGGCCTTGGTCAGCGCCCGGCGCGCGTCGCCGGCGGCGGAGGTGGCGAGGACGAGCTCGTCGTGCAGGTCGCCGGCGCGGCCGGTGAGCTGGGTGATGTGCTCGAGCACGGGCAGCGAGCGGCGCTCGTGGCCGAGCTTGGCGATCGCGGTGTCGATGTCCTGGAGGTCGAGCAGCTTGAGCTGGTCGACGAGCGGTGCGGTGGGCACGTCAGTTCCCTTCGGGGCTGGGGGCGGGGTGGCGCGCGGTCCACGGGTCGGTGACGAGGTCGGAGACGGTGACCTCGAGGCCCTCCGCGCGCAGGAGTCCGGCGGCCACGTCGAGCCAGGGGCGTTCCGTGGCCCAGTGCGTGGCGGAGACGAGGTAGGGCCGGCCGCCCGCGAGGTGCTCGGAGGACGGGTGGTGGCGCAGGTCGGCGGTGAGGTAGACGTCGGCTCCCGCGCGGCGTGCGTCCGCGAGGAACGCGTCCCCGGACCCGCCGGAGACGGCGACCGTGCGGACCTCGGCGTCGAGGTCGCCGCCCACGGTGAGCCCCGCGGGCGTGGCCGGCAGGCGGTCGGCGGCGAGCGCGGCGAACGCGTCGAGGCTCGTCGGCGCGGGAAGCTCACCGACGCGGCCGTGGCCGGTCGTCGCCCCGACCGGACCGCCCGCGTGTCGCAGGAGGGCGAAGGAGGGCTCCTCGTAGGGGTGGGCGGCGCGCAGCGCGGCGAGGACAGCTCCCTCGGCACCGGCGGGGACGAGGATCTCGAGCCGGTCCTCCTCGACCACCTCGGTCTCGCCGACGGCGCCGATCGCGGGCGTCGCGCCGTCGAGCGGGCGGAACGTGCCGGTGCCGGGCGAGGTGAAGGCCGCGCGCTCGTAGTTGCCCTGCCGGCCCGCCCCGGCGCCGGCGAGCGCGTCGAGCAGCTCGCTCGTGTGCGTACGCGGGACGTGGACCACGAGGGTCGCGGGCGCCCCGCCGGACGGGACGAGCGGGCGCTGGCCGGTGAGGCCGAGCAGGTCGGCGAGCGCGTGGGACACGCCGTCGACCGCGACGTCCGCGTTCGTGTGCGAGGTGAGCAGCGCGCACCCGCCCGAGACGAGCCGGTGGACGAGGCGACCCTTGTCGCTCGAGGTGGCGACCGTCGTCGTGCCCTTGAGGAAGAGCGGGTGGTGCACCCACAGGAGGTCCGCGCGGAGCCCGAGCGCCTCCTCGACGACCTCCTCGGTGGGGTCGACGGCGAGGTGGACGCGCGTCACCGGGGCGGCCGTGTCGCCGACGACGAGCCCGACGGCGTCCCACTCCTCCGCGGTACCCGGCGGGTAGTGCCGGTGGACGGCGTCGACGACGTCGGCGAGCGGGGTGGGCATGGGCCGAGGGTACTCGGGACGGCCGGTCGGACCGGGCCGCGGTCTCAGGGCTCGTGGTGGCGCCGGCAGCGCGCCGCGTAGGTCTCGGTCCCGCCGACGTGCGCCGCGGTGCCGTCGAGCGGGTCCCCGCCCGAGCCGGCCCGGATCCGCTGGTGGAACACCGCGTCGGCGCCGCATACCCCGCACACCGCGGTCAGCCGGGTGACGTCCTCGGCGATCGCCATGAGGGTGGGCAGCGGCTCGAACGGGCGACCGTCGAACGTCACGGACAGCCCGGCGACGACGACGGTGGTCCCGCGCCGCAGCACCGCCTCGAGGGCGGGGACGACGTCGGGGCCGAAGAACTGGGCCTCGTCGACGGCGAGCAGGTCGGGGGCGCGGTCCCCGACGGCCGCGAGCAGGCCGGGCACGTCGGTGGCCGACGTCGATCCGAGCGAGAGCCCCGTGTGCGAGCTGACCTCGCCCGTGCCGTACCGCTCGTCCCACGCGTGGTTGACGAGGACGACCTCCAGGCCGGCGAGCCGCGCGCGCCGGACCCGGCGGAGCAGCTCCTCGGACTTGCCGGAGAACATCGGGCCGGCGACGACCTGGAGGCGGCCGTACCCGTTCGTGCGCATGTCCGTGAGCCTAGGACCGCTCGGTCACCGGAGCGGTCGGGGCGGCACCCGGCGCCGACGGGCCGAGGTGCCGCACGAAGTCCGTCCGACGTGTGCGCACGGTGAAGCCACGTCGCTCGAGCGTGGCTCGGACGGGGGTGTTGCCGACAGCGACGCTCGCGGTCGCCAGCGGGACCTCGGCGCGTGCCGTCTGGGAGAGCATCGCCGCGGTCAGCGCGGCCCCGACGCCGCGGCGGCGGGCGGGCGGGACGACGCCGAGGTACCCGAGGCACCAGTCGGTGTCGAAGCCCTCGAGCGCGGCCACGCCCTTCAGGTCGGACCCGGCGACGTGGCCGAGCCACGGCGCCGTGCCGTTGCCGGACGAGACGAGCATGTCGCGGTAGGCGCGGGCCGCCGCGGCCGGGCCGAGCTCGGCGACCTGGTCGCGGTCGTAGTCGTCGAGGCTGTCCGCCATCGCGGCGGCGAGCACGTCGAGCACGGCATTGTCCGTCGGGTCGACCTCGACCACGCCGGGCGGCAGGTCGCCCGGTGCCGGCAGGGCGGAGAGCTCGAGCCGGTCGCCGTCGGGCAGCCAGCCGGCGGCCGCCAGCGCCGCCCGCCGCGCTGCCGGTGCGGGCTCGTCGTCGGTGACGACGGCGTGCACACGGTCGGCGCCGCCCGCTGCGGCCCGCGCGGCGACCGCGTCGAGGAGGAGTCGGACGACCTCGATGGATTCGGGGTGGGTGTCGACGAGGCGGAACGCCTGCGCGACACGCGTGCCGTCCTCGAGCGTCATGAGGAACGCCCGGCCCACGTCGCCGGAGTCGTCCGCGACCACGACCAGGTCGTCCGGAGCGACCCGTCCCGCCGCGATCACCCGCCGGACGCGCGCAAGATCCTCGTCGGGGTCCCGGTCGAGGCGGGCGAACCGTTCGGGCGACGCCGTCGTCGCGTGCAGTGGCATGCGGGAACCGTATGGCCGGGCCGTCGCCGCCTCCACGAGATTTCCCGTCCGACCCGGCACGGGCGACCATGTCCCCGTGTCGCACTCCCACTCCACCGACCCGCCGGAGCTGCCCGCGGGTCGCGTCCGGCGGGTCCGGACGCTGCTCTCCGCCCTCGTCCTGCCCCTGCTCGTGGCGACGGTCGTCGGGCTCGTCGCCCTGTGGCCGAGCGGCGACTCGCCGATGGGCTCGATCCCGCTGACCGGGGACGGCACCGAGGTCGTCACGGGCACCGTGCTCGCGCCGCCCGCGAGCCCGGAGGCCGCCGAGTTCCGCGTCGAGGTCACGGGCGGCGGCCACGACGGCTACGAGGCGACCGTCGCCTCCCCGCACCCGTCGGTCGCCGAGGAGATCGACGCCGGGGACGACGTCCTGCTGCTGTACATGCCACAGAACATCGGGACCGGGACCCTGTACTCGTTCTGGGACTTCGACCGCGAGGCGCCGGTCGGCTGGCTCGCCGTCCTCTACCTCGCGGCCGTACTCGCCGTGGCCCGCTGGCGGGGCCTCGCCGCGGTGCTCGGGCTGCTCGCCTCGCTCGGCGTCGTCGCGGTGTTCATGCTGCCGGCGCTCATGGCCGGCTCCTCGCCGATCCTCGTGGCGCTCGTGGGCTCCTCGGCGATGATGTTCATCGCCGTCTACCTCGCCCACGGGATATCGATCCGCACGACGACGGCGCTGCTCGGCACCTACGTGGGCCTCGCCATCACTGTGGTCCTCGCCGTGTGGGCGACGGGGGCCGCGAACCTCACCGGATCGAGCGAGGACGCGATCATGCTCCACCAGCAGTTCGCGGGCCTCACGCTCAGCGATCTCCTGCTGTGCGGCATCGTCGTGGCCGGCCTCGGCGCGCTCAACGACGTGACGATCACCCAGGCCTCCGCGGTGTGGGAGCTGGCCGCGGCGAGCCCCGGTGCGCCGAGGCGGCGACTCTTCGTCCAGGGCATGCGCATCGGCCGTGACCACATCGCCTCGACCGTCTACACGCTCGCGTTCGCCTACGTCGGAACCGCGCTTCCGCTCATCATGCTCGCGTCACTGGTCGAGCGCCCCGTGGTCGACACCCTCATGGCCGGGGAGATCGCCGAGGAGGTCGTCCGCACGCTCGTCTCCTCGATCGGGCTCGTCCTCGCGATCCCGGTGACGACGGGGATCGCGGCGCTCCTCGCGCGCTCCGGCGGGGATCCGTCGGCCGCACCTCGGCACGACACCTAGGCGGCGGTCGAGCTCCAGCCGGACGCGTGCAGGCGCTCGATCCCGTCGACCAGGAGGTCGAGGGCGAGCTCGAACTCGGCCTGGTCGTCGCAACCGATCGCGGTGACGGAGTCGTGGGACGCGGCCGCCGAGATCGTCATGATGTGCGGGTACCGCTCGCCCGCCGCGGCAAGGAACGCGTCGCGCTCGCCGGGGTCGTCGGGTACCCGAGGGGTCGGGAACACCTCCTGCGTGAAGCCCCACATGCGGCTGCCGAGCACGTGCATCGCGTGGTGGGTGAGGTCGGCGGTGAGCCCGCCCCCGAGCAGGTCGCCCATGAGCGCGTTCATGTGGTCGAGCACCACCGGCGAGGCGGTCGTGCGCGACTCGATGACCTGCGGAGCCCAGGGGTGGTCGAGCAGCGCGGCTCGGGCGGCGAGCACGCGGGCGCGCACGCGGGCGCGCCAGTCGTCGTCGGCCGGTCCCGGGTGCGGCGCGGCCGCGAAGGTGGCGACGACGTCGTCGATCATCGCGTCCAGGAGGTCGTCCTTGTTCGCGACGTGCTTGTAGAGGGCCATCGGGGTGACGCCGAGCTCGGCGGCGAGCGTGCGCATGCTCAGTGCGTCGACGCCCTCCGCGTCGGCCCGCTCGACGGCTCGCGCGAGCACCCTCTCCCTGGTCAGTGCTGTCCGCACGGCCACCTCCTGCTTGACGGGTCTACACCGTACACCCTAGATTTCGCATGAGCGGTGTACGCCGTACACCACCGTCCGCCCCCGGAGGCCCCCATGCCCACGCACCGTCGCACCGCGATCGTCGCCGGCGCGCTCTACCTGCTCACCTTCGTCACCTCGATCCCGGCCGTCGCACTCAAGGCGCCGGCCCTCGACGCGGCATTCGTCCTCGGCGACGCGTCGAGCCCCCTGCCGGTGTGGGGCGCGCTGAGCGAGATCCTGCTCGCCGCCGCCTGCATCGGCACCGCCGTCGCGCTCTACCCGGTGGTCCGGCGGCGCAACGAAGGCCTCGCGCTCGGGTTCGTCGCTGCCCGCACGATGGAGGCCGCCCTCATCGCGGTGGGCGTCCTCACGATCCTCTCGATCATCACGCTGCGTGACGTCTCCGGGCTCGACGACGACGCGCTGACCTCCGTCCACGCCGCGCTCGTGGCCGTGCACGACTGGACCTTCCTCGTGGGCCCCGGGATCATCCCCGCGATCAGCGGACTCTGCCTGGGGTCGATCCTCTACGCCACCGGGCTCGTGCCGCGGATCATCCCGGCGATGGGCCTCATCGGCGCACCGCTGCTGCTCGCGTCGGCGACCGCCACGATCTTCGGGCTCTCCGACCAGATCTCCTGGCTCGCCGCGGCAGCCGCGCTGCCGATCGCGGCGTGGGAGGGCTCGCTCGGGGTGTGGCTCGTGGTCAAGGGATTCCGCCCGGACGCACTCGCGCGGCTCGGGCTGGCGGGCGAGCTGCCGGTCGAGGCGCCGGAGCCGGTCGCCGCCTGAGACGGCCGGTCGGCCGGGGTCGACCCGTTCGTCGGGTCGACCCGGCTGCCCCGGGTCAGCTCAGTCGTCGGAGACGGCCGTGGGCGCGTTCGTCAGCTCGTCGGCCAGCGCCTCGAGGACGAGGGCGACGCCGTGCTCGGCGTTCGTGGCGGTCACGTCGATCGCCACCTCCTTGACCTCGGCGCGCGCGTTGCCCATGGCGATCGGAACACCGATGCGGCCCAGCCACTCGACGTCGTTCCCGCCGTCGCCCATTCCGAGGCAGTGCTCGGCTCCCATCTCGTGCCGGGCGAGCATCTCCGTCAGCGCGTTCCACTTGGTCGCGGCCGAGTCGACGAACTCGAAGAACGTGTCCATCGACCGCGTGGTGTCGGGGAACCGGGAGCGGACGGCCCCGTCCACGGCGTCGAGCTGCTCGCGGGTCCCGAAGAACATCACCTTGGTGACCGCGTCGGGGAGGTCGGCCGTGTCGCCGACCTGCACGAGATCGCCGTTGAGCTGCCGGAGCAGGTCCGCGGCGGCCCCCTCGCGCTCGACGTAGATCGCCGCGGTCGTCCACCACGTGATGTCGAGGGCCAGCTCCGCGGCGAGCTCGACGAGCGCGCGCACGTGGGCGGGATCCATCGGCCGCACCGCGACGTCCTCGCCGGTCACCGGGTCGAGGAGGACCGCGCCGTTGTCGCTCGTGACGATGTTGGTCAGGCCGAGGTCGCGGGCGAGGCCGAGCGTGTTCGCTCGTGCCCGATCGGTGAGCAGGAAGACCGGCACGCCGAGCTCGACGATCCGTCCGACGGCCTCGATCGTGCGGGGGGCGACCTGGTGGTCGTCGCCGGAGATGGTGCCGTCGACGTCGAGGCTGACCGCTCGGACGGTGCGCAGGAGATCGGGCGCGACCATGACAACTCCTCGGGGTGGGCGAGCCGCCAGTGTAGGAGGCCAGGTCCCGACGCCCGCCCGGCCGTTCACGGCGAAACCCCCACATTCGCACCGCCCACCATGGGGAGCACATCCCGCCCCCACGCGCCCCCGCCGGCCCCTGGGTGCGGCACCCTGGGCGCTCCGTCCTCCCGACCGTCCTGGAGCCCGCATGTCGCGCACGCCCCGCCGATCCCTCGCCACCGCCTGCGCGGGGATCCTCCTCGCGGCCACGGCGGCCGCGTGCGGCTCGGACGACTCCGACGACGGCGCGACTGCCGATGGCGCGGCGGAGGGAGAGGCGCCGTGCCGAGTCGCGACGGGCGAGAGCTCCTCCGGGTCGGCGTCGGAGAGCGGGTCGGAGAGCGGGTCCGACGAAGGCGCCCGCCCGGCGGTCGTCGCGGCCGAGGCGCTGTGCGACATCCCGGGCATCGCCGCGGTGGCGCCGGACTCCTCCGCGGGCCCGGACTCGACGCAGATGATCGTCGCGATGTCGGGCTTCGGCGTCGACCCGGTCCTTGCCTCGCTCGAGACCTGGCACGCGCACGACGACGTCGGCGAGGGGTCCATCCTCGTGCTCACCAGCGATGACCCGGCCGCCCAGGTGTACGTCAGCGGGTTTCCCGAGCCGCTCGGGCGCGCGACCGTGGAGCGGCTCGTCGAGCTCGCCGGCGCCGCCGACGGGGTCGTCGCCGACATCGTCGAGGATCGCGGTTCGGTGGCCACGCAGCTGCGCGTCGAACCCGGCGCCGACTGGCACGGCGATCTCCTCGAGGTCCTTCCGCCGACGGCCGCGCTCGACGCCGAGGTCGACCCCGAAGGGGAGGACGCGGGCGGCAACGTCCTCGTCCGCTACCCCGACGAGATCGCCGTCCTTGTGCCGACGACGCTCGACGGGGCGATGGACGACCCGGCCTGGGCCGAGGTCGTCGACCAGACCCACGCGGTCGAGGCGGCCCTCGTCGACGCCGGGGCGGAGGTGGGCTCGGGGTGCCGGTTCGACGCATCACCGGCGGGCACGCCGGCGGTGACGTGCCGGTGGTTCGACGAGCCCGAGGGACAGCTGCGCACCGAGCTCGACACGCTCGCGGACCTGGTGGAGTCGGCCGGCGGAAGCTACGTCGAGGACCCGATCTAGGTCTTGACAGATTTTCCTGTCAAGGCGACCCTGGGTCCATGCACGACGTCGAGATCATCGATGACCCGGCAGCAGCCGCGGTCTCGCTCGACCCTGTCCGCACCCGGCTCCTCGCCGCGCTCGCGGAGCCGGGCTCGGCGACGACCCTGGCCACCCGGCTCGGTCTCCCGCGACAGAAGGTCAACTACCACCTCAAGGTGCTCGAGCAGCACGGGCTCGTCGAGCTCGTCGAGGAGCGCCGGCGGGGCAACTTCACCGAGCGGGTGCTGCGCGCGCGGTCCGCGTCCTTCGTCATCTCGCCGGCCGCCCTCGCCGCCGTCGAGCCCGACCCGACCCGCTCCCCCGACCGCGTCTCGGCCGCCTGGCTGATCGCCCTCGCCGCCCGTCTCGTGCGCGACGTCGGGGCGCTCGTCACCGGTGCCCGCCGGACCGGGACGCAGGTGGCGACCTGGGCCGTCGACGGCGAGGTCCGGTTCGCGTCCGCAGCCGACCGGGCGGCGTTCGCCCGCGAGCTCGAGGGTGCCGTCACCGACCTGGTGCGGCGCTACCACTCCCCCGACGCCGACGGGGCGCGCACCCACCGCCTCGTCGTCGCCGTCCATCCCCACGTCCCCACCACCTGAGGAGCACGCCATGTCCGACCGTTTCGAGATCCGCAAGGAGGTCGTGCTGCCGGCGACCCCGGAGCAGGTGTGGCACGCCGTGGCCACCCGCGAGGGCCAGCGGGCATGGTCGCCCGACCCCGATGCCGTGGAGGCACCGGGGACCCAGGTCGAGCGGCAGGAGGGCGAGCGCCTGTACGTCCGGACCCCGGAGGGTCCCGACGGCGCCTTCCACGCCTTCGAGTACCTGGTCGAGGGTCGCGACGACTCGACGACGGTGCTGACGTTCGTCCACAGCGGCTTCCTCGGCGAGGACTGGGGCGGCGAGTACGACTTCGAGACGATGACCGGCTACGGCTGGGACCTCTACATGGTCAACCTCACCCAGTACCTCACGCACTTCGCCGACCGGCAGGGCGTGTTCGTCACGGGGCAGGGCCCACAGTCGGAGACGTCGGCCGAGTCCTGGGCGCCCGTCGCCGCCGCGCTCGGCGTGACGGGTCCGCTCGCCGTCGGGGACCGCGTGACGCTGACCCCCGCGGGCTTCGACCCGATCGAGGGCGTCGTGGACTGGGTGGTCCCGACCGACGACTTCGTCGGGGTGCGGGCGAATGACGGGCTCTACCGCTTCCACAACAACACGGTGATGGGCATGCCGGTCGCATTCGGCCACTACCTGTTCGCCGACGTCGACGCCGCGGCAGAGTCGGCGCGGTGGGAGAGCTGGCTCGCCGGCGTGTACCGGTGAGCGGCCCCCATTCCGCGCACCTGCTCGCGGCACTTCTCGCCGCAGCGGGCACCACGCACCTGGTCGCGCCCGGCCCGTTCGACCAGATCGTGCCGAGGCAGCTACCGGGCTCTGCCCGGGCGTACACCTACACCTCCGGCGTCGCCGAGCTCGCGGTCGCCGCCCTTCTTGCCGCGCCGCGCACGCGGCAGCTCGGTGGCACCGCCGCCGCGGCACTGTTCGTCGCGGTGTTCCCCGCGAACCTGCAGATGGCATGGGACTGGCGGCACCGGTCGGCCCCCGCGCGCGCGATCGCCTACGGACGGCTCCCCCTGCAGGCCGTGCTCATCCGGCAGGCGCTGCGCGTGGCGACCGGGCCGGCCGGCGGCCCGTCACTCACCCGCCACGCAGGAGGCGGTGCCCGAGGGGAGTGACGACGTGGCCGGACGCGCCGAGGGCGCCGGCTCGGACCGTGACGAGCCCTGCGTCGCGCAGCACACGCAGATGGGTGCTGGCCGTGGCCGGCGCGAGGTCGAGCGCCCGTGCGAGGGCGCGCACACCCCGGATCGGGCCGTTGGCCACCTCGGCGAGGACGACCGCTCGGGTCTCCCCGAGCAGCCGGGCCAGGGCGTCCGACGAGCCACCCGACGCCGGCAGTCCGGGCGACTCCGGGAGCGGGACGAACAGCACGGTCCGCGCCCCGGTGCTGCTGACGGTCACGCTTGCCGAGGAGGCGAGCGTGGGCATGACGAGGATCCCGCCTCCCGTGGAGTCGGCGTCGACCTCCGAGCCGGAGACGAGGTCGACCTCGAGCACCCCGTCCCGGAGCCTCACCCACGGCCCGAGGCGCTCGACGGCGGACGCCGGGCCCTCCTCGTCGATCACCGCCCCCAGCCCCGCGGCCCACCGAGGTGCGCGCGACGCCGCGGCCGCGGCGAGGTGCTCGTCGAACGTCCGAAGGACCCGCGTGAGGAAGTGCCCCAGTCGACGACGCATGCGCGTGCCCGCGGGGCCACGCCCGCCCAGCTCCGCGAGCCACGGCGGCGGCGGGAAGCCCGCCGCGACGTTGTCGGCGAGGTCGCGGGCGACCTGCTCGCGCGGGACGGAGCAGATCTCGTCGACCGCCTCCGCGGGGTCCGTGGCGGTCGGCTGGAGGAATGCTGGTGTGCACGGATCGGCGAGAAGCGCGGTCAGCAGCGCGGCGTCCTCCGGTCGTACGGGACCAGCGTCGCGACCCGGGTCGCGACGCCGCGGCGCACGGACCGCGTCGGCGAGCTCGGGCAGGACAGCCGGAGCGGCACCGACCTCCATCTGAGCGAGCTCCCCGGGGCGCAGCCGGAGTCGCAGCATCGCGCTCGCCCCCTTGCCGCGCTCGACCGTCCCGTTACCGACGTGTTCGCTCCTGCCCGAACACTCCTGGTCATCCAAGCAGACATGCACCAGGCTCGTGCCTCCGGGGCGACGACGCCGCCCGCGACGATCGGAGGACACGTGCGCAGGTTCATCGTCACGCAGAACGTCACGCTGGACGGCTCGATCGAGATGCTCGGGCCCTGGTTCTCGCCGGAGGCCGAGCAGGACGAGAACGACCTCATCGAGGAGATGGCCCGGCAGGACGCCACGAGCGACGCCGTGGTGTTCGGTCGGCAGACCTTCGAGGACATGCGCGGCTACTGGCCGCAGCAGACCGACGACCGCACCGGGGTGACCGAGACGCTCGACCGGGTGACGAAGTACGTCGTCAGCTCGACGATGACCGACCCCGGCTGGGACCGGTCGGTCGTGCTGGCCGGGGACCCCGTCGAGGAGGTGCGCGCGCTCAAGGAGACCGAGGGGCAGGACATCGTCTGCACCGGCAGCATCAGCCTCGTGCACGCGCTCGTCCCCGCGGGCCTGGTCGACGAGTACCGGCTGTTCACCTACCCCGCGGTGCAGGGCGGCGGGCGGCGCCTGTTCCCCGAGGGCTACGTCGTCCCCCGGCTCGAGCTGCTGGAGACCCGGTCCTTCCGCTCCGGTGTCGTCCTCACCCGCTACCGGCCGGCGTCGTGACAGGCACCCTCAGGGTCGTCAACTTCGTCAGCATCGACGGCGTCATCCAGTCGCCGCTCTCGGCCGACGAGGACCCCTCGGGCGGGTTCGTGCACGGCGGTTGGGTGCCACCGTCCAGCGACGACACCGTCGACGCGTTCATGAGCGCCGCGACGACCGAGGCGGGCGGACTGTTGCTGGGCAGGCGAACATACGAGATCCTGCACGCCGCCTGGTCCGGCGCCGACGAGAGCGTTCCCGCAGTGGCGGCGATGAACGCCATGCCGAAGCACGTCGTCTCGCGCACCGCCGCCCGTACGGAGCTCCGATGGGCCGGCACCGAGCTGATCGACGGCGAGCTCGGGGCTGCCGTCGAGGCGGCGAAAGCGCGGACGGAGGGCCACCTCCTGGTGCTCGGGTCCGGGCAGCTCGTCCGGGCGCTCGCGGAGCTCGACCTGGTCGACGAGTATCACCTCCTCGTCTTCCCGGTCCTTCTCGGGGCCGGCCGACGCATGTTCGGCGACCGCAGCACGCTCGCTCACTTCCGCCTCGCAGCGACGACGACCACGGCGAGCGGCGTCGTCATCGCGTCCTACACCCGCGACCACTCACCGCCGCACCGCCCGACCCCGACGGAGTCCGCATGAACGCCGCACGCACCACTCCGGTCATCGGCATGATGTCGATGCTGTCGCCCGACCCACGCCGGCTCGGCACCTTCTGGTCCGAGCTCATGGGGCTCCCCATCGCTGACGGCGCCACGGACGACCTCGTCATGCTCGACCTCGACCACGAGGTCAGCCCGATCACGTGGATCATCGAACGGTCCGACGACGTCGCCACCGGCCCCGCGCCAGTAGCGCTCGACATCGGGAATGAGGACGACGCCGCCTGGCACGAGGTGGCCGACCGCGCCGAGGAGCTCGGTGCCGAGCGGGTCGCCGAGCGCGAGGAGGACGGCGTCCGCTGGATCGAGATGCGCGACCCGGACGGCAACCGGTTCCGCGTCTTCGCGGCTCGGCCCGTCTGACGAGGGACGGACGCGACATGGGGACCCGGGAGCAGGTCGCCGACATCATGGCCGCCCTCGCCCGAGGCGATCGCCGCCCGTTGATCGACGCGATGCGCGACGACGTCACCTGGCGATGGATGGGCGTCGAGCGGTGGTCGCACGAGTTCGTCGGGAAGGACGCCGTCGTCGGTGAGCTCTTCGGCGCGGTCGACGAGACCCTTGACGTCGACTCCGCCACGACCGTGCACCGGATCATGGCGGACGGCGACCATGTCGTCGTCGAGCACACCGGAACGAGCCGGACGCCCGACGGTCGCGCGTACGACAACAACTACTGCTGGGTCCTCGACCTGGACGGCGCAGGCGCGATCCGCACGGTCCGCGAGTACATGGACACCGACCTCGTCACGAGGACGTTCGGCGCCGACGACCACGTGTGACGAGAGGGCGCCCGGTCACGTCGGAAGGAGGTCGATCCTCGCGTGGTGGCCCGGGGCGCGCGCGAGTCGGGCGTCGGACGTCAGAAGCGCAACGTCGAGCAGCTCAGCCAGGGCGACGTACGTCGCGTCGTACGCAGTGAGATTGGAACGAAGCTCCCACACCCGGCGCGCACACAGCAGGTGATCGTGATAGGTCACGTCCAGCATCTCGAGGAAATCGACGGCGTCGGCGACTTCCTCGTGCGTCGACGTACCGGCCGCCTCACGTCGCCGCAGGACCTGCAGCACCTCCACGACGAGGAGGTGCGGCGCGTGCAGCTGGACGCCCGGATCGTCGAGTCGGCGCCGCACCTCGGCCCCGAGCGGAAGGTTGAGCAGCAGCTCCACCGCCGCGGAGGCATCGAGCACGATCACCGTGCGTCCCGCTCCGCACGCACGGACTCTGCGGCACTCTCCCCCCGGTAGTCACTGGGAGCGGCAGTTTCCAGTCGCTCGATGAGCTCCCGTCGCGTCGGACGCTCCACCGAACGGGCCAGCTCGGCGAGAGCGAGGTCGGACAAGGTGACCCCCTCCCGCGCCGCACGTTCCTTGAGACGGCGGTGCAGCTCCTCGGGAACATTGCGCACCTGGATAAGTGACATGCACATACGATGAACGCATCACATGTGCATGTCAATGACGTGCGGCGGCATCCGAATCAACGACGTTGAACGTCCATCGAAGACGGCCGCCCCAGACCGCACCCACCACAAGTCGGAACCTCTCGCGCGTCGCACCCGCGAGCGCTCACGCCGGGATGTCGATCGTCCCGTCCTCGGCGACGGGGAAGAACGGGTTGTGCGCGACCTCCCACAGGTGGCCGTCCGGGTCCGCGAAGTAGCCCGAGTAGCCGCCCCACTCCATCACCTCGGGCTCCTTGACGAGGCGGGCACCGACCCCGACGGCGTGGGCGAGCGCGGAATCGACCTCCTCGCGCGAGTTCACGTTGAGCGCCAGCGTGACGCCCCGGAACACCGGCGGCGGGTCCGGCACCAGGCCGACGTCAGCGGCGAGGTCCGCATGGCCGAACAGTCCGACCCACGTCCCGGACGTGCGGAACCACGTGATCCCCGCGTCGGCATCTCCGCGCTGCTCCCACCCGAGCGCGCGGTAGAAGTCGATGCTCCGCGCGAGGTCGCCGACTCCGAGCGTGACGATGACAAGATTGGCAGGCGTACTCATACCCCCAGTCTTCACGCATGCGGTCCCGGACGGAACGCCGGATGACCATCCGGCGAACAGCAAGAGAACTTGCACAGATTCGCTTCTCAGCAATGTTTCTTGCGGATACGGTGGATCCGTGAGCTTCCAGGACCACGTCGACGCGCATCGGGACGACCTCACCCCGTCGGACCGCATCCTCGTCGACGAGCTGCTCTCGTACCCGGTCGAGGCACCCCTGTGGAGCGGCGAGGAGCTGGCCCGCCGGGCCGGCGTCCACCCCGCCGCCGCCACCCGCCTCGCCCAGCGCCTCGGGTACGACGGCTACCTCCGGCTGCGGGACGACCTCCGGCAGTCGCACGCGTCCGCGAACGCCGGGGCGGGAGACCGCTTCCGGATCGAGCTGCAGGAGACCGGCGAGCAGTCGGTCCTCGAGCAGCTGCTCACCACGGAGCTGGAGACGTTGGCCCAGCTGTGCCGGCACGTGCGGCAGCCCCAGCTGGACGCGCTCGCCGACCGGATCGTCGGCTCGCGCACCACCTACCTCTTCGCCCGCGGCAACGCCTCCGTCCTCGCCGAGCTCATGGAACGGCGCCTGCGCCGGTTCGGCATCCGCACCGTCGTCGTCGAGGGCACCGGCCGCGACGTCGCCGAGCGGGTCCTCACCATGGGCGCCGACGACACCGTCCTGACCTTCGCCTTCCGTCGCCCGCCCCGGCACCTGGTCGAGCTCCTCGCCCACGCCGAGCGGGTCGGTGCCACCACCGCGCTGGTCACCGACACCCTGCACACCCTGACACCGGCCCCATCGACCGTCCTGTCCGCGCCCCGCGGCCACCAGGAGGGCTTCGCCTCCCTCAGCGTGCCGATGGCCATCGCCAACGCGCTCGTCCTCACGATCGCCCGACGCCACGACGCCGCCCTGCTCCCGACCCTCGACGCCCTCGACGGGCTCATGTCCGACTTCGACTGAGCCTCACCCCGCCGTCGTCCCGTCCCCGGCGACGCCCGCGCCGACGCCCTCGACGCCGGCAAAGCCCGGCTCCACGCACCTCCCACCGCACCCGTCCCTGCCCCGCCCTGCCCGAAAACTCCCCGAAGGACTCCTCATGCGCACGAAGAAGCTGGTCCCGATCGCCCTGTCCCTGCCCGTCCTGCTCACCCTGGCCGCCTGCGGCGGGGGCACCACCGAGGCCGCCGAGGACTCCGGCGAGGCCGACACCTCCGCCGCCGACGAGCTCGACTCGCTCAGCCACGACGAGCTCGTCGAGCAGGCGATCGAGGAGGGTGAGGTCACCGTCTACTCGTTCACGTCCCGCATCGCCCAGGTCGAGGAGGCGTTCGAGGCCGAGTACCCCGAGATCGACTTCGTCGGTCACGACATCTCCTCGACCGAGCAGATCACCCGCCTCCAGGCCGAGGCTCAGGCGGGCTCCCCCTCGGCCGACGTCGCCTACATCTCCGACGCGCCCGTCGTCCTCACGGAGCTCCTCGAGGACGGCATCCTCACGAACTACGTCCCCGAGCGCGTGGCGGACTCGGTCCCCGAGGAGTACGCCGCCCCGCTGCTCGCCAACCGGCTGTCCACGAAGGTGCTCATGTACAACGAGGAGGCCTTCCCGGACGGCAGCCCGATCACCAACCTGTGGCAGCTGACCGAGCCGGAGTGGAACGGGCGCGTCGTCATGGTCGACCCGGCCGTGCGCGGCGACTACCTCGACCTCATGACGGAGATCGTCGCGCAGTCCGACGCGATGGCCGAGGCCTACGAGGCCCACACCGGCGAGGCCCTCACCCTCGACGACGGGATCGAGAACGCCGGCCAGCAGTTCATCTCCGACCTCTACGGCAACGGTCTCGTCCTCGTCGACGACACGGACAACGTCAACGCCGCCGTCGGGGCGACCGGCCAGGAGGACCCGCCCGTCGGTTTCACCTCCTACTCGGACCGCCGCGACAACGAGGAGGAGGGCTGGGCGCTCCAGGTCTCCACCGGCACCGAGCCCGCCACCGGCATCACGTTCCCCGCCTACCTCGGCGTCGTCGAGGAAGCGGAGAACCCCGCGGCGGCGCGGCTCGCGATCGACTTCCTCATGGGCGACGACTCCGCGACCGGCGGCCCCGGCTACGAGCCGTTCTACGTGGCCGGCGACTACCCGGTCCGCGAGGACATGGACGCACCCGAGGGCGCGGTCTCGATGGAGGAGCTCGCCGCCTGGGACATCGACCCGGAGGCCACCGCCGAGATCCGTTCCGACGTCGCCGACTTCCTCATCACCCTCGGCTGACGATCGACCTCGAGGGGACCACCATGACGACGGCGAACCCCGTCCCGGACCGGACCGACCCGCGGACGACGCAGGACGGCCGAGGCCGCCGGGCCACCGCCCGGCTCCGGCTCGCGCTGCGCCGCCCCACCGTGGTGCTCGGCCTGGGCACGCTGCTCGTCCTCGTCGTCCTCGTGGTGGCCCCGCTCGTCGGGCTCGTCAACACGACGCTCATGCCCGGCAACCGGGAGGCGTGGACCGACGTCCTCGCCTCCCCGCTCTCGGAGAATCTGCTGTGGCGGCCCCTGGGGCACTCGCTGCTCATGGGGGCCGCCACGGCGGTGCTCTCGACCGTCGTCGGCGGGTTCCTGGCCTGGGTGGTCGTCATGACGCGCCTGCCGGGGCGCTCGATCCTCGGAGTGCTCGCCACGATCCCGTTCGCGCTCCCGAGCTTCGCGCTCGCCCTGGCCTGGGAGTCGGTGTTCCGCAACGACCTCGTCGGCGGCTCGACGGGCCTGCTGTGGAACCTCGGGATCGCCGTGCCCGACTGGCTCGCCTGGGGCCCGGTCCCCGTCGCCCTCACGCTGACCGGCCACTACTTCTCGCTGTCCTTCATGCTCATCGCCGCCGCCCTCGCGTCCGTGGGCGGGGACCTCGTCGAGGCCGCCGAGATGACCGGTGCCTCCACTCTGCGGGTCGCGAAGGACATCGCCCTGCCCGCCGTCGCCCCGGCCATGGTCTCGGGCGCGCTGCTCGCGTTCGCCGAGGGGGTCTCGAACTTCGTCACCCCCGCCCTGCTCGGGCTGCCCGTCCGCTTCCACACGCTGTCGACCCGGCTGTACGGGTCGATCACGACCGGCGAGACCGCGCGCGGCTACGTGCTCGCGCTCGTCCTCATCGTCGTCGCGGCGATGATCATGTACGCCTCCTCGCAGGTGACCCGCCGCCGCAGCTTCGCGACCATCACGGGCAAGGGCGCCCGGCGCCGGGGCGTCGTGCTCGGCCGGTTCGCCGGCCCGGTGGGCGCTCTCGCCTGGCTCGTCGTCGCCTGCACGACCGTGCTTCCGGGACTCGTCCTCGTGCTCAGCTCCCTGACCCGGCGGACCAACGACTTCACGTCCGGCTTCACGCTGCACTACTGGGTCGGTGGGTCGGACCCGTCGATGGCGCAGGGCCAGCCGGGGATCCTCAACAACCCCCAGATCATCGACGCGACGGGCAACACCGTGGCGCTCGGGGTGTGCGTGGCGATCGGCGCGGGCGTCCTCGGCCTGCTGATCAGCTACGTCGTCACGCGCTCGAGCCGGCCGAGATGGCTCGTCGGCTCCCTCGACGTCGTCTCCTTCCTCCCGTTCCTCATCCCCGGCATCGCCCTCGGGGCCGCGTTCATCGCCCAGTTCGGCGCGCCGATCGGGCCGCTGCCGAGCCTGTACGGCACGTTCGCGCTCCTCGTGCTCGCGGGCATCGCGGCGACGATCCCGTTCGCCGTCCGCTCGGGCACCGCGGCGATGAGCCAGGTCTCCACCGACATCGAGGAGTCCGCGACGATGGCGGGAGCCGGCCTGTTCCGTCGGCTCGGCTCCGTCATCGCCCCGCTCACGGCGCGCGGCCTGTTCACCGGCGGCGTGCTGGTGTTCGTCCAGATGGTCCGCGACCTCTCGCTCGTCGTGCTCCTCGCCACCCCCGCACTGCCGGTGCTGGCCGTGCTCACCTACCAGTACTCGTCGGAGAACTTCACCCAGCTCGCGAACGCCGTGACCGTGGTGATCGCCGCCCTCTCCGTCGGGGCCACCCTCCTCGCCCGCCGGCTCGAGGGAACTACCCAGCCCTGGTCCGCCCGGACCACGGACTCATGACACCGCCGCCCGCCCCGGGCCGACCGCTCCCCCGACCGACCGAAGGACCCCGCGTGCCGGACACCGCCACCGACCACTCACCCGCCACCGACGAGGCAGCCTCCACCGAGGGGGCGCCGACGGGCACGACGCCGACCACCGGCACCTCTTCCCGCGAGGGCGCCGCGGGGACACCCGGCTCGGGGACGCTCAGCGTCACCGGGCTGCGCAAGGACTTCGGGCCCACCGCCGCCGTCGACGGCATCTCGTTCGAGGTGCCGGCCGGCTCCTTCCTCGTGCTGCTCGGCCCGTCCGGGTGCGGCAAGACGACGACCCTGCGGATGCTCGCCGGGCTCGAGGACCCCACCGGCGGCGAGATCGCGTTCGGCGGACGGGTGGTCGCCCGCGGCGACGGGACCGTCGACGTCCCGGCCTCGCGCCGCGGGGCCGGGCTCGTCTTCCAGTCCTACGCGCTGTGGCCGCACCGCACGGTCCGCGGCAACGTCGACTGGCCGCTCAAGGTGGCGAAGTGGGGAGCCGACCGGCGCCGCGCCCGGGTCGCCGAGGTCCTCGCCCTGCTCGGCATCACCGAGCTCGCCGACCGGTACCCCGGCGAGATCAGCGGCGGCCAGCAGCAGCGCGTGGCGATCGCGCGGATGATCGCCCCCGAGCCGGAGATCCTCCTCTTCGACGAGCCGCTGTCCAACCTCGACGCCAGGCTGCGCGTCGACACCCGTAGCGAGCTCATGCGGATCCACCGCGCGACCGGCGCCACGAGCGTGTACGTCACCCACGACCAGGTCGAGGCGATGACGATGGCCACCCACGTGGTGCTCATGAAGGACGGCCGGATCGAGCAGTTCGGCACGCCGCTCGAGCTGCTCCGCACCCCGCGCACCGCCTTCACCTCGACCTTCATCGGCACTCCCCCGGCCAACGTCGTCGCCTGCAGCGTCTCCGCCGGGCGGATCGTCCACGGCGCGAGCGGCATCGACCTCGGCCCGGCGCCGGCGGGGCCGGCCGACGGCGAGCGCGTTCACGCGATGTACCGCGCGACCTCGGTGGCGCTGGAGACCCCGGAGCCCGACGACGACGCCCACGCCCGGTCGCTCTCCCTGTCCGGCGTCCTCGCCGACCAGGCGCCGCTGGCCGACCGGTGGGTCGTGGGTGTCGACGTGCCGGGCGCTGGCCGGATGAGCGTCGTCCGCGCGGCGCCCGCACCGATGCTCCCCGGCGACGACGTGCGCCTCGTCCTCCCCGACTCGCCGGACGCCGTGTTCAGCCCCGACGGCGTGGTCGTCGGCGCACCCGCGACGACCGGGAACGCCTGATGCGGCTGCTCCTCGTCCGGCACGGCGAGACGGCCTGGAACCTCGAGCGGCGCCTCCAGGGACAGCGCGACATCGGGCTCTCCCCCACCGGTCGCGAGCAGGCCCGCGCGCTCGCGGGCGCCGTGCGGCGGATGGCACCGGAGCACGTCGTCTCGGCCGCGCTCCTGCGGGCGCGCGAGACCGCCGAGCTGCTGGGGACGACGCCGGACGCCGTCGACGAACGCCTCAACGAGGCGCACCTGGGCGAGTGGGAGGGCTGCCGGTCGGCCGACGTCCGCGAGGCGGACCCCGACCGGTACGCCGGGTGGCGTGCGGGCAGCTACCGGCCTCCGGGGGCCGAGGCCTTCGAGGCGCTCACCGGGCGGGTGGTAGCCGGCGTCGACGACGCCGTACGCGCAGCCCATGCGCGCGGCGCGACCTCGGTCCTCGTCGTCACGCACGGCGGGCCGATGCGTGCCTACCTGCGGGCCGCCGTCGGGCTCGACCCCGACCGGACGGTGCACAGCCTCCCGGCGAGCCTGACGACGATCGACCTGGATCCCGCTGCGGGCTCACCCAGCTGCTGCGGCACCGCGCGGCTGCGGCTGTTCAACTACTCGCCCACGCTGTCACCGCTCGAGCCGCCGGACTGAGCGGCGCCGACGAACGCGGGAGCGACGGTTAGTGTGAAGCGACCGCACATCCACTGAACGGGAGATCGGCAGACCCATGGCATTCAACGCACTCGCGAACATCGCCCTGCGCGCAATCCCCGGCGCCTTCATCCTCAACTCGGGGATCGGGAAGCTCGGGATGGACGAGCAGACCGCCGGGTACGTGCAGGCCGAGGCGGCGAAGGGGATCCCGCCGCTGGGGTCGATGGAGCCCGAGCAGTTCGGCAAGCTCCTCAGCTACGGGGAGATCGGCGTCGGTGGCGCGCTGCTCGCTCCGTTCGTCCCCAACCGGCTCGCCGGGCTCGCGCTCGCCGGCTTCTCGGCCGGCCTGCTCAGCATCTACTTCCGCGACCCGGAGAAGACGGTCGCCGACGGCGTGCGACCCTCCGGCGAGGGCACGTCGCTGGCGAAGGACTCCTGGATGATGGCGATCGCGATCGCGCTCATCGCCGGAGGCTCGCGCAAGCAGTCCTGACCGGCCTCGCGGGTGCGCCGCGTGCCTGCGTCCACTCCGCGGACGGGAGCAACCGGCAAGTGGTGGGCCCGGCCGGGTTCGAACCGGCGACCTACGCGGTGTAAACGCGGCGCTCTGACCAGCTGAGCTACGGGCCCAGGCGAAGCCTAACCGCCCGGGCTCGGCGAACCCGCCGACCGGGCCGTGCCGGACATCCGCGCGTCATCGGCTCCCCGCGTCCTTCCCCGCCGCCGCGATCAGTTCCGAGAAGCTCGCCACCCGCTCCGCGCCGACGACGTCCTCCGGCAGGAGCGGCAGCTCGACGAACGGAAGGTGCGGCAGCGCCTCACGCACGGTGTCGAGGTGCAGCTCCTCCTGCGCGCGCCGCCGCGCGAGCAGTCCCGACGCGTCGCCCGGCGAACGCTTGTTGACCACCAGCCCACCGATGTGGACACCGGATCGCAGGAGCTGGCCGTAGAGCTCGATCGTCTCGAGGACGGGAAGTCGCTCTGCTGCCAGCACGATGACGAACGCGGTCCGGTCGGCGTCGGTGAGCAGGTCGCGCAACCGGGCGAACCGGGTGCGCCGCCGCAGCAGGATGCGCCGCACCTCATGGTCGCGCTCGGCCCGCCGATCACGCCGGGTACCCGTGCCGACGATGCTCTCGGACGCACCGTCGTCGTCGAAGCCGCGCAGGGCCGCACCGAACCGCGCGGACCGATCCTGCCTGCGCAGCAGTCCGTCGGTCCACGCGGTCATCATCTCGGGCAGTGCCATGAGCCGGGAGGTGTGACCGGAGGGCGCGGTGTCGAGGACGACGAGGTCGTGGTCGGTGTCCTCGAGCACCTCGGCGACGCGCTCGAGCACGGCGGCCTCGTGGGTGCCAGGGGCGTCGCGGGCAAGGGCCAGGTGCTTGTCGACCTCGCCGGAGAGGTGCTCCGGCATGAGGCGGCGCATCGTGTGTCCCACCGCCGTCAGGTGCTCGTCGGTCGTGCGGCCGGGATCGATCTCGAGCCCGTCGAGCCCGGGCGCGAGCTCCACGGTCCGGTCGCCCACCGGCACCTGCCAGAGGTGGCCGAGGTTGTGGGCCGGGTCGGTGGACACGACGAGGACACGACGGCCGGCACGCGCCTGTGCCAGTGCGACACCGGAGGCGACAACGGTCTTGCCGACGCCGCCCTTGCCGCCGACGAACAGCACGCGTCGCCCGGCGGCGAGCTCTAGCAGCACGAGAGGTGGTCCAGCGGTGAGCGATCCATGCCCATGCGGCGGTGCCAGTCGTGGAACCGTTCGTACATCACGGGCACCAGCTCGATCGTGTAGTAGCTCGCCGGGTTGGGCACGCCGAGCATCTCGCCCAGCACGATCATCATGAACAGGTCGTCCTCGTCGCGCTGCGCGCGGGCGAAGGTCCGGCGGTAGGGCGCCACGTAGAACTCGCGCAGGCCCGCTGCGAGCCGGGACCGCGCGGCGCCGCGTCCCGAGGAGGCGTCGGTCATCGGCCGGCGTCACTCCCCGCGGCGACCGACGGCTCGTCCTCGTCGACCTCGGCGGGACTCCGGCGGGCACTGCTCATCGCGAGCGTGGCCTCGAGGATCACCCAGAGCGCGGCGACGATGATGATGAGGTCGAGGACCAGCAGCAGCCAGTTGCCGGAGCTGTAGAACGTGCCCACCTGCACGATCGCGGCGTACAGCGACATGACGAACACGAAGACGAGCGGGATGAGGACAGGGAGGACCGGGCGCCGCTTGCGCAGCAGCATGACGGCGATGATGGACAGCGTGAGCCCGGCGAGCAGCTGGTTCGTCGTGCCGAACAGGGGCCAGATGACCATGCCACCGGTGCCGTCCGCGCCCGCGCCGAACGCGAGGCCCATGCCCACGGCGAGCACGACGACCGTCGCGATCGCCTTGCCGAGGCGGAGACCGGCGAGCTCGAGCGACTCCTGGACGACGAATCGCTGCAGCCGGATCCCGGTGTCCATGGTCGTGGCCGCGAACAGCACAGCCATGGTGGCGAGGATCGTCGCGCTGAGTCCCGACGGGATGCCCAGGCCGGCGTTCATGATGCCGCTGCCGCCCTCGACGAACGCGGCCACGCCGCCCTCGTTGAAGGCGGAGTAGACGGCCTCCCAGTCGGCGAGCGTCCGGTAGCCGGCGGTGGTGGCGATGATCGCACCGAGCGCGAGCAGGCCCTCCCCGACGGCACCGAAGTACCCGACGAACCGTCCGTCCGTCTCCTTGTCGAGCTGCTTGGCACTCGTGCCCGACGAGACGATCCCGTGGAAGCCGGAGATGGCACCGCACGCGATCGTGACGAAGAGCAGCGGGACGATGCTCGGGGTGCCGTCGGGGACGTCGTTGTTGAAGGCCGGGGCGACCAGCTCCGGCGAGGCGATGAGCACCGACGTGTAGAGGATGCCGAGGCCGATGAAGAGCTGCAGTCCGTTGATGTAGTCGCGCGGCTGGAGGAGCACCCACACCGGCAGGACCGAGGCCACACCGGCGTAGAGGAAGAGCACGACCACCCAGAAGGCCTCCGGCGAGAGGCCGAGGATGCTGTCGGGCAGGACGATCGGGAAGTTGTCACCGAGGATGATGAGCGAGTAGAGCGCGACGACGCCGATGATCGACACGACGACGAGGTTGAGCTTCCAGCGGTAGATCGCCTGGCCGACGACCAGCGCGACGAGGATCGCCCCCCAGACCGGGATGACCGCCGTCGGCGTGGCGACGAGCAGATCGGAGATGACGACGGCGAAGGCCGCGTTGACCATGAGCAGCAGCAGGAAGATGACGACGAGGAACAGGTTGCGGCCGCGGGCACCGATGTACCTGCCGGACAGCGTCCCGATCGACTGGCCCTTGTTCCGGACCGACGCCCAGAGCGCGCCGAGATCGTGCATGCCCGCGAAGAAGACGGTGCCGAGCGTGACCCAGAGGAAGGCCGGCAGCCAGCCCCAGATCACTGCGACCGCCGGGCCGACGATCGGCGCCGCGCCGGCGACCGAGGTGAAGTGGTGCCCCCACAGCACGAACTTGTTCGTCGGGACGAAGTCGACCCCGTCCTCCATCTCGTGCGCCGGCGTGACGAAGCTGCGCCGGAGCCGGTAGACACGGCTCCCCAGGAACCGGGAGTAGAGGACGTAGCCGGCCAGCACCATGGCGATGCCGATCACCGCAAGGATCACCGAGTTCACGAGTACTCCGATCGTCGCCGTCGACGTCGGGAGGCGGGACCCCCGCTCCCGTCATGCAGTCGGCACACCGTATCGGATCCGGTCCCGGGCGGCGCCGAACCGCACGGGCGCCGCGCGGCGCCGGGCCGTCCTGCGGTCGACCGGCCACGAGCCGCGCCACGCCGACGACGCCCGCCCACCGCGCGCCGGGCGTCGTCGTCGGGCGTTCGACCCCGTTACTTCCCGCGCGAGCGGGAGACGACCTGCGTGCCGGACCACTCGGCGCCGGCGGAGACGGCCGAGGTGGCGTTCATGCCGGCGATCTGCGCGGCCTCGGAGATGTCCGCCGGGCCCACGTGCTCGGGCGAGGTCGGCTTCGGGGTCAGCACCCAGATCGTGCCGCCGTCGTCGAGGTTGGCCTGGGCGTCGACGAGCATGTCGGTGAGGTCGCCCTCCTCCGCGTCTGATTTGCGCCACCAGATGATCGCGCCGTCGCACACGTCGGAGTGGTTCTCGTCGACGAGCTCGGTGCCCGTCTGCTTCTCGACGGCCTGCCTCAGCCCGTCGTCGGCGTCGTCGTCCCACCAGAACTCCTGGACGACCTGGCCGGGCGCGAACGCTCCGGCGACTGCCTCGTACGCACTGGCGTGCACAGCCCGACTGCTCCTCCCCGGGCTCGCGCCCGACCGATGCGCCCCCGGGGTCCCGGGGGCCGCGTCGACGAACCGGCTCGGCGACTCGTCACCCCGCACGGTATCGGGCATCTCACCTCCTCGGGTGCAGGCGAAGCGGTGGGCCGCGACTCACGGGGCGGCCTACGATGGTCGGGCCCATATGCAGGCGCCGGACGTTCTCGGCGCACACACCCGGGAAGTGAGATGACGTGACTGCCACTGATCACGGTCGGCCGCTGATCGACGGCCTGCTGAGCCAGGTACCGGACATCGACAAGGACGAGACCGCCGAATGGCTCGAGTCCCTGGACGGCCTCATCGACGACCGGGGCGGTCCGCGGGCCCGGTACATCCTGCTCAACCTGCTGCGTCACGCGCGGCGCCGGGACATCGCGGTCCCCGGCAACCTCACCACCCCGCACGTCAACACCATCGGCGTCGAGAACGAGCCCTACTTCCCCGGCGACGAGCAGGTCGAACGGACCTACCGCGGCTGGATCCGCTGGAACGCCGCCGTCATGGTGGCGCGGGCCCAGAAGCCGGACGTCGCCGTCGGCGGGCACCTGTCCTCCTACGCGTCGGTCGCCACCCTGTACGAGGTGGGCCTCAACCACTTCTTCCGCGGCAAGGACCACCCGGGCGGCGGTGACCAGATCTTCTGGCAGGGCCACGCCTCGCCGGGCAACTACGCCCGCGCCTACGTCGAGGGCCGCCTGTCCGAGGCCGACATGGACGGCTTCCGCCAGGAGTACAGCCACCGCGAGGACGGGCGGGGCCTGCCCAGCTACCCGCACCCGCACCAGATGCCGGACTTCTGGGAGTTCCCCACCGTGTCGATGGGCCTGGGCCCCTCGGGCGCGATCTACCAGGCGTGGTTCAACAGGTACCTCGCCGAGCGCGGCATCAAGGACACCTCCGACCAGCGCGTGTGGGCCTTCCTCGGCGACGGCGAGATGGACGAGCCCGAGTCGCGCGGCATGCTCCAGCTCGCCGCCCACCAGGGGCTCGACAACCTCACGTTCGTCGTCAACTGCAACCTGCAGCGCCTCGACGGGCCGGTCCGCGGCAACAGCCAGATCATCCGTGAGCTCGAGTCGTTCTTCCGCGGCGCGGGCTGGAACGTCATCAAGGTCGTGTGGGGCCGCGAGTGGGACGCGCTGCTGCAGGCGGACAAGGACCGCGCGCTCGTCAACCTCATGGACTCCACCAACGACGGCGACTACCAGACGTTCAAGGCCAACGACGGCGCCTACGTCCGCGAGCACTTCTTCGGCCGCGACCCGCGCACGAAGGCCCTCGTCAAGGACATGACGGACGACCAGATCTGGGCGCTCAAGCGCGGCGGGCACGACTACCGCAAGATCTTCGCCGCCTACACGGCCGCCACGAAGCACACCGGCCAGCCGACGGTCATCCTCGCGCACACCGTCAAGGGCTACGGCCTGGGCCCGCACTTCGCCGGGCGCAACGCGACGCACCAGATGAAGAAGATGCAGGTCGCGGACCTCAAGATGCTGCGCGACTCGATGCGGATCCCGATCAGCGACGAGCAGCTCGAGGACCCCTACGACGCGCCGTACTACCGGCCCGCCGACGACGACCCGACCCTGCAGTACATGCTCGAGCGCCGCCGCCAGCTCGGCGGCTACCTGCCCGAGCGGCGCGAGCCGAAGCCCTCCCTCGAGATGCCGGGCGACAAGCCGTTCGAGGTCCTCGCCAAGGGCTCGGGCAAGCAGGAGGTCGCCACGACGATGGCGTTCGTCCGCCTGCTCAAGGAGCTCATCAAGGACAAGGGCATGGGCCGGCACGTGGTGCCGATCATCCCGGACGAGGCCCGCACCTTCGGCCTGGACTCCATCTTCCCGACGGCGAAGATCTTCAACACCTACGGCCAGAACTACACGCCGGTCGACGCCGAGCTCATGCTCTCCTACAAGGAGTCCGAGCAGGGGCAGATCATGCACACCGGCATCAACGAGGCCGGCTCGGCGTCGCTGCTGCAGGCCGTCGGAACCTCGCACGCCACCCACGGCGTGCCGATGATCCCCGTCTACATCTTCTACTCGATGTTCGGGTTCCAGCGCACCGGCGACCAGTTCTGGGCCGCCGGCGACCAGCTCGCGCGCGGGTTCGTCATCGGCGCCACCGCGGGCCGCACGACGCTCGCGGGCGAGGGCACCCAGCACATGGACGGCCACTCCCCCGTGCTGGCCTCGACCAACCCGGCGTTCGTCCACTACGACCCGGCGTACGGCTACGAGATCCGGCACATCGTCCGCGACGGCCTGCAGCGCATGTACGGCGAGGACGACCGCGACCCGAACGTGCTGTACTACCTCACGGTGTACAACGAGCCGCTGCAGCAGCCGGCCGAGCCCGAGGACGTCGACGTGGAGGGCATCCTCAAGGGGATCCACCGCATCTCGGCGGCCGAGGGCGACGGCCCGTGGGTGCAGCTGCTCGCCTCCGGCGTCGGTGTGCCGTGGGCCGAGCACGCCAAGGAGATCCTCGCGCAGGACTGGGGCGTGCGGGCCGGAGTCTGGTCCGTCACCAGCTGGTACGAGCTGCGCCGCGAGGCCCTCGAGGTCGAGAAGCACAACTTCCTCAACCCCGAGGACCAGCGCGTCCCGTACGTGACGACGAAGCTCGACGGCGCCGGTGGCCCGTTCATCGCGACGTCCGACTACGAGCACCAGGTGCAGGACTCGATCCGCCAGTGGGTGCCGGGCGACTACCACACGCTCGGCGCGGACGGCTTCGGCTACTCCGACACCCGCCCGGCGGCCCGCCGGCAGTTCCTCATCGACTCCCACTCGATGGTGGTCAAGGCGCTGCAGGCCCTCGTCAAGCAGGGCTCGATGGACGCCTCGGTCGTCCGCGAGGCGATCGAGAAGTACGACCTGCTCAACCCGAAGGCCGGCCAGTCCGGCACCGCGGGCGGCGACGCCTGACCCAGATCCTTCGACGTGAAGGGGCGCTCGGCTTCGGCCGGGCGCCCCTTCGCCGTCGCGTCGTCGAGATTGCGGTTCGTCGTCGTCGAGATTGCGGTTGGTGCGCGCCCCAAGTTGGTCGAGAGTGCGGTTCAGCGCCACCCGCGTCATCGAAACTGCGGTTCGTGCACGCCGAGACTGCGGTTGGTGCACGCCGCGCGTCGGTCGAGAGTGCGGCTGAGGCGCGCCTCCTGGCACGGTCGCTCGAGAGCGCAGGCGGGGTTCGTCGTCGTCGGCCGGGTGAGGCAGCCTCAGATCTGGACGCCCGATTCCCAGACCCACCCCTGTCCGTCCCACCGCATCCCGATGGCGAGCATGGACGAGTAGGGCCTCACAGTCTCCACGAAGCCACCGACGCTGTCCACGATCGTCCGCTCGGGCTCGGTCAGCTCAAGGATGACGCCCCACTCCGAGTCGGTGTCCCCAGGTTCGGGCACGATGGAGTGCACCTCGGCCTCGAAGTCCTCGTCATAGGTTCCGCGGATCGACCAGGTCGTCCATGCGTCGATGCGGCCCGAGCAGTAGGTGCAGTCGGGGCCGGAGAGGGCGGCCAGCGTGTCGGGGACGAGCGTCTCGTACCCGTGCTCGAGGACCTCCATGAAGTACTCGGCGGCGGCGATCGCTCCCGCCTCGGAGTTTTCGTCGTACGCGGCGGGAGGCGTCGGGGCGGGGCGGCCACGGCGCTCGAGCTCCCAGGCCGTCCACTCGACCTCGTCGACGGACACGGAGGCGGGGTCGTCGGACCGGGGCTCGGAATCGGTGGGCGTGTCCTCGGTCGGGGGTGATTCGGTCGTCGGGGACTCGGTCGTGGGCGTGTCGGTCGTCGGCGTGTCCGTGGCCGGCGCCTCGGCGGTCGGGGGCGCCTCGACCCCCTCGACGGGTGGGACGACTTCTCCTCCCTCGCAGGCGGCGAGCGCGGCGGATCCGAGGAGCAGTACGGGGACGATGGCGAGCAGGCGTGGGGCGGGCGTGCGGGGGGACAGCGTGCGGGACATGGCGACCTCGTGGTGTGTGCATGCGGGTGCAGGGAGCGTCGACGGGTGCGACGGAGGTCGGTGCGGCCGGCGGGGGCGGGTCGCAACGGCGGACGAACGAGCGCGACGCCGAACGTCCCGGGCAGTCGTTGATCAGGAGGCTCGGCAGCACGCAATCAACCAGATGTCGCGCGTCCGCGGAAGGGGCAGTCGTGCCCACTCGGACCGCGACCGGACGAGACCTGCCCGACGACGACGATCCTCCGGCGCACCTGTCAGGGCTGCTCCGACCGCGCTTGTGGAGAACCGGTACGGCGCGTCGCCGTCATTCATACGCTGAACGCGCCGGCGACCCCCGACCGGTCCGGACGTCCCCCCGACGCCGAACGATCGAGGAGACCGACGTGACCGTCGAGCAGCACCCGTCTGTCCCAACCGCGCCACGGCCGTCCCGGCGACGGCGCCGTGCTGCCACGTCCGCAGTTGTGCCGGCGGTCGCGCTTCTGCTCGGTGCCTGCGGCGGTGCGCCGGGAGGCGACGACGATTCCGGGTCCGGTGTCGTGATGGGTGTCGACGCGTCGACGACAATCGGTGCCGAGGCAGACTCCATCGTGAGGTTCGAAGGGCAGACCGCCGCAGTCGAGGTCGGTCGGGAGTGGACACAACCGAAGGACACCCTCAGCCGCACCCAGCGGCAGGCCGCACAACTACGGCTTCCCGACGGTCACACGTCAGAGCTGGGTCCGAGCTTTGCTCGCGGGCCGGTCGACGAGGACGACGTTGGCCCCTACGTCTCGATCGAGATCGCGGAGGACTCGCCACTCATGCACGTGCCCGACGGACTCACTGTTGAGGGAGCCGACACAGACGAGTTGCTCGCCCTGGCCGACGGCGCCGTGGCTCACGCATCGCAGTTCGTCGTCGAGGAAGCGGTCGACTCCGAGGTGAGACGTAGTGATCGGCCTCGCGACCTGCGTGACTGGATCAGCCGGAACAGATGGCGCTTCTCCCCAGGATTCTCCGACCAGGTCGCAGACGGCCTCGAGGCCTACGGTCTGCTGCCGATCCACCATTACATTTCGCCGAGCATGGAGGGCATCGATCATCCGCATTTGATACCCGATCTCGACGAGGTTGTGGGCTTTCCTGACGAGCCCCGGGTCACCGACCTCAGGGTCGAAGTCACCGACGTGTCCGTCTATACGGAACCGGGATTCGAACCGACCTTCATGGTCGAGCACGAGATCACCTACGGGACCCCGCGGTGTGCGACGCCAACCTGCACCGCACTCGCCATCACGTCCTGGGCCGACACGCGCAGGACCCAGCTTCTATCGGACGGGGACACGTGGCACATCACGGGGTACAACACAGCAATCAACTGGTCAGTACAGGACGTAGCCGAGCAACCTGAGCTCGAACCATTCGCCTGGGTCAGCTGACCGGTCCGACCCACACCGGGCGTTCTCCTCGCGAGGAATTCCTGTCGCCCCTGACGGTTGACCCTGAGGGAGCGCGATCCGCGCCCGCCCGCCCGTCGACGAGGAGCACGACATCGCATGAGCACGCCACCGGCCGGGACGACCGTCCTCACCGCCGAGCTGCTCGGCATCCGCGGACGGCTCGGGACGCGCGCCACGCTCCTGCAGTTCTCGTCGAACTTCTGCGCTCCGTGCCGGTCGACGCGGGGCCTGCTCTCCTGGGTGGCCGACAGGGAGCCCGGCGTGCGGCACGTCGAGCTCGAGGTCACGCAGCACCTCGACCTCGGTGAGGCTCTCGGCGTCACGCAGACGCCGACGTTCTTCCTTCTCGGGCCCGACGGCGCCGTGCTTGCCCGTGAGGACGACGTTCCGCGGCTCGCAAAGGTACGCGACCTCCTCGAGCGGCTCGTTCCTGCGAGCACGTAGCGCGGGCAGCGGGCAGCGGGCAGCGGGCAGCGGGCAGCAGGCAGCAGGCCGACCCCACCGGCGGAACCGAGCGCGAGACACTGGAACGGCTGCCCGACTGCAGGGCGGCCGACCCCATCGCCAGAGGGACGGAGACCGGATTGAACGACGTCGTCGTGGGTGCGCTCGCCCTCGTCATCGGCCTGCTGCTGTGCTTCCGCGGGCGCGGAGCCATGCGGATCCTGCTTGCGCTGTGGGGTGCGCTGATCGGATTCGGGCTCGGCACGGTCGTGGTGGCCGAGATGTCCGGCGACGGGTACCTCGCGACCACAACGGCCTGGGTGGTCGCCGTCGTCCTCGCACTGGTCTTCTCCTGGCTCACGTTCGCCTTCTTCTCGATCGCCGTCGTCCTCGGGTTCGCCTCGATGGGATTCGTGGTCGGGCGGAGCGTCGCGGGCGCCCTGGGCGTCGACGAGCCGTGGATGGTCATGGCCGTGGGCGTGGCCGGCGGCATCGTCCTCGGGCTCATCGCCGTCGTCACCGACATGCCCGATCTTGTGCTCGTCGTCGTCAGCGCGCTCGCCGGCTCGAGCGCCGCGGTCGGCGGGCTCATGCTGCTGCTCGGCACGGTCGACCTCGACCGGTACGGCGACACCCAGTTCGCGGTCGTCGACCAACCGCTCTGGTACGTCGGTCAGCTGGCCCTGGCCGTTGTCGGCATCATCGTCCAGGTCCGCCGCACGCGTCGCGCGCGCTCGATGCGCCAGGCCTGGGGATAGGGCCGAGACACGTTGTGCGTGTGGCGTCATGTCGCCCTGGCATGACGACGCGGCTCGCCGCCGACGTCACAATCCTTCCGGGGCGCAGCCCGGACCACCACCGCCGGCCGGCGCAGCCCCACCCCCGGCCCCCGACAGAGCCGCGACTAGCTACGTAGACGTGAGCACGAGGAACCGTTCGACCGCACTCTCGGCCGTCGCCCCGATCTGCGCAGGAGTCGGCCGGTCCTCCCCGAGGAGCACACGGATCTGGGTGTCCTGGACCGCGAGTCCGTACAGGAGCCGGAACGCGTCCGCCGGGTCGCTCACCCGGAGGACGCCCGCTGCGCCCAGCCGCGCGAGGTACGACTCGACGATCGGGCCGACCCGGTGGCGACCACCGGCGAGCAAGACCTCGGCCAACGACGACGACGCCATGGCCGCCCGGTTGAGCGCCACCGACTCCGCCCCGGTCAGGAGCGTGAGCTGCGCACGCACGTACCCGGTGAGCGTGGCACGAGCGGACGTAGGCGTGGGGGCGGCGTCCGCGGCGAGGACGTCGGACACGGCTGCCGCCGCGGCGTCGGCATTGGCCTCGACGACTCGGGCGAGCAGCTGCTCGACGCCGCCGAACCACGAGTAGATCGTCTCTTTCGACGCACCCGCACGCGTGGCGATCGCCTGGACCGTCAGTCGTTCGTAGCCGATCTCGACGAGGACCGCGCGTGCGGCGTCGAGGATCTCCACCTCGCGGCCCGCGCGGGCGGCGGCGGGTAATCGGCCCACGCGTCGGTTCGTCGTCGTCGGCATGTTGACAACCGTACTACCCGGTTCCATTATTGGAACCGAACTCGTGCGTTCCGATCTTGGAGTCGACATGTCTGCTCAGGTCCCGTCCGACGCCCGTACCGACCACGTCTCCCTCATGTCCCACGACTCAGGTGCCGGGGCGGTGCCACCAGGTCGCATGCGCACCGCGATGATCTGCGCCGTCGCCGCGGTCGTCCTCGGCGCCGCGATCTTCGGATTCTTCTTCGCCTGGGTGTGCTCGACGATGTGGGGCCTCGACGCCGCAGATCCTCGCGTGGCGATCGCCGCGATGCAGGCGATGAACGACTCGGTCCAGAACGCGGTCTTCTTCCCGGCGTTCTTCCTCACCCCGGTGGTCATGGCGGCGGCCGCCCTCCTCGCGCGCCGATCCCGACGTCCGCGGGCCGCGGCGTACCTCCTCGCCGCCGGGCTCGTCTACCTGGCCGGCGGACTGCTCCTCACGATGCTGGTCAACGTGCCGATGAACGAGGAGCTGGCGGGGGTATCGGTCCCGCAGGACATCGCGGAGGCCGCGCGAGTCTGGTCGGACTACTCCGGCAGCTGGCAGTCGTGGAACGTCACGCGCACCGTGTTCAGCGGGATCGCCGTCGCACTGGCGACGATCGGCGTGCATGCACTCGGTCGCGGTCCGCGGGCAGCGTCGGGGGTCGCTGCCACGCAGTAGTTCCCGCGACCTCAGCAGCGGTCGTGGACCGCACACTCCGGCACGAGTCGGACCTGGCGTTCCCGCACCTCGAAGGCCTGCGTCCGGGTGGTGATCGGGATGGTCCCGTCAATCGCTTCCCAGTCGCCGCCACCCACTCGGAACTCCGCCTCCCACAGCGTCGTCAGCTCGACGTGAATGGACTCGTGCCCGTCGGGATACGGGTAGGAGACCGTGTGCTCGGGGTACGGGGCGCCCGGGTCCGAGGTGACGAACGGGTGCGATCCGTCCGTCGGGTCCCACTCGAACTCGAGAGGGCTGAACCGCACGTCCACCTGCTGGCCGAGGAGGTCGGCGCTCACCGTGTGCTCAGACGCGGTCGTCCACAGCAGGACCGGCATGTTCGCCAGCTGCCACCGGCCGTCCATCATCGCCTCCCCGGTGTTGACCAGCAGGCTCGCCGCCTCCGAGCGCGTGAGAGTGACCTCGACGGGGTCCGCGCCGGCCGGGACTTCCTGTGGGACTGCCGCCGGGCTGTTCGCCCCCAAGGGCAACCTGTACGGGCACGTGCTACCCGTTTCAGCCTCGATGATCACGCATTGCCCGAGGAACCGCCCTGTTTGCCCGACCTGCGTCTTTCCGTCACCTGTCCTCACATGTCGGCGCACAGCTTCTCGCAAGGGCCCACGGGCCGCGATACTGCCGACATCTTCTTCGATGTTCTGACCTCGCTCCGCCACCGGAGTAGACGACCGCAGCTGCTCAAGGGCAGCAAGATCGACTCCGTCATCGGAGGTACCTGCACTGATACCTCGATCATCGCCATCGACAGCACTTGCGGAGCCCACTCCCAACGTCAGCATGACCACCATTCCAACGAACCCAAGCCTCGTGGATTTCCTCATCACGACGCGGACTCTTCGGATCCTGGCGTGTATGCACCGGCTTGCAGCACCCATTTACCGTCGGTGTGGCTGAGAATGATGTGCATGGTGAATGATTCCGGTTCCACATGCTCGATCTCATCACCATTGAAATCTACGACCGAATAAGCCTCTTCTTCGCCTCGAAACTCGACGATCCAATCAGGGTGGTCCTCGGTCGGCGCACCAACCTGCGACTCATCAACCCGAATAACGTACTGGTCGACATAACTACCCTCGATAGCGTTTTGTATGCTCGAGTCCACGAGCGAGGAGCAGTATCCGCAGTCCGCACCAGAAACAGCTTCGAACGATTCAGAAACTCCCGTCTCGACCATGTGCTCGATGAGTTCCACGAAGTAGTGGGCCGCCGCGAGCGCACCGGCCTCGCCGTCGTCGTCCATCTCAGGTGGTGGCTCCGGCTCCGGACGCTCACGCCGCTCGAGCTCCCACTCGGTCCACTCGATGTCGTCGGTGCTCGCCTCGGCGCCGTCGGTCCCGGACTCACGTCCACTCGCGGACTCGGACGGGGTCTCGTCGTCGGACGCGGTCTCCCCCGACTCGGACTCGTCATCGGGCCCCACGTACACCGGTGGTCGCTGGGTCTCGCTCGCGTTGTCGTCGTCGCCGCCGCATCCGGTCAGCCCGAGCGCACCGACGAGCAGCAGCGCAGCGAACCGACACGGATGGCGCCCCCCTGGTCGCGTCATGTCGCCGAGGCTAGCGTCCGCCGTCACCGGTCGGGCGGCTACCGCTCCTCCTGTGCATAGCTCGGACTGTCCACCCCGGTCAGTACTCGCAGCCCCATCCGCGCGTCGCTCGCGGTTCCACTACGCCGAGCCATCGATGTGCTTGCACCGCACTCTCGACATCAGCAGGGCGAGCAACGGGCGCGCCTACACCGCACTCTCGACCAGATGGTCGGTCGTGCGAGATCTCCCAACCGCAATCTCGACGTGCACCAACCGCAATCTCGACGAACGGGGTGCTACCTCTGAGGGCGGGCGTCGCCGAGCACCGACCGGAGCTCGGTCACCGCGGCGGCGCTCTCCTCGTCCTCGCGCGCGCCGATGAGCTCGAGGTACCGCTCGGCGTCCTCGTACCGCTCGGACTCGATGGCGGCCAGCACGATCTGCCGGCCCGCGGCGGGCACGTGCCGCTCGGCGTCCCAGTGGGCGGTCGCCAGGGCGTGCGCGTGCGTCGGGTGACCGGACTCCCGGAGCACCCACAGCGACTCGGCCAGCGCGAGCCCCGTCTCCTCGCGGGCGCACGCCGCACCGAGCCGGCGGTTGGCCCCGTCGAGGTCGTCCTCGACCGAGAGTCGGGCGAGCTCGATGAGCGGGTACCACGCGTTCGGGCGACCGGCGAGCTCCTCGGCCAGCGCCCACACGGCGAGGTCGGCGGACCGCGGGTCGGACTGGGGCACGTCCGCGGTCAGCGGGTCGGCGGCCCGCACCTGGGAGCCGTGGCGGCGCACGATCTCGGCGAGCTCGTTGAAGGCGACGGTGTCGTTCGGGTCCTCCTCGAGCCGCGCGCGCAGCTCCTCCTCACGGGGGTCGGAGTCCTGGTCGGCGGCGTGCCGGTGGGATCCGTGGTCGGTCGTGGCGAGCAGGAGTGCAAGCAGGAGAGCAGGGCGGCGCACGAGGGACATGTCCGCCAGGATAGCGGCCGGGCCCGATCCCGCCCGCTGGGAGCCGGACCGCGCACGACGACGCGCAGCCGGTCTCGTCTGCCGGGACGCACGCACGCGCATCCTCCCCCGACGACGACGGACCCGCGCTCCCGTCCGACACGCAGCCGCCGCTCCGGCCGCCCGGTGGCGCGGCGGTAGATTGGCCGAATGATTGCTGTGCTAGCCCCGGGACAGGGGGCCCAGACGCCGGGCATGCTCGCGCCCTGGCTCGACGACCGGGCCTCCGCCGCCCTGCTCTCCGACCTCTCGGCCGCGGCCGACCTCGACCTCGCCGACCTCGGGACGAACGCGGACGCCGAGACCATCAAGGACACGGCCCTCGCGCAGCCGCTCATCGTCGCCTCGTCGATCCTCGCCTTCCGGGCTCTCGAGGCCCGCTCCCCCGGCCTCGCCCCGTCGGTCGCCGCCGGCCACTCCGTCGGCGAGCTCGCCGCCCTCGCCGTCGCCGGGGTCCTGTCCGACGTCGACGCCGTCCGCCTCGTCGCCGCCCGTGGCCGCGCGATGGCCGACGCCTCCGCCGTCACGCCGACGGGCATGTCCGCCGTCGTGGGCGGGGACGCCGCCGAGGTGACCGCGGCGATCGAGGCGGCCGGTCTGACCGCCGCCAACGTCAACGGGGGTGGCCAGATCGTCGCCGCCGGCACGCTCGAGCAGCTCGCCGCGTTCGCCGAGCAGCCCCCCGCCAAGGCACGGGTCGTGCCGCTCGCCGTCGCCGGCGCGTTCCACACCGAGCACATGCGGCCGGCGCTCGACGCCGTGGCCGCCGCCGCGTCCGGGCTGACCACGGCGGACCCGCGCACGGCGCTGCTCTCCAACCGGGACGGCGCCGAGGTCTCCGCCGGCACCGAGGCGCTCGCCCGCGTCGTCGCGCAGGTCGCCAACCCCGTGCGCTGGGACCTGTGCTGCGAGACGATCCTCGCGCGCGGGGTGACAGCCGCCGTCGAGCTCGCCCCCGCCGGCGTGCTCACGCGCCTCGCCAAGCGCACGCTCCCGGGCGTGACCGTCCGCCCCCTGTCCACCCCGGACGACCTCCTGGCGGCCGCCGAGCTCGCCGATTCGGACACCGAAGGAGCCTCATGAGCCGCCCCGTCCTCACCACCGCTGCGCCGAACGCCCACGCGCGGATCCTCGGCGTCGGCGGGTTCCGCGGCGAGAGAACGGTGCCCAACGACGACATCGTCGAGCCCATCAACTCCTCCGACGAGTGGATCCAGCAGCGCACCGGGATCGTCACCCGCCGGTACGCGAACGCCGGGACCACGGTGGTGGACATGGCCAGCGCCGCAGCCGAGGCTGCGCTGACCGCCGCCGGGGTCGAGGCGGCACAGGTCGACGCCGTCATCGTCGGCACCGTCACCTGGTTCACCCAGACACCGTCGCTGGCCGGCATCGTCGCGGACCGTATCGGTGCCAACCCGGCGGCGAGCTTCGACATCTCCGCGGCCTGCGCCGGCTACGCCTACGGGATCGCCCAGGCGGACGCCCTCGTACGCTCGGGGACCGCCGACCACGTGCTGGTCGTCGGCGTGGAGAAGATGAGCGAGTACATCGACCCCACGGACCGCTCCATCAGCTTCATCCTCGGCGACGGTGCCGGCGCCGCCCTCGTGGGCCCCTCCGAGACCCCCGGCATCGGCCCGACCGTGTGGGGCTCGGACGGCTCCAAGGCGGACGTCATCTCCCAGACCCACCCGTGGTCGACCTTCCGCTCGGACGACCCGGAGGCCGACCGGTCCTGGCCCACCCTGCGCCAGGAGGGCCCCACCGTCTTCAAGTGGGCGAGCTTCGAGATGACCAAGGTCGCCGCACGGGCGATCGAGGCCGCCGGACTCACCCCCGACCAGATCGACGTCTTCGTCCCGCACCAGGCGAACATGCGGATCATCGACCACATGGTGAAGTACCTGGGGCTGCGCGAGGACGTGGTGGTGGGCCGGGACATCGCCGACACGGGCAACACCTCGGCCGCCTCGATCCCGCTCGCGCTCGAGCGCCTCATCCGCGAGGGGCAGGCCACGAGCGGGGACATCGCGCTCCAGATCGGCTTCGGCGCGGGCCTCGCCTACGCCGCGCAGGTGGTCGTCGTACCGTGACCCCCGCGCGGGGCCTGACACACTGACCCCCGTCCAGTTTCAACCACACCAGGAGAAGCACATGGCACACACGGAGGAGGAGGTCCTCACGGGCCTCGCCGAGATCGTCAACGAGGAGACCGGCCTGCCGGTCGAGGACGTCAAGCCGGAGGCGTCGTTCACCGACGACCTCGACGTCGACTCCCTGTCGATGATGACGATCGCGACCCTCGCCGAGGAGCGCTTCAGCGTCACCATCCCGGACGACGAGGTCGCGAACCTCAAGACCGTCCAGGACGCCGTGAAGTACATCGTCGGGGCCCAGGCCTGACACCCCGGTCGGGGGCTCCGGTCCGGTGCCCCCGACCTCCCCGCTGCACTCGGCACGCCGCAGCGGGGAAAGATCCGCCGCGCCGCACCGGCGCGCACCCGAGGAGGAACCCGTGTCCGAGCAGTCCACCCAGCGCCGCCGGGTCGTCGTCACCGGCATGGGGACGACGAACCCCATCGGCGGGGACGTCGCCAGCACCTGGACGGCCGCGCTCGCCGGAACCTCCGGTATCGCGACGCTCGACAACGACTGGGCCGAGCAGTACGGGATCACCGTGGACTTCGCCGGCGAGGCCGCCGTCGACCCGGAGACCGTGCTCACCCGCCAGGAGGCCCGCCGCCTCGATCCGTCCGGGAAGCTCGCCGTCGTCGCCGCGCTCGAGGCCTGGGCGGATGCTGGAGAGCCCGAGGTCGTGCCCGAGCGCCTCGGCGCCGTCGTCTCGACGGGCATCGGCGGCATCCACACCCTGCTCGACGCCTGGGACACCGTCCGCGAGAAGGGCGCCCGCCGCGTCCTCCCGCTCACCGTGCCGATGCTCATGGCCAACTCGCCGGTCGCCAACATCTCCGTCCGGTTCGGCGCGCGCGCCGGCGCGCACGCACCCGTCTCCGCCTGCGCGTCGGGCGCCGAGGCGATCGCCCAGGGCGTCCAGATGATCCGCACCGGCGTCGCCGACGTGGTCGTCGCCGGCGGTACCGAGTCCGCGATCCACCCGGTGACCATGGCGTCGTTCGGCAAGATGCAGGCCCTCTCGAGGCGGACCGACGACCCGCAGCGCGCCTCGCGCCCCTACGACGTCGACCGCGACGGCTTCGTCATGGGCGAGGGCGCCGGCATCGTCGTCCTCGAGTCTGCCGAGCACGCCGCCGCCCGCGGAGCCACCGTCCACGCCGAGGTCCTCGGCACCGGCATGACGGCCGACGCCTTCGACGTCGCTCCCCCCGACCCCTCCGGCCAGGGCCAGGAGCGCGCGATGCGCATCGCGCTGGAGGACTCGGGGCTCGCCGCCGCCGACGTCGTGCACGTCAACGCCCACGCGACGTCGACCCCGGTCGGCGACACGATCGAGGCCGAGGCGATCCGCCGCCTGTTCGGCGAGCAGGTCACGGTCTCGGGGACGAAGTCGATGACCGGTCACCTGCTCGGCGGTGCGGGCGCGCTCGAGACGATCTTCGCCGTGCTGGCCGTCCGCGAGCGCACCGCTCCCCCGACGATCAACATCGAGAACCTCGACCCGGCCGTCCAGGTCGACGTCGTCCGCGACACCCCTCGCGAGCTGAGCGCCACCGGGCAGGTCGCCGCGCTCAACAACGCCTTCGGGTTCGGCGGCCACAACGCCGCCATCCTCGTCGGCAGCGTCTGACCGACGCCCTCGGACGTCCGTCCGTACGGACGCACCCCGCACCCCGTGCACGACGGCGGGTGGGCCGGACTCGCTACCGGTCCACCCGCCGTCGTGACCTCGTCCCCGACTCCCGGGCGGCTGCTCAGCCCTGGCGCGCCCCGGCGTCGAGAACGTGCTCGATGCCGGTGACGTAGCGGCCGCTGTCCGAGACGAGGTAGAGGATCGCCTCGGAGGTGTCGTCCGGCTCGAGCGCCGCCGTCGGCATGAGGTTCATCTGCCGCGCCGCCTCCTCGAAGTCCTCGCGCGTGGGGCTCTCGAGGTCCGGCCGGAACAGCTTGTACGTGGGGTCGTTGAGGATCATCGGGCTGGCGAGCGTGGTCGGGTGGATGGTGTTGACGCGGATGCTCTGGGGGGCGAGCTCCTTCGCGAGGACCCGCATGAGCCCGACGACGCCGGACTTCGCCGCCGTGTAGTGCGCGATGTTGGCGTTCGTCTTCATGGAGGCGAGCGAGGAGGTGATGACGATCGCTCCGCCGTTGCCGCCGGCCACGATGTGCGGGGCCGCGGCGCGCACGGTCTTCCACACGCCGGTGAGGTTGACGTCGATCATCGTCTGCCACATCTCCTCGTCCATCTCGAGGGTGGGCGACATCGTGTTGATGCCTGCGTTGGCGAGGATGATGTCGAGCCGGCCGAGCTCGGCCACGCCCTCGTCGGCCACGGCGGTCAGCGCGGCGAGGTCCCGGACGTCCGCCTCGCGGGCGACGATGCGGCGGTCGAGCGCCTCGACCTGACGCACGGTCTCGGCGAGGTCCTCGGCGCGTGCCGTGTCGTAGGGGACGGTCGCGACCTGGTCGGACACGTCGACCGCGATGATGTCCGCGCCCTCCTGGGCGAGGCGGATCGCGTGGTTACGACCCTGCCCGCGTGCGGCTCCGGTGATGAAGGCGACCTTGCCCTCGAGACGGCCTGCCATGGCGTGCTCCCTTCGTCGGGTACCCCGGGCGCCGGTGCCCGGGGACGGTCCGACCAGGCTATGGCACCGAGTGCCGGAACCGAAGGGTGCCGTCGCCGGCCCTCGACGACGGGCCGGGAGGACCCGGAGGGCCGTCATCCCCCGACGAAGGAGGTCCCGCGACGAACCGCCTCAGCCCACGCGGTGCAGCCAGCGCACGGGCGCCCCGGCGCCCGCGTAGCGGAAGGGCTCGAGCTCGTCGTCCCAGGCCTGACCGAGCGCGAGATCGAGCTCGTGCCGCATCCGGACGGGGTCGCCGGCGTGCTCGAGGGCCGCCCGCAGTCGGTTCTCCGGCACCACGACGTTGCCGTGCGCATCCGTCTGGGCGTGGAAGATCCCGAGCTCGGGCGTGTGCGACCAGCGGCCGCCGTCGGAGCCGGGTGCGGCTTCCTCGGTGATCTCGTAGCGCAGGTGCTGCCAGCCGCGCAGCGCGGAGGCGAGGCGGGCGCCGCTGCCGACGGGACCGACCCAGGAGCGCTCGGCGCGCAGCAGTCCGGGCGCGGCCGGCTGATCGGTCCACTCGAGCGAGAGCCGCGCGTCGAGGACCTGGCCGGCGGCCCACTCGACGTGGGGGCACAGCGCACGGGTCGCGGAGTGCACGAAGACAACGCCGCGGGTGTAGGCACCACTCATGTCGAGCCTCCTGGTTCGGTTGCGAGGGACGTCTTCCCCAACGGCCTCGCGAGAACCGGGCTGAGCATGATCCACGGCGGAACGGCACCAGGATGCCTGAATGTCGGCGATCGCGCCAGGAACGGGACGTGTGCCTGTGGCGGGTGGGACGGGTGGTGCCGGTGTGAACGATTCGGGTCGCCGGCGACCGGGGATCGTCGTCGTCGGTCCCGTCGGTCAGCCTGCGGGGCGCCCGGTTCCGAGTGCGATGATCCGCTCGACCGCCCGCTCTCGCACGGCGGCCGGCAGCGCGTTGCCCGTCAGCGCCTCGAACACCCACAGGCCGTCGGCCGCGAGGCGCGCGACGAAGGCATCGAGCTCGGCCGCCCCGTCCGCACCATCGCCTCCGGCATCTCCCGACGGTTCCCCGTCCGGGTCGACCTCGGCAGGCACGGGCGGCGCCCAGTCCTCGATGACCCGGTTCCACGCCCCGACGAGGCCGGGGACGTCGACGGACTCGAGCAGGAGGAGCAGCTCGGCACGGGTCGGCGTGCTGGCGGTGCTGCGGACGTAGGCGGCCAGGCGCGCCTCCGCGTCCGCCTCGGCCGGGTCACCGTCGACGAACGAGGCGATGTCCGCGTCCCACCGCGCGGCGAGGTGGTCGTGCATCGCGACGACCAGGGCGTCGCGGGAGGGGAAGTGGTAGAGAAGTCCGCCCTTGGTCAGCCCGGTCTCGGCGGCCAGCGACTCATAGGTCAATGCCCGCAGTCCGTCGCGCCCGACGATCGTGGCGGCGGCGTCGAGGGCACGGATGCGGCTGCTCGGGCGTGCCATCACTCGTTCCCCTCGAAGCTGCTGGCTGCGGTTCCAGGGCCGTGGTGCCGCAGCAGCAGTGCCGCTGCCGTGGCCGCCACGACGAGGGCGAAGGCCACGACGGAGAGGATCACGAGGTACGCCTCGTCGAAGGCGGCGGACGCGGCCTCCATCAGGCCGGGCACGACGTCGGCGACCTCGCGGGCCTCCCCGATGCTCTCGCCGGCGGCCACCGGCGCACCGTCGGGCAGGACCACCCTCGCCGCGTACAGCAAGGACGACAGGCTGCCGAGCACGGCGACGGCGATCAGCCCGCCGAACTCGTAGCTCACCTCCTCGACGGAGGCGGCCATGCCGGCCCGGCGGGGCGGTGCGTTGCCGAGGATCGCCGTCGAGGCGACGGACATCGAGGCGCCGAGCCCGAGGCCGGTGAGAACGAGTCCGACGACGAAGATCGCGAGCCCCATCTCCGTCCCCATGATCGACACGACGATCCCGAGACCGGCGACGGCAAGGCCGCCGGAGACCAGCACCCGGAGGCCGAGGCGATGAAGGAGGAGGCCCCCGAGGAGCCCGCTCGGCAGCGATCCGACGGCGATCGCGGTGACCAGGAGCCCGGCCTCGAGCGGGGTGTACCCGGCGACGAGCTGGAATCGCTGTGTGGTGAGGAGCTGGACGCCCCCGATGGCGAACATCGCGGTGACGGCCGCGAGCACGCCGGCGGAGAAGGCGCGGTTGCGGAAGACCGAGAAGTCGAGCAGCGGGTCGGCGAGGCTGCGCTGCCGGCGGACGAAGAGCACCCCGGCGACGACGGCGACCACGGCCGCCGCCCCGACGGTCCCCCATGCCTGCGGCTGGTGGAAGGCCTCCTTGATCGCGAGCACGGCGCCGCTGAGCATCGCGAGCGCGAGGACCGAGGACAGGACGTCGAAGGACCTCGACGAGTCCCGAGGTGCACGCGGCGCAACGAACGGGGTGACGACGAGGGCGAGGACGACGATCGGCACATTGACGAGGAAGACCGACCCCCACCAGAAGTGCTCGAGCAGCAGACCGCCGATGATCGGGCCGATCGCGAAGCCGATGAGCGAGATGCTCCCCCACACGGCGATGGCGAAGTTGCGTTCGCGGACGTCGTCAAAACCGAGGCGCACGAGCGCGAGCGTCGCCGGCATCATCGCCGCTGCGCCGACCGCGAGGAAGGCCCGGGCAGCGATGAGGGCGCCCGCCGTCGGGGCGAAGGCCGCCGCGAGCGAGGCGAGGCCGAAGACGACGAGCCCGCCGAGGAACATGGTCCGGTGGCCGATCCGGTCCCCCAGTGCGCCGGAGCCGAGGAGCAGGCCCGCGATGACGAGCGGGTAGGCGTTGATGATCCACAGCGACTGGGACGCGGAGGCGTCGAGCTCGGCCGTGAGGGTCGGCAGCGCGGTGTAGAGCACCGAGTTGTCGAGCGTGATGAGGAGCAGGCCAAAGCCGACCGTGGCGAGCAGGAGCCAGCGGCGGGAGCCGGTGGCGGGTCTCGAATTGTCGGTGGGGCGTGGATCGGTCGCGGTCACGCCGAGTTACTATACCGTACGTACGGTATAGTAACTAGCGTCAGGCCATCATCTCGCGCACGGCCTTCATGGCCTTCTTCTTCACGGAACGCTCGAGTCGGTCGAGGTAGAGCATGCCGTCGAGGTGGTCGAGCTCGTGGAGGATGCAGCGGGCCATCAGCTCCTCCCCCTCGACGACGACCTTCTTGCCGTCGAGGTCGGTCCCCTCGGCGCGTGCGTACCAGGCGCGCTCGGTGGGGAACCAGAGCTCGGGGACCGAGAGGCAGCCCTCGTCGCCGTCCTGGTAGTGCTCCTCGTCGACCGCGACCAGGGTGGGATTGAGGATGTAGCCGATCTCGTCGTCGATGTTCCAGGAGAACGCGCGCAGGGAGACGCCGATCTGGTTGGCGGCCAGCCCGGCCCGCCCGTCGTGGTCGACCGTCTCGAGCAGGTCCTCGACGAGCTGCTTGACGGTGTGGTCGACGTCCGTCACCGGGTCGCACACGGTGCGCAGCACGGGGTCACCGACGGTCCTGATCTCACGCATGGCCATGGCGCTCATTGTTCCACCGGGTCGGGGCGCCTCCGGCTCGCGTCGCAGCGGTGCCGGGCACCCGTCGGTGAGTCTGCCCACAGGTCGCGTCCCGGGCCGGATTCGGGGCCCGGAGCGCCGCGGCTGTTTGTTAGAGTCGGTCGTCGCACGATCCCGCGTAGCTCAATGGCAGAGCATTCGACTGTTAATCGAACGGTTGTTGGTTCGAGTCCAACCGCGGGAGCACCCGGGCCCGGGATCCGATCGGATCCCGGGCCCTTCTCGTCCCTCGGGCACGCGTCCGGAATGTTCTCGCGCCCGTCTCGGTTCGGTCGTAGGGTCGCTCGCGGCCCACCGGATCCGTGCCGGCCGCCAGCCGGACTCCTCCGGCCGCCATTACCGGCTGACGCACCGCGTCGGCCCCGGACGACCCGCCGCCCGGCACCACCGCGGCCCGTCGCCACCCGCACCACCCGCACTCCGACCGGAGACCTCATGTCATCCCGCACCACCACCTCCACCCGCGCGGAGGAGTTCGTCGATCCCCGCGCCATGAAGGTCATCTGGCTGCTCCTCGTCGCCGCCTTCGTCGCGATCCTCAACGAGACGACGATGGGCATCGCGGTCCCCGACCTCAACCGGGACCTCGGCCTCGACCCCGAGCTCGGGCAGTGGCTGACCAGCGCGTTCATGCTGACCATGGCCGTCGTCATCCCCACCACCGGGTTCGTGCTCCAGCGCTTTACCACCCGCCAGGTGTTCCTCGCCGCGTCGAGCCTGTTCACGTTCGGCACACTGGTCTGCCTCGTGGCGCCCGGCTTCCCTCTCCTGCTCACCGGGCGCGTCGTGCAGGCCACGGGAACCGGCATCATGCTGCCGCTGCTGATGACGACGATCATGAACGTCGTCCCGCCCGGCTCCCGGGGCCGGATGATGGGCCTGGTCGGCATGGTCATCTCGCTGGCCCCCGCGATCGGCCCCACCCTCTCCGGCGCCGTGCTCGAGACGCTGAGCTGGCGCTGGCTCTTCGCCATCGTCCTGCCGATCGCCGTCGTCTCCCTGCTCCTGGGCGCCCGCTGGATGACGAACCTCGGCGAGACCACCCGCCCCTCCTTCGACCCCGTGTCGGTCGTCCTCACGGCGCTCGGCTTCGGCGGCACCGTGTTCGCGCTCAGCCAGTTCGCGGCGGAGGGCGAGGGCGGGCTCGCCGGGCAGCTCGGCATGTCGACCGTCGCGTTCGCGTCCTCGGTCCTCGGTGTCGCGCTCGTCATGCTCGGCCTGTTCGTGTGGCGCCAGCTCGTGCTCCAGCGCACCGACCGGGCGCTGCTCGACCTCCGCGTCTTCACCTCGCGCAACTTCACGATCGCCGTAGGCATCATGGCGATCGTCGCGCTCGCGATGTTCGGCACGCTCAACCTGCTGCCACTGTTCCTCCGGGACGTCGCCGAGCTCGACGCCCTCCAGTCCGGCCTCATCCTCCTGCCCGGTTCGCTGGTCATGGGTCTGCTCGCCCCGGTCATCGGCCGGATCTACGACGCGCGCGGCCCCCGGGCGCTCCTCGTCCCGGGCACCACCCTGCTGACGGGCGGGCTGCTGTTCTACGGGACGATCGGCCAGGGCACGCCCATCTGGCTCATCGTCGTGGTCCAGACCGGCATCTCGCTCGGGCTCGCGATGTCATTCACGCCGCTGTTCTCGGCGTCCCTCGGGTCGCTCCCCCGCCCGCTGTACTCGCACGGGTCGGCGGTCCTCAACACCCTGCAGCAGGTGGCCGGCGCCGCGGGCGTGGCGGTGCTCGTCGGGCTGTACTCCGCCGTGCTCGGCGCCAACCTCGACGACGGTCTGCCCAGGGCCGCCGCCGGCGAGCCGGGCGCCCGCACGGGCTTCCTCGTGGCCGCGGGCTTCGCGCTCGTCGCCGCGGTCCTCGCGTGGTTCATCCGCACGCCGGAGGACCAGGAGGAGCACGACGACGCCGAACCCCCGTTGGGATCCGCGCTCCCGGACGAGGCCCATGCCCCGACGACGGACCCCGGCGGTCGGCCCACCGTCTCCCGGGACCCGGCCGGTCAGGGTCGCGCCGACGATCGCGAGGTGCCGGTCGACGTCGTCGGCTGACCGCCTGGCGCCACGACACGTGAACGGCCCTCGGCCACCCGGGTACCGCCGGGCGGCCGAGGGCCGTCGTCGTTGTCCGCAGCGTCCTATGCGAGGGCGTCGAGCCGCTCGCGGATGTCGGCCTTGACAGCCGGCGGGGCCCAGCTGATGTCGACCGCGTTGCGCTCGAGCCGGATCAGCTCCTCCGCGGTGAACCCGGACTCGTTCGCGAGGACCGCGAGGTTCTCCTGGACGTACCCGCCGAAGTAGGCCGGGTCGTCGGAGTTGATGGTGATCCGGATGCCGGCCTCGAGGCAGCGGCGGATCTCGTCGGCCTTCGTGCCGTCGCCGCAGAACGTGTTGGAGATCGGGCAGGAGGTGAGCCCGATGCCACGCGTGACGAGCTCGGCCGTGAGAGCCTCGTCCTCGAGGACGTTGGTGCCGTGGTCGATGCGCTCGACCCCGATCTCGTGCAGCACCTGGCGGATGTGCTCGATCGAGTTCTCCTGGTCCACGTCGCAGTGCATCGTCAGCCGGTAGCCCTCGCGGCGGGCCCGGGCGAACACGTCGGTGAACTTGCTCGGCGGGTTCCCCTTCTCGTCGGAGTCGAGCCCGACGCCGACGATCCACTCCTTGTACGGGAGCGACTCGAGCAGCGTGGCCATGGCGTAGCCGGCCTCGAAGTCGCGCAGGAAGCACATGATGAGGGCGCTGCGGACACCGAGGCGGTTCTCGGCGTCCTGCTGGGCGCGGCGCAGGCCGCGGACGACGACGTCGAACGGCACCCCGCGCGAGGTGTGCGCCTGCGGGTCGAAGAACATCTCGACGTAGGCGACGTTCTGGGCCGCCGCGCGCTCGAGGTACTCCCGGGCGAGGTCGTAGAAGTCCTCCTCGGTGAGCAGGACGTTCATGCCTGCGTAGTAGATCGCGAGGAACGACGGCAGGTCGTCGAAGTCGTAGGAGGCGCGCAGCTCCTCGACCGTGTCGTACGGCTTGTCGAGGTTGTTGCGCTCGGCGAGCCGGAAGCGCAGCTCGGGCTCGAGCGTGCCCTCGATGTGCAGGTGGAGCTCCACCTTGGGCAGGGCGGTGAGGAAGTCGTCGTCGACGGTCATGACGCTACTGTCGCCGGTGCCGGGCCGCGGTGTCGAGTCGGGCGAGCCTCTTACTCCCCCAGCCCGACGGCGCCGCGCGCCTCGGCCTCCGCTGCGAGGATGACCTGGGCCTCCTCGGTGTCGCCCGCGAGCGGCCCGGTGGTCGTCGTCTGGGAGAGCAGCTCCCCGTCCTCGCCGCGGCGGATGTGGACGTGCACCTCGGACCCGTTCGGCAGCTCCCGGCGCAGGGTGTGGACGAGCGAGGAGGTCACTCGCTCACGGACGACGTCGGCGAGCGCCTGGACGTCGTCGTCCTTGGTGCGCAGCTCGAGGACCGGTTCGCTCGTGTCGACGTAGGTGACGGAGAAGAGCCGCGACTCGCCGTCCCAGCGCGCGTGGAGGATCTCGTGCCAGGGCCGGCGCAGGCGCTGCTCGCCCGCGGTCGCGATGACGAGCGCGACGGGCGAGGCGAGGGCCCAGGACCCGTCCGCGAGCTCGGAGGCGGCGAGGAGCGGGTCCTTGGCGAGGTGGGCGCGGACATCGGCGGGCGGGAGGGGGCGACGACGACGCATGGTCTCACGCTATCCGGGGACGGCACCGGACATGGGGCCGGTCCGAGGTGCACCCCTGGTCCGGCGGTGGCGTCAGTCCCCCGGCGCGGCCTCGGCTGCGGCCGCGATGTCGGCGAGGTCCTGCGTCATCATCTTCTTCGACATCGCCATGCCGATGCGCTCGGTGACGGCGCCCAGCAGCTTGCGCAGCCCGCCGGCCGAGGTGTCCTCGCCGCCGAAGGTCATGGTCAACCGGGTGCCCGTGGGGATCGGTTCGAGGACGAAGGTAGTCCCGTAGGTGGCGCCGCGGGCGTTGGCGGCGAGGGTGGTCGAGCGGGGCTCGTCGACGGCCGTCACCCACATCTCCTCGGTCTCGGAGCCGCCCATGAACGTGCGGGTCTCCTTCCAGCGAGTGCCCACGCGGTACGGGCCGTCGGTGAGCATCTCGATCGAGCTGACGCCGCTGAGGACCTGCTCGCTGCCGGCGGGGTCGGTGAGGATCCGCCAGACAGCCTCGGGGGCGCGGCGATCTCGCGGGTGAGCGTGAGCGTGCGAACGGCCATGTCGGTCTCCGTCCGGGTCGCGGGCGCGGTCAGGTGCGCGCCCTGGGGCTCAGGCTAGGGGCTCCGTGGGCGGACGGGACCGGGTCCACGCGGCCGTGCACGCACGTGGGTCCGTGGGTCCAGGGCCGCGCGCCACGGTGGCGACGTGCGCGTCCGCGCGTCCCCCGCCGAACTAGGATGGGACGCCGTGGCCGACGCCCCCGCGCGAGCGGGAGGCGGCGTGGCCGCGCGCCCCTGTAGCTCAGCCGGTCAGAGCAGCGAACTCATAATTCGTCGGTCGCGGGTTCAAGCCCCGCCGGGGGCACCGTTCTCCCATCACCCGGGCTCCGTGACCGTCGCCGCGTCAGCCCGCGAGGATGCGCTCGAGGTCCGCGCCCCGCGCGTAGGAGGCCTGCGTGCCACGACGCGTGACCGAGTCCGACGCAAGCGCGATGCCGAGGCGGGTCGCGTCGGCCGGCGCAGCGCCGCCGGCCAGGGCGAACGCGAACCCGCCGCAGAACGCGTCGCCCGCGCCGGTGGTGTCGACCGCCTCCACGGCGGGCGCCTCGAGGCGGGTGAGGTCGCCGTCGTGCACGAGGAGGGCGCCGCGCTCTCCCAGGGTGACCACGAGCGAGGCCCCGATCCGTTCGCCGAGGGCGACGGCGTCGGCCTCGAGGTCCTCGACGCCACGCCCGAGCTCTGCCTCGAGCAGGATGGCGAACTCGGTCTCGTTGGGGATCACCCAGTCGGTCACCGCGAGCACCCCGGGGTCGACCGCCGCGGCCGGTGCGGGGTTGAGGACGGTGATGCCACCGGCCCCCTTGGCGCGCTCGAACCCACGGCGGATCGTCTCCTGCGGCACCTCGAGCTGGCTGAGCACGAGGTCGGGGCCCCCGGCGTCGTCGAACGCGTCGTCGACGTGCTGCGGGGTCAGCCGCTCGTTCGCGCCGGGGGCCAGGACGATCCGGTTGTCGCCGTCGGGGTCCACGAGGATCATCGCGATCCCGCTGTGCGCGTCGTCGATCTCCACGACGTGGGTCGCGTCGATGCCGAGACCGCGGAGGTTCTCCACCGTGTCGCGCCCGAACGAGTCCCCGCCGACGGCGCCGACCATCGACACCTCGGCCCCGAGGAGCGCGGCCATGGCGGCCTGGTTGGCACCCTTGCCACCGAAGCCCTGGGCGAAGTCCTTCCCGAAGACGGTCTCGCCCCGCTCTGGCATGCGCCCGAGGTAGGAGACGAGGTCGGTCATCGAGCTGCCGACGATCATAATTCTGGGTCCGGTCACGGTGGTCTCCTCGTCGTCGATCGGTGTCCTCGCACGGTATCCGCGCCCGGGGCACATGCAGGTCAGGCGACCGACGCGGCGGTCTGTGGCACTCGCGCGTCCGTGCGCGCTCGTGGCGACCTGCGCATATCGTGGCCCGGTACCCGTTGCCGACGAACGCCGACCGAAGGCGTGGTCTCGGGTGCCGGACACGACCGAGGACGATCGAGGAGGGCACGATGTCGAACGACGGGACGTGGGGACAGCCCGGCGGCACCCCGCAGCAGGGCGGCTGGGACCAGAGCCAGGGCGCCGGCAATCCGGCGCAGGGCGGCTGGGACCAGTCGCAGGGTGCGGGAACGCCGGCGCAGGCCGGCTGGGACCAGGGTCAGGGCGCGGGTGCTCCCGCGGCGGGCGGCTACGGGCAGGGGGCGGCCGGCGGCCAGCCACCCGCCTACGGGGCTGCGGGCGCCTACCCGGCCCAGGGCGGGTACGGCCAGGGAGCCGGCTACGGGCAGGCCGGCTACGGCCAGCCCGGTTACGGCCAGGGCGCCGGTGGCCCGAACGATCCCGGGAACGGCGACGGCGGTGGCTCGGGCGGCGGCAAGGGCTGGCTGTGGGCGATCATCGGCGTCCTCGTCGCCGCAGCCCTGGCGGTCGGCGCCTACTTCCTGTTCTTCACGGGTGATGACGACGAGTCGTCCGGCGACGCCACCGACGAGGCAACGACGAGCGCGCCGCCGGAGGAGGACACGACAGAGGAGTCCGAGGAGCCCACGAGCGAGGACTCGGAGGAACCCACCACCGAGGAGTCCGAGGAGCCGACCACCGAGGAGTCCGAGGAACCCACCACGGAGGAGTCCGAGGAACCGACGACCGAGGACTCCGAGGAACCCACCACGGAGGAGTCGAGCCCGCCGTCCGGCGGCACGGCCACCGTCCAGCAGTTCACGGTCGGCGAGTGCCTCGACATGGAGGGGGCCACCGGTCAGGTCTCCGAGCTGCCCGTGATCGACTGCGCGGAGGAGCACGACGGTGAGGTCTACGTCGTCCACACGTTCGAGGGCGACGAGTACCCGGGCGACGAGCAGGTCTCCAGCGAGCTCGAGTCCGTCTGCGCTGACGCGTTCGAGGGGTACGTCGGCACGGACTACGCCTCGAGCGTGTACTTCGTCCAGCTCCTCACGCCGACCCAGAGCACCTGGGACCAGGCGAACGACCGCGAGGGCATCTGCATCCTCACCACCCCGGCGGACACGACCGGTTCGGCCGAGGGAAGCGGCAACTGACCTGACGCGTCGGCGCCGCGCGGGTCACGCGCGGCGCCGACGCGGTCATGGCGCCCAGGTCGGGGACGGACCGTTTGGGTCCGGTAACGTTCGCCCGTGGCGTCAGCCGCCCTGACCGGCGGGGGCGTTCCGCCCGTGGACCGGCGGTGCGGCGGGTGACGAGGTGGAGAACAGACGTGTCGAACGACGGCCAGTGGGGCAACCCGAGCGGCTATCCGCAGCACGGGGCACACGGCCCGCAGCCCGATCATTCCCAGCAGCACGGCCGTCCGCAGCCGCCCGACCACGATGGGCACGGGCCGGGTGTCGGACCTGGACGCCCCGGCGGTGACAGGGGCTGGCTGTGGGCGCTCATCGCCGTCGTCGTGACGGCCGCGCTCTGCACCGGGGTGTACTTCCTGTTCCTCGACGGTGACGACGACGAGAGCACCTCCGCGGAGGGGCAGCGGGAATCGGACACTGTCACCGCAGTGGCCCCGCCGACCCCATCGGCCCCAGCTCCCACCGCTGCTCCCGCACCCACCCCCGGCAGCGAGGAGCCCAGTACCACCGAGAGCGACGGGTCCGGCGGTCCGACGGTGGTCGACGTGCCGATCGGTACGCCGTTCATGACACACAACGGCGGGGTCGTCACGCTCGACTCCGTCGAGGAGGACTTCACCTGCGGCAGCGACGTGCGCGGCCTCAGCGGGGCCTACGCCCTCGAGTTCACCGTCGTCGGCAGCTCGACCGCGGGCACGTCGGCGCCGGTGCCCGGCACCACCCTCGAGTCGTCCTCGGGGAGCATCGGAGGGTCCTTCAACACCCTCGCGTGCCTGGCGGACTCCTCCCGCGCCCTGCCCGGGTTCGTCGACGCCGGCGAGACCGCCACGGGCCTCGTCATCGTCACCCCACCCACCAACGGAGCGTTCACGCTCGAGTACGACCCGTCGATGGGGGTCGACCGGCAGGACACCGAGATCTCCATCGCCCGCTGGTCGATCAACTGATCCCTACCCGGGCGGTCGGCGCCGGCGAGGGCTGCACGGGGGACGACGCCGGAGGTGGCCCGGAGGACGCCGGCGAGCCGACCGGTTGCGACCACCTCGCCCGGGTTCTCGACGTCGCCCCACCTCAGCCGGGGTCCACGGCACGGGTGAGGACTCCCCATCGGGGAGCGGTTGCCCGGCTCGGACACCGTTCTACGGTGGCGCTGCCCGCCGGGACCGGCGGGCGGCGCGGCAGGTCCTCGACCGGCCACGTGGCGGGCGCAGCGGTGGAGGTCAGACGTGTCGTACGACGGCCAGTGGGGTCAGCAGGGCGGGTTCGGCCAGCAGGGCGGCTACCCGCAGGGCGACTTCGGACAACAGGGCGGGTTCGGCCAGCAGGGCGGCTACCCGCAGCAGGGCGGATTCGGCCAGCCCGGCGGCTATCCCCAACAGGGCGGGTTCCCCCAGCAGGGTGGCTACGGCCAGCAGCCCGGCTACGGCGGCCCTGGTCAGTCCGGCGGCTCCGGCGGAGGCAAGGGCTGGATCTGGGCGATCGTCGCCGTCGTCGTGGTGGCCGCCCTCGGTGCCGGGGCCTACTTCCTCTTCGTCGACGGGGACGACGACGAGACAGCCTCCGGCGGTGACCAGCAGGGCGGGGTGACGGCGCCGTCGATCCCGGGTGGCGACATCCCGTCGATCCCGGGTGGCGACATCCCGTCGATCCCGGGCGGTGACATCCCGTCGGTCCCCGGTGGCGACGTCCCCTCGATCCCCGGTGGCGACGGATCCGGCAGCGTCACCGTCGTCGACGTCCCGATGGGCACCCCGCACCAGACCTACGACGGCGCGACTGTCACGCTGAACTCGGTCGAGCGCAACATCACCTGCGACGGGTACGCCAGCGTCTCCGGCGAGGTCGTCGCGCTCGAGTACACGGTGACCGCGAGCCCGAGTGCCAGTGCATCGGCGCCGATGCCGGGCATCACCCTCGAGTCGCCCGAGGGAACGATCGACTCCTTCTCCACCATCGGCTGCCTCGCCGACACCTCCCGCGAGCTGCCCTCGTACATCGAGCCCGGGCAGACGGCCACAGGACTCATCCTCGTCGAGGCACCCACGAGCGGCCCGTTCACGCTCGAGTACGACCCGATGTTCGGCATCGCCATGCCCGGCACCGAACTGACGGTGGCTCGCTGGTCGGTCGACTGACCCGCCACCTCAGGCCCTCCTCGGCGCCCCGTCCGCACGTGCGGCCGGGGCGCCGTCGCGTCGGGCGACGCCGGGGCCGCACCACCGCGTCCGTCGGCCCACGGCCGAGCCGAAGGACCTCCTGCGTCCAGCGGCGTCGAGGTCCGTCGAGATCTGTGCGGATCGCCCGCGGCGACGACCACGCACATCGCCGCGGGGCTAGCGTGACGAGCGTCCGCCCCACCGGCGGGCCCGGGGGCGGACGGACCGTGCCGGCCCCGGTGGTCGACGCGGAGGTCGGCATGGCGGACGACGACGGGCCCGTCGGTACCGGGTACCTCGCCCACTTCTTCGACGACGACGAACCACCCACCGCCGCGACCGGTGAGCTGCCGGCCGATCTCGCCGACCCTCGCTCGACCGACTACGCGGCGCGAACCGGCTACCCCTCGAAGCCTGTTCCTCGACTCAACGCGTTCGGGCACTCGGGATCGCCGGGCGACGCGCCCTCGACCGCCGCCGGGAACGGAGCTCCGGGGTCCGAGACGTCCGACCAGCACGAGAGCGTCCGGCCATGGCTCCTCGCCGGAGCGGCGTCCGTCATCGCGGCCGCCCTCCTGGGCTACTGGTTCGTGGCCGCCACCGACCGGGGACCGAGCGACGCCCTGCTCCGCGCGCCCGCCGCCACCGCGGGTCCCACCACGACTGTCCCGGGCGCTCCCCCGCCCACCTCGCCTCCGGCCACACCCTCGCCCTCGCCCGAGACCGAGCCCGAGCCCGACGCCGGACCCCCGACGTGGACCGTCCCGGTTCCCGCGGTCCCGCCCGGGACGTCGATCCCGCTTCCACCGGCCACGCCCGGGTCACCTGGCACGCCGGGGTCACCGGGCGCCTCCTCGGGCGACCCTGCCCAGGACCTCGCATGGCTCCTGCAGCTCCTCCAGGGCTCCGCCGCGGGCGCGGACACGGGCGGCGGCACCGGTACCGACGCGGAGGTCGTCGACGTCGCCGTCGGGGAGACATGGACCGCGGACGACGGCACGACCTACGCGCTGACGGCCGCCGAACGGGACGTGACCTGCGCGGTCGACGGCGCCGTGGCCGGCGAGCTGGTGGCCCTCGAGGTGACGGTCACCGTGCCGGCGGACGCCCCGGCACCGGTCCTCACCCCGATTCCCGGTCTCGGCCTGTCCTCACCGGACGGGCCGCTGCTCCCCGCCCCGGCCTCGTGCCTCGCCGATCCGTCGGACGTGCTGCCGCCGACCGCCTCGCCCGCGCAGACGGTCACGGGGACGGTGCTCATGGTCGCTCCCACGCAGGGGCGTCTCGTCCTCGAGCTCGACCCGGACGTGCTCAGGCACGGCTCCCCCGACCGCACGCTCGCGCGCTGGACGATCGACTGACACGAACCGGGCCCCGCGTCCCGCGCCCCCGGGCGGGGCGGGCAGCACTCCCCGGCGACGTCGACGCGCCCGGGGTGTGCCCCGGTCGTAGGCTGACGGGCGTCGTCCGGCCGGGCGGCAGACCTGGGAGGACACGATGAGCAACGACTCACGCTGGCGGCGCGAGGGCAACGCCTTCGAGCAGCCCGACGGCGACGCCACGAGGCCGATCCCGGCGGACTCCGCCGCGGCGCAGGGCGCGAGCCGGTACGACGCGGCTCGGGGTGCCGGCGGGTACGGCGCGGCGTCGCAGTCCGGCGGCGCGTCCGCCCCGGGCGCGTCGGGTTCGCACGCGGCGACCGGCGGCGAGGGAGCCTCGGGCTACCCCTCGTCCGGCGCCGCCCCGACCTACGCACCCTCGTACGGCGGCGGGTCGGGCGGCGGCGGCGACTACCCGCCCGGCGACGACCGCCCGCAGCGCGGAGGCGGCTTCCCCTGGCTGGCGGTGATCCTCGGCGTCCTCGCGGTCGCCGTCGCCGCAGCCGCGGTGTGGTTCTTCCTCCTGCGCGACGGCGACGAGAACGGTGGCGAGGAGCCCACGCCGGACGACTCCGGGATCGAGGCACCGAGCGGCGAGGCCGGTTCCGACGGGACCGACGGCGAGGAGGAGAGCTCCGACGACGAGGCCCCGAGCGACGACGAGGACGAGACCGAGGACGAGACCGACGAGAACTCCGAGACCGAGTCGGGGCCCGACTCCGAGAGCCCGTCCGACGACGCCGACACCGACGAGGACGACGAGTCCCCGTCCGACGACGGCTCCGGCGGCGCGGACGACGCCACGGTCCTCGAGATCGGCGAGACCCACACGTTCGACAACGGCATGGAGATCACGCTCGACGAGGCCGAGCGCGACGCGCAGTGCCTCACCTCCCCCGGCACGCCGCACACGGCCCTGACCTTCACCGTGTCCGCCGGCGAGGACGAGGTGGTTCCCACCGTCCCGCCGCTGCCCGGCATCACTCTGTCGACCTCCGAGGGCGACCTCAGCCCCACGGACGGCATGGGCTGCAGCACCGGCGACTCGATGCCCCCGGTCGTCGACGGGGGCGAGGAGGTCACGGCGACGATCTACGTTCCCGAGCCGTCCGACGACTCGTTCGACGTCCTCTTCCGCCCGGCCGCCGGCATCGTCACCGGCGAGTCCGAGTCCCTCGCCTGGACGATCGACTGACCCACCCGCCGCGACACCTGCGGACGCGCCGGCGTCCGCCCACCACGGCGCTCGTTGGGCCCGCTACGGCGAGCCGAGCGAGCGCCGTCGTGACTCCAGCTCCATGAGAGCGGCGAACCGCTCGGCGTAGGCGGGATCGTCCGGGTCCGTGCGCTGCAGCGTCCCCTTCGCGTCACCGATGAGCCGGGTCAGCCCCATGCGGACGAGCGCGACGACGACGCCGCGGGCGTAGTCGGTCAGCGCGTCCGGGCGGTCCTGGGGAAGCGGGGCGACCGCCATGCCGGTCACGGAGTCCGCGACGGGACCGACGGCGTTCTCCCGCACCGCCTCGACCCAGTGGGCAGCGGCCTCCCGCTGGGCGGCCTCCTCCCCTGCGCCCGCGCGGCGGCGCTCGGCCAGGTGCGCCGCGAAGGTCGCCACGCCACCGGCCGCCCGGATCGCGTCGTGTGCCGCGCGGTACGAGGGCACGGTGAACGTGTCGGCCGCGAGCGAGTCGAACCCGGCGGCCGCCGCCTCGGCCGGGAGCTGGAGTGCCACCTCGAGGACCTGCCGCTCGAGGCGCGCCACGGGATCCTCGGGGCCGCGTCCACCGCCGGCTCCTGCGGAGGTCTCCCAGGCACCGCCCGAGGGACCGGATCCGCCCGGCTGCCCGCCCGGCCGTCCGTTCTGCCCGCCCGGGCGACCAGTCTCACCGGGTGCGCCGCCCGCCCGGCCCGGCCCACCGGCGTCGGGCACGGACGACCCTCCGGGGGCGCCGGCGCGCCGCGCCGAGCTCTCGGCGCTACGGACCGCCTGGCGGACACTCACGTCGTCCATGCCGAGCCAGCCCGCGAGCTGGCGGGCGTACTCCCCGCGCAGGGCGCGGTCACGGATCGCTGCCACGACCGGCGCCGCCGCCCGCAGCCCCGCCACACGCCCCTCCGCGGTCCCGAGGTCGAGCGTGGCCAGGGCGGAGCGGATGACGAACTCGAACAGCGGCTCGCGCCCGGCGACGAGGTCGCGGACGGCCGCGTCGCCGCGCTCGAGGCGCAGGTCGCAGGGGTCCATCCCACCGGGCGTGACCGCGACGAACGTCTGGGCCGCGAAGCGCTGGTCCTCGTCGAACGCGCGCAGGGCGGCCTTCTGACCGGCGGCGTCGCCGTCGAACGTGAAGACGACCTCGCCGCCTCGCGCGGAGCCCGCCGTCATGACGCCGGAGGCGGCGTCGCCGACGTCCCCGAGCAGGCGCCGGACGATGCGGACGTGGTCGTCGCCGAAGGCCGTGCCGCACGTGGCGACCGCGGTGGTGACGCCGGCGAGGTGCGCGGCCATGACGTCCGTGTACCCCTCGACGACGACGACCTGCCGCCCGCGGCCGATCTCCTTGCGAGCGAGGTCGATCCCGTAGAGGACGTGCGACTTGCGGTACAGCGGGGTCTCGGGGGTGTTGAGGTACTTCGGACCCTGGTCGGACTCGAGCAGGCGTCGCGCGCCGAACCCCAGCGTCTCGCCGGAGGTGGAGCGGATCGGCCAGACGAGTCGCCCGCGGAACCGGTCGTAGACGCCGCGCTGCCCCTGCGAGACGAGCCCGGCCGCGAGGATCTCCTGGTCGGTGAGCCCCTTGGAACGCAGGTGGCGCAGCAAGTGGTCCCAGCCCTCGGGCGCGAACCCCACGCCGAAGTGCGCGGCAGCAGCCTGGTCGAACCCGCGCTCGGCGAGGAACGCGCGGGCGGGAGCGGCGCCGGGCGAGGCGAGCTGCGCGACGAAGTACTCGGCGGCGATCCGGTTGGCCTCGACGAGCCGACGACGCCGGCCGGGCTCCCCCTGGGACCGCTCCCGGGGTCGGCCGTCCTCGTCCTCGCGGCGGAGCTCGACCCCGACCCGGTCGGCCAGCATCTCGATCGCCTCGGCGAACGAGAGTCCTTCGATGCGCTGGACGAAGCTGACGACGTCGCCGCCCTCGCCGCACCCGAAGCAGTGCCACACGCCCACCTGCGGGCGGACGTGGAAGGACGGCGTGCGCTCGTCGTGGAAGGGGCACAGGCCCTTCATCGACCCGACGCCGGCGGTGCGCAGCGTGACGTGCGCGCCGACGACCTCCTCGATCCGGACCTTCTCCTTGACCGCCTCGATGTCCTCGCGGCGGATCATCCCCGCCACTCAGTACACCTCGGAGAGCATCCCGCACAACCGGGCGTGCCACTGCTGGGCGGATGTGTCGGTGAGGGAGGCGATCTGGTCGACGACGACGCGCAGCCGTTCGTCGTCGGACCCGACGCCGTGCCAGCGCTGGGCGAGGTGCGGCTCGAGCTGGTCCGGGCCGCCCGCGGCGAGGGCGTCGGCCAGGTCGAAGATGATCGTGCGCTGGGCGAGGTAGAGCGGCTCGGTCTCGCGCGGCGCCATGACGTAGTGGGCGGCGACGCCCTTGAGCGCGAGGATCTCGGCCTCCGTCTCCCGGGGCACCACGAGGTCGGCCGCGTAGCGCGCGAGGGGATCCTCGCCGTGCCGCTCACGGGTGGCGTCCTCGGCGGCGGCGCAGAACCGGCCGATGAGCTGGCTCGCCATGTCCTTGAGCGCGGCGAGCGAGGCCCACGTGTGGTCGAAGACCCGCGGGACGACGGGCAGGGCGAGGACGCGGTCGAGGGCGGCGCCGATCTCGTCGTCGCTCAGCTCGGGGTCGTACCAGGCTCGCACCTGCTCGACGACGCCGTTCTGCGCCCGGTCGGCCCGCACGACGCCGAGGTCGACGCGACCGCCGGCCACCGCGTCCTCGACGTCGTGCACCGAGTACGCGACGTCGTCGGCCAGGTCCATGACCTGGGCCTCTAGGCAGCGGCGCCTGTCGGGGGCGCCCTCGCGCAGCCAGGCGAACGTCTCGGCGTCGTCGGCGTAGACGCCGAACTTGCCCGTGGGCCGGCCGTCGGCGCGCACCGGTCCCGCGCCGGCGGCCCACGGGTACTTGACCGAGGCATCCAGCGTGGCGCGCGTGAGGTTGAGGCCGGCTCCGGTGCCGGAGTCGGTCATGATCTTGGGCTCGAGCGAGGTGAGCAGCCGCAGCGTCTGGGCGTTGCCCTCGAAGCCGCCGATGCCGGCCGCGACCTCGTGCAGCGCACGCTCGCCGTTGTGGCCGAACGGCGGGTGGCCGAGGTCGTGGGAGAGGCAGGCCGCGTCCACGACGTCCGGGTCGCAGCCGAGGGCCTGGCCGAGCTCGCGGCCGACCTGCGCGACCTCGAGGGAGTGCGTGAGCCGGGTGCGGACGAAGTCGTCCGAGCTCGGGCCGAGCACCTGCGTCTTCGCTCCGAGGCGACGCAGGGCCGAGGAGTGCAGGACGCGGGCGCGGTCGCGCTGGAACGGGGAGCGCCGCGGGTTCTTGCCTTCCTCGGGCCACCAGCGGTCCGCGTCCGCCGCGACGTACGGGGCCGGGACGGACCTCGCCCGTGCCACCTGCTCCGCCGATGCGCTCACCGCTCGAGTCTATGCGGCCGCGCCGATCTGGACGCTCGCCCCTCCACACCCCACGAGTGAGGGGACTTCTCCCGGCGAGTGCGGTCACCCCTTGTCGAGTGAGCGGCTTTCCTCCTGACGAGTGAGCCGAGTCCCGCTTCACCACCACCCCCTCCGACGACGACGGAGCGGGCCCCGCACCCATCAGGGTGCGGGGCCCGCTCACTGGTCGGACCGACATCCGCTCACTCGTCGCTCACGGACGAGCAAACGGCGGTCAGCGGCGGATACCCAGGGTGTCGGAGCCGTCGGCGTTCCAGTCGCCGACGAACACCTCGTCGCCCGAGCGGCCGTAGCGGACCTCGCGGTCCGCCCAACCACCGGTCAGGGTGTTCGACATCAGGTACAGGTTCCCGCGACGCGAGGCGAACGTGTCGCTGCCGTCGCCGTCCCAGTCACCCACGAGCACCTGGTCGGCCGAGCGGCCGTAGGTGAACTCCTCGTCCGCCCAGCCGGAGCTGAGCGAGTTCGACACGAAGTAGCGGGCCCCACGACGCACGGCAAAGGTGTCGGTGCCGTTGCCGTCGTAGTCGCCCACGAGGACCTGGTCGTTCGCACGGCCGTAGTCCAGCTCGGTCTCCGCGTCCCCACCGACCAGCTCGTTGGTGAGGAAGTAGGAGTTCCCACGACGCACCGCGAAGGAGTCCACGCCGTCGCCGTCCCAGTCACCCACGAGCACGGTGTCGCCGGAGCGGCCGAAGGTCAGCTCGACATCCGCGTCGCCCCCGTACAGGGAGTTGGACAGGAAGTAGGCGTTCCCACGACGCACCGCGAGCGTGTCGGACCCGTCGCCGTCCCAGTCACCCACGAGGACCTCGTCACCCGGGCGACCGAAGGAGAACTCGTGGTCCGCCCAGGCGTCCCAGCCGTCGTTGAGGTAGAACCCACGACCCGGCGTCGGCGGAACCGGCTCACCCGGATCCACCGGCGGCTCCTCGTCGTCGGGCACCGTGATCTGACCGAGCTGGTCGCCGGAGCGACGCTCACCGAAGCCGTGCGAGACGGCGAACTCGCGGGTGCCCGCTGCCTCGTCGACGAGTGTCGGCTCGACCGACCAGGTCCCGTCCTCGGCCACGACGGCCTCGCCGGTGAGCGCACCGTCCAGCACCACGGTCGCGCCGGACGCGCCGGTGCCGGTGAGCGCCGGGACCGATCCGTCCGGCCCGACCTCGAGCTCGCCGTTCTCGATCTCGAAGGCCTCGACGTCGGGCCGGTCGATGAGCCACTCCCCCGGCTCGGTGGCGCGGTCGATGACGCGGACCTCGCCGACACCGCCGTGCCAGCCGGAGCCGATCGCGTCGTCCGTCATGGCGGCGCCGATCATCCAGGGGTAGCCCTCCTCGAAGGACATCCCGTTGCCGTCGCTGATGTTGCGCAGGATCGGCATGCCGTCGACGTACATCGTCACCGAGCCGTCGGCGGGGTCGTTGACCATCGCGAGGTGGTACCAGTCGTCGGACGTGATCTCGCCGGACCAGGCGCTGCGGTCACCGGTCGTCGGGTCGCCGGGGACGACCGACCACTGGAACTCCCGGAGGTTGGAGAACCCGATCGACGCGGGCGAGTGGGTGTAGTCCCAGATCTGCGCCATGCCCGGGATGCGGGACCGGTTGCCGGAGCGGGCGAGCGCGCGGGTCCACGCGTTGTCCTCGGCCGTCCAGTCCTCGGCGATGTTGACGAACGCCTCGATCGTGTAGCCGTTCTCGAAGGTCGCGTTCGTCACCGGGACGCCGTGCTCGGTGGTGAAGTAGCTGAACCGGTTGTCCGCGTTGGACGAGTTGTCGAAGCAGATGCCGGCGTCGGACGACGAGAAGGCGTGCGCCTCGCACAGCCGCACGTCCTCCTCCTGGGCGGTCGGCGAGGTGTCGACCGGGCCGCGCGCCATCGCCTGCTCCTCGAGCACGACGTCGGGAAGCTCCGTCCCCTCGGGCAGGACGTCCCCGATCGCGGCGTCGACGAGGTTCGGTCGCCAGTGGGCGAGCGTCCCGTCCACGCGCACGTAGTCCTCGGTGGAACCCGGCTCCGCGCGGTCGACGGCGGGGACGCCCTCGAAGCCGTCGAGGATGAGGGCGCGGGCGCGCTCGCGCAGGGAGGTCTCCTGGCCGTCGCCGGGCTCCCACTCGGCGTTGAAACCGGCGAAGCGCTCGTCGAAGTCGATGTCGACGCTGAACTCCTCGTTCGGCGCGTCGAGCAGCGGTCGGTCGTGGACGGTGAGGTCGGCTGCGTCCTTACCGACCACCCACGGCGACGGCGCGAGCACGTCGATCGAGTCGTTCTCGAGGTTGAACTCGAGCAGGCCGAGGTAGCCGTTGCCACCCTCGTAGGCCATCTGCCAGTCCTGCAGGATCTGGATGACGTCGTTGCCGGCGTCGTTCTGCACGACCCGGTGCGCCGAGCCGTGGTTGTGGCCCGAGAGCGTGAGGAAGATCTGGTCGTTGTCCCGGATCAGGCCCTCCCACAGCCGCTCGCCGTTGCCACCCGTGACGGCGGTGACGCCGTCGGAGTCGACGCCGAGGATCTCGTGCGAGGTGAGGATCGTCGGCAGGGTCGGGTGGTCGGCCATGACCTGGTCGGCCCAGGCCAGGGTCTCGTCCGACGTCCGCCAGGCGAGCGCGAGCACGAGGTACTCCTGGCCCTCGGCCTCGAACACGTGGTACTCGCTGAAGCCCGACGGGTCGCGCCCCGAGTCCGGCGACTGCGCCGCCGAGCGCTCGGGGGAGAACCAGCGCAGGAACGGCTCGTCGTCGGCGAGCTCGGTGTCGTTCGCCGAGCTGTTGAGCAGGTCGTGGTTGCCGGGCAGGACCGAGTACGGCAGTCCCGCGTCCTCGAGCACCTGGTGGGCGGCGTCGGCGATCTCCCACTCGGCCTCGACGCCGGCGCGGTCGACCAGGTCGCCGAGGTGGGTGACGAACGGGATGTTGAGCTCGTCGTGCACCTCGGCGAGCCACTCGGCCTGCGCCTGGTACGGGTTGGTCCCGTAGCGGGGCTCGAACTGGCTGGCGCCGTACCGGGAGTAGAACTGCGTGTCGGGCAGGGTGGCCAGGGTCCAGCGGGAGCCGTCGGGGACGGCGTCCTCCTCGGGCGCCGCGTCACCCTCGGTGGCCGGCTCGGCCTCCGGCGTGGGTGGGGTGTCGGGGGCGGGCTCCGACATCGCCGGGGGCACGACGGCCCCGGCGAGCATGGTGGTCAGCAGGGCGGTGGCGGCGACGGCCGCCGTTCGTCGAGCTCGTGCGTGCACGACTCTCCTTGAGTGTCTCGATCAGGGGTTGGGAACGCCGGCGGCGCTCCTGCGCCGAGGCAACCACCGCCCGCTGAACGTCAGGGAGCCACCCGGTGAACCTGACGCGGGCGCCGGACTCTCGCACATCCGAGCGGCGGCGCTTGGTCACGAACGAGACCGGGGCCACAATGGTCGGCGATGCCCCTCGCGACGATCACGACCGACGCCGCCACCACCGGGTCGCGCGCCACGCGGATGCTCCACCGCCGGCCGAAGACCCCGATGCCGTGGTGGTCGACGGCCGCGGTCTACGAGACCGCCGAGCTGCGCACGGTGGCCGCGATCGACGACGTCGCCGCCCACGTCCCGCACGTCGCCTCGCTCGGGTGCGACACGCTCCTGCTGACGGCACCGGAGCTCGACCCGCGTCATCGCCAGGTGGCCGACGCCGTCGGCGCCGTCGTCCGCAGGGCCCATCGGCGGGCGCTCCGGGTCGTCGCCTCGGTGCTCCCGATCCACCCGTCCGACACCGACGCCGCGCACCTGTCCCGCGTGGGCCGCTGGCTCGCCCTCGGGGTGGACGGGATCGACCTGGGCATCGCCCGGGGCACGAGCGACCCCGGAGCGCTCGGCCTCGATCAGGCCGACGCCGCCGCGCCGGGCACGACGACGCCGACCCTCGTGCGCCACCCCCGTGGCGCGGACCCCGGCGCCCTGCAGGCGCGCCTCGCCGAGCGCGGTTCCGGGGACCGCCCCGACGCCGAGGCGGCGCTCACCGGTGCCGTGCGCGGGCTCGACCTCGCGGCCTACACCGAGGTGCTCCACGAGGACTGGCTGCACGCCACCCGCGACGACCGCCTCGCCCGCACCAGCTGGGACGCACCCGCCGTGGGTGAGACCCTCGCCCAGGTCTTCGGCGTCCACGAGCCCCTCGGCGCCCGCCCTGCCTGGGCCCTCGCGACCGGCCGGCACCCGGTCCCGACGCCGACCTGGGCGCACCGCCCCTCCCCCGAGGAGAACGCCCGACGGGTGCGCGCGATGACGGCGCTGTCGATCATGCTGCCCGGCGCGGTCTATCTCCGGCAGGGGATCGAGCTCGGCGGCCAGATCGCCCCCGAGGCCGGCGCCACCGGCGGGGGCACGAGCGGCACCCACTCCGACGACGACGCCGCCACCGGCTCCCTCGCCGCCCTCGTCGCGGCCCTGGCCCCCGACCGCCACCGGGACGACTCCCCCTACGAACGGCTGCGGGCGTGGCTGCGCCTGCGCCGCGAGCTCGGCACGGCCTCCGGCTACCTGGGCGTGCTCGACGTCGACGTCGACGCGCTCGTGCTCGCCCTCGACACCCGTCACCTCGTCCTCACGCTCGGCCCGGACCCGGTGGCGGTGCCGCTGAACGCGCTCGTCACCCACTCCTCCGCCGGCGTGCTCGAGGAGGACGGTGCGACGGTGCTCGAGCCGGGCACCGCCGCGCTCCTCCGGATCACCTGAGCCGGACGCGCCCCTGCGCAGCCGGGCCCCGGACCTCCTCGACACCACCGCATCTCCTCGGCGGGCACCGACACAGGTTCCGCTGCGCTCACATGAGCATCTGTCCGCGGCGGCGCGGACCCGGCCTTCGCACCCCGGCGGCCCGCGCCTAGGATGAGACTGCAGCGCTCGACGCTGAGAACTTCTCACATCGCGGTGAGCACGCGGCCCGGGACCACCGACTCCCCCGCCGCCGGGCCCACCGCCCGAGACCCACGAGGTACGTCATGTCCAAGGCGAAGAAGATCATCAACGACCCCGAGCACCTCGTCGACGAGGTGCTCGACGGTCTCGTACTGGCCTCGCACGGCTCCCTCACGCGCGCGCCGGGCTCGCGCGTGCTCGTCCGCGACTCGATCGAGGCCGGCAAGGTCGGTCTCGTCGTCGGCGGCGGCTCCGGCCACGAGCCCATGTACACGGCCTACGTCGGCCAGGGCCTCGCCGACGCGAGCGTGGCCGGCAACGTGTTCGCCGCCCCGGCGCCGCAGCACGTCCAGGAGGCGATCGTCGCCGCCGACCAGGGCAAGGGCGTCATCCTCCTCTACGGGAACTACGCGGGCGACGTCCTCAACTTCGACATGGGCGCCGAGCTCGCGGAGGACGACGACGACATCGCCACCCGCACCGTGCTCGTCAACGACGACGTCGCGACCGACGACCCGGACACCCGACGCGGCATCGGCGGCGCCTTCTACGTCGTCAAGATCGCCGGCGCGGCGTGCGCCGAGGCGGGCTCCCTGGAGGAGGCCGAGGCGCTGATCGTCAAGGCGCAGCAGGCCACCCGCACGCTCGGCGTCGCGGTCCGCGCGGGCTCCCTCCCGGAGACCGGCGAGCCGACGTTCGAGCTCGGCGACGACGAGATCGAGATCGGCCTGGGCATGCACGGCGAGATGGGCGTCGAGCGCTCCGCGATGATGACCGCCGACGAGCTGACCGAGAAGATGGTCGACAAGCTGATCGCCGACCTGCCCTACTCCTCCGGCGACCGGGTCGCCCTGCTCGTCAACAACCTCGGCGCCACCACGCTCATGGAGCTGTTCGTCGTCAACCGCAAGGCCCGCGAGCTGCTCGAGGCCCGGGGCATCGAGGTGGTGCGCACCGACGTCGGCTCGTACTTCACGTCCCAGGAGATGGCGGGCTTCTCCCTCACCCTGCTCCGGCTCGACGACGACCTCGAGCGACTCCTGGCCGCCCCCTGCCGCTCGCTGCCCTACTCGCAGGCCTGAGCGATGGCGGACCAGCTGACGGCGGCCCAGACCGCCACCGCGCTCACCGCGGCGTGCGACGCGATCGTCGCCGCCAAGGAGCGGCTCACCCGCGCCGACCAGGCCATCGGCGACGGCGACCACGGCGTCGGCATGGCCCGCGGGTTCACCGCCGCGAAGGAGGCCCTCGCCGAGGCGTCGCCCGCGACGCCCGGGGAGGCGTTCAAGGCCGTGGGCTCCGCGGTCCTCGCGACGAGCGGCGGTGCCTCGGGCGCCATCTTCGGCACGATGTTCCGGGCACCCGCCAAGGTGCTGACCGGGGACACGCTCGACGCCGACGGGTTCGCGACCGCGCTCGAGGCCGGCGCCGAGCAGGTCATGCGGCGCGGCAAGGCCGAGGTCGGGCAGAAGACGATGCTCGACGCGCTCGTCCCTGCCGCGGAGGCCGCCCGAGCCGCCGTGGGCCAGGGCCTCGCCGCCACGGCACGCGCGGCGGCGGTCGCGTCGGCCGATGGCGTCGAGCGCTCGGCCGAGCTCGTCTCCGGGTTCGGCAAGTCGCGCTCGCTCGGGGAGCGCAGCGTCGGTCATCCCGACCCCGGCGCGATCTCGGTGTCGGTCCTGCTCGGGGCGATCGCGGACGTCGTCGACACGCTCTGACGGAAGCGGCACGACGCCGGAGGGCGGGTTCCGTACGGAACCCGCCCTCCGGCGTCGTGCAGGGTCGTGGCCCCGCCCTCAGGGCAGGGTGAGGATCTGGACGCCGTCCTCGGTGACGGCGATCGTGTGCTCGGTGTGGGCGGTGCGACAGCCGGTCGCGCTGCGCAGGGTCCAGCCGTCCTCGTCCATCGTCAGCTCGTCGGTGTCCACCATGACCCACGGCTCGATCGCGAGCATGAGACCGGGACGGAGCGGGAAGCCCCTGCCCGGGCGGCCGGTGTTCGGCACGTGCGGGTCCTGGTGCATGGTCGAGCCGATGCCGTGGCCGCCGAACTGGGTGTTGACCGGGTAGCCGGCGTCCGAGAGCACGGTGCCGATCGCGTGGGAGAGGTCGCCGATGCGCGCGCCGGGGCCGGCCGCCGCGATGCCGGCGTCGAGCGCGCGGCGGGTGGCGTCGATGAGGCGGTCGCTCTCCTCGTGCGCCACCTCGCCGACCACGAAGCTGATCGCCGCGTCGGCGGCGACGCCGTCCTTGGCCACCGCGAGGTCGAGGGTGAGAAGGTCGCCCTCGGCCAGCTCGGCGTCGTGCGGCAGCCCGTGCAGCACGGCGTCGTTGACGGCGGTGCAGATGTGGTGCCCGAACGGGCCGCGCCCGAACGACGGCGCGTAGTCGACGTAGCAGGACGTGGCACCGGCCCGCTCGATCAGCTCGCGGGCCCAGCCGTCGATCTCGAGGAGGTTCGTCCCCGGGACCGTCTGCTCACGGACGGTGGCGAGGATGTTGGCGACGACGGCCCCGGTGATCCGCCCGCGGGCGATCTCGGCCGGACTGAGGATCTCGATCATGCGGTCATTGTCGCGCGCTACGGCTCGAGGACGAGTTTGAGGGTCTCCCCCGCGGCGGCGCGGGCAAACCCCGCCGGGGCGTCGGCGAGCGGGACCCGGTCGGTGACGAGGCGGCGGAAGCGCTGCGGGTCGGAGGAGACGATCGCGAGGGCCTCCGCGTTGTCCTCGGGGGTGTTCGCGGTGGAGCCGGTGACCATGAGCTCGCGGTAGTGGACGAGGTTGGCGTCGAGGGGGATCTCCCCCTTCCCCGAGGGCAGGCCGGCGAAGAAGTTGACCCGCCCGCCGAGGGCGGCGGCGCGCAGGGCGTCGGCGAACACGGCGGCCACCGGCGTGGCGACGACGACGCAGTCCGCCCCGCGCCCGTTCGTCAGCTCCAGGACCCGATCGGTGAGGTCCTCGGCCCGAGGGTTGATCGTGTGGTCCGCGCCGAGCCGGGCGGCGAGCTCGCGCCGCGGCGCGGAGGTCTGGCTGACGATCACCTGGTCGACCCCGCGCATCCGCGCGAGGAGGAGGGCGGTGAGGCCGATCGGGCCCGCGCCGCAGACGAGCACGGTGTCGCCCGGCCCGGGGTCGAGGGGGCGCAGGCCCCGCACGACCGCCGCCACCGGCTCGGTCATGACGACGTCGAGCGCCTCGAGCCCGTCGGCGACGGGCAGGACGTTGCCGGCCGCCACGCCCCGCGCCGGCACGCGCACGACCTCGGCGAACCCGCCGTCGAAGGTGAGGCCGACGCCGGCGTAGTCGGTGCACAGGTTGCTGCGGCCGGCCGTGCAGGCGTGGCAGGTGCCGCACCCGACGTTGGGCGCGAGGGCGACGAGCGTGCCGGGAGCGAGCCGCGGGTCCTCCGACCGGTTCTCCCGGACGTGGCCGACGACCTCGTGGCCAGGCACGCGCACGGTCCCCGCGGGGTACATGCGGTGCTCGCCGCGGGCGATCTTGAGGTCGGTCCCGCACACGCCGGTGGCGGCGACGTCGATCGTCACCTCGCCCTCGGCCGCGACCGGGACGGGCCGCTCGACGAGAGCCATCGCGCCGTCGGCCTGGTGCTCGTACGCCAGCATGCGCACATCCTCTCGCGGTGGCCGGTGCGGCCGGTGGGTATCGACGACGTCGCGCGCCGTCCGTGGGAAGGCCGTCCGGCCGCCGCGCCTCACGCAGCAGCCGGACAGCCCGTCGGGGGACGGGGCTCAGCCCGTCAGGGGATGGACGTCAGGGGGCGGACGTCAGCCTGCGAGGCCGTCGAGGACGGCGGCCGTGCCGGACAGCCCGAGGCGGGTGGCCCCGGCCTCGATCATCGCGAGGGCCTTCTCGGTGTCGCGGATGCCGCCCGACGCCTTGACGCCGAGGCGGCCGCCGACGGTCCGGGCCATGAGGGCGACGGCCTCGACCGTGGCGCCGCCGGCCTTGTGGAACCCGGTCGAGGTCTTGACGAAGTCGGCGCCCGCGCGCTCGGCGGCCTCGCACACGGCGACTATCTGCTCGTCGGTCAGTGCGGCGGACTCGATGATGACCTTGAGGACGACGCCCGGGGCGGCGTCGCGCACGGCGCGGATCTCGGCCTCGGTCTCGTCGTAGCGGCCGGTCAGCGCGAGGGCCAGGTTGATGACCATGTCGATCTCGTCGACCCCGTCGGCCGCGGAGCGCGCGGCCTCCGCCGCCTTGACCTCGGCGGCGTGCGCACCGGACGGGAAGCCGCACACGACGGCGAGCTTCACGCTCTCGGGCACGTCGAGCGGGACGAGGTTGGGCGAGACGCACACGGAGTAGGCGCCGAGCTCGGCGGCCTCGCGCACGAGGGCGGCGACGTCGTCGGGCGTGGACTCCGGCTTGAGCAGGGTGTGGTCGACGAGCTGGGCGACCTCGGTGCGGGTACGAGCGGTCATGACGTGCTCCTTGTCGTTCGGGGTGGTCGTGCGTGGGTGTCCGGGAGTGAGTCGAGCAGGCCGGCGGCGAGCTCCTCGTCGGTGACGAGGATGTCGCACAGCCCGTGGGTGACGGCGGCGAGCGCGGCCGGGGTCTTCGCCACGCCCGCGGCGACGGCGATCGGCAGCCGCGCGGAGCGGACCTCGTCAAGCGTGAGGCCCACGGTGCGCGCGTCGATCGAGGGGTCCGCCGGGCGCCCCTCCGCGTCGATGTAGCGGCCGAGGACGTCGCCGACCGCGCCCCGGGTGACGAGGCGGTCGACCTCAGCGTGGCTGAGGTAGCCGGCCTCGACGAGGACCGACGTGCCGACCGGCTCGCCGAGCGAGAACAGCAGGGCGTCCGCCTCGCGGGCCTGGTCGAGGACGCGGCGGACCGACCCGTCGCTCATGAGCGTGGCGGCCAGGTCCGGCGAGTCGACGATCGCCGGGGCCTGGAGGAAGACCGCGGTGCCCCGCGCCTGTCGGGCCAGCTCGGCGACCACCTGGCCGGGGTTGCTCGCCCCGGGCAGGGGCAGGCCGGCGTTCGCCTGCACCACCACGGTGCCGTCCGCCCAGGACGGCGGGATCTGCTCGACGAGGTCGACCATCGTGCGGCCCCAGGAGACCGCCAGCGTGGCCGGCGACTCCTTGAGGTCGGCGAGCAGCTCGCCGGCGGCCGCCGCGACCCGGCGGCGGGTGGCCACCGGCTCGCGCTCGGCCGGGACGACGACGGCCGCGGTGAGGCCGGTGCGGGCGACGAGCTCGGCCTCCAGCGCGTGCGAGCGCGCGCGGGGGTGGACGATCTCGATGCGGACGATGCCGGTGCGGCGCGCCTCCTGGAGGAGGCGGCCGACCTGCCAGCGGGTGAGGTGCAGCCGCTCGGCCACCTCCTGCTGCGTCAGCTCCTGCTCGTGGTAGAGCGTGGCCACCCGCAGCAGGAGGAGGTCGCGCTCCTCGTCGTCACCGCGCACGGTCGCCGTCCCGGTCGGTTCTCACCGTCACCTCCGCGTCGTCCCTGCCGGCTCAGGCGCCGTGGGGAAGGAAGAGGACCTTCGAGCTGTGGATCGTGCGCTTGTACATCGCCTCGATCGTCTCGCCCACCTTCTCCAGCGGCAGCTCGTGCGTGATCATGAACTCCCACTTGAGCAGGCCCTGGTGCATGGCCTCGACCGTGGTCGTCCACTCGGTGCCGGGAAACGGCGCCGAGAACGAGTTCCACGAGCCCTTGATGTCGATCTCGAGCCGCATCATCCGGGCCCAGTTCTTGTCGCTGATCGTCACGTCGGCGTTGGGGATTCCGATGAGCACGACCTCGCCGTGGCGGGCGGCGAGCCCGACGGCCTGGTTCTCGGCGATCGGGTTGCCGGAGCACTCGACCACGATGTCGTAGCCGAGCCCGGCCGCCTCGGCGGCCGCCTCCGGCGTCGTCGCGGTGGTGGTGGCGCCCGCCTCGCGGGCCAGCTCCGCCTTCTCGGGCGAGACGTCGACCGCGAGGACGTCGAGCGCGCCGCCGAGGCGCGCCCACTGGATCGCGAACAGGCCGATGGGGCCACCCGCGCCGACGACCGCGACGCGCTTGCCCGGGGCGAGCTTCGTGCGCAGCAGGGCGTGCAGGGCGATCGCCGAGGGGTCGACCATGGCGGCCGCCCGAGGGTCGAGGTCGGCGGGCACCTTGAGGAGCAGCTTCGCCGGGCCGGCGACGTACTCGGCGTAGGCGCCGTGGCGGCGGGAGCCGTAGTAGTCGTAGTCCTCGCACAGGCTGTAGTGCCCGGCCACACAGGGGCCGCACTCGAAGCACGGGAGCATCGGGGGGACGGTGACGAGGTCACCGACGGCCACCTCGGTGACGCCCTCGCCGATCTCCTCGACCCAGGCGGAGAACTCGTGACCGCAGATGAGCGGGAGCTTGTGCGCGCCCTTCTTGAACATGCGGTCCAGGTCGGACCCGCACACGCCGCACGCGGCGACCTTGAGCAGCGCCTCGCCGGGACCCGGCGTGGGCTTCTCGACCTCCTCCAGCCGAACGTCCCCGACGGCGTGGAGCTGGACGGCCTTCATCTTCTCGGTCATGTGGAGCTCGTGATCCCTTCTGGTGCTCGGGCGGGGCCGCGGGTGCGGCGCCGCCGTGTAGTGCGTGGCGGTCGGTGGTGCGTGGCGGTCCCAGGCGCGAGTCGGTTGCTTGCGCGTGACAGGTTCCTGGCGCGTACCGCCCGGCCGGCGGGTGGCGCGCCGCCCCTCCCGGGAGGCGCGCCACCCGGCGGGTCAGGCCTCGTCGACGTGCCGGGACATGGCGTTGGTCAGGTCCCGCATCGCGTCGTAGGTCTGGACGTATGCGTCGAAGTTGTACTGGTACGCCTCGTGCGCCTCGGCGTCGGGCTCGATGACCTCGACGGTGCGCACCATCTCCCGTGCGGCCGTGGGCAGGTCGGCGTGGACGCCCGCGCCGACGGCGGCCATCATCGCCGAGCCCAGCAGCGGGCCCTCGCTCACGTCGGTGAACGTGATCGGGAGGTTGGAGACGTCGGCGTGCATCTGCATCCAGAACCGGCTCTTCGTCGGGCCGCCGGAGACGACGACCTCCTTCGGCGGGAAGCCGTTGTCCCGCATCGTGCGGAAGATATTCTCGGTGCCGAAGCAGATGCCCTCGAGGATTGCGCGGAACATGTGGCCCTCGGTGTGGCCGAGCGTGAGGCCCCAGAAGACGCCGCGCGAGCGCGGGTCGGAGTACGGCGAGCGGTTGCCCTGGAAGTGGTCGAGGAGCACGAGACCGTCGGACCCGATCGGGACCTCGGCGGCGAGCTCGTCGAGGATCTCGTAGGCCGGGCGGTTCTCCTTCGCCGCGCGCTCGTTCGCGCTGCGCGCGAGGTGGTCGCGGAACCACGCGACGACGGAGCCGGTCGAGACCTGCCCGGCCTCGACCGTCCACTCGCCCGGGATGACGGCGTCGGTGTACGAGCCCCACAGGCCCTTGGCGTGCAACGGGACCGGGGACTGGCCGATCATCACGTGGCTCGACCCGGTGATGAGCGCCATCTTGCCGGGCTCGACGACGCCGAGCCCGATCGCTCCCGCGTAGGCGTCGATCGCACCCTCGGCGACCGGGGTACCGGCGGCGAGGCCCAGCTCCTCGGCGATCTGCGGGCGCAGCCCGCCCACCGTGGTGCCGACCGGGAGCACGCGCTCGGGGAACTTCTCGAGGATGTCCGCGCCGCCGACCTTCTCGTACAGCGAGGTGGGCCAGCCGCCGACGGAGGTGTCGTAGAAGTACTTGCCGGCCGCGTGGTTGAGGGACATCGTCCACTCGCCGGTGAGCCGGTGGACGAGCCAGTCGGTGCAGTCGACGAGGAGGTCGGCCTTCGCGAAGATCTCGGGCTCGTTCTTCTTCAGCCACATCGACTTCGGCGTGCCCCACTCGGCGGATACGGCGCCGTGGCCGGAGTACTTGAGCGCCGGGTCCTCGGCGCGGGCGAGCGCCTCGGACTCGTCGGCGGCGCGGACGTCCATCCACAGCAGCGCCGGGCGCAGGTGCTGGCCGTCCTTGGTCGTGGCGACGACGGTGGCGCTCGTCGCATCCACCGAGATGCCCGCGATCGCGTCGGCCGGCACCTTCGCCTGCTCGAGCGCGCCGCGCACGGACGTGACGATCGCCGACCACCAGGCGTCGGGGTCCTGCTCGGCGCGGCCGGGCCGCGGGAACGAGGTCTTCCACTCGGTGGAGGCGACGCCCTTGAGGCCTCCGGCGGCGTCGAAGATGCCGGCGCGGGCGCCGCCGGTGCCCATGTCGATGCCCAGCAGGAACGGACCGTCAGTCATCGGGAACTCCCATGTTCTCGGGGGTGTGCGCACGCTGCGGGACGCCTGCGGGCGACCGGTGCGCTGGTCCGATCAGACTGCCAAGACAGCGCGCATGCGCGCAACGCGCTCGCCGGTTTCGCTCACATGAGCACCACGTCTCGCCCTCGCGCGGGCGGGAGCTCGGTCCGCACCTCGAGCCCGCCGTCGGCTCGCGGGGCCAGGACGAGCGTGCCGGCGTGCGCGTCGACGATCCGTTCCACGATCGACAGACCCAGGCCGTTGCCGGTGCGCTCGTCCAGGCGGGTCCGGCCCGCGCCCTTGAGGAACGGTTCGGTGAGTCGGTGCACGGTCCCGGGACCGACCGCGCCCCCGGTGTTGGCGATCGTCACGGTCGCGCGGTCGGCGGCGCCCACGGTGGTCGCCCAGACGCGGCCTCCGTCCGCGACGTTGTGCACCACGGCGTTGTGCAGGAGGTTCGTCATCATCTGCCGCAGCAGCGGCTCGGAGCCCTCGGCGAGAGACGGCGACGCGTCGATCTCGATCGTCACGCCGTGCTGCTCCGCCAGGGGCAGCAGGCTCTCGACGGCCTCGTCGAGGAGCAGCGAGAGGTCGACCTCCTCATGTCGGGTGAGGGGGTGTCCGGACCGGTCGAGCAGGAGGAGAGCCTCGACGAGCTCGACGGCGCGCGCATTGGTCGCCCTCAGCCGGGCAAGTGTGGCGGCGGGGTTCTTGTCGGGTGCTTTCGCTGCGACGTCGATGATCGTCTGCATGACGGCGAGCGGGGTACGAAGCTCGTGGGAGGCGTTGGCGGCGAAGCGCCTCTGCTCCTCGACCCGGGCCTCGACCCGTTCGAGCATGTGGTCGAACGAGTCAGCGAGCTCGCCGAACTCGTCGGTCCGGTCCGACATGTCGACGCGGTGGTCGAGCGCGCCCGTGGACGCGATCCTCGTGGCCCGCGTGATCCGCTCGAGCGGCGAGAGCATGCGGCCGGCGAGCAGCCATCCCCCGGCCGGACCCAGGGTGAGGAGGAGGACGAGCACGACGACCGTCGGGGGGACGAAGGCCTCGAGCAGGTCGGACCGGTTCGGGACGAATCCGCCCCGGGTGTCGATCGTCGAGTCCGGGACGTACCGCAGGAGGAACACCCACACGACGGCGAGCAGCAGGACGCCGGCCACCATGAGGAACCCGGCGTAGCTGAGGGTCAGCTTCCAGCGTGAGCTCACACCCCGGTCCTCAGCTCGGGCCGTCCGGGATGGCGCCGATCCGGTAACCGACGCCCGGCACGGTATGGATCGGCGATGGTTCGCCGAGACGCTTGCGCAGGCCCGAGACCGTGATCCGCACCGCGTTGGTGAACGGGTCGGCGTGCTGGTCCCACGCGCGCTCGAGCAGATCCTCGGCACTGACCACCCCGCCGTCCGCCGCGACCAGGACGTCGAGCACGGCGAACTGTTTCCTGGTCAGAGCGATGTAGCGACCGTCCCGGTACACCTCACGCCGGAACGGGTCGACCGTGAGGCCGGCCAGCTCCCGGACCGGTGGCCGCCTCCGCGCCCGCCGCCGGTCGAGCGCCCGGATCCTCAGCACGAGCTCCTCGAACGCGAACGGTTTCGTCAGATAGTCGTCCGCGCCCAGCCGGAAGCCCGACGCCTTGTCGTCGATCCGGTCCGCGGCCGTGAGCATGAGGATCGGGACGTCCGCCCCGGACCGGATGATCCGCTCGGCGACCTCGTCGCCCGACGCTCCCGGGACGTCCCGGTCGAGGATCGCCAGGTCGTACTCGTTGACACCCAGCAGGTCCAGCGCGGCATGGCCGTCGTTCGCGATGTCGGCGGCGATCGACTCGAGGCGCAACCCGTCGCGGACCGCCTCCGCCAGCAACGGCTCGTCCTCCAGCACCAGCACCCGCATGCCTGGAGGCTACGCGCCGACGGATATCGACGACGTATCGAGAAACGCAGACGGCCCGGCAACACGCCCTCGCCTGCACTGGGGGCATGAACGATCACACCACGCCAGTTCATGCCCGGCTGCTCCGCGGCGGAGCCGTGGCGCTGCTGCTCGTCGGTGCTCTCGGCGTCGTCGCCTCCCTGCTGCTCTCGTCGTCCCCGCTGGTCGGCGGGCAGCCGTCGCCGTTCGACGTCGACGACTCGGCGCACGGCGTTCTCCCCGACGGCACGACCGCGTTCGACGAGGAGCTCCCCGGAATCAGCCGCCTCGACCCCGCGCTGCGGGCGGCCGTGCAGGAGGCGACGGAGGACGCTCGGGGTGACGACGTCTCGATCGTCGTCACGAGCGGGTGGCGGTCAGCCCAGATCCAGACCCGGCTGCTCGACGACGCCGTGGCCGAGTACGGGTCGCGCGCGGAGGCCGCCCGATGGGTCGCCGGCCCGGACACGTCCGCGCACGTCTCCGGGAACGCGGTCGACATCGGCGGCATGGCCGCCTATCTCTGGCTCGCCGACCACGACCGGGGCGCCGCCTACGGCCTCTGCCAGACCTATGCGAACGAGCCGTGGCACATCGAGTACCTCCCCGAGGCGATCGACGACGGCTGCCCGGCGCAGTACCTCGACCCGACGCACGACCCCCGGCTACGGCCCTGATCGTCTGCGACCTCGCTCGCCGCGCTACCCCTTGACGGAACCGGCCGTGAGGCCGCCGACGATGTAGCGCTGGAGGAAGAGGAACAGCAGCAGGACCGGGACCGCGGCGATGACGGCGCCGGCGGCGAACATGCCCCAGTTCTGGTTCGTCAGCGAGGAGACCATCTGGTACAGCCCGAGCGCCAGGGTCCAGTTCTGCTCGGACTGCAGCACCACGCGAGCGATAACGAAGTCGGAGAAGGTCGAGACGAAGGAGAGCAGCCCGACCACCGCGAGCACCGGCGCGACCATGCGCAGGATGATCGTCCAGTAGATGCGGGCGTGGCTGGCGCCGTCGATCTTCGCGGCCTCGTCGAGCTCCTTGGGCACGGTGTTGAAGAACCCGTACATGAGGAAGGTGTTCGTCCCCAGGGCCCCGCCGAGGTAGACGCAGATGAGTCCGATCCGGGAGTTGAGCCCGAGCGAGGGCACGACCTCCCCGATCGAGAGCAGCAGCAGGAAGATCGCGACGAAGGCGAGCAGCTGGGGGAACATCTGCAGCACGAGGAGCGTGTTGAGACCGAACGCGTGCCCCTTGAACCGGAACCGGGAGAAGGCGTAGGCGGCCGCAGCGGCCATGACCACGGTGCCGATCGCCGTCGAGAGCCCGATGAACATGGTGTTGCGGAACCAGGTCCAGTACAGGGTGGTGTCGCTGAGCTGGGAGTAGCTGCCGACGTCGAACGACGTGAACAGCGAGTTCGACCCGGTGAGCGTGGCCCCCTGCCCGGCCAGCGACGCCGAGATGACGTAGACGATGGGGAACGCGGCGTAGATGACGAACACGATCCCGATGACGTGGCGGATGCCCAGCTCGGCGAACCAGCGGCCGAACGCCATCCTCGGCTGGGGCGGGAGCTCCTGCCCCTTCCGGTCGGTGGCCCGGCCGGCGCCGGTGGTCGTCGCGGCATCGCGGCCCGCGCCGTCGGCGGGGCTGGAGGGGGTGGCGGACATCAGTTGTACTCCTCCAGCTTGCGCGCCTGACGGAAGCCGATGACGGAGACCGCGGCGACGATGATGAAGATGAGGATCGACAGCGCCGAGGCCAGCCCGTAGTCCTTCTGCGAGCTGCCGTCGATGCCGGCGATGTTGTAGACCATCGAGATGAGGATGTCGGTGTGCCCGACGGGGACGCTGGCCGAGTCCATCCGCGGCCCGCCGCCGGTGAGCATGTAGATGAGGTTGAAGTTGTTGAAGTTGAAGGCGAAGGACGCGATGAGCAGCGGCGCGGTGGCCACCAGCACCAGCGGCATCGTGATCGAGCGGAACTGCTGGAGCACGCCGGCGCCGTCGATGCGCGCGGCCTCCTTGACGTCTCCGGGGATCGACTGCAGCGCCGAGGTGCAGATGAGGAACATGTAGGGGAAGCCCAGCCAGAGGTTGACCAGCAGGACGGAGAGCTTGGCCAGCCACGGGTCGGTCAACCACGGGATGTCGGCCCCGAAGAACACGACGTTGTTGATGAACCCGAACCGCTCGTTGAGCAGGCCCGCCCACAGCAGGGCGGCAAGGAACCCAGGGAACGCGTACGGGAGGATGAGCAGGGTCCGGTAGATCTTCTGGCCCTTGAGCCGGGCGTCGTTGAAGACGACGGCGAGGAACAGGCCCAGCAGGAAGGTCGTCACGACCGAGAGGAATGCGAACGCCATCGTCCACAGGAGCACCTGCAGCAGCGGGCCGGAGTAGCGCGAGTCGGCGAAGGCGTCGACGTAGTTCTCCGGCCCGACGAACACCCGCCAGCCCACGTTGAGCGCCTCGCCGTCCTCGGAGACGAAGCTGCCGCGGTCGTTCGGCCGGTACTCGACGCCGGTCTCGACGTTCGTCATCACGTCCGCGTCCTCGTCGTAGACGAGCCGGGAGGTGGCCTGGGCGGCCGAGCGGCCGTCGGTGGTGCGCAGGGAGCCGTCGTTGGGGTCCTCGGAGAAGGGCACCCGCAGCTCCGCGACCTCCTGGGGACGCTGGTAGATGTCGGCCTGCTGGAGCACGGTGACGTCCGGCACGGAGGTGATCCGGCCGTCCTCGACCACCGCGTCCGGCGCGTCGACGAGCGGCTCCTCGGCGTAGCCGACTCGCACGGTGCCGTCGGACTCGTCGAGGATCGCCAGGCCGAGCTCGGCGCCGTCGACCCCCTCGCGCTCGACGACGACGACGGGGTAGCGCGTGGCGTCGGGCAGCGTGCGCTCGTTCTGGGCGAGCAGCTGCTCGACAGCCTCGGGCTTGGTGAGGTTGTGGCCGTCGCCGTAGTTGGTGAAGGAGACGTAGCCCGTGTAGACGATCGTGAAGATCTGGTACACGGCCAGGAAGATCAGGCCCGGCAGCAGGTACTTCATCGGCACCGTGCGCCGCGAGAAGTAGACCCAGTTGACGGCGGCGAGGATGACGAGGGTCCCGCCGAAGAGCCACCACGAGTCGTTGTTCCAGGCCTGGAAGAGGATCGTCACGCCGAGGGCGTCGACCAGCGCGACGAGCACGAGCTTGACGAAGAACCAGCCGTTGACGTCACCCCCGCGGGCGGGGCGCGTCCGGCCGCCGCTGGATGCCGGCGGCTGCGTCGCCGGCGGCATGTCGGTCGTGGTCATGGACGTCCTTTCTCGGAACGTGGCACGTCGTCGTGTGGCGCCGGGTGGGATCGGGTGCTCTCACGACCGCCCGGCGGGGGGCCTGCGGGGTTGGATGTGCTGCGGCACCTGGTGGTCCTGCGGGACCGGGGTGTGCCGGCGGTGCTGCGGGTCCTGCCGCTCGCGCTCCCCCGAGGTCGGCGGGCCCGACCGTCGAGGGCGCGAGGCCCGGGGCGACCGCCTCGGCAGGCGGCCGCCCCGGGCGGGTGGCTGGACGTCAGCCGGCGTCGATGGCGCCCTGGATGTCGGCGACCATGGCTTCCCAGGCACCGGCCGGGTCGTCCTCGGCGCCGGAGATGATGCCGCCCTCGGTCACGCCCCAGAACTGCCAGACCTGACCCATGGCGGGCAGCGCGGGCATCGGCGCGGCCTCGGCGCCGACCTCGCGGAAGCCGGCCACGATCTCGTCCTCCGCGGCCGCGTCGGCCGCCACGGTCAGCGCCGGGACGCGGTCGCCGGTCTCGAACAGCGAGGTCTGCGCCTCCTCGGTGGACATGAAGTTGACGAGGAAGTCGTTGGCGATGAGCGCGTCGGGCGACTGCGCGTTGACGAAGAAGGCCTGCACGCCGGCGAAGGGCACCGCCGCCTCGGGGCCGGGCGCCGGGATCGGGTCGATGGCGACATCGATGTCCTCGAAGGAGGCGAGCATCCAGGGGCCACCGATGATGAACGGCGACTCGCCGTTGGCGAAGGCCTCCACCGCGATGTCGTACGTGATGTTGGTGTCCAGGGCGCCGGTGCCGTTCTCGCCCTGCTCGGCCAGCCACTGGGCGAAGGCCGCCCCACCCTCGCCGCCCAGGCCCAGCTCCTCGGTGTACGCACCCTCCTCGTCGGTGACGAAGACCGGCGCACCGAAGGAGGTCTGCAGCGGGTAGAAGGTGTACGGGTCGCCGTTCTCGCCGTCGGACTGGATGAGGATCGGGAACTCGGTGCCCGCCTCCTCGCCGGCGGCCAGGGCGTCGTCCCAGGTGGCCGGGGCCTCGGGGGCGAGCTCGGTGTTGCGGATGAGGGCGATGTTCTCGATGGCGAAGGGCAGGCCGTAGATCTGGCCGTCGTAGGTGACGGCGTCGATCGCGACCTGCTCGAAGTCGTCGGCGTTGGTCAGCTCGAGCGGGGCGACGACGCCGTTGACGGTGAGCTCGCCGAGCCAGTCGTGCGCGCCGACGGTGATGTCCGGGCCCTCCCCGGTGGGGACCTGGGTGACGAAGTCGGTGCGGATGTCCTCGAAGTTGCGCAGCACGGTCTGCACCTCGACGCCGGTCTCCTCCTCGAAGGCCACGGCAGCCTCCTCGACGGCGGCCTGGCGGGTCTCGTCGACCCACACCACGAGGGTGCCCTCCTCGTTGGGGGTGACGGCGCCGGCCTCGGCGACCTCGTCCTCGCCAGCGGCGCCGGACTCGCTCTCGCCGGACTCGGCCTCGTCCGACCCGGACTCGGCGTCGTCGGAGCCGGTCTCCTCCGAGGTCTCCTCGGAGGTCTCCTCCTCGGTGTCGCTCGACTCGTCGTCGCCCCCGCCGCAGGCGGCAAGGGTGAGGGCCACGGCTGCGGTCGCGGCAAGGGTGGTGATGCTCCGTCGCATCTGTGTCTCCAGGTGTTCGAAGGTGACGGGGACGTTCCCGCGGACGTGCTCATCGCTGTGCACCTCGCGGGACGAGGCAGACAGTACGCAGCCGACTGGCAATCTGCAAGCACTTGCAGTAACTTTCAGATCTCATGACGGAGCTGTTGCACCACAGCCACCACGACCGTGCGAGCGGGACGCTCGACGAGGAGCGCACGATGCCCTTCCCCATCAGCCGGCGGACCCACGTACCGGGACCACCGACTCTCTCCACGACGACGACGGACGCACCGTGAGCGGGCGGACCCGGCTGACCGACCTGGCCGACCAGGCGGGGGTCTCCACCGCCACCGTCTCCCGGGTGCTCAACGGCCGCCCGGGGGTGGCCGAGCCGACCCGCCGCGAGGTCCTCGCCGCGCTCGACGTGCTCGGGTACGAGCGGCCCTCGAGCCTGCGCCAGCGTGCGGCCGGGCTCGTCGGCCTCATCGTCCCCGAGCTGTCGAACCCGATCTTCCCGGCGTTCGCCCAGCAGATCGAGACCCTGCTGAGCAGCTCGGACCTCACCCCGCTGCTGTGCACCCAGTCCCCCGGCGGGACCACCGAGGACGACTACGTCGAGATGCTCCTCGAGCACGACGTCGACGGCATCATCTTCGTCTCGGGCCTGCACGCCGACACGTCCGCGGACCCGTCGCGCTACCACCGGCTCATCGACCGTCGCATCCCGTTCGTCCTCGTCAACGGCACGAACCCGGACATCGCCGCACCCGCGTTCGCCGCCGACGACGCCGACGCGATGGACCTCGCCGTGCGCCACCTGGCCGCGCAGGGGCACCGCCGGATCGGACTCGCCGTCGGACCCACCCGGTTCGTGCCCGTGGCCCGCAAGGTCGAGGCGTTCGGGGCCGCGACGTCGCGCTACCTCGAGGACGCCGAGCCACCCACGGTCTCGACCCTGTTCACGGTGGAGGGCGGCCGGGCGGCCGGGTTCGAGCTCCTCGAGGCAGGGTGCACCGGGATCGTCACCGCGTCGGACCTCATGGCGCTCGGCGTCGTGCGGGCGGTCCGGGCGGCCGGCCTGGGCGTCCCGGAGGACGTCTCGGTCGTCGGGTACGACGACTCGCCGCTCATGGCGTTCAGCGACCCGCCGCTGACGACCGTCCGTCAGCCCGTGCCGGCGATGTGCCAGGCCGCGGTGTCCACCCTCGTCGCCATGATCAGGGGCGGCTCGCCGAGCCCCGCCGAGCTGACCTTCGTGCCCGAGCTCGTCGTGCGCCGCTCGACCGGTGCGGCGCGGCTCGAGGCGGCCGAGTGACCGCCGAGGACTGGTGGCGCGACGCCGTCGTCTACCAGGTCTACCCGCGCTCGTTCGCGGACGCGAGCGGGGACGGCGTGGGCGACCTGCCGGGCATCACGGCGCGGCTGGGGCACCTCGCCGACCTCGGCGTCGACGCGCTGTGGCTCTCCCCGTTCTACCGCTCGCCCCAGAAGGACGCGGGGTACGACGTCGCCGACTACCGGGACGTCGACCCGCTCCTCGGGACGCTCGCCGACGCCGAGGCGCTCGTCGCGCGGGCCCACGAGCTCGGGCTGCGGGTGGTCGTCGATCTCGTCCCCAACCACACCTCCGACCAGCACGTCTGGTTCCGCGAGGCCCTCGCCGCCGGGCCCGGATCGCCGGAGCGGGCGCGGTACCTGTTCCGTCCGGGTTCTGGCGAGGGCGGCGAGCTGCCGCCGAACGACTGGACCTCGGTGTTCGGCGGGATCGCGTGGACCCGCGTGCGTGACCGGGCGGACGCGCCGGGCTCCGCCTGGTCGGACGACCCCGACTGGTACCTCCACCTGTTCGACTCGAGCCAGCCCGACCTCGACTGGGAGAACACCGAGGTCAGGGAGGAGTTCGAGTCGATCCTGCGGTTCTGGCTCGACCGCGGGGTCGACGGCTTCCGCGTCGACGTCGCCCACGGCCTCGTCAAGCAGGAGGGCCTGCCCGACTGGCCGTGGCACCTGCGGATGGTCTCGGGGTCCGACGTCGATCCCGCCGACGTGCCGCCCGCCCCGATGTGGGACCGGGACGGCGTCCACGAGGTCTACCGGTCCTGGCGTCGCGTCCTCGATGAGTACTCCCCCGCGCGGATCCTCGTGGCCGAGGCCTGGGTCGACGACGACGAACGGCTCGCCCGGTACGTCCGCCCCGACGAGATGCACCAGGCGTTCAACTTCCACTTCCTGTCCACCCGGTACGACGCCGGCCTGTACGCGGACGCGATCCGGGACTCGCTCGCGGCGGCGGACCTGGTCGGAGCACCGTCCACGTGGGTGCTGTCCAACCACGACGTCGTGCGGCACGCCAGCCGTCTCGGCCTGGCCCACGCGGACACCGGGAAGGGCCCGAACGGGATCGGCGCCGACGAGCCGCAGCCGGACGCCGCACTCGGCCTGCGCCGGGCCCGCGCCGTCTCGACGCTCATGCTCGCGCTGCCCGGTTCGGCGTACGTCTACCAGGGCGAGGAGCTCGGGCTGCCCGAGCACACGAGCCTGCCCGACGAGCTGCGGCAGGACCCGGCGTTCGCCCGCACGGGCGGCGAGGAGACGGGGCGCGACGGGTGCCGCGTGCCGCTGCCGTGGGAGGCCGACGCGCCGGCGTACGGCTTCTCGCCGTCGGGGAGGTCGTGGCTCCCGCAGCCGGCGGCGTTCGGCGAGCTCGCGGCCGATCGCCAGGAGGGCGTGGCGGGGTCGACGCTCGAGCTGTACCGCGAGGCGTTGCGCCTGCGCCGGGAGCTCGGCCTCGGCCGGGCCTCGCTCGCGATCGTTCGCGGCGACGACGTGGGCACGAACGGCGTGTCGGCAGTCGACGGCGCGGTGGCACCGGCCGAGGATCTCGGCGAGCTCGGTGCCGACGGCGTCCTTGCACTGATCTCCCGCCCTTCCTCCGGATCCGAAGTCCTCGTCGTGCTCGTCACCGGCGGGGCTCCGGCCCGTCTGCCCGAGGGCTGGCGGGTGGTCCTGTCCTCGCAGCCGGGGGCGGGCGAGGACGGGACGGTCCCGGTCGACACCGCGGTCTGGGCGGTCCGCGAGGGCTGACCTCGCCCGGGGCGTCGGCCCACCCGTGCGCGTCCTTCCCGCGCGGAGAACGCGCACGCACCAGGCCGATTCGTCGAGATTGCGGTTGGGGCCCAACCGCAATCGGCGGTTTCAATCGGTTGTTGCAACGTGCGCCTTGGGAGGGTGTACGGATGGCTGGGAAGAGATTGACACTTGAGGAGCGGGCGAAGATCGAGGCGCTGTTCGGTCAGCGATTGACGTTCCCGCAGATCGCTGAGCGGATCGGTCGTCACCGGACCACGGTGTGGCGCGAGGTCACTCGCAATAACTCCTACCGGGGCGCTCACCTGGACACACCCGGGACGCGTTCCCCGGCGGGACGCCGGCAGGCCAATCCCGCCGGTCGTGGTGGCGCCTACCGGTGGGCGTACTCGTGCCGGAACGCGCAGCGCAGGGCCGACAAGCGGGCCCGCAGGCCCAGGCCCGGCAAGTTGACCGGCGATCGCCGCCGCGGGGTGACCTCGGGTCGCGGCCGGCTATGGCCCCTGGTGCGGGACAAGCTCGAACAGCGGTGGTCTCCGCAGCAGATCGCACACTGGCTTCGTCAGGAGTATCCCGACCGGCCGGAGCGATGGGTGTCCCACGAGACGATCTACCAAGCGATCTACTACCAAGCTCGTGGCGGGCTGCGCAGCGAGATCGCACGCCAGGTCGCACTCCGTACCGGGCGGACCAGGCGGCGCCCCCAGTCCCGCCTCGCGCGGGCGGCACACTCGGGCAAGGCCTGGACCCATGGCCTGAACATCAGCACCCGGCCGGCCGAGGTCGAAGACCGGGCCGTGCCCGGGCACTGGGAAGGTGACCTGATCATCGGTGCGCGTAGCGCGTCGGCGATCATCACCCTGGTCGAGCGTTCCACGCGGTACGTCATGCTCGGCGCTCTACCGGAGAGCAGGGTCTCCGAGCAGGTGATCGACGTGCTGATCGAGACGATGGGCCGCCTGCCGGCCGAGCTGGCCGCGACTCTGACCTGGGATCAGGGCGCTGAGATGGCCAAGCACGCCCACTTCACGCTGGCGACAGACTGCCGGGTCTTCTTCTGCGACCCGCACTCGCCCTGGCAGCGAGGCTCGAACGAGAACACCAACGGCCTGCTGCGGCAGTACTTTCCCCGCTCGAGTACCGACTTCCGCACCTACGCCCAGCGCGACCTCGACGCCGTCGCCCGCGAACTCAACACACGACCACGCATGACACTGGGCTGGCAGACTCCAGCGAAACGACTCAACGACCTACTCGTTGCAACAACCACTTGAAACCGCCATCTCGACGAGGACGAACCGCACTCTCGACGAGCCAGGGGCGTGCCCGCGGCACCTGAACCGCACTCTCGACGACGGAGGGCCGCCGGGCCGCCACGTCGTGGCGGCCCGGCGGCCCTCACTCGTGAGGAGGAATCACCTCACTCGTCATACAGGTGAGCGGCGCTGCCTCAGCTGGCGGTGCCCGCGTGCCGGGCGATCGTACAGACGACGAGCGCGGCGGACACCGCGCCGGGGTCCGCGTGGCCGACCGACTTCTCGGCGAGCGGTCGGGCGCGGCCGAGCTTGGGACGCATCTGCTCGGTCGACTCGGCGCCCTGCTGGGCGGCCACCGCGGCGGCGGCCCAGTCACCGGCACCGAGGGCGTCGATCCCGGGCAGGAGCGCGTCGAGCATCGTCTTGTCACCGGCCACGGCCCCGCCCACGCGAGCGACGGCGTCGACGGCGGCCTTCGCGGCTCGGACGAGGTCGTCGGCGCTCGGAGCTCCGGTGTCGGACAGCTCGCCCGCGGCAGCGTTGAGCAGCGCGCCCCACAGCGCGCCGGACGTGCCGCCCGCACGGTCGGACCAGGTCTCCCCCGCGCGACCGAGCGCCGTGCGCAGACCCGCACCGGCGTCGGCGGCCTCCCGGGCGGAGGCCAGGGCCTCGCTCGAGCCGCGCGCCATCCCGGTGCCGTGGTCGCCGTCGCCGGCGAAGGTGTCGAGCTCGCCGAGCTCGTCCTTCTTCGCGGCCAGCGCCTCGGAGACCGAGGACAGCACGTCGACGAGGCGCGCCGCGGCGGCCTTCCCGGCGTCGTCGGCCTCGGGGATCGCCTGCTCGGCAGACTCGACCTGCTGGATCTCGTTGGCGGTGAGCTCCTCGCCGGCGATCTGCCCCATCTTCACGGTCGGGGTGTCGCAGGGGGCCTTCCACAGGCGCTCGAGCTCGTCGTCGACCCACACGAGCGTGAGCGAGACACCACCCATGTCGAGGGAGGTGACGAGCTCGCCGACGAGCCGGTCGACGACCGTGAGGCCCGCCGCCTCGAGCTGACCCTCGATGGTCCGGTAGGCGACGAACATCTCCTCGTACTTGGCGGTGCCGAGGCCGTTGAACAGGACGACCACGCGGCCGTCCGCCCCCTCGGGTCGCTCCTTGAGCAGCGCCTCGACCAGCGTGGTCGCCGTCTCGTCGGCGGTGCCGAGGTCGGTCTCGTCGATACCGGGCTCGCCGTGCACGCCGAGGCCGATGCCGAGCCGCCCCTTGGGCACGGTGAAGAGCGGCTCGTCGGAGCCGGGCAGGGTGCAGCCGGAGAACGCGACGCCGAGGGTGCGGGTGCGGTCGTTCGCGTGGCGGAACACGCGCTCGACCTCGTCGATGTCCATGCCCTCCTCCGCCGCCGCGGCCGCGATCTTGAAGACGGGCAGGTCGCCGGAGATGCCGCGGCGCTTCTCGATCTCGTCGACCCCGGCCGAGGCGATGTCGTCCGTGACGACCAGTGCGCGCGCGTCGATGCCCTCGGCCCGGAGCCGCTCGACGGCGTCGCCGAAGTGCAGGACGTCGCCCGCGTAGTTGCCGAAGCCGATGATGACGCCGCCGCCGCGCTCGGCGGCCTTGGCGACCGACACGGCCTGCGCGGCCGAGGGCGAGGCGAAGATGTTGCCGGTCACGCCGCCGTCGGCGAAGCCGGGGCCGACCCAGCCCATGAAGGCCGGGTAGTGGCCGGTGCCGCCGCCGGTGAGGACGGCGACCTTGCCCTGGGGCGTGCGGGTGGCGCGGACGACGCCGCCGTACACCTCGCGGACGTGGTGGGGGAACGCGGCGGCGAACCCGGAGACGAGCTCGGCCGGGAAGTCCGACGGGTCGTTGACGAGCTTGGTCATGACAGCTCCTTCGATGTCGTGCTGGTGATGGGTGATGGGTGGATGGTCGGGGTGGGGGGCCGGGACGGTCGAGCAGGTCGGATCGGGTCGAGTCGGGACCGGGAGGACGTGGCCTCCGACGACGACGGACGGCGCTCCGACGACTCATCGGCGCCGACGACCGTGCGGCGTGGGCCGCAGCCGGGTCAGGCGGGGCCGGCCTCCGCATCCGGGACGACGGCGACCTTGATCCCGCCGCGCTGCGCGGTCGTCTCGATCGCGTCGAGCGCGTCCGAGAGCCCGAAGCGGTGGGTGACGTACCGGGACCCGTCGATCGCGCCGGAGGCGAGCAGGTCGACGGCCTGGTGGTAGTCGGACCGGCGGCAGTTCGACCCGCCGGTGACGGTGAGCTGGCCGTAGTGGATGTCGTTCGGGTCGATGACGGCGGTGCCGCCCTTGGGGAACCCGGCGAACGCGCTCACCCGGCCGCCGATGCGCACGAGCCTCGACGCCTCGGAGAACAGCTCGGGCACGCCGATGGAGACGACGGCGACGTCGGCGCCGCGGCCGTCCGTCAGCGCCCGTACCTCGGAGTCGACGTCGTCCGTGGTCGGGTCGAGGGCGAGGGTGGCGCCCATGTCGAAGGCGACCTGCCGGCGCTCGGCCGAGCGGTTGGTGACGACGACGTTCCGCGCCCCGCGCAGGAGTGCGACCTGCACGTGCAGGAGGCCGATCGGCCCGGCGCCCATGACGACCACGGTGTCCCCGAGCTCGACCATGTACTCGCGCAGACCGTTGAGGACGCATGCCAGTGGCTCGGCGAGCGCGAGGTGTGCCGGGTCCGTGCCCGCGGGGGCCGGGACGAGGTTGCCGCGCGCGACCGCGTCGGCCGGGACCAGCTGGTACTCAGCGAGCCCGCCGTCGACCTGGTAGCCGAACAGGCGAGCCTGCTCGCAGTGGTGCTCGAGGTCGCGCCGGCAGAAGTAGCACGAGCCGCACGAGATCGTCGGCAGGACCGCGACGAGGTCACCGACGGACACGGCGCTCACGCCCTCGCCCACCTCGTGGACCACGCCGGCGGCCTCGTGGCCGAGGACGACCCCGGGGCGGGCGTCCTTCTCCCCGCGCACGAGGCGCACGTCGGTCCCGCACACGGTGTTGGCCGCCACCTCGAGCAGCACCTCACCGGGTCCGGGGCGGGGCGTCTCGACGTCGGTGAGGACGACGTCGCCCTTCCCGCGCAGCACGACCGCCCTCATCGGTGGCTCCGACCACGGGTGCGGACCTGGGGGGACGTCGACATCTCGGTCTCCTTCACGGGTGCTGACGGTCTCACGGGGATCATGCCAGGTGGACGCGCAGGCCGAGGTCGCGCAGGTGGTCGACGCGCTCCTCGGGCAGCGAGGACGGGACGACGATGTCGTCGACCTGCGCGAGGTCGGCCACGCGGTGCATGGCACGCCTCGCGAACTTGCTCGAGTCGACGACGAGGATCTTGCGCACCGACCGCGCGAGCATGGTGCGCTTGATCTCGGTGACGTCGCCGTCGGGGTGGTGCATCGCGTCGTCCCAGATCGCGGTCGCCGACATGACGCAGCAGTCGGCGCTCAGCTCGCGCAGGGCGGCCACCGTGGCGGGACCGTGGTAGGCCTGCGCCCAGGCGGTCCAGCGGCCGCCGACCATGTGCAGGCGCACGCCGTCCATACCCTGCGCCTCCGTGGCGACGAACTGGCTGTGTGTGATGACCGTCAGACCACTCGTGTCCCCGAGGGCCCGGAGCACGTGGAGGCCGGTCGTCGAGTCGTCGAGCATGAGGACGCTGTCCGGCGGGACGAGGCTCGCCGCGACCGTCCCGAGCTGGTCCTTGACCGCGGTGTCCCGGGCGAGACGGTAGGCGGCCGACGCCTCGACGAGCGAGGTGACCACCGACGTCACCGTTCCGCGCGAGCGCGCGAGGAGGCCGAGCTGCTCGAGCGCGGCGAGGTCCCGGTAGACGGTCATGGCCGAGACGCCGAGCTCGCCGACGAGCTCCTCGACCTGGACCGAGCCGCGTTCGACCACGATGTCCGCGAGCCGGTGGCGCCGTCGGCTCAGCTCCCCGGCGCCGCGCGCGTCCTCCTGGTTCATCGGCGCTCCTCGGCGCTCCGCCCGCACACGCGGCTCACGGATACGTCGGACGTCGACGCAACGGTGCCGGACGCGGCGGTGCGGCTCGTCGTGGGGACGTGCTCCGTCACGGCAGGACCGCGGCGGCGACGCGTCCGGCCGGATCCTCGGCGCCGTCGATGACGGCCGCGACCGCGGCGAGCAGCGGCATCCGATCCGGCAGAGAGCCACCGATCTGCTCGACGAGGCGCACCGCGAGCCCCGCGGCGGGGACGCCCTCGACGGTCTGCTCGGCCGCGACCATCGCCTCGAGCGCCGCCCCTGCCTCCTCGCCCCGTCCGATGCGCGAGCCGTAGACCTTGTTGCGCCCGGACAGCCCGGTCACCTCGAGGTCCCCCACCCCGGCGAGGCCGTACACGGTCTCGGTGCGGCCGCCGAGCGCCTCGCCGAGGGCCGCGATCTCGCGGACCGCCTGGGCGAACGTCGCGGACTTGAGGTTGTGGAACGGCTCGTCGTGTGCCTCGTGGAGTCCGTCGGCGATGCCGAGCGCGATGGCGTAGACGTTCTTCATCGGGGCACTCACCTCGAGCCCGACCTCGTCGGTCGCGCCCTCGATGCGGTACGTGGTCGAGCTGAGCGAGTCGGCCACCTCCGCCACGATCGCCTCGTCCTTGCCGGCGTACAGCGTGGCGGTCCAGCGGTCGGCCGCCACCTCGTTGGCCTTGCAGGGCCCGCCGACGGCGACGATCGGCGGCAGCGGGGTGCCGCTCGTGGCGGCGACCCGCCGCACGGCGTCGGGCAGGAGCTCGATCCGGCCCTCGGCATCGGGGGCAAAACCCTTCGAGGTGAGCAGGAGGGCACGCGCCCTGGCGATGCCGGGCAGCGCGAGCTCGGCGACCTTCTCGACGCCGACGGAGGCGACCGAGAGGACGACGTACTCGGCGCCGTCGAGCGCGGCCTCGAGCTCGCCGGACCGGAAGAGCCGGGTGCCCTCGGCGAGCCGGACGTTCGTGCGCGGGTGCGGCCGGCCGGCCTCGACGGCGTCGAGGAGGTGGTCGTCGAGCCAGGTGCCCCAGAGTCGGACGTCGTGGCCCTGGGCGCGGTACGGGGTGGCGAGGGCGGAGCCCATCGCACCGGCACCGAGGATGGTGATCGTCGTCATGACAGCTCTCCTGGGTCGCAGGTCTCGGCGTGACCACGGGGGACGCCCGGCCGGACGCTGCGGGCTCGGCGGTGGGTCCCACGGCCCGACGTCGGACCGCGCATCGAGCATCCCACATCACGCGCGTGAAAAACAACAGCACACTTGTGATGGCGCGAGTATGCCGGCGATGGTCGAGCAGGTCTGCGAGCTCGCAGCGTGCAGGCATCCGGAACCCGCGTCCACGACGACGAAGGTGCGTCCGTCCCGTCGCGGACGCTCGTGCCTCCGACGACGGGCGCACACCGGGCCGGTGCGGTCACCCGCACCGGCCCGGCCGCGCCCTCACCCGCGGGGCGTCACTCCCCCGTGAGCTCCCACAGGCGCTCGTAGACGGGCTCGAGGTGCTCGTAGAGCGTGGCCTGGGCCTCGCCCCAGCGCGCATACTCCTCGCCCCGCTTCTCGTCAGGCTCGGTCACGTGCCCGGTCCGCGCCATCGCCCGAGCGGTGGCGGGGACGTCGCCGTGGACGCCCGTGTGCGCCATCGCGAGGACGGCCGCTCCCTGGGCGGAGACCTCCTCGACGCCGGAGGCCACGATCGGCAGCCCCACGGTGTCCGCGAGGATCTGCGTCCACAGGTCGGACCGCGACCCCCCGCCCGTGGCACGCAGCTCGGTCAGCCGCGTGCCGGTGCCCCGCTGCATCCCGGCGAGGTTCTGCCGCAGCTCGTACGCGGTGCCCTCGAGGATCGAGCGGTACATGTGGGCGCGGGTGTGTGCGCCGCCGAAGCCGACCATCGCACCGCTCGCCACCGGGTTCCACCACGGCGACTGCACGGCGTTCCAGTACGGGAGCGTGAGCAGGCCCTCGGCGCCGATGGCGACCTTCGCGGCCGCCGCCTCGAGCTCGGGGTCCGGCCTCCCGTCGAGCTCCGGCTTCCCGAGCTCGGAGCGGAACCAGTTCGCGAGCACCGATCCCGAGTTCTGCACGATCTCAAGGACGTACTGCCCCGCGAGCCCCGCGGCGAGCGTGCGGTACTCCTTCCCGTACCGGTAGTCGGCCGAGTGCACGCCGGCCACGATCGAGGTGCCGATGTTGATGTAGGCGACCTCGGGGTCGATGGCGGCGGTGCCGAGACCGGAGCCCTGCCCGTCGCCGAGCCCGGAGATCACCGGCACCGTGTGCTTGAGCCCCCAGTGCTGCGCCACCTCGAGGTCGAGCTCGCCGACCACGTCCCCGGGGGCCGCGAGCTCCGCCATCTGGTCGCGGCGCACGCCGGCGAGCTCGAGCAGCTGGTCGGAGTAGTCGAGCGCCTCGATGTCGAACAGCGCGAGCGTGTCGGCCGAGGCGTGGGAGGAGACCCAGCGGCCGGTCATCGCGTGCACGAGGTAGGCGTGGACGTCGACCACCTTGTCCGCTCCCGCCAGGACGTCGGGCTCGTTCTCCTTGAGCCAGATCATCTTGTAGAGCGCCGGCGTGGTGTCGGCCGGCTTGCCGGAGAGCTGGTGGATCTCGTCGGACCCGTGCTCACGGATCTGCTTCGCCGCGCGCGAGTCGAGCCACAGCACCGCGTTCCGGGTCGGCGCGCCCGTCGCGTCCACCGGCACGAAGCTCTCGCGCTGGTGGGTGATCGCGAGCGCGGCGACGCGCGCCTTCTGCTCGGCGCTCAGGCCGCCCACCGCGCGCCCGACCGCCGAGTCGGTGGAGAACCACCACTGGCGGGCGTCGTGCTCGTAGTGGTTCATCCGCGGCTGGAGCAGGTCGATCTCCGCCCGGCCCTCGCTCAGGGTCCTGCCTGCCGCGTCCACGACGACGGCCTTGGTGGCCGAGGTCGAGGAGTCGATCGCGATGACGAGCGGGTCGTCGCTCACTTCCGCCCCCCGAAGAACTCGTCCCACGGGAGGTCGATGGGCTCGTCGCGCGCGATGATCCCGTGCAGGTGGCGCAGCAGCGGGAACTCGTGGGCCTCGAGCACGCCGCGCTCGATCTGCTTCTCGATCGCCGCCCCGACCACGCGGATCGCGTTGACGCCCTCGAGGGTGACGCCCTTCATCAGGGAGTCGCGGACCTCGGAGAACGGGATGCCGGAGCCGACGTAGGTGCCGGCCTTGACGTTGCGGCCGCCGGCCGAGGTCACGTGCATGTCCCCCACGCCGGGCAGGCCCCAGACCATCCTCGGGTCGCCCCCGAGGATCTCGTAGAAGCGGTGCATCTCCTGCGCGCCCTGGGCGAAGATCGCCGCGGTGAGGTTGAGGCGGCGGTAGCGCTCGTTGGCGTCGTCGCCCTCCTTGAGCTGCAGCCCCTCCCCGAACCCGGCCGCGAACGCGTAGATGTTCTTCGTGGCCGCGCCGATCTCGGCGCCGAGGAAGTCGGTCGTCGTCCACACGTGGTAGTAGTCCGTACGGAACAGCTGCGCGAGGCGCTCGACCACCTCCTCCTTGTCGCCCGAGAAGACGACCGCCGTGTCGTGACCGACCGCGAGCTCGCCGGCGATCGACGGGCCGACGATCGCGGCCCAGTCGACCTGCCCCGCGAGCTCGTCGCCGACGATCCGCTTGAGGGCGTCGGGGATCATCTCGAGGGTGCCGTCGTCGTCGGCCAGCATGCCCTTGGTGACCGAGAGGACGGTCTGGCCGGGCCGCAGGAGGCGGGCGAGCTGCTCCCCGACCCAGTCCACGCCGAAGGAGTTGACGCCGGACATGACGACGTCGGCGCCGTCGAACGCCTGCTCCGCGTCCTCGAGCTGGTACGCCGTGATCCCGTCCTCCACCACGAGGTCGAGGTCGGGGTGCCGACCGGTGGTCTGGATCGACTCGATGATGTCGCGGTCGAGGTGGGTCCCGACGAGCCGGACCTCGTGCCCGTTCTGACGGAGCGGGAAGGTCAGGGCTGTCGCCATGATGCCGGACCCGAGTACGACGACGGTGGTCATGTGCTGCTCCTTGTCGTGGGTGATGCGGTCAGTTCTGGCCGTAGACGCCCTGGTAGCGCTCGTACAGGCGCGTGACGGCGTCGTCGGGGATCGGGAGGGGCTCGCCGAGCTGGCGCGAGACGTGCACGGTGCGGGCGACCTCCTCGCACATGACGGCGGCCTTGACGGCGGCCTTCGCGTCCGTCCCGATCGTGAAGGGCCCGTGGTTCTGCATGAGGACGGCCGGGGAGCGGTGCCCGCGCAGCGTCTCGACGATGCCCCGGCCGATGGAGTCGTCGCCGATGATCGCGAACGGTCCGACGGGGATCTCCCCGCCGAACTCGTCGGCCATCATCGTCAGCACGCAGGGGACGGGCTCGCCGCGGGCCGCCCAGGCGACCGCGTAGGTGGAGTGGGTGTGCACCACTCCCCCGACCTCGGGCATGTGCCGGTAGACGTAGGCGTGCGCGGCGGTGTCGGAGGACGGGCTGAGCACGCGCGAGGCGTCCGGGTCGGCCAGGGCCCGCCCCCACAGGTCGGTGACGACCATGAGCTCGGGCGCGAGCTCGTCGTAGCTGACGCCGGAGGGCTTGATGACCATGAGGTCCTCGCCGCCGTCGACCGGCACGCGGGCCGAGACGTTGCCCGCCGTCCACACGACGAGCCCCCAGCGGGGCAGCTCGGCGTGCAGGGCGGCCACCTCCGCACGAGCCTGCTCGACGGTGGCACGCACCTCGGGCGCGAGGTCCGCCAGCGCGGGGACGTCCCCGGTCGGTTCGTCGACTACCTGTCCTGCGGTCACTGCTCTCCTTGGTCGGTCCGGCGTGCCGGTACGGCGACGGCGCCCGGCCGGGAGCGGCCCGGCCGGGCGCGGCGTCGTTACTTCTTCGCGCCCCGGGCGGCCGCGCGGGCGCGGATCGCCTTGAGCCGGTGCATCAGCTCGTTGCCGCCGCGCCCGAAGTAGTCGTGCAGCTGGACGTACTCGGCGTACAGCTCGTCGTACAGCGTCGCGCGCTGCTCGCTGGGCAGGTAGGCGTTGCGGACCTTTCCGCCCATCGCCTCCGAGGCCTCCTGGATGGTCTCGTACTCGCCGGCGGCGACCGCGGCGTGGACGGCCGAGCCGAGGGCGCCCGCGTGGGCCGCCGTCGCGACCGAGATCGGCAGGCGCGTGACGTCGGAGAACAGCTGCATGAGGAACTTGTTCTTCAGCAGGCCGCCGGCGGCGACGAACTCGTTGATCTCGACGCCGTGCTCCTTGAAGGTGTCGACGATCATGCGGGCGCCGAAGGCCGTCGACTCGAGGAGCGCCCGGTACTGGTCCTCCGGGCGGGTGGTGAGCGTGGTGCCGATCATCAGCCCGGACAGGTCGGTGTCCACCAGGACGGACCGGTTGCCGCCGTGCCAGTCGAGCGCGACGAGTCCGTGCTCGCCGATCTGCTGGTTCGCCCCGAGGTCGGTGAGGTAGTCGTGGACCGACTTGCCCGCCTTCTTCGCGGCCTCGTGGTACTCCGGCGGGACGCTGTGGTCGACGAACCAGCCGAAGATGTCGCCGACGGCGGACTGGCCGCCCTCGAAGCCCCACAGGCCGTCGACGATTCCGCCGTCGACGACGCCGAACATCCCGGGGACCTCGACGAGATCCGGACCCGAGACGACGTACACGGCGGAGGTGCCGAGGATCGCCGTGAGCTGGCCCGCCTCGACGGCCTTGACGGCGGCCGCGGTGACGTGGGCGTCGATGTTGCCGACCGCCACGGCGGTGCCGGCGGCGAGCCCCATGAGCGAGGCGAACTCCTCGTTCAGCTCGCCGGCCTTCGAGGCCAGCGCGGCCACGGGGGCCGCCATCTTCTCCTCGAAGATGCCCCCGAACTCGGGGTTGAGCGCCTCGAGGTACTCGCGCGAGGGGTACTGACCGTCCTGGAACATCCGCTTGTAGCCGGAGTCGCCGGCGGACTGCACGAGGGTGCCCGTCATCCTCCAGACGATCCAGTCGAGCGCGTTGACGAAGACGTCGGTGGCCGCGTAGACCTCCGGGTCCTCCTCGAGGGTCTCGAGGACCTTGGGCAGGAGGAGCTCCGAGGAGATCGTGTTGCCGTAGCGGCCGAGCCAGGTCTCCCCACGCTCCTTGGCCACCTCGACGATGCGGGTCGCCTGCTCCTGGCCGCCGTGGTGCTTCCACAGCTTGACCCAGGCGTGCGGGCGGTTGCGGAACTCCTCGAGCTCGCACAGCGGCGTGCCGTCCTCCTTCGCGGCGACGACCGTCGCGGAGGTGAAGTCGATGCCGAGCCCGACCACCTGGTCGGCCGTGATGTCGGCGTCGTTCATGGCGGCCGGGACGGCCTTGCTGAGGACGTGGATGTAGTCGGCCGGGTCCTGGAGGGCGAACTCGGGCGGGAGCTTCTGCCCGTCCGCCGCGTCCAGGGTGCGGTCCATGACCGCGCTCGGGTAGTCGACGATGACCGAGGACCCCTTCTCGAGGCCGTCGCTCACGCGGATGATGCTGGCCCGGCCCGAGAGCGTCCCGAAGTCGATGCCGATGACGAACTTGCTGTCCTTGGTCACTGTGCTGCCTTCCTCCCGGCGGGGTGACGCCGTCGTCGGTGGCGGGGACGTGGTGCTTCGTCGTCGGGTCCCGGTGCCCGCCGGACCGGGACCCGACGGGGGTCAGCGCGCGGACTCCTGCGACCAGTAGCCCTCGGGCGAGAACAGCTCCTCGACGCACTCCTCGAGCAGCCCGACCTCGAGGAGGAGGTCGAGGAGCGTGTACCGCGAGCGGATGGTCTGCGCGCGGTAGTAGGTGAGCCGGAACCGCTCCATGTCGATGTCGATCTGCTCCGGGTGGTACACGGCGCCGACCGCCTTGAGCATCTCGCGGGCCTCGTCGGCGCTCACGAGCTGCTCACGGCACTTCTCGACGATGGTCGGCCACTCGCGGACGACCAGCTCGAGCCGCTCGCGCAGCTGCTCGGGCTCGAGGTACTTCGCCAGCGTCTGCTGCACGGCCGGCTCGACGAGCGGGGCGGCGCGCTCGGTGGTGTGCATCGCGCGCACCCGGGCCTCCATCTCCTCGCGGGACGGCCAGGCCGCCACGAGCGCGTCGATGTTGATGGCCGGCACGTCCTTGGTCAGCGCGACCTCGTAGAGCGCGCAGAGCGCCACCGTGCCGAGGCCGACCTTGAAGCCGTGCGAGAGCGGGGGCTCCCAGTCCAGGCCGTGCCCCTCCATCTCCCACGTGTGCGAGAACTGGTGGCCGGCGCCCGAGGCGGGCCGCGAGCTCTGGTGCGCCTGCATGGCCAGGCCGGACATCAGCAGACCCTCGGCGAGGCCCGCGAGCGCATCGGGGTCCGACTTCGCGAGGTCGTCGGGCCGCGAGAGGGACTCGCGCAGCGGGCCCTGGACGAGGCCCCAGACGTACTCGTCGATCGTCTCGACCCCGAGGATGTCGGAGATGATCCAGTCGGCGCCGGCGGGGACCTTCTCGACGAGGTCGCCGAAGCCGGTCGCCGTCAGGCGCTGCGGGGCCGTCGCCATGAGGTCGAGGTCCGCCACCAGCGCGGTCGGCGCCGGGCAGTTGCGCGTGATCTTGAAGCCGTCCTTGGTGATCGACGACCCGAAGGCGGCGTACCCGTCCATCGAGGCGGCGGTGCACACGTTCATGTAGGGCCGCTCGAGCTCGCCCGAGGCGAGCTTGACGATGTCGTTGAGCGTGCCCGACCCGATCGAGCAGGCCACCGCGTCGGTGCCCCGCAGGTGCTCACGGATGAGCTCGACGTTCTCGTAGCCGGCGTAGAGCGTGGGCGTGCCCGGGAAGACGTAGGGCTCGTCGAGGTCGATCCCGGCCGCGCGCAGCGACTCGGTGACGGCCTCGCCCGCGAGGGCCCACGTGTTGCCGTCGGCGACGACGATGCCGCGCCGACCGGCGAACTGCTCGGCGAACACCTCCCCGGTGCGGCCCACCACGCCTCGTCCGTGGACGATCGCCTGGGTGTCGGTGGCGGTTGTCAGCGCGGTGGCGATCAGGTCCTCGGTCATGAGGTCTCTCCTTGTCGGGATGGGGATACGGCGGTGGGGACGACGCGACGACGCCGGTCAGCCGGCGACGTGGTCGACGGTGTCGTGGATGAGCTCCTGCAGCGCCGGGTACTGCTTGGCGTACTGGTCGACGTAGAAGCGGTACTCCTCGTGGCGCGCGGCGTCCGGCTCGAGCCGGGCCCGGGTGTGCACCATGGCCTCGGCGGCCTCCGCGACCGACGGGTGCAGCCCGGCGCCGGCGGCGGCGAGGATGCACGAGCCGAGCGTGACGGCGTCGCCGACCTCGGTGAGCGTGATCGGGACGCCGGTGACGTCTGCGTGCATCTGGATCCAGTCGGCCGACTTGAGCGCGCCACCGGCGGCGACGAACTCCTCGACCTCGAACCCCACCTCGCGCAGGGCCCGCATGTTGAGCTCGACGCCGTAGGCGACGGACTCCTGGACGGCCTTGTAGAGGTGCGCGCGGGTGTGCGAGAGCGAGAGCCCGGAGACGGTGCCGCGGGCCTTCGAGTCCGAGTAGGGCGTGCGGTTGCCCTGGAAGTACTCGGTGAAGATGACGCCGTCGGAGCCCGGTGCGATCTCGCGGGCCTTGGCGTTCATCACGTCGTAGGGGTTGAGGCCGGTGCGCTCGGCGGCGTCGACGATGTCCTGGCAGAACTCGTCCTTGAACCACTTGAGGACCGATCCGGTCGAGGTCAGCGAGCTCTCGACCGTGTACTGGCCGGGGACGACGCCGTCGACGTAGCCGCCGAAGAAGCCCTTGCCGGAGATCGGCTCCGCGCTCTGGCCGGACATCACGTGGCTCGAGCCGGTCACGAGCGTCATCTTCCCCGGGGAGAGCACGTTGAGGCCGATCTGGCCGTGCCAGGCGTCGCCTCCGCCCTGGGCGACGGGGGTGCCGGGCATGAGGCCGAGCTCCTCGGCGGCGTGGGACGTCAGGCCGCCGACGGCGACGCCGAGGTCGTTGACCGTCTCGGGGAGCTTGTCGAACACGTCCCCGGCGCCGGCCGCCTCGTAGAGGTCGACGGGCCAGCCGCCGTTGTCCCGGTCGTAGTAGGAGCGGTGCGCGGCGGTGTTGATGTTGAGCGTCCACTCGCCGGTCAGCTGGAAGGTCAGCCAGTCGGGCGCGTCGATGAGGCGGTACGCCCTGTTGTAGGTCTCCGGCTCGTTCTCCTTGAGCCAGGCCGCCTTGAAGGGGTACCACTCGGCGGTCGGCGGGAGGGTGCCGTCACCGGTGTACCGGGTCGCGGGCGAGCTGTGCCCGACGACGCGCTGGGCCTGCTCGGTGGCGCGCACGTCCATCCACATGATGGCCGGGCGGATGGCCTGGCCCGAGCGGTCCATCGCGACGACGGTCATCGTCGTCGCGTCGTAGGAGATGCCGGCGATGTCCCGGCCGGTGAGGCCGGATTCGCGCATGGCCTTGGCGGTCGACGCCTTGAGCGCCTCCCACCAGTCGGACGGCGACTGCTCGGCCCATCCCGGCCGGGGGTGGGTGGTGCGGTAGGTGGTCGCCGCGAAGACGATCGGGCGGCCGACCAGGTCGAAGATCCCGACCCGGCAGCTCTCGGTGCCGAAGTCGATGCCCATGACGAAGGGGCCGGTAGGGGTACGAGCGGACATCGTCGCCTCTTTCTCGTGGGGGTGTTCCGCGCATCTCCGCGCAGGTGGCCTGGGTGACGGCCGGTCCCGGGACGGCGGACCGGCCGCGCTGTCAGTCGGTGTCGTCGTCGCCCCACCCGAGCGCCTGACGCTCGGCGGCGGGGATCAGGTGGTCGATGCGCTCGAGCGCGAAGGTCGGCTGCTCCTGCGCGGGCAGCTCCTCGGCGTCGACGAGGGTGTTGTCGCCGGTGAGGACGAGAGTCGAGGCCATGCCGGTGCGGACGGCCATGCCGATGTCCGTGCCGAGCCGGTCGCCGACCATCATGCAGCGGGCGGGGTCGACGTCGAGGCCGACGAGGGCCGCCTCGAGCATCGCTCCCTCGGGCTTGCCCATGTTGGCGTGGAGCGAGACGCCGGTGGTCGCCTCGATGGCGGCGACGATGCCGGCGGCGTCGGGCTCACCGCGTCCGCCCGGGAACGGGCAGTAGCGGTCGGGGTTGGTCGTGATGAGGATGGCGCGCTTGTGGAACCACAGCGCGTCGAAGGCGATCTGCAGCTTCTTGTACTCGAAGGTGCGGTCGTAGGAGGCGATGACGATGTCGATCGCGGCCGGGTCCTCGGACCGCTTGATGCCCGCGGCGTCGAGGGCGCGGATCAGCGGTTCCTCCGCGATCGGGTACACCGTGGCGTCGGGGTGGTGTGCCTGGAGCCAGCGCACCGTCGTGACGACCGTGTTGGCGATCTCGTCGACCGGGGTCGGCAGTCCGAGGCGCTCGAGCTTGGCCGAGTACTCCTCGGGGTCCTTCGTGGGGTTGTTCGACAGGAAGCGCACCGGCAGGTCGCGGCGGTGCAGCTCCTCGATGAGGCGCTTGGCGCCGGGGAGCAGGTGGTCGCCGAGGTAGATCGTGCCGTCCATGTCGAAGACATAGGCCTCGTAGAAGTCCGTGGGTCCGGCCTGATCGATCATCGCGCCTGCTCCGTCTCTCTCGAAGTGGGGCCTCCAGCGTTGCAGAGGCCCGATGTTCGCGCCCGCGGGGGTACGGCGGGCTGCGGGGTGTACGTCGTCGTGCGGCGCGAAGTCGCGCCCCACCGCCGGCGGGGCCGGACAGGGGTGGAACTGCTCCGGGGCGGGGGCCGTGGCCCCCGCCCCGGTGCGGCTGTCAGATCGTGGTGACCAGGTAGATGACCGTGGTCCCGATGAAGATGATGCCTGCCGGCGGGTCGATGTGCGTGTCGCCGCGGGCGTTGAAGATCCGCGAGAACGCCTCGCCACCGACGCCACCGAGGAGACCGGCGATGCCACCGCCGATGACCGCGACCCACGGGTCGGTGCCGACCACGGTGAGCAGCTGCACGGCCGCGAGGCCCGCGAGGATCGTCATGTGGTGCGTGACCGGGGTCTTCAGGCCCAGGCTGAGGAAGATGAGCGAGATCGCCGAGATCGCCCAGCCGATGAGGAACACCTGGCTGACGATGTTGGTGTACGCCGGGTTGTCGGTCGGGACGTTGCCGATGAGCCACACGGCGACGAACGCGAAGAGCAGACCGGAGGTCAGGCCGTGCAGCGCCGAGATGCTCCACTTCTCCTGGTGCTCGACCCAGTGGGTGCCGTCCTTGAGCGAGAGCGGGTTGTGCCCCTTGAACGGGCCGACCAGCGACCTGGACTTCACGCCGAACACGAGGCGGGCGACGAGGGCGACGCCGACGACCGAGAGGGCGACCGTGTCCGTGGTGAACAGCAGACCCTCACCCTCCGGAGCCCACAGGCCGAAGAGCCAGATGAAGAACTGGTTCATCACGTAACCGAGGATGCCGAAGACACCACCGACGACGAAGATGTCGGCCTTCGGGTAGCCGGCCAGCGGCGTGACGATGTCACGTCCGTTGACACCCTCGGGGAAGTACCCCCGCTTCGCGGCGTAGGCGGCCGCGGCGGCACCACCGGCGAAGGCGATGTGCGGTCCGAAGACCGGGCCGAACGCGAACATGCTGATGAAGTCCTGCGCCACCGGGACGCCGCCGAGCAGGGCGGAGAACCCGAACAGGAAGGCGAAGCCGGTGAAGATGAATGCGGTCTGTCCGCCGATGGCGGCGCCGAACGCGCCGCCGGCGAACGCGACGATCAACCAGACGATGTCGATTTCCACGTCGGTGGTACCTCTCTCTTCCCCCACGGCGCCGTGGGGAGTGTTGTGACTGCGGTGTCGGGCCGCCGACGTCTTGGAGCGACGATGGCCGGACCGGCCTGCGGGGGGAACCCCGCCGACCGGGGACCGCACCCCGGCCGTGGGGCCGGGGTGCGGAGGGTCAGGATCCGGCGGTGCCGGACTGCTGCTGCTTCGCCTCGTAGTCGCTGAGGACGGCGACCTTCTCGGCCGACGGCGAGCTCTCGTCGAACTCGTGGCCGAGCCACTCGCCCGCGAGCTTGCGCGCGAGCTCGAGGCCGATGACGCGCTGGCCGAAGGTGAGGACCTGCGCGTTGTTGGACTTGATCAGCCGCTCGACGCTGAAGCTGTCGTGCGCGACGGACGCCCGGATGCCGGGGACCTTGCCCGCGGCCATCGCGACGCCCATGCCGGTACCGCACACGAGGAGCGCACGGTCGGCGTCACCGGCCGCGACCTTCTCGCCGGCTGCGGTGCCGATGTTGGGGTAGGGGTTGCCGTCGTCGGACGTGCCGACGCCGACGTCGATGACCTCGTCGACCCGGGGGTCGGACTCGAGGTCAGCCTTGAGCTTCTCCTTGTAGTCGTATCCGGCGTTGTCCGAACCGACCACGATCCGCAGGCCCATGTCGCCTCCCGTTCTGGCGCCTGTGCGCCTCTCGGGTGACGGTTCTCGGGCTCCGTCACCCGTCACGCCCGTGCGGCGCGATCTGCGTCGGAACCGTACCAAAGGCGTCGACAGATGCTCACCCATGGTGAACGGAAGTGCAGGCGTGTCGTCCAGGCGTGCGAAAGCGCGCGGGACGACGCTCATCTGCGCCTCCCCTCCCCCTAGTCACAGGGGAGGCAGCGGCCGGCCCCGGGAGAGACCCGACCGGGCGATCCGCTCGGCGAGCGCACGCAGGGTCGGCTCGTCGATGACGAGGTCGGTGACAGCGCCCGAGCGGAGCGCGCCGAGGGTCGGTCGCACCTTGGCGGCGCCGGACACCACGCACACCCGGCGCTCGATCCGCCGCAGCGCCGCCGGCGACGGCCCCGAGGCCCGGGCGTTGGTCGCGATGTCCGCGTAGGTCCCGTCCTCGCGCAGGAGCACGGTGCAGATGTCCCCGACGACGCCGGCCGCCTGGAGCGTCTGGATCTCCTGCTGGTCGAGGTATCCCCCGGCGTAGACCTGGGAGCTGAGCGCACCGGTGAAGGCTCCGACGCCGAACAGCGCGACGTCGGTGCGCGCCTGCAGCGCCCGGACCGCGGCGAGGGACCGCTCCCGCCACATCGCGAGCTTGGTCTCCGGGTAGTCGAAGAACGCCGGCACCGGGAAGTGGTGCACCGACGACTCGAAGGCCCGCGCGGCGGCCTCCATGATGGCCCCGGCGTACGGGATGCCGGTCGTCGTCGGGTTGGCGGCGCCGTTGAGCTGGACCACGGCCGAACGCGGCGCCGAGCGGGCGACGAACTGGGCGACGACGGCCGCGATCGTGTTGCCCCACGCGATCCCGAGCACGGAGCCGGGCTGCATCCAGCCCGACACGAGCCGCCCGGCCACGCGCGCCACCTGCTCGAGCCGCTGCACGTCCGTCGACGCCGGCCGGACCGTCACGACATGGGTCTGCACGTCGAACAGGTCGCGCAGCACCATCGACTCGCGCGTCCCCATCTCGGCGGGCGGGTGCAGCTCGATCCGCACCATGCCCGACGCGCGCGCCTGCTTGATGAGTCGGGACACGGTCGAGCGCGAGACCCCCGTGCGCCGGGCGATCGTCTCCATGGTCTCGTCCTGCAGGTAGTACATCGAGGCGGCCTCGAAGACCTCCCGCTCTCGGTCACGCTCGTCCACCGGTCCTCCGTCACTCTGCACGTCCGCTCACCCAAGTTGTGCGGATGTGCGATGGCGACCATCCTAAGGAGAACACGACGCGGTGGACGCGATCCCCGACGTCGACGCACGAGCCGATGGAGGAGCGAGCACGTGAACACGACAGCACTCACGCAGGAGTCCCGGCAGGACGCCCTGGACACGATGGCCGAGACCGAGCTCGACGTCCTCGTCATCGGCGGAGGCGTCACCGGCGCCGGCATCGCGCTCGACGCGGCCACGCGCGGCCTCAGCACCGGGATCGTCGAGATGCGCGACTGGGCGTCCGGCACCTCGCAGTGGTCCTCCAAGCTCATCCACGGCGGGCTCCGCTACCTCTACCAGCTCAACTTCGCCCTCGTCTCCGAGGCGCTGAAGGAGCGCGGCATCCTCCTGACGACGACGGCACCGCACCTCGTCTCCGCCCAGCCGTTCCTCTGGCCGCTCAAGCAGCGCGTCATCGAGCGTGGCTACTCGGCGGTCGGCGTCGGCATGTACGACGCGCTGTCGATCCTCGGCAACAAGGGCGCGACCGTGCCGATGCAGAAGCACTACAGCCACAAGGGCGCGATGGACCTCGTCCCGAGCCTCGACCCCGACACCCTCATCGGCGGCATCCGTTTCTACGACGCCCGCGTGGACGACGCGCGGCTCGTCATGACCCTCGTGCGGACCGCGCAGGGCTACGGCGCCCACGCCGCGACGCGCTCGCAGGTCACGTCGATCACCACGGATGCCACCGGCCGCGCGACCGGCGCGATCGTCAAGGACCTCGAGACCGGCCGCGAGATCACCGTGCGCGCGAAGAACGTCATCGGCGCGACCGGCGTGTGGACCGAGGAGACCGAGACGCTCGGCGGCGCCGAGGGCGGGCTCCAGGTCCTCGCCTCGAAGGGCATCCACATCGTGGTGCCCAAGGAGCGGATCGAGGGCAGCACCGGCGTCTTCCTGCGCACCGAGAAGTCGGTCCTCTTCATCATCCCGTGGCAGCGCTACTGGGTCATCGGCACCACGGACACCAAGTGGACCGAGCAGGTGGACTCGCCGGTGGCGACCGCGGAGGACATCGACTACGTCCTCGAGCAGGCCAACTCGGTGCTTCTCGACAAGCTGACGCGGGACGACATCATCGGCACGTACGCCGGCCTGCGCCCCCTCCTCCAGCCGGTGGACAAGGGCGACGGCGAGTCGACGAAGGTCTCCCGCGAGCACACGGTGACCACGCCGCAGCCCGGCCTCACCGTCATCGCCGGCGGCAAGCTCACCTCGTACCGGCTCATGGCCCAGGACGCGGTCGACCACGCGATCGGGAAGGCTCGGGCCAAGGCGACGCCGTCGATCACCGAGAGGACCCCGCTCGTGGGGGCTCCCGGGCTCGAGGCCACGCGCCGGCAGCTACCGCGCCTGGCGTCGAAGTACAACCTCACCCGGGCACGCGCCGAGCACCTCGTCTCGCGCTACGGGTCCGAGGTGACCGAGGTCCTCTCGACCGTCGACGCCGACCCGAGCCTCGGCGCGCCGCTCGAGCACGCGCCGGACTACCTGCGCGCCGAGGTCGCCTACGGCGTCACCCACGAGGGTGCGCTGCACCTCGAGGACATGCTGCTGCACCGCGTCCGGCTCGACTTCGAGCTGCCCGACCGTGGCAAGGCGGCGGCCCCCGAGGTCGCCGAGGTCATGGGTTCCCTGCTCGGCTGGGACGACGCCCGGCGTGAGCAGGAGGTCCAGAGCTGGGTCGCGCAGGCGGACGCGATCCTCGCCGCCCAGCAGACCGACAACGACGAGGCGGCCTCGGCCGCACGCGTGCAGGCCCCGCAGCTGGTCCCCGTCGAGGACCTCTCGTCGGCACACTGACACGTACTGCCTGGACGGGCGGGAACCCACCGGTCCCCGCCCGTCCGTCCACCCCCACAAGGACCGGCCACCGGAAACCGCCGGCGGCCGGATGCACATCGACACCGAAGTCGAAAGGAACCGCCCCCACCATGAGCGACCAGAAGTACGTCCTCGCGATCGACCAGGGAACGACCTCCTCCCGGGCCATCATCTTCGACCACTCCGGGCAGATCGTCTCGGTCGGCCAGCTCGAGCACGAGCAGATCTTCCCGAGGGCGGGCTGGGTCGAGCACGACCCGAAGGAGATCTGGAACAACGTCCGGGAGGCCGTGGGCCAGGCCCTGTCCAAGGCCTCCCTCAACGCGGGCAACATCGCCGCCGCGGGCATCACCAACCAGCGCGAGACCACCGTCGTCTGGGACAGGACCACCGGTGAGCCGATCTACAACGCGATCGTCTGGCAGGACACCCGCACCGACGCCATCTGCAAGGAGCTCGCGGGCTCCGAGGGCGACGAGAAGTACAAGTCCCGCGTCGGACTGCCGCTCGCCACCTACTTCTCCGGGCCGAAGATCAAGTGGATCCTCGACAACGTCGACGGCGCCCGCGAGAAGGCCGAGTCCGGCGACCTCATCTTCGGCAACACCGACGCCTGGGTGCTGTGGAACATGACGGGCGGCGTCGACGGCGGCCTGCACGTCACCGACGTCACCAACGCCTCGCGCACGATGCTCATGGACGTCAAGACCCTGAGCTGGGCCGAGGACATCGCGGCCGACATGGGCGTCCCGCTCTCGATGCTCCCCGAGATCCGCTCCTCCTCCGAGGTCTACGGCAAGGGTCGCGGACAGGGGCTGCTCGCCGACGTGCCGATCTCCGGCATCCTCGGCGACCAGCAGGCCGCCACGTTCGGCCAGGCCTGCTTCGAGAAGGGCATGGCCAAGAACACCTACGGCACGGGCAACTTCATGCTCATCAACACCGGGAACGAGCCGGTGTTCTCCGAGAACGGGCTGCTCACCACGCTGGGCTACAAGATCGGCGACCAGCCGGCCGTGTACTGCCTCGAGGGCTCGATCGCCGTGACCGGCTCGCTCGTCCAGTGGCTGCGCGACAACCTCGGCATCATCTCCAGCGCTCCGGAGGTCGAGGAGCTCGCCAAGACGGTCGAGGACAACGGCGGCACCTACTTCGTCCCGGCGTTCTCCGGCCTGTTCGCCCCGTACTGGAAGTCCGACGCCCGCGGCGCGCTCGTCGGCATGACCCGGTTCGTCAACAAGGGGCACATCGCCCGCGCCACCCTCGAGGCCACGGCCTTCCAGACGCGCGAGGTCCTCGACGCGATGAACGCCGACTCCGGCGTCGACCTCGCCGAGCTCAAGGTCGACGGCGGCATGGTCGCCAACGAGACCCTCATGCAGTTCCAGGCCGACATCCTCGGGGTCGACGTCGTCAAGCCCGTCGTCGCCGAGACGACCGCGCTGGGCGCCGCGTACGCCGCGGGCATCGCCGTCGGGTTCTGGAACGGCGAGCAGGACGTCATCGACAACTGGGCCGAGGACAAGCGGTGGACGCCGCAGCTCGACGAGGCCGAGCGCGAGCGGACCTACCGCCTGTGGAAGAAGGCCGTGACGAAGACGTTCGACTGGGTCGACGAGGACGTCAACTGATCGACGAGTGAGGGGAACTCCTCCCGCGAGCGAGGGGATTCCCCGACGTGCCGAGGGGCGCGCGGCCACCGCGGCTGCGCGCCCCTTCGCGCGTCCGGCTCCCGCGACCTCACGCTCCCCCGCCCCGGTGTCAGCCCCCGGACACCGACAGTTCGGCCTGCCGCAGCACCGCGGCGAACTCGTCGTCGACGGTGCGCGAGCTCAACCAGGCGTCCGGCAGGTGCGCGCGCTTCGGTCCGCCGGCCCTTCCCCGCTGCCCCTCGGCTCCCTCACCCGGGTACGGCGAGTCGAGGTCGAGGTCGGCGATCAGCGCATCCAGCTCGGCCAGCGTGGAGATGAGGGCGAACGCCCGACGCGCGTCGCCGCCGACGGGGTAACCCTTGAAGTACCACGCCACGTGCTTGCGCATCTCGCGCATGGCCCGGTCCTCGTCGCCGAAGTGCTCGGCCATGAGCTCGGCGTGGCGGCGCAGCACCCCGGTCACGTCGCGCAGCCCGGGCCGCACCCGCCGGTCCGAGCCGGTCGCCGCCGCGACGAGGTCGGTGAACAGCCACGGCCTGCCCTGGCACCCACGACCGACGACGACGCCGTCCGCCCCGGTCGTCCGCATCATCTCGGCGGCGTCCTCGGCGGACCACAGGTCGCCGTTCCCGAGCACGGGGACGGTCGTCACGGCCTCCTTGAGTCGGGCGATCGCCTCCCAGCGCGCGGTCCCCGAGTAGTGCTGCTCGAGCGTGCGGGCATGCAGCGCGACGGCCGCGGCGCCGGCGGCCTCGGCGGCCCGTCCGGCGTCGAGGTAGGTGAGGTGCTCGTCGTCGATGCCCATGCGCATCTTCACGGTCACCGGCACCTCGTGCCCGCGACCCCGGCTGGCCGAGCGGGCGGCGTCGACGGCACCGCGCACGATGTCGCTGAACAGGTCGGCCTTCCACGGCAGCGCCGCTCCCCCGCCCTTGCGCGTGACCTTGGGGACCGGGCAGCCGAAGTTGAGGTCGACGTGGTCGGCCCAGTCCTCCTCGACGAGGATCCGCACCGCGGCCGCCACCGTGACCGGGTCGACGCCGTAGAGCTGCACTGACCGCACGGGGTCCGTGGGGTCGGGGGTGATCATCCGCATCGTCTCGGGCGTGCGCTCGACGAGCGCGCGGGAGGTGATCATCTCGCACACGTACAGCCCGGCCGGGGCATGGGTCCCGACGGCGGAGCTCACCCGGGCGGTCGGCGCCAGGGCCGCCTCGCCCGCCTCACGGCACAGCTGCCGGAACGGCGGCAGGGTGACGCCGGCCATGGGGGCCAGGACGACGGGCACGCCGACGCGAACCTCCCCCACCTGGAGCGGGGCCGGGGTGCGCAGCGCGTCCGTCGCCGTGTGCGGCGGGTCCGGCTCGCCGGTCACCCGCGTCGTCGACTCGCTCATCCACCAGCTCCTGCTCGTCCGCCGTCCGCCTCGTGCCCGCCGCACCGGGCGACGGACCCTCCATTGTGCGGCAGCGAACCGGCCCAAGGCGTGCGACGGTCCTCACGGCGCCCCCGCGCCGGCCACCCAGGACGAGTGACCGACGCGGGTCGGACGATGTCGACCCGCCCGCGCGCTGAATCCGTCAGGCGCCGGGACGGCGGTCAGGCTCCGACGAGACGCTGGGCGAGGTACCCCGCCACCTGGTCGAGCGAGACGCGCTCCTGGGTCATCGAGTCGCGGTCGCGCACGGTGACGGCCCGGTCCTCGAGCGAGTCGAAGTCGACCGTGAGGCAGTAGGGCGTCCCGATCTCGTCCTGCCGACGGTAGCGTCGGCCCACGGCCCCGGCGTCGTCGAAGTCGACGTTCCAGCTCTGCCGCAGCTCGGCCGCGAGGTCGCGCGCCATCGGCGAGAGGTCGGCGTTGCGCGAGAGCGGGAGCACGGCGGCCTTGACGGGCGCGAGCCGGTGGTCGAGCTTGAGCACGGTGCGGGTGTCGACCCCGCCCTTGGCGTTGGGCGCCTCGTCCTCGGTGTAGGCCTCGACGAGGAACGCCATGAGCGAGCGCGTGAGACCGGCGGCCGGCTCGATGACGTAGGGCGTCCAGCGGGTGTCCTTCGTCTGGTCGAAGTAGGACAGGTCCTTGCCGGAGTGCTCGGAGTGCGTCGAGAGGTCGAAGTCGGTGCGGTTGGCGATGCCCTCGAGCTCGCCCCACTCGCTGCCCGTGAACCCGAACTTGTACTCGATGTCGACGGTCCGCTTGGAGTAGTGGGAGAGCTTCTCGGCGGGGTGCTCGAAGTGCCGGAGGTTCTCGCGGGCGATGCCGAGCCCCGTGTACCAGGCGGTGCGCTGCTCGATCCAGTACTCGTGCCAGTCCTCGTCGGTGCCGGGCTCGACGAAGAACTCCATCTCCATCTGCTCGAACTCGCGCGTGCGGAAGATGAAGTTGCCGGGCGTGATCTCGTTGCGGAACGACTTGCCGATCTGGCCGATGCCGAACGGCGGCTTGCGGCGCGCGGAGGTCATGACGTTGGCGAAGTTGACGAAGATGCCCTGCGCGGTCTCGGGCCGCAGGTAGTGCAGGCCGGACTCGTCCTCGATCGGGCCGAGGTAGGTCTTGAGCATCATGTTGAAGTCGCGGGGCTCGGTCCACTTCCCGCGGTTGCCGCAGTTGGGGCACGGCAGCTCGGTCAGCTCGACGGCGTCGGGGTCGTCGAGGCCCTTGCGCTCGGCGTACTCCTCCTGCATCTGGTCGACCCGGAACCGCTTGTGGCACTCGAGGCACTCCGTCAGCGGGTCGGTGAACACACCGACGTGGCCCGACGCGTGCCACACCTGGCTCGGCAGGATGATCGCGGAGTCCAGCCCCACGACGTCGTCGCGCGAGGTGACCATGTGCCGCCACCACTGGCGCTTGATGTTGTCCTTGAGCTCGACGCCGAGGGGACCGTAGTCCCAGGCGGAGCGGGTACCGCCGTAGATCTCGCCGGACTGGAACACGAATCCCCGGCGCTTGGCGAGGGAGATGACGTTGTCGAGAGCGGTGGCGGCCATGTGGTCTCCAGGTTCTGCCGGGCGGTGCCCGGCGCTCGAGCCGCACCCGGGTGGTGCGGACGGGGACAACCGTAGACGGACGGGACGCCGCGGGGCACATCGATCCGCCGCAGCGCGGACCGCGACCGGTGTCGGGCGCCACGCGGCCCGCTGCAGCACGGGGACCGGGGGCTCGCCCGGCTCGGACACGCTCGCCGCTAGCTCTCCCGGTAGATCTCCGGGACCTGGTCCGGGTAGGCGAGGACGCGGCCGTCGCCGATCGCCACGGTGGCGATACCTCCGTCGAGCGACGTGTAGGTCATCGTCAGCTCCTCCGCGCCGGCCACGTCGAGGTCGATCTCGACGGGCTCGCCGAGGGTGACCTCCTCGCTCCACCGCAGCGCGCCGTCAGTGGAGAACTGCACGCGCACGACCCGGTCGTCGAAGCCCTCGAGGTCGTCACCGGCGAGCTCGGGGTCCTCGAACCGCCCGATCGTCCCGCGGAACCGTTCGAAGCCGCCGTCGAGCGTCCAGCCCCACGTACCCGAGTCGTTGTAGTTGCCGGAGTCGAGCGCTCTCGGGTAGGACCGGCCCGCGATCTCGATCGGCCCCTGCCCCGCGATGTTGAACCCGGAGCCGGAGATGTAGTCGAGCTCGTCGAGATACATCGAGGTGCTCGGGACGGCGACCTCGACCTCGACCGACCCGTCGTGGTCCTCGCCCGCCGCGGGGGTCTGCCCGACGATCGTGCCGACCGGCTCACCGTCCGAGAGCACCTCGGTGGTGGCGATCTCGGTGCCGTCGCCGAGCTCTGCCTGCGCCTGCTCGACCGTCTGCCCGGCAAGGTCCGGGGTCGGGCTCGACCGGAACACGAACGCCCAGAGCAGGAGCACGACGACGAGGAGCGCGACGACGCCGCCCCCGACGAGCAGCGGCAGGCGCGGTCGCGCAGCCGCACCCGGGGCGCGGGAGGCGTTCCCACCGGTGGCCGCTGCGCCGCCGTAGGCCGCCGCGCCGCCGTACCCGGCCGGACCACCACCGGCGGACCCGGGCGAGCCCGGACCGCCGTAGGACGCCGAACCGCCGTACGGCCCGCCGGCCGCTCCCCCGTACCCGGGACCACCTGCGGCCGGTCCGACGTACGAGCCGCCACCCGGCCCGCCGTAGCCTGGTGCACCCGCGCCGGGGCTGCCGTACGTGCCGGGCGCTGCGGCGGGCGACCCCGCCACCATCGGCCCCGCACCCGGGTCGTGCGCGGACGCCGCGGACCACGGCGGCGCGCCCTGGGCACCGGCCGCCGGCACTGAGCCTGGCGCGGAGGCGCCACCGGCCCCCGCGGCGCCTCCCGCGGCCGCCGCACCTCCCGCGCTCGGCGCGAGCCGCGTGCTGCCGGGACCCGCACCCTGCTCGAGCAGGGCCGGGTCGACCTGACGGGTCTCGTCACCACCGGTTGCGGCGGTCGCGGTGCGCCGGCCGAGGTCGGCCGTGGCGTCGTCGTCGGTCCGCCGGGGCGCGGGCGCACCCGGAGGCGGCGCGTCGAGCGCGGTCAGCGCCGGCAGGCCGCGCAGCTCCTCGGCCAGGTGCCCCAGCTCCTCGGCCACGTCGGTGGCCGACGGACGCTCGCGGGCCTCCTTGTCGACCATCCGCGTCACGGCGGTCCACAGCTGGTCCGGGAACCCGTCGGGGCGGCCGGGCAGCAGCTCGGAGTGCCGGCGCAGCACGCCGTACGTGCCGCCGGGGCCGGCGAACGGGGTCACCCCGACGACCATCTCGTAGAGCATGACGCCGAGCGCGTAGACGTCCGTCGCCGGGCCGGGCGGCAGCTCCTCGATGACCTCGGGCGCCATGTAGAGGGGGGTGCCGAGCATCGCGGTCGACGTCGTCGAGTGGAGGGCCTGCGTGACGCGGGCGACGCCGAAGTCGGACACCTTCGGCACGATCCCCTCGCCCGCGCCGCCGTCGTCACCCTCGGCGACGTCACCGCCTCCGCCGGCGAGCAGGACGTTGCCCGGCTTGACGTCGCGGTGGATGACACCGCGATCGTGGATGGCGGCGAGCCCGACCGCGATCTGTCGGCCGAACCACGCGGCCTCGCCCGGCGGGAGCGTCCCGCGCTCGTCGAGCAGGCCGCGCAGGTCGCCGCCCGCGACGAACTCCATGACGATGGCGAGCGTGCTGCCCTCGACCACGAGGTCGTGGACCCGTACCACGTTGGCGTGGACGACCCGGACGAGGAACGAGCGCTCCTGGACGAACCGCTGGACGATCTCGGGGTCCTCGGCGTACTCCGACCGCAGGATCTTGACCGCCACCTCGTGGCCGTCGTCGTTGCGGTGCCCCGCCCAGACGGAGCCCATCGCGCCGCGGCCGACCTGGCGGTCGAGCGTGTATCGGCTGCCGAGCGGGCGTGACGTCATGGATCCTCGGGTGTCGGTGCGGAGGGGCGGGAAGGGGGGAACGGTCCTGCGACAGGGTACCGATCCGCGGCGCGTCAGCCGTCCTGGTAGCGCTCGGGGAGCTCGCCGGGCGCGGCGAGCACACGCCCGTCACCGATGGCGAAGCCGGCAGTGGCATTGTCGCCGCCGCTCGTCAGCGACCAGCGGACCACGATCTCGTCGACCCCCTCGACGTCGAGCGTGAGCGCCCGGGGCTCGTCGAGCGTGACGGACCCGCTCCACAGGATCTCGCCGTCGCCCGTGACCTCGACGGCGACCGTGTACGAGTCGTAGGTCGTCTGATGCGCCTCGTCGTCGAAGGTGGCGGGCATCCGGCCGATCTCTGCGCGGAACACCCGGAACCCGGAGTCCAGGTCCCACCCCCAGGCGCCCTCCGGCACGCTCGGCTCGGAGGTGTATCCGCGCAGGAAGGCCTCCTCGCCGAGGTCGACGGCCTCCTGGACGGGTTCGGAGAGGTCATCGCCGGTGAGGGGCTCGAGGTCCGCGAGGTCGCGGCGCTCACTCTCCCGCGCGATCGTCACCTCGACCTCGCCGTCGACGGGCTCGTCGGTCCGCGGCGACTGACCCATCACCGTGCCGATCTCGTGACTGTCGGCGAGGCCGTCCACGGCGACGACGTCGACGCCGCCCATCTCCTCCTCCGCCTCCTCGAGCGTCATGCCCCACAGGTTCGGCATGACCGTCACCTCGGGCTCGGTGTCGCGCGTGAACCAGAGGACGCCGGCCACGACGAGGGCGAGCACGGCGACGGCGGAGACGAGGACGAGCGGGAGGGTGCGGCCGCGCCTGCGACGCGCGTCGTACCCGTCGTCGACGACCTCGCCGTGCACGCGCAGCGGCGCTCCCCTGCCGGGCGCCCCGGCGGAGACGACCGGGCCCCCGACGGCCGGGACGAGCCCGGTCCGGTCGCGTCGCACGGTCGGCTCGGCGTCGTCGGGCGCGTGCTCACCCGCGGTCCCCGACGACGAGGAGCCGGCGGAGGCCGTTCCTACGGACGAGGACGACGACGAGCCTGCCGCCCGGGAACCGGCCGAGCTGTCGTCGGCGGGCCTGGACCCGGCGGCCGGCGAGCTGCCCGACGGGCGTCCGCCCTCGCTCGAACCGTCCGCCGTCACGCCCAGCGCCGTCGGACCGTCGGCGAGAGCCGGGCGCCGGGCGGGTGTCCCCACCGGCGGGTGGACGAGCCTCGGTCGGGCCGGCAGGTCGGCGAGCACGGTCGCGAGCGCGTCGAGCTCGTCGGCGAGCGCCGCGGCCTCGGGGCGCGCCTCGGGCTCCTTGTCGAGGCAGCGCTGGACCACGTCCCACAGCTCGTCCGGGAGGCCGTCGGGCCGGCCCGGCAGGAGCTCGGTCTGGCGGCGCATGACGCCGTAGGTCCCGCCGTCACCGGTGAAGGGGGTGACGCCGGTGAGCATCCGGTACACGAGGATCCCGAACGAGTAGATGTCGCTCGCGGGGGTGGGCAGCCGCTCGAGGACGATCTCCGGGGCCATGTACAGCGGGGTGCCGACCACCATCGTCGCGCTCGTCGCCTCGGTGATCTCGCCGTGCGTCACGCGCGCGACGCCGAAGTCCGTCACCTTCGGCACCGCCCCGTCGTCGGTGCGGTCGAGCAGGATGTTCGCGGGCTTGACGTCGCGGTGGACGACGCCGCCGGCGTGGATCGCGGCCAGCCCGCGGGCCACCCCCGCGCCGTACGCGGCGGCGTCGCCGGGCGCGAGGGTCCCACGCCGGTCGACCTCCTGGCGCAGGTCACCGCCCTCGACGAGCTCCATGACGATCGCCAGCGTGCTGCCCTCGACCACGAGGTCGATCACCTGCACCACGTTGGGGTGGACGACGTTCGTCAGGAGCGCCCGCTCCTGGATGAACCGGCGGACGATCTCCAGGTCTTCGGCCACCTCCGAGCGCAGGCGCTTGATCGCGACCACCTGGCCGTCGTCGTTGCGGTGCCCGCGCCAGACGGACCCGACGGCGCCCCGGCCGATCTCGCGATCGAGCGTGTACCGGCTGCCGAGCGGCCGACCTGACATGACTCCTCTTCCCCCTGCTCGCCGGCACGGTCGCGCAGGCGCACCACCAGAACAGGGTACTGACCACCGGCGGTCCTGCAGGGTGGGGCCCACGCGCACCACCCGGGTCGCCGTGACCCGTGGCCCGTGGCTCGTGGCCGGCGGACGGTGCCCGACCCGGGTCGTGCCCGCGACGGGCGGGTGCGTCGCACGTCATACCGCCGACGACTCCCTCGTGTTGACAACCGTTCTCACACCTCTTGAGAATGACTTTCATGCCCCGCCGCCCCCTCGCGCTCGCTGCGCCTGCCGCCGCACTCCTGCTCGCCGGCTGCGGCTCGGGTTCCGGGGACGACCCGGACGCCGAGGTCACCGTCGGCACCGCCGTCTATGCGTTCGAGTGGCTGACCGAGGAGCTCGGCGGCGACCGGGTCGCGGTGACCAACGTGACGCCGCCCGGAGCCGACGCCCACTCGCTCGAGCTCGCCCCCGCCCAGGTCGTCGACCTCGAGCAGTCGGACCTCGTCGTCCACCTGCCGGAGTACCAGTCCGCGATGGACGACGCCGTGGCGCAGCTCGGCGGCACGTCCGTCCTCGACGCCTCGACCCCCACCCGGCCGCTCGCCCCCGAGGAGCTCCTCGCCGAGGGCGCCGGCGCCGACGAGGACCACGAGCACGACGACGAGGACTCCGCCTCGGACGACCACGAGCACGACGACGACACGCACGAGGACGCGGCCCCCGAGACGGGTGGCGAGGACGCGCACGCCGGCCACGACCACGGCGCGCTCGACCCGCACGTGTGGCTCGACCCCGAGCGGATGATCGCCCTGGCCGAGGAGATCACGGCGTCCCTCAGCGAGATCGACCCGGACGGCGCGGAGACCTACGCCGCCAACCTCGAGACGGTCGTGACCGACCTCGAGGACCTGGGCGGTCGGATCGGGTCGGAGCTCGCCGGCTGCGAGGTGTCGACCGTCGTCGTCGGGCACGAGGCGTACGGCTACCTGCTCGCACCGCACGGCTTCGAGGAGACCGGGCTCGCGGGGCTCGACGGCGGCACCGAGGTGAGCCCGGCGCGCATCGCCGAGCTGACGGCGCTCGTCGAGGACACCGGCGTGAGCACGCTCTACCGCGACGCGAACGCGCCCGACGACGCGGTCCGCGCGGTCGCCGAGCAGACCTCGACCGAGGTCGCGGTGCTCGACCCGCTCGAGATCGCCCCCGCCGAGGGTGACTACCGTGACGCCATGCAGGCGAACATCGACGCCCTCGCCACCGGGCAGCGCTGTGGCTGACCCCGCCCCCGCCCCCAGCCCCCTCGAGGTCGACGACGTCCGGGTGAGCATCGACGGCCAACCGATCCTGCGCGGCGTCTCCCTCACCGTCCGGCCCGGCGAACGGGTCGCCCTCATGGGGCCCAACGGGTCGGGCAAGTCCACGCTCGTGCGCGCCGTCGTCGGCGTGCGGCCGCCGACCTCGGGCATCGTGCGGCTGCACGGCGCGGACCTCGCCGGGCCGCGCCGACTCGTCCCCTGGCGTCGGCTCGGCTACATGCCGCAGCGGTCGTCCGCGGCGGCGGGCGTCCCGGCCACGGCGCTCGAGGTGGTCGCCGCGGGCGACCTCGCGGGCTGGCGCTGGCGGCCCCGCCGCGGCGTGGCGGACCGGGCCCGCACGGCGCTCGACCGGGTCGGCCTCGCGGACCGTGCGGCCGACCCCGTGCACATCCTGTCCGGGGGCCAGCAGCAGCGCATCCTCCTCGCCCGCGCCCTCGTGCGCGACCCCGACCTGCTCGTCCTCGACGAGCCCCTGTCAGCGATGGACACCGCGTCGCAGCGGGCGACCACCGACCTGCTCGCCGAGTTCACCGCGGGCGGCGGCGCCGTCGTCGTCGTCCTCCACGAGCCCGGGCCGCTCGGCCCCCTCCTCGACCGCGCCGTCGTGCTGCGCCACGGCCGGGTCGTCCACGACGGGGCGCCGCCCGCGCCCGCGGCCGGCCACGACCATCCCGACCATCACCACGACCACGCGCACGGCGACACCGACGACGCACGGCCCGGCGTCCTCGACGTCGGCGCCCCGCTCCCCGACCCCTCGGGGGTGCGCTGATGGACCTGCTCACCACGCTCCAGGAGATGCTGGCCAGCCCCCTCATGCGCCGCGCGCTGCTGGTGGCGGTGCTCGTCGGGATCGCGGCCCCGGTCATGGGCACCTACCTCGTCCAGCGGCGGCTCGCCCTGCTCGGGGACGGCATCGGGCACGTCGCGCTGACCGGCGTCGCGCTCGGCTGGCTCGTCGGCTCGGCGCTCGGCGTCATGCCGGTGGACCGGTTCGCGGTGCCGGGAGCCGTCGTGGCGTCCGTGGTCGGCGCCCTGCTCATCGAGCTCGTCCGGGCGCGTGGCCGCACCTCGGGCGACGTCGCGCTCGCCATGCTCTTCTACGGCGGCATCGCGGGTGGCGTCCTCATCATCACGATCTCGGGCGGCTCGAGCTCGACGCTCACGGGCTACCTGTTCGGGTCGATCGCCACCGTCAGCTCGCTCGACATGTGGCTCGCCCTCGCGCTCGCCGTGGTCGTCATCGGGGTCGGGGTCGGGCTGCGGCCCGCCCTCTTCGCCCTGTGCCACGACGAGGAGCTCGCCCGCGCCTCCGGCCTGCCCACCTGGCTCCTGTCCGCGACCGTCTCGGTCATGGCGGCGCTGACGGTGTCGGTGTCGATGCGGGTCGTCGGCGTCCTGCTCGTGTCGGCGCTCATGATCGTCCCCGTCGCGGCGGCCCAGCAGCTCACCCGGTCCTTCCGGGGAACGATGCGGCTCGCGATGGCGATCGGCCTCGTGGTCACCGTCCTCGGCCTCGTCGTCACCTACGTCAACCCCTGGTCCCCCGGGGCCACGATCGTCGTCATCGCGATCGGGGCCTACGCCGCGGCGGCAGTCGTCCGGCCGGTCCTCGAGGCGTCGCGCCGCCGGCGGTCCGCACCCGTCGACCCCCACCCCGAGCACGACGACGACGTCACCGTCACCGCGCCGCCCAGCTCCGCCGGCTGACGCCGCTGTCGCGCCGCACGCACGACACCGCGCCGATCACCTCCGTTCGCTGACGCCACGGTCTCTCCGCCGATCGGCGCCCCGCGCGCCCCGACCGCCCGCGCACCCGCGCCGGGGCGGCGCGGTGGATCTCCTCACGTCGCGGCCCGCCCGCCACCCCGGGGGGTGACAATGCTGGTGTGCCCGACTTCCTCGCCGGATGGCCCTTCTGGGTCGTCTTCGTCGTCCTCTACCTCGGGGCGACCGCGCGCGGGCAGATGATCTACTGGCTCGGCCGGTGGGCGACCCACCTGACGGTCACCCGCACCCACCCGACAGGAGGCTGGCAGGCGAGGGCGCATGGCTGGCTCTCGGGCGAGGGCCCGCAGCGCGGGGTCGACGCCCTGCGCCGATGGGGCCTGGTCATGGTGCCGATCGGCTACCTCACCGTCGGGTTCCAGTCGATGATCCAGGCCGGTGCCGGCATCCTGCGCATCGCCTGGTGGAAGTACTCGATCGCCCAGGTCCCCGGGGCCCTCGCGTGGGCGGCGATCTACTCGACGATCGGGTTCGCGGTCTGGGGTGCGCTCATCGCGGCGTTCGCCGGATCGCCGCTCGGGCTCCTCGTCATCGCCGCGCTCCTCGTCGTCGGGTTCACGACGTTCGCCCTGCACCGCCGGGCGCGCCGGCGCTCGGCCGACGCCACCCCGGCCGACACCCTCCCGGCCGACACCCTCCCGGCCGACGGCGACTCCACGGCGGCCACCACCCCGGCCGACGCCCTCCCGGCTGACGCCACGCCGGCCGACGCCCTCACGGCTGACGCCACGCCGGCCGACGGCGACTCCGCGGCGGTCACCACCGCGGACCGCGGCACCACGACCTGACACGTTCGCCCTGCGTACTCAACCAAAGGGTTGACCACGCCACGCCCGTCCCCTACCTTCATAGTCAACCGAGAGGTTGAACAACAGGGACGCAGAGGATGACACCGTGCAGGACGACTCCCTCGATCAGATGTTCGCGGCACTCGCCGACCGGACCAGGCGCGACATCGTCGCCCGGCTCGCCGAGGGTGACGCGACGCTGACCGAGCTCGCCGAGGGCTACCCGTTCTCGGTGCAGGCGGTCGCCAAGCACATCGCGGTGCTCGAGCGCGCCGGTGTGGTCACCCGCACCAGGGACGCCCAGCGCCGACCGATCCACCTCGAGGCGGAGGTTCTCGCCGGCATGACGACGTGGATCGAGCTGTACCGGGCACGGGCCGAGGACCGGTTCCGCCGCCTCGACGCCGTCCTCGACTCGATGGACGACGACGCCGCCACCGACATCACCGCCAGCAGCACCTCACCGAAGGAGCAGAGACCATGAGCGCGACCACCCAGCACCCCGAGACCACCATCCAGGCCGACCCCGCACTGCCGACGATCACGATCGTCCGCGAGTTCGACCACCCTGTGTCGAAGGTGTTCCACGCCTACACCGATCGCGACCTGTTCGCGCGGTGGATCGGCCCGAGGGAGCTCCCCACCGAGATCGAGGAGTGGGACTGCACGACCGGCGGAAAGTACCGGTACGTCAGCCGGGCCGACGGCGAGGAGTACCGCTTCTACGGCTCGTTCCACGAGGTCCGGCCCGACGAGCGGATCGTCCAGACGTTCACGTTCACCGGTTTTCCGAACGGCGTGTCCCTCGAGACGGGCACGTTCGAGCACCTCGGCGACGGCCGCACCCGGCTCACGCTGCACTCGGTCGTCGACACGATGGAGGCACGCGACGCGATGCTCGCGAGCGGCATGGAGACCGGCGTCGTCGAGGGCTTCGAGAAGCTCGACGACCTCCTCGAGGCGGGCGCGGCATGAGGCCCGACGCCCCACCGGCCGACTTCCACCGCGAGGTCGCCGGCACCTTCACCGCGGTGGTCGACGGCGTCGCACCGCAGGCGTGGGACGCGCCGTCACCGGTGGCGGGCTGGACGGCCCGCGACGTCGTCGGGCACCTGACCACGTGGTTCCCCGCGATGCTCGCGGGCTCCGGCGGGCCGGACCTCCCGCCGGGGCCGTCGGCGGACGACGACCCCGCGGGCGCCTGGAACCACCAGCGGGACGCCGTCCAGGCGCTCCTCGACGACCCGGCGTCCGCCGACCTGTCCCTGTCGAACCCGAACGTCGGGGAGGTCCCGCTCCCGCAGGCGATCAGCCAGTTCTACGTGGGCGACGTCTTCATGCACACGTGGGACCTCGCGCGAGCGACCGGTCAGGAGCCGGGTCTCGATCCCGAGCTGGCCGAGGCGATGCTCGACGGCATGGCGCCGATGGAGGACGTCCTGCGCTCGAGCGGCCAGTACGGGCCGGCGGTGCCGGTGCCCGAGGACGCCTCGGCGCAGGACCGGCTCGTCGGGTTCATCGGGCGCGACCCGGGCTGGGAGCCGCCGGCGCGTTGACGTCGATCGCCCGGGCCGCCCCGGGTCTCGTCCCGACACCTCCGACGTGGGGCGTGGGACGAGACCCGGCGCCTCGTTCGCGGGTACGGCGCTCAGCTGATCGTGAGGAGCTTGAGGGTCCCGAACAGGTTGCCCGCCACCATGGCGTCGAGCAGCGGACCGACATCGGCGGAGGCCGCTGCTCCCCACCCGCCGTTCTCGAGCGCCGCACCGCGCTCGTGCACGCGTCCGGACCACGGGATCTCGTGGTCCATGAGCACCAGCAGGTTGCCGGCCGACAGCAGCGCGGCCAGCGCTCGACCAGGCGGTCGACGGTCGGCGACCGCATGACGTGCCCGGCCTGGAGCAGGAGGGCATGGAGCCCACCTCGCCGGGTGCCGACCACGTCGGAGGCCACCCGCAGCAGGGGGTCCTCCGGCGGGACCTTCCCCGCGGGGTGCACCTTTCCCGTGCCGGACGGCAGCACCGGTCCTACCGCCCGGCCGCGCCGGTCAGCTGCCCTCGGACCGCCCGCGGCGCCAGTAGCCCATGAACGCCACCGAGCGGCGGTCGAGCCCCTTGTCACGCACGAGGAAGCGGCGCAGCGCGGTGATGACGCTCGCCTCCCCCGCCAGCCACGCGTAGTCGGGTCCCTCGACGTCGGCGGGGACGTCCCAGAGGATCCCCTCCGGGTCCGGGGTCGGGGCGGAGGGTGCGTCGTCGCCCGGGCCGGTCTGCGGCGCAGGTCCCGTGCCCGCGCGCGCCGCGCCGTCGGCCACCGGTCCGCCCGCCGGGAAACGCTCGTCGCCCCACGCGCGGACGGCGGTATCGAGCGCGGCCCCGTGCTCGCGCTCGCCGCGCACGAGCCAGTGGACGGTCATGCCGTCGGGCGCCGCGAGCTCGACCACGTCCTCCGCGGTCGGCACCTCGACGAACACCTCCCCGGAGAAGCTCGCGTCCAGGGTCTCGACGACGCCGCAGATCGCCGGGAGAGCCGTCTCGTCGCCGGCGAGAAGTACACGGCGCGCCCGGCCCGGATGCCACGCGATGCCGCCGTTCTCCGACTCGCTGCGCGCGTCCGGGCCGATGACGACGAGCTCGTCGCCGACCTGCGCCGCGCTCGCCCACGCGGACGCCGGACCCTCGGTGCCGTGCAGGACGAAGTCGATGTCGATCTCGCTCGACCCGGGTCGCACCGCCCGCAGCGTGTAGGTCCGCATCGGGTTGCGCTCGGCGTCGGGCAGCTCGCGCCAGCGGCGGTACCACTCGGCCATCGTGGGACGCGGCTCGTCGAAGAGCCCGACGTCGGGCAGGGTCCCGTCGGCCCGGGGCAGGTACAGCTTGATCCGCTGGTCGAGGCACAACGGACCGGCATGCTCGAGCTCGTCGCCCGTCAGGGTGATGCGGGTGAGGTGCGGCGTGAGCGGCTCGACGGCGCGCACCCGCGTACGGAAGGCGCGCGAGGGCGGGTAGGTCACGGCGCCGGCCCGCGCGGGGGTGATCGTGGCGGTCGGGGTCATGAGGCCACCTCCATGGGTCGGGCGTGGTGCCGGCCGATGGGCACCATGAGCGGGCTCCCGGTCACCGGGTCGGCCACGATCGTCGAGCCGATCCCGAAGACCGCCTCGACGCACGCCGAGGTGAGCACCTCGGTCGGCCTCCCCGCGGCGTGCACCGTCCCGCCCGCGACGGCCACGAGATGGTCGGCGTAGCGGGCGGCCAGGTTGAGGTCGTGCAGCACCATGACGATCGTCGTGCCGCGTTCGATGTTGAGGTCGGTGAGCAGATCGAGGACCTCGACCTGGTGGGAGACGTCGAGGAACGTCGTCGGCTCGTCGAGCAGGAGCACGTCCGTCTCCTGGGCGAGCACCATGGCGATCCAGGCGCGCTGCCGCTGCCCGCCGGAGAGCTCGTCGACCGGCCGGTCCGCGAGGTCAGTCGTCCCGGTGGCCTCGAGGGCGCGCGCGACGGCGACGTCGTCGGCCTCGCTCCAGCGCGCGAGCATGCCCTGGTGCGGGTGCCGGCCGCGCCCCACGAGGTCCGCGACGGTGATCCCCTCCGGGGCGAGGGGCGTCTGCGGGAGCAGGCCGAGGACCTGGGCCAGCTTGCGGGCGTGGATGCGGTGGACGTCCTTCCCGTCGAGGACCACGCGCCCCTTCGCGGGCGCGAGCAGGCGAGACATCGCGCGGAGCAGCGTCGACTTCCCGCAGGCGTTGGCACCGACGATCGCCGTGATCCGCCCCGGCGGGACGGCGAGGCTGAGGTCCTCGATCACCCGGCGGTCGCGGTACCCGACCCACACGTTCTCGGCGGTCAGCGTTCGGTCGGTCACAGTGAGCCTCCGGCCCGGTCGGTGCGTGCGATGAGGTAGACGAGGTAGGGGGCCCCGAGGACGCCCGTGATGACGCCGGCGGGGAACCTGGTGCCGAACGCGTACTGCCCGGCGAGGTCGGCGGCGAGCACGAGGACGGCGCCCACGAGCGCCGCGGGGACGAGCAGGGACCGCCCGGGGCCCACCACGCGCGCGGCGATCGGCCCGGAGAGGAAGGCGACGAACGCGATCGGGCCGGCGGCCGCGGTCGCGAACGCGATGAGGCCGACCGCCGCCACGACGAGCGTGAGGCGCGTGCGCTCGACCCGGACGCCGAGTGCGCGGGCGGCGTCGTCGCCGAGCTGCATGGCGGACAGGTCGCGGCCGCGCGACAGCAGGACGGGACCGAGGACGGCGAGGGCGATCGCGGCGGGGACGACGGCCCCCCACGTCGTGCCGTTGAGGCTGCCGACGAGCCAGCGCATGGCCTCCTGCAGGTCCCACTGGGCGGCGCCGTCGAGCAGGTAGCTCGTCACCGAGTCCAGCATCGCCGCGATCCCGATGCCGATGAGCACGAGCCGCGTGCCGGCGACCCCGCCCCGGTAGGACAGCGCGTAGATGAGTACCGCGACACCGAGCCCGGCGATCACGGCGACCGCGGAGACCTGCCCGCCGTCGAGGTCGAGCACGATGATGGCGAAGGCGGCTGCCGCGCTCGCGCCCGCGCTGATCCCGATGATGTCCGGGCTCGCGAGCGGGTTGCGGAGCATCGTCTGGAAGGTGACGCCCCCGAGGCCGAGGCACAGGCCGGCGACGAAGGCGAGGGTCGCCCGCGGCAGGCGCAGCCGACCGACGGTGAAGCTCGCCCCCTCGACCTGCTCGCCCGTGACGACGGCCCACACGTCGGCGGGCGGGTAGAACGTGCGTCCGACCATGAGGGAGGCGCACCACAGCGCGACGACGACGCCGAGCAGGACGAGCGCCACCGTGAGGCCCCGACGCGTCCGGCGCCGGCGCGCCCGGGCGAGGGCGTCCGCCGCGCGGGGGCGCCCCGTGACGGTCCGTCCGGCGTCGTCGGGGCGTGTCGACGAGGCAGTCGTCCGCGCTCGCTCGGTCACCGCGCTCACAGCTCGCGGACCTTCGTGCGGCGGACGATGGCGATGAAGACCGGGGCGCCGACGACGGCGGTGATGATGCCGACGTCGATCTCGCCGGGGCGTGCCACGACTCGGCCGAGGACGTCGGCTCCGACGAGCAGCCCCGCGCCGGCGAGCGCGGAGAAGGGCATGAGCCACCGGTGGTCGGTCCCGACGAGGAGCCGGCACAGGTGCGGGACGACGAGGCCGACGAACCCGATCGGTCCGGCGACCGCCGTCGCGGCACCGGTCAGGACGACCGCCCCGGCGGCCGCGACGAGCCGAGCGACCCCGACGCGCACGCCGAGGCCGGCGGCCACGTCGTCACCGAGGGCGAGCGAGTTGAGGCTGCGCGCGGAGGCCAGGCAGACGAGGAGCCCGACGACGAGGAACGGCAGTACCTGGCCGGTGGCCTCGTGGGTCGCGCCGCCGACCCCGCCGACCTGCCAGGAGCGGATGCTGCCGGCGATGTCGCCGCGCGGGAGGGCGACCGCGGTGATGAAGGAGGCGAGCGCGGCCGAGGTGGCGGCTCCCGCGAGGGCAAGGGTGAGCGGCGTGGCACCCCCGCGGCCGACCGAGGCGATGACGTAGACGAACACGGCGGCGAGGCCCGCCCCGAGGATCGCGGTCCAGATCATGCCGGTCCGGGTCCACAGGCCGAACCAGGCCATCCCGACGACGACCGCGAGCGAGGCGCCCATCGTCACGCCGAGGATCCCTGGGTCGGCGAGCGGGTTGCGGGTGACGCCCTGCATGGCGGCGCCGGCCACGCCGAGCGCGGCCCCGACGAGCAGGGCGAGGAAGGTCCGGGGCACGCGGGTGTAGACGACCGCCTCACCGACCGAGTCGGTGGAGCCCGTGAGTCCTGCGAGGATCTCCTGGACGGAGACCGCGCGCGAGCCGATCGCCACCGAGGCCATCGTCAGTGCGGCGACCGCGGCGAGCAGCACGAGGAGCCAGAACAGACGTGCCCGGGCCGGACGTCGGAGGATGGCGACGTCCGGCCCGGGTCCGGAGGGCGTGGACGGCGCCCTCCCGACCTCCTCGCGTTCCGGGGCCTGGGTCACTGCGACCCGGCTGCTGCCTCGGCGAGGAGGTCGACATAGTCCTCGAGGACCCAGGAGATGGACAGCGGCGTGGGGTTCGCCGCCGTACCCATCGGGCCGGACCCGTCGAGGAAGACGATGGCGCCGGACTCGACGGCCGGCATCTGGGAGAGGAGGGGGTCCGCCTCGAGCGTGTCGACGAGCTCCTGGTCGCCGTAAGTGACGATGAGCTCGACGTCGTCGAACATGTCGACCTGCTCGGCACTCACGGAGCCGGAGAACTCGCCGCTGGCGGAGGCCTCCTCGACCGCGGCCGGCGTGGCGAGGCCGAGGTCCTCGAAGAACGCGGCGCGGGTGTCGTTGGCGGTGTAGAAGTTGACGGTGCTGAGGTCGGCGACGTCGACGTGGGTCATGAACATCGTCGACACGCCCTCGAGCTCGGGGTGCGCCTCGACGGTGGCGTCGATCTCGCCCTCGAGCTCGGCGACGAGCTCCTCGCCCTCCTCGACCAGGCCGAGGCCGGCGGCGTTGTAGCTGATCGTGTCCCGCCAGGAGGTCCCCCAGGCCGTCTCCGGGTAGGCGACGACGGGCGCGATCTCGCTGAGCGTGTCGTAGTCCTCCTGCGTGAGGCCGGAGTACGCGGCGAGGATGACGTCGGGCTGGGTGTCGGCGACGGCCTCGAAGTCGATGCCGTCGGTCTCGTCGAACAGGACGGGCTGCTCGCCGCCGAGCGCCTCGAGTTCCTCCTCGACCCAGGGCAGCATGCCGTTGCCGTCGTCGTCGCCGAAGTCTGCGGACGCCATGCCGACGGGCACGACACCGAGGGCGAGCGGGACCTCGTGGTTCGCCCAGTTGACGGTCGCGACCCGCTCGGGGACCTCCTCGATGACGGTGGTCCCGAAGGCGTGCTCGATCTCGATCGGGAGCTCGGCCCCGGAGATCCCGGCCGCGCCGGCGTCCGCGGACCCGTCACCCGCATCGCCCGACGACGACTCGTCCGCCGATCCCTGCGAACCCGACTCCGAGCCGGACTCCGAGGCGCTCTCGTCACCCGCGCCGTCGTCGTCGAAGCGCTCGTCCGTCGTCTCCTCGACCGCGGCGTCGTCCCCCTCGTCGGCGGAGTCGTCGGAGCCGCCGCAGGCGGCGAGGGTGAGGGCCACCGCCGAGGCAGCGGCGATGACATGGAGTCGGGGGTGACGCACGGGGGACCAGCTCTCGTTCGGGGGCGGCCACCTCGTCTCACGACGCCGTGACCACCAATTACGCTACGTTTGCGTGTCGAAAAGTTACCGACCTGCGAATGCATAGGCAAGGCTCACCTGAGTGAGCCATCCCACGAAACCCGACGAGGGCTCCGTCAGCCCGACGGCCGGGCGGCCTGGTCGAAGGCTCACCTGAGTGAGCCATCCCACGACACCCGACGAGGGCTCCGTCAGCCCGACGGCTCGGCCGCCCGGTCGACGGCACCGCCCCAACGGCGATCCCGCCGCGCGTACTCCTCGACCACCCGCCACAGGGAGCGCCGGTCGACGTCGGGCCACGCCTCGTCGGTGAAGACGAGCTCGGCGTAGGCGGACTGCCACAGGAGGAAGTTGCTCGTGCGCTGCTCGCCGCCGGTGCGCCACAGCACGTCGACGTCGGGCATGTCCGGCTCGTCGAGGTAGCGCGCGAGGGTCCGCTCGGTCACCCGGTCGGGGTTGACCCTGCCGGCGGCGACGTCGCGGGCGAGGTCGGCGGCGGCGTCGGCGAGCTCGGCGCGCCCCCCGTAGTTCACGCACATCGTCAGCGTGGCGGTCGTGTTGTGCCGAGTCAGCTCCTCGGCCGTCTCGAGCTCGCGGATGACGGAGCCCCACAGCCGTGGGCGCCGACCGGCCCAGCGCACGCGGACGCCCCAGGCGTGCATCTCGTCCCGTCGTCGTCGGATGACGTCCCTGTTGAAGCCCATGAGGTAGCGGACCTCGGCGGGCGAGCGCTTCCAGTTCTCGGTGGAGAACGCGTACGCGCTGACGTGCGTCACGCCGATGTCGATCGCTCCGGCGACGACGTCGAGGAGCGAGGCCTCCCCCGCCGCGTGGCCCTCGGTCCGGGGCAGCCCGCGGGCGTTGGCCCACCGGCCGTTGCCGTCCATGATGACGGCGACGTGCGCGGGCACGAGCTCGCGCGGGATCTGCGGCGGGCGTTCGCCGGAGGGGTGGGGCGGCGGCGGGACGGGGTCGGTGCGGGGGGGCCGGCTCATGCGCGCTCCACGAAGGGCAGGGAGCGCAGGCGGCGCTCGAGGTGGTACTGGAGGTGGGCGGCGACCAGCCCCGAGGCCTCGGTGCGGTGGCGGTCGTGCGAGGCGTCGGCCACGGGCCAGTCGCCGGAGAGCAGGGCGCCGAGCAGGGTCATCGTCTCCTCCGCCGGCGAGGCCGACCCGGGCGGCCGGCACGACGCGCACATCGCCCCGCCCATCTGGGTGGACCAGGCGCGGTGCGGGCCGTCGGCCCCGCAGCGGGCGCAGTCGTAGCAGCTGGGCGCCCAGCCGGCCACGGCCAGCGAGCGCAGCAGGTAGGAGTCGAGCACGAGCGTGGCCGCGTGCCGACGCATGCTCATCGCGTGCAGTGCCCCGATGAGCAGGATGTACTGCTGGGGCGCAGGCACCTCCTCGGCCTCGGTGAGCTGGTTCGCGGTCTCGACCATGACGGTCGCGGACGTGAACAGCGAGTAGTCGGTGGCGAGGGAACGGCCGTACGGGGCGATCGTCTCCACCTGCGTGACGGTGTCGAGGTTGCGGCCGCGATGCAGCTGGACGTCGACGACGGTGAACGGCTCGAGCCGGGCGCCGAAGCGGGAGCTCGTGCGGCGCACGCCCTTGGCGACCGCCCGGACCAGACCGTGCTCGCGCGAGAGCATGGTGACGATGCGGTCCGCCTCCGACAGGTCGTGGGAGCGCAGGACCACCGCCTCGTCCCGGTAGAGCCTCACTCCCCCATTGTCGCCCCTCGGTCCGACAGGACGACGGACCACCACGGGCCGCGCCGCGCGTCGCACAAGCGAGGTGTATCGTTGGTGTATGGCACGCACCAACATCGACCTGGACGACGACCTCGTCACCGAGGTGATGCAGAGGTACGGCGTGCGGACCAAGCGCGAGGCGGTCGACCTGGCGCTGCGACGCCTGGTCGGGCCGGCGATGAACCGCTCCGAGATGCTCTCGCTCGAGGGGACCGGCTGGGAGGGCGACCTCCACGAGATGCGGGCCGACCGCGTGGTTCGCCCGTGATCCTGGTCGACACATCGGTGTGGATCGAGTTCCTCCGCGGGACGACGACGCCGGCCACGGAGTTCGTCCGCGACCACCTGGGCAGTGACCTCGCGACGACCGAGCCGGTGATGATGGAGCTCCTCGCGGGGACCCGGGCAGGCCGCCGGACCGAGCAGGTGGAGCGGCTCATGCTCAGCCAGCACTGGTGCCGGGTGGATCCGACCCTCGACTACCGCGGCGCCGTCGACGTGTTTCACGCGGCTCGCGCCGCGGGCACGAAGCCCCGGGCTCTCCAGGACTGCCTGATCGCGGCGATCGCCCTCCGACACGGAGCGAGACTCGCGCACCGGGACGTCGACTACGAGCACCTCGCACGGGCGACGGGCCTCGAGGTCATCGACCTGAGGTAGGCACGGGCGTCCCGGCGCGCGGGCCCGTCAGCCCGCGGCAGGCCCGCCCGTCAGCCCGCGGCAGGCCCGCCCGTCAGCCCGCGGCCGGACCCCCTGCCGTGCGCGCGGCCCGGTTGACGGCCGAGATGATCGCCTGGAAGGACGCGGTCATCGTCGACGGGTCGACGCCTACTCCCCAGACGACCTGGTCGCCGGTCTCCACCTCGAGGTAGGCCGCCGCCATCGCGTCCCCGCCCGCCGAGAGCGCGTGCTCGGCGTAGTCGAGCACGGAGGCCTCGACCCCGATGCTGCCGAGCGCGTGGACGAACGCGTCGATCGGTCCGTTGCCGCGCCCGGAGAGCAGGAGCTCCTCCCCGCCGTCGTCGAGCACCACGGTGAGGTCGGCGTCGCCGCCCTCCCCGTGGGAGGTGAGAGAGGTGCTGCGCAGCGTGTACCGGCCCCACGGCGCGAGGCCGTCGGTCACGGTGTAGGGCAGGTACTCGTCGACGAAGATCGACCACAGCCGCTCGGCGTCGATCTCCCCGCCGTAGGCGTCGGTGTGCTTCTGCACGATGCCGGCGAGCTCGATCTGCAGGCGACGCGGCAGGTCGAGGCTGCGCGTCGAGTGCAGGAGGTAGGCGATGCCGCCCTTGCCGGACTGGCTGTTGACGCGCACCACGGCCTCGTACGTCCGCCCGACGTCCTTCGGGTCGACGGGCAGGTAGGGCAGGTCCCAGACCACGGCGGCGTCGTCGTCGCCCGCCTCGGCCACCTTGGCGTCGCGGACCTGGAAGCCCTTCTTGATGGCGTCCTGGTGCGATCCGGAGAACGAGGTGTAGACGAGGTCGCCGCCGTACGGGTGGCGGGCGTGGACGTCCATCTGGGTGCAGTGCTCGACCGTGCGGCGCACCTCGTCGATGTCGGAGAGGTCGATCATCGGGTCGACGCCCTGCGAGTACAGGTTCATCGCGAGGGTGACGAGGTCGACGTTGCCGGTGCGCTCGCCCTGCCCGAACAGGCAGCCCTCGACCCGGTCGGCGCCGGCGAGCATCGCCAGCTCGGCGGCCGCCACGCCGGAGCCGCGGTCGTTGTGCGGGTGCACCGACAGCGCGACGTGCTCTCGGTTGCTCAGGTGCCGGCTCATCCACTCGATCTGGTCGGCGTAGACGTTCGGCGTCGCGCGCTCGACCGTGGCCGGCAGGTTGAGGATGATCTCGCGCCCGCTCTCGGGCTGCCACGCCCCCATGACGGCCTCGGTCACCTCGAGGGCGAAGTCGAGCTCGGTGTCGACGAAGATCTCGGGGCTGTACTGGTAGCCGAACACGGTCTCGTCGCCGAGCACCTTCTCGGCGTGCGCCATCACCTCGCGTGTGCCGTCGACGGCGAGGTCACGCGTGCCCTCCCGGCCGGCGCGGAACACGACGTCGCGGAACACGGGCGCCGTCGCGTTGTACATGTGCACGGTCGCGCGCGGGAACCCGACGAGCGACTCGACCGTGCGGTGGATGAGCTCGGGGCGCGCCTGCGTGAGGACGGAGACGGTGACGTCCTCGGGCACGGCGTCATCGTCGACCAGCGAGCGGACGAAGTCGAAGTCGGCCTGCGAGGCGGCCGGGAAGCCGATCTCGATCTCCTTGTAGCCGAGGCGGACGAGAAGGTCGAACATCGTGCGCTTGCGCTCCGGCGTCATCGGCTCGATGAGCGCCTGGTTACCGTCGCGCAGGTCGGTCGAGAGCCACCGGGGGGCGACGGTCACCCGCTTGTCGGGCCACGTGCGGTCCGGGAGGTGGACCGGGTTCGTCTCGGCGAACGGCCGGTACTTCGTCACCGGCATCCCGGACGGGCGCTGGAGGTTGGTGGTGCCGCGAGTCTTCATCAGGTCTCCTGGTCGAGGGTCACGTGCGGCCAGCACGACGTCTCCCGCGACGAGGAGCCGGCCTCAGAGGGCCTCGCCGCGGCAAATAAGGAGCAGGAGCTCGGTACGCACGGGGACGACCATACTCCGCCCGCCGCGGTGGTCGACCATCCGTCCGCCGATACGGTGTCCGCGTGCGACTCTCCCCCGGCGCGGTGGCGGCCGTCGTCGCTCTCGCGGCGGCGGCGATCGGGGCGTCCGCGCTCGCGCTCGGCTCCCGGCGCACACGCCGCCAGGTCGAGATCCATCGCGACTGGTGGGCCGCCCGGACACATACCCCGCCCGACGACGACGCGTTCCACCTCGTCGTGCTCGGCGACTCCGCGGCGCAGGGCGTCGGTGTGCCGGACCCGGCGCGCGCCTACGTGGTGCGGGTCGCCGAGCGCCTGGCGACGGAGCTGGACCGTCCCGTCGCGACGACGAACCTCTCGGTCTCCGGGGCGACGACGGCGGACCTCATCGCCGACCAGCTCCCGCTCCTCGAGGGCCTGCGCGCAGACACCGACCTCGTCGTGTGCGTCATCGGGTCCAACGACGTGGTGCGTGGGGACTACGAGCCGGCAGGGTTCGGTGCCCGCATCGAGGAGATCGCCGCCGCCCTGCCGGCCGGGAGCGTGCTCGGTGAGGTGCCCTGCTTCGGGCACCCGCCGTGGGAGCCGCGCGTGCGGCGGCTCAACCCGCTCGTGAGCGCCGCGGCCCAGCGGCACGGCCACACGGTGGCCGAGCTGCACGGGGCGTCGGCCGCGCTGTGGCCGGTGCGCATCCTCGGGTACGTGGCCGGGGACTGGTTCCATCCGAACGCCCGGGGGTACGCGGTGTGGGCGGACGCCATCTGGGCGGCCGTCCGCGCGACCCCGGCCGTCCGCGCGGCGACGGCGGCGCGCCCCGCATCCGACCACGGTGCGGCCCCTGCCACGTGACGGCGTCCATCGACCTGGGCCACGCCCACCCTGTGATCCTTCCGCCGCGGGCCCTCTCCACTGGCCGGTCCGGCGCGACGCGCCCTAACCTGGCGGGCATGCCTTCTCGATCGTCGTCCTCCGCGCGCCCCCAGTGGGGTCCTGTCGCGGTCGTCGCGAGCGCCGTGGCCGCCGGTGCCGTGGCCACCGCGGGGGCCGCCGCCACCTACCTCGGCCGACGCTGCATCGTCAGCCGGCAGGTGCCGGTGCACCGCGAGTACTGGGCGCAGCGGACCCACGAGGTCAGGGCCGCCGCGGTCCCGGAGGCGTTCCACCTCGTCGTCGTCGGCGACTCCGCCGCCCAGGGTGTCGGGGTCCCGGACCCGAGCCACGCCTGGGTCGCCCGCGTCGAGCGGCGTCTCGCCGAGACGCTCGACCGCGCGGTCGTCACGACGAACCTCTCGGTCTCCGGAGCGACCTCCGCCGATCTCATCGCCGACCAGCTGCCGCTCCTCGAGGACCTCGAGCGATCTCCGGACCTCGTCATCTGCGAGATCGGGGCAAACGACGTCGCGAAGCGGCAGGTCACCGCCCCCGGCCTGGCCGAGCGCATGGAGACGATCGCGACCGCCCTGCCGCACGGCAGCGTCGTCGCCGACGTCCCGAGCTACGGCTACGGCCCGCACGAGGTGTGGGTGCGCCGCGCCAACGCGGCGATCGAGGAGGTGGCGCAGACGCACGACCTCCACGTGGCGCCGCTGCACGCGGCCACCCGGCCGCTGTGGCCGGGCATCGTCTTCACGCACATGGCCGAGGACCTGTTCCACCCCAACGCGGCCGGCTACGAGGTGTGGGCGGACGCGATCTGGGCGGGCGTCGAGGCGGCGCTGCACGAGCGCGGACTCGTGGCCCGCGAGCTGCTCGCCGTCTGACCGCCGGCGCCGGCGAACCGGCCAGGCGAACCGCCCCGTCGACCACGCCGGCGACCCGGCCAGGCGAACCAGCCCGTCTAACCTGCCCGTCGGCCATCGAGCCGGCCCCGGGGCGCCCGCGTGGTCAGCGGCGCTCGAGGATCCCCCGGACGAACGCGGCCTGGCCGACGTGCTTGAGGCAGTCGTCGACGACGCTGACGAGCCGCACCCCCATCGTCGTCGGCGGGTCCCAGCTCTCGTCGACCACCCGGTCGAGGTCCGCCTCCGTGAGCCCGCGGACGCACCGGATCGTCTGCTCGTGGACGGCGTCGTGGTAGTCGAGCACGAGACGCGCGTCGAAGCCCGTCACCCGGTCGACGTCCTCGGCGGTGTGCCCGTAGCCGATGCCCTCGACGTCGAGGTCGAACCGCTGCGCCCAGCCCTCCGTCGACCACAGCTCGTCGACGCCGAAGGCGCCGGCCACGTGGTCGTCCTGCACCCGCGTGAGGTGCCACAGGAGCCAGCCGATCGAGTTCGCCCCGGGATCGAGGCGGGCGTCGAGCTGCTCACGGGTCAGCGAGAAGCCGGCGCGGTGGACGGAGCCGTTGATGCGGGTGAACGCATCGACAAGGATGTCGTTGGTCGTGGCCATCAGTTCCCTCCCAGGTCGTTCTCGGCGAGCCAGTCGGTCGCGATCGTCGCGGAGTCCAGCTGCTCCTCGACGCTGCGCGCGTTGAGCTCGATGAGCTCGGATGTGGTGAGCGCCTCGCTGACGGGGTCGAGCACCTCGCCGAGCTCACCGGACAGATCCTCCGGCACGAGGGGGACGACGTTCTGGGCGAGGATCATGCTCTCCGGGTCCTCGAGCGTGACGAAGTCGCCCGACGCGAGGTCCGGGTCGGCGGTGTAGATGTCGCCCATCGTGATGGTGCCGTCGAGGATGGCGCCCTTGGTCAGGGGGCCGCCGGAGTCGCCGATGGCGAGGAACTCGACCTCGACGCCGTAGAACTCCTCGAGTCCCGCCGGTCCGTACGGGCGCTCCTCGAGCTCGGCGTTGCCCCCGACGGTGATCTCGCCGTCGTACTCGGCAAGGTCCGCGAGGCTCGTGATGCCGTTCTCCTCGGAGAACTCGGCCGTCACGTTGTAGGAGTCGGCGTCCTGGGCCTCGGAGTACTCGAGAACCGCCATCCCCTCCGGAAGGGCCCGCTCGAGCTCGGCGGCGACGTCCTCGCTCGCCCGCGCCTCCGTGTCGGGCGCGTAGAACTGCAGGAGGTTGCCCGTGTACTCGGGCAGGACGTCGACCTCGCCACCCTCCATCGCCTGCAGGTAGACGTCGCGCTGGCCGATCTGGAACTGCCGCTCCACCCCGTAGCCGGCGTCCTCGAGGACCTGCGCGTAGATCTCGGCGATGATCTCGTTCGAGTAGTAGGCCTGCGAGCCGACGACCACCGTCTCCCCCGCCGCCCCCGGGCCGTCGGAACCGGTCTCCGAGCCGGACTCGCCGGCGTCGTCGGGCGCGTCCGCGGAGGTCTCCTCCTCGAAGGGGTCCTCCGACCCGCAGGCCGCGAGCGTGAGGGCGGCCGCGGCGAGGACCGCGGCGGTGGTGGTGTGGCGACGCATGATCAGCGACCTTCCGTAGGGACGACGTCTCCGAGTCTCCCCCGCGCACCGCTCGCCCGCACGGCGAGCCTCGCGATCAGCGCGAACACGCCGTCGACGACGAGGGCCAGGACCACGATGACCAGCGCCGCCCCGAGCATCTCGTCGTAGCGCTGCAGCGAGATGCCGCGCTGGATGTAGGTGCCCAGGCCGCCGAGGCCGACGTAAGCGGCGAGCACGGCCGTGGCGATGATCTGGAGCGCGGCGTTCCGCAGCCCGCCGACGAGCAGGGGCAGCCCGAGCGGTGCCTCGACCCGCGTGAGGACCTGCCAGTGCGTCATTCCCTGGGCGCGGGCGGCGTCGACGACGACGCGATCGACGTTCTCCACGCCGGCGTAGGCACCCGCGAGCACGGAGGGGATGCCGAGGACGACGAACACCACCGTGGCGGCGAGGAGCGCGTCCCCGACACCGACGAGCAGGGTGAGGACCGTGAGCAGGCCGAGCGAGGGCAGGGCGCGACCAGCCCCGGAGAGGCCGACGACGAGCTGCTTCCCGCGGCCGGTGTGTCCGACGAGGTAGCCGAGCGGCACGGCGACGAGCGCCGAGATCAGCAGCGCGACGAGCGAGTACCAGGCGTGCTCACCGATGCGCTCGAGCAGGTTCCCGGGCCCCGTCCACTGCTCGGGGTCGGTGAGCCACGCGAGGGCGTCGCGGAAGAGGTTCATGCGCGCGCCCCCGTCCATCGGCTCCATGGCATGAGGAGGCGGCCCAGCAGGAGGAGCGCGACGTCGATGACGAGCGCGACGACGACGGTGGCGACGATCCCCGCGACGATCTCGGCGACGATGCCGCGCTGCAGCCCGTCCATGAAGAGGTAGCCGAGGCTCGGGATGCCGACGAGCACGCCGACGGTCACCATGCTCACCGTGCTCATGGCGACCACGCGGAGCCCGGAGAGCAGGACGGGTCCGGCCAGCGGCAGCTCGACCGACCAGAAGCGTCCCGGCCCGGAGTAGCCCTGGGCGGTGGCGGAGCGGCGGACGTCGGGGTCGACGGCGCCGAGCGCGTCGGTGACGGTGCGCGTCATGAGAGCGACCGCATAGATGGTCATCGCGACGACGACGTTGAGCTCGCTGAGGAACCCGATCCCCAGGACCGGCGGGAGCAGGACGAACAGGGCGAGCGAGGGGATCGTGTAGAGGAGCCCGACGACGGTGAGCACCGCGCCGCGGGCGGCCGGGTAGCGCCACGCGAGGATGCCGGGCGGCAGGGCGAGCAGGAAGCCCGCGACGATCGGGATGAGGCACAGCCGGGCGTGCCGCAGCGTGAGCTCCCCGATGAGGTCGAGGTTGTCCGCGACCCAGGTCATCCGGCGCCCTCTCGGGAGGTGCCCGGGTCGTCGGCGAGCACGCCCGCGGGGCGCCCGTCGGCGTCGACGACGATCCGGCGTCCGTCCGCCTCCTCGATCCGGAGCGCACGGCGACCCCGGTCGGCGCCGATGAAGGAGGCGACGAAGTCGTCCGCGGGAGCGGCGAGCAGCTCGGCGGGGCTGCCCTGCTGCACGATCCGGCCGCCCTCGGCGAGGAGCACCACGTGGTCGCCGAGCCGGAAGGCCTCGTCGATGTCGTGGGTGACGAGCACGATCGTCTTCGACAGGGTGCGCTGGAGGCGGAGCAGCTCGTCCTGCAGCTCGGTGCGGACGATGGGGTCGACGGCGCCGAAGGGCTCGTCCATCAGCAGGATGTTCGGATCGCTCGCCAGCGCCCGGGCGACGCCGACGCGCTGCTGCTGCCCGCCGGAGAGCTGGGCGGGGTAGCGGCGCGCGAGCGACCGTTCGAGGCCGACGGTGTCCATCAGCTCCAGGCCCCTCTCGTGGGCGGCGGCCTTCGGCGTGCCGGTGAGGCGCAGGACGGTGGCGACGTTGTCGATCACCCGGCGGTGCGGCAGCAGGCCGGCGCTCTGCATGACGTAGCCGATGCTGCGGCGCAGCGCGACGGGCTCGCGGGTGGCGACGTCGGTGCCGTCGATCGACACGGTGCCCGAGCTCGGCTCGACCATCCGGTTGATCATCCGCAGGATCGTCGTCTTGCCCGAGCCGGACGAGCCGACGAGGACGGTCACCTCGTGCGGACGGATGACGAGGTCGAGATCGTCGACCGCGCGCGTGCCGCCCGGGAAGGTCTTGGTGACGGACCGGAGCTCGATCATCCGGCGGCCCCTCGTGCGCATGCCATCCCCCGAGCGTAGGGTCATCAGCGCCAGCACCGCCCGACGAAGTGGGGCTCCATGTCCGTCAGCGACCCGTCCGAGCAGCACCCGTCACCGCCCGACGACGACGCCGACACCTGGGACGTCGTCGTCGTGGGGGCCGGACCGGTCGGGGAGAACGTCGCCGACTACGCCGTCCAGGGCGGGCTCTCGGCGGTGGTGGTCGAGGCCGAGCTCGTCGGCGGGGAGTGCTCGTACTGGGCGTGCATGCCGTCCAAGGCGCTCCTGCGCAGCGGCGACGCACGCCGCGCCGCGCTGGCCGTCGACGGCGCCCGCCAGGCGGTCACCGGCGACCTCGACGTCGGGGCCGTCCTCGCGCGACGGACCTCGTTCACGTCCGACTGGGACGACGCCGGTCAGGTCGAGTGGCTCGGCTCGGCCGGCATCGACCTCGTCCGCGGGAGGGGCCGGCTGAGCGGGGTGCGCGAGGTGACGGTCGAGCTCGAGGGCGGCGGCGAGCGCGTGCTGCGGGCCCGTCACGCCGTCGCGCTCGCCACGGGGACGCGGCCGTTCCTGCCCGACGTCCCGGGACTGCGCGAGGCCGAGCCGTGGACCAACCGCGAGGCGGTGTCCGCGACCGAGATCCCCGACTCCCTCGTGGTGATCGGAGGCGGGGCCGTCGGCTCCGAGCTGGCGGGAGCCTTCAGCGACCTCGGTGCGCGGGTGACCATGCTCGTGCGCGGCGGCCTCCTCGGCGGCTACGAGCCGTTCGCGGGCGAGACGGTCACCGAGGCGCTGGCCGCGCGCGGCGTCGACGTCCGCACGGGCGTCTCACCGTCGGCCGTGCGCCGGATCGCCTCGGGTGTCGAGATCGATCTCGACGACGGCTCCACCGTGCGGTCCGAGCAGCTCCTCGTGGCCACCGGCCGGGAGCCGCGGCCAGGGCTCGGGCTCGACGCCGTCGGCCTGCCGGAGGGGTGGGTCGACGTCGACGAGACGCTGCGTGCGCTGGGCCCCGACGGCGCGCCGCTGGACTGGCTCTACGCCGTCGGGGACGCCAACCACCGCGCCCCGCTCACGCACCACGGGAAGTACCAGGCGCGCGCCGCGGGTGCGGCGATCGCGGCCCGCGCGGCAGGCGAGCCGGTCGAGGCCGAGCCGTGGGGCATGCACGCGGCGACGGCCGACGCGCTCGCGACGACCCAGGTGGTGTTCACGGACCCGCAGGTCGCGAGCGTCGGCCGCACGGCAGCCCAGGCCGAGGAGGCCGGCCACCCGGTGCGGGTCGTCGACCAGGACCTCGGCGCAGTGGCGGGCTCGGCGCTGCACGCCGACGGGTACGCCGGGAAGGTCCGGATGGTCGTCGACGAGGAGCGGGAGGTGATCGTCGGGATGACGTTCGTCGGGCCCGACGCCGCCGAGCTGCTGCACGCCGCGACGATCGCGGTGGTCGGCGAGATCCCGCTCGACCGCCTGTGGCACGCCGTGCCCGCCTACCCGACGATGAGCGAGGTGTGGCTGCGCCTCCTCGAGGCCTGGTAGCCGCGCGCCCGGGTCAGCGCAGGATGGTCTGTCCGGCGTCGTCCTCGTCCTCCGACCAGGGGTCGTCCCACTCGAGGAGCGAGTCCCCCACGCGCAGCGCGGCGCCCTCCGGCACGACGACCTCGCGCCACGGGTCCAGCTTGGTCACCGTGCCGTCCTCGGCCACGTAGAAGGTGCCGTTCGTCGAGTCCCGGTCGATCGCGTGGAGCTGGGAACCGGTGAGACGGACCGACAGGTGGGTCTTCGACATCGACGGGTCAGGGACCACCATGAGGTTGTCGACGAGCTCCCCGGCACGTGGCTCCGGGTCGCGGCCGACGAGCGTGATCCCGCCGTCGAGGAGGTACCCGCCGACGCGGACGTCCGGCACCTCTTCCCACTCCCCCGTCTCCCGCCACGAGGGGGCGGAGTGCGCGCCGAACGCGGCGTGCGCGCCCGTGGCGACGGGGGCGGAGTCGCCGCCCGGGTCGTCGCCCTGGTGGACGTAGCCCTCGCCGGAGGCGTCCGGGCTGAACGCGCCCTCCGGCGTGGCGCCGCGGGGGTCGACGGGCGGGACGCCCTGCCCGGGGCGCGGCTCCCGGCCGTACGCGTGCTCTCCGTACGCGTGCTGGTCGTAGGCCTGCCGGTCGTGCCCGTCCTGCGCACCGCGTCCTCCCTGGCCGGGACCGCCGTAGCCGCCCGCACCGGATCCGTCCGAACCGGGACCGCCGTAGCCGCCCGCACCGGATCCGTCCGAACCGGGACCGCCGTAGCCATACCCCGCCGGCGCAGGGCCGCCATAACCGCCCTGGCCGGGTCCGCCGTCGGCGCCCCGATGTCCGGGGGCCTCCTGCCCTGCGCCGGCGTAGCCACCATGCGGGCCGTAGCCGTACTGCTCGGGTCCGCCCGGGCCATCGCCGCCGCCGTACCCACCGGGGCCGCTCGGCCCACCGTGCTGCCCGTACGCCCCGGGTCCACCGGACCCGTACCCGTGGTGCCGCTCGCCGTGGGCGTCGACCCCGGCGACCTGCGTGGCCAGACCGGGACCGTCGTCGGACCAGTCGGCGCCGCGGCGGTCGTCGGCGGGCTGCGCCCCCGAGGTGTCGGTGACGTCGACGCCCGCGCGGCGCAGCGTCCACACGCGCGCGCCCAGGCCGCCGGGGCCGAGCCCGCCGTTGCGGGCCACGGTCAGGCGCCAGGCACCGAGGCCGGCGGCGATCGCGAGCCACCAGCAGGCGACGGCCCGGATGAGGGCGGCGACCATGGCGCCGAGCGTGGCGTCGTTCGCGTAGGCGCGCGTCTGCTCGATGACCGGTCCGACAGCGAACGCCGTGGCGGCGACCGTCGCCAGGATCGCGAGCGCCGCTCCCACCTGCCGGAGTCGCACCGGCCCCGGGGCGAGGAGCCGCCCCACCTCCTGGACCGCCTCGTGCTGGCGGGCGGTGAGCTGTCCCGCGCGGCGCTGTCGGCGCCCGTCCTCGGTCACCACGGTGGGGAGCACCGCCCAGGCGAGCGTGCCGGCGATGACCGGGTTCCCGGACCGCATGAGCAGGATCGCGAGCACGGCGGCGCCGAGCACGAGGACGATCCCGACGACGAGCAGGACCGGCGCCTGGAGCGGTCCCCACGGCTCGCCCGCGATCCCGGGCCGAAGCACGAGGCTGCCGCCGACGGCGAGGGCCAGGGCGAGCAGCGCGCCCAGGGCGCGAGGCACCGAGGTGGCGGCGGGGTACAGGTCGCGCAGCGCCGTCTGACGCTGCATGAGGACCGAGCTGAAGGTCGCCCAGTCACGCGCGATGGCGGACGGGTGGGCGGCGCGCCGGACGGCCGTCGTGGAGCGAGGCATGGGGCAAGTGTGCACCGCTGCCGGGCTCCCACGCGTCGCGGGACCGGGCCCGATGCGGGCGTGTGGCGACCGGCACGTCCGAACGCGGCCGGGCACGCGCGCGACACCTCGTCTGCAGGCCTCGCTCCGCCCCTCAGCCGCACTCTCGACCCCCTGTCAGCCGCCATCGCGCCGACCCCGAGCCGCACTCTCGATCCGATGTCGGCCGGCCACCGACCCCTCGGGATCGGTCAGCCGCCCTCGCGCCGGCGTCTGCGCCGCTCGTCCCGCCGGTGCTTGAGCGAGCGCGTCGACAGGCGCGAGCGCCACCACCGACGCCGCCCCGCCGCCTTGCGGACGGCCAGCAGCGTCTCGTCGACCTCGGCCCACAGCTTCTCGACGTCGCGGTCGTCGGGCTCCCGGTAGCCGAAGGCCTGTTCGTCGGTGCGCCGGGCCAGCCCGCGCAGGTCCACGCCGCCCAGGTCGATCGGGTCGACCTCGGGGACGTCCGCGCCGACCTCGGCGTCCGGCTGCTCGGGGGCTCCGCCGCCCGGAGCGGTGGCGCCCACCGGGCGTGGGGCGTCGTCGTCGCGGGACTTCGTGCCCTTCCGGCCCTTGGCGGGACCGACGGCGCTCGCCCCGGCGCCGGTGACGCCGCGCTGCCCGCCGAGCGAGCGCGCGACGGCCCCCGCCGCCACGGACCGGGTCGCGCCCACCGGCACGCGCGCGCCGAGGTCGCGCGTGACGTCGACGACCTCGGACCAGCCCCCTGCGGCCCGGTGGGTGGTCGTCCCCCGGGTGCGCCGGCGCCGGCGCCTGGCGGCTTTGACGGCGAGGATGATCGCGATCGGCGCGAGCAGCAGGAGCAGCAGGCCACCGCCGGCGGCGGCGACGATGATCCACACGATCGACAGCTGGCTCTCGCGTTCCTCGGGCTCCTCGCGCACGTCGACGTCCTGGCGCGCGGCGGGCGGGGCGTCCGGCGGCTCGAGCACGGGCGGGGGCGGCTGGAGGACCTGCGGCTGCGGCTGCTCCTGCGGCTCGAGGTTCTGCTCCTGCCAGATGCGGTCCTCGTCCGGGGTGGGGAAGAACGGGACCCACCCGTGCTGCTCGAACGGGACCTCGACCCACGCGGTGACGTCCTCGCCGGCGAGCTGGATGGCGCCGCTCCCGTTCGGCACCTCGAAGCCGATGACCACGCGCGCGGGGATCTGCATCGACCGCAGCATGAGCGCCATGAGGGCGGCGTACTGCTCCTGGTCGCCGACCATGGCCGGACCGGTGAGCATGGCGTCGAGCCGGGCGGCCCCGTGACCGGCGAGCGAGGGCGTGTCGCCCTCGAGCCCGTGGCTGAAGTAGCCCTGTCGCAGCCCGGACTCGACGGCCTGGATGCGCGCGAGGGTCGTCGTCGCGTCGGCGGCGAGCACGGAGGCCTCGGTGGCGATCGAGTCGGGGATCGTCACCGGGGGCAGCGCGTCGTCGGCGACCGGGGCGGCCTCGAGGGCCCCGAGGTCGGGCCGCTCGACGGGCGCGGCGAGCAGCGTGTACGTGTCGCCCGGGCGGAGCCCGGCCTCGACGAGCCCGACGCCGGCCACGGGGTTGACGTAGAGCGAGCGCGCGAGGTCCGTGGCCCTCCCGGAGGTGAACTCGACGTCGGCGAGCTGCCCGGCCACGGGCACCCACACGTCGCGGTACTCCCCGATCGTCACGTCGATCTCCTCGGCGCCCGGGAGGTCCTCGTCGACGGCGGCGCCGATGCGCTGGAACTCCCCGGTCCCCGCCTCCCCGCCGGGGGCCACGGTGAACGCGGTGCCGTCGTAGGAGTCCATCGCCGCCAGGCGCACGAGCTCACCGGCCCCGAGCCCGTCGACGGTGAGGACCGTGTCGGTGAGGTGGTCCTTGAGGTAGGCGCGGAACCCGGCGAGCGGGCTCGGGTAGTCGCGCAGGTCGGGCGGCGGGGCCACGTGGTCGCGGACCACGGTGCGCCGGTCCTCGTCCTGCCACAGCAGCCCGGTGGCGCCTCCGGCGACGAGCGCGACGACGAGGAGCCCCGCCGTGGCGACGGGCCGCTCCGTGTGCAGGCGGTGGGAGCGGCGCGCCGCCCATACGAGCGCGACGGCGGCGAAGGCGAGCCCGACCGGCACCGCGAGGGAGGTGTCCCGCGTGCTGAGCAGCACGCTGCCGGGCAGGATCACCAGCGGCACGAGGGCGGCGAGCGTGGGCCGGCGGGTCCGCTGCGCGATCGTCATCGCGAGCGCCGAGCCGACCACGCCGACCAGCAGCGGGACGGTGAGGACGGCCCCGGTCGCCCCCACCGGCGCGAGGATCGTCACGAGGTCCTTCCACGCCGTGACGACACCCTGGCCGACCGCGCCGACGCTCGCCGGGCTCGGCAGCCAGCCGACCAGCGCCTCGACCGGGGCGGCCGCGCCGGTGAGCAGGACGAGGGCGAGCAGCACGGCGAGGATCGTCACGAGCGCGCCCCAGCGGCGCCAGGCAGCGAGCAGCGCGAGGCCGCTCCCGGCCAGCACCGCGAGGACGAGGACCACCCAGAACCGCGCGACCCCGTACGCGGGCCACAGCGGGATCAGGGCGAGGAGCATGAGGAGCGGGATCGCGATCGCGTCCCACACGCGCATCCGGGCCCGACGCCGGAGCGCGGCCCGCGTAGGCGCGTCACCCCGGTACTGGAGCGCCTCGCTCGCGAGCCGGGTGCGGCGCCCCTCCTCGAGGGCGGACGGGCTGCTCACAGCGCCGCCATGTGGAGGCCGCGGGTGAGCTCGTCGAGGTGCGGGACGGTCACCACGGTGACGGGCCCGACGGCGGCGACGCTCGGCTCGACGTACGGGTCGGCGCGCACGGCGAGGGCGCGCATGCCGACGGGGAGGACGGAGCCGGCGGCGCGGATGTCCCGCAGCGGCACGGGCGAGCCGCACACGAGGACGGCGAGCGTGGCGCGTGCGTGGGACAGGGCGATCTCGCGGGCCATGTCGACGACCTCGGTGCGGGTCGGGGTCATCGTCAGACGGGTGAGCGCGTCGAGGACCGCGCGGGCGGACACCGTGGGCAGCGGCGCCGACGTCGTGAGGACGGTGAGCTCCTTGTCCTCGGTGATCGCCTGGAGCGCGAGCGAGCCGACGGTGGACACCACGGTCTCGAACTCGTCGGGCTCGTCGTAGTCGGCGGCGGAGGTGCTGAGGGCGACGACGACGTGGCTGCGCCGCGACTCCTCGAACTGGCGGACCATGAGCTTGCCGGTGCGGGCGGAGGTGCGCCAGTGGATGTAGCGCCGGTCGTCGCCGGGCTGGTACTCGCGCAGCGCGTGGAACGAGAGGTCGGACTCGGTGAGCTCGGTGGTGGGACGGCCCTCGAGGTCGTGCAGCAGGCCGGCGGAGGCCGGGGCGAGACGCACCGTGCGGGGGTGGACGTACATCTCGAGGGTGTCGGTCCACGTCCGCGCCGAGCGAACGAGACCGAGCGGGTCGCCGCGCACGGTCCGGGCCGGGCCGATGTCGACGACGGCACGGCGCTGCGTGGGCACCGCGAGCAGCTCCTCGACCGAGTCGCCGGCCGCGAGGCCGGGCAGCGGGATCGCGACCTGGCCCGGGCCGACGGGGACCTCGAGGCGGGCCGCAGACGTCGAGCGCGCCCCTGTGTTCTTGACGATGACGCCGGCGAGCGCGCGGTCGCCCACCTGGACCCGGTGGTCGGACAGCCGCAGGTCGACCTGGTAGCTCTGCCGCCCCACGGTGAACAGCACCGCGACGACGAAGGCCGCGAGCAGCGCGACCCCGCCCGCCATCGCCTCGCCCCACCCGAGGACGAACGCCACGACGAGCGCGACGACGCCGAGGCCCAGCGCCGTCCACCCGAGCACGGAGACGCCGCCGAGGACCCGGGCGACCTCCCGGCGCGGCGCGACGGTGCGCTCGAGCGCGGTGGTCAGCCCCGGGATCGCGCCGACCCGGGCGCGCGCGGACGTGCGCCAGCGGCCCGTCGTCGAGCCGCTCGAGGTCACCTGACCGATCGAGTACGGCGAGTGGGCCGAGCCCGGGGAGCCGCCGGGCGACGCGCCGGTGGGCGCGGAACCGGTGTGCGGGGACGCGGCGGAGCCGGTGCGCTCGGCCGGGCCGTGGACGACCGCGTGCCGTTCGACCGCCTCCGGGACGTCGGGGCGGGATCCGTTCACGAGCGGCCGTGGTCCCCGGCCAGCTGTCGGTGGGCGGGCGGCTCGATCTCCTCGAGGACCGTGCCGAGCGCCCCGGCAGCGGTGGCGCCGTCGAACTGCGCCTCGGCCTCCATCACCATCCGGTGGCCGAGGACGGGCTCGGCGAGCTCGCGGACGTCGTCGGGCAGGACGTACCCGCGGCCCTGGGACGCGGCCCAGGTCTTCGCGCACCGCACCAGGGCGAGCGCCCCGCGGACGGACACGCCGACCTCGACGCCCGCCGCCGTGCGGGTCGCCGTGACGAGGCGGGAGATGTAGTCGGCGATCGCGGCGTCGACGTGGACGCGGGAGGACATCCGCACCATCTCGCTGACGACCTCGGCGGTGACGACGGCGCGCAGCTCGCCGGCGCGGTCGCGGACGGCGGAGCCGGTGAGGATGGCGACGGTCGAGTCGTGGTCCGGGTAGCCGACCGAGGTCTTGATGAGGAACCGGTCGAGCTGCGCCTCGGGCAGCGCGTACGTGCCGGCCTGCTCGATGGGGTTCTGGGTGGCGAGGACGATGAACGGCTCCCCCACCTCGTGGGTGCGCCCCTCGGCGGTCACGCGCCCCTCCTCCATGACCTCGAGGAGGGCCGACTGCGTCTTGGGCGAGGCGCGGTTGATCTCGTCGGCGAGGACGACGTTGGCGAAGATCGGACCCGGGTGGAACTCGAAGGTCTTCTTCTCCTGGTCGTAGATCGACACGCCCGTGACGTCGGAGGGCAGCAGGTCCGGCGTGAACTGGATGCGCGAGCTCGTGGCCCGCAGCGTCTGGGCGAGCGACCGGGCGAGCTGGGTCTTGCCGGTGCCCGGGTAGTCCTCGAGGAGGACGTGCCCGCCGGCCAGGAGCGCCGTGACGACGAGCCGGATGACGCCGGTCTTGCCGACCACGGCCTTGCCGACGTTGTCGACGATGCGGTCGAACGTGCTCGCGTACCAGGAGGCCTGCTCCTCGGAGAGCTGCTCGATCACGGGGACGGCGGTCATGGGGTCCTCTCGGTGGTGCGGGGAAGGGACGGGCGGTCGGGGCGGGTCGGCATGATCCGCCGTGGTGCGAGCTGGGGCGATGGGCGGTCGGCTCTCCGGGCCGGCCGAGCGGTGTCGGGCGCGCGCATGTCACCCGCCCACGCGATACGAGTCCTCGGCGACGACGTCGCCCGACGAGTTCCGGACGACGACCCGGATCCAGTCCCCGGTCTCCCCGTAGTACTTGCCCTCGAGCCGGGTGCCGTTACCCGCACCGTTCGGGGTGAACGTGTAGGGGTTGGGGAAGTTCGGGGTCGGGGTGATGAGGGACGTCGCGTTCGAGCTGTCGCCGTAGTACCAGGTGACCTCGTAGGGACCGTCGTCGTAGTGCTCGAAGTTGTCGTAGCTGAACTCGAGCCACTTGCAGTCGTCGTTCGACTCCAGGCACGGGGGGTTGCCCGGCTCGCCCCGGGCGTCGTTGTTGCGCTGGACGGTCACGGTACGGGCGGGCGGATCGGGCTCGTCACCCGTGGCGTCGCTGTCCGAGTCCGTCCGCCTGGTGCTCGAGGGATCGTCCCGGACGACGGTGATCGTGGCGTCGTAGGTCGTGTTCCACTCGGCCGCGTTGATCGTCGTGCTCGACTGCGAGAGCGCGTCGATACGGCCCTGACCGGTGATCTCGACGTACGCCTCGCGGATGGGCCGACCGTTGCCGTCCGGCACCGACCACTCGACCTCGACGCGCGCGTCCTGCCCGTACTCGTTGGGCGTCGTCGCATCGACCGTGACCGACGGCTCTCCGAACGGCCCGTACGGGATCGCCGCCGACGAGGCGCCGGACGGCTCGCCGCAGTACGTGTTGCACGCGCGGACGCGGAAGGTGTAGCTGGAGCCGTTGGTCAGGCCGCCGACCGAGTCGCCGCTCAGGGTCTGCCAGCCGCCACCGTTCATCGAGTACTCGTAGCGCTCGATCTCGTCGCCGCGGGGGTCGGCCGCCCCGTAGTCGAGGGTGACCTGCCCGTCCGAGCCGGTCGCGGTGACGCTCGGCGTCCCGGGCGCGGTGGGCTGGATGAACGACCTGACGGTGCCGGATCGCGGGCTCGCCGGCCCCTGGTCCACGTCGTTGGTCGCCGAGACCGCGACCGAGTAGTCGTGGCCCTCGGGCGCGTCCTGCGTGAAGGAGGTGGACTGGGTGGTGAACCGGGAGAACTCCGCGCCGTCCTGGAAGATGACGACCTCGTAGCCGGTGATCGGCGAGCCGTTGGCGTCGGCCGGCGCGAACGAGCCGGTGATCTGGGCGGCGATCGGCGAGTCGACGCGCTGGACGTCCGGCGTGCCCGGAGCCGTCGGCGGACCGGCGGGCACGACGGCCTGCGACCAGGGCGACCACTCGGACGGCTCGTCGGCGCCGTTGTGCGCGCGCACCCGGAACGTGTAGCTCGTGCCGTTGCTCAGCCCGCTCCACGTGTGGCTCGTCCCCGTGGCGGAGACCTGGCCGCCGCCGGTGGACGGCGTGACCTGGACGTCGTACCGCTCGACCGGGGTCCCGCGCGAGACGGGCGTCTCCCACGCGAGCTGGACCTGGCCGTCGCCCCGCTCGGCGGACGGCGCCTCGGGCCGCTCGGGCCGCACGTCGGGGATCGCGGGACCGGACGGGGCGGACGGCTCGGAGTCGCCGACCTCGTTGGTCGCGATGACGGTGAACGTGTACTCCTGGCCGTTCGTCAGACCGCCGATCGTGCAGGTCGTCGTCCCGCACTCCTGCCGGTGCCCCGCGGTGTCCACCGTGTAGCCCGTGATCGGGGAGCCGTTGGCGACCGGCGCCGCCCACGTGAGGACGACCGCGCCGTCCTGCACCTCCTGGACGCGCGGCGGCGTGGGCGTGCCCGGGACGCCGACGACGTTCATCGTGATGCGTGCCTCGGTCTGCCGGGACGGCAGGCCGGTGGCGTCCTCGACCGTCACCCGCACGGTGAGCGGGCCGACGAAGTCCTCCGCAGGCGTGACGGACACGTCGGTCAGCGAGTTGTCGACCTGCGCGATGCCCTGCTCGGCGGCCGCGGAGACGATGGTCAGCGGTTCGCCGTCGTCCTCGTACGGGTTGAACGCGCCCTCGAGGATGTCGACGGTCTCGGTCTCGCCCTGCTCGACCTCGCCGAGGTCGACGTCCGGCACGGACGGGGGCTGCCGGTTCGAGGCGGTCACCTGGACGCGCACGACGCCGGGCACCGGGTCGTTGACGCCGTCCGAGACGGTCATCGGCAGGTCGAGGGTCTGGCCGGGCACGACGTCGACGGCGGCCTCGACGGTGAGCGTGTGGCCGTCGACGCTCGCGGTGAGCCCGTCGGGGACGCCGTCCTCGACCACCTCGAGGCGCAGGGAGGAGAAGTCCTCCGGGTCGTCGATCGCCGAGCGCAGGTTGACCGAGCCGGGCTCCTCGCCGGGGACGACCTCGACCTCGCCGCCGCGGAAGGTCGGCGCGATGTTGACGCCGTCGGGCACCACCGTGATGGGCAGGGTGAGCCGCGAGCTGAGCCCCTCCTGCGCGGTCTCCCCGTCGGTGACCTCGAACGTGATCGACGCCGGCCCGTAGTAGTCGGGGGCGGACGTGAACTGCAGGGTGGTCGCGTCGACCACCGGGCTCGAGCCGTCCGAGCTCGTCGCCGACACCTGGGTCTCGTCGGTCAGGCGGATGTCGCGGCCGGACGGGGCGACCACGTAGTCGTCGAGGTCGATCTCGATGCGCTCGCCCGAGTGCACCTCGATCGGGTCGACGTCGGTGCGCAGCACCGGGCCCGTGTCCTCCGAGCCGGGCACGTCGATGAACGCGAAGCCCTCGATGCCGTCGGGGTCGGTGACCTGGTAGGTGACGACCTGACGGGTCGGCAGCACGGGGACCTGCACGTCGTTGCCGGCCACGCGGGCGCCCTCGGGCGGGTCGACGAGGGAGACGGTCAGGGCGTCCGCCGTCCCGTCGGGGTCCTCGTCGTTGGCGAGGACGGGCACGGTGACGATGTCGTGCCCGATGATGTCGGCCGGCGCCACGAGGTCGTCGCGCGCGAGCGGGGGCAGCAGCGGGGCGTCCGGCGTGATGTCGACCGTCGCGACGGCGGAGTCGAGCCCGCCGCGCCGGTCGGAGACCCGGTACACCAGCGAGAACGCCGCGGGCTCGGTCGGGGTGCTCACGCGGATGCGCTGCTGCTCGGTGGGCTCGGGGGCGAGCTCCGGCAGGTCGTCGAACGGTCCGCCGTCCGGGTCGTCGGCGAGGTAGAGCGGGTCGCCGTCGGGGTCGGTGTCGTTCGAGAGCACGTCGACGTCGACGGTCCTGCCCGGGCGCACCTGGACGGAGTCCTCCTGGGCCTGCGGGCGCGAGTTCGACAGGGGCGGGGGCACGACGGCGACACGCACCTGCGCCTGCGCCACCGCCCCGAGCCGGTCCCGCACCGAGTAGGTGAACGTGTCGGTGCCCGAGGACTGGCCGTACGCCTCGTAGTCGAGGTATCCGGCGCCGACCTCGACCACGCGGCCGAGCTGCGGTGCGGTGCCGGCACCGAGCAGCTGGACCGAGTCGCCGTCCGGGTCGATGCCGTACATCGGCACCTGGATGCGGATGCGCTCGCCGCCGAACGCGCGGGTCTCGATGGGCTCGGGCAGCGGCGCGGCGTTGGACTCCGAGGCGGCCTGGACGCGCACGGTGATGAGCGCGGAGGCGGAGTTCCCGTTCTCGTCGGTCACCGAGTAGACGGCGTTGACGCTCTGCGGGGTCTCGGGCGCCCGGAAGCGCACGACCTGGCCGGACGTGAAGAAGTGGCCGCTGTCGGGGTCGGGCTCCTCCGACAGCTCGGCGTCGAGCGTGTACTCCAGGCCCTGGGGATGGGAGTCGTTCTGGAGCACGGGGATCGTCACGTAGTCCCCGGCGCGCACGTCGACGACGTCGGGCTCCGCCACCGGCGGCTGCGGCTCGAGGTCGGACATGATCGGCAGGACGACGACCTCGCCGGTCGCCGTCCCGGTGCCGTTGGAGACGGTGTAGGTGAGGCGCTGCGGGCCGGCGGTCGTCTGCGTCGAGGTGATGCGCAGCATCCGGTGCTCAAGGACGGAGACGACGAGCGGGGAGTCCTGAGGGACCTCGATCTGCTGGACCGCGAGCAGGCCGCCCGCCGGATCCTCGTCGTTGGCGAGGACGTCGACGAGGACGGACCCGCCGGCGGGCAGGAGCGCGGTGTCGCGCACGGCGACCGGCGGCGCCTCGGTGTCGGGGGCGACGACGTCGACCCGGACGAGCCCGGTCGTGTCCTGGCCGCCGGAGTCGGCGACCACGTACTCGAGGTAGTTCGTGCCCTCGGTCAGTCCGGTGAGGTGGACCTGACCGGTGTCGTAGTCCGGGCGGACGTCCGCGATGTCGGACGGGGTGACGGAGCCGAGGCGGAGCGGCTCACCCTCGGGGTCGACGTCGTTGGCGAGGACCTCGACCATCGCCTCCTCCCCCACGCTGAGGGAGATGAAGTCGTTGACGGCCCGCGGCGGGAGGTTCTCGGCGTCGTGCACCTCGACCGGGACGACGACCTCGGTGACGTCCGTGCCGTCCGAGACGCGCACCGTCACCTCCTTGACGCCGGAGCTCGTGCCGGTGTCGACGAAGGTGAGGCGGCCGTCGGGGGTGAAGTGCACGACGTCGTCGGATTCGGTGGAGGCGCCGGCGAGGAGCATCTCGTCGCCCTCGGGGTCCACCATCGAGCCGAGCACGTCGATCTCGCCGGTGCCGCCGAGGGCGAGGTCCATCCGGGGGTCGCGGTCCTCGCGCACCTGGGGCGGGCTGTTCTCGGTGTCCGGGACGACCCGCAGCGTGATCGTGCCCTCGGCCTCGCCGTTCTCCCGGCCGTCGGTGATCGTGTAGGGCACCGAGACCTGCCCGGACGCCGTCTCCGGGACCGCGACCTGGAGCGCGCGCCCGCCCATGATCGAGGACAGCACCCCGGTCTCCTCGGGGATCTCGCCGAACTCGGAGACGGTGAGCAGGTCGCCGTCGGGGTCGGTGTCGTTCGCGAGGACCTCGAGGACGGTGACGGAGCCGGGGCGTACGCCGAGGGCGTCGCCGACGGCGGTCGGCGGCCGGTTCTCCTCCTCGCGGTCGAGCGGCTGGTCCTCGAGGCGGTCGTCGGTCGAGTCCGTCTCCTCCTCGGAGTCGCCCTCCGGCGGGGTCGTGTCGTCCCAGTTGTCCACGAGCATCATGTCCTCCTGCGGGAGGTACACGGTGCCGGTGAGGGTGTCGTTGAGGACCACGAGGTCGTGGTTCGTCCGCAGGCGCAGCTCGTGCTCGGAGCCCTGGAGCGGGACCTGGGCGTCGACCGCCTCGGAGTCGCCGCACTGGACGAGGTAGGAGCCCTCGGCGCCCGCCCAGGCGCCGTGGACGCAGCCGGCCACGACGATCGGCTCGGCCGGGGCGCCGATCATCTCGGAGCGGATGATCGTGGGCTCGTCGCCGTCCATCGGGACGAGCACGAGGGCGTCCCGGGTCGCGAGCGCCACGGTGCCACCGGCGTCGGAGGGCTGCTGGAGCGCGACGTCGGTGAGGTCGAGGTCGTAGCCGGTGAGGTCGAGGGGCTCGCGGTCGCCGCGCAGGACGAGCAGCTGCTCGTCCTCCTCGGTTACGACGGCGCCGACGGGGGTCGGGCCGACCGAGGTGAGGCCGACGTACTCCGCGCCGCCGAGGACGTCCGCGCCGACCCCGAGGTCGGTCGTGGCGAGAGCCTCGGTGGTCTCCTCCTCGGCCTCGGTGGTGGGCTCGGGGGCCTCCTCCGACCCGCCGCTCGCCGCCTCGCTGCCGGACTCCGCGGGCGGGGTGCCGCCGGCCGGCTCGCTGCCCGCGGGGATCGTCACCACGGAGCCGTCCTCGACGGACAGCCCGTGGACGGCGCCGTCCCTTCCGACGGCGAGGCGGCCGTCGGCCCCGATGTGCGCGTTCGGCGCCGCCTCGGCGTCGCCGAGGACGCCGACCTGGTCGACGGGGACCGAGCGCAGCGCGCCGGAGCCGGGCTCGAGCATGCCGACGGTGTCCCCGCCGAGGCCCAGCTCGGCCGAGCGCGGGATGGTCACTGCACCGGTGCCGGTCGAGACGGTCGCCGGGTCGAGGGTCTGGAGCAGGGCGGCGCCGTGGTCGACCACGAGGACCGTGCTGCCCTCCTGGAGGACGTCGACGTCCGCCGACGCGGCGGTCACCGAGCCGTCGAGCTCCTGGACGGGGTAGTTCACGCGGCCGACGAGCAGCTCGTCGGAGTTCGTCACCCACACGCCGCCGTCGTGGAGCTCGATGTCCGCGACCGGCTCACCGTCGTAGGCCAGCGCCGCGACGACGATGCCCGTCGACGCGACCGCGAGGGCCGCTCCGGCCGCCACCGACCGGCGACGACGGCGTCCGCGCTCGGCGCGGCGGGCGTTGGCGTCGTCCGCGGCGGCGGCGACCCCCGAGGAGCCGGCGGCCTTGCGGGCCTGCTCCTTCCGGGCCTGCTCCTTCCGGGCGCGGGACCGCTCCGCGACCGGGCGACTGGCAGGGCCGCCGTCGGTGTCGGCGGGCATCGTGGCGCCGGGCTCGGGCGTGCCGGACCCGGGTGTGGCTGGTCCGGGAGTGGCTGCTCCGGGTGTGGCTGGTCCGGTCGTGCCGGGCCCGGTCGCACCGGACGCCGCGCCCGTGCGCGACGCCGCATCCGTGCCACCGGGTGCGCCGGTCGACCCGTCCGCAGGTCGACGACGCCACCACGCCATGCCGCTGCCTCCCCTGGTTCCACCTGACGACCGGGCGCCGGCGGGCGCCGCAGGGTCCTGGCGAACCTTATCGCCGAGCGGCGGGCGTCATCGTCGCGTTCGTGGGCCGCCCCGGTGAACCTGCCCACCTCGATCCGACCGCATGAGTCCGCCGGGACAACGGCGGGTGAACACCAGGTGCTCGCGCTGGATGCGCGGCCGCCGGATCGCTGTCGGCGCCCCACCGTCGGACCCCGCTGAGGTCCGTGGCGTCGGCACCGCACGCCTCGCCGGCCCACGCGAGCGCGGACCGACGTCGGTGCTACTCGACGTTCGCGTCGGCGTCCTGCGGGGCGTCGAGCAGCTCGAGCTCGTCGCTCGTGACGAGCCGGGAGGCGACGGCGTGCTCGACGAGGCGCGCACGACGGTTGACGGCGAGCTTGCCCTGGCCGCCGCGCAGGCCGCGCACGCCGTAGCGGGCGAGCTTGTCGCACACGTTGTCGAGCTTGCGGTTGAAGCGGGTGAGCGTCCACCCGAGCCGGTTGGCGGCCTCGGCGGACGTGGGGATCGACGTCGTCGACCCGCGTCCGGACAGGACCGGCTCCGCGAGGGCGAGGACGAGAAGACGCTGCGAGGGCGTGAGCGAGACGGGGCCGATCGTCGTCTCCCCCACCTCCATCTCGTCCTCGGGACGGGTGGGGAAGTACGCCGGGTCGTCGTTGGCGATGAGGACCTCGTACGTGGTCGGCCCCGCCGTGAACATCAGCGTCGTCCGTGCGTACACGAGCGGGAGCCGGGCGCCCGGGGACAGCCACGCCTGGGTGTTGCCGTCCGGGTCGGCGACGGTCGCCGTCAGCCGCGTGCCGACGTTCGAGACCCACCACAGGCCGCCCGACTGGGCGACCGTGAGGAACCTGCGGTGCAGGTAGGGGTTGTCGTCGAGCTCGAGGGGCCCCTCACGCCCGATGACGAACGGTTCCTCGTCGTCGACCGGGAACCAGTCGCCGCAGAACTCCACCTGGATACCCATGGGTCATGCCTCCTCGTCGACGCACGTCGTCGCCGGCTCGTTCGACGTCCGGCCGTTCGTGAGCCGGATCTTCACCTCGATGCACACCTCGCCCGACTCCTCCACCGACGCTACGGGCTCGTCGGCCGAGGTGAGCGGGGTCTCTCCGTCCGTACGTTGCCACACGTAGCTGACGTCCTGCCCGTCGAGCTCGGTGGGCGCCGCCCACGTGAACTCGACCGTGGACCCGTCGCGCGTCCCGACCAGGTCGACCGGGCTGGGGACGAGGTCCGGGACGTCGATGGTCGTGTCCTGGTTCGAGTCCGCCGACACCTGACCGTCACCGCTGCTCGACGAGTCGCCGGTCAGGGTGCCGAACGCCCAGATGAGGGCGACGACCACCGCCATCACGCACACGACGGCCGTGACGACGACGCCGGAGCCCATGCGCCGCCGAGCACCGGCGCCCTGCTGCGGTGCGGGGCCGGACGACGGCGCACCGACGGCAGAGCCCGCGCTCGGCGGGCTGCCCGCGCCGGGATATGGAGCGCCGGCCGCGTGCTGGCTCCCCTGGGCACCCTGTCCGCCGAGGTGCATGGGCTGCGTGTGAAGTCCGCCCGACGCACCGGCATGATTCGGTGACGAGGCCACGGCAGGTCGGCCGACGCCGGCCTGGACGCCGTTGCCCTGCGACGCGACCGCGCGGATGGAGTTGACCCTCGTCGGCTCGGGCTGCCCGGCGGGCGCCGGCGCGTTCGCGCCGCCCGGGTGGGGGCGGGACCGGACGGGCTGAGCGCCGGTCGGACCGTCGGCGCGGGCGGCCGGGCTCGGCGGCGGCGCGGCCTTCAGCTCGTCGGACGTGATCTCCGGCCCGGAACCGGCGTGGCGGCCCGTCCCGGGCGCGCGGCGCGATCCCGAGCGGGACGAGCCCGACGACGAGCTGCCGGAGTCGGCCGACGAGCCTGACGACCCGGACGAACCCGCTGCCCCGTCGCCGCGACGCGCGCCGTCCCTGTTCTCCAGGGCCGCCTTGGGCGCCTTGCGACGGTCCTGCGGGTCGGGTGCCAGCCAAGAGGTGTCCGGCATCTCGATCTCGGTCATCGGCAGGCGCATCTCCTGCTCGACCATCTGGAGGGCCCGGCCGAGGTCGGCGGCGCTCTTGTAGCGCTGGGAGGGCTGCTTGGCCATCGCCTTGTCGAGGACGCGCTGGAGGGAGTCCGGCAGATCCTCGCGCTCGATGCGCGGCACCGGGTCGCGCCGGATCCGGGTGGTGTAGTCGAGGCGCGTGTTCGGGCCGCCGGGTCGGGTGAACGGCGACCTTCCGACCAGCAGCGTGAAGATCGTGGCGCCGAGCGAGTAGACGTCGCCCTCGATGCCGGTGACCTGGCCGTCGATCGCCTCCGGCGGTGCCCACGGGATCGACAGCCCCGCGGTCTCGGCGAGCTTGTTCGACAGCAGGCCGGCGATGCCGAAGTCCGTCAGCGCGGGGCGCCCGTACTCGGTCGTCAGCACGTTGGCCGGCTTGATGTCGCGGTGGACGATGCCGGCCCGGTGCGCGGTCTCGAGCGCGCCGGAGAGCCGCACACCGATGCCGACGGACTCGGCCACGCCGAGAGGGCGCCGGCGCGTGCGCTCCGCGAGGTTCGGCAGCGGGCAGTACTGCATGACGAGGAAGGGACGCCCGTCCGGCGACGTGCCGGCGTGGTAGATCGAGACGATCGAGGAGTGCGAGGACAGCTGGGCCATGAGGTTGGCCTCGGCCGTGAACTGCTCGCGGGACTGGCCCTCGGCCGCCTCCTCGGTCATCACCTTGACGGCGACGTTCCGCTTGGGCAGGTGCTGGCTGTACAGGAAGACGTCGGCGAAGCCGCCCGAGCCCAGGAGACGAACGTGCTCGTACCCGTGGAGCTCGGGAGGCTCTCCCGCCGGACGCTTCTGGCTCACTGCTCGGGCACCTGCCCGGCGACGTCGACGTGGAAGCCGGCGTCGGTGCCGAGCTCGACGTACGCGCCCGGGGGCACGGGCACGCCGGTGCGCGGGTGCAGACGGAAGGCCGGCTGGTCGGGCAGCACGATGACGGTGCCGTTGGTGGAGTCCATGTCCGTCACGACGACCGTGTCACCGGCGGGGCGCACCTCGACGTGGGTGGCCGAGACGTCCCGCTCGGGGCTGCGGACCTGGACGATGCGCGGGGCGTCGTCGCCGCTGAAGCGGGTGGCGTCCGGCGCGCGACCGAGGAGGACCGGCCGGTCCACCGCGACCGTGGTGCCGTCGGGCAGCACGAGGACGAGGCCCTCCGCGTAGTCGCCGACGGAGACCATGCTCGTGGCGCCGTCGTGGTCCGGGCCCGCCGGGTCGGCGTGCCCGTCCTGGTCGGCCGCGGCGGCACCGTGCCCCTGCTGGTCGTACCCGGGAGCACCGTCTCCGTCGCCGCCCTGGTCGCCGTAGCCCTGGTCGCCGTACCCGCCGTCGCCCTGGCCCTGCTCGCCGTAGCCGGCGTCGCCCGGGCCCTGGTCGCCGTAGCCGTGGTCGCCGTACCCGGCGTCGTCCTGGCCATGGTCGCCGTACCCGCCGTCGCCCTGGTCCTGGTCGCCGTACCCGGCGTCGCCGTGGCCCTGGTCGCCGTAGCCACCGTCGCCGTCGCCGTGGTCGCCATAGCCGTGTCCGCCGTCCGCCCGGTCCTGCCCGTACGGGTTCTCGGACTGGCCGCCGGCGGCACCGGCGGCTGCGACCGCCCCTGCCGCGCCGAAGCCCGCGGCGGCGTACGCGGCCTGGTCGTTCGCCTCGGTGTCGACGGCGTGCGCCTCCACCGGCTGCTCCTCGACGGGCGGGACCTCGTCGCCGCGGCCCTCGGCAGCGGCCTCGTCGAAGATCTGCGTGTGCTCGGCGTCGTCGTGCGCGCCGGCCACGTGCCCCTCCTGCTCGTCACCGGAGCCGGGCGCCCCACCCGCGTCGTCCGCGCCGGGCTGACGGTCGCCGTCCTGCGACCACGTCGGGACGTTGTCGATGAGTCCGTCGTCCTCGGCATCCTCGACGCCGGAACCACCGACACCTGAACCCTCGACACCAGACCCGTCGACGCCGGAACCCTCGCCGTCCGGGCCCTCTCCGACGAACCCGTCGGCCTCCTCGGGCTCGGCCGTGAGCGCGACCTGGTCCTCGGCCGCGAGCGCCTCGGCCAGCTCGGCGTCGTCCGGACGACCGGGCTCGTCGGTGTGGGCGTCGTCGTCATCGCTCTGCTCGAGCGCTGCGCCGGAGTGGTACGGGTCGGCGAAGCCCTCGCCCTCGACCTGCTCGGCCTCCGGAGCATCCGGGGCGCCGGATCCGGGCGCGCCTTGCTCCTCCGACGCCTGGAACGCGTCCTCGCCACCGAGCGTCGCGGCGCCCTCCTCGACGGCGCCGGGGGCCGCCTCGTCGGCCGCCTCGCCCGGGATCGCGTCAGAACCGTCGACCGCGGGGCTTCCGCCCTCGGCGAGGGGGTCGCCCTCGCCGGGCACCTCCTCCGCGACCGGTGCGCCGGGCGCCGCGTCGGGCGCTGCGGCGAGCGCTGCCTCGTCCGCAGCCTGTCCGTCGGCAGCCTGCCCGTCGGCGGGAGCGTGCTCGGGCGCGTCCCCAGCCATCGCCTCCTCGTCGACGAGGTGCTCGCCCTCGGCGGCGGCCTCCGCCTCGGCATCGGGCGCGCCGTCCGCCGAACCCTCCGCGTGCGGAGCTGAATCGCCGGCGAAGTCGGCGTCGGTGATGCCCGCGAACGGGTCGTCACCCTGGTCGGCGGCGTCGTCGCCGGCTCCCGCCAGTGCCGCACCGGCCACGCCGGCGCCCGCGAGACCCGCACCCGCGACCCCGGCGGCCGCGAGGGCCGCGCCGGATCCGTCACCCTCGGTCGCGCCCGGGTCGTCGCCGTCCGTCGAACCGGCTACGTCCGTCGAACCGGATACGTCCGTCGAGCCTTCGCCATCACCGGCACCGGCACCGGCACCGGCACCCTCCGCGTCCTCGCCTGCGACCGTGAGTCCGGCGTGCTCCTCCCCAGCAGGGGCCCGCGAGACGACGCTCGCGGCGAGCACGATCCCGGTGGTGACGGGGAGCGCCTCGGCGGCACCGTCGGCCTCGGGGGCCGAGATCTCGAAGTCGGAGGCCCCGGCGACGAGCTCCTCGTACCAGGTCGAGTAGCCGCGTCCGGTCACGGTCCGGCTGCCGGCGCGAACGGTGAGGTCGCCGCGCACGAGGACGAACAGGCCGTCGTCGCGCGCCTCGACGAGCGCGAACGGCGGCAGCGACGTGATGCCCCGGGCCGCGAGGACCTCGATCCAGCGGCTCAACCGCTCGCCGTCGCGGTCGTTGTCCCACAGCCGGCGCGCGTCGTCGGTCCCGAGCGAGGGGTCCAGCAGCGCGACGGCACTCTCGCCGACGACGGCGATCCAGCGTCCAGAGGTGTACTCGTGCATGTCAGCTCTCCGCGGTAGTCGGGGTCGGTGCCAGCGGCGTCGCCGGGACGGGGGTCGGGGTCGAGAGGGGTGCGTCGGGGCTCGGCGCCGTCGTGGCGAAGGTTCGCTCGGGTCGGGCAGCGACCTCGGCGTCGGACTCGGGCGGGACGACCTCGGCGCGCCCGTGCCCGCTGCCGGTCGCGGTCGTGCCGACCGCGTCCTCGTTGTCGACGTCGACGACGACGGCGGTGATGTTGTCCCGCGCGCCCCCGTCCGCGACCGCGCGCTCGATGAGCTCCTCGGCCGCGGCGGTGGGGTGCATGCGGGTCCGGAGCACGTCGGCGATCTCGTCCTCGCCGAGCTCGCCGAAGAGCCCGTCCGTGCACACGAGCAGGCGGTCGTCGGCGCCCACGTGGAGCATCCAGTAGTCGACCTCGACGTCGAGCCCGGTGCCGACGGCGCGCGTGATGACGTTCCGGCGGGGGTGAGTCCGGGCCTCCGCCGGGGCGAGCTCGCCGGCGTCGACAAGCTCCTGGACGAGGCTGTGGTCGACCGAGACCTGCTCGAGGCGGTCGCGCGAGAAGCGGTAGACGCGGGAGTCCCCGACGTTGAGGACGAGCCAGTACGGCTCGCCGTCGGAGTGGGTGAGGACGACCCCGGCGACGGTGGTGCCGGCCATCGCGTCAGCGAGATCGGGCCCGAGCCCGCCCTGACGGGCCTCCTCCTCCATCGTCTGCCGGATCTGCTCGGCACCCGCCCGGACCGCGTCGGTGACGTCGGCAGGAGTGATGGGCCCTTCCTGGTCGGCGAGCGCCCCGAACGCGGCGACGACGGTGCGCGAGGCCATCTCACCGCGCGCGTGACCCCCCATGCCGTCGGCGACGACGAACACCGGGTGGCGCGCGAACGCCGCGTCCTCGTTCATCTTGCGCCGGCCGCCCGCGTCGGAGGCGGAACCCCATTGCACCTGCATGCTCACCTCTCTCGGGCCTCTCGCGGAGACCAACCTACCGGCCCGCACGCAGCCCGCCTGCGCACGGACGGGGTGGAGTGCCCATCCGGACGACCGCGCGCGGGACCGAGCGGCCCGTACCCGGCCACGGTTGTCACAGTCCTCGACGTTGGTCGAACATCACGAAGTGATGGTCGTGGCAGGATCGGCGCATGAACGCCCCACCCGCCCCGATGAAGGACCGCCGGCAGCGCCTGGCGACGATGGCGGAGCTGGTGCTCGAGGCCGGCACCCTGTCGGTCGAGGACGTGGCCGCCCAGTTCGGCGTCTCGACGATGACGGTCTACCGCGACCTCGCCGAGCTCGAGCGCGGCGGCATCGTCACCCGCACGCGCGGCACGGTCACGGCGCGCGCGACGTCGATGTCGGAGGCGTCCGCCGAGTTCCGCAGCACCCTCAACACGGCGACGAAGCGCCGCCTGGCCGCCCGCGCGGTCGAGGAGGTCCACGCCGGGTCGACGATCATGATCGACGACTCGACGACCCTGCTGTCCATGGTGCCGCTGCTCGACGACCGCGGGCCGGTCACGATCGTCACGCACTCGCAGGCCGTGGCGCGCGAGGCAGCGGCGCTGCGGTCGGTGCGGCTGTTCGTCACCGGTGGCCGCTACCGGCCCGAGCTCGACTCCCTCTACGGCTCGACGACGCTCGCCACCTTGCGCTCCGTGCGCGCCGACATCTGCTTCATGTCGACGACGGCCCTCGCGGGCGGAGAGCTCTTCCACCCGCTCGAGGAGAACGCCGACGTCAAGCGGGCGATGCTCGCGTCCTCGACGCGATCGATCCTCGTGACGGACGCGTCGAAGTTCCAGCACGCGGCCACGCACCGGGTCGCGTCGGTCGCCGACTTCGACCTCGTCGTCGTCGACTCCGCGGCGCCCGCCGACGAGCTGGCGATCATGCGCGAGCACGGCGTCGAGGTCGCCCAGGTCGACACCGCGGACTGAGCCGCACACATCTCCCGCACGACGACGGGCCGCCGGCCGGTCGTTCCCGACCCGACCGGCGGCCCGCAGCCCTGGTCAGGGGTGGACGGAGACCTTGATGCCCTCTCCCCCGGCGGAGAACTCGATCGCCTCGACGGCGTCCTCGAGGGCGTACTCGTGGGTGACGAGCGAGGCGACGTCGATCGCACCCGAGGCGATGAGCCCGAGCGCACGCTCGTGGTCGACCCGGCGCGAGTTCGACGCCCCGGTGACCGTCAGCTCGTTGTAGTGCACGAGATTCGGGTCCACCTCGGCGGAGACGCCCTTGGGGAAGCCCGCGAACGCGTTGACCCGGCCGCGCTTGCGCACCACGGTCAGCGCCTGCGCGAACAGGGCGGGGATGCCGATGGCGACGACCGCCACGTCCGCCCCGAGGCCGTCCGTCAGCGACAGGACGTGCTCGCGCAGGTCGGTCGAGGTCGGGTCGACCACGTCGGTCGCCCCGAGGCGGGACGCGACCTCGCGGCGGCTCTCCGACGGGTCGGACACGACGACCCGACCGGCACCGGCGAGGCGGGCGACCTGGGTGTGGAGCAGGCCGATGGGCCCGGCGCCCAGGACGACGACGGTCTCCCCGGGCGCGATCCCGTAGGACTCCGCGGCGCCGAGGACGCAGCCGAGCGGCTCGGCGAGCGCGATCGACGAGTACGTGACCTCGGGCGGCGCCACGAACACGCCGCCGCGCGAGATCGCCTCGGCCGGGACCGCGACGTACTCGGCGAGCCCGCCATTGAGCGCGTACCCGAAGATCGCGGAGTCGCTGCACAGGTTCTCCCGGCCGAGCCGGCAGTACGCGCAACGCCCGCACGGCACGGTCGGGTTGATCCCGATGCGGTCGCCCTCGGCGAACCCCTCGACGCCCGCCCCGAGCTCGACGACCTCGCCGGCGATCTCGTGGCCGAGGACGACACCGACGTCGATGCCCGCGGACTTCTCGCCGCGGATGATCCGCACGTCGGTCCCGCACACGGTGTTGGCGCCCGTGCGCAGGAGGAGTCCGCCCTCGGGCGCGCCCGGCGTCGGGACGTCGGCGAGCTCGACGACCCCCGGACCACCGAAGACGACGGCCCTCATCGGGACTCGCCGGCCCGGTGCGTGATCGCGCCGAGGGTGCTCAGGCGCTCCTCGAGGTCGCCGGCCTGCCACACGTTGCGGCCGAAGATGAGGCCGCGCGCACCGGACGCGATGGCGCCGGCGGCGGCGGCCGCGACGGCGTCGTCGTCGCCCGGGGCGCCGCCCAGGGTGAGGACCGGGACGTTGCCGACCTCCTCGATGATCGTGCGCTGCGCCTCGACGTCGCCGACGTACTCGGTCTTGATGGCGTCGGCGCCGAGCTCGGCGGCGATGCGGCAGACCTGGCGCAGGCCCTCGGGGTCCTTCTGGTCCTCGTTGCGCAGGCCCCACAGGGTGCCCTCGACGATGACCGGGAGGCCGACGGCGTGCGCGCGGTCGATCGTCTCGGCGACGTTGGCGATGTTGTCGTAGAACATGCCGTCCGACTTCGGGCGGGCGATGAGGTACATGCACAGGGCGTCGGCGCCGAGCGCGATCGCGTCGGCGGGGTCGACGAGCGGCCGGTAGCCCTCGCCCTGCTCCTCCTTCATCGCCGGGTCGAGCGTGGTCCAGTCGGCGCGCAGGATCGCGGCCGGCGCGCCGCGGTGGGCGAACACGTGCGAGGCCTGGGCGAGCATGCCCTTGTTGAGCAGGATGCCGTCGGCCCCGCCGGCGGCGATGCGCTCGAGCAGCGCGACCGGGTTGCCGAGGCCGCCGGGGATCTTCAGCGACTGGCCGTGGTCGAACGCGACAGTGAACGAACGGTTGGTGTCCTTGTCGAACATGCGGCCGAGACGGATGTCGATGCCACTCATGCGGGCTCCTTCGATCGGGGTGGTGGTGGTGCTGGTGATGGCGGTCGTGCGGTTGGTGCTCGCCGAGATTGCGGTTCGTGCTCGTCGAGATTGCGGTTCGTGCTCGTCGAGATTGCGGTTCGTCAGGATGGGGCAGCGGGAATCGTCGAGCGCGCCGTTCGCCGTCGGGCATGGGGTTCGCCGTCGGGCATGGGGTTCGTCGTCGGGCACGGGGTTCGCCGTCGGGCACGGACCCGAAGGCGCGCCCGACCCGTCTCAGTACTCCTCGTTGACGGCGGGGTCCTTGCCGAGCGCGACGGCGGGCATCGCGTCGATGCGCTCGACCTCCTTGTCGGACAGCTCGATGCCGGGCGCGGCGAGGTTGGCGCGCTGACGCCCCTCGTCGGCGGACTTCGCGACGGCGCCGACGCCCTTGCGGACGGTCCAGGCCAGGGCGATCTCGACGGCGCTCACGCCGTGGTCCGCAGCGATGGCGTCCAGCGTGCCGTCGTCCATGATCCCCTTGCCGCGCCCGGCCACACCCCATCCCTGGGTGACGATGCCGTGCTCGGCGTCGAAGGCGCGGATCTCGTCCTGCGGCCACCCGGGGTGGAGCTCGACCTGGTTGACCTCGGGGTACTCGCCGAACCTCGCGTGGATCGACTCGAGGTGCTCGGGGAGGAAGTTCGACACCGCGATCGCGCGGATGAGGCCCTCCGCCCGCAGCTCCATCAGCACCTCGTAGGACTCGAGGTAGCGGCCGAGCATCGGCAGCGGCCAGTGGATGTAGTACAGGTCGAGGTAGTCGGTGTCGAGGCTGCGCAGCGAGGTGAGGAACGAGCGGCGCACCTGGCGCGCCTCCTGGTCACCGCCCCGGAGCTTCGAGACGAGGAGCAGCTCCTCGCGGGGCACGCCGGACTCGCGCACGCCCCGGCCGACGTCGACCTCGTTGTGGTAGCGCTGCGCGGTGTCGATCAGCCGGTAGCCGGTCCGGATGCCCTGGGCGACGGCGGTCCGGCCGACGTCGCCGTCCATCTGCCAGGTCCCGAGGGCGACGTGCGGGATCTCGATCCCGGAGCTGGTGACGAAGCGGGGCAGGTCGCGCCGGTGTGCGGCGCCTGACGACTCGGGCACGTGGGTCACCTCTTCGTGTGGCGGGTCCGCCGGTGCGGCGGCGATGACATGAAGCCTACCGGAAGGCTAACATCAGGCTCTGTTGTTTCCACATCTTCGGGTGTTGCGTCATCGGGTGTCCGTGTTCGCTCGGCACCGATGGCGGCGTACGCTCGGAGGCCCGTGGTCGGGCCACGGCGACGTCGCCCGGCAGGTCCAGCACGCTCAAGGGAGAGACACGATGACTGCATCCACCCGCCCCGACGGCCCGTTCGTCATGGGGATCGACTTCGGCACCGAGAGCTGCCGGGTCGCGATCTTCAATCTCGTCGGCGACCCGGTCGCCTTCGCCGCCACGCCCTACCCGACGACGCACCCCCGACCGGGCTGGGCCGAGCAGTCCGAGGACGACTGGTGGTCGGCGATCGCCACCTCCAGCCACCAGGCGCTCGAGAAGGCCGGGCTCACCGGCGCCGACATCGCGGGCATCAGCTACGACGCGACGACGATGACCGTCGTCGCGATGGACGACTCCGGCAAGGCGATGCGGCCGGCGATCATGTGGATGGACGTGCGCGCCGTCGAGCAGGCCGAGCGGGCCTCGACGTCGGACTCGAAGGCACGCCGGTACAACGGCGGCGGCACGATGCCCGCGACGGCGGAGTGGTTCCCCTTCAAGACGGCCTGGCTCAAGGAGCACGAGCCGGAGACCTTCAACAACGCCAAGTACCTCGTCGACGCCCCGGACTGGATCACGTACAAGCTGACCGGCGAGTGGACGATCAACATCAACTCGGCGTCGGCGCGCATGTACTACGACCGTGACAACGGCGGCTGGCCGGTCGACTTCTACGAGCACATCGGCGTGGCGGACGTGCTGGACAAGATCCCGGGCACGGTCAACGACCTGGGTGTCGCCGTCGGGGGGCTGACCTCGGCCGCGGCGCAGCACCTCGGGCTCCGCGAGGGCACGCCGGTGGCGCAGGGCTGCGCGGACGCGTTCGCCGGTCAGATCGGGCTCGGCGTCGTCGCGCCCGGCAAGATGGCGCTCATCACCGGGTCGTCGCACGTGTTCATCGGCCAGACCGACCAGCCGATCTCCGGCGAGGGCTTCTTCGGCGGCTACACCGACTCGGTCATGCCGGGCCAGTACACGGTCGAGGGCGGGCAGGTCTCCACCGGCTCGGTCGTCAAGTGGTACCGCGACAACTTCGCCAAGCACCTCGTGGACGAGGCCGAGGCGGCCGGCCGCACCGCGTACTCGCTCATGGACGAGCGCGCGGCGCAGATCCCGCTCGGCTCCGAGGGGCTCATCGTCAACGAGTACTTCCAGGGCAACCGCACGCCCTACACCGACGGGCGCGCCCGCGGCATCCTCTGGGGCCTCTCCCTGCACCACGGCCCGGCGCACTTCTACCGCGCGATCCTCGAGGGCGTCTGCTTCGGCACCGAGCACATCGCGCGCACGATGCGGGCGGCCGGCCACAAGGTCGACGAGATCGTCTCGTGCGGCGGCGCCACGAACAGCCAGTTCTGGATGCAGATGCACGCCGACGTCACCGGCACCCCGATCACGCTGACGAAGGTGCCCGACGCCGTCGCCCTGGGCTCGTGCATCCTCGCCGCCGCGGGAGCCGGACTGCACGACGACATCACGTCCGCCTCGAACGCGATGGTCCACACGGCCGACACGATCGAGCCGGACATGCAGGCGCACGAGGAGTACCAGTTCTACCTGGACAGCTACATCGACACCTACCCGCGCATGCAGGAGCCGATCCACAAGATGGTCGACCACATCGGCTGACGCGCGAGGGCCGGGGCCGGCCGGTCACGAGCCGGTCGGCCCCGGTTCGTCGAGGGTGCGGTTCAGCGCGACGGCCCGTCGTCGAGAGTGCGGCTGGGAGCGGGGCTCCCAACCGCAGTCTCGACGACGACGAACCGCAATCTCGACGTGCACCAACCGCAATCTCGACGAGAGGTGGCAGATCCTCAGAAGCCGAGGCGGCCCAGCTGGCGCGGGTCACGCTGCCAGTCCTTGGCCACGCGGACGTGCAGGTCGAGGTAGACCTTCCGGCCCAGGCGCTCCTCGATGCCGGCGCGCGCCCGGCTGCCGACGTCGCGCAGGCGGGACCCGCCCCTCCCGATGACGATGGCCTTCTGGGAGTCACGCTCGACGACGACGGACACGTGCACCGCGAGCACCGGCGGCCGCGCATCCCCCTCGGCGCGCTCACGCTCGACCATCTCGTCGACGACGACGGCGATCGAGTGCGGCAGCTCGTCGCGCACGCCCTCGAGCGCGGCCTCGCGGACGAGCTCGGCGATCGTCGTCTCGACCGCCTCGTCGCCGGTGGCCCCCTTCGGGTAGAGCGGCGGGGACAGCGGCATCCGGGCGAGCAGGAGGTCGGCGAGGAGGTCGACCTGGTCACCGGCGACCGAGCTGACCGGCACGATCTCGGCGAAGTCGGCCAGCGCCCCCACCTCGAGCAGCTTCTCGGCGAGCGCACCCCGCCCCACGGCGTCGGTCTTCGTCACGACCGCGACGAGGTCGCCGCGCATCCCCTCGACCTCGGCGAGCAGGTGCCGGTCGCCGGGCCCGATCTTCTCGTCGGCGGGCAGGCACAGGGCGATGACGTCGACGCCGGTCAGCGTCTCCCGGACGACGTCGTTGAGCCGCTCCCCGAGCAGGGTCCGCGGCCGGTGCATGCCGGGGGTGTCGACGAGGACGATCTGGCCGTCGGGGCGGTGGACGATTCCACGGACGGCCCGGCGCGTCGTCTGGGGGCGGTCGGACGTGATCGCGACCTTCTCCCCCACGAGCGCGTTGGTCAGCGTCGACTTGCCGGTGTTGGGCCGCCCGACGAGCGCGACGAACCCGGCGCGGTGGTCGTCCGGCCAGTCCTCGTCGACCAGGTGGCCGAGGTCGAGCCCGGCGAGCGCGTTGGTGTCCTCGCCCAGCTCGGAGCCGGACCCGGGCTCCCCCGGGAACACGACGTCGGTCATCGCTCCTCCTCCACGTCTGGCTCGCTCCGGCGGGCGAGGATCGTCGACACGCGGCGGCGCCGGCCCTCCACCCGCTCGGCCTCCAGGTGCACGCCGTCGACGTCGACCGCGGCGCCCGCGAGCGGCACCTTGCCGAGCGCCTTGGCGAGCAGGCCGCCGGCGGTGTCGACGTCGTCGTCGTCGAGCTCGAGGTCGAAGAGCTCGCCCAGGTCGCTCACGGGCGTGCGCGCAGGGACACGCCAGCGGCCGTCGCCGAGGTCCTCGACCACGGTCTCGGCGCGGTCGTGCTCGTCGACCATCTCGCCCACGAGCTCCTCGAGCAGGTCCTCGATCGTCACGAGTCCGGCGACGCCGCCGTACTCGTCGACCGCCACGGCGATGTGCACGGACTGGAGCTGCATCTCGCGCAGCATGTCGTCCACGAGCTTGGTCTCAGGAACGAAGAACGGCTCACGCATGACGTCGGCGCAGACCACGTGCTCGGTGTCCATGCGGCGGTGCACCCGGCGCATGACGTCCTTGAGGTAGAGGACGCCGCGCAGGTCGTCGAGGGACTCGCCGTGGACGGGCACGCGCGAGAACCCGGAGCGGGTGAAGAGGTTGAGCGCCTTCGACAGCGGCTGCTCGGCCTCGATGGACACCATGTCCGTGCGCGGGACCATGACCTCGCGGACATAGGTGCGGCCGAGCTGGAACACGGACTCGAGGAGCTCACGGTCCCTGTCCTCGAGCCGTTCCGACTCGCTCATCCGGTCGACGAGCTGCTGCAGCTCGTCGGCGGACTCCTGCGCGATGTCCTCCTCGGAGCGCTGACGGGCGGGTGCGACCGCCCGGCCGAGCCGCCCGAACGCGCCGGCCACCGCCGTCACGCCCGCGGCGAGCAGGGAGAGGCGGGCGAGCACGTTGCCCGGCTGACGCTGGCCGAGCCGCCGCGGGCCGATCCCGGCCACGACGACGACGAGCACCAGGCACGCCCCGACCGCCCCGAGCGCGACCAGCCACCAGGGCTCGAGCAGTGCCGCGGCCGCGACGGTCAGCAGGACGGCCGTCGTCATCTCGACGAGGACGCGGACGAACATGAGGCCCGCGAGCCCGGTCTCCCGATGCTCGACCAGGCGCGCGACGCGGGTCGCGGCCGGGTGGTCGGCGTGCTCGAGCTCGGTCACGCTCGAGCGGCTGATGCGGGCCAGGGCCGACTCCGCGGCCGAGAAGAGGGCGGCGACCACGAGGAGCAGCACCGCGACGACGAGGAGCACGACCACGGGTGTGCCCGGGACGATGGTGGTCACCGGCGCGACGGCCGCGGACGGCGCGACGCCGGACCACGACGGTGCGATGCCGGACCACGACGGCGCGACGCCGGACCACGACGGTGCGACACCCGACCAGGACGGCGCGACGCCGGACCAGATGGGCGCGACGCCGGACGAGGTCGCTACGCCCGCCAGGGCGCCGCCGGTATGAAGAGGAGTCATGGCCGGCGGGTCACCGCCCGGCCAGGAAGGTGAGCAGGAGCCGACGCTGGAGGTCGAACATCTCCTTCTCCTCCTCGGGCTCGGCGTGGTCGTACCCGAGCAGGTGGAGGATGCCGTGGACCGTGAGCAGGCCGAGCTCCTCGGCGGTCGAGTGGCCGGCGGTGCGGGCCTGCGCGGCCGCCACGCTCGGGCACAGGACGATGTCGCCGAGGGTCCCCTCGACGGGCGGTTCGCCGTCGGCCCCCGGGCGCAGCTCGTCCATCGGGAAGGACAGGACGTCCGTGGGACCGGGCTCGTCCATCCACCGCACGTGGAGGTCGGTCATCACGTCCTCGTCGACGAGCATGATCGAGAGCTCGGCCTGCGGGTGGACCCGCATCTCCTCGAGGACGTACCGGGCCAGGGCCGCCAGCTCCTCGACGTCCGCGCCGCTGCCGGACTCGTCGTTGACCTCGATGCTCACTGCTCGGCTCCTGATCGACGTGCGGGTCGGGTGTGGGTGCTCGTACCTGAGCTGCCGGTCGTGCCCGTGCGACCTCGGCGGGCGGCGGTGCGCCGTTCGCGCTCGACGTCGGCCTCGCCCTGGGCGTCCCAGCGCTCGTAGGCGTCGATGATGTCGCCGACCAGGCGGTGCCGCACGACATCGCGCGAGGTGAGGTGGCACATCGCGATGTCGTCGACCCCGGACAGGATCTCCTGGACCACCCGCAGGCCGGAGCGCGTCCCGGTCGGCAGGTCGACCTGGGAGACGTCGCCGGTGACGACGATCTTCGACCCGAACCCGAGGCGGGTGAGGAACATCTTGATCTGCTCGGGGGTCGTGTTCTGCGCCTCGTCGAGGACGATGAACGCGTCGTTGAGCGTGCGGCCGCGCATGTAGGCGAGCGGCGCGACCTCGATGGTGCCGGCAGCCATGAGTCCGGGCATGGAGTTGGGCTCGAGCATGTCGTGCAGCGCGTCGTACAGCGGCCGCAGGTACGGGTCGATCTTGTCGGTCAGCGTGCCCGGGAGGTAGCCGAGCCGCTCCCCGGCCTCGACCGCCGGTCGCGTGAGGATGATCCGGGTGACCTCCTTGCGCTGCAGCGCGAGGACGGCCTTCGCCATCGCCAGGTAGGTCTTGCCGGTGCCCGCGGGCCCGATGCCGAACGTGATGGTGTGGGCGTCGATCGCGTCGACGTACGTCTTCTGCCCCAGCGTCTTCGGCCGGATCGTGCGGCCGCGCGAGGAGAGGATGTCGGCGGTGAGGACGTCCGCGGGGCGGGTGTCCCCGGACGTGAGGATCGCCGTGGCGCGGTCGACGGCGTCTGCCGTCAGCGGCTGACCGGCCACCGCGATGTCGACGAGCTCGGCGAGGAGCCGCTCGGCCAGCGAGACGTCCCCCTCCGGGCCGGACAGCGTGACGACGTTGCCGCGCACGTGGATCGCGACGCTCGGGAAGCCTCGCTCGACGGCGCGCAGCACCTCGTCGTTCGCGCCGAGGAGGAGCATCGGCGGCAGGTGGTCGGGGATCGTCAGGTGGCGGGTGTCGTCGCCCTGCGCGGGGCTGCCGGTGGCGCTCGTACGGTTCATGGGTCGGGGACGGTGCCCTCGAGACTCCTGGGGGTATGCGGGTGCTGTCCGGGACATGGTAGCGAGACGGGCGTTCACGGGCGTCCGGGCCGTGGGCCGGGCCCCACGGTCACGAACCACGGCGTCCGACGACGACCATCGCCCCCGGCGGCCCCGTTCACCGGCGCCGCGGCCGTTCGCCACGGGCGTCGACGAACGACCCGGCCGACGGGTCGAGGACCCCGTTCACCAGCGCCCCAGCCGCACGCCGAGGGCCGCGATCGCTGCGGGCCCGGCGCTCGAGGTCCGCAGCACGTGCGGACCGAGCCGGACGAGTCGTGCCCCGGCCGCGACGAGGCGGTCGGTCTCGTCGTCGGAGATGCCGCCCTCCGGCCCGACGACGCACCACACCGCCGCTGCGCCTGCGAGTCCCTGCGGGGCCGGCTCGCGCGGGATCCGAGCGGGCACGTCGTGCGTCTGCGGGGCCGGCTCGCGCGGGATCCGATCGGGCACAACGTGAGTCTGCGGGGCCGGCTCGCGCGGGGTCGCGGTGGGCGCGCCCTCCCCCGGCGGGGCCACCCCTGCGCCTCGCTCCCCCTTCCCCAGCAGCGCGGCGAGGCGCTCGGTCGCCGACTCGTGCAGGACGAGGACGACGGCGCCGTCGGCGGACGCGCGGGAGACGGCGGCCGCGAGGGACGAGGTCGTGACGACGTCGTCGACGGCGGGGACGAAGGCCCTCCGGGACTGCTTGGCCGCCCCCTCGGCCACGGACGCCCAGCGCGCGCGGCCCTTCGCGGCCTTGGCGTCCCAGCGGGACACGCACCGGTCGGCCTGCCAGGGCACGACCCGGTCGACGCCGAGCTCGGTGGCCGACTCGACCGCCTGCTCGTCCCGTCCGCCCTTGGCGAGGGCCTGGACGAGGACGAGCTGCGGCGTCGGGGCCGGCTCGTCGAGGACGGCGGTGACCGACACGGCGAGCCGGTCCTTCGCGACGGCCGCGACGGTGCCGGTCACGCGGCGGCCGGCGCCGTCGACGAGGTCGACCTCCTCGCCGGTCCTCAGGCGTCGCACGGTCGCGGCGTGGTGCGCCTCGGGTCCGCCGAGGTGGACCTCGGCACCGACCGCCGCCGACGCGAGCTCGGCGGGGTCCGCGAGGAAGACAGGACGTGTCACCGGATCACCGCACCACGGCAGGGACGGCCCCCGCGAGGAGATCTCCGGGCCGCGCCGTCGGAGGCGGGTCGCAGGCAGACGTCACGTCGGCAGCCATGGCGTGTCCGGTGGGTGGCGTCGGGTCCGTCAGCGGCCGACGAAGCGCTCGCGCAGCCGCGAGAACATCGAGCTGTCGGCGCTGGTGAGCCGTGCCTCGGGACGCTCCTCGCCGCGCATCGACGCGAGGGTGCCGAGCAGCTCGCGCTGCTCGTCGTCGAGCTTGGTCGGGACGGTGACCTCGACGTCGACGTGCAGGTCGCCGCGCCGTCCGCGGGCGCGCAGCCGGCCCACGCCCAGCCCCTCGAGCGTGATGCGCTCGCCGGGCTGGGTGCCGGCCTCGACGTCGATGTCCCGCGGGCCGTCGAGCGTCTCGATCGAGGCGACCGTACCGAGCGCCGCGGCGGTCATCGGGATGGTCAGCGTGCACAGGAGGTCGTCGCCGTGGCGCTGGAACACCGGGTGCGGGCGCTCGCGGATCTCGACGAAGAGGTCGCCGGGAGGGCCGCCGGCGGGGCCGACCTCGCCCTGGGCCTGGAGACGCAGCTGGGTGCCGGTGCTGACGCCCGCCGGGACCTCGACCGCGATCGTTCGGCGCGAGCGGACGCGGCCCTCGCCGGAGCACTCCTGGCAGGGCTCAGGAATGACGGTGCCGTGGCCGGAGCAGGCGGGGCACACCGACGTGGCCATCATCTGGCCGAGGAACGAACGCGTGACGCGCTGGACCGAGCCCTGGCCGCCGCACGTGGTGCAGGTCGCGGGCGAGGTGCCGGGGCGGCAGCAGGTGCCGTTGCAGGTGCCGCAGACGATCGCGGTCTGGACGGGGATCTCCTCGGTCGAGCCGAAGACGGCGTCGACGAGGTCGATGTCGAGCATGATCTGGGAGTCGCGGCCACGACGGGCACGCGGCACGGGGCCGCGCATCCCGCCACCCGCGGCACCGCCGAAGAACTGGGAGAAGATGTCGGCGAAGTCGCCGAACCCGGCGGCCCCCGCCCCGCCTGCGCCACCGCCGCGCAGGGCGTCCTCGCCGCCGGCGTCGTAGAGCCGCCGCTTGTCCTCGTCGCGGAGCACGTCGTAGGCGCGCTGGACGTCCTTGAACTGGTCGCCCGCCTCGGGCCCGGCGACGTCGGGGTGCAGCTGGCGGGCGCGCTTGCGGTACGCGCGCTTGATCTCGTCGGGGCTCGCGTCACGGCTCACGCCGAGGATCGAGTAGAAGTCGCTCACAGGTCGCAATCTGTCTGGGTGTCGGTTCTGGTCGGTGCTGGTTCGGGATGTCGATGCCGGTTCAGGAGATCGGTGCCGGGTCGGGGGCTCGGTGCTGGTCGGGGTCTCGGCGCGGGGGTTCGTCGTCGGGCGGGGTGGTCGCCGTCGGGCGTGGGGTTCGTCGTCGGGCGGGAGTGACTCTCGCCGGCGGCCGACCGCGCGCTGCTACGAGTGGTGCCTACCCTCCGAGGAAGCGGGAGAGGTACCTGGCGACGGCGCGGACCGCCGCCATGGTGCCGGGATAGTCCATGCGCGTGGGGCCGAGCACGCCGACCCGCGCGACGACCTCGCCCGACGCACCGTACGCCCCCGCGACGATGGACGCCTCGGACAGCGAGTCGTGGTGGTTCTCGGAGCCGATCCGGACCGTGATCCGGTCGGCCTCCATCTCGGCGAACAGGCGCAGCAGGACGACCTGCTCCTCGAGTGCCTCGAGCACCGGGCCGATCGTGCGGCTGAAGTCGGTGCCGGCGCGGGCGAGGTTGGCGGTGCCGCCGAGGACGATCCGTTCCTCGGAGTCGGCGGCGAGGACGCGGGTGAGCTCGGAGGCGACGACGTCGAGCAGCGGGCGCCGGCTCGGCTCGAGGCGGTCCGCGAGGTCGACGAGGGCGGGGCCGATGCTCGGGGCGGGCAGGCCGGCGCACACGAGGTTGAGGCGGGCACCGAGCTCGGCGATGTCGACCGGGTCCGACTCCGGCGGCACCTCGACGGTGCGCTGCTCGACGCGACCGGCCGACGTGATGATGACGATGAGCAGGCGGCGACCGTCGAGCGGGACGAGCTCGAGGTGGCGCAGCGAGGTGCGGCTGAGCGAGGGGTACTGGACGACGGCCACGTTGTTGGTCAGCTGCGCGAGCAGGCGGACGGTGCGCTCGACGACGTCGTCCAGGTCGACCGAGCGGCCGAGCAGCGTCTCGATCGCGGCGCGCTCGGCGCCCGAGAGCGGCTTGAGGGTGGCGATCTCGTCGACGAAGGCCCGGTACCCCTTCTCCGTGGGCACGCGCCCGGCGGAGGTGTGGGGCTGGGCGATGTGCCCGGACTCCTCGAGGGCGGCCATGTCGTTGCGGATCGTGGCCGGCGAGACGTCGAGGTGGTGGCGCTCGACGAGGGCGCGGGAGGCGACGGGCTCGGACGTGCGGACGAAGTCGCTGACGATGGCCTGGAGCACGCGCAGGCGGCGATCCTCGGTCGACATGGCACCTCCTTCGTCGTCGTGCGTCGTTCGTCGCGTGTCGTGCGTCGCCGTCGTTCGCGGCGGGCCGGGTGCCGGGGCCCGTCGACGGCCGCGCGCTCCTCGACCGCCGCCGGCCGACGATCGGTCGATCCGTCGGCCTGGCTGTCGAGGGAGCACCCGGCGCCTCGAGGTAGCACTCGGCACTCCTGAGTGCCAATCGTACGACGCCCCGGGTGATTCCCGCCGTGAAGCGGGCCACCGGCGGTCAGGCCGCTGCTAGCGTCCGGCGCGACGGGACCGGGGACGTCGACGGACGGGACCCGCGACGACGACGCCGAACGCCACGGGAGAGACCGGATGAGCCACGCCATCGACGCCGCCGAGGTGCCGTCGCCACGCCCCGCGCCCACCCCCTCTCCGCGGCGGATCACGCTGCTGACGGCGGCGGTCGCCGTGACGGCGGTGATCCTCCACATCCAGCTCCACGAGTACGCGCACGCCGTCACCGCGGTGCTGCTGGTCGGCAGCTCGACCGTGCACGGGGCGATGGCGGACCACCCGCCGGCGTCGGACGCGGACCTCGCGCTCATTGCGATGGCGGGGCCGGTGTTCTCGGTGGTCCTCGGCCTCCTGGCCTGGGCCGCGTCCCGGCCGATGCCGTCCGGCTACGCGCGTGCCCTGCTCACCTGGATCGGGCTCAGCAGCATCCAGGGGGCGTTCGGGTACCTGATGATCGCGCTGGTCGCGCCGGTCGGCGACACGGCCGTCGCATTCGAGGCCTGGGGCCTCGGGATCGTCTGGTCGATCGCGTCGTTCGTCGTCGGGGTGGCCGGGATGTTCCTGTGCGCCTACCTGCTCGCCCGGGAGATCGGCCGCACGTTCGAGACGCCGGCGCCGTTCCGCAGCGCGTCGGTATGGACGTGGCTCGTGGCGACGGCCGCGATCCTCGCGATCTACGGAGGGGTCGCCGTCCTCGCCGGGCTGGACGGCGAGCTGTTCGCGTGGACGATCATCGGCCCGTCGACGGCGCTCGTCTTCGCACCCATGGCCACCATCTTCTGGAAGGCGGTGCCCTACCGGCGCCGCCCGTGGTCCGTGGGGGCGACGCCCGTGGTCGTCGCCGGACTGGTCGTGGCGGTCGCGATCGTCGCGGTGCACGCGATCGTCGGGGTCGAGCTGGGCTGATCGGCGCACGCCCGCGCTCCCTGGCTCGCGCTCCCTGGCCCGCGCTCCCTGGCCCGCGCGCCGGACCCGGCAGCACGCTCGCCGACGTCCCACCGACCCCGGCACGTCCTCGCACGTGGTGCCCCCTCCGAGGGATGGCACGACGGACCGGGCGAGGCTCCGGCGTCGGGCCCTGCCGACCCAGGCACCCACCCCGGCGACACGACGGACCGGGCGAGGCTCCGGCGTCGGGCGCGCGGGTCTACGTACCCTCGGCCGGTGACCGACCGATATGGACGCGACGTCCTCTCCTCCCCCCGTCCCGACCCGCGCCGGCGACCCGTCACCCGTGACGTCCCCGCCGAGAAGGGCCTCGTGGTCGAGGACGTGGAGAGCGGGTTCGTCGGGGCGATCACCCGCATCGAGAAGTCCGGCGGGATGCACCTCGTCACGCTCGAGGACCGGCTCGGGAAGCGTCGCTCGTTCACGCTCGGGCCAGGCTTCTGGATCGACGGCGCGCCCGTGAAGCTCGTGCCGCCGACCGTGTCCTCGGCCCAGGCGCGCCCCGACGTGGCACGGACCGCCGGCGGGCGGAACCTCACGGCGTCGGGCTCGCTCAGGGTCGAGGGTCAACGGGCTCGGGTCGCGCGCGCGTCGCGGATCTGGGTGGAGGGGCGGCACGACGCCGAGCTCGTCGAGCGCGTGTGGGGCGACGACCTGCGGGTCGAGGGGGTGGTGGTCGAGCAGCTCGAGGGCGCCGATCACCTCGCCGACGTCCTCCGGACCTTCCGGCCGGGGCCTCAGCGGCGCGCCGGCGTGCTGCTCGACCACCTCGTCACCGGGTCGAAGGAGACCCGGCTCGTGGAGGACGCGCGGCGTCGGCTCGGGCGCGCGTCGCAGCACGTGCTCGTGCTCGGCCACCCGTACGTCGACGTGTGGCAGGCGGTCCGGCCGGAGCGCGTGGGGCTGAAGGAGTGGCCGCACGTGCCGCGCGGGACCGACATCAAGGTGGGGACGCTGGCCGCGCTGGGGTGGCCGCACGCGGACCAAGGCGACATCGCGCGCGGCTGGCAGCGCATCCTCGGCTCGGTGCGGACGTACGCCGACCTGTCGCCGCAGCTGCTGGGGCGGGTCGAGGAGCTCATCGACTTCGTCACCGGGGTGCCGGAGTAGGTCGGGGGCGCAGGCGGTCCTTCGCCGCCTCGGACGGTCACGGCCGTCTGAACGTCGCCGTTGCTCCGATGTCGTAGGTGCGTGCGCCTTTCGAGGTGTGGTGCCTGCTCGTAGGACGCCGATGCTCAGGTTGCGTAGGGGCGTGCGCGTTCCGAGGGGGCGGGTCTCCATGCACGACGACGGCGCTCCGGTTGCGTAGGTGCGTGCGCCCTCCGAGGGGGCGGGTCTCCATGCACGACGACGGCGCTCCGGTTGCGTAGGTGCGTGCGCGTTCGAAGGGGTCGCGCCTCCTCGCACGACGCCGATGCTCAGGTTGCGTAGGTGCGTGCGCGTTCGAAGGGGTCGCGCCTCCTCGCACGACGCCGACGCTCCGTCGGGCCTCGGCATCTCCGCATCTCCGCATCTCCGCACAACCGTGCCGCCGTACCGCCGTACCGCCGTACCGCCGTACCGCTCTACCGCTCTACCGCTCTACCGCTCTACCGCTCTACCGCTCTACCGCAGCGATCTCACGGTCGTTTGCTTGCTGATGATGTATCCACATGCCGGTTTGTTACCAATCCATCCACAGATTTGCGTTCAACCCTTCCAAGTGTCGTTTGATAGCGGTACATTAGGTCTAGTTCGAACACGCGTTCGGACAGTCCAGCACGACGACGAGGGAGGTAGCAGCGATGACGACCCACGAGTCCGGCCACGAGACCACCGCTGCTGCGCCATCGCCCGCGCTGACGGACGGCCATGAGTCGCCCACGCGCGGGTCCGACCTGCCGGTCCTCGGCGCGGCGGACGTGCGTACGATGCGTGACGCCCTCGTCGGCCTGCGCCGTGATAACGAGGCCGACGCGATCGAGCAGATCACCGCCCTGGACGAGCTCGTCGCCGCCGCCCACGCCGCCCAGGCCCGGGCTGCCGCGGACCTGCGACACACGCGCATCGGAGCCGAGCGGGCCCGCGGCGTCCCCGTCGCGAAGCAGGGCGCCGGCCTGGCACAGGAGATCGCACTCGCTCGCCGCAGCACCCCCGGACGCGGACAGCGGGCCCTCGCCCTGGCCCGCGCTCTGGACGAGGACCTCCCCCACACCCTGCATCTCATGGAGACCGGCCAGGTCAGCGAGGATCACGCCGCCGTCGTCATGCGCGAGACATTCGGCCTCGACCCCGAGGACAGGCGCACCGTCGATGCTCGTCTGGCACCGGACCTCCCCACCATGGGGCGGGGCCAGGTCCACACCCACGCCCGTAAGTACGCCATGGAGCTCGACAACGACCACGAGAGCACCCGCCGCGCCTACGAGGCATCGCAACGACGGGTCAGCATCCGCGGCGGCACCGGATCCATGGCCTACCTCACCGCCCACCTTCCTATGACCGACGCCGTCCGCGTCCACGCCTCCCTGACCCGCCAGACCCACACGATCACCAACGACGGCGAGTCCGACGGGCGGACCAAGAAGCAGATCGCGGCCGACCTCCTCGTCGAGCACATCACCGGCACGGCGATCACGGCTCCTCGCGACGTCGAGCTGTCCATCGTCATGCCCGCCGAGAGCCTCGCCGGGTCTGACGTCCCGGCCTGGCTCACCGGACACGGCCCCCTGCCCGCCGACACCGCCCGAGAGGCCGTACGCCACGCCCGCATCGTGTGGTTCACCCGGCTGTGGACCGACCCTGCCCACGGCGGCGTGCTGACCACCGAGTCCCGCTCGCGCACCTTTGACGGCCGGCTGCGACAGCTCGTCCTGACCCGGGACGACATCTGCCGAACCCCCTATTGCTCGAACCCCGTCGAACACATTGACCACACGATCGATCACGCAGCTGGCGGCCCCACCAGCGCCGAGAACGGCACCGGTCTCTGCGCGAGCTGCAACTACACCAAGCAGAACCCGAACTGGCGGCACGCCACCAGCCCCGACGGCAGCCACGAGGTACGCACCCCCACCGGTCACCGGTACGCCGTGCCCCGCTCCCCCTTCCCCTACCGGCACACCCCCGGCCCCGAGATGACCAGCCAGCGGCTCCAGGCCATGAAGGACCGCGTGAGCCGGCGGGTGACCGACAACCGGGCCTCCGAACGAGAACGGGAGGCCGAACGCGAGTGGGAAGTCGAAAGGGAACCGGGCGGCAACGCCGCACAGGAAACGGAACGTGGACGGGAAGCCGAGCAAGATCCCGCCCGCAGCCCGAGCATTCCCGCTCCACCACCGTCGTCACCGCGATAACCACACCGCACCAACGATCACGGCACCGCCTGCGAGCACGTCCGCGTACACCTGTGCACGGCCGTGCTCGTACGCATGCCCACGTCATAGTGGCGTCGTCCGTCGACCAGTCGGCCTGTGGGCTGCGGTACCGGTGTCACCGACCACTCGATCGGCGCCTCGGGAGCTCGTGGCACGGCAGGTCAGGCCGAGCGCCTGACGCTCCTAGCCCGTCAGCTCACGCACGACCGCGTCGGCCAGCAGCCGACCGCGCAGCGTGAGCCGCACCCGCCCCTCGGCGGCCGGCCCAGGTTCGCACAGACCCTCGGCGACGAGACCCGCGAGGTGGGCCTCGGCGTCGTCGGGGGTGAGTCCGTCCGGCGAGGCGACCCGGACGCCCTCGGCGAGACGGACACCCAGCAGCAGGCGCTCGAGCTCGCGCGACTCAGCACCGAGCACCTCCCGCCCGACGGCCGGGCTCAGCCCCTCCGCCAGCCGGGCCGCGTACGGCGTGGGGTGCTTCCCGTTCCACCACCTGACGCCCCCGACATGGCTGTGGGCGCCCGGGCCGACACCCCACCAGTCTCCGCCCCGCCAGTACGCCAGGTTGTGTCGGCTCGCGTGGACGAGCGTGCCGTTTGCGGGTGAGTCTCCCGGCTCGACCTTCGCCCAGTTCGACACCTCGTACCAGCCGTAGCCCGCGCCGGCGAGCATGGAGTCGGCGAGCTCGTACTTCTCGGCCTGGTCGTCGTCGTCGGGCAGCCTGAGCTCACCCCGGCGCACCTGCGCCCCCATCCGCGTCCCCCGCTCGACGACGAGCGCATACGCCGAGACGTGATCGGGCTCCATCGCGAGAGCGGCCTCGAGCGTCGTCCGCCAGTCCTCCAGGCTCTCGCCCGGGGTGCCGTAGATGAGGTCGACGGATACGTCGAGCCCCGAATCCCGCGCCCACGACACGGCGAGCGGGACCCGGTCGGGATCGTGCGTGCGGTCGAGTGTGGCCAGCACGTCCGGCACCGCCGACTGCATTCCGAACGACACGCGCGTGACACCGGCGGCGGCCAACGCCTCGAGCGCCTCGCGGTCGACCGAGTCCGGGTTGGCCTCGGTCGTCACCTCGGCCCCCGGAGCAAGCCCGAACGTGTCGCGCACGGCGCCGATCATCCGCCCGAGATCGTCGACCGGGAGGCGCGTCGGGGTGCCTCCTCCGAGGAAGACGGTCGACACGAGCCGGGGCGCCATCCCCGCCGAGACGAGCTCGGGGTCGGCGAGGACACGGCCGGCGAGCTCGATCTCGCGGACGGCGTTGCCCGCGTACTCCGCAGCCGACCCCCCGCCGCCGAGCTCCGCGTTCGTGTAGGTCGTGAAGTCGCAGTACCCGCACCGCACGGCGCAGAACGGCACATGGAGGTAGACCGAGAAGGTCCGGTCACCGGCACCTTCGGCAGCAGTGGTGGGGAGTCGTCCGTCGTCGGGGGCGGGGTCGCCCTGCGGCAGGTCAGCCATCGGAGGCCCGCTGCTCGACATCCGTGGTTCCTCCGGCGTCCCGGAGGCCCGTGCTTCGTCCGTCGGCCTCGACGCCCGCCGGACCCTCGACGCCCGCCGTAGCCTCGACGCCTTCCCTACCCACGACGCCTTCCGTACCCACGACGCCTTCCGTGCCCACGACGCCCGCCGTAGCCTCGACGCCTCGAACGCCCACATCGCGCCGGACCGCCGTGAGGTCCGTGACGGGCCGCCCCTCCTCGACGCCGCGCCGCTCGAACCGTGTGAGCGTGCGCCCCTTCCACCGTTCCGGCTCGACGGTCAGGTCGAACGCGGGGTGGGCATCCAGCACGGCAATCATCTGGTCGGCGTAGTTCTGCCAGTCGGTCGCGAGCCGCCAGATCCCGCCGGGGGCCAGCAACCCCGCGACGACGGATGCGAACTCGGCCGAGACGATGCGCCGCTTGTGGTGCTTCGACTTGCGCCACGGGTCCGGGAAGAAGGTCCACAGCTCGTCGACGGAACCCGCGGGCAGGAGGATCGGCAGCGCCTGCTGGGCGTCGACGCCGAGGAGCCGGACGTTCGTCGCGCCCTCGTCGAGGACCCGGGCGAGGGTCCTCGCCAGGCCCGGCTGCCACACCTCGAGCCCGAGGAACCGCGTGTCCGGATCTGCGAGCGCCGCGTGCACGATCTGCTCGCCGGCGCCGCACCCGATCTCGACGACGAGGCGCGCGCTCGAGACGTCCGCCGTCACTGGGCAGGCACCAGCACCAGCAGTGTCCGCGTAGACGGCATCCAGATCGAGCCGGGTGCCTCCGGCCACGCCCGTCTCCGTCTCCATCGGGACGTCGAGCACCACGCCGGCACGCTGCTCCCAGACCTCCGCGAGCCTGGGCTTGAGCCGGTTGCCTCGGCGGGTGAACGAGCGGATGCGGGCGTCGATCACGGGCTTGTCGTCGTCGTGCTCGGGGTTCATGCCTCGCCCCCGCCGAGGCCGCGGCCCGTCGAACGGAGGGAACCGGGGAAGACTCGGGCCTCCGCCGACCGTCCTGAGCGGTCCCGGGGAGCAGTCGTGCTCGAGCGCCGACCCTCCTCCGTAGCGGACCACGACCGGGTGGTAGATCCCGACCGGGTGGGGGATCGTGGGCCCTCGACCGCGCCCTCGACCACGCCCGCGACCCCGTCCGCCCGCTCGAGCGCGCCGAGCGCGTTCCTGACGAGCGACTCGTACAGCACGGTCCCGCTCGCCGCGGCCCAGTCGAGCAGCGCGTCGGCCCGCTCGGCGTCGAGCCCGGCGGACGCATCACCCACCGTCACCCCGTGCGAGGGCACGTCCACGACGTCGATCAGCTCCCCCGCCGCGATCTTCCCTGTCTCGAGCACCCGGAGGTACACCCCGCAGCGCCCTCCGGCAGAGAATCGCCGCGCCCAGTCGGGCTCGTCCATCCACGCCGCGAAGGTTCGGCACGGAGTACGTGGTGCGGTCACCTCGAGCACCGTCGTCCCGACCCGCCAGCGCGTGCCGATGACAGCCCCGTCGACGTCGAACCCCCGAGTGGCGAGGTTCTCCCCGAACGATCCGGGCGGGCACTCCCGCCCCAACGACGACGCCCACGCCTCGCGCGTCTCGCTCGCGTACGCGTACACGGCCTTGAACAGGCCGCCGTGGTGCTCCCGGTCGCCCTGGACGTCGCCCCACACGCCGTGCCGCAGCACGGTCAGGGGGCGGTCGACGGGGCGCTTGTCGATCCCGCTCATCAGACCGCGCGAGCCCACGTGGAACAGCTCGGTCACCGAGCAGACGTCGGCGACCCGGGCCGGGCCCTCGTCGAACCGGACGTCGTCGAACGAGAGGTCGGCGGACGCACTCCCAGTGGACCGGACGTCGACGGACCCGAGGCCACCCTCGGACGAGAGGCCGCCGGACACACTCCCGGTGGACCGGACGTCGACGGACGCGGGGCCACCCTCGGACGAGGGGTCGGCGGATGCACTGCCGGCGGACGTCGAGTCTCGACGCACGACAGCACCACGCACGACATCACCACGCACGACCTCCCCGCCCGCGTGACCGCGCGCAGCGACGCCACCGACGGCGATCGCGCCCACCGCCGTCTGCCGACCGACCACGACCTACTTCTTGCCGGTCGGCGCGTCGGTCTGCAGCGCGGCGACGAAGGCCTCCTGCGGCACGTCGACCCGACCGATCGACTTCATCCGCTTCTTGCCCTCCTTCTGCTTCTCGAGCAGCTTGCGCTTCCGCGAGATGTCACCGCCGTAGCACTTGGCGAGCATGTCCTTGCGGAGGGCGCGGATGGTCTCCCGCGCGATGATCCGCGACCCGACCGCCGCCTGGATCGGCACCTCGAACTGCTGGCGCGGGATCAGCTCCTTGAGCTTGCCGACCATCGCGACGCCGTAGCTGTACGCCTTGTCCTTGTGCACGACGGCCGAGAAGGCGTCGACGGCATCGTGGTTGAGGAGGATGTCGACCTTGACGAGGTCGGCGGGCGCCTGGCCGTCCTCGTCGTAGTCGAGGGATGCGTAGCCCTTGGTCTTCGACTTGAGCTGGTCGAAGAAGTCGAACACGATCTCCGCGAGCGGCAGGCGGTAGCGCAGCTCGACACGGTCCTCGGAGAGGTAGTCCATGCCGAGCAGCTCGCCGCGCTTGCCCTGGCACAGCTCCATGACCGCGCCGACGAAGTCGCTGGGGGTGAGGATCGTCCCGCGCACCATCGGCTCGGAGATCTCCTTGAACTTCTCCCCCGACGGGAACTCGGACGGGTTCGTCACCGTCACCGGGTCGCCGTTCTCGAGGATCACCTCGTAGACGACGTTGGGCGCCGTCGAGATGAGGTCGAGGTTGAACTCGCGCTCGAGACGCTCGCGCACGATCTCGAGGTGGAGCAGGCCGAGGAAGCCGCAGCGGAAGCCGAAGCCGAGCGCCACGGACGTCTCTGGCTCGTACGTGAGCGCGGCGTCGTTGAGCTTGAGCTTGTCGAGCGCCTCGCGCAGGTCGGGGTAGTCCGAGCCGTCCACCGGGTACAGGCCGGAGAACACCATCGGCAGCGGCTCGCGGTAGCCCGAGAGCGCCTCCTCGGCGCCACGGGTCTGGGTCGTCACCGTGTCGCCGACCTTCGACTGGCGCACGTCCTTCACGCCCGTGATGAGGTAACCCACCTCGCCGACGCCCAGGCCCTTCGACGGCTTCGCGTCCGGCGAGATCACGCCGATCTCGAGCAGCTCGTGCACCGACCCGGTCGACATCATCTCGATGCGCTCGCGCGGGTCGAGCCGCCCGTCGACGACCCGCACGTAGGTGACGACGCCGCGGTACGTGTCGTACACGGAGTCGAAGATCATCGCCCGCGCCGGCGCGTACGCCTCGCCCACCGGGGCCGGGATGTCCCGCACGATCGTATCGAGCAGGTCGACGACCCCGTCGCCCGTCTTGCCCGACACCCGCAGGCAGTCCTCCGGCTCGCCGCCGATGAGGCTCGCCAGCTCCTCGGCGAACTTCTCGGGCTGAGCCGCCGGCAGGTCGATCTTGTTGAGCACCGGGATGATCGCCAGGTCGTTCTCGAGCGCCATGTAGAGGTTCGCGAGCGTCTGCGCCTCGATGCCCTGCGCGGCGTCGACGAGCAGCAGCGCGCCCTCGCACGCCGCGAGCGACCGGTTGACCTCGTAGGAGAAGTCGACGTGCCCCGGGGTGTCGATCATGTTGAGCGCGTACGCGGTGTCGCCCACCTGCCACGGCATGCGCACGGCCTGCGACTTGATGGTGATGCCGCGCTCGCGCTCGATGTCCATCCGGTCGAGGTACTGCGCCCGCATGTCGCGGTCCGCCACGACGCCCGTGATGCCGAGCATGCGGTCCGCGAGGGTCGACTTGCCGTGGTCGATGTGCGCGATGATGCAGAAGTTGCGCAGCTGCGCGGGCGGCGTCGACGCCGGGGCGATGCTCGCGGCTGTCGACGCGTCGGGGATCGGGGGCACTGCTCACCTTCACGGGGTCGGGCGGGAGGGCCCATCGTCGCACACGAGCCCCGTCCTGCCGCGGCCCGTCACGGTGCGTTCGCGCACCCCGGGGCGCGTGGTCGGCCCGCCGGCGGGCATCGCCTCGGCCCCCTGGCGAAGGCCCCGGACCACCCCGCACGACGACGACGCCACCACCTCTCGGGACCACCTCGCCCCGCCGGGACTCGACGTCCGAAGAACCCGCCAGACCCCGCCCGACGACGACGAACGCGCCGTCCAAGGGGCCGCTGTCTCGCATCCCGGACTCTCGCCGTCGGGGCCGACGCGGCGCGGCGGCAGGTCCTTAACGTCCGGGGCGACAGCGGCCAAGGCGCAGCCACCACCTGCGCCGTCGCACCACTCACCAGGGGGACCACCATGATCCTGACAGGACTGATCGTCGGCGGAGCGCTCGGCTTCGCCCTGCAACGCGGCCGATTCTGCGTGACCGGCGCGTTCCGCGACGTGTGGGTGGGCCGCAAGACCCGCTGGCTCACCGCGTTCCTCGTCGTCGTGGCCGTGCAGTCCGTGGGCATCTTCGCCCTCGACGCGGCCGGCGTCATCGAGCTCGGCGCCGGAGAGCTCGCGCCCGTCGCGACGATCGTCGGCGCCTTCATCTTCGGGTTCGCCATCGTCCTGGCGGGCGGCTGCGCCACAGGCACCTTCTACCGGTCGAGCGAGGGACTCATCGGTTCCTGGTTCGCGCTCATCTTCTACGCCGGCTTCGCGGCGATCATGAAGTACGGCGTGTTCGCGGACCTCACGGCCGCCGCCCGAGCCCAGACCGTGCCGGTGACGACGATCCACGACTCGCTCGGCATCTCGCCGTGGTGGCTCGTCGGGATCCTCGTCGCCGCCGTCGGCTGGGCGACCTACCGGCACCTCTCGGCCGAGCCGAGCACCGTGCTCGCAACGCTCCCGCCCCGCCGCAGCGGCCTGGCCCGCATCCTGTTCGAGAAGCCGTGGCACGCCTTCGGCACCGCGGTCGTCATCGGCGTCATCGCGATCGTCGCCTGGCCGTTGAGCACCGCCGCGGGCCGCCCGTCCGGTCTCGGCATCACGACGCCGTCCGCGAACCTCGTCAACTTCCTCGTCACCGGGGACGTCGAGCTCGTGGACTGGGGCGTCATGCTCATCCTCGGCATCCTCGTCGGCGCCTTCATCGCCGCGAAGGGGTCGGGCGAGTTCCGGCTCCGCGTGCCCGACACGACCACCCTCGTGCGGTCGATCTCCGGCGGCGCGCTCATGGGGGTCGGCGCCTCGCTCGCCGGCGGCTGCACGATCGGCAACGCCATGGTCGGCACCGCCCAGTTCTCCTACCAGGGCTGGCTGTCGCTCATCTTCATGATCCTCGGCACCGGTGCCGCCACCCACGTCTTCATCCTCCGCCACCGCGGCAGCGCGGCGACGGCAGGGGCGGGAGTCGGCGGCACGGCGGGCTCCGCCGGCGCGACGGCGGGCGGCGCCGGTGACGCCGGCGGCGGCAAGGTCCTCACCAACGCCTGATCCCGCGCTCGTCGCCGACCGAGAGCCGGACGACTCGCACCGCCGGCCACCCGGCGTCATGCACCACCTGTTCAGCACGACCCGCCGGCCACCCGGCGTCTCGTACCACCTGTTCAGCACGACCCGCCGGCCACCCGGCGTCTCCTACCACCTGTTCAGCACGAACCACCGGCCACCCGGCCGGCACCCACCACCGGTCACCCGGCCGGCACCCACGACCGGTCGCCCGGCCACCGCGCCCGACGACTCGTCACCCACCACCGACGACTCGGTCACCGTGCCCGACGACTCGGCACCACACACGAATTACCGGCACACGCCACCAACACAAGGAGAGAACGATGCCGCTCACGCTCGAGACCGACGGCCAGGTCTGCCCCTTCCCGCTCGTCGAGGCCAAGCAGGCCATGGCCACCCTCGACGACGGCGACCACCTCGTCATCAACTTCGACTGCACGCAGGCCACCGACGCGATCCCGCGCTGGGCCGCCGAGAACGGCTACCCGGTCACGCACTTCGACCGCGTCGGCGACGCCGCCTGGACGATCACGGTGCAGAAGTCCTGACGCACGAGCAGACGGCCTGACGCACGAGCAGACGGCCCGACGCACGACCGGACCACGGCGGGGACGGCGGGCGGCCCACGGGTCGCCCGCCGTTCCCGCGTCGGACACCTGGGCTGTGTACCGTCGTCCGGTCGGAGGCTGTCCCACCGGACCCGCCGCCTCCCCGATCGCTAGGAGACCAGGTGCTTCCCGCCCCGTTCCGACGCCGTGCCACGGCCGTCACCGCCGCCCTCGCCCTCGCCACCGTCCTGGCCGCATGCGGCGGAGGGGATGACGAGTCCACGACGACGGACTCCGGCGGCGAAGGAAGCTCGACGGAGACGGGCTCGGGCTCGGACCCGACGACGGAGTCCCCGTCGGACCGCCCCGAGGTCCCCACGAGCGGCGCGATCCCGCCGAACGACACCGAGACGCTGCCCGAGGGCGTCGACCACGTGACGAACACGTCGGACGCCAACACCATCACCGCGGGCATCGCGTCCACCGACGGCGAGGTGAGCGTCGAGTGCCTCGGCAACGAGGAGGGCCTCGTCGTCTCGCTCGCCGGCACCAGCCCGGACCACGGCGACCTCTCAGCCGTCGTCTCGTTCAGCCAGCAGGAGCTGACGTCCGTCGTCGTCCAGTCCACGGAGTCCCCCGACGAGGGCGGCCCGATGATGTGGATGACCAGCGCGGGCCTCGGCGAGGAGCTGACCGCGACCGCCGTCGAGGACGGGGGCGTGTGGACGGTGACCGGTCCGATCGACGGGTTCGACGCGCTCACGCAGGCGCCGATCGAGGGCGCCGAGGTCGACATCGTCGCCGACTGCTCGACCAGCGACGGGTCCGGCGAGGCCGACTCGGAGGCCGCGAGCGACTGACGCAGGTCCGTCGGCGGCCCGCCCAGTCACGTGGCCGACCGCTCCGGATCGCGGTGCAGACGTGCCGGCGTCCGGTCGCCGCGAACACCCGACCCGGGCAGGTCAACCGCCTGACCTGGGCGAGACCGACCGCCCGACCCGGGCAGGTCCGTCGGCCGGCGTCCTCGCCTACGCCTCCCGCGTGGTCCGCACCTCGACCGTCTGGCGCGAGGTCCCGCCGCCGGAGTAGACGCCGCGCAGCGGTGAGACGTCGGCGTAGCTCCGCCCGTGCGCGACCCGCACGTGGTGCTCCCCGACCGCGGTGCGGTTCGTCGGGTCGTGCTGCGTCCAGCGCCCCGCCGAGAACTCGACCCAGGCGTGCGACTCGCCCAGCACGGACTCCCCGATCTCTGCGGAGGTCGGGTGGATGTAGCCCGAGACGTACCGCGCCGGGATACCGATCGACCGCAGCGCCCCCAGCGTGAGGTGCGTGATGTCCTGGCACACGCCCTTGCCGGCCCGCCACGCGTCGGCCGCGTGCCCGTGCACCGACGTCACGCCGCTCTGGTACTCGACCCGCTCGCCGATGTGCTCGCACACCGCGATGGCCGCCTCCTGCGGGTCCATGCGCGCCGCGGCGTCGGCGGCGAACGCGGCGAGCTCCTCGGGCGGGTCCGTCACCGGGTCGCCCTGCAGCCACTCGCCCAGCTCGTCGAGGACCTCGGGCCGCCGGACCTCCTCCCAGCTCGCCCCCTCGAAGAGATGCACCGGGTCGCGCTCGACCACGCACTCGGCGCGAACCGTCAGCGTGTCGTGCGGGGAGAGCACCTCGACGACGTCGACGAGCGTCCCGAAGTAGTCGGTGTAGCTGGACATGTGGGTCGCGGCCGCCACGTGGAGCTCGGTGTCGAGCACCCGCTGGCCGGACAGGGCCGCCGGCCGCATCCGCGCCTCGTTGTAGGAGGCGAGGACCGGCTGGTCGTAGCTGAACGTGGTGCGGTGCACCACCCGGACGACGCTCATGCGCTCTCCCCCTTCCACGCGGCCGGTTCCCCGACGAAGAACTTCGACCGCACCGCGTCCGCAGCGTGCTGGCAGGCCACCTGGATCGCCTCCATCTCGTCGAGCAGGTTCTCCTGCACCTCGTTCATCGCCATGTACTCGATGCGCGAGCGCGCGCGGCCGAGGATCCGGCCGGCCTCGTCCGGCACCGCCACCTGCTCGCCGATCGTGCTGCGCAGGTCGACCAGGCATCGCTCGGCCTGGTCGAGCGAGTGCACCACCGAGCGCGGGAACAGCCGGTCGACGAGGAGGAACTGCGCGGCCTGGCGGTCGCCGGCCCGACCGCGCGTCGAGCGCAGGAACGCCTCGAACGCGCCGGTCGAGCGCAGCAGGGTCGTCCAGTCCGGCGCACCAGCCGTCGTCACCGCGCGGGTGGCCACGAGGCGGGCCGTCATGTCCGCCCGCTCGAGGGAACGGCCGAGGACGAGGAAGCTCCACGTCTCGCCGCGGCTCATCGTCGAGTCCACGAGGCCCGAGACGATCGCGCTGCGCTGACGCACCCACGCGAAGTAGTCGTGCGCCGAGCGAAGCAACGCCATGTCGTTCTGCGAGTTGTAGGTGTGGTTGAGCACCTCCCACAGCTCCGAGGACACGGTCTCTCGCGCGCGCCTCGCGCTCTCGCGGGCGGACCAGATGGTGCCGGCGATCGAGGCGGGCGACGTGCGGTCGTAGGCGAGCCGGTCGAGGACGTCGCGGCGGGCCACGTCGTCGTCCTCCGCCGTCGACTGGCCCATGATCGCGAGCAGCGCGCGGCAGGCCGTGTCCTCGTCGATCCACGGGTCCTCGAGGAGCAGCTGGAGGTGCGTGTCGAGCAGGCGCGCGGTCGCGTCACCGCGCTCGACGTAGCGGCCGATCCAGAACAGCGACTCGGCGATGCGGCTCAGCACGAGACCACCCCCTCCGTGGTCGGGCCGGCGTGCTGGCCCGTGATCGGGCCGGGCCACTCGCGGGTCGGGCCGGGCCCCTCGCGGGTCGGGCCGGGCCCTTCGCGGGTCGGGCCGGCGATCGGGGAGGCCACCGGGGCGGCGCCGTTCGTCGTCGGGCCCTGCTGTTGCTGCTGCTCGTGCTGGACGCGCACGGTCCGCTCGCGGTCCGAGTCGAGCGGGACGCCCTGCGGGACGGGCTGCATCTCGCGCGCGTCCTCCGCCGCGCCGGCCGCCGGGCGCCGCTTCCCGGGACGCCGGCCGACCACCCACGTGTCCTTGGACCCGCCGCCCTGCGAGGAGTTGACCACGAGCTGCCCCTCCTGCAGCGCGACCCGGGTGAGACCGCCCGGGAGGACGAACACGTCCTCGCCGTCGTGCACCGCGAACGGGCGCAGGTCGACGTGCCGCGGGCGGGCCAGGCCGTCGATCATCGTCGGCACGGTCGAGAGCTGGACGACCGGCTGGGCGATCCAGCCCCGCGGGTCCGCGCGGAGGCGACGCCGGGCGGCGTCGATCTCCTCCCGGCTCGCCGCGGGACCGATGATGATGCCCTTGCCGCCCGAGCCGTCGACGGGCTTGACCACGAGCTCCTCGAGCCGGTCGAGGACCTCGGCCAGCGAGTCGGGCTCCTCGAGCCGCCACGTGTCGACGTTCGCGAGCAGCGGCTCCTCCCCCAGATAGAAGCGGATGAGGTCGGGGACGTAGGTGTAGACGAGCTTGTCGTCGGCCACCCCGTTGCCCACGGCGTTCGAGATCGTCACGTTCCCCGCGCGGGCGACCGACATGATCCCCGGGCAGCCGAGCATCGAGTCGGACCGGAAGACGACGGGATCGAGGAAGTCGTCGTCGACCCGGCGGTAGATGACGTCGACCCGGCGCCGCCCCGAGGTGGTGCGCATGTAGACGCGACCGCCGGCGACGAACAGGTCGCGGCCCTCGACGAGCTCGACGCCCATGAGCCGCGCGAGCAGCGAGTGTTCGAAGTAGGCCGAGTTGTAGACGCCCGGCGTGAGGACCACGACCGTCGGGTCGTCCACGCCCTCGGGCGCCGTCGCGGTGAGCGCCGCGAGCAGGCGCCGCGGGTAGTCGACCACCGGCCGCACTCGCAGCGAGGAGAACAGCTCGGGGAACGTCTGCGTCATCGCCCGGCGGTTCGACAGCACGTAGCTGACCCCGGAGGGCACGCGCACGTTGTCCTCGAGCACGCGCCAGCCCTCGGCGGAGTCCCGCACGACGTCGATGCCCGACACGTGCACCCGCACGCCGCCCGGCGGGCGGAACCCCATGGCGGCGCGGGCGAAGTGCTGCGACGTGACGACGACGCGGCGCGGGATAACGCCCTCATCGATGACGCGCTGGTCGGTGTAGACGTCGTCGAGGAAGGACTCCAGCGCCTTGACGCGCTGGGCCACCCCCGGGGCGAGGAGGTCCCACTCCTCCGAGGCGACCACGCGGGGCACCGTGTCGAGCGGGAACGGACGCTCCTCGCCGCCGTAGTCGAACGTGATCCCCTGCGCGAGGTAGCTGCGGGCGAGGGAGTCGCTGCGCGCCTGGAGCTCCTCGGCGCTCAGACCGGTCAGCGCCTCGTGGACCGGGCGGTACGGCTCGTTGACGTCCGCACCGGCGATCATCTCGTCCCAGGCCGCGCCCGGCGGGTATCCGTCGAAGAGGTCGGTCATGCCTCGATGGTAGGTGCTGACGTGCCGCCGCTCACACGTAGGCTCGGGTGCCATGAGCATCGCCAGCCGCCTCGGTCGTATCGCCCGCTCCGTCGCCCGCGACGTCGCGAAGGAGGGGCGGCGCCGCATCGAGGACCGACTGCGCGGGCGCTCCGGCGGGTCGACTGGTTCTGGCGGGTCGGGCCGGCCCGGCGGGTCGGGTGGCTCTGGAGGGTCGAGGCGTGATGTCGACCCGGGACGTGCAGGAACCGGGAGCGCGCGCACCTCGGGCGCGGGCCGCGACGGTGGGCCCTCCCCGCTGGACGTGGGCCGGTCCGAGCAGCGGCGCGTCGACGTCGTCACCCCCTACGACGTCGACCGGCACGGCCTCCCCACCCTCTCCTACGACCCGAACCACGACGACCGGCCGGACCCCGGCGAGGTCGTGTGGGCCTGGGTGCCGTACGACGAGGACGACGGCCGTGGCAAGGACCGCCCGGTCCTCGTGCTCGCGCGGCTCGACGGCGCGGTGCTCGGCGCGCAGATGACCTCGAAGGACCGTGCCGACGGCGGCGTCCACACCGACCGCTACGGCCGGTCGTGGATCGACGTCGGCAGCGGGGCCTGGGACTCCGAGGGCCGGGAGTCCGAGGTGCGGCTCGACCGGGTGCTCGAGATCCCGGACCACGCGGTGCGCCGAGAGGGCGCCGCCCTCGACCGCGGCATGTTCGAACGTGTGACCCATGCCCTTGAGTCGAGGTACTGACCACCACTGACGCGGCGCGGACTCGCTGGTAACGTAGGCCGCTGGGTCGGAGCCCCCTCTCGGCGACGACCAGGGGATCCGTCGGCGCCCGCTCGCCCGGACCGCCCCGCTCGATCGTCAGCACCCCCGCCGCGGCGGGCACGCACCAGCCGAACCGAAGGATCATCCACGTGGCGAACATCAAGTCGCAGAAGAAGCGCAACCTCACCAACGAGAAGGCGCGCGTGCGCAACAAGACCGTCCGCACCGAGCTGCGCACGCACGTGCGTCGCGTCCGCGAGGCCATCGCCTCCGGCGACAAGGAGAAGGCCGGCGCCTCGCTGGCGACCGCCTCCCGCAAGCTCGACAAGGCCGTCTCCAAGGGCGTCATCCACGCCAACCAGGCCGCCAACCGCAAGTCGAAGCTCTCGAAGCAGGTCGCCGCACTCTGATCGCCCCCCCGCCGCAGCGCGGGACCGACGATCGACAGGGGCCCCTCCGGGGGCCCCTTCGGCGTCTCTGGGGAGGTGCGTTAGCGGAACAGACCGGCCAGGCGCGAGGGCGGCGGCGCGGCGAGACAGCGGCCCCCTCTGCCGGCCCTCGTGACTGCTAGCGGAACAGACCGGCCAGGCGCGAGGCCCGTGGGGCTGCCATGACGCCGTCGATGGCGTCGGCGTAGTGGTCGAGGAGCTGGTCGCCGAGCGCCTCCCACGAGCGAGGCAGCACCCGACGGCGCCCGGCCTCGCCCATCCGTGCGCGCAGACCCGGATCACCGGCGAGCCGGGCGATGTGGGCCACCATCTCGGCGTCGTCCTCCGCCCCGTAGAGGAAGCCGGTCTCCCCCACCGCGACGATGTCGAGCGGTCCGCCGGAGGCCGGCGCCACGACCGGCACGCCGCTGGCCATGGCCTCCTGCAGCGTCTGCCCGAACGTCTCGTGGATGCCGGTGTGGACGAACACGTCGAGCGCCGCGTAGGCGTCACCCAGGGCATCGCCCGAGAGCTTGCCCGTGAAGTGCGCCGACGAGCCGAGGGACCGTTCGAGGGACGGGCGCGAGGGGCCGTCCCCGACGACGAGGACACGGACGTCCCGACGACCGCCCAGGGCGGCAAGCCGCTCGACCCGCTTCTCCGGGGCGAGACGCCCGACGTAGCCGACGACGACCGCGTCCTCGTCGGCACCCGCGAGCAGGCGCGTGCGCAGGGCGGCGACCTGCGGGGTCGTGCGGCGGCGCGGGTGGTAGAGCACGGCGTCGACGCCGCGGGCCCACTGCCGGATCCGCTCGATCCCGTTCTGCTCGAGCTCCGCGATCGACGGCTGCGACGGGGCGAGCGTGAGATCGGCGAGGTTGTGGACCGTGCGCAGCCAGCGCCAGATCGCCGGCGAGGTCGCGGCCAGTCCGTGCTTCCGTGCGAAGCCGGCCACGTCGGTCTGGAAGACGGCGACGGTGGGGATGCCGCGCCACCGCGCCTCCGCCACCGCCTGCGCGCCGAGACCGAACGGTGCCGAGGCGTGGAGGACGTCCGGGTCGAAGGCGTCGAGGATCCGCGAGATCGACGACGACACGAGACCCACCTGGAGCCCCCCGTACTTGAACGACGGGACGGTGACGACCGGGAAGCCGTTGTACTGGCGGGGCGCCGGGCCGGGGCAGACGACGATCGCCTCGTGCCCGCGCAGCCGGAGATGGTCGAGGACCCGCAGGACCGAGTTCGTCACGCCGTTGGTGGAGGGAATGAACGACTCGGTGACGATCGCGACGCGCATCGGGCCATGGTGACGCCCCCTGGTTACCGCTCGGCTTCGCACACTCCCGATTCTGGTGTCCGGCGGGTGAACGGGCGAGTCCTTACCCGGGGAGGCCTGCCCGGGGGCTGCTCGAATCCTGTCCTCGTCCGTCACTCGAGCGCCTGCCCCCGCTTCTCGGTGAGGAGCAGCGCCCCGACGGCGGCGAGGGCGAACGCGGCGGCGAACACCGTGAACGCGAGCGCGGGTCCGCCGGCGCGCAGGAAGAACGGGACCGCGAACGGTGCGACGATCGAGGCGATCCGCCCGAACCCGGCGGCCCAGCCGGCGCCGGAGCCACGCACGACCGTCGGGTACATCTCGGGCGTGACGGCGTAGAGCGCGCCCCACGCGCCGAGGCAGAAGAACGAGAGCAGGCACCCGGCCCCGACGATCTGCCACGGATCCTCGGCCAGCGAGAACAGCCCGGCCGCCAGGCCGGAGCCGACGAGGAACGAGGCGAGGGTGGCGCGCCGTCCCCAGGTCTCGATGAGGATCGCCGCCACCGCGTAGCCCGGCAGCTGGGCGAGGGTGATGACGACGACGTACCCGAAGGACTTCGTCAGCGACCCGCCGTCGGCGCTGAGGATCGTCGGGAGCCAGGTGAAGGAGCCGTAGTAGGCGAAGTTGAGGAAGAACCACGCCATCCAGAGCCCGATCGTGCGCCGGCGCAGCCGGCCGGCGAACAGGGAGGCCACGCCGGGGCGCAGGTGCTCGTCCTCCGGGGTCGGCTCGGGCTCGAGGATCGCCGCCGACGACCGCGCGGTGCCGGTCCCCCGGCCCAGTGGGGGCGACTCCTCGAACTGGCGGACCGCCGCCTCGGCGTCGTCGTGCCGGCCGCGCGACTCGAGGAACCGCACCGACTCCGGGATCCGTGCCCGGACATAGAGGGCATAGATCGCGGGCACGGCGCCGATCGCCATGGCCCACCGCCATCCGTCGTCGTACTCCGCGACGACGAAGTAGCCGATGAGCGCGGCGAGCAGCCAGCCGACCGCCCAGAAGGCTTCGAGGACGACGATGACGCGACCGCGGATCCGGGCCGGCGAGAACTCCGAGACCAGGGTCGACGCGACGGGCAGCTCCGAGCCCAGTCCGAGCCCGACGACGAACCTCAGGACGACGAACAGCGCGAGCGACGTCGTCAACGCCGAGGCTCCGGTCGCGAGGCCGTACACGAGCAGCGTGAGCGCGAAGACCGTCCGCCGGCCCATCTTGTCCGCCAGCAGGCCGCCGAACGAGGCGCCGATCGCCATCCCGGCGAAGCCCATCGACAGCGCGAGGCTGATCTCGGGGTCGCTCAGCTGCCACTCGCGGGCGAGCGCGGCGATGACGAACGAGATCATGCCGACGTCCATCGCATCCAGCGCCCAGCCGATGCCGGAGCCCGTGAGCAGCCGCAGGTGGCGACGCGTGAACGGCAGGCGGTCGAGCCGCTCCGAGCGCGAGGGCTCGTCAGAGGTGTCGGGCGCGCTCGTCGCGCCCGGGTGGTCGGCCATCGACTGTCCCTTCCGTCGGGTCCCGGACCTCCGGAACCCGGACAACCTACTCCGCGCGAGTCACGGAGCCGACACGTGCTCGGTGCCGTCCCACGGGAGGGCACCGCGGGCGGAACGGACCTCCCCACGCGAGCGCGCCGCGCGCGGCCACTCGCCGAGCGCCGTCAGCGGCTGCGGGCCTCCGCGATGCGGCGCACGGCCCGCTCGGTGGCGAACACGGGGTCCCGGGACAGTCCCTTGACCTCGGCGTCGGCCGCGGCGACCGCGCTGATGGCGGCGGCGAGACCGTGCGGGGTCCACCCGGCAAGGTCCCGGCGCGCCCGGTCGGCCTGCCACGGCGCGAGGCCCTTGGGTGCGCCGCCCCCACGGGAGGCCGACACGATCGCCATGGTCCGTAGCTTCGATGCCAGCGCCGCGACGACGGGCACGGGACCGGTCCCGGTCGCGACGGCGTGCCGAAGGAGGGCGATCGCGCGCCCGAGGCGTCCGGCCACCGCCGCGTCGGCCACCTCGAAGCCCGTCGCCTCGACCCGTCCCGAGTGGAAGCGCCGGACCTGCTCGGCGGTGATGTCCCCGCCCGAGTCTGCGAGGAGCTGGGCGACCGAGGAGGCGAGCTCCGCGACGTCGGAGCCGAGGGCGTCGACGAGGTCCTTGACGGCGGCGGGCTCGATCCGGCCACGCGCCCGGCGCACGTCGGCCCGGACGAGATCCGCCTTGTCCGAGTCCTTCTTCAGCGCCTCGCAGCGGACGACGGGGAACCCGGCCTTCTCGACCGCGTCCAGAAGCTTCTTGCCGCGCGTGCCGCTCTGATGACGCATGAGCAGGACGACGTCCGGCGCCGGGTCTCCCAGGTAGGCGAGCACGTCCTCGAGCAGCGCGTCGGTCATCGCCTCGAGGTGCTCGACGTGGACGAGACGTGGCTCGCCGAACAGCGAGGCGCTCGTCAGCAGCGCGAGTCGCCCCTTCTCGTACCCTGCGGCATCGATGCGCGTGATCTCGACGTCGGGATCGCTCGCGCGCACCTGCTCCACCACGGAGCGCTCGGCGCGCTCGCCGAGGACGGCCTCGGGCCCGCGGACGAGCACGATCGGGGCCGGCTGGACCGTCTCCCAGGTCAGGGTCGAGGCTCGGCGGGGTGGCACGGGTCCACACTGCCACGGGCCGCCGACGTCACGCCGTCGCGGTCCACAGGTGCGGCGGGGATCAGCGCTCGGACTGGAAGGCCGACTCCTCGCCCGGGTTCTCGGTGACGAGCAGGCACAGCACCTCGGTATCGCCGTCGTCCTCCCAGGTCTGCCGCGAGGGGGTGAGCGCGGAGACCGAGTAGGTGCCTGCGTCGTCGCCGCCGAGATAGGCACCGACCTGGGAGTCGCACTGACCGGTGGCCTCGTCCGAGACGGCGTCGTCCCCGGGGTAGTCGCCCGCGGGGAGGTTGAAGGTGTAGAAGACCTCGGCCCGGTGGGCACCCTCGCACGAGATGACGCCGCCGGGCTCGGGCTCGGCGAGGCACTGGCCCGGGTTCGCCGTGAAGACGCCGTCGGACCCGGCGGCCGGCTGACCCGCGTCGAAGTCGGTCAGCTCGAGCTCGGGGACGCGCGTCGGCAGCCCGGTCTCGTCCTCGCCCGCACCGTCGTCCGCGGTGGGCGCCTCGGTCGACCCGGACTCCGACTCGACCGGGGCGATCGTCACCTGCTCCGAGACGTCGGCCGCCTCCTGCTCGTCGGCGTCCTGGCCGCGTCCGCACGACGCGACGAGAAGACCGACGACGCCGACGGCGGTCAGGCACCGTGCGGCTCGACGCAGGTCGTTCGTGGGTCGTGCAGGCATCCGGGGGTCCTTTCGTCGGCCGGTGCGCCCGGCGCGGGCCCGGACAGGGTACGCACCGTGGGCCCGGACCGGTCAGGACACCGTTTGGTCGGCGCCGTGCAACGACGGACATCGATGGGCCAGGGCAGGGTCGTGGGCAGCACGCGTTCCGCCGGACGGCGCAGGTGGATGGCACCACCCAGACACACGACCGGGCAACGGCACCTGGACACGCAACCGGGGGCCGGCGCGTGGCGCCGGCCCCCGGAGGGTCTCGATGTCAGGACAGTGGTCGGTCCTGCACGTCAGGACGGTGGAGCGCCCTGACGTCCTGCGTCAGGAGCGCCCCGACGTCCTGGCTCAGTTGCCGCTCTGGTAGGCCGAGCCGGTGGTGGGCTCGGGGGACTCGAGGAGGCAGATCACCTCGGTGTCGCCGGCCTGCGTCCAGGTGGCCTCGGACGGGAACTGCCCGTTGAGGAGGTACTCGGAGCTGGCGTAGTCGGTGCCGACGTAGGCCTCGAAGTTCTCCTCGCACAGGGCCTGGCCCTCCTCCGAGACGACGTCCTCGCCCGGGTACTCGTCACCGTCGATGTTGTCGGTGTAGAAGACCTCGAGGTCGTGCTCCTCGTCGCAGCTGATGATCGAGTCGGGCGCCACGCTGTCGATGCACTCGCCCGGGTTGGCGGTGAACACGCCGGGGGCGCCCTCGCCGTTGTCGAACTCGCTGAGGTCGCCGGTCGCGCCGGTGTCACCACCGTCGCCCTCCGCGCCGGTGTCGCCCCCCGCGGACTCCTCGTCGGTGTCGCCGCCGTCGGACTCGGTGTCGCCGCCGTCCGTGTCGCCGCCGTCCGTGTCGCCACCGTCGGTGTCGCCACCATCGGTGTCGCCACCATCGGGGGTCTCGGGGGCGGACTCGGTCTCGGGGGCGATCGGGTCGTCGTCGCCGCAGGCTGCAAGGCCGAGCGCGAGGAACGGCAGGGTCGCGACAAGAGCGAGCTTGCGTCGGGCCGTCGTGGTCGTGCGCTGCATGTCTTCCTCCATGTGGTCTGGTGAACACGTTGCTCACCGCACCGGGGGGCGGTGCTGAGGGAAGACGTTAGACCCAGGAGCTGCGAACGCCGCGTCACGACCGATGGGAAGTCCTCCCCCGGGAACATGTCCCCCCGGATCGGTCGGTCGACCGCGGCGGGCAGTGGCGGCGTCCGCCTCGACCCGAGCAGGCCCGTGCGGGTCGGTGCCGGTCGATTCATGTCCGTGCGCCCGTCGGCCGCCCGAACGTCCGGGGCTGCCGGCACGCCGCGCTCGGACGACGAACTCAGACGACGAGCTCGGCCGACTGGTACGCCGACCCGGTCACCGGCTCGCGCGTCGTCAGGATGCAGATGACCTCGCGGTCCCCTGCGTCCTCCCAGGACTGGCGGCTCGGAACGAGCGAGGTCAGGCCGTAGCCGGAGGACTCGGGCGTCGTGCCGACGTAGGCGCCGAACATCTCGAGGCACCGCTCGGTGTCGATGTGGTCGTCTCCCGGGTACTCGTCACCGTCGAGGGTGAACGTGTAGTAGACCTCGGCGGAGTGCTCGTGGTCGCAGGGCACCACCCGGGTGTTCTCGCTGCTGACGAGGCAGTCGCCCGGGGCGGCGGTGAAGATCCCCGGCGCCCCCTCGCCGTGATCGAACTCACCTGGGTCCGGCGCGTCGCCCGGCGTCCTCGAGTCGTCGGGCAGGCCCGTGCCAGGAGCGTCCGGGTCGGACGGAGCGCCGGGGCTGTTCGGCGTCGTCGGGCCGTGACCGTACGCACCGAGATCGGGAAGGTTGACCCCTCCGGCGGGACCGAGTGCCCCGGTGCGCCAGCCCGTGACGACGAGCGACAGGACGGCGAGAGTCACGAGCGTGGCGGCGAGGGTCTGGATGCGCGTCATCGCAGCTCCTCGGTACCCGGGGTCGGCCGACGATCCGCGCGGTGCGCGGACGCCCATGGTCCCTCCCAGCCTATGGGCGGGCACGCGCGGCGGACACCGGAACGTGTGGGTACCACTTCCCTGCGGGCATGCTCGCGGGCATGTGGGCGGGCGGGCGTCCGCCCGGCACCCGCCGGTCGTCGATCCTTCGTCCGCCCGTCGTCCCAGCGCGGTCGCGCCTCCGGCCGCACCGAGGCGAGCCGCCGCCCGCGCCGCGACCGGCCGTCACTCGCACCCGACGAGTGTGAGCGATCCGTCGCCGCCAGGGACGAGCCACATGTCGCCGCACTCGTCCGCACGGGCCACCCGCGCCCCGGAGTCGGCCCAGACGTCGACCGCACGCGGCGCCGGGTGTCCGTGGTCGTTGTCCAGCCCGGACGAGACGAACGCGACCAGGGGCGTCGTCACCTCCGCGAGGGCGGGGTCGAGGTTGCCCGACCCGTGGTGCGGGACGACGACGACATCGACCCCGTCCGGCACCCTCTCCCGCAGCGCGCGGGCGAGGCGGCCCTGCCCGTCCTCCTCGAGGTCTCCGGCGACGACCAGCCGGATGGCTGCGGCACTGGAAGGAGCGGCTTCCGAGGCGCCCGTGCCTGACGAGTCGTGCAAGCGCGTTCCGACGCCGGACGTCTCGGCGCCGGGCTGGTGGGCACCGGCCAGGTCGGCGTCGAGCTGACGGACGTCGGGTGGGTGGGCGTCAGGCGGGCCGGCTGCAGGCGCTGCCCGGGCGGTCGCGACGTCCGTGGGGATCTCGACGAGCAGCGCGATCGAGGACTCGTTGACTGACGAGGAGTCGTCGGCGGATGCTCGGACGCCCGGCCGGGGATGGAGGACGTCCGCCCGTACCCCGTGCCAGTCGAGCGACTCGCCGGCGGCGATCTCGCGCACGGACGCCTCGCTCGCGGCGGCCTCGACCGCCTCGCGCGCCGCGACCTGCAGGCTGGGTCCGTCGACGGCGGGGACGAGCACCTCGGTCACCGCCGCGACATCGAGGACCGCGGGCAGTCCGGCGGTGTGGTCGGCGTGGTCGTGGGTGAGCACCACGGCGTCGAGGGTGGCGATCCCTGCATCGCGCACGCAGGCGGCCGCGGCCCCGTCGGCGTCCCCCGCGTCGACGAGGACCGCCGAGGTGGCGCCCGTGCGCACGAGCAGCGCCGACGCCTGCCCGACGTCGCACTGGCGGACGGCCCAGCCGTCGGGCGCGCCGGTCCCCGGGGCGACCGGAACGAGCGACAGCATCCCCGGTGCCAGGACGAGGACCACCAGCGCCCGGACGCGTCCGCCGGTCGTCACGGTGCGGACGACGACCAGACAGCACGCGACCGTGGCGCCGGCGAGCAGGAGGACGCCAGCCGCTCCCCCGGGCCACGCGATCGTCGCGGCGGGAGCGCCGGCGAGCGTCTCCGCGACCCACGCGATCCACGCTGTGTGCCAGGAGGCGACGACGGCGAGCAGCTCGGCGAGCTCCGGCGAGACGGGTGAGAGGAGTGCCGCGCCGAGCCCCAGCACGGTGGCGCCGGGCACCGCGGGTGCCGCGAGGACGTTGGCCGGCACCGAGGTGAGGGCGAGCCGGGGGTCGAGCAGGACGAGGACCGGGGCGCAGACGAGCTGGGCGGCCGCGGGGATCGCGAGCGCGTGTGCGAGCCAGCGCGGCACGCCGGCCGAGAGCTGCCGGGCGAGGGGGCGGGCGAGGACGACGATGGCCGCGGTCGCGCCGGCGGACAGCACGAGCCCGTACGACCTCGCCAGCGGCGGATCGACGAGCACCAGCACGACGACGGCGGTGGCGAGCGCCGGCAGGGCGCGGGCCGGCCGGCCGAGCAGCCCCGCGAGCAGGACGACCCCGCCGGTCGCGCCGGCACGCAGCACGGACGGCTCCGGGCGCACGAGGACCACGAGGGAGACGACGACGGCGGAACCGAGAAGCACCGCCAGGCGCGGACGCCCCCGGCCCACGACCCCGAGGACTCCGGCGAGGACGAGGGAGACGTGGGCCCCGCTCACGGCCGTCAGGTGCGTGAGCCCGGTGACGCGCGCAGCGTCCTCGAGGGTGGCGGGCAGCGCGCGGTCGTCGCCGAGGGCGATCCCCGGGACGAGGCCCTGCGCCTGCCCGGAGAGCGGTGCGACGGCGGCCCGCAGCCCCTCACGCAGGTGGTCGGCGAGGCCGAGCGGGCCGGTCGGCGGGGCGGTCTCCCGCGGCGGCTCGTCGGCGAACACGACCGCGAGGTCCACCTCTGCCCGGCCGGTCGCGCGGGCGTCCCCCACGATCTCGACCGTCGCCCCTACCCGCAGGCGGTCCTCGCCCGGTGGAGCGAGCACCAGTACCGTGCCGTCGGCACCCGACCGCGTCGGGTCGCGTGCCGGCCCGACCGACCGGACATCGACGGTGAACCGATCCTGACCTCGGCCGGCGCCGTCCGGGTCGGTGAGCACGACCGCCTCGACGACGACGGACGCGCCCTCCTCGGCGAGCTGGGCGAGCGGCTGTCCCTCGCGCGCCGCGTGGTGGAGCCCGACGACGGCGAGGGCCATGGCGACGCCCGCGAGCACCAGCGCCGCCTGCCGCAGGACCACCGACGGGGTGGACGACCGCCTCCTGGTAGCGACGACCGCGGCGAGGACCGCACCCGCGCCCGCCAGCACCGACCCGCCGGCCACCACCGGGGTCGACAGCCCGAGTCCCACACCCATGGCCACCCAGGTGGCGAGCGCGAGCGGGACGAGCCGGACGTCGTGCGGGTCGGGCGGTCGGGGCGCGACCGGCTCGTCGGAGGTGTCGGCGGCCAGGGTCTCCGGCCGGACAGTCGTCCCGGTGTCAGACGGTGACGAGGTCACGCAGCTGTTCCATGAGGACGGGCCCGATCCCGGAGACGTCGTCGAGCTCGTCGACCGACGTGAAGCCGCCGATCTCCTCGCGGTGCGCGGTGATCCTGCCGGCGAGCGCCGGTCCGATGCCCGGCAGGGTCTCGAGCTCGGCCTCGCCGGCGAGATTGAGGTCGACGACCCCGGAGCCGCCCGACCCACCGGGGTCGGCCCCGGCTCCCGGCCCGGCTCCGGACCCGGTTCCACCCGGAGCCCCGGCGGAGCCGGGCCCCGCCTGCTGGTCCGGCGGTGCGGCCGGCGGCTCGCGGGGTTCCTCCCCGACCACCGGCACGTAGACCTGCTCGCCGTCGACGAGCGGTCGCGCAAGGTTGACCAGGGTGAGGTCGGCATCCGCGAGGGCGCCGCCCGACGCGTCGACCGCGTCGCCGACCCGCGCCCCGGGCGGGAGTGCGACGAGGCCCGGCCGGACGACGGCACCGGCGACATGCACGACGACGTCGGCACCCGCGTCGGCGCCACCGCTCGCACCCGGCTGCCCCGTGCCGCCCGCACCGGTCTCCCCCGTGCCGTCCGCGCTGCCCGTGCCGTCCGCGCCCGCCTGCCCCGTGCCGTCCGCGTTGCCCGTACCGTCCGGCCCGCCGGTCCCGTTCCCGGCCGTGTCCGTGCCGGCAGCGCCGCTGCCCGACTCCTCGGCCCCGGTCCCGCCGTCCTCGGCGCTCCCGCCGCCTCCGGGCGCGCCCGGATCCTCGCCGTCGGTCGATGAACCGGGCAGCTCGTCGGAGGCGACGGCCGCTCGTTCGGCGTCGGCCCCGGAGGCACCGAGCTCCTCCCCGGCTCCCGGTCGCGACAGCAGGTAGCGCGCGCCGAGCGCGGTGACCACGAGCGCGAGGACGACGATTACCGCCACGACCGCCCGTCTCGACGGCCAGGCACGCACCGCCCGGTCCTCGCCCTCCTCGGGGTCCACCTCGAGATGCCCTGCCGCGGCCGTGTAGGCGACGCGCGTGAGGTCGCGCAGCCTCCGGGTCGACTCGCTCCGCCGGTGATCCATGCCGACGACGCTAGAGACGCGGTGCCGCGCGGATCGGGGTCATCGCCCGGACCTGTGGACACCGACGCATCAACTGTCGTTGTGGGATCCGGTGGACGTCGTCGGGGCCCTAGGGTGACGTCCGTGACGGACACGACGGACGACAGCTCCTCGATCGAGATCGCACGCCTCAAGGCGCAGGCCGCGAAGGCGGCGGCCGAGGCGGCGGAGGCCAAGGCGGCCGCCGCCCAGGCCCAGCTGGAGGCCGCGCTGCTTGCCGAGGGTGCGGCGGCGGGCACGGAGGCAGAGGCCGCGGGACAGGGCGGGGCGCCGGACGAGACCGAGACCCCCGCACCAGCAGACCTGTCAGAACACGCGGCCGAGATCAAGGCCGGCTACACGGCGGAGGGCGCGCTGCTCCCCGTCGGCGTGCTGCTGGAGGACGACGAGCCGGTCCCGGCGGTGCGCGTCGGGCTGCCGCTGGCCACGCTCAACCGGCACGCGCTCGTCGCGGGCGCCACCGGCACCGGCAAGACCCGCACGCTCCAGCTCATGGCCGAGGGGCTCTCGGAGGCGGGCGTCCCGGCGCTCGTCACGGACGTCAAGGGCGACCTCACGGGCCTCCTCCAGCCGGGCACCGCCAACGACAAGCTGCTCGAGCGCACCACCTCGCTCGGTCAGGACTGGACAGGGGCGGGGTTCCCCGTCGAGCTGCTGACGGTGGGCGAGGCCGAGGGCGCCGTGCCGGTCCGCACCACGGTCTCCGACTTCGGCCCCCTCCTGCTCGCCAAGGTCCTCGGACTCAACGAGACGCAGGAGTCCGCGCTCCAGCTGATCTTCCACTGGGCGGACACCGAGGGGCTCGCGCTCGTCGACCTCGGCGACCTCCGCTCGGTCGTCAACCACCTCACGTCCGACACCGGCAAGGCCGAGCTCAAGGAGATCGGGGGCATCTCCACCGCCACGGCCGGCGTCATCCTGCGCGAGGTGTCGGCCCTCGCCACCCAGGGGGCCGACGAGTTCTTCGGCCAGCCGGCCTTCGACACGGCGGACCTGCTCCGTACCGCCGCCGACGGCCGCGGCGTGCTGTCCGTGCTCCGCCTCCCGGACCTGCAGCAGCGCCCGGCCCTGCTGTCCACCTTCGTCATGTGGCTGCTCGCCGACCTGTTCGGCTCCTCGCCCGAGGTGGGCGACGCCGGGAAGCCGCGACTCGTCTTCTTCTTCGACGAGGCGCACCTGCTCTTCGCCGACGCCTCGGACGAGTTCCTCAACCAGGTCGTCCAGACCGTCCGTCTCATCCGGTCCAAGGGCATCGGGATCGTCTTCGTCACCCAGTCCCCGACCGACGTGCCGGAGGCCGTCCTCGCCCAGCTCGGCGGCCGCGTCCAGCACGCCCTGCGCGCCCACACCCCCAAGGACGCACGCACGCTGAAGGAAGCCGTGACCACCTTCCCGACCTCGCCCTACGACCTCGCCGAGGTCCTCACCTCGCTCGGCACCGGAGAGGCCGTCGTCACCGTGCTCGACGAGGACGGCGCCCCGACACCGGTGGCGGTCACGCGGGTCCTCGCCCCCGCCGCGGTCATGGGAGCCGCCGACGACGACGCAGCCGCAGCCGCTCTGTCCGCCTCCCCCTTGGCGGCCCGGTACGGGGAGCGCATCGACCCGGAGTCGGCCACCGAGCTGCTCGCCGCCCAGATCGAGGCCGCGGCGCAGACCGCTGCCGCCGAGGCCGAGGCGGCCCGGCTCGCCGAGGAGCAGGCGAAGCTCGAGGCCGAGCGGAAGAAGGCCGACGAGAAGCGCCTCAAGGAGATGGAGAAGGAGCTCGAGGCGGAGCGCAAGCGGCAGGACAAGGAGCTCGAGGCCGCACGGAAGCGGGAGGAGCGCGAGGCCGAGCGGCGCGCCCGGCAGCGCGACTCCGTCATCACCTCGATGGTCCGCACCGCCGGCACGTCGATCGTCCGCTCGATCTTCGGCAACCGCAGGCGCTGAGCGCACCGGCCCTGTCTGGACGTCGGCACGCACGACGACGACACGCCTGTCGCCGGCCCGCGTCCTCGGGTGCTGACGTGGGCCGGCGACGCGCCGTTCGGGGCGTGACGCCGACGATCGCCGCTACGGGACGACGTTGACGAGGTTCGGTGCGCGCACGATGACGCGACGCGGCTCGGCGCCGTCGAGCTGCTTGACCACGGGCCCCGTGGCCAGCGCCAGCTCGCGCAGCTCGTCCTCGCCGATCGAGGCCGACACCTCGAGCTTCGCCCGCACCTTGCCCTTGACCTGGACGATCGCGGTGACCGTGTCCTCGACCAGCAGGTCGGGGTCCGCCTCCGGGAACGGCTCGTAGGCCAGCGACTCGGCGTGCCCGAGGCGCTCCCACAGCTCCTCGGCCACGTGCGGGGCCATCGGCGCGAGCATGAGCACGAGCGGCTCGATCGCCGCACGCGGCACGCGCTCGAGCGTGGTGAGGTGGTTGTTGAGCACGATCAGCCGGGCGATCGCGGTGTTGACGCGCATCCCCTCGAGCTCGTCCGTCACGTCGGCGACGGTGCGGGCCACGAGGCGGGCGGTCTCGTCGTCGGGCTCCTCGTCCGTGACCGTGAGCGCGCCGGTGGTCTCGTCGACCGCGTTGCGCCACAGGCGCTGGAGGAAGCGCAGCGAACCGACGACCGCGCGCGTGTCCCATGGGCGCGAGTCGGCGAGCGGCCCCATCGACATCTCGTACAGCCGGAAGGTGTCGGCGCCGTACGCGGCGTACATCTCGTCGGGCGTCACCATGTTCTTCAGCGACTTGCCCATCTTCCCGTACTCCTGCGTGACGGGCGCGCCCTGCCACGTGAAGCCGGCGGACTCGTCGCCCTCGACCTCGTCGGCCGGGACGTGCTGGCCGCGCTCGTCGACGTACGCGTACGCCTGGATGTACCCCTGGTTGAACAGCTCGTGGAACGGCTCCGAGCTCGACAGGTGGCCGAGGTCGAACAGGACCTTGTGCCAGAACCGCGCGTAGAGCAGGTGGAGCACCGCGTGCTCGACGCCGCCGACGTACAGGTCGGTGCCGCCCACTCCCCCGGCCGTGCGGGGGCCCATCCAGTACTGCTCGATGGCCGGGTCGACGAAGCGCTCGTCGTTGGTGGGGTCGAGGTAGCGCAGCTCGTACCAGCACGAGCCCGCCCACTGGGGCATCGTGTTCGTGTCCCGCCGGTAGGTCTGCACGCCGCGGCCGTCGCCGAGGTCGAGCTCGACGTCGACCCACTCGGGCACGCGGCCCAGCGGCGCCTCGGGGGTCGAGTCGGCGTCGTCGGGAGCGAAGGTGCGCGGCGAGTAGTCCTCGACCTCGGGCAGGTCGACGGGCAGCATCTCCTCGGGCAGCGTGTGCGCGACGCCGTCCTCGTCGTAGACGACCGGGAAGGGCTCGCCCCAGTACCGCTGGCGGGAGAACAGCCAGTCCCGGAGCCGGTAGGTCACCGTGGCCTCGCCCAGGCCCTTGGCCTCGAGCCAGGTGGTGATCGCGGCCTTCGCATCCTCGACGGTCATCCCGTCGAGGCTGATCTCGTCGTTGCTCGAGCGCGTCACCGCACCGTCGCCGGTCCACGCGCCGCCCTCGTGGTCCGCGGGCGGCTCGACGGTGTGGATGACCGGCAGCTCGTACGCGGTCGCGAACTCGAAGTCGCGCTGGTCACCGCCGGGGACGGCCATGATCGCGCCCGTGCCGTAACCCATGAGGACGTAGTCGGCCGTGAAGACGGGGATCTCGCGGCCGTCGACCGGGTTCGTCGCGAACAGGCCCGTGAAGACACCGGTCTTCGCCCGTGCGTCGTCGGTCCGCTCCTCGTCCGTCCGCGCGGCGGCCTGCGCCTGGTACTGCCCGACGGCGGTGGTCGGGTCCGTGGCCCCACCCGTCCAGACCTCGGGGACGTCGGCGGGCCAGGAGGTCGGCAGGTCGCCGTCGAGCACGGGGTGCTCGGGCGAGACCACCATGAAGGTGGCGCCGAACAGCGTGTCGGGGCGCGTGGTGAAGACCTCGAGCGGGCCGTGGCCCGCGACCTCGAACCGGACCCGCGCGCCCTCGGAGCGCCCGATCCAGTTGCGCTGCATCGTCTTGACCTTCTCGGGCCAGTCGATCGAGTCCAGGCCCTCGATGAGGCGGTCGCCGTAGGCGGTGATGCGCATCGTCCACTGGCGCAGGTTGCGCGTGAAGACGGGGAAGTTTCCGCGCTCGGAGCGGCCGTCGGCGGTGACCTCCTCGTTCGCCAGCACCGTGCCCAGGCCGGGGCACCAGTTGACCGGCTGGTCGGAGACGTAGGCCAGTCGGTACCCGGCCACGACGTCGGCGCGCTCGAGCTCGGTGAGCTCCGCCCAGGCGCGGCCGCCAGGGACCTGTCGCTCCCCGGACTCCAGCTGGGCGACGAGGTCGGCGATCGGGCGGGCCGAGCCGGTGCCGCCGTCGGGGCGGACGTGGGTCGGGTCGTACCAGGAGTTGAAGACCTGCGTGAAGATCCACTGGGTCCAGCGGACGTAGTCCGGGTCCGTGGTGGAGATCGAGCGGCGCTCGTCGTGCCCGAGCCCGAGGCGCCGCAGCTGGCGGCGCATCGTCGCGATGTTCTCCTCGGTGGTGATGCGGGGGTGCTGGCCGGTCTGCACGGCGAACTGCTCGGCCGGCAGGCCGAACGCGTCGTAGCCCAGGGTGTGCAGGACGTTGTCCCCGCGCATGCGGCGGAACCGCCCGACGACGTCGGTCGCGATGTAACCGAGCGGGTGCCCGACGTGCAGGCCCTTGCCCGAGGGGTACGGGAACATGTCGAGGAGGTAGAACCGGGGGCGCTCGGCGCGCGGGCCGGCCAGCGGCCCGGTCGGGTTGTGAGCGTGGAACGTGCCCTCCGCGGCCCAGCGGTCCTGCCAGCGCTGCTCGATCTCGCCGGCGAGCGCCGCCGTGTAGCGGTGCGGCGGAGTGGCGTCGTCGGTCGGGTGCGCGGCAGGGGTCTCGGTCGTCATGTCCTCAGCTCGTCTCGTTCGTGGATCGCTCGCCTCCGGGCAGAAAAAAACCTCCCGACATGGGAGGTCCGCCGCGCCGAGCCACCGGCCCGTCCGGGCGGTGGACTGCTCAGCGCGGCCCGGTAAGGAGCAGCACGAAAGTCATGCCCGGCAGATTACCACCGGGCCTCGCGCCGCCCTCATCGAGATTGCGGTTCGTCGTCGTCGAGACTGCGGTTGGGAGCCGCCCTGTTCATCGAGATTGCGGTTCGTCGTCGTCGAGAGTGCGGCTCAGCGCCGCCTGTCGACGGAACGCTCACCGGTACCGGGGCGTGCGTGGCATCGCGACGGGCGACTCGACCCGCACCTTGCGCAGGAGGCGGCGCAGCTCGAGGAGCTCGTCGTCGTCGAGGACCGACATCGTCGAGTGGATGGTCCGCACGTGCCGCCGACCGATCTCGCGCTGCATCGCCAGCCCCGCCTCGGTGAGGACGAGGTTCGTGCCCCGGGCGTCGTTGATCGCGGGCGTCCGGCGCAGGAATCCCTTGCGGCCGAGGCGGTCCGCCATCCGGCTCAGGCTCGGCTGGGCCATGAGGACCTGCTCGTTGAGGTCGCGCATGCGCAGGCTGTGGTCCGGCGCGGAGGCGAGGATGAACAGGACGTCGTACTCGGTCTTCGACAGCGGGTGAAAGTCGCCGGACGCCTCGTACGTGCGCATGAGCGAGACCTCGGCCCGCAGGAGCGCCTCCCAGGTGGTGCTCGTCAGGCGCATCCCCCGGTCCGGGGTCTCCTCGTCCCCGTCCCCTGCGCGCGTCGTATCCACCCGATAGTCCTTTCGATCTCCCCGAGATGCGCACGATAGTCGAGGGGCGCGGGGCCCGTCCGTGCCGCACTCTCGACCAGCCCTGCCAGCACTCTCGACCATGCTGTTGCCGGGCCGGACCCCTAGCCTGGTGACATGGCCACCATCTTCTCCCGCATCATCGACGGCGAGATCCCGGGACGCTTCGTCTGGAGCGACGACCTGTGCGTCGCCTTCCTCTCGACCGGCCCGCACACGGAGGGCCACACGCTGGTCGTCCCCCGCCTCGAGATCGACAACCTGCTCGACGCCGAGGACGCGCTCGTCGCCCACCTCGCCGTCGTGGCGCGGCGGATCGGCGCCGCCCAGCGTGTCGCGACGGGTGCGCCCCGGGCGATCGTCGCCGTCGCCGGCTTCGAGGTGCCCCACCTCCACGTCCACGTGTATCCGGCGTGGGACGAGTCGGTCATCAACCCCGCGGTCGCGCGCTCGGACGTGCCCGACGACGAGATGGACGCCGCCGCCGCCCGCCTGCGCGCCGCGATCCGCGAGACCGGGTTCCCGTCGAACGTACCGGCGGAGCCGGGCGACCGGGCCTGAGCTCGGCAGGGCGGCTCAGAGGCTCGGCCCGCGTGGCGGGCGGCGGGCGATTCGACTGTCCGGGCCGGGCCGACGCCCGAGCGCCGCGAGCCACGCCACCCGGCTATACGGGCAGGAGCGACGCCCCGAGCACGAGCACGAGGGACACGACGGCGGCGATCGACGTCACCGTCGTCATCGTCTTCAGCGTGCCCTTGGTCGACAGGCCGAGCAGGGACTTGAACAGCCAGAAGAAGTTGCTGTTGACCTGCAGTGCGAACAGGGCGCCCGAGGCGATGGCCAGGGCGATGATGACGGGGGCGACGTCGAGCGAGCCGAGGATCGGGGCGATGACGCCGGCGGCCGCGATCGCCGCCACGGACACCGAGCCGATGGCGAGGTGCATGAGGGCCGCGACCGCCCAGGCCAGCAGGATGCTGACGACGACGGTCACGCCCTGGCCCACGGAGAACAGGCCGCCGAGCACGTCGGCCAGGCCGCTCGCGTCGATGACCGCGCCCAGCGAGCCGCCGACGCCGGTGACGAGCAGGATCTCGCCGCTCGTGCGCAGACCGTCGCCGAGGGCGGAGTCGGTCTTCTCGGCGCCGACGAGGACGCGGCTCATGACGAACGCGCCGAGCAGGCCGACGAACAGGGCGACGGTCGCGTCGCCGAGGAAGGCGACGAACGAGTTCTCCCACCCGGCGAGGCCGGCGAACGCCCCGAAGGCGATCATCAGCAGCGGCACGACGATGGGCATGAGGGCCAGCCACAGCGGGGGGCGCCGGTCGCCGTCGTCGGTGGTCCTGGCCGCGGCCTCCTGCTGCTGCAGCGCGTCGGACTCCTCCTCGTCCGTCGCGGCGTTCCACCAGCCGCGGCCGAGCATGCGCCGGAAGATCCAGATCGTCGCCACGGCCGTGACCGGGCCGATGATGATGCCGTAGATGAGGTAGGTCCCCATCTCGACGCCGAGCAGGGAGACCACCGAGAGTGCGGCGAGGCCGGGGATGACGAACACGTAGCCGCAGAAGATGCCGGTCCCGAGCGCGCCGGCGAGCCACGCGAGCCCGTGCCTGCCCACGTGCGGGGCGGACGAGCGGGCCACCGGTGCGGCGAGGACCACCTGGACGTCGACGTAGATCGACGGGGCCACGGTGCTCAGCGCCACCCCGAGCGCGTAGGGCAGGCCGCCCGGCGGCACCAGGCGGACCAGGGCATCCACCAGGGCGCGGAAGGCCCCCATCCGGTTGAGCAGCGAGCCCATGAGCACGCCGAACCCGATGAGCAGACCGATGTCGGCCATGATCTCGCCGAAGCCGCCGGTGATCGCTCCCACCGTGCCCTCGAACCCGACCCCGGTGGCCAGGCCGAGGTAGAAGCTGCCGAGCACCAGCGCGATGATGGGGTCGACCTTGAACCTGATGATCAGCGCGATGATCGCCACGATGGCGATCGCGGTGTGCAGGGCTATCATTCCGACCTCCTTGTTCGGTGCCGCGTCGGCGCGACGTCGGCCAAGGCTGCCGACCGGCTCCAGGGGGGCGCACGCTTGTGTTCACTAAGTCCACGCACGCGCGCTCGCGGAGCGTCGCGACCGAGGTGCTCGTCGTGCTCAGCGCTGTGGCGGTGCTGATGATGGCGATCTCGCTGGTGGCGGCCTACGACTCCGCGCGTCGGGAGGTGGAGGCGACCGCGGCCACCAAGGTGACGATGGTGGCCGAGACGATCGCCGCCACCGACGACGTCCTCGAGGGCCTGTCCTCCCCCGATCCCGCGGCCGCGCTCGAGGGTCTCGCCGCCCGCGAGCTCGAGCGCACCGCCACCGACTTCGTCGTCATCATGGCGCCGGACGGGACCCGCTACACCCACCCCACCGCGGACCGGGTGGGTGAGGAGTTCATCGGCACCATCGCCGAGGCCCAGCGCGGGGGCATCGTGCTCGAGCAGTACACGGGCACGCTCGGCCCCTCGACCCGGGCGGTCGTCCCGGTCCTGCAGGACGGCGAGGTCGTCGGCCTGGTCGCGGTCGGCATCACCCGCGACCGGGTCGCGGACAACCTGCGAGACGCCGTGCCCCGGGTGCTGCTCATCGGCCTCGCGGCCGGAGCGGTCGCCGCGGGGGCCGCCGTCGTGGTGGCGCGACGCGTGCGCCGGGAGACCCTCGGTCTCAACCACGTCGAGCTGCGCCGGCTGCACGACCACCACGAGGCGGTGCTGCACGCGGTCCGGGAGGGGCTGGTCATCACCGACGCCCGCGGCCGGGTGCAGGTCGCCAACGACGAGGCCCGTCGGCTGCTCGAGCTCGACGAGGACGTGGTGGGCCGGCTCGTCGACGAGCTGGACATCCCCGCGGACCTCCAGGACACGCTTGCCGGCTCGGACCAGCACGACCAGGCGCAGGTCCACGGCGGCCGGATCCTCCTGGTCTCGTCCACCGGGGTGGTCCGGGACGGGGAACGGATCGCGACCCTGACCACGCTGCGGGACCGCACGGAGCTCGAGCAGCTGACCGGCCAGCTCGGCACCGTGCACAGCCTCGCCGACGCGCTGCAGGCGCAGGCCCACGAGGCGTCGAACCGGCTGCACACCGTCATCACGCTCATCGAGCTCGACCGCACCGACGAGGCCCTCCACCTCGCCACCGACGAGCTGCGGGCCACCCAGTACCAGCGCGACCGGATCAACGCCGCGATCGAGGAACCGGCGGTCGCGGCGCTCCTGCTCGGCAAGGTCGCGCAGGCGTCCGAGCGCGGGGTCACCCTCGAGCTCGACCCGGACGCACACCTGCCGGCGGACGTGATGCCACCGCGGCAGACGGTCACCGTGCTGGGCAACCTCGTCGACAACGCCATCGACGCGGTGGCCGACCTGCCGGCCCCCGCCGAGCGCCGGGTGACGGTCGACCTGCAGGTGGGACCCGAGGAGGTGCTGCTGACCGTGAGCGACACCGGCCCGGGCCTGGAGGCCGAGGCCGCGGAGCGCGCCTTCGACCGGGGGTGGACCACCAAGGACGCCCCGCACGCCGCCCGTGGGATCGGACTCGCGCTCGTGCGGCAGACGGTCGAGTCGCTGCGCGGTCGGATCGCCGTCGACGACCCGCCGGGAGCCACCTTCGAGGTACGGGTGCCGCTCGGCGCCCCTCGCGGAGCACCTCTCGGGGTGCCCGCGGGGGCACGAGGCAGGACGACGAGGACACCGTCGCCGGGGGCGCCGGTCGCGGACCGAGGCACGACGACGAGCACGACGACGGGGGCGGACCGTGGATGACCTGCAGGTCCTCATCGTGGACGACGAGGACGTCGCGGTGACCGGCCACAGCGCGTACGTGGGGCGCATCCCCGGCTTCGGGGTGGCGGGCACGGCCCGCACGAAGCAGGACGCCCTGCGGTTCCTGGGCAGCGCACGGGTGGACCTCGTGCTGCTCGACCTCAACCTGCCGGACGGGCACGGGCTCGAGATCGCCCGGGCCATCCGCACGGCGAACCACCCGGCGGACGTCATGGCGATCACCGCGGCCCGCGAGATCGAGCTCGTGCGCGCCGCCGTCTCGCTCGGCGGCGTGGGGTACCTGCTCAAGCCCTTCACGTTCGCCGACCTGCGCGACCGCCTCGAGTCCTACCGCCGGTACCGGGAGGGCCTCGACTCCTCGGACGCCGCCAGCCAGTCCGGCGTCGACGCGATCTTCCGCGAGCTGCGCCGCCCCGTGCTCGCGACCGACAACGCCCCCAAGGGACTGGTCGGCGGCGTGCTCGACACGGTGATCGCCGCCCTGCGCGCGGGCGGTAGCGACGGCCTGTCCGCCTCCCAGGTCGGCGACGAGGTCGGGGTCTCACGCGTGACCGCGCGCCGCTACCTGCAGTACCTCGCCGACTCCGGCCGGGCACAGCGCGGGCAACGGCTCGGCGGGAGCGGGCGCCCCGAGGTGACCTACACGTGGGACGAACCCTGACCCGGGGCGACGGCGGTCACGCACAGGGCCACGTCCCGTGGCTGCGCCCAGGTGACGCCTCCGCCCTCGCGCCCGGGTCCCGGTCCGGGCCCGGCACATCCGTATCGCGCGCTACCCGCCCGCGAGCGTGACGATCGGGTCGGTCGTGGGGGCGTCGGAGCCTCCCGCCGGCTCGACGGTGACGCCGAGCGTGTCGCCGTCGTCGACCGCGGGCACCTCGGTGCGTGCCCGGCCGTCGTCGGACGTGAGGACGCCCGCCGACTGTGCGCCGGCGGCGTCGATCACCCACAGCTGGTAGTCGCGGTCGTCGTCGAGCTCGGGCAGCCCGGCGGCCACGAACACCGCCTCACCGTCCGCGACCACCGCGCCCGCGGTCCCGCCGCCGGCCACCTCCGCGACGACGAGCTCGCTCCCGGGGCTCGCGAGCAGGTCGTGGATCGCCGCGATCTCGTCCCGCGCCTCCTCCGCGCGCCGGTACTGCTGCACCGCGATCGCGCCGGTGACGACGAGGGCGACCGCGGCGGCCGCCGCTACGAGCACGCGCGGCAGGCGCCGACGACGGCGGGCCTCGGCGAGCTCGTCCCGAGGCGCGTCGCCGGCCCGGTCTCCTGCCGCGCCGCCACGCGCAGACGTGTTCGGCTCCCGCGCGCCCCGGTGCTCGCCGGGGTCGTCCGCGGGCGCAACGGGAGTGCCGTCGGCAGCGGTGTCGCTACCGGTGTCGGTGTCGTCACGCTCCTGCGGCGTCCGCGCGGCGGCGTCGAGCACGTGGTCGCGCAGCGTGGCCGGGGGCTCGATGCTGCCCGCACTCGCCAGCAGGGCCGCCGTCTCGCGCAGGGCGCGGGCCTCCGCCGCGAGCTCGGGGTCGTCCTCCACCGCACGCTCGACTCGCGCGCGTTCGGCGTCGTCGACCGCGTCGAGCGCCCACGCGTGGAGCAGGGCGTCGACGTCGTCGCTCGCGTCCGCGGGCTCGCGGCCGTCCCGCCCGCGCACGTCCGCACGGTCGCCCGCGCGCCGCGCCGCGTCGTCGTCCATCGCGTCTCCCCTCATCACGCCACCCCCAGGCAGGTCCGCAGCCGCGCGAGGCCGTCCCGGATCCTCGACTTGACGGTCGGCAGCGCGGCGCCGAGGTCGCGGGCGACCTCCCGGTAGGTCCGGCCGCCGAAGTAGGCGCGTTCCACGGCATCGCGCTGGACGTCGGTCAGCGAGCCCAGGCACTCCATCAGCAGCTCCCGGTCGTCGCGTCGCTCGACGGTCTCGCTCACGTCGTCGTACGGGCGCCCGTAGCCCCGCACGCCCGCGGTCTCGTCCCGGTCCCGCTGCGCCTGGACGGCACGCACCCGGTCGATCGCCCGGCGGTGCGCCATCGTGGCCAGCCACGCCGGCACGGTCCCCCTCGAGGCGTCGAACCGGTGGGGCCGCGTCCACACCTCGAGCATCACCTCCTGCGTGACCTCGGCGGCCAGGTCGGGGTCGCGCAGGACCCGCAGGCACGTCCCGTGGACCATGGGCGCCGTCTGGTCGTAGAGCTCGGCGAACGCCGCCTGGTCGCCGGTCGCGACCCGCGCCACGAGGTCGGCGAGGCGGCGCGCACGTTCCGCGCGGGTCTCGTCGCCACGGCTCCCGTTCGCGTCCGTCATGCCCGGCCCACGCACGTGCCCGCCGTGTCCGGACCTCGCTCGTACGGCCCGTGTCCGGACCTCGGTCGTACGGCCCGTGTCCGGACCTCGGTCGTGCGGGTCATGTGCGGCTCCTCGCCGTCGCGTCGGTGGGTCATCGTCACACGGGGTTCGGAGCCGACGTGCCACCGGACGGGAACACGCTCAGCGCGCCATGAGCATCCACTGGTCCCAGAAATGAACCAGCGCGTACAGGACGACGACCGCGTAGAGGGCGCCGGTGATGATCCACCGGTCGAGCACGAGGGTGCGGGTGAGCCGCTCGCCGAGCCGCAGGTGCCCGGCCTGCGCGGCCCGGGCGGGCACGTGGACGACGAGGGGGACGACCACCGCCCACACCACGAGGCAGTAGGGGCACAGCGCGCGGATCTCGTAGAACGCGGTGTAGACGAAGAACACGAGCGCGACGAGCGCGAACCCGACGCCGGCGGTCAGCAGCCACCAGAACCACCGGCCGAGCCGCCCGCCGGAGAGCAGGACGAGTCCGGTCGCCAGCAGCCCCCCGAACGCGGCCGTCCCGAGGATCGCGTTCGAGATCCCCAGCGCGTGCGCCTGCCACGTGGTGATGAACGTGCCGCAGCCGATGAGGATGTTGATGTCGCAGCCGAGGGCCGCGTTCGGATCCGCCGCCACGAGCAGCTCCGAGCGGACGAGCTGGATCGACGCCCACAGTCCCGCGAGGCCGGCGATCACCAGCAGGATCGACAGCTCGCGCGGGGCGCCGCCGGCGAGCTGAGCCGCGCTCGGCGCCGCGCGGTCGACGACGTCGCCCACCTCGTCGTCGTAGTCCTCGTCGTCGAAGTCGTCGTCGCCGAGGTCGTCGTCGTCGTGGGCATCCCGCTGACGATCCCCGCCGACGACGCCGCGCGCGTCGTCGTGGGTCCCGTTCCGGCGGCCGGCGGGAGAGGTGTCGCCGGGGCGGCGGGCACTGCGTGGGTTCACGCGGACAGTATGACTCCGCATGTGCCCTCGTCCGGTGCCGGGCCGATTCGTCCAGGCTGACGTGAGACAGCCGTCCGCGGCCCACCCGTCCTGAGTCGGTCGGCCGGCTCATCGGCCGGCTCGACGACCAGTGCGTCAGCCGCCCGAGGTCGAGGTCTCGCCGCCGTCCCCGTCCGACGGCTCGTCCGTCGGCGGGGGGCCCTCGGAGGGCACCTCGTCGCCGAACCCGCTCGGGCTCTCCCCCGGCCCGCCCGACCGGCTCTCGGAGTCGAGCTCGTCGCCGTCGACGTCCGTCTTGGGGATGGGCAGGTTGGCGGGCATGTCCGTCCAGTCGCTCACCTCGACGCTCGAGTCGGGCTGCAGGACGATCCGCCGGTAGCGCAGCGCCTCGCCGGTCTCGGAGTCGAACTCGATCTGCCCCATCGGCGCGGGTTCGCGCACCGCGCCGAGCGTCGGCACCCCCTGGCCCTGTCCGCCCGCGGCGCCCTCGACCCAGCGCACCCCGAGCCCGTCGACCTCGGGACCGACGTGCGTGTGGATGTGCCCGGACAGGGTGAGCGGCACGCAGCCGGTCCACGCCACGCGTCGTCCGCCGAACGCGTCGTGGATGACGGCGAGGTCGACCGGGTCCTCGTCGGCGAGCGCCTCGCAGGAGTCAGCGGCGATCCGCTCGGCCGTCTCCTCCCAGGTCTCGGACCGCTCCTGGACGGTGGGCTGGTCGAGCGTGGTGATCCGCGGGTCGGTGTCCCCGATGATCCGGACGCCGCCGACCTCGACGATCGACCCGTCGAGCACGGTCCAGCCGGCCCGCCGCATCTGGTCGACGGTCACGATCGAGTCGTGGTTGCCCGCCGCCACGACGTAGGGCGTGTCCTCGGGCATCGAGCTCTCGATCGCGTCGACGCAGAACTGCTCGATGGCGGTCCCGGCGATCGTCGTGTCACCGCCGTCGATGACCATGTCCGCCTCGACGAGGTCCGCCGCGTGCCCGACGACCTCGGCCGCGCCGACGTTGCAGTGCACGTCGGTGTAGAACATCGCCGTCGTCACGCCCTCGGGCTGCTCGCCGCCGGGCCCGGTGGACCACCGTCCCTGCTCCTCGAGGCCAGCCTCGAGCGACGCGGCGGCGTCCGAGGCGAACTCGGTGTTGCCGTCGTAGAAGAGCCGGATCGTCGGACCGTAGGCCTGGAGCAGGTCCCCCAGCCGGCCCGAGATCGTCGCGTCCTCGAGCGGCGTGCCGTGGAACGACGCGATCGTCACGCCCGGCGGCGAGTCGCTGCGGGTCGCGGGGATGATCACAGCGAGGGCCCCTACGGCGACGGCCGTCCCCGTGAGGAAGCCGACGACGGGGCGGTCGGTGACGACGCGGAACGACTGAGACCACGCCCCGTGGAGGCCGGCGTGGACGGCAGCGATCCCCGCGAGGGTGAGCGTCGCGATGAGGGCGGCGCGGGACAGGGCGTCGGTGACGATCGCTCGGGTCGGCTCGGCGAACGCCGCCTCGGGGTAGGCCATGAGACGCGCGTAGGACTCGGCGTCCGCCAGCAGGCCGGGCACGAGCCCGCCGTCGGTGCCGATCGTGGCGTCCGCCGGGAGCTCCTTGATGACCGCCGTGACCCCGAGCCCGGCCGGGAGCGGCGACGCGAGGACGACGTCCCCCGCCGGCCCCAGGTCGATCGTGATGTCGGAGTCGATGGTGACCTCGACCTCCGCGCGGTGCGGGCCCACCGTGGTCTCGACGTGGGCGGTCCCGATGCCGATCGCGAGGGAACCCAGAACGACGAGGAGCACGACGACGCCGGCCGCCCACCAGGGCATCGGGCGGCGCAGCTCGCCGGCCCGTCGCGCGTGCAGCTCGGCCACGGGCTCCTCGGCGCGCCCGTCGTCGTCGTGGCGTGCCTCATCGAGGTTCTCGTAGTCGGGCGCACCGTCGAGGTGGTCACCGTCAGTGCGCTCGTCGTCGGGCTCCTCGACCCGCTCGGACCGTTCGACGCGGTCCTCTTCCGGGCGGAACCGGTCGTCGTCGGGAAGCTCGTCGTCAGGGCGCTTCTCGTCGTCGGACGATGTCCGGCGCGCGCGATCCGCGTCGTCCGAGGTCATCGCTGCAGTCTAGGGGCGAGCGTCAGGTGCCCACGGAGCGGGCGGGTCGATCGGTCGCGCGCGGGAGGCCCCGCGGTGGGAGCATCTGGTCATGGGACGCGAGATCACGCAGACGAGCTATTCCGGCGCCGACCGGACGCGCTACCGCGCCAAGGTGGCGCAGTGCCTCGACGCGCTCGAGGTCATGCTCGCGCGCGGGCACTTCGCGGAGGACGTCGCGAGCACGGGGCTGGAGATCGAGCTCGCCCTCGTCACCGAGAGCGGGTCGCCGGCGAACGCGAACGCCGAGGTGCTCGCCGAGATCGCCGACCCCAGCTACCAGAGCGAGCTGGGCCGGTACACGATCGAGCTCAACGTCGAGCCGCGGGTCCTGTCCGGCACGGCGCTCACGGACCTCGAGGCGGACCTGCGCGCCACGCTCAACCACGCGCGCGACCGGGCGCGCGCACTCGGCACCGACATCGTCATGACCGGCATCCTGCCCACCCTCGGTCCCGAGCACGCCGAGCGGGACTGGATCTCCGACGACGAGCGGTACCTCGCGCTCGACACCGCCATCCGCATGGCGCGGCACGAGGACATCTCCCTCGAGATCGCCGGGCCCGAGCCGCTCGCCGCCACGTTCGAGTCGATCGCGGTGGAGTCGGTGTGCACGTCGACCCAGCTCCACCTCCAGGTGCGGCCGGAGCAGTTCGCCCGCTACTGGAACTCGGCTCAGCTGCTCGCGGGGCCGCAGCTCGTGCTCGGCGCCAACTCGCCCCTGCTGTTCGGGCACCGCCTGTGGGCCGAGACGCGGCCGGTGGTGTTCCTCCAGGCCACGGACACGCGCGCGCCGGAGCTGCGGCACCAGGGCGTACGGCCGATCGTCACGTTCGGCGAGCGGTGGATCACCTCGATCTTCGACCTGTTCGAGGAGAACGTCCGCTACTACCCGGCGCTGCTGCCCGAGACCACCGACGACGACCCGTTCGAGGTCATCGCCGCCGGCGGCACGCCCACGCTCGACGAGCTCACGCTGCACAACGGCACCGTGTACCGGTGGAACCGGCCGATCTACGCCGTGGCGGGCGGGCGGCCGCACCTGCGCGTGGAGAACCGGGTGCTGCCGGCGGGGCCGACCGTCGTGGACACCGTGGCCAACGCGGCGTTCTTCTACGGCGCCGTCGAGGCCCTCGTCCGCGAGGACCGGCCCACGTGGACGCGGATGCCGTTCTCCGCGGCGCGGGACAACTTCGAGGCCGCCGCCCGGCACGGGATCGACGCCCGGCTCAGCTGGCCGGGCGAGCTGGAGATCGACGGCCTGTCGCTCATCGAGGGGACGCTGCTGCCGATGGCGCGGTCGGGGCTGGCGAGCCTCGGGGTGGACAAGGACGTGGCCGAGCACTACCTCGGCGTCATCGCGCAGCGGATCGAGCGGCGGCAGAACGGGGCGTCCTGGCAGGTCGCCGCCGTGAGCGCGTACGAGGCCGGCGGGGTGACCCGCGAGGTCGCGATCGCCAAGATGCTCGCCGACTACCGCCGCAACATGGACACCAACACCCCCGTGGCGCTCTGGCCGGTGCCGCAGCCGTGAGCGCGGCGGCTGCGGTCGGTGACGCGGCCATGAGCGTCGCGGCAGCTCGACCGATGCCACAGCCGTGAGCGCGCCGGTGCGATGATCGAGGGCATGACCTCTGCGACCCCGTTCTTCCCCGTGCCCACCTCCGACCGCCCCGGCGCGACCGTGGCCCTGACCGGCGGGCTCGTCCGCCCCGTATCCGGCCCTGACATCGAGTCCGGCACCGTGCTCGTGGTCGACGGCGTCATCGCCGCGGTCGGTCCGGTCGGCGAGGTCGAGATCCCCGACGGCGTCACGCGGATCGACACCACCGGCCAGGTCGTGGTCCCCGGCTTCGTCGAGTCGCACGCGCACCTCGGCGTGTCCGAGGAGGGGCGCGGCTGGGCCGGCAACGACGTCAACGAGATGACGGGCCCGAACCAGGCCGGCGTCCGCGCGATCGACGCGATCGACATCGACGAGGAGGGCTTCCGCGACGCGCTCGCCGGCGGCGTGACGACCGCGGTGATCAAGCCCGGCTCCGGGAACCCGATCGGCGGCCAGACCGTGGCCATCAAGACCTGGGGCGGCCGCACGGTCGACGAGCAGGTGATCTCGGACGCCGTGTCCGTGAAGTCCGCCCTCGGAGAGAACCCCAAGCGCGTCTACGGCGAGCAGAAGGTCACGCCGTCGACCCGGCTCGGCGTCGCGAAGATCATCCGCGAGGCGTTCGTCGCCGCACAGAACTACGCCGCGAAGCGCGATCACGCCGCAGCCGAGGGCAAGCCGTTCGAGCGGGACGTGACGATGGAGGCGCTCGCCTCGGTCCTCGACGGCACCCTCGCCTGGGACCAGCACTCGCACCGGCACGACGACCTCGCCACCGCGGTGCGCCTGGCCGACGAGTTCGGGTACCGCCTCGTCCTCAACCACGGCACCGAGGCGCACAAGATCGCCGACGTCCTCGCCGAGCGCGACATCCCGGTGATCTACGGGCCGATGATCACGAGCCGCTCGAAGGTGGAGATCGTCGACCGCGCCACCCCGCACCTGGCCCAGATCGCGAACGCCGGCGTCCGGGTCGCCATCACCACCGACCACCCGGTGGTCCCGATCAACCTGCTCGTCCTCCAGGCCAGCCTCGCCGTCAAGGACGGGCTCGACCCGGAGACGGCGCTGCGCGCACTGACGACGAACCCCGCCGAGTTCCTCCGCCTCGACGAGCGCGTCGGCGCCCTCGAGGTGGGGCGCGACGGCGACGTCGTCGTGTGGAGCGGCGACCCGCTCGACACGACCGCGCACGTCGAGCGCACCCTCATCGCGGGCCGCGAGGTCTACACGCGCGAGGGCGGCGTAGTCGAGCGGGCCGAGCGCTTCGCGGGCTGACGCTCCACCCGGCGGGCCGGCCGCGAGCCGGACGGCCCGCCGGTGCGCCACGAGGCGCGACGTCCGCCGCACGTCGGGAGCTCCGCCGCAAGGCGGGGCACCGGGCGGCGCGAGGTACCAGGTCGGCGGGTCAGGCGCCGCGCTCGTGCGCCGCGAGGCGCGCCAAGCCTTCGTCGATCGTCACGGCCGGGGTCCAGTCGAGCCCCGCGCGGGTGCGCCGCTGGTCGAACCAGTGCGCCGTGGAGAGCTGCTCGGCGAGGAACCGGGTCATCGGCGGCTCGTCCGGGCCGGGGCGCACGGCCCACACGGCCTCGACGAGCGCCCCGGCCGCACGAGCGACCACAGCGGGCACGCGCCAGGCGGGCGGTCGCACGCCCGCGGCGAGGCAGATCCCGGCGAGCAGGTCGCCCACGGGCCGCGGCTCGCCGTTGGTGACGACGAAGGCCTCGCCGTGGGCGTCCTCGGCACGGTCCAGCGCGGCCACGAGCGCGTCGGCGGCGTTGTCCACGTAGACCGAGTCGATGAGGGCGGCCCCCTGGTCGAGCAGCGGCAGCCGGCCCGCGCGGGCCCGCTCGACGATCCGGCCCACCAGCTGGGTGTCCCCCGGCCCCCAGACCAGGTGGGGCCGGACGGCGACCACGGCGAGGCCCGGCCCGTCGGCCGCGAGCGCAAGCCGCTCCGCCGCAGCCTTCGTGCGCGCGTAGTGGCCGCGAGCGAGCTCCGGCTCCGCGCGCCCCGCCGGGACACCCACGAGGGAGTCGCCGGCGTGCGCGACCGAGGGTGAGGACACCTGGACGAACCGGGTGACACCCGCGGCCCGCGCCGCCGCGAGCAGCCGCCGGGTGCCCTCGACGTTGATCTCCTCGTACTCGCGGCGCGGCCCGCTCACCGAGACCTTCGCGGCGAGGTGCACGACGGCGTCGCGGCCCTCGACGGCGCGGCGCACGGCGTCGTCGTCGGCGAGGGACCCGAGCGAGTCGGCGGCGCCGGGGACACCTGCCTGCCTGCGCTGGAAGGTGCGGACGTCGTGGCCGGCGGCCACGAGGCGCTCGGCCGTGCGACGCCCGAGCATGCCGCTGGCGCCGGTGACGAGGACGCGGGCAGCGGCGGAGCGTGCGGGTGCGCCGACCTCCGACGTGAGCACACCGCGGCTCGCGGTGTGCTCCTCGTACCCCGTGTCCGGGGTGTGCCCGACGCGGTTCACGGCGTGCCTGCCCGTTCGCCGGCGAGGAACGCCTCGGCCCACCGCCCGATCCGGCCGCGCTCGATCTTGGCGTTGTGCCGGACGTCGGTCGGCAGCTCGGGCACCCGCAGCACGGCCGCGACGTCGATGCCCCGGTCGTCCCTGACGGCACCACGCATGGCCCGCGTGAGGCCGGGCGTCGCGAGGGCGGGGCGCGCCCCGGCGCGCGGGTCGATCTCCGGATCGGTCTCGAGGACGACGACGACCTGCTGCACCCCGGCCGGCCCGACCCCGACGACGCCGGCCCGACGCACGCCCCGCACCCGCTGCGCAGCCTGCTCGGCGGCGACCGGCGTGACGACCCCGGCGGGCGTGGTGACGGCGTGGCCGAGGCGCCCCTCGATCCACAGCCGGCCCGTCGCGTCGAGGTGCCCGACGTCGCCGGTGCGGTGCCATCCCGGGTGGTCGGCGCTCGCGGCCTGGGTACCCCAGAGCCGGTCGTACCGGTCCTTGCGGTGGGGGCCGGTGACGAGGACCTCGCCGGTGACGCCGGGCGCGGTGGTCGGCTCCCCCGTGGCGTCGCCCGCGGCGTCGAGCGGGACGATCTGGACCTCGGCGCCGACGGCGGGCCGGCCGACGCAGGTACCGCCGCCGGCGCCGACGACGAGGTGGGTGGCCGTGATGTCAGGGGCGCGCGTGGTGTCACAGGTGGCCGTGGCGGCCACGGCGTCGTCGGCGGCCGCCCGGATGCCCGGCAGGTCGATGTCGGTGACCGGCAGCATCTCGGTCATGCCGTAGGGGGTGTGCACGGCGGCGGACGGCATGACCTCGGCGACGCGCGCGAGCAGCTCGGGGGCGATCGGTGCACCGGCCGAGAGGAAGAGCCCGACGCCGGTGAGCGCGGCGCGCTGGTCGTCGTCGAGGGCGTCCGCCGTCCGCAGGACCCCCTCGAGTGCCGACGGCGAGGTGAAGACGGCGGTGGCGCGCCCCGCGGCGACGGCATCGGCCAGCGCCGTCGCCGTGAGCGTGGCCGGCGCGGTGACGTCCATGTCCGGGGTCACCGCGACCGAGCCGAGCGCGGTACCGATGAGCGCGAACGGGGCGAACCCGGCGACGAACGACGCGCCCGGGCCGAGGTCGTAGGTCGCGGCCAGGGCGTCCCGCATGCCGGCGAGCCGGCGGTGGGTGTAGACGACGCCCTTGGCCGGGCCGGTCGACCCGGAGGTGAAGAGGACGGCGGCGTCGTCGTCGGGGTCGGGGGCGCCGGGGAGCACCGCGCCGGTCCGCTCGAGCTGCGCGCCACGGGCGACGAGGGTCTCGACGTCGCTCTCCGCCCCGAGGACGCGCGTCCGGGCGGGAGACAGCTCCGTGGCGGCCACGCGCCGGCCGGGCCAGCCCAGCAGGCGCGCGCCGACGAGGCCGCGCTCGATGCCGATGATCAGATCCGGGTCGGCGCCGCGCAGGGCCCGGCTCATGCCGCGCAGGCCGAGGCCCTGGTCGGCGAGGACCACCACCGCGCCGAGGCGCAGGCAGGCGAACAGGGCGGTTGTCAGGCCGACGCCGGGAGTGACGAGCAGGCTGACCCGCTGACCGGGTCGTACCCCGAGGTCGTGGAGGCCGAGCGCGAGGTGGCGGGCCCGCGTGGCGAGATCGCGCCAGCTCACCGTGTCGGTACCCGCCGGAGAGAGGGACACGACGGCGGGATGATCGCTGTCCCGGTGCTCGTCGAGGACCGCGGTGAGCGGTCGGTACGCAGGGGTGCGGTCGGCTGCCGTTCCTGTCGTCGCGCCGGAGGTCGGCGCACCGTCGCGGGCCGCGTCGTCGTCGAGCCGGGGCGTGGTGTCGACGGATTCCGCGGGCGTGCCCTCGGACGCGCGGGTAGGTGCCCCATGGCGGTCGCCGTAGGTCGCGCCCAGCCAGCGCACCACGGTGCCGGCGACGTCGGCGTCCTCCGGTAGGAGGTGGCCGGCCCCCTCGAACCGGTGGACGTCGGCGTGCGGGAGGCGGGCGAGCAGGTCGCGCAGGTAGCGCTCCTGGAAGACGGGGTCGCGCGGGCCCCACATGACGAGCGCCGGGACGTGCAGCCGAGCGGCGCCCGCGGCGATGCGGTCGAGCTCGGCGCGGCTCGGGTGGTCGGCGGTCGCGGGGATGTCGGCGACGAAGTCCGCGATCGCGGCCCGCTCGTCGGCCGTGCCGTAGGGCGCGCGGTAGGCCCGCCGGACCTCGGGCGGCAGCGGCGGGTCGGCGAGGGAGAGGGTGGCGTCGAGGAACGCGGTCGTGCCGCGGGTGGCCCACCCGTGGACCGCGCGGTGGCCCGCGAGGCGCAGGAGGCCGGGGATCGGTGCGGCGCCGTCGTGGTGGACGGCCGTGTTGGTGAGGACGATGCCGGCGAGCAGGTCGGGGTGGTCGGTCGCCCAGCCCAGCGAGACGACGCCGCCCCAGTCGTGGCCCACGGTGACGACGGGCGCCGTGAGGCCGAGCTCGTCGGTGAGCGCGCCGAGGTCGGCGACGCGGTCGGCGAGGCCGCGCCGGCGGCCGTCGCGCGCCGAGTACCCCATGCCGGGCTGGTCGACGGCGACGACGCGCCACCCCGTCTCGGCGCCCTCCCGCAGGAGGTCGCGCCACAGGTAGGACCACGTCGGGTTGCCGTGCACGGCGAGGAGGGTGCCGCGGGCGGGGCCGACGAGGTCGGCCGCGTTGTCGAGGACGTGCCAGGAGGTGGGCCGCTCCCCCGGCGGGCCCGGCTCCGTGACGTGGCGGCTCCAGCGCGGATCCAGTCCCGGGAGGTCGGGCAGGCGCGGTCGGTCGGTCGAGGGGGCCGTGTCGCGCGGGTCGGGTCGGTCGTTCGGGTCGATCAGGTCGGGCACTGCGCGCGTCACCAGGCGAGCTCGAGCATCGCGGTGTTGAGTCCCGAGCCCACGCCCATGCACAGCACGCGGTCGCCGGTCTCCAGCTTCTCCGACTGCGCGGCGAGGGTCATCGGCAACGACGCCGGACCCACGTTGCCCCAGTGGGAGAACGTGATCGGCACGCGGTCCGCGGGCAGGTCGATCGCGTCGATGACGGCCTTGGTGTACGGCGTGGAGATCTGGTGGGTGACGTACCGGTCCATGTCGGTCCAGTCGAAGCCACCGACGTCGTGGGCCTCCCGCCAGGCATCGGTGACGAGGGCGAGCCCGCCGTCGAGGAGCCCCTTGGTGTCGGTGAACATCCCGTCGAGGTCGCCGACGCACAGCTCGTGGTGCTCGGTGCCGGCGCGGCTCACCCCGCCGACGACCCGGTGGCTGCCGGGGTGCCGGTCGGCGGGCCCGAGGACGGCGGCCGCAGCCCCGGCGCCGAGGGTGAGGGAGGCGAACTCGCGGTGGTAGTCCTCGCGCGTCGCACCGGGGCGGCCGAGGCGCTCGATGGTCGTGCGCTGGGTCTCGCGCGGGTCCTCGCTGTTGACGATGAGGGCGTACTCGATCTGACCGGCGTCGATCATCGTGGCGGCGAGCATGATGCCGTTGACGAACCCGAGGCAGGCGTTGGCGAGGTCGAAGTTCATCGCAGAGCTCGGCAGCGACAGCCCGTCGTGGATCCGCACGGCGACCGACGGCTCGAGGTGCGTGCGCGTGACCGACGTGTTGATGAGCAGGCCCACGCGCGAGGGCTCGATTCCCGCGTCGGCGAGCGCCTTCGCTCCGGCCTCGATCGCCGGGTCGTCGAACAGTGTCCCGGGCTCCCACCAGCGGCGCTCGACGACGCCGGAGACCCGTTCGAGCAGGTGGTCCGGGATCCGCAGCCGCTTGCGGGTCTCCGCCAGCTCGTCCTCGAAATGGCGCGACGGCACCCTGACCGGCGCCTCGATGTGCGTCACCGACAGCACCGCGGTGTCGCGGTACCGGAAGCTCGCGTTTCCTACGTCCGTCACCTCCTCAACCTAGGCGGGCGGCGGGAGCCGCGCAGGTCGAGCCGCTCTCGGCGAACACGGTTGCACCCGGTACGGACCGGTGAGAACGCCGTCCGCGTCGGACACGCATGCCCTGCGCGCCCGGGCGCTACCACCGCTCGACGTCGACCGCGGAGAGCCGGTCGCGGACGGCCGTCAGCGCCGTCGCGACGTCCTCGTCGCACCGGATCGACCACGCCCACTGCGGCGGGAGCCACAGCACGTGGCCGAGGATCTCGACGGCGGACGGCGCCTCGATCGTCCACCGGACCCGGTGGGTACCGAGCTCCTCGACCGCGTCCCGCCGGATCCATCGTCCGAACGACGCCATCAGCTCGTCGGTCCCGACCTCGATCGTCACCTCGGCGCGGTGCTGCACCGGTTCGTCGCGCCGGAAGAGCGTGGCGATCCCGCCCTCGGGCAGCTCGCGGGGGCGGAAGGTCGCGCCGGTGCGGCGCGCGTCCGTCATCCGGTCGAGCCGGAAGGTGCGCCAGGCGTCCCGGTCGAGGTCGGAGCAGACGAGGTACCAGCGGCCGTGGCGCGCCACGAGCGTGTGCGGCTCGACGTGCCGGCCGGACACCGTCCCCTGCACGTCGCGATAGGTGAACCTCACGCGCTCGCCCAGGCGGCAGCCGAGCGCGAGCTCCCCGAGGAGCGTGGCGTCCGCCCGCGGTCCGGGACCGATCTCGACGACGTGGTCGGTGAGCGCAGCCGCGCGGCGCCGCAGGTGGGAGGGCAGGAACTGGTCGATCTTCGCCATCGTGCGGGCCGCCGCCTCCGGCCCACGTCCGGTGACGGCAGCGGTCCGCAGTCCGACCGCCAGCGCGAGCGCCTCCTCGTCGTCGAGCAGCAGCGGGGGCAGCGCGTTGCCGGCCTGCAGTCGGTACCCGCCCTCCTCCCCCGGCGTCGACTCGACCGCGTAGCCGAGGTCGCGCAGGCGCTCGACGTCGCGCCGCACCGTCCGGGGCGAGACACCCAGCTCGCCCGCGAGCTCGGCGCCCGTCCAGCTGCGCCGCGCCTGCAGGAGGTCGAGCAGCCGGAGGGCACGCCTCGTCGGATCGGTCATACCTGAATCCTGCCCGCCGACGCGGTCAGGATGTGGCCGCATACCTTCGTAGCTTCGAGCCCATGGAACCCATCATCCGCACAGAACGGCTCAGCAAAGTCTTCGACCGAAGCGGCGGGACGCCCGTGCGCGCCGTCGACGAGCTCACGGTCGACGTCGCCCCCGGCACCCTCACGGCCTTCCTCGGCCCCAACGGCGCCGGCAAGTCGACCGCGATGCGCATGCTCACCACGCTGCTCACCCCCACCTCCGGCGCCGCCCGGGTCTGCGGGTTCGACGTCAGCCGCGACCCGGACGAGGTCCGGGCCCGCATCGGCTACGTCGGTCAGAAGCACGGCGCCAGCCAGAACCAGCGGGTGCGCGACGAGCTGCTCGCCCAGGGCGCGCTGTTCGGCCTTCCCGCCCGTGCCGTCCGCCGACGGGTGGACGACCTCCTCGACGCCCTCGACCTCGCCGGCCTCGCCGAGCGCCAGGTCCTCACGCTCTCGGGTGGTCAGCGCCGCCGGGTCGACATCGCCCTCGGCCTGGTCCCGGCGCCGCGCCTTCTCGTCCTCGACGAGCCGACGACGGGGCTCGACCCGCAGGCGCGCGCCAACCTCTGGGAGCACGTCACGCGGCTGCGGCGCGAGGACGACATGACCGTCCTGCTGACGACCCACTACCTGGAGGAGGCGGACCGCTACGCCGAGCGCGTCCTCGTCGTCGACGGCGGTCGGATCGTCGCCGACGGCACCGGCGAGTCCCTCAAGCGCGACCTCGCGAGCGACCGCATCCACCTCGACGTCGAGTCCGCGCGTCTGGACGAGGTCTCGGCCGGCCTGAGAGTGGCCGGCCACCACCCGACGGCGACAGGCACACGCACAGGCACAGGCACAGGCACAGGCACGACGACGATCAGCGTGCCCGTCCCCGACGCGCGCGCCGCCCTGCCGACGCTCGTCGCCGATCTCGCCGGCCGCGGCGTCGTCGGGGCCTGGGCCGAGCACCCCACCCTCGACGACGTCTTCCTCGGCCTCACGGGCCGGTCGCTCCGCGACGGCGAGCACACGCCCGCCGAGGCCGTCACCTCGGGAGGTGCACGATGACCGCGACGCACGACACGCCGCCCACCCTCACGCCTCGTCGTCCGGGTCTGGTGGAGGCCACCTGGACAATCATGCTCCGCGAGCTCCGACCCGTCCTGCACGACCCGTTCTCCGTCACCTTCAACCTCGTCCAGCCGTTGACGTTCCTCCTGCTGTTCGGGCCGCTCCTGGCCGGGACCGTCGGAGTTCCGCTCGCCGAGTCGCTCACCTGGTTCGTGCCGGGGGTGCTCGGCATGATCGTCCTGTTCGGCGTCGGGATGACAGGTTCGAACCTCCAGTTCGAGATCCACGCCGGCAGTCACGAACGGACGCTGGTCACGCCGGTCCCTCGCTCCGCCCTCCTCGTGGGGCGGGCGCTCAAGGAGTTCGCTCCCGTCCTGGCCCAGAGCGCGGTCCTCCTCGTCGTAGCGGTTCTCCTCGGCTACCGGGCGGACGTCGTCGGCACACTGCTCGGCCTCGTGCTGCTCGGGTTGTTCGCCGTCGGGCTCGCGTCGCTGTCCTACGCCCTCGGGGTCGCCACGGCCTCGACGGAATGGATGTTCTGGGCGATCCAGCAGACGATGATCTTCCCGCTGCTGCTCCTGTCCGGAATGCTGCTGCCGCTCGAGGACGGGCCACGCTGGATGCAGGGGGCCGCCGCCGTCAACCCGCTGACACACCTCATCGACGCCGAGCGGGCGCTCGCCGCCGGCGACCTCCTGTCCCGGGACGTCGCCACGGGGGTGGTCGCGACCGTGCTCACGCTGGTCGTCGGCCTCGGGATCGGGCTGCGCGCGATGCGCGCGTGAGTCAGCCCCGTGCGCCGGCCAGCGCCCCGAGGTGCTCGGCGAGCTCCCCGTAGGCGCGCAGGAGGTCGAGGGTGCGGCCGCGCATGTCGGCGTAGGTCGCGACGTCCTCGGCGGGGACCTCGACCGGCGCGTCCACCCCGCCCGGGGGCGCGACCTGGGCGAGGGCGCCGGCGAGGTCGTCCGCGCGGCCGGTGGCCAGGACCGCGAGGGCCACGGACCCGAGGGCGGAGCCCTCGGCGTCGTCGGTGGGGACGAGCGGCCGCCCGAGCGCGCCCGCCATGCTCGTGCGCCACAGCTCGGAGCGGAAGACCCCGCCGGTGCAGCGGACCTCCGTGACCGGTGTGACGCCGTCGAGCACGTCGACGAGGTCGGCCATCTGGAGGCACACTCCCTCGACCGCGGCACGGAGGAAGTGCTGGCGGCCGTGCCCGTGCCGCACTCCGAGGAAGGCGCCCGTGAGGTCGGGGTCCCACAGGGGGGCGCGCTCGCCGAGGAGGTAGGGCAGCATGACGAGGCCGTCGCTGCCGGGCGGGGCGGTGGCCGCCAGGGCGAGGGCCTCGGCATCCCGCGCCGTGCCGTCGGCCTGCGGGAGGAAGCTCTCCGCCGCCCACCGCGCGACCACGCCGCCGTTGCTGATGGCGCCGCCGACCACCCAGGCGTCGTCGGTCAGGGCGTAGCAGAACAGGCGCCCGCGCTCGTCGGTGCGCGGCTCGGGCACGACGGTCCGCACGGCGCCGCTCGTGCCGATGGACATGCCGGCGACGCCGGGCTGGATCGCTCCGGTGCCGAGGTTGCCGAGGGGCCCGTCCGTGGCGCCGACGTTGACGGGCGTGCCGGCCGGGACGCCGGTGGTCCGCGCGGCGTCGGGCGAGACCTCGAGCAGCGCGGTCGTCGAGAGGATGTCGGGGAGCTGCTCACGCTCCACGCCGGCGAGCTCGAGGGAGGCCGGCGACCAGTCGCGCGTGGTGAGGTCGAGCAGGCCTGTGGCGGACGCGGTGGAGAGCTCGGTGACGACCCAGCCCGTGAGGTGGAGCAGGACGAGGTCCTTGAGGCCGACCCAGCGGTAGGCGCCGTGCAGCGTGGCGGCGTCGTTGCGGCCGAACCACATGAGCTTGGTCAGCGGGCTCATCGGGTGCACGGGAGTGCCGGAGCGGGCGAGCAGCCCCGCCGCCCGGCCCTCGCGGCGCAGCTCGGCCGCCTCCGCGTGGGAGCGCGTGTCCGCCCAGGTGATGAGGTCGGTGACGGGGCGCAGTCCGTCGTCGAGCCCGATGAGCCCGTGCATGGCCGTGCCCACGCCGAGGACGTCGACCGTCCGGTCACCGGCCGCGGCGACCACCCGGGCGAGGACCGAGTCGACGGCGCCGAGCAGCTCGCCGGGGTCCTGTACCTGCCACCGTGGGTGCGGGGAGGCGAGGTGGTACTCGGCGGTCGCGGCCGTGCGCCAGCCGGTGGCCGGGTCGACCGCGACGGCCTTGGCCGCGGTCGTGCCGACGTCGAGGCCGACGATCACTCCCACGGCGTCGTCCCCCTCCCCGCCGAGGTGTCGCCCGGACCGCCGGGCGCCTCGAGCGCCTCGAGCTCGCGGGCGACTGCGGCCTGCAGCTCGTCGTCACCGGCGAGGTCGGGGACGAGCTCGCCGAGGACGTGGGCGACCGCCTCGCCGGCCGGTCCCGCGGCGAGCTCGCGCCAGCGGTCGCCGTGGACGTCGTTGACGGGGACCCCGCAGCCGCGCAGGTGGGTGATCCAGGCGGCGACGGCCAGGACGGCACCACCGGGCAGGCGGCCGACCTCGCGCGCGGAGCGCAGCACGGGGACGTGACGGACCGGCAGCTTCTGGGAGCCGTCCATCGCGATGCGGGCCAGGGAGTCGCGCATCCGCGGGTTGGCGAAGCGATCGCGCAGGGCGGCCCGGTAGGCGTCCAGCTCGTCGGACGGCAGGTCGAGCGTCTCGGACGCGTCGTCCCACAGCTCCTCGACCCACGCGCGCACCTGCGGGTCGCCGAACGCCTGGTCCACGGTCTCGTGGCCGAGCACCGGGCCCGCGTAGGCCATGAGCGAGTGCGCGCCGTTGAGGAGAAGGAGCTTGCGCCGCTCGTACGGCTCGACGTCGTCGACGATCGTTGCCCCGGCGTCCTCCCAGCGCGGGCGTCCGGCGGGGAACGTCCCGGCCACGACCCACTCGCTGAACGGCTCGGTGGTCACGGGCGACGCGTCGACGACGCCGAGCTCGCGCTCGACCAGGGCCGCGTCGTCGTCGGTGGCGGCGGGGGTGATGCGGTCGACCATCGAGGCCGCGAAGTCGACCCCCTCGGCGACCGACGGGTCCGCGCCGAGAGCCGCGAGCAGGTCGGTGACGACCCGGCGCAGGACCTCGCCGTTGCCCGGCAGGTTGTCGCAGGACAGCAGGGTGATCGGACCGGCGCCGGCGGCGCGCCGGGCGATGAGGCCCGCGGCGAGGCGGCCGGGTGCGGTGCCGACGGATGCGGTCGGGTCGGCGCGCAGGGCCTCGACGTCGGCGGCCACGCCCTCGTGCGCGAGGTCGAGCCCGCCGTCGGGGCCGCGCAGGTAGCCGGCCTCGGTGACGGTGAGGGTGACGACGGCGACGTCGGGGTCGCGCAGGTAGCCGAGCCACGCGTCGTGGTCGTCGGCGGCGTGGACGGCGACGACGGAATCGATCACCTCGAGCTCGTCGCCGTCGGGCCCCCGGGTGACGAGTGTGTAGCGGCCGCCCTGCGGGGCGAGCGCCTCGGCCGCGGCGGGGCTCCGGCCGGTGAAGGCGGCGTAGCCCCAGTCGGCGGAGTCGGGGCTGTGGTGGGTGTACCAGGCCTGGTGGGCGCGGAAGAAGTTGCCGAGCCCCACGTGGACGAGGCGGACCGGGGCGGCCGGGTGCTCCGGGCCGCGGGAGAGCCGAGCGCTCACAGCTTGAACACCTTTTTCGGGATCGTGGTGACGAGATCGAGGGCGGTCGCTGCCGCCTCCTCCTCGGTGAGGCGGTGGGTGGACACGAGCTCGGCGAGGTAGGCGGCGTCGAGCCGGCGGGACATGTCGTGGCGTGTGGGGATCGACAGGAAGGCCCGGGTGTCGTCGATGAAGCCGGACGTCCGGTAGAACCCGGCGGTCTCGGTGACCGCGCCGCGGAAGCGGCGGATGGCCTCCGGGGCGTCGATGAACCACCACGGGACGCCCGCGTAGAAGGACCGGTAGAAGCCGGCCAGCGGGGCGATCTCGCGGGAGAACACCGTCTCGTCGATGGTGAACAGGACGAGGTGGAGGTCCGGGTGGTTGCCGTAGCGCCCGAGCAGCGGGCGCAGCGAGTCGGTGACCTCGACTGAGACGGGGATGTCGGAGCCGACGTCGTGCCCGTACCGGGCGAGGTTGTCGACGTCGTGGTCCCGGCGCACGCCCGGGTGGAGCGTCATCACCAGGCCGTCCTCGGTTGCCATGCGGGCGGTCTCGCTCATCATGTGGCGGCGGAACGCCGTCGCCTCGTCGGTCGTGGCCTCGCCGCGCAGCGCCGCGGCGTAGATCCGCTCGGCGTCGGGGGTCGCGAGCGGCTCCGTGCCGAGGTCGAGGTGCGAGTGGTCCGAAGAGACCGCCCCGTTGTCCCTGAAGTACCGGCGCCGGGCCTCGAGGGCGGCCACGTACCCGGCGTACGTGCCGGTGTCGGTGTCCGCGGACTCCCCCAGGCGGCGGACGAGGTCCGGCCAGTCGCCCCGGGCGGGCTCGAGAAACCGGTCCGGTCGGAAGGTGGGGACGACCCGGCCGGTGAACGTCGGGTCGGCGGCGAGCGCGCGGTGGGCGGCGAGGTCGTCGAGCGGGTCGTCCGTGGTGGCGAGCACCTCGATCCCGAACCGCTCGAACAGCGCACGGGGGCGGAACTCGGGCGTGGTCAGGGCCTCGGCGACCTGGTCGTAGACCGCGTCGGCGTTGGCCGCGGACGGCGCCTCGGTGATCCCGAAGACGTCGGCGAACGTGGTGTCGAACCAGTACTTCACCGGCGTGCCGCGGAAGAGGTGGTAGTTCTCGAAGAGGATGCGCCACGCCTTGCGCGCCGCCGCCTCGTCGAGCTCGAGCGGCCCGTTGGGCCCGCGGCCGAGGTCGCTGAGCTCCGCGCCGTTCGCGTGGAGGAGCCGCAGCACGTAGTGGTCGGGGACGAGGAGCAGCGACGCCGGGTCGGGGAACGGCTCGTCGTCGACCAGCCAGGCCGGCGGGACGTGGCTGTGCGGCGAGATGATCGGCAGGTCCTTGGTGCTCGCGTAGAGGCGTCGCGCCACGTCCCGCACGGCCGGATCGGCGGGGAGCAGGCGGTCGGGGTGCGCGAGCATGGAGTCGTGGGCGTCGTCGCTCATGCCAGCATCGTCCCGAAGACCCACGGGGATGGCCACAACGTTGCCAACCGTTGCCAACCGGTGGCGCGACGGGCGCCGCTCGGGCCATGCTCTCCCGCATGACGTGGTTCAAGGACGAAGCCCGGTTCCTCTCCCGCGAGCGCATCGAGGAGCTGTGCGACCGCATGATCGACGAGGCCGTCGACCGGCTCTCGATCGCCGAGCTGCGGCGCGTGCTGCTGCTGCCGCCGGACCTCACGCGCGCGCACTCCGGCACGGGGTGGATGACGGAGTACCTGTACAAGCGGCTCGACGCCGCCGGCGCCGAGGTGCACGTCATCCCCACCCTCGGGCAGCACGTGCCGCACACGCGCGAGGACAACGAGTGGATGTTCGGCTCGATCCCCGAGGAGCGCATCCACGCGCACGACTGGAAGAACGGGGTCACCAATGTCGGCACCGTGCCGGCGGAGGTCGTGCGCGAGGCGACCGGCGGCGCCGTCGACTGGGAGATGCCAGTCGATCTCAACACGATGCTCGTGACCGAGCAGTGGGACCTCGTGGTCAACGTCGGCCACGTGGTCCCCCACGAGGTCCTCGGGTTCGCCAACCACAACAAGAACTACTTCATCGGGCTCGGCGGAAAGCGCCTGCTCGGCGCCTCGCACATGGCCTCGGCCGTGTACGGCATCGAGAACAACCTCGGGAACCTGCTCACCCCCGTGCGGCAGTGCTTCAACTACGCCGAGGACCACTTCCTCGCCGACCTGCCCGACGTCTACCTCCAGGTCGTCATGGACTACGACGACTCCGGCGCGCTGCGGCACACCGGCGTCTACGTCGGCGACGACCTCGAGACCTACCTCGAGGCCGCGCGTGCCTCGCAGGAGCAGAACATCACCCAGTTCGACGAGCCGGTCGACAAGATCGTCGCCGTCATGCAGGCCGACGAGTTCCGGGCCACGTGGGTGGCGAACAAGGCCGTCTACCGTACGCGCATGGCCATCGCCGACGGCGGGGAGCTCCTCGTCATCGCCCCCGGCGTCGAGCGGTTCGGCGAGCAGCCCGAGGTCGACGCGCTCATCCGGAAGTACGGCTACATCTCGCAGTCCGAGGCGGTCGAGCTCTATCAGAGCCAGGCCGACATGCAGGACATCCCCCACGGGACCGCGCACCTCCCCCACGGCTCGTCCGAGGGCCGGTTCACCATCACCTACGCGCCGGGCAAGCTCACGCGCGAGGACATCGAGGGGGTCGGGTACCGATACATGGACGTCGACGAGGCACTGACCCGGTACGACCCGGAGGTCATGGTCGACGGGTGGAACACCATGCCCGACGGCGAGCGCGTCTTCTACATCTCGACCCCGTCCGCCGGCCTGTGGTCGACGCGCGCCAAGCTCGACCAGCGCGCCACCCACGAACGCCACGAGTGAGCGGCTTTCGGCCTGGCGAGTGAGCAGACCTCCCCTCACCACCACCCCCTCCGACGACGACGAAGCGGGCCCCGCACCCTGATGGGTGCAGGGCCCGCTCACGCGTGACCGTCAGGTCGGATCAGCGCCGGACCCCGAGGGTGTCGCTGCCGTCGGCGTTCCAGTCGCCGACGAAGACCTCGTCGCCCGAGCGGCCGTAGCGGACCTCGCGGTCGGCCCAGCCACCGTCGAAGGTGTTGGAGACCAGGTAGAGGTTCCCGCGACGTGAGGCGAACGTGTCGCTCCCGTTGCCGTCCCAGTCACCGACCAGGACCTCGTCGTTGGCGCGGCCGTAGTCGAACTCCTCGTCCGCCCAGCCCGAGCTCAGCGAGTTGGACACGTAATAGGTGTTCCCGCGTCGCACGGCGAAGGTGTCGATGCCGTCGGCGTCGTAGTCACCCACGAGGACGGCGTCGTCGGCGCGGCCGTAATCCAGCTCGGTCTCCGCATCCCCACCCGCAAGCGAGTTGGTCAGGAAGTACGAGTTGCCCCGCCGCACGGCGAAGGAGTCCACGCCGTCGCCGTCCCAGTCACCGACCAGGACGGTGTCGCCGTCGCGGCCGAACGTCAGCTCCACGTCCGCGTTCCCGCCGTACAGCGAGTTGGACAGGAAATACGCGTTCCCGCGACGCACCGCGAGCGTGTCGGACCCGTTGCCGTCCCAGTCACCCACGAGCACCTGGTCGCCGGGGCGACCGAAGGAGAACTCGTGGTCCGCCCAGATGTCCCAGCCGTCGTTGAGGTAGAACCCACGACCCGGCGACGGCGGAACCGGCTCACCCGGCTCCTCGTCGTCGTCCTCGTAGGTCAGGCCGTACCCGAACGGGTAGAGGGCGCCGTCTGTGGTCTCCTCGTACCCGGGCGCGTCGGTGTCCTGCTCGAGGATCGCCTCGGGCGTCCCGGCGAGGGCGAACGGCATCCGCCCCTGGGGCGCGTGCTCGCCCGTGAGGACGTCCATCAGCGCGGTGTCGCTGACGCCGAAGCCGGCGAGGATCGCACCGGCGTCGCGCAGGCCGCTCTCCTCGTCGAGGACGTAGGGCTGGCGGAAGTAGACCTGAAGGATGACCTGGCTCGGGTCGTCGACCTCGGCCATGACCTCCTGGATGGTCTCGAGCGAGGGCGTGACCTCCCAGGACTCCGCGGCCTCCATGCCGGTGAAGTCGAGGATGATCGACTCCCAGGGGTAGGAGCCGCCGAAGCGCAGCCCGTCGTCGGTGCAGGACTCCGCGCCGTGCGTGACGCAGGCGTCGGAGGCGCCCCAGAGGCTCTCGCCGTCGAGCCCGCGGATGCCGTCGATGACGCTCGGGTTGACGCCGAACTCGGGGTTGAGACCGAACTCCTCGCTGTTGCTGACGTAGTCCGAGCCGTCGGCGCTGGCCGTCATCGAGATGAGGACGTAGTCGCTGTCCGCGGCGCTGGGCCGCTCCTCGCCCTCCTCGACGTTGCCGTCGGTCACGTCGAAGCCGTAGCTCTCGACGGTCTCCTCGGTGAAGTCACCGAGGATGTAGACGTCGGAGTCCGCCTGCAGCGGCAGCACGGGACCGTCCTCGGTCTCCTGGTTCTCCAGGAGCACGAGCGAGTCGCGCTGCGTCTCGAGGCCGACCTTGCGGTTCTCCTCGTTGCCGATCGTGGCGGTCGCGACGTCCGGGTCCACGTAGGGGTCCTCGAACAGGCCGAGCCGGAACAGCGGCTCGAGCAGCCGGACGGCCGCCTCATCCACGCGCTCCTCGGTGACGAGGCCGTCCTCGACGAGGTCGATGATGACCTGGACGTCGTTGAAGCCGGAGAGCGTGTCGGTGCCGCCGTTGATGGCCGCCGCCACGCGCTCGGGGACGGTGGCATCCTCGAGGCCCCAGGCCCGGTCGTTGATGATCCCGGTGTCGGAGTTGACGTAGCCGCCGAAGCCGAGCTGGTCACGGAGCAGCCCGTTGACGATCGAGTCGGAGAACGCGAAGCCCGTGAGCGGGTAGTCCTCGTCCTCGTTGCCGATCTCGGGCACGTCCACCGGCACGCCGTAGTACGGCATGATCGACGAGACGCTGGCGTCGATGGCCGCCTCGAACGGCAGCATGTGCGCCGCGAAGAGGCCCTGCGGGTAGACCTGCGCACGGCCGAACGCATAGTGCGGGTCGAGCCCGAGCTCCTGCGGGCCGCCGCCCGGGAAGTGCTTGAGCGTGAGGGCCACGCGGGTGTCGGGGCTCAGCGCCAGTCCGTTCTCGCTGTCGGCCGGGATCTCGCCCTGCAGCGTGCCGACGAGGGTCGACATGATCGCCGCCGCGTGCTCGGCGTCCTCGGTGAACGTCTCGTGGGTGCGGTACCAGCGGGGCTCGGTGGACAGGTCGGCCATGTAGCCGTACATGCCGCGCAGCCCGATCGACGCCCACTCGTCGCCCATGACGTCGGCGAAGTCCTCGACCACGGACATGTCGCCCGTCCTCGGGTCCTCACCGGTGGCCGCGGCCTCGGCACCGAGAGCCGCCGCCGCGATGCCGGCCTCCTTGGGGAAGGAGGTGAACGCGCCTGCCGACTCGTTGATGCCCGCGCGGGCGTCGGGGTCGATGTGGTTGCGGGCGTTGGACTTGAACAGCACCGGGATGCCGAGGCGGGTGGACTCGGACATCTCCTGGACCGCGTTGGTGAAGCCGGCGGCCTCGGCCGGCGTGACGGAGGTGGAGGCGCTGAAGCCGCCGCCCGCCTCGCCGCACTCGGCGTCGTCCGGGCTGGTCACCGTGTTGCGGAAGATGAACCGGTGCATGTGCTGGTTCTCGATGAAGTCGGTGCCGCTCTCCGGCACCACACCGCGCACGCCGTCGACGCACGCCGCGTTGAGCGTGTCGATGAGCATGAGCCCGGCGCGCTCCTCGAGCGTCATCTGCCCGACGAGGTCCTCGGTCCGCTCGGCGACGCTGAGCCGCCAGTCCTCGTAGGGGTCGAGCTCACCGTTGTCGTTGAGGTCGCGGAACTCGTACCCGTCGACCTCGATGATCTCGGTGGTCCGGCTCTCGAGCACGGGCTGCTCGAGCTCCTGCGCCGGCTCGGCGGCGGGTGCCTGGTCGCCCGCCGCGTCGTCGGTCGGCTCGGGTGTCGCGGCGGCTCCTCCGGCCAGCGCGACGGTCAGCGTGAGCGGGACGGCGAGCGCCGCTCCGATCGCCGCTCGTCTCCGCCCCATCCTCGGGGTTGTGGACATCGTTTCCTCCTGCAGTCGTCGTCGACCTGCCTCGCCGCGGGGGTCACGGCAAGCACGATGAGGGGGATGCTCCGTCCTCGGTGCTGCCCCTCACCGACCTGTCGACGATCGCCCGGCTCGCGGCGGTGGTCACCCGCTTGCCGCCTGTTGCCGACCAGTACGGGACGGCCGGCGTGGCGACCGTGGGACGGGCCGCACGATGCCCGTCCCTGGCCGGCACGGCCCCCGACGACGAACCCCTGCGCGAGGTGCGCGTCCCACCCGGGCGAGGAGCCGCCGTCGGACGCTCCCCGCGAACGACCGAGCGCTCCCCCACCGTGGTCAGGTGGAGGAGCGCTCGGTGCGTGCCGGGCCTGAGCCCGCTCACTCGTCGGGAGGACGTCCGCTCACTCGCGGAACTGGCCCCTCACTCGTGAAGGATCGGCCCCTCACTCGTGGAACCTGCTCCTCACTCGTGAAGGACCGTCCCCTCACTCGTGGAACCGGCCCCTCACTCGTGAGGGACTCTCCCCGCATTCGTCAGGACTGCTGGGTCTCGCTCCGGTCGGCCGACCACTCGGTGTGGAAGACGCCGTCGCGGTCGTTGCGCCGGTAGGTGTGCGCACCGAAGTAGTCGCGCTGCCCCTGGACGAGGGCGGCCGGCAGGCGCTCGGCGCGGACGGTGTCGTAGTACGCGAGCGCAGCCGAGAAGCCCGGCACCGGGACGCCGGAGGCGACCGCGTGGGAGACCGCTGCGCGCCAGCCGTCCTGGCTGTCGGCGAGGCCGGCGGCCACGGACGGGGCCTCGAGCAGGGTGGTGAGGTTGCCGGCGGCGTACTCGGAGCGGATCCGCTCGAGCAGCTTGGCGCGGATGATGCAGCCGCCGCGCCAGATCTTCGCGACCTCGGCGATGTCGACGTCCCAGCCGAACTCCTCGGACGCGGTGCGGATCTGGTCGAGTCCCTGCGCGTAGGCGACGACCTTCGCCGACCACAGCGCCTGACGCACGTTCTCCACGAGGGCCTCACGCTCGGAGGCGTCGACCGCCGAGCGCTGCGGCCCGGTCAGCGCGGCGCGGGCAGCGGTGCGCAGGGCCGCGTGGCCCGAGGTCGAGCGGGCGAAGACGGACTCGGCGATCGTGTTGACCGGGACGCCGAGCTCGAGCGCGATCTGCACGGTCCAGCGGCCCGTGCCCTTCTGCTCGGCGGCGTCCTCGACGACGGACACGAACGGGGCGCCGGTGGCGGCGTCGACGTGCGCGAGGACCTCGGCGGTGATCTCGATGAGGTAGGAGTCGAGGTCGCCGGTGTTCCACTGCGTGAAGACCTCGGAGATCTCCTTGGGCGTGAGGCCGGCGGAGTGCAGGACGTCGAACGCCTCGGCGATGAACTGCATGTCGGCGTACTCGATGCCGTTGTGGACCATCTTGACGAAGTGGCCGGCACCGTCGGGGCCGATGTGCACGCAGCACGGCTCGCCGTCGACCTTCGCCGAGATCGCCTCGAGGATCGGGCCGAGGGTCTCGTAGGACTCGGCCGGGCCGCCGGGCATGATGCTCGGGCCGTTGAGCGCGCCCTCCTCGCCGCCGGAGATGCCGGCGCCGACGAAGTGCAGGCCGACCTCACGCAGCGCCTTCTCCCGGCGGCGGGTGTCCTCGTAGTGGGCGTTGCCGCCGTCGACGACGATGTCGCCCTCCTCGAGCAGCGGGATGAGCTGCTCGATGACCGCGTCGGTGCCACCACCGGCCTTGACCATGATGATCATCTTGCGCGGGCGCTCGAGGCTCGCGACGAAGTCCTCGAGGGACTCCGACGGCACGAACGTCCCGTCGCCACCGTGCTGGGCGACGAGGTCGTCGGTCTTCGCCGTCGTCCGGTTGTACAGGGCTACGGCGTAGCCGTTGCGCGCGAAGTTGCGGGCGAGGTTGCTGCCCATGACGGCAAGCCCGATCACCCCGATCTGCGCGCTCGCGGTGGTGTCGTTGACGGTCATAGGGGTCGTCCCTTCCTCGGCGACTCTGCGGTGCTCAGCCCTCAGTATGGGCGCCGCAGTGCCAGGTGCGTGCGGGTGGCCACATGTTGCCAGCGACCCGCACCGACCTGCTGACGCGACCGCGTCACCCGACCGGACCGTTCCGCGCGCCGGCAGGATGACCGGACCGGCTCACCCGACCTGCACCGCTCCGCCGGGGACCGGACCCGTCGACTCCCGCGGTACGAGCTTGACCGGTAGCAGGACCGGCTGCTGCGGCGGACGCGCCCCGCGGACGATGGCGAGCAGGTCGCCCACGGCGGTGCGGCCCTGGAGGGCGAGCGGCGAGGCCACCGACGAGATCGCGGGCGTCGCGAGCGCGCCCAGGCGGCTGTTGTCGAACCCCACCACGCTGACGTCCCGCGGGACCTCGAGCCCCTGGGCCCGCAGGCCACGGACGAACCCGATCGCCATGACGTCGTTGAACGCGACCACCGCCGTGGCCGGGTTCCGCGCCCAGCGCGCGACGGCCATCTCACCGCCGGAGACCGTGGGCTCGTTGGGCCCGATCCGGCGCACGCGCAGGGAGAGCTCCTCCCCCGCCTCCTGGAGACCGCGCCACCGCACGCCGTCGGCCCATGACGCCTCCGGACCGCCGACGTACGTCACGTCGGTGTGGCCGAGCGACCCGAGGTGCTCCGCCACCCGTCGCACGCCCCGTGCGCCGTCGGTCAGCACGCTCGGCAACCCGCTGACGATCCGGTTGAGGACCACCACGGGCCGCTGCTTGGCGAGGCGGAGAAGGGCCGAGTCGGACATGCGCGGGCTGGCGAGGATGAAGCCCTCGACGAAGTCGAGGAACGACTCGGCGGCGGCGCGCTCGCGGGCCTCCGCCTCGCGGGCGTCGAACAGCAGCATGGTGTAGCCGGCGCGACCGGCAGCCACCTCGGCGCCCCGGAAGACGTCGACGAACAGCGGGTTGCCGATGTCCGCCACCACCATCGCCAAGAGCTTGCTGGGAACCGTACCGAGCGCGGGCGCGACCACCGAGCGCCGGTAGCCGATCTCCTCGGCCACGGCGCGCACGCGCTCCGCCGTCTCCGCGCTCACGCGCCCGGGACGGGCGAGCGCGCGGGAGACGGTCGACGGCGACACGCCGGCAGCGGCGGCGACGTCGTAGATCGTGGGGATCTTCGGCGGCACCCCTTCCTTCTCCATGTCCACACGGTAGCCGGGCGGTGTCCGTCAGGCAGCGGGGACGCCGAGGCGGTCGCGCGGCAACCGGATGGCAACCCGTGGCAACGAGGCTGGTGAGGCATGCGGGCTCGGTGACGATGCCGGTCATGGGTACCGTGGCGCATCCGACGACGGGCGCGCCGAAGAACGAGGGAGACCAGCGATGAGCACCCCTGCGACGACGAGCTCCGTCCCGTCCGCCACAGTCCGCGACGCCGGCGGCGAACCGGCCGGCGAGGCTTCCGGAGCCGGCGAGCTGCTGCCCGGCGACGTCGAGCGCGTCGGCCGGCTCCTGTCCGGCCACGCCCCGCTCGGCGTGGCCTACTCGGGCGGCGTCGACTCCGCCACGCTGCTCGCCGTCGCGGTGCGCACCCTCGGCGCGGACGGCGTCGTCGCGATCCTCGGCGTCTCGCCGTCGCTCGCATCCGACGAGCGCACGGCCGCCCACGAGACCGCGCGGCAGATCGGCGCGCGCGTCGTCGAGGTCGCCACCCACGAGGGCGACAACCCCGCCTACCGGGCGAACGGGCCCGACCGCTGCTTCCACTGCAAGGACGAGCTGTTCACCCGCATCTCCGACGAGCTCGTGGTCGAGCTCGGTCTGGCCGCCGTCGCGTACGGGGAGAACGCCGACGACGCGCTGCGCCCGGACCGCCCCGGCGCGCAGGCCGCGACGAACCACCGCGTGCTCCGCCCGCTGGCCGAGGCCGGACTGACCAAGCGGGACGTCCGCCGAATCGCCCGCGAGCTCGGCGTGCGGGTGGCGGACAAGCCCGCGGCGCCGTGCCTGGCCTCCCGCATCCCGCACTTCGAGGAGGTCACCCCCGAGAAGCTCGCGCAGGTCGACGCCGCCGAGAGCGCGCTGCGCCGGCTCGGCTTCTCCGACGGGCGCGTGCGGCACCACGGAGAGGTCGCCCGCATCGAGCTCCCGGCCGACGAGATCGTCCGTGCCGCCGAGCTCCACGACGAGGTCCACGCGGCCGTCACGGCGGCCGGCTTCCGGTTCGCCGCCGTCGACCTGCGGGGCATCCAGTCCGGCGCCTTCACCCTCCCCCTCGTCGACGTCACCCATGGCCGCTGACGAGAATTCCGGCGTGCCCGACGTCGAACCCCCGGCTTCCGACCGCGCTCCCGGGGGCGACGGGTGGCGGCCGGGGCCCGAGCTCGAGGCCGTCGCGTACCTGGACCACGAGCGGGCCGAGCGGCGGGGCTACCCGGAGGCGGTCCTGTGCGGGCCGAAGTCGCCCAGCCAGGTCGCCGCGATCGCCGCGGAGGTCGCGCAGCGCGGCACCCGTGCCCTGTTCACCCGTGCGGACGACGCGCGCGCCCGCGCGGTCCTCGAGGCGCTCCCGGACGCCGCGCACCACGCGGAGGCCAACCTCCTCGCGTGGCCGCCGGAGCCGCCCGAGCCCACGGGTGGTCTCGTCGTCGTCCTCAGTGCGGGAACGTCGGACCTGCCGGTCGCGCTCGAGGCCCGGCACACCGCGGAGCACCTGGGGCGTCGGACCGAGCTCGTCGTCGACGTCGGGGTCGCCGGCCTCCACCGCGTGCTCGGGCGGCTCGAGCTCCTGCGCTCGGCGGCGGCGATCGTCGTCGCGGCCGGGATGGACGGGGCGCTGCCGAGCGTCGTCGCGGGCCTCGTGGCGGCTCCCGTCGTCGCGGTCCCCACGTCTGTGGGCTACGGCGCGTCGTTCGGGGGCGTGGCCGCGCTGCTCGCCATGCTCAACGCGTGCGCCCCCGGGGTCGCGGTCGTCAACATCGACAACGGGTACGGCGCCGGTCACCTGGCCGCGCAGATCACGGCGCCCTGACCGACCGGACGGTCCACGCGCGTCGTAGGTCCTCCGGGAGCGTGACCGTCGTGGGCCCGTCGAGGGGCGATACCGTCGATGCCGCGGGTCTGACAACTCGTGGCAACCGGTGTTCGTCGTCGCCGTCGATCTGACTGAATGTCGTCCACCGACAACAGCTGCACCTCCGTCGGCCAGCCGCCCCTTCGATCGGGGCACGGCATCGCTGCCCGCCCGGGACGCACGACGCGGCAAGGTACGCCACACCCAGGGTCTGACGACGGAGTCTCCCCCGAGCCAAGGACGGACATCTCACGAGAAACCACAAGAACTCGGTCATCGCTGTGGCCGGCGCCGCGGGCGCCGCGCTGCTCCTGGCGGCGTGCGGCGGCGGGGACGGCGGTGGTGAGGAGGGGAACGCCTCAGGCTCCAGCATGCGCCTGGCGCTCAACCAGACCGAGGACCACCCCTCCTACGTGGCGCTCGACAACTTCGGCACCTACCTCGAGGAGAACACCGACGGCTGGGACATCGAGGTCTTCCCCAACTAGACGCTCGGCGCGCAGGCCGAGGCCCTCCAGCTCGTCTCCGACGGCAGCGTCGACATGGCGATCGTCTCCGGCACCCAGCTGGAGAACCTCAACGACGACTTCGTCACCTTCAACCTCCCCCCCGTCTTCGACGACGTCGAGCACCAGATGAACGTCATCCACGACCCGGAGATCACGGGCGAGCTGTACACCTCGCTCGAGGAGTCCAACGGCTTCACCGTCCTCGGCGGCTTCACGCAGGGTGCGCGGTCGATCTACACGACCGAGGGCCCGGTCGAGACGCCCGAGGACCTCGCCGGCATGGACATCCGCGTCCAGGAGTCGGACCTCCACATCGCCATGGCCGAGGCCCTCGGCGGCAACGGCACGCCGATGGCCTACGGCGAGCTGTACACGGGCCTGCAGTCCGGGGTCGTCGACGCCGCGGAGAACAACGAGGTCTCCTACTTCACCCAGCGCCACTACGAGGTGGCGCCGTACTGGTCGTACACCAACCACCTCGTCGGCCTCGACTACCTCATCATCAACACCGACCTGCTCGAGAGCATGTCGGAGGAGGACCGGGCCGCGTTCGACGAGGCCTGGACCGCGGCCTACGAGGAGCACACCCAGCTCTGGGCCGACGCCACGCAGGAGGCCATCGACGGCGCCACCGAGGGCGGCGCGACCTTCACCGAGGTCGACGACGCCGCCTTCGCGGAGCCGCTCGAGGCCCTGGCCGACGAGTTCATCACCACCGACTCGCAGCGCGAGCTCTACGACGCGGCGCGCGCAGCGGCCGAGTGATCCGGACAGGCCGAGTCATGACCGAAGGAGGTGACGCATGAGAGCCATCAATAGGGTGCTCGACACAGCCCTGTACTGGATCACGGTGGTGCTGTTCGCCCTGCTCGTCGTGGTCCTCGTGTGGCAGATCTTCACCCGGCAGGTGCTGGGCGACCCCGCCACCTGGACGGAGGAGGGCGCCAGGCTGACCTTCGTCTGGCTCGGCCTGTTCGCCTCGGCGTTCGTGTTCGGCGAGCGCGGGCACATCGCGGTCGAGTTCCTCGCCCGCAAGCTGCCCGGCGGCGCCGAGCGCGTCCTGGCCATCGTCGTCCAGCTCGTCGTCCTGGCGTTCGCCGTCGTCGTCCTCATCTGGGGCGGGATGCGTGCGTCGGACAACGCGTGGCTGCAGAACCTGTCGGCCCTGCCGTTCACGCTGGGTCAGATGTACCTCGCGCTGCCGATCTCCGGCGTGCTCATCGCGTTCTACTCGATCTACTACATCCTCCAGGTCGCCACCGGCGCCGAGGCGCCGTACGGCGACCACACCGACGAGGACGACCCCGACGTCCGGGTCGGTGCCGATGAGGTCGAGTCGATCGTCCTGGCACCCACCGACGACGGCACCGGCAACCGTCGGTCCGTGTCCGACGACGCGGCCGCTGCGGCCGACGGTCCTGGCACCCCCGGCGACTCGTCCGCCGGCCCGACGAAGGAGGCGTGATGGACCCCACGACCCTCGCAGCCCTGATCCTCGTCGGCGGGATCGTCATCGGCATCGTGCTCTCCGTGCCGATCGCCGTCGTCATCGGCGTCTCGTCCTTCCTCGCGACGATCCCGATCCTCGGTTCCGAGCAGGCGGTGCTCATCTCCGCGCAGCGCATGTTCACGGGGATCAACAGCTTCCCGCTCCTCGCGATCCCGATGTTCGTGCTGGCGGGCGTCATCATGAACTCGGGCTGTATCGCCGGGCGGCTCGTGGACGCCGCGAAGGTGCTCATCGGACGCATGCCGGCCTCGCTCGCCCAGACGAACGTGGCGGCGAACGCGATGTTCGGGGCCGTCTCCGGCGCCGCGGTCGCTGCGGCCGCCGCCGTCGGCAACGTGATGAACAACCGGATGGTCGCCGAGAAGTACGACCGCGGCTTCGCGGCTGCGGTCAACGTCGCCTCCGCGCCGTCCGGCATGCTCATCCCGCCGTCGAACACGTTCATCGTCTACTCGCTGGTCTCCGGCACGTCGATCGCGGCGCTGTTCATGTCGGGCCTCATCCCGGGGCTCCTGTGGGCTGCCGCCTGCATGATCGTCGTCGCGATCTATGCCGTGCGCCAGCCGGGCAGGCTGAAGACGGCGGACCGGGTGACGTTCCGCCAGGCGATGCTCGTGCTGTGGCGCGCCTTCCCGTCGCTGCTGATGATGGTCGTGCTGCTGATCGTCGGCACCTTCATGGACCCGACGCCGGCGATCCTCATCTTCGTGCCGGTCTTCCTGCCGATCGTGCAGGAGTTCGGGATCGACCCGATCCACTTCGGTGCGATGGTCGTCATGAACCTGTCGATCGGGACGATCACACCGCCCGTCGGCAACGTGCTGTTCGTCGGCGCCCGGGTGGCGCGACTCCGGATCGAGCCGGTCATCGCCAAGCTGTGGCCGTTCCTCTTCGCGATCATCGCCATGCTGTTCCTCGTGGTGTTCGTGCCGCAGCTGTCGATGTGGCTGCCGCAGCTCATGGGCCTCGTGTAGCGCTCGGACACCGAACCGTCGGGCCGGTCGAGGGCCGCGTCCCGGGAAGCACGAGCTTCTCGGGCCGCGGCCCTCGTCGTCGCCCGGCCCTCGTCGTCTCCCGGCTCTCGGTGTCGCCCGGCTCTCGTCGTCTCCCGGTGCCGTGCGTCCTCCGGCCCTTGCTCTCGTCCCGTCCCCGGCAGACCCGCCCTCGTAGGCTGGGGCGATGAGCGAGCAGCCGTCCGAGAGCCGTCCCGAGCACTCCACCGGCGGGACCTACTCCGTCCCGGGCAAGGAGTTCTCCCGGGACACGAACTACATCCCCACCCGGATCGTCCGCGACCCGGCACCCGACTCGGGCGACTTCCCGGTCGAGCCGAACCGATACCGCCTCGTCGCGGCGCGCGCGTGCCCGTGGGCGAACCGCACGGTCATCGTTCGCCGCCTCCTCGGCCTCGAGGGCGTCATCTCCCTCGGGCAGCCCGGCCCCACCCACGACGCCGACTCGTGGACCTTCGAGCTCGACCCCGGCGGCGTCGACCCCGTCCTCGGGATCCCGCGCCTCAAGGACGCCTTCCTCGCGCGCGACCCGCACTACTCGCGCGGCATCACGGTGCCCGCGATCGTCGACGAGCGCACGGGCCAGGTCGTCACCAACGACTTCGGCCAGATCACGCTCGACCTGTCGACGGAGTGGACCGAGCACCACCGCGACGGCGCGCCCGACCTCCTCCCCGCGGAGCACCGCGACGAGATGGAGCAGGTCATGCGGCACGTCTACACCGAGGTCAACAACGGCGTGTACCGGTGCGGGTTCGCCGGCTCGCAGGACGCCTACGACGCCGCGTACGACCGCCTGTGGACCGCCCTCGACACGCTCGAGGACCGGCTGACGGAGCGCCGCTACCTCGTGGGCGACACGATCACCGAGGCCGACGTCCGGCTGTTCACCACGCTCGCCCGGTTCGACGCCGTCTACCACGGGCACTTCAAGTGCAACCGGAACCTGCTGCGCGAGATGCCGGCCCTGTGGGGGTACGCCCGGGACCTGTTCCAGACGCCCGGGTTCGGCGACACGATCGACTTCGTCCAGATCAAGCAGCACTACTACGAGGTGCACACGGACATCAACCCGTCCGGGATCGTGCCGAAGGGGCCGGACCTGTGGAGCTGGCTGACGCCGCACGGCCGCGAGGCGCTCGGCGGGCGGCCGTTCGGCGACGGCACTCCCCCGGGCCCGGTGGCCGAGGGCGAGGAGGTCGCGGAGGGCCACGGCGCCGCCTGACCCGCACTCTCGACGAGAAGCTCGGTCCTGAGCCGCACTCTCGACAGGTGAGGCGGTCTCTCGCTCCGTCCCGCGCGGCTACTGGTAGGTCACGAGGTCCGGCGTCGGCTGGACCGCCATCGTGCCATCGGGGCCGAGCAGCGGCGTGTCCTCGTCGTAGAAGTTCTTCCAGCCCCACGCCGTCACGGACGGGGCGTTGGCCAGCAGCGTGCGCCACGTGGCCTGCTTGTCGCCCTGCCCGCCCTGGCCGTCGGCGTGGATGAGCACCCGCACCTCGTCCCGCGACTGGTCGACCTGGTCGACGTCCGGGATCATCCGCACCTGGAACTGGTGGAGGACGAGGAGCTTCTGCGGCAGGTCGTGCTCGTCGGTGAGGTCGGCGAGGTAGGTGACGACCTCGTTGACCTCCTCGACCGGCACCTGACCGATCTGCGTGAGGTGGACCTGGTCGGGCCTCAGCCGCCACTCGGGGTCGAGCGCGAGCCCCACGTGCGGCTCGAGCAGCAGCTCCTCGTACAACCGCGCCTGCGTGACGAAGTCGGTCCGTCCGGGCTGCAGGTCGAGGACCACGTACATCCCGTGCTCGGCGGCGAGGTCGACGAGCGGTCGGATGCGCTCGACGGGCGTCTCGCTGGAGTAGTCGCCGTCGTCGCCCGCCTCGCTCGAGGCCACGGTCGCGATGATCTCGAGGGTCGGCACCACCGTCTCGTCGGTGAGCCCGTCGAACTCGGCGGCGACCTCCTCGGCGCGCGTGATCGTGTCCTCCGGCCCCTGCTCCCCGAGCACGCCGAGGGCGGCCCCGTCCGGGCTGCCGTAGAGGGCGACGTACATCGCGCCGGCCTGGTCGCCGGACGGCTCAGGCAGGACGAGCTGCCCGCCGGCCGGGAGCTGGACACCAGTGGCGGCCGACTCGGTGCGGCTCCTCAGCTGCTCGGCGTCACCGAGGTCGGGAGAGAGCCCGACGACGACGAGCCCCGCCGCGTCCGTGCCCTCCGCCCCGGGGCCGGACGGGTCCGAGGCCGACTCGTCCGCGCCGGTGTCCGACTCCTCGGTCCCCGTGCCGTCGCTCGTCGACTCTCCGGGCGCGTCGGAGTCGCTCTCCCCACCGGACGCCAGGCCGAGGTCGTTCGCGAGAGAATGGACGGCCTCGACGCCCGCCGCGCTCGCGCGCGGGTCTCCCCCGTTCGCGACGACGACGTTGGCACCGGCCGCCCGGGCCGTGGCAGCGACGGCGAGCTCGTCGAGCGTCCCGCCACCCAGCGCGACGGTCTCGGCCCCGGCCGGCTCCGTGTCGCCGAGGTCGGGAAGCTGGGTGACGATCTCGTGATCGCCGGTCTCGGCGGGGCCGTCGGTCGTGGCGTCGTCGGTGGCGTCGGCGCCGTCAGCGCTGTCGGTCGCAGTCTCGCCGGGAGCGTCGGAGGGCGACTCGTCGGTGGCGCCTCCGTCGGTCGCGTCGCTCGGAGTCTCGGCGCCGTCCTGTGCGCCGCCTCCCTCCTCGGACGCGTCCGACGCCGCGGCCGGATCCCAGTCGTGGGCGGCCACGGCGAGCTCGTCGGCGCTCGCGGCGACGGTCTGGACGGCGTCGGCCGCGCCCACCTCGGCGAGCTCGGGCCCGCCGACGAGCGCGGCCAGCTCGGCGTCGTCGGCCGGGGCGGCGACGTCCACGTCGACGTCGTCGGGGACCGTGACCGGCCCGACGGCGACGACCGTCGATGCGCCCAGCCGCTCGATCTCGGCGGCCTCGGCGGCGTCGTCGCCGTCCACGAGCACCGGGACGCCCAGGTGCACGGCGGCGGAGGTTGCCTCGACGGAACGGGGTGCGCCGTCGGGGGCGAGGACGACGATCGGCGAGGAGGCGAAGTAGGTCTCGGAGGCGGCGACCGAGCGCGCGGTGCCGTCGCCCTCGAGGACGAGCGACTCGGTCGGTGCCACGCTCTCCGCGACGTTGTCGGCCGATTCGGACTCCGCCGACCCGCCGCCGGAGCCGGACTCCTGCCCGGCGTCGGTGTCGTCCCCGCCCGTGCCGCACGCGGCGAGGACGAGCGCGGTGGCGGCGGCCGCGGCGAGCGCGGCCCTGCGTGGTGATCGAACGGTGCTCATGTCACCCCTCCCGGTCGGAACCGCGTCCACGGTAGGCCGTTCGGGCAGGATCGGCAGGAGGTGGTGGTCGCGCAGTCGGCGGTGCTGGTCAGCCGGCCGAGCGACGGGCGGCGTCCAGATCTGCCACGAGGGACGTCACGAGCTCGGCCGTCTCCTCCCAGCCCTCGACCGCGCGGCAGGGCACCCCGAGGTCGAGGACGGGCCGGTCGTTGCCGCCCTCGTCGAGGCGGTCGCCGACGAACAGCATGTCGGCCAGGTCGATGCCGGTCCGCTCGGCGAGCCGCGTCATGCCGTAGGCTTTGTCGATGCCGTGGGCGGTGATGTCGACCGACGTCGACCCGCCGGAGCGGACCTCGAGCTCAGGGAGGTCGGCGGCGACGGCGGCACGCAGCCGCTCCTTCTTCTCCCCCGTCGGGTCCCACGCCTTCTTCGCGTCCACGGGGGCGCGTTGGCCGAGGGCCGAGAACGTCATCTGGGTCCCGCGGTCCTCGATGATCGGCCCCCACGTCTCGCTCTCCCACAGGCCGAGCTCGCGGGCGCGCCGCTCGAGGGAGCCGGCCGCGGCCGCGCGGAGCTCGGCTTCGAGCTCGTTGGCGTAGACCTGCACGAGCTCACCGGACTCGATCCGCAGGTAGCGGGTCCCGCAGGTCGGCAGGAGGTGGAGGTCGGTGAGGTCGTGGCCGGCCATCCGCTCGACCACCTGGGTGCGGAACTGCGAGACGTCGCCGCCCGAGATGACGCAGACCGGCACGCGCGCGAGCAGATCGGCCAGGGCGCGGACCATCGGGTCCGGCAGGGGCTGCTTCGAGGGCGCGAGGGTGTCGTCGAGGTCGAAGGCGACGAGGGCGGGCATGGGCACGGGGGCTCCCTGAGTGGGTCGGCGGAAACTCGATCCTAGGCTCGCTGCCCGCCGCGCGGCCGGGCGTGGTCAGCCGGCGAGGCCGAGGAACGCGAGCAGCGCCCGGTCGAGCCGCACGAGAACTGCGTGGAATCCGGACCCATCCGGATGCCCACCCGCTCCGAACCCTGAGTGTCCGATCGACGGAACACGAAGGAGCTCATCATGCGAACGACGAAGTTCTTGGCGGCACCCGCCCTCGCGCTCGGCGCGCTCACGCTGGCGGCGGCTCCCGCCCTGGCGCACGGCGACGGGCACGACGACGGCAGCGGCGACGGCGGGAGCCACGCCGAGGGCACGTGGTCCGGCCAGGCCCACCTCGGCGAGCTCAACAACAGCGGCACCACGGGCGACTTCTGGCTCGAGCTCGACGGCCACGAGGCGACCGTGTCCATGAACGTCTCCGGCGCGGCCGAGACGTTCATGGACGGCCCGTTCCCGCACGCCCAGCACATCCACATCGGCGCCGAGGGCGTGTGCCCCGGCCCCGAGGCGGACATGAACGGCGACGACGCCGTCAACGTCGAGGAGGGACACCCGTTCTACGGGATGATCGCGACCTCGCTGACGACCGAGGGCGACACGAGCCCTGACTCGGGGCTCGCCGTCGACCGCTTCCCGGGCGGCTCGTCCTACACCTACGAGCGGACCGTCGAGCTCGACGACGACACCGTGGCCGCCCTCGCGGACGGGACCGCCGTCGTGGTCGTCCACGGCGTCGACCCCGCCAACCTGTCCGACGCCGCGGCCGGCGCCCAGAGCGAGCTCGACCCGGCGCTGCCCCTCGCGGCGACCCTGCCCGCCGCCTGCGGCGCGGTGACGGTCTCGCAGGTCGGCGAGATGCCGCACGGCGGGGCCGACACCGGCTCGCCGGTGCAGCAGTCCGACGACGGCGCCGCCCTCGCGATCGGCGCGGGCGTCCTGGGTCTGGGCGTCGTCGGCGGCGGAGCCTGGGCGCTCAAGCGTCGCGCCGCCACCGCCTGAGCGACGAGGAGCGACTGACGATGCCTCGCATCCACGGCCGCCGCGTGGGCCTCACGGCCTGCGCGGCGGCCGCGCTCCTGGCTCTCGGCTCCTGCTCGGGGGCCGACGAGCCCGAGTACTCCGACCCGGTCGGCCCGTCGTCGTCGAGCGCCCCGGACGGGGAGCAGGACTCGCCCACCGACGGCGCGACCCCCGGCGCACCGCCGGCGTCGGCGGGTCCTGCTCCCTCCCCCGGGAGCGAGTCGGACACCGGGTCCGGGAGCGGATCGGCGACGGAGGCTCCGTCGACGGGTCCGGGCGACGGCGGCGAGGGCGCGAACGGCGCGGGCGCGGAAGGCGAGGACGGTGCGCCGGAGGATGCCGTGCCGGCCGCCCTACCCGCCTCGGAGCCCGCCCGGATCGAGATCCCCGGCCTCGGCGTCGACTCCGACGTCATGGACCTCGGGATCCAGGACAACGGGGTCATCGAGGTCCCGCCGTACAACCTCGGGTCGCCGGCCGGCTGGTACGTCCACTCGCCCACCCCGGGCGAGGCCGGACCGTCCGTCGTCCTCGGGCACCGCAACGGCAGCGAGGGCGGCCCCGGGATCTTCGCCGACCTGCCCAGCACGGAGGTCGGCGACACCGTGGAGGTCACGCGGGACGACGGCTCGGTGGCGACCTTCACCGTCTACCGGACCGAGCAGTTCTACCAGCAGGAGTTCCCCACGCTCGACGTCTACGGGAACACGCCGGGGCCCGAGCTCCGGCTCATCACCTGCGACGGCCTCAACCCGGAGACCGGGATGCTCGAGGACAACTTCATCGTCTACGCCGCACTCGACGGCTGACCGTCCGTCAGCCCGTGGCGTCCGCGATCACCTTGACGACGGCGGCGACGGCCTCGGCGGCGTCCGCCCCGGTGCCCTGGACGGTGAGCTCGGTGCCGGCCTTGATGTTCTTCGCCATGAGGGCGAGCACGCTGCGGGCGTCGGCGCCGTCGATCGTCACGGCCGCGGTGAACCCGGCGGCGGTCGTGGCGATGGCTGCCGCGGGACGCGCGTGCATGCCCATCGGGTCCTCGATGACGACGGTCTCCGTGACGGCGTCTCCCGCGGGTGCCGAGCCCGCGTCGTCGTCGGAGTCACCGGTCGAGACCTCGGCCCCGTCGGCTCCGGCCGGCCCCGCGTCGTCCCCACCCGCACTCTCGACGAGGCTGCGCGCCGCAGCCGCGACCGCTCCGGCCACGGCCGCGAGGTCCCCGCCGCCCTGCGCCTCGACGGCGGCCGCGACGACGCCTTCGACGAGCGGACCGGAGGCGTGCCGGACGGGCTCGTCGTCGTGCATCTCGAGGACCGAGTCGATCGTCATCGCCGCCGACCCGAGGTCGGCCACGAGCACGACCCCGGTCACCTCAGCGTCGTCGAGCAGGTCGGTGACGGCGGCTTCGACGGCGTCGAAGCTCGTCCCGATCCGGCCGTCGTCCGTGCCACCCACGCCGACGACCCGCACGTCGGCCGCCATCTGGGCCGCGAGCTCGACGACCCCGTCGGCCAGCCCCTTCGAGTGCGAGACGGCGACGAGCGCCACGCGGCCCATCAGGACGCCTGTGCCGCGGCGGCGTCGGCGGCCGCCCGGATGATGAGCGCCGTCGAGCGAGCGCCCGGGTCCATGTGGCCCGCGGAGCGCTCGCCGAGGTAGGACGCGCGGCCCTTGGTGGCCACGAGCGGCACGGTGGCCTCGGCGCCCTCCTGGGCGGCGGTGGCGGCGGCCTCGAGCGCGGCGGCGGCGTCCCCGCCGTCGGTCGCGACCTTCTGGGCGGCCTCGAGGGCCGGGACGAGGGCGTCGACCATCGTCTTCTCCCCCGCCGTCGCGCGGCCGCGGGCCTTGACGCCCTCGAGGGCGGCCTCGAGGAAGGCGGCCACGCCGGCGGCGTCGACCTCCTCACCGATCTGCTTCGAGCCGCGCAGGAAGGCCGTCCCGTAGAGCGGGCCGGCCGCGCCGCCCACGACGGACATCAGCGTGCTGGCCACCCCCTTGAGCACCTCGGGGACCGTGGTGGGCGGGCCGGACTCGAAGCGCGGCGCGATCGCGGAGAAGCCACGGTCGAGGTTCTCGCCGTGGTCGGCGTCCCCGATCGCGCGGTCGAGGTCGATGAGCTCGATGCGGTGCTCGGCGATCGTCGCCGTCGCCCTGCTCACCCAGTCCAGCGCCCAGTCCGTGCCCAGCGTGCTCATGTCTCTCCTCCGGTCGGTCGTCACGTGCGTCGTCGGTGTGCGCAGCCCGCCAGGGGTCCTGCCGCGTGCGCGTCGTCGGTGGGCGCGGGCGACCCGCGCCGGTGCGCCGGCCCGGCCACCGAGGCAGCCGGACCGGCGTCGTTCAGCCCTGCGTCCAGGCGACGGTCGTGGCCGGGGCGTCGTACAGGGCGAGCAGCTCGTCGTCGACCTTGAGGACGGTGACCGAGGCGCCGGCCATGTCGAGGCTGGTCACGAGGCTGCCGACCTTCGAGCGGACGACCTCGACGCCCTTCTCCTCGAGGCGCGCGCGGGCGCGGCCGTAGATGAGGTAGAGCTCGGAGTCGGGCGTGGCGCCCATGCCGTTGACGAGGAGGACGACCTTCTCGCCGCCGGTCAGCGCGAGGTCCTCGATCACGGGGTCGGTGAGCTGGTCGGTCAGCTCGTCCGAGGTCGTCATCGGGATGCGACGGCGGCCCGGCTCGCCGTGGATGCCGATGCCGATCTCCACCTCGTCGTCGCCGAGGTCGAAGGAGTGCTCGCCGGTGCTGGGCGAGACGGGCGAGTCGAGCGCGAGGCCCATCGAGCGGACGTTGTCCGCGGCGCGCTGGGCGAGGGCGGTGACGGTGGCGAGGTCGTCGCCGCGGGCGGCCGAGGCGCCGGCGATCTTCTCGACGAGGATCGTGCCGGCCACGCCGCGTCGGCCGGCCGTGTAGAGGGAGTCCTCGACGGCGACGTCGTCGTTGACGAGCACGGTGGTGATCTCGACGTCGTCCGCGAGCTCGGCGGCCGTCTCGAAGTTGAGGACGTCGCCCGTGTAGTTCTTGACGATGTGGAGGACGCCGGCGCCGGAGTCGACGGCGCGGGTCGCGGCCTCGATCGGGTCGGGCGAGGGCGAGGTGAAGACGGGACCGGGGACGGCGGCGTCGAGCATGCCCTCCCCGACGAACCCGGCGTGCATCGGCTCGTGGCCGGAGCCGCCGCCGGAGATGACGCCGACCCGGCCGGCGACCGGCGCACCGTTGCGCACGACGTACAGGGGGTCGGGGTGGACGCTGAGGATGTCGGCGTGGGCGAGACCGAACGCGGCCACGGACTGGTCGACGAACTGGGCCGGGTCGTTGAGGAACTTCTTCATGGCATCTCCCTCGATGGCTGGTGGGCACCATCCTGCCGCCTCGCGGGGGCGGCGTCACTCCCGCGGGTCGGCGGTGGACGGATTCTCAGCCGCGCGTGTGTCCCGTGACCTCGCGCGCGCGGCCGGCGAGCACCACGGACCCGACGACGACGACCGCCGTCTTCGTGACGATCTCCTCCTGGTCGGCCTCGGCGAGCGTGGCGGCCCGGTCGAGGGCGGCGTCGAGGCGCGGGACGAGGTGGACGCGGTCCTCGCCGAACACGTCGCGGGCGATCTCGGCGAGCTCCTCGGCGGGCATCGCGCGGTCGGTGCCGGCGTCGGTGACGACGACCTCGTCGAGGAGGGGCTCGAGCTCGCCGAGCATCGTCTCCGCCTCCTTGTCGTACATGACGCCGACGACGCCGACGACGTGCTCGAGGTCGAACGCCTCGGCCAGCCCCTCCCGCAGGGCCTCGACGCCGGCGGTGTTGTGCGCGGCGTCGACGATGATGAGCGGCGAGGCGCGGACCACCTCGAGGCGACCCGGCGAGGAGACGCCGGCGAAGGCCTGCTCGACGACGTCGCCCGCGAGCGCCGCCCCGCCGAAGAACTGCTCGACGGCGGCGAGCGCGAGGAGCGCGTTGCGGGCCTGGTGCTCGCCGTGGAGCGGGAGGAAGATCCCCTCGTAGACGCCCGCGGGGGTGCTCAGCGTGAGGACCTGCCCGCCGACGGCGGTCTCCCGGTCGACGACCTCGAGCTCGGTGCCCTCGCGGACGAGGCGGGCGCCGGCGGTGGCCGCGGCGGTGAGGACGATGTCCTCGACCTCCTCGTGCTGCCGGGCCACGACGACGGTCGCGCCCTCCTCGATGATGCCGACCTTCTCGTTGGCGATCTCGGTCAGCGTGGAGCCGAGCCAGCGCATGTGGTCCCGCTCGATGGTGGTGAGGACGGCGACCTGACCGCGGGCCACGTTGGTGGCGTCCCACCGTCCGCCGAGGCCGACCTCGACGATGGCGGCGTCGACCGGGGTGTCCGCGAACGCGGCGTAGCCGAGCACGGTGAGGAGCTCGAAGAAGCTGAGGCGGACGCCGCCGTTCTCCACGTTCCGCTCGTCGACGAGATCGAGGTAGGGCGCGACGTCGTGGTAGGCCGAGATGAAGTCCGGGGTGGAGATCGGCGCGCCGTCCAGGGCGATCCGCTCGCGCACCGTGTGCAGGTGCGGGGACGTGAAGCGGCCGGTGCGCAGGCCGCGCTCGCGCAGCAGCGCCTCGATCATCCGGGCGGTCGAGGTCTTGCCGTTGGTGCCGGTGAGGTGGACGACCGGGTAGGAGTCCTGCGGGTTGCCGAGCAGGTCGAGCGCCTCGCGGACGCGCTCGAGGCTCGGCTGCGGGGCGTGCTCCGGGGTGCGGGCGAGGATCTGCGCGGTGAGCTCGGCGAGCGCGGCCTCCTCCTCGGGCGTGCCCTCGCCGGTCGGGTTGTCCGAGGACCCGGGGCCGCCGGAGGGGAGGTCGTCGTCGTGGGGCGCGTGGGGGTCGTCGTCGGGGACGTGCGCGTCGTCGGGGTCGATCCGCTCGTCGTCGCTGACGAACAGCTCCTCGTAGTCGTCGTCGAACTCCGCGTCCCGGCCGGCGTCGCCGGCGATCTCGCGGACGACGTCGTCGTCGGGCCCGCCGAACAGGCCCGAGCGCAGGACCACCTGGAGGTCGGCCTCGCGCTCGTCGTCCTCGGCGCGGGCCTCGGCCATGCGCTCGGCGAGCTCGGGGTCGGCGTCGTCCTCCGCGGCCGAGATCGCCTCGTCGATCGTCGGGAAGGACTCGCTGATCGCCGACTCGTCGGGCGTGTCGGCGTCGTCGGGGCTCTGGGGTCCGCCGGGAGTGCTCACGGCTCGATCCTCCCACGCGCCGCCCCCACCCCGTCGTCGAGACTGCGGTTGGTGCTCGTCGAGATTGCGGTTCGTCGTCGTCGAGATTGCGGTTCGTCGTCGTCGAGATTGCGGTTGGGAGCGGCAGGACGGTCGACGTGCGGGGGTCTGCTGTACGGCCAGGACCACCTGCCCCTCACCGCCTCTCCCACTCCCCATCACTCCAACGAGAGCTTGTATCCCTCGTGGGTCGCGCGGTAGCCGAGCCGGTCGTAGAACCGGTGCGCGTCCGTGCGCGACTTGTCTGACGTCAGCTGGACGAGGCGGGCGCTCCGGCTGCGGCCGTAGTCGTGCGCCCACGCGAACATCGCGCGCCCGAGGCCGGATCCTCGGGTCGTTGCGCCCACCCGCACAGCCTCGATGTGGAGCCGCAGCGCTCCCCCGCGCGAGAGCCCGGGCACGAGCGTGAGCTGCATGACCCCGACGACGACGCCCTCCCCGTCCCTCACGACCGCGAGGTAGTGGCTCGGGTCGCGGTCGATGGCCGCAAACGCTTGCTCGTAGACGGCGAGGTCGTGCTGCTCGCGTGTGGCGCCGAGCTCGTCGTCGCGGAGCAGGTCGACGATCGCCGGCACGTCCTCCGCGCTCGCCCGGCCGATGCGGTACGTGGCGCCACCGGCCTCGAGCACGTCGTCGGGTGCGACGTCGTGCGGGTTCGGGGTTCCACCGGCTGCACTCACCTGCTGATCCTTCCACGTGCCCTCCCTGCGTCGAGAATGCGGTCGGGAGCAGCAGGACGGCGACGGCGGAGCGCCGGTCAGGGCCGCCTGCGGTCCGGCAGCTACATTTCCGGGATGACGACAGCCGAAGATCTGGCCCGGCGCCATGTCGACGCCTTCAACGAGGGCGATGCGGACCGCCTGCTCGCAGACTTCACGCCCGATGCCACATGGGTGACCGGCGACTACTCGGCACCGGCGGGGGAGCTCCAGGAGTTCTTCCGGGGCGCGATGCGCTCGTTGCGGCCCCGGCTGACCCTGCATCGGGTGATCGACGGTGGGCGCGCGATCGCCGTCGAGATGACCGAGCGGTGGACGCACGAGAACGAGACACGGACTGCCGCGCTCGTGGCCGTCCTCGACATCGCCGACGGCCTCATCTCGGGAGCGAAGATCTACCGCGAGGGCTCGTCCGAGCCCTGATTGCTCACGCCGCCTGCCGTGGCTCCGCTGGTCGCGCTCGCATCAGGATCCACGTGCCCGTCGTCGCGGACTCGCGCGTACTCGGACCCGGACCGGGTCCTCTCCATCACCTCGTGGTCGATCATCTCGCGCCGGAGTCGGGCCGGATCGTCGGTGACCGCCGTCAGCCGGTCGGTCAGCTCCCGCTCAGGGATGACCTCACCCTCGCCGACCGTCTTCCTCGCGAGGAGCAGGAGCAGGGCGCGGCGCTCATCGAGGTCGGTGGGGTAGCGATCGATGCGACCGTCGCCGTCGAGAAATCTCTCGGGGCCCGCGGGCCGGTCCGGCGCACCGGCTGCCAGGGCGTCGGTCAGCACGTCGCCGCAGACCTCGAACGTGCCGGCCTCCTCGCGGACGAGACCGGATCGTACGAGAGCGTCGATCGTGCGCCGCCGCCGTGTCGGCCCGAGGTCCGCGCCGATGCTGTCCGGCGACTCGCCGACCACGATCTGTGCGAACACGAGTCGGCAGTGCGGGTTGGCGAGCGCCGCGACAAGCGGCCGCCAGTCCGCGTGCGGGAGTGCTGCGTGCATGTCGTCAGGCTACGAGGACGCTTCCACTGCGATCACGCGAATACTGCACAGGCCCTCCGCGGACGGGAGTCGGTCTCAGCGACCGACGACGAGCAGCACCTCGCCCGATGCGTCGGCGATCTCCGCCCACGGGGCGCCCTCGATGTCGAGCGTGACCCGCAGGCGCTCCCCCTCCGCGCCGACCGGTTCGTAGACGTAGCGGACGTTGGTGAGCTCGACGGTCTCGGTGCGCGCCGTCGTCAGCCAGGGATGGCGCCGGCGCAGGGCGATCAGCTCCTGGTGGGTGCGCAGCATCCGCGCGTGGACCGGGTCGAGCTCGTCGGGGTCCTCGGGGGTGGGCGGGAAGATCGGGCGGACCTCGTCGTCGCCCCCGATTCGCTCCTCCTTCACGCCCTCCCAGCCGTACTCGTCGCCGCCGTAGATCGACGGGATACCGCCGACCGTCAGGAGCGCAACGGCCGCGAGCGCCGCCCGGTCCTGGCCGACCTGGCTGGCGATGCGCGTGGTGTCGTGGTTGCCGATGAAGGTCTGCGGGACGAAGGCGTCGAGGAACTCGTCGTGCCGCTGGAGGGTCCAGTCGAGCTCGAAGAAGTTGCCCTCCTTGAGCGAGCTCCACGTGGCCTTCCACAGCTCGTACTGGGTGACGGCGTCGACCGTGCCCTCGACGACGAACTCCGCGTAGTCGCCGTGGATGACCTCGCCGATGAACCAGGCGTCCGGGAACTCCTCGCGCACGCGCGGCAGGACGCGGGCCCAGAAGTCGTTCGGCACGGAGTAGGCGGCGTCGAGGCGCCATCCGTCGACGCCGCGGGCGAGCCAGTGGGTCATCACCTCGACGACGAGGTCCTCGACGGCCGGGCTCGCGTGGTTGAGCTCGACGAGCGCGTCGTGCCCCTCGAAGTCCTCGGCGACGGGCTCGTCCCCGGAGAAGTCGATGCGGAACAGGTCGGCCTCGGTCGAGCCCTCGCCCGCCGCGAGCGCCGCCTCGTACAGCGGGTGGGCGCGGCCCACGTGGTTGAAGACGCCGTCGAGCAGGACCCGGATCCCGCGGGAGCGGCACTCGGCGACGAGGTCATCGAGGTCGGACTCGTCCCCGAGGCGCGGGTCGATGCGGAAGAAGTCGGTGGTGTCGTAGCCGTGGGTCTCGGCGGCGAAGATCGGGCCGAGGAGCAGCCCGTTGGTCCCGAGCTCGACGACGTGGTCGAGCCACGCGGTCAGGTGGCCCAGGCGGTGGGCGGGCTCGGCCTCGACGGCGGCGCGCTCCTCCTCGGTGGGTCGCACCGGGGCGCCCGTGAACCCGAGCGGGTACACGTGCCACCAGATCGCGTGCTCGCTCCAGTCGCTCATGGGGCCACTCTTCCGTCAATCCGGCGAACATGCGACCAGGTGGCACAGGTGCACGGTCAGTCGGGCCGACGGCGCCCCGGTGTCTCCACAGGCGGCATGATGGTCCCGGTCCGACGACGGGAGGGTCTATGACCGAGGTGGCCGAGCAGGTGGAGGCCGAGCTGGTCGCCGTCATCACGGCGGTGCACGACGGCGAACCCCTGGCCCTGACCACCGAGGACGGGCGACGGCTGCCGTCGGGGCCCCTGCAGACCGAGCACCGGTCGATGCAGGCCGGGATGCGCTCGTGGGTGACCCGGCAGACCGGCCACGACCTCGGGTACGTCGAGCAGCTCTACACGTTCGCCGACCGGCGGCGCGCGCCCCACCCGGCCCTGGAGATCTCCTACCTCGGGCTCACGACGGTCGCCTCCCCCACGGACTCGTGGGTGAGCTGGCTGGAGTACTTCCCCTGGGAGGACCGACGCGCGGGCGACGACCTCGTCGACGCCCACCTCGCGCCAGCCTTGAGCCGCTGGGCGGACGAGCCGCCGGACCGTGAGCTGGCCGAGCGCCGGCGCCTGCGGTGCGCCGTCACCTTCGGCCTGGAGGGCCAGCCGTGGCTGCCGGGCATGGCGCTGCAGCGCTACGAGCTGCTCTACGAGGCGGGGCTCGTCCCGGAGGCCGGTGCGAGCGCCGACCCGGAGGTGACCGGGCGGCCGATGGACCGCGACCACCGGCGGATCCTCGCCACCGGGATCGGTCGGCTGCGCGCCAAGATCCAGTACCGGCCGGTGATCTTCGAGCTCGTCCCGGAGTCGTTCACGCTCGGCCGCCTCCAGTCCACGGTCGAGGCGGTGGCCGGCCACCACCTGCACAAGCAGAACTTCCGCCGGCTGGTCGAGCACCAGGAGCTGGTCGAGGAGACCGGCGAGGTGGAGCACTCCACAGGCGGGCGTCCCGCCAAGCTGTTCCGGTTCCGCCGCGAGGTCCTCGACGAGCGCGAGGCCGCGGGGACGAAGCTGCCGATCGTCCGCTCGCGCTGACGCCTGCGACCTGCACGGTCCGGCCGAAGCGCTCCGGTCAGCCCCGGACCCAGTCGCTCCGTCACGCCGTTACCTGTGCGCTTATAGGTCGGGTCGACGAGCGGATGTCTCGGCATTGAGAGTGTCGCCGTCCCAGGTGAGGTCCGAGTCCTCGTCCACCTCGTACGCCTCGAACCGCGGGTCGGCGAGGATCTCCTCGACGAGCGTGCGGGAGCCGGCGACGATCGTCGAGTCCCAGTCGATCTCGCTCGCCACCACCCACGACCGGTCCGCAGGCCACAGCAGCTGGGGCAGCACTCCTCCGATCCCCCAGCCCGGATCACACTCGCCGGCACTCACCCGCCTCAGGTCGGCGAGCTCGGTCAGACTCGTGCCGAACAGCAGGAAGTCCCGGCCCGGCCATTCGAGGAACGGCCCCGACACCGCCGCGCGACGGACGTCAGCGCAGACGGAATCCCTCCGCTCCGCCTCAGCTCGAGCACGCTCGGTCGCCCTCTCGACCGGGTCTGCGTCGGCGTCGACGAACACGTAGACGGCACCGTTGCCGTGGAGCTCGCCCCACCCGTTCCAGACGCCGGCGGTCACATCATCGGCAGCGGCGGTGGAGAGCCTCAGATGCTCCGTCAGGGCGGCGAGCTGGTCGGGCTCGAGCATCCCCTCGACACTCGGCGAGACCTGCCAACCGTCGGCGAAGGACAGGGCCGTCTCGTCGTCCGTGAGGCGGCACCACTGCACGAGCGGGTGCATCACCCGGCCGTTGCGGGCGGCGACCTCCGCCCACGTCCACCGGGCAGCGTCGATCGCCGTGCGCTCGCCCGGCTCGTCGGCGTCCGGCGAGACCACACGGCGTGCGTCGACGGGGTGCAGGATCCGTGCGTACGCCTCGAACCCGGTTCCCGCGGAGCCCCCGACCCTGCCCCAGCTGCCGACGCGCTCGAGCAGCCACACCCCACGCCCGATTTCGCCCGTCAGCTCCACGCCGCGAGCGTAGCCATCTGCCGAGCCGGCACGGCTGATGGCCGGACGAGCGGCGGTGGGCACGTCCCGAACCCGCTGAGCCACAGAGAATGCCGCGGCACGACACGACGCCGAGTCGTTTGCACCGCGCTGCCCCTCTGGTTATGCTCACCTCGAGCATCACTAATGCTCAGTCTGAGCATCACTAGTGGTCACCGACGACCAGGCAGGGAAGGCACCATGACGACGGTCAGCATCAGCACCGACGCCCTCTACGAGCGGGTCCGCGGGTCCGTGCCGAGCGTGGAGTGGGCGACGATGGAGGACGACGTCGCGGCGATCTGGCGGCTCAAGGCCGAGCGCAACGCGGTGATCCTCGCGCACAACTACCAGACCCCGGAGATCTTCCACGGGGTGTCCGACATCGTCGGGGACTCCCTCGCCCTGGCGCGCGAGGCCCAGGACGTCGACGCCGACGTCATCGTCCTGGCAGGCGTCCACTTCATGGCCGAGACCGCGAAGCTGCTCAACCCGTCCCGGACCGTGCTCGTGCCCGACCTGCGCGCCGGCTGCTCGCTGGCCGAGTCCATCACCGCCGCCGACGTGCGCGGCCTGCGGGCCCAGCACCCCGGCGTCCCGGTCGTCACCTACGTCAACACCTCGGCCGCCGTGAAGGCCGAGTCCGACATCTGCTGCACGTCCGGCAACGCCGTGAAGATCATCGAGTCCCTCGGCGTGGACCGGGTGATCATGATCCCCGACGAGTACCTCGCCCAGAACATCGCCCGGCAGACCGGCGTCGAGGTCATCACGTGGGCCGGCCGCTGCGAGGTGCATGAGCGCTTCACGCCCGGCGACATCGCCCAGGTCCGCCGCGACTACCCCGGCGTCGTCGTGGTCAGCCACCCGGAGTGCCCGCCCGACGTCGTCGACGTCTCCGACATGTCCGGCTCCACCGCCCAGATGATCGACTACGTCCAGGACCGCCGGCCCCGCCAGGTCGCGCTCATCACCGAGTGCTCGATGAGCGACAACATCGCCGCCGCCTCCGCCGGCGTGGAGTTCGTCCGCCCCTGCAACCTGTGCCCACACATGAAGCGCAACAACCTCGGCAACATCCGGGTCGCGCTGGAGGAGATGCGACACGAGGTGACGATCGACCCCGACGTCGCAGAGCGCGCCCGCGCCGCCGTCGAGCGCATGCTCGCGGTCCGATGAGCAGCGATCGGCCGGTGATCGTCGGCGCGGGGCTCGCCGGCCTGCTCACGGCGCTCCGACTGGCCCCCGCCCCGTGCCTCGTCCTCAGCGCCGGACCGCTCGGCGCGGGCAGCTCGACCGGTCTCGCCCAGGGCGGGATCGCCGCGGCCGTGGCACCCGGTGACTCGGCGGCACTGCACGCCCTCGACACGCTGGCCGCCGGCGCGGGCCTCGGCGAGCGGAAGGCGATCGAGCGGGTGACGGGCGGGGCCGCCGAGGCCCTCGCCTACCTCGTGGACCTCGGCGCCGAGCTCGACCGGGACGACGACGGCGCATTGCTCCTCGGCCTCGAGGGCGCGCACAGCCGGCATCGCATCGCGCACGCGGGCGGCGACGCCACCGGGCGCGAGCTGCTGCGGGCCGCGACGGCCGCAGTGCGGCGCACGCCGTCGGTCATGGTGCTCGAGCACGCGCGGGCGGTCCGGGTCGTCGTCGAGGACGGGGCGGTCCGCCGCCTCGAGGTCGTCCTGCAGGGCGACCAGCCGGCGTTCCTGCCGACCGACCGGGTCGTGCTGGCCACCGGCGGGATCGGCGGCCTGTTCGCGCACTCGACCAACCCCTCGTCCTCGCGCGGCCAGGGCCTCGCACTCGCGGCGCGTGCCGGCGCGGTGCTGCGGGACCTGGAGATGGTGCAGTTCCACCCCACCGCCCTCGACGTCGGCCTGCGGCCCATGCCGCTGGTCAGCGAGGCGCTCCGTGGCGCCGGCGCGCGCCTGGTGGACGCCTCCGGCCGCGACCTGCCGGGTGACCCGCTCGCGTCGCGCGACGTCGTCGCCCGCCGGGTGTGGACGCACCTGGCCGACGGCGGCCGCGCCTTCCTCGATGCCCGCGACGTCCCGGACGTCGCCGAGCACTTCCCCACCGTCACCGCCGCGTGCCGGACCGCGGGGATCGATCCCGCCCGCGACCTGCTCCCCGTGAGGCCGGCTGCGCACTACCAGATGGGCGGCGTCGCGGTCGACGAGCACGGCCGCAGCACGGTCCCGGGGCTGTGGGCGGTCGGGGAGGTCGCGAGCACGGGGCTGCACGGCGCCAACCGGCTCGCGTCGAACTCGCTCCTCGAGGCGGCGGTGTGCTCCCGATGGGTGGCCGAGGATGTCGACCGCGGCCGTCCAGGCAGGAACGACCAGCGCGACCACGGTGGCGCCCTCCTCCACCCGGACCGGGACGGGCGCTCGCGCGGGGGCGAGCGACGGTCGTCGTCGCTCCCTCGACCTGTCCCTCATCCCGCGAGAAGCGGGCCCGCGCAGGACACGCCCGACGCGCTCGACCTCGCCGAGGTGCGCGGCCTCGTGTCGTCCGCCGTCGGCGTCGTGCGGGACGGCCCCACCCTGACCGCGGCCCGTGACCGGCTCCGCGCAGCCCACCTCGCGGATCCCGACGACGACGACACGCTCGTCGCCCTCCTGCTCGTCACCGGCGCGCTGCGCCGCGAGGAGAGCCGAGGGGCGCACCACCGCACCGACCACCCGTCCCCCGCGCCGGCGGCCCACCAGGACCTCACCCTGGCCGACGCGTATGACCACGCCCTGGAATGGAGCACCGCATGAGGCACCTGCCGACCGTCCTGATCGAACCGCTCGTCCGCGACGCCCTGCGCGAGGACCTCGGCCGCGCCGGCGACGTGACGACCGACTGGGTCGTCCCCGCCGACCGGGAGGCCACCGCGGAGCTCGTGGCGCGGGACCCGGGCGTCGTCGCGGGCACGGACCTCGTCGTGCTCGCCTTCTCCCTGCTCGACCCGCGGGTGACGGTCGACGTCGAGCGGCCCGACGGGACCGCCGTCGCGCCCGGCGACCGGGTCGCCACGGTGAGCGGGCCCGCCCGCGCGCTGCTGACCGCGGAGCGGGTGGCACTGAACTTCCTCGGGCACCTGTCCGGCGTCGCCACCGCGACCGCCCAGATCGCCGGAGCAATCTCCGGCACCGGCACGCGGGTGTGCTGCACCCGCAAGACCACGCCGGGCCTGCGGACGGTCGAGAAGCACGCCGTGGTCGCGGGCGGGGGCGTCAACCACCGCTTCGGCCTGGACGACGCGGTGCTCATCAAGGACAACCACGTCGCGCTGGCCGGCGGCGTCGGCGCGGCCGTGGCCCGGGTGCGCGAGGCGGCCGGGCACCTCGTGCCGATCGAGGTGGAGGTGGACACGCTCGACCAGCTGCGCGAGCTGCTGGCCACCCCTGTCGACGCCGTCCTGCTGGACAACATGACGCCCGACCAGCTGGCGGAGGCGGTCGAGCTCGTGGACGGCCGGATGGTCACCGAGGCGTCCGGCCGCCTCACGGCCGAGACGGCGCCCGCCGTGGCCGCCAGCGGTGTGGACCTGGTGTCGGCCGGCTGGCTGACCCACTCGGCGCCCGTCCTCGACATCGGCCTGGACCTGCTGATCCCGTAGGGCCAGAGACGGGCGACGAGGCGCCCACGGCCGAGCACATCTGCCTCGCACATCGGCCGGGCCGACGCGTACCGGGACATGCGTAACGGGCCCCACGCTGCCGCGTGCCGTTACACGTCTGAGCAGAGGCCACTCAGTTCGTCGAGCGATTCCCCGATCATCTCGGTGTCCGCGCGTGTGATTCCCGCGTACAGTCGCTGAGCCTCTGCCGAGATCTCCGAGTGGTCAGGAGCCTCGTAGGCTATCGGGGCGCCCAGAAGGCCCGCCGCCCCGACCGCCTGGGTGAGAACCAGCCGATCCTCGACGTCCGCATGCGCAGCAGACCCGATCCACTCGTCCACAGGTTGGTCGGTCGCGAGGTTGTCATCGACGAGCGCGCACGCGTAGGCGATTCGGCCGTTAGCCGTTACATCGACCTCGTCGTCCGCAAACCCGCCTTCCTCACACGCCGACACGAGATCACCGATCGCGTTCTCGACGTCGTCGGCCTCACCCTCGCTGATGCCGCGGAATAGTGCATCCGCCGCCTCCGACAGATTCTCGTGCCCCACCAACGGTGCCGTCGATCCGGCGCCCACGAGCGCATGGATTGCCGTACCATTGACGAACCCCTCTCCTGAATCGGGGCCCGGGATGGAATCCCAGTCCCAGGCATCGACCGGTTCACCGTGCTCAAACTCCCCGACCAGGCTGCACGCGTAAGTGACGATGCCGTCGGTGTCGGTCGCCGGAATGGAGTCGTCGCTTTCACCGCACCCGGCGAGCGCCACCAAGACGACCGCTGTCGCCCCTGCCAACGCCCGGCGGCGGTACGTCGTCAGCGACGTCGTCATCGTCATCACCTCGGCAACTCGTCGTCGTCCGCACCAATCCACGGACTAGTCATTGTTCTAATAACATAGCGGCCGTACCCTCCGCGTCCAAGCGGGCGCGCGCGATCGTGACGGCTCCGTGACTCGAGGAGCCGCTCTGGCAGGCGGGATCACCACCCCCGCACACCTATCGTCACTCAAGTTCCCCGACTCACCCACCATTGCGCACCGCCGGCATGATCGCGTCGCCGAGCTCGCACCTCCTGACGTCGAGCGCGTTCTCACGCGGTAAGAGCAGGCTCCTAGGACGCGGCGATTGCCGTGCCGCTGGACACACACCCCGACGACAACAACGCGATCGCGACGACAACTAGAGAGACGGCCGCGACTCCGCACGCAACCAGAAGAATGGCCGCGAGTTCGAAATCCGTGAAGCCGAGGCCAAGAGCGCGGAGCACAAACAAGCAGGCATCGACGGACCCGACCAGGAGCGCCAGCACGACCGGGAACAGCGCCGACCACGCCACGGTCTGTCGCGCTCCCGGAACAATCGGGCCTGCGCCAAGAGAGCACCCGTTGCGGCTCGGGAACGCACGGCTCGGTCTCCGAGTGGTCGCGCCAGCGCGACGAGCAGCATGCCAGCACGGTCAGGAGACCGGATGAGACCCAGTCATTCCCTGGATGTCATCGGCGCCAGGCATCGAATCGTCCCCGGTGCCACACCAATCGCGCCCCAACGTCAACGCACCTGCCGGCACATTGCGTGATCCCGCTGTCACGACTGCACTTCTCGGCAGGCATTGCCATCGAGTGATGAGTCAGAATAGTTCACTACCGCCACGACGAAACTGGGCACAGTGGTTCATGTTCTTTAGCGCCCGGATCGCGCTCAATCCACTATGAAGTGACCGCACCGCAGAACTCCAAACTAAACATACTCTAGTTGCAGAACCACGAAGATCCTAAGGCTGCGATTCAACAATCCCAGACCGAGAACTCGATCACCTCAATCGCTGCAGCCTTGACCGCATTCCGGCAGTCCCGGCAGTACGAATGATGAACCATCAGAAAGACTCACAGTTAAACTTCCCGAGTTAAGGACACTGTCCGTTTCCAGGGCGATTATACTCATTCCATCGCGCCCGACCACTCCGACACCGCCTTCTGCGCTGCCCGAGGACGCCGTTTCCATGCCGTTAAGTCGAGCGCCCGCAGGAAGTGCATGAGCTGCCACCCCGCGCTCCGCATCATGTCCGTCAACGGTCATCGATATACCGCGCTCCGAAAACTGCGCGGGACGGACGCACGATATACCCGTTACCCCAGCATTTCCGATCAATGCAGAGTCTGAAGGCGGCAGAAGCACCACGACACACATCTCACTCTGTTCGGATAAACCTAACCAGTAGCGCACTCCGTCATCCTCACCGATAAAGCGCGCCGACGAGGGGGTCACGAGGTCATACGAGAGGATCTGATCTGGCAGTTCGTCGGAGGGCTCCTGATATTCCCCCAATACGGGAGCCAGATCAACTATGTCCTCGGACACCTCGTGCGACGATGCGACTTCGTCAGGTGAATCAACAGCACCTACACTGGACACCACGCCCCAGGAACCGAGCAAGATCCCGGCACCTCCTGCTAGCGACAAAGCGACTGTTCGAACACTCATGTCTCCTCCAAGACTACGCGTTCACGAAAACCATGGCCGATTCATTAACCATTGTTTCTTATCGAACTGTTCAGATTCCGCAAGGAAGACAATTCGCGCCGAATTAGTCACGCCAGGTACAATAGATTGGCACCGAACTAGTTCCGCCCCACCACCAACACTGAGCGATCGCTGACCGCAACTGCGAATCACCGCACAAAGTGGTTCCACCCGTAGGGCCAGTCAGAAAACACCACGTCTGACCACCAGGCGGCGGAGCGTAGTGACCGGTTGCCTGCTGCGCGAATGCCACCGAAGTAAGCACAGAAGTGGCATTCATGTTGTTCGTTGGGCTTCGATGGTGGGTATTTTCGGTGGCAGTGCCATCCACATACACCCAAGTTGCAAGAGGCGCCGTCACTGGCCCCTCCAATGCCGGAGGATGCGGACCTGCCGTGTCGACTACAGCTAGTTCGTTAGCCGACGAACCGCTACCCCCTAAGCCAAGTAGAAGCATGCCAATAAGGAATATTGCTTGCGCCGCTATCGACGCCGCTCTGCGTCTCATGCGTAAAGAGCACATCGTTCTAACACCTGGGTCAAGAATCCGCTCGCCACATCGGGCAGCGGGCAAACCCGCGCTAGCCGACCTTGCGCACCTGCGGCACGATCGCCTCGCCCGCCCCGGCGGACACCGTGAGCTCGAGCGAGAGCGTCTCGTCCATGACGAGCTCCCGGTGCGCCTCGACCACCGCGACCCTCTCCGCGGGCACGGCGAGCGTGAGCGCGATCCGGTCGGACACGTGCAGGCCGGCGTTCTTGCGCTCGTCCTGCACGGCGCGCACGACGTCGCGGGCGTAGCCCTCGGCCTCGAGCTCGTCGTCGATGGACGTGTCCAGCGCGACGAAGCCGCCGCCCGGGAGGACGCCCGCCGTCACGTCCTCGGAGGCCCCCTCGGCCCGGTTGACGGTCGTGGTGCGCTCGACCTGCTCGGCGCCCAGAGTCACCGACGCGCCGGCGCCTGGCAGGCCGTCCGGGACCACGACGCCCGGGAACGTCGCTCCGCCGTCGTCGATCTCCTGCCACTCCCCTGCCTTCGCGGCGGCGAACAGCTGGGACGTCAGGCGGCGCAGCTCCTTCGGCAGCTCGCGCGGCAGCACGGCGAGGTCGGTGCGGACCTCGAGGGCGGCGTCCTCGGGGCGGACGAGCTCGACCGCCCGGACGTTGACCTCGCGGGCGATCAGCGACGCGTACGGCTCGAGCGCCGCCGGGTCGTCGACGGCCACGGTGAGGGTGCGCAGCGGCTGGCGCACCCGCAGGGACGCCGCCTTGCGCAGCGCGTGCGCGGCGGAGACGGCCTCGCGGACCTGGTCCATCGCCGCGACGATCTCCGGCGCCACGACCGACTCACCCAGGGAGGGCCAGTCCGTGAGGTGCACGGAGCGGCCGCCGGTGAGCCCCCGCCAGACCTCCTCGGTGACCATCGGCGCGAGCGGAGCCATCACGCGGGTGAGCACCTCCAGGGCCGTGCGCAGCGTGTCGAACGCCCCGCGCTCCTCGGCCCAGAACCGGTCGCGGGAGGTCCGCACGTACCAGTTGGTCAGCAGGTCGAGGTGCTCACGGACGAGCTGGGTCCCCCGCGGCACGTCGTAGGTCTCGAGGGCGGCGCCAACCTCGTCGGCGAGCACCCCGGTCCGCGCCAGCAGGTAGCGGTCCATGACGTCGAGCGCCTCGACCGCCTCGGCGTCGGTCAGGTCCACGCCGTCCGAGACGTAGCCCGCCCCGCCGTCGAGCGTCCCGGCATAGAGCGCGTAGAAGTACCAGGCGTTCCACAGCGGGAGGTGCACCTGCCGGACCACCTCGCGGATGCCCTCCTCGGTGACCACGAGGTTGCCGCCGCGCAGGATCGGGGAGGCCATGAGGAACCAGCGCATCGCGTCGGCGCCGTCGCGGTCGAGGACCTCGGAGACGTCGGGGTAGTTGCGCAGCGACTTGCTCATCTTCCGGCCGTCGGAGCCGAGCACGATGCCGTGGCTCACCGAGGTGCGGAACGACGGCCGGTCGAACAGGGCGGTGGCGAGGACGTGCAGTGTGTAGAACCAGCCGCGCGTCTGACCGATGTACTCCACGATGAAGTCGCCCGGGTAGTGGTGCTCGAACCAGTCGGCGTTCTCGAACGGGTAGTGCACCTGCGCGAACGGCATCGACCCGGAGTCGAACCAGACGTCGAGGATGTCGGGGATGCGGCGCATCGTCGCCCTGCCCGACGGGTCGTCCGGGTTGGGGCGCGTGAGCTCGTCGATGAACGGGCGGTGCAGGTCGGGGTTCCCGTCCCGGTCCGTCGGCAGGCGGCCGAAGTCGGCCTCGAGCTCGGCGAGGGACCCGTAGACGTCCGTGCGCGGGAACGCGGGGTCGTCGCTCACCCACACGGGGATCGGGGTGCCCCAGTAGCGGTTGCGGGAGATCGACCAGTCGCGGGCGCCGGCGAGCCAGTTGCCGAAGATGCCGTCCTTGATGTGCTCCGGCACCCACGTGATGTCCTGGTTGAGCTCGACCATGCGGTCCCGGAACTGGGTGACGCGGACGAACCAGCTGGTCACGGCCTTGTAGATGAGCGGGGTGCGGCAGCGCCAGCAGTGCGGGTAGGAGTGCACGTAGGACGCGCGGCGCACGAGCAGCGCGCGCTCGGCCTCGGGGCGGCGGGCGAGCGGTCCGCTGCCGTCGCGCAGGTCGGTGAGGATCGACTTGTTGGCGTCGAACACCTGCTGCCCCGCATAGTCGCTCACCTCGGCGGTGAAGCGCCCCGCGGCGTCGACGGGCACCACGGGGCGGATCCCGACGGCGTCGCACACCGTCATGTCGTCCTCACCGAAGGCGGGGGCGAGGTGGACGAGGCCGGTGCCGTCCTCGGTGGTGACGAAGTCGCCGAGGATGATCTGCCAGGCGTGCGGTCCCGGGGCGGCGTCGTCGTCGCGGCCGGTGAAGTAGTCGAAGATCGGGGCGTAGCTGCGCCCGGCGAGGTCGCGTCCCGTGAGCCGCTCGACGATCTCGGGCTCCTCGCCGAGCTCCTTGGCGTAGGCGCCGAGGAGGGCCTCGGCGAGGATGACGCGCTCGCCGGCGGCGGGGCCGTCGGCCGGGCGCACCACCACGTAGTCGATATCCGGCCCGACGGCGATGGCCAGGTTCGAGGGCAGCGTCCACGGGGTGGTGGTCCAGATCAGGGCGAGCTCGCCGGTCTCGAGCCGCACTCCGACGGTGGCGGTCTCGTCCTGGCGGTCCTGATAGACGTCGTCGTCCATGCGGAGCTCGTGGTTGGACAGCGGCGTCTGGTCGTTCCAGCAGTACGGCAGGACGCGGTAACCCTCGTAGGCCAGGCCCTTGTCGTAGAGCTGCTTGAACGCCCAGATCACCGACTCCATGTAGGTGACGTCGAGGGTCTTGTAGTCGTGCTCGAAGTCGACCCAGCGGGCCATGCGGGTGACGTAGTCCTGCCACTCGCCGGTGTAGCGGAGCACGGAGTCGTGGCAGGCCTTGTTGAAGGCCTCGATGCCCATCTCGTCGATCTGGGACTTGTCGGTGATGCCGAGGATCCGCTCGGCCTCGAGCTCGGCGGGCAGGCCGTGCGTGTCCCAGCCGAAGCGGCGCTCGACGCGCTTGCCGCGCTGCGTCTGGAAGCGCGCGACGAGGTCCTTGACGTAGCTCGTCAGCAGGTGGCCGTAGTGGGGCAGGCCGTTGGCGAAGGGCGGGCCGTCGTAGAAGACGAACTCGTTGTCCCCGTTCTCGCCCGGCTCGCGGTTGTCGATCGAGGCCTGGAACGTGCCGTCGGCCCTCCAGTGCGCGAGGACGGACTCCTCGATCTGGGGCAGGCGCGGCGAGGGGTCGACGTCGCCGTCGCGGTGGAGGGGGTAGTGGCCCTGGGTGCTCATCGCGGTCCTTCTCGTCACGGGTTGCCTGCCGTGCGAGGACGACTCTCCTGCCGCGCGTCTCCGCGCGGTCGGTGCCGCGGTACCACCCCGCTTGCCGCACCCCTGCTCGCGCGCGGGTGCGGCCGCTCTGCTCCGGCTGTCACGGGCCTGCCCCGTCCGGTTCTACTGGGGCGCACCCGCTGCGCGGAGGCGCCTGTTCTTCCGGAGGCTCGCCGGTGATGCCCCGCTCGCGCGGGCCGGGTCGATGCCTGTGTGCCCATCCTACCGCTGCGTCGAGATTGCGGTTGGTGCCCGTCGAGATTGCGGTTTGTCGAAGTTGCGGTTCGTCGAGGTTGCGGTTCGTCTCCGTCGAAAATGCGGTTCGTCGAGGTTGCGGTTCGTCGTCGTCAAGGTTGCGGTTCGTCGTGGTCGTCGAGCGTCCGGGTGGGGCCACGCGTACGCGACCTTCCTCCTCGCCCCTGCACCGCCAGCCCCCCCCCGACCTGCGCGGATGACCATGGCGGGCTGACCTCCCCATGCGCGTCCGGTGCGCATCAGGCGCGACGGCGCCACAGTGGCGCGATGCGGTACTCGACGACGAGGCAGACACTGGCAGCGACGGCAGCGGCAGCTCTTGCACTGAGCCTCGCCGCATGCTCGGACGACGACGTCGACACCACCGAACCCGCCCCACCGGCCACGTCGGAGCCGGCGCCCGAGCCGACCGAGGAACCGACGACGGAAGAAGCACCCTCCGACGAGACTCCGTCCGAGGACCCGACCACAGAGGAACCGCCCGCGGAGGAGACGCCGTCCGACGACGCTCCGACCGAGGAGTCGCCGTCCGAGGACCAGGGGGACGACGAGGGTGATGGGAGCGGGGACGCCGGCAGCGCGCACCCGACCGACGTCCCCGGCTCCGTGGAGCTGTTCGGGGCGATCGCGACCGTCCAGGACGCCCACCCCGACGCCCAGGTCGTCGCCGTCTCGCACAACGACACCAGCGAGTACCCCGAGGAGCCCGAGGGCAACGGCACCGTGGTCGAGGCGGTCAGCGGCGACCAGCTGCTGACGATCACCCTCGACCCGTCGGGCGCCGTCGTCGACGAAACCTCGACGCCCGCCGACTCGGAGATCCTCGGACACCTCGACGTCGCGGCGCTGACCATCGACGACGCCATCGAGCTCGCGCTCGCCGAGACCAGCCTCGGCGGCGGGGAGTTCATCCTGCACAGCGTGTCCCTGACGGCAGTCTGGGAGGGCGATGCGGCGTGGAACTTCCTGTTCTACGGCCCGCACGACTTCTCGGTCGTCTACGACGCCGTCACCGGGGAGAACGTCAGCCCGGTCGGCTGACGGCCACGATCGCCGGCCGGCCGGGCCTGTCCGCACCCCTCGGCCCGGCGCGCCGCCCGCACCCACCCGCACCCAGCGAGGGGAGCGGTGCCCCGGGGCACCGCTCCCCTCGTCCGCACCGGAGCATCGCACCGTGGCACGGCTACGGTCGCGGCATGTCTCCGCACCGCACCACCTGGTCCCTCGCCGCCGTGGCCGGCATCGCGCTGACGCTCGGTGCGTGCGCGGGCGACCCGATCGCTCCCTCCGGCGGCCCCACCGGACCCACCGGTCCCACCGGTCCCACCGAAACGCCGTCGGCCCCCTGCCCGGACTGGGCGGAGTGCGACACCGCGCCCGCATCGCCCGCAGAACTCCCGTCGACGGACGACGGGCTCGGGCTGCCCGACAATGCGTTCGACACCATCGATCGTGCGCTGCGCGACGCGGACGAGTAGAGCCCGACGCCGAGCATCGCCGACATCGCAACTCTCGAAGAGCTCTCCCTCGGCGAGACCGGGCAACGGATCGCCTGGGTGGTCGAGCACTCGACGATCGCGCTTCCGGAGGAGCACGGCACGACTGACGGCACCGAGGGCCGGTTCGATCAGGACGTGTGGCAGGTCTACACGGCTGCTGCCGACGAGGTGAGCATCGTCAGCTGGCCGGCCCCGCTCGACCCTGACCCGCAGGCCTGGGAGCCGCTCGAGGTCGAGACATTCGGCAACGAGGAGCTGGATACCGGCGCCGAGGACCAGCTGGCCGCCCACGAGGTCGGACTGACGGATGCAGTGGCGGCAGCGGTGACCGCACGCCCGGGGCCCGTCGTCATCGTCGCCACGACGGACGACGTGTCGGCCCGCCCGTTCCTCGCGGTCGGGATCCTCCAGGACGACGGGACCGCGTTGCGGGTGACCGTCGACGCCGCCACCGGTGAGGTGCTCAACGCGGTGCCGGTCGGCGACGGTGCCTCGGACGGCAGGTCCCGGGACGACCGCGACGAGAGCGAGGAGCCCGACGAGGGCGGCACCACCACCTGACGGGTGGTGCCGGCTCAGGGACCGACCGCCGTGAGGTAGGCGAGCACCGCCCGCACGCGGCGGTTCTCCTCGTTCGCCGCGAGCCCCAGCCCGCTGAACACGTTGGCCACGTGCTTGGCCACCGCCCCGTTCGACAGCACGAGCCGCTCCGCGATCTGGGAGTTGCTCAGCCCGGAGGCCATGAGCTCGAGCACCTCCCGCTCGCGCACGGTCAGCGTGTCGACGGCGGTGCGGCGCCCCGCCACGAGGCGCGAGACGACGTCGGGGTCCGCCACCACTCCCCCGGCCGCGACGATCCCGAGCGAGCGCATGAAGTCCGCCACCCGCGCCACCCGCTCCTTGAGCAGATAGCCCAGCCCACCGACGTCGGGCCGGGACGAAGCCGCGGCCGGGTCGGAGAGCGGCGCGAACAGTTCCGCGGCGTACGCCGGGGCCGCGTACTGGGACAGCACGAGGATGCCGATCTCCGGGTGCGCTGCGCGGATCCGGGCGGCGGCGCGCAGGCCGTCCTCGCCGTCGCCGGGCGGCATCCGCACGTCGGTGACGACGACGTCGATCGCCTCGCCGCTGTCCGCCACCTTCTCGACGACGGCCTCGAGCTCGGGCGCCGACGCCGCCTGGGCCACCACGTCGTGCCCCTGCCGCTCGAGCAGCCCCACGAGGCCCTCCCGCAGCAGCGCCGCGTCGTCCGCCACCACCAGTCTCACGACCGACCTCCGAGCTCGACGACGACGGCGGCGTCCCCCTGGTCGAGCAGCAGGGGCACGTGGGCGGCGACGATCGTCGGGCCGCCGGCGGGGCTGGAGACCTCGAGCGCGCTCCCGACGGCGGCTAGGGCATGTCTCTAAAGCAGGTGGTTGAGCCATTGGGTGACGGCTCGCAGGACGGCTCCTGCTCGGTAGGTCAGTGCGAGCTTGTCGTAGCGGGTGGCCAGCGCGCGCCATTGTTTGACATCGCTGTATCCGCGTTCGATGACGTTGCGGCCGCGGTAGGCCTCGGTGTCCAGTCCGACGGGCCGGCCACCGCGTGAGCCGCGGTTGCGCCGGTGTTGCTGCTGGTCGCGGGGCTCGGGGATGACGCATTTGATGCCGCGACGGCGCAGAGCCTGCCGGGTGGCGCGCGAGGAGTAGGCCTTGTCGCCACGCAGCATGTCCGGTCTCGTTCGAGGGCGACCGGGCCCGGCTCGGTCGATCGAGAGGGCATCGAGCAACGGGCGCAGCATGGGTGAGTCGCCGCCCTGGCCGGGCCCGCACAGGATCACCAGGGGTAGTCCGTGCCCGTCGACGAGCTGATGGATCTTTGTCGACAGTCCGCCTCGGGAACGGCCCAACGCGTGATCAGGAGGCTCGACGCGCAGATTCTTGTGATTCCACAGCTCCCCCTGTGGTGCGGGCCAGGTTCGTGCCGTGCTGGTGAGCGCGGCAGATCGTGGAGTCGACCGCGACCGACCAGTCCAGCTCTCCTTGGGCGTCGGCGCGGACCAGGAGAGCGTCGAGGACCCGGTCCCAGGTTCCGTCCTGAGCCCAGGCTCGATGGCGCTTCCAGACGGTCTGCCAGGGCCCGAACTCCTCGGGCAGATCTCGCCAGGCCAGACCGCACCGGTAGCGGTAGATGATTCCCTCGATCACCTGGCGGTGATCCCGCCTGGGTCTACCTGACCAGGGACGTTGAGCAGGCAACAGCGACTCGATCGTCTCCCACTGCGCGTCGGACAACACACTTCTGCGACTCATCCACCCAGACTCACGCACACCCGGGCCACCGCTTAGGAGACACGCCCTAGCCGCTCGGACATGCCGGCCAACCCGCGCCCGGGCACGATCTCCGCCCCGCCGGGTCCGTCGTCGACGATCGAGACGTGCAGGGCGTCGTCGACGACGAGGAGCACGGTGACCGACGCGTCCGGCGCGTACTTCACCACGTTCGTCAGCGCCTCGCTGACGACGAAGTAGGCGACCGCGGCGACGCCCTCCGGCAGCGCGGGCAGTGCGTGCGGGACCTGCACGGTGACGGGGACGACGGCACGCTCGGCGAGCTCGCGGACGGCCGCCTCGAGCCCCCGGTCGGACAGCACCGTGGGGTGGATGCCGGAGACCGTCTCGCGCAGGGCGGCGAGCGCCCGGTCGGCGTCGTCCTGCGCGGCGGACAGCAGCCGGGCCGCCTCCGCGAGGCGGTCGGCACCGGGCGTGGCGGCGTCGTCGTCGGGGGCGTGGTCGTGACCCGGAGAGGTACCGGCCTGCTGCTCGACGAGCATCGCCGCCTCCCCCAGCTTCATGCCGGCGGTGACGAGGTGCTGCTGGGCTCCGTCGTGGAGGTCGCGCTCGATGCGGCGCCGCTCGAGCTCGAAGGCCGCGACGATCTCCCGGCGCGAGGTGCGCAGGTCGGCAACGCGCTGCGCCCACTCCGGCACGTCCGGGACGTCCTCCGCGAACGGCTTGCGGCGCTCGAGGGCGAGCAGCGCACCGACGAGGACGCCGAGGCAGACCAGCGCAAGGACGGCCGCGTAGGCCCACCACGGGCCGGCGCTGAGAGAGGCGAGGACCGTGCCGAACAGGACGATCCCACCGACGAGGCCGACGCCGACCTGCAGCCAGAACAGGCGACGCGCGCGGCGCTCGGGCCTGCTCAGGGACGACACCCCGCTACCGTACCGAGGCCCGGCCCACCGGCCCGGAGTGCCGGCGCCCGCACGGCGGTGGTGCCAGCACCACCCCAGGTCGGCACCGGGCACCATGGGAAACCCGTCCGGCAGGCAGTGAGGTGGAGGCATGACACAGAGCAACGGCCCAGCAGCCCTCATCGCCAGCGACCTCACCACCACGTACGGGCAGGTCCGCGCCCTGGCCGGCGTCAGTCTCGCCGTCCCGGCCGGCCAGTCCCTCGCCGTCATGGGGCCCTCCGGCTCCGGCAAGACCACCCTCCTGCACTGCCTCGCCGGCATCCGCGTGCCGGACTCCGGCGAGGTCCGCCTCGGCGACGTCCCCGTCTCCTCTCTCGGCGACGCCGCCCGGTCCCGGCTGCGGCGCGAGCGCCTCGGCTTCGTCTTCCAGGACGGCCAGCTCGTCCCCGAGCTCTCGGCGCGGGAGAACGTGGCACTGCCGCTCATGCTGGGCGGCACCTCGCGCGGCCCCGCGCTCAAGGAGGCCGAGTCCTGGCTCGAGCGCCTCGGCATCGGGCACGCCGCCGGGCGCCGGCCGGGCGAGATGTCCGGGGGGCAGGCGCAGCGCGTGGCGGTGGCGCGAGCGATGGTCCACGGCCCGTCGGTCGTGTTCGCCGACGAGCCCACGGGGGCGCTCGACCAGGCCACCGGCCACGAGGTCATGCAGGTGCTGACGACGACGACACGCATGACCGGCGCGACCCTCGTCGTCGTCACCCACGACACGCAGGTGGCCAGCTGGTGCGAGCGGCTCGTCGAGCTCCGCGACGCCATGATCCACGCCGACACGAAGATGGAGGCCGCGCGATGAACCAGGTCCTCTCCCTCGCCCCCAGGCTCGCCCTGGCCCGCATGCGCGGAGCGAGGGCCGGCGCGACGCTAGACGTGCTCGCCGTCATCACCTTCGCCGTCAGCTCGTTCCTCACCCTCACCGTGGTCGGCGGCACGTGGATGTTCATCACCCGCTTCCGGGAGACACCGCAGTCCGTCGTCACCGCCATGGGGTTCGACAGCCCCGACGTCCCCGCCGCCATGGTCGACGGGCAGATGCAGATGTACGTGGTGCTCGCCGCCATCGCGTGTGCGCTCCTCGTCCTGCCGGTCCTCGGTCTCGGGGCCGCGGCCTCCCGGCTCGGAGCGCGGGGCCGGTCCCGCCGGCTCGCCTCGCTGCGCCTCGTCGGCATGACCGGCGGCGAGATCGTCACCCTGTCCGTGCTCGAGACGCTCGTCCAGGCCGCGCTCGGCACGCTGGCCGGCGGCGTCCTGTGGCTGCTCTCCCTCCCGCTGTGGCAGGCCGTGTCCTTCCAGGGCGTCCCGATCGGCGCGACGGAGATGCTCGTGCCGATCTGGCTCGGGCTCGCCACCGTGGTGGTCCTCATCGCGCTCGCCGCGCTGTCCACCGTGGTCGGCCTGCAGCGCGTGCGGATCAGCCCGCTCGGCGTGGCCGCGCAGCAGGTCCCGCCGCGGCTCAAGATGTGGCGGCTCGTCATCATGGTCGCCGCCGTGCTCGCGTTCGGCCTGGTCTCCCAGTCGTTCACCGACCTCATCCAGATCTCGGAACTCATCGGCTACGCGTTCCTCGTCGGCATGATGCTGCTGGTCATCGGGGCGCTCAACCTCGTGGGCCCGTGGGTCCTCCAGCTCGTGGCCCGCCCGCTCGCCCACACCTCCTCGGTGCCGCAGCTGCTCGCGGCGCGCCGGATCGTCGACGACCCGCGGGCCGCCTGGCGCAACGTCTCGAGCGTGGCCCTGCTCGGCATGATCGCCACGTTCACCGCGCTGCTGCCCTCGGACGCCGACACCCTCGGGTCGCAGCCGAGCGACATCATCATGGCGACCGACATGCGCACCGGCGTGGTCATCACCCTGGCCGTCGGACTGGTGGTGGCCGCGACGTCGACGCTCGTCAACCAGGCCTCCACCGTGGTCGACCGGGCTGACGAGTCGGTGGCGATGGACCGCGCGGGGACGCCTCGGACGATGTTCGCGGCGCTGCGCCGGCACCAGGTGCTCGTGCCGCTCGTCGTCACGCTCGCCATCTCGATCGGCGTGGGGCTGCTGCTCTCGGTGCCGTTCCTCGCGTTCGCCACGCCGAGCACGACCGGGATCCTCGTCATGGCGGCGACCGTGGCGCTGGGGCTGGTCCTCACGCTGCTGGCCGCGGAGACCTGCCGGCCGCTGCAGTCGACGGTGCTCGGCGATCAGCGCCGCCGCAACGACTGACCGCTCCCCCACCTGACCGGATCGCCGAGTGTGCGGTTCGGGATCGTCGAGAGTGCGGTCGGGGCCCTCCCCGACCGCACTCTCGGCGTGGGGTCTGCAGAACAGATGAGCGACACCTGATCTGCGCACCTGCACCCTCAGTCTCGGGGTTCGACCGACTTCCGTTCTGGGGCCAGGGGCGGGTCCTGACGGGACCGGGCGGCGATCCGCTCGGCCTCGTCGGCCACGTGAGGATGCAGCTCGCGCAGCACCGCGAGGACCTCGACGGGCAGCGGCTCCCTGGCCAGCACTGCGGACGCGAAGTACATCGAGTCGTCCCGAGCGATCTCGAGGAGACGGGCAAGGGGCGTGGCCGGGTCCACCACTTCCTTGTGCAGACGATTCATGTGCCAATTCTCGTCCTGCATGGCGCGATGCCTCGCGGTGGCCGCGCGGTGCGCGACCTCGTCGCGCTCATGCCGGATCCGATACTCGCGAGTGATCTCACCGAGCGGGGGGCCACCGGTCGGCGGGTGCGCGCGCTGGGCGGAAACGAATCGACGCCACAGGTCGTCGTCGGCCCCGATCCGCCACATGTAGTTGACGATCGCCGCACCGATGCGGTTCACCGGCTGTGCCTCGATCACCTCCAGCGGCGCATTCTTCTTCCTCGCGATCGACTCGGCCATGTCCGGGCGCGCCTCAACGAGACTGCGGAGCACGGCTTCGCTGAGACTCGGGTTCATGAGGACGGAGACGACGACGTTCATCGAGTCGGACCGGGTGAGCTCCAGGAGACGCCACTCGGGCGTCTCCCCGCTGCTCGCCTCCAGGGCATCGCGGTCGCTATCGGAAATCCTCATCATCTCAACGACAGGAGTGTCGTTGCCAACGCGTAGTCATAAGTTCTCGAGGTTACCTCTCGCGATCGCGCAGGGAGGCCGTCAGACCCACGAGGTAGGTGGACAGCGCGGGCGGCAGCCCTGCCTCGGCGGCCTCCAGGGCCTGCCCGAGCAGGGCGTCGACCTGCTCGAGGACGGCGGCCCGCGCGCCGGTGGAGACGATGATCGTGCGCAAGACCTCTGCCCCGTCGTCGTCGAGGTCGGGATCGCCGAGCAGCCGGTCGAGGTCGCGCCGCTGCTCCGGCGTGGCCCGCAGCGCCGCGACCCGGACGTGCTCGGTGCGCTTGCCGTCGCGCAGGTCGGAGACGACGGACTTCCCCGTCGTCGTGGGCTCCCCGAACAGGCCGAGGTCGTCGTCGCGGAGCTGGTAGGCGATGCCGAGCGGCTCCCCCACCTCGCCCAGGGCGGCCAGCGCGGCCTCGTCGGTCACGCCGGCGGCGACCGCCCCGAGCGTGAGCGGCAGCGTGATGCTGTACGAGGCGGTCTTCAGCGCCGCCACGGACAGCGGCCGGGCCGTCTCGGGCGGCGCGGTCTCGGACCACACGTCAAGGGTCTCGCCCGCGATCGCCTGCTGGAGCGCCGACAGCGCGGTCTGCGCGAGCCGCAGCCGCACGTCCGCCGGGGCGGGCGCCGACACGAGCGCCCCGAGCGCCGTGGTGATCGCGAGGTCGCCGGCGAGGACACCGGCGGCGGACCCGCGACGTCGGGCGTCGGTCGCGGTCTCCCCCGCCGCCTGAGCCGCACTCTCGACACGGGGGACGACGCCGACGCGCCCGTGCCGCACCTCGTCGCCGTCGATGAGGTCGTCGTGCACGCACAGGGCGACGTGCAGGAGCTGCTGCGCGCCGGCGACGCGGCGCAGCAGCGGGAGGTCCGCGCCTCCGGCGGCGTAGCAGGACGCGGCCACGAGCCGGGGCCGCAGGTACTTGCCGCCGTCGGCCGCTCGCGCGGCCGCGACAAGCTCGGTGAGAGCCTCCGACGACGCCGGGCCCGCGACCACCTCGTCCCACAGGTCCTCCGTCAGCGTGGCGGCGCCGGACATGAACGCGTCGACCTGGGCGGCGAGCGCAGAGACGTCCGACGACGGGGCGGGCGACGGTGGGGCGGGCGTCGTCGTCCCGTCCACCGCCGCGCTACCCGGCACGGGGCAGCACCCCCTGCTCGCGCATCTGCGCCACCTGCTCGACCGACCAGGGGCTGAACACCATCGGCGCGGCCCCGATCGCGGTCACGAGCTCGTCGACCTCGAGCCAGGCCCACTCCTCGACCTCGTCGGGCGCGGGCGCCGGGTCCCCGGCCACCTGACCGACGAACACGGGGCAGATCTCGTTCTCGACGATCCCGTCCGCCGCGACCGCCCGGTAGCGGAAGTCCGGCAGCACCGGCCGGATCCCCGTGACCTCGAGCCCGAGCTCCTCGCGCATCCGTCGGGCGATCGCGACCTCGACCGCCTCCCCCGGCGCCGGGTGCCCGCAGCACGCGTTCGTCCACACGCCCGGCCACGTCTGCTTGCTCAGCGCGCGCCGGGTGATGAGCGTCCGCCCCCGCGCGTCGAGCACGTAGCAGGAGAACGCCAGGTGCAGCGGCGTCTCCGTCGAGTGCACCTCGGCCTTCGGCGCGCTGCCCACGGGCGTCCCGTCCTCGTCGAGCAGCACGACCAGCTCGGGGGCCGTCACCGCGCCCCCTCCGGCGTGCCGAGGGCGGTGAGCACGAGGTCCCGCACGTCCGTCGCGGCGACCGACTCGACCGCGTCCCCGAGCAGCGACGCGTCCGACGTCAGCAGCATCGGCGCATCCGCCCTCGAGTCCGGGATCCGCCCGTGCGTCCCGCCCACGAGTCTCGGGTCGAGCGGCACCGTGCTCATGGCGTAGCGCAGCCCGGCCTTCTTCTTCACGAGGTTGAGCCCGGCCTTGGCCTTGGCGAGCCGGTCGGCCGGGTTGAAGAACAGCTCGGCCGGGTCGTAGCCGGGCTTGCGGTGGATGTCGACGCCGCGCGCGTACTCGGGCGCGCGATCGTCGTCGAGCCAGAAGTAGTACGTGAACCAGGAGCCGGGCTCGGCGACCGCCACGAGGTCGCCCGCGCGCTCGTGGTCGATGCCGTAGCGGGCCTGCTCGGTCCGGTCGAGCACCTCGTCCACCCCCGCGAGCCCCTGCACGACCGCCTTGACGCGCGGCAGGTCCGCCGGGTCCGGCACGTACACGTGCGCCACCTGGTGGTCCGCGACGGCGAACGCCCGCGACGTCCACGGGTCGAGCTGCTCGAGCCCCTGCTGGACGTAGACCTCGAGGAGGCCCTCGCGGCGCAGCGCCCGGTTGATGTCGACGGGCCGGTCGGCGTTCTCGATCCCGTACTCGCTCAGCACGATGACCGAGTACCCCAGCTCGAGCGCGTCGTCGAGCAGCGGGGCGAGCTCCCGGTCGAGCTCGGCGGCGGCCGCATCGGCCTCGGGCGCATCGGGGCCGAAGCGCTGGAGGTCGTAGTCGAGGTGCGGCAGGTACGTCATCACCAGGTCCGACGCCGGCTGACCGAACCGCCCCCGCAGCTGCCCGCGCGTGGCGTCGATGAGCCAGCGCGAGGAGACGATCGACGCGGTCGGCCCCCAGTACTGGAACAGCGGGAACTCCCCCAGCTCGCCGACGAGCCGGTCGTGCAGCTCGGGCGGCCGCACGTAGGCGTCGGGGCTCTTGCGACCGTCGGCGTGGTAGATCGGGCGCGGCGTGACGGTGATGTCCGTGGTCGCGCCCATGGCGTACCACCAGCCCATGTTCGCCACGTGGAGGTCCGGGGCGGTCCGCCGCGCGGTCTCCCACACCTTCTCCGCCTCGACGAGCCGGTTGTGCTGGCGCCACAGGAGCGGGTCGCCGACGCCGCGGAAGTACCAGCCGTTGCCGACGATCCCGTGCTCGCGCGGCAGGCGGCCGGTGAGGATCGTCGACTGCACGGAGCACGTGACGGCGGGCAGGATCGTCTCGAGCCCCACGGCCCGGCCCTGCTCACCGAGGGCACGGAGTCGGGGCATGGCGGCCAGGGTTTTCGGGGTGAGTCCGACGACGTCGAGGAGCAGGACGCGGTTCATCGGGCCACCTCCTCTCTCGTGCGGGTGGTGCCGGCGGCCGCGAGATCGGCCGCATCGGCGGTCGGGTGGACGGCGGTCGGGTGGACGGCGGCGCCGAGGTGCTCGGTCGCCCATCGGAGCTCGGCGGCGATGCCCTCGACCAGCGAGGTCGGCTGCAGCTGGTCCGGGAGGACGTGCCACGTGTACGTCTCGACGTCGAGGTGCGCCGCCTCGCCGTGCGGGGCGTCGAGGACGGCAGCGACGGCGGCGGCGAGCACCTCGGTGGTCGCGCGCAGGGGCTCGGCCGGCCGGGCGTGCAGGGGGACGTGGACATGGACGCGCCACGGGCGGTCGACGGGCCACGGCGGATCGGCGCGCAGGACGTCGACGAGGTCGTCGGCGGCGAGCGGCCGCTCGGCGTCAGCCGCGTCTCCCGCGTCCGGCCACACGCCGGCGGCCTGGGGCACGTCGCCGAAGTCCTCGGCGCCCGCGCCCGCACCCCCCACCGGCTGCGCCCGCACCTGGTGGACGTAGCGCGCCTCGGCGAACGGCTCGAGCGCGGCCATCGCGCCTGGCGCGCCCGGGTCCGGCACCTCGAGCGCCACGGAGGCCTGGACCTTGACCACCCACACGCCCGCCGCCGTCGCCGCGGCCACCGCGCCGACGGGGTCCGCGAACGAGACCGCGAGGTGGCAGGTATCGAGGCACAGGCCCACGTACCCGTCCTCGACGAGCGAGGGTCGGGCGCCGAGCCAGGCGACGACGTCGGACACGTTGTCGAGGATGCAGCCCGGTTCGGGCTCGATCGCGAGTCGCACCGTCCGCCCGGTCCGCGCCTCGAGGCCACGCAGGTGCCCGACGACGGCGCGCAGGTTCTCCTCCGCCGCGGCATCGGCGCTCGCGTCCCAGCCGGTGCGCCAGCCGAGCGGCAGCGTGGAGATGCTCCCCGTCCCGCCCTCCGGCAGCAGCTCCGCGAGCACCGTCGCGCAGTCCGTCGTGTACCGCAGCCGCTCGGGCGTGGTCCAGTCGGGGCGGTAGACGGCGAGCTTGACGACGTCGTCGTGGAAGCCCGTGTACGGGAACGCGTTGACGGTGCGCAGGGTGAGCCCCTCGCTCGCCAGCGCATCCCTCAGCCGGTCGCGCGCCGCGGCGTCCCCGGCGAGCTCGGCCGCCGCGCCGACGGGCAGCCAGAGTCCGACCCCGAGGGTGTCGAGCCCGGCCTCGCGCCGCACGGGACCGGCGTGGCGGTGGAGCTGATCGATGATCCCGTCGAGGTCCTCGGCGGGGTGGACGTTGGTGCAGTAGGAGAGCTCCATCAGTCCTCCCGCCGCGACTTCATGCCGCGTAGCACCGAGTTGCCCTCGAACAGGTCGGGGCCCTGCTTCTCCGGCTCGAACCCGGGGATCGGCTCGAGCTCGAGGCGCCCGGACTGTCCGTAGAACTCGACGGGGTTGCGCCACAGCACGCGGTCGACGTCGTCGTCGGAGAACCCGGCCGCGAGCATCGCGCGGCCGGTCTTGACGGTCTTCAGCGGGTCGGAGCGACCCCAGTCGGCGGCGGAGTTGACGATGACGCGCTCGATGCCGATGCGCTGCATGATCGCCACCACGCGGTCCTCGTCCATCTTCGTGTCCGGGTAGATGGAGAAGCCCATCCACGCCCCGGAGTCGGCCACCATGTCGACGCACGTCTCGTTGAGGTGGTCGACGAGCACCCGCTCGACGCCGATCCCGGCCTCCGCCACGGCGTCGAGCGTGCGGCGCGTGCCGGGCGCCTTGTCGCGGTGGGGCGTGTGGACGAGGGCGGGCAGCTCGAACTCGATGGCGAGGGCGAGGTGGCGGGCGAGGATGTCGTCCTCCTCGGGCGTCATCGAGTCGTACCCGGTCTCCCCGACGGCGACGACCCCGTCCTTGCCGAGGTAGCGCGGCAGGACGTCCATGACCTCGGCCAGGCGCGGGTCGCCGGCCTCCTTCGGGTTGAGCGCGATCGTGCAGTGGTGGCGGATCCCGAACTGCGCGGCGCGGAACCGCTCCCAGCCGATGAGCGAGTCGAAGTAGTCGACGAAGGACCCGACGTTGCTGCGGGGCTGGCCGAGCCAGAACGCCGGCTCGACGAGCGCCCGCACGCCGGCCGCGTACATCGCCTCGTAGTCGTCGGTGGTCCGCGACGTCATGTGGATGTGGGGGTCGAAGATGCGCATGTCACGCCTCCTGGCGGGTCTCGTCGATGAGGTGCAGGTCGTCGGGGACGGTGCGGCCGGCGGCGCGGCGCTCCTCGGCGAACCGGGAGGCCATCGCGGCGAGCTCGGCGTCCCGGCGCCGGTCGAGGTCGGTGACGACGGCGAGCGGGACGCCCATGAACACGAGCTTGAGCACGCCGTGGCGCCACGCGTGGTCGTCGAGGCAGGCGGCGGCGAACGGGCCCATCGCGGCGGCGACGAGTCGGGGGTCGTTCGTCCGCAGGGCGTCGGCGGTGAGGTCGAGGCCGGTGGCGCGCCAGTCCTCGGGCAGCTCGCCGGCCGCGGTCACGGCGCCGAGGCCGCGGATCACGCCGCGTCGTTCGGCGTCGTCGCCGTGCTCGTAGAGGGCACGAAGATGCCCGACGTCGGCGCCTGCGGCGCGCAGTGCGCGGACGAGCGCGGCGCGGGCGGCGTCGTCGGCGGTGCCGGCGAACCCGCCCGTGTCGGCCTCGTCGAGCGGCGCGCGGCCCACCTTGCGGCCGGCCTCGGCGAAGAACCGGGTCACGCGCGCGGGGTCGGCAGTGACCGCCGCGACGGCGCCCGTCGTCCACGGGTGCTGCCCGGCCGCCGAGCGGGGGTCGCCGGCCCCGGAATCGGATCGCATTCCCGCGCCGGACGGACCACTGCTCCCGGACCAGTCGGTCGCGCCGCCGGCGCGGTCAGCCCCTGCCGCCGGCGCTCCACCCGCCTCGGCCGCCGCGGCCCGCCACGCGTCGGCGGACGTGCGCGCGAGGCGCGGGGCGTCGTGGGAGTGCCGCGGGAGCTCGACCGCCGCGACGCCCGCGTAGCCGATCTCCCGCAGGGTCGCGATCGCGGCCGTGAGGTCGAGCTCGCCGTCGCCGAGCTCGAGGTGCTCGTGGACGCCGGGGAGCATGTCGTCGACCTGGACGTTGCGCAGCAGGTCGCCGGCCGCGCGCAGGGCGCCGACCACGCCCTCGGGCGCGACGGCGACGCAGTGCCCGAGGTCGACCGTGATCCCGACCTCGGGCGGGTTCCCGAGGTCGGCGCGCAGGCGCAGGGCGTCCGCGACGGTCTCGACGAGCATGCCCGGCTCCGGCTCGACGGACAGGACGACGCCGCGCTCGGCGGCGGACCCGACGAGGTCGGCGAGCCGCCCCACCATGAGGTCCCACCCCTCGGCCGCGTCGACGTCGCCCGGCAGGACCCCGCTCCACAGCGAGACGCAGTCGGAGCCGAGGATCTCGGCGATCTCGGCCGCGCGGCGCAGGAACGCCACGCGCCTGTCGGCCTCGCGGTCCACGAGGGTCGGGCGGTGCTTGACGCGGGGGTCGAGGAGGTAGCGGGTACCGGTCTCGACGACGGAGCGGAAGCCCCGGCGCTCGAGGTCCGCGGCGAGCGCCTCGGTGGCCGCCCGCCAGTCGTCGGCGAACGGGTCGAGGTGGGGGTGGCCGATCGTCAGGGCGACGGCGCCGTAGCCGGCCTCCGCCATGACGTCGAGCGCGTCGGACAGGCGGTGGTCGGCGAACCCGTTGGTCCCGTAGCCGAGCACGAACGCGTCGGTGGTCATGTCACGTCTCCCTTGGTGCGTGCGCGGGCGATGAGGCGGCTCACGCCCTGGACGGCGAGGAGCACGGCGGTCCCGGCCGCGTGTCCCGTGCGTGCGACGAGCGCCGTCTGCAGCGGGACCATCCCGCGGATCCCCTGCCGGGTGGCCGTGCGGGCATTGGCGGCTGTGGGCTCGCGGGCGGCGTCGAGCTGCGGGGGCAGGACGGAGCCGGCGTAGACGGCGGCGCCGACGATCGCCCCGGCGGTGGCGCCCTCGCGCGCGCCGAAGGGGATCGTCGCGGCCGTGCCGACCGTGACGGCCGCGGCACCCGACGCGAGCGCGCTGCTCGTGCCGTGCACCTCGCCCATCGAGACCGTGGTGACGGCCCCTGTGTGGACGGCGAGGAGACCGGCCGGCAGCAGGGCGCGGCGCCAGCCCGGGCCGGCGGCCCCCATGAGGACGTCGAGCCCGCGGCACACCGCCATGACCGGCGGACCGGCGGGCGTCGACTTCGCGAGCAGGTCGTAGGCCCAGACCGAGGCGGCGAGCGCGAGCGAGACGCGACCGTGCGCGCGGCCGGCGCCGAACGCCAGGCCGATCCCCGCGGCCGTCAGTCCCGCGCCCACGCCCAGCGCCATCTCACGGCTCACGCGCCCGGACGGGATGGGCCGCTCGGGCCGCTCGACGGCGTCGAGGTCGGCGTCGGCGTAGTCGTTGAGCGCCATCCCGGCCAGGTAGATGCAGGCCGAGGACGCCGAGAGCGCGACCCCCCGCGCGCCCACGCTCCCGCGGGCCGACGCCGCGCCGACGAGGGTGTCGCCGAGCACCGTGAGCGCGGCGGGCGCCCGGACGAGCTCGGCCAGGTCCCCCGGGGTGGTCATCGCCCGGCGCTGACGCGGGAGTCGTCGGCCGGCTCGCCCGTGCCGTTCGCGGAGCCGGCAGCCGGTGATCCGGCCGCGTCGTCGGTCGAGGGCGCGTCGCCGGTCGAGGCCGCGTCGCCGCCCGCCGGCCGACCCGCCGCGAACAGCGAGGTCTGCTCGACCCATGCGGCGTACCGCCGGGTCTGCTCGGCGAACGCGTGGACGTCGCTGCCCCACGGGTCCTTGAAGAAGCAGCCGAGCTCGGGGACCACGCCGGACAGGCCGGCGTCGGAGGCGAGGGCGAGCGAGCGGACGAGGTCGATGACGAGCGGGGCCGCGAGCGCCGAGTCGTGCGCGCTCCACGTGGTCTGCAGCGTGATCCGGCTGCCGAGGAACCCGACGGCGTGGACGTGGTCCCAGGCCGTCTTGAGGTTGCCCATGTCCGGCACGTTGTCGATGTGCAGCGGGGTGGCCACGTCCTCGCCGACGAGCGAATGGAGGCCGCGGGTCTTCGAGGCGAGCTTGGAGCGCACGGCCTGCGGGTCCGCGAGGGTGGCGCCGTCGCCGCCGCCGAGGATGTTCGTCCCGGCCCAGGACAGCACCTTGAGGTTGCGGCCCGTGAACATCGGCGCGAGGACGGTGCGCAGCAGCGTCTCGCCGGTCTTGCCGTCCTGTCCGGCGAACGGGACGCCGGCCGCCTCGGCCCGCGCGCGCAGGACCGGGAGGCTCATGCCGGCCGACGGCGTGAAGCAGGCGTAGGGCGCGCCCGCCTGGATCGCCGCGGCGGCGCCGATCGCGCTCGGCGGCAGGACCGCGCCGCCCGGGGTGTCGAGTGCCTCGCGCAGCGCCTCCTCGGAGTGGAACGCCGGGTGGTCGTCGGGAAGCGCCTCGGTCGAGGAGATGTCGACGACGACGACCGTGCGCAGCCCGTTGTTCGTCCGGAAGGCCGCGATGTCGGCGGCCATCTGGTCGATGTCGTGCTGCTGCGTGGGGCCGTCCGTCGGCGCGATCCGCACCTCGGGGTCGATGCGGGCAAGGTCCGAGGCGACCATCGAGACGATCTCGGCGGGGAAGACGCCACCGGCGGCGATCTCGGCGGCCTTCTTCTCCAGGGGTGTCCCTTCGACGTCGTGCCCGCCGACGACGATGTCGTCGAAGTCGGGGAACGGCGCGCCGCCGAGGTCGGCCGCGGCGGTGGTGACGCCGTAGGGCTCGGCGAGGCCGCGGGCGAGGGCACGCAGGCCCACCGTGGCGGTGGTGGCCAGCGATCCGCGCGCACCGATGAACCAGGCACCGACCTTCGCCGGCTGCGTGGTGGATGACGTCCTGTCAGACATGGGAAATACCCTCTCGACGACCTACCTGAGCGTCTGCACCGGGGGGAGGTACGGGAGCGCTCGTTGATCCCGTTCCTCGCACCCTATGTCAGTCGATCGGCGAATCAAATCCAGGACGGCGCACTTATGTTCACGTCGATAAGAAGGTTCTCAGCGCAGGTCGCGCGGGGCGGATAAGAGGGCTCTCACCTGGTCCTTCACCCGCCTCTCACGTCACGGCCGCACCATGGAGCCATGACGACGAACCGACTCACCACCGCCATCTCCACCACGACCGTCGCCCTGGCCCTGGTTCTCGCCGGGTGCTCCTCATCGACCGAGGAGGAGACGACCTCGGACGACCAGGGCGCGACCTCCGACTCCGACACCGGGGCCGGGTCCGACGACCAGAACGACGACGCCGGCGAGACCGGGTCCGATGCCGCAGGCGCGGGCTCGGGCGACAACGACGCGGACGACCAGGGCGAGACCGGGACCGACGACGCGGACGACGCCGACGACCAGAACGACGACGCCGACGACCAGGGCGACGACGCGGGCGCGGCCGCCGACCTGCCGGGCGTGGCCGACCTGGCCGCCGCCATCACCGCGGCCCTCGAGGTCGCCCCCGAGGGTGACGTCGTCATGATCGAGCGCGACGACGACGGCTTCGAGGTCGACGTCGTCGACGGCCAGACCCTCATCGAGGTCTCGCTGCGCCCCGACCACTCGATCGTCGAGCAGGAGTCCGACGACGTGGACGACGACACGCTCGCCGAGCTCGAGGCCGCCGAGCTGACGATGATCGACGCCATCACGGCCGCCGCGGAGGAGGGCGCGATCAGCGACGACCCGATGGTCGAGGAGATCGAGCTCGACACCGAGGACGGCACGGTCTACTGGGAGTTCGACTTCGACGAGGACGACGACGTGGACGTGTACGTCGACGCCGCCACCGGCGAGGTCCGCGTCGGCTGACACTGATCGCCCGACACCGACGGGCACGGCTCCCCGGGCACCACTTTCCCGGGGAGCCGTGCCCGAACCCGGACAGGACTCCCCCGCCGCGCCAGATCACGACCGGTGCGGTCCTCAATACGCTGAGTGGCATGCGCCGCCGCTCACGACCCGCGCCCCTCGGCCTCACCCTCCTCACCCTCAGCCTCGGTGCTGCAGCCTGCGGCGGTGACCCGACCATCCCGACCACGGAGCCGGACACGGGGTCCGCCCCCGCCCCTGCCCCCGACGTGCCGACCACCGACGCGGACGCCGGCCTCGATCCCGCCGACTTCACCAACATCGACCGCGACACGGCAGGCGCCCCCGCGGACGCGCCGAGCCTGACGGCCGAGGAGGTCGCCGAGCTCGAGGCGAGCGCGCTCGAGGAGACCGGGCACGACGTCGTGATGTCGATGTACCCGACGACCGTCTCCGTCAGCGACGTCGACACGTTCGCCTGGGAGATCTCGACGTTCGGGGCGGACGAGGTCGCCTTCGCCCACGTCGAGGGGCCGGGCGAGGCGCCGCTCGGCTCGCAGTCGGGTCCGATGTCGAACGCGTCGGAGGGCCTCCAGGGCGCGACGCAGCGGTGGACGGTCGGCATCTCGGAGGCCGTGACCAGCGCCCTCGAGGTGCGGCCGGGGGAGGTCCTCGGCACCGGCACGACGAACGACATCGTGGACCCGCTCATGGCGATCGGCATCCGCCAGGACGACGGCGCGCTCGTCCGGATCACCGTCGACGGCGAGTCGGGCGACGTCCTCAACGCCGTCGAGCTCGGCGGGACCGCACAGGCCGAGGGCGGTAGCGAGGGGCCGCTCGACGGCTCCGACATCCCGACCGACCAGCACGACTCCTGACGAACGCGCAGCGGGTCCGCCCACCCCGCGCAGGACACCCCGCCGGGGACCTCTGACCGGGGAGCCGTGCCCGGTCCGTACCGCCCCGCGGCACCGCTCGCGCGCCTACCTTGACGCCATGTCCCCCACGACCCGCCTCCGCCGCAGCGCCCCCGCCCTCCTCCTCGTCGCCGCGCTCGCCGGGGCCTGCGCCGGCGGGGACCCCGTCGGTACCGTCCCGCCGGACGGCCCGACGACGGGCCCCGACGGTCCGGCGCAGTCCTACCCCGACACCGACGACGTCCTCGACCTCGGCCCCACCGCGCTCGACACGATCGACGCGCTGCTCCTCGAGACCGAGGAGACCGTCCCCTCCCTGACGCCCGACGAGCTCCGGGCGATCGAGGAGCAGGTGCTCGACCACACCGGGCACGACACCCACCTCGGCATCAACCCTGACGACACGGGCTCCCACGATGCCTTCGACGCCTGGACCGTGTCCGACGACGAGATGGGCCTGACCGCGATCGTCGACGGACGGGTCGACCCTGCCGACGCGGAGACGTACCCGCTGACCGAGGAGGAGGCCGGTGGGACCGAGGCCCTCGACGTCGTCCAGGGCTGGCGGGTCCAGGCCTCCGAGGCGGCCGTGACCGCACTCGCGATCCACCCGGGCGAGGTGCTCGTCGTCATGCCGCCGGAGGAGCCCGCGTCGGTCGTCCTCGTCGGCATCCGCGCCGACGACGGCAGCGTCGTGCGCGTGGGGATCGACGCGGTGACCGGCGAGGTCCTCAACGTCGTCACCCCCGAGCACGACCCGGGGCAGGTGCACCCCGACGGGCCGGTGGACGGGGAGCAGGACAAGGGCGCTGTCCCGGCCCCGCACGCGCCGGACGACACCTCCGACGCACCGACGGCCTGACCTCGGCGCCCTGGCCGGGCCGCTCCGTCCCGACCTGCGAACACACGGGCTGAAGTACCCGTTCGACGATGGTGACCCACGACACCGTTCTTTCTACCGTCGTCGCATGAGCTCGTCGACGCGCACCCACGTGATCACCCGCCCGATCCGGACATTGACCGCGCTCGTCCTCGCCTCCGCCCTCGGCGTCGCCGCATGCTCCGGCGGCGAGGACGACCCGGTCGCGGCCGAGCCCGACGCCCCCGAGTCGACACCGACGGCGCCCGCCGAGCCCGAGGGGTCGCCGTCCGCGGACGCACCCGAGGACGGAGGGGCGGCCGGCAGCACGGAGGAGGACGCCCCGGGTGCCACGGACGGGGCCGAGGACGGCGACGACGGCACCGCCGACGACGGGGGCACCGACGACGGCGCCGCGGATGGTGCACCGTCCGCCGAGGAGCCGGACGACACCGGCGGCGACCCGGCGGCCGAGCTCGGCATCGACCCCAGCGTCCTGTCGGCCATCGACCTCGCGCTGGGGCAGGCGGGCAGCCGCCCCCTCTCGGTCGACGACGTCGCCTCCATCGAAGCATCCGCGCTCGAGGCGACCGGCCAGGTCGCCGTCCTGACGATCGCGCCGCAGGCCGGCGAGCCGCCGACGTGGTACGTCCGCACCGTCGGCGACCCCGCCGCCGGGCAGCTCGAGATCGGCGTGCTTCACCTGTCGGAGTCGCACGAGCCCTCGTGGGGCCCGGAGATCGAGCCGAGCGACGACGCGATCCTCGCCGAGTGGGGCCTGACCGCCACGGATGCCGCGACCACCGCGACCGAGACGGTCCCGGGCCAGATCTCGGGCATCGAGCAGGTCATCGCCGACCGGCCGATCCTCGCCGTCGGCGTCCTGCGCGAGGACGGCGGCCTGTGGCGCGTGCTCCTGGACGGCACGACCGGCGAGGTCCTCGCGACGAACCCGATCGAGCCGGACCTGTCGCCGACGCAGTGATCGGACCCGCTCAGAGCTCCCGGTGCACGAGCGTGTGGGTCGCCTGCGCGCGCGGCCGGATGACGATCGAGTCGAGGTTGACGTGCGCCGGCCGGGTGAGGGCGAACGTGATGACGTCGGCGACGTCGTCGGCGGTGAGCGGCTCGGCCACACCCTCGTAGACCTTGGCGGCGGCCGCCGCGTCGCCCCGGTAACGGTTGACGGAGAACTCCGGAGTGGCGACCATCCCCGGCTGGATGTCGAGGACGCGGATCGGCTCGCCCATGAGCTCGAGCCGGAGCGTGTCGACGATCATCCGGGCCGCGTGCTTGGCGCCGGTGTACCCGGCGCCGCCGGGGTAGGTGCCGGTCGCGGCCGTCGAGGTGACGACGAGGACGTCCCCGCCGCCGTCCGCGCGCAGGTGCGGCAGCAGCGCCCGGGTCACCCGCAGGGTGGTGAGCACGTTGAGGTCGTACATCCGCGCCCAGTCCGCCGGGTCGCCGTCCTCGACCCGGTCGGCGCCGACGGCCCCGCCGGCGTTGTTGACGAGCGAGGTGAGCGGGCCGCCGGCGATGACGTGGGCGGCGAGCGCGTCGACGTCGGCCTGGACGGTGAGGTCGGCGACGAACGTGTCGCAGCCGATCTCCTCGGCGAGGGCGGCGAGGCGGTCGGCGCGGCGGGCGGTGGCGACCACGCGGTAGCCGGCGCGTGCGAGGTGGACGGCCGTGGCCCGGCCGATGCCGGAGGAGGCCCCGGTGACGAGGGCGCGCGGGCTGTCGGGGGTGGTCGGCGCTGAGATCGGCGTGCTCATGGGTCCATCATGGAGCCCTCGGCAGCGCGCGGGGACCAGCGAAGGAGAGACGGACATGCGGATCGGTTTCATCGGCTCGGGGGCCATGGCCTCGGCCATCGCCCACGGGGTCGCCGCCTCGGGCGGCGAGCGGGACATCGTCGTCACCGACGTGGTCCCCGCCGCGGCGGAACGCCTCGCCTCCGGGGTGGGCGGCACGGCCGTGCCCGACGCCGCAGCCCTCGTTCGCGAGGTCGGTCCCGGCGGGCTCGTGGTCGTCTCGGTCAAGCCGCACGTCGTCCTCGGTGTGCTCGACCAGGTCCGCGAGGCACTGGCCGAGACGGGGGCTCCGGTCGTCTCGATCGCGGCCGGCCTCCAGCTGTCCACCCTCACCGCCGCCGTCCCGGACGGCCACCCGGTGGTGCGCGTGATGCCGAACGTCGCGGCCCAGGTCGGGGTCGGCGCCGCGGCCGTCTGCGGGAACGAGGCGACCACCGAGGAGCAGGTGTCCGCCGTCGTCGACCTGTTCGAGGCCGTCGGCACCGCCGAGGTGCTCGAGGAGCGCCTGTTCGGCGCGTTCACCGCGATCGCCGGGTCCTCGCCCGCGTTCGTGTTCCAGCTGATCGACTCCCTCGCCCGCGCGGCGGTGGCGGCCGGGATGCCGAAGGCCCAGGCCGTGCGGATCGCCGCCCAGGCCGCCGCGGGCGCCGGCACGCTGGCGCGCGAGCTCGCCGCCGAGGGCACGAGCCCGCAGGACCTCGTCGACCGGGTGTGCTCGCCCGGCGGCACGACGGTCGCCGGGATGGTCGCGCTCGACGCCGCCGGTTTCCCCGCCGCCGTCGTGTCCGGCGCGAACGCGGTGATGACCCGCGACGCCGAGCTGTCCGGGGACTGACCCAACGGTCCGAGGGGCAGCCTCTCGGGAGGCTGCCCCTCGTGCCGGTGCGCAGGTGCGGGTTCCCTCAGGCCTCGACCAGCTCCTGCTGGGCGCCCGCGAGCGCCGCGAACGCGCCGCCGGCGGAGACGAGCTCGGAGTGCGTGCCGCGCTCGACGACCCGCCCGTGGTCGAGCACGGCGATCTGGTCGGCGTCGGCGATCGTCGAGAGCCGGTGGGCGATCGTGATCGTCGTCCGTCCCTGCGCGAGCGTGTCGAGCGCCTCCTGGACGGCCCGCTCCGTGCCCGTGTCGAGCGCGGAGGTCGCCTCGTCGAGGACGAGGACGCGGGGGTCGCGCAGGATCGTGCGGGCGATCGCGATGCGCTGCTTCTCGCCGCCGGAGAACCGGTGGCCGCGCGAGCCGACCACGGTGTCGTAGCCGTCGGGCAGTCCGGCGATGAGGTCGTGCACCTGGGCGGCGCGGGCGGCTGACTCGATCTCGGCGTCCGTCGCGTCCGGACGCGCGTAGCGCAGGTTTTCGCGGATCGTCGTGTGCAGGAGGTAGGTCTCCTGCGAGACGACGCCGACCACGGAGGCGAGGTCGGCGAGCGCCATGTCCCTCAGGTCCACGCCGTCGATGGTCACGCGACCCTCGCTCGGGTCCGCGAGGCGCGCGACGAGCGAGCCGAGGGTCGACTTGCCGGAGCCCGTGTGCCCGACCAGGGCGAGGGAGGACCCGGCGGGCACGTCGAGGTCGATGCCCGTGAGCGCCGGGGTCTCGGAGCCGGGGTACCGGTACTCGACGCCCTCGAGGCGGACGTGGCCCGCGACCGTGCCAGGGTCGATCTCGACCGGCTCGGCGGGGTCGTCGATCTCGACGACGAGGTCGAGGTACTCGAACACGCGGCTGAACAGCGCGAGCGAGGTGACGACCTGGACGCCGACGTTGAGCACGCCCATGAGCGGGCGGAACAGCTGGGACTGCAGGGCCGTGAAGGCGACGAGCGTCCCGATCGTCATCCCGCCCGACGTGGCCGGGAGACCCGCGACGAGGTAGATGAGCGCGGGGATCGCGGCGAAGACGACGCTCAGGCTCGCCATGCGCCAGCGGCCGGCGAGCTGCGAGCGCACCTCGAGGTCCGCGAGCTGCTGCGACGTGGTCGCGAAGGTCGCCGACGCGGCCGGGCCGGTGCCGAGGATCTTGCCGAGCGTGATGCCGCTGACGGACAGCGACTCGTCGACCTGGCTCTGCAGGTCGGCCATCGCCCGCTGGCGACGCGTGGTGATCTCGCGGCGCAGGATCGCGACCCGGCGCGTGAGCCAGATCGCGGGCGGGAGCACCGCGAGCGAGAGGAGCGAGAGCTGCCAGGACAGGGCGACCATCGCGACGGCGGTGCCGATCGCGGTCGTCACGTTGGTCGCCATCGATGTGGCAGTCGAGGTGACGACGGACTGCATGCCCTGGATGTCCTGGGTGAGCCGGGCCTGGACCTCGCCGCCGCGCGTGCGGGTGAAGAAGTCGACCGACTGCCGCTGCAGGTGGCTGAAGACGTCCGTGCGCAGCCCGTGCATCACTCGCTGACCCACCGTGGTGGACATCCAGGTCTGCACGACGCCGAGGATCGCGGTGACGACCGTGACCGCCAGGAGCCCGCCCACCAGCCAGAGCAGGAGGGGGACGTCCTGGTGCGGGATCGCGTCGTCGATGAGGCTCCGGGTGATGAACGGGGTCGCGAGGCCCACGAGCGAGGTCGCGACGATGAGCACCATGACCGTGGCGATCGTGCCGCGGTAGGGCGAGAAGAGGGCGCCGATGCGGCGCAGGCTGACCGGGTGCTCGTCGAGCTGGGCCTTGTCGGCGGGGTCGAGCTGGGCGACCCTGCCCCCGGGGCCACCGAGCCCGGTCGAGCCGCCGGGCGCACCGTGGCCGCCGGGGCCGCCCGGGCCACCGGGCATCTCGGGGCCGTCGGCGCCGCGGGATCCGCGGGTGCCGCCGCGGCGGCCGGTCGAGGTGGACGTGGACGTATGGGTGGAGAAGTTCTGGGGTGCTGCCATGGCGCACCACCTCCTGTGCTGTAGGAGACGTCGGGCTCGACGGCGGGGTGACGGCCACGCCGGAGCCATATGGTGAGGTTACCTCACGATGAGGGTAACTCGCCAGGGGGCTACGATATTCCCGTGAACCGCCGAACGTCCCCCAAGGAGCCCGCGAGCCCGGCTGAGCGAGCACCTGGTGGGCACGCGCACCCGCCCGCCCACAAGCACCCGGGCGGCCACACCCACGATGCCGAGCACGGGCACGGCGCCGGCCACGCGCACTCCCACGAGCCCGACACCTACGAGCTCATCGTCCGGGCCGCCCGCCAGGTCCGCCGCCGGTGGATGGAGACGCTCGAGCCGCACGGCCCCTCGCCCCACGAGTTCCGCGCGCTGAAGGCCGCGATCTCCGCCGACGGGGGCGCCCGCCTCGCCGACGTCGCTGCCCGGCTGCGCATCGCCCCGCGCTCGGCGACCGAGGTCGTCGACTCCCTCGAGGACAAGGGCCTCGTCCGCCGCACGCCGAGCCCGACCGACCGTCGCGCGATCCTCGTCGTGCCCACCGACGCCGGGCTGAGTCTCGCCGACGAGGTCGCCGCCGCACGTGCCACGCACGGCGCCGAGCTGCTCGCCCCCCTCGACGAGGCGGAGTCAGCCCAGCTGCACGCGCTGCTCGCCAAGGTCGTCGACGCGGCCGGCGCCTGAGCCGCACGCTCGACCAGTAGTGACCGGCGCCTGAGCCGCACTCTCGACCAGTAGTGACCGGCGCCTGAGCCGCACTCTCGACCAGTAGTGACCGGCGCCTGAGCCGCACTCTCGACAGATGGCGGCCGTCACGGCGGGTCACACCGGGGACCTCTGACCGGGGAGGGAGGCCCACCGGGACCCGGGCGCCGTGCACCGCCTCGTCGATAGGTTGCGGGCATGGACACCGACCTCGCACTCGCGGCCCTCGGGGCGCTGTCCACGTTCCTCGCCTGCACCCTGCTCCTGACGGCGATCCTCTCGATCGGGAAGGACCCGTCGCACGACGGGCTCGCACGGCTCGGCGTCCCCGGCTGGGCCAGTCGCCGGTCCGTCACCGAGCTCCGGGCCGCGGTGGCCGTGGCGCTCGCCGCGGGAATCCTCCTCTCGTCCGGCTGGGGTCTTGCCCTCGCCGGTGGGATCAGCACCGTCGTCTCCCTCGCCGCGCTGTGCGCCGTCGTTCGCGCGCGCCGCGCGCCCGAGCCGGGCGCCGCCTACCTTGTGGGCTGGAGGGACGACCGCCCGGCCGACCGGCGCCACATGCTCCTCGCGGTGGCCATGCTGATCTGCTCGGTCGCGACCGTCGCGGCGGGGCTCGGCGGATGGTCGTTCATCGCGAACTCCTCCGTGCGCTGGGGGTTCGTCATATTCCTCGTCGCCGGAGAGGTCGCCGTCCTCGTCCACCGGGGCCGCCTTCCCGCGATGGTCGCCGCGAGCGGCCGGACGTACCGGCGCTGGGAGAACCCCGTCGGCGCGCCCACCATCGACGGCCGGCCCGCCACGATCGACGGCAAGGAGATCGATCCGGGCGACCTCCTTCGCGGCCGCGACGTCCTCCTCGTCCAGGCGCCCCGCGACCCAGAGAACCAGAGCCACCTGAGCCGGATCCTCCCCCAGTGGCGCAGCCGGCTCCCCCACCTCGACATCCACGTCATCGACGAGAAGAAGCCCTCACGCCTCGGGCTGCCTCGCCGGGACCGCCCGTTCGCCGTCGTCCTCGGCACCGACGGCCGCACGGCCGGCGGACCGGTGCGCGGTCCGCGCGCCATCGCACAGCTCGCCGAGGACCTCGCAGCCGCCGCCCCCTCCCCGTACGCGCCCGCCCCGACGAACTAGGGTGCCCCCATGCCCGCGGCCGCCGTCGACCACCTCCTCGGGGCCGCGGTCGTCGCGCTCGCGGTCGTCCTGCTCGCGGCCGGCACGGGCAAGGTCGCCCGCCCTCCGGCGCCCGCCCAGCTGGCGGCCCTCGGGCTGCCCCGCTGGGCCCACCGCCCGGCGACGATCCGGCTGCACGCCGTCGCCGAGATCGTCGTCGGCCTCGCCCTCGTCACCGTGCCCGGCCCGTGGCTGGTCGCCCCGGCGCTCGCCGCCGCGGTGCTCACCGCCACCTATCTCGTCGTCTCGTGGCGCGCCTGGCGCTCCCCGGAGCCGCTCGGCTGCCACTGCTTCGGCTGGGACGACGACCGCGTCGTCGGACCGGCGCACCTCGCGCTCAACGTCGCGCTCGTCGTCGCAGCGGTGGTCGCCGTCGTCGCGGGGGTCCGCGGCTGGTGGGCCATCGACGACCTCCCGCCGATCGTCCTGGGCATCGCCGGCGCCGTCGCCCTCGTGGCCCACCTGTGGGGTCTGTCCGGCAACGGCGGGGACACCGACCGCGGCGGGCGCCCCTACCTGCGCCGCCCGATCCCGAAGGGGCAGGTCGTCGTCGACGGCCGCGCCGTCGAGCTGACCGATCTCGCGCGCGAGCGCGCCCAGCTCCTCGTGCGGATGCCGCTGATCGGCCGGGAGCGCGAGTACCTGCTCGCCGCCCTGCCCGAGTGGCGCCGTCGGCTGCCCCACGTCGACGTCCGCGTCACCGAGGGTGACGCCCGCGGCGGGTACCGCCGACTCGGGATCCTCGGCGCGCCGTCGGCGGTGGTCCTCGGCGCCGACGGGCTGCTCGCGGGAGGACCGGTCTCCGGCGGGGATCGGATCCGGGAGCTGGTCGAGGAGCTCGCGGGTATCGCGCCCACCACCTCCTGACCCACCCGGGCACGGCCCACCGCGTGGAACAATCGACCACCATGAGCACTGCGTCCGCCACCCCGCCGCCTGCCCGCCTTCCCGCACCCGTGGCGCCGGACAAGGTACGGACGGACGGCCTGGAGGAGCGGCACGACGCCCGGTGGAGCGAGCTGGGCACCTACCACTTCGACCGCACCGCCGAGCGCGCGAACGTGTTCTCGATCGACACCCCGCCGCCCACGGCCTCGGGGTCCCTGCACGTCGGCCACGTCTTCAGCTACACGCAGACGGACGTGCTCGCGCGCTACCAGCGCATGACCGGCAGGTCGGTCTTCTACCCGATGGGCTGGGACGACAACGGGCTGCCGACCGAGCGGCGCGTGCAGAACTACTACGGCGTGCGCTGCGACCCGTCGCTGCCCTACGTCGAGGACTTCGTCCCCCCGCACGAGGGCACCGACGGGAAGTCGATCAAGGCGGCCGACCAGGTGCCGGTGAGCCGGAAGAACTTCGTCGAGCTGTGCCTGCGCCTGGCCTCGCAGGACGAGGAGGCGTTCGAGCAGGTCTTCCGCCGCCTCGGCCTGTCCGTGGACTGGCGCCAGACGTACCAGACCATCGGGGCCGACGCCCAGCGCGCCTCCCAGACGGCGTTCCTGCGCAACCTCGCCCGCGGCGAGGCCTACCAGTCCGAGGCGCCGGGCCTGTGGGACGTCACGTTCCAGACCGCCGTGGCCCAGGCCGAGCTCGAGGCCCGCGACTATCCCGGGCACTACCACAAGCTGGCCTTCCACACCGACGAGGGTGCCGACGTCGTCATCGAGACCACGCGCCCCGAGCTGCTGCCGGCCTGCGTCGCCCTCGTCGCGCACCCCGACGACGAGCGCTACCGCTTCCTGTTCGGCCGGACCGTGCGCACCCCGCTCTTCGACGTCGAGGTCCCCGTCCTCGCCCACCCGACCGCCGAGGCGGACAAGGGCACGGGCATCGCGATGGTCTGCACCTTCGGCGACCTCACCGACGTCATCTGGTGGCGCGAGCTCGACCTCGCCACACGCGCCGTGGTGGGACGGGACGGCCGGCTGCTGCGCGCCACCCCCGAGTGGCTGTCCGGGTCGGGCGCCGAGCTCTACGCCGAGCAGCTCGCCGGGAAGACCACCTTCTCCGCACGCGAGGCCGTGGCCACCGCCGCGAAGGAGTCGGGCGAGCTCCTCGGCGACCCCACACCGACGCAGCGCAAGGCGAACTTCTACGAGCGCGGCGACAAGCCGCTCGAGATCGTCACCTCCCGCCAGTGGTACATCCGCAACGGCGGGCGCGCGCACGAGGACACCAACGGGGTGGACCTGCGGACGAACCTCCTCGACCGGGGTCGCGAGCTCAGCTTCCACCCGGGATTCATGCACTCGCGGTACGAGAACTGGGTCGACGGGCTCAACTCCGACTGGCTCGTGAGCCGCCAGCGCTTCTTCGGCGTGCCGATCCCGCTGTGGTACCCGCTCGACGATCACGGCGACGTGCGCCACGAGTCCCCGATCGTGCCCGACGAGGCGTCACTGCCGGTGGACCCGACCTCCGACACAGCCCCCGGCTACGAGGAGTCGCAGCGCGGCGTGCCGGGCGGGTTCGTCGGCGAGCCGGACATCCTCGACACCTGGGCGACCTCCTCGCTCACCCCGCAGATCGCCGCCGGTTGGCTCCGTGACCAGGACCTGTTCGAGCGCGTGTACCCGATGGACCTGCGCCCCCAGGGCCACGACATCATCCGGACCTGGCTGTTCTCGTCGGTCGTGCGCGCGCACCTCGAGTTCGGCGGGCTGCCGTGGACCGACGCCGCGATCTCGGGCTGGATCCTCGACCCGGACCGCAAGAAGATGAGCAAGTCCAAGGGCAACGTCGTCACGCCGATGGGGCTGCTCGAGGAGCACGGCTCCGACGCGGTGCGCTACTGGGCGACCTCCGCGAAGCTCGGCGTCGACACGGCGTTCGAGGTCTCCCAGATGAAGATCGGCCGCCGCCTGGCGATCAAGGTCCTCAACGCCTCGAAGTTCGCCCTGACCATGGGCGGGGACGCGGACCTCGAGCTCGACCCGGCGCTCGTCACCCACGACGTCGACCAGGCGATGCTCGCCGGCCTCGCCGACGTCGTGGCCGCGGCGACCACCGCGCTGGACGCCTACGACTACGCCAAGGCGCTCGAGCACACCGAGTCGTCCTTCTGGACGTTCTGCGACGACTACCTCGAGCTCGTCAAGGAGCGCGCCTACGACCGCGAGGGCACCGCCGAGCCGGGTGCCAAGGAGTCTGCCCGCGCGGCGCTCGCGCTCGCCGTCGACACGTACGTTCGCCTCCTCGCCCCCTTCCTGCCCTTCGCGACCGACGAGGTGTGGACCTGGTACCGCGACGGGTCCGTGCACGGGGCCGACTGGCCCACCGGCGACGCGCTGCGGGCCGCCGCAGGTGACGCGGACGCGGGGCTCGTCGCCGCCGCGGGGCGCGCGCTGGCCGCGCTTCGCAAGGTGAAGTCGGAGGCCAAGGTCTCCCAGAAGGTGCCGTTCGCCGCGGTCACCCTCGCGGTGCCGACCGCGGACGCGGACTTCGTCCGGTCCGTCGCGGGCGACCTGCGCGACGCCGCCAAGGTGCGCGGCGAACTGACGATCACCGACGGCGCCGACACCACGGCCGTCACCGACCACTCCCTCGAACCTGCGGCCTGAGCACGTACCCTCGGCCGAGGCGGGACGGCTCGCACCGCCTCGGCCACCGTCGGCCCCTGCCCCCACTGCGACCACGGAGGACGCGATGACCCTGACCATGTCCAGCACGGAGGCTCGCGGCCAGTTCGACGCGTCGACGACGATCCCGCACCTGCTCGAGGCGCGGCTCGCGGCCAACGGCTCCGCCACGCTGTTCGAGGTTGCCGGAGCCGACGGGAGCTGGGACCCGGTGACGGTCGCCGAGTTCCACGGGCAGGTCCTCGAGGTGGCGAAGGGGCTCGTCGCCTCGGGTGTCGAGCTCGGCGACCGACTCGCCATCATGTCCCCCACCCGGTACGAGTGGACGCTGCTGGACTTCGCGGCCTGGACCGCGGGCGCCGTTCCCGTGCCGATCTACGAGACGTCCTCGGCGGAGCAGTGCGAGTGGATCCTCACCGATGCCGGCGTGAGCATGGCGTTCGTCGACGACGCCGAGCGCGGCGCCGTCCTCGCCGAGGGCGCCGAGAGCGCGACCGCGCTGCGCGAGACGCTTGTCCTCGCCGACGGTGCGATCGACGAGCTCGTCCGCCGCGGCGCCGACGTCCCCGACGAGGAGGTGTCTGCCCGCACGGCGGCACGCACGGGTGCGGACCTCGCCACGATCATCTACACCTCCGGCACCACGGGGCGCCCCAAGGGCGTCGAGCTGACCCACGGCAACTTCGTCGCGCTGGTGTCCAACGGCGTGGCGGACCCCAACCTCCGGCACGTGGTGGCGGGCGACGACGCGCGCACCCTCCTGTTCATCCCCCTCGCGCACGTGTTCGGCCGGTTCGTCTCGATCCTGTGCGTGCACTCCGGGGCGGTGCTCGGCCACAGCCCGGACATCAAGCAGCTCGTACCCAACCTGCAGAGCTTCTCCCCCACCTTCCTCCTCGCCGTCCCGCGCGTGTTCGAGAAGGTCTACAACTCCGCCGACGCCAAGGCGTCCGCCTCCACCGTGAGGCGCCGGATCTTCCGGTGGGCCGCGAAGGTCGCCGAGCGGGCGTCGCGCGCGGAGGAGTCGGGCCAGGGTCTCGGGCGGGTGCTCACCGCCCAGCGCAAGGTCGCCGACCGGCTCGTGTTCTCCACGCTGCGCGAGGTCATGGGCGGCCGGCTGGAGTACGCGGTCTCGGGCGGCGGGCCGCTCGGCACACGGCTCGGCCACTTCTACCGCGGCATGGGACTCGTCGTCCTCGAGGGCTACGGCCTGACCGAGACGGGCGCACCCACCTCGGTCAACCTGCCCGGACGCATCAAGATCGGGACCGTGGGCCCCGCCTACCCCGGCACGTCGGTGCGGATCTCGGAGACGAACGAGATCGAGATCAGCGGCCCGCACGTGTTCCGCGGGTACCACGAGAACGAGGAGGCCACCCGGGAGGCCTTCACCGAGGACGGCTGGTTCCGCACGGGAGACCTCGGCGCCATCGACGACGACGGATACCTCTCGATCACCGGCCGCGCCAAGGAGATCATCGTGACTGCCGGCGGCAAGAACGTGGCCCCCGCCGTGCTCGAGGACCGGCTGCGCGGCCACCCGATCGTCTCGCAGGTGGTCGTCGTCGGTGAGGGGCGGCCGTTCATCGGCGCACTCGTCACCCTCGACGCCGAGATGCTCCCGCAGTGGTTGACCAACCACGACCTTCCGGAGATGACCGTGGCCGAGGCCGCGAAGCACCCAGACGTGGTCGCTGCCATCGACCGCGCCGTCGAGCGGACGAACCGGGCCGTGAGCCGGGCCGAGTCGATCCGCAAGGTGACGATCCTCGACACCGACTTCACGCTCGAGAACGACCTGCTCACGCCGTCGTCGAAGGTCAAGCGCGCGCCCGTGCACGAGAAGTTCGCCGACGAGATCGAGAAGATCTACGCCAAGTAGTGGGGCGGCGGGGGCGTGCTTCGCGGCGCGCCCCTGCCGTCAGCTCCCCAGGGGTGTCGGTGCGGTCCGAACTCGGCGCGGATCGCGGCGACCTCGTCCGTGTTCCACCAGGGGCCCCAGCTCTCGAGCTGCGTCCCGTCCGGGAGGTACCACAGGCCCTTCTCGTCGGCGAGGAGGTCGCTGCCCGAACGGATCGGGTATCTCCTCGTGAGCATCGACGTCGGTACGGGGCGCACCCGCACCTCGCCCGGGACGATGACGAGCGGCTTGGCGACCGCGTAGGCGGTACCGAGGACGGCGACACCGAGCCCGATCGCCCACACCAGCTTCTCGCCGAGCACGAGCCCGACGACGACGGTCACGATCCCGACGACGACGGTCACGATCCCGACGGCGGCGACGATCCGCGTGACGACGCGGTGGTACGTCAACGCCAGCATGCGCACCATCGTAGGGACGCTCCTCGGCCCGCCACGGCCGTACGCCGGGTGACCGCGCCCCTGCGGGCCGAGGCGACGCGGTCAGTCCGCGCCGGCTCAACCCTGCTGCGGCGGACCCGGCTGCCAGTAGCCGCCCTGCTCGCCGGCCTGCGGCTGCTGGGGCGCGCCGCCCTGCTGCGGCTGCTGCGGTGCGCCCTGCGGGGGCATGCCGCCCTGCTGCGGCTGGCCGTACGGCTGCTGGCCCGGCACGCCGTACGCCTGCTGCGGTGCACCCTGGGGCTGGCCGTAGGCCTGCTGCGGGGCACCCTGCGGGGGCATGCCCTGCTGCGGCTGTCCGTAGCCCTGCTGCGGGCCTCCCTGAGCGCCCTGACCGTACTGCTGCTGCGCCTGAGCTCCCTGCAGGGGCATCCCCGGCTGGCCGCCGCCGTACCGCGCGCGGATCGCGGCGACGTCCTCCTTGTTCGACATGAAGCCGATGGATGCCACCTTCTTGCCGGTCGGCACGTGCACGAGGTACTTCTCCTCGGCGCGCAGGTCGGCCGGGCCCCGCAGCGGGAACCGCTTGGTCACGATGCCAATGGGGCTCCTCTGTTGGGCCTCGTGCGGCTCGATGCGCGCCATCGGGTTGATGAGCATGAAGATCCCGAGGATCGGCATGACGATGCCGGGGAACAGCGAGATCCACCGTTCGCCGAGCACGCCGGTGAGGATGAGCAGCGCACCGATCACGATGAAGGCGATCGGGAAACCCTTGCCGTAGCGGAGGTTGAGAGCGTCCATACGGACGATCGTAGGCGCGTTCGCGGCCCGGCCCCGTCGCGACTCGGCGTGACGGACCGGGTCAGGGTCGCCCGTGCTCGTCCGCGATGCTCTCGTGGTGCTGGATCACCTCGGCGATGATGAAGTCGAGGAACTTCTGGGCGAACACCGGGTCGAGCCCGGCCTCCTCGGCCTTCGCGCGCAGGCGGGCCACCTGGCGCTCCTCACGTCCGGGGTCCGAGGGCGGGAGCCCCTGCTCCGCCTTGAGCCGCCCGACGGCCTGCGTGCAGCGGAACCGCTCGGCCAGCAGGTGGATGAGGGCGGCGTCGATGTTGTCGATCGTCGCGCGGGCTGAGCGCAGCCCTTCGGGCAGGTCGTCCGGCTCGGGGGTGCGCTCGTCGCTCATGCCCGTCACGGTAGACCGACAACCCTCGAGCGCGCAGACGGTGCCCGGGCCCCGGACCTCGAGCACCGGACCGTCGCCGAGACCTACATCGCGGCGGCCGCCCCTCGAGCGTGCAGCGCAGCGTCGGGCGGTCGACCCCGTCGTCGAGCGCCACCGCGACCTCTCCGTCCCGCAGGAGCGCGAGCAGGAGGTGCCGGTCGGTGATCTCCTTGTCACCGAGGCGCACCGCCTCACGGAGTGCCGCCCGGAGCGCGTCCTTCGCGGCCGGCGCGAACGGCATGTGCCCGCGTCGCCTGACACGGATCCGGGCGACGTGGTCGGCACGGTCGAGCGAGCCGTCCCCGAAGACCTCGTCAGTCGCCCCGCGCACCGCGTCCAGGTCGATGCCCACCGAGGCGAGCGCCTCGGGGTCCACGCCGGGCGGCCGACCGATCAGCGCGGACCTGCACGCCGCGACGTCGACGCCGAGACCGGACAACGCGCGGGCGGCGTCGCCGTCGGCCTCCAGCACGCCGACGGCGACGTGCCTGGTCTCGATGCGCTCCGCACCGGTCTCCCGCGCCACCTCCTGCGCGCGCGTCACGGCGGCCTTGGTGTCCGTGGTCAATCGTTCGAACATGTCCGGTCCTCCTCAGCGTCCGCGGCCGTGCTTCTTGTGGGCGGCCTGGCGGCTCACACCGAGCTCGTCGGCGATCTCCTGCCACGACCACCCGAGATCCCGTGCGCGATCCACCTGCAGGATCTCGAGCCGGTCCGCCAGCTCGCGCATGGCACGCACACCCCTCAGCCCCGTCCTTGGGTCCGGGTCCTGCGCCGCAACGGTCGTGTCGTGTCGACTCATGCTGTCAACTTACGTTGACAGCCGCCCCTCTGTCAACCGGGGTTGACAGAAACTGGCTGTCGCCGAAGTCGGCGGCGAGGTGCACGCGAGCATTCACGCGTGCCGACGCAGCGTCCCGGGTCTGGTCCAGATCGGCGTCCGCCGCCTCGATCGGCGTCTCCTCAAGTACGCCGAGGCCGCTGGACCTGGGCGCCGTCAAGGGACGCGAAGCTCGACGAGGGGTTCGCGTCTCGAGGCGACGATTGCTGGTGCAATCGCTCCGACGACGCACACAGCGATCGCGAGCACCATGAGGGCGACGACGAACGAGAGTCCCGGCGCGGGATCGCCGAGTGCCCGTGTCACGCCCAGCCCGGTCGTGGCTCCGAGCAGGGCTCCGACACCGGCGCACAGCATCGTCCTGAGCAGGAGCAGGCCTACGATGAGCCGCCGGGACGCACCGAGCGCGCGGCGCCGACCGAAGTCCTTCCGCCGGATCATTACGACCCCGTACTGCAACCCTGCGACGAGGACGCCGAGCGCGAGGAGGATTCCCAGCACGAGGCTTCGGCCGAAGCCGCCGAGCTGTCCGCCGATGACAGCCTGTACCTGCGCGAACGCCTCGGACGTCGTGACGTTGACAGATCCGGGCTGCTGCGTCATCAGGGCTGCCTGCACGACCGGGACGAGCTGGTCGACGGCGTCGACGGCGTCGGCGATCACCACGACGATGGCGAGTGGGCCAGGCTCATCGGTCACGACATAGGCCGTCGAGCCCAGAGCGTCGAGGAACTCGGGGCGATCGACGGTGCCGACCACGGCCGCGATGGTCCCGTTCGCGGTCGTGACCGGGCCGACGCCGTCGGCCAGGCCCAGTGTCTGGGCGCCCCGGCCGGTGAGCAGGATCGATCCGGGCACCGCGTCGGCGCGATGGCCGAGGATGTCCGAGAGATCTGAGGCATGCACCGTCCGCGAGGCGACGGCGGGACCGCCAGTGATGGTCGCGCTACGGACGTCCTGGGCCGGACCGAAGCCCACCACCTGCTCGACGGTTCCGATTGCCGCGATCCGCTCGACCGCGTCTGAGGTCACGGCGGCTTCGGGCTCGGCCCGCACCACGATCGTCCGGGTGCCCGCGGCATCGATGGTCGCGAGAACCTGCTGCTCCACGCCGACCGTCCGTCCAGACGTCATGAGCACGGAGAGGCACAGTCCGGCCACGAGGACCACCGTCAATATGCTGCCGATCCGTTCGGCTCGCGCCCAGGCCCACGCCTCGCGGAGCAGCACGATCGCCCGCACGGTCACAGCGCGTGCTCCCGGTCGCAGTGCTCCCGTGCTCGGTCGTCGTGCGTCGAGACGACGACGGCCGCCCCCCGTTCCGCCTGGGAGCGCAGCGTGCGCAGCACGGTGTCCGAGGACTCGTCGTCGAGGTTGCCGGTCGGTTCGTCCGCGAGCACGATCGACGGCCTGTGCAACAGTGCCCGAGCGAGCGCAATTCGCTGCGCCTGTCCGCCGGAGACCTGACCTGGCACGCGGTCCACCGGCACGTCGACGCCGAGCTCGTCGAGCAGGTCGCCGGCAGCATCGCGAACAGCACGCGGATCGTGCCCTCGGTAAAGGGCGGGCTCAACGACGTTGTCCAGGACGGTCCGCGTCGGGTCGAGCGCCGCGTCCTGGAAGACGAACCCGAATCGTTCGGCTCGCAGCCGGGCCCGGGCTGCGTCATTCAGGCCGCTGGCTACCTTGCCGTCGACGACGATCCGCCCCTCCGTCGGCGTCACCATCAACCCCAACATGTAGAGAAGGGTTGACTTGCCCGTCCCCGACCGACCGGTGAGCGCCACCATCGCACCGCCCGGCACCCGGAGATCGAGTCCGTCGAACAGGAGAGCGGATCGCGGGTAGGCAAAGCCGATGTCATCAGCCACCAGCATCATCCGGGGACCCGTACCTCGGCACCGGGCTCGATGCCGTCGACGACCGCGTAGCCGCTGCCCTGCGCGAGCACGTCGACCGGTACTTCGGTCCCACCCGCGTCGACGACGACGTAGGAACCGTCAGCCCGAGTGGCAAGCGCGGCCGCCGGCACCATCGGGCCGGGCGTCGACGGGACGAGCTCGACCGACGCGGGGTACGTGGTGAACCCCTCGACGGGAATCTCACCGCAGGTCGTCCCGCAAGCCGGCCCGCCGTCGGGAGCGGCCAGCACCGCGACAAGGCCGCCCGCCTCGTCCTCCGTCACCGCGTCGACGACCATGGACCACGAGCTCGGTCCGTCCACCACGACCGTCGAGCCGACGGACACGAGGTCGGCCTGGTTCCCCGCAATCGCGACCTCGATCCGCGGTGCGTCCTCGAACCGTTCGAGGACGGACTCACCTCCGGCAAGGCGCACTCCGACGTCGATGCCCTCGGCTGCGCGGACACGTGCCGGCAGGCCCGGGACGAACATGACAGACCCCTCCGCCACCTCGCCGGTCACGGTGGTGCCGAGCTCGCGCTGCCACGCGCGTACCGCTGCGGCGGTCGTGGGGCCGTAGGTGCCGTCCGGGTCGCCGGTCAGGTACCCGGCGCGGACCAGGAAGACCTGCAGCTGGCGTACGTCCTCCCCCGTGGCCCCGGCCGCCAACAGGCGGTATGCAGGCACCGCGCCGTCAAGGACGACCACGGGCCGCTCGTCGACCCGGATCACCACATCTCCGCTCTCGACGCGTGCCCCGGGGTCGGCCGCGACCGCCGTGACAGTTCCTGTGGCGGCGGGCGTGGCGAGTGGAGTGGTGGGCCACCAGGCGCTCGCCGTCAGCGACAGTGTGGAACCGACGTCGCCGTAAACGACCTCGACGACCGTGTGGTCCTCCACCTCTTCGTCGGAGCTGGCCGGTGCCACCACTTCCCGCAACGCCCAGCCGACGACGGCGCCAGCGGCCAGGCACAGCGTCGCGAGCAGGACGATGACAACCAGCCGCGGCCTACGACGGGCTTCCTCGCTCAGATCGACCACCCGTCCCCCTCTAGCGACGCCGGGCCGTCCCACCCGCGTTCACTCATGCATTCATCACACTCACCGATGCCAGAATTCAACAAGAGGGAGCGGATGCTGCCATCGCCGCGAAACTGCCGCCATCAGTAGAGCCACTGGTCCGGGTCGACCGGACACGCCTCTGCGGCTCGCATTGCCTCCCCCACGGAAAGCCCGGACACCGGCTCCCACGCCCGCGACTCGCCCATCCCGGACTCGACGAAGGTCTCGATCGACGGAGGTGGATCGGGCTGGAAGTCCGCATCAACCATGCACTCGTACCGTTCGACACGGATCGGATAGATCTCTCTGTAGCGTTCGGGCGAGTCGAGTACGGGTGCCGCCGCCAACGTCCCTGTGCATGCGAACGTGTCGTCCGAGAGTGCCGCGTCCGAGCGCCCGCGACCGGAATCCGTTGCCATAATTCGGCCATACTGGGGATCGATCTCCACGCGGGAGTCCCAGCCGCGGTCTGCCATGCATTCGACCAACTCACCGTAGTACTCGGCAACGGTGCCAGAGTATTCGGTGGCCACCTCGGTTCCGTTCCCTGATTCGTCCTGCTCAGACGCACACGCCGTGGCCCCGGCGAGTAGGAAAACGAGCGATGCCCCGAGCACGCCCCGAGTAGCTGGCCTGATCACGGTGGCGAGCAGTATCCGTAGGTGCCGGGCACGTCGAGAGAGTATTGCCCCGAAACGTACCAATAGCCTCCGGAACCAATGCCCTGGCGCGCCGAACTCCACCACTCGCTTGCAGGACGTCCGGAGCGGACAAAGTACGTTGTTGCGTTGCCCGGCGGGCGTACGTTTGCGTTGCCCCGCACCTCGTACCGCACGTACGCGTCCGGACGAGCCCCCGGGTTGCAGTGTGTAGTCCCGTCCTTTGCCACCGCAGCACTAGCAGGTGTCGCGACCGCGAATACTCCTCCCGCGCCAACTGCGGCGGCGATTGCGGCTCGAATGATGCTTCTTCGCCACTTGACCCTACCGTCGCTATGCGTTGAACAGTTCCTGTCGCCGTTGACATGCATCTGACAGTTCCCCCTTACTAGGCATCGTCGCTGTTGCCTACGACGGCAGCATAACAGCGACCAAGCCGGTCGGTCAACGGTGATATGGAACTGTGGGTCCGCCTCGTTGAATGTCCTGGTCCCGTCAACGAGGGCGGGCAGGAACTCTCAGGCGGAGCGCTGCTGGCGACGCCGCTTCGAGCGCAGCACGAGGGTCGGCGCCTGGCCGCTGCGGACGGACTCCCCGGTGAGGACGACCTTCTCGACATCCTCCCGTGAGGGGACGTCGAACATCGTCTCGCGCAGCGTGCTCTCCATGATCGCCCGCAGGCCGCGCGCGCCGGTCCCCCGCTCGAGCGCGAGCTCGGCAATGGCCTCGACCGCCTCGTCGGTGAGCTCGAGCTGGACGCCGTCGAGGTCGAAGATCCGCTGGTACTGCTTGACGAGCGCGTTCTTCGGCTCGGTCAGGATCGTCACGAGGTCGGACTGCGTGAGCGCGTTGACGGTCGCCGTCACGGGGAGGCGCCCGACGAGCTCCGGGATGAGCCCGAACTTGTGCAGGTCCTCGGGCGAGACCTTCGTCAGCAGGTCCGCCTCGGACTCGGTCCCCTTGAGCGCGGCGCCGAACCCGATGCCGTGCCGGCCCACGCGCGAGCTGACGATGTCCTCGAGCCCGGCGAACGCACCGGCGACGATGAACAGCACGTTGGTCGTGTCGATCTGGAGGAACTCCTGGTGCGGGTGCTTCCGCCCGCCCTGCGGCGGCACCGCCGCGGAGGTCCCCTCGATGATCTTCAGCAGCGCCTGCTGGACGCCCTCGCCCGAGACGTCGCGCGTGATCGACGGGTTCTCGGCCTTGCGGGCCACCTTGTCGATCTCGTCGATGTAGATGATGCCGCCCTCGGCCTTCTTCACGTCGAAGTCGGCGGCCTGAATGAGCTTGAGGAGGATGTTCTCCACGTCCTCGCCCACGTAGCCGGCCTCGGTCAGCGCGGTGGCGTCGGCGATCGCGAACGGGACGTCGAGCATCTTCGCGAGCGACTGGGCGAGGTACGTCTTGCCGGTCCCCGTGGGGCCGATCATGAGGATGTTGGACTTCTGGATCTCGACCGCGTCCGGGGCGGGCTTCTCGTCGAGCGAGCGGATCCGCTTGTAGTGGTTGTAGACCGCGACGGCCAGCCCGCGCTTCGCGTCCTCCTGACCCACCACGTACTCGCCGAGGAAGTCGAAGATCTCGCGCGGCTTGGGCAGGTTCTCGAGCGAGGACTCGCCGAGCTCGGCCAGCTCCTCGTCGATGATCTCGTTGCACAGCTCGACGCACTCGTCGCAGATGTAGACGCCCGGGCCGCCGATGAGCTTCTTGACCTGCTTCTGGCTCTTCCCGCAGAACGAACAGGTGAGGAGGTCCGCCGTGGCGGGTCCAGTTCGCACCATCGGGTCCTCCTGTCTCGTTCGCGGTCCGGGGCCGCTCGCCGCTGGGTACGGCTCTCGGCTCAACCTTCGCACACGCTCGGCCCGGGAGGCACCTGCGTTTGCCCGGCGCGCCTCGTCGCGCACGCCACCCGGGCCTGCGCTCCCTGGTGCCCGACGCCGGAGAGAGACCTCCGTACGGGCGCTCGCGACGGCGTCGGGCGGGCTTCCGTACACACGTGCCCGACGCCGAAGGGCAGCCTCCGTACGACCCCTCGCGACGGCGTCGGGCAGGGCTCCGTACGCACGACGGCGCCCCCGGACCGACTGGTCCGGGGGCGCCGCGCGGGACTACTTCTGGATGGTTACCGGCTCGGTGTTCTTGCGGGACTCGAGCACCTGGTCGACGATCCCGTACTCCAGCGCCTGCTGGGCGGTGAGGATCTTGTCGCGCTCGATGTCGCGCGAGATGGTCTCGATGTCCTGCGAGGTGTGGTGCGCGAGCGTCTGCTCGAGCCACTGGCGCATGCGCTGGACCTCGTTGGCGTGGATCTCGATGTCCGAGGCCTGCGCGTAGCCGCCGCCCTCGAGCGCGGGCTGGTGGATCATCACGCGGGCGTTCGGCAGTGCGAGACGACGCCCGGGCGAGCCCGCGGCGAGCAGCACGGCGGCAGCCGAGGCGGCCTGACCGAGGCAGACCGTCTGGATCTCCGGCTTGATGTACTGCATCGTGTCGTAGATCGCCGTCAGCGCCGTGAACGAGCCGCCGGGGCTGTTGATGTACATGGTGATGACGCCGTCCGGGTCCTGTGACTCGAGGACGAGGAGCTGAGCCATGACGTCGTCCGCGGAGGCGTCGTCCACCTGCACGCCGAGGAAGATGATGCGGTCCTCGAAGAGCTTGGCGTACGGGTCCTGCCGCTTGTAGCCGTAGGCGGTGCGCTCCTCGAACGACGGGAGGATGTAGCGCGAGGACGGGCCCTGGGGGGCGGTCCCGCCGGGCATCTGCGTGGTGGAGCCGTTCGGGGCGAAGCCGGCGCGGCCCATGATGGGGAGGTTCATTCGGACTCCTTTAGGTGGTCGCGGGGCTCAGGACTTGTCGGACGAGTCGCCGTCGGACCCGGTGCCGCCGGCGCCGGTGACGGACGCGGCGCTGTCGACCACGTGGTCGATGAAGCCGTACTCGAGCGCCTCGGCGGCGGTGAACCAGCGGTCGCGGTCCGCGTCGGAGTTGATGCGCTCGAGCGGCTGGCCGGTCTGCTCGGCCGTCAGCTCGGCGAGCACCTTCTTCATGTGGAGGATGAGCTCGGCGTTGATCTTGATCTCGGTGGCCGTGCCGCCGATGCCGCCCGAGGGCTGGTGCATCATCACGCGGGCGTGGGGCGTGGCGTAGCGCTTGCCCTTGGTGCCCGAGGTGAGCAGGAACTGGCCCATCGAGGCCGCGAGGCCCATGCCGACCGTGGCGACGTCCGGCTTGACGTACTGCATCGTGTCGTAGATGGCCATGCCCGCGGTGATCGAGCCGCCAGGGCTGTTGATGTAGAGGAAGATGTCCTCGTCCGGGTCCTCGGCGGCGAGGAGGAGCATCTGCGCGCAGATGGCGTTCGCGTTCTCGTCGCGCACCTCCGAGCCGAGCCAGATGATGCGCTCCTTGAGCAGCCGGTTGTAGATGCTGTCGTTCAGGCCGAGACCGCTGGCCTCGGTGCGCGCGATCGGTTCGCTCACGTGCAGCTCCTTGATCGAAGGTGGGGGCGGCGGTGCGGATGCGCCGACCGCGGGTCGTCACTGGACCCTAACCGCGCGGGGGCAGCGATCCTGCCCCCGTCCGAGGCCTTTTCGCTGTCGGCGCACGGGCGGGGCACGGGCGGACCCGCCGCGTCCCCGGGAGGACGCGACGAGAGCGCCGACCGCCGCGGCGGGTGGGATCAGCGGTGCGGCTCAGACCCGGAAACCACGGTGCCGGCGCAGGAGCCGGACGAGCATCTCCACCGACTGCAGCGCGGCGACCATGGCCAGTGCCGGCCAGCAGATCCACAGCACGACCTCCTGGGCGAGCAGCGGGAGCTGCAGCCATCCGACGACGAGGAGCGCGAGCAGCACGACGCCGTAGACGACGGGGCGCAGGTAGTCGTTGTTGGCCCTGCCCGACTCGGCTGCAGCCTGCGCACCCCAGTTGTCGACCTCCTGCCTGGAGAGGAACTTCGTCCACGCACGGACGAAGTGGCCGATCCGGATCCACATGTAGATCTCGCCCGGCACGAACAGCAGGGCGAACAGCAGGTCCTTCACCGTCCGGTCCTTCATGGTCAGGGCGATGCGCACGTTGAGCAGGATCGAGACCGCGGGCGGCAGGAGCCACCACCAGTAGAAGGTGAACGCGCCGATGCTCAGCGAGGCGGCGAGCAGCAGGACGAACCCGACGCGCACCAGCAGGTTGAACAGCATCTGCCAGTTCTCGAGCCACCGCAGACGCAGGTTGGGATGGAACGGATGCCCCGTGGTGTTTCCGCGCTGGCCCGGCCACATGAGGTCGATCGCGCCGTAGTTCCACTTGACCTGCTGCGCGTCCAGGGACTTGAGGCTGAGCATGGGACCGACGTCGGCACGTGCGGACGCGCTGATCTTCGTCGAGAATCCCGTGCTCTTGAGCTGGAGCGAGAGCAGGGAGTCCTCGACCTCGGAGTCGGAGACCCAGGGCCCGCCCTGCCGGTACGTGTCACGGACGGTCGTCAGCGCCTCGACGGAGAAGATCGAGCACTGACCACCGATGACGGCCATGTTCCGGCCGCGCAGGAGGTTGAGGAGGTTGAAGCCGGCGAACTGCTGCCGCTGCCCCGCGATGAGGAACTTCTCGTCGAGCCCCGCACCCTCGTCGAAGTCGATCGAGTAGACCGCGCTGATGCCGCCGATCCGCCGGTCGGACCGGATCTCGGCGAGCAGGCGCTCGAGCGTGCGACGGTGCAGGATCGTGTCGCCGTCGACACCGAGGAAGTAGTCGCAGTCCTGGACGAACCGGAAGCCGGTGTTGAGCGCGCCCACCTTCCGGTCCGCGAGCCGGCCGACGTCGTGGACGTGCACGTCGCAGGTCATCGTCTCGCCGCGGTAGCGCCGCTCGTGCCGTCCCGCGAACTCGCGGGCGACCCAGAACGTGTCGTCGGTCGTGTTGTTGATGATCACGTGCACGACGTCCGGCAGCCGGGTCTGCGCCAGCAGCGCCTCGAGCACGCGTGCGATCGACCCTTCCTCGTTGTACGCGGGGATCACGCAGCCCACGACAGGACGCCGCTCGGCGCCGGGGTCCGGCGCGGTGCCGTACAGCTCGAGCGCTGCACCGGCGTACTGCTGCCCCGGTCGAGAGCGCAGGATCTCCTCGACGTCGGCACGGGGGCCGGCATCGGCGTCGAGGTCGACGTCGACGACGGGGGTGATTGAGGCGTAGGAGGTCGTTGGGGCATACGTGGTCGTGCCGAGGCGGGCGGCGGGGGCGGTCGCGGCGTCTCGGGCGGCTCGCGCGGCGGGGGGAGCCGGGGCGAGCAGCGGTTCTGCGGTCATGGCGGGGGCCTTCCAGCGTGGGGGACGGCCTCGATCCTGCGCCCCGACGCGTGTGGTGACCAGGTGCGCGACCACCAGTTCCTTCCGCCGGACCACGTGAATCCCTCGTCGACGACCACCGGTGCCGTACGGGTCTGCCCCAGGTGCGGTACGGGGTCGGGGCTCGCCGCCACCGGGATCCGGAGACTGGTGGCCCGAGGTCTAGGCCGGGACGCCCGGACACCGCAGAGTGGCTCCGACCGGGCGCCGCAGGCCGCGCCCGCACGGAGAAGGATGTGGACGACATGACGCGACGGCGACGGCGGGCCCCCGCCCTGGCACTGATCGCCCTCGGCGCGGCGGTTGCTCTCGGCGGGTGCGGCACGCCTCCCTGGGAGGCGAGTGCGGCGGCCGAGGAGGGCACCACCACGGGCGAGTCGGCCTCGGAGGCAGGCACCGTCGTGGACGAGGCGGACGACGGCGACCTGCCGGTCGTCGGCCCGTCGAGCACGGCCGGGTCCGACGACGGCGCCGCGAGCGAGGGCTCGGACTCGGACTCGGACTCGGACTCGGAGGAGGCGAGCTCCCCGGCGCCCGTCGCGGGGCCGGGCGTGCCCACCGTCGTGGACGACCTCGCGACCGGCTCGGCGGAACGGCAGCTCGTCGCCGGTGCGGCCGTGCTGGAGGTGGACTACTGGTCCACGCTCCCGCGCGACGAGTGGTCGCCGTCGGGCACCAAGCCGCTCACGCTCGTCGTCGGGGCCGACGCGCCCGGCGCGACCCTGCTCGCCTCCCTGACGGTCGAGGTCGACCGGCTCACCGTCGACGGGTGGCAGTCGGTCCCCGACGACGCCGTCACCCAGCCCTTCGTCACGGCGTCCGGGGCCGACGTGCTGCTGCCTTCCACGGCCGGTGCCTCGGTGCTGGTCGGGGACGTCGAGGACGACACCCGCGCCCTGAGGTACACGTTCGTGTACACGGTGACGAGCACCGACCACCCGCTTCCCGTCCAGGCCGTCGCGACGGACACGCTCGTCGTCACCCTGCCGGACAGGTAAGCCGGCGGGAAGGCTCAGCCGTCGGCGGCCAGGACGGTGCGGCGCAGCTCCTGCCGGGACTCCAGCCCGAGCTTCGCGAGGATGTTGCCCACGTGGTACTCGGCCGTGCGGACGGTGACGAAGAGTGTCGTCGCGATCTGCCTGTTGCTCAGGCCGTCCGACACGAGTCCGGCCACCTCTCGCTCGCGCACGGTCAGGGTCGACCAGGCATCGGCCGCCCCCCGGACGGAGGGCGACTCCGTCAGCCGCTCGCGCACCCGCTCGAGGCGCGCCTGCCACTCCCCCGCACCCGCGGTCGCCAGGAGCACGCACGTCGCGCCGAGCAGCTGCCGCAGCTCGTCCGGTGGGCAGAGGTCGCCGGCATCGCCTGCCCCGGATCCGGCCGGGTCGCCGTCGGCAACGCTCGCGAGGACCGCGAGCCCCCAGTCCTCGGCGAGCACGGCACCGAGAAGGTGGGGGCCGCTCGGTCCCTGGTCGTCGAGGTGCGCGGCCAGTCGCCGGGCGACCTCGGCGAAGTCCGCGCGGGCGACGACGGGCTGCTCCGCCTCGGCCGCCGCGATGAGCGCATCGGCGTGGGTGAGCGCATAGTCCTTTCCCAGCGCCGTGTAGGACGCGGCGGCCAGGTCGGTCCGGGCAGCCCGTGCGGCCTCGAGGTCTCCGGCCGCGACGTGGGCACGCACCCGCAGGACGCCCGTGAGGTAGGCGCCCGCACGATCAAAGGTTCCGGCCGCCCACAGTCGGTCGAGCGCACGGCCGGTCGCGCTCGGGTCGCCGTCGTGGGCCACGCCCTTCCACGCGCCGACGACCTCGCGCAGCGCCTCGCCCAGCGGACCGGCCACCGCCTGATGGCTCAGCTCGACCTCCGGGACCGTCGGCGTCGTCCCCTGCACCACCGGGACGAGGCGCGCCAGGTCGGAGGCTCGCTGCCAGTGGTCGAGCATGAGGCGGTCGAGCGCGAGCCCCGACGCCTGCTCGGCCACCCGCTGGGCGGCGGCCCAGTCGCCGGCGAGGAACCAGGTGTAGGCGGCACCGAGGCCGGCCTCCAGCCTCAACGTGGGGTTCATGGTCGCAGGGACGGCGGTCAGCCGGTCGACGCTCCCGGCCGTGTCCCCGGCCGCGTTGCGCACGAGGTCGATGATGATGCCGGCCTCCGGCACCCCGTCGGCGAGCCCGTCTGCCGCCGCCGTGGCGCGCAGAGCCTCCATGCGCGGGATCCGGTCGATCAACGGCACCTCTCCGTCGAACAGGTGCTCGAGCGTCAGCTCGAGGAGCAGGGCGTCACCGAGGAACCGCTCGCCGAACCGAAGCTGGCCGTCGGCGACCAGCTTGCGCCCGCGCACCCGGAGCTCACGCAGAACCGGTCGGGTCGCGACGGCGAGCTCGGCGAGCGAGACGGCGCCACGTCGGGCAGCGACGTGGAGCACCCAGTAGCCCAGGAGGAACAGCTGCCGGTCGGAGGTGCGGGAGGAGATCTCCACACTCTCCAGGAGCTGCGCGGTGCCGCTGATGTCGAGGTCCACAGCGCCGAGGAAGCTCATGCCGACAAGGCGCTCGGCCGACCACGGAAGGTTCTCGATCGCGTCCTCGTGATCGGCCAGCCGGGACGGCTGGTTGGACCAGATCGCAGCGAAGACGAGGTCCGGGACCCGTTCGGGATCGAGGGAGGCGGCGAGGACGGCCCGCTCGTACATGGTCTCGCGGTCACCGCGGCGGAAGGCGTCCTCCAGGTCTGCGCCGAGCTCCGCGACCAGCTCGGGGACGTCGGAGCGATCCGCGCCCGCCACCCGGTGCTCGAGCCCACGCGGCCCACGGAGGAGGCTGCCGAGCACGCGGTGCGTGGCCGCGATGTCGTCGGGCGAGAAGTGGTCGACGATCACCGACTCGGTCATCCGGTACCGCAGCCGCAGCTGATCGACGCCGACGACCTCGACGAGCCCCGTCGCCACGAGCTCCGCGGTCGAGACGGACGACGCGCCACGCTCCCGGGTCACGTGCGCGACCTGGCGGATCGTCAGCTGCCGGCCCAGCCCGAGCGCGAGCAGGCCGGTGCGCAGGGCCGGCGTGGTGTCGGTCAGGACCCGCGTGGCGTGCCGTCGCAGCAGGCCGCTGCCTGCGGCCTGCTCGCCGAGGGACCGCAGGACCGTGCGGATTCCGGCGATGGACTCGGCGCGCCTCAGCTGATCGACGAGCGACATCACCAGGGCCGGGTACCCACCGGTCACCGCCACGATCCGGTCGAGAGTCCACCCGGTGACCGCGGTTCCGAGGCCCGAGTTCACGAGCTCGGCGACGGCGGCCCGGCCGAGCGGCTCGACGGCCACGACCCTGCCGCGCTCCGGCAGCCTGAGCAGGAGGCGCAGTCCGTCGAAGAGGACACCGTCGTCCTCGTCGTCGAGACTCGTGATCAGGAGCAGGACGGGCAGGTCGAGCAGCCGTCGGACGAGCTGCCAGAGGATCGCTCGCGACTCGTCGTCGAGCCACTGCGCGTCCTCGATCCGGATGCAGACCGGTCCGCGGGACGCGAGCGCGCGCAGGATGCTCTCGACCGGGTCGGACGCGCCCCGTCCCTCGGCCTGCGGGGCGCTACCGAGGTCGATGTCGACCAGGGCTGCCATCGCCTCGACGGCGTAGCGCCGGTTGTGCCGGTCCTCGGGGAACAGGTCGACCCGGAGCACCGGACGGCCGGCCAGCTCCGCGGTGCGCTCGGCGAGCGCAGACTTTCCCACTCCTTCAGGGCCGAGGAACCAGACCACCCGGGAGGACGCCAGTGCGTCCTGGGCGAGGTGGTGCAGGGCATCGAGCTCGGACGCGCGTCCGACGAGCATGTGGTCCTCCGAGTGCTCCGGACGTGGTGCCGGTGCTCTGGGGGAGAGCCTTGGCGGTGGCGGCCGTGTCCTGGTCGGACATTAGAACCGAACGCTGACATGGAGCGGTGCGGAATGGGCAATCTCACACCCGCGGGTTCGCATCCGTGCGCAGCGCTGCACACGGACGGTCCACGACACGCCTCGCCGATCGACGAGATGCCGAGGGGCGGCCGGCCGCGATGGCCGGCCGCCCCTCGGCGGTCGATGTCGACCTCGGCACCTGCGTTGCGCAGGGGCCCCGACGCTACTCGGAGGCGGACTCCTCGTCGGCAGCCGCCTTGGTGGCGGTCGGCTTCTTGGCCGCCGGCTTCTTCGCAGCCGGCTTCTTGGCCGCCGGCTTCTTCGCGGCGGGCTTCTTGGCCGCCGGCTTCTCGTCCGCGGGCTCGTCGTCGGAGCTCTCGTCGTCGTCGGACTCCTCGGCCTCGTCCGCGCTGTCGGCGGAGTCGGGGCTGTCCGGGGAGTCCGCCGAGTCGGCGCTGTCGGCCGAGTCCGCCGAGTCGCCGGAGTCCGCGCTGTCGGCCGACTCCTCGGACTCCTCGCCCTCGGCCTCGGTCTTGTCGGTCTCCTCGGAGCCGAGGTACTCGCTGAGGTCGAGCTCGGTGCCGGAGCCGTCGACGACGGTGACGTCGCGGAGCACGACCGCGAGGGCCTTGTTGCGCGCCACCTCGCCCATGAAGGCGGGCAGCTGTCCGGTCTGACCGGCGGCCTGGATGAAGTTGTTCGGGTCCATGCCGTACTGCTGGGCCTGCTGGACGAGGAACTCGAGAAGCTCGTTCTGCGAGACCTGGACGTCGACCTGGTCGGAGATCGTGTCGAGGATGATCTGGTCGCGGAGCAGCTCCTCGGTCTCGCCGCGGATCTCCTCGCCGTGCGGGTCGCCCTCGGGCTTGCCCTCGGCCTCGAGGTGGCGCGCGATCTCGGCGTCGACCACGCCGGACGGGATCGGGACCTCGAGGTTCTCGCGCAGGTGGGCGAGCAGGAGGTCGCGGGCCTCGACGGCCTGGTTGCCCGCGCGGTCCGAGGCCACCTGGGTGCGCAGGTCGGCGCGCAGCTCCTCGAGCGTGTCGAACTCGGAGGCGAGCTGGGCGAAGTCGTCGTCGGCCTCGGGAAGCTCGCGCACCTTGACGGCGGTCGGCGTCACGGAGACGTCGGCCTCCTTGCCGGCGTGGTCGCCGCCGGCGAGCGTCGTGGTGAACGTGCCCTCCTTGCCGGCGGTGAGGCCGACGAGGGCCTCGTCCTGGCCGGGGAGCATCGAGCCGGAACCGACCTCGTAGGAGATGCCGGAGGCGGTGTCGACCTCCTCGCCGTCGACCATGGCGGACAGGTCGAGGGTGACGAAGTCACCGGTCTCGACGGCGCGGTCCACGCCGGTCAGCGTGCCGAAGCGCTCGCGCAGGGCGGTGAGGCGCTCCTCGACGTCCTCGTCCGACACCTCGGAGTCGGCCACCGTCAGGGTGATCGTCGAGAAGTCCGGGAGCTCGAGCTCGGGGCGCACGTCCATCGTGGCGGTGAAGACGAGCTGGCCGCCGAGGGGGCCGGTGACGGCCGGGAGCTCGGTGACCTCGATCTCCGGGCGGCCGAGCGGGTTGATGCCGGCCTCGCCGACGGCCCCGCGGTACAGGGAGTCGATCTGGCTGTTGATCGCCTGGTCGAGGACCGCGGCGCGGCCGACGCGCTGGTCGATGATCCGGGCCGGGACCTTGCCCTTGCGGAAGCCGGGGATGCTCACCTGCTGGGAGACCGTGGCGTAGGCGGAGTCGATCGCCGAGCTGAGGTCCTCGTACGGGACCGTCACGGTCAGCCTGGCCCGGGTGGCCTCGAGGTTCTCCACGTCCGTCTTCACTGCGGGGTACTCCAACTCGTCGGTAGATGACTTGAGCACGGGGCAGCGCGCACGGCGGCGCGGTGGGACCCGTGGGGTGGCGCCGCACGCCTCGTCGAGCAGGCGTGGGCACGCACGATCCTCACGATCCTACGGCACGACGCGCCTCGCGTAGAGGGTGCTCGGCCTCACGCGGGCGTCATCCGGGCCACACCTCTCCTCGCGTCGAGATTGCGGTTGGTGCACGTCGAGACTGCGGTTCGTCGTGGCCGGGAGTGCGGGTCACGCCGTCGAGATTGCGGTTCGTCGTCGTCGAGATTGCGGTTCGTGCGTGCGCTCGCCCCCACGCACCCCACGGACGGACCGTGCGCGGCATGCGAGGCGAGAGGACCCCATCGGGGACCCGCCCCGCCTCCTCACCTGCCCGCTACCGTCGGCGCGACACCCACGGGCACGACGACGGAGACCCCATGACCACCGACCCTGGTTCGACCGAGCTGCGCCGCGACCTGCGGGCCCTCGAGGCGCGCGTGCGTACGCTCGAGAACGCCCTCGTCCGACTCGTCATGGGCGCGGCGGGCGCCCTGCTCGTCGCGGGTCTGGTCCTCCCGTTCCTGCGCTACACGGACGACGGTGAACCGACGTCGTTCGCCCTGGCCTGGGCGGGCATCAAGGCCCTCGCCGACGGGGTCGTCGAGGAGCAGGGTGGGGGCGGGATCCTGCTGACGACCGTCATCTCCCTGCCGGCCGTCGTCTCGATCCTCGCGCTCGTCTCGCTGGGATTCCACGCCGCGCACCGGGACTCCGGCAGGCGCCGCGGGGTCGACGTGGCGATCGGCGGGCTCCTCGTGCTCTCGACCATCGGCGTCTTCTTCCTCGCCGCCGTCGGGAGCGGGCGCGACGTGGCGGATGCCGCTGTCGGCCCCGCGGTCTGGTTCTACGCCCCCGGGGCCATCGCGGTGGCGTGGCTGCTCGGCGAGGAGTCCGCGCGCTCGTGGTGGAACGCGGGGCGTCAGCTGCCAGGTTGACCCGCGGGCCGTCCGGCGAGGAGGCTCGTGGCGAAGCCGGCGATGTCGGTGGCGAGCCCTGGATGCGCCCGAGCTTCCGGCTCCTGGGCCGCGACCACGTCCAGGACGGCCTCGAGTGTGGCCGTCATCAGGTCCTCGGCTCCTCGCACACCCCACGATCGCGTCTCATCGAGCAGGTGCTCGCCGGTGACGGCGGCGTGCCGGTACTCCCCTGCGACCGACAGCGCGAGCTCGCCGTCGGTGGGCTGGTGTGCCTGGGGAACGACGTCGTAGGCCGGCGCGAGACGCATCGACCCGTCAGGGGGATGCAGGAGCGAGACGTTCTTGGCGTGCATGTCGAGATTGCCGACGGCGACGCTGAGAACCACGAGCCGGAACAACTCGTCGACGGACTCGCGGCCCGCCGCAGCACCGAGGGCGGCGGCGATCCTCGCGAGACTCACCCTGCCGCCGTGCCGCTGGTACTTCTCGTCCCCTGACGCCCCGAGGACCTGGTTGAGGTCCTCCTGATGCAGGCGCCCCTCGGACAGGTCGGGAGACCGGTCGTAGCGCTCGATCACGAGCGCCGGCACACCGTCGAAGTCGTCGATCCAGGTCGCGTGCGACGCGAGCCCCAGCGCCCGCGCGATCCGAGAGCCGTACTCCTCGTCGTAGATCGTCGTCGGCGCATCGACGGGGACGGGCTTGAGGATGTGCGTGGACGGCCATCCGTCGAGCACCTGCGCCCACCCGCCACCGACACGGGCGAGGACGATCTTGTCCTGCACACCGGCGAGGGACGTCTTCCCCCGGCCGGGCGCGTTCCCCAGCGGTCGCCCCCCGACCTCGCGCAGCATCTGGGCCACCTCCGCCGCGTCTCGCGGTTCCAAGGCGGGAGTGCGGGGCTCGCCGGGCTGCTCGGGGTCCCAGATCTGGAGCGCACCCGCGATGTCGCGACCATGCGCGCGCAGGAGCCCGAGCACGTCGGTCTCGGGCACGCGCGCCTGTTGCGCGAGCCTGGTGAGCATGCGCCCCTCCGGCAGCAGCTCGGCGAAGTAGTTCTGCCGCTGCGCCCGGCGCGCGCGAACGGGCACGGCGGACAGCGGGATCGCGACCGACAGCACCTGGCTGTCGAGCCCGAACCTCGCCACGGCACCCGGGTCCGGCACGAGGTCGAAGGTCCGGCGATCGCCGGTCAGCCGTCCGATGCGGGTGCCGTACAGGTCGACGGAGAGGTCACCCATCGTCGTCGGGAGGTGTGATCGTGGCGCTCAGCTCCATCCCGGTCGCGCGCATGAAGGCGAAGAGACGGTCGACGAGGATCGACGGCTTGCCAGCCTCGAGCTCCCAGACGTACTTCTGGGTGGTGCCCAGCTGCTCGGCCAGCTCACGTTGCGTGAGCCCCGAGAGCAGCCGGGCCTGCTGAAGGATCCTGCCCAGGGACTCGGGACCCGTCACCGTTCCGGTGTATGCCATCCGAACCTCCGACGTCGATAATAACGTCAACGTAGGTGACTACCTTTTTGACGTCAAGCATCATGACTGCGATATCGAAGTCAACCGACGGCCGCGGCTCCTGGGCGAGACTCGGTCCGGCAGCCCGGTGTCAGTCGACCTCGGAGAGGGGCGCACACGAGAAGCTCTCCAGCCATTTACGCAACATAGGCGATAAAGAAAACGCCACCGAAATAGAAATGCATATTTGTTCGCATCGAACGGTAAGGCATGCATTACCTTTCTGGACGCATTCCTCCATTGGTTCTACATTCTTTTCATCCGGCGCGACCAGCGCGCCTCGACGTCAGGAGGACACCATGTCCGTGCTCGAGATGCCGCGCGTGAGCGAGTGCTCCATCGACGGCTGCTCCTACAACCACGACGGCTGCACCGCCTTCGCCGTCACCGTCGGCCAGGACGCGCAGTGCGCCACGTTCCTGCCGCTCAACGTCAAGGGCGGCCTCGACAAGGTCGTCGCCCAGGTCGGCGCCTGCCAGCGCACGTCCTGCCTGCACAACGAGAACCTCGAGTGCTCGGCCGACTTCATCCGCGTCGGCGGCGCCGAGGCCGACTGCCTGTCCTACGAGGCCCGCGCCTGACACCCAGGCAGCTCACTCCGACGTCCCCGTCCCGCTCGTCCGGGCCGGGGACGTCGTGCGTCACGGAGCTGATCGGTTCGCGGCTCTCGGCGCAGGCTTAGAGAAATATCTCGGCCCGACTCCGTGTCGATGGCGTCGGGCCGAGGAGCTCGGAGCGAGTGACGGGAATCGAACCCGCGTAATCTGCTTGGAAGGCAGAGGCTCTACCATTGAGCTACACTCGCGCGCCCTCGACCGTGGCCAGGGGCAGCGCCCAGGTTAGCAAGGCGGAACGCCCTCGCCGAAGCCGGCGCCCGGGTGAGTGATCGGTCTCTCCTGCCCGCGTCGGGAGCCGCCGTCGCCGGACTCCCGCCGTACCCTGAGCGGGCGATCGTCGTCCGGACCGAGCACTCGGTGCACCGGAGGAACGGTCCTCGTCGCCGGGAGACCGGGGCGAACGGGGTGTGGCGCAGGTGGTAGCGCGTCCGCTTTGGGAGCGGAAGGCCGTGGGTTCAAGTCCCGCCACCCCGACCGATGTGATGTCCCGGGACATCGTGGACGGTTGAACCCCCGGTGACGGGGGTCCAGCCGGTCCGGTCGCCCGCGCGACGTCGCGGTGGGGTGATCTCCGAAACTCCCTTGACCTTGACGCTGGGTGAGCCTTCAGGGTGGTCCACATGAGCACCTACTACGACGCCTTCGAGCACAGTCCCGTCCCCGAGCCCGGGCCCGACGCCGTCGCGCCCGACATCTTCCGCGGCATCTACGGCATGCCCATGTTCGTCACGATCCCCACGACCGACATCGACGTGTCCGCCGACTTCTGGCAGCGCGCGCTGGGCTTCGTCGACCTCTTCTCTATCCCGGGCCGGATGGTCCACCTGCGCCGCTGGGCGTTCCAGGACGTCCTGCTCGTCGCCACCGACGAGGAAACCCCGGCACCCCCGGCGTCGAGCGTGACCTTCGCTGCCGTCCTCGACCAGGTCGACGGAATCGCCGAGGCGTGCAAGGAGCTGCGGCCGGGCTCGACGCAGGGACCGCGCCACACGCCGTGGAACACGGTCGACGTCGAGGTCGTCACCCCGGAGAACGCCCGCGTCCTCATGTCGGCGGCCAAGCCGTACGACCCCGAGAGCCAGTCGGCGAAGGATCTCGCGGACGTCGGCATCACCGGCCCGGAGGCGTGAGCGGCTCACGCCCCTCGAGGAGCGCGCCGCCGTGGCCCGCTCCCCGGATCAGAACGGCGAGGGAATCCACCAGGTGTCGTGCAGCGTCTGCGATCCGATGCCGTCGCCGTACACGGCGACGACCATGCCCGAGCGTTCGGCGTCGTAGAAGGTTGTGTAGTGCTCACCCGGGTCGGTGACGTCGGGCGGCGTGCGGAACGCAATGCCGTCCTCGCCGCCCGAGTAGCCCCAGACCGACCGCTCCCAGCCCAGGTTCTCGTCGCCCTCTGAGGTGAACTCGTCGCGCTCGATACTGCTCTCGAACTCGAGCACCGAGTACTCGATGCCGTCCGACTGGGTGCAGGTCATCGCCGCCACGAGGCCCGCGGGCACGTCATCCATGTGGCCGGAGACACCGTTCTCGCAGGTGGCGGAGTTGTAGCCCTGGCCACCCTCCTGCGAGGCGACGAGGTCGGGGAACGTGGCCGGGATCGAGGACTCCGTGCCCCACGCGTCGGCGAGCTCCTCCGCGCCCTGGGGCTCCTCCCCTCCCCCGCGGGTCAGCAGCCAGATGACGCCACCCACCACGATCAGCCCGACGACGACGATCGCGCCCAGCACCGCCGGGTGCAGGCCTCGGCGCTTCGTCCCCTTGGCGGCGCTGCCGTACTGGCTCTGACCGCCGTACTGGCCGCTGCCACCGTACGGTCCGGGGCCGGCAGCCGATGCGGGCGAGCCGGCGAACGGTGCCGGGCCACCCGTGGACGCCGGCGACCCCGCGAACGGCGCGGGACCGCCCGGACCGCCGAGGCCCACGGGTCGCCCGGGAGCTGCTGAGCCGCCGGGACCGGACGGGCCGGCAGCCGACGCGGGAGAGCCGGCGAACGGAGCGGGTCCGCCGGTGCCGCCCGGTCCACCCGGACGGCCGGCTGCGCCGGTCGCCGCGGCGCCGCCCTGCGGCGGGACGGCGTGGTTGCCGGTCGCGCCGGAGACGGCCGACGGGCTCGAGCCGCCGGGACCACCGGGGCTCTGCTGAGGCTGCGGGCCAGGGCCGCCAGGACCACCGGGGGCCTGCTGGGTCTGCGGGCCCGAGCCGCCGGGTCCGGGTACCGCGTGGGAGCCCGTCGCACCGGACGCGGCCGAGACGGGTGAGCCGGCGCCCGGACCGGCCGTGCCCGTGGCACCCGAACCCGGGCCCGCCGCCACCGGAGCAGCCGCTCCCGGGACTCCGTGACTTCCCGTGGCGCCGGACATCGCGGACGGGGAGCTGCCGGGCGCACCGGGACGTCCGGGCACAACCGGACCCCCGGAGGCTCCTGGGCCACCGGGGGCGCCCGGGCCACCGGGGGCTCCTGGGCCACCGGGCCCGCCGCCGGGCCGACCAGGGACGGGACCGCCACCGGGGCCGCCGGCCTGCTCGGACACGGGGATCGCCCCTGTGGGCTGCCACTGCTGCAGGCGGGCGAGCCGCTGGCTGATCCCGTCGAGGACGACGGGGTGCCGGGCCCCCTTGAACTCGTACGCGACCGTCCAGGTGCGGCCACCGCTGCCCACGGTGATCTCCTCGAGGTGGTCGCCCGGGATCACGCGCTCGAGCGGGAGACGCGGTGGGAGGTCGAAGAACTGGGACTCGCGCAGCAGCTGCTCGATCGCGCCGCGGTCCTGGGGCGAGGCCTGGCGCGTGTCGACCGGCCCCACCTGGAGCGACTGCGTGCCCGGGCCGAAGAACCGGCGGACCATCAGCGTGAACGGCGGGCGCGGGCCGGTCTGGGACTCGCTCGGGTACTGGCCGCCGCCGGGCGTCCGGCCCGGCGCCGCCTGGGCACCCGCGCCGGGGGTGGCGGTTCGTCCGGTGCCCGTCCGTTCGCCGGGTCCGGCCACGCGCCGGCCGGTCGGCGGGCCCGCCGTGTGCAGGCCGCTCGCACCACCCGACGCCGACGATCCGGCGCCCGCTGCAGCACCGGCGGCCGCGACACCAGCACCGGATCCCACACCACCCGAAGACCCACCGGCCTCGGAGCTCTCGCCCGCGCCACCTGCCTGCGACTCGCGCAAGGCCTTGTACGCGGCGCGACCGAGCGCACGGCACGTGTCGTACCGCTCGGCCGGGTCCTTGGCCATCGCCTTGGCGATGACGGCGTCGAACGCGGTCCCCAGCCCCGGCACGGACTCCGAGGGCTTCGGCGGCGGGAGGGTGAGGTGCGCGTTCATCTTGTTGAACGGCGTGTCCGCGGGGAACGGGATGCTGCCGGTGAGGAGCTCGTAGAGCACGCAGCCCAGCGCATAGACGTCCACCTTGTGCGACAGGTGGTGCGCCTCGATCTGCTCCGGGGCGGCGTAGGCGAGGGTCGCGAGCAGGTTGCCGGTGCCCGTGAGGTTGTCGCCGTCGTCGACGGTCTTGGCGATGCCGAAGTCGGTGAGAAGGACCTGCTCGGGCTCGTCCTCGTCGTCCGGGTCGAGCGGCGGGGCGAGCAGGATGTTGGCGGGCTTGACGTCCCGGTGGAGCAGCCCGTTGCGGTGGGCGAAGTCGAGGCCGGCGGCGACCTCGTGGACGATGTGGACGGCGCGCGCCGGGTCCAGGCCGCCCTCGACCGCCTTGACCTCGGCGGCGGCGTCCGTGCCCTCGACGTACTGCATGGCGATCCACAGCTGGCCCTCGTGCTCGCCGCGGTCGTAGACCGCCACGACGTTGCGGTGGAAGATCTGCGCCGCCAGGTCCGCCTCGCGCTCGAACCGCGTGCGGAAGGCCTCGTCCTTCGCGAGCGAGGTGCTGAGCATCTTGAGGGCGTCCTGCCGCGGCAGTCTCGGGTGCTTCGCGAGATACACCGACCCCATGCCGCCCCGACCGAGCTCGCGCACGATCGTGTAGCCGGCGAACTGCTGGCCGGGCTCGTGATCCACCGATGGACTCCGCTCTGACGACTGGGCGCGCGAAACTGACGCGAACATACCTTCGCAACACGCTATCGCCGTCGGCACCCCGAGGTGCGGCTAGTTCTCCCCCGTCGGCGCGTGTCGCCGGCGGCTCCGGTCGGTGCCGGACATGCGATCGACCTCGTGCAGCCGGGTCGGTCAGGGCACGTCGGCCTGGACGAGCCGCCCTCGTCCGGTCACCGTCACGGGACCGAGGTCGCCCGCCACGAACACGGCCTGCCCGCGGTGCAGCGTGGCGGCGAGCCCGTCGACGGTCACGGTGACCTCGCCGTCGAGCGCGAGCAGGATCCGCGGCCCGCGACCGGGCACGAGGGACTCGGCCTCGCCCTCGGCCTCGAGCGTGACGACGGCGAGCTCGAAGTCGTCGACGGGCGCGTAGTAGACGCCCACGCTCTCGCTCACGGTCTCCGGCGCGATCCGGACCGGTGGCGCCGCCACGTACTCGAGCGCCTCGAGCACCTCCCCGACGGCGACGTGCTTGCTCGTCAGCCCTGCCCGCAGGACGTTGTCCGAGGACGCCATGATCTCGACCGCGAACCCGGAGAGGTAGGCGTGCACCGCGCCGGCGGGCACGAACATCGCCTCGCCGGGGTGCAGGGTCACGGGGTTGAGCAGGAGGGCCACGACGACGCCCGGGTCCCCCGGGTGCTCCCCCGCGAGCTGCCCGACGATGCGGTCCATGCGCGGCGACGGCGACGACCCGTCAGCCAGGCGCCGCGCGCAGGCGGCAGCCACCGCAGCGACCTCGTCCGCGCTCGGCCGGGTCTCCTCGCGCAGCAGCCGCTCGACCACGGAGCGCACACCGTCCGCCGACGGCGCCGCCCGCAGCGCCTCCTCGAGCTCCGCTGTCAGAGGCGTCCCGAGACCGGCGAGCACCTCGATCGCGCGCCGCGGGGCCCGGAACCCGCACACGGCCTCGAACCGCGTGAGGGCGTAGACCATCTCCGGCTTGTGGTTGGGGTCCCGGTAGCTGCGCGCGAAGTCGCCGCGCGGGATGCCGGCGGCCTCCTCCTCGTCGAACCTCCGCCGGGCCCGCTCGAGGTCGGGGTGGACCTGGAGGGAGAGCGCGCGGTCGGGCGCGATGAGCTTGAGCAGGTAGGGCAGGTGCTCGCCGTACCGGGTGACGACGTCGGCGCCGAGCGTGCGGGACGGGTCGGCCGCGATGTGGTCGCCGAGGGAGCGCGGTTCGCCGCCGGTGGTGCGCCGTTCGCCGTCGGGCGGGTCGGTCGTCGCGCCGGGACCGCCGGCGGTCAGGGGAGGTTCGCCGTCGGGCGTGGTGACGGGTGTCGATCCCGCGGGGCGGCACGGGCGGGTCCGGGCCTGGGCCTCGGGGTGCGCGCCGAACCACAGCTCGGCGACGGGACCGCCCGCCGGCTCGACGCCGAGGAGCTCGGGGATGCGGGTCGCGGATCCCCATGCGTAGTCCCGCGGCGCTCCCTCGATGCGCACCAGGCCCTGGACGGCGGACATGCTCACTCCGTTTCGATCGTGCCCGCGCTGGTCGGCGGGACCCGCCATTCTCACCGGACGCGGAGGCGTCGGTCGACATCGCGGCGGGGAGTTGTCCCGATCCCCGGGGACGTCGAGTGCGGGGCGGCGTCGGTCCGTGGGGCGCGTCCGGTCCGCACGAGTGTGTCCCGCCCGCCCGGTACGGGTGCGTGCCGGGGCGCTCGAGTGTGCGGGTGAGGAGTGTCGGCCGCGCGCCCCGGGGGCGTCGAGTAGCCGGTGGGCGCGCCACGGCGGACGTGCGTCCGGTGCGCCCCGGCGCGCGACCCGTCCCACGCACCTGGGCCCGTGGAACGACGACGGCCCCGCACCCTGACGGGTACGGGGCCGTGCGTGAAGATGCGTCAGTCAGCCTCGACGAGGCCCTTCTGGTAGGCCTTCGCCAGACGACGGGGGACCTTGATCTCGCGACCCTTGACGCGGACGGTGACGAGCTCGGTGAGCTCGGCCTTCCACTGGGACCGGCGAGAGCGGGTGTTGCTGCGGGACATCTTGCGCTTGGGAACTGCCATGGCCCTGCCGCTCCTTTCTCGGGTGGACGATCAACGACCCCCAAGGATGCCAGAGCACGACGCCCAGGGGCCAACCTGCACAGCCTACGCGTCGTGTGAGATCCCTCGCCAGGCCCTCGGGCGCGCGACGCGTCACACCGCCCGCCTAGGATCGAGCTGCAGCCGAGCCCGAGGAGAGGACCGCCGTGCCGAGCCCGTCACCGCACGACGACGAGGCCACCCGCGCGTCCGCCGCCCTGCTCGGCGACCTGACCGCAGGGATCGCGCACGAGCTGACCAACCCGGTCGCGGCGATGGCCAGCGCCCTCGACCACCTTGCCGACGACCTCGACGACCTGCTCGACTCGCTCGCGCACGGCTCGCGCGCGGGCGACTCTCCTGCCGCCGACCTGCGCGGACGGATCGAGGACGCACGGCGCCGCATCGCCCACGCCCGCAACCGCCCCCTGCGCGCGAGCGCGGACGACCGTGCGCTGCGCCGCTCCCTCGCGGCCGAGGTCGGGGACGACGTGCTCGCACGCCGACTGCTCTCGGCCGGCGTGGAGGACCCGGCCGAGGCCGCGCGGCTCGCGGGCGACGAGTCGGCGATCGCGCGCGCCACGCACGCCACCGCCGTCGGCGACGCGCTGCGGCACCTCGACGGCGGCACCCGCCAGGTCGGCGCGCTCGTCGCGAGCATCCGCGCACACGTCCAGGCAGACTCCCCTCCGCAAGGGGGTGCCGCGGCGTCGGGCAGCTCCGTCGACCAGAGCGCCCCGGTGGCACAGGGCGAGGACGCGTCGACGACGTCTGCGGACCCCGGGGCACCGGGCGGCGGAGGCCCTGGCGGCGACCCCACCGCGTCCGTCGTCGTCGCGGACTCGTTGCGCTCCGCCCTCACCCTCACCGAGCACCGCCGCCGCGGCATCGCCACCGAGGTCACGCTCGCCGACGTCCCACCTGTGCGCGCCGAGCCCGGCCGTCTCGACCAGGTCTGGACCAACGTCCTCGTCAACGCGGCCGACGCCATGGGCGGGCACGGCACCCTGTCGATCGACGTGTCGGCGACGGAGGACGGGAACGTGCGCGTCGTCGTCGGGAACGACGGGCCGCCGATCCCGGCCGGCGACCTCGAACGGATCTTCACGCGGCGGTTCACCACCCGGTCCGGCGGCAGCGGCGGTGGACTGGGACTGGGGCTTGCGCTGTCGCGTGACATCGTCGAGCACGCCGGGGGGACGATGACGGCTCGCTCGCGCGAGGGACTGACGGAGATGATCGTGGAGCTGCCGCCCGGTCCGGGCGCGCAGGTGGCGGACGGGACCGCCGGGAGGGAGACGAGATGAGGCTGACCATCGTCGTGCTGGAGGACGACCCCGGGGTGCGGGCCGCCGTCGTGCGTGACCTCGAACCGTTCGCGGCGACGGTGCGCATCGAGGAGGCCGACACGGTCGACGACGCGTGGGAGATCGTCGACGAGGTGATGGCGGACGAGGACATCCCCGCGATGCTGCTCGTCGACCACGGGCTCCCCGGCCGCAACGGCGTCGACATGCTCGTCGAGGCATGGGTCGACCCGCGCACGTCCGACTCGCGCAAGATCCTGCTCACCGCCGAGGCCGAGCAGGCGGACACGATCCGGGCGGTCAACGAGGGCGGGCTCGACCATTACATCGGCAAGCCCTGGGACCCCGATGCCCTGCGCGCGACGGTCCGCAAGCAGCTGACGGACTTCGTCCTCACCACGAGAACCCCGGCCGACGCCCATGTCGCGGCCCTGGAGGCCGACCGGGTCGCCCACCTGCTCGGGCGTGAGGAGCAGGCCGCCGAGTGACCGCCGGTGCCACCGGCGGGTCCGGGTCTGGGTCTGGGTCTGGGTCTGGGTCTGGGTCCGAGGCCGGCACGTCCGGCGTCGGCCCCGGGGGTGTCGGCGCCGGGTCCGGGACCTTCTCCCCCGACGACGGCGCACCCCTCGTCGCGCTCCGCCCCGCGCGCGGCGCCCGGGCCGAGTTCGAGGTCGTGGAGAAGCGGTCGCGGTTCCTCGCACTCGCCGCACGGGCCGACGACGAGGACGCCGCCCGCTCCCTCCTGGCCGACGCGCGGGCCGCGCACCCGCAGGCCCGGCACCACTGCTCGGCGTGGATCCTGCCCGGTGAGGACGGCGGGCCCCCGGTCGCGCACAGCTCCGACGACGGCGAGCCCTCGGGGACGGCGGGCCGACCGATGCTCGACCGGCTCGACGGGGCGGGCCTCGAGGCGGTGGCCGTCGTCGTCGTGCGGTACTTCGGCGGGACGCTGCTGGGGACCGGCGGTCTCGTGCGTGCGTACGGCGACGCCGTCGGTGGGGCGCTCGAGGAACTGCCCCGGGTCGGCGTGCGGGTGCTCACGCGGTGCACGGTGACGGCCGACCATGCGGTCGGGCCGCGGCTCGAGGCGGAGCTGCTGTCGTCGGGGTCGTCGATGACGTCGGTCCTGGACGTGCGGTGGAACGCGGAAGGTGTCGAGCTGGACGTCGCCACCGACGACCCGGGGGCGCTCGAGGCGCGGGCGGCAGAGCTGTCCGGCGGGACGGCCCGGGTGATCGTCGCAGGACCCCACGAGGTCGAGCTGCCCCACGGATGAGGGGATCTCGCCCCGCGAGTGCGGGGACCCACGGCATCAACCTGGACGGCTTGTTCTAGTTCTCATAGAACTATAGAGTGAACCTATGCAGGTCGTCATCGACACCGCCTCGGCGGAACCGCTCTTCGAGCAGGTGGTCGCCCAGATCCGGGGCGCCATCCTGGCCGGCGAGGTCCGTCCGGGCGAGAAGCTGCCGTCGGCGAAGGACCTCGCCGCCGGGCTCGACGTCAACCAGCACACCGTGCTGCACGCCTACCAGGCGCTGCGCGACGAGGGCTTCATCGAGCTCCGCCGCGGTCGTGGCGCCACGGTCCGCGCCGACCACCCCTACCCGGACGCCAAGCTGCTGCGCGCGATCGAGACCGTGCGCCGGGCGGCCGCGGACTCCGGCGTCCCCCTCAACACCGTCATCCACCTCCTCAAGGAGCCGCAGTCATGACCACCGCCGACGCCACAGCCACCCGCACCGGTCGCGGCCCGGTCCCCCACCGCGGACGTCGACTCCTGCTCGGGGTCGCCCTCCCGCTCCTCGTCACGGCGGCCGCGTGGATCTACATCGCCGCGGTCGCGAGTGACCTCCCGAGCCAGGTGGCGGTGCACTGGGGCACGGACGGCCCGGACCGGTGGAGCTCCCGCACCGAGCTGCTGCTCGTGCCGGCCATCCTGTGCGCGGTCAGCCTGGCGATCACGTGCCCGCTTGCGGCCCTGACCGGCCGGCAGTCGATGACGCGGCGGATGACGGTCGGCCTCTCGGCAGGACTGGCCACGATGTTCGCGGGGATCGCCGTCGCCACGGTGCAGGTGAACCTCACCGACCCGCCGGGCGAGCCGCTTGCCGGCATCCTCATGGCGTCCGTCGCGGGCCTCGTCGTCGGCATCGCCGCGGCCGCCGGCGCCGGGGACGACCCGGTCGTCCGCGCGACCGAGCCCGTGCCCGCGGACGCCGAGCGTGCCGACCTCGGGCCGACCCAGCGCGCGGTGTGGGCGCAGGGAACCGGCGTATCGACGGGCGTGCTCGTCACCCTCGTCCTCGTCATGGCCGCGATCGGAGTTCTCATGGGCGTGCTCGGCAGCTGGCTGTGGGGCGCCGTCTTCGCCATCGCGCTCATCGCCCTCGAGCTGGCCTTCCTCCGGTTCCACGTGCGGGTCGACGCGGACGGCCTCGTCGCCCGCTCGATGCTCGGCATGACCGTGCTCCGGGCGCGGGCCGACGAGGTCGTGCGGTCCGACGTCGTGCAGGTCGAGCCGTTCGCCGAGTTCGGCGGCTGGGGGCTGCGGACCGATGCCCACGGTCGCGTCGGGCTCGTCACGCGCAGGGGCGAGGCGATCCGGGTCGAGCGATCGGGCGGACGCATCCAGCTCGTGACGATCGACGACGCCGGGCGCGGCGCCGCCCTGCTCAACACGATGGCGGAGCGCGCGCGGCCGGTCTCCCGGCTCGAGGACACCGAGCTCGGCGACGCCGCTCCCCGTCCGCAGGCCCGCGACGCGATCGAGCCGCACGGGCCGGCGGCGGGTGGCCGGAAGGCTGCAGCGGACGGCGGGAGCGACGCCGGCGTCGTGGGTGACTGACGCGCCCACATCCCGGACGCGCGTGGGACTGGTGCCGACCGGCCCCACCGATCAGGCACCATGGACGGTGGCCACCGGCTAAGGTGGTTGAGAGTTCAAACGTTCATGGCCGACGACGGCCCCGGTAGGGAGGTGACGCGTGCGCGACGACCTGGTGTCCCTCGTGCCTCCGCCGCACTTCGCGTTCTGCACCGACGGCGGCTGTCGCTAGGGCGTCGGGCCCGCACGAGCCGTCAGGCCTCCCGACCCCCGCCCCGCCGTACCCGGCCCCCACCGCCCGAGCCCCGCTCCGGCGTCGACGGGTGCGGCCGCGCCCCCGAGGCGCTCCCGACCAGTACGCCCGTTGACCCCACCAACCGGAGGACCCTCATGGCCCAGATCTTCGACGACGTCACCCAGGCCGTCGGCCGCACCCCGCTCGTCCGTCTCAACCGCGTGACCGACGGCGCCGGCGCGACCGTCCTCGCCAAGCTCGAGCACTTCAACCCCGCGAACTCGGTCAAGGACCGCATCGGAGTGGCGATCATCGACGCCGCCGAGGCGTCCGGCGAGCTGACCGAGGGCGGCACCGTGGTCGAGGCGACGTCCGGCAACACCGGCATCGCCCTCGCGATGGTCGGCGCGGCCCGCGGCTACACGGTCGTCCTCACGATGCCCGAGACGATGTCGAAGGAGCGCCGCGCCCTTCTGCGGGCCTTCGGCGCCGAGCTCATCCTCACGCCCGGGCCCGACGGCATGCGCGGAGCGGTCGAGGCCGCCGAGAAGGTCGCCGCCGAGCGCCCCGGTGCGGTGCTCGCCCGCCAGTTCGCCAACCAGGCCAACGTCGAGGTCCACCGCGCCACGACCGGCCCGGAGGTCTGGAACGACACGGACGGCGCGGTCGACGTGTTCGTGTCCGGCATCGGCACCGGCGGCACGATCACCGGCGCCGGCGGCTACCTCAAGCAGCAGAAGCCGGAGCTCCACCTCGTGGCCGTCGAGCCCGAGGAGTCGCCCATCCTCACCGGCGGCAAGCCCGGCCCGCACAAGATCCAGGGCCTCGGCGCGAACTTCGTGCCCGAGATCCTCGACACCGAGCTCTACGACGAGGTCGTCGACATCAACATCGACGCCGCCCTGACCTACGCGCGCCGCGCTGCCACCGAGGAGGGCCTCCTCGTCGGCATCTCCTCGGGCGCCGCGATCGCCGCCGCGGTCCAGGTCGCCAAGCGGCCCGAGCTCGCGGGCAAGACCATCGTCGTCGTCCTCCCGGACCTCGGCGAGCGCTACCAGTCGACCGCGCTCTTCGAGGGCCTGGTCGACTGACGTGCATGATTCCGGTGTGCCCTTCTGGGTCCTCCTGCGCGAGGACCTCGAGGCGGCCCAGCACGGCGACCCCGCCGCGCGGTCGAAGGTCGAGGTCGCCCTCGCGTACCCGGGCGTCCACGCCCTGTGGGCGCACCGGGTGGCTCACCGGCTCTGGCACGCCGACGGCTCGCGCGGGCGGCTCCGGCTGCCCGCGCGGCTCCTCTCGCAGGCGGCGCGCGCGCTGACCGGCATCGAGATCCACCCGGGCGCCGTCATCGGCCGCCGGATGTTTATCGACCACGGCATGGGCGTGGTCATCGGGGAGACCGCCGAGGTGGGTGAGGACGTGGTGATCTTCCACGGCACCACGCTCGGCGGAGTCTCGATGTCCAAGGGCAAGCGGCACCCCACCGTGGGCGACCGCGTGACGATCGGCGCCGGCGCCAAGGTGCTCGGGCCGGTCACCCTCGGGGCCGACGCGCGCGTGGGCGCCAACGCCGTGGTGGTCAAGGATGTCGGCGCCGGACGATCCGCCGTCGGCGTGCCGGCCAAGGAGCTGGCTCCGAAGCCGCCGGCCGAGGAGGCCCGCTGGATGGACCCGGCGATCTACATCTGAGCCGGCGCGCTCGACCACCGAGCGCTTCCATTCGAGGGCCGAGGAGCACGCGCTTCTCGGCCCTCGACGTTGGTGGGAAGCCCATCAAGTTGTCATGATGATTGACGAACGCTCCCGCAACTTGTCATAATGTTTCTCCCCAGTCGTCATGATGTGCAGCGAGGCGCAGATGTCATCCACCACCAGCACTCCTCCGGAAGCGGTCCGTGTCAACGGGCGCCGGGGAAAGTGGGGAGCGGTTCGCGACGACCTCATGCGCCGGTTCGGTCCGGCTCCGGCGGATACCCCATTGCCGAGCGAGGCCCTGCTGTGCGAGGAGTACGGCGTATCGCGGATCACGGTCCGACGAGCGCTCGACGAGCTCGACCGCGACGGCATCGTCCGGCGAGAGCAGGGCCGCGGGACCTTCACCACGGGACGACGGCGGAGCGCCGGCCCGCGCACCGAGGTCTTCGACCTCACGGGCTTCTTCCATCAGATGGCGGCTGAGGGACGGCGGGTGACGTCCCGCGTTCTCACGCAGGGTGTCTTCGCACCAGCCGCCGACGTCGCCCTCGAGCTCGGGGTGCACCCGACCGCGCCGGTCGTCCGGCTCGACCGCCTCCGCTCCGTCGACGGCACCGTGGATCATTTGAGCCGCGTGTGGCTCTCCCACGACGCCTACCCCGCCGTCGCGACGACCGACTTTCACGAGATCTCGCTGTACGACTTCCTTCGCGAGACCTACGGTCTCCAGCTCGTCGAGGACCGCGTGAGTGTGTCGATGGTCCGCCCCACGGGCGACGTCGCTGCGCTGCTGGACGCACCTGCCGGTTCGCTCCGACTGCACACCTCCTCCACGGCGTACGCGCCCGACCACAGGCCGATCGTGCACGGTCGGACGACATTCGCCTCGGCGGACGCGACCGCGAGCTTCACCGTGGTCACGTCCGGATCACCACTCCGAGACCCCGCCACGGCGGGGCTGCCGTCCACGACCCGAGGAGCATGATGTTGTCCACTCTGCTGACCGACGATCGGATCACCTTCGCCGACACCCTCGGCTGGGAGGAGGCGATCCGTCGCGCCGCCGCTCCGCTCGTCGCCGACGGGTCGGTCGATACGGGCTACGTCGATCAGATCGTCACCAACGTGAACGAACCCGGCGGTACCTACATGGATCTCGGCTTCGGGATCACGCTTGCGCACGCTCGTCCCGAGGCAGGAGTCAACCGCACGTCGGTGGCGCTCCTCCTGCTCGCACGCCCCACCGAGCTCGCCGACTCACCCGACCACCCGGTTCGCGCCGTCGTGGTCCTGGGAGCGACCGACAGTTCCAGCCACCAGGACACGCTCGCCGACATCGCCGCCATGCTCACCGACGAGGAGCGGCGCGGTGCACTCCTGTCCTCCACGACCCACGCCCAGGTCCGCGCCGTCGTCGACGCGGCCTGAACCCGGCGTCACGACCACGCCGCTCAGCGGCACACCACCACTCAAGGAGTACTCGTGAAGTTCATGGCAATGTGCAGCTCCGGACTCGGCTCGTCCCTCATGGTCCGGATGAACATCGAGAAGGCGCTGAAGACGATCGGGGCTGACGGCGTCGAGGTCGAGCACGCCGACCTCGGATCCGCCTCCAACGCCGACGCCGACGTGTTCTTCGTCGGCAAGGACCTGGAGAACTCGGTCGCCCACTTCGACGACGTCGTCGTCCTCGACTCGATCATCGACCAGAACGAGCTGGTCGAGAAGGTCCGCACCACGGCTGAGCGCCTCGGGATCCCCCACACGAGCTGAATCTTCGCCGCACCGCCGCGGCCCACACAGGAAGCAGACCCGCATGAACTCGTTCCTGAACGTCCTCGTCGACGTCTTCAGTCAACCCGCGATCCTCGTCGCCCTGATCGCGCTGCTCGGCCTCGCCCTGCAGCGCAAGAGCGGCTCGGACGTCATGAAGGGCACGATCCGCACGTTCGTGGGGTTCCTCGTGCTCTCTGCCGGCGCCGGTGTCGTCGTCACCGCGCTCGACCCGTTCGGCGCCATGTTCTCCGAGGTGTTCGGCGTCCAAGGTGTCGTGCCGAACAACGAGGCGATCGTCGGCCCCGTGCTCGTCGACTACGGCACCACAGCCGCACTCATCTTCTTCTTCGGGATGATCCTCAACGTCCTGTTCGCGCGTCTGACGCAGTTCAAGTACATCTACCTGTCCGGACACGTCGCGCTCTACCAGTCCGCGATGATTGCGGTTCTCCTCATCACGGCAGGGATGTCTCAGTGGGAAGCCATCCTCTGGGGCTCGATCGCCGAAGCACTGATCGTGACGATCTCTCCGGCGCTCGTGCAACCGTTCATGCGCAAGGTGACGGGCAATGACGACATCGCGCTCGGCCACACGGGTGGCGTCGGCATCGCCCTGTCCGGCCTTGTCGCCAAGGTGACGAAGGGCGACCCCGAGAACTCGACCGAGAAGGTCAACGTGCCGAAGTCACTGGGCTTCGTCCGGGACAGCACGGTGATCGTTGCTCTGTCGATGGGGCTGATCTTCCTCGTCGTGGCGCTGATCGCCGGACCGGCGTACGTCTCGACGGAGATCTCGGACGGTCAGAACTATGTGGTCTGGGCACTCATGGCAGCCGGACAGTTCGCCGCCGGCGTGTTCATCATCCTCGCCGGTGTCCGGGTGATCCTCGCCGAGATCGTGCCTGCCTTCAAGGGCATCTCCGAGAAGCTCGTCCCGAATGCCAAGCCTGCGCTCGACGTGCCCGTGACATTCCCGTTCGCGCCCAACGCGGTGATGATCGGGTTCCTGTCCTCGCTCATCGCCGGAATCATCGGCATGGCCATCATGGGCTTCGCAGGAACCGCGGTCATCATCCCGGGCATCATCGCCCACTTCATGACCGGCGGCGCAGCCGGAGTCATCGGAAACGCACAGGGCGGCCGCCGCGGTGCCGTACTCGGCGCGTTTGCCAACGGCGCGCTCATCACGGTCATCCCGCTTGCACTTCTCGACATGCTCGGCGAGTTCGGGTCGGCAGCCGCGACGTTCGGCGACTCCGACTACGGGTTCGGTCTGTTCATCGGCTGGCTCGACCAGCTCGGGGGCACGTGGGCGATCGTCGCGGGCATCCTGCTGGGGGTCGTCCTCATGTTCGTCGCCAGTGCCCTCGTGGGTCGGCGACGCCGTGCGACCGCTGCGAGAGAGTCAGCTTCGGTCGACGCCGACGCCTGATCGGACCCTGGCGAACACACGACAAGCCGGGCCGGACACGACAAACGCCTACGGCGCCGTCGTCCACTCAGACCGCGAGCACCTCCCGTGCCTCCGGTCGCAGGAGATGGACGACGGCGTCGCGCGCCCCCGCCGCGTCGGCGGCCGCGAGCGCGGCCTGCGCCATCGCTTCGCACTCGGCCAGCGTATGCGAGCGCAGGGCGTGCCGGACCGCCGGCAGCGCACCAGCCGACATCGACAAGCTCGTCACGCCCATGCCGGTCAGGGCGAGCGCCATGAGGGGGTCCCCGGCGGACTCGCCACACACGCCCACAGGCTTCCGGGCGGACACCCCGGCCGCCGCCGTGCGCGCGACGAGCTCGAGCACCGCCGGCTGCCACCGGTCGAGGAGGTCGGCGAGCCCGCCGAGCAGCCGGTCCGACGCCATCGTGTACTGGGCCAGGTCGTTCGTGCCGAGCGAGGCGAAGTCGACGTCGGCGAGGACGCCGTCCGCGCGCAGCGCCACGGCCGGGACCTCGACCATGACGCCGAGCCCCACGCCGTCGGTGAGCCCGGCCTCGCGGGCGGTCGCGACGAACTCCGCCGCCTCGCCGGCCGTGGAGATCATCGGCGCCATCACCCAGAGCTCGGCGGCGTCGGCACCGGCCTGGCCCCTCGCGCTCGCGAGCGCGCGCAGCTGGTCGCGGACGATCTCCGGCATCGTGCGCACGAGCCGGTAGCCCCGTACGCCGAGCGCGGGATTGTCCTCGTCCGCCTGGTTGGCGAAGGCGAGCGGCTTGTCGGCGCCGGCGTCGAGGGTCCGGACGACAACCTTCCGTCCGGCGAACGCCCGCAGCACGGCCGCGTACGTCTCGGCCTGAGCCTGGACGGCCGGCGCCTCGGTGGCGTCGAGGAAGAGCACCTCGGTGCGGAAGAGCCCGACGCCCTCGGCAGCGGTCGCGGCCGCGCGCTCGGCGTCGGCGACCGTGCCGATGTTGGCGAGCAGCTGGACGGCGTGCCCGTCGGCGGTCGCCCCGGGTTCCCGGTCGGCCTCGAGCGCGTCCAGCGCGGCCGAGCGGCGGTCGAGCTCGCCCCGAAGTTCGTCGTCGGGATCGAGAACGACACGGCCGTGCGCGGCGTCGACGGCGACGATCTCCCCGTCCGCGAGCCCCGTCGCGCCGGCGGCCCGGACCACGCACGGCAGGCCGAGCTGGCCCGCGATGATCGCCGTGTGGGAGGTGGGCCCGCCCTCCTCGGTGACGATGCCGAGGACGAGGTCGAGGTCGAGCGCCGAGGTGTCGGCGGGCGAGAGGTCCCGCGCGACGACGACCGCCGGCTCCTGCAGGTCGAGTCCCGGCTCCGGCTGTCCGGTCAGGCGCGCGACCACCCGGTCGCCGACCGAACGCAGGTCGGTGACGCGCTCGGCCATGTAGCCGCCGATGGACTCGAACGTGGTGGCGAATTCCTCTACCGCGTCGTGGACGGCGTGCGCGCGGCCGGTGCCGGCGCGCACGAGCTCGGCGGCGCGGGCGGAGAGCGCGGGGTCACCCGCCATGAGCGCGGCCGCACCGAGCACCTCGCCGAGGGTGGTGCCCTCCGCGGCAGCGGACCGTGCCGTGAGGTCCTCCTGGACGGCGGCGAGCGCCGCCTCGATCTCGGCGACCGCCGCCTCCGGGTCCGCCGGCGCGGGCTCGTCGGCAGGCAGCTCGGGCCCGCCCCGGACCTGCCGCACGGGGCCGACGACGCCGCGTCGGCCCACCCCGATGCCGTCCAGTACGCCCTCGGTCGTCGCGTCCATCAGTTGTCCTGCGGGTTCTCGAGGCGCGTCGCCAGCGAATCGACGGCCTCGTCGGCACCCTCGCCCTCCGCCGCCAGAACCACGGTGTCACCCTGCTTCACGCCGAGGGACATGACGGAGAGGATCGAGCTCGCGGATACCGGGGCGCCGTCCACCTTCGAGATGGTCACCTCCGCACCGGACGCCGTCGCCGCCGCGACGAACTCCTGAGCGGGACGGGCGTGCAGCCCGTGCTCGGAGGCGACGATCACTGAGCGCTGGGGCATGGTGACTCCTTCCGCATGGCCGGTGCCAGGGTCGGCATCGACGGTGGCGCCCAGGATAGAGGCGACGACAGGTCTCGTGGTGCCTCGGTGGCGCCCTGGGGGACAGCTGGTCGCATGCCCGAACCGAGGAGCCTCCGCCGCGTCGGCGGTGGCCACCGGCGGCCGCCTCCCCGTCTACGCCGCCCGCGCGCGCGAGCGCAGCAGACGCTGACACTTCCCGCACCAGAACACGGTGCGGCCCGCCATGTCGTCGATCGATACGGCCTGCCCGCACACGTGGCAGGCGCGCCCCGCACGCCGGTAGACGTACCAGCGGAAGTCGGCCTCCTCGTCGGTGGCGCGCTCGGCGGCCCGCGCCCACGAGTCCGGCCGCGGCGCGCGGCGGTCCTCCGGGCGGGTCGTGACGATGACGCCGTGCTCGACCCCGTCGGCCAGCAGCCCCGCGACGTCGTCCCACATCGCCCGCAGCCGCGCCACGCTCACGGCCCGCCCCTCGGTTCGGGGGTGGATGCGCGCACGGTAGAGCGCCTCGGCCCGGTAGATGTTGCCGACCCCCGCGATGACCGACTGGTCCATGAGCAGCTCGCCGATGCCGCGGCGGGTACGGCGCACGGCGGCCACGAAGCGGTCGGGGTCGGCGTCGGGGCGCAGCGGGTCGGGCCCGAGCCGCTCGTGCACCGCGTCCTTCTGACCCTCGTCGATGAGGTCGCAGCGCGCCGGGCCCGTGAGGTCCGCGACCACCCCGTCGGTGAGGAGCCGCAGCCGGACGGTCGGGCGCGGCTCGGGCACCACGAGCTCGGCATAGCCGTGGTCCTCGGTGTCCATGGGATCGGAGGGCACGACGTCGACGGCCAGGCTGTCGTCCCCGCCGGTGTCGACGACGCCACCCGGCGTCGTCCCCCGCCCCGCCCCGGGCGAGACGGCACCGGTCCCGTCGCTCGCCGGGCCACCCTCCGCGGGCCGGCGCGGCGCCCCGATCGCGTGCGGGGCGAACCCGTTCGCGGTGACGAACGACCACGCGCCGTAGAGGCCGAGGTGGACGTGGACGAACCGCGGCTCCCCGCCCGTGGGCGGCTCGAGCTCGACGAACAGGTGCTTGCCGTGCGCGCCGGTGCCTGTCACGCGCCACCCGTCGATCGCCTCGGCGCCGGCGGCGAACCGCCCCTGCGGGGAGGACGCGCGCACCACCGCGCCGGTGAACAGCGAGTCGAGCATGGTCGCGAGGCGCCGGATCGAGTGACCCTCAGGCATGCCGGTCGGGTGCCTTCCACTCGGTCGGGGCGTCCCACAGCGCGCGGCGCAGGTCGATCATCGTCGGCACCAGCGGCTCGAGCGGCGTGCCCTCGTTCTCGTACCGCGCGCTCGCCTCGGCGCGGAGCTGGCGTGGGAGCGTCCCGTCTGCGCGGACCACCCGCCACCAGGGCACGCGGTATCCGTGGCGCGAGAGGACGGTGCCGACATAACGGGCGCTGCCCCGGCCGGTGACGTCGCGGACGGCCTCGGCCACGAGGCCGTAGGTGGTCGCGCGACCGGCGGGGACCTGCTGGGCGACCTCCAGCACGAGCTCGGCGAGCTCGGTCGTGGCGATCCCCACGGGCTGCGGTGCGGACATGCTCCTTATGATCTCAGCATCATGTCCTCCTCCACCCTCCCCACGCCCGCCTCCGCCGACGCGCACGGGGCTGGTTGCTCACACTGCGACGACTCCGTGCCCCACGAGCACATCGACGTCCGCGCCGAGCTCACCGCCGCCGCCCGCCGTTCACGCACCCGTTCCGCGCTCGTCTGCACGATCGCCGCCGTGCCCCTCGTCGTCGGGCTCGTCGGCACGTTCGTCACCGGGGACGGCGCGCGCGCCGGGCTCCTCGCGCTCGTCGTCGCCGTCGGATGGCTCATCGCGTCGGCGCTCGGCGTGCTCCTCGTCCGGCACCTCGGTCGCCGGTCCTCCCGGCTCGGCCTCGCGGCCGGAGCTGCCACGACGGCGGCACTCGGCCCCGTCATCGGGCTCGCCGGGGCGGCGCTCACCGGGGTGTCGCCGGTCGTGTGGACCACGCTGGTCGCGGGCGGCGCGTGGTGGGCGGCGTCGGCGATCGCCGACGCGCTCGCCACCGTGGCCTGGCGCCGCTCGCTGTTCGAGCCGGGTGACGCGGCGGAGGCCGCGCGCGTCCAGGCGATCGCCGGCCGGGACGAGGGGCTCGACCTGCCGCTCGCCTGGCTCGTCCAGGGTCCGGCGGTGGGTGTGGCGGCGATCTTGTCGGGGCCGCTCGCCGCAGCGGTGGTCCTCCTGGCCGCGCTCTGCGCCGCGCTCAGCGTGCGGGGCTCGGCCCGTCGCCGCTGAGGCGGTCAGGAGCGGTCGTCTGCCTCAGGTGGGCGGATGTCGATCATTCCCTGGACAAACCTTGTGACTGCACGAGATCGAGGATGACGCGCGCGGTCTCGTCGGGCGCCGTGACCATCGGCCAGTGGCCGGCGTCGATCTCCCGGTAGCGCCAGCCGGGGCTCTCGGCGGTGACGTGCGACGTCGGCGGGTCCGTCCGTAGGCAGCGCACGTAGCCGAGGTCGAACCCGGCGTCCGTCAGCTCGAGGTCGGCGGCCGGCTCGGCGTAGGTGCCCAGCGGCTGGCCGCTCACCCGCTCCGCCATCCATGCGTAGTCGTCGTCGGTGAGGCCGTGCCCGGGGAACAGGGCGTCGATCTCCTGGCGGGTGAACCAGGGCGTCGCGCCGTCGACGGCGAGCAGCGGCATGACCTCCGACGCGCCGGGTCCCTGTTGGTCGAACCACGAGCGGCCGGGCGTCGGCAGGACGGCGTCGATCATGACGACGCTGCGGACCGGTGTCGTGCGCGGGGCAGGAATCCCCTCACTCGTCGCGGGAGTCCGGGCCGAGATCCGCTCACTCGTCGCTGGTGGAGGCGTGCTCGCGCGCTGCCGGGCGAGGACGCCCGCGACGATGAAGGCCGCGAACGAGTGGGCCACGATCGTCACGCCCTCCGGGCCGGGCGGACCCTGAGCCGCACTCTCGACTCCCGGCGAGCCCAGATCCGGGCCCTCACCCGCACTCTCGGCACCTGAGGCGTCATCCGTTTCGACCGTCTCAAGGGCGGCGACGACGTCGTCGACCCAGGAGGTCAGCGTCACCTCGGCGGCCGGGGTCGGGTCGCCGTCGATGCCGCGCAGGCGCGGGGTGACCACCCGGTGGCCGGCCGCCTCGAGCAGCGGCGTCACGCGTTCCCAGATCCACCCGCCCAGGCCACTGCCGCCCAGGAGCACGAGCGGCGCGGGGCGGCCGTCCACGCGCTACTCCTCGATCGTCACAGAGTCGAGGATCGCCTCGAACAGGGGCTCGGCCGCCTCGAGCTCCTCGATGGGTGCCGTCAGCGTGAGCCCGGCCATCGCACCGTCCGCGAGCTCGAGCGGGTAGATCCGCTGGATCGCCGGAAAGCTGTAGGGCGTGAGGTCGACCTCGTAGGGCGTCACGGTCTGGCCGGCGACCTCGCGGGGCTCGATCTCGGTGAGCGCGTCGGCGGGGGCGCCGTCGGCTTCCACGAGCTCGAGGTAGCTGCGACCGTCCACGAACTCGGCGGTGTAGACGGTGAGCACCCCGGCCGGGTAGATCAGCGTCCCCGAGGAGCCGACCATCTCGATCTCGGCGCCCTCCGGCGGCGGCGCAAGCATGTCGGTGAGGTCCATCCACTCGGCGGGCCAGACCAGCGACACCGGGGCGATGCCGCCGGGCGTGCCCTCGCCGCTGGTCGCACCCGCGTCGGAGGCCGCCTCGTCCGCATCGGAGGCTGCCTCGTCCGCCCGGGAGGAGGCCTCAGCCTCGGCCTCGCCCTCGTCGGACGGAGCCGCGTCGGAGTCGGTCTCCGAACCGCCGTCGTCCTGGCCGGTGCCGTCGGAGCTCTCCGACTCAGCCGGCTCGGTCGTTGCCGGCGGCGCCTCGGTCGTGGCGGCGTCGGTGGTGTCGTCGTTGTCATCGCCCCCGCACGCGGCGAGGACCAGTGCGGTCGCGAGCGAGGCGCCCGCGAGCGCAGGGGCACGGCGCGGGGCGGCCGGGCGGTTCGTCGTCGTGCTCATGGACCTCATGCCGTTGCCCCTCTATCCGTTCACGACTCGAGCTCGGCCACCTGGTCGATGCGCCGCTGGTGGCGCGCCTCGCCCGAGAACGGCTCGGCGAGGAAGGCGTCGACGATCTCGAACGCCTCCTCCTGGGTGTGCATGCGGGCGCCGACGCCGACCACGTTGGCGTCGTTGTGCGCCCGGGTCAGGCGAGCGGTCTCGACCGACCAGGCCAGACCGGCGCGCACGCCGCGCACCTTGTTGGCGGCGATCTGCTCGCCGTTGCCGGACCCGCCGATGACGACCCCGAGCGAGCCGGGGTCAGCGACAACCGCCTCCCCGGCCTGGAAGCAGAAGCCGGGGTAGTCGTCCTCGGCGTCGTAGGTCTCGGCGCCGTGGTCGACGACCTCGTGACCGGCGGACGCGAGGTGGGCCGAGAGGGCGGACTTGAGCTCGAAGCCGGCGTGGTCGGCGGCGATGTGGACGCGCATGGCGCACAGTGTGGCACGCGGCATGCCACGCATACGCTGGATGCCATGACCTCACCGAGCACCGAGCAGCCCGTCGACCTCGAGAGCTACGTGGACCGCGGCGTCCGCCCGCAGGACGATCTCTTCCGCCACGTCAACGGACGCTGGATCGCCGAGACCGAGATCCCGTCCGACCGCGCGCGCATCGGCGGGTTCGTCGACCTGCGCGACCGCTCCGAGGAGCGGGTCCGCGCCCTCATCGAGGAGCTCGGCGAGGCGGCCGCGACGGGCGAGGACGCCGGGTCGGTCGCCGAGGCCGGCGCCGACGCCGCCGCGGAGAACCCCGACCCCGCGGGTGCCGCGCCCAAGATCGGCGCGGTGTACGCGATGTTCATGGACGAGGCCGCGATCGAGGCCGCCGGCGCCGCCCCGCTGGAGGCGGACCTCGCACTCGTCCGCGGTGCCGACGACCACTCCTCGCTCGCCCGCGTCATGGGCGAGCTCCAGCGCACGGGCGTCTCCGGCATCGCCGGCATCGACGTCTCCCCCGGCATCTCCGACCCGGACTACCTCGTGTGGTTCGCGCAGGACGGCATCGGCCTGCCGGACGAGGCCTACTACCGCGAGGCGGAGCACGCCGCCGTACGCGAGGCGTACGCGGGGCACGTCGCCCGGCTCCTCGAGCTCGTCGGTGCCGTCGAGGCCGGGGAGGGCGCGGGCGCCGCGGAGCGGATCCTCGCGCTCGAGACGCGTATCGCCGCGCACCACTGGGACGTCGTCGCCACCCGCGAGGCGGACAAGATCGACAACCCGATGTCCTTCGTCGAGCTCGCCGGCTCGGCCCCCGGGCTCGACTGGGACGCCTACCACGCGGGGCTGCGCCTGCCCGAGGGCGAGCTCAAGCTGCTGGTCGCCACGCCGTCCGCGCTCGTCGGCGCCGCGCAGACCTGGGCGGAGACGCCGCTCGAGGACCTCAAGGTCTGGCTGTCCTTCCACGCGGCGGCCTCCCGTGCGTCCCTGCTCACCGAGGAGATCGTGGCCGAGCGGTTCGACTTCGCGGGGCGCACGCTCACCGGCGCGCAGGAGAATCGCGAGCGCTGGCGCCGGGGCGTCGGGCTCGTCGAGGGCCTGCTCGGCGAGGACGTCGGCCGGCTGTACGTCGCGCGGCACTTCCCGCCCACGCACAAGGCGCGCATGGACGAGCTCGTGACCAACCTCGTCGAGGCATACCGCGTCTCGATCGACGGGCTGGACTGGATGAGCCCCGAGACCAAGGAGCGGGCCCAGGCGAAGCTCGCCGCGTTCAACCCGAAGATCGGGTACCCGGAGATCGTCCGCGACTCCTCGGGCCTCACCGTGACCGAGGGCGACCTCGTCGCCACCGTGCGCGCCGGGCGCGCGTACTGGTGGGACGACGAGATGTCGCGCTACGGCGGCGAGGTCGACCGGCGGGAGTGGCTGATGACGCCGCAGACCGTCAACGCGTACTACAACCCGGTGTGGAACGAGATCGTCTTCCCGGCCGCGATCCTCCAGCCCCCGTTCTTCGACCCGGAGACCGACGACGCCTTCAACTACGGCGGCATCGGCACGGTGATCGGCCACGAGATCGGGCACGGGTTCGACGACCAGGGCTCGAAGTTCGGCCCCGACGGCCAGCTCGAGAACTGGTGGACCGACGAGGACCGCGAGCGGTTCATGGAGCGCGCGAACGCCCTCATCGCCCAGTACGACGGCCTCGTGCCCGCCCAGCTCGGCGAGAGCTCGGAGGTCTCGGTCAACGGCGCCCTCACCGTCGGCGAGAACATCGGCGACCTCGGCGGGCTCGACATCGGCCTCAAGGCCTACGCGATCGCCCTGCGCGCGCAGGGGGTCGACAGCCTCGACGACGCTCCGGTGGTCGACGGCCGCACCGGCCTGCAGCGCTTCTTCACCGGGTGGGCGCGCGTGTGGCGCTCGAAGCACCGCGACGAGGTGCTGCGCACGCAGATGTCCACCGACCCGCACTCCCCCGACGAGTTCCGCGCGAACGTCACGGCCTCCAACCTCGACGCCTTCCACCGGGCGTTCGACGTCCAGCCGGGCGACGGTGGCTACCGGGCCCCGGAGGAGCGCGTCGCCATCTGGTGAGCCGGGCGGGCAGCGCGCGGCCGACAGTCGCGCAGGACGGCGCATCGCCGCCACGACGGCGGTGCGCCGCAGTCGCCGTCCCGACCTCCGACGTCACCCGAGCGCCAGGGAGTCGAGGACGGTCGCGACGTCCTCCTCGACGACGTCGGTCCTCTCGGCGGTGACGACGAACATGACGAGCACGACGACGCCGTCCGGTCCTGGCACCGGATAGGCGATCGTGTCCCACTCCCCCGACGTGCTGCGCGCCTCCCAGCGCGTCACGCTCTCGCCGGCCACGTCCCGCGTCCCCGCCTCGACGATGCTCGCCGGGTCGTTCCCGCGCGCCGCAAGGAGGCCGGGCATGTCCGCGACCGGACCGTCGGCCGGTTCCACCACGACCGTCGAGCCGGCGATCGTGCCGTCCGCGGTCGCTGTGGCCATGGCGAGCGAGCCCGGCGGGAGGTTCGCCGCCGCGGCGGACTGCTCCTCCCACGCGTCCGGGTAGGTCACCGAGAGGGCCAGCGCCCCGTCCGGTGCCGGGGCGCGGTCGCCGGACGGCGCCGCGTCCTCCGATGCGGAGCCGGTCCTCGTCTCTGTCTCCTCGGTCTCCGGATCGGGCTCGGGTGCGGGTACGGACGAGGGCGAGGTGTCGGAGCCAGGGTCGGGATCCACCGGTCGTTCGTCGTCGTCGGGCGGGGTGTCCGACCCGGCCCCGGACTCTGAGGACCGGGCCCCGTCGGGCGCGACCGTCCCGTCCGACGCGCCCGTCGGCTCGCCGTCGCCGCACCCGGCGAGGGCGAGGCCGGCGGCGAGCAGGAGCGCCGTGAGGGAGGTGCCGCGAGCGGCGTTGCTGGACCCGGAGCGTGTGCGTGTGCGTGTGCGCATGCGGCCAGGCTGGCCGCGCGCAGCACCTCGGGCGGCTCGTCATCCACACGTCCGCTCCGAACCGCCACCTGTCCACATCCACCGGGACGGCGCACCACGACGAACGACGACGGCGCCACCCGCGATCGGCGACGCCGTCGTGCGACCCGCGAGGCGGTCCCTCGGGACGGCCCTCGGCCGGTCAGCTGATCTCGATGGAGTCGAGGATCGCCTCGAAGTCCTCCTCGTGGCTGTCGAAGTCGTCCACCGGGGACTGGACCGAGATCTCGACGTACGAGCCGTCCTCGAGCGGGAAGCCGTAGGCGCGCTGGCGCATCTCGCCGTCGCCCAGGTCCTGCGTCGTCTCGATGCCCTCCGCCTCGTGCCCGCCGATGTCGCGCGGCTCGAGCTCGGTGAACTCCGACGTGTCCTGGCCGCTCTGCGCGAACAGCTCCATGAACGTGCCCTCGCCGATCGTGCCGGGCGCGTACCGGATGACGCGTGCCCCGGTCGGGAACGGCTCGGCCGGGTCGAGCGCGTAGGCGTGGGTTTCGGCCACCCCCTGGGGCAGGCCGGCGCTGTCGGTCTCCAGGTCCTCCCAGCCCTCGGGCCAGGTGATGTCGATGCGTTCCTCGGCGGCAGCGCTCCCCGACTCTCCACCGGGGCCGGCCGAGCCGGACTCGCTCCCGGTCTCGGGCGGCAGGCCCGCGGGGTCGTCGGACCCGGTCTCGGACCCGGAGCCCGATTCGGCGCCGTCGTCGGACCCGGACTCCGCGCCGTCCCCCGCGCCGCCCGACGTGACCTCGGGCTCCTCCGACGTCTGCGGGGAGTCCTCGGTGGTGGTCGTCTCCTCGTCGTCGCCCCCGCCGCAGGCGGCGAGCGTGAGGCCGGCGCCGAGCGCGACGGCCGCGACAAGGGATCGACGGACAGGCGTGTGCATGATCCTCATGCCCTCCACTGTGCATCAGGGCGCCACAGGCGTGGGACCGGGATCCGCACGGGGCTCCCCCACCATTCGTGCCGACACCCATCACGCACGACGACGGCGCCGCCCGAGGTGGGCGACGCCGTCGTGCGACCTGCGGGGCGGTCCCTCAGGACCTCACCTCAGCGGGTCAGTTGATCGTGATCGAGTCGAGGATCGCGTTGAAGTCCTCCTCGTTGGCCTCGAACTCGTCGGCGGAGGACGAGAGGACGATCTCGACGAACGAGCCGTCCTCGAGCTGGAAGCCGTAGGCGCGCTGCACGATGGCGGTGCCCTGGGCGTCCTGCTCGAACTCGAGGCCCTCGGCCTCGTTCCCGTCGATGTCGCGCGGCTCGAGCTCGGTGTAGGCCGAGGTGTCCTGGCCGCTCTGCTCGAGCAGCTCGATGTAGGAGCCGTCGCCCATGATGCCGGGCGCGTAACGGATGGCCGTGACGTTCGTGGCGAAGCTGGCCGAGTCGGTCGTGCCGTAGGCGTGCATCTCCTCGACGCCCTCCGGGATCGGCATCTCGCCGGCGGCCGCGGACAGGTCCTCCCAGCCCTCGGGCCAGGTGATCTCGATGCGCTCCTCGCCGGTGGCGCCGCTCTCGGACTCGCCGCCGGGCGCCGCGCCGGCCGAACCGGCCTCGCTCTCGGTCTCCGGGGGGAGGCCCGCTGCGTCGTCGGACTCGGTCTCGGACCCGGTCTCGGCGGCGTCGGACTCGGTCTCCCCGCCGTCCGAGGGAGCCTCGGGCTCCTCCTCGGTCTCCGGAGCCTCCTCCTCGGTGGTGGTCGTCTCCTCGTCGTCGCCCCCGCCGCAGGCGGCGAGCGTGAGGCCGGCGCCGAGCGCGGCGGCCGCGACGAGGGAGCGACGGACAGGCTTGTGGGTGATGTTCATGTGAACCACTTTCCGGTAGGGGTCTGTCGAGTACGGGAAGGATCGACGGGGAGATCTCCCCGTGGGACCTTCCTCACTCAGTCGATGACGACGGATGCGAGGATCTCGTCGAAGGTCGGTATGAGGCTGGCGAACTCGGTCTCCTCGGCGACCAGGGTGATCTCCACGAGACCGCCGTCGTCGAGCTCGACCGGGTAGAGGTGCTGGACGACCGAGCCGGTCCCGGGGTCGGTGACGCGCTCGTACGGGGTGACGGGGGTTCCGTCCACCTCCCGTCCGGGCAGCTCGAGGAGCTCGGCGAGATCGGTCCCCTGCTCCTCGAGGATCTCGGCGTACGACCGACCCTCGGTGGTGGACTCCCCGAACGACATGACGACGACGGAGGTCGCGAACTGGTTCGTCGGGTCGCCGTACGCCTGGACCTCGGCCCCCTCGGGGGTGGTCGAGATGTACGGCGACAGGTCTTCCCAGCCCTCGGGCCAGGTGATCTCGACCTCCGGGCCGTCGAACGGCTCGGCGGTCGGGCTCTCCGACGACGACTCCGACGACGACTCGGACGACGACTCGCCCGAGCTCTCCGTCGAGGGGGTCTCCCCCGACGTGCTCTCGGAGTCGTCCTCGCCCCCGCCGCAGGCGGCGAGGAGGAGCGCACAACCCGCGGTCGCAGCGAGTGCTGCGGCGGCGCGGACGTGCGTCGGTCGGGTGCTCATCGCCCCCACGCTTGCACCACCGGCGCGATCTCGCATCCCTGCCCGCCGTGAGATGAACCGCACGCGACACGCCGCGGAGGTACCCGTCGACGCCCCTCAGTCGACCGAGATCGAGTCGATGATCGCCTGGAAATCCGGCTCGAACTCGCCGAACGTGGCCTGGGGTGCACCCACGACGACCTCGAGGAACTGGTCGTCCTCCGTCATCAGCCCGTAGCCGTGCAGAAGCTGGTCCTCCACGCCTTCGGTCTCGAAGACGATGGTGACCTCGTACCCGTCCGCCTCGGTGCCGAGGATCTCCCGCGGCTCGATGAGCGCCGCGTCCTGCCCGGGCCCGTCCGGCGTGGAGCGGCAGTGATCCACCATCGACTCGGCGTAGTCGTCACCCCAGTAGCCCGGCTCCCACAGCGTGATCCGGACGTCGGCGGGGCCGGTGAGGGTCAGCGCGCTGAGCGTCTCCTCCTGCCCCCCCGCTGCCCGGCTCCTGGGGCTGAGCCTCCCATTCCTCGGGCAGTGCGACCGTCACGCGGCCGTCCCCGACGGCTGCCGGATCACCCGGCTCGACGGCGTCGTCGTCGGAACCGGCCGACCCGGTCACGCGCGAGTCCGAGCTCGACTCCTCGGGTGCGGAGGTCGCGTCGTCCGTGCCGGACTCCTCGGCGCTCTCGTCCTCCGAAGGCGTCTCCCCGGTCGAGGTCTCCCCGCTCGGGGCCGCCTCGCTCGGGGCCACGGTGCCCTCGGGCGCGCCGACCGAGGCCGGCGGCTCGGGAGCGGGGCCGGGCGTCGAGTCGTCGTCCCCGCCGCAGGCGGCGAGCACGAACGTGAGGGAGAGGGCGAGAGCGCTGACGCCGAGACGTCGGGCGGACGGACGCGGAGCGGTGGGAGACGAGGCGGACGGTTGCGGGCCGGTCGGACGCGCGGCGGGAACACTCACGGCCGGATCCTTCGTCACGACGAGCTGGAGGCGGAGGCGTCGGTCAGTTGATGACGACCGAGTCGAGCGCCGCCTCGAAGGCCTCCTGGTGCTCGTCGACGGACTCGATGCCCGCCGAGTACACGATCTCGACGGCGCTGCCGTCCTCGAGGACGACCCCGTATAGCTGCTGGCGGTACGTGATGCCCTGCTGCGACGCGTCGGTCGAGTACCCCTCGGCCGGGTGCCCGCCGATCTCGCGCTCGGGCAGGTCGCGCAGGCTGGAGGGGTCCGCGACCTGCGGCTCGGCAAGATCGCGGTACGAGCCGCTCGGGACGGTGCCGGCCGGGTAGGCGACGACCACGATGTTGGACGTGAAGGTCCCGGGCTCCGCGTCCGGCACCGCGTAGGCCTGCACCTCGAGCGGTGCCGTGCCGGCGGCGAGCTGCTCGCTCACGTCGGTCCAGCCCTCAGGGAACTGCATCTCGACCTGGGGCACGTCGCCGGACCCCGCGGCGGCGTCGGAGCCCTCCTCGGTCGGCTCCTCCGTCGCGTCGTCGGAGCCGTCCTCGCTCGTCTCCTCGTCGGCGGGCTGCGTCTCCTCGGCAGGCTCGGTCTCCTCCGCCGGCTCGCTCTCCGTCTCGGAGGTCTCCTCGTCGGTGGGCTCGCTCTCCTCGGCAGGCTCGGACGCCGGAGGGTTCTCGTCGGGCGAGGGCGCGATCGCGGAGTCGTCGTCACCGCCGCAGGCGGCGAGGGTGAGGGCGGTCGCGAGGGTGAGGGCCGCGGCGGCGGCGTGGCGGGGGGACGTCGAGATCTGCATGGCCGAAGTCTCTCATCCCGCACACGGTGACAAGATGCGTCGTGCGGCGAGTTCTCCCCATGGTTCCGCGGTTCGACGGTTCCACAGATCGGCGGACGCACCGAGGCCCGGGACCCCTGCAGGGGTCCCGGGCCGCGGGCGACGTCGGACGTCAGTCGTTGGTGGTCTCGGGTCAGTTGATGGTGGCCGAGTCGAGCACCGACTCGAAGAGCTCCATGCCCTCCGTGATCTCGTCGACCTCCGCCGAGAGCACGAACTCGACGATGCTGCCGTCCTCGAGGACCACGCCGTAGAGCCGCTGGCGGAAGGTGAAGCCGGACTCGCTCGCGTCCTGCTGGTAGCCGGTCGCGGTGTGGCCGTCGATGTCGCGCTCGCCGACCTCGTTGAGGGAGCCGGAGTCGCCGCCGAGCTCCTGGACGAGCACGTCGCCGTAGGACGAGCCCGCGGGGGCGGTGCCCGCCGGGTAGGTCGTGATGACGGCGTTCATCGAGAAGCCGTCCTGGCTCGGCACGCCGTAGATCTGCATGCCCATGCCGGGCTGCTCCGGGACCTGGTCGGACATGTCGACCCACTCGTCGGGCCAGGTGACCTCGACCTGCGGGAGCTCGCCGGTCGCGCCGGCGCCCGGGGCCTGCTCGTCGGAGTCGCTGGGCGCCTCGGCCGCGTCGTCGCTCGGGGCGGCGGCCGCGTCGTCCTCGGTGTCCTCGTCCTCCGCGGGGGCGTCCTCGCTGGGCGCCTCGGCCGCGTCGTCCTCGGTGTCGCTGTCCTCGTCCTCCGACGGCTCCTCGGCCGGCTCCGAGGGCTCGGTCGTCGTGGCGTCGTCGTCGGGCGAGGGAGCAACCTCGTCGTCACCACCGCACGCCGCGAGCGTGAGCGTGGCGGCGAGGGCGAGAGTGGCGGTGGCTGCGTGGCGGGGGGAGATCTTTCGCGTTGTCCTGACGTCAGATTGATCCGCCGGTCGAGGTCCGGTGAACCGCTGTCATGGGGACGTCTGACCAGGTCGGACTACCTGTCGGACCGCGACCGTCCGGCATCACCGGGAGTCCGTCCGAATCACCCGGGGCCTGGCGGGTCTACTCGATGTCGATCGACTCCGCGACCTGACGAAGGCCCGGAAGGTCCGCCTCCTCGTCCCCCGCGTCCATCGCGAACTGGAGCTCCCACTGGTAGCCGTCCGTGTAGATCGGGTAGGTGTACTGGACGAACCCGCCCGTCGGCGTCGACATCTCCACCCGCAGGCCGGGTACCGAGGAACCGTCGACGGTGATCGCGTCGGCCTCCGACATCTCGGCGTCCGGCGGCCGCTGGGCCTCGAGCGCCTCGCGGTAGGCCTCGAACGAGCCGGCTCCGCCCTCGATCGCCGTGAGCGTGAGCTGCGTGCCGTTGGCGGCGGTCTCCAGGGGGGCGGCGCCGAGGACGATCGTCGGGTGGCCCTCGTAGGCGAACGACAGGTCGTTCCAGCCCTCGGGCAGCGCGTAGGACACGGTGCCGGCGTCGTGCTCGATCGTGATCCGCTCGCCGTCGGCGGCCGGCGCCTCGCCCTCCGCGTCGTCGTCGCCCTCCTCGGAGGTCGGTTCCTCGCCGGCCCCGTCGCTCGGGGAGTCCCTGGGCTCGTCCTCCGCGGGGCCGTTGGGCTCAGCGGCGGACCCGGCGCCCTCGTCGTCGTCGGCCGTGCTCGACTCCTCGGTCTCCTCCTCCGCCGGACCCTCGGAGCTCGAGGACCCGGACGGGGACTCCTGGGACTCGCTCGTCTCCTCGTCGTCGAGGCTCTCGACGGGTGAGCAGGCGGCGAGCGCCGCCGCGAGGACGAGCGCCGCGCCGGCGCCGAGGGTGCGACCGTGCCGCATGGGACTCCTTCTCAGGGGACGGGGACGAACCGCCGTGCCGGTGCGCCGGCACGCGTCGGGTCGATCAGGGGGTCAGGCGAGGATCGGACCCGAGGTCCGGGTGCGCTTGAGCTCGTAGAGCCCGGGCACGGAGACGACGAGCGCGAAGCCGTCCCACAGGCGCAGCGCGTCCTCGCCCGTGGGGGCGGGGGTGACGACCGGGCCGAAGAACGCGCCGTCGCCGTACTTGATGACCGGCACGCCGACGTCGTCGCCGACCAGCTTCTGGGCGGTGGCCGTCGTCGCCCGGAAGGCCTCGTCGAGAGAGGAGTCCTCGGCGGCCTCGACGAGGTCCGCCGGCAGGTCGAGCTCGGCGAGCGCCTCGGTCACGACCGCGAGCTCCTCGCTCTTGCGGTCCTCCGGGTGGAACTTCGTGCCGACGGCCGTGTAGAGCGCGGCGAACTGCTCGGCGGTCAGGCGCTCCTTGGCGGCCTGGAAGACGCGCACCACGCCCCACTGGCGGTCGAGGCCCGCGCGGTAGTCGGCGGGGACGTCCTTGCCCTCGTTGACGATGACGAGCGGCATGAGGTGGAGGTGGAGGTTGAGCCCGCGGGCCTCGGCGACCTCGGTGAGCCAGCGGGAGGTCATCCACGCCCAGGGGCAGTGGGGGTCGAAGAACAGGTCGACGTCGTGCGGCTGGAACGAGGCGGAGTCCGTCATGACCTCATCGTCCCACGGGGTCGGGCCGGTCGGCGGGAGCGGCACAGGGTGTCGACGGCGGCCCGCGCCCGGACGCGGTTACGCTGCCTGACGGCGCTCCTGCGCCCGGCCGGGACCACGGCGGTCCCGGTGCGTCATCCCCCGATCCACAGGAGCCCTCGTGCCCGCAGAGAACCTCACCCGGGCGGAGGCCGCCGAGCGCGCCTCCGTCGTGGCCACGCAGACCTACCGGGTCGAGCTCGACCTCACCCGTGGACCCGAGGTGTTCGGTTCGACGACGACGCTCACCTTCGCGGCCACCCCCGGCGCGTCCACGTTCCTCGACCTCATCGCGCCGGTCGTCCACCGGATCACGCTCAACGGGTCCGACGTCGACACGTCCGCGTTCGCCGACTCGCGCATCGAGCTGACGGGCCTCGCGGAGACCAACGAGATCGTCGTCGAGGCCGACGGCGCCTACATGACCACCGGCGAGGGCCTGCACCGGTTCGTCGACCCGGTCGACGAGAACGTCTACCTCTACTCGCAGTTCGAGGTGGCCGACGCGCGTCGCGTGTTCGCGTGCTTCGAGCAGCCGGACCTCAAGGCCGAGTTCAGCTTCGTCGTCACGGCCCCCGCGAGCTGGACGGTCTTCTCCAACGAGGCGGCCGCCGAGGTGAGCGACGCCCCGGTCGACCCCGGTGCCGACGGCGACTCCGAGGCCGACGCGCGGACCTGGACGTTCGCCCCCACCGCCCGCATCTCGACCTACCTCACGGCGATCGTCGCCGGCCCGTACGCCGGGACCACCGGCGAGCTCACCTCGAGCGACGGCCGGACGATCCCCCTCGGCGTCTACGCGCGCGCCTCGATCGCCGAGCACCTCGACGCCGAGACGATCATGGACGTCACCCGCCAGGGCTTCGCCTTCTACGAGGAGGCGTTCGACCGCCCCTACCCGTTCACGAAGTACGACCAGGTGTTCGTCCCGGAGTTCAACGCGGGCGCGATGGAGAACGTCGGCCTCGTCACCTATCTCGAGAACTACGTCTTCCGCGGGCCCGTGTCCGGCGCCGTGCGCGAGCGCCGCGTCATCACGATCCTCCACGAGCTCGCCCACATGTGGTTCGGCGACCTCGTGACCATGCGGTGGTGGAACGACCTGTGGCTCAACGAGTCGTTCGCCGAGTACGCGTCCCACCTCGCCGCCGCCGAGGGCCTGGGGATCGACGACTCGTGGGTGACCTTCACGTCGCTGGAGAAGGCCTGGGCGCTCGACCAGGACCAGCTGCCGACGACCCACCCGATCGTCGCGTCGATCGAGGACCTCGAGGACGTCGAGGTCAACTTCGACGGGATCACCTACGCCAAGGGCTCCTCGGTCCTCACCCAGCTCGTCACCTTCGTCGGGAAGGACGCCTTCCTCACGGGCCTGCGCCGCTACTTCGCCGCGCACGCCTTCGGCAACACCGAGCTGTCCGACCTGCTCGTCGAGCTCGAGGCCGCCTCCGGGCGCGACCTGCGGGCGTGGTCGACCGTGTGGCTCGAGTCCGCCGGCGTCACGACGCTCACGCCGGAGGTGACGACCGAGAAGGACGACGAGGGCGTCGAGCGGATCGCCACCGCCGCGATCCTCCAGTCCGTGCCGGACGCGCACCCGGTCCAGCGCCCGCACCGGCTCGCGGTGGCGGGGTACGAGCTCGACGGCGAACGGCTCGTGCGCAGCTGGTCCGAGGAGGTCGACGTCGACGGCGCGCGCACCGAGCTGCCGGAGATCGTGGGCCGGCCCTGGCCCGCGGTGCTGCTCGTCAACGACGAGGACCTCTCCTACGCCAAGGTCCGGCTCGACGACCGCTCGCTCGCCGCGGCCACCAAGCACGTCGACGCGTTCGCCGAGGCGATGCCGCGCACCCTCGTGCTCGCGTCCGCGTGGGACATGACGCGTGACGGTCAGTGGGCCGCGAGCCGGTACCTCGACCTCGCGCTGCGGGCGCTGGCCTCCGAGCAGCAGCCCACCGCGATGCGGGTGCTGCTCGCGAACGTGCGCACCGCCGTCGAGCGGTACTCCGACCCGACCACGCGCGACCAGGTCCGGGCCGCCGTGGCGGACGACCTCGCGGTCCTCGCCGAGGCCGGGTCCGACGCCCAGCTCCAGCTCTCGCGGGCGGCCGCCCAGCTCGTGGTCACCGACGAGCAGGTGGCGACCGTCCGCGGCTGGGTCGACGGCACCGCGCCTCTGGCCGGCCAGGAGGTCGACGCCCAGCAGCGGTGGGAGGTCCTGCGCGGGCTCGCGCTCGCCGGGGCCGTCACGGACGACGACGTCGAGGCGGCCCTCGCGGCCGACCCGTCGGCGACCGGCCGCGAGTACGCCGTGTGGGTCCGGGCCGCCCGCCCCACCGCGGAGGCCAAGCAGTGGGTGTGGGAGAACATCGTCGAGGCCGCGAACCTGCCGAACACCCAGCAGCGGTACGCCGCCCTCGGGTTCGCCGACGTGCGTGACCCGCAGCTCCTCGCCCCGTACGTGCGCCGCTACCTCGACGCGCTGGTGCGGGTGTGGACCGAGCAGACGAACGAGATGGCGCAGAACGTGGCCACGCTCGCGTTCCCGGCCGCACTGGCGGGACGCGCGGACGAGGCCGGCGTCGACGTCGTGGCCGAGACCCGCGCCTGGCTCGAGGCGAACGCCGACGCGCCGGCCGCCCTGCGCCGCCTCGTCGCCGAGCGGCTCGACACGGCGGAGCGCGCGGTACGCGCCCAGGCGGTCGACGCGGGCCGCTGAGGTAGGGGGCCGCCGGTGAAGCACCAGCCCGGCGACCACCCTCAGCGACGAATGCGGCGATCGGGTGGTGAGTGCGGGGACCGGATCCCCGCACTCACCGCCCGATTCCCTACGTCGAGGGCCGGAGCAGGCACCCGCGCCCGGGTCAGCGACCCTGGCGGCCCATCGCGCGCTCGACCGTCGCCACGAGCGAGCGGACGCGCGGGTGGGCGTGCAGGTCGTCGAGGAGGACCACCTGCTCGGTGCCGTCGGCGAGCGGCACCTTCCAGTTCGGGTACTCGGTGTGCGTTCCGGGCTGGTTCTGGGCGCGCCGCTCCCCCACCGCGTCGACGAGCGAGACGCCCACGAGGTAGCTCGGCGTCGCGGCGACGTAGGCGTGCAGCGCCTCGAGGATCTCGCGCTCCGAGGGGTCCTCGCCGACCAGCCCGTGCTCGCGCAGGCGCTCCACGGTGCGGCGACGCTCGAGCGCGGACTCGGCCCGGACCTGCTCGACCGGCTCCACCAGCAGGCCGAGGCGCTCGCGCAGGTCGACGTGCTCGTCGGCGAGGTACCCCGCGACGGGCGGCAGGTCGTGCGTGTCGACGGTCGCGAGCGCGAGCCGCCGGTAGTCCGCGGGCTCCTTCGGCCGCCCGTCCTCGTCCTTCTCGAACCAGAACACCTGCGTGCCGAGGACGCCGCGCTCCTCGAGGTAGTCGCGCACCCAGGGCTCGACCGTGCCGAGGTCCTCCCCGATGACCACCGCGCCCGCGCGGTGCGCCTCGAGCAGCAGGACGCCGACCATCGCCTCGTGGTCGTAGCTGACGTAGGTGCCCTGGTCGGCCCCGCCGTCGGTGGGGATCCACCACAGGCGGAACAAGCCGGCCACGTGGTCGACCCGGATCGCGCCGGCGTGGCGCAGCACTGTGCGCAGCATCTGCCGCAGCGGGGCGTAGGCGGTGCGCGCGAGAGCGTCGGGCCGCCACGGGGGCTGGGACCAGTTCTGGCCCTGCTGGTTGTACATGTCCGGCGGCGCGCCGACCTCGATGCCGGCGGCGAAGACCTCCTGGCCGGACCAGCGCTCGGCGCCCTGGGAGTCCACCCCGACGGCGAGGTCGTGCATGATGCCGAGCCGCATGCCGGACTCCGTTGCCGCGCGCTGCGCCGCCGCGAGCTGCTCGTCGAGCACCCACTGGAGCCACGCGAAGAATTCGACCCGGTCCGCGAGCTCGGAGCGCTTGAGCGCCACCTGCGGGCTTGCGGGGTCGGTGAGCTCGACCGGCCACGGCTCGCCGGCCTGGTCCTCGAGCAGCGCGCACCACAGGGCGAAGTCCTCCAGGCCCTCGCCCTCGTCCGCCCGGAACCGCTCGAACGCCTGCTGCCGCGCGGCGCTGCGGCCGGCGGCGAAGATCACCTCGAGCGCCTGGAGCTTGGCCGCCCACACGGCGTCGCGGTCGAGGGGCTCGTTCGTCTCGTTGAGGGGGCGCACCTCGTCCGCCGCCCACTGCACGAGCGAGCGCTCGGGGCCGGAGAGGTAGGTGGCCTCGTGGATCTCCTCGGGGCGCAGGTAGATCGGGTTGACGAACCGGCGCGTGACCGGGAGGTAGGGGGACGTCTCCATCCCCTGCACCGGCTGCGCGGCGTGCAGCGGGTTGATGAGGATGAAGTCGGCGCCGGAACCCCCGGCGAGCGCGGCCAGCTCGGCGAGGTCCGCGGCGTCCCCCAGCCCCCAGGAGCGGCGCGACCGCACGGAGTACAGCTGGGCGCTGAGCCCCCAGCCGCGGCCGCCCTCGAGCTCGGGAAGCTGCAGGCGGTCCGGCGTCACGGCCATGGGTGCACGACGACGCCGAGCACCCGCGGGCTTGGCGACCACCGTGTGCCAGCCGAGCGGCAGGTCGGCGGGGACGACGAACTCCACCCTCGACTGCGTGCGGCCGTCGACCTCCCGCATCTCGGGCGGCTCGGCCGCGGGGCTCAGCTCCCACCGCTCGCCGTCCTCGAGGCGCACCTCGACGTGGACGTCGGTGCCCAGCGGGACGTAGACCGACAGCCGGGACTCGTGCCCCTGCCGCACGACCACCGAGTCGGGCAGGACCTCGCGCCAGGGCGCCAGCTCGTGCTCCTCGAGGGACTCGGCGACCTCGTCGTCGGTGTCCGCCGGGACACCCAGGGCCCGCAGCGCCGACCGGATCGTGGCCGCGCTGATCGTCCGGTGCTTCCCGTGGAAGTCCCAGAACTCGGTGGCGACCCCCTTGAGGTCCGCCAGACGCGCGAGGGCCTGCGAGGGTGCCACGGCGTCGTCGGCGTCCATCATTGAGCTCCTTACGTGAGGCCCGCGCTGGCCGGCCGTCGAGGTTCGGTGGAACATCATGATCCTGCCAGAGCAGAACGGCGGACGCCGTGAGGTTGTGCCGTGTTGCCGCAAGGGTTCCACGGGTGACAATGGGGCGATGACGACGAGCGACCGATCGACCCAGCTGGCCGAGCGCGCGGCGCTGTTCGCCCGCCTCGGCGGCCACGAGACCTTCGAGCTGCTCGCCCGTCGCTTCTACGAGGGCGTCGCCACGGACGAGGTGCTCGCGCCGATGTACGAGGGCGACGTCGAGGGCGGCGAGCGGCGCCTGCGGATGTTCCTCGAGCAGTACTGGGGCGGGCCCACCACGTACTCCGAGGAGCGCGGCCACCCGCGTCTGCGGATGCGTCACGCGCCGTTCCGCGTGACCCCGGACGCTCGGGACCGGTGGCTCACGCACATGCGCGCCGCCCTCGACGACGCCGGGCTCGACCCCGAGTCCGAGCAGGCCATGTGGGACTACTTCGTCCGCGCCGCCGACGCGATGATCAACACGCTGGAGCCGCGGCCGTGAGCGATGAGCAGACGACGCACGTCGGCGTGCCCTCGGTGCCTCCCCCGCCGGGCGACCGGTCGGGCGTGCTCGACGTCCCGAGCAGCGACTCGGAGCAGATGCGGCGCATCCTCGACGCCATGCGCCTCGAGCGCACCGGCGACGACACGTACGCGGCGGAGTCCCTGCCGCAGCTGTCGGGGCGGATCTACGGCGGGCAGGTGCTCGCCCAGGCGATCCTCGCGGCCGACGACACGCTCGTCGACGACGGGGACGGCCCACGCCTGCTGCACTCCGCCCACGGCTACTTCCTGCGCCCGGGCAACGCCGACCACGGGGTGACCCTTGCCGTCGAGCGCCTGCACGACGGCCGCTCGTTCTCCACCCGCCGCAGCCACGCATTCCAGGGCGGGAAGCCGATCCTGTCGATCATCTTCTCGTTCCAGGAGACCCAGCCGGGGCTCGAGCACCACGACCCCGCACCGGACGCGCCGGACCCGGAGACGCTGCCGAGCGCGATCGACCTGTTCGAGTCCGTCGACCACCCCGTCGCGCGGTTCATGTCCTCGACCGCGGCGTTCGACATCCGGCACGTGGGGCCGAGCATCTACCTGGGGCCGGACCCGGACAGGTCCGACACGCAGATGCTCTGGATGCGGGCTCGTGCCCCGTTGCCCGAGGGCAGCAGCCAGCTCCTCCACCGCGCCCTGCTCGCCTATGCCTGCGACCAGGTGATGCTCGAGCCGGTGCTGCGTCGACAGGGACTGACGTGGCGCACGGACGGGCTCTCGATGGCCTCGCTCGACCACTCGATGTGGTGGCACCGAGAGCTGCGGGTCGACGACTGGCTGCTGTTCGTCCAGCGCTCGCCGTCCGCGCAGGGCGGCCGTGGCCTCGGGACCGCCGAGGTCTACGACCGCTCCGGCGCGCTCGTGTCGACCATCGGGCAGGAGGGCATGGTCCGCGTGCCCGAGCCCCAGCCGCACGTCTCGGGGTCGGGTCCCGGCGAGCAGTGGCGCCGGCCGTCCCTGCGATAGACACCTGCACGACGACGAGGCGCGCCCGGGCAGGACGTGCCCGATCGGGCGCGGGCTCGGGCCTCGTGCGCGCCGGCACCGCACCCGGGTCCCCGCGGCCCAGACGTCCCCCGCGGCATGCGATCTCCCGAGGGCGGGCAAGACCCCGGGAGCACGCGAGGACCGGGGAGCACGCGGGGTCCCGGCGCGGGGGCACCGGGACCCCGGGGCTGCCGTCAGGCCCGGCGGACCATGTCGGTCGTGTTCTGCGCCGTCCGGATGAGCGCGATCGCCGACTCGAGGCCGACGCGGACGAGGACGAGGTAGAGCAGGGCCGGCACCCAGCCGAGCAGGAGGGCGAGGATGCCGAGCATCGCCTCTCCCGTCGCGAAGCCGGTGACCACGAGCATGAGCCAGCCGATCGCGGCGATCCCGATGACCAGCACATAGATGATCTTCGCGAACGTCAGGGTGATGAAGTCGTTGAAGGACAGGTCGAACAGCTTGGCGAAGAACCCCTTCGCGGCGTCCGCCGGGGCTGTGGCGCGGTACGGGTCGCCGACGCCCGGGGGACCTCCCGCCCGGCCGGGGCCTCCGGGGCCGCCGTAGCCCCCGGGCGGCCCGTACCCGCCGTGACCGCCGGGCGACGGTGCGCTCGGATGGACGGCGTACTGGCCGGTCCCGGGCGACTGCGCGGAGTGCAGGCCGGAGTCCTGGTGCTGGTCGTCGGGCTGCCCGGGGTGGTGACCGAGCGGTTCGGGGGGATGGTGGGACATGAGTGCCTCCGAGGGCTCTCCATCGAGCTGGCCAGAGGGGGTTCAGGCCGTGTTCTCGACCGTCGACGAGCCACCGTCGGACGTGTCTCGGTCCCGGCGTCGGAAACGTATCGCAGCATCCGTGAGTTCGGACCACGCTGAACGTTCGGCCGCGGTGATCCTGCGCGGACGTCCAGTCTCCTCGTCGACGAGGACGAGCGTGGTCGTCGCCCGCGCGGCTGGCCCGTCAGGCCCGGGGATCTCGTAGCAGACGTCGATCGACGCCCCGCCCATGTGCGAGATCCACAGCTCCACCTGCAGGGGCTCGAGCGAGTACTCGACGGGCGCGAGGTACTCGATCTCCTGTCGGGCGATCAGCGTGTTCGTGCCCGACCCGGGGCCCATCGCGGGCGAGTCCTCCCCCTGGCGCGGCTGCCAGAACGCCTGGATGCGGCACTCCTCGAGGATGCCGAGCATCTTCGCGTTGTTGACGTGCCGGTAGGCGTCGATGTCCGACCAGCGCAGGCGCACGGGGATCGTCAGGCGAGGCATGGGAGCCATTGTCGCCCGACCGTCCGGGTCCGATGGTGACCGGCCGTGCGGAGGCACGGCCGACGACCGGGACCGGCCCGGACGGCCGACGACGAGAACGGCGCCCGACGGGCACCGACGAGCCGGACGACGACGGGCGGGGCTAGGCGGCGCTCCCGTCGCCGGGCACGAGGCGCGAGCGCTGGTGGCCCAGGCCGTCCACGCCCATCTCCATGACATCCCCGCCGGTGAGGTAGGGGAAGCGACCCGACAGGGCGACGCCCTGCGGCGTCCCCGTGCTGATGAGGTCGCCGGGCTCGAGCCGCACGTACTGCGAGAGCTCGTGGACGATCGTGGGGACGTCGAAGATGAGGTCCGCCGTCGTCGAGTCCTGCCGCGGCTCGCCGTTGACGGTCGACCAGATCCGCAGGTCCCCCGGGTCCAGCTCGCCCGCCGGCACGAGCGCGGGACCGACGGGGCAGAACGTCGGCGCGGTCTTACCCTTCGACCACTGCCCGAGCGAGGTGACGAGCTGGTGCTCGCGCTCGGAGACGTCGTTGCACACGACGTACCCGGCGATCACGGCCTCCGCCTCCTCGCGGGAGGCGAGCCGGTGCGCGGCGCGGCCGACGACGATGCCCAGCTCCACCTCCCAGTCGAGCTTCTCGGCGCCCGGGGGGATGACGACGTCGTCGTAGGGGCCGACGACGGTGTTGGGGTGCTTGAGGAAGACGATGAGCTCGCTCGGGGGCTCGGCGCCGGACTCCGCCGCGTGGGCCGCGTAGTTCTGGCCGATGCAGATCACCGCCGTGGGGCGGGCGATCGGCGCGCCGACGCGGGCGCCGTCGATGCTCATCTCGGGCAGCTCGCCCGCCTCGAGCGCGCGGGCGACGCGGTCGATCCCGCCGCCGCCGAGGAAGTCGCCGTCGATGTCGGCGGTCAGGCCGTCCAGCGCGTACGTCGTGCCGCCCTGCCGGACCACGGGTCGCTCGCCGCCGACCGGACCGATACGCAGGAGCTCCATGCCGGTCACGCCTCCGGGACGAGCGCGACGACCGCGTCGATCTCGACGAGGAAGCCGCTGAGGTCGGCCTGGATCGAGGTCCGCGCCGGGTACGGCTCGCTCAGGCACTCCTTCGAGACCTCGTTGAACTCGGGCCAGTCGGCCATGTCGTTGAGGTAGACGCCGATGCGCACGGCATTGCTCATCGAGGTCCCCGCCGCCTGGGCGACGGCCTCGAGGTTGGCGAACGTGCGCCGCACCTGGTCCGCGAAGCTGCCGCCGACGAGGGTGCTGTCGGCGTCGAACGGCCCCTGCCCCGCGAGGAAGAGGAACCCCCCGCTGACGATGCCGGACGAGTACGGGCCCGCCGGCGCGGGGGCCTCGGGCGAGGTGATCTGCTGCATGGGGGTGTTCCCTTCTAGTGACGGCCCAGGACGGGCCAGACGTCGACGACGACACCGCCGTCGACGACGAGGACGTGGCTGTGCATGTTGGTGAGCCCGCAGGCGTGGTTGGGGCGGAACCGGACGAGGTCGCCGACCTGCAAAGGCGCAGCGCCGCCGAGCACGCCGTGCTCCTCGTACCCCTTGGCGAGGACTCCCCCGCCGTCGGTGACGACGGTGCCGATCCGTCCGTCGCCGTGCATGCTCGGGTCGGAGCTCATGGCCTTGATCCCGGCGTCGACGACGACGGGCTCGCCCCGCTGCGTGCTCACCACGCGGCTGAGCACGCTCGTCGCGGTGTCGGCCGGGTCGATCGTGCCGATGGCGACCTGGTTCTCGTCGCCGTAGACGTAGGTGCCCGGACGGGCCTCGGTCACGCCGTCGGCGCTCGGGGCCGACCGTGAGCCGGCGGTCGAGCCGACCGAGACGCTGCCGACCTCGAGGCCGTCCGCACGCAGCCGGTCGGCGACATCGGCGAGGAGGCGCCCCGCCGCCGTGCCGACCTCGAGGCGCCGCTCCGGGTCGGGCCCGAGGGCCTGGACGTGCCCCTCGTGCGTGAAGATCCCCTCGAGCACGAGACCCGGCAGGTCCGCGAGGTCCCGGGCCACGGCCGGCGCCTCCTCGGGGTCGACGCCGGTGCGCCCGAGGCCGGTGTCGACCTCGAGGCGGACCTCGACCTCGACGCCCTGCGCGGCCGCCGCCTCGGCGAGCGGCCGGGCCGAGGCGAGCGAGTCGACCCCGACGATCAGGCGCGCGCGCCGCGCGGCGCCCAGCGCCGTCGCGACCCGGTGCGGACCGACGGGCGGGTACGCCCAGAAGACGTCCGGCACGCCGGCCGCGACGAGCGCCTCGACCTCGCCGGCCGTCGCCGCCGTGAGCCCGACCGCCCCCGCCTCGAGCTGCATGCGGGCGACCTCGGCGGACTTGCTCGTCTTCCAGTGGGGACGCAGCGCGACGCCGAAGCCGCGCGCCACCCCCGCCATCCGCGCGATGTTGCGCCGCACGGTCGGCAGGTCGACGAGGACCGCCGGGGTCGGCAGCTCCTCGAGCGGTCGGCCGACGACGTCGGCGGGGTCGGTCACGGTCACGGGGCCCTCCAGGGCGTCTCGGTGGGGTCGGCCGGTCAGGTCGGCAGGTCGGGCAGGCCGGCGGGCGGGACCGACGCCGGAGGCGGCGGCGTCGTCGGGGTGACTAGGCGAGCGGGAACTCGCGACGCACGTCGAACTGCGAGTACGCCACGTGGCGGGTGAGCGGGTCGGCCGCCTCGGCGTACTCGGTCAGCGGGAGCAGCGACCGGGTCTCGCCACGGAAGCGGACGTAGGGCTCGGCGAGCGCGACGCCGGCGGTGCGGCCGAACTCGCCGTTGCTCGCCTCGATGAGCTTGCGGGCGAACGGGCCGTCGTAGCCCTGGCTCGAGAAGCAGTCCATCGCGGCGATCTTGCGGCCGACCACCGAGGTGATGTCGATGAACAGGTCGTTGCGCACGCCGTAGGTGGACAGGGCGTCGCCCGCCATGACCGGGAGGCCGCCGAGGAAGACCTGCTTGACGTTGACCTCCTCCTTGCCGTCGATGTTCTTGAGGAACTGGGAGGCACGGTCGAGGGCGGCGATGAGCGTCATCGTCGCGATCGTGTGCGCGGAGTTCGTCACCGCGGGGTTCTGCGGGTAGTCCGCGATGATGACGTCGGGCCGGTGCTTGGCGATGAGCTCGGCGACCTCGTCGACCATGTCCTCCTGCACCACGCTGATGGCGTCGTCGTGGTCGAGGAACTCGATCGTGCCGATGCCGACGATCTCGGCGGCGCGCCGCAGCTCGCCCTTCTTGTTCTCGATGATCGCCTCGCGGTCGGCCTCGAGGAGGGCGAGGTCGGCGGCGTCCTCCTTGCGCGCCTCCTCGGCGTAGACGTTGGGGTGGATCCGTCCGCCGTGCGTGAGGATCACGGCGACGATCTCGTCGCCGGCGTCGGCGTGGAGCGCCAGCGTGCCACCGCAGTTGGTGATCGTGTCGGCGGGATGGGCGTAGACGGTCATGACGCGCATGGGTGTACTCCTGTTGTGGGGTTGGTCGTGCAGATCTAGTGGGTGGTGACGTGCGTGAGCTGCCGGTCCCGCTGACGCTCGGGGTCCGGGACCGGCGCGGCCTCGACGAGCCGACGGGTGTAGTCGGTCTGCGGGTCGTTGAGGACCGCCTGCGCGTTCCCGCGCTCGACGATCTGCCCGCCCTGGAGCACGACGACGCTCTCCGAGAGCAGCTCGACGACCGCGAGGTCGTGGCTGATGAAGAGGCAGGAGAAGCCGAGCCGCTGCTGCAGGTCCTGGAACACGTCGAGCACGGCGGCCTGGACCGACACGTCGAGCGCCGAGGTCGGCTCGTCCGCGATGAGCAGCTCCGGGTCGAGCGCCAGCGCCCGGGCGATACCGACCCGCTGGCGCTGGCCGCCGGAGAGCTCGTGCGGGAAGCGCGTGACCCACGCGGCGGGCAGCTGGACCTGCTCGAGGAGCTCGACGACGCGGGCCTTGCGCTCGGCCTTCGTCATCTCGCGCCGGTGCGCGACGAGCGGCTCGGCGATGCACTGGCCGATCGTCATCCGCGGGTTGAGCGAGGAGGCCGGGTCCTGGAAGACCATGCCGTAGTTCGCGCGCGACCGGCGCGCGGCCCCTCCCCGCAGGTCCTTGAGGTCGACGTCGCCGACCCGGATGCTGCCGGCCGTGATCGGGGCGAGCCCGACGATCGCCTTGCCGATCGTCGACTTGCCCGATCCCGACTCGCCCACGAGCCCGACGACGGACCCCTCGGGCACCGAGAAGCTGACGCCGTCCACCGCGCGGAAGCCCTGCCGGCGCCAGGAGCGGTTGTACTGGACCACGAGGTCGGTGACCTCGAGCGCGACCGGGTCGGAGGTCTCCGGCTCGGCGGGAACGGGTTCCTCGCCGGTCGGCTGCGGCACGGCGTCGAGGAGCTTGCGCGTGTAGGGGTGCTGCGGCGACGCGAAGAGGGCGTGCGACTCCGCCGTCTCGACGACCCGCCCCTCCTTCATGACGACGATGCGGTCGGCCATGTCGGCGATGACGCCCATGTCGTGCGTGATGAGCAGGATCGACAGGCCGCGGCGGTCGCGGATCGCGCGCAGGAGGGCGAGGATCTCCGCCTGGATCGTCACGTCGAGGGCCGTGGTGGGTTCGTCGGCGATGATGACGTCCGGGTCGTTGACGAGCGCCATCGCGATGACCGCGCGTTGGCGCATGCCGCCGGACCACTGGTGCGGGTACTGCTTCGCCCGCTCCGCGGCGTCCGGCACGCCGACCCGCTCGAGGGTCTCGACCACCAGGGCGCGGGCCTTCGCCCGGCCGGCCCGCGGGTGGTGGATGAGGTAGGCCTCCTCGATCTGCGCTCCGATGGAGATCACCGGGTCGAGGGTCGTCATGTGGTCCTGGAAGACCATCGCGATGCGCCGCCCCCGGATCTTGCGCATCCCGCCCTGGCTCAGCGTGGCGAGGTCGACGCCCTCGAACTCGATGTGACCGCCGAGGATGGAGGCGGTCGGGGGCAGGATCCGCAGGACGCTGAGCGCGGTCATGCTCTTGCCAGAGCCGGACTCACCCACGACGCCGACGATCTCGCCCTCGTGGACCTCGAGCGACACGTCCTCGAGGATGCGCGCCTTGCCCTGGGGCGTCCGGATGTCGAGGGTGAGGTCGCGGACCGCCAGCAGGGGGTTCGTCGTCGTCTGCCCGTCCGTGGTCGAGCCGCTCGACGTGCTGTCCGTCGTCGACCTGATCGTGGTCGACCCGTTCATGATCGGCCCGTCCGACGTGGTCGTCGTCGTCTTCTCGTCTGTCATGTCAGGTGTTCTTCCGCGGGTCGATGGCGTCCCGGACGCCGTCCCCGATCGCCATCGCCGACAGGACGGTGACGGCGATCATCAGACCGGCCGGCACCCACAGCCACGGCATCGACGACAGGACGGTGAGGGACTGGGCCTCGTTGAGCATGTTGCCCCAGCTGGACTCCGGGGGCTGGACGCCGGCGCCGAGGAACGACAGCGAGGACTCGAGGAGCACGGACTCCGCCACGAGCAGGGTCGCCGAGACGACGATCGGGGGCAGCACGCCGGGCACGAGGTGCCTCATGAGGATGAACCCGGTCCGCGAGCCGAGGGCCCGCGCGGCCTGGACGAACTCCTCCTCCCGGAGACTGAGCACCACGCCTCTCGCGATGCGCGCAGGCGTGGGCCACGCGAGGCCGGCGATGACGATGATGAGCATCGGCACGCTCGGTCCGATGACGCCGGCCAGGACGATGATGACGAGCACCGGCGGCACCGAGAGCATGATGTCGATGACGCGGCTGATGATCCCGTCGACGATGCCGCCGAACCATCCGGCGACGACGCCGGCCAGCGTGCCGATGACCACCGCCATGAGCGCGGCGAGGAAGCCCACCATGAGCGAGATCTGGCCGCCCGCGAGCAGCCGGCTGAAGACGTCGCGCCCGGTCGAGTCCGTGCCGAGCCAGTGCTCCCCGGACGGCGGCTGGCGGACGTTCGTCAGGTCGATCGCGTTCGGCGGGTGCGGGCTGATGTACGGGGCGAGCACGCTCGCGAGCACGGTGATGACCAGGGCGATGACGCCGATCACCGCGATCGGGTTCTTGAGGAACCGGCGCACCGCGAGCTTGTCGGGGGACGACTCCGACTGCGTCCCGGCGACGTCGGCCCCCGTGACGGGACCGGGGCTCTGGCCCGGGGACAGGTCGACGCTCGAGGCGGGACCGGGGGTCTGGCTCGTCATCGTGCGGTCCTCACCCTCGGGTCGATGATCGTGTAGGACAGGTCGGCGATGAGGTTGCAGATGAGCACGAGCACCGCGATGTAGAGCCCGAACCCGATGAGCACCGGGTAGTCGCGCTGCCCGAGGGCGTCGATCGCCAGCTGACCCATCCCGGGCCACGAGAAGATCTGCTCGAGCACGACCGCACCGGACAGGGCGATCGGGATCGTCATCGCGAGCACCGTGACCAGCGACATCAGGCTGTTGCGCAGGGCGTGCCGCAGGGCCCGTGCCCGGGTGCCGCCCTTCGCGATGATCGTGCGGACGTAGTCCTTGTTCAGCTCCTCGAGCACGCCGCTGCGCACGTACCGGATGAAGTTGGCCGCGTTGGCCAGGGCGAGCAGGCCCACCGGCATGATCATGTGGAGCAGCAGGTCGCCGAGGTCGTCGCGACCCGGCGAGTGCATCCCCGAGGAGGGCAGGACCTGCATCCGCACCGCGAAGGTGTAGATGGCGAGCATGCCGAGGAAGAAGCTCGGGACGGCGATCGCGATGACGCTCACCGAGCTGATCGTGTAGTCGGCGATCGTGTTGCGGCGCACGGCGGCGATGACGCCGGCCGGGACCGCGACGATCAGACCGATGGTCAGGGCGCTGCCCATGAGCAGGGCCGTGGGGCCCAGCCGGTCGGCGAGGAGGTCGCCGACCGGCCGGCCGTTGGTGTACGAGTAGCCGAGATCCCCCGTCAGGAGCCCACCGAGCCAGCGCCAGAACTGCACGACGATCGGCTGGTCGAGACCGAACCTCTCGCGGACCGACGCGAGGTACGCGTCGCGTTGGGCTCCGGCCAGCTCCGGCGGCACCATCATCTCGATGGGGTCGCCGGGTGCGAGCCGGACCAGCGCGAACAGTCCGATGGCGATGAGCAGGAAGACAGCCACGCTCGAGAGGAGACGTGGGACGAGGGCTCTCAGCATGCAGCTACTCCGTCACGGTCCACTCGGCGACGTTCCAGAAGCCGTTGGCGAAGTCGCCGTGCGGCTCGAAGCCCTGGAGGCGGTCGCTCGACGCCCACAGCGTGTCGGGGACGTAGAGCCAGAGGTAGGGCACCAGCTGGTTGTCCATGCGGACGGCGTCCTGGTAGATCGACTCGCGCTCGCCCTCGTCGGCGGTGACGGCGCCCTCGGCGAGCAGGGCGTCGAGCTCCTCGTTGCAGAACAGGGACGTGTTGCCTCCGGCGGGGAAGACGTTGTCGCAGGTCAGCGCGTTGGCAGAGACCGTCGGGTCGGGGGTGTAGAAGCCACCGCCCGAGACCATGAGGTCGTACTCCGCGTTCTCGATCATCGAGAGCTGGTTCGCGCTCTCGATCTGCTGCGCGACGGCGTTGACGCCGATCGCGTTGAGGTTCTCGATGGCGACCTGGACGGCGGCGTCACGATCGGCCGTCCCGGGGATGTAGCTGATCGCGACCTCCTGGTCGAAGTCGAAGCCCGCCTCCTCGAGGAGCGCCGTCGCCTCCTCCGGGTTGTAGTCGTACGTCTCGAGGTCGTCGGGCAGCGCCCACGGCGTCATGATCGTGCTGTTGATCGTCTCGCCGTGGCCGCCGAGGATGCCGTCGATGATGCCCTGGCGGTCGATGGCCATGAGGAACGCCTGACGGATCCGCTCGTCCTCGAACTTGGTGAAGTTGACGAGCAGGCGGAGGAACCCGGGCGACGGCGCCGAGCCGACGGTGACGCCGTCGAGCCCCTCGACCGTCTCGAGGTCCTGCGGCGCGATCTGGACGAGGTCGATCTCGCCGGTGGCGAGCTGCGCGGTCGCGACGTCGGTCGTGAGCATCTGGAGGTAGAGGGTGTCGATGCCGACCTCGGTCCAGTAGTTGGGGTTGGCCTCGAGGACGACGTTCTGGTCGGTGTTGAACTCCTGCATGACGTAGGGGCCGGAGCTCACGGTCGGCATCGTCCAGAACTCGTGCTCCATGATCTCGCCGGGCGCGACCTCGCCGAGGACGTGCTCGGGGAGGATCCCGAAGCCGATGCCGAACTCCGCGAGGTACCCGGGGGTCGGGTCGGTGAGCGTGATCGACACCGTCTGCTCGTCCTCCGCCACGAGGCCCTCGAGCGTCTCGGCCGAGCCGTCCTGGACCGCGTCGAACCCGACGACGTTGTCGAAGGGGGCGACGTTGGGGCTGGCGACGTCCGGGTTGGCGAACAGGTTGTACGTGAAGACGACGTCGTCCGCGGTGATCGGCTCACCGTCGCTCCACTCGAGTCCCTCGCGCAGGTGGAACGTGTAGGTGGTCGCGTCGTCCGAGACGTCCCACGACTCGGCGATGCGCGGGACCGGCTCGAAGTCCGGGCCCAGGTTGAACAGGCCGTCGTAGACGAGCGACATCGTCAGCTGCTCGGCACCCTGGCCGGGCGCGAGCGGGTTGAACTGGACGGGCGCCTGGTACAGGTAGAGGTTCGCCGACGTGGCCTCGCCCCCGTCCGACCCGGACTCGCCGCCGTCACCGTCGTCGCCGCCGCCCCCGCAGGCGGCGAGCAGGGCCGTCGTGAGGCCGACTGCCACGACACTCTTCGCGATTCGTGATCGCATCATTGCTCCTCGTGATCGGGTGGTGCTGGTGCGGGCGGCGACTATGCCGCCACGATGGGGGTGGTGAGGGACCCGAGTCCCTCGACCGCGGCGACCATGGTGTCGCCGGGCTGGAGGAAGACGCCGGTGGTGGCACCGACGCCGGACGGTGTGCCGGTGAGGATGACGTCACCGGGGTTGAGGGTCATGAGTCGCGAGCTGAAGGACACCAGCTCGGCGACGGTGTGGACCATGTCGGTCGAGCTCCCCCGCTGCATGACCTGTCCGTTGAGCTCGAGCGTCAGCCCGAGGTTCTGTGGGTCGGGCACCTCGTCGCTCGTGACGAGGTAGGGGCCCAGCGGCGCGGAGCCGTCGAGCCACTTGCCCTCGAGCCAGTCGAAGAACCCGGTCGCCGCCTCGCCGTCGCGCTCGACACCCAGGTCGAGGCTGCGCGCCGAGATGTCGTTGCTCGTGGCGTAGCCGAACACGTGCTCCAGCGCCCGGTCCACCGGCACACCCTGGGCACGCCGGCCGATGACCGCGGCGATCTCGACCTCCCAGTCGAGCTGGCTCGTGATCGGGTTGAGCGCCACCGGGGCGCCCGGGCCCGTGATCGAGGTGTCGGGCTTGAGGAAGAGCCGCGGCGTCGCGGTGGACTGCTTGCGCGCCTCGAACCCGGCCTCCTTGACGTGCTCCTGGTAGTTCGCGGCGACCGCGAGCACCTTGCCCGGGGCGAGCAGCGGGGCGAGGATGCGCGCGCCGTCGAGCGGGCGTCGGCCCGCCTCGGCCGTGCCGGCCTCTCCCCGGACGACGGCGGTCAGGTCCCCGTCGCCGGTGACGACGATCTCGTCGCCCTCGACGTACCCGTGCCGGACCGCGCCGTCCTCGTCGAACGTCAACCACTTCATGTCCGCTCCTTCCTCACCAGCTGGTCTCTGCCGTCGCACCGGACCGCGCCGAACCGGCGATCGCGGACAGGGTCTCGGTCGCCTCGTCCGGCGCGACGTCCGCGCCGGGCAGGCCGAAGGGCACCGCGCGCACGCCGGCCGCGGTGCGGACGTCGAGCTCGGGGCTCAGGAGGTCGACGAGCACCGACCCGTGCGTGCCGACGATCCGGACGGCGGCGCGCAGATACTCCCGGCGCTCCCCCGCGACCAGGGAGAGGTGGGCGCTCACCGCGACCCCGTGGTCGGCGCGACCGAGGAACGTCGCGGCGCCCGTGTCGGCACTCGCGTGGGCCTGGAGCGTGACCGAGGTCGGGCCGGTCGCGCCGCGCAGGACCTCGATCGCGTCCGGGCCGAGCTCGCTCAGCGCGTCCCCCGGGCCGGTCGCGACGAGATCGAGGGCGACGGCGCGCAGGAGCCCGATCTCGCCGCTGCGGACCGCGGCGAGCGCGCGCGTGAGGCCCGGGCGGGTGGCCAGCGGTCCGGTCATGACAGGGCTCCGATCTCGATCGTGCGGCCCGTGCGCAGGGACTCCTCGGACGCCGCGGCGATGTCGACGGCGTGGATCGCCGCCGAGACCGGCGGGACGACCTCGGCCTCGCTGCGCGCCGCGGCGACGAACGCCTCGAGCTCGCGGACGAAGGTGCGGGGGCCGGACCCGTCGACGCCCCAGGCGGTGAGGCCGGTGTCGGTCCAGGCGAGGACGCCCTCGGCGTCCCACGAGCGCGTGAGGACGCCGTCGGTGCCCACCACGGTGAGCTCGAGGTAGGACGCGCTGCGGGGCCGCTCGCCGCGGCTGATCTCGCAGACGGCCGCGGCGCCGCTCGCGAAGCCGAGCCCCATGACGAGGTAGTCGTAGATGTCGAGCGCCTCGCTCGTGGCGTGCTGCCCCACCGAGTGGACGCTCGTGGCGGGCTCGCCGATCCACCAGCTCGCGAGGTCGACGAGGTGGACGCCGTTGTGCAGGGAGTGGCCGCCGGACAGGGCGGGGTCGAGCACCCAGGCCTGCCAGCCGGGCCAGATCCAGCCGCCGTTGATGACGACCCGGACGAACCGGGGCGTGCCGATCTCCCCGGCGTCGATGACCTCGCGGATCGCGAGGCTCTGGTCGGAGAACCGGTGGCTGTGGCCCACGGCGAGCGCGAGCCCGCGCGCCTCGGCCTCGGCGGCGACGCCGCGCGCCCCCTCCGGGGTCAGCGCCAGCGGCTTCTCCATCAGCAGGTGCCTGCCGGCCTGAAGGACCTGGTGGCCCAGCTTCTCGTGCGTCATGTTCGGGGTGCAGACGATGACGGCCTCGACCTCGTCGTCCGCGAGGAGCTCCTCGACCGACCCGTAGCCGGCGCAGCGCTCGGTGTGCGCCACCTCGGCGGCACGGGCGGCGTCCAGGTCGCACACCGCGACGAGCCGCGCGCCGGGCATCGTGCGCAGCGCGGCCATGTGGGACAGGGCGATGCCGCCGACCCCCACGATCCCGACGCCGAGCGGCGTCTTGTCCTCGTTCACTGCTCTCTCCCTCTGATGAGCGCTCCCGGGCGGGCGCCGGTCAGGCGCCCGGAGTCGACGACGGCGATGCCGCCCACGTACACGTGGTCGAGCCCGACGGACGGCCGGGCCGGGTCCCCGAACGTGGCCGCGGAGTCGAAGGCCTGGTCGTCGAGGACGACGAGGTCGGCCCGCCGCCCGGGCACGATCCCGCTGCTGATGCCGGCACGCGCGGCGGGCGCCGTCGAGAGCCGGCGCACGGTCTCGCCGATCGCGGTCCCGCGGTGCCGCAGCATGCGGTACCCCGCGGAGAAGGCACCCCACGAGCGGGGGTGGGCCACGGACGCGCGGTGGGTGCGGTCGAGCGCGGTGCCGTCGGAGGCGATCGAGACCCAGTCGGTGGCGAGCATGAGGTCGATGTCGCTCCACCGGCCGCTCTCGGCCGCGACGTCGACGAGGCCGCGGTTGGCGACGAGGAGGTCGACGAGCCAGAGCCAGGGGTCCCCGGGCGCCTCCGTGAGGTCCGATCCGACGGCCTCGGGCGTCTCGGTCGCCTTCATCACGAGGATCTGGTCGAGGCCGTACCCGGCGGCGGCGAGCTCCCTCGCGACCGCGCCCGGGTCGGTGAGGCAGGCCGCGACCACGGCGTCCGGCCCGCCGTCGCGGAGCTCGGGCGGAAGCAGCTGGGTGAGCGTGGTGTGGCCGTGGACGTAGGGGTACGCGTCGGCGTCGATGTCGACGGACTCCCGCAGCGCCGCGAGGTGGGCGAGCGCCTCCGGGAACCCGTGCTGCCCGCCGATGCCCCGCAGGTGGGAGACCTGGAGCCTCGGCCCGCCCTCGCCGGACGCACCGGCCAGCTCGTCGATCGAGCGCCGCAGGGACCCGGCGCGGTAGTCGCGCAGGTGCGCCGAGAGCAGGCCGTCGTGCGCGGCGACGATCCGGGCGACGGCGGCGAGCTCGTCCGCACCGGCCGAGGCGCCGGGCGCGTACATCAGCCCGAGGCTCACGCCGACGACGCCGGCCGCGAAGGCGTCCTCGACCTCCCGCTCGAGGGCGGCGAGCCCGTCGTCGTCGAGCGGGTCCGTGCTCGTGCCGGTCACGGCGAACCGTGCGGATCCGTGCCCGACCTGGGCGGCGACGTTGGTCGCCGTCTCGCAGTCGTCGAGCGCCTGGAGCCAGCCGGCGACGTCGGTCCAGGTCCACCCGAGGTCGGGCGTGACGTCGATCGTGCTGATGACTCGGGCGAGGCCGGCGGCGTCGGCGTTCCCGGGGGCCGGGCTCATGCCGCAGTTCCCCACCACCTCGGTGGTCACTCCCTGACCGACCCTGCTCTCGTTGCCCGGGTAGGCGAGCAGGCTGAGGTCGGAGTGGCAGTGGAGGTCGACGAACCCGGGGGCGACGACCCGGTCCGTGCAGTCGACGATCTCCGCGTCGTACCCGCCGGCGGGCCGCTCGCGCGCCGGGACGACGGCGGAGACCCGTCCGTCGGCGACGAGCACGTCACCGAGGAAGGGGTCGCCGCCGAGCCCGTCGGCCACGAGGCCTCCGGTCAGCACGGTCGAGGAGATCGGGGACATGTCAGGCGTTCGCCGCCTGCGCCGCGAAGATCCCCTCGCGCGCCATCGCACCGAGGACGTCCTCGGCCTGGGCGAGCGTGCGGTCGACGTCGGCCTCGGTGTGCGCGAGCGAGATGTGGTTCCGCTTGAGCGCCATCGGGTACATGAACGAGCCCTTGTCGATCATGCGGCGGTGGAAGGTCGCGTAGGCGTGGTCGTCGTTGCGCAGCAGGTCGCGGTAGCCACGCACCTCGCCGTCGAGGAAGTACGGGATGAAGACGGAGCCGAGACCGGTGACGTGCGCGGCGATCCCGGCGTCGTCGGCGATCTGCTGGAGACCCACGCGCATCCGGTCGCCGAGGCGGCCCACGTGACCGTAGAAGTCGACCTCGGGGTCCTTGAGGACCTCGATCGTGGCGATGGCGGCGGCCATCGACGCGGCGTTCCCGTTGAAGGTGCCGGCGAGCATGACCGAGCCGCCGGCGGGCGTGAAGTGGGACATCGCCTCGGTGGAGCCGGCGAGGCCCGCGACCGGGAACCCGTTGCCCATCGCCTTGCCGAAGGTGGTGAGGTCCGGGGTGACGCCGCACAGCTCCTGGTACCCGCCGAGCGCGTGCCGGAAGCCGGAGATCACCTCGTCGAAGATCAGGAGGCTGCCGTGCGCCCGTGTGATCTCGCGCAGGCCCTCGAGGAACTCCTGCTCGGGCAGGAGCGCGCCGACGTTGTGGGGCACGGGCTCGAGGATGACGGCGGCGATCTGCTCGGGGTGCCGGGCGAAGTGCTCCTGCACCGAGGCGAGGTCGTTGAACTCGGCGATCAGCGTGTGGTCGATGGCGTCGTCGAGGATTCCCGAGGAGTTCGGGTCGCGGCCCCAGGCGAGGTCGGGGCTCGAGATGACGTTGCGGGCGAGCGCGTCGTAGGACCCGTGGAAGTTGCCCTGGAACTTGAGGATGAAGGGGCGCCCCGTCGCGCCACGGGCGAGACGGACGGCCTGGAACGTGGCCTCCGACCCGCTCATCGTGGAGATGACCATCTCGGCGCTCGGGATGGCGTCGACCACGAGCCGGGCGAGCTCGACCTCGAGCTCCGTGGTCCCGACGCCCACGAGGTCGATGTCGGCGATCGCGCGGGTGACGGCGTCGTTGACCCGCTCGTCGCTGTGGCCGAGCAGGATCGCCCCGAAGGCGGCGTGGTAGTCGGTGTAGACGCCACCGTCCATGTCGGTCATCGTGGCGCCCTTGGCCGACCGCCAGGCCCATGGTGCGCCGATGCTGCGGGTGGCGGAGTTGACCCCGCCCGGGATGATGCGCTCGGCAGCCTCGGCGAGGCTGCGGGAGACGGATGTCACGAGGTGCTCCTAGGTGTCGAAGAGTGCGTGCCGGCGGGAGCGGTGAGCTCGAGCATCGTCAGCGCGTCGCAGTGGATGATCCGCTCGATCGTGTCGTCGGCCACGAACGGCAGGTTCCCGGCGCGGAACCGGGCGATCGCGCGCAGGTTGGCGAGCGCCTGCGCGGGGGTCCAGAGGGGGTAGTCGGAGCCGAACACGAGCTTGTCGACCGTGCGCCACTCCTGGGCGCCGACGAATGCGAAGAACGCGTCCATCGGCCGGGACGGGACGCCCGACACGTCGGCGAAGACGCGCGGGTTCTTGCGCAGCACGACGTTCGTGTCGCGCTGCCAGGGGTGGCCCATGTGCGCCATGACCTGGGTGAGGTCCGGGTGGCGGCGGGCGACCTCGTCGATGACCATCGGCTGGCTGACCGCGAGCCGGCCGACGGGGCTGGGGGTGGCGCCCATGTGCCACAGGGCGACCATGCCGTTCGCCCGAAGCGTCGTGTAGAAGTCGTCGAACTCGTCGGCGAGCGGGTCGAACAGCGACAGGACCGGGTAGAGCTTGACACCCTGGAAGCCGAGCTCGACGGCCTCGTCGAGCTGGTCGCGCCAGTCGGCGTCGAGCGGGTCGATCGAGCAGAACGGGATCGCCGGGGTCTGCATCCGTGCCACGAAGTCGGCGACGAAGCGGTTCGGCGTGCGCACCCCGGCCTGCGACGCCGCGAGGCCGAAGACGACCGCGACGTCGACGCCGGCCTCCTGCATGACCTGGTCGTAGGACTCGGGCGTGACCACCGGGTAGGGCTCGCCGCCGTAGGCGCCCTGCCAGTGGTCCTCGTGCTCGCTCCCCCAGTGCTCCGGCTGGTGGCAGTGGCTGTGGACGTCGACGATCATGCGGTGGCCATCCGGGGGCGCAGCGGCTCGAGCGCGGCGTCGAAACCGGGCGCCGCGACGAGCTCGGCCGCCGCGGCGTTGAGGACGGGGAGGAGCGTCGCACGGGCCGGCTCCTCGAGCTCGGCGCTCGGGGCGGAGACGGACATCGCCAACGTGGGGGCGCCGTGCGTCGGCAGGAGGACGGCCATGCAGGTGACGCCGCGGTTGCGCTCCTCGTCGTCGACGCTGTAGCCGTCCCGGCGGATCCGCTCGAGCTCGTCGACGATGCCGGCCCGGGTGGTGATCGTGCGTGCGGTCCAGCTCGAGTAGGGCTCGGACTCCGGGAGGTGGGCGTCGATGGCGTCCTCCGGGAGGACCGACATGAGCAGCTTGCCGAGTCCGGTGCAGTACGCGTGGTCGAGCGTGCCGCCGGTGGCGAAGCGGAGCGCGCGCTGCGGCTCCGCCACGTGCAGGTGGAGGACCGAGGGGCCCTCGAGGAGGCCGACGTTTGCGGTGAAGCCCACCTCGTCGGCGAGCCGGCTGAGGACCGGGGCCGCGACGTCGGACATGCTCGGCGGCCGGTAGCCCTCGGCGATCTCGTGGACGGCATGCCCGATCGAGTACGCCGGGTGCTCGCCGGAGCGGCGGACGAACCCCTCCTCCTCCATCACCTGGAGGAGGCGGACCGCGGTCGACTTCGGCAGCTCGAGCTCCGTGGCGATCGAGGCCAGCGTGAGGGGGGCGGGTGCCTTGCCGAGCAGTCGCAAGATCGCCAGGGCTCGGACGAGCCCTTGCGAGTGATACGACTTGGCACGCTGTTCCATGTCGGGGACCGTAACAGGGGATCGGCCACATGGAAACACATTCCATGTCACGAATGCGTGTCGCGACGTGGCACGCGGAGTGCGATGAGACCTCCATGCTCGGGCACATCACGATTCGGTCACGCGACATGACACTCTCGACATGGAACGGGGGTCCATGCTGATAGTTGCGTCTCAACGGTCGGCAAAGGAGCCACTCGTGATCGCCCTCCCCTTGGTCAGGTTCAGTCCCTCTACTCACCGGCGGTGGCTCGGTCTCGCCACCGCTGCGCTCCTCGCGCTCGTCCTGGCACTGGCGCCAGTGGCGGTGCTACGCGGGTCTCCCGCCGCTGCGGCGCCCGCGGACGGTGCCGTGCGCACGTTCGACGACGAGCCGCTCGGCGAGCCACCCGCGGACTGCCGGATCATCGGTGACGTCACCGTCGCCGAGGCCGCCTTCGGCGGCGCGGCCGAGACGAACCAGGCGATGCGGGTGGTCGACCAGAGCAGCTCGGTCTACACCCGAGCCTGGTGCACCTACCCCCAGACCGAGGAGCGGTCCGTCTCCTACCGGTTCTCTCCCGCCGAGTTCAACGCCGGCCCCTACGTCGCCATCCAAGGTGCCGAGGGCACCAGTGCCAACGGCGTCTGGCGGTTCACCTTCAACCGCGACGGGGACGACATCCGGATCGCGGCCTACGACGGGTCCAGCTTCGCCGACGTCGCCCGGGTCGCGGGTGGCGCGGCACTCAACGAGTGGGTGGACGTCACCATCAACGCCACGACCGAGCGCGCCGAGATCATCGTCAACGGCGTCCGGTTCCAGACCGAGAGGCGCAACGCACCCTCGCCCACGTTGGGCGAGATCTACTTCGGGTCCGCCGGCGCCAGCGCCGTCGGCGTCGACTACTACATCGACGACCTCGCCGTCTCCGGCGAGCTGCCCGACGATGCCTTCGCGGGCCTCGCCGTCGAGCCCCTCCTCGACGACTTCATCGACGCCGGCGAGGTCGTGGACCTGTCCGTCGCGCGCGTCCAACTGCCCGAGGGCGCCGACGTCGCGGACTACACCGCGGTCGCCGAGTGGCAGGGCGAAACCATCCCCGCCGAGCTCACAGGCCCCGACGACGACGGCTGGGCGACCATCTCGATCTCCCACACCTTCGGTGACGGGGAGCGCGGGATCCTGCGCACGATCGTCACCGGCCCGGACGGGACCGAGTCGGTGGCCGCGCAGTCCGTCGGCGCGAGCTCCAGGATTCAGCCGGACGTCATCATCGCGGAGGGCGACGGCGACGAGCGGCCCTTCTTCCCGGAGGTCGCACGCCTCGACGACGGACGCCTGGTCACCGTCTACTACTGGTCGAACGGGCACTCGCCGGGCGACGGCGGTGATCCCGGTCAGATCCGGTGGACCGAGAGCACCGACGGGGGGCTGACCTGGTCGGAGCCGCGGGTCGTCATCGACACGCCCGACGACGACCGCGACCCCCAGATCACGCAGCTGCGCGACGGCACCATCGTGCTCACCTGGTTCCAGACGGACTGGACCGACTATCCCGCCGAGGGCGCCACGATCGACACCTACGTGGCACGCTCCGAGGACGGCGGCACGACGTGGTCCGACCCCGCCCTCGTCGAGACGTCGATGAGCTGCGGCTGCGGGCCCCGCAGCGGCCACTACCTCCTCGGCTGGGCGGCCGAGTCCGGCAACGTCGTCGAGCTGGACAACGGCGACCTGCTCGTCCCCCTGTACGGGACGCGCCCCGATGCCGCGCTGAGCCGCGCCAGCGTCGTGCGCAGCACGGACGGCGGACGGACCTGGCCGCTGGAGAACGAGGTGATGATCCCGTCGGAGCCCGGGGTCGGCCTCTCCGAGATCGAGGTGGCCGTCCTGGACGACGACCACCTGACCGCCGTCATCCGGCCCGGCCTCGTCAGCGAGTCGTTCGACCACGGTCGCACGTGGTCCGTCGCGAGCCCGGTCCCGTGGAGCATGCAGGCTCCCGACATCCTCACGCTGCCCGGCGGCCGGATGCTGCTCACGTACGGCGGCAACGACTACGGGTCCAGCGAACCCGTCGTCGGCCGGCTCGCGCACCCGGGGCAGGCCTGGACCGACACGACTCCCGTGCTCCTGTACATGTCGCGGCAGAACGTCGACCAGGGCGATCCGAGCTCCGCCGTCGTCTCCGGCGACGAGTACCTCACGGTGAGCTACGACACGAACATCAACGCCGTCGTCGGCACGTTCAGCTCCCTGGGTGACTATCCCGCGGACCCGAACGAGCCCGAGCCGGTGGCGGGGTCGATCACGGCGTCCGTCGAGGACGTTGACGGTGCTGCTGTTGCCGGTGGCGCGATCACGGTCGTGGCGCCCGGTGACGGTGAGGAGATCACGGTCGTCGACGGCGGAGAGGCCGACCTGGCCGAGGCCGACGGCGTCATCACGGTGGTCGTCGAGGGCGCCGGGGACTACGAGGTCACGCTGACCGGCGTGCCCGAGGGCTACGAGCACGAGGCGACCACGGCCACTGCCGCGATCACCGAGGAGACGCCCGACGTCACGCTCGACCCGTTCCTCGTCACGCTCATCGACGACGAGGAGCCGGGCGAGCCCGGGGAGCCGGACCCTGAGCCCGTTCCGCCGTCGCCGGGTCGTGGGTTCTACCTCAACGACGACTGGGACATCTGGGCCGACCACGAGTTCAGCTTCGGCCGCCCCGGCGACGAGGTCCTCGTCGGTGACTGGGACGGCGACGGCTCCGACACCCTCGCGGTCAGGCGTGGGAACGCGTACTACCTGTCCAACACCCTCTACGGCGGGACGGCGGACGTGGAGCTGACCTTCGGCCGCTCCGGCGACACCGTCCTCGTGGGCGACTGGGACGGCGACGGGTCCGACTCCTTCGCCATCCGACGCGGGAACTCCTACTTCCTCACCAACCGGCTCACCGGCGGGAACGCGGAGACCGAGCTGGACTACGGCCGGGCGTCCGACCAGGTCCTCGTCGGTGACTACGACGCCGACTCCGTGGACACGTTCGCCGTGCGGCGCGGCACCACCTACTACGTCTCCAACTCGCTGACCTCGGGTTGGGCGGACGCGCAGTTCGACTACGGCCGGGCGAACGACCAGGTCCTCGTGGGCGACTGGGACGGCGACGGCGCAGACACCTTCGCCTCCCGACGCGGGAACCAGTACCTCGTGTCCAACACCCTCACAGGCGGGTGGGCCGACATCGAGCAGTTCTACGGCCGCACCGGCGACGAGGTCGTCGTCGGCGACTGGAACCGCGACGGCACCGACACCCTCGGCATCCGCCGCTGACAAACCCCCGATCACCGACGTCCCCACCGCCCCCGGGCGGGCCCCCCGCATGACCCCAGGCGCCGCCACACCGTGCCGGCCGCACCACCGAGGAGGAAGTGGAAGAGATGAAACTCCGCAGATCGCGTCCACGACGCGCCGCGCTCGCGGCCGCCGTGGCCGCCTGTGCCCTGACGCTGGTGTCGGGCGCCGTCGTACCGAGCTCACCGGCCGTAGCGGCGCCGGCCGACGGCACCGTGCGCACCTTCGACGACGAACCGCTCGGCGAGCCACCCGCGGACTGCCGCATCATCGGCGACGTCACCGTCGCCGAGGCGGCCTTCGGCGGCGCCGCCGAGACCAACCGGGCGATGCGCGTGGTCGACCAGGACAACTCTGTCTACACGCGCGCCTGGTGCAACTACCCCCAGACCGAGGAACGCTCGGTCTCCTACCGGTTCTCCCCCGCCCAGATCAACGCCGGCCCCTACGTGGCCATCCAGGGCGCACCGGGCACCAGCGCCAACGGCGTCTGGCGGTTCACGTTCAACCGCGACGGCGACGACATCCGCGTCGCCGCCTACGACGGGTCGAGCTTCGCCGACGTCGCCACGATCCCGGGAGGTGCCACCCTCAACGAGTGGGTCGACGTCACCATCAACGCGACCACCGAGCGCGCCGAGCTCGTCCTCAACGGCGTCCGCTTCGAGACCGACCGACGCAACGCCGAGTCGCCCACGATGGGCGAGATCTTCTTCGGGTCCGCCGGACAGAGTCCCGTCGGCGTCGACTACTACATCGACGACCTCGCCGTCTCCGGCGAGCTGCCCGAGGACGCCTTCGCCGGCCTCACCATCGAGTCCACCTTCGACGACAGCGGCCTCGCCGTCGGCACGGAGGTCACCGACGAGCCCATCGCCCGGTTCGTGCTCCCCGAGGGCGCGGACGTCGCGGACTACACGGCGGTCGCCGAGTGGCAGGGCGAGACCATCCCGGCCGTGCTCAGCGGGCCCGACGAGGACGGGTGGGTGACGGTGTCGATCTCGCACACCTTCGCCCAGGCCGGCGTCAACACGCTGCGCACGGTCGTCACCGACACCGCCGGCAACGAGTCCGACAGCACCCAGGAGGTCACGGTCGCCGGCGAGTTCGACACGCTCACCTTCGAAAACGACGACGTCGGGTCCGTGCCGGCCGAGTGCTCCACGCTCGACGGCTACGACCCGGCGCTCGTCAGCGACGAGGCCGCGTCCGAGGGCGAGCGCTCGCTCCGTGTGCAGGACACGAGCTCCGACGCGGCCGTCGGCGTGACCTGCCCGGTGGCTCCCCAACAGGGCGCCTACCTCGCCTTCGACGTCAACCCCACGGCACTCGAGGGATTCACGTTCGACATCGTCGGCGACTCCCTGCTCCCGACCGGCCACCCGGCCAACTCGCTGTTCCGCCTGCGGGTGATCGACGACGGCAGCATCCAGTGGTACGAGCAGTGGACGAGGACCTGGCGCGAGCTGGCCCCGGCCGGCAGCGTCCCGCTCGGCGAGTGGTCGCAGATCGAGGTGGCGGTGCCGAGCGACAACGCCGCCGCGCGGGTGAGTGTCGGCGGCGAGTACGTCGGCTCCGCGGGGTCGACGATCGGCAACAACTCGGGCGCGACCAACGCGGTCACGGCCATCACCGGGCTCGCATTCACCACGGGTGCGACCGGCGTCGGGGCTGCGGTCGACGATCTCTTCATCGACGACGTCACGTTCGGCACGGCCGAGGAGACCCCGGCCGAGGCGGTCGGCACCGCGCCGTTCACCATCGGCGACACCGTGACGATCGACGACGACGGCGAGGATCTCGGCTTCCCCCTCGGCGGGATCCTCGTCCCGACCGACGACGGCGGACGTCGCATCATCTTCCCGTACTCGGCCAGCCCGGACCGCATCGACGCCTCCGGCTTCCTCTTCGGGATGTCGGACGACGACGGCGCGAGCTGGACCCCCGCCGTGGACCTCAACCCCATGCCGGACGCCTCGGGCATCACCGTGTCGAGGCTCCGCAACGGCGACATCATCGCGGTCGACTTCAACACGTTCATGGTGGACGGGAGCGGCAACCAGCAGGCCACCGTGGAGACCGCGGTCTCCTCCGACGGCGGCACGACCTGGGAGTACCGCGACGGTGTGCTCGACACGCCCGAGCCGATGCGGCCGATCGGCGCCACCTCACCGCGGCCGGGGACGACGCTGGGCGGCTTCGTGCTGCTCCACACCCTGCTCGAGGACCCCGACGGGACGCTGTACATCTCGGCCTACGGGTACTACGAGGGCGACGAGAACTACCGCCAGCTCCTGCTCGTCTCCGAGGACGGCGGCATCAACTGGGACGTCGCGGGCACGGCCGCCGAGCCGGACCCGGAGCTCGCCGACGTCACCGCCTACGACGGACCGAGCGAGGGCGCGGTCGAGCGGCTCGCCGACGGTTCGCTGTACATGGTCATGCGCACCGGCTGGCACCTGCCGATGCTCCACTCGCGCTCGACGGACGACGGCGCGACCTGGAGCGAGCCGGAGCCGATCGACGTCGGCCCGGCCGGGCAGGACCTGGAGAGCGTCCAGCCCACGATGGAGATGCTCCCCTCGGGCGAGCTGCTCCTCATGGTGGGGCGGCCCGGGCTCGTGCTCACGATGTCCGAGAGCGGGCGCGGGGACGACTGGAGCGTCCCGGTCGGCGTCGACTACAACAACTCCGAGAACGGCGCCTTCACGGTGCTCGACTCGATGAACGTCGTCGTCGCCGGTGACCGCGGGCGTGTGGCGCCGTGGGAGGTGTGGTCGCGGAACGTCTCGATCGCACCGCCGTGCGAGCAGACGATCACCGGCGCCCACGACGGATCGGTCACCGCCGGCGCGGGCGGGCTCTGCCTCGACGACGCGAGCGTCACCGGCGACGTCACCGTCGCGGACGGTGGCAGGCTCATCGTCCAGGACTCCGAGGTCACCGGTTCTGTCACCACCAACGGCGCCTCCGTCGTCGCGATCTGCGGGTCCGGCGTCACCGGACCGGTGAGCATCGCTGGTACGACCGGCCAGGTCTCGGTGGGCGACACGACCGCCGGGTGTGAGCAGTCGACGATCGGGGGCACGCTCAGCGTCACCGGCACGGCGGGCCCTGTCGTCATCGACCGCTCGGAGGTCGCCGACGACGTGACGATCGCGGACAACAGCGGCCGCATGGCGACCATCCTCTCCGGTCTTACCGTCGACGGCTCGCTGGCCTGCACGGGCAACGCGGTCGTCCCGACGGACTCGGGCGTGCCCTTCACGGTCGCGGGCGCGGCCAGCGGGCAGTGCGGGACCGACGAGCCCGAGCCGGTGGTGGTGACTCCTGAGGACGTGGTGTTCACGGACGAGGACGGGACCGACGCGGACACCTTCACGGTTCCCGAGGTCGAGGGCGTGGAGTACCTGGTCGGCGACGAGGTCGTCGAGGCGGGCACGCACCCCGGTGAGGGGACCGTGACCGTCACGGCGCGCGCCGCCGACGGGTACGAGCTGGCCGAGGATGCCACCACCGAGTGGAGCCACACCTTCGACGACAGCACGACGCCGGACCCCGACCCCGAGCCGGTCCCCCCGACCCCGGGTCGTGGGTTCTACCTCAACGACGGCTGGGACATCTGGGCCGACCACGAGTTCTCCTTCGGCCGCCCCGGCGACCAGGTGCTCGTGGGCGACTGGGACGGCAACGGGTCCGACACGCTCGCCGTGCGCCGCGGGAACGCCTATTTCCTGTCCAACTCCCTCTACGGGGGCAACGCGGACATCGAGCTGACCTTCGGCCGCTCCGGGGACACCGTGCTCGTGGGTGACTGGGACGGTGACGGCGTGGACTCCTTCGCCGTTCGTCGCGGTAACTCGTACTTCCTGACCAACTCGCTTGCGGGTGGGGACGCGGAGACCGAGCTGGACTACGGCCGCGCCAATGACCAGGTCCTGGTCGGTGACTACGACGGCGACGGGACGGACACGTTCGCGGTGCGTCGTGGGGCCCGGTACTTCGTGTCCAACAGCCTGGCCAGTGGCTGGGCGGATGCGGAGTTCACCTACGGGCGCGGCAACGACCAGGTGCTCGTGGGTGACTGGGACGGGGACGGGAGCGACACGTTCGCCTCGCGTCGCGGGAACCTGTACCTGATGTCGAACACCCTCACGGGTGGTTGGGCGGACCAGGAGGTTCGTTACGGCCGGTCGGGTGACGAGGTCTTCGTCGGTGACTGGAACGGCGACGGCTCCGACACGTTGGGTGTCCGCCGCTGACTGCCGGTTGCTCGTCCGTGAGTGACGAGTGAGCGGCTGTCGGTTCGACCAGTGAGCGGGCCCCGCACCCATCAGGGTGCGGGGCCCGCTTCGTCGTCCCCGGGGCGACGCGCTCACTCGTTGGGAGGACTTCCCCTCACTCGCCGGGCGGGCGGGCGAGCGAACGGACCACTGTCCAGCACGAACGAGCGCCGCCCGGTCTGTGACCGGGCGGCGCTCACTCGTCGTCGGAGCTGGTGCTCGCGTATGCGGCGGACGACTCGCGCCGCACGCTCGTCCTACCTGCGCTGACGCGAGACCGCCACGACGATCTCGATGAAGCCGCGCAGCACGGCGACCTTGAGGAGCACGACGGCGAGGCTGAGCACCCACTGCACCCACAGGCCGGCCGGGGCATCGCCGTAAGCGCTCGTCAGGGTGAAGATCTCGCCGATCCACTCGACGGCGAGGATCGCCACGCCGATGTAGAAGATCGTCGAGGCGAATCGCGCGACGGCCGACTCGGTGAAGCTGCCGGAGAAGAGGGCGGAGAAGACGTTCCCCTGGCCCTGGGCCTGCGGCGCGTACTGCTGACCCGGCGCACCGTAGCCGGCGGGGGCCTGTCCCGGCTGCCCCTGGGCGTAGCCGCCCGTCTGGCCGTAGCCGGCCCCGGGGGCGGGCTGGCCGTAGCCCTGCGGCTGCTGTCCGTACCCGTGGTCGGGGCCGGGCTGCCCGCCGGGGCCGGGCGCCGATGCTGCCGAGGGGTTGTACTCAGTCACTGTCTCTCCTGGAGTCGTTGAGGATGGGCCGCGAGGGACCATATCGGACCCGCGACAGCACAAACGAACCGGCCGCGCCTGACGCGCGCGGCCGGTTCGTCGGTGGGACCGAGGTCAGTCGCGCGTGAGCTTGCGGTAGGTGACGGAGTGGGGGCGCACGGCCTCCGGGCCGAGGCGCTGGACCTTGTTGGCCTCGTAGGACTCGAAGTTGCCCTCGAACCAGTACCAGCTGGCCGGGTTCTCCTCGGTGCCCTCCCACGCGAGGATGTGCGTGGCGACGCGGTCGAGGAACCACCGGTCGTGCGTGACGACGACCGCGCAGCCGGGGAACTCGAGCAGGGCGTTCTCCAGGGAGCCGAGGGTCTCGACGTCGAGGTCGTTGGTGGGCTCGTCGAGGAGCAGGAGGTTGCCGCCCTGCTTGAGCGTGAGCGCGAGGTTGAGGCGGTTGCGCTCACCGCCGGACAGCACGCCGGCCCGCTTCTGCTGGTCCGGCCCCTTGAAGCCGAACGCCGAGACGTACGCGCGCGAGGGCATCTCGACGTTGCCGACTTGGATGTAGTCCATCCCGTCCGAGACGACCTCCCAGAGGCTCTTGTCCGGGTCGATGCCGCCGCGCGACTGGTCGACGTAGCTGATCTTCACCGTCTCGCCGATCGTCAGGTCGCCGGAGTCCAGCGGCTCCAGGCCGACGATCGTCTTGAACAGCGTCGTCTTGCCGACACCGTTGGGGCCGATGACGCCGACGATGCCGTTGCGCGGGAGGCTGAAGGAGAGTCCGTCGATGAGCACGCGGTCGTCGAAGCCCTTGTGCAGGTCGCGCGCCTCGATGACCACGCTGCCGAGCCGCGGACCGGGCGGGATCTGGATCTCCTCGAAGTCGAGCTTCCTCGTGCGCTCGGCCTCGGCGGCCATCTCCTCGTAGCGGGCGAGTCGCGCCTTCGACTTGGCCTGCCGGCCCTTGGCGTTGGAGCGCACCCACTCGAGCTCGTCGGCCAGGCGCTTGGCCATCTTGGCGTCCTTCTTGCCCTGGACCTCGAGGCGCTGCTGCTTCTTCTCCAGGTACGTGGAGTAGTTGCCCTCGTACGGGTAGAGGCGGCCGCGGTCGACCTCGGCGATCCACTCGGCCACGTGGTCGAGGAAGTACCGGTCGTGCGTGACGGCGATGACGGCGCCGGGGTACTTCGACAGGTGCTGCTCGAGCCAGAGGACGGACTCGGCGTCGAGGTGGTTGGTGGGCTCGTCGAGGAGCAGGAGGTCGGGCTGCTCGAGCAGGAGCTTGCACAGCGCGACGCGGCGGCGCTCACCACCCGAGAGGTTGGTGACCGGCGAGTCCGGCGGCGGGCAGCGCAGCGCGTCCATGGCCTGCGCGAGCTGGGCGTCGATGTCCCACGCGTTGGCGGCGTCGATCTCGGTCTGGAGCTTGCCCATCTCCTCCATGAGCGCGTCGAAGTCGGCGTCCGGCTCGGCCATCTCGTTGCCGATCTCGTTGAACCGCTCGACCTTGCCCAGGATCTCGCCCACACCCTCCTGGACGTTGCCGAGGACGGTCTTCTCCTCGTTGAGCGGCGGCTCCTGCAGGAGGATGCCCACGGTGTGACCGGGGGTGAGGACGGCGTCGCCGTTCGACGGCTGGTCGAGGCCGGCCATGATCTTGAGGATCGTGGACTTCCCCGCGCCGTTCGGACCGACCATGCCGATCTTGGCGCCCGGGTAGAACGACATCGTCACGTCGTCGAGGATGACCTTGTCCCCGTGGGCCTTGCGGGCCCGGACCATGGAGTAGATGTACTCGGCCACGTAGCTCCCTCTCGATCGGGTGGTGGGGTGTGCCCGGCCCGTGCGGCCGCGGCGCTGTCCCCCAGCGTAGGCGAGGCGGGGGAACCGGGCCCAACCCGTCCTCGCATCCGACCCGGGAGGCGCCGACCTGTCGACGACGATCACCCCGGGCGTCCGACCACTCTCCCCGCGCGGCCGGACGCCCCGGGCGGTCAGAAGGCCGACTCGAGCTCGCGGTCGACCTCGAGGGGCTCGGACTCGATCCCGTGACCGGTCTCGACGCCGTCGGCCTCGTCGACCTCCGGCGCACCGGAGAGATCGCCGTCCGACGACGCCGGACCCTGCTGCTCGCCCTGGCCCGCCGTTCCGTTGTCGACCTTCGTGTAGGTGGTCAGCCCGCGGGACATCTCGAGAGCGACGGACTCGCCATTGATGACGAGGTTGGTGCGCTCCCCGCCGTCCTTGCCGGTCCACGTCTCGGTGGCGAGGTTCCCGCGTACGAGCACGGGCGTCCCCTTCTTGACTGACGCCCCGATGTGGGGCGCCATCCGGCCGAAGTTCTTGACGTTGAACCACTGGGTGGGTCCGTCCACCCAGGTGTTGCTCACGGTGTCGAACTTGCGCGGGGTCGAACCGAGGCGGAACGACACCCAGGGCGTCCCGGACTCGGTGGTACGGAGGATGGCGTCGGCGGCGGCGTTGCCGCGCACCGTCACCTGGATCTCGTTGGACATGACGTGCTCCTTCGCTGCCGGCGCCGTGCCGACTCGCGCCCACCGTGGCGTGAGGGACCCACTCGATGTGCGGACCGTCGTCGGGGGCTGTGGACGAGGGTGCAGTCCGCGGACCTGTGGGGACGTCGTGGCGGGCGGGACGGCCCTGAGCCGCGCTCTCGACGAGGAGCGAGACCCCGAGCCGCGCTCTCGGCAGAAGGTCGAGGCGCTACCCCGCACTCTCGACCAGAAGGCGGGGCTCCCAACCGCAATCTCGGCGGGCACCAACCGCAATCTCGACGACGACGAACCGCAATCTCGACGACAGGTGAGTGATGGGGACTGTCAGGCGAGGGCCGTGCGGAGGGACTCGTGATCGGCGAGGACCGGCTCGGCGGGCTCGCGCAGGGCGGAGCGCCCCACGTCGCGCAGCCGGGAGTCGAGCTCGCGGGAGTAGCCGGTCGCGCGCTCGTCGGCCGCCGTGGCCCTCACCCTCGGCGCCGCGAGGAGCAGACCCGCCCCGACGCCGGCGAGCACCACGGCCCCGAGCACCCATGCGACCAGCGGCAGGGACGCAATCAGCCCGACGACCACCACGACGACCGCCAGCGCGAGCGCCACCGCGCCCCCGATCTGCAGCCCGCGGGCGCGGGGCACGTCGGTGGCGGGCAGCGGGACCTCCGCGACGGCGGCGTCCACCGCGCGGGCCAGGTCCGGCGCGTCGGTGACGGCGTCGTCGAGCGACCTCGACCACCGCTCGGGCACGCCCGCGGTGACCTCGGCGAGCCAGTCGCCGCGCACGTCGGCCACGGCGAGCGGTCGGACCGGCTCGGGCCTCGCGGCCGCGCCGCCCGAACGGACGGCGGTGCGCACCGAGTCGGCGGCGGCCTCGGTCCCGACGGCGCGGGAGAGGTGGGCGCCCACGGCGTCGTCGGCGGGCGGGGTGATCTGCCGGTCGGCGACCTGGTCGGCGAGGCGCTCGGCGAGGCGGTCGATCCCGGCGTCGAGCGTGGCCGACGAAGTCGTGGGACGCACGAGCGCGCGGGCGAGGAACTCCCGCACGTCGGCGACCCCCTCCCCCGTCAGCGCGGAGGCGGTGAGGATCTCGACCCCGTCGAGGCCGTCGCGGCGCAGCACCTCCCGCACGTCCTCGACGACGACGTCGACGTCCTGCTCGCGCAGGTTGTCGATCTGGTTGACCACCACGAGCATGTGCTCCTCGCGGCCGCGCAGGTGCGTGAGGTAGTTGTCGTGGAGGACGTGGTCGGCGTACTTCTGCGGGTCGACGATCCAGACGAGGACGTCGACGAGCGGCAGCATCCGCTCGACGATCCGCTGGTTGGACTCCGAGCGGGAGTCGTGGTCCGGCAGGTCGAGGAGGACGAGGCCGTGCAGGAGCTCCTCGTCCGAGGCGTCGAGCAGCGACTCGCGCGTCACCCGGCGACCGGGCTCGACGAGGAGGAAGTCGAGCAGACGTGTCGCGTCCGGACCCCACACACAGGCCGTGGGCTCCTCGGTGGTCGGGCGCAGCGGCCCCACCTCGGCCACCTCGAGCGTGGCGATCTGGTTGAACATCGACGACTTGCCCGAGCCGGTCCCGCCGACGAGCGCGACGACCGCGTGGTCCACGCCGAGCTCGAGCCGGTCGAGCAGCTCCGCGCACCGCTCGCGCGCGGTGGCCGCGGCCTCGGCGTCCACCCGGTCGCCGGCACGGTCGAGCGCCTCGGTGAGGGCGCCGATGCGGGCACGCAGCCGCTCGGCGACGGGACGGTCGGAGGCGGCCGCGATCGGTGCGGTCTGGGTCACGTGAACTCCTTGAGCTCGCCCGCGCGGAGGCGGACGGCGGTGCCGGGGTCGACGGCGAGGTCCGCAAGGACGTCGGCGTAGGGGCGGGCGACGTCGCGGACGGCGCCCTGGGCCAGGTCGGTCAGGCTCTCGCGGGCGCCGGTCACGAGCCGCTCCCCGTCGGCCGGGAACAGCCCACGCAGCGCGGTGGCGGGGCCGGCGAGGCCCACGGCAGCGGCGCGCACGAGGCCGGCGACCCCGTCGGCCCCGAGCACGTCGCCCGCCGTCGTCCCGGACGCGACCGGGTCGACGGCCGCTGAGACCGAGGCCTGCCACGCCTCGACAGCGCGCTCGGCGAGCGCCTCGGGGCCGCGCGCGCGGCGGACCCGCTCGCCGGCGAGGATCTCGGCGGCACCCCCGGCCTCCCAGCGCGAGGTCATCGCCGAGTCAGCGGCGCGCACGTGCCGCAGGATCGTGTCGTGGACGGGGCCGTCGACCTGGGCGCCCACGCTGACGGCGGCGGCCCGGCGTTCCTCGTTGACCCGCGCGCGACCGGAGCGCAGCCGCTCGGGACGGGTGGCGACCCGGGCGAGCGGACCGCCGGTCGAGGCGAGCGCGAGCCAGCGCGTGGTGGGCGATCCGTGCCCGAGCGACGGGTCGGTCACGGCCTCGCGGACGTCCGCCAGCGGTCCGGCGATCGCGTCGTCGACCAGCCCGGTCAGCTCCTCGGCGCGCCGCACCTGCGCGTCGGCGGCGTCGGCGATCGCGAGCAGGTCGGCGCGAAGGGCCGCCCACGTGGTCCGGGTCGTGTGCCGGCGCAGCATCGACCCCGCCCGGGAGCGCGCGACGAGGCCGAGCCACTGCCGCAGCTCGGAGACCCTCTCGGGCGGGAGCGGACCGTGGTTCGGTCCGACGTCGGGCACCACGAAGATCGGGGCGTCCGAGGCGCCGAGGGCCTGGAGCCTCCTGGTGAGGTCCTGCTCGACCTCGCGCCGGACCCGGTCGTTGGCCCGGTTGAGGACGACCGCGACCGTCACCCCGCGCGCCTGCGCGGCGGCGAGCGCCGACCACGGCAGCTCGTCGCCGTACCGCACGGGGGTGGTGACGAATACCCACAGGTCGGCGGCCTCGACGAGCCGCGCGGACAGCTGCCGGTTGCGCGCCTCGACCGAGTCGAGGTCCGGGGCGTCGAGCACGGCCACGCCCCGCGGGACCTGATCGGTCGGCGCGAGGCGGGCCAGCTCGAGAAGCGGGTTGTCCACGAGCGCGTCGGCGTCGTCGGGGTGCGCCGCGAGGATCGCGGTGCGCGTGGTGGGCCGGAGCACGCCGGCGAGGGAGATCTCGTCGCCCACGAGTGAGTTGAGCAGGGTCGACTTGCCGGCCCCCGAGGAGCCGCCCAGCACGACCACCGCCGGCGCCGAGTCCTCGCGCAGGCGCGGCAGGAGGCGGACCTCGAGCTCCGTGAGCACGCGTCGTCGCCGCCCGCGCGCCTCCTCGGCGCCCGGGATGTCGAGCGGGAGCCGCAGCTCGCGCAGGTCGCTCAGCGTGTCGGCGATGACGGCCACCCGGGGTAGACGGTCGGGGGTGTCGCCCGCCTGCGCGGACCGGCGGGCGACGTCGGGCGTCGCAGCGCGTCGGTTCTCGGGGGTGGGCACATGGGTCATTGTGGCCGCCCGCGCGGTGTCGGTGCATGTCCGCACCGCCCGGCGCGCCGCGACGTTCGTGACACGTGGCCCGTCGGTTCGTGACACGTGGCCCGTCGATGCATGACAAATGTCGGAGACCGGCGGACGTCGCGCTCCTACTGTCGTCAGCGTCCCACCAGCCAGGAGAGGCGCCATGACGCAGCAGGCCGAGCACGTCCCACCCACCCCCGTCCCCGACAGCGCCGTACTCGTGGTCGACGAGGTCGTCCGCAGGTTCGGCGACCTCACCGCCGTCGGCGGCGTGAGCTTCCACATCGACAAGGGCGAGACCTTCGGTCTCCTCGGGCCGAACGGCGCCGGGAAGACGACGACGATCTCGATGGTCGCCGGGCTCATCCCCGCCGACTCCGGGACCGTGACGATCGCCGGCGAACGGGTCGGCCCGCACGCCGTCGAGCCGAAGCGTCACATCGGGCTCGTCCCCCAGGACCTCGCGATCTACCCCGAGCTCACAGCGCGCGAGAACCTCGTGTACTTCGGCCGCCTCCAGGGCATCGCCGGCTCCGAGCTCAAGGGCCGGGTCGACGAGGTGCTCGAGCTCATCGGCCTGACCGACCGCGCGAAGGACCAGACGAAGAACTACTCCGGCGGCATGCAGCGCCGCCTCAACATCGGCATCGGCCTGCTCCACCGCCCCGAGCTGCTCATCCTCGACGAGCCGACGGTCGGCGTGGACCCGCAGTCGCGCAACTCGATCCTCGAGTCGGTCGAGAAGCTCTCGGTCGAGGGCATGGCCGTGCTGTACACGACCCACTACATGGAGGAGGCCGAGCGGCTCTGCGACCGGATCGCGATCGTCGACGCCGGGCGGATCCAGGCGGAGGGCACGCGCGAGGAGCTCACGCGGATCGTGGGCGGGGTCGACCAGATCGTCCTGTCCGGCACCGGGGACACCGAGGCGGCGGCCGCCGCCCTGCGGGAGCTCGCCGCGGTCGAGAAGGTCGACGTCGAACGGCGCACCCTGCGCCTGACCGTCCGTGACGCGCCCGCCGTGGTCGCGGACGTCGTCACGCGGGCCACCGGCGCCGGGCTCACGCTCTCCGACGTCGAGATCTCGCGCCCCGACCTCGAGTCCGTCTTCCTCCACCTGACCGGGAAGGCGCTGAGGGACTGACATGCGGACCATCTGGACCATGACGCAGTCGGACCTGCGTCAACGCATACGAGACAAGTCGGTCATCATCTTCGCGATCGTCGTGCCGCTCGCCCTAATGACGGTCCTCAACCTCGTGGTCGGCGGGACGCAGGACGACGAGCTCGACCCCGTCACGGTGGCCGCCTCGGTCCCCGACGGCGACGACTCCGCCGCCACCCTGATCGACGTCCTCGGCGGCATCGAGGGCTTCGACGTCACGGTCGAGGAGACCTCCGCCGAGGACGCCCGCACGATGACCGAGGAGGGCGACGCCGCGCTCGGCGTCGTCGTGCCCGAGGGTTTCGGCGAGGGCCTGCGCGGAGGTGAGGCGCTCGACGTCTCCGTCATCGAGGGTGACGCCGCCGGGATCGAGGGCGACGTCGTGCTGTCGATCCTCCAGGGCACGCTCACCCGGATGCACGCCGCCTCGACGGCGGCCGGCGCCGGGTCCGCGCTCGGCATGGCGCCCGAGCAGATCGGGGCGCTCGCCGAACAGGTCGGCGCGGGCGACACCGCGCTCGCCCTCACGGCCGGCACGACGGCGGACGAGCAGCTCGACGCCTCCGCCACCCTCGTCGCGGGCCAGGCCGGGCTGTTCCTCCTGTTCACGGTCGGGTTCGGCGTGCTCGCGCTCGTCACCGAGCGGGAGCAGGGCACGCTCGCCCGGCTCCGGTCGATGCCGATGCCGACCTGGCACATCGGCGCCGCCAAGGCGCTGACGAGCTTCCTCCTCGGCGCGGTCGCCACGACCGTGCTCCTGGTCGCGGGCAGCCTGATGTTCGGGGTCGACTTCGGCAACCCGTTCGCGGTCGCCGTGCTCGTCCTGTGCGTGACCGCCGCCGGCACCGCCGTCATGCTCGTCATCGCCCGGGTCACGCGCTCGAGCGAGCAGGCGAACATCGCCCAGTCGATCGTCGCGCTCGTGCTCGGCATGGCGGGCGGCGCGTTCTTCCCGATGAGCGCCTCCGGGCTGCTCGGGCAGATCCTCGACCTCAACCCGATCGGCGCCTTCACGCGCGGACTCGGGATCACCTCCGGCGGCGGGGGGCTCGGCGAGATCGCCGTCCCGGTCGCCGTCCTGCTCGGATTCACACTCGTCATGGGCGCGGTGTCCCGCCTCGTCCCGGACAGGGGGACGTCGCTGTGAGAGCCATCCTGACGGTCGCCGGCACCGAGCTGCGCCGGTTCCTGCGCGACCGCTCCAACATCTTCTTCGTCTTCTTCTTCCCGCTCCTGCTCGTCCTCGTGCTCGGCTCCCAGTTCGGAGCAGCCGGCTCCCAGGGCAGCGTCACCGTGGCGGGACCCGACGGCGAGCTGCGCACCGAGCTCGTCACCGCCCTCGAGGAGCACGACCTCACGGTCTCCTCCGACGACGCCGATGCGACGCGGACGGCCGTCGCCCGCGGCCGGACCGACGTGGGGCTGTTCGTCCCCGAGGGCGCCGAGACCTCCTGGGCCGACGGCGAGCCCGTGACCGTCGAGGTCGTCTCCGGCTCGGGCGGGAACGCGTTCGCGATCGAGCAGCGCGTGTCGACCGCCGTCGAGTCCCTCTCCCTCGAGCGCGCGCAGGTCGACGCGCTCGTGTCGGCCGGCGCCGAGCAGGCCGACGCCGAGCAGGCGCTCGGCGAGACCCGCGAGGAGGTCGCGGCGCCGGAGCTCGTCGTCACCGACGTGAACGAGATCGCCCAGGAGTTCTCGGGTCTCGGCCAGTTCGACCTCGGCGGCGTCTCCCAGCTGCTCCTGTTCGTCTTCCTCATCTCGCTCGCCGCCTCCGGGACGCTCATCCAGGCCCGCCGCAACGGGGTCATCGGGCGGTCGCTGGCCGCGCCGGTACGCACGAGCCAGATGATGGGCGGGCTCACCCTCGGGCGGTGGGTGATCGCGATGTTCCAAGGCCTCTACATCATGGCCGCCACCGCGATCCTCTTCGGCGTGGACTGGGGCAACCTCGCCCTGTCCGCCCTCGTGCTCGCCGTGTTCGCCGCGGTGGCCGCGGGCGTGGCGATGCTGCTCGGCTCGGTGCTCGACAACGAGGGCGCCGCGTCCGGGGTGGGCGTGGGGCTCGGCCTCGTGCTCGCCGGCATCGGCGGCGGCATGGCCCCGCTCGAGGTGTTCCCCGAGACGATGCGGCAGGTCGCCCACGTCACCCCGCACGCCTGGGCCTACGACGCGTTCGCCGAGATCCAGCGGCACGACGGCGGGCTCGTCGACATCCTGCCGATGCTCGGGGTGCTCGCCGGGATGGCGGCCCTCGCCGTGCTGCTCGGCTCGTGGGCCATGCGCCGGAGCCTCGCGCGGTCGTTGTGACGCGGTCGTCGTGACGCGGGCGCTGTGAGGTGGGCGCTGTGAGGTGGGCGCTGTGAGGTGGGCGCTGTGAGGTGGGCGCTGTGAGGTGGGCGATCCGCTGATCGAACCGTTCGGGTGGCGTGCGGCACTTCCGGAGGTCCGGAAGCGTCGGACGCCACCCGATCGGCGTCCGAGGGCGGACGACGTCGGCCCGAAAGGCTGGGAGACTGGGGGCGTGCTCGAACAGTCCTCCCTCGCCCCGGCCCTCGACCTCCCGACCGCCGAGGAGGCGCGGGACCTGCGCCTCGTGGCGCTCGACATGGACGGCACGCTGGTCCGCTCCGACAAGACGGTGAACGACGAGTTCTGGCCGGTCGCCGAGGAGCTGATCGGGCGCGGCATCGTGCTCGTCGCCGCGAGCGGGCGGCAGCGCGGCGCGATCATGGAGACCATGGCGCCCGTCGGCGACCGGATCACCGTGCTCTCGGAGAACGGTGCCGTCGCCTGGCAGGGCGAGGAGGTGCTGCGCGCCGAGACCGTCGACCGCGAGACGACCGTGCGCGTCGCCACCGCCGTCCGCGCGCTGGCCGCCCAGGGGCGGGACACGGGGCTCGTGGCCGGCGCGCCGTCTCGGGCGTACGTCGAGCGCAGCGACGCGACGTTCCTCGCGCACGTGCGCCACTTCTACCCGGTCGTCGAGGTCGTCGACGACCTCACCGACCTTCCCGAGGACGTCGTCAAGCTTGCCACCTGGGACGCGGAGCCGATCGTCGAGGCGGTCGTCCCGGCGCTTCAGGCGCTCGAGCTCGACGCCGCGATCGTGCGCTCCCACGAGTACTGGGCCGACGTCATGCGCGCCGGCGCCTCGAAGGGGGCCGCGCTCACGCGCCTGCGCGAGTCGCTCGGGATCCCCCGCGAGGCGAGTGCCGCGTTCGGCGACCACTTCAACGACCTCGCGATGCTGCAGTCGGTCGGGATGCCGTTCGCCGTGGCCAACGCCGAGCCCGAGATCCGCTCCGCCGCCCGGTTCGTCGCCCCGTCCAACGACGAGGACGGCGTCATGCACGTCCTGCGCGCCCTCCTCGCCGCCTGAACTACTTTCGTCGAGATTGCGGTTGGTGCCCGTCGAGATTGCGGTTCGTGCACACCCCGTAGGTCGAGACTGCGGTTGAGGACCGAACGCTACGTCGGCACAGCGGATCGTCGTCGTCGACCCTCCGCCGGGGCGACGTCGAGAGTGCGGTTCAGGGCCAGGTCACTCGCCTCCCCCGCTCCGGATGGTGCCGCGATCACCATCCGAGCCACCGACGAGCAGGGTCACCGAAGGCCCGCGAGCTCGAGCACCTCGTCGACGAGCTCGACCAGCTCGATGTCATCCAGTACGCCGAGCGGGATCCACTCCGCGCGGTCGGTCGTGCCGTCAGTCTCGGGGCGGAGGTCCCCGCCGACGACCCGGGCCTCGTAGACGATCCGGATCCCCTGGAACGGCCGGTCGGCGGGCGGCACCCGGTCGGGCTGCGGGATGACGATGCTGCTCACCCCGATCAGGCCGGTGATCTCGACGTCGTACCCGGTCTCCTCGCGTGTCTCGCGCACCGCGGCGTCCTCAGGGTGCTCGCCGGGGTCGATGCCACCACCGGGCATCGTCCAGGCGTCGTCCGGATGGTCCCGGAGATGCGAGAGCAGGAGCCGGTCGTCCTGCACGACCACGACGTAGGCGGAGACACGGAGATCCACGCCGCGATCCAAGCAGCCGGCGCCGCGCACGAGCGAGGCAATTCGGAGCTCCCGCATCATCGCCCGTCGGCCGCAAGTCAGGCCTCAGGGTTCGGGGCACCCGCCTCACGTGCACGGCGGGCCGAGGCGACGTCGTCGACCACCTCGGCGATGTGGCGCACGCTGGTGATGAGCGAGCCGTACACGGGCCACGACCGTGCGGGGAGCTGCCGGTCGCGGCTGAGCTCCTCGGCCAGCGCCTCGAGTCTGTCGGCGACGGGCTCGACCTCGGCGTCGGGATCGGCGACGGAGCGACCGCAGTCCCCCACGATCCGCACCCAGGTCACGCGGAAGTGCTCGTCCCACTCGCCCTCGGCATACGTCGCGTTGTACAGCGTGCGCGCGAGGTGCCGCAGGTGCGAGACCCCCTCGTCCAGCCTCGGCAGGATGTCCTCGTACCCGAGCCGGACGCCCCGCCGTCCGGCGGCGTGGCGCTCGGGGAGGAACAGTCGGTAGTTCCCCCTCCTGCTCTCCCGGGCGAAGCCGACCGATTGCCACGCCACCTCGACGGACCTGCTCATCGACTCCGTCGCCTCGAACCAGTCGGTCGCCCGCTGCGTGCCCCAGTCCTCGGCGAACTCCTCGGCCATCTCGACGAGCACCTCACCCATCCGGCGGTTGACGGCATCCACGTGTCGAGCGGCCTGCGCGTCCCGCAGCGGGGGCACCACGAGCAGGTTGACACCGACCCCGACCCCGACGCCGACACCCACCTCGAGGATGCGGTCGAGCAGGAGCGGCGCCTGCTCGTCGAACCCGGTGCCGAGGACGAAGATCGCCGTCGTCGCGACGGCCGTCCCCTCGTCCCGGATCCACGGGGTCCGCGCGACGGCGAGGCCGACCAGGATCGCGAGCGCGAACGTCCACCCGTTGACGCCCAGATAGCTGCCGATGAGGAACGACATCCCGACACCGAGCGCCGACGAGAGGGTGAGCTGCACGCCGCTCGACATCGACCGGTACACGGTGGCGTGGACGGTGAGCAGAGCGGTCCATGGCGCCAGGAACGGCAGCTCGGAGTCGAGCACCGCGACCGACAGCCACCACGCGCCGGTCGCGGCGACGACACCCTTGAGGATCTGGAGCAGCTCGGTCGTGAGCTCGGGCCGCGCGAGAAGCTCTCGCAGCCGGCTGCCCGAGCCCTCCCCCGGACGTCCGCGGGTGCGTCCGCCCCGGCCCGGCCCGCCCGATCCAGCGGGCACCTGATCCTTCGGCGGCGACATGAGATCCTCTCGGGTGCACGACAGTCCCGGCGGAGTCCGTACCGAGCTCGAGGTCCGCAGCTCGGATCGGACATCCGGCGCCACGGTCGCACACCCCTGGTGCGCGCGCCCGTCGAGGACACCGTGCTCGGCACAGGATCCCTCCGCGCCCGAGGATCGGCCGATCCGCCGGCAGCGAGACACCTAGACTGTCCCGGTGGCGGCCGGCCGTGGCCACCCACGCCTCCATAGCTCAATGGATAGAGCACCGGCCTTCTAATCCGTAGGTTCCCGGTTCGAGTCCGGGTGGGGGCACCATGCCCGCGCGACGCCGCGCACAGGTGCGGGCACCGCACACGATCGCCCGTCGCGTCAGCCATCGTCGCGCGCCAGGCCGCCGATCCCCCTAGGCTCGTACCCGTTCCCGAGTCATGAGGAGGCAGTCAGATGAGCAAGGTGTCATTCCTGGTCGGACTGGGCGTGGGGTTCGTGCTCGGCGCACGCGCCGGCCGCGGTCAGTACGAGAAGATGAAGCGCCAGGCCACGCAGATCTGGGAGAACCCCAAGGTCGCGGAGGTGCGCGAGCAGGCGGCCGAGAAGGCCGAGGAGCTCGCGAAGCAGGCGCCGGGTGCTGCCGCCTCCGCCGCACGCACCGCGAAGGACAAGGTGGGTGAGGCCGTCGAGGAGCGTCGCGAGCGCTCCGCCACCGACGACGCAGCACCCGAGAGCACCGGGCCGTCGCCCGCGGTCGACGCCGGGATCAAGGACGCGCCGAACCGCGCCGACACCGCCTGAGGCAGTCAGCACCGATACACGCACGACGACGCCGGGCTCCCGCGAGGAGGCCCGGCGTCGTCGTCCGTCCGGAGGCCCGTTCCTGGCTCATGACGCGGCCCGCAACCGCACTCTCGGCACACGGGACACACGCGTGACACACGCGGGGCACACGCGCAACGCCGACGAACCGCAATCTCGACGCGCACCAACCGCAATCTCGACGAAGAAGAGCGTCAGGCGCCTGACCGGCGGACCATCTCGTTGATCCAGTCGGGCGCGTAGGGCGAGGTGCAGTTCGGCGGCGTCGGGTAGTCCTTGAGGACCTCGAGCCGCTCCCCGATGAGAAGCGCCCGCGGGCGCAGGTCAGGGTGCTCGATCCCGATGTGGGCGAGGCAGGTGTTCATCGACCACTGGAGCCGCTCGGGGGCGTCCTTCATCCGGGCGTCGATGACGTCGAGCAGCCCGTCGAGGTCGAGCCCCGCCGGCGACTTCCGGATCCGGACCGAGGTGAGGTCCCAGCCGGCGCTCTCGACCACCGGGTCGGGGTCGGTCAGCCAGCTCACCCGCAGGTCCTCGGCGTGCGGGCTCTTGCCGACCACGTAGCTGACCAGCCAGTCCTGGACCTTCGGGGCGCGGGCGTCGCGCAGCATCGCGTCCAGCTCGGCGCGCTCGAACGCCTTCGGCCGGCACACGAGCAGTGCGAGCAGTCGGGCGGCGGTGTCCTCGGTCGCCCAAAGGTCCGTCGCGAGCTCGTGCCGGGTCTTCAGCCGCTTGGCGATCGCGCGGAGCTTCGTCAGGTTGACGCCGTGGTCGTCGCCGCGGCGCTCGTTGACGGCCCGCATCCGCGGATCCTCGAGCGCTCGCAGCTCGGCGAGCAGGCTCTCGACGCCCTCCTCGGGCGCGGTGGTCGGCGTGGTCGCGGTCGCCATCACGGCTCCTCTCCTGGGTCCTCGCCCCAGTATGCGCGCAGGCCCGCCCCAGTCACGGTGGGTGCGAGTCACCGTGCCCGGGGCGGGCCTGCGGGGATCCGTGCGACGTCGGGCACCCGACGTCGCACAATGGCGACGAACCGCAATCTCGACGAGGAGGATCCGGTCGGGCGCCCGGGCGGCCGCGTCGACCGCGCCGGACGATCCCCGACGACGAGCTGCGTCGTCGCCGTGGGTCGCCGTCCGGCACGCCGGACCGCGACCCTGCTCAGCGGGCGTCGGCCCGCGCGAGGACGTAGCTCGTCGACGCGGCCTGCGCCCCGCGGTGCGTCCGGTCGGCCGAGATGCGGTCCCCGACCTCGTCGCGGACGATCGCTGACAGGGTGCGCCGGGCGGCGGCCGCGACGCGAGCGCCCACGGACGGACGGGGAGTCGGCCGGGACGTCCGCGGCACGACCGTCGCGACGTGCCGACGGATCGCCTCGGGGCAGACGACGGTGGTGGTTGCTGTGCTCATGATTCTCCAACCCGAGCGGCGCGCATGAGCGCGCCGAGGTGCATGCCCGCCCCTGCGGGCGGAGGAGATGGGCACGACGTCGAACCGCGCGGCTGCGCGGATGGTGATCGTCGTCGCCTCGTTCGCGGTCGCTCGTGGGCGACCGGGGCCGTTCAGCGGTGTCGGCTAGGCGAGGCGGAGAGCCCCGCCGTGCGCCGACGCCGGACCAGTGCCGGTGGCATTCATCTGATCCTCCTTCGCGTCGTGCGGACTGACGGGTGGTGAGACCGCCGGGATCGTCCCGGTCGGTCTCACAGGGACAACTTCACCAGGCCGTGCACGCGATGTCAGGTCTTTTTCCCGACGACGGCCTCCCGTCCGCCGTTCGTCCCATTCGACCACCGAGCACCGACATCGAGAGCGCGAGGTTCCCTCGGCGGGGGCTGCGTCCCGGCCGGCCCGGACGAGGGGCGGTCCGGCGGTCCGGACGGCCCCGGCGATCAGGCCAGGCCGGCCTCGCGGGCGACGATTGCCGCCTGCATCCGCGAGGCGACCCCGAGCTTGGCGAGCACCCGTGAGACGTGGGTCTTCACCGTCGCCTCCGCGATGAACAGCTCGGCGGCGATGGCCGCGTTCGACAGCCCCCGCCCCAGGGCGGCAAGTACCTCGCGCTCGCGGTCCGTGAGGTCGACGCCGATGCCGCCGGGACGACCCGGACCGCTCGCACCAGGGGGCCCGCCTGCTGCAGCTGAACCTGAGCCGTCGTCGACCGCGCCACCGGCGGCGCCGCCGGCCGCCGCACCGCCGACCACCCCGAGACCACCGCCGCCCACTCCGGCACCGAGCCCTCCCCCGCCCTCGCCCCGCAACCCCGGTCCGACGAACGCCGCGAGCACCCGGCGCGTGACCTCGGGGGCGACGACGCCGTCACCGGCCGCGACGGTCCGGACGGCGTCGATGAGAGCCTCGGGCTCCGCGGTCTTGAGGAGGAACCCGGCCGCGCCGGCGCGCAGGGCGCCGAACACCACCTCGTCGACGTCGAAGGTCGTCAGCACGAGCACCTGGGCGAGGTCCTCGCCGACGATCGTGCGCGTCGCCTCCACCCCGTCGACGCCGGGCATCCGGACGTCCATGACGACGACGTCGGGCCGCAGCGAGCGGGCGTTGAGGATCGCGGCGCGACCGTCGGCGGCCTCCCCCACCACCTCGACGTCGTCGGCGGCGTCGAGCAGGAGGCGCAGTCCCCCGCGGATCGCGGCGTGGTCGTCGGCGAGCAGCACCCGGATCATGCGGTTGCCTCCGTCACGGCGTCGTCCCCGGCGGCTTGCCCCGGTAGCTCGGGGACTCCCGTCGTTCCCGCCGGATCGGTCGGCAGATCGGCGCGGACCTGCCACACCCCGTCACGGACCCCGGCGTCGAACGTGCCGCCCATCGCCTCGGTGCGCTCGCGCATCGAGAGCAGCCCGATCCCGGGGGACGGCGTCGCAAGATCGACGTCGGCCGCGCGGGGGTCGCGGAGCTCGTTGGTCACCACGAGGGACAGTGTGCCGCCGGTGCGTTCGAGCTCGAGGTGCGCGTCGCCGGCGCCGTGCCGCAGCGCGTTCGTCAGCGCCTCCTGGACGATGCGCAGGGCCGACTGCGCGACCGGCGTCGGAGCCGTGACCGCGACGCTCCCGTCCGGGGCGAGCACGTGCGGGTCGACGGTGAGGGCGAGCCCCGCGTCCCGGGTCCGCTCGACGAGCGCCGGGAGCTCGTCAAGTCCCGCGGGCGACGCCCACGGCTCGTCGGACCCGGAGCGCAGGAGCCCCACCATCGTCCGCATCTCCTCCAGAGAGGCCACCGCCTCGCGCCGCACCGCGGTCAGTGCCGCCCGGTCGCGCTCCCCGTCGGGCGGTACCGCGAGCGCGGCCCCGGAGTGGATGGCGATCGCGGACAGGTGGGAGGAGATGACGTCGTGCAGGTCGCGGGCCATCGACGTCCGCTCCTCCCGGACGGCGTCGGCCCGCTCCCGCTCGGCGGCCAGGGCCACGGCGTCGGCACGCTCCGCCTCGAGCCGCGCCTTCTGCGCGGAGACCTCGGCGAGCTCGTGCCCGCGCCGCACCTCGGTCGCCCACCAGATCGGCATGACGCCCAGTCCGGCGACCTGGAGCACGGTCGAGATCCACACGCGCGAATCGCTCTCACCGATCGCAGTGCCGACGCCGGCGAGCACCGCCACCACCCCGACACCGACGAGCAACCCGATCCGCATCCGCCGCGACCCGACGAGCGCCGCATGGTGGATGAGCTCCCAGATGACGAGCAGCATCGCCACGCTTCCACCGAGCGCGAGGTCGACGAGGAGCAGCAGCGTCCCGACGACGAGCGACCCGCCCGCGTGGAGGCTGCGCAGTGCGACGACGGCGCTGCCCGCGACCAGTGTGACGACGAACCACCACGGCGAGATCGACCCGGCGTCGGCCCCGTAGACCGACGGCAGGTTCGTCAGCGGGTAGAGCCCGAGCCCGAGCGTGAGGAGCCCGATGCCGACGACGAAGCCGGCGGCACGCACGTCCTTGGTCCGGTCCGGGGTCACGGGGTCCATCCCAGCACGCCCGCCTTGTCGAGAAGGTCCGTCGAAGGATGTACCCGTTCGTCGCTCCGTTCGACGGACGCGCACGCGAGGGCCACCCCGGAGACTGGCGTCATGGACTTCCTCGGATCCTTCTCGGACGGCGCGATGTCGCAGCCGGCGCTCGCCGGTGTGCTGGCCGTGCTCGCGCTCATCGACTCGACGAGCTTCGGCACCCTGCTCATCCCGGTGTGGCTCATGCTCGCCCCCGGCCGCCTGCGCCCGGGGCGCGTGCTGGTCTTCCTCGGGACCGTCGCCGGGTTCTACCTCGCGGTCGGGATCGCCGTCATGCTCGGCGCCGACGCCTTCCTCGGCGCCTTCGGAGACCTGCTGTCCGGCCGGCCAGCAGCGATCCTCATGATGGTGGTGGGCATCGGCCTGGTCCTCCTCAGCTTCGCCCTCGACTCCCCTGCCGCCAAGCGCCGGGCAGCCGAGCAGGCCGAGCACGGTGGCGGTCGGATCGGCCGGTGGCGCGAGCGCGCCATGGGGGTCGAGTCCGACGACAACGCTGCGCGGGGCGGTGGCGTGGGCAGTGCCGTGAACGGTCGGCTCAGCACCGGGTCCGTGTCATGGTCCGAGTCGGCCCTTCCCACCTCGACGACGACGCGCGGGCGCGGATCGGTCGGCGCGCTCATGGGCCTGGCCCTCGCGGCAGCGGCCATCGAGGTGGCCTCGATGCTCCCCTACCTCGCGGGTATCGGTCTCATCTCCACCCAGGGGCCGGGCTGGCCGACATCGGTGCTGTGGCTGGCCGCCTACTGCCTCGTGATGATCACGCCGGCGCTCGTCCTGCTCACGGGCCGGCTCGTCGCCGCTCGTCAGCTCGACGGACCGCTGCGCAGGCTCGACAGCTGGCTCACGCGCAACGCGGCGTCGACCACCGCGTGGGTCGTCGGCATCGTCGGCGTGGTCCTCGCGCTCAACGGGCTCCAGCAGTTCCAGGGCTGAGCGGCGCCCCACCTACTGGACCGGCTCCCAGCTGCCGCAGCGGTTCGAGCTGAAGGCGACGTCGGAGGCGGCGATGGTGACGATCGACCCCGGGTTGCTCGTGAAGTCGTTGGCGATGATGTCCGACAGCTCGCCCGACGTGCCGGCGAGGCGCTCCCAGTAGCACCCGTCACCGGTGCCGGTCGACCGGTACGTTCCCGGGGCGATGTCGGTCCCGACCAGGTGGGTGCCCGCACCGAACGAGGCGGAGTCGATCTCCTCCTCCACGGCGCCGACGGCGACCTCGCGCTCGCCGACCTCGGTCTCGCGCTCGCCGATGTCCGTCTCACGTTCGGAGATCTCGGTCTCACGGGTGTCGAGGCCACTCTCGCGCTCGTCCAGGCCCACCTCACGCTCGTCGAGGCCGGCCTCGCGCTCGTCGTGCCCAGCCGTCGCGTTGTCGAGGTCGGTGAGCGCCTGGTCGCGCTCCGCGGTGACGTCGGTGACCTGCTGCTGCGCGGACGCGAGGTCGCCCTCGGTGGTGCCGAGCGTCGTCAGTGCCTCGTCCCGCTCGGACTCGGCGGTGGTGAGCCGGCCCTCGAGGCCGGCGTACTCCTCCGATGCGGTCGGGTCGGCGGTCATCCGTCCGCCGAGGAAGCCGGCGACCAGGGCGAGCGCCGCCACGAGGGTGGCGAGGGCGACGATCCGGGCGCGGCCGCCGCGGCGCGCCGGGGAGGTCGCAAAGGGCGCGTCGTCGGCCGGGTCTTGCTCGGTGGCGGTGGCGGTGGCGGTGGCGCAGCCGTACGCCGGGGCGTCGGCGTGGCCCTGACCGGCGTCGGGCGCGTAGGTCGGCGTGTACACGGGGGCGTAGGTGTCGGCGACGTCGCCGTTCGTCGAGGACGGCGGCACGCCGTCGGGGAAGGTGTCAGGCACGGGGGCTCCCTGGCTGATTCGGGTGGGGGGACGACGCGTCCGGGGGAACGCGTCGATGCCAAGGTATGGACCATCACCGACATCGAGAGCAGTTGACGAATCGACGCGCCCCCTGCCCAGCACTCTCGACAGGAAGCCGGACGCTCCGAACCGCAATCTCGAGGAGAGCTGCGCAGCCAGTCTTCGCGCTGAGCCGCACTCTCGACCAACTGGTCAGTCCTGAGGCGCACTCTCGACAGAAGGGGCGGCGCGGAGGTGCGCCCGCTCCCCCTGCTTGCCGATGAGGCTGAGGTACTCGACAGGTCCGTCCGGGGTGGCGCCGAACCAGTGCGGGGTGCGGGTGTCGAACTCGGCCGCCTCGCCCGGCCCGAGGATCATGTCCTGCTCACCGAGCACGAGGCGCAGCCGGCCGTCGAGGACGTAGACCCAGTCGAACCCCTCGTGCGTGCGCGGCTGCGGGACCTCTCCCGGCCGGCCGGCGGGCCGGACGAACTTGTAGGCCTGGATCCCGCCGGGACGGCGCGAGAGCGGCAGGACCACCGCGCCGTGGTCCCCGGCAAGGGGACGCATGTTGATGCGCGGGTCGCCGGTCGGCGGGGCGTCGACGAGCTCGTCGAGCGTCACGCCGTGCACCCGGGCGAGCGGAAGCAGCTGCTCGAGGGTGGGCCGGCGCAGGCCGGACTCGAGGCGGGACAGGGTGCTCGCGGAGATCCCGGTCCGCTCGGCGAGCTCCGCCAGCGTGACGTCGCCACGCTGCCGGAGGCGGCGCAGCCGCGGCCCGACGGCGTCGAGCGTGTGGTCGAGGTCGGGTGCCATGCCCCCAGTTTGCCATTCGGCAACTCTGCTTGCCATACGGGAAATGGCCGCGCAGGCTCGTCAGCACACCGACTCCCGGGGCGAGCGCCCCGCCGACGCATGTGAGGACCACCATGACCACGCCCGACCGCACCACTTCGCCCACGACGACGACCACCACCCCGTCCGATCCCGCCACGAACGACGACACCCTCCCGACGACGAACGACTCCCCCTCCCCCGAGACCTACGACGCCGTCGTGGTGGGCGGTGGTGCGGCCGGGCTCAGCGGCGCACTCATGCTCGCTCGCTCGCGGCGTCGCGTGCTCGTCCTCGACGGCGGCGAGCCCCGCAACGCCCCGGCCGACGCCGTCCACGCACTCATCGCCCTCGACGGCACACCGCCCCTCGAGCTGCTCGCCCGCGGGCGGGCCGACGTCGAGCGGTACGGGGGCGAGATCCGGCCCGCGAAGGTCCGGGACGCCCGGCAGGACGGCGACCTGTTCGTCGTCACCACCGAGGACGGCTCGACGGTCCGCGCCCGCAGGCTGCTCCTCGCCACCGGGGTGCTCGACGAGCTGCCCGAGCTGCCGGGCCTGCGGGAGGGCTGGGGTTCCGACGTCGTGCACTGCCCGTTCTGCCACGGCTGGGAGGTCCGCGACCGCGTCATCGGCGTGCTGGGCTCCCGTCCGATGGCCGTCCACCAGGCGTTGATGTTCCGCCAGCTCTCCGAGCGGGTCCGGCTGTTCGCGTGGGACCTCGAGCTCGCCGCGACCGACCGCGAGCGACTCGCCGCCCGCGGGGTCGAGATCGTCACGGGCACGCCCGATGGCATCGTGCGTGAGGGCGGCCGGGTGTCGGGCGTACGGATGGATGACGGGCGAGTCCTCGAGGTCGGGGCGGTGACGGTCCAGACCGTGCTCCAGCCGCGCCTCGAGCCGTTCGCGGCGCTCGGCCTCGAGGTCGCCGAGAACGTCATGGGCACCGCGGTCGCAGCCACCCCGACCGGCGCGACGAACGTCCCCGGCGTATGGGTGGCCGGGAACCTCGCGGACGTGTCGATGCAGGTCGGTGCCGCTGCCGCGCAGGGGGCGCTGGCCGGGGGCCACATCAACGGGGACCTCGTCATGGCCGACGCCGACCTGGCGGTCGCAGCGGCCGCCGCCTGACGGTCGCGCGCCTCGAGGCGGGTCGGGCGGGGCCGCCGGGCCGCCGCGGCCTGCCCGGGGCCGCCTCCCAACCGCAATCTCGGTGAGAAGGTCCTGATCTCGCCACGGATGTCGGCGGCCCTCGCTAGCCTCCGACCACACGGCCCCGCCCCGGGCCCGACGGACGGACGGCACCCCATGGCGACGCACTCGACCGACTACCGCGACACGCTGATCACCCCGGCCCCCGACACCCGGGCGACGCACCCGACGGAGCCGCCGACCGGGAAGGGCACGGTCGCGGAGCTGCAGTACGAGCGGCTCGCACCGACCGACTACGCCCTCACCAGCGACGAGCTGCTCCTCGACGTCCACATGGTCCGCCGCGGGATCCCCGCGACGGACGTCGACCGGGCGCGGGAGGAGTTCTTCTCGAAGGGGCAGCCGTGCCTGCGCGCCTCGCCGCTGACGAAGACCTACGGCTGAGCCGTGCACTTCGACGCCGAGGGGCGCATCGCGCTCGTCGAGCCCGGCTCCGACCGCTACGACGAGCTCGTGGCCGACGAGTCGGTGACGAAGCGACCGGCGATGCGGTCCTCGCGGTGAGGCGACGACGGCCGGGAGGAAACTCGCGTGCGTCGGTACGCGTCCCTCAGGCGAGTGCTCGGACGGTGGTCCCGACGAGTTCGACGAGGTGGGCGGCGTCGTCGCCGGCCGGATCCTGGTCCGGGTCGTAGATCGCCATGCTCAGGCCGAGGCAGCCGCCCTCCGCCACGGCCGCCGTCATCGCTACGGCAAGCTGGCCGAGGTCCAGGCCGTCGGGCTCGTCGGGGTAGTCGGGCAGGCCCTGCGCCGGGACGACTGTCGGGTCGAGGACGTCGACGTCGACGTGGAGCCACCACCCGTTCGTCCGCTCCCGCAGGTGGCGAGCGGCGTCACGGGCTGCACCACCGGGATCGGCACGCATCGACGTGAGATCCCGCGACCATACGCCGAGGTCGGCGAGGCTGCCGACGTTGAACCGCCGCCGCCAGTCGGCGTCCCGCTGCCCCAGCAGGCACAGCGAGTCGGTGTCGAGGGCCGGGAGCGGGACCCCGAGCCCGTCGCGCAGCGTTCGCCCGGTCAGCCCCAGGAGAAGGCCGACCTCGCAGTTGGCTGCCTCCCCGTCCTCGACGACGTCGAGCGGCATCGTGTCCTCGTGGCCGTCGAGCAGCAGGAGCCCGGGTGCCCTCCACGTCTCCGCCAGGCCCCCGACGACGCCGATCAGCTCGATCGTCGTCATGATCCACTCGTCCCGGCTACGGCCGCGGGATGTTGCGCAGGTTCGAGCGCGCCATCGACACGACCTCGCCGGCGCCCTTGGTGAAGACGATCTTGCTCATCGCGGTGGCGAACCCGAAGACCTGCTCGCCGGTGATCGACGGCGGCAGCGAGAGCGCGTTGGGGTCGGTGACGATGTCGAGCAGCGCCGGACCGGGGTGGGCGAGCACCTCGGCGATGCCCGCCTCGAGCTCCTTCGGGTCGGCCACCCGCACGGCGTGCCAGCCCATCGCCTCGGCGATCGCGGCGTAGTTCGTCGCGGGCACGTCCACGCCGTGGTCCGGCAGCTTGTCCACGAGCATCTCGAGCTTGACCATGCCGAGCGTCGAGTTGTTGAAGAGCATGACCTTGACCGGCAGCTCGCACTGGACGGCGGTGAGCATGTCGCCCATGAGCATCGACAGACCGCCGTCCCCGCTGAACGCGACCACCTGGCGGTCCCGGTCGGCCACCTGGGCGCCGAGCGCGTGCGGGAGGGCGTTCGCCATCGACCCGTGCAGGAACGAGCCGATGACACGGCGCCGGCCGTTGGGGGTGACGTAGCGGGCCTGCCACACGTTGCACATGCCGGTGTCCGCGGTGAACACGGCGTCGTCGGCGGCCGCCTGGTCGATGAGCGAGGCCGCGTACTCCGGGTGGATCGGCACGAGGTCCTCGGCATTGCGCGTGTAGGCGCCGACGGTCGAGTCCATCAGCTTCTCGTGCCGCTTGAGGGTCTTCTTCAGGTAGGAGCGCGAGCGCTTCGCCGCCACGCGGTCGAGCAGTCCGCGCAGGAACGGGCCCACGTCGGCGTGGACGGGGAGGTCGACGCCGGTGCGCCGTCCGATCACCTCGGCCCGGCGGTCGACCTGGATCGTCGTCGGCCCGTCGGGCAGGAACTGGTCGTAGGGGAAGTCGGTCCCGAGCAGGAGCAGCAGGTCGGCGTCGTCCATGCCCTCCGCGGCTGCGCCGTACCCGAGCAGACCGGTCATGCCGACGTCGAAGGGGTTGTCGTGCTGCACCCACTCCTTGCCGCGCAGCGAGTGGCCCACGGGCGCGCCGATCCTGTCCGCGAGATCGATCAGCTCGTCGTGCGAGCCCCGCACCCCGGCGCCGGCGAAGATCGCGACCCGCTTGGCGTCGTCGATCGCCTCGGCCGCGGCGTCGAGCGCCGACTGCGCGGGCTCGAGCGTGCCGCGCACGGTCGGCACGTAGGCGGGTGCGTCCGCGGTGGCCTCCTCGTCCGCGACGTCGCCGGGCAGGGTGACGACGGCGACGCCGGGGGCGGCGAGCGCGTGCGTGATCGCGGAGTGCACGATCCGCGGCGACTGGGTGGGCGTGCTGACGAGCTCGCTGTAGACGGAGCACTCCGTGAAGAGTCGGTCGGGGTGGGTCTCCTGGAAGAACTCCTGGCCGATCTGCGGTGTGGGGATGTGGCTGGCGATCGCGAGGACGGGCGCGCCGGACCGGTTGGCGTCGTACAGGCCGTTGATGAGGTGGAGGTTGCCGGGACCGCACGATCCCGCGCACACCGCGAGCTCACCGGAGATCTGGGCGTCCGCGGCGGCAGCGAAGGCCGCTGCCTCCTCGTGGCGGACATGGATCCAGTCGATGCCGCCCTCGGCGCTTCCGACGGTGCGGCGGACGGCGTCGACGACGGGGTTGAGGCTGTCACCGACAATCCCGTAGATGCGCCGCACCCCCACGGCCTGCAGCTGGGCGACGATCTGGTCGGCGAGCTTCACGGGGCAGTCCTCCTCGGGCCCGTGGGCACCCCGACTCCGGCCGCCGGGCCACGGGTCGTTCGTCGTCCCGCCAGGCTACGGCCCGGGCGCACGCCTCGCGCGTCGGGGCGACGCGGGCGCGGTCAGAGCAGGCCGAGCTCGGCGAACGCGCGGGTCAGGCCCTCGCGCTCGGGGCCCGGCGCCGTCCGGTCGGCGGCGGCCAGGACACGCGGGTCGGACCCCTCGATGGCCACGCCGATGCCGGCCTCGCGCAACATCTCGAGGTCGTTCATCCCGTCGCCGAAGGCGATCGAGTCGGCCACGTCGGCACCGAGGTGCGCGAGCGCGGCCCGCATGCCGACCGCCTTGTGCATACCGGCGAGGTAGAGCTCGCCGGACGAGGGGTGCAGGCCGGGCACGGAGGCCTCGAGGGACAGGACGGCCTCGCCGGCCTCGCGGGCGAGCTGGTCGTTCGGGACCCCCGACTCGACGACGACGGCCTTGGCGAAGGGGCGGCCCCTGAGGTCGTCGACGACGGACATGCCGGCGAGGATGTCGGACGGACCGGAGTGCCTCGAGCCGTCGACGGAGGCCTCGTGGCCGGCGACCGCCGCGCTGATGACCTGCTCCGCGTGCCGGTTTCCCAGGAGCGCCCCAGGCGTCTCGAGCACGAAGGTCACGTCGTAGGACTCGAGCACGTCGATGAGCCGGTCGCCGAGCTCGACCGGGAACCGCTCGTCGGCGACGACCTCGCCGTCGACCTCGACGTACGCCCCGGCCGTGGCGACGTACCCGTCGAAACCTGCGGCGGAGATGCGCTCGGGGAGCATGATCCGGGGTCGCCCCGTGCACAGCAGCACCCGGTGGCCGGCCGCACGGACGGCCTGCACAGCCCGCACGTGGCCCGGGGGTACCTCGCCCTGGTGGGCGTAGGTGCCGTCGACGTCGAGGAACACGATCTTGCTGTCGGTCATGGTCCGATTCTCCCCCGGCGGGCCGTCGACGGCACAGCCGTCCGCCGGTCGGCGGCCTCCCCCGACGGCCGGCCGACGCGACCCTCAGTCGGCGGCGTGCTTGCCGCCGCCGGAGTCGTCACCCTCGTTCAGGACGTGGGCGTCGTCCGGCGGTGCCGCCGCGTGGGCCCCGGAGGTGGAACCGTCGGACGGCTTCCGCCCCTCGCCGGCCCGGGCACCTGACGCGGGGGCCGATCCAGCGTCCGCACCAGCCGCGCCCGCACCAGCCTCGGCCTCGCCGGCGCCGGCATGCACGAGCACGGGGGCGTCGTCGTCGCCGACCCGCTCCTCCTCGCGGACCCGGGCCGCTCCCCCCCCGGCGCGCAGCCGCTCGAGCTCGGCGCGGGGCGCAGCGGCGTCCTCGCCGCGCTCCTCGCGCGCCGCCACGACCTTCTCCAGCCGAGCGATCTCCTTCTCCCGTGCCCGCCGCTCGCCGCGCCCCTCGGTCAGCTCGTAGAGCACCGGGACGAGCAGCAGCGTGAGGATCGTCGAGGTGATGAGGCCGCCGATGACGACGATCGCGAGCGGCTGCGAGATGAAGGCACCGCCGCCCGTGATGCCGAACGCCATCGGGATGAGCGCCATGATCGTCGCGGCCGAGGTCATGAGGATCGGGCGCAGGCGGTGCCGCCCGCCCTCGACGACCGCCTCGCGCAGGTCCATTCCGGCCGTGCGGTACTGGTTGATGAGGTCGATGAGGACGATCGCGTTCGTCACGACGACGCCGACGAGCATGAGCGCACCGACGAGGGCCGCGACCCCGAGCGGCGTGTCCGTCAGCCACAGACCGAGGATCGCGCCGGTGGCGGCGAACGGGATCGACACGAGCAGCACGAGCGGCTGCACGAGCGAGCGGAACGTCGCCACCATGACGAGGTAGACGAGCGCCACGGCGAGCCCGAGCGCGAGGAAGAGGTTGCCGAAGGCGTCCTCCTGCTCGGCGCTGACGCCGCCGATCTCGACGCTGACGCCCTCGGGCTCGTCGACCGAGTCGAGCGCCGTGGCGAGCTCGGCGTTGACCGTCTGCAGGTCGGCGATCTCGGTCGCCGCGGTGATCGACGCCGAGCGGAGTCCGTCCTGGCGGGTGATCGAGGCCTGCTGGCGCTCCTCAGCGACGTCGGCGACGTCGTCGAGCACGAGCGGCGCCTCCGGCGACCCGCCGAGCGGCAGGGCGCTCAGCTCGTCGACGGTGGCCGGCGCCTCCCCGGAGAACAGGACGATCGGGAGGGTGCCGTCCTCGGTGTCGACGTCGCCGGCCGGGAGGCCGTTGATCGCCGCGTAGGCGATGCCGCCGACGGCGGACTCGGTGAGGCCGAGCGAGGCCGCGGCGGGCCGGTCGACGGCGACCTGGATGAAGGGCAGGTCCGAGGCGAGCGAGCTCTCGACGTCGCGCAGCCCGTCGATCCCGGCGATCGCCGCCTCGACCTCCTCGGCGGTTGCGGCGACGTCCTCGCCGTCGGCCCCGGAGACGATGACCTCGACCCCGGAGGAGAACCCGCCGGCCGAGCCGGGCGCCACGGTGATGGTGCCGGCGTCCTCGCCGAGGGCCTCGAGCCGCTCGCGGACGTCGTCCTCGACGGCACCCGCGTCGGCGTCGACGTCGAGCGTCACCGAGAAGGTGACGTCCTGCGCCATGCCGAAGGCCGCCATCGCGGGATCGGCCGACCCGACCGTGACCTGGTAGCTCTCGACCTCCTCGACGTCGGCGAGCACGTCCTCGACCTGCTGGGCGGCGGCGTCCTGGGCCTCGAGCGTGACGCCCGTGGGCAGGTCCTGGGTGACCGAGATCGCGTTCTCGCCCGTGTCGCCGATGAAGTCGGTGGGCAGGCGAGTCGCACCGAACACGGTGGCCGCCATGAGGACGACGGCGCCGCCGATGGTGAGCCAGCGGTGCCCGAGGACGCCGCGCAACGAGGAGACGTAGCCGCGCTGCAGGATGCTCCTGCGCTCCTTCTCCTCCGCCTCGACGCGGGCGGTGGCGGCGCGCTCGGGGTCGACGGGCGTGCGGAGGAACCAGTAGGCGAGCACCGGGACGATCGTCAGGGCGACGAGCAGGGACGCGCCCAGTGCGAGGGCCACGGTGAACGCGAAGGGGCGCAGGAGCTCGCCGACCATGCCGCCGACGAGGCCGAGCGGGACGAACACGGCGGCGGTGGCGACGGTCGCGGACGTGACGGCGCCGGCCACCTCCTTGACGCCCGTGAGCACGGACTGCCGCTTCGACGTCCCGTAGGACTGATGCCGGGCGATGTTCTCAATGACGACGATCGAGTCGTCGACCACGCGGCCGATCGAGATCGTCAGCGCCGCCAGCGTGAACATGTTGAGCGAGTAGTCGGCTACCTTGAGCGCGAGCAGCGCGACGAGCAGCGAGAGCGGGATCGAGATCGCCGTGACGGTGGTCGCGCGGATCGAGCGCAGGAACAGCAGGATGACGAGGACGGCGAACGCGAGGCCGAGCACGCCCTCGACGGCGAGGTCCTCGATGGACTGCTGGATGAAGACGGCCTGGTCGAACGCGACGACGAGCTCGCCGCCGTCGCCGAGGGAGCCCTCGAGCTCGGGCATGAGCTCGCGGATCTGCTCCGAGATCTCGACCGTGTTGCCGTCGGGCGTGGCCGTGATCGCCAGCCCGATGCTCGCGACCCCGTCGGTGCGGGTGAGCGACGTGGCGGGCACGTCCTCGACGGCGACGTCCGCGACGTCGTCGATCGTCACGACCTCGTCCGGGGCGGGTGCCTGGGGCGCCTGCTCGGCGCCGTCACCGGCGGTCGGTGCCTGCCCCGGGTCGGTGGGCGCCTGCCCCGGGTCGGTGGGCGCCTGCCCCGGGTCGGTGGGCGCCTGCCCCGGGTCGGTCGGTGCCTGCCCCGGGTCGGCGGGTGCCTGGCCCCCGTCGGCAGGGGCGTCCCCGCCCGCGGCGCCGCCCGACGACGAGTCGGCGACGAGCGGGAGCCCCGCGATCTCCTCGGGAGACGTGAGGCGGCCACCGGCCTGGATCGTCAGCTCGCTGCCGTCGGACTCGATGGTGCCGGCGGGGGTGACCACGCCGTTCTCGTCGAGCGAGCTCGTGATGGAGTCGAGCGTGAGGCCCTCGGCGGCGAGCGCCTCGGGGTCGACGTCGATGGCGACGCGCTGCTCGGTGATGCCGGAGAGCTGGACCTGGCGGACGCCGTCGACCCGGGAGAGCTCGGGGACGAGCACCTCCTCGACGCGCTGCTGGAGCTCGGCGACGTCGGCGCCGCCCGTGGCGGCGAGCTGGATGACCGGGAGGTCGTCGACGGAGCCGGCGATGACCTGGGTCTCGGCGTCCTCGGGGAGCTGCTGCTCGACCCGGCCGAGGGCCACCTGGAGCTCCTGCTGCGCGGTGAGAATGTCGGTGCCGTACTCGAGCTCGAGCATGACCGCCGAGACGCTGGGACCGGACTGGGACGTGGTGCCCTCGAGTCCGGGGACACCACGCGCCGCCTCCTCGACCACGCCCGTCACCTGGTCCTCGACGATCTCCGGGGAGGCGCCGGGCATGGTCGTCACGGCGGCGACGATCGGCAGCTCGAGGTCCGGGATGAGCTCCTGCCGCAGGGAGGTCGTGGCCCACAGGCCGGCGAGCACGGCGATGATCGTGGACAGGGCCACGAGCGCGCGATTGGACAGCGAGAAGCGGGCGAGGTTCGCCACGGGCGTGCTCCGGGAGGTCGTCGGGGAGGGGATCGCGCCGGACCACCGGCCGCGCCGTCGCTGAGTCTAGACACCGCGTCTCGTCTGGTGGCATCAGCCGAAGGATTGACGGTGTGGTCGTCGGTGTGACGTACGCCGGGACCGCGCCGCCGCCGTCGTCCGCGCCTACGATTCCCTGGTGACTGCTGCTTCCCGCGCCAAGGACCCCATCGTCTGGATCGACTGCGAGATGACGGGCCTCGACGCCGAGCGCGACTCGCTCGTCGAGGTCGCCGTCGTCGTCACCGACTCCGAGCTGACGCCGCTCGACGCCGGGCTCGACCTCGTCATCCGGCCGCGCCCCGGCACGGTGGAGACGATGGACGAGGTGGTCGTCGAGATGCACAAGGCCTCCGGCCTCATCACCGAGCTGGACGACGGCCTCGAGATGGCCGACGCCGCGGAGCAGGTCCTCGCCTACGTCAAGCGGTTCGTGCCGGAGAAGCGCCGCGCCCCGCTCGCCGGCAACTCGGTGGGGACCGACCGCGTGTTCCTCGCGCGGGACATGCCCGAGCTGGTCGAGCACCTGCACTACCGGATCATCGACGTCTCCTCGATCAAGGAGCTCGCCCGCCGCTGGTACCCGCGGGCCTACTTCCAGTCGCCGCAGAAGAACGGCGGCCACCGCGCGCTCGCCGACATCCTCGAGTCGATCGACGAGCTGCGGTACTACCGCGCGGTCCTGTGGCCCGAGGGCGAGGGGCCGACGACCTCCGAGGCGCGCGCCGCCGCCAAGGCCGTCTCCGACCACCCGACGAGCGCCGCGATCACCGAGCTCGCGAAGCCGTCGGACGCGTAACCACGCCCGACGACGAGACCCTCTGACCCGGTGCCCCGGACCGCTCCAGCCACCTCCGCCACCGACCCGAGCCGACGCCGACCAGCGCCACCCCTGACCGGCGCCCCCACCGGCGGTGGCGCACCGTCCCCACGGCCCACCGCCGGCCGGGTTCAGTCCAGGTGCCCGATCGAGGCGCGGATGTCGGCCGCGACGAGCTCGGGCTGCTCCCAGGCCGCGAAGTGCCCACCCCGCTCGGCCTCGGTCCAGCTCACGACCCGGTCGACCTGCTCGACGAGCCGGCGCACGGGCCGGCCGATGTCGTCCGGCATGACGAGGATCGCCGTCGGCACGGTCGAGGGCTGCAGCGGCTCCGCCCAGTCGGGCAGCCCGTACTTGTAGTACCGGGCGGAGGAGCCGGCGGTCCGGAAGAACCAGTAGATCGAGACCACGGTGAGCATCTCGTCGCGGTCGAGCACCTGGTCCGGGTCGCCCTCGGCGGACGACCAGTCCTTGAACCGCTCGACGATCCACGACATCTGCGCGACCGGCGAGTCCGTCAGCGCGTAGGAGATCGACTGCGGCCGGGTCGACTGCAGCATCGCGTAGGCGCCGATGTCGTACATGTACCGGTACCCGTCGGCCACGGCGGCCGCCTCCGCGGGCACCGACATGTCCGCGGTCTCCTCGGTCAGCTCCTCGCCGCCGAGCGGGCCGGTGGAGTGGATGCCGGCGACGTGCTCGGGGTGGCGCAGCCCAAGGTCGCGGACGACCCCGGCGCCCGTGTCGTAGCCGTGGGCCAGGTAGCGCTCGTAGCCGAGCCGGTCCATGAGCGTGGCGAACGCGTCGGCCACCCGGGTGAGCGTCCACCCGACGACGGGGCCCGAGACACCGAAGCCGGGGATCGTCGGGGCGACGACGTCGAAGGCCTGGCCGCCGTCCGCGGGCTCGGTGAGCAGCGGGATCATCGACAGGAAGTCCGTCGGTCCGCTCGGCCAGCCGTGCACGAGCAGGAGCGGCTTCGCGTCGGGGCGGGGCGAACGGACGTGGACGAAGTGGACGTCGTGGCCGTCGATCGCGGTCGTGAACTGCGGGACGGCGTTGAGGCGGTCCTCCTGCGCCCGCCAGTCGAAGGTCTCCCGCCAGTAGGTCGCGAGGTCCTTCGCAAAAGCGAGCGGGAGACCGTCGGACCAGCCGGCCTCCGGGTTCTCGTCCGGCCAGCGCGTGTCCGCCAGGCGACGGTGGAGGTCCTCGATCGTGTCCTGGGGGACGGCGAGGGTGAAGGGACGGACGGTCTCGTCGGCGCGGGTGTCGGTCTGGGTGTCGGTGGTTCGCGTACCGCTGGTATCCATGACCGGGACGCTACGGACCCACCCGGACAGGGCGTGACCTTTTTTCTGCGCGACCTCTCGGGGACGTCGCGCCACCCCCCGCGGACGTGAGCGAGCGCACCGCACACACGGCGCCGACGCCCTCGGGCCTCGGATAGCATGGTGCGTCGCTACCGCCGGTCGGTGGCGCATGGTGGCTATAGCTCAGTTGGTAGAGCGCCTCGTTGTGGTCGAGGAGGTCGCGGGTTCAAGCCCCGTTAGCCACCCCAGGGAGTCAGGTTCGGGCCCCGGCCGAGGCAGCTCGGTCGGGGCCCGCCCCCTTCCGGCCCCGGACCCGGGCCCCGCCGGACCGTCCGTGTCGCCCCGCTCACACGTCTCCGGCCGACGCGCCGATCCACCATGCGCGCCGACGCCGGAGGGGGCAGAGTGGAGGGATGAGCACCGAGCAGACGTCCCTGTCCGTCTCCCGCACGATCGACGCCCCGGCGAAGGCCATCTTCGACGTCCTCACCCTCCCCTCCCGTCACTCCGAGTTCGACGGCTCGGGGATGGTCCGGTCCGACGACTACGCCGACCGGATCCAGCAGGTGGGCGACACGTTCGTCATGAACATGCACGCCGAGTCGCAGGGCGGCGACTACCAGATGCGCAACCACGTCACGGCGTACGCCGAGAACGTCATGGTCGGCTGGCAGCCGAACAGCCCCGACGCCGACGGCCCCGGGGGCTGGGAGTGGCTGTACGAGCTGAAGTCCCAGGGCTCGGACTCGACCGAGGTCACCCTCACGTACGACTGGTCGAAGGTGGAGGACCCGAAGCTCGCGTCGGTCTTCCCCGCGATCCCCGCCGAGAGCCTCGAGGAGTCCCTCAACCTGCTCGCCGCCGCCGTCTCGGACGCGTGAGGTGGGCGTACCCCGCAGGCGATCGCGCAGGAGCGTCAGGCGCGAGGCCGGCCGCACGGCCCTCTCCCGAGGATCGACCCCGCACGACGCCGACACCCGCACCTCGGCCGCCCACGCGGTGACCGCCGCCGGAACAGTGCCGGAGGGCACGGACGCGGGTGGTTCGACGTCGGGCCGTGCCGGTTTTCTCGCCGGATACCCACGCACCCGGGTGGTCATCCTCGCCTCGGTGACCATCGTCCTGGTCGGCCTGGCCGTCCAGACGATCAACCAGGCCGGCGCGCTGCTCAGCTCGATCCTCATCCCGACCGCGGTGGCGATCCTGCTCACGGGGCTGCTCATGCCGCTCCAGGTGCTGCTCAACCACCGGCTGCGCCTGCCGCGCCTGGCCGCCGCGGCACTGACGATCCTCATCACCCTCGCCTTCCTCACCGGGGTCGGCGCGCTCGTCGGAACCCAGATCTCCGAGGGGATCGGTGAGGTCGGGGAGCTCGCGTCCCTGCAGGTGCAGGACATCGTCAACGCGATCGCCAGCTCGCCCCTGCCCGTCGACGCCGCCCAGGTGCAGTCGGCCATGGACCAGGCGGGCACCTGGCTGCAGGAGAACTCCTCCCAAATCGCCACGTCGGCCGTCGGCATCGGGACCGGCGCGGCGGGTGTCGTCGTCGGGGCCGTGCTCTGCCTCGTCGCCACGTTCTTCTTCCTCGCCGAGGGCGACCGCCTCGGCACGTGGGCGATCATGCGCCTGCCCCGCCAGTGGCACGAGCGGGCCTACGAGGCGGCGCGCCGCGGCTGGGTGACCATCGGGACGTACACGAAGACGCAGGCGCTCGTCGCCGCCGTCGACGCGGTCGGTATCGGCATCGGTGCGGCGATCCTCGGGGTCCCGTTCGTCATCCCCCTCACCGTGCTGACCTTCGTGCTGTGCTTCATCCCGGTCGTCGGTGCGTTCGTCTCCGGCGCGCTGTTCGTGCTCGTCGCCCTGGGCTCCCAGGGCCTGACGGCGGCGATCATCATGCTCGTCATCGTCGTGGGCGTCCAGCAGCTCGAGTCGAACTTCCTCCAGCCGGTCCTCATGGGCCGGGCCGTCGACGTCCACCCGATCGTCGTCCTCCTCGGCGTGGCGACGGGCTCGTACATCATGGGCATCGTCGGCGCCCTCTTCGCGGTCCCCGCGATCGCCGCCGTCAACACGATCGCGAGCTACCTCGGCGGCCGGGACCCGTTCCCCGGACTGGCGCACGGCGGGAGCGCGCTCACCGACCCACCGCGCAGGCTCCTGCCCGAGGTCGACGCCGAGCGGATCCCGAAGCAGCTGGGGTCGGTGTCCCCCGCCTGGGTCGACGAGCGCAACGCCCGGCGGGACGAGAAGATCCGGCAGGTGCGCAAGGACCGGGCCGACTGACCGACCCGGTCGCTACAGCCGCACCCGCCGGTCCGTGGCGGCCGACTCGTACGCGGCGTAGATCGCCTGCATCGAGGAGTACGCGAGCTCGATGTCCGCCTGCGGAGTCCCACCGTGGACGACGCAGTCGACGAAGTCCTGCATCTCGCCGACGTAGCCGCGGGCCAGCAGCTCGTCGAGCAGCACGTACTGCCAGCCGGCCTTGTGGTCGAGCTTCTCGGTGACGTACACGTCCTCCACCGAGGCCGGGTCCGCGTGGAAGAGACGCATCGAGTCGTTCTGGCTGATCTGGCACAGGTGGACGCTGTCCGTGGTGAAGACCTGGACGGTGTTGCGGACCCCGCCGACGATCACGTCGCTCGCCGTCACCACGCCCCGGGTGCCGTCGTCGAAGGCGAGGACGACGTTCGCGACGTCCTCGACGTCGGCGGGCCGGGCGTGGAGGAAGCGCCGCCGCTCGTCCGGGAGCGTGGGCGTGATCGCCGTCGTGTCCGCGAGGACCGACTCGACGGCCACGCTGCGACCCGCCGCCCGTGCCTCGACCTGCTTGAGGTAGAGCATCGCCGACAGCGGGTGGCAGCCCTGCCGGATCAGTGCCCCGCCGCCCGAGTGGCGCCAGTGGCGCGCGTACTCGGAGTGCGAGCCGTTGTGGGACTCCTCGCCGAGCATCATCGTGATGCGCGACCCGGAGCGCTCGAGCACCTCACGGCTCTTCTGGATCGACGGCGCGTAGACGTAGTTCTCCGCGTACCCGAAGACCCGGTCACCCCGGACCACGACCTCCCGCAGCCGGTCCATCTCGGCCGTCACCGACTCGACCATCCGACGACGATCCACTCCGTCCGCGCCCTCGGCCGGCACGTCGAAGAACCCGGTCAGCGGCTTCTCGCAGATGACGTGCTTGCCTGCCTCGAGCACCGCGATCGCCATCTCGACGTGCAGCGACGGCGGGGTGCAGATGTCGACGACGTCCACGGCGTCGTCGGCCAGCAGCTCGTCGAGGTCCTCGTAGACCGCGTCGATCCCGTGCCGCTCCGCGAACGCCGCGCGCCGCGTGGGCGGCGCGGCTACCGCGACGACCCGGACGTCGTGGCCCGCGACCCGGCGGAACGCCTCGACGTGCAGGTCGGCCACGAATCCCGCGCCGACCATCCCGATTCCGACCGTCTCCATGTCGAGCCGTCCTTTCCTGTGGTGGTGAATCGCGGGCCCGGCCGAGGGTGGCGAGACGCGGGTGGACGCCTGCGCCCGCTAGGCAGCGGTCTCGCGCATGGCTGCCTCGAGCCGGTCGATCGCCTTGCCCGACGTCCGCTGCTTGATGATCCCCTCGAGCCCGTGGGCTGTGATGACCGCCTGGTTCGGGTGCCACTGGACCTGGACGACCGCCGTGTTCATGTTCATCGAGCCCGAGCCCATGAGCCCGATGAGGGCCTGGCGATCCTGGCGCAGGACGGTGTGCAGCACGGCGGCCAGGGCCGCCTCTCGCTCCGGCGTCGGCGGGATCGGGACGACGCGCTGCGAGCCGTATACCTTCGTGAACAGCCGGGCACCCAGCCTGCCGCCGCTGCGGCCGCCGGAGCGTCCACCGACACTCCCGCCCAGGGCTCCGGCGGCGGCGCCGCCGATCCCGCCGCCGATGGCTCCGCCGACCGCTCCCCCGCGCGCGCCGAGGTCCGCGTTGGCCTCGACGAGGAGGTGCCTGACCTCCTCGGGGGTGAGGATCGGCGTCGGGTGGTCGCGGACGTCAGGGGCCCGGGTCATGCGCGGCGGCCCGGAGTCGGGCCGTCCGCGGGTGGGACGGGCGAGCGGTGTCGTGGCACGGGCCAAGGCTAGCGGCCCGTCAGCGCACGAGCCGCGGAACGAGGCGGACGAGGGCCACCATGACGAGGAGCTCGACGAGCGTCTGCGTGACGACGACGATCGGCGCCACCTCGAAGCCGGCGGGGAGCGCGAGCGCGAGCGGGAGCACCACGAGCGAGTTGCGGGTGACCCCGGCGAACGTGACGGCGCGCCGCCCGGGGACGTCGAGCCCGGCGACCCGGCCCGCCCAGGCGCCGACCGGGAGCATGACGGCGGCGAACGCGACGTAGACCGGGACCACGAGCGGAAGCGCGCCGAGCTCTCCGCGGACGGCCGCGACCTGGGAGGTCACGACGACGCCGAGCGCGAGCATCATCAGCGGCACCATCGCGCTCGCCACTGCGCTCGACCAGGCCGCGGCCGCGCTCGCGCGGGCGGCGATCGCCTGGGTGAGCGCGGCGGCGGCGAGCGGGAGGGCGATGAGGACGACGAACGCGCGGACGAACGGGGCGAGGTCGACCGCGGCGACGGCGTCGGGGCCGGCGAGCAGCCACAGGTAGGCGGGCAGCAGCGCCATCTGTACGAGCATGAGGAGCGGGGCCGCCGCGAGCAACCGGTCGTGCGCGCCGCCGGCGAGGCCCGTGAAGACGATGACGTAGTCCACGCAGGGGGTGAGCAGCACGAGCAGGACCCCGACGAGCAACGCCCGGTCGTGCGCGACGACCCGCGAGAGCACCGCGACCACCACCGGCACGACGAGGAAGTTGACCGCGAGCACGACGACGACGAACCGCACGTCCCGCACCGCCCCGCCGATCCGGGCGAACGGCACCCCCAAGAATGTCGCGTACAGCAGCAGCGCGATCGCGGGATCGACCGCGTGACGCGCCGCCCCCGCCGCGCCGGGGACGAGGAGGCCGACCGCGGCTCCGAGCACCAGCGCCACCAGGTAGAGCGACACCTGGTGCCGCTCCATCCCCTCGACGACCACGCGCATGCCGGCCATCCTCTCGCGGGCCCCCGCCTGGTCCGGGTGACCTCCTCCTCACGTGACGCCCACGAAGGTCGCGGTTAGGCTGGCCTAAGTTGCCGTGCCCCCCGCACATCGCGCGCCCGGGCGGGCCCCCGAGCCGAAAGGTGCACATGACTGCCCACACCGAGCGTCCCCGTCGTCCGCAGCGGCCCCAGATCGTCCTCGAGGTGCTCGAGCGGATCCAGCTCACGCCGCACATGGTGCGGATCGTCGCCGGCGGACCCGGGATCGCCGCGGTCGAGGACGCGGGGAAGACGGACGCGTACACGAAGATGCTGTTCCCGCACCCGGACACCGACCTCACGCCGCCGTACGACATGGAGGCGCTGCGCGAGGAGCTCCCGACCGAGCTCATGCCCACGCGGCGCACGTACTCGATCCGGCGGTTCGACCTCGAGAATGGTCGGATCTGGATCGACTTCGTCGTGCACGGGGACCGCGGCGTGGCCGGGCCGTGGGCCATGGCGGCTCGCCCCGGGGACGCGGTCGTCCTCGGCGGGATCGGCGGCGGCTATGCACCGGACCCCGACGCCGAATGGCACCTGCTCGCCGGCGACGACTCCGCGCTCCCGGCGGTGGCCGCCGCCCTCGAGGCGATGCCGCGCGACGCCGTGGGCGTCGCCCACCTCGAGGTCGACTCCGCGGCCGATCACCAGGAGATCGACGCCCCGGACGGCATCGAGGTGCGGTGGCTGCACCGCGACGGCGCCGAGCCCGGCACCACCTCCCTGCTCACCGACGCCGTGCGCGAGACCCCGTGGCGGGACGGGCGCGTCCAGGTCTTCGCCCACGGCGAGCGCAGCGCGATGAAGTCGCTGCGCCCGTACCTCACCGACGACCGCGGGCTCGCGAAGGACCAGCTCTCGATCTCGGCCTACTGGGCGCACGGCCGCATCGAGGACGCGTTCCAGGCGGAGAAGCGCGAGGACATCGGCCGCATCTGACCGGCTCCTCTTCGTCGAGATTGCGGTTGGTGCACGTCGAGATTGCGGTTCGTGCACACCCCGTGTCGAGAGTGCGGCTCAGGGCGGGTGATCAGACCCTCCCCTGACTCGTCGGAGGAGAATCCCCTCACTCGCCAACGTCGGCATCGGCATCGGCATCGGGCCGCCGGTACTCGCTCGGCGTGAGGCCGAGGACCGTGCGGAAGTCGGAGCTGAGGTGCGCGTGGTCGGCGTACCCGAGGTCGGCCGCGACGTCCGCGATGCCGAGACCCGGCTCCTCCCTCAGGCGCCGGGCCGCCTCCTGCAGGCGGTAGCGCCGCACGATCGCCAGCGGCGCGAGCCCCACGTACCTGCGCGCGAGCCGCTGCACCGCCCGCGCCGACATCCCGAGCCGCTGCGCCACCTGCTCGACCCGCACCACCTCGGGGTCGGTGGCGACGAGGTCCTCCATCGCGTTGGCCGTCGCTCCCGCGTCGTCGGGGGCCGGCAGGTGAACACGCACCCAGTCGGCGAGCGCCGCCACGGCCCGGTCCCGGCCGGCGTCCTCGTCCGGGTCGGACATCGCCCCTGCGACCGCGGCGTGCAGCTCCCCCAGCCCCCAACCAGCGAGGTCCAGCACGACCTCGGAGTCCCGCAGGTCGCGCGGCTCGTCCGCGAGAGCCGCGATCCCGGCCGGCCGGAGCAGCGCGCCGACCGCCCAGCCGGTCCCGGAGAGGTCGCGGTGCGAGACGCCCGTCGTCGGACCGGAGAGCGTGACGCCGTCCGGTCCCACGACCAGGTTGGCCGCGGGGAACGGGAGGAGCCGCTGCCGCGAGACCCGTCCCGGGGCGAGGCGCCAGCGCGGCACCCAGAACCAGCGGACGCGATCCGCGAGGTCCGGCGGGGCCGCAGCGCGGTGAAAGGTCGGGAGCCGCGCCGGGTAGAGGATCCCGCGGCCGTCCGCCAGATCGGCCATCTCGCCCCCGCCTCCGACGTCGTCGCGAATCTCCAAGCCGCACTCTCGACGTCGAACCTAGCCTCACACCATGACCACCGAGCAGACCACGGCCACGACGACCACCACACCCACCACGACCTCCGACGACGACGCACCCCGCACCGGGGTGACCGGCGAGCACACGACGGACGGTGTCCCGCACGGCTCGACGAGCCTCACACCTTTCCTCGCCGTGCCCCGCGCCGTCGAGGCCGTCGAGTTCTACCGGGACGTGCTCGGGGCGCGCGTCGTCGACGTCACCGAGATGGGCGGCGTCGTCGTCCACGCCGAGCTCGACCTCGGCGACGGCCGCCTCCAGATCGGCGAGCCCAACCCCGAGTACGGCCTGGTCCCGCCGCCCGACGGCGACGCCGCCTGCTACTCGCTCGGTCTCTTCTGCGCCGACGCGGACGCGGTCGTCGCGCGCGCCGAGGCCGCAGGCGCCCGGGTCCGCGAGCCGCTGGCCACGTTCGTCTCCGGCGACAGGTACGCCTCGATCATCGACCCGTTCGGGGTGCGCTGGACCATCATGAGCCGGGTCGAGGACCTCTCCGAGGAGGAGAGCGCCCGGCGGGTGGCGGCATGGGCGGCCGAGCAGGAGGCCGCGGCGCACGCCTGACGGTGATCGGCCGCCCCGCCGGCGACGGCGGGGCGGCCACAGCCTGGGCGGGCAGGGCCCGACGACGGCTCAGAGCTGGTTGATCCGGAGCAGGTTGCCGGCCGGGTCGCGCACCGCACCGTCGCGGATGCCGTAGTCCTGGTCGGTCGGTTCCTGGACCACGTCCGCGCCGGCGGCCACGAGGGCCTCGAACACGCCGTCGAGGTCCTGGCTCGCCAGGGTCAGCGCAGTGTAGGCGCCCTTGGCGATGAGCGTGTGGACGGTGGCCCGCTCCTCGTCCGTCAGACCCGGGTCGAGCGCCGGCGGGTGGAGGAGGATCGAGGTCCCGGGCTGGTCGGGCGGGCCGACGGTGATCCAGCGCATGCCCTCGTAGCCGACGTCCTTGCGGACCTCGAACCCGAGGGTGTCGCGGTAGAAGCCGAGCGCCGCGTCGGCGTCGGTGTGCGGGAGGAAGGCCAGGGCGATGGTGAGATCCATGGCGGTCACGCTAGGGGCGCGATCTCGGTGCTCGCTTCTCGATTCCTGATCGGTCGCATGACCTGCCGCGCGAGGCACGGCAGGATCCCGGCGCCGGCCGCGCCGTGGTCCTTCCGGTACACGCTCGGCGGCACCCCGACCAGCTCGGTGAACCGCGTGCTGAAGGTGCCCAGCGAGGTGAAGCCGACCTCGAAGCACACCTCGGTGACGCTGCGGTCGCCGCGCCGGAGCAGCGTCATCGCGCGTTCGATCCGGCGTGTCATGAGGTAGGAGTACGGCGGCTCGCCGAAGATGCGGCGGAACTCGCGGCTGAGATGGCCCGCCGACATGTGAGCGCCACGCGCGAGCGCCTCCAGGTCGAGGGGGCGGGCGTACTCACGGTCGATGCGGTCGCGCACCCGGCGCATGGCGACGATGTCCCGCAGGCGCTGCTCCTCCCGCGTCACCGTGGCCATGCCCGGCATGGTGGCACGTCGCGTCGACCCGCGTCCGACGGCGGGAGCGGCCCGGCACCTGACGCACGGGCTGCACCCGCTGCATCCGCTGCACCCGCTGCACCGACCCTCGCGGTCTCCTCCCGCGAATGCGAGACTGGTGCCATGCAGGGACGGAGCACGCTCGCCACGGTGCTCATCGTCATCGGCGCCGTGGTCGTGGCGTGGTGGCTGGTGGGCTTCGTCTTCCAGGCCATCGCCTTCCTCGCGCGGCTCGTCGTCGTCGCGGTCATCGCACTCGTCATCTATGTCCTGATCCGCCGGGCGCTCGCCCGCCGCGACGAGTGAGCACAGGGTCCCTCCCGCACGCGGTCCCGCTCGGCAACGACCGAGGTTGCACTCGGGCGACCTCCACCTCCCCCGACCGAAGGAGCCAGCATGCGCGCCGTCGTCCTCCACGCCCCCGGTGACGTCCGGGTCGACACGGTCGACGACCCCGAGATCGTCGACCCCACCGACGCGATCATCCGCGTCACCGCCGCCTGCGTGTGCGGCTCGGACCTGTGGCCCTACCGAGGGCTCGAGGAGATCGGCGGGCCGACCCGGATGGGGCACGAGTACGTCGGCGTCGTCGAGGAGATCGGGGCGGACGTACGTGACCTCGCCGTCGGCGACCGGGTCGTCGGCTCGTTCGTCGCGTCGGACAACACGTGCGAGATCTGCGCCGCCGGCTACCAGTCGCGCTGCATCGAGCACGTCTTCATGGCCTCGATCGGCACCCAGTCCGAGCTCGCCCGGATCCCGCACGCCGACGGCACACTCGTCACGATCCCCGGCACCCCCACCGAGGCGCAGACCCGCGGCCTGCTCGCGGCCTCCGACGTGCTGGGCACCGGCTGGTTCGCCGCCGACGCGGCCGCCGTCGGGCCGGGGACGACCGTCGCGGTCGTCGGCGACGGCGCCGTCGGGCTCCTCGGGATCCTCGCCGCGAGGCGGTTCGGCGCCGAGCGGATCATCGCGATGTCCCGCCACGCCGACCGGCAGGCGCTCGCCACGCGGCTCGGCGCCACGGACGTCGTCGAGGAACGGGGCGAGGACGGCGTCGCACGCGTCAAGGAGCTCACCGGCGGCTACGGCGCGCACTCGACGATCGAGGCGGTCGGCACGCAGGAGTCGATGATGCAGGCCATCAGCTCGACCCGGCCGGGCGGTCACGTCGGCTATGTCGGCGTGAGCCACGGCGTCGAGCTCGACGGCGCCGCCCTGTTCCTGTCCGGCGTCCACCTCCACGGCGGCCCGGCGCCCGTGCGCCGCTACCTGCCCGAGCTGGTCGACCTCGTGATGTCCGACGAGATCGACCCGGGCGTGGTCTTCGACCTCACCCTGCCGCTCGACCAGGCGGCCGAGGGCTACCGTGCGATGGACGAGCGCCGCGCGATCAAGGCCATGCTCACGTTCTGAGCCGGCGCCAGCCCGCCGCCCCTCGACGACAGGACCCCGCATGAGCCTCGACGCTCTCCTGGCCGAGCTCGACTCCGGCCGCACGATCCCGTCCGACTCGCCGCTGCACGAGGCGATGCACGCCGCGAGCCAGGCGGCGCTGCGGATCACGGCCGAGCTCAACGGCCGGTACAACGCCCCGGACCGGGTCCGCGAGCTCCTCACCGAGCTCACGGGACGCCCGGTCGACGCGTCGGTCCAGATGTTCCCGCCGTTCAGCACCGACTTCGGTCGGAACATCCGGCTCGGCCGGCGGGTGTTCATCAACGCCGGCTGCCGGTTCCAGGACCAGGGCGGCATCACCATCGGCGACGACTGCCTCATCGGCCACGACACGATCATCGCGACGCTCAACCACGACCTCGACCCGGCCCGCCGGGGCGACATGAAGCCGGCCCCGGTCGTCATCGGGACCAACGTGTGGATCGGGTCGCGCGCGACGATCCTCCCGGGCGTGACGATCGGCGACGACGCCGTGGTCGGCGCGGCCTCCGTGGTCACCCGCGACGTCCCGGCCGGCGCCGTGGTCGTGGGCTCACCCGCCCGGGTCGTGCGGCACGTGACGGGCTGACCCGGCGCACCGGTAGCGTCCCCGGCATGACCGCGCCCTCCCCGCGCCCGCACGGGCACGACCACGCGCACGACGACGCCGCACCCGGCGGCCACGCGAGCGTCGATCCGGACCAGGACCCGACGGCGTACTGGGAGGGCCGCTACGGGGAGTCCGAGCGGATGTGGTCGGGCCGGCCCAACGCGACGACGGCGGACGTCGCCGCCGACCTGCCGCGCGGCAACGCCCTCGACCTCGGCTGCGGGGAGGGCGCCGACGCGATCTGGCTGGCCCGGCAGGGCTGGCGCACGACCGGGGTCGACATCTCGTCCGTCGCCGTGGGTCGCGCGAGAGCCGCGGCGAGCGAGCTCGGGCTGGACGAGGACGCGGTGCGGTTCGACGTCGCGGACCTCGCCACGTGGACCCCGGAAGGGCCGTACGACCTCGTCACCGCGAGCTTCCTCCACTCGAGCGTCGAGCTCCCCCGGACGCAGATCCTGCGGCGGGTGGCCGACGCCGTCGCACCCGGCGGGCACCTGCTCGCCGTCACCCACGCGGCCCCTCCCCCGTGGGCGGGTCCGGAGGGGCACCTCCACGACATGCCGTCGCCCGCGGAGGAGCTCGCGGAGCTCGATCTCGGCGACGAATGGGAGGTCGTGCTCGCCGAGACGAGGACCCGGGCCGCCACCTCTCCGGACGGCGAGCCCGCGGAGCTCGAGGACGGAGTCCTGCTGCTGCGCCGCCGGTAGTCCCCGTCCGGCACCGACCCGCATCACCGATGCCGTACCACCGGTCGGCCGGCCCGACCCGCGCCGCCGGCGTGGCCACCGCCGCCCCGCGCCGCCGCCTCGCGAGCGGCGCACGGTCACGCCGCGGCGGCGTCGTCGTGCTCGATCTCGTGCTCGGTGACGAGCCGGGTGCTGATCCGGGTGGCCACGTAGGCGACCGTGGCGAGGCAGACCACGACGGCTCCGACGAACACCGTCGGCAGCCCCCACAGCTCGCCGACCAGGCCCGCGGTCAGCGCCCCGAGGGGCATGAGTCCGTACCCGATCATGCCGCCGGCGCCGCCGACCCGTCCGAGCTTGTCGCGCGGGACGAGCCGCTGGCGCATCGTCCGCGACACCACGTTGCCGATCATGTTGGTCATCCCGATGAGCGTGAGAGCGCCGGCCATGGCCCAGGGGTTGGGGGCGATCACCGGGACGATGAGCAGCGAGAAGCACACGAGCCAGCTGCCGACGAGAAGCGGCACCTCCCGCAGCCGGGCCACGAGCCGCTCGGCGAGCATCGCGCCGAGGACGGCGCCGACGGCGAGGAGCGCACCGAGCAGCGCGTACTGCTCCGGCTCGAGCCCGACCCGCGACTCCTCACCCACCGCCCACAGCACGACGACCGAGAAGTAGGCGGTGTTGGCGAAGTTGAGGAGAGAGTTGCCGATGAGCAGCGGCCGGAGCACGGGGTGGCGGACCTGGAACCGCATGCCCTCGAGCACCTCCTGGAGCCTCGTCGCGGCAGGCTCGGACCGCTGCGCCCGGTAGCTGCCGCGCATGCCGAGGCCGATGACGAGGAGGAAGGCGACGCCGAGCGCGGCCGGTACGCCGAACACCCATCCGCTGCCGATCGCGACGAGGAGCCCGGCGAGCGGGGCACCGAGAAAGTTGGTGCCGACCTGCTCGAGCCCCATCACGCGCCCGTTGGCGGCGGACAGCCGCGAGCGCGGGACGAGCTGCGGGACGATCGAGGACCCGGCCAGGTCGACGAAGACCTGGGTGACGCCGTAGAGCCCGACCCCGGCGATCAGTACGGGCATCGTCAGCCGGTCGGTGGCGGCCAGCGCGGCCAGCCCTGCCATGACGGCCACGCGGACGACCATGCCGAGGAGCTGGACGTGCCGGCGGTCCATCCGGTCGACGACCACTCCCGCGACGATGCCGAGCAGCAGCCACGGGAGCCAGAACGCCGCCTGGATGAGCGAGATCTGCCCCGGCGAGCGCGTGAGGGTGACGGCGACGAGCGGGACACCGACGAGGACGAACCCGTCGGCCAGGTTGGCGAAGCCGACGCCCGTGAGGTGGACGCCGAATCGCCGGCCGAGGGGTTCCCGGACGGTCGGGGCGTCCTCGACACCGGACGTGGGTGCGGTGGGCGTGGTCATGGCGGTCTCCCCTAGAGTCGGTGCAGAAGGATCAATGCAAAGTTCTCTCTGCAAAGGTATCTCTGCATATGGCGACGCACAACCCCCCGACGGACTCCCGCGACCCCGACGAGCCCGAGTTCTTCGCCCCCGCGATCGACGCGCGCGCGATGAAGGCCTTCGCCCACCCCCTGCGGATGGCGATGTACGACTACCTCGTCGATCACGAGGCGGCGACGGCGACGATGCTCGCCCGGCACACCGGCGAGAGCACCGGGCAGACCAGCTACCACCTCCGCCAGCTCGAGCGGCACGGGTTCGTCACCGAGGACCCGGGCCGGGGCAGCGGCCGCGAGCGCTGGTGGAGGTCGGTCGGGTTCCGGATGGACGGGTTCGAGCTCGCGCAGGACGCCGGCACGAGACCCGCTGTCGAGGCGGTGCTGAGCAACCAGGTCGCGGGACGCGCCCGCCAGCTCGCCGACTGGTACGCGCGCAGCGAGTCGGAGCCCCTGCCGTGGCAGACGGCGACCACGAACTCGACCATCACCTCCTCGCTCACCCTCGACGAGATGCGCGACCTGCGCGACGCGCTCATGACCGTGCTCCACGAGCACGTCACGGCGGCGAAGGACCGACGGGAGAACGCGGAGGCACAGGGCAACGACGCCGAGACCCGCCGGGTCCGCGTCTACCTCGACGTGTTCCCGCTGCCCGAGGACTGAGGGCGTTCCCCGTACAGCACGGCCACCCGGCCACCCGGCCACCCGCCCCGCGCCTGCGACCAAGGGCCTGGGCGACGACGTCGGTCGTCGATAGGTTGAGAGGGCGACAGCACTCTCGACCCGCTCGACGACCGGAGGTCCGCCATGTTCACGCTCACCGACAAGATCGCGATCGTCACCGGGGGTGCCTCCGGGATCGGACGCGGCATCGCCGAGCGGCTCGTCGAGGCCGGGGCCACGGTCGTCGTGGCCGACATCGACGACGCGAAGGCCCGCGCGACGGCCGAGGAGATCGGCGCGAGCGCCGAGCACGTCGACGTCACCGACGCCGAGAAGTGCCGCGCGCTCGTCAACCGGGTGGTCGAGCAGCACGGCCGGCTCGACATCTTCTGCTCGAACACGGGGATCTTCCCGCAGGCGTCGATCGCCGACATGACCGAGGAGCAGTGGGACACCATGCACTCGGTCAACCTCAAGGGCACGTTCCTCGCCACGCAGCCGGCCCTCGCCCAGATGCGCACCCAGGGCCACGGCCGCCTCGTCATCACCTCCTCGATCACCGGGTCGATCACCGGCTACCCGGGCTGGGCGCACTACGGCGCGAGCAAGGCCGGCCAGCAGGGCTTCATGCGGAGCGCGGCGCTCGAGTACGCGAAGGACGGCATCACGGTCAACGCCGTCCTGCCGGGCAACGTCCTGTCCGAGGGGCTCAAGGCCCAGGGCGAGGAGTACCTCGCCGCGATGTCGCGCTCGATCCCCATGCACCGGCTCGGCGACCCGAAGGACATCGGGGCCGCGGCAGTGTTCCTCGCCTCCGACGAGGCCGCGTACATCACGGGTCAGACGATCATCGTCGACGGCGGTCAGATCCTTCCCGAGGAGCCCGACGCGATCCTCTGACCGCGCGCAGGGCCTGCGCGACAGCGGCCCGGGCGATCCCCATGACCCCGGGCCGCACGACGCAGCCCGAGTTGCACGACCGCGTCGTCCGGCGCGATCCTCGTCGAGGCCCGACCGCCCCCGTCGTCCGGAGGATCGTCATGCAGTCGTCGACCCGCAGGTGGAACCGCCTCGACATCGAGGGGCACGAGGACCTCGAGCTCCACCAGGCGGCGAGCCTCGTCGCCATCGGCGTGGTCGCGGCCGGGGAGGAGCGGTACTCCTACCGGGCGACCCTCACCCACGACTGGGACTTCCTCCACCTCACGGTGGGCTCCGGCGACGGCCGCGCCCTGTCGGTCCATCGCTCACCCACGGGCCTCTGGAGCGTCGACGGCCAGGACCGGGACGACCTCTCGGACGCGTTCGACATCGACCTGTCGTTCAGCCCGTTCACGAACACCCTGCCGATCCGCCGGCTCGACCTCGACCTCGGCGCCTCCGCGGAGATCGTCTGCGCCTACGTCGACACCCCGTCCCTCGAGGTGACGACCGACCCCCAGCGCTACACGCGCCTCGACACGCACCTCTACCTCTACGAGTCGATGGACTCCGACTTCTCCCGCGAGATCACGGTCGACGACGACGGACTGGTCGTCGGCTATCCCGGGCTGTTCGCCGTCGAGCGGGACTGAGGCCGACCCGCACGGGCCGGCGCCCCCCTGCCCGGATCAGGCGGTCGGTGCGGGCCGGGCGGCCGCGACCCGGACGGGCCGGACGCGACCTGGCTCCACGTCGGCCGGGCGCGGGATGGTGGTGCCCGGGAGTCCCGCGGCGGCGCTCCCGTAGGCGACCGCGTGGGCGAGCCGTTCCTCGGGCGCCAGGCCTCGTTCGCTCGCGAGCAGGTAGCCGAACAGGCTGGAGTCGCCGGCGCCCACGGTGCTGACGACCTCGGTGACCGGGGCCGGGGCATGCCACGCCCCGTCCGACGTGGCGAGCACCGCTCCCCCGGCGCCGAGCGTGACGAGCACCGCGCCGACCCCTCGGGCGACGAGCTCGAGGGCGGCGTCCGCGGCGGCCCGGTGGTCCCGCTCCAGGCGCTCGGGCTCGGCGCCGGTCAGGCTCGCCAGCTCCTCGCCGTTGGGCTTCATGAGGTCCGGCGCCGCCGCGGGCAGCGCCGCCGCGAGCGCCGCCAGGGGTGCCCCGCTGGTGTCGACGGCGATCCGCGCGCCGGCCCCCCGCAGGTCGACGACGATCTCCGCGTACCAGCCGTCCGGCGCGCCCGGCGGGAGCGAGCCCGCGAGGACCACCCAGTCGGCGCCGGCCGCGAGGGAGACGACGTCGTCGCGCAGCCCGTCGAGCAGACGACTGTCCGCGACCGGGCCGGGGTGGTTGATCTTCGTCGTCGTGCCGTCCGGTTCCGTGATCGTGAGGTTGACCCGGACCGGGCCGGCCGGCTGCCGGGTGCGGCACTCGATCCCCGCGGCGGCGAGCTCGTGGGCGAATCCCTCGTCGGCGGGGAGGACGGCGAGAGTGGGGACGCCGGCGGCGACCGCGGCGCGCGAGATGTTGACGCCCTTGCCCCCGGCCTGGGCGCTCGCCCCGGTCGAGCGGGCGACCCCGCCGCGGACGAGCCGGCCGCCGAGGACCACCGTCCGGTCGGTCGACGGGTTCGCCGTCAGGGTGACGATCATGCGACCACGAGCTCGATCCCGAGGTCCTCGAGGAGGGCGCGCGGGAGGGGCACGTCCGCCGCGTCCGTGACGATCGCGTCGACGTCGGCGAGGTCGGCGAAGCTCACCGTCGCGTCGCGGGCGAACTTCGAGGAGTCCGCGAGCACGACGACGACGCGCGCCGCCCGGACGAGGGCCGCCTTGACCGCCGCCTCCTCCGGGTCGGGGGTGGACAGGCCGTGCTCGGCGCTGATCCCGTTCGTCCCGAGGAACGCGACGTCGACGCGGACCCGGTCGAGGGCCTCGGTCGTGGGCGAGCCGACGGCGGCCTGCGTGGTGTGCCGGACCCGTCCGGGGAGCAGGTGGAGGTCGACCTCGGGCAGGAGCGCGAGGCCGGCGGCGATCGGCAGCGCGTGGGTGAAGGCGACGAACGTCGCGCCAGGGCCGATGAGAGTGACGAAGCGTCCGGTCGTGCTCCCGGCGTCGATCACCACCGTGCCGCCGTCGTCCGGCAGGAAGCGCTGCGCCGCGAGCGCGATCCGCTCCTTCTCCCTCGACCGCGTGACGTCGCGCTCGTCGAGCCCGGACTCGATCGCCGAGAGGGACGCGGCGGGCACGGCGCCGCCGTGCACCCGGCGCACGAGCCGCATCCGCTCGAGCACGCCGAGGTCGCGCCGCACCGTCTCGCTCGTCACGTCGAACTCCTCGGCGAGCTCCGTGACGGAGACGCGGCCGCGCGTGAGGACGAGCCTCGCGGCGGCCTGCTGCCGTTCCTCTGCGTACACCGTGCTCCTCCCTCGCGACCCGACGGGCCGATGCCGATGCTATGCGCGGCGGGCGCTCACGGCTCGACGGTCACCTTGATCCCGGCCCCGGTGCGCACGAGGTCGAACGCATGGAGCACGTCGCCCAGCGGCACGCGGTGGGTGATGAGGTCGGCGACCGGGACGCGCCCGGAGGCGATGTGCTCGAGGGCCCGCCGGTTGTGCTCGGGGGCGGACCCGTTCGCGCCGTGGATGTGGAGCTGGCGGTAGTGCACGACGTTGGAGTCGAGGGCGATGACCGGGTCGTTCTTCGGCAGGCCGCCGAAGAAGGAGATGCGCCCGTTGCGGGCGGCCATCGCGACGGCCTGCTCCTGGGCGACCTTCGCCGCCGTCGCCGTGATGACGACGTCGGCCCCGCGGCCGCCGGTCAGCTCGAGCACCCGCTCGACGACGTCGACCTGGGAGGCGTCGATCGTCCCGTCCGGGCGGGCGGCGGCCGCGGACATCGCCAGCCGATCGGCGTTGACGTCGACGAGGTGGACCTGGCCGGCGCCGTGCACGCCGCGGGCGACGCGGACGTGGAGGCAGCCGATCGGGCCGGCGCCGAACACGACGACCGTGTCCCCCTCCTCGATCCCGAGGAGCTCCTGGGCGTTGATGACGCAGGCGAGCGGCTCGGCCACGGACGCCTCGTCGAGCCCGATGCCGTCGGGGACCCGATTGAGACCGTGCACGGCGAGGACCTCGCGCGGCACGACCATGTACTCGGCGAACCCGCCCTCGTACTGGTAGCCGACCGAGGTCTGGTTCTGGCACACGGCCATCCAGCCGCGCAGGCACTCGTGGCACCGGCCGCACGGCACGGCGGCGATCACCTGCACGCGGTCGCCGACCTGCCACGGCCGGTCGTCCGGAGTGACCGCGTCGGCGCCGACCTCGACGATCTCGCCGGCGATCTCGTGCCCGGTGGTCCGCGGGGGGCTGAGGTTCTGGTGCCCGTTGTGGAAGATCTTGACGTCGGTGCCGCACGTCGAGCAGTTCCGCACGCGGATCCTCACCTCGTCGGGTCCGCACGTCGGCTCCGGCACGTCCTCGAGCCGGACGTCCTCGGGTGCGTAGAAGCGCAGGGCCTTCATCGGTCCTCCTCGGTCGACCGTCGGCGCCGGTTCCGGCCGCCAGCACCCAGCATAGCCACATGCTCACAGATTCTGCCAGCGTTGTTTACTTGGCTTCAGTTGGGTTCGTGTGGTTTCATCGTCACATTGCCGCGTGGCAGAGCGTCGGCCGACGGCGGCCGGCGTCGATCTCGAGGAGGAGAGATGTCCGCACCCACTGACGCGAGGCCGGCCCTGGAGGACGCCCGCCCCCGGCGGGGCGCCCGGGTGGCCGTGCAGCGGTTCGGCACGGCGCTGTCGAACATGGTGATGCCCAACATCGGCGCGTTCATCGCGTGGGGGCTCATCACCGCCCTGTTCATCGAGGCCGGGTGGATCACCCTCGTCGGCGACCGCGTCCTCGGGTACGAGGGCGGCTACGGGTTCGTCGAGCACTTCGGCGGCTGGGGTGCCGGCGCCGAGGGCGGCGGGATCGTCGGGCCGACCATCACCTACCTGCTGCCGATCCTCATCGGCTACACGGGCGGCCGGATGATGTACGGCGACACGGCCCGGGGCGGCGTGGTCGGCGCGATCGCCACGATGGGCGCGATCGCCGGCGCCGACGTCCCGATGTTCCTCGGCGCGATGGTCATGGGCCCGCTCGGCGGCTGGTCGATGAAGAAGCTCGACGCGCTGTGGGCCGACCGGATCCGTCCCGGCTTCGAGATGCTCGTCAACAACTTCGCCGCCGGCATCTGGGGCATGGTCCTCGCCGTGGTCGGGTTCCTCGCCGCCGGGCCGTTCGTCTCCGCGTTCTCGAGCGCGGCCGAGCGGGTGGTCGACCTCCTCGTGGACAACAGCGTCCTGCCGCTGACGTCCGTGCTCGTCGAGCCCGCGAAGGTCCTCTTCCTCAACAACGCGATCAACCACGGCGTCTTCACCCCGCTCGGGACGGCCGAGGCCGCGTCGGAGGGACAGTCGATCCTCTTCCTCATCGAGGCGAACCCCGGCCCCGGTCTCGGGCTGCTCCTCGCGTTCACCGTGTTCGGCACGGGCATGGCGAAGGCGTCCGCGCCGGGCGCCGCGCTCATCCAGTTCGTCGGTGGCATCCACGAGATCTACTTCCCGTACGTGCTGATGAAGCCCGTGCTCATCGTCGCGATGATCGCCGGCGGCATGACCGGCGTGGCGACCAACCTGCTGCTCGACTCCGGGCTGCGCGCACCGGCCGCGCCGGGCTCGATCATCGCGGTGCTCCTGCAGTCGCCCGCCGGCAGCCTCGTCGGAGTCACGCTGTCCGTCGTCCTGTCGGCGGCCGTCACCTTCGTGGTCGCCGGCGTCCTGCTGCGGACGGGGCGGTCGGGCTCCGAGGACCTCGCCGGGGCCACGGCCGACATGGAGGCGATGAAGGGGCGCAGCTCGATCGCCTCCACCCTCGTCGCCGGCGGGGACCGGTCGGGTCCGATCCGCACGATCGTCTTCGCGTGCGACGCCGGCATGGGCTCGTCCGCGATGGGCGCCTCGGTGCTGCGCAAGAAGGTGCACGCGGCAGGCTTCACCGACGTCACCGTGGTCAACCGGGCGATCTCGAGCCTCACCGACGACGTCGACCTCGTCGTCACGCACCAGGACCTCACCGAGCGTGCCCGCGGGCGCACGCCGTCGGCCGTCCACGTCTCCGTCGACGACTTCCTCGCCAGCCCGCGGTACGACGACGTCGTCGCCCTGCTCCAGGAGCAGACGGACGGCACGACGGGGGCGGCGCACGGCTCCGCAGCTGCCGGCGGGGGCGCCACCCCGGGCGGAGCCGGCACCCAGGCCGCCACCCCGGTCGGCAGCGAGAACGGCGCCGCTGCGGTCGCGACCGCCGCGCCACCGAGGCACGGCCTGCTCGCGCCGGAGTCGATCGTCCTCGACGGCACCGCACGCACCCGCGACGACGCGATCGACGAGGCAGGACGACTGTTGGTCGCCGCGGGCGCCGTCCCCGAGGAGTACGTGGCCGCGATGCACGAGCGCGAGAGCTCGGTCTCCACCCTCGTCGGCAACGGGCTCGCGATCCCGCACGGGACCGACGACGCCCGGGGCCTCGTCCGCCGCACCTCGTTGTCCTTCGTCCGCTACGCCGAGGGTCTCGACTGGGGCGGGCAGCGGGCCGAGTTCGTCGTCGCCATTGCAGGAAGCGGCGACGACCACCTGCAGGTGCTCTCCCGGCTCTCGCAGGTCTTCCTCGACGAGGCCGAGGTCGACCGGCTGCGCGCGGCCGGCTCACCCGAGGAGGTGCTCGACGTCCTCGGTGCGGTGCAGGTCTGACCGGCCCGTCCGGGGCGGCCCGGCCGGTGCCGACGTGACCGGGACTCGCGCCGTTCGGGTGCTAGCCGCCGAGCGCGGCGGGGTACGCCCACAGCGCGAGCGCAGCGGCACCCACCGCGAGCACGAGGGCGAGCACGGCGAGCACGATCGTGGTCACGGCTCGCCGGCGCAGCACCAGGGGCATGAGCAGCAGTCCGACCGCGAGCGTGCCGAGCATCGCCGCCAGCGCCAGCACGGCACCCGCGTCGGTGGCCGTCCGCTCGTCCGCCCCGGCGTCGGCGGCGTCGACCTCCCCCCAGGTGAAGCCGAAGTACCCCGCCGAGATGGTGAGGGCCGCGAGGACTGCCACCATCCAGTAGCGGTTGCGCTGCCCGCTGCGCTCGGTCACCTCACGCGTGACCCGGATGTCGCGCTCGTGCTCGCGCCGCGCGCGCTCCCGACGCTCGGCCGTCTCCACCGCACGCCGATCGGCGGCGGTGGCGTCCGAGGCGGTCGCGTCCGAGTCGATCCTGGGTGGTTGGCCGTCCTGGTCCCCGCCCGCGGGCCCGACACCGGGTTCGTCAGTCATGGCCGCCTCCTCGTGCGCTCAGTCGTCGTACCCGACGAAGCCCACGGGGATGCGCCCGCCCGACCCGCGCCAGACCGCGGCGGCGTGGTCGGTCCCCAGCCCGCCGTACAGCTCGATCATCCCGACGCCGGTGGCGGCGAGGTCGCCGGCGAGGCCCTCGGTCTCGCGGAGCGAGCCGACCGGGATGATCGTCACGTCGGCGTGCTCGACGCGGGCGACCTCCCGCCGGGCCGGCACGAGGAAGACCTGCGGTGCGGCCTCGCCACGGTCGAACGCGCGCTTGAAGTCGGCGACGAGCTCGAGGGACTCGAACCCGTAGCGGTTGAGCCCGACCCGGACCGGTTCCTCGCGCTCCTCCGTCGCGAGCGCGTCGAGGACCTCGGACGCGACGTCGACGGGGAGCCCCCCGCACAGCTCGAGCCGGGTCCACCCCTCCCCCGCGAGCCGGAGGGCCTCGGTGACGACGTCGCTGGCCTCCGCCCCCACGACCGTCAGGCTCGGCGTGCTCAGGCGCGCACCGGGCGTTCCTTCGTACAGCACTGCTGTCGGTTCCATGTGTACGACAACACCGCGTGCGCGACGCGTGTTCCTGCCGGTGGTGCACCGTCCGCCGCCCGTGACCGCACCGGCTACAGGTCGACGACCATCGGGTGGACGACGAGGAAGAGCACGGCGGCCACCACGAGGAGCAGCACCGAGAGCCCGATACCGACCGCCACCGCCCGTTCCTTGCCGGGCTCCCGCCCGAGCAGCGTGGCCACGAGGTTGCCGAGCCCGAAGGTGCCGACGGCGGCCGCCCCGGCCACCACCATCGCCGCGGTCTGCACGCCCTCCTCGTCGAGCCCGAGGGCCGTCGCGTCGGCGTGGCCCCAGGCGAACCCGCCGAAGGCTGCGAGCGCCGCGAGACCGATGATCAGCGGCACGAGCCACGAGCGCTTCTCGCCGGCGGTCGGCGACGGCGCGTAGGGGTCGGTCATGTGACGATGGTGCCATGCGTTCCCAGGTCTCCGAGTACCTCGACGAGATCGTCGCCGCGACAGCCACGGGCCCGGCACGCGGCGAACCGGCGACCTACATCCCCGAGCTCGCCCACGTCGACCCGACGCTGCTCGGCGTCGCCCTGACCACGACGGACGGCGTGACGTACGCGGCGGGCGACGCCGACACGATGCTCTCGATCCAGTCGATCTCGAAGCCGTTCGTCTACGCCCTCGCGATGCGCGACCGGGGCATCGCCGCCGTCGAGGAGAAGGTGGGCGTCGAGCCCTCCGGCGAGGCGTTCAACGAGATGACGCTCGAGGAGGTGTCCAAGCGCCCGTACAACCCGATGATCAACGCAGGTGCGCTGGCCACGCACGCGCTCGTCGGCGAGCCCGGCATCACCGACGAGGAACGGGACGAGCTGGTCCTCGCCGGGCTCTCCGCGTTCGCCGGGCGCCGCCTCGAGGTGGACGAGAAGGTGCACGGCTCCGAGATGGACACCGCGCACCGCAACTTCTCGATCGCCCACATGCTCTACGGCTACGACATCCTCACCATCGATGCCCACGCCGCCGTCCGCGGGTACACGCGCCAGTGCGCGATCCGTGCGAGCCCGCGCGACCTGTCCGTCATGGCCGCCACCCTCGCCAACGGCGGCACCAACCCGGTGACCGGTGAGCAGGTCGTCCCCGTCGACGTCGTGCGCCAGACCCTGTCCGTCATGCTCGCCTGCGGGATGTACGACGCCGCGGGCGACTGGATCACCGACGTCGGGATCCCGGCCAAGAGCGGGGTCGGGGGCGGGCTCATCGGCGCCCTGCCCGGGCAGCTCGGCGTCGCCTCCTTCTCCCCGCCGTTGGACGAGCACGGGTCGAGCGCCCGCGGCGTGGAGATCTTCGAGCGGCTCAGTCACGACTTCGGGCTGCACCTCATGAGCGTCCCGCCGCTGACGCGCTCGGTCATCCGGGACCGCGGCAGCGTCGATCTGATCGACGGGCGCTCCGCGACGAGCTACGTCCTCCAGGGCCCCCTGCGCTTCTCGAGCGTGGAGGCCGTGGTCCGCGTCGTGACGGACAACCCGCCGGAGCACCGGTCGGTCGTCGTCGACACCACGTCCGCGACGTCGGTCGACGCGACGGCGGCCCGGATGCTCGGTGACCTCGTCGCGCGGTTGCGGGCGGAGGGCTACGAGGCATGGCTCGTCGGCCTGCCCGGGATCATCGACCCCGACGACGTCGCCGCGGACGTGAGCGTGGTCCCCTCGGTCGGCGAGATCGACCTGCGGTCCTGACCTACTCCTCGGACTCGCCGCGGTAGAACGCGGAGGATCGTGCGGCGGCTGCGGCGGCCGACCCAGGGTCGATCCCCGTCGCGAGATGCGCGGACTCCCAGGCGCGCGCCAGCTCCGCGACGAACCGCAGGCCGGCGGCCGACGTGCTGAACTCGCCCATGGCCTCCGGCGTGGAGCGTGGGTCGCCCGCGAGGAACAGGGCCAGGGCGAGGAACGCGCCGTCCCAGCCGATCCCGGTCGCGGCCGGACCGAACTCGTCCCAGTGGTCGTCGGCGGGCACCGTGTGCCGCAGCGTCACCGTGGTGCCTCCGCCGGAAGGCACGATCGACACGCCGAGCCGGCTCGAGTCGCCCGCGTACTCCCAGGTGACCTCGAGCGCGCCGGGCTCCACGCACCGCTCGACCGTGCCCTCGGTCCCGCTGCCGGTCAGCCGGTAGCGGCCGCCCTCGCGCAGGTCGCCCTCGACGGGTTCGAGCCACGTCGCCAGGCGGGCCGGGTCGGTGAAGGCGGACCAGAGCTCGGCGGCCTTCGCGCCGAACGTCTGGGTGAGGACCACGGAGTGCTCGCCGTCCCCGGCCTCGACGACGCGTCCGACGGCCGCGATCTGCTGCGAGAGGTCCACCCCGCCACGGTGCCAACCGGGCAGGGCGTCCGCAAGCCGACGGGCCGCCGCAACGTCACTCGGGAAGCGGGGCCCCGGGGTAGGTGCCGAACGTCCAGCTGTTGCCCTCGAGGTCGTCGACGCCGAACTCGCGGCTCCCGTAGTCCGTGTCGTCGAGCGGACGCATGATCGTGGCGCCCTGGGCGGTGGCGCGCTCGTACAGCGCGTCGACGTCGGGGACGACCACGTAGGCCGTCCCCGAGCCGGGCTCGCGCCCCCACGGCTTGTCGGCGTCGTACGTGCCGAGCATGATGCCGCCGGCGGTGCCGGGTCGGCGGAGCTCGGCGTGGTGGACGACGTCGCCGTCGTCGTAGGTCGCTGTCGACACGAAGCCGAGGGCGTCGACGAAGAAGTCGATGAGGGCCTTCGCGTCACGTGCCTGGAGCGTGGTCCAGACGGCCGGGTCGGTGGTGGTCGTGGTGGCCTGCTCGTTGTCGCTCATGGTCCGATGCTGCCGTTCCGCCGTGCCCGCCGGCTTGAATGTTTCGGCGCTCCTCGTCGATCCAGGCCGTCGGCGGGATCCCCGCGTGGCGCGTGAACTCCCGGGTGAGGTGGGCCTGGTCGGCGTACCCGGTCTCGGCTGCCGCTCGGGCGAGGTCGGTGCCACCCTCACGGACCTGCGCGGAGATCGCAGCGACCACGCGCTCGAACCGCATGAGCCCGCCGACCGCCTTCGGGCCGGCACCGATCTCGCGCCGGAAGAGGGTCGAGAGGTGCCGCTCCGAGAGCCCGACCTCGCCCGCGAGCCGGCGCACCGGGATCCGCCCGCCCGTGCGCTGAAGCAGGTGCCACGCGTGGGCGAGCTCCGGCCGGACGGCCGCCCGATCGTCGTACCGGCGGGCCAGGGCGCCGACGAGGTGGGCGAAGACCTCCCGCCAGCCGTTCGCCTCCGCCGCCCGACCGGCGAGCTCGTCGCCCCACGCGCCCACGAGAGAGGTGCCGTCGAAGTCGGTGACGCTCAGCTCGGCCGCCGGCACGCCGAGGACGGAGCGGGCGGCAAGGGGGTGCAGGGCCAGCTGGACGCCCGCCTGGTCGCTGCGCTGGTCCACAAGGCTCGCGGTGCGGTGCAGCCCGCCGAGGAGGATCCGCGTCGGCCGGGTCGCGGCCAGCTCCTCGGACGAGGCGGCGGCGCGGACCCCGTCGTCGAGGGCGATGATGAAGGTGAGACCGGCGGACGGAAGTCCACGGTGCACGGTCTCGGGAGCACCGTGGGCGCGGTAGCCGACAGCGGTGACGGCGCCGGGCACGGACCGCGGCGGTGCGTGGACGAACTCCCAGACGGGTCGCTGACCGGTCATCGCCCCACGATAGGTCCGGTCCGCTCAGTCGCGCGGCGACGTCGTCGGAGGTGTGGCCGCCGCGACGATCGCCTCGGCGAGCGGGACGGTCCGCGCCGTGTAGTACGCCCATCGACCGGCCTGCGAGCGGTCGACGAGCCCGGCGGCGACGAGCCGGCCGAGATGGTGGGAGAGCGTCGACTGGCCCACCCCGAGCTGCTCCGGCATGTGGCACGAGCACACCCGCGCGCCCGGTGTCGCAGCGATGTGGGCGTAGAGGCGGGCGCGGACGGGATCGGCCAGCGCCTTCGCGACAGCGGCGACCTCCGCGGCGGTCGACTCCGTCATCGCCGGAGCGTCCGGGGCGCAGCACCCGTCCGCCGACGGCTCGCGGGAGACCGCCACGAGGCCGAGGTCGGGGTGTGTCGTCATGAGATCAGCATAGAACGGATCGACAGGCATCGATATGGGGGTAGGGTCGACACCGACGGCCGTCGATCCCCGGCGGCCCGACGCGACGAGAGGGGAGTGCCCATGAGCACGCACGCGACCGAGGACACCGCCCGCGCCACCGGCTCGGACACCGCCACGACCTTCCGGCTCACCGACGTCTCCGCCACCGGCGGCGGCTGCTGCGGTGGCCAGGGCTGCGGCTGCTACTGACCGCACCACCCCGGTCACCGACCGGGAACGGCACGAAACGAGGGGCCGGGTCCGCCACGCTGCGGACCCGGCCCCTCCGTCACACCGGCGGCGTCACCAGAAGGCGCGCACCGCGATCGCGTCCGCGAACGCCTCGAGGCCGTCGTCCACGGCGCCGAGGTACAGCGAGCCGTCGATGAGCGAGATCTCCATGACGTAGAAGCCGCCCTTGCCGTCGCGCACGAGGTCGACACGGCAGAACAGCAGCTGCTCGTCGCGGCCGAGCCGGTCCTTGATGTAGCCATGGATGGACTTGCGGATCTGCTCGCCCCAGCGCCACTCCTCCTCCGAGGCCTCCCGGGAGGAGACGACCTCCTCGTGGACGTCGTCGACCGAACGGAATGAGGGGTGGAGCATCGGCTCCTTGACGACCATGTGCTCGGAGAGGCCGTTGAAGTAGATGAGCGAGATCTCGCCCTCGCGGTCGATCTGGTCGAGGTAGCGCTGGACCATGACGGTGCGCCCCTTCTTCAGCTGACGCTCGGCGTGGAGGATCGCCTCCTGGCGCGAGGCCGCGTCCGTCGAGGTGTACCGCCCCGTGCCGCGCCCGCCCGAGGACACCGCGGGCTTGACGACGAAGTCGCCGAAGGCCGGCATGCGCGTGTGGATCTGGTGCTTGTTGTAGCCGTGGTCGGGCTCGAGCCAGACGGTGGGGATGATCGGCATGCCGCGCTTCTCGAGCTCGAGCAGATAGTGCTTGTCGGTGTTCCACTCCATGACGTCGGGGTGGTTGAGCACCCGGCGCAACGAGTTCGTCCACGTGCGGAACTGGTCGAGCTTCTGGGCGTAGTCGCGCACGCCACGGACCACCACGAGCCCCGCGTCCTGCCAGTCGACGGTGGGGTCGTCCCACACCTTCACGCGCACGTCGATGCCGCGGGCACGCAGCGCGTCGGGCAGTCCTCGCTCGTCGTCGCTCAGCTCCGGCGCTCCGGACCACGTGGCAAGGGTGACTACAGGCGTCGTCGACATGAACCGCAATCTACCTGCGACACCGCACCGGGGCTGCCCGACGCCACCGGGAGCCGCGGCGGGCCCGTCCGTGCCGTGGCTCACGACGCCCTGGTCAGCATGTGAGACAGCCCGATGCGGCCCCGTCCGGCGCGGCGGCGCGATGCAGAGTGCTCCTCGTTCTCCCGGGCACCCCCCGGCCTCTCCGCACGAACAGGGATCACCATGACCACTCGTCGCACCCGCCGCGCAGGCACGCTCCTCGCGCTCGCCGCCGCCCTCCCCCTCGCCCTCGCCGCCTGCTCGTCCGACGAGCCGGCCGACGGTGAGGAGCGCGGCGCCTCGGCCGACTCCCCCATCCGCATCGGCGTGGTCGGCGCGGCCGACCCGCAGTGGGACATCTTCACCGAGCTCGCCGAGGAGGAGGGGATCTACATCCAGATCGGGGACTTCTCCGAGTACACGCAGCCGAACCCCGCGCTCGCGGACGGCGACCTCGAGCTCAACCAGTTCCAGCACCTGCTCTACCTCGCGCAGCACAACGCCGACACCGGTGACGACCTCACCCCGATCGGGGCCACCGCCGTCTACCCGCTGGGCGTGTACTCGACCGAGTTCACCGACGTCGAGTCGATCCCGGACGGCTCCGAGATCGCCATCCCGAACGACGTGACCAACCAGGCGCGCGCCCTGTTCGTCCTCGAGGAGGCCGGACTCGTTACGCTCAACGAGGACGCCGGCGTGGTGCCCGACCCCACGGATGTCGACGAGGGCGCCTCGCGCGTGACCGTCGCCCCGATGGACGCCACCCAGACCGTCGTTGCGCTTGACTCCGTCGCCGCGTCGGTCGTCAACAACGACTTCGTCGCCGACGCCGGACTCACGCCCGCCGACGCGATCTTCGAGGACTCCGCCGAGTCCGAGGGTGCGCGCCCGTACATCAACGTCTTCGCCGCCCCCGCCGACCAGGCGGACAACGAGACCTACGCCCGCCTCGTCGAGATCTTCCACGAGCAGGAGGTCGTCGACGCGCTCCAGGAGGCCTCGGGCGGCACCGCCTCGATCGCGGACCAGGACCCGGCCGAGCTGCAGGAGATCCTCGCCGAGGTCGAGGCCTCCCTCGCCGAGGGCTGACCGGGACCGGACGACCGACGAACCGTCACCGGCGGAGCGCGACCCCTCACGGTCGCGCTCCGCCGCCACCGTGAGGGGCACCCCGCATGAGCACAGTCATCTCCTTCGACGGCGTGTCGAAGACCTACTCCGGCAAGGCCGGGGAGGTGCGCGCCGTACGCGACGTGAGCCTCGACGTCGAGGCGGGTGAGATCTTCGGCGTCATCGGCTGGTCCGGCGCCGGGAAGTCGACGCTCGTCCGCCTCGTCAACGGCCTCGAACCGGTCACGTCGGGCCGCGTCCGCGTGCTCGACCGGGAGATCTCCGGGCTCCGGGAGAGGCAGATCCGGCCGGTGCGCCCCGAGATCGGGATGATCTTCCAGCAGTTCAACCTCTTCAACAGCAAGTCCGTGGCCGAGAACATCGCCTACCCGCTGCGCCTCGCCGGCTGGTCGAAGGAGCGCCGCACCGCCCGCGTCAAGGAGCTGCTCGACTTCGTCGGCCTCGCCGACAAGGAGCGCGCCTACCCCGACCAGCTCTCGGGCGGCCAGAAGCAGCGCGTCGGCATCGCCCGCGCCCTCGCGCCGAGCCCGCGGATCCTGCTGGCCGACGAGTGCACGTCCGCGCTCGACCCCGAGACCACGCGCGAGGTCCTCGCCCTGCTGCGGCGGATCAACGACGAGCTCGGCCTCACCATCGTCCTCATCACCCACGAGATGGACATCGTCAAGCACCTCTGCGACCGGGTGGCCGTGATGGAGCACGGCGAGATCGTCGAGACCGGCGCCGTCTACGACGTGTTCGCGGACCCGCAGCACGAGACGACGCGGCGCTTCGTCGCGACCTCGCTGCGCGACCAGCCCCGGACCGACACGCTGCGCGCCCTGCGCGAGACCCACCCGGGCGCGGTACTCACCACCGTGGCGGTGCGCGAGGAGCGTGGCTCGTCCGCCCTCATCGCGGAGACGCTCGGCGAGCACCCACAGGTGCGGGCGGCGCTCGTGTACGGCGGTATCACCGACGTCGGCAACCGCCCGCTCGGATCGCTCACGTTCGCGCTCACCGGGACCGACGCCGCGATCGAGGCGCTCGTCGGCGCCCTGTACGACGTCGCGGAGGTCACGATCCACGTCCCCGAGCCCGACGGCGAACCCCCCGCGCCTCCCGTGTCCGCACATGGACCGACCATCGACGAGGAGGCGCAGCGATGAAGTTCGACTGGGCGAACAACTGGGACGTCTTCCTCGAGGCCTTCCTCGTCACGCTGCAGATCGTCGGGACCACGCTGCTCATCGGCGGCGTCCTCGGGCTGATCCTCGGGACGCTGCTGTACGCCACCCGGCGCGGCGGCGTCCTCGCCAACAGGTGGGTCTTCGGGTTCCTCAACGTCCTGACCAACTTCGTGCGGCCGATCCCGTTCATCATCTTCCTCACCGTCATGGGACCGGTGACGATCCAGATCGTCGGGTCGCGGATCGGGACCGAGGCGTTCATCGTCCCCGCCGCGGTCATGGCGTCCTTCGCGACCGGGCGCATCGTCGAGCAGAACCTCGTGGCGCTCGACCCCGGGCTCATCGAGGCGGCCCGCGCCATGGGCGCGTCGCCGTGGCGGATCATCCGCACGGTCGTCATCCCCGAGGCGCTGGGACCGCTCATCCTCGGGTACACGTTCATCTTCGTGGCGATCGTCGACATGTCCGCGCTCGCCGGGATGATCTCCGGCGGCGGGCTCGGCGCTTTCGCGCTCACGTACGGCTACCAGCGCTTCGACTGGATCCTCACGATCATCACCGTCATCGTGATCGTCATCCTCGTCCAGGGCGTGCAGTTCTTCGGCAACTGGCTGGCGCGGAAGGTCATGCGGCGCTGAACCGTCCGGGCGATGGCTTGAACTCCCCGGGTGGAGCCCCTCCTGCGGCAGCTCTTCGGTGGCACGCTGTCGCCATGACGACGACCACCGCCCTTGTCGGCCCCGCCACTGCGGGCTTCCCGGGCGCCTTTCCCGGGGGCGTGCCGTGGATGTTCTACGTGGTGCCTGCGCTGATGGTGCTGTCGATCGTCGTCAAGATCGTTCAGCGCGTCATGGCGCACCGCGAGGCGCAGCGGCGGCGGGAGCACGAGATCCGCATGCTCGAGCTGCGTCGCCGGCAGCCGACCGCGCCCGAAGTGACGGCGGTCCACGGTCCGACCGACGACGCCGGATCACCCTCCGGGTTCGGCGCGGGCCTCAGCCTCGAGGAACAGTACCTCCGCTCCCGTGCGAAGGGAGAGCAGCGATGACCTGGGTCATCATCCTCATCGTCATCCTCGCGATCATCAACATCGCCCGCGGGGTCTCGCGCGTGCGCAGGGGCCACAGCGGGTACGACGGCGGATACGACCGTCGTGACCGCCGGAGCGGCTGGGGATCGGGCCGGTCCCGCAGGTCGGGACGCTCCGGCGGGTCCGGTCGCGGCAGCTTCGGCGGTAGCTTCAGGTCGAGTCGTTCCAGCCGGCGGAGCTCCGGCGGACGGTTCGGCTCCGGGTCCTCGCGGCGTCGCTCCCGCTCCAGCGGTGGCAAGCGGCGCAGCACGATGCGCAAGTCCGGTCGTCGGATGGGACGAAAGAAGCGCTGACCGCTCGCACCTGACGGCGCGCGCGGCGGACACGGCACCGGCCGGGGCCGGCCGCCGACCCGGGGGTCAGGCGGCTCGGCTCCCGGCCGGTGGAGGATGGGTCAGGGTCGGGCGTGCCGCCCCGCGTCCCCGTCCGCACCCGCGTCGGGGCCCGCAGGGTCGCGCTCGATGTGGATGTCCTCGCTCGTGACGGGGGTGCCGTCCTCGGCGAAGGTCTCCGTCACCGTGTAGCGGCGCAGCCGCATCCGACCCGTCGGCTGGCCCGCCTGGTCGGCGGCCCCACCCTGCGCGTGCGGCGGGACCGGAGCCTCGCCCGGGACGCCGTGCTCACGCTCGTGCGGCGGGACCGGTGGACCACCGGCCGGACCGCCGTGCTCACGCTCGTGCGGCGGGACCGGAGCCTCACCCGGACCGCCGTGCTCACGCTCGTGCGGCGGGACCGGAGCCTCGCCCGGGACGCCGTGCTCACGCTCGTGCGGCGGACGGTCGACCTCGCCCGCTCCAGCATGCCCCTGCTCGTGGGGTGCGGCGGGAGCCCCCGCGGGACCGCCGTGCTCACCGGCGCGCGGCTGGACCGGCGTGTCGCCGAGGCGCGCGTCGCCGACGGGCGCTCCGGCCTGGACGGGACGCTCGTCGTGGGCACCGGCAGGGGCGCCGTCCTCGGACACCCGGCCCGGGCCGACGTGCGGCGGGCCGGCGAGCGCGCCACCCGCGGCGGCGCCACCGGCGGCAGCGGCAGCCGGTGCCGCGAGGTCGGAGTCGGCCTGGACGGGCCGACCGTCCGCGGTGGGGGCGTCCGGGCGTGCGGAGTCCGGACGGTCGTCGCGGAAGGTCGGGCCCGCCACGCCCCCCTCGGCCGGGGCACCGGCATGGCCGGCACCGGCGACGGGTGCTCCCTGCTGGTCCGCCACGGGGGCGGTCCCGTCCTGGCGCGCGTCGCCGGCGACCCCGGGCTGCTGGTCCCAGCCCGCGTAGCGGTCCTGCAGTCCGTAGTGTTCGAAGAGCTCGCTCTCCTGCTGGGGAGTGAGGTTCTCGTCCACGTCCAGGCGCGGCGCGTCCTTGACCGCGTCCTTCGTGAACGGCACGACGATCTCGTCGTTCTCGTAGGTCGCCCCGTCGAGCGGGACGAACGTCTCCTTGGTGCCGAACAGCCCGGTGTTGACGGTCATCCAGGTGGGGTCGTTGCTGGAGTCGTCCAGGAAGACCTGCCCCACCGTGCCGATCTTGCCGTCGCTTCCGTGGACGGGCGTCTTCGCGGCGAGGATGCCACCGACATCGTTGATGCTGATCATGCTTCTCCCTCGTTCGAATGTGTCGTACGGGTGGACTGTTCAGCTACGTGCAGGGGTGTCAGGCGTCGGGCCGGTCCGTGCCGTCCGGGCGCAGGGTCCCGCCCGCGTCGCCCTCGACACCGGCGCCACCGAGGACGCCGCCGTCGTGGGTGCGGCCGGCGCCGCCCCCGCCGTCCGACCCGTCGTGCTTGTAGGCGGAACGGTCCGTGTGCTCGGCCTGCGGGTTGTCCGGCTGGTCCGGGTTGTCCGGACGGTGCTGGTACTCGCTCGGGCTGTACCCGACCTCGCCCTCGTCGCCGCCCTCGTGCGGATCGGCGACATGCTTGCCGTGGTGACTCATGGCGTGCCTCCTTGGGGTGTGGGCGCTCGCCGCCCGCATCGGGAACCCGCTTCCGCGGGGCTCCCCCGTGCGCCGTTACGCCCTCGTGACACGACGCTACTCGGAGGCCGCCGGACGCGCACGGCGACGGCGGGCGAGCGGCACGACGAAGGCCCCGGTCGCGGATGTCCGCGGCCGGGGCCTTCCTGCTGTACACCGCCTGGGATTCGAACCCAGAACCCGCTGATTAAGAGTCAGCTGCTCTGCCGTTGAGCTAGCGGTGCGCGGTCCGAGGGGCTCGCGCTGCGCGCGACCGGCCCGTGTGAACCGAGGAATCACTCTACCGCTCGGAGGCGCGTCCTCCCAGTCCGCGGCCCGTCCGCACGCCGTGAGGTCACGCACAGCGGCGCCGACTGGCAACCCGTCGGGGCCGGGACAGCGGCTACCGGTGACTGAACAGCAGGTCGCGCACGTGCAGCATCTCCATGACCGTCCCGGGGCGCCCCTCGGCCGCGGGTCGCACGGTGGCCGTCACGAGCGAGTCCCCGACCGTGACGTCGTCCAGGACAAGGACGTCGCTCAGCGGGCGGCCCACCGACGTCGCGGACGCCGACGTCACGTCCTCGTCGAACATGTCCTGCAGCGCGGTGGCGAGCTGCTCGGCGTCCTGGCCGGCACCGGTCCCGTAGGCGACGGTGATCGCGGCGTCGTCACCGCCGCTCCAGCCGACGGCGACGGTCTCGAAGGGAGGCAGGCGCGCGGCCCCGGGACCCACCGCGTCGTCGGGCACCGTGAAGTCGTCCCGGGCGAGCACCGAGGAGACCACCCCCGCGTCGTCCATCGCGCCGGCGACGGCGAGGAGCGACTCGTCGTCGGCGAGCGTGGCCTCGGGCCCTGCACGCCACGCGGCCACCGAGGCCGTGGAGAGCGAGAGCGCGGTCCGGTCCTCGTCCTGCGTGAGACGCACGGGGCGACCCAGGCTGTCGATCGCCGACGCCGACGACGGGTCCACCCACCCGTCCTCGGCGTCGCTGGTCGAGAGCACGCGGTCGTCGACCTCGACGAGCTCGTCGCTCAGCGCTTCGGGACCGGTGACGACGGTGAAGGAGGACGGAGGCACCGCGAACGACACGTACGAGTCGACGTCGACGAGCGACCAGCCCACCTGATCGCGGAAGTCGGCCATCGTTCCCGTGCGGCCGCCCAAGGAGTCGGGCAGATCGACGTGCACGGGGCCGTCGGGCGCGGCCGGCCCCCCGGTCAGCGCACTCATCCAGTCCCGGACGGCCTCCTCGTCGTCCGCGTCCTCCGGACGCGTGCACCCGTTCGCCTCGCAGGCGGAGTCGAGATCCGCCGTGCTGACGTAGACGGCGCCCTCCGCCACCTCGGCCGGGATCTCACCGATCGCGGCGACGACGGAGAAGTCGTCACCCGCCCTCAACCCGCCGTCGCCGCCGCCCTGGCACGCGGCGGTCAGCAGCGTGGCGCCGGCGACCAGGACGAGGGCTCGACGTCGAGCCGTGCGGGTCGAGGGACCGCGGCCCACCGGATCAGACACCATGTCCCACCTCTGTGCCTCCCCGAGCGCCGCGGAGAGCTCGGTCTCGATGTCGGTCGTACCGCGGCGCGGCCGACCCGCAGTTCGGGGCCCGTCGCAGCATTGCGCGCCCCCATCCCTGACGATAGCGGGGACGTCCGCATCGAGATGCCCAGACGGAGGCCGCTTCTCACGACCGACGGCCGGCAGGCGTCCGCGTTTCGCGCGGCCTACCCTGGCGCGGTGACGACGCCGCCCCCGACCGCTCCCCGGCGTCTGTGGGTGCTCTACGTGGGCGGGTTCATGGGTCCGTTCGGCGGCGGGATGGTCTCGACGATGCTGCCCGAGCTCGCCGAGGGGCTCGGCACCACCGTCCACGGGGCCTCGCAGTCGATCACCTGGTACCTCGGCCCTTTCGCGCTCCTGCTCCTGGTGTCCGGCACCCTGGCCGACCGGTGGGACCGGGCCACGGTCGTCCGCGTGGGCTACGCCTCCTACGCGGCGTCCTCGGTGGCGTGCGCCCTGGTCCCCACGCTCCCGCTGTTCCTCGGCGCCCGCGCGGTCCAGGGCGCGGCCAACGCCTTCCTCACACCCGTGCTCATCACGCTCATCGTGGCCGCGACCGACCGGGGCCGGGTCGGGCGAGCGCTGGGCGGGTTCGCCGCCGCACAGGCAGCCGGTCAGGCGCTGTCACCGCTCGCCGGGGGCCTCGCGGCCGGCCACGACTGGCGGATCGCCTTCGTCGCCACCGCACTTGCCGCCGTGGTCCTCGCGCTGCTCACCCCGTCGGGCCGGCCCACACGTGTGCCCACCGCACCCGCCGCCTGGGGCGCCCTGCTCAACCCTCGGCTCGGCTCCGTGACGGTGATGGCGGCCACCGCCCAGCTCGCCGCCAACTTCGTCGTGCTCTCGGCCGCCCTCATCGCCACCGACAGGTTCGGCCTGCCACCGGCGCAGCGCGGGCTCGTCGTCGTCGCCTTCGGGGTGGCGGGGTTCGCGACGGCGCGGCTCGCCGGCGCCTGGGCGGACCGGTTCGGGATGCTCGCCATGGGCGCCGTGGCGGCGGCCGTCCTCGCCTCGGCCACGTTCGCCGTCCAGGTCTCCCCCGCACTGTGGCTGCTCGTGCTCGCCGTCGCGCTGTGCGGGGCGACCGCCTCGTGCGTGCGGATCCTGTGCACGAGCCTCGCGATCGCCTCGACACCCACCAACGAGGCCGGCGCGACCTCGGTCACGCAGTCGGCCCAGTTCGCGGCCGGCGCCGCCGCACCCGCCGTCCTCCCTCTGTTCGCCGCCTCGCCCGCGGGCGCCGGCGCGCTGCTGGCGGCGGTCGTGATCGCGGGTCTCGTCGTCGTGTCTCTTCCTCGGTCGCACCGGCGCGGACGGGGCGGGTGATGCCACGATGGGCGCATGACTTCTCTCTCCGCCGGTGACCAGGCGCCCGACTTCGACCTCCCCGCGCACGACGGTTCGCGGGTCGTCCTGTCCGAGCTCGTCGGCTCGGGCAAGGGCGCGATCGTCTACTTCTACCCGAAGGCCGCAACGCCCGGCTGCACGACCGAGGCGTGCGACTTCCGGGACAACGAGGCGGCCCTCGCCGCCGCCGGCTACTCCCTGGTCGGCATCTCCGCGGACCCCGTCGCCGACCTCGAGTCGTTCGCGGCGGACAACCACGTGACCTTCCCCTTCGCGTCGGACGAGGACCACGCGGTCGGCGACGCGTACGGCACGTGGGGCACGCACGAGACCCCGTTCGGCGTCCAGACGGGCAACAAGCGCTCGACCTTCGTCGTCGACCCCGAGATGCGCCTGACCCACGTCGAGTACGGCGTGGACCCCAACGGCCACGTCGCGCGCCTGCGCGAGGTCCTCGGCGCGTGACTGCCCCCGCAGGGGCGCGGCTCGCGATCGGGAGCGCCGCGCCCGGTTTCTCGCTGCCCGCGCACACCGGCGCCGTCCGCACGCTCGACGAGCTCCTCGCCGAGGGCCGCACCGGACTCATCGTCTACTTCTACCCGCAGGCCCTGACCCCGGCGTGCCGGCAGCAGACGTGCGACGCCCGCGACCGGTACGACGTCTTCACCGACGCCGGGTACGCGCTCGTCGGCATCTCGCCCGACCCCGTCGAGCGGCTCGCCCGCGCCGTCGAGCAGGACGCGATCCCGTTCGACCTGCTCTCCGACGAGGACCACGCCGTCTCCGAGGCATGGGGCACGTGGGGCGAGAAGAAGAACTACGGGCGCACCTACGAGGGGCTCATCCGCTCGACCGCGGTCCTTGACCCGGACGGCGTCGTGAGCTGGGTGCGGTACAACGTGCGGGCCAAGGGGCACATGGCACTCCTCGCGCGCGAGCTGGGGCTCGCCGCGGCAGCGTAGGCGCGTTCAGCACCGGGGTGTTCGTCGTCGGTCGACGTGGTGATCGTCGGCCGACGACGACGTAGGCTCGTCCTTCGCGGGCCGTGCCCGCGAGCGCGAGTGGCGTAACTGGCAGCCGCGCCAGGTTTAGGTCCTGGTGCCTTCGGGCGTGCGGGTTCGAGTCCCGCCTCGCGCACCTTGCGGTTCCCGCTGGTCCAGGGTCATGCAGTAAGCGAGGCACGTAGACGCGCATGGTGCTCGTCAGCATGCAACGCCTCCACCGCCTCCACCGTGCCGGCCCTGACCTCGGCCAGCCGCCGAACAGCCTCGTCACGCCACTCTTCTTCGCTCTCACCCACGCCGGACGCGTCTTCGAGGCTCTCGATGAGGGCGCGCGCGACGACTGCGCGCTGGTCCACGTCGAGCGCGAGCGCGTCGCGGATCAACCCTGCAGTGTCGCGTGCCATGCCTGTCGGCCTAGCGACCGCGCCCGAACGAGTCCCGACTCGTGCACAGGTCCCGGCGAGGTCGTGCGTTCCCCGGCCGCGGCGGAGTCGCGCCGACGCACGCCGCCGGGGTAGAAACGACGGGTGAGCGACATCGCGTCCGACGACATGGGTCCCTGGCTGTCCGAGGAGGAGCTCGAGCTCGTCCGCCGCAAGGTGCCGATGCTCTACGTCGACGTCGTCCCCGTGCGGGTCGGCGAGAACGGCACCCTCGAGGCGGTCGGCCTCCTCCTGCGCGCGCGGCCCGAGGGGACCATCACCCGCGAGCTCGTCTCCGGCCGCGTCCTGTTCCAGGAGACGGTGCGCCAGGCGCTCGTGCGCCACCTCGACAAGGACCTCGGCCCGCTCGCGCTCCCCCAGCTCCCGGTCTCCCCGGTGCCGTACGCGATCGGCCAGTACTTCCCCACGCCCGGCGAGCACTACCTCGACCCGCGCCAGCACGCGGTGTCGCTGGCCTACATCGTGCCCGTCGCCGGCGACTGCAGCCCGTCCAACGACACCCTCGAGCTCAGCTGGTTCACCCCGCGCGAGGTCGTGACCCCGGAGATCACCGGCGACATGTCCGAGGGGCACGCCGACCTCGTGCGCCGCGCGCTCGCGCACCTCGGCCGCCTGCCGTGACGAGAGGCGGGGAGCGGGTCGGGGACCGTCCCGCTCGTCACGACGACGTCGGTCGTACGGGGACCGGAGCCTCGCCCACCCGACCCGACGGCGTGACACCGGTCGCGCGGCGTCGTGGCGTCGTGTGGTGGGCGCTCCTCCTCGACGTGGCAGTGGTCGCGGCCTTCACACTCGGCGGTGCGGACGCCCACGAGCGGGGCGCCGGGGACCTGGCTCGCATTGCGTGGCCGTTCCTCGCCGCGCTCGCGATCACGTGGGTGGCGGGTCGGCTGTGGCGTGCCCCGACCTCGCTGTGGCCCACCGGGGTGCTCGTCTGGCTCGGCACCCTCGGGATCGGCATGGCACTGCGCGCACTCACCGGCGGCGGGACCGCATGGACGTTCGTGCTCGTGGCTGCCGGCCTGTTCGCCGCCGGCTTCCTCGGTTGGCGGCTCGTGGTGCTGGTCGTCCGGCTTGCGACTCGACCCGGTTCCGACCGCACCCGACCGTGAGGAAGCAGCTTCCGCTCGTCAGTCCTGCGCCTTGAGTGCGTAGGGCCACTCACCCGAACGGAGGGACGGGGTCGAGGAGATGGTGGCAAGCAGCTCGTCGAACGGCGTCGTGTCCTTCAGCTGGTTGGCGAGCTCGATGAGGTTGGCGATCGTGAAGCCCATCATCACGAGGGAGCCGACGAGCCCGATGATGCCGAGGACCCCCGAGACCCCGAATGTGACGGGGGTGGCGAGGATCGCGACGATCGACGCGAGCAGCAGGACGATCTCCCCGACCCACAGCAGGCCCGAGTTACGGAAGTCGTCGATGGCTTCGCCGTAGATCTCCAGCTCACGTGCGATGTCGCGGGCGTGCTGCTCGATGAACGTCATCGCGTCGCTCTGCGGCGTGCGGGCGTTGGCGTAGGCGGTGGCACCGTCCGCCGACCAGTGCTGCGGTCCGACCTCGGTGGTCTGGAAGTCCGTGATGGTCTCGAGCACGGACTCCGCCCACGCGATCCAGTCATCCTTCGCCTGCTGCACCGCGGCGTCGTCCCGGACGTTCAGCTCGACGCGATCGGCGTCGCCGGCCGCGTTCGCGCAGCCGTCAGCAAGATCGTTCGCGGGGCCACTGACCGCACTGCTGACCACCGGCGGGACCTGGTTCGGAAAGTTGCGCAGGCCGCCCTCGGCATCACGCAGCTCGCCCGAGACTCGGCGTAGCTCGGACCTCAGGAACTCGGCGCTCGACATATCGTCCTCTTCTCAGTTCGTCGTCGGTGAGTCGTCGTGGTGGTCCATACCCAGAGGCGGAGGTCAGGTGCGAGTATCGAACTCGTACTCGGACTCCTCGTCCGTCTCCTCGTAGTGGTTGCACGCGGCCGTCAGGGCCCCCGCCATCAGTTCCATCTCGTCGCTACCTCCACCGGCGATCGCAGCCATCGTCGTACGGATGGAGTCGTAGACGCCGCCGACCCCGCCGCTCCAGGAGGAGCTGTCGACCGTGAACGACTCCGCCCGGCCCTTGAGGCTCGTGTACTCGTCGGCGAGCGTCGTGTTCCAGGTCGTTGCCACCGAACGCACGACGCTGTAGGTGATCTCGATATCAGCCATCGGTCTGTCTCCGTCCTTCGTCGTCCTCTGTCAGCGGGATGCTCCGTACCAGGTCGAGCCCACGGTCGATCGTGGCCTGCTGGCGGTCTGCCAGGCCCGGGAACTCGAGGTCGAGCTGGGCGAGACGCTCGTCATGTCGCCGAGCCAGCTCCTCGAGCAACGCGAAGAGCTGTACGGCCTGTGTGTCGACCTCGTACCGGGTCGACCAGCCGCGCGCGATCGTCAGTCCGGTCGGCTGCCCTGCGATGCCTTGCAGCGTGAGAAGACCGTCCGGCGACGTCACCTCGTCGGTCTCACTGTGGATCTCGCGGAGCCGCTCGGCATGGGTGGCACGGAACTCGGGATCGAGCAGATCGTCGTTCCCCGACCCGCTCGACGAACGCCAGGAGGCGTCGGTCGCGGCAGTTCCCAGGTGCTCCCGGAGCTGTTCAGGCGTCATCTCGGTCAGTGTCCGCAACCTGGCGAGCAACCCGTCCAGATCAACCTGGTCCATCTGGCTCGTGTCGCGCGCGGCGACCGCCGCGCGATACGCCTCCACCAGATGGAGACCGAGGTCCCTCTCTACGACGATCTCCGGCCAGTCCGCGGCGAGCTCGATGCCGACCGTGCGAGCGTCGTCATCGACGACGAGCAGCACTGCGTCCTGCGAATCCCCGCCCTCGAAGTGCCCGCTGTTCGTGGTGTTCATGCTGTGGTGCCGGTCCTCGCCGTCGGGTGTCTCGTCATGGACGTCGATCTTTACCGAGATCGAGCACGAATCGTGACCCCGTTGCCGGGGAGTCCTCCCCCCCTCGCGATCCTGGACGCAACCGCAGAGCCCCCGCCGGCGCGGCCGGGGAGCAGGTAGCGTCGACGGACCTGATTGGGCCGGTGCTCGGTACGTTTCTCGTGCGGCGCGCGCACCCTGATCCAGATGCCAGTCAAGCGATGAAGGAGCCCGGATGGATGACGACTTCGTGACCACCGAGCAGTTCGTCGCCGGCACCAGTTCCCGACACGCGGCCGAGACGATCACGCGCACGCCCGCGCGGATCGCCGGCCTGCTCGTCGCGACCGCCCTGGTCTACTGGCCCCTCTTCGCGCTCGCGGGGATCCCGTGGTCGGTGCTCGTCGCACTGGGTGCCGCCGCCGTGTCGACCGCGCTCATCGCCTGGCTGGGCCGGCGGGCAGCCCGCGACTCCGCGGCCGGCCTGTCACTCACCCTGTCCCCCGACGGCCTCGAGTACGTCGGTGACTCCTCCGTCCGGCGGATGGCGTGGGACGACGTCCGGGCGGCCGAGGTGATCCCGACGATCACCCCGCTCGGAGGCGGCGCTCCGACGGAGGGGTTCAGCGCCTTCCGCCGCGAGGGCCTGGGGCTGGTGGGCCGCGGCACCACGGAGGTCACGGGCGGTCCGCTGGCGGAGCGCACCTACGCCCAGGACCCTGCGCGCTACGGCACCGACCCGGACAGCGGTGAGTCGAGAACGGCGATCCCGCTGTCCCAGTTCGACGAGCAGTGGGCGCGCCACCGGATCGGCGAATGGGTGGCGCACCACCGGCCCGACGTCGCGCGACAGGCGGCCGCACGCGCGGGTCGCACCGGGAGCTGACCGGACCGGGAGTCAGCGCGCGTCGAGCACGCGCACAACATCGGGGGCGAGGGCACGGAACGCCGCACCCCGGTGGCTGATCGCGTGCTTCTCGGCGGGCGCGAGCTCGGCCGCGGACCGCGTCTCGCCGTCGGGCAGGAACAGCGGGTCGTAGCCGAAGCCGCCGCTCCCCCGCGCCTCGCGCAGCAGGCGCCCCGGCATCTCGCCGCACCGCGTGACCTCGACCGGTGTCGCGCCGGGAGCACCGGGCACCACGAGCGCGGCCGCGCACACGAACCGCGCCGCGCGATGCTCGTCGGACACGTCGGCGAGCTGGGCGAGCAGCAGCGCGTTGTTCGCGGCGTCGTCCCCGTGCCGGCCGGACCAGCGTGCAGAGAACACACCGGGCGATCCGCCGAGCACGTCGACGGCGAGGCCGGAGTCGTCGGCCACCGCGGGCAGGCCCGAGGCCGTGGCGATCGCGCGCGCCTTGAGCAGCGCGTTGGCCTCGAACGTCACACCGTCCTCGACCGGCGGGTCGATGCCGAGCTCCCCGGCCGTGACGACCTCCTCCGGCGCGAGGCCCGGGACGAGCGGGGCGAGGATCTCGCGCAGCTCGGCGAGCTTGCCGGGGTTGTGGGTGGCGAGCACGAGCCGCGGACGGATCGATGCGCCCGCGCCGGGCTCCGGCGTCGGGACCTGCCCGGCTGTGCCGTCACGCCCGGTGACGTGACCGCCCGGGGCGGGCTCCGGCGTCGGGCTCGGGTGGTTCGTCACGCGCCGGCCCCGCCGGCGAGAGCCTCGCGCTGGAGCTCGGTGAGGCGGGCGGTGCCGGTGAGGGCGAGGTCGAGGAGGGCGTCGAGCTCGGCGCGGTCGAACGCCTCGCCCTCGGCGGTGCCCTGGATCTCGATGAACTTCCCGCCCCCGGTGACGACGACGTTCATGTCGGTGTCGGCGGCGACGTCCTCGACGTAGGGCAGGTCGAGGACGGGGCGCCCGTCGACGACGCCCACGGAGATCGCCGCGACGGAGTCCTTGAGCACGCCGGCGCCCTTGCGGACGTGGCCCTCACGCTGGCCCCAGGTGATCGCGTCGGCGAGCGCCACGTAGGCGCCGGTGATGGCGGCGGTGCGGGTACCGCCGTCGGCCTGGAGGACGTCGCAGTCGAGCACGATCGAGTTCTCGCCGAGCGCGGACATGTCGACGACGGCGCGCAGCGACCGGCCGATGAGGCGGCTGATCTCGTGCGTGCGGCCGCCGATCTTCCCGCGCACGGACTCGCGCTGGGAGCGGTCGTTCGTGGCGCGCGGGAGCATCGCGTACTCGGCGGTCACCCAGCCCTCGCCGGAGTCCTTGCGCCAGCGCGGGACGCCGGCCGTGAACGACGCGACGCACAGCACGCGGGTGTCGCCGAACTCGACGAGGACCGACCCCTCGCCCGCCTTCTGCCAGCCGCGGGTGATCCGCACGTCGCGGAGCTGGTCGGGCGCGCGGCCGTCGGCGCGGGGCACGGGTGTGCTCGTCGAGTCAGAGGTCATGGGTCGAGGCTACCGGCGCGCGCCGAGGTGGGCGGTCCGGTCCGGCACCCCGGGCGGCCCCCCCTCCACCGCCGTTGGTCGAGAGTGCGGCTCAGGCCGCTGAACCGCACTGTCGACACGTGTGAGCGCGCGCGGGATCCGTTCTCCGAGACTGCGGTTGGTGCACCAACCGATCGGAGCCGCCCGACGTCGAGGTGCACCAACCGCAATCTCGGCGAGCACCAACCGCAGTCTCGACGAGGAGTCGGGGGGTGGGTCACCCCGTGTTCTGGAGGCCGGCGGCCGCTCCCTTGAGGGTGATGAGGAGGAGCTGGTGGACCTCGTCCGGCACCTCGTCCACGTCACCACGGAGCACGCGCAGCGCCCGCAGCTGGAGGAGCGAGAGGGCGTCGATGTACGGGTTGCGCAGCGCCACGGCGCGGCCGAGCACCCGGTGGGACTGGAGCAGCTCGTCCTGGCCCGTGACCTCGAGGACCCAGCGGCGCGTGAGCTCGAGCTCCTCGAGGACCATGGCGGACAGGTCCTCGCGGTCGCCGAGGGCGAGGTAGCGGGCGGCGATGAGGTCGTCGGCCTTGGCCAGCGACATCTCGATGTTGTCGACCATCGTGGCGAACAGCGGCCACTGCGCGTAGGCGGAGCGCAGGAGCTCGACGTCGCCGACCTCCGCGAGCGCCGTCCCGAGGCCGAACCAGCCGGTCAGGTTGGTCCGGGCCTGCGACCAGGCGAAGTTCCACGGGATGGCGCGCAGGTCGTCGAGCGACTCGACCGACAGGCCGCGCTTGGCCGGCCGCGAGCCGATCGCGAGGTGGCCGACCTCCTCCTGCGGGGTGACCTGGGCGAACCAGGCGGGGAAGCCCTCGGCGCCGACGAGCGCGTCGAACCGCTCGCGGGACGTCGTGGTGAGCCGCTCGGCGAGCTCGGCGAACCGCTCGGCCGCCTCGGCGTTGCGCCGCTCCACGCTCGGTGCGGAGGCCATGAGCGTGGCGGCGGCGACGGACTCGATGTGCCGGATGCCGATGGCCTGGTTGAAGTACCTCGCCGAGATGACCTCGCCCTGCTCGGTCACCTTGAACCGCAGGTCGACGCTGTGCGGCGGCTGCGCGAGCACGGCCCGGTGGGCGGGGCCGCCGCCACGGCCGAGCGCGCCGCCGCGCCCGTGGAACTGGGTGAGCGCGATGTCGTGCTCCTTCGCCCAGTCGGCGATCTGCCGCTGCGCGTCGTAGAGCGCGATCGTGGCGGCCACCGGCCCCACGTCCTTCGCGGAGTCCGAGTAGCCGAGCGTGACCTCGATCTGGCGCCCGTTCGCGGCGAGCCGCTCCTGGACGTCCGGGATGTCGAGCATCTCGGTGAGGATCCGGGGCGCGTTGCGCAGGTCCTCGAACGTCTCGAACAGGGGCACGACGTCGATGACCGGGGCGTGGCGTCCGTCCCCCGCGGCGATCCGCGCGAGCCGGTAGACGTTGGCGATGTCCTCGCTCGACTGGGTGAACGAGACGAGGTAGCGGCCCGCCGCCCCCTCGCCGAGCCGGCGCTGGACGAGGGCGACGGCCCGCATCGTGTCGAGCACCTCCTCGACCGGCACGGCCGGCGGGTGCTCCTCGGGGTCCACCTCCCCGTCGAGGATCGCGAGCGCCTGGCGGTGCACCTTGCTGTGCTGACGCATCTCGAGCTCGGCGCCGTGGAAGCCGAAGGTGACGAGCTGGCGCTCGAGGTCGGCGATGTCGCCGTTCGCGGCCCGGTGCGCGCCGGCGGCCGCGAGCGAGGCGCGGACGGTGCGGATGTCGTCGAGCGCCTCCTCCGGGTCGGCGTAGGCGAGGTCGGCGTCGCGCTCCCGCGTGGCGTCGAGGCGGCCGGCGACGAACAGCAGGACGCGCCGGTGGGTCTCCCCCGGGGAGGTCGAGGCGACCTGCTCCGCGAGCGCCGGGCTCAGCTGGCGCTGCATCTGCCACAGGCGCGAGACCGCGTCGGCCGGGGCGACCAAGGAGTCCGCGACGGTCAGGTGCATGGCGACGTGCCGGGTGCGCTCCCCGATGGTGGCGAGCGCGTGCTCGGACATGATGCGCGAGGCCTCGATCGTCAGGGGCGAGACCACGTTGGGGTTGCCGTCCCGGTCGCCACCGATCCAGCTGCCGAGGCGGACGAACGCCGGCGCGACGGGCTCGGCGATGCCGGCGCCCTCGGGGTCCAGCGCGTCGTCGAGCCGCCGGTAGACGGCGGGGATGACGTCGACGAGCGAGCTGTCGAAGGTCTGCATGAGGGTGCGGACCTCGTCGAGCGGGCCGGGGCTGTAGGGGCGCAGCTCGGCGGTGCGCCACAGCGTGTCGACGGCGGCGAGGAGCTCGCGGTCGATCTCGGCGAGGGCGAACGGACCGAGCCGGTCGTCGTCGCGGGCGTCGATGAGCTCGCCGAGCGTGCGGATCGACCGGGTGACCGCGCGGCGACGCGCCTCGGTCGGGTGCGCCGTGAAGACGGGGTGGAAGCGGAGCTCGCCGAGGCGGCGGCGGGCCTCCTCCTCGCCCACCTCGTCGGCGAGCGCGCGCACGGCGCCCGGCAGCGAGCTGGGGGACGTGAAGCCGCGGCTGCCGCCGCCCTCGGTCTCGCGCAGCACGCGGACGCGCTGCTGCTCCTCGGCGAGGTTGGCGAGGTGGAAGTAGCAGGAGAAGGCCCGGGCCACCTCGATGGCGCGCTCGGGCGTGAAGCCGGCGACGACCTCCTCGGCGCGGGCGATGTCCGTGGCGCTGCTCGCCCGGCGCGCGTCTATGACGAGCTCGCGCAGCGTCTCGACGTCGTCGTACAGCCCCTCGGACCCGGACTCCTTGAGCACCTGGCCGAGCATGTTGCCGAGCAGGCGGACGTCGGCGCGCATGGCGTCGGGGACGCCGGACGCGGTGCCGTTCGGCGTCGTCGTGGTCGTGCCGGTGGACGGCATGCCCGCCGTGGGGGTGCCGGCGGGTGCGGCGCCCGTGGGCGCCCCGCCGGCGGGGTCGGTGGTGGGGTCGAGCGGGTCGGACGCGCGGTCACCTGGTGCAATCACGCGTGCAGGCTAACGGCGCGCCCGGCATGGGCGCAGACGCGACCACCCGGTGGCCGTTCCGCCGAGGGCAGACCTGCCGTGAGCAGCACGGCGCGACCTCACCCCTGCCGGGGTGCGAGCGTCGCCCCATGAGCGAGAACCCACCCCCACCCCGGTTCGACGCCGAGGCACGCCGGTCGCTCTACGACCAGCGCGTGCTCGTCCTCGACGGCCAGCTCGACGACGACAACGGCACTCTCCTGGCCACCCAGCTGATGACGCTCGCCGTCGACGACCCGACCGCCGGGATCGCGCTGTGGATCCACTCCCCCGGCGGGTCCGTCCCGGCGATGCTCGCGATCCGCGACGTCATGCGCACGATCCCGTGCGACGTGGCCACGCTCGCCCTCGGGATCGCCTACAGCGCCGGCCAGTTCCTCCTGTCCGCGGGCACGCCGGGGCTGCGCCGGGCGATGCCGCACGCACGGGTCCTCATGCACCAGGGCTCGGCGGGGATCGCCGGGAGCGCGGTCGACGTCGAGCTGCAGGCGGACGACCTGCGGCACACCCGGGACACGGTGCTCGGCCTCGTCGCCGAGGACACGGGCCGGCCGTTCGCCCAGGTCCTCGAGGACTCCCTGCACGACCGGTGGTACACGGCCGGCGAGGCGAGGGAGTACGGGTTCGTCGACGAGATCGTCACCGACTTCGACGACGTCGCACCCCGCCGTGCGCGACGCATCCCCGCGCTCGGCGGGGCCGTGGGGGCCGCGCGATGAGCTCCTACACGATCCCGAACGTCGTCCAGCGTCATCCGCGCGGCGAGCGCGCGATGGACGTCTACTCCCACCTGCTGAGCGAGCGCATCGTCTACCTCGGCACCGGCATCGACTCCGGGGTGGCCGGCGCGCTCATCGCCCAGCTCATCTACCTCGAGCAGGACGACCCGGCCGCGGACATCCACCTCTACATCACGTGCGAGGGCGGGGACCCCAGCGCGATGCTCGGTATCTACGACACGATGCGGTACATCCGGCCCGACGTCGCCACCACGTGCGTCGGTCAGGCCGTCTCCGTCGGTGCCGTGCTGCTCGCCGCGGGCGCCCCGGGCAAGCGTGCCGTCCTGCCGCACTCGCGGGTGGTGCTGCACCAGCCGGCGGCCCAGGGGCGCGGCTCGATCCCCGACCTCATCCTCCAGGCCGACGAGCTCGTGCGGACCCGGTCCGAGATGGAGTCGATCATGGCCGAGCACACCGGGCAGGGGGTCGAGCGGCTGCGGGCGGACACCGACCGGGACCTCGTCCTCACCGCCCAGGGGGCGGTCGACTACGGGATCGTCGACCGCGTGCTCACGGGCAGGTGAGCGGCGCGGCCGGGCCGCGCACGCCGGTCGGCCGACGGCGGCGAGCGGTGCTCGGGAGACGAACGTCGCCCGGGTCCTGAGCGTCGCGCGGGTCCTGGGCGTCGCCCGCGTGCTGCACGTCGCCCGGGTCCTGGGCGTCGCTCAGGCGGCGACGGCGAGCGTCGCCCGCACCTCGGCCCCACGCGATCGTTGAGCGCCGTGCGCCTCGTGGGCCACGAGCTCCCGGCTGACGGCGACGGTGAGGTCGACGAGCGAGACACCGAGCGCGCCCGCGACGGCGGCGATCATCTCGCTCGAGGGGTCCTTGACGCCCCTCTCCATCTCCGAGAGGTACTGGGGCGAGACGCCCGCACGACCGGCCGTGTCCCCGAGCCGCTCGCCCCGCGCGTGCCGCAGCGCCCGCAGCCGCTCCCCGAGCATGTGGCGCCACAGGGGTTCCTGCGGCGTGCGACGCAGGGATCGCAGCGGTGCGGGTCCGGTCTCGGCCATGGTCGATGGTAGGCCGGTCGCCGGCGGGCCCGGCGGCCGATCCGCTCTCGGCGGAGCGGGATCGGCGGAGCGGGACGCAGCGACCGGAAGTCTGACAGAGCAACCGGGAGGCTGTCAGAGCACCCAGGTGGCGCCGGGTGCCGCGAGGTCGACCTGACCGTCGTACACGGAGCGCGCCTCGTCGAGCACGGTCGGCTTGTCCGTCCAGGGCTGGACGTGGGTGAGGACGAGGCGCCCGACCCCGCCGGTGACCGCGAGCTCGCCGGCGCGCCGGCCGGTGAGGTGGATGCCGCGGGCCTCGTCCCGGTCCTCCTGGAACGCGGCCTCGGACAGGAGGAGGTCGAGCCCCTGCGCCATCGCGTCCTGGCCGGGGCAGGAGTCGGTGTCTCCCGTGTAGCCCAGGGAGACGGTGCCGGCGCCGTCCTCCGACGGCCCGGTCACGCGGATCCCGAACGCCGGTACCGGGTGCCACGCGTCGAAGACCTCGACCGTCATCGGACCGACCGCCACCGGGGTGCCGGTGGACAGGGTGCGGAAGGTGAGGACGTCGGAGTAGTCCTCGTCCTCGTCGTCCCCGCCGACCGCCCGCGTGCGCTCGAGCGTGCCGGCAGGCCCGTGGACGTCGAGCGGCGGGAGCGGGCCGTCCGGGTGCCACCGCCGGTAGACCTGCATCCCGATGAGGTCGACCATGTGGTCCGCGTGCAGGTGGGAGAGCACGACGGCGTCGAGCTCACGGGGGTCCACGTGGTTGAGCAGCGCGCCCATCGCACCCGGGCCGAGGTCGAGCACGATCGACCAGGTGCGCTCCGCGCCGTCCTCCCCCGGACCGCGCGCCTCGACGAGGTAGGCGGACGCCGCGGAGTCGGGGCCGGACATCGAGCCGGAGCAGCCGACGACGGTGAGCCTCACAGCGCCACCGCCCCGCGCCGCGTGGCCTCGACGCTGCGCACCTCGGGGCCGAGGAAGCGGCGGGCGAGGCGCCCGAACTCCTCCGGGTCGCCCGTGGACAGGAACCGGTGCTGCGGCGGCGCGGCGTCGGGGCTCCGCTCGATGTCGTGCGCCACGAGGGTGCGGTAGACGTCCTTCGCCGTCTCCTCGGCGGACGAGACGAGCGTGACGTCGGGACCCATGACGTAGGAGATGGCGCCGGTCAGCAGCGGGTAGTGCGTGCAGCCGAGGACGAGCGTGTCGACGCCCGCCTCCTTCGCGGGCGCGAGGTACTCCTCGGCGACGGCGAGGACCTCGGGGCCCGAGGTGATGCCGGCCTCGACGAGCTCGACGAACCGCGGCGCGGGGGCGACCGTCAGGTCGAGCCGGGGGGCCGCGGCGAACGCGTCGCGGTACGCGCCCGAGTCGACGGTCGCCCGCGTGGCGATGACCCCCACGCGCCCGTTGCCGGTGGCGGCTACCGCGCGGCGGACGGCGGGGCGGATGACCTCGACGACGGGCACCCCGGCGTCGAGCGCGTACCGCTCCCGGGCGTCCGCGAGGACGGCCGCCGAGGCCGAGTTGCAGGCGATGACGAGGAGCTTGACGCCGGCGGTGACGAGCTCGTCCATCACCTCGAGCGCGAGGTGGCGGACCTCGCTGATCGGGCGCGGACCGTAGGGGGTGTTCGCCGTGTCGCCGATGTAGACCACCTCCTCCTGCGGGAGCTGGTCGATGACGGCGCGAGCCACCGTCAGACCTCCGACGCCTGAGTCGAAGATGCCGATGGGCGCATCGTTCATGGCGACGACGCTAGTTCGACCGCGGCCTGGTGTGCAGCGCGTTGATCAGTGACTCCTGCCACCAGGTCAAGGACGTGTAAAGGATCGCCATGGCCTCGAGCACGGCGTCCGGGCCGTCGCTCGCGCCCTTGCCGGCCGCCTCGGCGCGCGCGTACAGCTCGTCGTCCGCGAGCGTGTCCCCCACCCCGAGGCGGGTGCCGAGGACGAGCCGGACGTCGTTGACGGCCCGCAGGACGTCGGCCTCCTGGCCGTCCCGGACGAAGAACGAGCCCCGCGGGCCGGTCGGAGTGTCGAGCTCGTCGACGACCGCCATGATCCGCCGGATCTTGTCCGCCCGCAGCGGCGCCTCGGTGAGCTCGCGCAGCTCGCCCGCGATCGCCTCGTCCTCGGACATCGAGGGCAGCAGCCGGGCCAGTGCCGGGTCGGTCGGGGGCCGGTCGCCCGCGGGGCCGGCGTCGGAGGGGACGAAGTCGAGGGCGGCGAGGACGGCGTCGTCGCCCGTCGGTGCGCCCTCACCCCGCCGGGCGGCGCCCGCCGACGGCGCGGAACCGTCCGGTCTCGCGGAACCGTCCGCCGGGGCTGCGTCGTCGTCGCCGGGGGCGGCCCCGCCCCCGGAGGTGCCGGCGCCAGCGGAGGAGGCTGCGGCGTCGGGCAGGGTGGTGTGCGGCTCGCGATGGCCGAGGAGCTCGGCGACGTCGGAGAACGGCCGGGCGAGGAAGAGTCGCTCGTGGACGTCGAGGTGGGAGGCGATCCCGCCGCGCACGCGCCGGAAGGGGTCCATGTCAGTCCTCGCCCTCCTCGATGGTGGCCCACAGGCCGTAGCCGTGCATCGCGGCCGCGTCGGCCTCGACCGACTCCCGCGACCCCGTCGACACGATCGCCCGGCCCTCGTGGTGGACCTGGAGCATGAGGCGGTGCGCCCGGGACTCCGGGTAGCCGAAGTAGCTCTGGAACACCCAGGTCACGTAGGTCATGAGGTTGACCGGGTCGTCGTGGACGACGCAGCGCCACGACGGGGCCCGGCGTGCCGCCGCCTCGGCGCTCTCCTCGGCCTGCCGGTCGGTCTCCGGGGCGGTGGGTGCCGCCGGGGCGGCCGGGACCGCGGGTTGAACCATGACGTCCACGATAACCGCCGCGGTCCGACGCGCGACTACTCTCCCCACATGAGCCACCGCGCATCGACCGCGCTCAAGACGGACATGTACGAGCTGACGATGGTCGAGGCCGCCGTCCGCTCGGGCACCGCCGACCGGCAGAGCGTCTTCGAGGTCTTCAACCGTCGACTGCCGGCCAGGCGCAGGTACGCCGTGGTCGCCGGCATCGGGCGGCTGCTCGACTCGATCGGCGACTTCACGTTCGGCCCCGACGAGCTCGACTACCTCCACCGGGCGAAGATCGTGTCCGACGAGACGATCGACCGGCTGCGCGAGTACCGCTTCACCGGGAACGTCGTGGGCTACCCCGAGGGCGAGGTGTTCTTCCCCGGCTCCCCGATCGTGGTGGTCGAGGGCACGTTCGCCGAGGCCGTCATCCTCGAGACCCTCGTCCTGTCGATCCTCAACCACGACTCCGCCGTGGCCGCCGCCGCGTCCCGGATGGCGACCGCTGCCCACGGCCGGCCGCTGCTCGAGATGGGCGCGCGCCGCACCCACGAGGACTCCGCCGTGGCCGCCGCGCGGGCCGCCGTCGTCGGCGGTTTCTCCGCGACCTCGGTCCTCGAGGCCGGGCGCCGGTACGGCATCACCGCGATCGGCACGGCCGCCCACTCGTTCACGCTGCTGCACGACTCCGAGGAGGACGCGTTCGCCGCGCAGGTCGACGCCCTCGGGCCGGGCACCACGCTGCTCGTCGACACCTACGACGTCGAGCGCGGGGTCGAGCGGGCCGTCGCCGCCGCGCGCGCCGCGGGTGGCGAGCTCGGGGCCGTGCGCCTCGACTCGGGCGACCTCGTGGCGCAGGCGTTCACCGTGCGCGCACAGCTCGACGCCCTCGGCGCCACGACGACGCGGATCACCGTGACCTCCGACCTCGACGAGTACGCGATCGCCGCCCTCAACGCCGCCCCCGTGGACAGCTACGGGGTGGGCACCAAGCTCGTCACCGGGTCCGGCCACCCCACCGCCGAGCTCGTCTACAAGCTCGTCTCGCGCGAGGGCGCCGACGGCCGGCCCCGGGAGGTCGCCAAGCGGTCGACGTCGAAGAAGTCGGTCGGCGGGCTCAAGCGCGCGGGGCGGATCGTCGACGGCGCCGGGCACGCGGTCGAGGAGCTCGTCGTCTCCGGGACCTCGGCGGACCAGGTGTGGGCCGAGGTCGACCGGCAGGGGGCGCGACGCCTCATGGTCGACCTCGTGGTCGGCGGCGAACCCGTGGCCGAGCACCACGGCCCCGACGCGCTCGAGGCCGCGAAGGCCCGGCACGCCGAGTCCCGCGCCGCGCTCCCGTACCCGGCGTGGCGGCTTTCGGAGGGCGAGCCGGCGATCCCGACCCGGCACGTCGACGTCGACCCGAGCGACGACGCCCTCGAGGACCCGAGCGGCCACGCCTGACGTCCACCCTCCGTTCGTCGAGACTGCGGTTGGTGCACGTCGAGATTGATCCTTCTATGTTTCGTCAAGCGGCCATGGTGGGTTCGGGGGTGCTGTTGAGGGTGCGGAAGATGCGGCGGGCGAGGTAGCGCTTGAGGCAGCGGCGGATCTCGGCCTTGGTGCGGTGCTCGCCGGCGCGGCGTTCGACGTAGGCGCGGGTCTCGGGGTCGTGACTCATCCGGGTCACGACCGCGGTATGCAGGACCCTGTTCAGTTGCCGGTCGCCCCCGCGGTTGAGGCGGTGTCGCACGGTGTTGCCCGAGGAGGCCGGGATCGGGCTGACCCCGGCCAGGGCCGCGAACGCGGCCTCGGAACGCAACCGGCCCGGGTGGGAGAACACGGTCAGTGACACGGCCGCGGTGATCGGCCCGACACCATGCATCTCGAGCAGCGGCGCGGCCAGGCTGGACTTGACCAGAACGGTGATGCGCTTCTTGTTCGTGGCGAGCTCGACGTCCAGGGCCAGGATCTGGGCGGCCAGGCGGACGGCCTCGCTGCGGGCGGTCGCGGTGGCGATGTCCTCATCGCGCTCGCGCCACCGGCTGATCATGGCGATCACCTTCTTGCCCGGGGCCCGGCGCGCATCGATACCCAGGTCGCTGACGCGCAGCAGCGCGGTCAGCGCGTTCGTGGCCGCGGTACGTTCGCTGTTCATCTGCTCGCGGGCGGTGAGCAGGACCCGCAGCGCGGCCCGGACCCCACTAGCGGCGCGGAGGTGCCGCAGCCGGCTGACCTGAAGCGGGAGGACGGCGGCCGCGATGCGGTAGGCATCCAGGGCATCGGACTTACCCACGCCCCGGTTCCCGCGCGGGTTCATCCGCGCGGCCTCCACGACCTGATAGCCGGCGTCCTGGACAACGCCGGCCAGGGTCGCGCCGTAGGACGCGGCGCCCTCGATGACCCACAACGCGGCCATATCGGCCCCGGTGCGGCGAGCGGCCCAGGCGATCGCGCGGGCCATGCCCGCAGGCGTGGTCGGGAACTGGGCAGAATCGATCAGCTCGCCGCGGGCGGCCAGCACCGCCAACGAATGGGTCTGGGCGTGGGTGTCGACCCCGATGACGAACGGATGGGAGTGCGCGACGATAGCCATAGCGGCCTGGTGTCCTTCCTACCAATGAGTGGATGGTCTGGTCGCTGGTGGCCGGTGCCGTTCTGGGTAGGAGTCACCTCGGGACAACACTGTGACGAGTCACGCCACACCAGTGGCGGACAACCTTCTGATCAGGTCTCCGAGATGGGCCAGGACGGTGCCGGCCACCCCACCCATGGGCGGACAGATCAATCTCCAGACACCCCCAACAAGGGGTCTGCGGTTCGCCGAGTCACACCCACGAGCGGAACGACCAGCCACCACCCTGCCAGCCAGTCCCAGACCAGCCACCCCCACACTCACAGCGGTTGGTGCTCGTCGAGATTGCGGTTCGTCGTCGTCGAGATTGCGGTTGGGAGCCGCACGAACGGTCGAGAGTGCGGCTCAGCGCCGGCCCCATCGAGACTGCGGTTGGTGCACGTCGAGATTGCGGTTCGTCGAGGTTGACGGCGAGGTTGGTGATCGGCAGCCGCGACTCGCCGCCGGCCGGGATCAGCCGAAGTACGGCGTCGACGTCCCACGCAGGTCGGATGGGCGGCCCGGCTTCTGCCGCGTGCCGCCGGGGCGGACGATTCCCACGGCCAGTCCGACGACGACGAGGCCCACGCCGATCCATTGGAGCCAGCCGATCTCGTGCTCGACGACGCCGATCGTGATCGCGAGCGCGCCGAGCAGCATCGGGGTCAGCCACCAGCCCACGGGATCCTCCTGAGGTTCGACGTCGGGTCCAGGTTCTCACGCGAGCGGCCCCATGGGCCGGCGGCCGCCGGGACGAGCTCCCCACCGCAGCGTCCGCAGCGTCCGGGGTGACCGACGAACCGCAATCTCGATGAAGGCCTCACGGTTCTCACCCGCACTCTCGACCCGTCGTACAGCTCCCAACCGCAATCTCGACGACGACGAACCGCAATCTCGATGAAGCTTGGGTCAGCGGCCGCCGACGAACCACTTCCGCACGAGCGCGATCCGGGCCTCGATCTCCTCGGTCGACGCCGTGGCGATCTCGGGCCCGCCGCACGTCGAGCGCAGCTGGGTGTGGATGACGCCGTGCGGTGTGCCCGCCCGCCGCGACCACGCGGACACCAGGGAGGACAGCTCCTTGCGCGCACGGGCCCGCTTCTTGTGCTCGTCGACGCCGGCGTTCGCCGCTCGCTTGCGCGCGGCCGCCGCCTGGTCCTTCTGCGCCGCGGCCTGCTTGGCCTGCCGCTCGCGCAGCAGGGTCGTCACCTGCTCCGGCTCGAGCAGCCCGGGGATGCCGAGGTACTCCTGCTCCTCGGGCGAGCCGACGTCGGCCTCGGTCCCCCAGTGGCCGCCGTCGAAGAGCACCCGGTCGAACGTGGCCTGCGAGCCGAGCGCAGCGAACCCGGGCAGGGCGAGCTCGTCGGAGGCCTTCTCCTCGCGGTTGGCCTCGGCCATGAGCTGGTCCTCGGGGACGACGAACTCGCCCTCGCGCACCGGCCGGTCGAGCGCGTGGTCGCGCTCGGCCTCGAGCTCGCCGGCCAGCTCGAGCAGCGGCCCGACCGACGGGAGGAACAGCGACGCCGTCTCGCCGCGCCGCCTCGCGCGCACGAACCGCCCCACGGCCTGCGCGAAGTACAGGGGCGTCGCCGTCGTCGTCGCGTAGACGCCGACGGACAGCCGGGGCACGTCGACGCCCTCGGAGACCATGCGGACGGCGACCATCCAGCGCTGCTCGCCGCGCGCGAACTCCTCGATGCGGTCGGACGACCCGGCGTCGTCGGAGAGGACGACGACCGGCTCCTCGCCGCTGATCGCCGCGAGCACCCGCGCGTAGGCCCGGGCGGCCGCCTGGTCGGTGGCGATGACAAGCCCGCCGGCGTCGGGGACGGTGCGGCGCACCTCGGTGAGCCGGGCGTCGGCCGCGGTGAGGACGGAGGGCACCCACTCACCGTCGGGATCCAGGGCGGTGCGCAGCGCCTGCGCAGTCTGGTCCTTCGTCAGCGGCTCGCCGAGCGAGGCCGCGATCTCGTCCCCCGTGCGCGTACGCCACCGCATGAGCCCGGAGTAGGCGAGGAAGATGACAGGCCGGACCACGCCGTCGGCGAGCGCCTGGCCGTAGTTGTAGCTGACGTCGGCGCGCGAGCGTCGGATGCCGTCGGCGTCCGCCACGTAGTCGACGAACGGGATCGCCGCCGTGTCGGACCGGAACGGGGTACCGGTCAGCGCGAGGCGCCGGCGGGCGGGCTCGAAGGCCTCACGAACGGCGTCGCCCCAGGACAGGGCGTCGCCGCCGTGGTGGATCTCGTCGAGGATGACGAGCGTGGGCTCGGCCTCGGTGCGGGCGCGGTGCAGGCCCGGGTTGGCGGCGACCTGGGCGTAGGTCAGCGCGACCCCGTCGAAGTGCGCGGCGTGGCGGCCCTGGGCGTTCGCGAACGCGGGGTCGAGCGCGATCCCCACCCGCTCGGCGGCCGCGGCCCACTGGGACTTGAGGTGCTCGGTCGGGCAGACCACGCTCACGCGCCGGACCTGGCCGCTCGCGAGGAGCTCGGTGGCCACGCGCAGGGCGAAGGTCGTCTTGCCTGCCCCGGGGGTCGCGACGGCCAGGAAGTCCCGCGAGTCGCGCTCCCGGAAGCGTTCGAGCGCCTCGGCCTGCCACGCGCGCAGCGGCGCGGCCGTGCCCCACGCGGCGCGCTGCGGGAACGCGGGCGAGAGCTGCTCGGCTGCCGCCGTCGACGGCGCCTGGGGCGCGGAAGGTCCGGCGTGCGAGGTGGTCGGCTCTGACCGGGAGTGGGGTCCGGCGGTCACTCCCCGCGGCCCCGGCCGAACGGCCAGCCGCGGCGTCCGCCACCATCGCCCTCGCCACCGCCGGAGAGACCCTCGTAGATCTCCTTGCAGGTGGGGCAGACGGGGAACTTCTTCGGGTCCCGGCCCGGCGTCCAGACCTTGCCGCACAGCGCGACGACGGGGCGGCCGGCCTCGACCTTGTCCTTGCGGACGTAGTGGGCGAACCGCTCGGCGTCGCCGGAGTCGAGCCGCTCCTCGTGCTCGGTCTCCGTGCGCTCGAGGACGTCCGTGGACGTCGCCGGGCCCGCCGGGGCGGAGTGCGGCTGGTTCTCGTCCGGGATCGAGGTCATGGTCGTCAGTCTAGGACGCCGGTCCGACGCCGGGCAGTCCCCCTCGGGGTCGGGAACGCCACGGGGGTGTGTCGCCGTCGTCCCCGGGTGTGCCTCCACGTCCATGCCCGACGACGAGCGCCGACCCTCGTCGTCGAGGGCCGTGACCGGGCGCGGTGCGGGGGTTGCCTGCCGGAACGACGACGGGCGCGGTGCGGCCGGAGCCGCACCGCGCCCGTCAGGGCTCCCGAAGGTCACTTCGAGGAGACGGCGTCCTTGAGCTTGGAGCCGGCCGAGACCTTGACGCCGTAGCCGGCGGGGATCTCGATGGCCTCGCCGGTGCGCGGGTTGCGACCCGTGCGGGCGGCGCGCTCGACGCGCTCGACCGAGAGCAGACCCGTGACCTTGACGGGGTCGCCGGCCTTGAGCGACTCGATGAGGACGTCCTGGAACGCGGCCAGGGCGGAGTCGGCCTGGGCCTTCGTCAGGGAGGCGCGCTCAGCGATGGCGGCCACGAGCTCGGTGCGGTTGACGGACATGTAATCCCTCTCGTCGTACGTGGTGAGCGCCCGGTGGGGCGCAGTGCGACGAGACTACGCACAGATGGGCCCCGATGCGTGGCGCGGCGGGCGGATTTTGGCGGTGTGGCGCCGTTCTGGGGGTGCGGGGCGTCACGCGGACCCCACGAGTCACATCCGTATCAGTGGCGCGGGGCGGCGGTGCCGGGGTTCCGCGGTGTCGGCGGCCCGCACTAGCGTGTGCGGCGTCGGGCGCCCGGTGCCCGGTGGGTGCCCGCGACGACGCGGGGACCGGACAACGAGTCGCCCGGCCGGGCGGCGTCGCACGGGAGGAACCCGTATGACCGTCACACTCGTCCCCTACCTCAACTTCCAGGGCACCGCCGCGGAGGCGATGGAGCACTACCGGTCCGTCCTCGGCGGCGAGCTCGAGGTCGACACGCACGCCTCGTTCGCCGAGAGCACCGGCGGCGAGGTCATGGTGCCGCCCGAGGACGCCGACCTCGTCATGCATGCCCAGCTGACCACGCCGTTCGGCTTCCAGGTCATGGCCGCGGACGTCCCCTCGGGGATGCCCCACCAGCCGGGCTCGAGCGTCCAGATCTCGCTCGTCGGCGACGCCGACGACAAGGAGGCCCTCACCGCCGCCTTCCACGGGCTGGCCGAGGGCGGACAGGCCACCCAGCCCCTCGAGGAGGCCCCCTGGGGCGCCTCGTTCGGCATGCTGACCGACCGCTACGGCATCGGCTGGATGTTCAACATCGGCTGACGCCCCTGCGACGCCCGACGGCGTCCGCCCGGCCCACCCGGACGGACGCCGTCGCGCTGCTCCTGCGCCGCCGGATCAGCCGGCGAGCTCCGCCATGAGCGCGTACAGGTCGGTCTTGCCCTCGAACCCGATGCCCGGCAGCTCGGGCAGGGTGACTACCCCATCCACCACGCTCGCACCGTCCGGGAACCCGCCGAACGGCTGGAACAGGTCGGGGTAGGACTCGTTGCCGCCGAGGCCGAGCCCGGCGGCGATGCTCAGCGACATCTGGTGGCCGCCGTGCGGGATGCAGCGGGTCGGCGACCAGTCGTGCTCGCGCAGCATGTCGAGGATGCGCAGGTACTCGACCAGCCCGTAGCTGAGGGCGCAGTCGAACTGCAGCCAGTCCCGGTCCCGGCGCATCCCGCCGTACCGGATGAGGTTGCGGGCGTCCTGGACGGAGAACAGGTTCTCCCCCGTGGCCATCGGCCCGGCGTAGGACTGGGAGAGCTGCGCCTGGAGCTCGAAGTCGAGCGGGTCGCCGGCCTCCTCGTACCAGAACAGGTCATAGCTGCTCAGCGCCTCCCCGTACTCGAGCGCCGTCGGGAGGTCGAAGCGCCCGTTGGCGTCGACGGCGAGCGTGGCGCGGCCGTCGATGACCTCGTGGATGGCGTCGATGCGCCTGAGGTCGGTCGCGAGGTCGGCCCCGCCGATCTTCTTCTTCACCACCGTGTAGCCGCGGTCGAGGTAGCCGCGCATCTCGTCCTGCAGGGCCGCCAGGTCCTGCCCGGGGTAGTAGTAGCCGCCGGCGGCGTAGACGAAGACCTCCCGGTTCGGCCTCCCGTCGCCGTACCGGTCGGCGAGGAGCTGGTAGAGCGGGACCCCGGCGATCTTCGCGACCGCGTCCCACACGGCCATGTCGATGGTCCCGACGGCGACGGAGCGTTCCCCGTGCCCACCCGGCTTCTCGTTGCTCATCATCGCGTCCCATACGGCCGCCGGGTCGAGGTTGTCGCCCGTCTCGTCGAGCAGGGAGGCCGGGTCGGCCTCGAGGACGCGCGGGATGAACCGCTCACGCATCATCGAGCCCTGCCCGTAGCGGCCGTTGGAGTTGAACCCGAACCCGACGACGGGGCGGCCGTCCCGCACGACGTCGGTGACGACGGCGACGAGGCTGAGCGTCATCTTGCTGAAGTCGATGTACGCGTTGCGGATGGGCGAGCTGATGGGGAACGTGCGCTCGCGGATCTCGACGATTCTCAACGGGACTCCTCACAGGGATCGGGCGCCGGTCGGCGGCGCCCGGGTTCGGGCATGGGTGGGTCGTTCGGACGGTCAGGGCGCTGGTGCCGGCGGGCCGTGGGTGGGCCGGCCGCCCCCCGCCCGGGCACGACGACGGACACCCACCAGGGGTGCGTCGTCGTGCCCGGGGTCTCCGGCTCAGGGACGGTCGGCCGGACTCGGACCGGCCACCCGGGCCGGGCTCACAGGCCCAGCTCGGGCAGGCGGATGTAGAGGTACTCGCTGAACACGTAGTTGAACGCGAGGAGGAGGACCACCGCGACGGCGACGTCGAGCAGGACGCCCTTCCACGAGGGTCGCTCCTTGCGCATGAGCAGCGCGGTGAGGACGAAGAAGATGATCCCCCCGACCACGTACCCGAGGTAGGGCAGCGTGAGCACCCACGCGGCCAGCACGGCGACGGCGATCGCCAGCCGCATGATCGGCAGCCGCTCGAGGTCCTGGTCGTCGCCCCCGCTGATGTCGCGGCCGATCAGCCCGAGGATCACCAGCACGATCCCGAGCGCACCGAGAACGAGGATGACCGGGTCGGCGAACGTGCCGCCGTGCTCGGTCGTGTAGCTGCGCTGGGACCAGAACAACCCGGCGAGGGCGACGACGACGATCCCGACGAGGACGTTGACCTTCGTGGTGGCGGACAGTACGCGTGCCATGTCAGTCCTTCCCCTCGTGACCCTGCGGTCGGTCGGACCGTGAGGGTGGCGCGTCTGGTCGGGCGTCGCCGGTGTGCGCCGTCGTGCCCGCGTCCGACGTGGACACGGCGGTCGACCCGCCGACGGTGGCCGCGGCCCTGTCGGCCTCGTTGGCATCGATCATCTCGGCCTCGAGGTCGCCGCCCGTGCCCCGGCGGCGGCGCACGCCCTGGACGATCGGCCACAGGAGCGCGAGCACGGTCATCGCGATGAGGACGATGCAGATCGGTCGGGTGAAGAACGACATCCACGGGTGGGCGTCGCCCTGGGAGGTGAGCAGGCCCTGGACCAGCCCGGTCTCGGCGATCGTCCCGAGGATGAGGCCGAGGACGATCGGCGCGGAGCTGATGCCGACGAGCCCGAGGAAGTACGCGGCGACGCCGACCACGAGCATGATGACGACGTCGACGACCGACGAGCGCACGGCGAACGCACCGACGATCGTGAGCACCATGATTCCCGGCGCGAGGTAGCGCGCGGGCAGCGCGATGACGCCGCGCTGCAGGCCGCGACCCGCGATGAGGCCGACCGGCACCATCATGATCGCGGAGACCGCGAGGGCCACGATGAGCGTGCCGACGAGGTCGCCCGACGTCTCGAAGAGCTCCGCGCCGGGCCGCAGCCCGTGCAGGAGGAGCACGCCGAGGATGATCGCGTCGGGCGGCGTGCCGGGCACACCGATCGTCAGGGTGGGGATGAGCCCCGCGCCGACGGTGGCGTTGTTGGCGGACTCCGCCGCGACGACGCCCTCGACCTCGCCCTTGCCGTAGTTCTCCTTGACCTTCGACGCGCGCTTGGCCTCGCTGTAGGCCACGAGGTTGGCCACGCTGCCGCCGGCGCCGGGCAGGATGCCGACGACCGTGCCGATGACCGCGGAACGGATGGCGTTGAACGGCTTGCCGACGGTCTGACCGATCATCTGCCACACGCTGTCCCGCTCGCGAGGGGCCTGCTCCATCTCCGCCTCACGACCCTTGCGGGCGATGAGCTTGATGACCTCGGGGATGGTGAACAGACCGACCATCGCCGGCACCAGCGGGACACCACCCTGGAGCATGGGCTCGCCGAAGGTGAAGCGGACCTCGCCGCCGACCGGGGCGATCCCGATGGTGGCCAGCAGCAGGCCGATCGTGCCGCCGATGAGGCCCTTGAGGATCGAGCCGGTCGACATGCTGACGATGATCGTCAGACCGAAGATCGCCACCCAGAAGTACTCCTGCGGGCCGAACCGCAGCGAGAAGTCCGCGAGCGGTGGCGCGAGGAAGATGAGGGCGATGACACCGATGATGCCGCCGACGAGCGAACCCATCGTGGCGGCGACGATGGCCAGCTCGCTCTTGCCCTTCTTCGTCATCTTGTAGCCCTCGAAGGCGGTCGCCACGGAGGACGGCGTGCCGGGGGCGTTGACGAGGATGGCGGTGAAGGACCCGCCGTAGATGGCGCCCATGTAGAAGGCCCCGAGCAGGACCATCGCGCTGGTGGGTTCCATCGTGAAGGTGAAGGGGACGAGCAGGGCCAGGCCCATGGTGGCGCTCAGCCCCGGCATGGCGCCGATGGCCATGCCGCCCGCCGTGCCCACGAGCACGAGGAGCAGCATGGACGGCGCGAGGTTCGCCAGGAATCCCTGGCTCAGCATCTCGAGCATGGTGTCTCGCTATCGGTCGAGGACGGTCAGATCAGGCCGAGCCGCTCGAAGAGGTCGGTGTAGACCTCCCGACGCTCGTCGATGAGCTCCTGCGCCTCCTCCGGACCGATGTTCTCCAGCACGAAGCCCTGCTGCTCGAACTGCTCGACGAGCTCGGGGTCCTGATTGACCTCCTCGAAGGCGGTGACCAGCTGGTCGATGATCTCCTGGGGCGTCTCGGGCGGGACGGCGACGCCGCGGTAGGCGCCGTCGGCGAGCTCGACACCGCTCTCGATGAAGGTCGGGTACTCCTCCCACTGCGGGAGGCGCTCCTCGGTCGCGACGGCGAGGACCCGGACCTGGTCGCCGAGCTGGTCGATCATCGGCGTGTAGGTCATGAGCGCGTCGACGTGCCCGCCGAGCAGGGCCGGGGTCGCGGCGCCGGTGCCCGAGAACGGGGTGTAGGTCGTCTCGATGCCGGCCTCGTCGTTGAGCAGCAGCGTGGCCACGTGGTTGGCGCTGTAGTCGCCGGAGCCGCCGACGGACAGGGAGCCGGGGTTCTCCTCGGCCGCGGCGATGAAGTCCTCGATCGTCTCGTACTCGCTGTCGGCGCTGACCATGAGGACGTTCGGCGTGCTCTGGAAGAAGTAGACGTGCTCGAGGTCGTCGGTCTCGTACCCGGCGTCGTCGCGCATCATCGGCTGGAGGATGATGTGCGGGATGTTGTGGCCCATGACGGTGTAGCCGTCGGGCTCGGTGCGGGTGAGCTCGGACCAGGCGAGCGCGCCGCCGCCGCCGGGCTGGTTGGACACGGTGATGTCGACCCCGAGGGCCTCGGCGAGCGGCTCCTGCTGGAGCCGGGCGGTGATGTCGGACTCGCCGCCGGCGTCGAACGCCACGACGTAGTCGATGGGGCGGTCGGGGTAGTCGGCGGCGTCGTCGCCACCGCCGCAGGCGGCCAGGAGCAGGGCGGCCCCGGCGAGGGGGGCGGCAATCTTCGTCAGGCGGTTCATCTCTCGTCCTCCGTTGGATCGTGTGGTGGAACCGGGTCGTGCGGGTGCGAGGGCAGCAGCGGTGCCGCTCCCGCACCGGTTCGGCGGGCGGTGGGCGCCCGCCGGACTACTGGGAGACGACTGCCGCGTCGTCGGCGGGCCGGGAGCCGGCGGCGGCGCGCAGCTCGGCGATGAGCGCCGACGTGATGTCGGCGGTGCCGGAGGTGCCCCCGACGTCGGGCGTGAGGACGCCGGCACCGGTGACGGCGTCGACGGCGGCGCGCACCGCATCGGCGGCCGCGGTCTCGCCGAGGTGGTCGAGCATGAGGGCTCCGCTGAGCACGGCGCCGATCGGGTTGGCCACGCCCTTGCCCGCGATGTCCGGCGCCGAGCCGTGCACAGGCTCGAACATCGACGGGAACCGGCGCTCGGGGTTGAGGTTGGCGCTGCTGGCGAGGCCGAGGCTGCCGGCGAGCGCGCTGCCGAGGTCGGAGAGGATGTCGGCGTTGAGGTTGGAGGCGACGACGACGGACAGGTCCTCGGGCCGCAGCACGAACTTCGCGGCCATCGCGTCGACGAGGACGCTCTCGGTCTCGACGTCCGGGTAGTCGGCGGCGACCCGCCTGAAGACGTCGTCCCACAGGACCATGCCGTACTGCTGCGCGTTGGACTTGGTCACGCTCGTGACCTTCTTCCGGTCGCGCGTGCGGGCGAGGTCGAAGGCGAAGCGCATGATCCGCTCGCAGCCGGCCTCGGTGAACAGCGAGCTCTGGACGGCGACCTCGCCGGACTCCCGTCCGGAGAAGTTGCGGCCGCCCACGCCCGCGTACTCGCCCTCGCTGTTCTCACGGACGACGACCCAGTCGAGCGGGGTGGTGTCGGCCTTGCGCAGCGGGCTGGTGATGCCGGGGTGGAAGGTGACGGGGCGGACGTTGGCCCACTGGTCGAAGCCCTGGCAGATCGCGAGGCGCAGGCCCCACAGGCTGACGTGGTCGGGCACGCCCGGCCAGCCCACGGCGCCGAAGTAGATGGCGTCGTGCCCCTTGAGCTGCTCGAGACCGTCCTCGGCCATCATCACGCCGTGCTCGGCGTAGTAGTCCGAGCCCCAGGGGAACTCCGTCCACTCGAAGGTGGCATCGCCTCCGGCGACCGCGAGTGCCTCCTCGAGCACCTGGCGGCCGACCTCGACGACCTCGCGGCCCACGCCGTCGGCCGGGATGGTGGCAATCCTGTACGCGTTCGTCACGTCTCGCTCCTGTGCGGGTCTCGTGCGCGCCGCGTCGTCGCGGCGTCCTCCACCAGTAGAGCCGGACACCGGGTGTGACGTCCAAGACCAACATCGGATCGCTCCGATAGGTCACGCCTATCTGATGACGCGCCGACCCGAGCGGCGTTCGTCGTGGCGTCCGCTTCGCCGATAGGTTTCGGCCACGGTAACGTGCAGCCGGTGGACGCCCGCCAGCTCGAGTACTTCCTCGCCGTCGTCGACGAGGGCGGTGTCCGCGCCGCGGCGGAGAAGCTCTACGTCGCCCAACCCTCCGTCTCCCAGTCCATCCGCACCCTCGAGCGCAGCCTGGGCACCGACCTGTTCTCGCGCGCGGGGCGGTCGTTGCGGCTGACGGCCGCGGGCGAGGCGCTCGTGGCACCGGCGCGCGAGGTCCTGCACTGGCTCGACCTGTCCCGCGCGAACGTCGAGGCCGTCTCCGGCCTCCGGCGCGGCCGGCTCGTCATCACGACGATGCCGTCCCAGGCCGTCGACCCCCTGCCCGGCGTGCTCGACGTGTTCTCCCGCCAGTATCCGCACGTCGAGGTCGTCATCCGCGCCGCCGGCACCCCGGCCGTCGTCAGCGCGCTCGTGCTGTCCGGCGCGGTCGAGGTCGGGATCGCCGCGACCACCACGCCGCTCTCCGCGGGCAGCCTCACGCTCGTCCCGGTGGCGCAGCAGGGGTTCATCGTCGTCGCGCCGCGGGACAGCCGGCTGCCCGCCGGACGCACGCTGAGCTACGCCGACCTCGAGGGGATCCGCCTCATCGCCGGCCAGGACGGGACGGGCATGCGCAAGGTGGCCGACGAGGTGGTGGCCGCCAACCGGTCGACGGCGATCGTCATCGAGTCCGAGCACCGCGAGGCGATCCTGCCGATGGTGCTCGCCGGGACGGGCACCGCGATCATGGCGGAAGGGTGGCGCTCGCTCGCCCGGCACGCGGGCCTCCAGGTCAACGACCTGCGGACCGACGTCGGACTCACCCTCGTGGCCATGCACCGCAGCACCGAGCTCAGCCCCGCCGCGTCGGCGTTCCTCGACGTCTTCCGGTCGGCCGGGAGCCTCTGAGCCACGTCCACGAGCACCCCCGGGCACACGCTCACGACGACGACGAGCCCCGGACCGCGAGGGGTCCGGGGCTCGTCGGGGGCGGGCCGCACGCTCGCGACCCACCGATGTCAGGCGTTACCCATGTCCGGCAGGAACGTGACGATGTCGGGCACGAGGATGAGGATCGCGACCACCACGACGTCCGCGACGATGAACGGCACGATCCCGCGGAAGACCCGGCCGAGGCCCGCCTCGGGCACCGAGCCCGAGTAGACGAACGCGTTCATGCCGACCGGCGGGGTGATGAGCGCCATCTCGGCCACCTTGACCACGAGGATGCCCAGCCAGATGCCGTCGAACCCGTACTCGGTGAGGATCGGGTGCAGCAGCGGGGCCGCGACGAGGATCATCGACACGCCGTCGAGGAACATCCCCAGCGGCAGGAGGATGAGCAGGCACAGCACGAGGACGAGGTAGGGCGGGAGCTCCGCCGAGACCACCGCGTCGACGAGCGCGCTGCTCGCCCCGGACAGGGCGAGGAAGTACGTGAAGACCCCGGCCCCGGCCATGAGCAGGAACGTCATGGCGGTGAGCCCGACGGCCTCCGTCACCGACTCCTTGAGCACGACCATCCACCGCGGCGGCCGCGTCCGGATGAGCAGGATGATCAGCGCGGTCATCGCACCGAACGACGCGGCCTCGGTGGGCGTGGCCACGCCGGCGTAGATCGTGCCGATCGAGACGAGGAAGATCACGGCGAGGTAGGCGACGCCGGCCCGGTCGGGCCTGTTCGTCGTCGTCGGGGCGTTCCCCTCACCCTCGGGATGGTCGGAGTCCCCGACGCCGGACACGCCCGCGTCGTTCGCCCGCCCCTCGCCGGTCGCGTCGGCCGAGGTCCCGGCCGCACCGGCACCCACCGTCGCGGGCACCTGGGCCTCGATCGCCGCCGAGCGCCGCCGTTCGCGCACGACCAGCAGGACGATCGTCACGGCGTAGACGAGGATCGTCAGCAGCCCGGGGCCGATGCCGGCGAGCAGCAGCCGGCCGATGCTCTCCTCGGTGACCACGCCGTAGAGGACGAGGACGATCGACGGCGGGATGAGGACGCCGAGCGTGCCGCCCGCGCTGACCACACCCGCCGCCAGCTTGATGCCGTGGCCGGCCTTGACGATGGCGTCGGTCGAGACGCGCGCCATCGTGGCGACGGTGGCGACGCTCGACCCCGTGACGGCGGCGAACATGCCCGAGCCCGCCAGCGAGGCGAGCGCCGTGCCGCCGGGGAACCGGCCGAGCATCCGGGAGGCGCCGTCGAACCCGGCGGCCGCGAGGCGGCCGTGGACCGCGAACACGCCCATGAGCATGAACAGCGGGATGATCGTCAGCGAGTAGTCGGCCGAGGCCGAGAACGGCTGGCTGGCCACGGTGCTGACGGCGGCGTCGGTCGTGCGGAGCAGGATGACGCCGACCATCCCGGCGAGCATGAGCGACAGGCCCACGTGGAACCGGATCGTCAGCAGCGCGAGGAAGACGACGAGCACGGTGGCCAGGGCGAACAGGTTCTCGGCGCTCATCGCGCACCCCCCTCGGTGTCGGTGGTCCCGCCCGGGGCGGTGTCTGTCGTGCCGGCTGTGGCGGTGTCGGTCGTGCCGCCCGCGGCAGCACCGGTGCTGCCCGCCGGCGTGACGAGCAGGCTCTCGTCCGCGGCCTGGTCGGCCCAGGACGGCGCGAGGTCCTCGCCCCGGCGCAGCACCCGGACGTCGTTGACGGTCGACCAGATCGCCGTGACGAAGAAGAGCACGTAGGAGACGACGAGGGCGAGCTTCGCGGGCCAGGTGGGCAGCCGCAGGATGTCGTTCGTCGTCTCGCCGCGGTCGTAGGCGCTCATCAGCTGGTCGGTCAGGCCCCAGACGAGCACGGCGCCGAGGCCGACGAGAAGCACGCAGCGCACGATCGCGAGGACCACGCGGGCCCCCTGCGGGAGCCGCGCCTCCACGAGGTCGACGTCGACGTGCCTGCCGTCGACCTGCGCTGCGGCCAGACCGAGGAACGCGACGCCGACGAGCAGCATCGTCGAGATGTCGACCGTGCCGACGATCGAGCGGTCGAACAGCGACCGTCCGGCGACGTCGGCGACCGTGAGCACGGCGAGGACGAGCAGGAGGGCGCCGGCCAGGAGGCTGAGCGCACCGGCGAGGCCCGTGAGGGCGCGGGGCAGGCGGGGGGCGGTCATGACGCCTCCCCCATGCAGTCGTGGAGCGGGTCGACGTAGCTGGACGCCTCGGTCTCCTCCGCGATGATGCGGCGGTAGCGCTCGAGGACGCCTGCCGCGTCGTAGCCACGCTCGGAGTAGCGGTCCACCCAGTCGTCGTCTGCCCCTGCCAGCTCGCGCCACTCCGCCACGTCCTCGTCGGGCAGCGAGGTGAACTCGGCATCGGACTCGCGCAGGTCGGCGCACGCCTCGTCGGCGAGCACGCCGAGCTCCTCGAGCCCGTTGTCGACCGCGTGGCCGGACGCCGTGAGGAGCGCGTCCTGATACTCGGCGGGCATGGAGTCGAAGAGCTCCTCGTTGACGACGACGATCGACGACCCGTAGGCACCGATCCCCGGGTCGAGGATGTAGGGGGTGACGTCGGAGAGCCCGAACGTGGGCAGGTTGGCGAGCGCGAGCGAGGTGTAGCCGCCGATGACGCCACGCTCCATCGACTCGTACACGTCGGTGGCGGTCATCGCCACCGGGTTCGCGCCGGCCGCGAGCATGACCTCGGAGGTGAGCCCGCCGGCACGGATGCTGCGGCCGGCGAGGTCGTCCAGGGAGGAGACCGGCTCGTTGACGCCGACGACGGCGCTGGCGAGCGGCAGCGGGAAGAGCTGGCGGACGCCCTGGCGGTCGAAGTCCTCCCGGTAGACCGGGTCCTCCTCGAACATCCGCGCGAGGGTGCGCATGTGGGCCTCCGGGTTCTCCGTCTCGAAGGGCAGCTCGGAGACCGTGTACATCGACAGGTCGGACGCGGCGTACAGCGACCCGACCTGGGCGAGGTCGGCGCGGCCGTCCAGGGTGGCCTGCACCGACTCGTCGGCGCCGACCAGGCTCTCGGAGTAGTGGAACTCCACCCGGACTCCCCCGTCGGTCAGCTCCTCGACCTCCTCGGCCCACCGCTGGACGGTGCGGCTCTGGTCCGACGTCGCGTTCGAGTAGGTCGTGTAGTGCAGGACGAACTCCTCGTCCCCGTCGGCGCCCCCCGACCCGCCGCAGGCGGCGAGCCCGAGGCTCGCGGCCACGCCGGCCAGGGCGATCACCGAGACCGGACGACGGCGCGAGGCGCGCGCCGTCATCGCACCTCCCGAGGGTTGACGGCGTAGCGGCGCAGCTGAAGAGCAGGGTTGACCGTGCGCACGTGGTCGAGCCGGGCGCGGTCGAGCTCGGCGACGGCGATGCCGGCCGCCTCCCCCACCCCGGCCAGGGCGATGCCCATGGGGTCGAGGACCACGCTGTTCCCGGCGCCGGTGGGCGCGCACTGGTCGGCGGCGAGCACGTAGGTCGTGTTCTCGATCGCCCGGGCGCGCAGGAGCGTGTTCCAGTGGTACTCCTTGAGCGGCCCGGGGACCCACTCGGCCGGGAGCGCGAGGACGTCGGCCCCGGCGTCGACCAGGGTGCGGCTCGTCTCCGGGAACCGGAGGTCGTAGCAGGTCTGCATACCGACGGTGAAGCCGTCGACCTCGAGGAGCTGGGGCACGGACGGGTCGGCGGCGTCGACCTTGTCGGACTCCTTGTAGCCGAAGGCGTCGTAGAGGTGGACCTTGCGGTAGACCGCCCGGACCTCCCCGCCCTGGAGGCCGACGAGGGTGTTGTGGATGCGCCCCTCGCCGGCGGGCTCGTTGACGCCGGCGACGATCGTCAGGTCGAGCTCGGTGCCCATCTCCGCGAGGCGGGTCACCGTCGGCCCGTCCAGCGGCTCGGCGCTCTCGACGAACCGGTCGTCCATCGCGGGCACGGTGAACACGGCGTACTCGGGGAGCACGGCGAGGCGCGCCCCACGGGCGGCGGCCGCACGGAGGTGCCCCTCGATGGTGGCGAGGTTCGCCTGCTTGTCCTTGCCCGGTGCCAGCTGCACCACGGCTGCGGTGAGAGTCATGTCAGTCGTCCTTCCCGCGCTTCTCGATCTCGAGCAGCGCCTCCCTCGTCGCGGTGAAGCCGCCGAGCATGGCGCCGTACTGCATGACGGCCACGATCGTGTCTGCCCCCTCGGCGACCGCGAGCTCCTGCTCGGCACGGCTCCAGGCGGGCAGGACCCACGGCTTGCCGGCGGCCCGCGCCGCGCGGGCGACGGTGCGGATGTCCGCGAGGTCGTCGGGCCCCACGGAGTACGCCCCACGGTCCCGGCGCAGCGAGAGGTCGGACGGGCCGACGAACACGCCGTCGACGACGGGGAGGGCGAGGATGCCCTCGATGTCGTCGAACGCGGAACCGTCCTCGATCATCGGGTAGCAGGCGGTCCCGGTGTCCTGGTCGGTCACCCACTGGTCGGTGAACCCGCGGTAGGCGGAGGTCCGGCCGCCCGCGAAGGAGCGGTCGCCGAGCGGGGGGAACTTCGCGTAGCCGCAGATCTGGGCGGCGTGCTCGGCGGACTCGATGTGCGGGATCGCCACGGCGTTCGCCCCGAAGTCGAGCGCCTGCTGGATCGGGCCGCGCTCGGGGCCGAGGACCTTGGCGATGACGCGCATGCCCTTGGCGCGGATGAACGGGATGAGCGAGTCGAGGGCGGCGAGGTCGAAGAGGCCGTGCTCGATGTCGAGGACGACCGTGTCGTACCCGGCGATGCGTGCCATCTCGACGGCGGCCGTCGACGGCTCGGTGAGCCAGACCGCGTGCCGGGCGTTCGTGGGGGTATTCATCTTCCTCCTTCGTCGGAGGTGCCCGGAGAGCGGCGGTGGCCACCGGGAACCATGTGCACGCCATGTATACACGGCGCATATTCCGGGTGCAACGATATGCTCGCCCCATGAGCCGGACCGCGAAGGAGCCCCGCAGGCGCTCCCCGCGCACCCCTCCGGCCGGCGCCCGCGCCTACGAGTGGGTCGTCGAGGCCATCCTCACCGGCGAGCTCGCCGAGGGAGAGTTCGTCGAGGAGGTCGCGCTCGCCGAGCGGGTGGGCACCTCCCGCACGCCGGTGCGCGAGGCCCTCCAGCGGCTCCAGGCCGAGCGGTACGTCGACCTCGTCCCCCGCCGTGGCGCACAGGTGCGGACGGTCAACTCGCGCGAGATGGGCGAGATCTACCAGGCGCGGTTCGTCGTCGAGTCCCACGTGGTGGCCCGCATCTGCGAGCTGAGACTCGGGGCGCCGCCCGACCTTTCGGCCATCGCGGACGAGATGGACGCGGCGGCGGAGGAGCTGAGGTGGAACGACTCCGCCAGGCTCGACCAGCGCTTCCACGAGCGGCTCGTGCAGTGGAACGGCAACGACGTCCTCACGCAGATGTACGAGTCGCTGCGCTCACGACAGATCCGCCTGGCGCTGCGCACGATCACCACCGCGCCGCAGCGCTACGAGACGATCGCCCGCGAGCACCGGGAGATCGTCACCGCCCTCGAGGAGCACGATGCCGAGCGCGCCGCCCGCACCGTGGCCACGCACCTGCGCGAGGTGCCCGAGCTCGTCCAGGCCTTCGGCAGCTGATCCTGCAGCCCGCACGTCACGGCGGCTCAGTCAGGGCTGCGACCATCGCAGCAGGGCGTCCGAGATCTCGTCGATCGTCGCGGACCTGTCGGCGACGGCGACCACCAGGTCGTAGGCCTCGTCGTCGGGGGCCTCGATCCAGATTCCGTTCACGTCGAGGAAGACGATCATCGCCAGCCACCCGAGACGCTTGTTGCCGTCGAGAAGGGCGTGGTTGTTGACCAGCGAGTCGTGCAGCGCGGCGGCCTTGAGGACGACGGTCGGGTAGACATCCGTGCCCCACAGCACGGTCGTCGGCCGGTGGGCGGCCGACCCCAGCAGCCCCAGGTCCCTGACCGGCCCGACGCCGAGGTCGTCGACCAGCGCGAGCAGATCCTCGGTGGTCAGGTAGACGGTCAACGCCCCAGCCGCTCGAGCACCTCTGCGTAGCGGCTCCGCGCGCGCGCCGACGCCTCGGACACCGCCTTCACGTGCCCGCGGCGCTCCGCCACCTCGTGGATCGCACGGATGGTCGCCTCCTGCTTGCTCACCCCGTCGGCCTCGGCCAGGGCGGCAAGCGCCCGCTCGTCGTTCTCGTTCAGACGCAACGTCATCGCCATGACCGAACGATACCAGCGTGGTATCACGCAGATGCGGCCGGCCGTGCGCCCCGGGCGGGCAGACCTGATACGGACCTAGCTCCGCGCACGAACCGCCACGCGCACCAACGACGAGAGGCCCCGGACCGTTGCGGGTCCGGGGCCTCTCGGCCTCACAGGGATGAGTGGAGATGGCGGGAATCGAACCCGCGTCCGACGGCGTGAGAACAGGACTTCTCCGGGTGCAGTCCGCTGGTAGATTTTCTCGGCCCCAGCAGTCACGCGAACAAGCTGCTGACGGGCCCAGTCAACTGAGTGTTCCCGCAGCCCCGCTGACGAGGGCTACGAGCAGTGGCTCTCTAGATGACGCCAGGATCCGGGACGAGAGCAGGCCCGGGCTGACGGACTTCGAGGCTCGCTCAGGCGGCGAGGGCGAAGTCGGTGCGCTTGGAATCGGCACCTATTGGTTTGCAGAGGGCGTTAAAGAGATAACTCTGCATCCTCTACCCGCTTCTCCTGGAAGCACGACCATCGTCGAAACCGATCATCCCCTGTTGAGTTGTTCCGCCCCGCGGTCCGGACGAGCCGGGTTGCCGCGGTGCGACTGTCCATCATACGTGCCCAACGTAGCGGCGGGCGAGGACATTCCCGGCGACCCACGCCACCGTGCGGCCGCTGAGCCGCACTCTCGACCGGTCGGGGGCCGGACCACGCGCCCCTGACCCGCACCCTCGACCAGATGTGGTGGGTGTCAGCCGTGGTTGCGCAGGCTCATCATCCGCCGCGCCTCCATGTCGTCCTGCCGCTCGCGCAGGGTCTGACGCTTGTCGTACTCCTGCTTGCCGCGGGCGAGCGCGATGGAGACCTTCGCCCGGCCGCCGATGAAGTACAGCTCGAGCGGGATGACGGTGTGCCCCTTCTCGCGCGAGGCCACGGCCCACTTGGCGATCTGCTCCTTGTGCAGGAGCAGCTTGCGCTTCCGCCGCGGGGCGTGGTTGGTCCACGTGCCCTGCGCGTACTCGGGGATGTGGACGTCCCGCAGCCAGGCCTCGCCGCGATCGAACTCGACCCAGCCGTCCACGAGGGACGCGCGGCCGGCGCGCATCGCCTTGACCTCGGTCCCCCACAGGGAGATGCCGGCCTCGAGGATCTCGTCGAGGTGGTAGTCGTGGCGCGCCTTCTTGTTGCGGGCGACGATCTTCTTGGCGTCCGCCTCCGCCTTGGCCTTCTCCGCGGCGGTCGGCTTGGCCGCCCTGCTCATCCTGCTCATGACCGACCTCCGTCCGTCCGATGGTTCCGGGACCGCGCCGGGTGCGCGGTCGTTCGCCCGCGCCCCGTGCAGGGGCGACCTCTGGGCCGAGGATCGAGTCTACCGAGCCGTGTCCAGCCCATTCCACCGGACGCCCGACGACGCCGGACGCACCGGCCCCTCCCCCTCACGAGCCCCGCGGGAGCCGAGGGTCAGAGGACGTTCATCGGGTCGGTCATCTGGCCGTCGAGCCACAGCTCGAGGTGCACGTGGCAGCCGGTGACCATGCCGGTCTGGCCGGTGGAGCCGATGGACTGGCCCTGCGACACCGTCTGGCCGGGCGAGACGGCGAACGACGAGAGGTGGTTGTAGATCGACACCGTGGAGCGGCCGTCGATGATCCCGTGGTTGATGATCACCTGGTTGCCGCTCGTGCCGGTGGTGCCCGACGGGTTGGTCGCGGACACCGTCCCTGAGGCGATCGCCCCCTGGGTGTTGCCGCAGGCGCTGCGGAAGTCGACGCCCGGGTGGATCGACCAGGCCCCGGTGATCGGGTAGATCCGCGGCCCGTACGGCGAGGTGATGATGAGCGGCCGCGGGACGGGCGGGACGAAGGTCGCGCTCGGCGCCGGCGCGGGGTCGGGCGCGGGCGCCGGGTCGGGTTCCGGTGCGGGCGCCGGTGCCGGTGCGGGCGGGGGTGGCGCGGCCGGGGCGGCCTCCCGCTCGGCCTGCTCGCGTCGGAGCCGCTCGGCGCGCTCCTGGGCGGCCCGCTCCTGCTCGGCCTGCTCGCGTGCCTCCCGCTCGCGCTGCTCCCGCTCGAGGCGCTCGCGCTCGAGGCGGCGGTTCTCCTCGTCGATCGCGGCGATCTGCTCCTGCGTGGAGAGGCTGGACAGGCCGATCGCGTTGATGTCGGAGTTGAGCTCCTCCTCGCGGTCCTCGAGGTCCGCGACGAGCTCCTCCTGCAGCGCCTCGAGGTCCTCGACCTCGGCGAGCGCCTCCTCCTGCCGGACGCGCAGCTCGTCCGCGGTCTCCACGGCCTCGACGGCCTCGTCGTTGAGGTCGTCGACCCGCTGGGTGAGGGTGTCCTGGCGCAGCCTCTGGTTGCGGTTGGTCGCGTTCTCCTCGGCCACCCGGTCGAGCAGCCCGGTCTGCGTGCGCACGGCGGTGCTCACCACCGAGTAGGAGCCGATGAAGTCGTCGGCCGAGGAGGACTCGGTGATGAGGGCGAGGGTCGAGGGCGCGGTGTCGCCGCGGTAGGTCGACCGGGCGAGCTCCCCGAGCGCGTCCTGGGTCTCCTCGGAGGCCTCCTCGCCCTCGGCGATCTCGTCCTCGAGGGCCGCGAGGTCGGACTCGGCCACCCCGAGGCGCCCCTCGACCTGCTCCTGGTGCCGCTCGGCGGCCGCCAGGTCGTCCTCGGCGACCTGCAGCGCCTCCTGGGCCACCGGGATCTGCTCGCGCGTGAGCTGGAGGTCGACCAGCGAGCTCGCGAGGTCGGCGGAGACGCCCTCGAGGTCGTGCTCGAGCTCCTCGCGCCGCTCGGCGTTGTCCGCGAGCCGCTCGACGAGCTCCTCCCGGGTGGGTTCGTCGTCGTCGTCGGCCACGGCTCCCGGCCCGACCAGGGTCGCGGCGAGCGCGAGGGTCGCCGCGAGTGCGGCCCGCTCGCGCAGACGGACGAGCCACGTGCGCGCGGGCGCGGGGTGGGAGGAGGACGTCGACATCAGTGACCTAGACCTTCGTGTAACGGGCGAGCGAGACGACCGAGGACACGCCTGCCACCAGGACGGCGGCGAGGACGAGAAGTGGGGCCACCCGCCACACGTCCGCGGTCGTCACGAAGGCGACCCAGGGTGCGGAGGGCGCGAGCCACCCTTCGACTCCGTACCGTACCGCCGCGAGCAGCCCCGCGACGGACAGGACGGACCCGAGCAGCGCGGCGATCGCGCCCTCGAGCATGAAGGGGGCCTGGATGACCCAGTTCGAGGCGCCGACGAGGCGCATGATGCCCGTCTCCCGCCTGCGCGAGAGCGCGGAGAGCCGGATCGTCGTCGTGATGAGGAGGACGGCGGCGACGGCCATGACGCCGGCGAGCCCGAGCGCGACGGCGGTGGAGCGGTTGAGGATGACGAACAGGGGCTCGAGCTGCTCGCGCTGGTCGACGACCACGTCGACGCCGGCGCGGCCCTCGAGCTCGTCGGCGACGATCCGGAACTGCTCGGGGTCCTCGAGCCGGATCCGGTAGGAGACCTGCATCTGGTCCGCCGTGACCTGCCGGGACCAGGCGGAGTCCTCGAGCCGCTCCCGGAAGTTCTCGTAGGCCTCCTCCTTGGTCTCGAGGAAGACCTCCGCGACGTAAGGCTCGAGGTCGGAGGACTGAAGGAGGTTCCCGACGGCGTCGATCTCCTGCTCGGTCGCCTCCCCCGCCGCGCACGCCGGGTTCTCCGACGCCGTGGGGCACATGAAGACGGCGACCTCGACGCGGTCGTACCAGTCGTCCTTGAGCCGGTCGACCTGGGTCTGCAGGAGCAGGCCGGCGCCGACGAAGACGAGGGACACGAACGTCACGAGCACGACGGCGACGGTCATGGCGACGTTGCGGCGGATCCCCTGGGAGACCTGGCCGAGGATGAACCGGAGCCTCACCGCGCGACCTCCGCGGCCTCGTCGCGGCCGCCTGCCGCCCGGCGCGCGGCCGCGACCACGGCGAGGTAGGAGCCGCCGGCCTCGTCGCGCACCACGCGGCCGTCGACGAGCTCGACCACGCGGCGGCGTGCGCGGTCGACGAGGTCGTCGTCGTGCGTCGCCATGACCACCGTGGTCCCGGTGGAGTTGATGCGGGTGAGGAGCTCCATGATCCCCTCGGACGTGTCCGGGTCGAGGTTGCCCGTGGGCTCGTCCGCGAGGAGGACCTGGGGGCGGTTGACCATGGCGCGGGCGATCGTCACGCGCTGCTGCTCGCCGCCGGAGAGCTCGTGCGGGAGCCGCTTCTCCTTGCCGGTGAGCCCGACGAGCTCGAGGGTCTGCGGCACCACGGTGAGGATCTGGTGCCGCGGGCGGCCCGTGACCTGCATGGTGATGGCCACGTTGTCGAACACCGACTTGCCCGGCAGGAGCCGGTAGTCCTGGAAGACCATCCCGATCTGCCGGCGGTGGCGCGGCATGCGGAAGCGCGAGAGGCGCGCGAGGTCGTGGCCGAGCCCGAACACGGTGCCGGAGGTGGCGCGCTCCTCGCGCAGCACGAGCCGAAGGAAGGTCGACTTGCCGGATCCGGAGGCGCCGACGAGGAAGACGAACTCGCCCCGCTCGATCTCGAGGGTCACCTCGTCCAGCGCGGGCCTGGCGCCCCGCTTGTAGACCTTGGAGACGTTGTCGAATCGGATCACAGCAGCGGCGGCCAGTCTCGGGGGCGGGGAAGGTGGAACCTGGCCGGTTGGATGCTACGTCCCGGCACGCCGCCGGTCCCGGACGCCACGCCGCCCCGACACCGGACCGTTGCCGTCCTCGTCAGGTCGCCGTGACCGGGGGTGGGTCAGTCCTCGGAGTCGCCCGAGCGGCGCCAGCGGATCCCGGCGTCGATGAAATCGTCGATCTCGCCGTCGAACACGCCGGACGGGTTGCCGGACTCGTGCTCGGTGCGCAGGTCCTTGACCATCTGGTACGGCTGGAGGACGTAGGAGCGCATCTGGTCGCCCCAGCTCGCCTTGACGTCCCCGGACAGGGCCTTCTTCTCGGCGGCCTCCTCCTCCTGGCGCTGGAGCAGCAGCCGGGACTGGAGCACGCGCAGGGCGGCCGCACGGTTCTGGATCTGGGACTTCTCGTTCTGCATCGACACGACGATGCCGGTGGGGATGTGCGTCATCCGCACGGCCGAGTCGGTCGTGTTGACGGACTGCCCGCCCGGTCCGGAGGACCGGAAGACGTCCACCTTGATCTCGGACTCGGGGATCTCCACGTGGTCGGTCTGCTCGATGAGCGGGATGACCTCGACAGCGGCGAAGGAGGTCTGACGACGCCCCTGGTTGTCGAACGGGGAGATCCGCACGAGCCGGTGGGTGCCGGCCTCGACGGAGAGCGTGCCGAAGGCGTACGGCGCGTTGACCTCGAAGGTCGCCGACTTCAGCCCCGCCTCCTCGGCGTAGGAGGTGTCCATCACCGACGTCGGGTAGCCGTGGCGCTCGGCCCAGCGCAGGTACATGCGCATGAGCATCTCGGCGAAGTCCGCGGCGTCGACGCCGCCGGCGCCGGCGCGGATCGTGACGACGGCGGCGCGCTGGTCGTACTCGCCCGAGAGCAGCGTGCGGACCTCGAGGTCGGCGAGGACCTTGCGGACGGCAGCGAGCTCGGACTGCACCTCGGCGTCGAGGTCGTCGTCCTCCTCCTCGGAGAGCTCGACGAGCGCCTCGAGGTCGTCGATCTTCTCCCCCACGCGCTCGAGCCGCTCGAGGTCGTGCTGCGCGTGCGAGAGCTTCGTCGTCACCACCTGGGCCGCCTCGGGGTCGTCCCACAGGTCCGGCGCGGCCGACTCCTCTGTGAGCTCGGCGATCCGCGCACGCAGGGCGTCCGGGTCGGTCACGGCCGAGATGGTCGCGTAGGTGCTGCGCAGGTCCGCGATCTCGGAGGAGAAGTCTGTAGCCACGAGGGCCGACTCTACTAGCCGCCCGCCCCGGGGTCCGAGGAGGGGCCGCTGCCCGCGTCCGCGGCGGGATCCTCGTCGAGGAGCGAGCCGTCGAACCACTCGGTGTCGCTGGTCGTCGTCACGGCGCAGAGGATCGTGCGGTCGCCGTCCGCGAAGGTCTCGGCCGTCGGCGGAAGCGCCACCACGTCGACCTCACCGACGTCAGCGAGCCCCGGAGGCGCCTCGGAGTCGACGATCCGGGAGCACGTCTCGGCCGACTGCCGCAGGATCGCGGTCTCGCCCGGCCAGGTGTCGCCCGCGAGGGTCGTCTCGCCGACGACCTGCACCTGGAAGGGCTCGTCGCACGGGACCACCACGGTCATCCCGGACCGGTCGGCGAGCGCCGCGGCCGTCAGACAGTCGCCGACCTCGAGGTCGCCGGAACTCCCGAGCCGCTCGGGCCTGCTCTCGGGGCGCAGCTCCATGCCGCCGCCGCGCCGGATGCCCGGCGGGGCGTACGGATCTCCCGGCGCCCGGGTGGGCTCGTCCTCGGTCCCGCCGTCGGCATCCGCATCGCTGTCCACACCGCTGTCGGCGTCGCTGTCCGCGCCGCCGAGCTCCGTCTCCTCCTCGGCATCCTCCTCCGACTCCTCCTCGGCCGGGGCGGGAGCCGCGCCGTCCGGCTCGGAGTCGGCGGCGCCGGGGGCCTCGGGGGCCGCCGGGGCCTCGGTGGCCTCGGGGGCCGCCGGCGCCTGCCCGAGGTTGCTCGAGAGGTCGTCGCCGCTGCCGAGGGAGGCGAAGGTCGTCCACCCCACGGCGGCCACGACGACGAAGGCGGCGGCGGCCGCGAGCAGGCGCGTCGTCCGGCGCCGCCGGCCCGGTGAGCCCGGACGGGCGCGGCCCGATGGCGGCGCCCCCGGAGGCGGGGCGTCCCGCCAGGCGTGCGCGCCGCCGGTGGCGGTCCGCGCTGGGGCGTCGTCGGACATGCGGGGCAGACCCACGGCCGCGCCCGCCCCGCCGCGCGCGTCGTCCGCGCGGGCCGCGCTCTCGCCGGGACCGTCGATCTCGACGGAGGTGGGCACCGCGCTGGGGCTGGCCTGGTCGGGACGCGCGCGCGAGGTGCGGGGCTGGAGCCCGTGGAAGACGGTGCGCGGGAGCGCGCGGCGCGCGGTCGGTCCGGTGTGGGTCGACTGCGGGTCCTCGTCCGGCGCCGCGGGGCGGTCGGCGAGGCTGCGCAGCTCGTCCGCTGCGGACGGGGTGCGGGCGCCGCGCGGGGCCGGGCGCGCGGTCCCGGGCAGGGGCGCCGGGCGGGCGCCGGAGCCTCGACGCGAGGCGACGCCCGGCGGCGCCGACGGCGGGGAGTCCGCCGTGGGCGCGAAACGGGACCTGGTGGACGCGTCGCCCGGTGCGTCGTCGGTGGCTGCGGCGGCTCCCGCTCGCGGGTCGGCGTCGACGTGCGGACGCCCCGCCGCAGGGTCGACCGTGCCGCCCTGCGGCCCGTCCGCGGCGCCCCCGCCGGCGGCAGGGACGGTACGAAGGGCCGGCCAGCCGGCGCCCGGCGGCAGGGGCACCTGGGCGCGCTCGACGGGCAGGTCGTCGTCGGGCGGGTTCTCGTCCGTCGGGCTGTCGTTCGCCGCGGTGCCGACCGACGCGGCGCCGTTCGTCGCCGATCCGCCCCGGATCGGCTCGTCCGGCGCCGACGCGTGGGGGCTCGCCTCGTCCGGCGTCTGCGCGTCGCCCGGACGGCCCTCGCCGCGCGGGGCGGGATCGGGGTGCGCGTCGGCCCGGCCGGTCCGCGCGGGCGCGGTCCGACCGTCGCGGAGGCGCGCGGAGCCGGGAGTCACGGAGCGACGATAGATAACGCGGCGAACGATCGGCAGCGCGGGTGATGGGTTGCGCTCCCCATGCCTGCCGCCACCGCCGGCACGACGGGTGGCGCACTGCCGCCCGCGCGCGGCGCGCTCACGAGGTGAGGACGGCCGAACCGTCCTGGAAGTTGCCCTGGAGCGAGTCGGTCTCGTCGACGGTCCGGGCCACGCACAGCACCTCGCGGTCGCCGTTGTCCCAGGTCCTCTGGGACGGGGCGAGGGTCGACAGCTCGACGCGGGCGAGGTCGAGTGAGGGCTCCGGCAGGGCGTCCCACGCGACCCGGCACCCCTCCTGCGCCTCGGCGTGGATGCCGTCCACGCCCGGGAACTCCTCCCGGTCCGGGACGTCGAACACGTGGTAGAACTCCATGAAATGGGGCTCCGCGCACGGCGTGAGGACGAGGTCGTTCGAGAGTGCGGTGTAGTCGGAGTAGAGGGCGCAGTTGCCGACGTCGATGTCGAACACGGTCGTCGCCCCCGACTCCTCGACCCCGGGCGGTGCGGTCGGCGCCGGCGGCTCGGTCGTCTGCGGGGGTTCCGTCGTCGTCCCCCCGCCGGGGCCGGGTGCCGGGCCGGGCGAGGTGGTCTCGGTCGGGGTCCCCGCCGTGGACGTGAAGCTGCGGTGGACGAACAGCCCGACCACGACGAGCACGACGACGAGCACCGCCGCGATCGCGAGCACGACGTAGACGGCGCGGTTCCCGTCGTCGGGTCCGCCCCCGCCCCAGGGACCGCCGCCCGACCCCTGCGGCGACTGGTAGGCGCCGGCCGGCACGGCGGAGTAGGGCGCCGGGGCGGCACCGTACGGCTCGTTCGGCGTGGTCCCGTACGGCACGCCCTGCGTGGGGTCGCCGCCGGACCACCCACCCTGGGCGTAGCCGCCGCCCTGCGGGACCTGTCCGGTCCCCCAGCCGCCCGGCGCACCGCTGCCGGGACTCTGCGCGCTCCACTGGTTCACGCGCTCACCGTAGCCAGTCGGCCGCGCCACCCGTCCGACCGACCAGGGGTACCCCTGTCCGGGTGGTGGCGCCGCCCACTGACGCGAGCGCCGCGATCGGCGATGATGGGCCGATGACCCCCCAGCGCCGCACCTGGCAGCAGACCGCCGTGGAGGAGGCCATCGGGGCCGACTCCACGTTCGTCAGCGCCCAGGAGCTGCACCGCAGGATGCAGGGCTCCGAGCGTCAGGTCGGGCTCGCCACCGTGTACCGGGTCCTCAAGCGCCTCGTCTCGCTCGGGCAGGTCGACGCGCTGCAGACCACGGACGGCGAGACCCTGTACCGGGCGTGCGAGGTGGGGCACCACCACCACCTCGTGTGCGAGTCGTGCGGGGCGACGGTCGACGTCGAGCCGCCGGACGAGTCCTGGATGGACGAGGTCGCCCGGCAGCACGGCTTCGAGAAGGTGCGCCACGTGGTGGACATCTACGGCCGGTGCGCGGCCTGCCGGGAGCGCGCCGGCGACTGACGCCGCGGCCCGCGAGCGGGAGCTGAGCCCGTGGGCGGCGGTCGGCGCGTCGCACGCGCACCGCTCCCCTGCTCAGCCCTCGCAGACGAGCCCCTGCTCGAGCGCGGCGAGGTTCGACCGCATGACGTCGACGTAGTCGGCCTCCGGATCGGTCCGGCCCTCGATCGGGTCGAGGACGTCGGTGGCGACGTCGACCTCGCCGGCGAGCGCCTCGACGACGTCGGGGCCGGCGATCACCTCGAAGTACACGGTCTGCACCCCCTCGGCCCGGACGGTTGCGCCGACCTCGCGGATGCGGGCGGGTGACGGTTCGACCTCCGGGTCGACCCCGGTGATCCCGACCTGCTCGAGCCCGTACCGGTCGGCGAGGTAGCCGAACGCCTCGTGGGAGGTCACCAGGGTGGCGCCGGCACAGTCGGCCAGGCCCTCGGTGTAGGCGTCGTCGAGCTCGGTCAGCTCGGTGACGAGGCCGGCCGACCGTTCCTCGAAGTCCTCGGCGTGGGCGGGATCGAGCTCGGCGAGCGTGGCGGCGACCTCCTCGACGAGCGGGACCATGAGTGTGGGGTCGAGCCAGAAGTGGGGGTCGCGGGCGAGGTCGTCGTCGGCGACCCCGGCGGCGTCCGCGGCGTCGAGCACGGCGCCCGGCGACGTCGCCCCGATGGCGTCGTCCGTGGCGGCCTGGAGGCCCGGGACGTAGGCGACGAGGTCGACCTGCTCGAGCTCGGCCACCTGCGCGGGCGAGAGCTCGAGGCTGTGCGGGTCGGCGCCGGGCGGCGTGAGGGACTCGACCGAGACCTGTTCCCCGCCCACGGTCTCGAGCACGAACTGCAGCGGGTAGAAGGCGGCCATCACCTCGATCGTGTCGCTGTCCTCGTCGGGGTCCGCGGAGCCGGTGCCGGAGCAGGCGGCGAGGAGAGTCGCGGCGGCGAGCGCCGCGGCGGCGGTCCGGCTCGTCCGGTGGTGGCGATGGTGCACGGAGGTCCTTCCAGGACGGCGCGGGGCCGGGTCGGTGAGACCCGGCCCCGCGGCGTGACGGATCAGTGGTCGTGGTCGTCGTGGTCGTGCTCGTGGTCGTGCCCGTCGCCGGACTCCGCCTCGTCGTCGTTGTCGTGCCCGTCCTCGCTGCCGCCGTACTCCGACGAGCCGGCCTCGACATTGCCGGAGATCCCGTTGACCTCGTTCGGCTCGACCTCGAGCTCGGCGGTGTTCCACACCTCGCCGGTGAGGATGTCGACGGCGTGGATCGAGCTCGTCGCGGGCTCGGTCACGTACGCGGTGCCGTCGTGCACCCAGAGCGCGGGCCGGGGCTCCTGCCACTCGACCGGCTCCTCCCAGGGCCCGACCACGGGGTGGGACGCGGTGATCGCCCCGGTCTCGGGGTCGATGACGTGCAGGTTGCCGTCGGTGCCGAGCACGAGCGCCTCGCCGTCGTCGCCGCGGGCCAGCGAGCGGAAGCTGTAGCTCGACGGCAGGTCGACGAGGGTGAGCTCGTTCGTCGTCGTGTCGATGAGGGAGACGCGCTCGGGACGCTCGAGCTCGGCGTCCGGGTCGGTCTTGTAGTCACCGAGCACGATCGCGGAGGCGTCGCTCCCGGCCTGGTTGCCGATGCGTCCGTAGTCGTCGGGGCTGTCGACGTGGGTGATCTCGCCGCCGGAGTAGACGAGCGCGCCGTCCTCGCAGCCGATGACGACGACCTCGTCCGCCGCCGTCGCCTCGCCGTGAACGCCGGGGCACTCGTCGGAGGCGGCGATCTCCTCGCCCGACCCGTCGAGGACGCGGATGCCGGTGCGGGCGTCCTCGGTGCCCTCGGAGATCACGAGGGAGCCGTCGGTCAGCTCGATCGCCACGCCGTGGTGGGCAGTGGGGGTCGTGTGGTCGCGCGTCTCGGCGTCGGGGTCGTCGACCGCGGAGGAGTCGAGGACGACGACCTGGCCGGTGGCGTCGTCGAAGAGGGCGGTGCGGCCCTCGTGCGGGACGACGTGACCGGGCATGTCGGCCTCGACCAGCGTCTCGGTCAGCGCCGGCGGCGCCGTGTAGTAGTGCGAGTGGTCGCCGTGCGGCTCGGCCCAGGCACCGGCGTCGAGCAGCTGGAAGCCGCCGGTGGTCGAGACGTAGAGGTGGCGGCCGTCGCCCGCGGGGTTGAGGCGGTTGAAGCCGGGCAGCTCGATGTCCTCGACCACCTCGAGGGTGGTGGCATCGAGAACCTGGATCCCGCCGTCGTAGGTCAGGGCGATCCGGGGCGTCGCCGCAGCGGCCTCGGTGGCGGCCCCGGCCTCCTCCTCGCCGTGGTCGTGGCCGTCGTCGGCGGGGGTCTCGTCGTCGGAGGAGGTCTCCCCGTCCGTGGCTGCCGTGTCCCCGGAGGTGGATTCCTCTCCGGCCTGGTCGGTGGCGGGCGCGTCGTCCTCCCCCGACTCGGCGGCGCCGGAGCAGCCCGCGAGAAGGGCGAGCGGGAGGACGGCGAGCGCGGTGAACGCGCGGCGGCGTCGAGGGGCGGTGGTGGTGTTCATGGGTGGTGGGGCGCCGCGGTGGCGGGCCCGGCTCCTTCCGGACGGTGACGCTGACCGGGCGACACTAACACTACTGAGAATCATTATCGTTCTCTGTTCAGGGTGCGCTTCGGGGCCCCCACCCGCGGAGCACCCTCGGTACCGGACCGACCGCCCCGCGCGATCTCCGTGAGATCCACCGCGCGACTACCCTCGAACGACCGCCCCGCTCCCCCGACGAAGGACCCATGCGCACCGATCGATCGCTCGTCCTCGGATCGTCCGACGAGTCCGTCCCCGGCACCGCCGACCAGCTGCGTGCCCTCGTGGCCACGCGCCGCGGCGAGCAGCTCGCCCAGGGGCTCGACCCGGAGGACCTCGCCGAGCAGCTGCGCGAGGCGCTCGACGGTTTCGCGGCGCTGCGGATGCACTACCAGGCGGGGATCGAGGAGGTCCGCACCAAGGTCGACATCCTGCGCCAGGAGTTCGAGCAGATCCACGACTACAGCCCGATCGAGCACGTGCGGACGCGCCTGAAATCGACCGAGAGCCTGCTGACCAAGGCGCTGCGGACCTGCGACGAGCTCTCGCTGCCCGCGATCCGCCGGCAGATCCTCGACATCGCCGGGATCCGGATCACGTGCAGCTTCGTGTCCGACGTCTACTGGATCGCGCAGATGCTCGAGCGGCAGCCCGACCTCACGGTGCTCCAGGTCAAGGACTACATCGCGGAGCCGAAGGCGAACGGCTACCGGTCGCTCCACCTCATCGTCCAGGTGCCGGTGTTCCTGTCGACACACACCGAGCACGTGCCCGTCGAGCTGCAGATCCGCACGATCGCCATGGACTTCTGGGCGAGCGTCGAGCACAAGCTGAAGTACAAGTACGACGCCGAGATCCCGGAGCACCTCCTCGGCGAGCTCGACGACGCGGCGCGCCTCGCCACCGAGCTCGACGAGCGGATGGGGCGCCTGCGCGAGGAGATCCGGCCGATGCCGGACGGGGCGGAGAACGAGGAGCACGACGACGGGCAGGCAGCCGGACCGGTCGACGTCGACGGCGCTGTTGACGTCGACGGCGACGAGCACGGTGTCTCGAGCGAGGACGGTGACGCGAGCAAGCCGGATGACGCGACCGCGTCGGGCAGCGCCGCGTCGCTCCGGTTCATCTGACGAGAGACGTGGCTGCCGTGACCGATCGGACCGCCGGGGCACTCCGTGCCACGCACGCCACCCGCCGCTCGATGGTGGCCGCGGTCGCGGCGCTGGCCCTCGGCGTCAGCCTCGGCGCGTGCGGGCCGAGGGAGGGCGGGGATCCGACGGGTGAGAACGGCACCGAGGAGTCGAGCACCGGGGATCCTGGAACGACCTCACCCCCCGACGGCCGCGAGGCCGCGCGCGCCGAGGAGCCGATCGTCGAGGCGATGGTGCGCGAGGTCGCAGCGGAGCTGGAGCCGGTGGACGCGGGCTCGGTCGCGGCCGCCGGCTGGGTGAACGGGGCGACCACGGCGTGCTCGGGGCGCTCCGGCGGTCCGGTGTCGTGGACCGGGCGGGGACAGATGGACGCGGCGGACCCGGAGGAGCAGGTTCTCGGGCTCGCCGACCGTCTCGGCGACGACTGGGAGCCGGTCGATACGAGCGCGACGACGGCGCGCACCTTCCAGGACGCCGACGGCTACCTGCTCACCCTGGCCTGGAGCGTCGACCCCGACACCGTCACGGTGTCGGTCGAGTCGCCCTGCCACTGATCGCGACGCCGCTGGTCGGACCGTCGCCGATCGCCGCCTCGCCCAGCTCGGGCACGTGGGGCGGGTCCGGGCTGTCCGGGTCGACCTCGGCGAGGATCCAGTCGAGCACCCGTGCCGTGAATCCCCAGATGTAGGTGCCCTCGAACCGGAACGCCCGGCCCGCATGCCGGCCGCGGTACGAGACGGTGGTGCGGTTCTCCGGGTCGAGGAGGTGGCGGCGCGAGACCCAGTGGGCGGAGTGGATCTCGTCGTCGTGCGCGAAGCTCGGCACGTGCCCGTCGGGCCCGAGGCGAGCGAGAACGGGGGTGACGACGTTGCCGCTGGCCCACAGGTAGAGCGGCGGAAGCGTCCCGATCACCAGGGACCGGTCGACGAGCACCCCGGTCTCCTCGCCGCACTCGCGGATCGCCGCGTCCACCGGGGTCTCCCCCGGGTCGATCCCGCCGCCGGGGAACGCGAACTCGCCCGCGTGGTGGCGCAGGCGGGTGGAGCGGCGCACGAGGAGGTAGGCGAGGTCGTCGCCGACAGGCCTGGTGAGCACGACGACGGCGCTGGCCCGGGCGGTGCGGTGGTGCTCCTCCGTGGCGCGCGGCAGACCGATCCATCCCCAGGCGCGGTCGTCGGGCGTGCGCGGGAGCGGACCGACATCGCGCAGCGCCTCGCTCGTCACGACTCTCCTTCCGATCGGTCCCGTCATCGTCACCCGGGACAGGCCCGCCGTCACCCGATTTCGACGCGGCCCCTCGGGTCCGGCTACCCGTTCTCGACGTCGATCGCGCGGGCGCGCCCGGTGACGGTGACCTCGACCGGGCCGACGACGCCGGAGACGAGCGCCGGCGCGAAGGGCGGGTCGATGACGGCGACGAGCGTGACGACGGCGGTCTCCCCGTCGACCGTGCCCGTTGGCTCGCCGAGCACGACGCTGCGCAGTCCGCCGGACGAGGTGGGATCGACCCTTTCGAGGTACTCGGCGGCTTCGGCGCGGACGAGCTCGTCGGTGAGCATCGACTCCCGGTCCTCGCCGTAGAAGGCGGCCTCCGCGACGGCGTCGGCGGCCGCTGCGGCTGCGGCGTCCGCGACCCCGAGGGCCCGCTTGCGGTCGAGGTGGATCGCCGAGACGGAGGCGATGACGAGGATGAGCGCCACGAGCACGACGACGAAGCCGATGCCCATCACCATGATCCGGCCGGACTCTGGGTCCTCGGTCGCTTCCGGAGACGGTCGTCCGGTGAGGTTGCCGGCGCGGGACGCGCTCACCCGGTCCCCCGGTGGTCCTCGACGAGGACGAGATGCCGGGCCTCGACCGACATCGAGGTCGGGACCCCGGCGATCGAGGTCGGCAGCAGGGGCAGAGCCACGACTGTCGTGACCTCGACGTCGATGCGGGCGCCCGGCGTGTGGCACGGGTCGGCCTCGCACGTGATGACCAAGGAGCCCGCGCCGTCGACGTCGAACCCCTGGTCGGCGAAGGCGAGCTCGACCGCGAACGCCGCCGGTCCCGCCGCCGAGGCCTCGTCGTCCGCCTGGGCGACGATCCGGCCGGCCTCCCGCGCGGCCCCCTCTGCTGCGTACGAGGCGGCCTGGATCCGGCTGATCGCCACCACGAGGTAGATGAGCGGGAGCAGGAGCAGCAGGGCGACCCCGAGGTACTCGACGATCGCGCTGCCGGCCTCCGGGTCGCGATCGGTCGACGCCGCACGGCGACTCACGGCGCGACCTCGAGAGCGGCGTGGCCGACGACCTCGAGCCCGTCGCCCGGGCCGAACAGACCGACGACAGGCATCGGCGCCCGCACCGTCACCTGGACGAGCGAGACCCCGTCCGCCGTGACGACCTGCGCCGTGACGTCGTCGGCGTAGGAGTCGGCGAGGCCCGCACGGATGAGCTCCGCGGCGCGGGCGGCGCCGTCTGCGGGGTCGGAGCCGAGGAGAGCGCCGTGCCGCGCCCCCTCCGAGGCGGAGTCGATGAGCGTGTTGCGGACGTGCAGCAGGAGCGCGAGCTGAAGGACCGCCGCGACCAGCAGGAGGAGGAGTGCCGAGACGAGGACGAAGTCGACGATCGCCGAGCCGGACTCGGCGTCGCGTCGGGCGGGTCGAGCTAGCTGCCGCCACCGAGGACGCGGTCGATCGCGGTCTGGAACAGCTCGCCGAGCTGGGTCTCCGCGATCGCCCAGATGATGATCACGAGACCGGCGGTCATCAGGGTCACCATCACCCACCCGGGGACGTCGCCCCGCTCCGGGTCGTCGTCCCGGAGTCGGTCGCCCAACCAGGTGAGCAGGAACAGGATCGGATGCATGGCGGTCGCCTCTCGGGGTGGTGGACGGGGTCGGGTCGACGGGATCGGTGGCGGTCACAGGCCCATCCGGAGTGCAGCGAGCCCGGGGAACAGGGCGAACATGACCGTGGTGGGGAGGATGAAGAAGACGACGGGCACCATCATGGCGACCTCCTTCTTGCCGGCAAGCTCCATGAGCTCGCGCCGGGTGGTCTCCCGCGCGTCCTGGGCCTGCGCGCGCAGCACCTCGGCCAGCGGCGTGCCGCGCTCGACCGCTCCGGCCACGGCGTCGGCGAACCTGCTGAGCGCGGGCGAGCCGGTGCGGCCGGCGAGATTCTCCAGGGCGACGACCATGGGCGCACCGGCACGGGTCTCGGCGAGCGTGCGCCGCAGCTCATCGGCCACCGCGCCGTGCGCGACCTTCTGCACGCGCTCGAGCGCAGGGACGAGCCCCTCGCCCGCACCGACCGAGAGAGCGATGAGCTCCGCGATGTCCGGGAGCTCGGCGGCCAGGCGCTCGCGACGCCTGGTGACCTGGGCGGTGAGATGGGTGTCGCGCATGACGGCGCCGCCCACACCGAAGATCACCACGCCGAGCAGCAGGAGGAGGGCCGGGGCGTCACGCACCGCGCCGACCGTGAGCGCCACGACGAGACCGGCCGCAAGCCCGATCGCCCCCCAGACCATCTGCTCGGTGCGGAACTGGGCCACCGTCGTCGTCGACCCCGCCTCCGCGAGGCGTCGTCGCACGGTCGTGGTCGTCGACCCCAGCTTCTCGAGCATCGGCACGACGTCGTCGATCACGGGGGCCACCAGACGCTCGACGACGGCGAACGGCGAGCGCGCCGGCGTCTCGGCGAGCAGCCGCGAGGACGTCGGGCGCTCGACGAGGTAGGGCGCGAGCCGATCGGCGAGCCGCGGCCGACGGGCACCCAGCCGGGCCACGACGACCCACACGCCCACGGCGAGCAGGAGGCCGGCGAGTCCGCCGTAGGTGGCCGGGCTCATCGGAGCACCCGGGCCTCGGCGGGGAGCCGGCCGAGGCGGAGCATGAGCCAGTAGGCGAGCGCCGATGTCCCGGCGCCGATACCGAGGACGACGGCGCCGGTGGTCGTCCCGTAGGCCGCGGCCGCCTCGGGTCGGCCGGCGAGGACGGCGAGCACGGCCCACGGGGCGGCGACGGCGAGCCGGGCGCCGTTGACGGTCCAGCTCTGCCGAGCCTCGAGCTCGCCGCGCGTGCGCTGGTCCTCACGCAGCATGTGGGCGAGCGCGCGCAGGAGACGGGTGAGGTCGGAGCCGCCGACCTCCCGGGTGAGCTTGAGCGCCTCGACGATCCGGTCGGCGACCGGGTCTGCAAGGCGGGCCTTGAGCCGGTCGAGGGAGACGACGAGGTTCCCGGTGGCGCGGTGGTCGGCGACGAACCGGCGGAACTCGGGCCGGACCGACTCGGGCCCGCGCTCGGCGAGCGTGCCGACCGCCTCGGGCAGCGACCGTCCGGCACGGACGGCGGACACGAGCCCGTCGATGACGTCGGGCCAGACCTCGCGCAGCCGGGTCGTCCGGGTGCGTGCGCGCGAGGTGACGACGAGCCACGGCACGACCGCCGCGATGAGACCGAACGCGACCGCGACCGGGGCCGCTGCGGTGAGGGCGAGGACGACGACGAGGACCGCGAGCCCGAGCACCGTCGAGACCGCGAGGAACGAGGCCGGGCTCACCGACGGCGAGCCCGATCGCGTGAGTGCGTCCTGGATGTGGTCGGTCCACCGCGCGTCCCGCGACGTCCGCTCGGCCGGCTCGAAGAACGAGAACCAGACGAGGCACAGCCCCGCTCCCAGGAGGAGTCCTGCGACCACTCCCATGTCAGCCGCCCGCCCGCTGGTGCTTGGCGTCGCGCGGGGGTGCGTCGGCGCGCAACACGGCGCGCAACGCCCTGGCCCGATCGTCGGCCATCCCTGCCCCCTGGGTGTGGTCCTGGTGTCCGGAGACACATTCGTGAGCGTAGTTCGGCCCATCTCGCCGCGGGCCGTTTTCCACAACCCTGTTCGCGGACTGGACGAGAGAACCTGGCGAGCGCGCCGGACGCTGTGCTCAGGCGGCGGCCAGAAGGGCGGTGACGTCGAGCCCGGCCCGCTTGAACCTGGGGTCCTGCCCCATGTGGCCCTCGGCCCGGACGAGCCGTCCGTCCCGGCGCTCGAAGAGCCTCGACGTCTCGACGACCCCGCCCTCGACCCGGCCGGTGACGTGGACGATCTCGCGGACCGTGCGCCGCCCGTCGTGGTCGAGATCGAGGTGGACGACGAGGTCGACCGACGTCGCGACGGTCGGCACCGTGAAGTCCGACGTGACGTTCTCACCTGCGAGCAGCGGAAGCGTGCACAGCTTCGACACGGCCTCCCGGGCAGAGTTCGCATGCAGGGTGGCCGCACCGGGCAGGCCGGCGTTGAGCGCCACGAGCAGGTCGAACGCCTCGGCCTCCCGGACCTCGCCGACGATGATCCGGTCCGGTCGCATGCGCAGCGACTCCTTGACGAGCCGGCGCAGCGGGATCTCGCCCGTCCCCTCGAGGTTGGGTTGGCGGGTCTGCATGGCCACGACGTCGCGGCGCGCGAGGTTGAGCTCGAAGACCTCCTCGACCGTCACCACGCGCTGGGTCGCCGGGATCGAACCGCACAGCGCGGCGAGCATCGTCGTCTTGCCGGCCTGGGTCGCTCCGGACACAAGGACGTTGAGGCCCGCGCGCACCGAGGCGTCGAGCACGCGGGCGGCGTGCGGGGTGAGTGATCCGCGCTCGACGAGGTCGTCGAGCGACCGGGCCCGCACGAGGTACTTGCGGATGTTGACCGCCCAGTGCTCCCGGGTGATCTCCGGGATGACGACGTGCAGCCGCTCCCCACCCGGCAGGGCAGCATCGACGAATGGCGAGGAGAGGTCGATCCGCCGTCCGCTCGACCGGAGCATCCGCTCGACGAGGTCGCGCACCTGCTGTGTGTCGAGCAGGACCGTCGTCAGCTCGGCACGGCCGTGGCGGGCGGCGAACACCTTCCCCGGCTCGTTGATCCACAGCTCCTCGACCTCCGGGTCGTCGAGCAGCGACTGGAGCGGGCCGAAGCCGACCACCGCGTCCATCACGTGCTTGATCGCCGCGTCGATGTCGGCCAGGGGTGGGACGAGGCCGCGCGTGGACCGCTCCTCGTACTCGGCCGCCGCGGCGACGACGAGCGCCCGGGTCGCCTCCGACTCGCGGGCGGGGTCGATGCCTCGCCTGCGGACGAGCTCGCGCACCTCGGACTCGAGCATCGACAACGGATCGATCATCCTGTTCTCCCCTATGAGGATGTGCTGACACGGCCCGCAGTGCCCGGGTTGCGTGACGCCGAAAGGATCGTGCATGTCACCCCAGTCTCGCCCAGATGACCGAGCTCGCGAGCGCGCGCCCACAGGCCAACGCAGGCACGGTATTACGAGTTATACTCACTTCCATGAAGACTGCCATCTCGATTCCCGACCGCGATTTCGAGCGCTTCGAGCGCGTGGCTGCGCGACACGGAATGAACAGGTCGCAGTTCTTTCGACGGGCCGCACAGCGTCTGGTCGAGGAGCTCGAGGGCGAAGCCGAACTCACAGCCCTGGCGGACTCCGTGATCGAGCGGGCCGGGCAGCCTGGCGCCGACAGCCCGTTCCTGCACGAGTCGGAGCGCACGATGCTCCGGAGCACCGACTGGTGATCTCGCACGGCGACATCGTCTGGGTCGACTTCGGGTCACCTCGCGGGTCTGAACCTGCCAAGCGGCGCCCTGCCGTCGTCATGCAGGAGGACTGGCTTCTCGCCACACAGATCTCGACCGTCCTCGTCACGCCGCTGACGTCGAACACCTCCCTCGAGGCATTCCCCGGGAATGTGCTGCTCCCTGCGGTCGCCGCCGGGCTCGACAAGGACTCCGTCGCCGTCGTGTCGCAGGTCGGACCCGTCAGTCGCGAGTTCGTCGAACCACACCCGGTCGGACGAACACCGTCCTACCTCCTCACGAGAATCGCCGACGGCATCCGCCTCGTCATGGGTATCTGAACGCACGTCCAGTACGCACACGGGTCGGCACCGTGAAGTCCAGGTGCAGCTGCATGGGGACGTCGTGGTCGGGCCACGTGGTGGGCTCGAGCCTCTCGACCTCCTGGAACGCGAGCCGCGGCGCTCCGGAGTCGTCCGTGAGCACCAACCAGTCGAGGAACCCGGTGCCGCCAGGCTCGTCGCCCGGTCGGTACGAATAGCCGAACAGCTCGCGGTAGAACTCGGCGAGACCGCGGACGTCGGTCGTGTCGATGACGGTGTGGAGCAGCCTGGGGTACTCGGTCATATCGGCCTCCCAGCGCCATTCTTCGCCGACCCGTCCACGCGCACAAGAGCCGACCGATGTGCCTCTCCGGCCCCATGGCCACGCGAGGCGAGCAGAAGTCCGCTCATTCGCGAGGCGGAAGTCCGCTCACTCGTCGAAAAGTCCCCTCATTCGTCGACGGTGGGGGGCGTCCGAGCGGGGTCACGGAATGGCCTTGACCGATCGGGATAGGATTGGACCGATCGGTCAAGATTGCTGGAGGACCCATGGACACCACCGACACCGTCGACGCCCTGCAGGTTCGTCGCCCGGCACTCCCCGTCGACCGGCGTGCCATGGCGCTGTGGGCGCTGCGGGCACTCGTCGTCTGGGGCGCAGCGTTCGCCGCGCTCCTCGTCCCCGCCGCGATCTGGGAGTCCGCCCGCCCGTGGCTGCTCGCGCCCACGGTGGCTGTCGGCGTCGTCCTCGTGGTTCGACTCGCCGTCGAGCCCTGGTGGCGCTTCCGGGTGCACCGCTGGGAGCTGACCGAGCACGCCGTCTATGCCACGACGGGCTGGCTCGTGCAGGAGTGGCGGGTCTCCCCCACCTCCCGCATCCAGACCGTCGACGCCGTCCGCGGCCCCCTCGAGCAGCTCCTCGGGCTCTCCACCCTGCGGGTGACCACGGCGTCCTCGTACGGCGCGGTCAAGGTCCAGGGGCTCGACCGCGCCGTCGCCGAGGAGGCCTCGACCCGCCTGGCCAAGGCCGCCGAGCTCACCGAGGGGGACGCGACATGAGCGGAGACGTCGCCGACGACACCGTGGAGACCGACGCCGTCGGCACGGAGACCGCAGCCGCGACCGAACCATGGCTGCGCCTGAGCTACCGGGTGATCTGGGTGGACCTCGCCCGCAGCCTGGTGGCCACGCTCCCCGTACCGATCGCCCTCGCGTTCGGCATCCGACCCGAGCTGGGTTCCCTGTGGCCGTTCGTGCTCATCGCGGTGCTCGGCGTCCTCGGCGCGGTCGCCGACCTCGTCCGGTGGGCGTTCACCCGCTACCGGATCACGCCGACCCACGTCGAGCGCCCCACGGGGGTGCTCGTGCGCTCCCACCGCACGATCCGGCGGGAGCGCATCCGCAGCGTCGACACCGAGGCTAGGCTCCACCACCGGTTCGGCGGGCTCCGGGTCGTTGCCATCGGCGCCGGGCAGCAGACGGCCGCGGGCGAGTCGGCGCTGCGCCTCGACGCGCTCGCACGTGCCGACGCCGAGCAGCTGCGCGAGGAGCTCCTGCGCACCCCGGGGAGGCCGGCACCACAGGCGGTCGACTCCCCGGCAACCACCGAGCAACTGACATCCACGGAGGAGCCGGCGACCGCCGACGAGTCCGCACTCGCCGACGACCCGTCACCCGACGACGACCAGGCGACGGTGTTCGCGACCTTCCGTGCCTGGTGGGCGGTCTACCACCTGTTCAGCATCTGGTCCTTCGCCATGGCGGCTGGACTCATCTGGGGAGGGTACTGGTTCGCGCTGACGTTTGGTGTCGACCTCCTGCAGATCTCCGGCCGCGTCGTGGACTGGGACTCGCTCGACACCCTCGGGAGGGTCGCCGTCGTCCTCGCCGGCGGCGCGGTGGTCGGCGCCGTCGGGATGGGCGTCAACTTCCTCGTCTCCTGGTGGTACTTCGAGCTCGCCCGCGTCTCCGCGGACGGCACGACCTTCCTCCGCACGCGCCGCGGCCTGCTCAGCACGCGCGAGGTCAACCGGGACGAGGCGCGCATGAGGGGGCTGTCGATCAGCGAGCCGCTGCTCGGGCGGCTCATCGGCATGGCGGACACCGAGATCGTGACGACCGGCCTCAGCGTGTGGGACCCCTCCGAGCCGACGGCGATCCTCCCGCGCGGACCGGTCCGGGTGGCCCGCCGGGTCGCGGGCCTGGTGCTCGGCGACCCGTCACCGTTCGACGCGCCCCTACGCCGCCACCCCCGCACCGCACTGGTCCGACGCGCCGTGTGGGCGACCGGGCTCGCCGCCGTCACCGCGGCCGTCCTGGCGGCGCCCCTGCTCACCGGATCGGTCCCGGAGTGGGCCGGGTGGACGCCGCTGGTGGTCTGGCTGCTCGGGCTGCTCGGCGCGGTGATCGCCCACCGCGCGCTCGGGCACGCGATCGCGGGCGAGCACCTCGTCGTGCGCTCCGGGCTGGCAGCTCGGACCACCACCGCGCTGCGCCGGGACGCCGTGAGCACGATCGCCGTCCGGAGCTCGCTCCTGCAGCGCCGGCTCGGGCTGCGCTCCGTCTCTGCGATGACGGCCGGCGGGTGGGGCGCGTACGAGGCGTTCGACGTCGACGCACGCGAGTCGGTCGGGCTCGCCGCCGCGTTCGCACCCGGCCTGATCGACGAGATCACCGTCCCCGAGCGGGCACGATGACACCGTGACCGCCTCTCCCACCTCCTTCACGGCCGCGGCCCGGCGCCGGCAGATCGTCGCCGCGGCCATCACCACCGTCAACGAGGTCGGCTACCCGCGCACCTCGCTCGCCGAGGTCGCGCGCCGCGCCGGCGTCGCGAAGAGCGCGGTCGTCTACTACTTCGGCACGCGGGACGCCCTGCTGCTGCACGTCCTCGAGCACGTGTGGGGCGATCTCGGGGTGGCGCTCGCCGCCGCGGCCGGCCGGGACGAGGAGCCGACGGCGCGGTTGCGCGCCTACGTCGAGGCGTACCTCACCCACCTCGACTCACACCGGGCCGAGATCGCGGCGGGGGCCGAGATCGCCATCTCGCACCGGGACGCGGACGGCACGCCCGTCTACCTCACGGTCGACACCGACGACACCGCGCTGCTGCGGGACATCCTCGACCAGGGAATGGCCGCCGGCGTGGTGCGGCGGATGCCGCTCGACGTGGCCGTCGACCTCGTGGAGCACGTCATCGACATCCCCACCACGGTGTTGCAGCGCGACCTGGGTGCCGATCTCGGCGCCCTGCTGCCGGAGGTCGCCACGACGATCCTGCGCGGCCTCGAACCCGATCGAGAATAATCTTTACGCCGGCAACTTACCGGTGGTAACTTTCCGGCATGCACGCGAGCTACCACCACGGCGACCTGCGCCGCGCCGTCCTCGACGAGGCGCTGCGCGTCGTCTCCGCCACCGGGCCCGAGAGCCTCTCCCTGCGCGCGATCGCCGCCGCGATCGGCGTCTCGCACACCGCCCCGCGCCACCACTTCGGCTCGCGGGACGGCCTGCTCACCGCGATCGCCACCGAGGGCTTCGACGGCCTGGCCGACGCGCTCGTCGCCACCCGCGAGTCCGGCGGCGCCTTCCTCGACGTCGGCGTCGCCTACGTCGAGTACGGCACGACCCACCCGGCGCACTTCGCCGTGATGTTCACGCCGGACCTCCTGCTCGACGACCCGGAGCTGACCCGCGCGAGCGAGCGCGCCTTCGACGAGCTGCGCGGCGGGGTCGAGGCGATGAGCGCGAACGGCCGCATCGAGGACGCGCACGCCGCCGTCGTCGCGGGGTGGTCGCTCGTCCACGGACTCACCACGCTCGCCCTCACCGGCAACCTCGAACGCGCGGACCTCACCTCCGGCCGGCTCCCCGACCCGGACGTCACCGACCTCGCCCGGCGCGCCGCGGGCATGCTCTTCGGGTCGCCGACGTGACCACCGCCCCGCCCCGCGAGCGCCGCGCGCACCAGCGCACCGGCCTGCGCACGGTCCGCGCGGCCGGGCTCGGCGTCCTCGCGTTCACCGGGACCGCCGCGCTCCTCCTGCTCGCGTCCTCGCTCGCGGCACCGGGATGGAGCCGGGCGCCCGTGCTCGACCCACCGGACACGGTGCCGGTCGCGGATCTCGGCCTGACGACACCGCCGACCGGCGGCTTCACGGTCACCTCCGACGTCGTCGCCCCCACGGGGGCCGACGCCTGGCTCGCCCTGCCCGACGACGGCGCGGACGTCGCCCTCGTCCTCCAGCCGGGCGCCGGGGCCGCCGACCGGGACCGGATGCGGGAGGTCGCCGAGCACCTGGCCGCCCTCGGCATCGCCGCCCTCACCTACGACAAGCGGGACACCGGCCCCTCCCCCCTGACCCGCGACTACCCGGCCCTGACCGCGGACCTGGCCGCCGCCGTCGATCATCTCCGCGAGCGGACGGGCGCCGGGCACGTGGGCATCCTGTCCGTCTCGGAGGGCGGGTGGCTGGCGCCGGCCGCCGCGCGGCTGACCGACGTCGATCTGCTGATCCTCGCCGTCGCCCCCACCGTCACCCCGCTCGAGCAGGTCTCCTGGATCGCCGACGCGCGCATCGACGGCGCGCCCGACTGGGTCCGGCGCATCCCGGCGACGGCCCTCGCCTCCGGTCGCGACCGGTTCGACTACACGGACACCGTCCCGGTGCCCGACCTCGCCGCGCTCGACGTCCCGGTGCTCGGCCTGTGGGGTGCCGAGGACGGGATCGTGCCCGTCACCGAGGCGGTCCGACGCTCGCGCGCGGCTCTCGACGGACACCTTGTTGCGGTCTCTCTGCCCGGCGTCGGGCACGAGCTGCCGCCGGAGGCGCTCGACCTCGCGGCCGCCTGGCTCGCGGCAGGAGCGCCCACGCCCGACGACGGCGGCGCGGACGCGCCGGAGGCCCTCCTCCACGGCGCCGCCCCGTCCCGGCTGCTCGGCGTCGCGGAGCTCCCCGACGCCCGCTGGTTCATGCACCCGCTCCTCCACCTCGCCGTCTCGGCGCTCGTCACGACGCTCGTCGTGCGGCGCGCGCTCGGCCACCACGCACTCCCGCTCCCCCTCCGAAGGGCCCGATCATGACCGACCTCAACGCCGGGATCGTCCTGCTGACCGTGGTCGCCATCGCGTTCGGCGGGAGCTTCCTGCTCCGCGTCGTCGGTGGCGACGTGCCGGCCAACGAGCTCCAGCGCACCTACTTCCGGGCCGGCCACGCGCACGCCGGCGTGCTCGTCATCCTCGGCCTCGTCGTCGGGCTCTACCTGCGGGGCGCCGAGGTCCCCGCGTGGGCGGAGGCGATGTCCGGCGGGGTGCTGCTCGGCGCGATCCTCATGCCGCTCGGGTTCTTCCTGTCCGTCATCGGCCGGGACCCGCAGCGCCCGAACGCAATGCGCTGGTGCATCGCCGCCGGTGGGATCTCAGTGGTGGTCGGCGTGATCGGGGCGGGCGTCGGGCTCATCCTCGCGGGCTGAGCAACCCCGCAGGAATGCGTGCCCCCAGGTCGTCGTTGTTGCTCCCGGTGCCCAGAGCACCGCAACCGCACCCGATGAAAGGTGACACATGCCTGTCCTGCCCCGGACCGACCTCGACATCTTCCCGCTCACGCTCGGCACCAACACGTTCGGCTGGACCTCGGACCGCGAGGCCTCCTTCGCCGTGCTCGACGCGTTCGTCGCCGCCGGCGGCAACCTCCTCGACACCGCGGACCTGTACTCCGTGTGGGTCGACGGCACGGGCGGCGTGTCCGAGCAGGTCATCGGTGACTGGATGGCCGCGCGCGGCAACCGCGCCGACGTCGTGGTCGCCACGAAGGTCGGCGGCCTGCCGACCCGCCCGGGCTTGAGCCGCGAGAACGTCATGGCTGCCCTGGACGACTCGCTGCGCCGCCTGCAGACCGACTACGTCGACCTCTACTACTTCCACTACGACGACGAGAAGGTCGCGATCGCCGACCAGGTCCGCACCGCGCACGAGCTCGTGGAGTCCGGCAAGGTCCGGCACATCGCGCTGTCGAACCACTCCCCCGAGCGCATGCGCGAGTTCTTCGAGACGGCGACGCGCGAGGGGCTGACCGTGCCGGTCGCCATCCAGCCGCAGTACAGCCTCCTCCACCGCGCCGACGTCGAGAACGGCTACGGCGCGATCGCGCAGGAGTTCGACGTCGCCGTCCTGTCGTACTTCTCGCTCGCCTCGGGCCTGCTGACGGGCAAGTACCGCACGGCCGAGGACCTCGAGGGCGCCGCCCGCAAGGACTTCGCCTCCGGGTACCTGGGCGATTCGACCTTCGGCGTCGTGGACGCGCTCGTGGAGATCGCCGAGACGCACGGCGCCGAGCCCGCGACCGTGGCGCTCGCCTGGCTGCTCGCCAAGGGCGTCACCGCCCCGATCGCCTCGGCCAGCAAGGTCGAGCAGCTGCCGGCCCTCATGGCAGCGCCGTCGCTCACCCTGACCGAGGACGAGATCGCCCGGCTCGACGCCGCGTCGCAGCCCTTCGCCCAGGCGGCCTGACCCACCCCATGGGTCTGGCCCACGCGTCGGCCTCACCCACCGCCGGGCAGTGCCTCCGCACGACGACCGGCCGCACGGCCCCGGACGAGCCCCCGCTCGTCCGGGCCGTCGCCGTCTCCGACGGCCGCCGGTCGGAGCGATCTGCGGTCCCGGACCCGCACCCCGTACGGTGGAAGCCGTGGCCTCGGACCGGAAGCGACGACGCGCGGCCCGCCGCATCAAGGCCGGCGACGGCAGCGAGCTCAAGCGCTTCCGCTGGTGGCAGCTGTTCTTCCGCTCGCTGTTCCACGCGCGCATCCCGGACGCCGCCGGCGAGGCACCCATCTGGTCCGTCGACGTGCGCCACGGCGGTGACTCCAACGGCGAGGTCTGGGCCGTGCTCTACCGAGCGGGGAAGCAGCACGCGCGGTCGAAGCCCCCGGCGCTGTTCCCGGTGCCCGGCGGGACCATCGAGGTCGCGACGAGCGGGTACGGGCTCCGGCGCTGCCACTTCGTCGCCCACGACGGGACGGAGTACCAGCTCTCCCCGGACCCGCGCTCGGCCGAGGGGCGCCGCGCGCGGCTCGAGCACAACCACCCGGGAGCGAGCCGCCTCATCGGGGCCGTCTCGTGGACGATCCTCGCGGTCGCGCTCGTGCTCGGGGTGCCCCAGCTGGTCCAGGAGATCTCGCAGATCCCGCCGGTGGCCGAGCGGTTGGGCACCTTCACGTCCCCGTTCCAGCTGCCCGCCTGGTTCAACTTCTCGCTCGTGGTGGCCTCACTCCTGGCCAGCACCGAGCGTGCGCTCCGACTGCGCCACCACTGGCTTCTCGACGGCGGGCTCTTCGACGGCGAGAGCTAGCGGCTCACGCTCCCCGCAGGTGCACGTCGAGGTCGTGACGATCGGCCGGGAGCGGTTCGATGTCGGTGGTGGGTGCGAGGGTCGGACCCGGCGGCGCGGCGTCCCCCAGCTTCCGCGCCACCACACCCCACCGACACCCGCTACGGGAACCGGACCGCCCCCTGCCCTGGAGCCCCCATGACACGTCCGCACCCCAGCTGCGGACCCGGGGCGGGCGTGTCCCGACCTGGACCGCGGTCCTCACGGGTGCCGGTGGCCTTGCTCTCGGAGTGGGTGCCACCCTCGCGGTCGTCGCCCTGAGCGGTACAAGTTCCGCGGAGGCCGGGTCGACGGACGCGCCGGCGGGGCCGTCGGCCGCCGAGATCGCCATGAGCGCGGCCGCCACCGAATGCGCGGCGGCCGAGACCGAGGGCCTCGCAGCCGTCGACGACGGCCGGACGATCACGTTCGACAACCGTGGCGGCGAGGACGTCTTCGGCGCCGACTACGCATCGATCAGGTGCGTGCTCGACGCGCTCGACATTCCCGCGAGCATCGATACCCACATCGGGCAGACGACCTCGCTCGACGGCCGCCAGACCGCGGAATGGAACGGCCTGCAGATCCAGTGGTCCTACCACCCGGACCGCGGGCTCGACGGCCTCGTGACGATCGTCGACGGCTGAGCCACTCGGCCGGGGAGGGCCGACACCCACCGCACCGTCCGTCCCCCTCGTCCACGCATCCGACACATCCGGGGCCCGGACCTCACGCGCGCTCGAGCACGATGCGCGCGCTCGCCTCGGGCGACAGGTCGAGGCGGCGGAGCGTCTGCGCGTTGAGCGCCACGACGATCGTCGAGAGCGACATGAGGATCGCCCCGACCGACATCGGCAGCACGAACCCGATCGGCGCGAGGATGCCGGCCGCCAGCGGCACCGCGAGGAGGTTGTAGCCCGCGGCCCACCACAGGTTCTGCCGCATCTTGCGGTAGCTCGCCCGGGACAGCTCGATGACGGAGAGCACCGAGCGCGGGTCGGAGCTCGCGAGGACCACCCCGGCCGAGCCGATCGCCACGTCCGTCCCGGCACCGATGGCGATGCCGACGTCGGCCCGCGCGAGCGCGGGGGCGTCGTTGACGCCGTCGCCGACCATCGCCACCGTGCGGCCCTCGCCCTGCAGCGAGGCGACCTTCGCCTCCTTGTCCTCCGGCCGCACACCGGCGAAGACCCGGTCGATCCCCAGCTCGGCGGCGACCGCCTCGGCGACGGGCCGTGCGTCCCCGGTGACCATGGCGACCTCGACGCCCAGCGAGTGCAGGGCGTCGACGGCCTCGCGGGACTCGGGTCGGACGTCGTCCGCGAGGCGCAGCGCGCCGACGACCTCGTCGCCGATCAGGACGTGGAGCACCGTCGAGCCGTCGGCGCCCCAGTGCTCCGCCACCGGCATCGGCTCGGCGCCGCGCTCGGTGAGCAGGTGCGGTCCGCCCACGGACACGCGTGCGCCGTCGACGTCGGCGCTGACGCCGACCGCCGGCGAGGCGGTGAACCCGGTGGCCGCCGGGACGTCGAGGCTCCGCTCGGCGGCGGCTCCGACGATGGCGCGTGCCAGCGGGTGCTCGCTGTCCGCCTCGGCGGCCGCGGCCAGGCGCAGGACGTCCTCCTCGGAGCGGCCGGCGGCGGGATCGACCGCGGTGACGGCGGGCTCGCCGCGCGTGAGCGTGCCCGTCTTGTCGAACAGGACGACGTCGACCGTGCGCATCAGCTCGAGCGCGAGCCGGTCGGTGACGAGCACACCGCCACGCGCAGCGCGCTCGGTGGCGATCGAGACGACGAGCGGGATGGCGAGGCCGAGCGCGTGGGGGCAGGCGATGACGAGGACGGTGATGACCCGGACGACGGCGGCGTCCGGCCTGCCGAGCGCGAACCACGTGATCGCGGTGAGCGCCGCGGCCCCGAGGGCGAACCAGAACAGCCATCCCGCGGCGCGGTCGGCCAGGCGCTGGGCCCGCGAGGTCGAGTTCTGCGCCTGCTCGACGAGCGAACGGATACCGGCGAGCGTCGTCTCGTCGCCGGTCGCCGTGACCTCGACGCGCAGCCCGGAGTCGGTGGCGACGGTGCCCGCGACCACCTGGTCGCCGGTCTCTCGCAGGACGGCGGCCGACTCGCCCGTGACGAGCGACTCGTCCATGCTGGCGGCGCCGTCGACGATGCGACCGTCGGCGGGCACGGTGGCCCCGGGGCGCACGACGACGACGTCCCCGACGACGAGGTCGGCCGGCGACACGCGCACGACGTCGTCACCCTCGACCCGCTCGGCCTCGTCGGGCAGGAGGGCGGCGAGGGAGTCGAGGGCGGAGGAGGTGCTCGCGAGCGAGGCCATCTCCACCCAGTGGCCGAGCAGCATGATGACGACGAGGAGGGCGAGCTCCCACCAGAACGTCAGCTCGCCCCGCAGCAGTCCGAGGTGCGCACCCCACGAGGCGAGGAGGGCGACCGTGATCGCCATGGCGATGAGCAGCATCATGCCGGGCGTGCGCGACCTCAGCTCGTCGACACCGCCGGTGAGGAAGGGGCGGCCTCCCCACACGTACATGACCGTGCCGAGCACGGGGGCGACCCAGGTCAGCCAGGTCGCGTCCGGGAGCGAGTAGCCGACGAGGTCCGCGAACATCGGGTCCAGGACGGTCGTCGGGATCGCGAGCACGAGCATGATCCAGAACAGGCGCCGGAACTGGGCCACGTGGTCACCGTGACCCGCGTGCCCGCCGTGCCCGACGTGCTCGCCGTGACCCCCGTGGCCTTCATGGTCACCGTGACCCGCGTGCGCGTCATGCCCGGCGTGCGCGTGCCCGTGGCCTCCACCGCTGCTGTGCTCCTGCTCGACCGACATGCAGCCACCATATACCCCCCGAGGGTATAAAGCACGAGCGGGTGGGCGCACTCTACGGTCCCGACCCCGGCCCGCCGGGAGGCCCGGGCTAGCGGTTCGCCGGATGCAGGATGGGGCGGTAGACGAGCACCGTGGTGCGGCCGTCGAGCGTCGTGCTCTCGAGCAGCTCGAGGTCGAGGTCCGGTGCGCCGGCGAGGATCGGGCTCGTCCCCGTCACGCCCGAGACGACCGGGAAGAGCGTCACCTGCAGACGGTCGACGAGGCCCGCCGCAAGCAGGGACCGGTTGAGCGTCAGGCTGCCGTGCGAGCGGAGCGGGACGTCGGACGACTCCTTGAGGCGGGAGACGACCTCGACGCCGTCCCCGGCGACGATCGTCGCGTCCGGCCAGTTGACGGGGCCCGCCAGGGTGGCGGAGACGACCGTCGCCGGGGTGTCCCGCATGCGGGTCACCCAAGGGTCGAGGGCCTCGGACCCCGGTGGAGGGTCCGTGAGCATGTCGACGAACTCCGTGAAGGTCGTGGCACCGAACACCATGCGCTGGTCGCGGTCGAACGACGCTCGACGATGCTCGAGGAGCTCGGGGCCCTGCTTGCCCCAGTAGCCGCCCCAGTCGCCTCCGGGCCCGTAGGAGCCGTAGCCGTCGAGGGTGGTGAAGAGGTCGATCGTGTAGGTCGCGCTCATGGCTTCCTCGCCCTTCGTTCCCGCGGACGCGCCGCGCCGACGCGCCGGACCGGTCGACCCGCGACCCTGGCCGCCGCCACGTTCACCCGCCCGACCGGGGCACCGGCGAGCGAGGATCACGAGCCGCACTCAACATAGCGCCCGCGTCGTTCCGCCGGACAGGAGCGGTCAGATCGAGTCGACCACCAGCTTGCCGACGTGGCGGCGCGACGCGAGCTCGTCCTGCGCCTCGCGGATGTCCGCCAGCGGGTACGTCGCGGCGATCACGGGCCGCACGCTCCCGGCCCGCGCGATCGCCACGAGGGCGCGGAAGTGCGCCGGGGTGTGCATGCTCGAGCCGACGATGCTGCGGTTGTGCAGGTAGAGGCGGCGGACGTCGACCGCGAGCTCGTGGCCGGCGAGGGCGCCGGCGACGATCCACCGCCCGCCGTCGCGCAGCCTCTCGATCCCGTCGGCCACGCCCGTCCCGGCGACGACGTCGAGGACGGCGTCCGCACCACCGGGCGCGACCGCGTCGGCGCCCGGGCAGGTCCCGGCGCGCCGGTCCACCACGGCCCGCGCGCCCGCCTGCCGCAGGACGTCCTCGTTGCCGCTGCTCACGGCCACGACGTCCGCCCCGCGCGCCGCGGCGAGCTGGACGAGGGCGAGCCCCACGCCGCCGGACGCGCCGGTGACCACCACGGTCTCGCCGTCCGTCACACCGCCGCGCTCGAGCATGCCGAGGGCCGTCCCGTAGGCGGTGGGCAGGGCGGCGAGCTCCGGGTCCGTCAGCGGCGAGTCGTCGACCGGATGCGCGCGCACGGCCGGGACCGCGACGTACTCGGCGAACCCGCCGTCGCACTCGCTCCCGAGCAGGCCCACCGGATGCGCGTCGTCGCCGCCCCCGTCGTAGATCGCCGGGTCCACGAGGACGCGCCGGCCCTCCAGCGCGGGGTCGACGCCGGGACCACGCCCGACCACGGTCCCGACCACGTCCGCCCCCTGGATGCGCGGGAAGCCGATCGGCCCGCGCCAGCCCGATCGGGCGTCCGGGTCGCCCGGCCTCCCGTACGCGCCCTCCCGCGTCCACAGGTCGGTGTTGTTGAGCGCCGCCGCGCCGACGCGCACGAGCACCTCGCCGGCCCCGGCTACGGGCACCGGCACCCGCGCCGGCTCGACCGCCTCCGGACCACCGTGCCGACGCAGCACCGCCGCGGCCATCGTCTCCTCCGACATGGTCTCCTCCTCCCAGACTTCACCGATCGGTGAACTAGACTTCGACACTATGGTTCACAGATCAGTGAGGTCAACCCCCCTCGACATCGACACCCTCACCCCCGCGGCGCGGCGGATCCTCGACGCCGCGTCGCAGCTGTTCTACGACCGCGGGATCACGGCCGTCGGCGTGGATCTCGTGGCCGAGCGGTCCGGCGTCACCAAGCGCACGCTCTACGACCGGTTCGGCTCGAAGGAGGTCCTCGTGGCCACGTACCTCCGTGACCGCGACCGCCGGTGGCGCGCGCTGGTCGAGGAGACGGTCGCGGACGCCGAGTCTCCGGTCGAGCGTGTGGTCGCACCCTTCGCCGCGCTCGTCGCGTGGTCCACCACCAGCCCGCGCGGCTGCGCGTTCATCAACGCGCTCGCCGAGCTCCCGGACCCGGACCACCCCGCGCACGCCGTGGCGGCCGACGAGAAGCGGTGGCTACTCGACCTGCTCGAACGCCTCGCGACGGAGGCCGGGCTGGCCGACCCGCGCGACCTCGCGCTCACGCTCGCCAGCCTGCACGAGGGCGCGCTCGCGCTGCTCGGCGCCCTTCCCGAGGTCGATCCCGTGGGCGGGGCCCTGCGGAGTGCATCCGCCCTGGTGAGTGCTTCGGCACGCCCGGACATCGGCTGAGCGGCGGCGCGCCAGCCCCACCGCCCCCGGGGGCAGCGCCTAACGTGGGCGCGTGACTCGCTCGCCCATCGCTCTGGCTGCGCTCGCGACCCTGGCTGTGCCGGGGCTCGACGTGGTGGCCACCCGACCCCCGGTCCGCGCCACCACCGACTTCCAGACCACGGGTGTCCTCGACGCCCGCGGTCGCCACTGGGTGGTCCGGATGCCGCGCACCGCGGCCGCGGGAGCGTCCCTCGAGGGCGAGGTCGCCCTGCTCGAGCGGCTCGGCGAGCGGGTCGACGCCGGGGAGCTGCCGTTCGACGTCGAGCGGCCCGCCGGCTTCACGGTCCTCCCGGAGGGCGGCCGCGCCATGGTCTCCCGCGAGCTGCCCGGCCGCGCGATCGACCCCCGCGACGTCGAGGAGAGCCCGGCGCTCGCCGAGCACCTCGGCCGCGCCCTCGCCGCGCTGCACTCCCTCGACACCGACCTCGTCGGCAGCGCCGGCCTGCCCGTCTACGACATGGCGGCCTACCGCGCGCGCCGACTCACCGAGGTGGACGAGGCCTCCCGGACCCGTCACCTGCCCGCCGAGCTCGTCCACCGCTGGGAGTCGGCCCTCGAGTCGGACGACCTGTGGCCCGCCGCCACGACGGTCGTCCACGGCGACCTCGACGCCGAGCTCGTGCGCGCGTCCGAGGACCGCGTGGTCGCGATGTCCCAGTTCGGGGACGCCCACGTGGGCGACCCGGCCGAGGACCTCGCCTGGCTCGTCACGTCCGTCGAGCCCGACAGCGTCGACGAGGTCCTCGCGTCCTACGCCCGGCACACGGCGGCGCCGGAGGACCCGTTCCTCCTCGACCGCGCCCAGCTCGCGTCGGAGCTGCTGCTCACCCGCTGGCTGATGTTCGGGCTGCGTACGAAGGACGACGCGGTGGTCGGCGACGCCCGGGAGATGCTCGACGAGCTCGCGCGCGACGTCGCCGACGCCCCGTCCATCGGCGCCGAGATGCGCGAGCACCTCGGCCGCTCGGCCTCCTCGGGCCCGGTCTCCTCCGGCTCGTCCCTGGCGGGCGCCGCCGCGGCCGGGGGGCCCGGGAACGGGGGCGGGTCCGACGCGCACGGGGACGCTCCCGCGCAGCACGGCCACGGCGGCGGGACCGACGACGACCCGTGGGGGCACGGCCGGGTCGACGTCGACGCGGCGGCCGACGTCGGGGAGTCGTTCTGGCCCGAGCCCGGTGAGGACGGAGCGGCCCACGGAGCGGGCCCCGACGACGACGCGCACCGGGGAGGCGACGCGCCCGCTCCCCGCGACGACGGCTCGGGGGCCCGGCTCGACACCGAGGCGTGGCCCGCGTTCGACGTCCACCCGGGCGAGCCCACGGAGACGCCCGGCGTGCCGGAGCCGACGGCCGCGACGGCCGACCTCACCGAGGAGTATGAGCAGTGGCGGCGCGAGGGCCGCGAGATCTGACTCCTACGCGCCGATCCGCACCCCGTTCTCGATCGCTGACCTGATCCGTGCCTCGACCTCGGCCTCGCCGTCGGTCCGCGCGGGGATCGTCTCGGCGTGGAGCACGTAGTACAGGTGCGCGCGCACGTCCTCGATCGGGACGTTCTTCGCGCGCGACCAGGCGAGCCGGTTGACGTCGAGCTGCAGGAGCTTCGCCGCCCGATCCTTCACCCCGGGCACGCGCCCGGTCTTCCAGTCGACGATCTCGACCGTGCCGTCGTCGTTCGCGTAGACGGCGTCGATCCGGCACCGGAGCACGACCGGCCCGACCCGGACCTCGACGGGCTCCTCCACCGCGGTCGGCCGGCGGCTCCCCCACGCGGAGGACTCGAAGGCCTCCTGGAGCCGGCGGAGCTCGCGCTCGTCGTCCGGCGCCGCCGAGGTCGCCACCGGGTCCTCGCCGTCCGCCCCGGCGCCGCCGCCCGCCCGGGCACCGTCCGCCGATCCGGTCGACCCGGCGAGACCCCCGAGCAGCGAGTCCGCGTCCCCGACGTCCGGGTCGAGGCCGAGTGCGCCGCGCTCGGCGTCGTCGAGGTCCGGGACGAGCCCGGTGAGGACCTCCGACTCGAACCGGTGCTCGACCCACTCGTGGAAGCGGGTACCGAGGTCGGCCTCGCGGCGCGGCGCCCGGGGGATCGGCCGGAGGATCTGGCGCGCGAACCACTCCGGGTCGCTCGCGAGCGAGACCAGGCCGGTCGCGGCGAGGTGCTCGCCGAGCGGCACCTCGCCCCGGCGCGCGCGCAGCTCGTCGCGCTCGGCGAGCAGCAGCGCGGCCGCCCGGTCCCAGCGCGAGGCGTCCGCGCCGTCGTCGAGGTCGGTCGGCCCCGCGGCGGCCGCCTCCACAGCGTGGGCGGCGGCCCGGCTGCGGCGCGCCGCGGCTCCCTGCTGCTCGGGCGGGAGCGGCCAGGTGCCCGCGCGGACACGGCCGATCTGCGCGTTCTCGGTGGGGGCGTCCTCGGGCCGGTCGAGGACGTGGTCCTCGAGCGCCACCACCGCGCCGGTGTCGACCGCCTCGTCGAGGAACGGCGAGCGGAACCGCTCCGTCGTCGTCTCCTTGGTGAAGCTCGCCCAGGTGAGCAGCAGCTCGCTGCGCGCGCGGGTGACGGCGACGTAGGCGAGGCGGCGCTCCTCGGTCAGGGCGTGCTGCCCGGCCGCCCGCTTGAACTCCTCGATCGCGTCGTCCATCCCGTGCTGGTCGACGGCGCCCGTGAGCTCGAGCTGCGGCAGCCGGTCGGCGTCGCCGCGGACGCTCGCCGGGAGCTTGCCCTTGTCCGTGAGCCACGCGGACGCTGTCGGGACCCATGCCTCGGGCCCGTCCCTCGTCGACCCGTCGACCTTGGGGAACGACTTCAGCGAGAGGCTCGGGATCGCCACGACGTCCCACTCGAGTCCCTTCGACCGGTGCATCGTCAGCAGCTCGACGACGCCGCGCTGCGCGTCCTCGGCCTCCGTGCCGTCCGGCGCGTCCCCGAGGCCGTTCTCCTGCTCCTCCGCGCGGTCGAGGTAGCCGAGGAAGCCGGCCACCGATGCGCCGTCGACACCTGCGGCGTACGTCCGGGCGATGCGGACGAGCTCGTCGAGGCCCGCCCGGGCGGTCGCCGGGTCCTCGGTGGACGCCGCGACGACCTCGAGGTCGAGCCCGAGCGCCTCGACCGCCACGCCGACGGCGTCGTGGACGGGAAGTCGCACGGCGGACCGGATGCGCGCCAGCGCCCGCGACAGCTCGGTCAGCCGGCCCCGCGCCGCCTCGGTGAGCTCGTGCCCGGCCGAGGCGAACGCGTCGCGCGGCAGGTGGTCGATCGCCTCGGCGAGCGACTGCTCCTGGCGCGGGTCGATGGCGGACTCGTCGCGGTCGGCGCCTGCGTCGCTCGCGTCCGCACCGGAACCCGGCCCGACCCCGGCGGCCCCACCGGGACCGTCGACCGGCACCGCGCCCGCCGCGGCACCGTCGGAACCCGAGCCGTCGGCACCGGCCTCCGCGCCCTGCCGCAGCCCGAGCCGGGCGATGTGCCCGGCCCACGCCCACAGGGTCCGCAGGTCGGCCAGCCCCAGCCCGAGCCCGGTGACGAGCCGGACGAGCTGGTCGCCGCGCGTGGGGTCGACCGCGACGGCGAGTGCCGCCCGCACGTCGAGGATCTCGGGGCGCGTGACCAGGCCGCCGACGCCGACGATCCGGCACGGCACGCCCTCGAGCCGCAGCGCGTCCTCGAGCAGGGCGAGCTGGGCGTTCGTCCGGGTGAGGACCGCCGCCGTCGGGCCCGTGCCCGGCTCTGCGGCCTCGGCGGCGAGGAACGGCTCGTACCAGCGCTGCCGGAGCGCGTGCGCGAGCCCCTCCGCCTCGTCGACGTCGGTCGGGAACCAGGCGCCGAGGACGGTGCCTACGCCCGCACCGGGCCGCGCGCCGAGCGTGGGCAGGTCCCGGCCGGCGCCGGACCGCAGGGGCGCGGCCACGGCGTTGGCGACGTCGAGGATCGCGTGGTCGTTGCGCCAGGACACCGCGAGGCTCCGCACGGTGGCGGGCTCGGCGCCGCCGAACCGCTCGGGGAACTCGTCGAGGGCCGCCGCCGAGGCGCCGCGCCAGCCGTAGATCGACTGGTGCGGGTCGCCCACCGCCGTCACGGGCCACCCGCCGCCGAACGCCGCAGCGAGGAGGTCCGTCTGGGCCACGGAGGTGTCCTGGTACTCGTCGAGCAGGACGAGCCGGTACCGCGCGCGCAGCTCGTCGCGCACCTCGGGGATCTCCGTGACGATCCGGCGGGCGGCGTCGGCGATGTCGGCGAACGTGGCCACGCCGGTCGCCCGCCGCTCCGCCCGCAGCGCCTCGACCATCTCGAGGAGCTCGACCCGGGCGAGGTGGCTCGTGGCGACGTCCTTCACCTCCTTGCTCGGGCCCTTCTTGCGGCCGGACACGGGGGCCTCGAGCAGGGTCGACGCGGTGGCCTCGAGCTCCTCCCGGAGCAGCCGGGGGGTGAGGTCCGAGGCGAGCAGCGAGGTCATCTCCGCGTCGAGGGAGAGCACCGCCTTGACGAGGGTGGACAGCGCGGCGTCGGCGCCGTGCACGAGCGGGCCCGTCCACCCCGCGACGACCCGGTGCGCGAGCTCGTAGGTCTCGGCCGCGGTGATGAGCCGCGCGGTGGGGTCCAGGCCGAGGCGCAGGGCGTGGTCCTTGTAGATCGCGCCGGCGAACGAGTCGTACGTGCTGACCTCGGGGCGCTCGGCCTCGAGGTCGTCGCGCGGCTCGGTCCGCCGCTGCCCGAGCGCCCGCCGCAGCGTGCCGAGCCGCTCGCGCAGGCGGACGTCGAGCTCACCGGCCGCCTTGCGGGTGAACGTGAGGCCGAGGACCTGGTCGGGACGCACGAGCCCGGCGTGGACGAGGTGGACGACGCGCAGCGACATCGTCTCGGTCTTCCCCGAGCCCGCGCCCGCCACCACAAGCTGTGGCTCCATCGGGTGCGCCATGACGGCCGCCTGCTCGGCGGTGGGCAGGTACCGGCTGCCGAGGAGCCGGGCGGTGTCCTCCGGCGTCACGGCGGTCTCCGACGTCGGGCTCGTCCCGGAGGCCGCACCCTCGCTCGACGCCGCACCCGCGCCCGACGCGTCGCCGGCCCCGTGCCCGTGCGCTCCGTGGGTGCTCATGTGCTCTCCTCCGTGGTCCCGTCCCCGCCGACGCGCCGGCCCGAGGTCTGCAACGGGCACGACGTCCTGACCTCGCAGAACCCGCAGTACTTGTTGGTCCGCACGTGGACGGCGGACCCCGACATCTCGGTGACCGCCTGCCCGATCAGCTCGTGCGCCCACGTGCCCTCCGGCGCGCCGAGGGCCTCCTGCTCCCGCTTGGCGACCGTAACGTTGCTCGTCCCCAGGTAGACGAGCCGGGCACCGGCGGGCTCGGGGCCCTCGCCCCTGCGGTGCTGCTCGAGCAGGGCCACCTGGTAGGCGCCGAGCTGCGCGTGCTGGTCCGCCTCGGCCTGGGAGATGTGGTTGCCGGTCTTGAGGTCGGCGACGACGACCCGGCCGTCCGACTGGGTCTCGAGCCGGTCGATCTGCCCTTTGATGCGGGCGTCGCCCACCACCACGTCGACGTCGACCTCGGTCCTGACCTCGGCGTCGGTCGCCGTGTACTGCGCGAGCTTCTCGATGAGCCGCTCGGCCTTGGCTCGCTCCTGGTCGGCCGCGAGCCCCTCTCCCAGCTCGAGCTCGTCCATGCGGGCGTCGAGGGCGGCGCGGAGCTCGTCGTGCGTCCCGTGCGGGTGCTGCTCGGCGATCTCGTGGACGAGCGTGCCGAGCGCCTGGCTGCCGGAGTCGGCGCCGCGCCCGCCGAACCGGGTGAGCGCCCACCTGAGTCCGCAGGTGGTGACGGACTCGATCGCGGACGGGCTGACGGTGACGGGCTCGTCCCCGGAACGCAGCGGCGCGTCGGTGGTCGGCTCGTGGGCCAGCGCCCAGCCCCGCGGGTCCGCGCCGGCCACGCCCTCGGCCCGCAGCCGGGCGAGGACCCGGGCGGCGTCGGCGTCGCCGGGGTCGGCGGTGAGTCGGTGGCGCAGCCGCGCGACGAGCTCGCGCAGGTCCCGGGCGACGAGCTGCTCACGGTCCGCCGGGCGGGGGCCGGAACCCGGGACGGCGCCCGACGACGAACGTCCCGCCTGGCCCGCCGTCGTCCGTCCCGGTGCAGCGGACGTGGACCCGCCGCTCCCGCCCGCTTCTCCGGGACGGCCGGCCGCGGCGTCCTCGACGGCGTCGGCTCCGCCGTGGTCATGCCCCTCCTCGCCGGGCCCGGCCGCGTCCTTCGCGAGCAGCTCGTGGAAGAGCGAGGGGCCCGAGTCGGGGCCGTCGACCGCGGTGACGAGGAGCCGGGTGGTGGCCCGCGAGGCCGCGAGGACGAGCTGGCGCAGCTCGTCGTCACGGACCTCCTTGCGCGCCTCGGTCCAGCGGTCGGCGCCGTCGCCGCGGCCGGTGACGACGTCGACGAGTGCCTGGCTGCCGAGGATCGTGTCGCGCCGGCGCAGGTCCGGCCAGACGTCCTCCTGCAGTCCGGCGACCACGACGAGGTCCCACTCCTGCCCCGCCGCCTGCGCGGGCGTGAGCACCTCGACGAGGTCGCGGCGACCGGACTGCGCCGCGAGCGTGTCCTCGGCGACCTTCCGGCTCTCGATCCGGTCGACGAACCCGAGCGCGCCGGCGCCCGCGCCGCGCAACTCGTACCGTTCGGCCGCGTAGAACAGGGCAAGGACGGCGTCGAGGTCGGCGTGCGCCTGCGCGGCGCCGGCACCGCCCTCGATGGCCCGGGACTGCCACGGCTCGGCCAGCCCGGACGCGTCCCAGGCGGCCCACAGCATCGGCGTCGGTCCCGCGCCGCCGGCCAGCGCCTCGCGGGTCCGGACGATCACGCGGGCGACCCGCTCGAGCGGGTCGGTCAAGGGCGCGGGCATCGATCCGGGCAGCGCCGCGACGCCGCCGGTCTCGACCGCCCGGGTGGCCTCGAGGAGCACGGTGTCGGAGTCGATCGCGCCGCCCCGGGCCTCGCTGGCCGCCCGCAGGGTGCGCATGAGCCGGCGCAGCGTGACCGGGTCGGCCCCGCCGACGGGCGAGAGCATGAGGTCGCGCAGGGCGGCGCCCGTCGGGCCCTCCGCGGCGGCGCGTACGGCGGCGAGCAGCGGGCGGACGGCCGGCTCGTCGCGCAGCGCACCAAGGCGGCCCGGCGAGACCGGGACTCGGCGGGCCCCGAGCAGGGACCGGATCGCGCTCGCCTGCCCGCTCGTCCGCACGATGACGGCGCACCGCGCGTAGGGCACGGCGTCGACGAGGTGCGCGTGCCGCACGGCGTCCGCGATCGCGTCGGCCTCGATCGCCGCGGAGCCCAGCGTGAGCACCTCGACCGGCGGGCCAAAGGCCGGCGCATCGTCTGCCGCCACACCTCCGGCCGCGGCGACCGGACGGCGACCGCGCGCGGCACCGGCCGCATCACGGTCCGCACCGGCGACGTGCGATCGGCGTCGGGCCACGCCCGGTCCCCCGGCGGGGAGCCGTTCAGCGAGCCGGGCTACGGCCGACCGGAGCGCGGGCGTGCCGCGGTGCACCTCGGGCAGGAGCCGGACCTCGGCCCCGAAGCCGCCGTCGGCGTACCCCGCCGTCGCCTCGCGCACGAGCGAGGGGCTGCCGCCGCGGAAGGTCTGCACGGCCACGTCCGGGTCGCCGAGCAGGACGAGCCGGGCGCCGTCCCGCACGAGGACGCGCAGGAGCCGGGCGGTCGAGCGCGTGGCGTCCTGGTAGTCGTCGACCACCACGAGGTCCCACCTCGGCGTCTGCGGCACGTCGGTCGCCGAGGCGCGCACGCCTATCGGCGGAAGGTGCCACGAGGCGAGGACGAGCGCCGCCTCGTCCACCAGGCGCGCGGAGTCGTACCGCCGGAAGCGACGCTCCGCCCCGCGGCCGCCAAGGGTCGGGGCGTCGTCCGGGTCGTCCTGGTGCCCGAGGGTCTCGCGATACTCCTCGAGGACCGCGGCCACGGCGGACCAGGCGGGGCGGTCGTGCCGCGCGGCGAGCAGGCGCAGGTCCTCCGGCTCGAGGGCGAGCTCGCCGGCCCGGGCGAGGATGTCGCGCAGCTCGTGGCGGAACGCGTCCAGGGCGAGGGCCTCCTGGGGGACGGAGTCCGACCAGCCCGGCCCGCGCACCTCGCCCGAGGCGTGGCCCTCGAGGAGCTCGGCGAGGATGCCGTCCTCGTCCGGCCCGGACAGGAGTGCGGGCTCGGCGCCGCCCCAGTAGGCGGCGTGCTGCCTGAGGAGGGCGAACGCGAAGGAGGTCGGCGTGACGACCTGCACCGCGTCGTCGTGCGCACCGGCGCGGCGGGCGACCTCGTCCCGCAGCCGGCCGGCGACCCGGCGCGACGGGCTGAGGAGCGCGACCCGCCGTCCGGCGCGGGCGGCCTCGACGACCGTCCGCACCGCCAGCGTGGTGCGCCCCGAGCCGGGGGCGCCGAGCACGAGGAGGTGCGGGCCGGCACCGGATGCGACCTCGTCCGCCACCGCGCGGGCCGCCGGTGCGAGCGGGACCTCGGCGGCCTCCGGGGCGGTGTCGAGGCGCAGCCGAGGACGGACCGGGGAGGGCATGCGGACATGCAACCACGCAGGTCCGACATCCGGGCGCGCCCGAGGGGCGGTCCGCGCACGGACGGTCAGGGAGCTCGAGGAGCCGTCCACGTCCGGGCCCACGCGGAGCCCAGGACGCCGTCCGCGATCAGGCCCGCGGGCGCACACCCGGTCCGGCCTCCCGGCCGGATCCGCGCGGGCGTCTACTCCTCGGCGGCCCAGGCGTTCGGCACGCAGCCCTGGAGACTGATCGACTGCTGGACCATGACGGGCGCGGGCTCCCCGGGGGCCGGGCAGTCGACGTGCTGGTGCCCGATGAGGTGGCCCACCTCGTGGTTGACGAGGTACTCCCGGTACTGCCGCAGCGTGCCCCCGGCCTCGAGGAACGGCTCGATCGACTCCCCGAACCGGTCGGCGTTGAGCACGGCGCGGCCGTTGCGGCCGCACGAGTAGATGCCGCCCACGTCGAGCGGCTCGCACAGCTCGATGCTCAGGGGGCCGTCCGCGAGCGTGACGCCGAAGTCCGCGTCCGCGTCGTCGACCCGCTCGAACGCGACCGAGCCGTCGTGGCCCCAGCCGCGGTCGTCGTTGAGCGTGGTCATCACGTAGTCCGCGAACGCCTCGCGGTCGATCGGGAGGCCGCGCTCGACCTCGACCCGCACCCGGTAGGTGTGCTCCGCCTCGCGGGGGGCCGGCTCGGCGCCCTCGACGACGCGCAGCGAGCCGGAGCCCTCCGCGCCCGCGAGGTCGCCCCGGATGCCGGCGGCGTAGGCGTCCTCGTCCACGCCCTCGGGGAGGTCGTCGGCGGCGGACCGCGCGGTCTCGGGGAGCCGGACGAGCTCGAAGAGGGTGGGATCGTCGTCGTCGTCGGGCAGGAGGGGGGAGAGCACGGGCGTGCCCGACGCGTCGGAGTCGTTCGCGACGGTGGTGTCCTGGGCTGTCGTGTCCCGGGCGCCCGCGCCTCGCGCGGGGGCGTGCGCGGTGACGGCGGCGGGGTCGGAGGCGTGTGCCCCGACGGCCGGCGCTGCGCCCGTCAGGGGCGAGGAGAGGACCGGAGCCGTCAGCAGCGCGGCGCACCCGAGGGCGCCGAGGAGCGTCGAACGTCGTCTGGAGGTGGACATCGTCGTCCATCCTGGCAGCCCGCCGCCACCGTTGTCAGTGAGCGTGCTTACGATGTCGGGGCACCGTCACGGTGCCACGCACGCACGCTCGAGGCCCGCCGCAGCGGGCCGGACGGAGGGACATCCATGCAGGTCACGATTGGTATGCGGGCGAGCATGCGCGACGTCGTCGTGGAGATCGACTCCGAGGAGGACGCGTTCGTCGCGTCGGTCCGCGAGGCGCTCGCCACGGACGCGCCGCTCGACGTCACAGACTCCAAGGGCAAGCGCTACCTCGTCCCCGCCGCCGCGATCGGCCACATCGAGATCGGCGCGGTCGAGGACCGCCGCGTGGGGTTCGGCCTCAGCTGAGTCCGGTGCCACTCCCCCGCGCCCGCCCCTCGGCGGCGCGGGGAGTATGGTCGGTCCCGTCCCGGCATGACCGGTCGCTGTCCTTGTGAATCCTCGGGCGCCTCTCTGCGCCCTGCCTCGTGTGCGATCGGCTGCCCGCGCCAACCGGCGCCCACCGATCGACCGAAGAAGGATCATGACCACCGCTGCCACCTCCGGCGTCGTCGACGTCTCCGGCGCCCACGCGCCCGTCGAGATCGACGCCGCCACCCCCGACATCACCGACGCCGGCACCGTGCCCGCCGCGGTCGAGCAGACCTTCGCCGACATCGGCGTGGCCGAGCCGATCGCCGGCGCCCTGCGCGACGTCGGGATCACGCACCCGTTCCCCATCCAGGCGCTCACGCTGCCGGTCGCGCTCAAGCGCGCGGACATCATCGGGCAGGCCAAGACCGGTACCGGCAAGACGCTCGGCTTCGGCATCCCGCTGCTCCAGCACACGGTCGCCCCCGGCGAGGACGGGTACGACGAGCTGCTCGACCCCGGCGCCCCGCAGGGCCTCGTCGTGGTCCCCACGCGCGAGCTCGCCAAGCAGGTCGCCGAGGACCTCGTCGCCGCCTCGCGCCGCCGGTCCGTGCGGATCGTCCAGGTCTACGGCGGCCGCGCCTACGAGCCGCAGATCGCCGCGCTCGAGGCCGGCGTCGAGGTCGTCGTCGGCACGCCGGGCCGCCTCATCGACCTGCTCAAGCAGAAGGTGCTGCGCCTGAGCTCGGTGTCCACGGTCGTCCTCGACGAGGCCGACGAGATGCTCGACCTCGGCTTCCTGCCCGACGTCGAGACCCTGCTCTCGCGGACCCCCGCGAACCGCCACACCATGCTGTTCTCGGCCACGATGCCGGGCGCCGTCGTCTCGCTGGCTCGGCGGTACATGACGCGGCCCACCCACATCCGTGCGCAGGACCCCGACGACACGGGTGCGACCGTCAAGGCCATCCGTCAGGTCGTCTACCGCGCGCACGCGATGAACAAGGTCGAGATGCTCGCGCGCATCCTCCAGGCCCGCGAGCGCGGCCTGACGATCGTCTTCACGCGCACCAAGCGCACCGCCGCCAAGGTGGCCGACGACCTCGCCGACCGCGGGTTCGCCTCCGCGTCCATCCACGGCGACCTCGGCCAGGGCGCCCGCGAGCAGGCGCTGCGCGCGTTCCGCACCGGCAAGGTCGACGTCCTCGTGGCCACCGACGTGGCGGCCCGCGGCATCGACGTCGACGACGTCACGCACGTCATCAACTACCAGTGCCCCGAGGACGAGAAGATCTACCTCCACCGCATCGGCCGCACCGGCCGCGCGGGCAACTCCGGCACCGCGGTGACGTTCGTCGACTGGGACGACATCCCCCGCTGGTCGGTCGTCAACAACGCGCTGGGCCTCGGCCTGGCCGAGCCGCCCGAGACGTACCACACCTCCGAGCACCTCTACGCGGACCTCGACATCCCCGAGGGCACCGGCGGCACCCTGCCCCGCTCCGCCCGCACCCGCGCGGGGCTCGACGCCGAGCAGGTCGAGGACCTCGGCGAGACCGGCAAGTCCGCCGGCTCGCGCCAGAGCGCCCGGTCCGGCGGCGGCCGTGGCCGCTCCGGTGGCGACCGCTCCGGCGGCCGGAACGGTGGCGGTCGCTCCGGCGGCGAGGGCCGGTCGCGCTCCGAGCGCTCCGGCGGCACCCGGTCCGAGGGCTCCGGCGAGGGCGGCTCGGGTCGTCCGCGGCGGCGCCGTCGTCGTCGCACCGGCGGTTCGGGCGGCGACGGGTCGGGCTCCGCAGCCCCCGCCTCGTCCAGCGACTGACGAAGGATCCCCACTCGGCGGTTCGCCGCCCCGACCACGCCCGCCCGGGACCACCGGGCGGGCGTCGTCGTCGTCGTGCCCGGTCCTACCGACCCAGGTACATGTCGACGAACGCGAACGTCGCCGTGGCCATGAGCTGGACAGCGATGGCGGCGAGCAGCATGCCGGACAGGCGGGTAACGAGCGTGGTCCCGGACGCCCCCAGCACGCGGTGGACGATGCTGGAGAACCGCAGGGACAGCCAGATGACGAGGTGGACGGCGACGATGCCGATCGCCACGCCGACCAGGGTGGGTGCCGTGTCCGCCTGCTGCACCGCGAGCATCGCCGCGACGATCGACCCGGGCCCGGCCATGAGCGGCGTGCCCATGGGGACGAGCGCGACGGCGGCACCGGACCCGGACGGCCCGGGTTCCTCGGCGGCGCCGGTGAGCAGCTGCATCGCGACGAGGAGCAGGAGCAGGCCGCCCGCGAGCTGGAGCGCCGGCACCGTGATGCCCAGGAACTCGAGGATGTAGGGCCCACCGACGGCGAACGCCCCGATCACCCCGAACGAGACCGAGGTGGCGAGGAACGCGGCACGCTGACGTTCCTTGACCGTCATCGTCGAGGTGAGGGAGAGGAAGATGGGCAGGTTGCCCACCGGGTCCATGATGACGAACAGCGTGACGAACGTGGACAGCAGGATCGTCCAGTCGACCACGCCGCTCATCCGGCGTTCCCCGGGACCACGAGCGGGAGCGTGCCGGCGGCGACGATGCGCGCAAGCTGGTCGGGCGCCGTGAGGTGGTCCCCGAGGCGGTTGGACTTGCCGGTGCCGTGGTAGTCGGAGCTGCCCGTGACGACGAGGTCGAGGCGCTCGGCGAGGGCGCGCAGGGCGGTGCGCGTGTCGTCGTCGTGGTCGAGGTGGTCGACCTCGAGGCCGAGCAGGCCGGCCTCGATCGCCCCGCGCATGCCTGCCTCCGGGAGCGCGCGACCGCGGACGGCCCCCGGGTGCGCCATCACCGGCACTCCCCCGGCGCCGCGGACGAGCTCGATCGCCTCACGGACGTCGGGGGCGTAGTGCGGGACGTAGTACCTCGTCCGGTTGGCGCAGGGGCCGCCGGGGGCGAAGGCGGCGTCGCGGTCGGGGACGTGCCCGGCGGCGACGAGGGCGTCGGCGATGTGCGGACGGCCGACGGTGGCGCCGTCCGTGACCTGCGCGAGGACGTCCTCCCAGGTGATGGGGAAGTCGACGGCGATGCGCTCGACCATCTCCCGGGCCCGCTCCACGCGCGAGCTGCGGGCCCGTTCGGTGCGCTCGAGGAGCGCGGGGTTCACCGGGTCGTGGAGGTAGGACAGCAGGTGGACCGAGCGCCCCTCGAACTGGGTGGAGATCTCCATGCCGCGTAGGAGCGCGACACCGTGGACCTGCGCGGCGGCGACGGCCTCCGACCAGCCGGCGGTCGTGTCGTGGTCGGTGAGGCCGAGGACGTCGATCCCCGCCCGCGCCGCCGCGGCCACCAGCTCGCCCGGGGTCTCGGTCCCGTCCGACACCGACGAGTGGGTGTGGGGGTCGATGCGCGTCGTCGTCACGGACGGAGTGTACGAGGCGCGCCGCGGCCGGTCCGACGCCGTCGCTCCTCACCGGGGGACGGCGGGGCCGGGGCCCGTCACCGGCGGCCGGCCCCGTTCCCGGCCACCTGACGGCGGTGGGACGATGAGCGCATGACGACCGCTGCCGATGAGCACCCGACGACCACGCCCACCGACGACCAGCCGGTCGAGGACCGGGGGTCGAACCGGTCGCAGCGGCCGAGCTCGGCGGCGTTCCGCGCCTTCATCGCGGACGGGTGGGAGGAGCGGGAGTCGCCGCTCCCGGAGCGGCTGGCCTCGGCGGCGACGGCGGCCACGGCCCGCGCGGCGCTCTCGCTCGACCTGCCCGGCGAGCGCCTCGTGCTGCCCGGCGGCGACCTGCGGGTGCGGAGCAACGACACCGACTACATCTTCCGGGCGCACTCGGCGTTCGCCCACCTCACGGGTTGGGGATCGGCGACCGAGCCGGACTCCGTGCTCGTGCTGCACCCGGCCGAGGCGGGCGAGGACGGCTCGACCGCCGGCCACGAGGCCGTCCTCTACTTCCGCCCACGCGCCGGCAAGGACACCGAGGAGTTCTACGCGGACGCCCGGTACGGCGAGCTGTGGGTCGGCGAGCGCCCCTCCCTCGAGGAGGTCGCGGCGGCCACCGGCCTGCGCACGGCCCACATCGACACCCTGCGCGACGACCTGGCGAAGGACGCCGGGGTCGGCCAGGTCCAGGTCCGGCTCGTGCGCGGGGCCGACCAGGCCGTCACCGAGCTCGTCGACCAGGTGCGCGCGCAGGCGGGGCTCACGGGGACCGAGACGGTCGACGCCGAGCTGACCGAGCGACTCTCGGAGCTCCGGCTCGTCAAGGTCTCCTGGGAGGTCGGCGAGCTGCGGGCGGCCGTCGCGGCCACCGCGCGGGGCTTCGAGGACGTCGTCCGGTCCTTTCCGCGCGCGTCCGGGCACGCGCGGGGCGAGCGCATCGTCGAGGGCGCGTTCGCCGCGCGGGCGCGGCTCGACGGCAACGGCATCGGGTACGACACGATCGCCGCCGCCGGCAACCACGCGAACACCCTGCACTGGATCCACAACGACGGTGAGGTGCGCGCGGGCGACCTCGTCCTGATCGACGCCGGGGTGGAGGTCGACTCGCTCTACACGGCCGACGTCACGCGCACCCTCCCGGTCGACGGCACGTTCACCGAGCCCCAGCGCCGCGTCTACCGGGCGGTGCTCGACGCCGCCGACGCCGCGTTCGCGGTGGCCGGGCGGGTGAACGAGGACGGGTCGCGGGTCCGGTTCCGGGACGTCCACGCCGCGGCGATGGAGGTCGTCGCCGCCCGGCTGGCCGAGTGGGGGATGCTGCCCGTCGACGCCGCGTCCTCGCTCGAGCCGGAGGGGCAGTACCACCGGCGCTGGATGGTCCACGGGACGTCGCACCACCTCGGGCTCGACGTCCACGACTGCGCGCAGGCCCGCCGCGAGATGTACCTCGACGCGGAGCTCGTTCCCGGGATGGTCTTCACCATCGAGCCGGGCCTCTACCTGCGCGCCGACGACCTCAAGGTGCCCGAGGACATGCGCGGGATCGGCGTGCGGATCGAGGACGACGTCCTCGTCACCGAGACCGGCGTGGAGAACCTGTCGGCGGCCCTGCCGCGCACCCCCGAGGCGATCGAGGAGTGGATGGCCGCCCTGCGCGGCTGACGGACCGCCTAGTCCCCGGAGGTCCCGGACTCCCCCGACGACGACGTTCCCGGCGCCGCACCGTCTCGCACCGGCGCCAGGTGCTCGCGCGCGAACCGCAGCGACTCCATGTTCATCGTGCGGCGCTGGAGCGTGGACACGGACCGGGTGTTGATCTCGACGACCACCGAGCCGGAGAACCCCGTGTCCCGGAGGTGGTGGAGGACCTCGGCGCACGGCTGGTTGCCGCGGCCGGGCACGAGGTGCTCGTCCTTGATCGTGCCCGTGCCGTCGGTGAGGTGGAGGTGGGCGAGCTTGTCCCCCAGGGACCGCACCATCGACATCGTGGCGTCGGCGTCCATCCCGGACGTGGCCGCGTGCGAGAGGTCGATCGTCACCGAGCCGTAGTCGTGCTCGGTCGGGTCCCAGCCCGGCGAGTAGGCCTTGAGGTGGGCGCCGCCGGCCTGGGCCTGCCAGGTGAACATGTTCTCCACCGCGAGCCGCACGCCGTCGCCGGCCGCCTCCCGCTCGGCGATGGCCTCGACGAACCGCCTGGCGTACTTCCTCTGCCACCGGAACGGCGGATGGAGCACGACGACGCCGGCCCCGACCTCTCCCGCGAGGTCCACCGAGCGGTCGACCTTGTCCCACGGCTCCCGGCCCCACACGCCCTGGGTGAGCAGCAGCGTGGGCGCGTGGATCGCGTGGACCGGGATGCCGTACTTCTTCGACAGCGCGTTGATGAGCCGCGGCTCGCGGGACTCCGGCGCCGTGAGCACCATGATCTCGACGCCGTCGTAGCCGAGCTCGGCCGCGAGGGCGAACGTGTCCTCGACCGACCCGGGCATCACCGAGGCCGTCGAGAGGCCGACCGGGATGCTCACTGCTGGTCGTGCCCGCCCGCGTCGGGGGCCGTCCGGTTCTCGGCGGCCCCCCGGTGCTCGTCCGCCGCGCGCAGCTGGGCCTCGGCGTGGGCCCGCTGGTCGGGGGTGAGGTCCTCGAGGCGGGCGCCGTAGCGGGGCGCCCCGTCCGCCGTCGGCTCGAACCCGGCGGGGGCGGGACGAGGCGCGCTGTCCGCGCCGGCCTCGGCACCCGCGGGCTGTTCGGCCCCGTACGCGGGGGTGCCGGCGTCATGGCCCCCGTGCACCGACGCTCCCGCGTCGTGGGTGCCGGCGGGGTGCGAGCCGGTCGCACCCTCGCCGCGCGCGCCGGGGGTCCAGGCGTCCTGACCGCCGTCGGGCTGCCCGCTCGTCCCGGGGGTGCCCGCGTGTCCGGGCATGCCGCCGTGTCCGGGCGCGCCCGCCTGACCCTGCGTGCCCGCCGGCCCGCCCGCGTGCTGCGGTGCCCCGTGCGCGGACACGCCGTACGCACCCTGCCCCGCGCCGTACGCCCCCGCACCCTGTTGGGCGGCCGGCGCGTTGCCGAGCAGCCCCTCCTTCTGGAGGGCGGCACGCATCTCGTCGGCCACGGTCGGCCCGGCGATGATGACGTACCGCTTGGCGACCACGGTGCTCGAGGAGGTGAAGTCGCGGGTCTTGGGGCGCACGGCGTAGCTGACGATCCCGAGAAGCACGCCGAAGGCCGCGCCCACGAGCACGGGGATGACGAAGTCGACGAGCCCGAAGTTCCCGATGACCAGCCACATGACCAGCGCCATCATCAGGCCGAACCAGGCGCCGGTCAGCGCGCCGGAGCCCGCCACCTTCCCGTAGTCGAGCCGCCCCGTGATGCGCTCGACGAGCCGCAGGTCCTCGCCGACGATCGACACGAGCCGCACGTCGTGGTCCGTGTCCGAGAGGTGGTCGACGGCACGCTGCGCATCCTCGTAGCTGGAGTACGCGGCGAGCTGGACCCCCGTGGGGATCGACAGCGCCCTCGCGCCGAGCGGCTGGTTCTGGATCGACATGGGTCCAGTATCCCGCCCGGCGCGGCCGGGCCGCCACCGCGCTCCACTCCCGGCGAAACAACGCTCCGCTCCCGGCGTGACCGCGCCCCGCTCCCCGCGTCATCACGGCCCGTCCCCGGCGCCGCCCGCACGGCCGCGGTTACGCTTCGACGCGTGTCAGCCACCACGCCCCGCCCGACCAACGTCGCGCGCGTCTACGTGGCCCGCCTCGCCGGCACCACCGTGTTCGACCCGATCGGTGACCAGGTGGGACGGGTCCGTGACGTCGTCCTGCTCACCCGCGTCCGCGCCGCGCCCCGCGCCGTCGGGCTCGTGGTCGAGGTGCCCGGCCGGCGCCGCATCTTCGTCCCCCTCACCCGGGTGACGGCGATCGAGCCCGGGGCCGTCATCACCACCGGGCTGCTCAACCTGCGCCGGTTCCAGGCCCGGATGGCCGAGCGCCAGGTGGTCGGCGAGCTGCTCGACCGCCGCGTCACGCTGACGGACGGGTCGGGCGACGCGTCGGTCCTCGACATCGCGATCGAGCAGCAGCGCAACCGCGACTGGCTCGCCACCAAGCTGTTCGTGCGGCGGATCAGGCCGCGCGCGACCTTCCAGCGCGGGGAGACCCTCGTCGTCGGGATCGACGAGGTGACCGGCCTGACGGGCGCCGCGCTCGCCCAGGGCACCGAGTCTCTGCTCGCGCAGCTCACCGACCTCAAGCCGGCCGACGTCGCGGACGTCCTCCACGACCTGCCCGACCAGCGGCGCCTCGACGTGGCGCGGCACCTGCCCGACGAGCGGCTGGCCGACGTCCTCGAGGAGCTCGGCGAGGACGACCGGGTGCACATCGTCTCCGGGCTCGACCTCGAGCGGGCGGCCGACGTCCTCGACGTCATGCAGCCCGACGACGCCGCCGACCTCATGTCCGAGCTGCCCGAGACCACGGCCGCGACCCTGCTCGAGCGGATGGAGCCCGAGGAGGCCGAGGACGTGCGCCGGCTCCTGGCCTACGACGAGCACACCGCCGGTGGTCTGATGACGACCGAGCCCGTCATCCTCCCGCCGGAGGCGACCGTGGCGACCCTGCTCGCCCACGCGCGGCGCAGCGACGTCCCGGCCGCCCTCGGCGCCCTGACGTTCATCGCCCGCCCCCCGCTCGAGACCCCGACGGGCCGGCTGCTCGGCGTGGTCCACCTCCAGCGCGCGCTGCGCGAGCCGCCGACCACTCCGGTGGGCACGATCCTCGACAAGGACATCGACCCGGTGCTGCCGACCGACGGCCTGGGCAAGGTCACCCGCCTGCTGGCGACCTACAACCTCACCGCCCTGCCGGTGGGGGACGAGGACGGCCGCCTGCTCGGCGCCGTCTCCGTGGACGACGTCCTCGACCACCTCCTGCCGGAGGACTGGCGCGAGGCCGACGAGGACGTGACCGACGAGGCCATGGACGAGAGCGTGGAGGAGCGGCGCACCGATGACTGACCGGCTCGACACCCCCACCAGCCGGCGCCCCTGGTTCACGCGGCGCCCGTCCGACCCGGACAAGGTCGGCCGCGTCTCCGAGTCGGTGGCCGTCTTCTTCGGCACGCCCCGATTCCTCGTCTACCTCACCGTGTTCGTCACGGTCTGGCTCGTGTGGAACTCGTTCGCGCCCGTGGCCTGGCGGTTCGACTCCCAGGAGTTCGGGTTCACCCTGCTCACGCTCATGCTCTCGCTGCAGGCCTCCTACTCCTCGCCGCTCATCCTGCTCGCGCAGAGCCGGCAGGTGGACCGCGACCGGGTCTCGGCCGAGCAGGATCGCCAGCGCGCGGAGCGCACGCTCGCGGACACGGAGTACCTCACCCGCGAGATCGCCTCGCTGCGGATGGCGGTCGGCGAGGTCGCCACCCGCGACTTCGTCCGCTCCGAGCTGCGCGACCTCCTCGCCGAGGAGGTGGCCGACCGCGACCGGCGGATCGTCGAGCTCGAGCGGGAGGTCACCGAGCTGCGTGGCCGGGCCGGGGGCGATATGTCCGACGACGAACCCCCGGTGGGCGACTCCGCACCCGCGGGTGACCAGAGCCACCAGGATCGGGGCCCGGGGCTGCCTACCATGGAGGCATGACCGCCCCCACCGTCGAGACCGTCCGCGCCGAGCTGACCACGGTGATCGACCCCGAGATCCGCCGCCCCATCACCGAGCTGGGGATGGTGCGCAGCATCGAGATCGAGGAGTCGGGCGAGGTCGAGGTCGGCATCGACCTCACCACCGCGGGCTGCCCGCTCAAGGACACGATCACCCGGGACGTGACGAACGCCGTGGCCGCGCTCGAGGGTGTGAGCGGCGTCCGGGTCGCGATGGGCGTGATGACCGACGAGCAGCGCAAGGAGCTGAAGACGCAGCTCCGCGGCGGCACGCCGGAGCCGGAGATCCCCTTCAGCAAGCCCGGCAGCCTCACCCGCATCTACGCGGTCACGTCCGGCAAGGGCGGCGTCGGCAAGTCGACGGTCACCGCGAACCTCGCCACCGCGATGGCGGCGACCGGCCTCAAGGTCGGGGTGCTCGACGCCGACATCTACGGCTTCTCCATCCCGCGCATGCTCGGGGTCGAGCTGCCGCCGACCAAGGTCGACGACATGATCCTCCCGCCGGTCGCGCACGACGTGAAGGTCATCTCGATCGGCATGTTCGTCCAGGACCGCAGCCCGGTCGTGTGGCGCGGACCGATGCTGCACCGCGCGCTCCAGCAGTTCCTCGCCGACGTCTTCTGGGGCGACCTCGACGTCCTGCTCCTCGACCTCCCGCCCGGGACCGGCGACATCGCGATCTCCGTGGCCCAGCTGCTGCCCGGCTCGGAGATCCTCGTCGTCACCACGCCGCAGGTCGCGGCCTCCGAGGTGGCCGAGCGCGCCGGCACGATCGCGACCCAGACCCGCCAGAAGGTGGTCGGCGTGGTCGAGAACATGAGCTGGTTCGACGGCCCGGACGGCTCGCGCACCGAGCTGTTCGGCTCGGGCGGCGGCGGGGAGACCGCGACGCGGCTGAGCGAGACCCTCGGCTACGACGTGCCGCTGCTCGCGCAGCTGCCCCTCGAGGTGGCGATCCGCGAGTCCGGCGACTCCGGCGTCCCGGCCACGCTGTCCGGCGACGCGGCATCCTCCCCCGCCACCGGCGCCCTGCTCGACCTCGCGGCGACGCTGGGCACCCGGGCGCGCGGCCTCGCCGGCCGCTCGTTGGGCGTCACGCCGGTCTGACCCGCTCGGGCCGGCGACGGGGTCAGGTCGCGTCGGGGTCGTGGGGCGCCGGCCGCGCCTGGTCGAAGGGGTCGGGGCGGCGTCGCTCATCGGCGCCGGCCGCGGACACTGCCCCGGTCCCGCGCGACTGTCCCGGGCCCGCGCCCGAGCTCGCGGTCGCCGTGACGCCCGCCGCCGAACCCGTGGCGGCGGCGCTCGAGCCGGCACCCGTAGCGGTGCCGGCCCGGCCCGCGGTGCGCGCAGGCTCCTTCATCGCGTCGGCGACGATCCGGCGCGGGTCGTACTGGCGCGGGTCGAGCGACTTGAGATCCTCGAGGTCGTCGCCGAGCTCGGCACGGACCTTGTCCCCGGTGTCGCGGGCGACCGCGGCGACCTTGCGCACGATGCGGGCGAGCTGACGGGAGAGCTCGGGGAGCTTCTCGGGGCCGACGACGAGGAAGCCCACGAGCAGCAGGACGACGAGCTCGCTCCCGCTGATCCCCATGACGCACCATCCTAGGCGGGCCGGGTCCCGGGTCCCGGCCCCGCCCCAGGGGTCAGAGGGGTTCCTCGACCTCTGCGAGGGTGACGTCGACCTCCTGCTCCTCGCCGTCGCGCTCGATGGTGAGCGTGACGACGTCACCGCCCTGGTGGGAGCGGACGAACACGATCACCTCCGACGGCTCGGTCACGGGCGTGCCGTCGAACGCGGTGATGATGTCCCCGGGCTCGATGCCCGCGTCGTCACCCGGTCCGTCGGGGACCACGCCGTCCTCGTCCTCGACGACCCGCACGCCCTCACCGAAGTAGCTCGGGTCGAGGCTGATGCCGATCTGGGCGAACGAGGCCGTGCCGTCCTCGATGAGCTGGCCGACGGTGGTCTCGACCTGGTTGGCGGGGATCGCGAAGCCGAGACCGATGCTGCCCGCGCCGCCCTCGCCGCTGGAGTAGATGACCGAGTTGATGCCGACGACCTCGCCGTCGTAGTTGAGCAGCGGCCCGCCCGAGTTGCCGGGGTTGATCGCGGCGTCGGTCTGCAGGGCGTTGATGTAGCTCTCGTCGCCGGGATCGCCCGCGGTGACGGGCCGGTTCCGCGCGGAGATGATCCCGGCGGTCACCGTGCCGGTGAGACCGAGCGGGGCGCCGACGGCGATGACCAGGTCGCCGACGACGACCTCGTCCGAGTCGGCGAGCACGAGCGGCGTGAGGCCCTCGCGCGGGACCTGGAGGACCGCGAGGTCGTATCCCGGCGAGCGGCCCACGAGCTCGGCCTCCTCCTGCGTCCCGTCGTGGAACGTCACGGTGAGCTGGCCACCGTCCAGCGCGGGCTCGACCACGTGGTTGTTCGTCACGATGAGGCCGTCCTCGGAGTAGATCATCCCCGTGCCGGAGCCGCCGACCTGGCCGTTGCGGGCCTCGATGTAGACGGTCGAGGCGAGCGCGATGTCCGAGATCTGGGCGACCGACGCGTCGGGCCGGTCGACCCCGACCGCCCCGCTCGCGGACTCGGGCGGATCCGACTCCTCGGAGTCGTCCTCGCCGATCACGGCGCTCGACTCGTCCCACAGCAGCCAGCGGCCGCCGAGCGCGCCGAGCACGAGGCCCGCCAGCAGCGCGACCGCCGTGATGAGGGCGACGACCGGCACGGCCACGCCCCGGCGCTGCGACCGGCCGGAGCCTCCGCCGTCTCCCGCGGACGCGCTGCGGTCGGCGCCGTAGCCCGAGCCACCGGCTGCGCCCGACCCGGCGCCGAAGCCGGAACCCGGGCCCGCACCGGAGCCGCCACCGAAGCCGCTGCCGGGGGCCGACGGGCTGCCGAACCCGCCGAACGAGGAGCCGGACCGGTCAGGCTGACCGGGCGACCCGACGGGCGCCGCGAAGCCGTGCCCGGGCTGGTGCGCCGCGCCGGCGGCCGACGCCGGGGAGCCCGAACCGGCCGCGGCCGCGCCCACTCCCGCCGCGGTGGGACCGGCGGAGCCGGAGAAGGACGACGACGAACCCCCACCGGGGCCCGCCTCGGGCTGCCCCGCGGGCCGGGTGGTCTCGGAGCTGCCCGCGCCGGGTGCACCGGCGGAGGGCACGCCGTGGGCCGCCGAGCCGTTGCTCGGCGAGGTGTACGCAGGAGCGCCAGGTCCCGTGGCCCCCGGGCCCGGGGCGGCGGAGCCGGCCGCCCCCTGCCCGTACGGACCGGGGGCCGCTCCGGGCCCACCGGGGGTGGGGCCGCTCTCGCCGGGAGCACCCTGGAAGGGGCGTGTGGCCCCGCTCTCGGGGGACCCCGCCATCGGGGAGTCTGGTCGGCCACCGACCTCGTGCGTGCCGGTGCCGGTGGGGCGCGCCGAGGGCATCGGCTGGCGCGCACCGGAGGGCATCCACCGGCCGTCGCCGTTGTCGGCGCGGTCCCGCGGCATCCCCACGGGACGCGCCGGGTTGGCCGGTCGCTGGGCGGGGCCGGGGTCACCGGCGGGCGCCCCCTGGGCGTGCCGGCCGCCAGGCTCGTCGCCGTCGTCCGTGGGCGGGGCGAACCGCGAGTACGGGCCCCCCTGCGTCGGGCCGTCCTGGCCCTGGCGCCCGTCCGGGTGCTGCGCGTCGTCGCCTCGACCCGGCCCGGCGGGGAACTGTCTCTCGTCGGCCATGTGACCCTCCTTCGTCCGGGCTTACGGTATCGCCGCGGGCGCCCCCGCGGGTGCGGACGCACGGTGAGCGCTCCCCGTCCTGCGCCTGGTCCCCGCCCCGGGCGACACCCGCCACCGGGCCCGTCGTGACCCGTCTCCCCCTCGGACCTCGCACCACCACCGGGCCCGTCGTGAGCCGTCTCCCCCCTCGGACCTCACACCACCACCGGGCCCCCTCGTGGCCCGCTCCTCGCACCCGGTTCCCACCCCCGGCCCTCACCCCGTCCCCGGCCCGCCTCCCGGCACCACGTGGGGCGCCCGCCTACGATCGGACGCAGTCCGGCACGCCGTGCCGTGGGAAGGGAGGACCGGATGTCGGTCGACAAGGCGCAGTCGTGGGCCTACGCGGAGGAGTTCGCCGCCGAGGGCGAGGTCATCACCCAGGCGCGTGCGCGCTCCGAGGAGCTCGGCGTCGGGCCGGTCTCCGCCGGGACGGGCGCGGTCCTCCGGCTGCTCGCCGCGACCGTCCGGGCCAAGGCCGTCGCCGAGATCGGCACCGGCACCGGGGTCTCGGGCCTCTGGCTCCTCGCCGGCATGCCGTCCGACGGCGTCCTCACCACGATCGACGTCGAGGGCGAGTACCAGCGTTCGGCCCGCGAGTCGTTCCTCGCGTTCGGCGTTCGTCCCGCCCGCACCCGCCTGATCTCGGGCCGCGCGCTCGACGTGGCGCCGCGCCTGGCGGACAGCGCCTACGACCTCGTCCACGTCGACGGCGACCCGGCCGAGGCACCGGAGTGCGTCGAGCAGGCCGTCCGCCTCCTGCGTCCCGGCGGCGTCCTCGTCGTCTCCGGCGCGCTCGCCGGTGACCGCGTCGCCGACCCGGCACGCCGCGACGACACGACCGTCACCGCGCGCGAGCTCGTCCGCTCCGTGCGGGACGACGAGCGCCTCCTGCCGACCCTGCTCACCGCCGGCACCGGCGTGGTCGCGGCCGTCCGGGTCTGACCGACGCGGGTCCGGCCGACACAGGTCCGGCCGACACAGGTCCGACCCACCGGGCTCAGGCCTCGCGCCCGTCCGGACCGAGGCCCACGAGCCAGTGCACGAGCAGCGCGGCGCCCACCCCGGTCGGCGCGCCCGTGGCGAGCCGCTTCCCACCCGTCGACCGGCCGGTCCCAGCGATGTCGAGGTGCGCCCACCGGCGCCCCTGGGTGAACCGGCGCAGGAACATGGCGGCGAAGATCGTGCCGCCCACGGCGTGGACGTCGGCGCGCGGGGTCTGCCGCACGTCGGCGAGGTCGGAGTCGAGTGCCGCCTCGGAGTCGTCGGGCATCGGCAGGCGCCACACCTTCTCCCCCGCGGCGTCACCGGCGGCGGCCAGCTCCTCCGCCAGCGCGTCGTCGGTGGCGAACAGCGCCGAGACCGTCGTCCCCAGCGCGATCTTGGCGGCTCCCGTGAGGGTCGCGACGTCGAGGATCGTGTCCGGGTCGGCCACGTCGATCGCGTGCGTCAGTCCGTCGGCAAGGACGAGGCGGCCCTCGGCGTCGGTGTTGCCGATCTCCACGGTGCGGCCGGACAGCGTGCGCACGACGTCGCCGGGGCGGTAGGCGCCGCCGCCGAATGCGTTCTCCGCGAGCGGCAGCACGGCGGTGACGGTGTGCGGCAGGCCGAGCCGGGCGGCCGCGAGGACGGTGGCGAGGACGACCGCCGAGCCCGCCATGTCCGTCGACATCGTCAGCATGCCGTCGGTCGGCTTCTTCGACAGGCCGCCGGTGTCGAACGTGATGCCCTTGCCGACGAGCGCGACCCGGCGACCGACGGGCGACGCGGGCGTGTAGGTGACGGTGACGAGCCGCGGCGGCGTGGGCGACCCGGCCCCGACGGCGAGGATCGCGCCGGCCCCGCGCTCCGCGAGGCGCGCCTCGTCCTGGACGTCGACGCTCACGCGCGCCCTGACCTCCGGCTCGAGCCCGTCGACGAGGTGCTGCGCGGCCGCGGCCGTCCACGCGGGGTTCTTGACGGTCGAGCGGGTCGCCGTCAGCGCCCGCGCGTGGTGGGTGGCGGTGACGGACTCGCGCGCGGCGGCCGGCACGTCGGTCCCCTCCGACCAGCCGGGCACGAGCAGCTCGACCGCCCCGACCGGGGGCTTCGCGGAGCTCGTGCGCGCGCGCGTCGGCAGCCGGTAGGCGTCGAGCCACAGGCCGGCCGCGAGGGCCGCCACGGCATCCGCAGGGGCCGCGGGGACGGCCGGGTCGCCGGCGGGCTGCTCGGTCGCTGCGTCGTCGGGGCCGATCGGGTCCGCCGTGCCCGCCGGGTCGGCGGCCCGAGCCGACTCGAGGACGACGACTCCGGAGGCCGCCCCCGCGAGCGCCCGACCGAGCCCGAGGCCCGCGGCGCGCAGGTCCGCGACTCCGGCGTCGCCGGTGCGGACGAGGTGGACGGTGGCCGGCAGTCCGGCCCACGGCACGTCGACGCCGTCGCGCATGCGCGGGAGCCGGACGGTGCGGACGCTGCCCGCGGTGCCGTCGGTGAGCTCGGCCTCGAGGTCGATGCCGTAGCGCTCGGCGACCTCGCCGGCGCGCGGTCCGGGGCCGTCCGCACCGACGAGGAGGGCAACGGCGTCGGGCACGGGGTCCGTGGCGAGCGCGTCCGACCACGGCCGGTCGCTGACGTCGAGCCCGGGAAGGCCGACGGGCGGCAGGTCGACGACGGGGGTGTCGCTCGGTTCACTGGGCACGGGACTCCTTCGGGGACGCCGACGGCCGGCCGCGTCGCGCGGCCGGCCGTCGGTGGGGTGTCTGGCGTCGGTCGGTGTCAGGAGGCGACGGCGGCGAGCGCCTCGCTCAACTCACCGGCCTCGGTCGCGTTGAGCTCGACCACCAGGCGGCCGCCGCCCTCGAGCGGGACGCGCATGACGATGCCGCGTCCCTCCTTCGTCACCTCGAGCGGCCCGTCCCCGGTCCTCGGCTTCATCGCTGCCATTGCCGCACCTCTCGTTCTCCTGCGTGATCGGGCCCGCAGCACCGGGGACCTACCCCGAAACCGTCTGCGCGGACACCATGGCCTCGTCCATTCTAGGTCACACCGGGACCTGTGCCGGATCGTGCGGTAGGGTCCGCCCCCGTCACGACCCGGGCGCCCTGCCGGGCGCCCCCTCACCCGACCCGGTCGTCCTCCGGGGTCGACCCGTCGGGCCGTGGGTAGGTGTCGGGGTCCTCGGCCGGGAAGATCTCGCCCTGGTACTTCGGGTGCATGAGGTTCTCGCGCGAGAAGAGCTCGTCGATGCGCGCCTCGTCGAGCAGCCCGAGCTCGAGGACGACCTCCTTGACGGACCGGCCGGAGCGGGCGGCCTCCTTGCCCACGCGGTCGCCGTTGTGGTGGCCGATCACCGGGTTGAGGTAGGTGACGATCCCGATCGAGCCGAGCACGTCCGCGAGGCCGACCTCGGGATTCGCGGTGATGCCGTCGACGCACTTCTCGCGCAGCCCGATCGCGGCGTTGCGGAGCAGCGAGACGGACTCGAAGAGGACCTGGGCGATGACGGGCTCCATGACGTTGAGCTGGAGCTGGCCCGCCTCGGACGCCATCGTCACGGTGACGTCGTTGCCGATGATGTTGAAGCACACCTGGTTGACGACCTCGGGCATCACCGGGTTGACCTTGGCCGGCATGATCGACGACCCGGCCTGGAGCTCGGGCAGGTTGATCTCGTTGAGCCCGGCCCGCGGGCCGGAGGACAGCAGGCGCAGGTCGTTGCAGATCTTCCCCAGCTTGACGGCGACGCGCTTGAGCCCGGCGTGCATGGAGACGTAGGCACCGGTGTCCGACGTCGCCTCGATGAGGTTCTCCGCGAGGACGACCGGCAGGCCGGAGACGTCGGCGAGGCGCGCGACGGCGAGCTCCGAGTAGCCCTCGGGGGTGTTGAGGCCCGTGCCGATGGCGGTGGCCCCGAGGTTGACCTCGAGCAGGAGCTCGGCGAGGCGGGAGAGGTGGCGGACCTCCTCGCGCAGGAGCACGGCGAACGCGGTGAACTCCTGTCCCAGGGTCATCGGGACGGCGTCCTGCAGCTGCGTGCGGCCCATCTTGAGGACGTCCGCGAACTCCTCGCCCTTGGCCTCGAAGGCCGCGGCCAGACGGTCGATCTCCTCCCACAGCTCACGCACCACCGCGTAGACGGCGAGGCGGAAGCCGGTCGGGTAGGCGTCGTTGGTCGACTGGCTCTTGTTGACGTGGTCGTTGGGGTTGACCACGTCGTACCGGCCCTTCTCGAGGCCGAGCTGCTCGAGGGCGAGGTTGGCGACCACCTCGTTGGTGTTCATGTTGACCGACGTCCCCGCGCCGCCCTGGAACACGTCGATGGGGAACTGGTCCATGCACCGGCCGCCCACGAGGATCTCGTCGCACCCGTCGGCGATCGCCCGCGCGACCTTCGGCGGGATGGTCCTCAGCTCGCCGTTGGCGAGCGCGCAGGCCTTCTTCACCTGGACCATCGACCGCACCATCGCCGGCACGTCACCGATCGTCGACGAGCTGATCCGGAAGTTCTCGATCGCCCGCTGAGTATGGATGCCGTAGTACGCATCCGACGGCACCTCGACGCTCCCGAGCAGGTCGTCCTCGGTCCTCGTGCTCATCCGTGCTGCTCCCTCGCGCGCGTGGTCGTGGGCGGCCGACGGGACGGGCCGCCGCCGCCAGTGTCCCGGATCGGGGCGTGCGCCACCTCCCGGGCGCGCGGAGGACACGGACGCGACGCACAGGACAGCGCCGGCAGCTCGGCGGACCGGGGCGGGCCTCCGACCTCGGGGTCGGGCCAGGTGGGCGCGCGGCGGCTACTCGGGCCGGCCGTCGCCCTCCTCCTCGGCGGCCTGCTGGGCGCGCTTCTCGTCGGCGAGCCGCTGGACCCGGGACAGGACGGCGTCGACGGCCTCCTCGGCGGTGTCGACGACCGGCATGAGGTCGACGTCGTGCTCCGAGATCGTGCCGCGCTCGAGCATCGTGCCGGCGACCCAGTCGACGAGCCCGCCCCAGAAGTCGCTCCCCACGAGGACGATGGGGAAGCTCGTCACCTTCTGCGTCTGGACGAGCGTGAGTGCCTCGAAGAGCTCGTCCATCGTGCCGAGACCGCCCGGCAGGACGACGAAGCCCTGGCTGTACTTGAGGAACATCGTCTTGCGGGCGAAGAAGTAGCGGAAGTTGACGCCGAGGTCGACGTACTCGTTCATGCCCTGCTCGTGCGGGAGCTCGATGCCGAGACCGACGCTGAGGCCGTCGCCCTCGACGGCGCCGCGGTTGGCGGCCTCCATCACGCCGGGACCACCGCCCGTGACGGTGGCGAACCCCTCGGCGGCGAGCCGGCGGCCGACCTCGCGGGCGATCTCGTACTCCGCGGCCCCCTCCCCCAGCCGGGCGGAGCCGAAGACCGAGATCGCGGGCCCGAGGTCGGCGAGCGCCCCGAAGCCCTCGACGAACTCGGACTGGATGCGCATGACCCGCCAGGGGTCCTGGTGGACGAAGGACCCGTCCTGGTCCGGCGCGAGCAGCCGCGCGTCGGTGGTCTGGTCGGGGATCAGGTCGCGTCTCAGGAGGACCGGTCCCTTCCGATAGGTGCCGTTCGTCAGGCGTGCGGACCGCTTCTCGACACTCATGCCATCAGTGTGGCCCACCGACGGCGTGCGGCGCGCACGGATCCGCGGGTCAGTCTCCCCCGCCCGCGGTGTCGAGATCGAGACCCGGGGCGAGCCAGGCGCCGAGCGCCCGCGCGCAGTCGCGCACCTGGGCGGTCGGGCAGCGCTCGTCGTCGGCGTGGGCGAGCATCGGGTCCCCGGGGCCGAAGTTGAGGGCGGGGATCCCGAGCTCGGCGAACCGCGCGACGTCGGTCCAGCCGTACTTCGGCCCGACGCTCCCGCCGGTGGCCCCGGTCAGCTGCTCGACGGCGGCGGCGAGCACCGGGTCGTCGAGGCCGGGGCGGGCGCCGCCCGCGGCGTCGGACAGGACGATCTCGGCATCGATGCCGTCGAGCACGGACCGCACGTGCGCGGTCGCCTCCTCGACCGAGCGCGACGGCGCGAACCGGTAGTTGACGGTGACCGTGCAGGAGTCGGGGATCATGTTCGTCGCGATCCCGCCGGTGATGCCGACCGCGTTGAGGCCCTCGCGGTAGACGAGCCCGTCGACGGCGACCTCCGCCGGCTCGTAGTCGGCGAGCCGCTCGAGGATCTCGCCGGCGGCGTGCACGGCGTTGTGGCCGCGCCAGGCACGCGCGGAGTGCGCGGTGACGCCGCGGGTGGTGACCTCGACGCGCAGCGTCCCGTTGCAGCCGCCCTCGACCCCGCCGGCGGTGGGCTCGCCGAGGACGGCGACGTCGCCCGTCACCCAGTCCGGGTGCTCGCGCACGACCCGGCCCAGGCCGTTGAGGTCGGCGGCGACCTCCTCGTTGTCGTAGAGCACCCACGTGACGTCGTGATGCGGTGCGTCGAGCCGGGCCGCGAGCCAGAGGGCGACCGCGACGCCGCCCTTCATGTCGACCGTCCCCCGGCCCCACAGCACCTCGGCGCCGTCCTCGACGCGCCGCTCGGTCGGCAGGTTGCCCGCCAGGGGCACGGTGTCGATGTGGCCGGCCACGACGATCCGCGAGTCCCGTCCGAGCTGCGTGCGGGCGACCACCGTGTCCCCGTCGCGCAGGACCTCGAGGTGACCGGTCGCGCGCAGGGCGGTCTCGATCGCGTCGGCGAGCGGCGCCTCCGCGCCGGAGACGGAGGGGGCGTCGCACACCGCCTGGAAGAGGTCGACGAGGTCGCAGGTCGCGAGGTCGGGCAGGCGCGCGGCGGGGGCTGCCGGCGCGGGGTGGGAGCCGGTATCGGCGGGGTCGCTCACCGCCCCAGGGTAGTCGGTGCCCGTGGTTCTCACTCCTGGCCCTGCTCGCCGGTCACGTGCAGGGTGCGCGCCGCCTCCGTGATCGACCCGCTGAGCGAGGGGTAGATGGTGAAGGCGTTGGCCACCTGGTCGACCGTCAGCCGGTGCGTGACCGCGAGGGTGATCGGCAGGATGAGCTCGCTGGCCCTCGGGGCGACGACGACGCCGCCGAGCACCGTGCCCGTGGCGCGGTCGGAGATGACCTTGACGAAGCCGTCGGTGATGCCGAGCATCTTCGCCCGCGGGTTGCGCCCCAGCGGCAGGATCGAGATCGATCCGTCGACCTGTCCGGAGGCGCAGTCCTGCGCCGTGGCGCCGATCGTGGCGATCTCCGGAGCCGTGAAGATGTTGGCGGAGACGGTGGACAGGTCGAGCGGCGGCACGGCGTCGCCGAGCGCGTGCCACATGGCGATCCGGCCCTGCATGGCGGCGACCGAGGCGAGCGGGAGGACGCCGGTGCAGTCGCCGGCGGCATAGACGCGGAACGCGCGGGTGCGCGAGACGCGGTCGACGACGACGTGCCCGGAGTCCGTGGTCTCGACGCCCGCCTCCGCGAGCCCGATGCCGTCCGTGGCGGGGATGCCACCGACGGCGACGAGGCAGTGCGAGCCCTCGACGACGCGGCCGTCGGTCAGCTCGACCTCGACGGCGTCGCCCACCCGGCGCACCGCCGCGGCGCGCGAGCGGGACAGGACGGTCATCCCGCGGCGCCGGAAGACGCCCTCGATGAGCTCGGCCGCGTCCGCGTCCTCGCCCGGGAGCACGCGGTCGCGGGAGGAGACGAGGGTCACCCGGGCGCCGAGCGCGTTGTAGGCGCCGGCGAACTCGGCACCGGTGACGCCCGACCCGACGACGATGAGGTGCTCCGGGAGCGTGTCGAGCGCGTACATCTGCGCCCAGGTGAGGATCCGCTCGCCGTCGGGCTGCGCGGTCGGCAGGACCCGCGGGGTCGCGCCGGTGGCGAGGAGGACCATCTCGGCCTCGAGCTCGCGCACGCTGCCGTCCGCGAGCGTAGCGGTCACCCGGCGCGTGCCGCCGTCGGAGAGGGTGCCGCCGAGCGCGCCGGTGCCGTCGACGATCTCGACACCCTCGCGCTCGAGGCGGGTGCGGATGTCCTCGGACTGGCGGGCCGCGAGCTCGCGCACGCGCGCGTTGACGACGCCGAGGTCCGCGTACAGAACGCCGACGCCGCTCTCGGGCACCTCGTCGGAACGGATGCCGAGCTCGTGGGCGGACTCGGTGACGGTGAGCCACTCGGCGGTGGCGATGAGGGTCTTCGAGGGGACGACGTCGGTGAGGACGGCCGAGCCCCCGAGTCCCTGGCGCTCGACGAGCGTGACGCGGGCGCCGAGCTGTGCGGCGACGAGGGCCCCCTCGTAGCCGCCGGGGCCGCCGCCGAGGATGACGACGCGCGAGCCGCCGCGGACGCCCGAGGGGCCCGGACGCTCGGCGCCGTGCTGCGGCGCGGTGGTCGGGGCGGGGGCGGCGGACGCGCTCGGCGGCGCGCTGGTCGTCTGGCTCACGGCGGACATGGTTCCAGAGTCGCGGCCCTCCCGCGCACGGTTCGCGCCCGCGCTCCGGCGGCCTCCGCGTCGCTCGCACCCCGCACGCGCAGTAGGTTCGGGGGATGACCGACGCGCAGGGCAGCGAGACCGCACCGATCGTCCTGGGACCCGACGTGCTGGGCCGGGCCCGCACCTGGGCCGAGCAGGATCCGGACCCCGCCACGCGGGCCGAGCTCGAGGGGCTCATCGCGCTCGCCGGGACCGACGAGGACGCGGCCGCCGAGCTGTCGAGCCGGTTCGCCGGCCCGCTCGAGTTCGGCACCGCCGGCCTGCGCGGCGAGATCGGCGCCGGCGAGACCCGGATGAACCGGGCCACCGTCACGCGGGCGACCGCCGGGCTCATGGCCGCGCTCACCGCCGAGATCGGTCCGGACCCGGTCGTGGTGATCGGGCACGACGCCCGGCACGGCAGCCACGAGTTCGCGCGCGACGCCGCCGAGATCGTCGCCGGCGCCGGCGGCCGCGCCCTCCTGCTGCCGCGCCCCCTGCCGACCCCGGTGCTCGCGTTCGCGGTCCGTCACCTGGGAACCGACGCCGGGATCATGGTCACGGCCTCCCACAACCCGCCGCGGGACAACGGCTACAAGGTCTACCTCGGCGGACGGGCCGTCCCGGCCGAGGAGCGCGGGACGCAGATCGTGGCTCCCTGGGACGCGCGGATCGCCGAGGCGATCGCCGCCGTCGGGGACCTGCGCGAGCTGCCCCGCGGGGAGCGCGAGGGGCTGGGCGAGGAGATCGTCGAGGCCTACCTCGACCGGGTCGCGTCGCTCGTGCCCGCGGGCGCCGCGGAGGGCCTGACGATCGTCCACACGTCGATGCACGGGGTCGGCGCCGAGACGGCGCGGGCGGCGCTCGCGCGCGCCGGGGTGAGCGAGCTCCACGAGGTGGCCGAGCAGGCCGAGCCGGACCCCGACTTCCCCACGGTCGCCTTCCCCAACCCCGAGGAGCCCGGCGCGCTCGACCTCGCCCTCGCCCTCGCCCGCGGGACCGGCGCCGACCTCGTCATCGCCAACGACCCCGACGCCGACCGCTGCTCGGCCGCGATCCCGGCATCGCACGCGGCCGGCGGGTGGCGGCAGCTGACCGGCGACGAGATCGGTGCCCTCCTCGGCGACCAGGCCGCACGCGCGGGGACCGGCACCCCGACGACCTCCGGCTCGACGCCGGACGGCACCTCCGCAAGCGCCTCCGACGGGCGCCCCGTGCTCGCCAGCTCGGTGGTGTCCTCCCGCCTGCTCGGGCGGATCGCCGCCGCGCACGGCATCGACCACGCCGTCACGCTCACCGGCTTCAAGTGGATCGCCCGCGCCCCGCGGATCGTGTTCGGCTACGAGGAGGCGATCGGCTACTGCGTGGACCCGGAGGGCGTGCGGGACAAGGACGGCATCTCCGCGGCCGTCCGGCTCGCCGCCCTCGCCGGCGAGACCCACCGCGCCGGTCGCACGCTCCAGGACCTCCTCGACGACCTCGCGCTCGCCCACGGCGTCCACGTGACCGCGCCGCTGACGGTCCGTGTCACCGACCTCACCCTCATCTCCCGGGCGATGACGCGTGTCCGCGAGCAGCCGCCCACCGAGCTCGGCGGGTCGCCCGTCACCGTCTCCCTCGACCTCGCCCACGGGTCCGCGGACCTGCCGCCGACCGACGGGGTCGTCTGGGAGACCGAGATCGGCGACCGGGTCGTCGTGCGCCCCTCGGGGACCGAGCCGAAGCTCAAGTGCTATCTCGAGGTCGTGCAGCCGGTCGGCCGGGCCGGGCTCGCCGCCGCCCGCGAGGCCGCCGATACCCGGATGGCCGTCCTGCGCGAGGACGTCGCCGCCGCGATCGGGATGTAGCAGCCGCGCGCGCCCGGTCCTTCGCCGCCCCACGCGGCGTCGACCACGCGTGGTGGCGCCGCAACCGCACGCGCGCCGACGGCAGACTCCGTGGCCGCAGCTGCCGCTCAGCCGGCCCGCGGCACCGGGAGCAGCGCGATCACCACGTGGCTCCACGAGCCCAGCGCCTTGAGGGGCGTTGAACGAGCGAGGAGGTCGGCCACGGGGACGAGGTGGTCGAGCCCGCGGGACGGGTCGTAGATCGTCAGGGCGGGCGCTCCCGAGGCGTCGAGGCCGGGCCCGCTCCCCCGGTCCTGCGCCGGCCGGGCGAGCACCACGTGCCGGGGGACGGCCTTACCGAGGCCCCCACCGAGGTCGCCGGAGGTGTACAGCGGGACCGGCAGTCCCGCCAGCGTGGCCGAGTGGACGGCCGCGAGGACGTGGGCGGCACGCTCGGAGCGGTCGTCGACGGGGGTCCACCGGTACCGCACGCCCGGGAACCGCGCCTCGCGGGCGGCGGCCCACGGCGGCGTGCCGAGGCTGTCGGGCCAGTCGGCCACCCCGAGGGCTCGGTGGGACGTGGCGGCCTTGACGAGCCGCTGCGCCGCGTCGAACCGGTGCTCCGGGGAGTCGAGCGTCAACCCCTGCTCGGCGAGCTCGGCGAGCTCGGCGCTCCGGGCCGCGTCCGGGATCTCGGGCCGAGGCGCCGTCGGCTCCGTCCCCTCGGCGATCCAGCGCTCGAGCTCGGGGTCCCCGAGCGCGGCGAGGACCACGAGGGACGCGGACCCGCACGTGGTCGGGTCGCGCTGGACGGCGTGCGCCCCGCCGATCTCGGCCCGCACGCCCGCGAGCGCCCGCGCCTCACCGGCGGTCGCGGCCCGCTGGGTGTCCTCGGCCAGGCCTGCCGCCCGCGCGGGCAGGACGGCGCTCGAGAGCCGGCGGGCCAGGTGGCCGGTCCGGACGGGTCGGGCGAACGGGTCGATCAGCGTGGACAGGGTGACGTGGGCCCACGGGCGGGGCGACGGCGTCGGCATGCGCCCAGGGTGCCGCGCCCGGCCGCGCGGCGCCACCGTCAGGCGGTGATCCGGCCGAGCACGACCTCCCCCGCCCCCGACGGGGCGTCGTCGCTGATCGCGAGGGCGCCGTCGAGCGCCTCGAGCGCGCGAGCGACCCGCCCCTCGTCGTCGGTGTGCAGGGTGAGGACGGGCTGCCCGGCGGCGACCCGCTCCCCCTCGCGGGCGTGGATCTCGACCCCGGCGCCGGCCTGGACGGCGTCGCCCTGCCGCGCGCGGCCGGCGCCGAGCCGCCAGGCGGCGACCCCGATCCCGAGCGCGTCGAGCCGGCCGACGACGCCGGCGCGGTCGGCCGTCACGGTGTGCGTGTGCCGGGCGATCGGGAGGTCCGCGTCCGGGTCGCCGCCCTGACCGGCGATCATCCGGCGCCACACGTCCATCGCACGGCCGTCGTCGAGGGCGGCGGCCGGGTCGGCGTCGGGCCGGCCGGCGGCGTCGAGCATCTCCCGGGCGAGGGCGAGCGTGAGGTCCCGGACATCGGCCGGTCCCCCGCCGGCGAGGACCTCGACTGACTCGCGGACCTCGAGCGCGTTGCCGGCGGTGCGGCCGAGCGGCGTGCTCATCTCGGTGAGCAGCGCGGTGGTGCGCACCCCGGCGCGCTCGCCGAGGTCGACCATGGTCGTGGCGAGCTCGCGGGCGCGGTCGAGGTCCGTCATGAACGCACCGGAGCCGACCTTGACGTCGAGGACGAGCGAGTCGGTGCCCTCGGCGATCTTCTTGCTCATGATCGAGCTGGCGATGAGCGGGATCGCCTCGACCGTGGCGGTCGTGTCCCGCAGGGAGTAGAGCTTCTTGTCCGCCGGGGCGAGCCCGGACCCGGCGGCGCAGACGACCGCCCCGACGTCGCCGAGCATCCCCATGATCTGCTCGTTCGTCAGGCTCGCCCGCCACCCGGGGATCGCCTCGAGCTTGTCGAGCGTGCCGCCCGTGTGGCCGAGCCCGCGGCCGGAGAGCTGGGGAACGGCGACGTCGAAGACCGCCACGAGAGGGGCGAGGGGCAGCGTGATCTTGTCGCCCACACCGCCGGTGGAGTGCTTGTCCGCCGTCGGGCGGCCGAGGGAGGAGAAGTCCATCCGCTCGCCCGAGGCGATCATGGCCGCGGTCCACCGCGCGGTCTCGGCGCCGTCCATGCCGCGCAGGTAGATCGCCATCGCGAGCGCGGACATCTGCTCGTCGGCGACGACGCCGCGCGTGTAGGCGTCGACCACCCAGTCGATCTGGTCGTCGGACAGTCGGCCGCCGTCCCGCTTGGTCCGGATGACGTCGACGGCGTCGTGACGTTCGGTCATGGGTGCTCCCCCGGTCGGTCGTGGGTCGGGCGGTCGTGGGTCGGGCGGTCGTGGGTCGGGCGGTCCCCGGCGGGGTCGTGCTCGGCAGGACACTGCTCGGCGGGCCGGTGCTCGGCGCGCCGGGCGGCCCGGGCGAGGTCGTCCTCGCCGAACGCGAACGGGACGACCTCCTCGATGGTGCGGATGCCCGCGGCAAGGGCGAGCGGCATGCCGGGCGCCGCGTGCTCGACGAGGAGCTGGCGGCAGCGCCCGCACGGGCTCAGGGGCGCACCGTCGCCGCCGACGCAGGCGAACGCGACGAGCCGGCCCCCGCCGCCGCGGACGAGGTCGGACACGAGCCCGCACTCGGCGCACAGCGTGACCCCGTAGCCGGCGTTCTCGACGTTGCAGCCGGAGACGAACCGGCCGTCGTCGACGAGCGCGGCGGCGCCGACCGGGAACCCCGAGTAGGGGACGTACGCGGCCGCGCACGCCTCGCGGGCGAGCGACGTGAGCCGCTCCCAGGTCTCGGGCCCGACCGGTTCGGGGGTGGCCATCGCACTCCTTGCCTCGCGCGGGCCGGCCCGCGCGGCCTCGGGCCTCAGCCCTTGATGTAGGGGATGTTCTCCGCGGCGGGCGCGCGGACGCGGCCCACGAGGCCCGCGACGGCGACGATCGTCACCGCGTAGGGCAGCATGAGCAGGATCTCGGACGGCACGGGCGAGTTGATCGACGACAGGACGTTGCCGACGTTCTTGGCGAACCCGAACAGCAGGGCCGCGGCGACCGCCCCGACCGGGTTCCAGCGCCCGAGGATCATCGCGGCGAGCGCGATGTACCCCTGCCCGGCGGACATGTCCTTGCCGAAGGCGAGCCCGGAGCCGACCGTGAGGAACGCGCCGCCGAGCCCGGCGACGGCGCCGCCGAGCATGGTCGACCAGACGCGGGTACGGATGACGTCGATGCCCACCGTGTCGGCCGCCTTGGGGTGCTCGCCGACGGCGCGCAGGCGCAGGCCCCACCGGGAGCGGAACAGGTAGATCTGCAGCGCGATCACGCCGGCGAACATGAGGTAGACGAGGATCGACTGGTTGAACAGCACCGGACCGACGATCGGGATGTCGGACAGCCACGGGATCGGCAGCTCGGGCAGCCGCATCCGCTGGTTGAGGTCCGTGCCGTCGCCGGAGAGCACGGTGGAGAACAGGAAGCCGGTGACACCGAGGACGAGGACGTTGAGCACGACGCCGACGATGATCTGGTCGACGTGGTACTTCACGGAGAAGAGCACGAGCAGGCCGCCGACGAGCGCGCCGGCGACCGGTGCGGCGACCATGCCGACGTAGGCGGACGCGGTCATCGAGGCGACGACGGCCGCGAGGAACGCGCCGGCGAGCAGCTGGCCCTCGATGGCGATGTTGATGATGCCGGAGCGCTCGCACAGGATGCCCGACATCGCACCGAACACGAGCGGGACCGACAGCGCGAGGCCGCCTGCCACGAGCGAGGTGACGGGGATGATCGTCGGCCGCCCCGCGCCGACCCAGGTGAGGAACGCGATGACGAGCGCGAGGACGCTGATCACCTGGAGCCACACGGTCACCCGCTTGCGGGACCACGCGAGGAAGGTGACGACCCCGAGGACCGCGACGATGACGAGCCCGAGGACGAGCACGGTGGTGAAGCCGGGCAGCTCGACGTTGGGGATCTGGACGACGTCGTTGCGCAGGGAGAACTGGAACGTGGTCGCGCCCTCGGGGGTGCGCGGCAGGAACCAGCCGAGCACGAGGAGGGCGAGGACGGCATGGACGATCGTCCAGCGCCAGGACCGCGGGGCGAGCTCGTCCCGCGTGGTCTGCTCGATGGGCCCCTGGTCGGGCGTGAGGTCGCGCTCGGCGACGGCGGCGCTCATGACTCCTCCGAGGTGCTGGTACGGGCGTCGGCCGTGGCGGTGGCGTCCGCGGCGTCGTCGGCGGGGGCGGTGGCATCGGTGCCGCGGCGGGACCCGCGGGCGGACCGGGACGTGCCGCTGCGCCTGCTCTCGCGGCGCTTCCTGGCGGGCCGCGTCGGGTCGGGCAGGTGGAAGATCCACCGCACGAGCGGGGGCGCCGCGATGAACAGGACGATGACGGACTGCAGGACGAGGATGAACTCGATCGGCATCGCCGCGGGCGCACCCTCGAGCGGGGTGGTGTTCGTCGTCGACATGAGGGTGCCGCCGGCGCGCAGCGCGCCGAAGAGCAGGCCGGCGAAGAACGTGCCCCACGGTCGGGACCGGCCGAGCAGGGCGACGGTGATCGCGTCGAACCCGTACGTGCCGGCGACGCCGAGGGAGAGGTACTTCTCGGTCCCGAGGACGGGGCCGGTCGCGGCGAGTCCGCACAGCGCGCCCGAGACGGCCATCGCCACGATCGTGGCCTTGGGCACCGAGATGCCGGCGGTGCGCGCGGCGTCCGGGTTGGCACCGACGGCGCGGAGCTCGAAGCCCCAGGTCGAGCGCTCGAGGAACCACCAGGTGAAGACCGCGGCGAGGATCGCGACGATCAGGCCGGCGTGCAGGCGGAAGTCGGCACCGAGCAGCAGCGGGTAGGTCGCGTCGGGGTCCACCCGGAAGGACGTCTGGCCGTTGGGCCGCTCGCCGCCGAACACCGTGGACTTGAGGACGTACAGGACGAGGAACCCGGCGATCGAGTTGAGCATGATCGTCACGATCACCTCGTTGGCGCCCGTGCGCGCCTTGAGGATGCCGGCGATCGACGCGTACGCCGCCCCGCCGACCGCACCACCGACGATCGCCACGAGCAGGTGGAGGACGACCGGCAGGTCCCAGCTGAACCCGATGTAGGTGGCGACGATGGCGCCGAGGATGATCTGGCCCTGGCCGCCGATGTTGAACAGGCCCGCGCGGAAGCCGATGGCCAGGCCGAGGCCGGCGAGGATGAGCGGGACCGAGTTGACCAGGGTGTTGGACAGGGGCTGGAGCGCGCCGGTCAGCGAGTCGGCGCGGAAGTCCCAGATGGCCCCGCGGAACATCGCCTGGTAGGCGCCGTACACGGCGTCGATCGCGGCGTAGATCGTGTCCCAGGGGCGCGCGAAGAAGTAGCTCGACGTCTCGGCGACCCGCGGGGAGGACACGATGACGAGGATCGACCCGACGACGAGGGCCACGACGATCGCGAGGACCGTGACGAGCCAGCCCTTGGTGGAGATGTCCCGCAGCGTGCGCGGCCAGTCGCGGCGGCGGCCGCTCGCGGTCGACTCCTCCTCCCCCGGGCCGGCCACGGGCCCGGCGGCCGGGTCGCCCGGGACGCGGGCCGCGGCGGCGTTCGACTCGGTCACGAGACCTCCTCCTCGTCGGCTGCGCCGAGGGTCGTGCGGTGGGTCGCGGCCTGAGCGGCCGCCTCGTCTGCGGGCACGCCCGCCATCATGAGCCCGAGGGTGTCCCGGTCGGTGTCCCCGGGGACGACGCCGACGATCGCGCCGCGGTACATCACGGCGATGCGGTCGCCGAGGGCGACGACCTCGTCGAGCTCGGTGGAGACGATGACGACCGGCGTGCCCGCGTCGCGCTCGGCGACGATCCGCTGGTGCATGAACTCGATGGAGCCGACGTCGACCCCGCGGGTGGGCTGGGAGGCGACAAACAGCCGCAGGGGCTTCGACATCTCCCGGGCCATGACGACCTTCTGCTGGTTGCCGCCCGAGAGGGTGGAGATCGGGTCGTCGACCGAGGTCAGCCGCACGTCGAACTCCTTCGTGCGCTCCTCGGCGTTGCGGGCCACCTCGCCGGGCCGCATCGACGGCCCCGCGGCGAAGGGGGCGGTGTCGTAGAGGTCGAGCACGTAGTTCTCGGCCACGGAGAAGGAGGAGATGACGCCGTCCGTCGACCGGTCCTCCGGGACGAAGCCGAGGCCGCCGTGGAGGCGCTGCTTGACGCCGCGGCGCGTGACGTCCTTCCCGTCGAGGGTGAGGCGGCCGCGCACCGGTCGGGTGAGGCCGAGGATCGTCTCGGTCAGCTCGGTCTGCCCGTTGCCCTGGACGCCCGCGACGACGAGGATCTCGCCCCGGCGCACGTCGAGCGACACGTCGTCGAGCACCACCCGGTTCTCGTCGTCGAGGACGGTGACGTTCTCGAGGGCGAAGCCCTCGCCGGAGGGCTGGGCCGGCTCCTTGGCGACCTGCATCTCGACGGGGCGCCCCACCATGAGCGAGGCGAGCTCGGCCTCCGGCAGGGACGGCTCGACGGTGGCGACGACCTTGCCCCTGCGGATGACGGTGATGGTGTCGGCGACCGCGCGGACCTCGCGGAGCTTGTGGGTGATGAAGACGATCGAGGTGCCCGCCGCCTTGAGCTCGCGCATGATGGCGATGAGCTCGTCCGTCTCCTGCGGGGTGAGCACGGCGGTGGGCTCGTCGAGGATGAGGATGGAGGCCTGGCGGGACAGGGCCTTGACGATCTCGACGCGCTGCTGGGCGCCGACGGGGAGGTCGCCGATGCGCGCGTCGGGATCGAGGTCGAACCCGAAGCGCGAGGAGATCTGCCGGACGAGACCGGCCGCCTCCCGCTTGCGGATGAGGCCCGAGGGGCCGGTGGGCTCCTGGCCGAGGACGACCGACTCGGCGACGGTGAACACGGGCACGAGCATGAAGTGCTGGTGGACCATGCCGATGCCGGCGGCCACCGCGTCGCCCGGTCCGTCGAGCTCGACGGGCTCGTCGTCGATGAGGATCTGTCCGCCGTCGGGCCGGTAGAGGCCGTACAGGACGTTCATCAGGGTGGACTTGCCGGCGCCGTTCTCGCCCAGGAGGGCGTGGATCTCGCCGGGCCGGACCACGAGGTCGACGGAGTCGTTGGCGACGAGCGGCCCGAAGACCTTGGTGATGCCGCGCAGCTCGAGCTTCACGGGAGTTGAGCTCCTTCGCTCTTCGTCTGGGCCGGCCGACGCGGGGAGCGGGACGGCGGGCGGGTCGGGGCGGTCGTCACACTAGCGCCGACCGAGGGGGACGCCACGGCGGCCCGGCCTACCGGGCCGGGCCGCCGTGGGTCGTACGACCGCTCAGGGTCGCGGCGAGATCACTGCTGCGGGCTGGACACCGACTCCACGGTGCGCTCGCCGGAGATGATCTCCTCCTCGAGCTCCGCGAGCCGGTCGACGAGCTCGGACGGCACGTCCGCCTCGAAGTCGTGGAACGGGGCGATGGACACACCACCGTTCTCGAGGGTGCCCACGTACGGGGTGTTGTCGAAGCTGTCCTCCTCGTAGTCCCCGACGGTGTCGACGACGGACTGGCCGATCTCCTTGAGGACCGAGGTGAGCACGATGTCGCCGTAGTCGGTCGACTCGTACCAGTCGGAGTCGACGCCGACGATCATGACGTCGCCGGCCGACTCGGCGGCCGCGGCGGCACCGAGGCCGACGGGGCCGGCCACCGGCATGATGATGTCCGCGCCCTGGGCGATGAACTGGTCGGCGAGGGTCTGGCCCTGCCCCTGGTCCTCGAAGTTGCCGGTGAAGGAGCCCTCCTGGGCCTCCTCGTCCCAGCCGAGGACGGCGACGTCGGTGCCGTTGTCCTCGTTGTAGGCGTCGACGCCGAGCGCGAAGCCGTCCATGAAGATGGTGACCGACGGGAGCTGGATGCCGCCGAAGGTGGCGACGATACCGGTCTCGGACATGCCCGCCGAGGCGTAGCCCGCGAGGAAGGCCGCCTGGACGGTGTCGAAGATGAGCGGGCGGCCGTTCTCGAGCTCGACGGGCTGGAAGTCGTCGGTCTGGAAGCCGGAGTCGATGAGCGCGAAGCTGACGTCGGGGTTGTCGTTCGCGGCCTGCTCGATGGCGTTCTCGAGGAGGAAGCCGACGCCGAACACGAGGTTGCAGCCCTGCGAGATGAGGGAGTCGACGTTCTGGGTGTAGTCGGCGTCCGTCTGGGACTCGACGAGGATCTGGCCGATGCCGTACGTGTCGACGGCCTCCTGCAGGCCCTCGGCGCCGGACTGGTTGAACGACTGGTCGTCGAAGCCGCCCTGGTCGGAGACCATGCAGGCGGTCGTGTCGGACGAGGCACCGGTGGCGCCGCCCGAGGCGGACTCGCTGCCGCTCTCCGAGCCCGTCTCGCCGCCCGTGTCCTCGGCGGGGGTGGACTCGTCGCCGTCGGCCGAGCCCTCCTCGTCGGGCGCGTCGCCGCAGGCGGCGAGCACGAGGGCCGCAGCGAGGGCGACGCTGCTGAGGGTGAGGGTCTTCTTCACGCGATCTCCGATCCGTCCGGCGTCGGCTCCGATTGCCGACGCACCGGGGTGAGTGCGGCTCACACTAGTGGCCCGGACGGCCCCGTCCGGCCAGTTGATGCGCATCCGTGACCGGCCCCGTTGTCGCGTCGGTCACCCGGTCGACACCGGTTGTTCGCCCACTGGATCGCGGGTCCGAGGAGTGGGACCCGGCGGGCCGCGACGCGGCGGTGAGGAGGCCCTGTCGGACGGCGCCGAGCCGGTCCCGTCGCGGTCCCCGGCGAGGTCCGGCCGGCGGTCAGGAGGACGCGTCGGAGGCACCCGTGAGGGCCACACCGGCGAGGACCTTGGCGCCGGCGGCGAGGGCACGCTCGTCGAACTGCGCGTCCCCGCGGTGGAGGTCGTAGGTCGTCCCCCCGGGGGTGCGGGTGCCGAGGCGCGCGAGCGCACCGGGGACCCTGCGCAGGTACCAGGCGAAGTCCTCCCCACCGAGCGACTGCTCGGTCAGCTCGGTCGAGTCCTCGCCGAGGACCGACTTGGCCGCCCGGTCCAGGGCTCGGGTGGCGCGCTCGTCGTTGACGACCGGCGGGATGCCCTGGAGCACCTCGACGTCGACCTCGACCCCGAAGGGCTGGAGCATCGCGCGCACGGCGGGCTCGACGAGCGCACCCGCCTCCTGCCAGGCGTCGGCGTCGAGGCAGCGCAGGGTGCCGCGCAGCACGCCGGTCGACGGCATGGCGTTGGCGGCGGTCCCGGCCTGGATCGCGCCGAACGTGAGGTCGACCCCGATGCGCGGGTCGAGTCGGCGGCGCAGCACGGCGGGCAGGCCGGTGACGACGGTGGCCAGGGCGTTGACGACGTCCCCGGTCAGGTGCGGCCTCGACGTGTGGCCGCCGTCGGAGCGCACGTGGACGGTGACGGCGTCGGAGGCCGCGGTGATCGCGCCGATGCGGCTCCCGAGCCGGCCGACGTCGAGCTTGGGGTCGCAGTGCAGCGCAAAGATCCCGCCCACGCCCTCGAGCACGCCGTGCTCGACCAGGGTGCGAGCGCCCGAGGGCTGGGCCTCCTCGGCCGGCTGGAAGATCGCACGCACGCCGCGGGCCAGTCGGCCCGCCGCGTCGAGCTCGGCGAGCGCCAGGGTGGCGCCGAGCAGGGCGGTGGTGTGGATGTCGTGCCCGCAGGCGTGGGCGGCCCCGCGCCGCTTCGACGCGAACGGCAGCCGCGTGGTCTCGGGGATCGGCAGCGCGTCCATGTCGGCGCGCAGCGCGAGCCGCCCGCCGGGCACGTGCCGGCCGCCCGATCGGCGGGACCGGTCGGCGGGGGTGCTCGCGCCGTTCGGCGGGGCGGGGTGGGAGCGGCGGGGGTCCGGACCGAGGTCGACGACGACGCCGGTCCCCGCGACCCTGCGCGGGCTCAGGCCGGCGCCGATGAGGACCTCCTCGACGAACGCAGCCGTCTCGTGCTCGGTGAACGCCGTCTCCGGGTTCATGTGGATGCGGCGGCGCCACGCGACGAGATCGTCGGAGCGGGCGTCGATCGAGGAGACGACGGCGGACAGCAGGTCGGGGGCAGGCACCGCTCAACGGTACTCGGGCCCGCGGGCGGCCCTGGGTGAGGCTGCCACCGGCGGGGCGGTCCGGTGTCGAGCGGTCCGGGGCCGGCCCGCCCCGTGCGAGGTGCCCTCAGGCGAGGTGACCGAGGCCGCGCCCCTCGAGGGAGTCGACGACCCCCTTGACGCCCTGGGCCCGCTCGCGGGTCGTCACGAGCAGCGCGTCACCGGTGTCGACGACGACGACGCCGGGCACCCCGAGCAGGGCCACCGTGCGACCGGGCGCGTGGACGAAGGCGCCCTCGGCGTCCTCGGCGACGATGCGGGTCCCCGGCGCTGCGGCCACCCCGCGGTCGTCGGGGACGAGGACCGAGGCCAGCGAGTCGGCGTCCCCGACGTCGGTCCACCCGAGGTCGGCGGGCACCACGGCGACGCGGCCCTCCGCGGCGAGCGGCTCGGCCAGGGCGTGGTCGATGGCGATGCGGGTGAGGGTCGGCCAGGTCTCGTCGAGCACGGCGTCGCGCTCGGGGGTGTCCCAGGCCCGGCCGACGGCACCGAGCCCGGTCGCGAGCTCGGGGTGCAGCTCCGCGAGCGCGTCGAGGAGGTCCCCGGCGAGGGCGACGAACATGCCCGCGTTCCACAGGTGCGCGCCGCCGTGGACGTAGGTGCGTGCGGTGGCGGCATCGGGCTTCTCGACGAAGCTGTCGACGCGGCGGGCGTCGGGGGCGTGCTCCTCCCCCAGCGGCTCGCCCACGGCGATGTAGCCGAACCCGGTGGCGGGGTGGGTCGGCGTGAGGCCGACGGTGACGAGGGAGACGTCGCCGCGCCGCGCGGCCACGGCCGCCTGGGCGACCGCGGAGACGAAAGCCGCCTCGTCGGTGACGAGGTGGTCCGCGGCGAAGGAGCCGATCACCGCGTCGGGTCCGTGCCGTTCCGCGAGGATCGCGGCGGCGAGGCCGATCGCGGCCATCGAGTCCCGCGGGCTGGGCTCGGCGACGACCTCGGCGCGGTCCCCCACCTGCTCGGCCACGGCCTCCGCGTGGGCGACGCCGGTGACGATCGTCGTCGTCGCCGCCAGCGGTGCGAGGCGGCCGACCGTGGCCTCGAGGAGCGAGCGCCCGGACCCGGTGAGGTCGAGGAGGAACTTCGGGCGGTCGCGGCGCGAGAGCGGCCACAGGCGCGTGCCCGCCCCGCCGGCCGGGACGATCGCGTGGATCACCGGAACGCCGTCCGGCTCGACCGGGACGCTCACCGTTCGTCCTTCGGCCCGTACTTCTCGTAGACCTTGCGCGTGTCGGCGTCGAGCTCCCGGCGGGCCTCCGCGGCCTTCTCCTCGAGCCTGCGCACGCGGCGCTCGCGGAACGACCCGAGGAAGCCGCCCGGGTTCGACCCCATCTCCTCGGCGATCCGCTCCTCGCGCTCGCGGGCCGCGACGGCGTCGGGATTGAGCGACGGGTCGACGTCGATGACGCCCGTGATCTGCTGGTGCGGCCAGTCCTTGGTCTCCGGGACGGACTCGGTGATGTAGTTCGGCCGCTCGGTGAAGTGGACCTCCTCGGGAGCCTCGGCGAGCTGCGGCAGCGGCGGGTTCGCGATGAAGGCGCTGACGTAGAGCATGAGGCGGGCGAGCAGATTGACCCAGAGCAGCAGGGTGGCGATCGCGGCGAAACCGGCGAGGAGCGGGTTGTCGACGGCCCCGACCGCGCTGGTGCCGAGCGCACGCAGGACACCCGATCCGACGGCGCCGATCGCGGCGCCCGCCAGGAGGTCCTTCCGCGGCGGCTTCACGGACGCCGTGAAGGAGATGAGCATGACGAAGACGAGCGCGTCGATGACGAACGAGGCCGCGATCGTCCCGATGCGCAGCAGCCACTGGCCGGTCTGTCCCTCGATGCCGATGAGGTCGAGCACCGTCGAGCCGATCGTGTTGACCATGATCGACGCGATCGCGGTGGTGAGCACCGCGAGCGCGAGGACGACGAACCCGGCGATGGGGCGCGCGAGCCGGCCGACGACGAAGTTCTCGGGCGGCGCGTTGATGCCGAACATCGCCTGGATGGCGAGCCGGAGGTTGTTCATCACCGAGCTCGCGGTCCAGACCAGGACGGCGAGGGCGATGATCGACGCCGGGTTGAGCGCCGTGGACACGACGAGCTGGTCGGGACTGACGAGGCCGCCGTTGGTGCCGTCGTCGATGATGCCGGGCATCGCGTCGTTGACGGCGTCGATGACGGTCTGGCGCAGCTCGTCGTTGCCGCCCATGATGCGGCTGAAGATCGTCCAGCCGATGGCGAGCGCGGCGAAGATCGAGAACAGGGCCGAGTACGCGATGCCGCCCGCGAGCATGGCGCCGCGCGCCGTCCCGTAGCGCTGGTTCGCCCGCCACAGCCGGGAGCTCTGCACCCACTCCCAGGCCGCGAGCGCGCGGTCCTTCAGGGTCGGTGCCCCGTCGGCGGGCCGGGGGTCGTCGGCCTCGGTCACCCTCGTCGTCTCGGTCACACCCTGCAGGTTATCGACCTCGCGCGCGTTCGTCGCACGCTCACGGACCGGTCGGGCGAGGGCGACGACGACGACGAGCGGGGCGCGGTCGGGCCACGCCCGTCGAGAGTACGGGTGGGCGAGCCCGGTCAGGCGTAGGTGACCACCAGCGGGGCGTGGTCGGACCAGCGCGTGTCCCAGCTCGGGGCGCGGTCGACCTGCGACTCCTGGGCACGCCCGGCGAACCCGGGGGTGACGAGCTGGTAGTCGATCCGCCAGCCGGCGTCGTTGTCGAACGCCTTGCCGCGGTTCGACCACCACGTGTACGGGCCCTGGACGTCACCGGAGAGCTGCCGGTGGACGTCGACGAGCCCGAGCTCGTCGATCCAGGTGTCGACGAACGCGATCTCGTCGTCGAGCACGCCGGAGGTCTTGTTGTGGTTGCCCTTCCAGTTCTTGATGTCCTGCTCGGTGCGGACGATGTTGAGGTCGCCGGCCAGCAGGACCTCGCGCTCGCCTGCGGCGTGCTGCTCGGTGAGCTCGGACAGCCGGGCCGTGGTGCGGCGCAGGTGGGCGTACTTGTTGTCCATCTTCTGCTGGTCGGTGACCGTGCCCGAGTGGATGTACGCGGAGACCAGCGTGAGCGGGACGTCGAGGCCGGGGACGACGACGTCGGCCTCGACCCACCGCCCCGTGTCGACCGGGGCCTCCTTCTCGGTCCCCAGGCCGATGCGCACCGCCGTGACGTCGAGCGTCGTGGCGATGGCGACGCCCGCCCGGCCCTTGAGGTCGCTGGCCTGCTGGACCACGGTCCACCCGTCCCCGAGGAGACCGGAGAGCGTGGCCTCGTCGGCGCGGACCTCCTGGAGGAGCGCGACCTCGGGGGCGGCCTCCGCGAGCCACTCCCCCATGCCCTTGCGGTAGGCGGCCCGGACCCCGTTGACGTTGACGGTTGCGATCTTCACCCCGCCATCGTGCCAGGCCCTGCCGAGGGCCGGGAACGTGCCGACGCTCGACGGGCGCGGATACGACTCCGCTCCCGCCTAGCCTGGGAACGTGCTGGAGTCCTTCGCCGAGCTGCAGGAACGGCTCACCGACCCTGTCCGGCCTCGCGCGTGCGCCCTGGCCACCGTCGTGGCCACGACCGGATCCGTGCCGCGTCCCGTCGGCACGTCGATGCTCGTCGACGCGGGTGGGACCGTGCGAGGCTCGCTCACGGGCGGCTGTGTCGAGGGTGCGGTGCTCGAGGCCTGCCAGGACGCGCTGGCGACCGGCCGCGCGGCGGTGCACCGGTTCGGCTACAGCGACGACGACGCTCTGGCCGTCGGCCTCATGTGCGGCGGCAGCGTCCACGTGCTGGTCCAGCCGTTCTTCCCCGCGGACCACGCCGTGCCCGTGCAGACCCGGGAGCCGGTCGCGATGGTCGCCGTGCTGCCGGGAGCCGCCGGTCCCGGCGGGTCCGGCACGTCGGGCGGGCGGGGCGGACGCCCGTCCTCGGTCCCGGGCGCCGTGGTGCTCCTCGACCAGGACGAGGCCGCTGTGCGGTCGGCGCTCGCTCCGATGGTCCCCGGTCCTGCGCTCGAGCAGGCGACGGCGCAGGTGGGCGAGATGGTGCGCTCGGGCCGGACGGGCCGCGTGCGCTGCGCGCCGCCGGGCGGATCGCCGGGCCACGAGCAGGAGGAGCCGCTGGAGCTCGTGTGGAGTCCCGCACGCGGCCCGTGCACCTGGTCGTGGCGGGTGCCAACGCCTTCAGCCACGCGCTCGTCGAGGCCGCGCGCCCGCTCGGCCACCGGATCACCGTCTGCGACCCTCGTCCCGCCTTCACCGACCCGGACGGCTTCCCGGGCGCCGAGGTGGTGCGCGACTGGCCGCACCTGTACCTGGAGAAGGCGGCGCGGTCGGGCGACCTCGACTCGCGCAGCCTCGTCTGCGTGCTCACGCACGACCCCAAGGTCGACCTCCCGGCGATCGCCCGGGCGCTCGACCTCGGCGTCGCCTATGTCGGAGCGATGGGCTCGCGGCCGGCCGACCGCGACCGGCGGGCGGCGCTCCGCGCGCAGGGCGTCGGCGAGGCCGCGCTCGCGCGGCTGCACTCCCCCATCGGGCTCGACCTCGGAGCCGTCACGCCGGCCGAGGTGGCCGTCGCGATCCTCGCCGAGATGCTCGGCGTCCGTGCCGGGACCCGTCGGATCGCACCGCTCAGCGCCGGCGACGGTCCGCTGCACCCGGCGTCGGGGACGGCGCGCGAAGCGCTGACCGGGCGGTCCTGACCGAGACTGTCAGCCGCGCAGGAAGGCGTCCCCGAAGAGCGGCAGGTCGCGCACGCGCACACCGGTGGCGTGGTAGGCGGCGTTGGCGATCGCGGCCGGGGAGCCGACGATGCCGATCTCGCCGATCCCGCGCGCGCCCAGCGGTCCCGAGGCGGGGTCCTCCTCGTCGAGCCAGGTGACGTCGATCTCGGGGATGTCGGCGCTCACCGGCACGTGGTACTCGGCGAGGTCGTGGTTGACGACGTGGCCGAACCGAGGGTCGAGCTCGCTCTTCTCGAGGAGGGCCATGCCCGCGCCCATCGTCATGCCGCCGATGAGCTGCGACCGCGCCGTGCGGGGGTTGACGATCCGGCCGGCGGAGAAGACGCCCAGCATGCGGTCGAGCCGGATCTCGCCCGTGGACTCGTTGATCCGTACCTGGGCGAAGTGCGCCCCGAACGAGTTGAGCGACAGCTCCTTCGACGCCGGGTTGGGGTCGGCCGTCCCCTCCGCCTCGGCCCCGGCGGCGGGGTCGGCGCCGTGCTCGTCGTGGAAGTTCTCCGCGGCCGTCAGGACGGCGGCGCTCCAGCTGGACAGCCCGCTCGAGCCGCCCGCCACGGTGGCGTTCGGCAGGTCCGTGTCGCCGATCCGCAGGTCGATCTGGGACAGCGGCACGCGCAGCGCGTCCGCAGCGACCTGGCTCAGCGTGGTCCAGGTTCCGGTGCCGAGGTCCGCCGCGCCGATGTCGACGCGGTAGCCGCCGTCCGTGCGACGGATGCGCGCGACCGAGCCGGGCTGCCGGAACGAGGGGTAGAGCGCCGAGGCGACCCCCGTGCCGATCAGCCAGCCGTCCTCGGGTCGCGAGCGCGGGGCCGGATCGCGGTCGGCCCAGCCGAAGCGCTCGGCGCCGACGTGCAGGCACTCGATGAGCCGGCGCCGGTTGAACGGCAAGCCGGTGTCGGGGTCGGCGTCCGGCTCGTTGCGCTCGCGAAGGACGATCGGGTCCACGCCGCAGCGGGCGGCGAGCTCGTCCATCGCGATCTCGAGCGCCACCATGCCGGGCGCCTCGCCGGGGGCGCGCATCCACGACGGCACGGGGACGTCGAGGGGCACCACGCGCTGGGTGATCCGCCTGTGTCGTCCGGCATACATCATGCGCGCCGGCTTGGCGGCCAGCTCCGTGAACTCCTTGGTGCGCGAGGACATCGCGACCGCGTCGAACCCGAACGCGGTGAGCGTGCCGTCGGCGCGGGCGCCGAGCCGCACGTGCTGACGCGTCGGCGCCCGGTAGCCGGTGAGCGCGAACATCTGCTGCCGGGAGACGGCGTACTTCACCGCGCGCCCGGGCACGCCGCGCGCGGCCAGCGCCGCGAGCACGGCGTCGGCGTGCGGCAGTCCCTTGGAGCCGAAGCCGCCGCCGATGTGCGGGGCCACGATCCGCAGCTGCTCCGGCTCGATCCCGAGGACGGGGGCGAGCGCCTCCCGTGCCGGGTGCGCGCCCTGCGTCGACATCCACAGGGTGAGCCGGTCGCCGTCCCAGCGCGCGACGGTGGTGTGCGGCTCCATCGGGTTGTTGTGCTCCATCGGCGTCGCGTAGCTCTCGTCGACGACGACCTCCGCGTCGGCCAGGGCCGCGTCCAGGTCGCCGTCGTCGACGTCGTCCGCGCCGCCTTCCGGCTCGCGCAGCGACGGATGGTCGGCGCGGAAGTCGGCGTCGTGCTCCTGGTGCTCGTAGCGGATCTCGACAAGGCCGGCGGCGTGCCGCGCGACCTCCGGCGTCGTGGCGACCACGGCGCCCAGGTACTGGCCACGGAATCCGATCTCGGCGCTCTGCAGGACGGCGAGCTCGCCGTCGGAGGTGTCGCCGAGCGCCGGCGCGTCCCGGTAGGTGAGGACGTGCACGACCCCGTCGACGGACCCGGCGGCGGCGGTGTCGATGCCGGCCGCGCGGCCGCGGGCCACGGTGGCCTGCAGCGGGTAGAGGTACAGCGCGGTGCCGACCTCGTGCTCGTAGGCGTAGGGCACGCGGCCGCGGACCTTGTCGGCGCCCTCGAGGCGTGCCGGGTCGGTGCCGATCGCGGAGGCGGCGAGGAGCTCACTCATCGTCGCTCACCTCGATGCCGGTGAGCTCGGCGAGCACGGCGACGAGGGTGCCGCGCGCCATGGGGACCTTGAACGCGTTGCCCTCCAACGTCCTCGCCGCCTCGAGCTCGGCGTCGGCGGCGCGGCGGAACACCTCGCGCGTGGGCTCGGCGCCGCGCAGCACCTCCTCGGCCGGCCGCGCCCGCCACGGCTTGTGGGCAACGCCGCCGAGCGCGATCCGTGCGTCCCGGATCCTCGGCGTAGGGCCGGTCTCGTCGAGGTCGACGACCGCGGCGACGGAGACGAGCGCGAAGGCGTAGGAGGCGCGGTCGCGGACCTTCCGGTAGGTGGAGCGGGACGACGGCGTCGGCGGGGGCAGCTCCACCGACGTGATCAGCTCGCCGTGGGCGAGGACCGTGTCCGTCTCGGGCCGGTCGCCCGGGAGCCGGTGGAGCTCGACGACCGGGAGGCGGCGTTCACCGTCGGGCCCGAGGACGACGACCGTGGCGTCGAGTGCGGCCAGGGCGACGGCCATGTCGGAGGGGTGGGTGGCGACGCAGTGCTCGGACGCGCCGAGGACGGCGTGGTACCGGGTGTAGCCACCGATCGCCGAGCAGCCGGACCCGGGCTCGCGCTTGTTGCACGGCGTGCTGACGTCCTGGAAGTACACGCAGCGGGTCCGCTGCAGCAGGTTCCCGCCGGTGGTCGCCGCGTTGCGCAGCTGCCCGGAGGCACCAGAGAGCAGGGCGCGCGAGAGCACCGGGTAGTTCCGGCGGATGCGGGGGTGCGCGGCGAGGTCGCTGTTGCGCACCATCGCCCCGATCCGCACGCCGCCGTCGTCCAGGTCCTCGACCTCTGCCAGGTCGAGCCGGTTGATGTCGACCAGCAGGTCCGGCTCGCGCACGCCGAGCTTGAGGTGGTCGACGAGGTTCGTGCCGCCCGCGAGGAAGGCGGCGTCCGGGCGGTCCGCGACGGCGGCGACCGCGCCCTGCGGGTCGGCGGCCCGCTCGTAGTCGAAGGGTCTCATCGCTGCTCCTCCGCCACCTGCCGGACGGCCGCCACGATGTTGACGTAGGCGCCGCAGCGGCACAGGTTGCCGCTCATCCGCTCACGGATCTCCGCGTCGGACAGCTCCGTCGGTCCCTCGAGGTCGTCGCTCGCGGCGCTCGGTGCGCCGTCGGCCGCCTCCCGCAGCATGCCGGCGGCCGAGCAGACCTGTCCCGGCGTGCAGTAGCCGCACTGGAACGCGTCCTGCTCGAGGAAGGCCCTGTGCAGGGCGGCGGGTGCGTCGCCCTCGGCGAGACCGTCCGACGTGGTGACCTCGGCCCCGTCGTGGACGAGGGCGAGCGCGAGGCAGGAGTTGAGGCGGCGGCCGTCGACGAGGACGGTGCACGCCCCGCACTGGCCGTGGTCGCAGCCCTTCTTCGGCGACATCACGCCCAGCCGGTCCCGAAGGGCATCGAGCAGGGTGGTGCGCGGGTCGACGGCCACGGTGCGTTCCTCGCCGTCGACGACGAGTTCCAGCTGGTGATCCACAGGTACCTCCGCGGGATCGTGGGCGGCGTCGCTCGACGCTAGACCCGCGTCCGAGGGTCGGCAACCGCGGACCGACCACCCGGGGCCGGTCGGGGCCGGGTCGGAGCCGGGTCGACTTATGCGGCCGTACCGGTGGCGGTCGCCCGCTCCGCCGCCTCGACCGCGTTGCGGAACAGCAGCGCGATCGTCGTCGGTCCCACCCCGCCGATCCGCGGCGTGATGGCCCCGGCGACCTCGGCGCACGACTCGTCGACGTCGGGCAGGAGCTTCCGCCCCTCGTAGCGCACGCCACCGCCGACGACCGTGACGCCCGGCGAGAGGTGCTCGGGCCGGAGGATGCCGGGCACGCCCGCGGCGGCGATGACGACCTCCGCGCGGCGCGTGTACCGCTCCCAGTCCGGCACGCCGGTGTGGACGACCGTGACGGCGGCGTTCGCCGTCGCCCGCTTCTGCGACAGCAGCAGCGCGAGCGGCCGGCCGAGGGTGGTGCCGCGGCCGAGGATGACGACCTCGCGCCCCGAGATCGGGATGTCGTGGAACGCGAGCAGCGCCTCGATGCCCGCAGGCGTGCACGGGACGGGGCCGGGCATGCCCAGTGCGAGCCGCCCCATGTTGACCGGGTGCAGGCCGTCGACGTCCTTGTCCGGGTCGAGCGCGAGGAGCGCGGCGTCGAAGTCGATCTGCGGTGGCGTGGGGTGCTGGAGGAGCACGCCGTGGACGTCCGCCGCGTCGTTCATCTCGGACACGGCGGCGAGCACGTCGGCCTGGGTGGCGTCGTCGGGCAGGTGGATGTGGGGCGAGGTGAAGCCGAGCTCGGCGGCCTTCGCCTGCTTCATCCGGATGTACCCGGCCGAGGCGGAGTCGGAGCCGACGAGGATCGTGCCCAGGCCCGGCGTCGTGCCGCCCTCGACGAGGCGGGCGGCGCGCTCGCGGACGTCCGCGAGGACCGACTCGGCGACCGGGCCGCCGGGGAGCAGCCGGGCGGTCACTGGGCGAGGCCCTCGTAGAGCGGGAACTGGGCGGTGAGGGCGTCGACGCGGGCGTGCAGGGCCTCGACGTCGGCGCTCTGACCGTCCCGCAGGGCGATGGCGATGATGTCGGCGACCTCCCGGAACTCGGTCTCCCCGAACCCGCGGGTGGCGAGCGCGGGGGTGCCGATTCGCAGGCCGGACGTCACGCGCGGGGGACGCGGGTCGAACGGGACGGAGTTGCGGTTGACCGTGATGCCGGCCGCGTGCAGGAGGTCCTCGGCCTGCTGGCCGTCGAGCGCGTGGTTGCGCAGGTCGACGAGCACGAGGTGGACGTCCGTGCCTCCGGTGACGAGCGAGACGCCGGTCGAGGCGACGTCCTCCGCGAGGAGGCGCTCGGCGAGGATCTGCGCGCCCTGGACCGTGCGGCGCTGGCGGTCCTTGAACTCGTCGCCGTGGGCGAGCTTGAGGGCCACGGCCTTGGCCGCGACGACGTGCATGAGCGGTCCGCCCTGCTGGCCGGGGAACACGGCCGAGTTGAGCTTCTTGCCGAGCGGCTCGGGGTCCTTCGCGAGGATCATGCCGGAGCGGGGACCGCCGATCGTCTTGTGGATCGTCGTGGACACCACGTCGGAGTGCGGGACCGGGTTCGGGTGGAGGCCCGCGGCGACGAGCCCCGCGAAGTGCGCCATGTCGGTCCACAGGTAGGCGCCGACCTCGTCCGCGATCTCGCGGAAGGCGGCGAAGTCGAGCTGGCGGGGGTAGGCGGACCAGCCGGCCACGATGACCTTGGGCCGGGTGGCGAGGGCGGTCTCGCGGACGGCGTCCATCTCGATCCGGTGGGTCTGCTCGTCCACGCCGTACGCGGAGACGTCGTAGAGCTTGCCGGAGAAGTTGATCCGCATCCCGTGCGTGAGGTGACCGCCGTGGGCGAGGTCGAGGCCCAGCAGCGGGTCGCCCGGGGTGAGCAGCGCGTGGAGGACGGCCGCGTTGGCCTGGGCCCCGGAGTGCGGCTGGACGTTGGCCCAACCGGCGCCGAAGAGCGACTTCGCGCGGTCGATCGCGAGGTTCTCCGCGATGTCGACCTGCTCGCAGCCGCCGTAGTAGCGGCGCCCCGGGTAGCCCTCGGCGTACTTGTTCGTCAGGACGGAGCCGGCGGCCTGGAGGACGGCGCGCGGGACGAAGTTCTCCGACGCGATCATCTCGAGGGTCTCGCGCTGGCGGGTGAGCTCGCCCTCGAGGACCGCGGCGATCTCCGGGTCCACCTCCGCGAGCGGGGCGTCGAGCGAACGGGCGGTGGGGCTGGTCTCGGTGGTCATCTCTCTCCTCGGTCGGTCACGCCACGGCGTGAGCTCTCACGACTGTGGTGACCTCGACCCAGGCGGACGGCCGAAGACTTCTCCCCGTGGCGGACCACGGTCGCGTCGCTCCCCGGTGGTCGATCCACCTCTCGCCAGTCACGACGTGGTCAGCCTACCGGCCCGCGGGAGCCTCCGCCGTCCGGCTACTCGGCGCTGCGCGCGGCGTCGGCGCTCGCCCCGACCGGGTCCCCCTCGCCGAGGATGCGGCGCAGGTAGGCGTACGTGAGGTCGCCGGTGTGCTGGTCGAACTGGTGCTCGAAACCGTTCTTCTGGTACATCGCGAGGTTCTGCACCGAGTCCTGGCCGGTGGAGATCCAGACCTCCGCGGTCTCCTCGGGCAGGTACTCGAGGACCGACATGAGCAGCTCGGTGCCGATGCCCTGGTTCTGGAGGTCGGGGACGACGGCGAGGCGGCTGAGGGTCGCCCGGTCCCCGCCGAGCTCGACCCGGACGGAGCCGACGAGCCGGTGGCCGAGCCAGCCGCCGATCGTCACGACGTCGGCGCGCGCCAGGTCGGCGCGCAGCTCGGTGAGCGACTGCGTGAGGGCCGGCAGGTGCGGGTCCTGGTAGATCTGGGCCTCCGTGACGAACGCGGCACGACGGACCGTCATCAGCTCGCCAGCGTGCTCGTCGTCGACCACGTCGATGGTTACGTCCATGTCGGTAGTCTTCCATCCCCGACGCCCCCGCGTCGGACCTCGGCGCGCGGAGTGGTCACCTCGGCGGCGGCCCGACGCGGACGACTAGGGTGCCGCCGGTGAACCCCACAGTCGTCGACCCGCAGCATCTCGTCCTCGCCCTGTCCTGCCCGGACCGGCCCGGCATCGTGCACGCCGTCTCCGGCCTGCTCTCCGAGCACGGCGGCAACATCACGGAGTCCCAGCAGTACGGCGACCCCGAGACCGGCCTGTTCTTCATGCGGGTCCAGGTCCGCACGGAGCACGACGTCGACGACGTGCGGGCCGCCGTGGAGGGGCTCGCCGAGCGGTTCGACATGACGTACACGCTCGACGTCGTCGGACGCCCGCTGCGCACGATCGTGCTGGTCTCCAAGGAGGCGCACTGCCTCACCGACCTGCTGTTCCGGCAGCGCTCGGACCGCCTCCAGGTCGACGTCGCGGCCGTGGTGTCCAACCACCCCGACCTCGAGCCCCTCGCGCGGTTCTACGACGTCCCGTTCCTGCACGTGCCGGTGACGAAGGAGACCAAGCCGGAGGCCGAGGCGCGGCTGATGACGCTGGTGGACGAGCTCGGCATCGAGCTCGTGGTCCTCGCCCGGTACATGCAGATCCTCTCCGACGACCTGTGCCGCAAGCTCGCCGGGCGGGCCATCAACATCCACCACTCGTTCCTGCCGAGCTTCAAGGGCGCGCGCCCCTACGCCCAGGCGCACGCGCGAGGCGTCAAGCTCATCGGGGCGAGCGCGCACTACGTGACGGCGGACCTCGACGAGGGGCCGATCATCGAGCAGGACGTCGAACGGGTGACCCACGCCGACGAGGTCGCCGAGCTCGTGGCGCGCGGGCAGGACGTCGAGCGGCGCGTGCTGGCCCGGGCGGTGCGCTGGCACGCCGAGCACCGGGTGCTCCTCAACGGTCACCGGACCGTCGTCCTCCCCTGACGACTGCGGGGACTTTCCGTCACGAGGGTGGGGGTCCCTCGGCGGGTGAGCGGCTGTCCGTCTGACGAGTGAGCGCTCACCCCGCCCACGACGACGAAGCGGGCCCCGCACCCATCAGGGTGCGGGGCCCGCTCACGCGTGACCGTCAGGTCGGATCAGCGGCGGATACCCAGGGTGTCCGCGCCGTCGCCGTTCCAGTCGCCGACGAACACCTCGTCGCCCGAGCGGCCGTAGTGGACCTCGCGGTCCGCCCAACCACCGGTGAGGGTGTTGGACATCAGGTACAGGTTCCCGCGACGCGAGGCGAACGTGTCGCTGCCGTCCCCGTCCCAGTCACCCACGAGCACCTGGTCGGCCGCGCGCCCGTAGGTGAACTCCGCGTCCGCCCAACCACTGGCCAGGCTGTTGGACACGAAGTACCGGGCCCCACGACGCACCGCGAACGTGTCCGTCCCGTCGCCGTCGTAGTCACCGACCAGGACCTGGTCGTTCGCGCGGCCGTAGTCCAGCTCGGTCTCCGCGTCCCCACCGGTGTGGCGGTTGGTGAGGAAGTAGCTGTTCCCGCGTCGGACGGCGAAGGTGTCCACGCCGTCGCCGTTCCAGTCACCCACGAGCACGGTGTCCCCGGAGCGGCCGAACGTCAGCTCGATGTCCGCGTTGCCCCCGTAGAGGGAGTTGGACAGGAAGTAGGCGTTCCCGCGGCGGACCGCGAGCGTGTCGGACCCGTCGCCGTCCCAGTCACCGACCAGGACCTCGTCGCCGGGGCGCCCGAAGGAGAACTCGTGGTCGGCCCAGATGTCCCAGCCGTCGTTGAGGTAGAACCCACGACCCGGCGTCGGCGGGACCGGCTCCGGCTCGGGCTCCGGCTCGACGGGCGTCTCGGTGAGGTCGAAGCCGCCGGCGAAGCGCGCCGGGATGCCGGCGCTGAGCACGGCCTCCCGGGTCTCCTCGGCGTCGAACTCGAAGCCCTCGGGCACCGCGACGACCTGGACGGTCCAGGTCACGAGCTCGAGGCCGTCGACACGCAGGGTGCCCTCGGCGTCGCTCGTGTCCTGCTCGGAGCCCTCGACGACGTCGAGCGTGTCGCCGTTCGACCCGGTGAAGCGGTAGGTCACGCCGGCGACCGGCTCCTCGTCCGGACCGGTCGCGTAGACGCTCACGCGGCCGTTGCCCGGGAGGACGAACTCGCCCAGGTCCTGCTCGTCCCCGGTGATGGTGACCGAGAAGGGCTCGGACGCGCGCCAGGGGCTGGCCACGCCGATGTTCTCCACCGTGTACTCACCAGCCGGCAGGCCCATCACCGAGAAGGCACCGTTCGCCTCGTCCGAGTCGGACAGGTTGGCGATGTCAGTGTTCCGCGCGTCGTTGTCCGCGACGACGAAGACGTTGTCCTCGGCGTCGGTGAACTGCCACGTGGTGTTGCTGATCGCGTAGTCGGACGAGTCGGCCACCGTGAAGGAGACCGGGCCGGGGATCTCGGCGAGGACCCAGCCACCCGCGAACCGGGAGGACGTCCCTGCGTCGATCGTTGTCGTGAGGGCCTCGGCCGCCTCGACGTCGTAACCCTCGGCCTCGATGATCTCGACCGTGTACTCACCCAGCTCGAGACCACCGGCACGCACCGTGCCGGCCGCCGGAGCAAGGTCAGCCTCGGACCCGTCGACAACGTCGACGCTCGTGCCGTCGGCGTGCGTGAACCGAACCGTCACGCCCTCGATCGGAGCGTCGTCCTCGTCGGTCACCCAGGCCGCGATGCGGCCGTTGCCCGGCAGGACCAACTCGCCGAGGTCCTGCTCGTCCCCGGTGATGGTGACCGAGAAGGGCTCGGACGCGCGCCAGGGGCTGGCCACGCCGATGTTCTCCACCGTGTACTCACCAGCCGGCAGGCCCATCACCGAGAAGGCACCGTTCGCCTCGTCCGAGTCGGACAGGTTGGCGATGTCAGTGTTCCGCGCGTCGTTGTCCGCGACGACGAAGACGTTGTCCTCGGCGTCGGTGAACTGCCACGTGGTGTTGCTGATCGCGTAGTCGGACGAGTCGGCCACCGTGAAGGAGACCGGGCCGGGGATCTCCGCGACGCGGAGGCCACCGGCGAAGCGGTGCGGAGCGCCCGCGGTCAGCGTGACCGTGAGCTCCTGGGACTCGTCGAAGGAGTAACCCTCCGGCGCCTCGACCATCGTCACCGTGTAGGTGCCCAGTTCGAGCTGACCGAACTCGACGTAACCGTCGCGGTCGTTGCCGTCACCCTCGCCACCGTCGACGACGTCGCGGCTCTCGCCGTCCGCGTCGGTGATCCGGAAGGTCGCACCCGCCACGTACTCGTCCGCCTCGTCCTGCAGGTAGACGGTCGTGGACGCGTTGCCCAGCATGACGAACGGCTCGAGCGACTGCTCGCCACCGTCGACCGTCACCGTGACCGGCTCCGGGGCGCGGTAGGCCGAGGAACCGTGACGCTCGTTCGTCACCGTGTACTCGCCGGCAGGCATGCCGTCGACGACGATCGAACCGAACGCGTTGTCCGAGTCACGCAACGTCGTGACCTCGCCACCGTTGCTGCGGTTGTTGTCCGCCACGTAGAACTGCGTGCCGTCCTCAGCGGTGAACAGCCAGGCCGTCGACCCGACCGTGTCACCCAGGGTGTTGAGCACCGAGATGCTCAGCGGACCCGGGATCTCGGCCAGGACCCAGCCGCCGGCCCAGACGGCCGCCGCACCGGAGTCGATCGTCGTCGTGAGAGCCTCGGCCGCCTCGACGTCGTAACCCTCGGCCTCGATGATCTCGACCGTGTAGTCACCCAGCTCGAGGTTGCCCGCACGCACCGTGCCGGCCGCCGGAGCAAGGTCAGCCTCGGACCCGTCGACAACGTCGACGCTCGTGCCGTCGGCGTGCGTGAACCGAACGGTCACGCCCTCGATCGGCGCGTCGTCCTCATCGGTCACCCATGCCGCGATGCGCCCGTTGCCCGGGAGGACGAACTCGCCCAGATCCTGCTCGTCCCCGGTGATCGTCACCGAGACCGGCTCCGCGGCACGCCACGGCGAGGCCACCGAGATGTTCTCGACCGTGTACTCGCCGGCCGGGATGCCGGAGACGGACGCCTGACCGTTCGCGTCGTTCGCGTCGTCGAGGTCGGCCTGACGCGCGTTGTTGTCCGCCACCGTGAAGGTCTCGCCCTCGGCGTCGGTGAACTGCCACACCGTGTTGCTGATGGTGTAGTCGGACGAGTCGGCGACCGTGAACGTCACCGGGCCCGGGACGACCGGGATCTCGGTCAGGACCCAGCCGCCGGCGAACCGGGAGGAGGTACCGGAGTCGATCGTCGTCGTGAGGGCCTCGGCCGCCTCGACGTCGTAACCCTCGGCCTCGATGATCTCGACCGTGTAGTCACCCAGCTCGAGGTTGCCCGCACGCACCGTGCCGGCCGCCGGAGCCAGGTCCTGCTCGGACCCGTCGACAACCTCGACGGACTCACCCGAGGAGTGCGTGAACCGAACGGTCACACCCTCGATCGGCTCGTCCGCCTCGTCGGTCACCCATGCCGCGATGCGCCCGTTGCCGAGCATGACGAACGGCACGAGCGCCTGCTCGCCGCCGTCGACCGTCACCGTGGCCGCCGCCGGAGCGCGGTAGGCGGAGGAGCCCGCGCTCTCGTTGGTCACCGTGTACTCGCCGGCCGGGAGGCCGTCGACCACGATCGAGCCGAACGCGCTGTCCGTGTCCTCCAGCGTGGTGATCTCGCCACCGTTGCTGCGGTTGTTGTCCGCCAGGTAGAACTGCGTGCCGTCCTCAGCAGTGAACAGCCAGCCCGTGGAGCCGACCGTGTCGCCCTGCATGTTCTCGACGCTCACCGTGAGCGGGCCGGGAACGACGGGGGTCGCGGGGAGCACGAAGGCGCGGTAATCGACGAAGCTGAAGCCCGAGCGCGAGAACGTCCGCGAGCGGGCATCGTCGGCCGGGATCTCGTAGCCCTCGGGCGCCGCGACGATCTCGTACGTGCTGGCGCCGAGAGGCAGGCCCTCCACGCTGATGACACCCGGGAGCGAGTTGTGGTCGCCCTCGGCATTGTCGACAACATCGATCTGCGTGCCGTTGGCGGTCGTGAAGCGGACCGTTGCGCCCTCGACGTATGCACCGGCGGCGTCGTGCGTCCGGACCTGAGCGATGCCGTTGAGGTCGAGCACGATGTCCTCGAGCGACTGCTCGCCACCCTCGATGGTCGCCTCGAACGCCTCGGCGCGCTGCCAGGCGCGCAGCGAGCTCGTGTCGGTCACGGTGTAGTCGCCGGCGGGCAGACCCTCGACCGTGATCGCGCCCTGGGCCGGGTCGGTGTCCCCGAGGACGTTCTCACCGTCGGCGGTACCACCGTCGACGACGACGAACGCCGAGCCCTCGGCGTCGGTGAAGGTCCACTGCGTGCCGTTGACAGCCGCACCGTCCGTGCCGTTGATCGCGAAGCTGACGATCGGGTCCTCGACGACGGGGGCGTCGGTCCCCGGGCTCGGGGCGGCCATCGTGAAGTCGGCAGCGTTGTCGTCGGTGTCGACGAAGTCCGTGCGGTGCCACGACCGGGGGTCGGTCGAACCGCCCTGGCTCGCCGCGGCAGCGGTGCCCTCGTACGCGTTGACGGAGCCGGTGCCGACGAGGTCGATGATCTGCTCGTGCTGCGTCGTGTCGATCGACCCGGTCGGGAGCGCGATCGTGTCCTGCGTGTCGACGAGCGCGATGACGCCGAGGTTGTAGCTCGCCGTGGTGTTCTCGGCGTACTCGTCGGCCGAGGGGATGAGGTCCTCGCCGTGCGCGTCGACACCGCCACGCATGGCTACGACGTAGTACTCGCCGGGCTGGATGGTGCCGGAGAGGTCGTGCGTGCCGTGCGACAGCCCGCTGCCGCGTCCGCGGTACTGCAGCGACATCTCGCTGAGGTCGACGGGGGCGTCGGTCGGGTTGTAGAGCTCGACGAAGTCCTGCTGGAACGGCTGGCCGGTGGAGCCGCCGCGCGTGTAGTACTCGTTGATGATGACGTCGGTGCCGTCGGGGGCTGCCGCCGCGGGTGCCGCGACGACGGGGACGGCCAGAGGGGTGAGGACCATCGCAGCCACTGCGCCGAGTCCCACCCCCCGCCGTCCGTTGAGTGGGCGTTGAGACACGTTGAACTGCTCCTTGACCAGGGGGGAGGGAATCGACGAGCGCAGGACTCGCCTCAGCCATCCTCACATCGTCCGGAAACGAAACGCCCGGTCAACGCCATCTTGTCGTCAACTATGTTCCGGTCGTTCACCTGCCGTCCACCCGACGGTCCCGGCCAGGCAGCAGCGGGCCATGCATGGCCTTCTGGCCTGGTCAGGAGGGTTGCTCGATACGGACCCGCCATGCATGAGCGGTGCGCGAACCACCAGGCCGAGCTCGGCCGGCAGACAGCACGACAGCGCCCGCCTGCCATGGATCCGGCAGACGGACGCTGTCTCGTGCTACGTGGTCTGGCTCACCTGTCAGCCAGACACCCGCTCACCCGTCGATCATGTCAGCGGCGGATACCCAGGGTGTCGGAGCCGTCGCCGTTCCAGTCGCCGACGAAGACCTCGTCGCCCGAGCGGCCGTAGTGGACCTCGCGGTCCGCCCAACCACCGGTGAGGGTGTTCGACATCAGGTACAGGTTCCCGCGACGCGAGGCGAACGTGTCGCTCCCGTCCCCGTCCCAGTCACCCACGAGCACCTGGTCGTTGCCGCGCCCGTAGGTGAACTCCGCGTCCGCCCAGCCACTGGCCAGGCTGTTGGACACGAAGTACCGGGCCCCACGACGCACCGCGAACGTGTCCGTCCCGTTGCCGTCGTAGTCACCGACGAGGACCTGGTCGCCAGCGCGGCCGTAGTCCAGCTCGGTCTCCGCGTCCCCACCGGTGTGGCGGTTGGTGAGGAAGTAGCTGTTCCCGCGTCGGACGGCGAAGGAGTCCACGCCGTCGCCGTCCCAGTCACCCACGAGCACGGTGTCCCCGGAGCGGCCGAAGGTCAGCTCGATGTCCGCGTTGCCCCCGTAGAGGGAGTTGGACAGGAAGTAGGCGTTCCCGCGGCGCACGGCGAGCGTGTCGGACCCGTTGCCGTCCCAGTCACCCACGAGCACCTGGTCGCCGGGGCGACCGAAGGAGAACTCGTGGTCGGCCCAGATGTCCCAGCCGTCGTTGAGGTAGAACCCACGACCCGGGGTCGGGGGAACCGGCTCGGGGTCGGGGTCCGGCGTCGTGCTGTCGTCGAAGGTGTGGCTCCACTCGGTGGTGGCGTCCTCGGCCAGCTCGTACCCGTCGGCGGCGCGCGCCGTGACGGTCACGGTCCCCTCGCCGGGGTGCGTGCCCGCCTCGACGACCTCGTCGCCGACCAGGTACTCCACGCCCTCGACCGCCGGGACCGTGAAGGTGTCCGCGTCGGTCCCGTCCGCGTCCGTGAACACCACGTCCTCAGGAGTCACCACGACCGGCTCCTCCGGCTCCTCGCCACCGGAGACCGGGATGTCGAGACCGACGATGCCCGGGTTGTGGTCGGAGGACCGGAACGGCGAGACCTCGTGGAAGTTCGTCACGTTGTAGTTGTGCCGGCTGTACTCGAGCGCGAGCGGCTCGTTGGCGTTGATCTCCCAGATCGCGGAGCCGGTGAACAGCTCCAGCGCGGCCTCGTTGGCGAGGATGTGGTCGAGCGACCCGTCCATGCCGTCGAAGTTGTAGCTGTGGGCGCCGGAACGCTCGAACTCGGTGAGGTTGGTGTAGCCGGCGCCGTAGAGGATCTGCATGGGGTCCTCGGCGGTGTAGGCGTTGAAGTCACCGGCGTGGAGGACGGGCTGCTCAGCGCCCCAGTTCTCCTCGGTGAACTCGACGAGCGCCTCGGCCTGGGCGATGCGGTCCGGGTTGGCGTTGCCCTGCCCGGTGCCGTCGTCCGTGCCGGAGCCCTTGGACTTGAAGTGGTTCGCGGTGACGACGAAGGTCGTCTCCGAGAGCTCCTCGTCCGCGCCGACGGCGGCGAACTCCTGGGCCAGCGGCTCGCGCGCGTTGCCGAACGCGGGGCTGTCCGTGAGGATCACCGAGTCGCCGACGGGCGAGATCGTGTCGATCCGGTAGATGAAGGCCGTGCGGATGACGTCCTCGTCGGCGGGCAGCTCGGCGGGCGACTCGACGTAGCCCCACGTTCCGGCGCCGGCGTCCTCGTTGAGGGCCTCGGTCAGCGTGGCGAGGGCCGCGTCGCGGTCCTGGCCGAACTCGGCCGAGTTCTCGATCTCCTCGAGCGCGACGACGTCGGCGTCGAGGGTGTTGATCGCCTCGACGATCTTCTCCTCCTGGCGGGCGAACGCCTCGCTCGACCAGGCGCCGCGGACGTCGCACCAGTCGGCGGTCGTCGGGTTGCCTTCGCGGTCGGGGTAGAACTCGCAGCCCTCCTCGTCCTCGCCGAGGGTGGAGAAGTAGTTGAGGACGTTGAACGAGGCGACCTGGATGTTGCCGCCGACCTCTGCGGGTGCGGCGTGCTCCGCGCGGTCGTTCTCGAACGAGACCCACTCGGTGTAGTTCTCGCCGGTCGCACGCGTCGTGGGCTGGAAGCTCCACGCGCTGTCCCCGTTCTGGACACGACGGAAGTCAACGACGACGGGCGAGCTGATCGTGGCCGACGCCCCGGTCCGCAGCGGCGCCTCCGGCGTGACGTACGGCAGCGGGATCTCGTGGTCCTCGAAGTTGAAGTTGATGAGGTTGAAGCTCGAGCCGTCGTTGAGCACGACGCCGCGGGCGGCGTTGTCGGCCTCGGCCGCGGCGACGCCCTCGGGGTCGGTGACCGGGTTCGCGACGTCGGTCGGGGTGACGAGCGGGCTGTCGCCGGTGGCGAGCCCGACCTCGCCGTACTGGAGCGTCCAGTACGTGTTCGAGACGGTGAACTCGTCGGTCGGGAGCATGAGCATCGACTCGTAGAGCTCGCGCTCGGCGTCCGTCTCGGGCCACGCGGCCTCGACCGGCTCGACGGCGGCGAACTCCTCCTCGAGCGGCGTGACGGTCGGGCCCGAGATCTGCGTGAGCCCGAAGTACTCGCCGGCCTCGCCGGAGACCTCGACGAAGTCACCGATCTCGACGTCTCCCACGACGTCGGGTCCGTAGACGAAGATGCCCGACGACGCGGTGTGCTCCGTCAGGTCGCCGCCCGTGCCCTCGGTCTGGATCGTGAAGCCGTTGAAGCCGCCGGTCGGGTAGACGGCGGTGACGACGCCGCGAGTGGTGACGGACTGGCCCGCGAGCGGGGTCGCGTCGCCCTCGCCCTGGATCTCCTCGATCGTCACGGGCTCGCCGGGCTCGGGGTCCGGGTCGGGGTCCGGATCGCCGCCGCCCTCGATCTCGGGGGTCGGGGCGGCCATCGTGAAGTCGGTCGAGTTGTCGTCCGAGTCGGCGAACCCGTCGCGCTGCCAGGACAGCGGAGTGCTGTTGTTTCCCTCGGAGGCGGCCGCGGCTGTCTCGAAGGTCGTGGCGGTGCCGGTGCCGACGAGGTCGACGATCGCGCCGTCGAGGTCACCGGTGGCCACGGTGCCCTGCGGGAGAGTGACGTTGTCCGTGCCGTCGACCAGCACGACGACCCCGTTGGTCCCGCCCGGGTTGAACGAGCCCCCAGCGTCCTGGTCGGCCAGCGCGGAGATGTCCTCACCGTTGCCGCCGTTCGAGGCACCGGAGACGACGAAGTGCTCACCGGGCTCGATGGTGCCCTCGAGGGCGACGTTGTTGTTCGTCGCGCCGCTACCGGTCGCGGACCGGTACTGCAGCGACATCCCGGACAGGTCGATCGGCTCGTCCGTCGGGTTGTACAGCTCGACGAACTTCTGCTGGTACGGCGCGTTCGCGGACCCGCCGCGCGCGTAGTACTCGGTGATGACGACGGCCGAGTCGTCGGGTGCGGCGGCGGCCGGCAGGGCGGCCACGGGGACGACCACGGAGGTCAGGCCGAGAGCGACGACGGCGCCCAGCCCCACCCCCCGTCGTCCGGTGGTGGGGCGATCAGTCACGTCGCGCAGCTCCTCGGTGGTGTGCGGTCGGCGGCACCGGTCCGGTGCCGCGCGCGGTCATGGTGACACGCGGCACCGACGCCGGGACCGCTCGCACGGACCCGCCCACCAACGGTCATCCCGCGTTCAGCGGGCCGTCACCCGGACAGCGGTCCTGCCCGCTACGCGGTCACTGCCCGTAGACGCTCAGCGTCTCGTCGATGGAGGCCGCGGAGTCGCCGTCGGCCGGCTCGTCGTCACCGCTGCAGGCCGCCACCCCGAGTGCGAGGAGCGCGGGCGTCGCGAGAGCGGGCGTGCCCGCCGGGACCTTCGGCCCGGTCAGGACGGCCGACGACGCACCCCCAGCGTGTCCGTCCCGTCGCCGTCCCAGTCGCCGACGAGCACCTCGTCGTCCGCGCGTCCGTAGGTGAGGTCGAGGTCGGCCCAGCCGTCGGTGAACGAGTTGCGCAGGAGGTACCGGTTGCCTCGGCGGACCGCGAGCGTGTCGTGACCGTCGCCGTCCCAGTCGCCCACGAGCACGACGTCACCGTCGCGTCCGTAGGTGAACTCCTGGGACGCCCACCCGCCAGCGAGGGAGTCGTCGAGGAAGTAGCGGCTCCCCCGGCGTACGCCGAGGGTGTCCGCTCCGTCGGCGTCCCAGTCCCCCACGAGCACCGGATCGCTCGCCCGGCCGTAGTCGAGCGTGACGTCCGCCGGGCCGCTGGTCAGAGAGTTGCGCAGGTGGAACCGGTTGCCGCGGCGGACGGCGAAGGTGTCCACACCGTCGCCGTCCCAGTCGCCGACGAGCACCTCGTCCCCGCGGTGCCCGTAGACCAGCACGACGTCGGCCGAGCCGGCGGCGTGCCGGTTGCGCAGGAAGAACGTCGCGTTGTCGCGCACGCCGACGGTGTCGGTGCCGTCGCCGTCCCAGTCGCCCACGACGACCTGGGCCGACGGGACGCCGAAGCGGAAGATGTGGTCGGGCGAGTCGTCCCAGCCGTTGTCGAGGAAGAACCCGTGGGTCGGGGCCGGCTCGACGGGCGGCTCGGCGTCCTGCTCCGCCACGAGGACGGCGACGGTGCGCGCCGGGATCGTCACCGTGCCGGTGGCCGCGTCCCACGTGGTGCCGCGGACCACCTCGTCGTCGCCGTTCGCCTGGACCTCGTGGAGGGCGAGCTCGACACCGGCCAGTCCGTCGACGGCCTCGGTGATCGGCTCGGGCGAGGCGTTGAAGACCGTGACGAGCCGGTCGAGATCCGGGTCGACGTCACGTCCCGTCGTGTCGTCCACCGACATGACGAGCAGACCGGGGGTGGCGTCCGCTCCCCCGTTGGGGAAGGTGACCATCTCCTGGATCGCATCGGCGTCCCCGAGGCGGAACAGCTCGGTCGATGTCCGCAGCCGCATCAGGTCGAGCGACTGCTCGTGCGCGGCCGCGATGTCCGCCGGCTCGGGGGTGAGCGCCGGATTCTCCAGCAGCGGCGTGAGCAGGTCCCAGTGGGCGCCGTTCTTCTCCTCCGGCGGCAGGCCGACCCCGAAGTTGTTCGACTGCCCGGACCAGTCGACCGCATTGAAGTGATCGCCGGAGTTGTAGCTGTCCCGGTCCATCGACTTCGATCGGAGCTGGTCGGTGCCTGCGTGCCAGAACGCCGGGGACTGCCCGAGCGCGACCGTGGCGAGGGACAGGGTGTTCATCCGGACCCGGTCAGCCATCGACGTGTCGGTGGGCAGGCGCCAGATTCCGAGGTCGTAGAGCGTCTCGTTGTCGTGCGCGTCGACGTAGTTGACGGACTCCGACGGCGAGGAGGCGTACCCGGCGGGCGCCCCGTTGTAGTCGAGCTCGTCGCCGCGCTGCTCGGACCCGGTGCTCGTGACGAACGTGTAGTCCGCCAGGTTGCCCGCCATGCCGAGCCGGACGAGGTCCGTGCGGTGGAGAAGGTCGGCGCGCTGCTCCTCGGGTGTCGCCGTCGAGACGCCGTTGGGGTCGGTGAACAGTCCGGTGCCGAAGCCCTGGTTCTCCCGCTTGTCCTCGTCGAACGGGCCGCCGCCGTGGACGGCGTCGCGCAGCCGGTCGTTGAAGGCGCCGATGTCGGTGCCGTCGAGCTGGCCCTGCGTGGCCTGCTCGAACCGGGCGTTGTCCGTCACCTCGCCGAAGTTCCAGCCCTCGCCGTAGATGTACATCTCGGACCCGTCGACGCCGTCGTCCTCGAGGGTGAGCTCGTCGAGCGCGGCCCGGACGGCCTCCATGTTCTCCCGGCTGTGGTGGCCCATGAGGTCGAACCGGAACCCGTCGACCCGGTACTCCCGCGCCCACGTGACGACCGAGTCGACCATCAGCTGCTCCGCCATCGCATGCTCGGTGGCGATGTTCTGGCAGCAGGTCGAGGTCTCCACCTGCCCCGTCAGCGAGAGCCGGTGGTAGTAGCCGGGCACGACCCGGTCGAGCACGGACTGCTCGGACTGGCCCGACGCGGCCGTGTGGTTGAAGACCTGGTCGAGGACCACCTGGTAGCCGGAGCGGTGCAGCCCGCCGACCATCTCGCGGTACTCGACCACGCGGTCGCCGCCGTCCTGGTTCCCGTCGGACGCGTAGGAGCCCTCCGGGACGGAGTAGTGCAGCGGGTCGTAGCCCCAGTTGAAGGCGTCCTGGTCGGCCACCGCGCTCACCGCGGCCTGCTGCTCGGTGGACGCCGGTCCGGCGTCGGGGATCTCCGGGACGACCTGCTCCGCCCGGTCCTCCTCGATCGTGGCGATGTCGAAGGTGGGCAGGAGGTGGATGGTGTTCATCCCGGCGTCGGCGAGCTCCTCGAGGTGCTCGACCCCGTCGGTGCCCTCGAGCGCGAACGCGCCGTACGTGCCGCGCAGCTCCTCGGGGACCGTCTCGTCGGAGATGGAGAAGTCGCGCACGTGCAGCTCGTAGATCGACCGGTCGACGAAGTCCTCGATCACGGGGGCCTCGCTGTCCGTCCAGACCTCGGGGGCCAGCGCGGGGTCGTCGAGGTCGAGCAGCACCGAGTGCGTGCTGTTCGTCGTCAGTGCGAGGGAGTAGGGGTCGGTGACGACGTTGTGCTCGACCTGCCCGGTCGACGGGACGAACACCTCGACGTCGTAGCGGTAGGCGCGGCCCAGCCAGTCGGCGCTGCCCGCGGCGGACCACGTGCCGTCCTCGTCCCGGGTCATCTCGACCTCGGTGGGCTCACCGGTGCCGGCGGCGTCGTCGAAGAGCTGGAGGGTGACGGTGCGGGCGGTGGGCGCCCAGATCGCGAGGTGCGGGACCCCGCCCTCGACGACCGGGCCGAGCGCGGTCTGCCTCGCGCCGTCGGCGTAGAGGTCGTCGAGCACCCCGGGGACCTGCACGCCGGTGGCCGCCTCGACCGTGTCTCCGGTGCGGGTGACGAGGAGCTGGCCGCGCAGGGCCTCCTCGAAGACTGCGCGGTCCGCCTCGTCGACGCTCAGGGCCGACATGCCGGCGAGGTGCGGCCAGGTCGCGGCCTGCTCGTCGGTGGGACCGGCCGTGTCGTAGCTCAGGGTGATCGAGCCGTCAGCCCCGGTCACGGCCCCGTCGACGACGGCCATGCCGCCGTCGGCCGCGTGATGGAGGGTGTAGGTCGATCCGGTCGGGTCGTCACCGGCGAGGTCGGTGGGCCACAGGATGGTCCCCCGGTCGACCCAGTGGGCCAGCGTCTGGCCGGTGCCCGGCACCGCCGGGTTCTCCACCGAGATGTCGAGCACGTGGGTGGCGAGGTCGTAGGAGAAGGTGACCTCCTCGCCGTCGGAGGAGACGACGAACGGGTAGTTCGCGCCGTCGAGCTCGCCGCCGACCCCGTAGTTCTCGGCCCAGGAACGGCCGTGCGCGGCCTTGACCTCGTGGCTGCCCACGGGGATCTCGGTGGTGGTGAAGGTGTAGACGCCGTCGCCGTCCGCGTCCCACATGAGCGAGGCGAGGCAGTCGGGCGCCCAGTCGGAGCCGCAGCCGAGCGCCGGCTGGAACGATCCGGGAAGGGTGACGAGCGGCCCCTCGGCGGTGCTCGTGAACAGGTGGGTGGCGGGGTCGTAGACGAAGGTGATCTCGCCGCCGTCGTGGCTGTAGCTGACGTTGTCTCCGCCGGGGACGCCGCCGGCGCCGTAGTTGACGTCCCAGCTGTCGCCGATCGCAATCTTGTACTCGTAGTCGCCGGCGGGGAGATCGAAGGTGCCGACGTAGAGGCCGGAGGCCTCGTCGAGGGTGAGCGCGGAGTCGGCGCAGCCGGGCTGCCAGTCACCGGGGCAGCCCATGGCGGCCTGGTGGGAGCCGGGGACGGTGACGATCTCGCCGTCGCCCGGGCCGTCGTCCGCCGGCGTGCCGGAGAGGTCGTATCCGACGACGCCGAAGGTCGAGCCCGCGAACGAGGCACCGTCGGCGTCGGTCGCCACGGCGCGGTACTCGACGACGGTGCCCGCGGCGAGTCCCTCGACGTCGTGGAAGACGCGCGGGGTGTCGTCCTCGGCGACGCCGAGCGGCTGCCAGTCGGTCTCGCCGGCGACCCGGTAGGCGAACGAGGTCTCGAGGTAGTGGTTGTCCGGGACGTCGGCGGAGATCGGTGCCAGGGTCGGCGTGTTGCCGGACCCGGCGAGCTCGGTGCCGCCGGGGAACATCTCGAGGGTGCCGTCGCCCACCGGTGCGACGGTGGTGTCGGCGACCCACGCGAGGGCCGTGAGCGGCGGGACCTCGATCGTCACCTGAGCGCCGTCGGCGGTGAGGGCGGCGCCGTCGCCGAGGATCGGGGTGTAGGTCGCGTCGCGGCTGAGCGTGTCGAGGGTGACGGTCTGCGGCGTCGTCAGGTTGTTGACGGCCACGAGGTGCTCGACGGGGTCCGCGCGATCGACGCGGCTGAAGGCGTACACGCCGCCGCCCGACTCGGCGTAGAGCTCGACCTGGGCGCCGGTGACGAGGGCGGGGTGGTCCTCGCGGAGCTGCGCGAGCTCGGCGATGTGGGTGTAGAGCGGGGCGCCGGTGTCGAAGAGGTCGCGGGAGCCGACCTGCTCCCCGGTGAGGAGGGTCTGGTCGGTGTACTCGGCGGTCCGGGAGGCGAAGAGCGACTGCCGGGCGCCCTTGTCGTTGCCGGTCCCGACGAACCCTTGCTCGTCGCCGTAGTAGACGACCGGCTGACCGCGCGTGAGGTACATGAGGGAGTGGCCGAGCTCGGAGCGGGCGAGCTCGTCGCCGCGCCCCTGGAGGAGGTAGCCGACGCGCCCCATGTCGTGGTTGCCGAGGAAGGTCGGCAGGGAGGTCGAGGTCGAGTGCGGGGTCGTGTAGTAGTCGTCGGACGCGAAGAGACCCGCGAGGCCCTGGGCGGTGTAGCCGCTCGCATAGTTGAGGGCCGAGGACTGGTAAGCGAAGTCGAGCACCGAGGTCATGTCGGTGTCCCGCACGTACGGGGACGTGAGCGTCGCGTCGGCGTCGAAGACCTCGCCGAACGTGAAGAAGTCGGGGTTCGTAGCCTCGGCGTGAAGGTCGAGGGCGGCGGTGAACTCCTCCCAGAACTCGACGTTGACGTGCTTGACGGTGTCGATGCGGAACCCGTCGATGCCGAGGTCCATCCAGGTCGTGTAGATGTCGATGAACTCGGCGACCACGCGCGGGTCCTCGGTCATCACGTCGTCGAGGTTCTCGAAGTCGCCGAAGGTGACGGACTCGCCCTCCCAGGTCGAGCTGCCGCGGTGGTGGTAGACGGTGGGATCGTTGAACAGCTCGGGGACCATGTCGACGGCGCCGTCGTTGCGCACGGGCGTGTAGGGGAACGACGTGGCCGGGTCGAGCTCGGGGAAGTCGGGCGAGCCGGCGAGCGCGGAGACGTCGACGGCGGTGCCGGCCGCGTCCGTGTAGGGGTAGGTCGCGATGTCCCGGTAGGCGTACTCCCCCTCGGCGAACGAGAAGTTGTCGGCCGTGTGGTTGGTGATGATGTCGAAGTAGACGTCGATGCCGCGGGCGTGAGCGTCGTCGATGAAGGCCTCGAGCTCGGCGTTCGTGCCCAGGTGCGGGTCGATCTGCGTGAAGTCGGTGATCCAGTAGCCGTGGTACCCCGCGGAGGCGTCCTCGCCCTCGCCCTGGACGGGGCGGTTGACGAACGACGGCGTGAGCCAGATCGCGGTCGTGCCCAGGCCCTCGATGTAGTCGAGCTGCTCGCTCAGGCCGGCGATGTCGCCGCCCTGGTAGAAGCCTCGGTTCGTCGGGTCGAAGCCGTGGTCGAGCCGGTCGCCCGCGATCCCGCCGGTGTCGTTCGACGGGTCGCCGTTCTCGAACCGGTCGGTGAGGACGAAGTAGAAGCTCTCCCCCGCTCCCGCGTCGCGATAGGGCTCGGCGACGAGCGCGTCATCGGTGGACTCGTCGTACTCGCCCGGGAGGTCGGGCAGATCGATGGCGAGGGTGCCGGCGGCGTCGTCGACCCGGAAGGTGACCGTGGTGGGCGCGGCGAGGGTGATCGAGTAGTTGTCCTCGCCGTCGCCGATCGCGCCGTCCCAGACACCGTCGAGCGCGGCCTTGAACTGCCAGGTGCCCGCCGGGACCTCGGCGGTGAGCTCGTAGACACCCTCGACGTCGGTGCCCGTCAGTGTGGTCTCCGCACAGGCGGTGTCCCAGTCGGCGGCGCAGCCGAGTTCGGTCTGGAGGTCGCCTGCAAGGACGACCTGGCGGTCGCTCGCGTCGGGCGCGGGTACCGCGGGAGTGTCCGGCGCGGGAAGCGGCGCCGCGGGGCTCGGCGCCGCGGGCAGTGCCGTCCCGGCGGCGGGCGAGGCCTGTACCGCGCCGGCCGACGTCGCGGCGGCGAGCGTTCCGCCGGCCGCGAGGCCGGAGCCCAGCAGAGCGACCGCCGAGAGGACGGCGAGGGTGGACGTGACTGGGCGAGGTCGGGTGACGCTCATGGACCGGTGACTCCTTCGTCGGGCGCGGCGGTGCGCTGGCGCCTACCCAACCAGGCTGCAAGTCATCCTGCAAGAGGTGCTGCAATTTTCCGCACGCGATTTCAGACGGCCCCGCTCACTGGTCGAGAGTGCGGTTCGGGGCCCTCGGACGCCCTGCCGGGAGACCGATCGGCGAGGCTCGGCGCGCCGTCGACGGATGCCTCGCCGCGCACGACGACGGGGCCACCACCCGAAGGTGGCGGCCCCGTGAGGTCCGGTCCCGTGCCGGACCGGACGCGTCAGTTGATCGCGATGTGCGGCGGCCACGTGCCGCTGTCAAGGTTGGCGTGATTGCCGATGGGATCGTTGAGCATCCTCTGGAGCTCACCGAGAGCATCGACGGTGATGCCATCAAGTTCGGCCATGACATCGTCCCACTTGCCCGGGAGGGTGACCAGCGCGGTGATGGACGCGATCAACGCACTGACAGCCGCAACGATTCCCAGCGCGAGGAGACCTGCGGTGAGGCCGGTCGCAAGGCATGCCGCGATGAGTCCCGCTATGGATCCGATGACCCCGACGACCCCACCAACGAGCTGGCCGATGAACTCGAAAGCTTCTCGCCAGTAGTTTTCCAGGTGCTGCGCCATGTCTTCGAGCTGATCATGGATCGCATAGGCGATCTCGGGCAGAGCGGTACCGACTGCTGCGTGCTGCTGCCCCGCCACCGTCGAATAGACGTCCCCGTTGTCGTCCCATGAGTCGAGCGAGGGAAGATTGGTCCCCGTCGGGCTGATGCTCGTGGCATGACCGCCCATGTCATCGCCCCAGGTCTGCCAGTCCAGTGCGACCTCTCGGATGAGTTCCGCATCGCCCAGACGATCGATGAGCTCCTCGACATATTCGATGAGCACCTCGGCGTCCTCACGGAGAGGATCGATCGTCGGGTCCACAAGATATCGGAGGAAGCCTGGGCAGCTGTTCTGCACCTCGGTGCAGTCGGCAAGGAGCTGCTCGATCTCGAGTAGCGCCTCGCCTCCGTCGCTGATGATCGAGTCCTTGAGCGACATGTCTTGGTGTCCCTTCTATCGTGCTGCGCTCAGACGCGCGAGAAATCGATCTCGGACTGGTAGTCGGTGTCCTCGTAGATGTCGGCCGCTCGCCGCAGCACGCTGGCGACGGCGGTGAAGGCTGTCGGCCCGTCGCCCGCGAGCGTGTCGACCGTCGATCGGACCGCCTCGTACGCCTCCTTCACGCCGAGCTCGATCGCAGCACCTGGAAGTGCACCTTCCGGCATCGTGAGGTCGTCGACCTGGTTCGCGGTGGGGGTGAAGGTATCGGTCGAGAACGCCTCCCAGTGCGAGGCGTCCGTGCGAAGGTCGTCGGTGTCGACCCTGACGTTCATTCCATTGCTCCGATCGTTGGTGAGAGTGTCAGCGGTTCTGCGCGCGCGTGATGAGTTCGGTGGTTGCCGGGAAGTCCTGCGCGAGTCGTCGGTTCATCTCGTCGAGACGAGCGGCGGCGGCGTCGACGATCTCGAGCAGGGCGCGCGCGAGAGGCTCTGCCCGTCGACGCGTCCAGATCTCCCCGATCGACAAACTGACAGGAGAGCCGTGACGTGAGACGACCGCCAAGTTTTTCTCTGAGTTCGCATCCTCGAACTCGGTCGAGTACATCTCCATCAGGCGGTCGCGGTAGAGCTCACGCTCCTCCCGTGCCCGACGCGCAAGCTCGATCATGCGTTTCGCCTGTTCGAGCTGGTCGCCGCGGTTCGGTTCTGTCCCGATACCGCTATCCGGCTGCGCACCGGTGCTGCGACGGGCGGCATCCCTAGCACCGCCGGCGGTCCCGTTGCGCCGCGCCTCCAGCCGTGCGCGAACCTCATCCGCGATCGGGGTGACCTGCGGAATCCGTCGTCCTCCGGCCGACACAGGCTCGTCCCCCTCAGCCGGTACACGCGCCATCTGAGCGGCACCGTATGCCTCCATCAGCGCTGCAGCCAGCTCCTCCGGGGTCAGCTCGGACGCCCAACCGCCGTCGATCTCCACGTAGGCGATCCGCCCGGCCTCGTCCACACCAATCTGTGCGAACTGCCCCTCGTCGACACCGAATGAGAGCTCCGGCCCGGCATGGTTGTCCTCGGTCATGCGACTCCTTCTGGATGGTCGAGGTAATTGATCGGCAAAGATCCGCCACGCAGGTCGAGATGGGGCGTTCCGGCAAGTAAAACGCCTGCTTGAAGAACGGATGATCCAGGCCACGGGGAGTTGTCCCCTCGGGGTCGATCGACGCCTGATCCTTCGACGAGCGAAGAGGGGCGGTCGACCCACGACGACGGGGCCGCCACCCGAAGGTGGCGGCCCCGTGAGGTCCGCTCCGGCGTCGTGCCGGATCTTCCGCCAGCACATCGGCCGGGCAACCGCCGGCTCATCGGCCGACGGAACCCCGTCAGATCAGCCCGAGCGCCGCAACCGCGTCGCGCTCCTCGACCAGCTCGGCAGCCGTCGCGTCCATCCGCCCGCGCGAGAACTCGTCGATCTCGAGCCCCTCGACGACCCTCCACTCCCCGTTCTCCGAGGTCACGGGGAACGAGTAGACGACGCCCTCGGGCACGCCGTAGTGCGAGCCGTCGGAGTAGATCGCGGCCGAGGTCCACGAGCCCGTCACACCGTTGACCCAGTCGTGCACGTGGTCGATCGCGGCCGACGCGGCCGAGGCCGCCGACGACGCACCGCGCGCCTCGATGATCGCGGCGCCGCGCTTGGCCACGGTCGGGATGAAGTCGTTCTCCACCCACTCGCGGTCGGCGAGCAGGTCGGTCGCCGGCGCCCCGGCGATCGTCGTCTGCGTGAGGTCCGGGTACTGGGTCGAGGAGTGGTTGCCCCAGATGGTCAGCCGGTCGATGTCGCTGACGGCGGCGCCGGTCTTGGCGGCGAGCTGGCTGACGGCCCGGTTGTGGTCGAGCCGCGTCATCGCGGTGAATCGCGAGGCCGGCACGTCGGGCGCGTTCTTCGCGGCGATGAGGGCGTTGGTGTTGGCCGGGTTCCCGACGACGAGGACCCGGATGTCGTCCGCGGCCCCCGCGTTGATCGCCTTGCCCTGCGGGCCGAAGATCCCGCCGTTGGCGGCGAGCAGGTCGCCGCGCTCCATGCCGGCGCCGCGCGGACGCGCGCCCACGAGCAGGCCGACGTTGGCGCCGTCGAACGCCTTCGTCGGGTCGTCGAAGATGTCGACCCCGGCCATCAGCGGGAACGCGCCGTCGGCCAGCTCCATCGCCGTGCCCTCGGCGGCCGTGACGGCCTGCGGGATCTCCAGCAGGCGCAGGCGCACGGGGGTGTCGGGGCCGAGCAGCTGGCCCGAGGCGATGCGGAACAGGAGGGCGTAGCCGATCTGGCCGGCGGCGCCCGTGACGGTGACGTTCACGGGGGTGGCGGACATGCAGGACTCCTTCGTCGGGGTACGTGGACGTGGTCGGTGGGGTGCGAGCCGGTCGGATCGCGACCGGCCCGTCGAGCCCCGCACCACCCCAGGCTAGTGCGCCCCGGTACCGCCCGCGCCGGATCGTCCCTCGCCGCTCTCGATCCGGCCGTCGACGGCAAGCGGGTCCTCGCCCCGCTCCGCCGCGTTCCGGAGCTCGACCTGGGGGCCGGACGGCCCCCTGGGGGTTCCCGCCTCCTTCGGCCCGTCGGCGCCGATCTCGTCCGCACCGACGGCGAGATCGCGTCCGCCGTCGTCGACCGGGTCGCGCTCGGCCCGGGTGACGGTCACGCGGTCGACCCGGCGGCCGTCGAGCGTGCGGACCGTGAGGGTCGCGTCGCCCCAGGCCACGGTGTCGCCCTCGGCGGGCAGGCGGCCGAGCTCGGACATGATGTAGCCGGCGAGCGTGTCGTAGGGCCCGTCGGGCAGCTCGACCTCGAAGAGCCGCTGGATCTCCGCGCGGCTGAGCAGCCCGGAGACGTCGTCCGCACCGGCGCCCTCGACGACCTCGGGCTCCTCCCGGTCGTACTCGTCGTGGATCTCGCCGACGAACTCCTCGACGACGTCCTCCATCGTCACGATGCCGTCGGTACCGCCGTACTCGTCGACGATGACGGCGAAGTGCGCGTGCGTGCGGCGCATCTCGGTGAGCGTGGACAGGACCGCCTTGCCCGTGGGGAAGTAGAGGGTCTCGCGCACGAGGTCGCGGACGAACCGGATCTCCGGCCCGGGGTTGATGAAGTCGCGGACGTGGACGAAGCCGAGGATGTCGTCGTCGTTCTCGCCCCGGACGGGGTAGCGCGAGTGCTCCATCGCGCCGACGGTGGCGCGGGCCTCGTCGATCGTCGTGTCGGCGTCGAGGAACTCGACCTCGGTGCGCGGCGTCATCACCTCCTGGACGGACCGCTCCCCCACGGCCAGCAGGTCGGCGACGATCTGCCGCTCCTCGTCCCCGAGTCCCTCGTGACCGACGACGATCTGGCGCAGCTCCTCCGCGTCCATCTCCTCGGCGCGGGCGTGCGGGTCGCGGCCGAGCAGGCGCAGCACGAGGTTCGTCGAGACGTCGAGCAACCAGATGACCGGGCGCAGCACGAGGGCGATGAGGTTGAGCGGGCGGGCCACCACCATCGAGAACTTCTCGGCCCCCTGCATGGCGAGACGCTTGGGCACCATCTCGCCGAAGACGAGGGACATGTAGGACACGATGAGGGTGATCCCGATGAACGAGACCGTCCCGGCGGCGCTCTCGGACAGACCCCAGTCCACGAGGTACGGGGAGACGTAGGGGGCGATCGTCGACGCGCCGTAGGACGCCGAGAAGAAGCCGGCCAGCGTGACGCCGACCTGCACGGCGGACAGGAAGGTGTTCGGGTTCTCCGTCAGCCTGGCGACGGTCGCGCCGCTGCCGCCCTTCTGGGCCATCGACCGGACCTGCGACTCGCGCAGGGAGACGAGCGCGAACTCCGAGGCCGCGAACACACCGCCGATGAGGACGAAGACGAGAACGAGCAAGGAGTCCTGCAGTAACGGGTGCACCCGTCCATTATCAGGTCGGGGGCCCGGGAGCGACACGTGCCCGCGTGTGGCACTGCGCTCGTGCTGGGCACCGCTCCCGCGCCGGGCGGCGCGCTCCCGCGGGCGGGCCGGTCAGACCGCGACGGCCTCGCCCCAGGGCGCGAGGAACGCGAGGACCGCCGCCGCGCCGAGCAGTGTGACCAGGTCGATCGCGAGCGCCCGTCCGCCGATGATCTCCCGTGCCCCGAAGGCGGCCCGGACCACCGCGACCACGACGAGCATCCCGGCGAGCAGGTAGCAGGCCGTGGGGACGTCGACGACGACACCCACGAGCACGACGACGACGAGCCACCCGAGGATCGCGAGCCCCGGCAGCACGGGTGCGCGGTTGGTCGTCACGCGGCGAGGCTACCGTGGCCGGATGCAGGCTCCCGGCTCCCCCTCCGACGACGACGCCACCCCCGAGACCGCCGTCGACGTGCTCGTGGTCGGTGGTGGCGTGGCCGGCCTGAGGACCGCCGCCGCGCTGCGCGAGGGCGGGTTCGACGGGTCAATGCTGCTGGTCGGGGCCGAGGACCGCGCGCCGTACGACCGCACGACCCTCTCGACGCACCTGCTGACCCAGGACGCTCCGCCGGCCCTTGCCGACGCCGGGCTCGGCGACCTCGCCGCGCTGGACGTCGACCACCGGCTCGCGAGGGTCACCTCGGTCAGCGACCTCGGCGAGGAGGCCGCGATCACCCTCGACGACGGCGCCGTCATGAGGGCGAGGACCGTCGTCGCGGCCTCCGGGGCGCGGGCGGTCGACCCGCCGTGGCCCGGTGCGCGCGTGCTCCGGTCGGCGGCGGACGCGGCCGCGTTGCGCGAGGCGTTGGCCCCCGGTGCGCGGCTCGTCGTCGTCGGGGCGGGGTGGATAGGAGCGGAGGTGGCCGGGTCGGCGGCCGCGGCGGGCGTCGACGTGACCGTGGTCGAGGCCGGCGCGCAGCCGCTCGGACGGGCGCCGGGGGTCCTCGGCGCGCACGTGCGCGCGTGGTTCGACGCGGCCGGGGTCGGGCTCGTCACGGGCGCGGCGGTCAGGGACGTCACTGGATCGGCCGACGACGGGGCCGCGCGATCGCACCCGTCCGTGCGGCCCGCCGGACGGACCGTCAGGCTCGCGGACGGCCGCGAGCTGCAGGCCGACACCGTGCTCGCCGCCCTCGGCGCCGCGCCGGAGACGGGCTGGCTCTCCGGCGTCGCGGAGCTCACCGGCTCCGGGCACGTCCTCGTGGACGCGACCGGCCGCGCGATCGGTGGGCCGGCCTGGCTGCGGGCGGTCGGCGACGTCGCGGCCACCGCTCTCCCCGACGGCTCCGTCGAGCCGGGCGCCCACTGGAAGGGCGCCCTCCACCATCCCGCGGCCGTCGCCGCGGGACTGCTCGGTCTCGAGCCGCCGCCCCGCCCGGCGTCGTACGTGTTCTCCGAGATGTTCGGCCACGACGTGGCGGTGCTCGGCGCGCCCGCGGGCGAGCCCGCGGTCGTCCGGTCCGACGACGCCGGCACCACCTGGCTGTGGACCGATGCGGCCGGCCGGCTCACCGGGGCCGCGACGGCGGACCACCCGCGCGACGTCCCGCCGCTGCGGCGGTCCCTCGCCGGCGACGCCCGTCCGATGCTCGATCTGGAGGTCGCCGCCGACCCGGCCCGCCGCCTCCGCGACGCGATCGCCCGCCCCTGACCCCTCCGTCGTCGAGATTGCGGTTGGTGCCCATCGAGGTTGCGGTTGGTGCACGCCGAGATTGCGGTTGGGAGCCACGATTGCTCGAGAGTGCGGGTCAGGCGGTCCTCCCGCCGGCGGTTTCAATCGGTTGTTGCAACGTGCGCCTTGGGAGGGTGTACGGATGGCTGGGAAGAGATTGACACTTGAGGAGCGGGCGAAGATCGAGGCGCTGTTCGGTCAGCGATTGACGTTCCCGCAGATCGCTGAGCGGATCGGTCGTCACCGGACCACGGTGTGGCGCGAGGTCACTCGCAATAACTCCTACCGGGGCGCTCACCTGGACACACCCGGGACGCGTTCCCCGGCGGGACGCCGGCAGGCCAATCCCGCCGGTCGTGGTGGCGCCTACCGGTGGGCGTACTCGTGCCGGAACGCGCAGCGCAGGGCCGACAAGCGGGCCCGCAGGCCCAGGCCCGGCAAGTTGACCGGCGATCGCCGCCGCGGGGTGACCTCGGGTCGCGGCCGGCTATGGCCCCTGGTGCGGGACAAGCTCGAACAGCGGTGGTCTCCGCAGCAGATCGCACACTGGCTTCGTCAGGAGTATCCCGACCGGCCGGAGCGATGGGTGTCCCACGAGACGATCTACCAAGCGATCTACTACCAAGCTCGTGGCGGGCTGCGCAGCGAGATCGCACGCCAGGTCGCACTCCGTACCGGGCGGACCAGGCGGCGCCCCCAGTCCCGCCTCGCGCGGGCGGCACACTCGGGCAAGGCCTGGACCCATGGCCTGAACATCAGCACCCGGCCGGCCGAGGTCGAAGACCGGGCCGTGCCCGGGCACTGGGAAGGTGACCTGATCATCGGTGCGCGTAGCGCGTCGGCGATCATCACCCTGGTCGAGCGTTCCACGCGGTACGTCATGCTCGGCGCTCTACCGGAGAGCAGGGTCTCCGAGCAGGTGATCGACGTGCTGATCGACACGATGGGCCGCCTGCCGGCCGAGCTGGCCGCGACTCTGACCTGGGATCAGGGCGCTGAGATGGCCAAGCACGCCCACTTCACGCTGGCGACAGACTGCCGGGTCTTCTTCTGCGACCCGCACTCGCCCTGGCAGCGAGGCTCGAACGAGAACACCAACGGCCTGCTGCGGCAGTACTTTCCCCGCTCGAGTACCGACTTCCGCACCTACGCCCAGCGCGACCTCGACGCCGTCGCCCGCGAGCTCAACACACGACCACGCATGACACTGGGCTGGCAGACTCCAGCGAAACGACTCAACGACCTACTCGTTGCAACAACCACTTGAAACCGCCGCCACCTGAACCGCACTCTCGACGAACTCAACCTCGACGAACCGCAATCTCGGCGACGACGAACCGCAATCTCGACGAGGGGACGTGCGTCGTCAGTGGGCGAAGTGGCGCGTGCCCGTGAGGTACATCGTCACGCCGGCGGCCTGGGCGGCCGCAGTCACCTCGTCGTCACGGATCGAGCCGCCCGGGTGGACCACCGCACGGACGCCGGCGTCGATGAGCACCTGCAGTCCGTCGGCGAACGGGAAGAACGCGTCCGACGCCGCGACCGAGCCGCGCGCACGCTCGGGCGTCGCCCCGGCCGCACCGTCCTCCGCACCGGCCTGCGCACCACCGGCGGACTCGACGTCGGAGCTCACCTCGACCCCGAGCGTGTTCGCCCGCTCGACCGCGAGACGGCACGAGTCGACGCGGTTGACCTGCCCCATGCCCACGCCGACCGTCGCGCCGGCGTCGGCGAGCAGCACGGCGTTCGATCGCACGGCCCGCACGGAGCGCCACGCGAACTCGAGGTCGGCAAGGGTCGCCTCGTCGGCGGGCTCCCCGGACACGTGGGTCCACCCCTCGATCGAGTCGCCGGGCGCGTCCACGGCGTCGCGGGCCTGGACGAGCGCCCCGCCGGTGATCGGCCGGATCTCGGTGCCGCCGCGCGGTTCGGGCGTCACGGTGAGCACGCGCAGGTTCTTGCGCCGGGCGAGCAGCTCGCGCGCCGCCTCCTCGACCTCGGTCGCCACGAGCACCTCGGTGAACACGCCCGCCATCGCCTCGGCCATCGCCGCGGTCACGGGCCGGTTCGCCGCGATGACGCCGCCGTAGGCGGAAACCGGGTCACAGGCGTGCGCGGCACGGTAGGCGGCCTCGACGCTCTCGCCGACCGCGATCCCGCACGGGTTGGCGTGCTTGATGATCGCCACGGCGGGCCGCTCGTGGTCGAGCGCGGCGCGCAGGGCGGCGTCGGCGTCGACGTAGTTGTTGTAGCTCATCGCCTTGCCCTGGAGCTGGGTGGCGCCGGCGATCCCGCCCTCGACGCCGGCGGCCGCGTAGAGCGCGGCCGCCTGGTGCGGGTTCTCGCCGTAGCGCAGGGTGGCGCGCCGCTCGAGACCGAGCCCGACGTAGGCGGGGGCCTGCGCGGCGGGGGCGTCGGCCTCGTACCCGGAGGTGGCCGTCTCGGCGTCGGCGGCCTGCTCGGCGAACCAGGTGGCCACGGCGGCGTCGTAGGCGGCGGTGTGGGCGAACGCCACGGCGGCGAGGGCGCGCCGCTCGGCGAACGTGAAGCCGCCCTCGGCGAGCGCCCGGGTCACCTCGCCGTACCGGTCCGGGTCGACCACGACCGCGACCGACGGGTGGTTCTTCGCCGCGGCCCGCACCATCGTGGGGCCCCCGATGTCGATCTGCTCCACGGCGTCGTCGTACCCGGCGCCGGAGGCGACGGTCTGCGCGAACGGGTAGAGGTTGACGACCACGAGGTCGAACGGCTCGATCCCCAGCTCGTCGAGCTGCTCGCGGTGGTCGGCGAGCCGCCGGTCCGCCAGCACGCCGGCGTGGACGTTGGGGTGGAGGGTCTTCACGCGCCCGTCGAGGCACTCGGGGAATCCCGTGACCTGCTCGACCGGGGTGACGGGGATGCCGGCCTCGGCGATGCGGGCAGCGGTCGACCCGGTCGAGACGATCTCGACGCCCGCCTCCGCCAGCGCCCCCGCGAGCTCGACCAGCCCGGTCTTGTCGTACACGGAGACCAGCGCGCGGCGCACGGCGTGGCGGTCGGCGGCGGCGCGGGTCGTGCGCTCGGGCCCGGCGCCGGGGGCGGTGTCCGCGGTCGGGGTCGCGTCGGCCACGGGACTGTCGGCTACGGGGCCGGCGGCTACGGGGCCATCGGCAGCGGGTCCGGCGGTTGCGGTGCCTGCAGCGGCGTCGGGGGTCGGCTGGGCGTTCACGGGGTCCTCCTCTTCTCGGCGGTCCCGGGCGCGGTGCGCACCCGGCCCCGGCGCCCAGGCGAGCGGCGCGGTGAGGGGTTCGTCGGCCGCTCCCCGGTGGTCACCCACCTCGTTCGCCAGTCGCGGCCGTCCCCGAGTCTACGCGGGCGGGACCGCCCCGTGCCGGGGGGTCGGCAGGCTGAGATCGCTGCGCGCGAGACGCGTGAGGACGTCGACGAGCATGGCCCGCTCCTCGACCTTGATCCGCTCGTGGAGGGTCTCCTCGGTATCGCCGTCCTCGATCCGGACGGCCCGCTGGTCGACGATCGGGCCGGTGTCCACCCCGGCGTCGACCACGTGGCACGTGCACCCGGTGACGCGCACGCCGTGGGCGAGGGCGTCGCGGACCCCGTGGGCGCCGGGGAAGGACGGCAGCAGCGCGGGGTGGGTGTTGAGGACGGGCCGCGCGCCGAGCACGGCGGGGCCGAGGATCTTCATGAAGCCTGCGCTCACGACGACGTCCGGCTCGTACGCGGCGATCTCGCCGGCGAGGTGGGCGTCCCAGGCGGCGCGGTCCGGGTGGTCACGGAGGGGGGCCACGAAGGTCGGGATCCCCGCGCGCCGAGCCCGCTCCTCGCCGAGCGTCCCGGTCCGGTCCGTCCCCACGCCGACGACGACGAACGGCGCGCCCGGTGCGGCGGCGTCGAGGACGGCCTGCAGGAGGGTCCCGGAGCCGGAGACGAGCACGAGGAGGCGGAGCGGGCGCGGGGGTGCGGAGGTCACGACGTCCAACGGTAGACGCCCGGCGGGTGACAATGACCGGGTGACGACGCCATCGAACGGACGGCAGCCCGCCCCGACGACGGACCCGGCGCCGCCGCGGAGCTCCGAGGAGGAGCGCGCGCACGAGCTCGGCCGGTGGTCGACGGCGGCCAGCGTGCTCGTCATCGGCAGCGCGCTGGGCACCCTGGTCGTCACCCGCTTCCCCGCGACGATCGGGCTGGGCGTGCTCGCGCTCCTCGGCGTGGCGGCGGCCGTGTACGCCCGCCGGTTCCGGGAGCCGAGGAGCGGTACGGACGCGCGGTCGAACCCGGCGGGCGCGCCGGCGGGCCGGACGACGGACCCCCGGGGCGGTGCCGGCGTCCCGGGAACGGGCGTGCCCGGCGTGCTGCCGCCGAGGCGGGGCGGGAGCAGCCCTCCCGGCAGGGGCACGAGCGAGGACGGCGGGTCGTCGGAGCGTCCCGCGGGTCCGACCCTCGCCCAGCGCCGCGAGCGCTCGCTCACGGTCACCGTCGTCATCGGCTCGATCATCGCCGCCCTCCACCTGGTCCCGGCGTTCGCCTGGAACATGCAGATGGAGAACCAGGAGTGCCTCGACGGCGCCGTGACGAACCAGGGCCGCGACGCCTGCGCGAACGAGCTCGACGACCAGCTGCGGGGCCTCCTCCCGACCGGTTGACCGGGGCCGACGCCCGCTCGCGTCGGCCCGCGTCGAGCCCTCCGTCAAGTCCCCGTCCCACGTCCCGGACACCGCGAGGCACGCGCACCGGTCCCCCGGCTCGCACCGTTAGCGTCGGGAGCATGACGCAGCCGAGCACACGCACCATCCACGCAGGTCAGTCCCCCGACGAGGCGACGGGGGCCGTGAGCAGACCGCTCCACCTCTCCTCGACCTTCCGGCACGACTCCGTCGGCGTGCTGCGGGCCGGCTTCGAGTACACCCGCACGGGCAACCCGACCCGGTCCGCGCTGCAGGACACGCTCGCCGAGCTCGAGGGCGGGCGGTCGGCACTGACGTTCGCGAGCGGGATGGCCGCCGAGGACGCCGTGCTGCGCGCGCTGACCGGGCCGGGCGCCCACGTGCTCCTCGGGGACGACGCGTACGCCGGCACCCACCGGCTGCTCGAGTCGACCTACGGCGCCTGGGGCGTCACGCTCGCCACCGTGGACCTCACGGACGTCGACGCGGTCCGCGCCTCCGTGACCGCGCAGGCGCCGACCGTCGTGTGGGTCGAGACGCCGAGCAACCCGCTGCTGCGGATCGTCGACGTCGCCGCCGTCGCCGAGATCGCCCACGCGGTCGGGGCCGTGGTCGTCGTCGACAACACGTTCGCCACGCCCTACCTGCAGCAGCCGATCACCCTCGGCGCGGACCTCGTCCTGCACTCGCTGACGAAGTACCTCGGCGGGCACTCCGACGTCGTCGGCGGCGCGGTGGTCCTGGCCGACGACCGGTGGCGAGAGTCGCTCGCCGACCTGCAGAACGACACCGGGACGGGCCTGGCCCCGTTCGACTCCTGGCTCGTCAGCCGCGGGATCAAGACCCTCGCGGTGCGCATGGACCGGCACTGTACGAACGCCGCCAGGGTGGCTGACGCCCTGACGGCCCACGACCTCGTCACCGAGGTCGCCTACCCCGGCCTCGCCACGCACCCGGGGCACGACGTCGCCGCCCGCCAGATGAGCGGCTTCGGCGGCATGGTCTCGGTCCGCCTGCGCGACGCCGAGACCGCGCGTACCTTCGTCGAGTCCACCGAGCTGTTCACCCTCGCCGAGTCGCTCGGCGGGGTCGAGTCCCTCATCGAGCACCCCGCGACCATGACCCACCTCGCCGCCGTCGGCACGCCGCTGCAGGTGCCCGACGACCTCGTGCGCATCTCGGTGGGCATCGAGGATGCCGGGGACCTCGTCGACGACCTCCACGCCGCGCTCGACCTCGCGCGCAGCGCCACCGGGACGCGGGTCACCGGCCGCGCCTGATCAGGTCCCCGGGCCTGACGAAGGGCCCGTACCGGGCGAGACAGGTCCGGACCGACGACGACGCCGGCACGCGAGGGGCGCCCGGGTCAGCCGGCGGTGCCGCTCGCGGTCGCGCCGTGCCCGTACGCGCGGCGCGTCGGCGTCGCGCTGGCCATCGACCCGGTGGCCGACCAGCGGCCGGAGCGGGACGCGTTCCCCTGGGCCGCCGACGCTGTGCGGGTGGCGGTCGCGCCGGAGCCCGTGCCCGTGCGCGTGCCGCTCTTCGCGCTACCCGCTCCCGTCGAGCCGGCGGCAGTGCCCGCGCCCGTGCCGCCCTTTGCACTGCCCGCGCCCTTCGCACCGCTCGTTGCCGTGCCACCCGTTGTCCCGGTCGCGCCCGACTCTCCTGCCGCACCAGCGCGCGCACCACCGCCACTCGCGCCTCCACCGGGCGTGTCGTCGCCCGACGCGGCGGTGCCAGGCCTCGAACCGCGCGTGTCGTCGTCGGAGGGTGTGTCGTCGTCGGGCGCCTCGTCCGTGGTCCCGTCGGTGCGCTCGAGGCGCTCCCGGACCGAGCCCACTCCCCCGGCCAGCGCGGTGCGGGTGCGGGGGTGGAGGAGGGTGGCGACGAGGACGGCGCCGAGCGCGACCTCCCCGGTGACGAGGCCGGCGAGGACGAGGGCGTCCGGCCCGAGGTCCGCCATGCGACCCGAGCCGATGGCGCCGGCCGACACGAGGCCCGCCAGCAGCGTCGCGACGCCGACGAGGAGGGCAGCACCGAGCGCGGAGGCGACGGCGTCGAGCAGGCGGTGCGCGTGCCCGGGACGGCACATCCACCAGGCCCCGACCGCACCGGCGAGGACGACGAGCAGGGTGGGCCAGATCCCCAGCGGGGACGGGGACTCCGGCAGGGCTCCGAGCAGCGGGATCGCCGGGACCGCGCCCAGCTCGACGCCCCCGTGGCCGACCGCCGTCCCGGTGCCCACGGCGAACCCGGGCCCGGCGACGTAGGCGAACGCCCACACGCCGAGTGTCGGAAGGTAGGCGAGCTGGCCGAGGACGAGGACGGTTCCGCCGACGATCCCGGCGTCGTAGCTCTCGTGCAGGGCGAGGACCCGGTCCGCGTGCAGCGCGATCGCGGCGACGGCGGCGGCGAGCCCGACGACGACGAGCACGGCCAGCGTGGCACCCGCCCCGCGCAGCGCCCGCACACCGACGAGTCCCGCACGGTGGGTGAACCGGTCGCTCGGGGCGCCGGCCGCGTCGTCCTCGATGAGGTCCCGGGTCCGCGCGCCGGTCCGCCACCAGGACCAGGCGCAGCCCGCGGCCGCGACGACGGCGGACCCGACGGCGAGCCGCACGTGGTCGACCGCGAACGGCGAGAGCAGGCTGACGAGCTGGACGAGCACGACGTACCCGAGCGCGACCACCACGTGCGCACCGCCGCGGAGGACGTGCCGGCGGGCGGTGCCCATGACGAGGGCGGCGAGCACGGCACTGAGCCCGAGCGGGACGAGGGAGAGCGAGCCGGCCGGGGCGCCGTGGCCGAGCAACCAGGCGGCGGAACCGATGCCGAGCCCGGACTGCCACGTGCTGTCCCCGAGCGCCGGCGAGGCGGCGGTGGCGACGTACGCGGCGATCGCGGGGACCACGCAGACGAGCCAGCCGAGCAGCGCGGCCTCGAGCGCGGCGACGAGCGCGCGCAGCCAGCCCTCGGGCAGGAGCGAGGCGCGGGCGGCACCGGTCGCCTCGGGTCGGGTCGTCGTGGCGGTCATCGGAGCCATGGTCGCGCCGATCGCCCCCGGCGAGCGGGAGCCACGCCCAGGTGTCGGCGCTCACCACGGCGCGACCCCGCAGACGACGCACGCCCCCGACGACCACGGAGGTCGCCGGGGGCGTGCGTCGGAAAGGTCAGGCCTTCGCCGCGAGGATCTCCTTCGCGAGGTTTGCCGTCTCGGTGGGGGTCTTGCCCACGCGGACGCCGGCGGCCTCGAGGGCCTCCTTCTTGGCGGACGCGGTGCCGGCGGAGCCGGAGACGATCGCGCCGGCGTGGCCCATCGTCTTGCCCTCGGGGGCGGTGAAGCCCGCGACGTAGCCGACGACCGGCTTGGTGACGTTCTCCTTGATGAAGGCCGCCGCGCGCTCCTCGGCGTCGCCGCCGATCTCGCCGATCATGACGATGAGGTCGGTGTCCGGGTCGGCCTCGAACTCGCGGAGCGCGTCGATGTGGGTGGTGCCGATGACCGGGTCGCCGCCGATGCCGATGGCGGTGGAGAAGCCGATGTCGGACAGCTCGTACATCATCTGGTAGGTCAGCGTGCCGGACTTCGAGACCAGGCCGATGCGGCCGGGGCCTGTGATGTCCGGGGGCGTGATGCCGACGTTGGACTGGCCGGGCGTGATGATGCCGGGGCAGTTCGGGCCGATGAGGCGCACGCCCTTGGACTGGGCGTAGGTGAAGAACTCCGCCGAGTCCTTGACCGGGATGCCCTCGGTGATGATGACGACCAGCTCGACGCCGGCGTCGACGGCCTCGACGACGGCGCCCTTGGCGAACTTCGGCGGGACGAAGATGATCGACACGTTCGCGCCGGTGGCCTCCTTGGCCTCGGCGACCGTGCCGAACACGGGGACGGAGACGGCCCCGCCGGTGCGCTCCTCGGCGCCCGGGCCGACCGGCGTCACGTCGAAGTCGACGGTCGTGCCCGCCTTGCGGGGGTTGGTCCCGCCGACGACGTTCGTGCCGGCGGCGAGCATGCGGCCGGTGTGCTTGGTGCCCTCGGAGCCCGTGATGCCCTGGACGATGACCTTGGACTCGCGGTTGAGAAAGATCGACATGTGTGGGTCCCGTTCCTTACTTCGCAGCCGCGAGCTCGGCGGCCTTCGCCGCTCCGCCGTCCATGGTGTCCGCCTGGGTGACCAGGGGGTGGTTGGCCTCGGCGAGGATCGCCCGGCCCTCCTCGACGTTGTTGCCGTCGAGCCGCACGACGAGCGGCTTGGTCGCCTGGTCGCCGATGATCTCGAGCGCCTGCACGATGCCGCGGGCGACCTCGTCGCAGGCGGTGATGCCGCCGAAGACGTTGACGAACACCGAGCGGACCTGCGTATCGCCGAGGATGACGTCGAGGCCGTCGGCCATGACCTGCGCCGAGGCGCCGCCGCCGATGTCGAGGAAGTTCGCGGGGCCGACCCCGTGCGCCTCGCCCGCGTAGGCGACGACGTCGAGCGTGGACATCACGAGGCCCGCGCCGTTGCCGATGATGCCGACCGAGCCGTCGAGCTTGACGTAGTTGAGCCCCTTGGCCTTGGCCTTGGCCTCGAGGGGGTCCTCCGACGCCGCGTCGACCAGCGCCTCGTGGTCCTCGTGCCGGAAGGAGGCGTTGTCGTCGAGCGAGACCTTGCCGTCGAGGGCGATGATCTCGCCCTCCGGGGTGCGCACGAGGGGGTTGACCTCGACGAGCGTGGCGTCCTCCTCGCGGTAGACGGTCCACAGCTTCTGGATCGCGTCGGCCACCTTCGGGGCCACGTCCGCGTCGAACCCGGCGGCGGCGACGATCTCGTCGGCCTTGGCCTGGTCGATGCCGACGATCGGGTCGACGGGCACGCGGGCGAGGGCCTCCGGGCGCTCGACGGCGAGCTGCTCGATCTCCATGCCGCCCTCGACGGAGCACATCGCGAGGTAGCGGCGCTCGGAACGGTCGAGGAGGACGGAGAAGTAGTACTCGGTGTCGATGTCGGCACCGGCGGCGACGAGCACCTTGCGGGCGGTGTGGCCCTTGATGTCCATGCCGAGGATGGCCTGGGCGTGCTGCTCGGCCTCGTCCGCGGAGCGGGCGAGCTTGACGCCGCCGGCCTTGCCGCGGCCGCCGATCTTCACCTGCGCCTTGATGACCGCGAGCTCGCCTCCGAGCTGCTCGTACGCGGCACGCGCCTCGGCCGGGGTCGAGGCGACGATGCCCGGCAGCACGGGGACACCGTGCTTCTCGAACATGTCGCGCGCCTGATACTCGAAGAGGTCCACCCGATGGTTCCTTCCCTCGCTCATTGGCGGTGTCTCGGCTCCGGGACACCGCTCGGAGCCTAGCGCGGGACGAAGGTCCCTCCCGGGCCGTCTCACCGTGTGCCAGGCCACGTTCGACGCCGGTTTCCCGCCGTTTCTCGCGGTCGTGGCCGAGTCTTGGCACGCCCGTGGCGGGGTGTTGTGCTACCCCTGGCCGTGGCGTGCGGCGAGCTCCTCGAAGGCGGCGGTCAGGGTGTGCGTGTACTCGTGCGCCCCGTCGATGTCCGGGTGGATGTTGTCCGCCTGGAGCGCCCCGGGGTTGGCGGACGCGGTCGCGTTCCAGTCGGCGATCGCCACGTTGTCGCGCCCCTCGGCGAGGCGCTCGAGCTCGGCGTTGGCCTCGGGGATCCACGACGACGATCCGTAGAGGTTGACGAGGACGACCGGTCGGTCCGGGCCGAGCGAGTCGAGGATCCGCTCGGGGATGCTGGGGTCGGGCACGCCGCCGTTGGTGCCGTAGTGGATGACGACGGCGCGGCGCACGGAGTCGGTCGCGAACGCGGCCTCGACGGCGGCCTCGCCCTGCGGCCACTGGTCGTTCGACAGCGCGCTGACGTGAACGCCCGGGTAGTAGTACTCGAGCGCGTCGAGGGTCGTGACGACCATGGAGTCGCCGAACACGGACAGCTCGTCGCCCGTGGGGACGGAGAAGTCGGCGTCGGTCTCGATCGGGTCCTCGTCGCCGGGGGCCTCCTCCGACGGCGTCTCCTCGCCCTCGGGAGGCGTCTCACCCTCGCCGGGCTCCTCGCCGGGAGCGCCCTCGGAGGATCCCTCGCCCTCGGGGGGCGGGTCGCCCTCGGCGGGCGCGTCGTCGGAGGGGCTCTCCCCCTCCCCGCCCTGGGCGTCCTCGGCGGCGGCGAGCTCCTCGGCGCGCTGCTGGGCGAGGCGCTCCTCGTTGGTCGCGATCTGCTCGGCGGTGTCCGTCTGCTCGGGGGCCGTGGCGACGGCGACCCCGGTGCCGGCCACGAGCAGGAGACCGAGCGCGCCGGCGATCCGGGCGGGGGCGGTGAACGAGGGGCGCATGCCGGTGACGGCGGCCAGCCAGCCGCGCAGGGTCGCGCGGATCCCGTTGCGCCGGACCGGCTGCTCGAGCCACTCGTAGGAGGCGGCCGAGACGCCGAGGGTGACGACGAGCGCGGCGAGCCGGAGCACGGTGCGGGCGGCCGACCCCTCGGCGGTGGGCACGAGGGCGTCGAGGATGATGACGACCGGCCAGTGCCACAGGTAGATGCCGTAGGAGCGCTCGCCGAGCCAGCGCAGCGGGGCCAGCTCCATCACGCGGGTGAACCAGGTGCGCGGGCCGAGCAGGGCGGCCACGAGCACGGCGCCGGCGAGCGAGGCCGCGAACAGGCCGCCGCGGAAGGTCCACACCGACTCGAAGGGCACGAGGGTCGAGAGCAGGAGGAGGGCGGCGAGGCCCGCGAGCGGGACGAACGGGCGGGCCCGCTGCCAGGCGGGCGTCGTCAGCGGGCCGCGCGAGTCCTGGGCGACGAACGCCAGCGCGATGCCGAGCATGAGCCCGAACAGGTGGGTGTCGGTCCCGTAGTAGACGCGGGTCGGGTCGGCGCCCGGCGTGACGAGGACGGCCATGAGGACGGCCGAGAGCACCGCGACGACGATCGCGATGAGGGCCAGCGCCCGCGGCGCCCGGACGAGCTTGACGAGCGGCAGGGCGAGCAGCGGCCACAGCAGGTAGAACTGCTCCTCGACGGCGAGGGACCAGAAGTTGACGAAGAGCTGCGGAGCGGTCTGGTCGGCGTAGGAGGAGCCGGCGGCGATCTCGAGCCAGTTCGACGAGAACGTCAGGGCACCGAGGACCTGCCGCCCGATGTTGACCATGAGGTCGCGCTCGACCAGGGCCGCGACCGGCACGGTGACGACGACGACGAGCGCGAGCGCCGGCAGCAGGCGTCTCGCGCGCCTGCGCCAGAACCCGGGCAGGTCGATGCGGCCCGAGCGCCCGATCTCGCGCAGCAGCAGGGTCGTGATGAGGAACCCGGACAGCACAAAGAACAGGTCGACGCCGATGAACCCGCCCGGGGCGAGCACCGGGAAGAGGTGGAAGACGAGCACGGCCCCGACGGCGAGCGCCCGGACGCCGTCGAGCCCGGGGATGCGCCCCGACCGGACGATGTCCTTGGCGGAGGTGCCGCCGCGGGGCGGGGCCTGGTCGGAGGTGCCGGCTGAGCGCCCGGAGGTGCCGGTCGAGCGATCGGAGTGACCGCCGGTGCGCTCGGAGCGTGACGGCGACGCCTGGCGGGAGCGGGACGGTTCACGGCTGCCGGCCGGTGCGTGCGTGCGAGTCGAACCGCCGGTGCGGGGCGACCTCTCACCGGGGGTCTCCCGGCCGGAGCGGCCGGACGCCCCGGGCCCCGGAGCGAGCGGACCGCCGGCGAACGGGGACCCGGAGCGCGCGGTGGGGCCGCGTCGTGCGCCGGACCCCCCGTCCGGCCCGTGACGGCCGTCCATCGCTCCTCCACCAGTCGCTCGCTGTCCCGGCCGTGCCGGAACCACGTCTTGAGCGCACACGCTATGACCACGTTCCGACACCGAACAGGTCGACGCGCGGACAGACGTCCCCGATCGGCCGACCCCGCGCACCACTGTTCCCGCACGTCACATGCGCACCACAGGCACCTCACGCTCCGTCGCCCGCACCCCGGGCCGGAGCATCGGCGGCTGCGTTCCGTCAGAGCTTGGTGACCGGCGCGTAGCGCAGGAGGAGCCGCTTGACCTGTCCCCCGCCGAAGTCGACCTTGGCGACGGCGGACGGGCCGGGGTTCTCGAGGCTGACGACGGTGCCGAGCCCGTACGCGTCGTGGGTGACCCGGTCGCCCGGACTGAGGTCGGGCACCTCGACGTCGGCCCGCGGGGTGGCGGACCCGAACCGGGCCTCGCCGTCCTTGCGCACGTTCTCACCCGGCTTCCACGGTCCCTTCGGCGCCCCGCCGCGCGGCACCGACCGCGGTTCGGCCCGGGAGACGCGTACGCCCGACGCCCACGTGCGGCCGTCGGCGCCCCGGCCGGAGCCGCGGATCGCGTCGGTCGAGGACTGCTCGCGCCGCCACTCGACGAGCTCGGGCGGGATGTCGGAGACGAACCGCGACTCCGGCATCTCCTGGGGCAGTCCGAACGCGGTGCGCACGGCGGCGCGCGAGAGGTAGAGCCGCTCGCGGGCGCGGGTGAGCGCGACGTAGGCGAGCCGGCGCTCCTCGGCGATCTGGTCGGACTCCCCCAGGGAGCGCTGGTGAGGGAAGGTGCCGTCCTCGAGGCCGGTGACGAACACGACCGGGAACTCGAGCCCCTTGGCGGTGTGGACGGTCATGAGGGTGACGACGCCCTCGTCCCCGGCGCGCCCGGGGATCTGATCGGCGTCGGCCACGAGCGCGACCCGCTCGAGGAAGTCCCCCAGGGTGGCTTCCGGGTCGGCCTCGGCGAACTCCTGCGCCACGGCGTGGAGCTCGGCGAGGTTCTCCACGCGGCTCGCGTCCTGCGGGTCCTCCGAGGCGCGCAGCTCGGCGAGGTAGCCGGACCGGTCGAGCGCGGCGTCGAGGATCTCCGCCGTCGTCGACCCGTTCTCGGCGAGCTCGCGCAGACCGCTCATCAGCTCGTGGAAGCCGGCCACCGCGGTGCGGCTGCGGGTGGCCAGTCCGAGGACCTCGGGGGTCGACCGGCCGTCGACGACCTCCCCCACGGTGCCGGCGGCGTCGGCGATCGCCTGGCCGAACGAGACGCGCTCGCGGGCCGCGTGCCGCTCGAGCGCCTCCTCCGCCTTGGTCCCGAGGCCGCGCCGCGGGACGTTGATGATGCGCCGGAGGTTCGCCTCGTCGTCGGGATTCGCGACCGCGCGCAGGTAGGCGACGGCATCCTTGATCTCGCGGCGCTCGTAGAACCGCGTGCCCCCGACGACGACGTACGGCACCCCGGCGCGGACGAGCACCTCCTCGAGCGCCCGCGACTGGGCGTTGGTGCGGTAGAAGATCGCCATGTCGCCGTAGCGCATGCGGCGCTCGCCGGGACCGGGACCACCCGTGGTCGCGGACTCGTCGTCCCGCAGGCGGTCGATCTCCTCGACGACGAACCGCGCCTCCTCGTGCTCGCTGTCCGCCACGTAGCCGACGATCCGCGGCCCCGACCCGGAGTCGGTCCACAGGTTCTTCGGCCGCCGGCCCGGGTTCGGCGTGATGACGGCGTTGGCGGCGGTGAGGATGTTCTGTGTCGAGCGGTAGTTCTGCTCGAGCAGGATGGTGCGGGCCTGCGGGTAGTCGGCCTCGAACTCGAGGATGTTGCGGATCGTGGCGCCGCGGAAGGCGTAGATCGACTGGTCGGCGTCGCCCACCACCGTGAGCTCGGCCGGTGGGACCGCCGCCCCGGGACCCATGGGCGCCGTCGCCTCCTCCGTGCCGCCGGAGAGCTCGCGCACGAGGACGTACTGGGCGTGGTTGGTGTCCTGGTACTCGTCGACGAGGACGTGCCGGAACCGGCGGTGGTAGTGCTCGGCGATCGCGGGGAACGCCTGGAGGAGATGGACCGTGCGCATGATGAGGTCGTCGAAGTCCATCGCGCTGGCCTGGCGCAGCCGGGCGTCGTAGCCGCGGTAGACCTGGGAGACGATCTCGTCGAGCTCCTGGCCCGAGCCCATGACGGTGGCCGCGTGGTCGTCCGGGTCGACGAGCTCGTTCTTCAGGTCGGAGATCTTGCGGGCGAGCAGCTTGGCAGGGAAGCGCTTGAGCTCGACGTCGAGCTCCTTGGCCACGAGCGTGATGAGCCGCTGGCTGTCGGCGGAGTCGTAGATGGAGAACGACGAGCGCATGCCGAGCGCCTCGTGCTCGCGGCGCAGGATCCGCACGCACGCGGAGTGGAAGGTCGAGACCCACATCCGCTGGGCGGAGGAGCCGACGAGGTCCTCGACGCGCTCGCGCATCTCGGCGGCGGCCTTGTTCGTGAACGTGATCGCGAGGATCTCCCCCGGGCGGGAGCGGCCCGTGGCGAGCAGGTGCGCGACGCGGTGCGTGAGGACGCGGGTCTTGCCCGAGCCGGCGCCGGCGACGATGAGCAGCGGAGCGCCCGCGTGCGTGACCGCCTCGCGCTGCTGCGGGTTGAGGCCGACGAGCAGGGACTCGGCGCGCTCCTCGTCGCTCCCACGTGCGGCGGCGCGCGCGGCGTCGCGCTCCGCCCGGCTGGGCAGCTGCGCGCCCGAGCCGGCGCCCGGCAGCCCGGCGAACGGGTCGGCCTGGGTGGGCAGCAAGTCCGAGGGGCCCGCGTCCTCCTCGGGCGGCGGCTGGGCGGGCACCCAGCCGTCCTCGTCCGGGCGCGGGGCAAGGGTCGCGGGCAGGGCAGTGGTGCGGCCCGGGCGCGCGGGGAGGTCGAGTCCGTCGAACAGGGTGCTCATCGTCGGTCCAGGGTAGTTGGCCGGGCCGACACTCGAGAGCGAGGCTGTGGACGAGAGCGCAGTGGGCCTCTCTACGGCTCCGTGAGCGCCACTAGTTGCTCACCGGTCAGCGGGTCGCCCCACTCGGTCCCGCCGACGAGGCGGACGTGGTCGAGCGGCCCGAGGTGCCCGGCATCGAACACGAGCACGCGGCGGACCTCCTGCCCGGGATTGACGTGGAGGGACGGCGGCATGGCCCGGTCGCCGGCGACGACCCCAGCGAGCCCGGGCCCGTCGAGCCAGTCGAGCTCGGTCGTCGTGTCCCAGCGTCCCTCGTGGTCCACGAGCACGCTGTTGACGAGTCCGATCTCGTGCGGGTCGTCCGTCGGGTTGCTGATCGCGACGGTGACGAGCTCGACGTCGCGTGCGTACGACCCGGTGCTCTCCTCCGCGAACAGGTCGCTCACCGTCATCGAGAAGTTGTCGTCCTCAGTCTCGACGACCCGCACGTCGAGCTCGCCCACCCGGACGGTGTCCCCCACACCGGGTCCGTCGCCCTCGACCGTGTCGAACCGCCCGGGAAGGTCGTTCGATCCCCCGACCAGGACGAGCGCCTGGACGACGGCGATTGCGAGCAGGACCGCGGCGACGATCGACAGCCCCTTCTGGGTTCGCGTCATGGTGACTCGTCCTCTCGTCGTCCGGGTGGTCATCGCAGCTCCACGAGGACGTCGCCGACACCCGACGTCGTGGTCTCGTCGGGGACCCAGAGGCGCTCGGGCACGGCGTCCACGGGGATGTCGAGGACGAGTCGTCCGCTCGTCCGGGCGTCGCCCGCGAGGAAGACGCGGTCCTCCAGCAACCAGGAGTGCTCCTGCCACAGCTCCTCGGTCGTGTCCACCCCGTGACGCCTGCCCTGGTCGTCGACGACCCTCAACCGCTCCGTGTCGAGCTGGACCGTGGAGCCCTCCCTGTCGTTCTCGAGGACGAGGTCGAGGATGACGAGCTGGCCGTCGGGCTCGCCGAGGCCCGCAGGCACGTCGGCACCGACCTCGACGTCGTCGACGCGCAGCGTGCCGTTCGAGCGCACGTCCTCTCCCGCCGCGGAGATGCGCCCCCCGACGGGGATCCGCTCACCGAGCGCCACGGTCTCGGCATCGTCGTCGGGCGCCTGGCCGGACGCCGGCAACCGACGTCCGTCGAACCAGAGATAGACGTTGGCGGCGACCATCGCGACGACGAGAAGGACGAGCAGACGCGTCCAGGTCGAGCCCCCGCCCCGGATCCCGCTCAAACCCTTCGTCGGTACCGCGTCTCCGGCATCGCTCGCACGACGGTTCGCCGCCGCCTCGTCCGTGTCGCTCATCATCGCCTCCCCCGGTCGTCGTCGCCCCTCGGGCCGTCCCTCGCACGGATACTTCCATCACACCGTCCGGGACCACGGCGTCCAGGGCGGGAACTTCTGCCTGGTGCCATCTGCCCCGGTCGGGAACAGGCCGGACGACGACCAGCGGCCCGACGACGGACCGGGTGGGGTTCGTCGTCGGGCCGCAGTGATGCCCGGGAGCCGCGCGCCGGGGGTCGCACGATCCCGGGGCCCGACCCGCGCCGGGGAGGGTCGCGGGCCGGGCGATCAGGGGGTCAGCGCAGGCGGATGTCGACGTCGTCGGAGAACAGGCCCGCGGAGACCTGGAGGAGGTCGGCCTCAGCGTCGGCCGGGATGTCGAACAGCAGCGCGCCGTCGGCGGTGTTGCCCGGGTTGATGTCCGTGATCAGCCAGGACGACGACTCGTCGAGGTAGATCGACGCCGACGACGTCTCGTGCTGCCGGCCCTCGGTGTCGACGAGCACGGCGTCCTGCTCGAAGAAGGTGGCCGCGCTGTCGCCGGTGTTCGTCATCGTCACCTGGACGAGCACGAACTGGCCCTGGGCCTGCTCGCCGAGGTACTCGTCGCCGACCGACGCGATGCCGGGCTCGACCTCGGTGACGGTGACGTCGAGGTCACCGACCTGGACGGGCATGCCGACCTGCGCGCCGGCGGCCTCCTCGGCCGGCGCCTCCTCGACGACGGCCTCCTCGGCGGCGGGCTGCTCCTCCGCCGGTACCTCGGTCGTGGCGGGGGCCGAGCCCTCGGGGGCCTCGGGTGCTGCGGAGGTGGAGTCTGCGGCCGCGTCGGCCGAGGTGTCCTCCTCGCCGCCGCCCGCGATGCCGGCGACGGCCGCGACACCCACGATGCCGAGCGCGCCGGTGAGGATCTTGTGCCGCGCGACCCAGGGGCGCGCCGCCTTCTGCATCCGCTTCTGGACCTTGAGCTCCTTCTTGCTCATCGGCGCCGCGGGCGTGCCGTAGGGGTTCGGCGCGGCGGGGCCGCCGGTCTCGGGGGTGTGCTGCGTGGTCATGATGTCCTCCGGTGGGGGCTGAGCGGTACGGGTGAAGACTCGCCCGCCGGCCCTGCCTGCCGGATCCCCCGACCGGTCCGGCTCCCCTCCTCCGATCGGTCGGCCCTGCCGGACCGTCCGGAGGGGGTCGGCGTCGGCGCCTGCGGCGACAATGTCCGCCATGCCCATGTCGAACGCCGCCGGACGGTCTGCCGCGAGCGCCGGACCGGCCGGCCGTGCTGGCGCGTCGCGGCGCGACGTCGTCGGTCGTCGTGTGCTGCGCCCGGCACGCGGGCTCGTGCTCGGCGTGGTCCTGGCGGTCGTCGCCCTGATGGACCTCATCTACACGCCGTGGGTGCGGGACTGGATGGAGGAGGACCCGGACACGGTCGCCGGCTGGAAGGTCGGCGTGCTGATGGCGCTCATGTTCGGGGCGATGCTGCACGGCCTGGTGCTGCGCGCCCGAGCCCGTCGGCCGACGGCGACGCTCGTGGTGGTGACGGCGATCGCCCTCGTGCTGCCGTTCTCCCCGCTCGCCGCGCTCGTCGTCCTCTCGAGCCACCTGTCCCACCGCCGGCTCGACCGCCCGGTGCTCGCCTGCTCGGTCGTCGCACTGGCGACCGTGGTCTGCACGTGGCGGGACCTGCTCGGGCAGACGACGTGGACCTCGTGGGTACGGGTGATGCTCGCGAGCTCACCGTCGGACCATGCACCGGCCCCGGCGCCGTGGCCGGGTGTCGCACTCTTCGTGGCGCTCGCCGTCGGGTCGGCGATCGGGATCGGCCTGCTGCGTCGCTCACGGGCGGACGCCCGACGGGCCCGCGCCGCCGCCGAGGCCGCCCGCAGCGCCGCGCAGCAGGCACGGACCGCCGAGACCGACGCGCGCCGCGAGCGCGACGACGCCGTGACCACCGCGTCCCGCACGGCCGAGCGCGAGCAGGTCGCCCGGGAGATCCACGACGGGATCGGGCACCGGCTCTCCCTGCTCAGCCTCGAGGCCGGCGCGCTCCAGCTCGAGGTGCAGGACGACCCCCGCCTGGCGGAGTCGGCGGCCCGCGTCCGCTCGCAGGCCGCTGCCGCCACGGAGGACCTCCGCTCGCTGGTCGGCATGCTCCGCGAGCCCACCCCCGAGCCGGTCGTCACGCTCGACCACCTGCAGACCGTGCTCGACGAGTCCGCCGACGCCGGGCAGCTCCTCTCGGCCACCGTGCGGATCGACGACGGCGCGTCCGCCCCCGCCACGCTCGCCCGCGCGGTGCACCGCATCACCACCGAGATCATGACGAACGCGCGCAAGCACGCCCCGGGTGAGATCCTCCGCCTGCGCGTCACCGGTGGTCCGGGGCACGGGGTCGAGATCGAGGGCGCGAACCGCGTGCCGGCCCCGGCGGCCTCGCCGGGCGAGTGGCACGCGGACGGCAGCTCCTCCGGCCTGGTCGGCATCGTCGAGCGCGCCGAGCTGCTCGGTGGATCCGTCCGGTACGGGGTCGACGGCGACCGCTTCCGGGTGACCGTCCACCTCCCGTGGCCGGTGAACGATGTCGGGGGCCGCTCCTAGACTGCTCGGGTGTCCCCGCCGGTCCGCGTGCTCGTCGACGACGACCCGATGGTGCGCACCCTCGTGCGACGGATCATCGGGACGGACCCGACGCTCGAGGTGGTCGGGGAGGCGACCGACGGCGCTGCGGCGCTCGACGAGGTCATCGCGCACCACCCGGACGTCGTCCTCATGGACCTGACGATGCCCGGGACGGACGGCGTGGCCGCCACCCGTGCGATCCGCGCACGGCCATCGCCGCCGGCGGTCCTCGTCCTCACCACGTGGGACCTGGACACCAGTGTCGACGCGGCACTGCAGGCCGGCGCCGACGGCTACCTCCTCAAGACGGCCGAGCCGGCGGAGATCCTTGCCTCGGTCCACGCGGTGGCCGCCGGGCACGGGGCGATCTCGCCGAGCGTCCAGCCGGGCGTGCTCCGGCGGATCCGCGACGCCGGTGGCGACCGACGCAGGGAGGCGCGCGCGGCGTTGGCGACCCTGACGGGTCGCGAGCTCGAGGTGGCCCTGCTCGTGGCCCGCGGGGACGGCAACGCCGAGATCGCGCGCAGGCTGCACCTCGGCGAGACGACCGTGAAGTCGCACCTCAGCAGCGTGCAGGCCAAGCTCGGAGCGACGAACCGCACCCAGGTGGCCGTCGTCGTCGACCGTGCGGAACCCGAGGCCCGGTAGACGAGCGACCGTCTAGTGCTCCCGGAGGAATACCGCCGTGCCGTCGTCGACGAACCCGATCGACAGCCGCACCGGACCGCTGCGCTCGCCACCCGAGACGTCGAGGTCGAGCTGGTCGAGCGGCACCTCGGAGACCTCGATCCGGGGCTCGTCGCACGCGGGCGGTTCCGTCCCCGTGACCTCGTCGCACACGTACGCCGAACCCGCGGGTGCGTCCGTGGTGACGAGGACGCCGTCGACGACGAGCCCGAGGTTCGGCTCCGCGATCTCGAGGGCGTCCGTGACGGTCCATGTCTCGCGCGGCGCGGGAGCCCCGGACGGCGTCTCGTTCTGCTCGATCACGTCGACGTAGGCGACCGTGTCCTCGTCGACGACCTCGACAACGATGACGACGCCTCCCCACCGCACGCCCGACGCCTCGAACAGGTTGAGGTCGTCGAGCGGAGCACCGGTCAGCTCGAGGATCGCCGGCGAGCAGACGGGCGGGTACGTCTCCCCGACGACATCGCACAGCTCGGCGCGTTCGTCCTCGACCAGTGCCGCGTCGACGACCACCACGTCGCCGGGCTGTGCCGTCTCTGCGACCGTGCGCGCGGGCACGGGCGGACCCGTCGGGCCCTCACCACCGTGCGGCTCGGTCACGGTCGGCGACTCCGCCGTGGCGGTGCCGGCAGACGGCACGTCGCCCGGTGTCGTCGTCCCGTCGTCTCCGGACGATCCGCACGCGGCGAGTGCGGGCACGAGCAGGAGCGACACCAGCCCGGCCCGGGCGCGGGCATGTGCTCGGCCCCCGTCCACGTGCTTCCCGCCGCGCCGTCCGTCGCCCGTCATGCCTGACAGCCTCCCACCTGGTGCCGTCCGCGGGAGGTCTCGTGACAGACCGATGCCCACTCGGGACTACCGCACGATCCATCCCACGACGAACGCCCCGACGGCGACCATCGCATCCGCGAGCTCGATGAGGATCGTCAGCCCGGCAGCCTCGAGCGCCCGGACGGTCGCCGGCCATGCGCGCGCGGCGCTTCGGGCGCGGCCGAGCTCGATGAGGAACACGGCGCCGACGAAGAAGAGGAACATCCCGACCACCGGGACGACGAAGAAGCCGACGACCCCGGCGATCGCCGCGATCACGAGCGTCGAGCTCTTGACCCCGCCGCGTTCCATGTATCGCGCCGCGAGGACGTACTTGAGCACCATCGCCACGACCATGGCGACGACGGCGACGATCGCCACCGTCCAGCCGAGCGTCCCGCCCTGGTACCAGCCCCAGATCGCCACGGCGCCGGCCACGATCGTGCCGCCGGGGAAGACCTGGCTGACGACACCCGCCAGCCCGACGACGATCGCGAGGATCGTGAGCAGCTCGGCCATGGTCGCGCTCCTGCCTCGAGGACGCGCGCCGGTCGGCCGCGCGGCTCAGATCGTACGCAGGGGTCAGTTCCAGAGCACCGCGACAGCGACGTTGACGACGATGAGGCCCGCGAGCGTGGGGATCATCGGCGACCCCTTCTTGCCGGCCTTGCGGTCGCGGTCGCCGAGGAACGCGACGACGGTCGCGCCGATCGCGACGAGCGCCTTGACGCCGATCTTCATGTGGTTGACGTCGCCGTCACCCATCTCGGCCATGCCGACGAGCAGGATGCCGGCCACGAGGGCCGTGAGCACGCCGTGGGTCGCCCCCTTGGGGAGCTCGCCGCCGCGCATGCCCGCGATCGCCATGCCGAGGGCCATCGCCCAGCCGAGGAGGTGGATGACGAGGAGGATGCCGGTGACGATGTCCATGCATCCAGATTATCTGTCACCGTGTCAGAACGGTCGGCCGGGCCCGGAGAGGTCACTCACGTCGGCCGAGGTCGGAGCACTGCCCGACGACGAACGACGCGCGTGACGCCGGGCACCCGCCCGGCGTCACTCCCACTCGATGGTGCCCGGGGGCTTCGACGTGACGTCGAGGACCACCCGGTTGACCTCCGGGACGGAGTTGGTGATGCGGGTCGAGATGCGGGCGAGGACGTCGTAGGGCACGCGCGACCAGTCGGCGGTCATCGCGTCCTCGCTCGTCACGGGGCGCAGCACGATCGGGTGTCCGTACGTGCGGCCGTCGCCCTGGACACCCACCGAGCGGACGTCGGCGAGGAGCACGACCGGGCACTGCCAGATCGACTCGTCGAGTCCGGCGGCGGTGAGCTCCTCGCGGGCGACGAGGTCGGCGGCGCGCAGGATGTCGAGGCGCTCGCGGGTCACCTCGCCGACGATCCGGATACCGAGCCCGGGCCCGGGGAAGGGCTGGCGGGACACGATGGCCTCGGGGACGCCGAGCTCGCGGCCGACGGCCCGGACCTCGTCCTTGAACAGCAGGCGGAGCGGCTCGACGAGCTCGAACGTCATGTCCTCCGGCAGCCCGCCGACGTTGTGGTGCGACTTGATGGTGGCCGCACCCTCGCCGCCGCCTGACTCGACGACGTCCGGGTAGAGCGTGCCCTGGACGAGGAACTTCACCTCGGCCCCACCGTGCCCCGCCTCGGCGACGATCGACGCGGCCGCCTCCTCGAAGGTGCGGATGAACTCCCGGCCGATGATCTTGCGCTTCTGCTCTGGGTCGGTGACGCCGGCGAGCGCCTCGAGGAACGTCTCCGAGGCGTCGACGACCCGCAGGTCGACGCCGGTCGCGGCGACGAAGTCGCGCTCGACCTGCTCGGCCTCGCCGGAGCGCAGCAGCCCGTGGTCGACGAACACGCAGGTCAGCTGGTCGCCGACGGCGCGCTGGACGAGCGCCGCGGCCACGGAGGAGTCGACGCCGCCGGAGAGGCCGCAGATGACGCGGGAGTCGCCGACCTGGGCGCGGATCGCCTCGACCTGCTCGGCGAGGACGGAGGCGGGCGTCCAGTCGGCGTCGACGCGGGCACCCTCGCGCAGGAAGCGGGTGAGCAGGGTCTGCCCGTGCTCGGTGTGGTGGACCTCGGGGTGCCACTGGACGCCGTAGAGCCGGCGTTCCCGGTCCTCGAAGGCCGCGACGGGCGCCCCGGTCGAGGTCGCGAGGACCTCGAAGCCGGCGGGAGCCTGCGACACGGCGTCGCCGTGGGACATCCACACGGTCTGGACGTCGTCCGAGCCGTCGAGCAGGGTCGAGCCCTCGCGCTCCTCGGCGACGCGCACGATCGTGCCGCCGTACTCGCGCTCGCCGGTCCGGTCGACGGTGCCACCGAGCGCCTGGGCCATCGCCTGGAATCCGTAGCAGATCCCGAGGACCGGGACCCCGGCGTCGAACAGCGCGGGGTCGACCCCCGGGGCGCCGTCGGCGTACACCGAGGACGGGCCGCCGGAGAGGATGATCGCCGCGGGCTCCTTGGCGAGCATGTCGTCGACCGAGGCGGTGTGGGGCACCACCTCGGACAGGACGTTCGCCTCGCGTACGCGCCGCGCGATGAGCTGGGCGTACTGGGCGCCGAAGTCGACGACGAGGACCGGGCGGTGGTTCGTGGTGCCGGCGGTGTCCGGCGCGTCCGTGCTCACCGGCCCAGGGTAGTCCGACGCTCGGCGACCACCCGGGCACGTCCCGTGACGGCGGGCAGGTCGGCCTCGACCCAGCCGTGCGCCTTGCGCTCGAGGACGAAGGACAGGACGGGGACGACGCCGGCGGCCACGAGGGCGACCACCCGGCCGAGTCCCCAGCGCATGACCGACCAGAGATTGAGCACGGTGGCCGCGTAGACGACGTAGATCCAGCCGTGCAGGATCGCCACCCACGCACCCATGACGGGCCGAGCGGTCCACCACTTCGTCTCGTCCTCGTAGCCGGCGACGCCGAACACGTACTTGAGCACCATCTCGGCGGTGAGCACGAGCAGCATGACGCCCGTGACGAACGCCATCGCGCGGTACCAGCCGAACGCGCGGTGTGCCCTGGTCTCGGCGGCCTGCGCGGCCGCCTGACCGGCGGCTCGCGCCTCGGCCGAGGTGGTGGTGGGACCGGTCTCCGACATGGGCCCATTGTCCCCCGGACCTGGGTCGGTGCGGGTGAGTCGGCCGTCACCCCAAATCCGATGGCCGGTGTCGGGGGCGCGGCGTAGCGTCCCGGGGGTGCTGACCATGCCCATCGACCACCCCGGGACGCCGCCGCTGACCTCCGCGAACGCGCTCCTGCTGTGGCTCGCACGCAGGCAGCGGCTCACCCTCGTGATCGCGGTCCTGTTCGGCGTGGCACGCAACCTCTCGACGGCGGCGATCCCGCTCGTGCTCGGCCGCGCGCTGGACGCCGGGCTCACCGACGGCCTCTCGGCGGCGACCTGGTGGGGCGCGGGAGCGGTCCTGCTCGTCGGCGTCGCCGCGACCCTCACCTCCGCCTACGGGCACCTGTTCGAGACCCTCGCGTGGGTCTACGGCACGTTCCACACGGGGCGTCTCGTCGGCCACCACGTCACGCGGATCGGCCCGAACGTCACGCGCCGTGCCGCGACCGGCGAGGTGGTCGCGACCATCACGAACGACACGTTCCACATCGGCAACGTCTTCGAGATGGCCCAGCGGTTCGTCGGTTCCCTCGCGGGCGTCCTGTTCGTGGCGCTGGTGCTCCTGCGGTCCTCGGTCGTGCTCGGCGTCGTCGTGCTCGTCGGCATGCCGCTCGTCTCGGTGCTCGTCGCGCTGCTCGTCCGCCCGCTCCAGACCCGGCAGCGCGTCCAGCGCGAGGCCCAGGGCCGCCTCGGCGCTCTCGCGACCGACACGGTGGCGGGCCTGCGGGTCCTGCGCGGCATCGGCGGCGAGGACGTCTTCACCGACCGGTACGCCACCCGCTCCCAGGAGGTGCGGGCGGCCGGGGTCTCGGTGGCGACGATCGCCGCCTCGATGCGCGGTCTCCAGGTCCTCCTGCCGGGCCTGTTCGTCGCGTTCGTCGTCTGGTTCGGCGCGCACCTCGCGCTGTCCGGCGAGATGTCGCCGGGCGACCTCGTGGCCCTGTTCGGCTACACCACCTACCTGGCGGCCCCGCTCCAGGCGTTCACCCAGTTCATCCAGCTCCTCGTCCGCGCGCGGGTGGGCGCCGACAAGGTCATCCGGGTCGTCGGTACGGGGCCGTCGGCCGGCACCCTCGCCGAGTCGGAGGCCGCGGACGAGCGCCCGTGGCCCGCGCCGGCGACCACGGGGGCGCGCCTCGTGGACCCGACGTCGGGCTTCGTCGCCGAGGCGGGCACGTTCGTCGCCGTCGTGTCCGACCCGCCCGAGGACGCGAACGCGCTCGCCGCGCGCCTCGGCCGGCTGCTCGACCCGGAGCGGTCCGACCTCGGTCTCGTCGACCCCGCGCTGGTCCCGGACGCGAGCGAGCCCCTGCCCGGACCCGACCGGCCCGACGCCGACCGGCCAGGCACCGACCGCTCCCCCGCCACCCTCGACGGCACGCCGGTCGACCGGCTGCCGGTGGCCGAGGTGCGCGAGCGCGTCGTCGTCGCCGGTTCGACCCCCGAGCTGTTCGCCGGCACGCTGCGCGAGACGCTCGACGTCCGCGACCGGGGCGACGACGACGAGCTGCTCGGCGCCCTCGCCGCCGCCGACGCCCAGGACGTCCTCGACTCCGTCGGCGGCACGCTCGACGGCGAGATCGCCGAGAAGGGCCGTTCCCTGTCCGGCGGCCAGCGCCAGCGCGTGGCCCTGGCGCGCGCCCTGCTGACCGAGGCACCGGCGCTCGTCCTCGTCGAGCCCACCTCGGCGGTCGACGCCCACACCGAGGCGCGGATCTCCGCCACCCTCGCCGCCCGGCGGGCCGGACGCACCACCGTGGTGGTCACCACCTCGCCGCTCGTGCTCGAGCACGCCGACTCCGTCGCGTTCCTCGACGGCGGCCGGGTCACCGCGCACGCCCCGCACACCGAGCTGGCCCGCCGGGCGCACGAGGGCGACCCCGCGGCCCGCCGCTACCGGTCCGTCGTCACGCGGACCACGGCCGACGACGAGCAGGAGGCCGTGCGATGAGGCTGCCCGTCGCGGACACGCGCACGACCACCCGGCAGGGGCTCGCGTTCCTCAAGGGACACGCCGGCCAGCTCGCCGTCGTCGTCCTCGTCCAGTCGCTCGCGGCCGTCGCCGCCCTGGCGATGCCGTGGCTCCTCGGCCGGCTCGTCGACTCGGTCGCCACCGGGACGACGGCCGCCGAGGTGGACCGGACCGCGCTCTGGCTGGTCGCGGCCGTGGTCGCGCAGACCCTGCTCGCGGCCTGGGCCCACCGGGCCTCCCTCGTGCTGGGCGAGCAGCTGTTCGCCGAGCTGCGCGAGGACTTCCTCCGCACGGTCACCCACCTGCCGCTGTCGACCGTCGAGCGCGCCGGGACCGGCGACCTGCTCGGCCGCACGACGAACGACATCGACCGCGTGCAGTGGGTGCTGCGCTTCGGCATCCCTGCACTCCTCGTCGGCGCCACGACGGTCGCCCTCACCTACGGCGCCGCGTTCCTCGTCGACTGGCAGGTGGCGATCGGGCTGCTCGTCGGGCTGCCCCTGCTGTGGTGGAGCGCCCGCCGATACCTGCGCAAGGCCATGCCCGCCTACCTCGCGGACTCCGCCGCCTTCGCGGACATCAACGGCGTCGTCACCGAGAACGTCGAGCAGGCCGGCACGGTCGACGCCCTGAGCCTGGGGCGGCAGCGCCGGCGCCGCTCGGACGGCGCGATGGCCGACGCGTGGCACTGGGAGGTCGTGACGATCTGGCTGCGCGTGCACCTGTTCCGCAGCCTCGAGCTCAGCTTCGTCCTCCCGCTGGGCGCCGTCGTCGTGTGGGGCGCGTTCCTCATCGAGAACGACCTCGCGTCGATCGGCGCGGTCACCACGGTGGCGCTCTACGCGATGCAGGTGCGGGCGCCGTTCACCGAGCTCCTCATGTGGATCGACGAGCTCCAGGTGGCCGCGGCCTCCCTCGCCCGGATCTTCGGGATCTCCCTCGTCGAGCCCGACCGCACCGCCCGTGACGAGCGGCCGCGCGGCGCCGAGCTCACCGCCCGCGGCGTGCGGTACGCCTACGTCGAGGGCAAGGACGTCCTGCACGGGATCGACCTCGACCTGCGCCCCGGCGAGCGCCTCGCGATCGTCGGCCCGTCGGGGGCCGGCAAGTCGACCTTCGGCCGCATGCTCGCCGGCATCCACCCGCCCACCGGCGGCTCCGTCACGGTCGGTGGCGTGCGCCTCGTCGACCTGCCCGAGGAGGAGCTGCGCCGCCAGGTCGCCCTCGTCACGCAGGAGCACCACGTGTTCGTCGGGACGCTCGCGGACAACCTGCGCCTTGCGGACGCGGGTGTCGACGACGCCGGGATGCGCCGGGCGCTCGACGCCGTCGACGCGCTCGACTGGGTCGACCGCCTCGAGGACGGCCTGCAGACCGAGGTCGGCTCCGGCTCGCTCGAGCTGACGCCGGCGCAGGCGCAGCAGCTCGCGCTCGCGCGGCTCGTCCTGCTCGACCCGCACACGCTCGTCCTCGACGAGGCGACCTCGCTGCTCGACCCGCGCGCCGCCCGGCACCTCGAGCGGTCGCTGTCGAACGTGCTCGCCGGACGCACGGTGGTCGCGATCGCGCACCGCCTGCACACGGCGCACGACGCCGACCGGGTCGCCGTCGTCGAGGGCGGGCGGATCGTCGAGCTCGGCTCGCACGACGAGCTGGTCGCCGCGGGCGGCGAGTACGCGGCCCTGTGGGCGAGCTGGCAGCAGGACTGAGCAGGAGCCGTCCCGGGAGGCGCATCGTCCGGCGCGCCTGGCGTCGGCGCGTCACCTGACATCGGCGTTTCACCCGGCGCCGGCGCGACCGACGGCGCCGGAGCGGTCACCGCCCGGGCGGCGGGGAGGACTACTCGGACCGGTCGGCGTCGGCGTCGGCGTCGCGACGATCGGGGTCCCGGCCGCCACCCGCGAGCAGCAGCTCCTCGTCGCGGCGGTCGAGGGCGTCGTCGCGGACGAGGCGCCACCACAGCCACAGGGCGAAGCCCCCGAACACGAGCCACTCGATCGCGTACATGAGGTTCTGCAGGTTGAGGCCGGTCTCGACAGCGATCGTGGGGTCGGGCGCCTGTTCGAGAGCGCCCTCGAGCGGGACCCACTGCTCGCCGTCGTGGGCACCCTGGACGAGGTAGCCGGAGAACGTCGGCCCGCCCCACGTGCCGGCGAAGCCGGCGGTGGAGATCGACAGGGCGGTCCCGGGCGCGGTCTCGCCGTCGCGCTGCGCCTCGGAGTTCGACAGGTGCCCGGTGACGGCGACCTCGCCGTCCGGGAGCTCGAGGGCCGCCGGGGCGGCGACGCTCGCGCCGGCGTCGGTCACCTCGACGTCGGACTCCGGCAGCCAGCCGCGCAGGACCGGGATCATGGCACCCGAGTCAGGTCCCTCGGTCACGCGCAGGGCGGCGACGACGAGGACCGCTGGCTCGCCCTCGACGGCCCGGTCGACGACGAGGACCTGGTTCTCTCGCTCCCACTCGCCCGTCACCGTGACGCCGGTGGCGTAGACGTCCATGGAGAAGCTCGACTGGGCGGGCAGCACGTCGTCGAGCGGGACCGGGTCGGCCTCGAGGGTGGCCTCGTGCGCGGCGATCGCTCGGTCCGCCCCACGCAGGGAGGCGCGGTCGAGCTGCCAGGCGGCGAGCTGGACGCACACGACGGCGGCCGCGATGAGCAGGACGAGGAGCCCGATCATCCGCGGGGAGATCGCGGAGCGCCACAGCTCGCCCGCCGAGACGCGCGGCCGTCGCGGTCCCTTGCGCCTGCCCTTCCGCGCCGCGGCGTCGGCCCTGGCCTCAGCGGCAGCGGCCGCGTCGGCGGCGATGGCGGCCGGATCGCGCCAGGGATCGAGCCCACGCACGCGGTCCGTCCCCGGGTCGAGCCCCGTCGAGGTGACGTCGTCCGCGGAGGTTCGTGCCGCCGTCGCGCTCGCGCCCTCGTCTGCGACGGCGAGCCCCCCGCGCCCGGCGTCGCCCACCGGCTCGCCGTGGGGTCGTTCGGCCGAGGGGTCCATCGTCCCAGGGTAGGCGAGCGCCCACGGTGTTGACTGGTCCGGGCTCTGCGTGGCCCGCCACTCCCGTGCCGCACGCGCGCCGCCGATCTGGAAGCATCGACCTCGCGAGCCACCACCTCCCGATAGGAGCCCTGAGCATGACCCAGAGCCTGTACATCGCCTCGATCGAGGGGTTCACGGGGAAGTCGCTGGTCGCGCTCGGGGTGGTCGACCAGCTGGCACGGCGCGCGTCCCGGGTCGGCGTCTTCCGACCGCTCGTGGAGTCCCGCGAGAAGCGCGACTCCGTCCTCGAGCTGCTCCTCGAGCACGACGCGGTCGACCTCGACTTCGACGAGTGCCTGGGCGTCACCTACGACGAGTGGTTCGAGGACGAGGACGCGGCCCTGACGAGGATCGTCGAGCGGTACCGGGCGGTGGCGCGGCAGACCGACGTCGTCGTCGTGGTCGGTTCGGACTACACGGACGTGACGACGCCGACGGAGCTCGCCTCGAACGCGCGGATCGCGGCGAACCTCGGCGCGCCGGTGCTGCTCGTGGTGCTCGGCCTCGGGCGCAGCATCGACGAGATCCGGCAGGTCGTGGCCGTCGGGCAGCACGAGATCGCCCAGGGGCACGCAACGACGGTGGGGGTGGTCGTCAACCGGTGCGAGTCCGACCGGCTCGACGAGGTGCGGGCGGCCTTCGCGGACGACGAGCTCGAGACCGGCGTGCTGCCCGAGCTCCCCGTGCTCTCCGCCCCGACGGTCGACGAGGTGCGCGAGGCCCTCGGCGGGCGGCTCTACATGGGTGAGCCCGACCTGCTCGCCCGCGAGGCCGAGCACATCCTCGTCACCGGGATGAACGCCGAGCACATCATCGAGCGGCTGCGCGAGGGCACGCTCGTCATCGCGCCCGCCGACCGGGTCGACGCGGTCCTCGCCGTCATCGCCTCCCACGCCGCGGACGGGTTCCCCTCGCTGTCCGGCCTCGTCCTCAACGGAGGCCACCTGCCGAGCGAGCAGGTGCGCCAGCTGATGTCGGGGCTCGTCGACCGCCTGCCCGTCATCACGACCGAGGACGACACGTTCGAGACGGCGCTCAAGGTCTCGGGCACGCGGGGCGTGCTCTCCCGCAACACCCAGCGCAAGCTCGACCTCGCGCTCGGCGTGGTCGAGCAGCACCTCGACTCCGAGAAGCTCCTCGCCCTCATCGACGTTCCCACCAGCGAGGTGGTCACCCCGCTGATGTTCGAGGCCACCTTGCTCGACCGCGCCCGCTCCGACCGGCAGCACATCGTGCTCCCCGAGGGCGACGACGACCGGATCCTGCGCGCGGCCTCGACCGTCCTGTCCCGGCAGGTCGCGGACCTGACGATCCTCGGCAAGGAGTCGGAGGTGCGGGCGAGGGCCGCCGAGCTCGGCCTCGACATCGACGCCGCGCGCGTCATCGACCCCGCCACCTCGGAGCACGTGGAGGAGTTCGCGGCCGAGTACACGCGACTGCGCGAGCACAAGGGCATGACGCTCGAGCGGGCGCGCGAGGTCATCACGGACGTCTCCTACTTCGGCACCCTCATGGTCCACCTCGGGCTCGCCGGCGGCATGGTCTCCGGCGCGGCCCACACCACGGCGCACACGATCAAGCCGTCGTTCGAGATCATCAAGACCCGTCCCGGGGTCTCGATCGTCAGCTCGGTGTTCCTCATGTGCCTGGCGGACCGCGTACTCGTCTACGGCGACTGCGCCGTCAACCCCGACCCGAACGCCGACCAGCTCGCGGACATCGCGATCAGCTCGGCGCAGACCGCCGCACAGTTCGGGGTCGAGCCGCGGATCGCCATGCTCTCCTACTCGACCGGGACGTCCGGCGCGGGCGCCGAGGTGGAGAAGGTGCGCGCCGCCACGGAGGCCGTCCGCGAGCGGGCGGCCGAGCTGAGCGTCGAGGGACCCATCCAGTACGACGCCGCCGTCGATGCCTCCGTCGCCTCGAAGAAGCTGCCCGGCAGCGAGGTCGCCGGCCGCGCCACGGTGTTCATCTTCCCGGACCTCAACACGGGCAACAACACCTACAAGGCCGTCCAACGATCTGCCGGTGCTGTCGCCGTCGGCCCGGTCCTCCAGGGCCTCAACAAGCCGGTCAACGACCTCTCACGCGGTGCGCTGGTCAGCGACATCGTCAACACCGTCGCCATCACGGCCGTCCAGGCCCAGGCGCAGAAGGAGAACGCATGAGCGGCACCGTCCTCGTCGTCAACTCGGGCTCGTCGTCGATCAAGTACCAGCTGCTCGACCCGGACTCCGGCGACGTCGTCGCCTCCGGCCTGCTCGAGCGCATCGGCGAGCCGTCGGGCCACTTGCGGCACACCGTCGACGGCGAGAAGCACGAGCGCGACCTGCCGCAGGTCGACCACACGGCGGGGCTGTCGGCGGTCCTCGCGGCCTTCGACGAGCTCGGGCCGGCCCTCGCCGACGCCGGGATCCGAGCGGTCGGCCACCGGGTCGTGCAGGGCGGCGCCGAGTTCTCCGGCCCGGTCGCGCTCGACGACGACGCAGTCAGCCGGATCGACGCCCTGTCCCCGCTGGCGCCGCTGCACAACCCCGGGAACGTCGCCGGGATCCGCGTGGCGCGCGAGCTGCTGCCCGACGTCCCGCACGTGGCCGTCTTCGACACCGCGTTCTTCGCCGACCTGCCCGAGGCGGCGGCGACCTACGCGCTCGAGAAGGAGACCGCCAAGAAGTACGCGATCAAGCGGTACGGCGCGCACGGGACCTCGCACCAGTTCGTCTCCGACGCCGTCAGCACCATGCTCGGCCGCGACGACCTGCGCCAGATCGTCCTCCACCTGGGCAACGGGGCGTCGGCGTCGGCGGTCGTGGGCGGGCGCGCGGTCGACACCTCGATGGGGCTCACGCCGCTCGAGGGCCTCGTGATGGGCACGCGCACCGGCGACATGGACCCGGCGGTGGTCTTCCACCTGCGCCGGGTCGGCGGGCTCGGGGTCGACGAGATCGACGACCTGCTCAACAAGCGGTCCGGCCTCAAGGGCCTGACCGGCCACAACGACATGCGTGAGGTCCGCGAGCTGGCCGGTGCCGGCGACGCCGACGCCCGCCTCGCGCTCGACGTGTACGGGCACCGGCTGCGGAAGTACGTCGGCTCCTACGCGGCCGTCATGGGTGGGCTCGACGCGGTGACGTTCACCGCCGGCGTGGGCGAGAACGACGCGCTGATCCGCGCCGAGGTCCTCGCCCCCCTCGGCTTCCTCGGGATCGAGCTCGACGACGCCGCCAACACCGCGCGCTCGAGCGAGCCGCGCGTGATCAGCGCGCCGGGGTCGGCCGTCACCGTGCTCGTCGTGCCGACGAACGAGGAGCTGGCCATCGCGCGCCATACGATCGAGGTCAGCGGCGCCTGAGGATCGTCGTCGTCGGGCCCGGTCTCCGTCGTCGAGATCGCGGTTGGGGCCCGTCGAGATTGCGGTTGGGGCCCGTCGAGATTGCGGTTGGGGCCCGCCGAGATTGCGGTTCGTCGTCGGGCCTGAGGATCGTCGTCGGGCCTGAGGTTCGACAGTGGTCGAGAGTGTGGCTCAGAGATCTCTGAACCGCACTCTCGACCAAGGCACCACGAGCGACTCCCGACGACGACGAACACCCGGCGACCACCAACCGCCGACCGCCGCTCAGGCCTTGTTCGGACCCGTCATCGAGCGGACGTCGAGGAGCTCGTCGAGCTGGGCCTCGGTGATCTCGCCGCGCTCGACGTGTCCGAGGTCGACGACGGCCTCACGGATCGTCAGATCGGCCTTCACCGAGTGCTTGGCGATCGCCGCGGCCGCCTCGTAACCGATGACCCGGTTGAGCGGGGTGACGATCGACGGCGACGACTCGGCGAGGCGCAGGCAGCGCTCCTCGTCGGCCTCGAGCCCGTCGACGCACCGCTCGGCGAGCACGCGCGAGACGTTGCCGAGGATCGTCATCGACTCGAGCAGGTTCTGCGCCATCACCGGCAGCATGACGAGCAGGTCGAAGTTGCCCTGGGCGCCGGCGAAGGCGATGGCCGCGTCGTTGCCGATGACCTGGGCGGCGACCATGACGGCGGCCTCGGGCAGGACCGGGTTGACCTTGCCGGGCATGATCGAGGAGCCGGGCTGGAGGTCGGGCAGGCGGAGCTCGCCGAGGCCGGTGCGGGGGCCGGAGCCGCCCCAGCGCAGGTCGTTGGCGATCTTGGTGAGGGACACGGCGGTCGCGCGCAGGGCGCCCGAGGTCTCGACGGCGGCGTCGAGGGCGGCCTGGGCCTCGAAGTGGTTGGGCGCCTCGGTCAGCGGGAGTCCGGTGTTCTCGGCGATGAGGCCGATGACGCGCGGCGCGAAGCCCTCCGGGGTGTTGATGCCGGTGCCGACGGCGGTGCCGCCCAGCGGGAGCTCGGCCAGGCGCGGGAGGGTGGCCTCGATCCGGGCGATGCCGTTGCGGATCTGCTGGGCGTAGCCGGAGAACTCCTGCCCGAGCGTGATCGGGGTGGCATCCATGAGGTGTGTGCGGCCGGACTTGACGATGTCCGCGAACTCCTCGGCCTTGCGCTCGAGGGACTCGGCGAGGACGGTGAGGTTCGGGACCAGCTCGCCCGTGGCCAGGCCGACGGCGGCGATGTGGATCGACGACGGGAACGTGTCGTTCGACGACTGCGACGCGTTGACGTGGTCGTTCGGGTGCACGGCGAGGCCGGAGTCCCGCGAGGCGATCGTCGCGATGACCTCGTTGGTGTTCATGTTCGAGCTCGTGCCGGAGCCGGTCTGGAACACGTCGATGGGGAACTCGGCGTCGTGCTCGCCGGCGATGACCTGCTCGGCGGCGGCGACGATCGCGGCGGAGACGTCCTCGGCGATGACCCCGAGCTCGGCGTTCGCGATCGCCGCGGCGCGCTTGATCTGGCCGATGGCGTGGATGTGGTGCGGCGTGAGGGTCTTGCCCGAGATCGGGAAGTTCTCCACGGCCCGCTGCGTCTGCGCGGCGTACAGGGCGTCCGCGGGGACGCGGACCTCCCCCATGGTGTCGTGCTCGATCCGGTACTCAGTCACGTCGTCGTATCCCTTTCGCTGCGCGGGTCGCAGGCGCGTCCGCGCGCCCGTCCGGGTCCATCCTCGCACCCGGGAGAAAGGCGGGTGCCCGACGACGAGGGCGCGCAGGCGAGGTGCGCCCCCAGCCTGGCGCGCGTCCCGGTCAGGACGCCTGGTAGGGCGAGACGACGACCTCGACCCGCTGGAACTCCTTGACGTCGGAGTAGCCGGTCGTGGCCATGGCGCGGCGCAGGGCGCCCATGAGGTTGACGGTGCCGTCCGCGCGGTCGGACGGGCCGTGGAGGATCTCCTCGAGCGACCCGGCGGTGCCGACCTTGACGCGCGAGCCGCGCGGGAGGTCGGGGTGGTAGGCCTCGGGGCCCCAGTGCCAGCCGCGCCCGGGGGCCTCCTCGGCGCGGGCGAGCGCCGCGCCGAGCATGACGGCGTCGGCGCCGCAGGCCACGGCCTTGACGAGGTTGCCCGAGTGGCCGACCCCGCCGTCGGCGACGACGTGGACGTAACGCCCGCCGGACTCGTCGAGGTAGTCGCGGCGCGCGGCGGCGACGTCGGCGATGGCCGAGGCCATGGGCACGTGGATGCCGAGAGACTGGCGGGTCGTCGAGGCGGCGCCGCCGCCGAACCCGACGAGGACGCCCGCGGCGCCCGTCCGCATGAGGTGGAGCGCGGCGGTGTAGGTCGCGGCGCCGCCGACGAGCACGGGCACGTCGAGCTCGTAGATGAACCGCTTGAGGTTGAGGGGCTCGGCCGCGGAGGAGACGTGCTCGGCGGAGACCGTGGTGCCGCGGATGACGAACAGGTCGACGCCGGCGCTGACGACGGTGCGCCAGTGCTCCTGGGTGCGCTGCGGGCTCAGCGAGCCGGCCACGGTCACGCCCGCCGCGCGGATCTCCTGCAGGCGCGAGGTGATGAGCTCGGCCTTGATCGGCTCGGCGTAGATCTCCTTCATGCGCGTGATCGCGGTCTCGGCGTCGAGCCCCGCGATCTCCGCGTACAGGGGCTCGGGGTCCTCGTAGCGCGTCCACAGGCCCTCGAGGTCGAGGACGCCGATGCCCCCGAACCGTCCGAGCGCGACGGCCGTCGCGGGAGACATCACCGAGTCCATCGGCGCCGCGAGGACAGGGATGTCGACGTGGTAGGCGTCGATCTGCCAGGCGATCGACACGTCCTCCGGGTCCCGGGTGCGACGGGAGGGGACGACCGCGACGTCGTCGAAGGAGTATGCGCGGCGGGCCCGCTTACCGCGTCCGATCTCGATCTCGATGCTCACATGTGGAGGCTACCTGCACGATGTCGGGGTGCTCTGCGACAGTGGCCGGGACGACAGGAGGATCCATGACCGGGTGGACGCAGGACGTGTGGCTGGGCTTCGACACCGAGACCACGGGGATCGACGTCGGTCACGACCGCATCGTGACGTCGGCGCTCGTCGTCCGCGAGTCGGACGGCTCGATCGGCAGCTCGAGGACGTGGCTCGCCGATCCCGGCATCGAGATCCCCGAGCAGGCGACGGCGGTGCACGGCATCACCACCGAGTACGCGCGGGAGCACGGCGCGCCGCCCGCTCAGGTGCTCGACGAGGTCGCGCAGGTGATCGCCGGGGCGCTGGGCTCCGGTGCGGTGCTCGTGGCGTTCAACGCGACCTACGACCTGTCGATCCTGCGGGCCGAGCTCGTCCGGCACGGGCTGGCCACGCTCGAGGACCGGCTCGGCCGGGACGTCTCCCCCGTGGTCGACCCACTGGTGGTCGACCGGAAGGTCGAGCGGTTCAGGAAGGGCAAGAAGACGCTCGAGGCCATGGGCGAGGCGTACGGCGTGGCGGCGAACGACGCGGCGCACACGGCCGACGGGGACGTCGCGCACACGCTCGCCGTGCTCGAGGCACTGACGGCCAAGTACCCCCAGGTCGCGGAGATGGCGGCAGCCGACCTGCACCGGTCGCAGGCCGCGTGGCACGCCGAGTGGGCCGAGAACTTCGAGGAGTTCCTGCGCGGCAAGGGGCGCGCCGACGCGCACATCTCCCGGGCGTGGCCGGTCGAGCCGGTGGCCTAGGACGCGAGGACGGGACGACGGCGACGGCGACGGCGACGGCGACGGCGACGGCGACGGCGACGGCGGGAGTGTCGAAGAGATGACTCGCGAGATCGGGCTCGACGTCCGCCAGGCACTCGCCTGGCGGCTCGACCGGCACAGGCTCGGCACCGAGGGCGCGACGGACGCGGTCGACGTCGTACGACGGGTCGTGGCCCTCCGCGGCTGGCCGGCGGATCGCGCCGACCTGGCCGTCGGCGTGCGCCTGGCGTCGCCGCGTCCCGGGATGCTCCGGCCCGCGCTCGACGACGACGAGCTCGTGCTCGCCTACGCCTTCCGCGGCGGCGCGTACGTCATGGATGCTCGCGCGGCGTCCGTGCTGCTGACGGTGCGCCGGACGACGCGCGTGTGGGAGTCGGCGCGTTACCAGCGTCAGGCGGGGTTCGAGCTCGACGACTGGGCCCCCTTCCGGGCCGCGGTGCGCGACCTGCTCGGCGAGGGACCGGCGAGCCGCGACGAGATCGCCGTGCACCTCGCCGGCAGCCCGTCCCTCGCCCACCTCGTCCCGGCCGCCGACGGGCGCGGCTCGGACGCCCTGTACAAGCCGCTCCACTGGTGGGGCGACCTCTCGTTCGGGCCGACTCGTGACGGGCGGGCGACGTTCAGGCTCGCGCCGGATTCGGGCGACGAGACCGGCATCGGGGCCGACTCCGACGCGGCGATCGACGCGGCCGGTCGCGCCGCGGTCGAGCTGTACCTCGCCGCCTACGCGCCGGCGACGGAGGCCAACCTCCTCTACTGGCTGGGAGAGGGGTTGAGCGCGCCGCGCAGCCGGATCCGCCGCTGGCTGGATGCGGCGGAGGTGGTCCCGGTCACGGTGCACGGCGTGGACTCGTGGGTGCGTCCTGCGGATCTCGACGAGATCCGCTCGGCCCGGCCGTCCGGCGTCGTGCGCCTGCTGCCGGCCCACGACTCGTGGGTGCTCGGACCCGGCACCGCCGACGAGCGCATCGTCCCGACGGCGCATCGCGCCGCCGTGTCGAGGGGTGCGGACCTCGTCGTGCGCGACGGCGTCGTCGTCGGGACGTGGCGGCTCCGAGGGCACGAGGTGTCCGTCGAGTGGTTCGACGATCGCGAGGCGGCGACGGCGCACGAGGTCGGGGAGGAACTGGCACGTGTGGGTCGCGCACGGGGCGCCACTCTCACGCTCGCCGACGATTGAGACGATCGTGGCGCCACGCCGTCCCGCGCTCCCCCGCGCGGTTCTCGCCACGCCGTCACCACACATCCACCGGTGACAGTCGCATCCACAGGCGCGGGATCGGCCGCTCTCGATGTCAGTCCCGGCAGGTAGCGTGGCAGTCATATCGAACACGCGTTCTGTTCCGACGACGATGCGGAGGGGGCAGGCGATGACGACGACGGAGCAGGACGAGCACGACGCCGCGCTCACCGCGACACCTCCGCCACCCCCGACGCTGGCCGACCTCCGTGCGCTGCGGGACGCGATCGGCAGGCTCGAACGCCACTCCGATGCCGACGCGGTGGACCAGATCCGGTTCCTCGAGGAGCTCAAGGCGGTCGCGTCCGCCGGCCAGGCCGTGGCGTCGGCCGATCTCGCCGAGCGGCGTGAGGCGGACGAGGAGATGCGTGGCATTCCCGCGGACGAGCGGGGACGCGGCCTGAAGGCCGAGGTCGCACTGGCGCGCAACGACTCGCCCAGCAGGGGCGACCAGCACCTCGGGCTGGCACGCGCGCTGGTCCACGAGCTCCCCCGCACCCTCGACCTCATGTCCCAGGGGCTGGTCAGCGAGTGGCGTGCCACGATCCTCGCCCAGGAGACGGCCGGCCTCACTCCTGAGGACCGCCGAGAGGTCGACGCCGCTCTCGCTCCCGACCTGCCGGGCTGGGGCGACAAGCAGGTTCGGCGGCACGCCCGCAAGGCCGCGCAGGAGCGCGAGGAGGACGCCGCCGAGCTGCGCCGCCTGCGCGAGAAGCGCCAGCGCCACGTGAGCATCCGGCCGGCCACCGGATCGATGGCCCGCGTGACGGCCCTCCTGCCGATGACGGAGGCCGTCCGTGTCCACGCATCGCTGCTCAAGCAGGCCGCGAGCATCGTCACGGCCGGCGACGCCGATGGACGCACACCGGGCCAGATTGCCGCGGACCTGCTCGTCGAGCACGTGACCGGGACGCCGTCGAGCGCTCCACGGGACGTCGACCTCACGATCGTCATGACCGGCGAGACTCTCGCCGGCGGACGGGAGTCGGCCTGGCTGCCCGGCCAGGGGCCGCTGCCGGCACAGGCGGCGCGGGACCATGTGCGCGAGGCGGGTCGGGTCTGGTTCCGTCGCCTCTGGACCGATCCGGCCACGGGCGGCGTCGTGTCCCTGGAGTCCCAGGGTCGCACGTTCGAGGGCGGGCTCCGGCGCCTCATCCTCATGCGCGACGACCTGTGCACCGAGCCCTTCTGCAATGCCCCCATCCAGCACGTCGACCACGTGGTCGAGCACGCGAGGGGCGGGGCGACGAGCGCCGCCAACGGCACCGGGCTGTGCGCGGAGCACTACTACCTGAAGATCAGGCCCGGTTGGCGCCACGAGGTCGACGAGGCGGGCGAGAGCGCCGAGATCCGCACGCCCACGGGGCACCGGTACCGGCGGTCGCGGTCACCGTTCCCTTACCGGCGGCCGGCCACGCCACCACCCGAGATGACCCGGGAGCGGTACGAGGCGCTCAGGCAGCGGGTGGCCGAGCGCGTCCGCCGGCCGGACGACCGACCCTCACGGACCGACTCGGGATCCTCGACAGGCGGGCCGTCGGGCGGCGACCCTCCGGATCCGGATCAGCCCGGTGACTGACCGAGCTCGTCATCCAGATCACCCGATGCCTGACCGACCTGGTTAGCGCGTGCCGGCCCGGTTGCGTTCCCGCCTGCCACACCGGCTATCTACCCGCGTGCCGGCCTACCTGCTCGCCGTTCGGCGGGACGACCGACCGGACAGCTCCGATCAGCGCGTCGAGTAGTTCGGCGCCTCGGCGATCATCCGCACGTCGTGCGGGTGCGACTCCTTGAGACCCGCCGGCGTGATGCGGATGAACTTGCCGCGCTCCTTGAGCTCCTCGGTCGTGCGCGCCCCGACGTAGAACATCGACTGGTGCAGCCCCCCGACGAGCTGGTGCGCGACGGCGGACAGCGGACCCCGGTAGGGCACCTGCCCCTCGATGCCCTCGGGGACGATCTTGTCGTCCGTGCTGACGTCGGCCTGGAAGTACCGGTCCTTCGAGTAGGACACCCGACCGCGGGAGGCCATCGCACCGAGCGAGCCCATGCCGCGGTAGTGCTTGTACTGCTTGCCGTTGACGAACACGAGGTCGCCCGGCGACTCCTCGCAGCCGGCAAGGAGCGAGCCGAGCATGACCGTGTCGGCCCCGGCGACCAGCGCCTTGGCGATGTCGCCGGAGTGCTGGAGCCCACCGTCGCCGATGACGGGGATGCCGGCCGGCCGGCAGGCCTGGGCCGCCATGTGGATGGCGGTGACCTGCGGGACGCCGACTCCGGCGACCACGCGCGTCGTGCAGATCGACCCCGGCCCGACGCCGACCTTGACGGCGTCCACGCCCGCGTCGACGAGGGCCTGCGCGCCCTCGCGGGTCGCCACGTTCCCGCCGATGATCTGGACGTGAGCGAAGGCCGGGTCGTTCTTCAGCTTGCGCACCATGTCGAGGAGCAGACGGGCCTCGCCGTTCGCGGTGTCGGCCACGAGCACGTCGACACCCGCGTCCGCGAGCGCGGTCGCACGCTCCCACGCGTCGCCCCAGTAGCCGATCGCCGCGCCCACGCGCAGCCGCCCGTCGGCGTCCTTCGTCGCCTGCGGGTACTGCTCGGACTTGACGAAGTCCTTGACGGTGATGAGACCGCGGAGGTGGCCGCCGTCGTCGACGAGAGGGAGCTTCTCGATCTTGTTCTCGGCAAGAAGCTTGGCGGCGTCGTCGTTGCTGATCCCGACCGGGGCCGTCACGAGGGGCATCGGCGTCATCGCGGAGCGCACGGTGCGAGTCGCCATCTCGGCGCCGGGGACGAACCGGAGGTCGCGGTTCGTGATGATGCCGAGCAGCACGCCCTCGCCGTCCACTACCGGAAGACCGGAGATCCGGTACTGGGCGCACAGCTCGTCGAGCTCCGCGAGCGTGGCGTCCGGGCCGATGGTCACGGGGTCCGTGATCATCCCCGACTCGGAGCGCTTGACGACCGTGACCTGCTGGGCCTGGTCCTCGATGGAGAGGTTGCGGTGGAGGATGCCCAGCCCGCCCTGGCGCGCCATCGCGATCGCCATGCGCGCCTCGGTCACCGTGTCCATCGCCGCGCTCACCAGCGGGATCCTCAGCTCGATCTCGCGCGTGAGTCGGGCGCCGGTCGTCACCTCGGAGGGAATGACGTCCGTGGCCCCCGGCAGGAGAAGCACGTCGTCATAGGTGAGTCCGACCAGCGCGAACGGGTCGTGTGCGGGGGTCTCCGTCATCCCCTCATGCTAGATCCGCGTCCTCGAGCAGCGCAGTGACCGTGGACACCGCGGACGGGAGGTCGGAGGCCAGTATCGCCTCGGGCGGAACGCGGCGCGGCAGACCGGGCCCGACGAGCACGACCTCGGGCCGGCGGTCACGTCGCGACCTCGCCAGGGCTCGCACGCTCGCGGCACGTCCGAATCCGACGACGACGGTCACCCCCGACTCCCGGACCGTGAGGTCGGCGAGCGCCTCCGTGGGCACGCGGTGCCGACCGACCCGGCGCAGGAGGCTCGAGATCCCGCGCTCCCCCATCGCGCCGGCGAACACGTGCGCGGCGAGGACGTGCTTGGGAGTCGTGTGCACGACGACCCGCACGCGATCCTCGACGTCGTGCGCCAGGACGTCCGTGCGCACGACCTCGAGGGCGCAGCCCGTGAGCACCGTGATGCCGTCGCTGCCCGGAGCCTGCGGCTCCGCGCCGACGGCGAGCAGGTCGCAGGTCGGAGCAAGCAGCCGCATCCAGGTCGAGCTCCACCCGTGGGCGTCGACGTGCCGCGAGATCGCGAGCCGCACGTCGTTGACGTCGCCGGCCGCGGCCGCGGCGCCGAGGGACTGGACGTCGAGACTGGTTGCCGTGCTGGCGACGGGCATGACCTCGCCGTGGCCGGTCGGGCGCTGCGTGACCGCCCGGGCGGCGTCGGACGGGCTCACCCCGGAGAGCGTGAGTGCCCGCATCCGCTCCAGGCGCACGACGTCGGCCGGCCCGTATCGACGGCGGTCCCCCGCGCGGTGGTCGCTCGGCCCGAGACCGTAGCGCCGGTCCCAGCTGCGCAGCGTCGAGGTCGCGATGCCGAGCCGCTCGGCCAGCGCACCGACGGTCAGCGGCGCCTCCCCGTGCATAACGCGCGGGACGTCGAACCGGGCGCCCGAGTCCGGGCGCGTACGGCCCTGGGGCGACGCACCCGCACCGGCATCGGCATCGGCATCGGCATCGGCATCAGCATCAGCATCAGCATCAGCGTCGTCGTCGGCCCCGCCGGCAGGCCGCTCGTCGTCGGACGCGGCGACGTCTCGATCGACACCGTTCGACCCCGCGTCGTTGCGCTCTCCGCCGTCGAGGCCTACCCGCACACGCTCGCCGGTGAGATCGCGAACATCGTCATGTCCGTTAAGGGATCCGCCCACGACGGCGGCCCCGGGCTGGACCGGCACGGACCCGTCGATGTACGTGCCGTCGATCTGCTCGACCGCGTCCGCCAGCTCACCCATGGCTCCGCCGGGCGCGACCCCGTCGGTTCCCTGGCGAGCAGCCATGCTCCATCCTCCGTCGGTCGGGCCGGGTCGGCAATCCGTAGACGTCCAACCTATGCAGATCCGGTGCACGCGCAACAGGAGACACACAGCGACGACGGCACGGTGTGCCGCCACGCACCCCCTTGCCCAACTTTCGCGCAAGCAATAACCTGTTGATGAATGGTCTGCGCCGGATCCCGGTCCGGACCACGGTGAACTTCTGAGGAGGCCCCCATGGCCGAGCTGTCCCGCCTTCCCGGCCCGCTCCTGGACGTCTGGAGCTGGCAGGCCGACGGCTCGTGCCGCCAGGTGGACCCGGAGCAGTTCTTCCACCCCGAGGGCGAACGCGGCGGGGTCCGACGCCGGCGTGACGACGCGGCCAAGGCCATCTGCTCCCGCTGCCCCGTCATCGAGCAGTGCCGGGACCACGCCCTGACGGTTCGCGAGCCGTACGGGGTCTGGGGCGGGATGAGCGAGGACGAGCGCGCGGCGGTCTACCGCAGCGAGCGTCGGCGAGCGACACCGAAGGCCGGCTGACCAACCCGGTCTGCCCAGCCGAAGCCGGACCGACCCCCGACCACCCGACGCACCCGGCCGGCCCACAGACACGGAAGGGCCCCGCGACCGACATGGTCGCGGGGCCCTTCGCTGTGCTGGTGACGCTGGTCAGCGGTCGACCACCGCGAGCAGGTCGCGGGCCGACAGCACGAGGTACTCCTCGCCCGCGTACTTGACCTCGGTGCCGCCGTACTTGCTGTAGAGCACGACGTCGCCCACGGCGACGTCCATCGGCACGCGCTGGCCGTTGTCGTCGACACGGCCGGGGCCGACCGCGACGACGGTGCCCTCCTGGGGCTTCTCCTTGGCGGTGTCCGGGATGACGAGACCGGACGCGGTGGTCTGCTCGGCCTCGAGGGTCTGGACGACCACGCGGTCCTCGAGCGGCTTGATGGAGACCGACACTGCGGACCTCCCCTTCCTACGTATGGAATGGATCTCTGACTGTCGTCCTCAGCCTCGCTCCCGCCGTCGCGGGGGTCGGGCGCGTGGTGAGTCCGTCAGTGCCCAGACTAGGTCGCCAGTTAGCACTCGCGCAATCAGAGTGCCAACCGTGAGCGGGCGTCGGCCGGCGGCACCCTCTGCGACCATGACCGGATGGAGCTCGAGACCGCACGCACCCTCGCCTCGACCGAGGGCCGCGCGATGCTCGCGGCGCTGCCGCCCTACTCCGCGGCGACCGCCGACCACATGAACTCACGGCTGCGCGCCCACGGCATGGCCCCCGACCTCGCCGCCGCCGCCCTCACCCAGCTCGCCCTGCGCGCCGAGGCCGCCGACCGCCTCGGCCCCGTCGCCGACCTCCTGCTCCTCACGCGCACCGGCCTCGAGCAGGCGACCCGCACCGTCGTCGCCGCGCACCACGCGCACCGCTTCCGCCGCGCCGAGGTCGACCTCGTCGCGGACCTCGGCTGCGGGCTCGGCCTGGACTCGCTCGCGATCGCGGGCCTCGGCACGCGCGTCCTCGCCGTCGAGCGGGACCCCGTCACCGCGACGTTCGCCCGGGCGAACCTCGAGCCCTTCGACGGCGCCGAGGTCCGCGAGGGGGACGCCCTCGAGATCGACCTGCCCGACGTCGGCGCGGACGCACTGTGGGCCGACCCCGCCCGGCGCGACGCGGCCGGTCGGCGCCTCGCGGACCCCGAGAGCTGGGGACCGCCGCTGTCCGCCGTCGTCGCCCGCGCCCGGTCCGTGCGCGCGGCCGGCATCAAGGTCGCTCCCGGCATCGACCTCGACCACGTCCCCGACGACGCGCACGCGCAGTGGGTGTCCGTCGACCGCGAGGTGGTCGAGGCCGCCCTCTGGTTCGGCGACGCAGCCCCGGAAGGCCCCGGCCGCTCCGCCCTCGTGCTGACCGACGAGCAGCCGCACCTGCTCGCGCCCGAGCAGGGCGGGCCCCGGCCCCCGTCCGCCCCGCACGAGGAGGCGCCGGTCGCGCCGCTCGGGGCCTACCTGCACGAGCCCGACGGCGCCGTCATCCGCGCCGGTCTCGTCGCCGAGCTCGGCCGCCGGCTCGGAGCAGGCGTCGTCTCCGAGCGGATCGCGTACCTCACCTCCGACGAGCCCGCCGGTTCCCCGTTCGCCCGCTCCTACCGGGTCCTCGAGCAGGTCGACGCCGGCGCGAAGGGCCTGGCCCGCGCCCTCGCGGCCCGCGAGATCGGGGATCTGACCATCAAGCAGCGCGGCTCCGGGGTCAAGGTCGAGGACGTCCGCCGTCGGCTGCGCCTCACGGGCCCGAACCGGGCGACCCTCGTGCTCACGCGCGCGCAGGGCAGGCACGTGGCGCTCCTGGTCGAGCCGGTCTGAGACCCCGGGCGACATCACCGTCCCGCGCTGACACGATCCGGGACGGCCCCTCCGGCGCACGCGCACGGGCCGAGCACCGGTGCACAATGTCGCCGTGCCTGTCGAGTTCGGATCGTCGGAGCGCTCGACCCTCGGCGTCGAGTGGGAGCTCCAGGTGCTCGACGCGGGCACGGGCGAGCTGCGCAGCGACGGGCTCGAGCTCATCGACGACCTGCGGGCGCCCGGCGGAGCACCGCACCCGCGCCTCGCGCACGAGCTGCTCGCCAACACGGTCGAGATCGTCACGGGCGTGCACGACTCCGTCGCCTCCGCGCTCACGGAGGTCCGCGACGTCCTCGCCGAGCTCACGGAGGCGGCCGGGCGGCGCGGGCTCGTCCTCGCCGGCGGCGGCACCCACCCGACGGCGGACCCCCAGGCCCAGCCGACGACCACGGGCTACGAGCGGCTGCTCAGGCGCACCGGGTGGTGGGGCCGCGAGATGCTCATCTACGGGCTGCACGTGCACGTCGGGGTCGAGCGGCGGGAGAAGGCGCTCCCGATCATGCGCGGCGTCCTCGACCGGATCGGCACCCTCCTCGCCCTCTCGGCCGCCTCCCCCGTATGGCGCGGCACCGACACCGGCTACGCCTCCAACCGCACGATGATGTTCCAGCAGCTCCCCACGGCGGGCCTCCCGGACGTCATGCGCACGTGGGAGGACTACGAGCGGGTGGTCGAGCAGCTCGTCGCGTCCGACGTCATCGCGCGGCGCAACGAGACGCGCTGGGACGTACGGCCCACGCAGTTCGGCACGGTCGAGTCCCGCATCTGCGACTCACCGCCGACCCTCGCCGAGGTCACCGCCCTCACCGCGCTCAACGTCTGCCTGGTGGACGCGGTCTCCCAGGCCATCGACGACGGCGAGGAGCCCGCCGCGCTCCCCCGCTGGCTGACGGCCGAGAACCGCTGGCGCGCGGCGCGCTTCGGCCTCGACACCGACTTCGTCACCGACAGCTCCGGCGGCTCGCTCGACGCGCGGGACTCGGTCCGCGCGCTACTCACCGAGCTCGCGCCGGCCGCGCACCGCCTCGGCTGCGCGCCGGAGCTCGCGCTCGTCGAGGACATCCTGGGGCGCGGCGCGTCCTACGAGCGTCAGCGGGCCTGGGCGGAGGCGGACGGGTGGGACGGCGTCGCGCTGCGGCTCGCCGGCGAGCTGACGGGCTGACGAGCTGACGAGCTGACGAGCTGACGGGCTGACGGGCTGACGGGCTGAGGTTCCCTCCCGTCAGACGAGCACGCTGGTCGTCGGCATCGCGGAGTCGGCACCGAAGTCCAGGTCCGACGCCGGAAGACCCGCCTCGACGACCGCGCTCCCCAGCGCGGCGATCATCGCACCGTTGTCGGTGCAGAACCTGATCGGCGGGATCCGCACGTCGACCCCGGCCTCCGCCCCGCGCTCGGCGAGCAGCTCGCGCAGCCGGGAGTTGGCGGAGAATCCCCCTCCGACGACGAGGACCTCCGCCCCCCTGTCCGCGCACGCCCGGAGCGCCTTGGTGACGAGGACGTCGGCGACCGCCTCGGAGAAGCCGGCCGCGACGTCCGCCGCCGGGATCTCCTCCCCGCGCGCCGTCCGGGCCTCGAGGTCGCGGGCGACCGCGGTCTTGAGGCCGGAGAACGAGAAGTTGTACGCGTGCCGCTCGCGGTCCTTCGGCGCGGTCAGGCCCCGCGGGTAGCGGATCGCCTCCCGGTCGCCGGTGGCGGCCAGCCGGTCGACGTGCGGGCCGCCCGGGTACGGCAGGCCGAGCAGGCGACCCACCTTGTCGAAGGCCTCGCCGGCGGCGTCGTCGAGGGTCTCGCCGAGCAGCGTGACGTCGGTGATGTCGTCCCCGACGGCGAGCAGGGTCGTGTGCCCGCCGGAGACGACGAGCGCCACCGACCGGGCGGGGACGGGCCCGTGCACGAGGGCGTCGACGGCCGCGTGCCCGATGACGTGGTTGACGCCGAGGAGCGGCCGGTCGATCGACAGCGCGAGCGCCTTCGCCGCCGCCACCCCCACCGTGAGCGAACCGACGAGCCCGGGGCCCGCCGTCACCGCGACGGCGTCGACGTCCGTGAGGTCGACCTCCGCGCGCTCGAGGGCCGCGTCGAGCGTGGGCCCGAACGCCTCGAGGTGGGCGCGCGACGCGATCTCCGGGATGATCCCGCCGAACCTCGCGTGGTCGTCCATCGACGACGCCGTGACGTCGGTGAGCAGCTCCGTGCCCCGGACCAGCGCCACGCCGGTCTCGTCGCAGGAGGTCTCGATGCCGAGGACGAGCGGTGAGGTCACCCGAGGATGGTACGCGCGGCGCGGTTCCGGCTCAGACGGTCTCCGGGACGAGCCGGACCGCCCCCTTGTCGGCGGACTGGGCGAACGCCGCATAGGCCCGGAGCGCCGGGGTGACCTTCCTGGGCCGCGGCTCCCGCGGCCGGTAGCCTCCGCCCTCCTCGAGGGCCGCCCGACGCCGCTCGAGCTCGTCGTCCGGGACCTCGAGCCGCATGCTGCGCCGGGGGATGTCGATGGTGATCGTGTCCCCCTCCTCGACGAGCGCGATCGTGCCGCCTGCCGCTGCCTCGGGCGAGACGTGCCCGATCGACAGCCCCGAGGTGCCGCCGGAGAACCGCCCGTCGGTGATGAGCGCGCACGCCTTCCCGAGGCCGAGCCCCTTGAGGTAGGAGGTCGGGTAGAGCATCTCCTGCATCCCCGGTCCGCCCTTGGGTCCTTCGTACCGGATGACGACGACGTCGCCCTCGCTCACCTCCTTGCCGAGGATCCGCTGCACGGCCTCCTCCTGCGACTCGCAGACCACTGCGGGCCCGGTGAACGTCCAGATCGACTCGTCGACGCCTGCCGTCTTGACGACGGCGCCGTCGGGGGCGATGTTGCCGCGCAGGACGCCGAGGCCGCCGTCCTTGGAGTAGGCGTGCGCGAAGGAGCGGATGCAGCCGTGGGTGTCGTCGAGGTCGAGCCCGGCCCAGCGCTCGGACTGGGAGAACGCCGTCGAGGAGCGTCGCCCGCCGGGGGCGGCGTGCCACAGCTCGACGGCCTCGTCCGTCGCGCGCCCGCTGCGCACGTCCCACTCGTCGAGCCAGGCGCCGAGCGTCTGCGCGTGCACCGTGTGGACGTCCTCGTCGAGCAGCCCGGCGCGGCGCAGCTCGCCCAGCAGGGCGGGGATGCCGCCGGCGCGGTGGACGTCCTCCATATAGTAGGTCCGGCCCTCGGCGACGTTGGGGGCGACCTTCGCCAGGCACGGCACGCGGCGCGAGACCTCGTCGATCTCCTCGAGCCCGAACGCGACCCCGGCCTCGCTCGCCGCCGCGAGCAGGTGGAGGATCGTGTTGGTCGAGCCGCCCATCGCGATGTCGAGCGCCATCGCGTTCCCGAACGCCGCAGGCGTCGCGATGCTCAGCGGGAGGACGGTGTCGTCGTCGTCCTCGTAGTACCGGCGCGTGATGTCGACGACGAGCGAGCCGGCCTTCTCGTACAGCGCGCGACGGGCGGTGTGGGTGGCGAGGACCGAGCCGTTCCCGGGCAGCGAGAGGCCGATCGCCTCGGTCAGGCAGTTCATCGAGTTCGCGGTGAACATGCCGGAGCACGAGCCGCACGTGGGGCAGGCCGCCTCCTCGATGCGCATGAGGTCGGCGTCGGACACACTCTCGTTGACGGCCTCGGACATCGCGTCGACGAGGTCGAGGGTGCGCACCGTGCCGTCGACGAGCGTGGCCCGGCCGGACTCCATCGGCCCGCCCGAGACGAACACCGTGGGCACGTTGAGCCGCAGCGCGGCGAGCAGCATCCCGGGCGTGATCTTGTCGCAGTTCGAGATGCACACGAGCGCGTCCGCGCAGTGCGCGTTGACCATGTACTCCACCGAGTCGGCGATGAGGTCGCGCGAGGGCAGGGAGTAGAGCATGCCGTCGTGCCCCATGGCGATGCCGTCGTCCACCGCGATCGTGTTGAACTCGCGGGCGATGCCGCCGGCCTCCTGGATGGCCTCGGAGACGATCCGGCCGACCGGGGCGAGGTGGGTGTGGCCGGGGACGAACTCGGTGAAGGAGTTCGCCACGGCGATCACCGGCTTGCGGCCGATGTCGCCGCCGGCCACGCCGGAGGCGCGCATGAGGGCGCGGGCGCCGGCCATGTTGCGGCCGTGGGTGACGGTGCGGGAGCGGTACGCGGGCATCCACCCATCCTCCCCCGCCCCGGCCGGCCGACCGGACGATCCGGGGCCGAGAGCCGGATGCGGGTGGTACCGGTACTCGCAGTACCATCTCCGGGTGATCCGTCCGCGCACTCCCCGGCGCGTCGAGCTGGGCGACTTCCTCCGGGTCCGGCGCCTCGCGTCCGACCGTGCCGCGCTCGGCCTCCCGACCCCGCCCCGCCGCGGCGGCGCGGGCCTCAGCCGCGAGGAGGTCGCCACCCTGTCCGGCGTGAGCGCCAGCTGGTACACGTGGCTCGAGCAGGGGCGCGACACCAACGTCTCGCGCCAGGTCCTCCTCGCCGTGGCCCGCGTCCTGCGCCTCACCGACGACGAGACCGCCTACGTCCTCGGTCTCGCCGAGCAGGAGGTCGCCGTCCCGCAGGTGCGCCGCGAGGCCGTCCCGGCCCACCTGAGCCGGCTCGTCGACGCGCTCGACTTCCCCGCCTTCGTCGTGACGACGGACTGGGCGATCGTCGCCTGGAACGCGGGCTACGCGTGGCTCTACCCGCGCATCGCGGACGTGGACCCGGCCGACCGGAACCTGCTCTGGCTCGTCTACACGGACCCAGACCTGCGGGAGATGCTCCCCGACTGGGAGCAGGACAGCCGGCGGTTCCTCGCCGAGTTCCGGGCGGAGTCCGGCGTCCGCCTGGCGGGCGCGGAGCACAGGGCCGTCGTCGACCGGCTGTCGGCGGCGAGCGAGGAGTTCCGCACCCACTCCGCCGAGATGGCCGTCTCCCGGTTCGAGTCGCGCACGCGCACGTTCCGGCACCGAGAGCTCGGGCTGCTCGAGTTCGAGCACCACCGGCTCGTGCCCGCCGACGCGGTCGACCTGCACGTCGTCATGTACGTGCCGGTCAGGTCGTAGCCGCGGTCAGGACGAGGCGCGCCCACCGGCGAGCGCCGCGCGATCAGGACGAGGCGCGCCCGCCGACCGCGGCGCGGCCGAGGTCGGAGTTGAGCTGGGAGATGACGTCGAGCGGGATCTCCTTGGGGCACACGGCAGCGCACTCGCCGATGTTCGTGCACCCGCCGAAGCCCTCGGCGTCGTGCTGGGCGAGCATGTCGACCACGCGGGCCTGTCGCTCGGGCTGGCCCTGCGGCAGCATCCCGAGGTGCGTGACCTTCGCGCCGAGGAAGAGCATCCCCGAGGCGTTGGGGCAGGCCGCCACGCACGCGCCGCACCCGATGCAGGCGGCGGCCTCGAACGCGCGGTCCGCGTCGTTCTTCGGCACCGGGGTGGCGTGCGCGTCCGGGGCGGCGCCCGTGTTGACGGACACGTACCCGCCGGCCGCGATGATGCGGTCGAAGGCGCCGCGGTCCACCACGAGGTCCTTGACCACCGGGAAGGCGTCGGCGCGCCACGGCTCGATCGTGATGGAGTCGCCGTCCTTGAAGGACCGCATGTGCAGCTGGCAGGTGGTCGTCACCTCGGGCCCGTGGGCCACGCCGTCGATGACGATGCCGCACGCGCCGCAGATGCCCTCGCGGCAGTCGTGGTCGAACGCGATCGGGTCCTCGCCGGCGGCGAAGAGCTGCTCGTTGAGGACGTCGAGCATCTCGAGGAAGGACATGTGCTCGGAGACGTCGTCGAGCCGGTAGGAGTGCATCGACCCCTTCGCCTCGGGCCCGGACTGACGCCACGCGTTGATGGTGATCTTCACTTGTAGCTCCGCTGCTTCATCTCGACGTACTCGTAGGTGAGGTCCTCCTTGTGGAGCACCGGGACGCCGTCGGCGCCGTGCTCCCAGGCGGCGACGTACGCGAACTCGTCGTCGTGCCGCAGGGCCTCCCCCTCCTCGGTCTGCGACTCGGCACGGAAGTGCCCGCCGCACGACTCCCTGCGGTGCAGGGCGTCGATGCACATGAGCTCGCCCAGCTCGAAGAAGTCGGCCACGCGGCCGGCCTTCTCGAGGCTCTGGTTGAGCTCCTCGTTCGTGCCGGTCACCTTGACGTCGCGCCAGAACTCCTCGCGCAACGCCCGGATCTTCTCGATCGCGGTCCGCAGGCCCTCCTCGGTGCGCTCCATCCCGCAGTACTCCCACATGATCGAGCCGAGCTCCTTGTGGAAGGAGTCCACGGAGCGCGTCCCGTCGTTGGACAGGAAGTGCTCCACGCGCTCGCGCACCTGGTCGGCCGCGGCGACGACGTCCGGGTGGTCCGGCGCCACCGGCGAGCCGTGGTTGTCCGCCAGGTAGTCGTTGATCGTGTTGGGCAGCACGAAGTAGCCGTCCGCAAGGCCCTGCATGAGCGCCGACGCGCCCAGCCGGTTGGCCCCGTGGTCGGAGAAGTTGGCCTCGCCGGCCACGAACAGGCCCGGGATCGAGGACTGGAGGTCGTAGTCGACCCACAGCCCGCCCATCGTGTAGTGCACGGCCGGGTAGATGCGCATCGGCACCTCGTAGGGGTTCTCCCCCGTGATGCGCTCGTACATGTCGAAGAGGTTGCCGTACTTGGCCTCGACCGCCCCGCGGCCCATCCGCCCGATGGCCTCGGCGAAGTCGAGGTACACGCCGCGCCGCACACCGTCGACCTCGGGGCCCACCCCCCGCCCGTCGTCGCACATGTTCTTCGCCTGTCGCGAGGCGATGTCACGCGGCACGAGGTTGCCGAACGAGGGGTAGATCCGCTCGAGGTAGTAGTCGCGGTCCCCCTCGGGGATCTCGCGCGGGTCCTTCGTGCAGTCGTCGGCGCTCTTCGGCACCCAGATGCGGCCGTCGTTGCGCAGCGACTCGCTCATCAGCGTGAGCTTGGACTGGTAGTCGCCCGCCTGCGGGATGCACGTGGGGTGGATCTGCGTGTAGCAGGGGTTGCCGAAGTAGGCGCCCTTCTTGTGCGCGCGCCAGGTGGCGGTGACGTTGCAGCCCATCGCGTTGGTCGACAGGAAGAAGACGTTGCCGTAGCCGCCCGAGGCGAGCACGACGGCGTCGGCGAGGTGGGTCTCGATCTCGCCGGTGACCATGTCGCGCACGATGATCCCGCGGGCACGACCCTCGACGACGACGAGCTCGAGCATCTCGTGCCGGGTGTTCATCTGCACCGTGCCGGCGCCGATCTGTCGCTCGAGGGCCTGGTAGGCGCCGATGAGCAGCTGCTGGCCCGTCTGGCCGCGCGCGTAGAAGGTCCGCGAGACCTGCACGCCGCCGAAGGAGCGGTTGTCGAGGAGGCCGCCGTACTCGCGGGCGAAGGGGACGCCCTGGGCGACGCACTGGTCGATGATCTGCTTGGAGACCTCGGCCAGCCGGTAGACGTTGGACTCGCGCGAGCGGAAGTCGCCGCCCTTGACCGTGTCGTAGAACAGCCGGTAGACGGAGTCGCCGTCGTTCTTGTAGTTCTTCGCGGCGTTGATGCCGCCCTGCGCGGCGATCGAGTGCGCCCGGCGCGGGGAGTCCTGGTAGCAGAACGCCTTGACCTGGTACCCGGCCTCGCCGAGCGTCGCCGCCGCCGAGCCGCCGGCCAGCCCGGTGCCGACCACGATGACCGAGATCTTCCGGCGGTTGGCCGGGTTGACGAGCTTGGCGCCGAACTGGCGCTTCTCCCACCGCTCGGCGAGGGGGCCCACGGGCGCCTTGGTGTCCGCGACCGGAGCGCCCTCGCGGTACAGGTCCTGGATCAGTGCAGTCATCTGGGGCGCCTCAATTCACGATGCCGAGGAGGATGGCCGTCGGGCCCGCCATGAACCCGACGAGGAGCAGGAGGGCGACGACGATCGCCAGGCCGTTGAAGGCCGCCTCGCGCCGCTTCGTCGACAGTCCGAGCGTGGCGAGCGCCGACCACACGCCGTGCCGCACGTGGAACGCGAGGAGGACGATCGCGACGAGGTAGATCGCGAACACCCACCAGTGCTCCGGCTGGAACGCCTCGACCATGCGGGCGTAGGGGCTGTCGAACGAGCCGCCGACCTCGATGGTCATCGTGGTGAACTGCAGGATGTGGAAGACGAGGAAGGCGAGGATGATGACGCCGCCCCACCGCATCGTGCGCGACGCATAGCTCTGCTGCAGCGACCGCCTCTTGACGTACCGCGTGGTGCGGGCGCCCTTGGCCCTCTTCCACAGCGTGAACGCCGCGCCCGCGTGGATCACCAGCGAGGCGAGCAGCACGACCCGCATGATCCACAGCATCCCCTGGTGCGGCAGCATCGGGTAGAACGCCTCGCGGAGCCAGTGCGCATATCCGTCGAACGCCTCGGCGCCCTGGAACATCTTGAGGTTGCCGTACATGTGGGACAGGACGAAGAGCACGAAGATCACACCCGTGACGGCCATCGAAGCCTTGAGCGCGACCGTCGTCCTCCGTACCGTCTGCGCCCTCGATGGCGCTGCAGTGGTGGTCACGGGCCGATCCTAACCCCCGCAGATCGGTCGATCCGGGCACCCGCCGAATGCGAGACGAATCGTCCCGAGATTGTCTTTCCGGAGCCTCTCGACACGGTCAAGAACAATTGTCGTGCGTATTTTCGTGCGCCTTTCGTGCGCTATTCCTTCTCGGTGTTCCCGGCGTCCTCGGGGGCTGTGAGATCGAGCCGCATGACGACCGCGTCGCGGCCCGAGCGCTGGTAGTACCGCGGCCGGATCCCGATCTCCTCGAAGCCCCGACGCGCGTACAGGGCGCGGGCGCCGGGGTCGTCGGCCCGCACCTCGAGCAGCATGCTGCGTGATCCGTCACGCCGCGCGCGGTCGACGAGCTCGTCCATCAATCGGGTCGCCAGGCCTCGGCGCCGGTGGTCCGGGTCGATCCCGATCGTCATCACCTGGACCTCCTCACCCGCGGCCGTGCCCGCCCAGCCGACGAGCCGGTCCTCCTCGTCGACGACGGCGAGGTAGGTGCGCCCCACGAGCTCGAGCTCGGTGCGGTAGACGGAGGCCGACCAGTCGTCGGGGCCGAAGAGCACCGGCTCCAGCTCCGCGACCCGGCGCACGTCCGAGGGGCGCAGCGGGCGCAGCCGATAGCTCACGGCGCCACCTGGGCGGGGACGGCGGCGTCGGGCCTGCGCAGGTAGAGCGGCTCGGTGGGGAGGCTCGCGCCGGCGGCGCGGCGCACGAGGGCGAGCCGGGCGAGCGCGCGCGGGAACGCGGCCGGGTCGGGGGTGGGGACGTCGGCCTGCCGGTCGCCCCCGGTGACCTCGTCGGCCTTCTCCCCCACGACGACGACGCCCGGCGCGAGATCGGCACCGACCTGCGCGCCCGCGGCCACGGCGGGACCGGCGAGCACCTCAACCTCGTCCGGCCCGGCCGCCCGGTACCGCCCGTGGTAGACCTCGCGGCGGCGCGCGTCGGTGGCGACGACGACCGTGGCACCCGGGTGCGCGTCGAGCGCGACCCGGGCGACGGCGTCGAGCGAGGGGACGCCGGCCAGAGCGGCGCCCCAGCCGCGCGCCAGCGTCCGCGCGGTGACGAGTCCGACCCGCAGCCCCGTGAACGGCCCGGGCCCGGTGCCCACGACGACGAGGTCGGGGCGGCCGTGCTCGGCGGCGAGCGCGGCGACGGCCGGCGCGAGCTCCTCGGCGTGCCGGCGGTCGTGGGCACCCTCGACCAGTCCGAGGTGCTGCACGAGGGGCGACGCGTCGGGCGCGTCCCCCGCGACGAGCATCGCGGCGACGGGGCGGGACGAGGTGTCGATGACGAGGACGCGCACCGGTCAAGGGTAGGCGCGCGTCAGCCGCGGTGGCTCCATCGGCCCGAGCGGCCCTCGCGGAGCTCGGCGCGGACCCGCGCCCGGAGCCGCTCGGTGGCCGGGGCGGCCGGCGACTCGTCCTCCTCCTCGCTGCCGCGCAGCCAGACGGCGATCCCCGCCGCGAGCAGCACCGCACCGACGGCCACGACGCCACCGACGACGACCCAGCGCACAGAGTCCTCGCGCTCCGCCCCGCCGCTTCCGGAAGGCTCCGGGTCCAGGAGGAACGGCAGGTAGGCGGCAAGGTCCGTCGAGCCGGCGAGCATGCCGCCGGCCCGGTCGTCGAGGGGGCTGACGCGGCCGTGGGCGTAGGCGTACCAGGCGCCGGTCCGCCCGTCCTCGACGACACCGACCTCGGGGTCGAGCTCGGCGAGCGCCGGGCCGAGCCCGGGCACGTCCCGCACCTCGCCGACGTACGTCCCGGTCGCGGTCTCCAGCACGACGACGCCGACCGCCGTCCCGTCGAGCAGCACGGGTGCCACGACCCTCGTCGTGGCCACGACGACGGGCTCCACCGCGTTCCCGACCATGAGGTCGGACGACCAGGCGAGGACGGGTCGTGGCGTCCCCACCGTCAGGTCCTCGGCCCGACCGTCCACGGCATCGGCCAGCACGGTGGGCGCGCCGGACCTCGCGACCGCCTGCGCCTCGACCGTGAACCACCGCTCGACGGTCATCGGGAGCGTGAGCAGGTTCTCGAGCGCGGGGTCGGGCTCGACGGGCCCGTCCGAGTCGGACTCCGAGGGGGCCTCGGTCGGCACCTCGGCGCGTGCGGCGGTCGCCGTGGCCGCGCTCTCGTCGAGCGCCGTCGCGGCCGGTCCCGCGTCGAGCGCCGTCGCGGCCGGTCCCGCGTCGAGCGCCGTCGCGGCCGGTCCGGCGTCGGGCGACGCCGCGGCCGGTCCCGCGAGGAACGCGGCGACGAGCAGGACGAGCAGCGCCGCGGATGCCCGCCTCACCCGGGGCCCGTCACGTCCGAGAGGTCCGTACCGGCCCAGCGCGGTCCGTGCGCGGTGATGTCGATCGTGCGGGGCTCGTCGGCCGGCGGGGCGAGGTCGGTCTCCTGATCGTCCTCCTCGGAGGCCGCCGAATCCTCCGCCTCGCCGGCCACGTCCCCCACCGGCCGGGTGAGCACCACGTCGAGGCGGCTCTCGGCGAGCGCCTCGGCGGTCCCCTCGCCCCACTCGACGACCGTCACCGACTCCTCGAGCGAGCTGTCGAGGTCGAGCGCGTCGAGGTCGCCGGCCCCGGCCAGGCGGTAGGCGTCGACGTGGACGAGCCCCGGCCCGCCGCCCTGCCCCACGTGCTCGCGGGCGATGACGAAGGTCGGCGAGGCGATCGTCCCGCGCACCCCGAGCGCCGCCCCGAGGCCCTGGACGAAGGTCGTCTTGCCGGCGCCGAGCGGGCCCGTGAGCACGAGCAGGTCGCCGGCCCGCAGGTGCGCGGCGAGCCGGGCCGCGAGGGCGCGCGTGTCCTCGGCCGTCGGCGCCGTCGCGCGCCAGGTCGCGCTCACCTGCCGGGCCTGCCCGCCCCGACCCGCGACCTCGGCCTGCCCGGTCCGTCTGTACTGGCCCACCTGCCCGGTGTCCCCGGTCCGTCCCGTCATCGTTCCTCCCGCCCCGCGCCGCCGGCGGCGCCCACGTGCACGCGCGGGACCCGCACGCCGACCGACGTGAGCATCTCGTAGGCGATGGTCCCGGACGCCTCCGCCCAGTCCCAGGCCGACGCCTCGCCGCGCGCGGGGTCGCCGAACAGGACGATGTCGTCGCCGGGCCGGTCCGCCGCCCCCGGCCCGAGGTCGACGACGACCTGGTCCATGCTCACGCGCCCGACCTGAGGGACGCGCCGCCCCGCGGCGCTGAGCGCGACCTGGTTCGAGGCCGCGCGCGGGACGCCGTCCGCGTACCCGAGCGGGACGAGCCCGAGGACCGTGTCCCGCTCCGTGGCGGCGGTGTGCCCGTAGCCCACGGGCGTGCCGGCGGGCGCCTCGCGCGTGAGGACGAGCCGGCCGCTCACCGTCATCACCGGACGCAGGCCGTGCTCGGCCGCGGGGGCGACGTCCTCGGCCGGGGAGACCCCGTACAGGGCGATGCCGGGACGGATCATGTCGAGATGGGTGGCCGGGTGCAGGAGCACGCCCGACGACGCCGCGAGGTGCAGCGGCCCGGGCTCGGTCCCGGCGGCGCGGAGCCGGTCGACGAGCGCGAGGAACAGCTCGGTCTGACGCTCCGTCACGCCGCTGCCGGGCTCGTCCGCGCTCGCCAGGTGGGAGAAGGTCGAGGCCACGCGGACCGACCCCTCGGCGACCGCCGGGCCGAGCCTGGCGGCGAGCTCGTCGACCTGCCGTGGCTCGACGCCGTTGCGGGCCATCCCCGTGTCGAGCTTGAGGTGCACGTCCGCGGCGATGCCGGTCTCCCGGGTCGCGGCGAGGACCTCGTCGAGCATCCACGGGGCACCGATGCCGATCTCGATGTCGGCCCGGAGCGCCGCGGCGAGCGGGGCGCCGGGGGCGTACAGCCAGGCGAGCACGCGACCGCCGGGGCCGAGCCCGTGCCGCAGCGTCAGCGCCTCGGCCAGCTGCGCCACCCCGAGGAGGGTGGCCCCGGCCTCGAGAGCGGTCCGCGCGACGGGCAGCAGTCCGTGCCCGTAGGCGTCGGCCTTGACGACGGCGAGGACGTCGACCCCGCCGGCACGGTCCCGCAGGGTGCGGAGGTTGTGCGCGAAGGCCTCGTGGTCGATCCGCGCCCGCGCCGGCCAGTGGCTCTCCGCGGCGCTCACGCTCCCGCCCTCGTTCGTCACCGCGACAGTGTGCCAGGCGCCGCTCACCGCAGGCCGAACCGCTGGAGGATCCCACCGCCGCGGGCCGACGTCTGCTCGCCCGCCGGGTCGCGCCCGGCCACGAGGTCGGCGACGACGTCAGGCAGGGCGGCCGCGACGTCGCCGGCGACGATCGGCCGACCTGGTGCGTCCCCGGCCGCGCGCAGGCCCGCGCTGCCGTGGACGTGGGCGGCCGCCACGGCGGCGTCGGCGAGCTCGGCGCGGCTGAGCGGGCGCCCCACCGCCTCGGCCCGAGCGCCGGCCGAGGTGAGGAGCGCGCCGAGCACGCCGGCAAGGACGTCGCCGGAGCCGGCGGTCGCGAGCCACGGGACGCCGGCGGAGGCCACGCGCAGCGGTCCGCCCCCGGCGACGACCGTGCGGGCGCCCTTGAGGAGCACCACCGCGCCGGTCCCGTGGGCGATCTCGGTCGCCGCGGCCGCGGGGGCGGCCTCGACCTCCGCGCGGTCCACCTCCGCCGACCGCAGCGTGCTCAGCAGCCGCGCAGCCTCCCCGGGGTGCGGGGTGAGGACGAACGGCACCGTCCCGGCGAGGTCGCCGGTCACCCCGTGCCCGCTGCGGTCGAGCCCGGTCACGAGCGGCAGCGCACCGGCGTCGACGACCGTCGGGGTGCCGTCGCGCAGCGCCCGCTCGAGGGCGGCCGAGAGCCGCTCCCGGTCGGCGCCGTCGGCCGTGCCGGGGCCGACGACGAGGGCCTGGACGCGCCCGTCGGCACCGACGACCTCGGGGTGGGCGGCGAGCACGAGGTCGACGGACCGCCGGTCCGCGAGGTGCCGGACCATGCCGACCCCGGTGCGCAGCGCGCCCGCCACCGTGAGAACGGCGGCGCCCGGGTAGGTCTCCGAGCCCGCGACCACCCCGAGGACGCCGCGGGAGTACTTGTCGTCCTCCCACGAGGGGGTGTGCACGCTCCGCGCGACCTCGGCCCAGCCCGGTTCGACCACGGCCGGCTCGCCCGTCGGCGCCACCCCGATGTCGGACACCTCGATGCGACCGGCGCGGCCGGCCGCCGGCGGGAGGAGGATCCCCGGCTTCGCGGCGATCATCGTCACGGTGACGTCGGCGTGGAGGACCGGCCCGGGCAGGGTCCCGTCGTCGACCCCGATCCCGGAGGGCACGTCGACGGCCACGACCGTGCGCCGCGGCCCCGCGAGCACGGTCTCGGCCACCGCGCGGGCGGGCCCGCGCAGGCCGCCCGTGGCCCCGATCCCCAGCATGCCGTCGACGATCAGCTCGGACCACGACACGAGGTCGGGGACGTCGGTCGCCTCGGGGACGTCGGGCACGGCGGAGCCCGGGGCGGACCGGAGGTCGACCCCGGCCGTGCGCGCCGCGTACAGGCCCGGCGGGTGCACGGAGTCGCCGACCGTGAGGGCGACGACCCGCACGCCCGTCGAGGCGAGCCGGGCCGCGGCCAGCAGCGCGTCCCCGCCGTTGGCACCGGGGCCGACGAGCACGAGCACGCGCGTGCCCGTGAGGTCCTTCGTGGTCGCGCGCAGCTCCGCCTCGACGGCGGCCGCCACGGTGCCGGCCGCCCGTTCCATCAGCGGCACGCCGGCCGCGAGGTGCGGCTCCTCGAGCGTCCTGATCGCCCCGGCCGTCAGTGCGGTCCGCATCAGTCTCCCTCCCCGATCGCCACGGCGGCGGCGATCCCGGCGTCGTGCGAGATCGAGAGGTGCCACCGGACGATGCCGAGCTCGGCCGCCCGGGCCGCCACGGTGCCCCGGATCTCGACGAGCGGCGCGCCGCCGCTCACCCGCCGCACGGTGCAGTCGTGCCAGCGCATGCCCGCGGGCGCACCGAGCGCCTTCGCGATGGCCTCCTTCGCGGCGAACCGCGCGGCGAGCGACGCCGGCGGCAGGTCGCGCTCCTCGGGCGTGAACAACCGCGTGAGCAGCCGCGGCGACCGTTCGACGGCCTCCGTGAACCGCTCGACCGAGCAGACGTCGATCCCCACCGACCGCACCCCCACCGCGGGCCGCTACTCGACCGTGACGGACTTGGCGAGGTTGCGGGGCTGGTCGACGTCGAGCCCCTTCGCCGCGGCCACCTCGGAGGCGAAGATCTGCAGCGGGACGGTCGTCACGAGCGGCATCATGAGGGTGGGCGTGCGCGGCACGCGGATGACGTGCTCCGCGACCTCCTCGACGTCCGTGTCCCCCTCCTCCGCGACCACGATCGTCAGCGCGCCCCGCGCACGGACCTCCTGGATGTTGGAGACGACCTTCTGGTGGAGGACGGGGCGCCGAGGCGTGGGCACGACGACGAACACCGGCTGCCCCTCGTCGACGAGCGCGATCGGCCCGTGCTTGAGCTCGCCGGCGGCGAAGCCCTCCGCGTGGATGTACGCGAGCTCCTTGAGCTTGAGCGCCCCCTCGAGGGCGACGGGGAAGCCGACGTGCCGGCCGAGGAAGAGCACCGAGTCCGTGTCGGCCATCGACCGGGCGAGCTCGCGGACGTGCTCCTCCTCCTTCTCGAGGACCTCCGCGATCTTGTCCGGCATCGCGGCGAGCTCCTCGAGGTAGCCCGCCACCTCCTCCGGGTACTTGTTGCCGCGCAGCTGGGAGAGGTAGAGGCCGAGCAGGTAGCAGCCCGTGATCTGGGCGAGGAACGCCTTGGTCGAGGCGACGGCGATCTCGGGGCCCGCGTGCGTGTACAGCACGGCGTCGGCCTCGCGCGCGATCGTCGACCCGAACGTGTTGACGATGGCCAGGACCTTCGAGCCCTGCTCGCGCGCGTGCCGCACGGCCATGAGCGTGTCCATCGTCTCCCCCGACTGGGAGATCGCGACGACGAGGGTGCGCTCGGTGACGACCGGGTCGCGGTAGCGGAACTCGCTCGCGAGCTCGACCTCGCAGGGGATCCGGCACCAGTGCTCGATGGCGTACTTGGCCACGTGCCCGGCGTACGCGGCGGTGCCGCAGGCGATGATGATGACCTTGTCGACGGTGCGCAGCACCGACTCCTCGATCCGCATCTCGTTGAGGACGAGGCGTCCCTCCTCGTCGCGGCGCCCGAGCAGCGTGTCGCGCACGGCGGCCGGCTGGTCGTGGATCTCCTTGTCCATGAAGGTGGGGAACCCGTCCTTGACCGCCGCGGCCGCGTCCCAGTCCACCGTGTAGCGGCGTCCCTGGGCGGGCGAGCCGTCGAAGCCGACGACCTCGACCGAGCCGGGCGTGATCGTCACGACCTGGTCCTCGTCGAGCTCGAGGGCCTCCTTCGTCCCGGAGATGAACGCGGAGACGTCCGAGCCGAGGAAGTTCTCGCCCTCGCCGAGCCCGACCACGAGCGGGGAGGACCGGCGGGCGCCGACCACCGTGCCGGGCTGGTCGCGGTGCTGGGCGAGGATCGTGAACGCGCCCTCGAGCCGGCCGACGACGGCGAGCATCGCGGCCGTGAGGTCGCCGTCGTAGGCGGCGGCGAGCAGGTGGGCGACGACCTCGGTGTCGGTCTGCGACGTCATCTCCACGCCGGCCTCGACGAGCTCGCGGCGCAGCGGGGCGAAGTTCTCGATGATGCCGTTGTGGATGACGGCGACGGCTCCGTCGCCCCCGACGTGCGGGTGCGCGTTGGCGTCGGTGGGGCCGCCGTGGGTGGCCCAGCGGGTGTGGCCGATCGAGGCCACGCCGTCCGGCACGGGGTCCTGCTCGATCGCGTCGCGCAGGTTCTGGAGCTTGCCCGCCCGTTTGCGGACGACGATCTCCTCACCCGTGTGCACGGCGATGCCCGCGGAGTCGTACCCGCGGTACTCGAGCCGCGCGAGACCGTCCATGGCGATCTCGAGGGGGCGGGTGGACGGGGCGCTGGGGCCGACGTAGCCGACGATTCCACACATGGGAGCGAGGATAACTGCCTCGCCGGTGGCAGAATGTCCGGGTGTCAGCGGACCTCCAGCGACCCGACGACGGATCCCGGGACGGGGCCGAGCACGGCCGCCACCTCACGCCCTACACGGAGCTCGACCGCGAGTCGTGGTCGCGCCTGGCCGAGACGACCCCGCTGCCGCTGACCGACGCCGACGTCGTCAACCTCCGCGGGCTCGGGGACCCGCTCGACCTGTCCGAGGTCGACGTCGTCTACCGACCGCTCTCCGCGCTGCTCCAGCAGTACGTCGCGGCGACGGACCACCTGCACGCCGGCACGGCCCACTTCCTCGGCGGCAGCTACCAGCGCACACCGTTCGTCATCGGGGTCGCCGGTTCGGTCGCGGTCGGCAAGTCGTCGACGTCCCGGCTGCTGCGCGAGCTCCTGCGGCGCTGGCCCCAGACACCGCGGGTCGAGCTCGTGACGACCGACGGGTTCCTCTTCCCCAACGCCGAGCTCGAGCGGCGCGGGCTGCTCGGCCGCAAGGGCTTCCCCGAGTCCTACGACCGGCGCGCGCTGCTGCGCTTCGTCGCCTCGGTCAAGGCGGGCGCGACCTCGGTGTCCACGCCCGTCTACGACCACGTGCGGTACGACATCGTGCCGGGCGAGCGGAAGGTCGTCACGCACCCGGACATCCTCATCGTCGAGGGGCTCAACGTCCTCCAGCCGGCGCGGCCCACCGCCGACCGTTCGTCGATGCTCGCCGTCAGCGACTTCTTCGACTTCTCGATCTACGTCGACGCGCGGACCTCCGACGTCAAGCGGTGGTACGTCGACCGGTTCCTCGCGCTGCGCGAGACCGCGTTCTCCGTGCCCGGCTCGTACTTCCGCCGCTACGCCGACCTCGACGACGAGGAGGGCGCCGCCACCGCCGCGCACATCTGGGAGACGATCAACGCCCCCAACCTCGTGCAGAACATCCTGCCCACCCGCGGCCGGGCCAAGCTCGTCATCACGAAGGACGGCGACCACCGGATGCACCGGATGCTGCTGCGCAAGCTCTGAGCGCCGACGCCGCGCTACGCGACCTGGCCCTCGGTGTCCGAGTCGGACTCCGGGTCCGTGTCCGGCTCGCCGTCGGCTCCGCCCACGCGGTCGGCGGGAGCAGCAGTGGCGGCGGCGTCGTGCTCGTCGTCGTCGTGCTCGTCCTCCTCCTCGTCGTCCAGCCCGAGCTGCGGGAGGAAGCGGCCCTGCGCCCAGCCGAGCACCCGCTCGAGGAGGATCCCGAGGAGGAAACCGCCGACGACGCCGAGCACCACCCCGAGCAGCGGGTGCTCCTTGATCGCCGCGCCCGCGCCGAACCCGAGCGCCACCGCGTAGGTCGCCCAGACGATCGCCGCGATCCCGCTGAGCAGGACGAACCTGGTCCGGGGGTAGTCGACCGCCCCCGCGGTCATGTTGACGGCCACCCGGCCGAACGGGATGAAGCGCGCGGCGAGGATGAGCGCGGCCCCGCGCCTGCCGAGCGTGCGGCGCGCTCCGGCCACGACCTTCGCGCCGCGCCCCCGGTTGAGCACGGGGATGCGGTGCAGCGGGATCGCCATGCCGATCCGGTAGGCGATCTGGTCGCCCACGAACGCACCGACGGCCGCCGCCGGCCACAGGAGGTAGATGTGCGGGCCCTCGCCGTGCGCGGTGAGCGCGGCGGCCGCGATGACGACCCCCTCGCTCGGCGCCGCCGGGAAGAAGCCGTCGACGATGCAGCCCGCGAGGACGATGACGAGGACCCACGGAGACGCCGCGAGGTCGACCATCCAGTCCTGGACGGCGTCGACGAGCGCGAGGACGTCTCCCACGTCGGTCAGGCGGGCAGGGCGAGCCGGTCGGCGACGACCGCGGCCAGGGTCTCCGCCTCGTGGCGGGCCACGTCCTCCGTGCCGGCCTCGACCATCACGCGCACGACCGGCTCGGTGCCGGACGGGCGCAGGAGCACGCGGCCCCCGCCGCCGAGACGCCCCTCGGAGGCCGCGACGGCGTCGGCGACGCCCTCGTCCGTGGCGGCCCCGGCCCGGTCGACGCCCTTGACGTTGAGCAGCACCTGCGGGAGGCGGGTGACGACGGACGCGAGATCGGTGAGCGAGCGCCCGGTCTGGACCACGCGCTGGGCGAGGAGGAGCGCCGTGAGCACACCGTCCCCGGTCGAGGCGTGGGAGGCGGCGATGACGTGGCCCGACTGCTCGCCGCCGAGGACGAACCCGCCGGCGCGCATCGCCTCGAGCACGTAGCGGTCGCCCACGCCCGTCTGGACGGTCGCGATGCCCTCGCGCTCCATCGCCTTGAGGAGGCCGAGGTTGGACATCACCGTGACGACGAGCGTGTCGTGCGCGAGCTCGCCGCGCTCCTTGAGGTCGGTCGCAAGGATGCCCATGATCTGGTCGCCGTCGACCAGCGTCCCGGCGGCGTCGACGGCGAGGCAGCGGTCGGCGTCCCCGTCGAACGCGACGCCGAAGGCGGCGCCGGCGGCCACGGTCACGGCCTGGAGCTGCTCGGGGTGCGTCGACCCGCAGGCGTCGTTGATGTTGTAGCCGTCCGGCGAGGCGTTGAGGACGACGACGTCGGCGCCGGCCTCCCGCAGCGCGGCGGGCGCGATGTCCGAGGCCGCGCCGTTCGCGCAGTCGACGGCCACGCGCAGACCCTTGAGCGGCGTGCTCCCGATCGCGCCGACGAGGTGCTGGATGTAGGTCGCGTCGGCAGCGCCGGCGCCGGCCCCGAGGCGGCCGAGGCCGTCGCCGACGGGGGCGTCGTAGTCGGTGCCGAGGAGCGACTCGAGCCGGTCCTCGACCGCGTCGTCGAGCTTGTAGCCGCCGCGGGCGAAGAACTTGATGCCGTTGTCCGGCATCGCGTTGTGCGAGGCGGAGATGACCACGCCGAGGTCGACGTCGGAGGTCGCGGTGAGGTGGGCGATCCCCGGCGTGGGCAGCACCCCGACATCGTCGACGTCGACGCCCGCCGAGGCCAGGCCCGCGCACATCGCGGCCGACAGCATCTCGCCGGAGACGCGCGTGTCACGGCCGACGATGGCTCGCGGCCGGTCCCCGGCGCCGTGCGCGGCCCCCGAGGCGACGAGCTCGCGCGCGGCGGCCACGCCGAGCTCGAGCGCGAGGCTCGCGGTGATGTCCCGGTTCGCGAGTCCGCGAACCCCGTCCGTGCCGAACAGCCGTGCCATGCGGTCCCCTCCAGAGGTGGTCTCCGTCCGCGCACAGCGTGCCGGACGGCGGCGGGTGCGCGCAGCGGGGCGCGCGGGGGTGGACGACGACGGCCCCGTCCCCAACCGGGACGGGGCCGTGGCCGAATGGATCAGCGCTTGGAGTACTGCGGCGCCTTGCGGGCCTTCTTGAGGCCGGCCTTCTTGCGCTCGATGGCGCGGGCGTCACGCGTGAGGAACCCGGCCTTCTTCAGCTCGGCGCGGTTCGCGTCGCGGTCGATGACGTTGAGCGCGCGGGCGATACCGAGGCGCAGCGCGCCGGCCTGGCCGGACGTACCGCCACCGGCGATGCGCGCGTGGACGTCGAAGCGACCGTCGAGGTCGAGCAGCGTGAACGGCGAGCGCGCGAGCTGCTGGTGGAGCTTGTTCGGGAAGTACTCCTCGAGCGTGCGACCGTTGATGGTCCACTCCCCCGTACCCGGGACGAGCCGGACGCGGGCCACGGCCTCCTTGCGGCGGCCCAGGGCCTGGCCGGGGGCGGTGATCGACGCGCCGGCACCCTCGGGGGCGGACTCGCTCTCGGACGTGTAGCTGGCGGGCACGTCGTCTGCGTCGACGTCGAACTCGGTGGTGGGCTCGGCCACGGTTCTCCTCGTGGGTCTCGGTGGTGGGCTCAGGCCTTGGCGGGCTGCTGAGCGACCTGGTCAATGACGAACGGCTGCGGCTGCTGGGCCGCGTGCGGGTGCTCGGGGCCCGCGTAGATCTTGAGCTTGTCGAGCTGCTGACGACCCAGGGTCGTCTTCGGCAGCATCCCGCGCACGGCGCGCTCGACGGCGCGCGTCGGGTGCTTGGCGAGCATCTCGACGTAGGTGGTCGACTTGAGCCCGCCCGGGAAGCCCGAGTGGGTGTAGGTCTTCTTGTCCGCCAGCTTGGCGCCGGTCAGCGCGACCTTGTCGGCGTTGATGACGACGACGAAGTCACCGCCGTCGACGTGCGGGGCGAAGGTCGGCTTGTGCTTCCCACGGAGCAGGGTGGCGACCTGGGAGGCCAGACGGCCCAGGACCACGTCGGTGGCGTCGATGACGTGCCACTGCCGCGTGATGTCGCCGGGCTTGGGTGTGTACGTGCGCACGGGCGTATGCCTCACTACTACTGTCGGCGTTCTTGACGAACGGGTGCGGCGCTCGTGGGCGCCACCACCAATGGTCGGTTGCTTCGTGCCGCGGTCATCCTCGGCGCGGCTCCGGCGAGTGGGAGGCACCGGGCGCACGAGGGACGTACGACGACTCCCCAGGGTAGCCCACCCGCGCCGGGCGCGGGAGACCCCGCACCTCGCAGAGGTCGTGACGGTGGACACCACGCCTACTCCTCCAGCGTCCGCACCCGCCGGGCCGCCGCCGCCCTCACGGCCAGCCGGCTGTCGTCCGGGTACCCGACCTCCTCGAGCGTGAGCCCGTGCGCCGGCGCGACGTCGACGCCCGCCGTCCGGCTCCGCAGCGCGAGCGCCTCCGCGGGCCACCCCGGGTCGCGCCGCCCCTCCCCCACGGCCAGCAGCGCGCCGGCGAGCGAGCGGACCATCGAGTGGCAGAACGCGTCGGCGCGCACGGAGAGCACGAGGAGCCCGGCGTCCGCGCCGCTCGCCGCCCGCTCGACGGCGGCGGACTCGAGGGTGCGGATCGTCGTCGCGCCCTCCCGGGGGCGGCAGTAGGACAGGAAGTCGTGCTCGCCGACGAGGCCGGTCGCCGCCCGTGCCATCGCTCGCTCGTCGAGCGGGCGCGGGTGCCACAGCACGGTGCCGCGCCGCCCGGGGTCGCGGGTGGCCGCCGCGTCGCTCACGCGGTACCGGTAGCTGCGCCAGGTGGCCGAGAAGCGTGCGTCGAAGCCGTCGGGGGCCGGTGCAGCACCCCGCACGACGACGTCGCTGCTCCCGCGCGGTCCGCCCGCCGCCTTGGCGAGGACACCGGCGAGGCGCGCGACGAGGGCCTCGCCCGGGGTGCGGCCCGAGCGTCCGGGGACGGCGTCCCAGGCCTCGCGAGGGACGTCGACGTGCGCCACCTGGTGGTGTGCGTGCACGCCGGCGTCGGTCCGCCCCGCCACGGTGAGCCTCAGACCCGGCACGCGCAGCACCGTGGTCAGTGCCGCCGTCAGCTCGCCCTCGACGGTGCGCAGGCCCGGTTGCGCCGCCCAGCCGGAGAAGTCCGTGCCGTCGTAGGCGAGGTCGAGGCGGACGCGCACCGGGTCGACGGGGGGTTCGCTCTCCACCCGAGCAGGGTAGTCGGGGGCCGCCCCACCCATCCGTGCCCGCGCGACCACGCACGGGTCTCTGGCGCCGGATGAACGCCTCCACCACGAGATGAGGGGACCTTCACATCGCTCTCCCGGTCTTCACCGATCGCTTCGGCAGAGTTCAGGTCATCGAGAGACCCCGTCCCCCCGGACGGCCGACGAAGGAGAGAGATCATGAGCAAGAAGCTGTGGATCACCACCGGCACCCTGTCCGCCGTGGCCATCATCGCGGGCGGCTCGCTCGCCGTCGCCGACGACCGCGACGACCGGGACGACCGACCCGCGGACCGCACCCCCGCGTCGCAGCGGCAGACCGTGTCCGGCCCGTCGGCACCGTCGCCCTCCTCGGCACCGTCCGCGCCGTCGGCACCGCGCGTCGAGCTGCTCGGCCCGGGCCGCCTCGCGCTGCCCGAGTCCGCCTACAGCACGCGCACCGCGGTGAGCACGGTCAGCGCTCCCAGCCAGGCCTCGGCCGTCTCGGCCGCGAGCCCGGCGCCGGCCCCGTCGCCCGCCTCGGCGCAGTCCGCGCCGTCGGCACCGTCGCCGGCCCCCGCGCCGCGCCAGCAGGCCCCCGCGCCCGCACCGGCTCCCCGTCCCGCGCCCGCCCCGGCACCGGCTCCCGCGCCTGCCCCCGCGCCGCGTCCGGCTCCGGTCTCGGCAGACTCGGGCTGGTCGGCCGACTCCCCGGCCTCCGCCCCGAGCGCGAGCTCCCCGGACTCCCCCGACTCGGCCCCGAGCGCCGACTCGGGCGACTGACCACGCCCGTGGCCGCGAGCCACGCGCGTGCCGCGACCGGGGTCTGAGGGGTCCCCGGTCGCCACCGGCCGGAAGCGGTGGTTCCTGAGGGGGTTCCGCCGGCACGGGCGGTCGACGACCGCGGCGCTCCGGCGTCGCGGCCGTCGTCGTGCGGGCACACCCGCCGGTCCACGACGCTCGAACGCCGGAGGGCGGACCACCCATCGGTGGTCCGCCCTCCGGCGTCTCTGCTGAGCCCGAGCGTCAGGCCTTGTCGGCGTCCGCCTCGCCGTCGGTCGCCTCGCCGTCGGTCGCCTCGTCGGCGTCCACCTCCGTCGCCTCGGCTGCGGGCGCATCGGCCTCGACAGCCTCGACGTCGGCGGTGTCGCCGGCATCGGCCTCGATCGACTCGGCGGAGGTCGGGACCTCCACGGCGGTCTCCTCCGAGCTCGTGTCCCCCGAGCTCGTGTCCTCGGCAGCCGGCGCCTCGGCGGCCGGGGCCGCCTTCTGCGCAGCCTTCGTGGCCTCCTTGACGACGGCCTGCTTCGGCGAGACCGGCTCGAGGACGAGCTCGATGACCGCCATGGGGGCGTTGTCGCCCTTGCGATTGCCGACCTTCGTGATGCGCGTGTATCCGCCGTCGCGGTCGGCCATCTTCGGGGCCGTCTCCGCGAACAGTGTGTGCACGACGCTCTTGTCCGACAGGTGCGTCAGCACCCGGCGGCGCGAGGCCAGGTCGCCGCGCTTGGCGAACTGGACGAGGCGCTCGGCCAGCGGCTGGACGCGCTTGGCGCGCACGACCGTCGTCGTGATGCTGCCGTGCTCGAACAGGGACTGCGCGAGGTTGTCGAGCATGTGGCGCTCGTGCGACGGGCTACCACCCAGACGCGGACCCTTGGCGGGCTTGGGCATGATGACTCCTTGAGTGAATACGGTGCGCGATGGGCGGTGGGATCAGGCGGGGTTCTCGGCGGAGAACCGGATGTCCCCGTAGTCGTCGTCCGCCTCGGTGCCGCGGTGCTGGGCCAGGTCGAAGCCCGCGGGGCTGTCCTTGAGACCGAGGCCGAGCGTCTGCAGCTTCTCCTTGATCTCGTCGATCGACTTCGCGCCGAAGTTGCGGATGTCGAGGAGGTCCGCCTCCGAGCGGGCGACGAGCTCGCCCACGGAGTGGATGCCCTCGCGCTTGAGGCAGTTGTAGGAGCGCGACAGCAGGCCGAGCTCCTCGATCGGGAGCGCCATGTCCTGGGCGAGCTCGGTGTCCATCGCCGACGGGCCGATCTCGATGCCCTCGGCCTCGACGTTGAGCTCGCGCGCGAGGCCGAACAGCTCGACCAGCGTCTTGCCGGCCGAGGCCAGCGCGTCGCGCGGGGTGATCGCGCTCTTGGTCTCGACGTCGACCACGAGCTTGTCGAAGTCCGTGCGCTGCTCGACACGGGTCGCCTCGACCTTGTAGCTGACCTTGAGCACCGGCGAGTAGATCGAGTCGACCGGGATGCGGCCGATCTCGGCGTCGATCGACTTGTTCTGCTGCGCGGAGACATAGCCGCGGCCGCGCTCGACGGTGAGCTCGATCTCGAGCTTGCCCTTGTCGTTGAGCGTGGCGATGTGCAGCTCGGGGTTGTGCACCTCGACTCCGGCGGGCGGCGTGATGTCCTCGGCCGTCACCGTGCCGGAACCCTGCTTGCGCAGGTACATGACGACGGGCTCGTCGTTCTCCGAGGAGACGACGAGGTTCTTGATGTTGAGGATGATCTCGGAGACGTCCTCCTTGACACCCGGCACGGTCGAGAACTCGTGCAGCACGCCGTCGATGCGGATCGACGTGACGGCGGCACCGGGGATGGAGGAGAGCAGGGTGCGACGCATCGAGTTGCCGAGCGTGTAGCCGAAGCCGGGCTCGAGGGGCTCGATGACGAAGCGCGAACGCTGGTCGTCGACGACCTCTTCGGTGAGAACGGGGCGCTGTGCGATGAGCACGGTCGATCATTCCTTTCGCGCGGGCGTCCGCTATATGACGCCTCGCAGGGCCGCGCGGACTCGGTCCGTCCGCGCGGGTCGTGCGGCAGACCGCCCCAGGGGGGCGGTCGACCCCGGTACCGCCGACGACGACGAACGACGCGCGCTCGTCCCCGCCCGCGGCACCGGGGTGCGGTGTCTCAGACCCGGCGGCGCTTCGGCGGGCGGCAGCCGTTGTGCGCCTGCGGGGTGACGTCCTGGATCGAGCCGACCTCGAGACCCGTCGCGGTGAGCGAGCGGATCGCGGTCTCACGGCCGGAGCCGGGGCCCTTGACGAAGACGTCGACCTTCTTCATGCCGTGCTCCTGGGCGCGGCGGGCGGCCGCCTCGGCCGCGAGCTGCGCCGCGAACGGCGTGGACTTGCGGGAGCCCTTGAAGCCGACCTGGCCGGACGACGCCCAGGCGATGACCGCGCCGGACGGGTCCGTGATGGAGACGATCGTGTTGTTGAACGTCGACTTGATGAAGGCGTTGCCGGCGGAGACGTTCTTCCGCTCCTTGCGACGCGGACGACGCGCGGCCGTCGAGGTACGAGCCTTGGGAGGCATGGGTGGTTCCGTTCTCGCGAGGGTGGGTGATCGGGGAGGCGCTCACGCCGCGGGGCGGGCGCCGTCGGGTGTCGCTACTTGGTCTTCTTCTTGCCGGCCACGGTCTTCTTCGGGCCCTTGCGGGTGCGCGCGTTGGTCTTGGTGCGCTGCCCGCGGACAGGAAGGCCGCGACGGTGGCGGATGCCCTGGTAGCTCCCGATCTCGACCTTGCGACGGATGTCCGCGGCGATCTCGCGCCGCAGGTCACCCTCGATCTGGTAGTTGCCCTCGATGAAGTCGCGCAGGGCGACGAGGTCGGCGTCCGTCATGTCCTTGACGCGCAGGTCCGGGCTGACCCCGGTCGCCTCGAGCGCCTTGGCCGCACGGGTACGGCCGACGCCGTAGATGTAGGTGAGCGCAACCTCAAGCCGCTTCTCGCGGGGGAGGTCGACGCCGGAAAGACGTGCCACTCGAGTTCTCCTCGATCGTTCCGGAGGTCCGATCACCCCGACCTCCCGCCTGCTGCGGGCCCCGGCCTCCGGACCGGGGGTGGCACGCGCGCGGCGTGCTGTCGGAATGTCGCCGGCCGGGTACGGCCGACTTCCAGGGGATCAGCCCTGGCGCTGCTTGTGACGAAGGTTGTCGCAGATGACCATGACGCGACCGTGGCGACGGATCACCTTGCAGTTGTCGCAGATCTTCTTGACGCTGGGCTTGACCTTCATGGCGCTTCCTTCATCGTCGCTCGCCCGCCGGCCCGGATCGGGCTCGGGCGGCGTCGACGCTCGAGATGTGGATGGGTTACTTGTAGCGGTAGACGATGCGGCCGCGGGTGAGGTCGTACGGGCTGAGCTCGACCACGACCCGGTCCTCGGGGAGGATCCGGATGTAGTGCTGACGCATCTTGCCCGAGATGTGAGCGAGGACCTTGTGCCCGTTGCTCAGCTCAACCCGGAACATCGCGTTCGGGAGCGCCTCGACGACGCTTCCCTCGATCTCGATGACCCCGTCCTTCTTCGCCATGTGCTCCGCTCACGTCGTGGGTGGTGGTACGACCGCGCCGCGCGGTCGCACAGCCGTGCCGAGACACGACTATGCCCAGCGAGCAATCCTACGCCATCGCTCCTCGCCGCGGAACTGCCCGTCGCGGTGAGCCAGCGCACGTCCGGCGCCGGTCCCGGCCGTGCCTCCGCCGGGCCGGGCGCGGGGGCGCTCGACCCGTGGGTTCCCGGGCCGGCCGGGCGCGGGGGCGCTCGACCCGTGGGTTCCCTGGCCCGGCCGGGCGCGGGGGCGCTCGACCGGGGGACCCGTGCGGGGCGGGGGTGGGGGCGCCCGGCGCCCCCACCCCCTCGGACGACGCTGTCCGGCACGGCCCCCGCCGCCCGGAGACGTCCGTCCGGGCACGGTTGCCGGGCCCTTCCCTTCCCTGCAGCCGTGGAACCGCCGGCACGACCTCGGCCGGCGGGGGACCGTGTCTGCGGCGCCCCACGCACAGTCAAGCCCGCGCCGACCGGCAGGTGGAGGGGGAGGCGCATGGACTCCGGTCGACCCGGTGCGAGAGTGGGGTCCGGATCGCGTCCAGGTGGCGTCCAGACGGTGTCCGGGGGCGTCCGGTCCGACGCCGCCGACCACCACGCTCAGGCGTCGTCGCCCGTGCCCGGCAGCAGACCGAGGCGCTGCGCCCGCTCGATCGCCGCGGCGCGCGTCGTGACGCCGAGCTTGCGGTAGAGCGCGGAGGTGTGGGTCCGGATCGTCGACGGGGCCACGACGTAGGTCCGCGCGATGGCGGGCACCGTCGCGCCCTTGGCGAGCTCGGTGAGGACCTCCAGCTCGCGCGCCGTCAGTCGCACCTCGTCCTCGGGGGCCGGGAAGACCCCGCGGTGCTCGTGCAGGAGCGGGACGTCGAGGTCACCGAGCGCCGGTGCCGCGAGCTCGACGATGTCGGGCGCCACGTCCGCCGGCAGCATGAGGAACGGTCGGACGATCCGGTGCTCGACGGCGAGCGCGACCGCCTCCCTCACCGCCTCGGACAGGACGTAGAGGAGGCCGGAGCGCTTCGCGGCGGCGGCCCGTCCCAGCCAGAGCTCGATCGCGTACCGCGGCGCCACCGACTCGTCGATCGTCTCGGTCCGGCGCAGGACCTCCGCGACGTCCCCGCGCGCGAGGAGCAGCCGGACCCGGACGGGCTCGAGCAGGACCGATGCGTACGCGCCCGCGTGGGCGGAGTCGATCCACGAGCCCGCCGCGGTCGTGTGGCCGAGCGCGAGGCAGAGGTCGGCAGCCGAGCTGTGCATGAGGATGCGGGCGACGGGGATCTCGGTGGCCGACCGGGCGACGATCGCGCGGCGCTCGACCTCCGCGAGCATCGGGGCGGCCTCACCGCGCAGGAGCGCGATCCCGGTGAGGACGAGCACGAGCCCGCCCTGCAGCCCGGCGTCCGTCGTCGCGTCGAGGAGCCTGCGCACGACGTCCGCCTGGTCCGTGGCTCCCTCCTCCGCGCCGCGCCCCGTCCCGGCGGCGACGGGGCCGAGGCGGTCGAGCTCGTCGGCGATCCGGGCGAGCGTGCCGGCGACGACGACGGACTCGGTCGCGGGGTCTCCCGCGACTCCGACCAGGGCGCGGCCCTCCCCCTCGACCTCCCCCGCGTCCGGCGCGTCACCGGGGCGCTCGACGCGCCTGACCCACTCCAGCGCGGCGGTCGTGTTGCCGACCAGGGTGAGGGCCAGCGACAGCCCGGCCACGACGGCGCGGTCGCTCGCCCAGACGGGCGTCTCGTCGTCGGGCCCGGGGGTGAACTTCAGCGCCTGGTGCGCCGCGATCGTCGCCGTCACACCGTCGGCGGCCCGCAGGCGCGACACCGCGACGAGGGCGAGGGTCTTGCGCCAGTCGAGCAGGTCGATGCCGCGCTCGCCGGCCGCCGGCAGCGGCCCCATCGACGCCGCGGGCGGGCTCGCCGGGATCCGGGCGGCCATGAACTCGCCCATCCAGCTCGGCGGGAGGCCCGGGCCGAGGAGCTCGCGGCCGACGAGCAGCCTCGGGTCCCCGCGCACCTCCGACTCCGGCGCACGCACGGCGACCGAGTGCAGGGCGTCGCAGTGGTCGCGGACGAGGGCCTCCCAGTGCTCGTGGACGACGCCGCGGACCACCGCCCAGTCGCCGGCCTCGGTGGCGAGCAGCAGGGTCTCGCGCACGTCGCCCTCGGCACGCGCCCGCTCGAGGAGCTTCCGGGCGAGGCCACGCAGGTGGTCGGGGTGCGACTCCCGGAACGCCCGCATCCCGATCCGGCGGATCCCCGGCGCGAACACGAAGGCGTCGCCGTCCGGTCGCACGACCCCCAGGCCCTCGACGCGTCGGACCACGGACGAGGCGTCGAGCCCGCCGAACAGCTCGTCCGTCACCCAGTTCGTGATGCGTTCGGGCAGCATGAGCCCCGCGTAGCCCCCGGAGGTCATCGCCGAGAAGTCGGTCATGACGTGGGCGGACAGGCGGGTGAGGACGTCGTAGCTCGCGGCGCCTGACCCACCGGTGACCTCCCCGAAGAGGGCGCCGCGGACGAGCCCGGGCCAGCCGGCGAAGTCGTCGACCATGCGCTGGGCGTGCTCCGTGCTGATCTCCACCCCCATCCGTCGGCCGATCTCCACGGTCCGGTCCGCGTCGAGCCGCAGGTGCTGCCCGGTGATGATGACGGAGTCGGGCGCCAGCGGGGCGAGCGTGACCAGCGGGCGCGAGTCGCGGGACATGAGCACGAGATTCGGCCCGTCCCACGCCTCGGCGGTCTCGAGCAGGACCCCGACGGCGTCCGGGGAGAGCTCACCGACCCCGTCGAGCACGAGGGTCGGGCGCTCGGTCGGGTCGGTGGCGACCTCCCGCAGCTGGGCGAGGTAGATCTCGACGTCGCTGCCGCTGACGGGGGCCTCGCCCACCGCCACCCAGTGCACGGGGCCGCCATGGCCGCCCGCCGACGACAGGCGCGACGCCATGAGTGAGGTCTTGCCCCAGCCACGCGGGGCGTGGACCAGGGTGAGCGCCGGGAGCGGGTCGAGCTGTGCCGCCGCGGCGGGCGGCATCCGGTATCCGACGGATACGCGGGGCATGCCGCTCATCGACCGGCTCCTGTCAGTGGTAGGGGGGCACCAGGGGCCCGACTCGGCCCGGTCGCGCACGGCAGCGCCCCACCGGGCTGAGCGTTCGGTTGCTCGGCCCGGCGGGTCTGCACGGCGATGGAGCCACGCAAACCATGACCTCCCGGGGGTGAGGTGTGCACACCGTAGCGCCGCTCACACCGCCAGGGGAAGCGTTCACCGGATCTCGGATCCGCATCGGTCGCCGGGTACTCGCCCGCCACTGCCGCAGGTCGAGGTGGACGCGGCGGTCAGGCGTCGAGCGGGACGACCTCGATGCCACGCGCGGCGAGCTCCGCGGCCCCGCCGTCGGGTGCCGTCAGCACCCACGCGCCCCGCGAGTGGACGGCGACGGTGTGCTCCCAGTGCGCGGCGCGGGACCCGTCCAGGGTGACCACGGTCCACTCGTCGTCGAGGATGGTGTTGTCCTGGGAGCCCACGGTCAGCAGCGGCTCGACGCAGACGACGAGACCCGGACGCACCGGGTTGCGCGGGACGCGGGAGCGGTGGTTGACGACGTCGGGCGCCATGTGCATCGCGGTGCCGATGCCGTGCCCGATGTAGTCGCGCACGACGTCGTGGGTCGTGCCGTGCTCGGCGTCGTAGGCCTCGACCTCGTCGCGGACCGCGTGGCCCACGTCCGTCACGTGCCCGCCGCGGGCGATCGACGCCACGCCGGCCCACATCGCGCGGCGCGTGGCCTCGACGAGGTGGGCGTCGCGCTCGCTCGGCTCCCCCACCGTGGTCGTGAACGCCGCGTCGCCGTGCCAGCCGTCGACGACGGCGCCGGCGTCGACCGACACGACGTCGCCCTCGACGAGCGGTCGGTCGTCGGGGATGCCGTGGACGACCCGGTCGTTGACCGAGACGCAGATGTGCCGGGGAAAGCCGTGGTAGCCGAGGAAGTTGGACTCCGCGCCGTGCTCGCGCAGCACCGCCGCCGCGACGTCGTCGAGGTCGACGGGGGTGCGCCCGGGCGCGATCGCGTCGCGCACGGCCGCATGGATCGCGGCCACGACGAGTCCCGGGGTCCGCATCGACCGGATCTCGGCGTCGGACTTGTACTCGATCTTTCCGCGCACGACCGCAGCCTCAGCGCGCCGACGGGAGGGCGGCAAGGAGGCGCTCGGTCACCGACTCGATGTCTCCCATGCCGTCGACCTGCACGAGCAGGCCCCGGTCGGCGTAGATCTGGGCCAGGGGCGCGGTCTGCTCGGCGTAGACCTCGAGGCGACGTCGGATGACGACCTCCGTGTCGTCCGCGCGGCCCTGCTCCTTCGCGCGCTGCAGCAGGCGGGTGACGACCTCGTCGGTGTCGGCCGTCAGCTCGACGACCACGTCGAGCTGGGTGCCGGCCGCGGTGAGCATGCCGTCGAGCTCGGCCACCTGGTCGGCCGTGCGCGGGTAGCCGTCGAGGAGGAAGCCGCCCTGGGCGTCCTCCTCGGCCAGGCGGTCCCGCACCATCGCGTTGGTGACCTCGTCGGGCACGTACTCGCCCGCGTCCATGTAGCGCTGCGCGCGCCTGCCGAGCTCGGTCTGCTGGGCGACGTTCTGCCGGAAGATGTCGCCCGTCGAGATGGCGGGCACGCCCAGCGCGTCGGAGATCCGGCCGGCCTGGGTGCCCTTGCCGGCTCCCGGGGGGCCGAGGAGGACGAGTCGAGAGGTCATCGCAGGAACCCTTCGTAGTGGTGCTGCTGGAGCTGGGAGTTGATCTCCTTGACGGTCTGCAGACCGACGCCGACGACGATGATGATCGACGTCCCGCCGAACGGCAGCTGGGTGACGTTCATGGCGGCCAGCGCGATCGTCGGGATGAGCGCGACGATCGTCAGGTAGATGGCGCCGACGGTCGTGATGCGCGTGGTGACGTACCGCAGGTACTCGGCGGTCGGGCGGCCGGCACGGATGCCGGGGATGAAGCCGCCCGCGCGCTTCATGTTGTCCGAGATCTCCTCGGGGTTGAACGTGATCGACGTGTAGAAGAACGCGAAGAACAGGATCATCACGGCCATGAGGATCATGTAGCCGGCGCTCTGCGGCGAGAAGTTGACGAGCACCCACTGCACCCAGCCCTCGGTGGGGTCGCCGAACTGCGCCGCCATCGTCGGCAGCATGAGGATCGACGACGCGAAGATGACCGGGATGACGTTGGCCATGTTGATCTTCAGCGGGATGTAGGTCGAGGAGCCGCCGTAGGTGCGTCGCCCGACCATCCGCTTGGCGTACTGGACGGGGATGCGGCGCTGGCTCTGCTCGACGAACACGATGACGAGGGTGATGACGAGCAGCAGCCCGACGATGAGCGCGAAGCGGCCGACGCCGCCGTCGCCACGGCCCACGGTCAGCATGGCCGACGGGAACGAGGCGGCGATCGAGACGAAGATGAGGAGCGACATGCCGTTGCCGACGCCGCGCTCGGTGATGAGCTCGCCGAACCACATGATGAGGACCGTGCCCGCGGTCAGCGAGATGACGGTGACCAGCAGCGCGATCGGCGAGGTGTCGGGGACCGGGTCGACCGGGCAGCCCGGGAAGAGCCCGTTGTTCGCGACGGTGACGACGACGGCGGACTGCAGCAGCGCGAGGCCGACCGTGAGGTACCGGGTGTACTGCGTGAGCTTGGCCTGCCCGGAGGAGCCCTCCTTGTGGAGCTCCTCGAACCGCGGGATGACCACGCGCATGAGCTGCGTGATGATGCTGGCGGTGATGTAGGGCATGACACCGAGGGCGAAGACCGAGAGCTGGAGCAGCGCCCCGCCGGAGAAGAGGTTGATCATCCCCATGAGGTCGTTCTGCTGCGCGGCGCCGAGGCACTGCTGGACGTTCGGGTAGCTCACGCCCACGGCGGGGACGAACGCCCCGATCCGGTAGATCGCGATGATCCCCAGCGTGAACAGCAGCTTGCGCCGAAGGTCCGGAGTCCGGAACGCCTGGAGGAATGCGCTCAGCACCTAGTTCGTCTCCTGATCATGGTCGTCGACCGGCTGCGCGGTGAGCGAGCGGTCCGCGGCGCACGGAGCGCCTGGGTCACCCTACCTGCCGCCCCAGGACCTCTCGGGCGCCGGGGTCGGGGCTGGACGTGACGTAGATCCCCCTCCCCGCGTCGGGCCTGGTCCGGGGACGACGAAGGGCGACCCGGCCTGGCCGGGTCGCCCTTCGTCACGTGCGGGTCGGTGTCACGCGGTGGTGACCGTGCCGCCCGCCGCCTCGATCTTCTGGCGCGCGGACGCCGAGGCCTTGTCGACGCTCAGCGTGAGCGCGACGGACAGCTCGCCGTCGCCGAGCACCTTGACCGGCCGGCCCTTGCGGACCAGGCCCTTGGCCACGAGCTCCTCGACACCGACCGTGCCGCCGTCGGGGAAGCTGGCGCCGAGCGCGTCCAGGTTGACCACCTGGTACTCGACGCGGAACGGGTTCTTGAACCCGCGCATCTTCGGCAGCCGCATGTGCAGCGGCGTCTGGCCACCCTCGAACCCTGCGGGAACCTGGTAGCGCGCGCCGGTGCCCTTGGTGCCGCGGCCGGCCGTCTTGCCGCCCTTGCCACCCTCACCACGGCCGACCCGCGTGCGCGCGGTCTTCGAGCCGGGGGCGGGACGCAGGTGGTGGACCTTGATCGGGCGCGAGGCGCCCGTCGTCTCCTCCGACATGGTCAGTCGACCTCCTCGACGGTGACGAGGTGCGCCACCGTGCTGATCATGCCGCGGACCTCGGGGCGGTCCTCGCGCACGACCGACTGGCCGATCTTGCGCAGGCCGAGGCTCCGCAGCGTGTCCTTCTGGGACTGCTTGCCACCGATGGTGGACTTCGTCTGGGTCACCTTGAGCTGGGTCATCACGCGGACACCCCCGCCACGGCGGCCTCGTTCTCGGCCTTGGCGGCGTCGTCGGCCTTCGCGTCGCGCTCCTTGGCCTCACCCTCGGCGCGCGCCCGAAGCATCGCCGCCGGGGCGACGCGCTCGAGCGGCAGGCCGCGGCGAGCGGCCACGGACTCGGGCTGCTCGAGGTTCTTCAGCGCCTGCACCGTCGCGTGGACGATGTTGATCGCGTTCGAGGAGCCGAGCGACTTGCTGAGGATGTCGTGGATCCCGGCGCAGTCGAGGACGGCGCGGACGGGACCGCCGGCGATGACTCCGGTACCCGGCGCGGCCGGGCGCAGGAAGACGACGCCCGCGGCGTCCTCGCCCTGCACGGTGTGCGGGATCGTGTTGCGTACGCGCGGCACCTTGAAGAAGTTCTTCTTGGCCTCCTCGGTCCCCTTGGCGATCGCCGCGGGCACCTCCTTGGCCTTGCCGTAGCCGACGCCCACGGTGCCGTCGCCGTCGCCCACCACGACCAGCGCGGTGAAGCTGAAGCGGCGGCCGCCCTTGACGACCTTGGACACGCGGTTGATGGTCACCACGCGCTCGATGTACTGGCTCTTCTCCTCGCGACGGTTGTCGCGCCCACCCCGGCGGTCGCCGCGGCCGCGGCGGTCGTCACGGCCCTCCGTGGACCCGCCGGTCGTGGCCGAGCCGGAGCTTCGGTCTCGCTGCTGTGCAGCCATGTGTCTCTCCTTGAGCTCTCTACTCGGGGTCAGAGTTCCAGGCCCGCGTCGCGGGCGCCGTCGGCGACGGCGGCCACGCGGCCGTGGTACTTGTTGCCGCCGCGGTCGAAGACCGCGGCCGTGACACCCTTGGCCTTGGCGCGCTCGGCCACGAGGCGGCCGACCGTGCGGGCCTTCTCGACCTTCTCCGCACCGGCGGAGCGGAGGTCGGCCTCGAGCGTGGACGCCGAGGCGAGCGTGATGCCGGCCGTGTCGTCGACCAGCTGCGCGACCATGTGGCGCGAGCTGCGGGTGACGACGAGGCGCGGACGGGTGGCCGTGCCGTGCACGTGCTTGCGCACGCGCAAGTGGCGACGGGAGCGGGCGACGCGGCGCCCCTTGCCCTTGATCGTGATCGCCATCGTTACTTACCAGCCTTTCCGACCTTGCGGCGGACCTGCTCGCCCTCGTACCGCACGCCCTTGCCCTTGTACGGCTCGGGCTTGCGGATCTTGCGGATGTTCGCGGCGGTCTCGCCCACGAGCTGCTTGTCGATGCCCGAGACCTTGATCTTGGTGGGGCCCTCGACGGTGAACGTGATGCCCTCCGGCGGGGAGACGACCACGGGGTGGGAGAAGCCGAGGGCGAACTCGAGGTTCGATCCCTTGGCGACGACGCGGTAACCCGTGCCGACGATCTCCAGGCCCTTGGTGTAGCCGTCCGTCACGCCGATGACCATGTTGTTGATCAGCGTGCGGGTGAGGCCGTGCAGCGAGCGGGACTCACGCTCGTCGTCCGGACGCGAGACGACGATCGCGCCGTCGTCGTCGCGGGCGACGGTGATGGGCTCCTTGACCGTGTGCGACAGGGTGCCCTTGGGGCCCTTGACGGACACGGCGGGACCCTCGATGGTGACCTCGACGCCCGAGGGCACGGAGACCGGGTACTTTCCGATGCGGCTCATAGTGTGACTTCCTTCCCGATCACCAGACGTAGGCGAGGACTTCCCCGCCCACGCCCTTGTCGCCGGCCTCACGGTCGGTCAGCAGACCGGAGGAGGTGGACAGGATCGCCACACCGAGGCCGCCCAGGACGCGCGGCAGGTTCGTGGACTTCGCGTAGACGCGGAGCCCGGGCTTCGACACGCGGCGGACGCCGGCGAGCGAGCGCTCACGGTTCGGGCCGAACTTCAGCGCGAGCACGAGGGTCTTGCCGACCTCGGCGTCCTCCACGCTGGAGCCGGCGATGTAGCCCTCGGCCTGCAGGATCTCGGCGATCGCGGCCTTGAGCTTGGAGTAGGGCATCGACACCGACTCGTGGTAGGCCGAGTTGGCGTTGCGCAGACGCGTCAGCATGTCTGCGATGGGATCGGTCATGGTCATGGTGGGCAGCAGCCCTTCCTCGTCGCGGTTTCCGTCTCGGACCTGCGACGTCAGTGAATTACCAGCTGGACTTGGTGACGCCGGGGAGCTGGCCGCGCAGGGCCATCTCGCGCAGGCAGACGCGGCACAGGCCGAACTTCCGGTACACGGAGTGCGGACGTCCGCAGCGCTGGCACCGGGTGTAGCCGCGCACCTTGAACTTCGGGGCGCGCGAGGCCTTCTGCTTGAGAGCGGTCTTGGCCACGGATCAGTCCTCCTTGAAGGGGAAGCCGAGGCGCTTGAGCAGCGAGCGCCCCTGGTCGTCGTTGATGGCGGACGTGACCACGGTGATGTCCATGCCGCGGACCCGGTCGATGGCGTCCTGGTCGATCTCGTGGAACATCGACTGCTCGTTGAGACCGAAGGTGTAGTTGCCGTTGCCGTCGAACTGCTTGGCGCTGAGCCCGCGGAAGTCGCGGATGCGCGGCAGGGCGATCGACAGCAGGCGGTCGAGGAACTCCCACATGCGGTCGCCGCGCAGCGTGACGTGCGCGCCGATCGGCATGCCCTCGCGCAGCTTGAACTGCGCGATGGAGCGCCGGGCCTTCGTGACCTGCGGCTTCTGGCCGGTGATGAGGGTGAGGTCGCGGATCGCGCCCTCGATGAGCTTGCTGTCGCGCGCGGCGTCACCGACACCCATGTTCACGACGACCTTGACGAGGCCGGGAACCTGGTTGATGTTGGCGTGGCCGAACTCCTCGCGCAGGCCGGCCTTGATCTCGGAGCGGTAGCGCTCCTTGAGGCGCGGCGACGCGACGGTGGTGGTCTCGGTCATGTCAGACGTCCTTACCGGAGCGCTTGGCGATGCGGACGCGCACGTTGCGCTCGCGTCCGTCGCGCTCCACCTGCTCGGTGCGGTACCCCACGCGGGTGCCCTTCTTCGTCTCCGGGTCCACGAGCATGACGTTGCTGACGTGGATCGGCGCCTCGACGGTCTCGATGCCGCCGGACGTGCCGCCCGACGAGGACTGGCCGACCTTCGTGTGGCGGGTGACGCGCTGGACGCCCTCGACGATCAGGCGGTCCTTGGCCACGTCGACCTTGAGGACACGGCCCTGCTTGCCCTTGTCGCGGCCGGCGATGACGACCACGAGGTCGCCCTTCTTGATCTTCGCCATCACAGCACCTCCGGCGCCAGGGAAATGATTCGCATGTACTTCTTGTCGCGCAGCTCGCGGCCGACCGGGCCGAAGATGCGGGTGCCGCGCGGGTCGCCGTCGGCCTTGAGGATGACGGCGGCGTTCTCGTCGAAACGGATGTAGCTGCCGTCGGGACGACGACGCTCCTTGCGGGTGCGGACGATGACCGCCTTGACGACGTCGCCCTTCTTGACGTTGCCGCCCGGGATGGCGTCCTTGACGGTGGCGACGATGACGTCGCCGATGCCGGCGTAGCGTCGGCCGGAGCCACCGAGCACACGGATGCAGAGGATCTCCTTCGCACCCGTGTTGTCGGCGACCTTGAGCCGCGACTCCTGCTGGATCATTCTTTACTCCTGTCGTCGTGCCGGTTCTCGCCGGGCGAGCCTGGCCGAACGGATGTGATGGTGGGTCGGGAGACCCGCGTCAGCGGGCCTTCTCGATGATCTCGGTGACGCGGTAGCGCTTGGTGGCGGACAGCGGCCGGGTCTCCATGATCCGGACCAGGTCGCCCACGCCGACCTCGTTGTTCTCGTCGTGCGCCTTCACCCGCTCGGTGCGGCGCAGGACCTTGCCGTAGAGCGCGTGCTTGACGCGGTCCTCGACCTCGACGACGACGGTCTTGTCCATCTTGTCCGACACGACGTAGCCGCGACGGGACTTGCGGTAGTTCCGCTCGTCCTCGGTCGCCTGCTCGACGGCGGAGCTCGTGTTCTCGCTCATGTCGTCCTTCACTTCTTCTTCGTGGTCTCGGCCGGGGCCGGCGCGGTGCGCAGCCCGAGCTCGCGCTCACGCGCGATCGTGTAGATGCGCGCGATGTCCCGCTTGACGGCCTTGAGCCGGCCGTGGTCCTCGAGCTGGCCGGTGGCCGAGGAGAACCGCAGGTTGAACAGCTCGGCCTTGGCCTCGGCAAGCTTCTCGGCGAGGACCGAGTCGTCCATCTCGTCGAGCTCGATCGGCGTCAGACCCTTCGATCCGATGGCCATCAGCCCTCACCACCTTCACGCACGACGAATCGCGTCTTCATCGGGAGCTTGTGCTGCGCACGGGACATGGCCTCGCGGGCCAGGTCCTCGGGGACGCCGGCGAGCTCGAACATCACTCGGCCCGGCTTGACGTTGGACACCCACCACTCGACGGAGCCCTTGCCGGACCCCATGCGGGTCTCGGCCGGCTTCTTCGTGAGCGGGCGGTCCGGGAAGATGTTCACCCACACCTTGCCGCCACGCTTGACGTGACGGGTCATGGCGATACGGGCGGCCTCGATCTGCCGGTTGGTCACGTAGGCGTGCTCGAGGGCCTGGATGCCGTAGTCACCGAACGAGATGGTGGTGCCACCCGTCGCGGTGCCCCGGCGCCCGGGGTGGTGCTGCTTGCGGTGCTTGGTCCGCCTGGGGATGAGCATGCTCAGGCCTCCGTCGTGGGCGTAGCGGGCGCCGCGGGGGCACCCTCGGTGGCGGCCGGGGCGGGCCGCGAGTCCCGGCGCGGGCCACGGCCACCGCCGCGTCCCTGACGGGGACCGCGCTGCGAGCCGGCGTCGGCCTCCTGGCGGGCGAACTCCTTCTCGGTGACGTCGCCCTTGTAGATCCAGACCTTGACGCCGATGCGGCCGAAGGTCGTGCGGGCCTCGAAGAAGCCGTAGTCGATGTTCGCGCGGAGCGTGTGCAGGGGCACCCGGCCCTCGCGGTAGAACTCCGAGCGCGACATCTCCGCACCGCCGAGGCGGCCGGCGCACTGCACACGGATGCCCTTGGCGCCCGCGCGCTGGGCGGACTGCATGCCCTTGCGCATGGCGCGGCGGAACGAGACGCGCGAGGCGAGCTGCTCGGCGATGCCCTGGGCCACCAGCTGCGCGTCCATCTCGGGGTTCTTCACCTCGAGGATGTTGAGCTGGACCTGCTTGCCCGTGAGCTTCTCGAGGTCGCCGCGCAGGCGGTCGGCCTCGGCGCCGCGGCGGCCGATGACGATGCCCGGTCGCGCGGTGTGGAGGTCGATGCGGACGCGGTCGCGCGTGCGCTCGATGTCCACCTTGGAGATGCCGGCGCGCTCGAGGCCGCGGGACATCAGCTTGCGCACCTCGACGTCCTCGCGGACGTAGTCGCGGTAGCGCTGCCCCTCCTTGGTCGAGTCGGCGAACCAGCGCGAACGGTGGTCGGTGGTGATGCCGAGCCGGAAACCGGTCGGGTTGACCTTCTGACCCACTAGTTGGTCCCTCCCTTGCTTCCGGCGCCCGCGGGCACCTCGGACTCGTCGCCGACGACGACGGTGATGTGGCTCGTCCGCTTGAGCACCCGGGCGGCGCGCCCCTGGGCGCGCGGCCGGAACCGCTTCATGGTCGGACCCTCGTCGACGTACGCCTCGAGCACGCGGAGCTCGCCCGCGTCGAAGCGCTCGCCGTCGCGGTCGGCCACCACACGTGCGTTGGCGATCGCCGACTCGAGCACCTTGCGGACGGTCTCCGCCGCCGCCTGGGGGGCGAACCGGAGCACGTCCACGGCCTCCTCGGCGCGCTTGCCGCGGACCACGTCCACGATGCGGCGTGCCTTCATGGGCGTCACGCGAACGAATCGCGCCTGCGCCTTGGCTTCCATGTCTCTGCCTTACCTCTGCTGGTCGTCGGGCGCGCGCCTCAGCGGCGGCGGCCCTTCCGGTCGTCCTTGTCGTGCCCGCGGTAGGTACGCGTCGGGGCGAACTCCCCGAGCTTGTGACCAACCATCGCCTCGGTGACGAACACCGGGACGTGCTTGCGGCCGTCGTGCACGGCGAAGGTGTGGCCCAGGAAGTCGGGGGTGATGACCGACCGGCGGGACCAGGTCTTGATGACGTTCTTCGAGCCCTTCTCGTTGGCGACGTCCACCTTCTTCTGCAGGTGGTCGTCGACGAAGGGGCCCTTCTTCAGGCTGCGTGGCATCTCGTCAGTGCTCCTTGGCTCAGCGCTTCTTGCCGGTCCGGCGACGACGCACGATCAGCTTGTCGCTGGGCTTGTTCGGACGGCGGGTACGGCCCTCGGGCTGCCCCCACGGGCTCACCGGGTGGCGACCGCCGGAGGTCTTGCCCTCACCACCGCCGTGCGGGTGGTCGACCGGGTTCATCACGACGCCGCGGACGGTCGGGCGCTTGCCCTTCCACCGCATGCGGCCGGCCTTGCCCCAGCTGATGTTCGACTGCTCGGCGTTGCCGACCTCGCCGATCGTGGCGCGGCAACGCGCGTCCACCCGACGGATCTCGCCCGACGGCATGCGCAGGGCGGCGTAGATCCCCTCCTTCGCGAGGAGCTGGACCGACGAGCCGGCCGAGCGGGCGATCTTCGCGCCGCCACCGGGGCGGAGCTCGATCGCGTGCACGGTCGTACCGACAGGGATGTTGCGGAGCTGGAGCGAGTTGCCCGGCTTGATGTCCGCGCCCGGGCCGGCCTCGACCGTGTCGCCCTGGCTCAGCCGCGTCGGCGCGAGGATGTAGCGCTTCTCGCCGTCGGCGTAGTGCAGCAGCGCGATGCGCGCGGTGCGGTTCGGGTCGTACTCGATGTGCGCGACCGTGGCCGGCACCCCGTCCTTGTCGTGACGACGGAAGTCGATGACGCGGTACGCGCGCTTGTGGCCGCCACCCTTGTGCCGGGTGGTGATCCGACCGGAGGAGTTGCGGCCCCCGGACTTGCTGAGCGGGCGGACGAGCGACTTCTCCGGCGTGGAGCGCGTGATCTCGACGAAGTCGGCCACGCTCGAGCCGCGACGGCCCGGGGTGGTCGGCTTGTACTTACGGATTCCCATGTTCTGGTTCCCTCGATCCCAATCCGACCGGCGGTCAGCCGGCCACCTCACCGAAGATGTCGATGGTCCCGGAGCGCAGGGTGACGATGGCGCGCTTGGTGTCCTTGCGCTTGCCCATGCCGTTGCGCGTGCGACGGGTCTTGCCCGCCCGGTTGATCGTGTTGACGGACGAGACCTTCACGTCGAAGATCTGCTCGATCGCCTGCTTGATCTCGGTCTTGTTCGATCGGGGGTCCACCTCGAAGGTGTACTTGCCCTGGTCGATGAGGTTGTAGCTCTTCTCCGACACGATGGGTCGGACGATGACGTCGCGGGGGTTCTTCACGGCCTCGAGGCTCACTTCGACTCCTCCTCGTCCGCGCGCGTGCCGACGAGAGCGTCGAGCGCCGCGGAGGTGAACACGACGTCGTCGTTGACGAGGACGTCGTACGTGTTGAGCTGGTCGACCCACAGGACGTGGACCTCGGCGAGGTTGCGCACGGAGAGTGCGGCCACCTCGTCGGTGCGCGTGAGCACCACGAGCGCGCGGCGCGAGCCGGCGAGGCTCGTGAGCGTCGCGCGGGCGGCGCGCGTCGACGGGGTGTCACCCTCGACGAGCGAGGAGACCACGTGGACGCGGCCGGCGCGGGCCCGGTCGGACAGGGCGCCACGCAGGGCGGCGGCCTTCATCTTCTTCGGGGTGCGCTGGCTGTAGTCGCGCGGCTGCGGTCCGTGGACCACGCCACCGCCGGCGAACTGCGGGGCGCGGGTCGAACCCTGACGGGCACGGCCCGTGCCCTTCTGCTTGTACGGCTTCTTGCCACCGCCGCGGACGTCGCCGCGGGTCTTGGTGGCGTGGGTGCCCTGGCGGGCCGCCGCGAGCTGCGCGACGACGACCTGGTGCATGAGGGCCGTGTTGGCCTGCACGTCGAAGACCTCGGCGGGGAGGTCCGCGGTGCCGGTCTTCTTGCCGGTGGCGTCGATGACGTCGATGGCGGTCATGGTCAGGCCCCCTTCGCGGCGGAGCGGACGACGACGAGGCCGCCCTTGGGACCGGGGACCGCGCCGGCGATCAGCAGAACGCCGTGCTCGAGGTCCACGGCGTGGACGGTGAGGTTCTGGACCGTGCGCCGGGCGACGCCCATGCGGCCGGCCATCTTCTGGCCGCGGAACACGCGGCCGGGGGTCGCGGCGCCGCCGATCGACCCGGGCTTGCGGTGGTTGCGGTGCGCACCGTGCGAGGCGGAGACACCGGCGAAGCCGTGCCGCTTCATGACGCCCGCGAGACCCTTGCCCTTGGTCGTGCCGACGACGTCGACGCGCTGGCCGGTCTCGAAGGTGGAGCCGTCGAGCTCCTGGCCGACCGAGTACTCCTCGGCGTCGGCGGTGCGCAGCTCGGTGACGTGCCGGCGAGGGGTGACCCCGGCGGCGTCGAAGCGCTTGCGCAGCGGCTGGGTCACGCGTCGCGGGTCGATCTCGCCGTAGGCGATCTGGACGGCGGTGTAGCCGTCGCGCTCGACCGTGCGGATCTGGGTCACGACGTTGGTGTCCACCTTGACGGCGGTCACGGGGACGAGGAGCCCGTCCTCGTCCCACACCTGGGTCATGCCGAGCTTGGTGCCGAGGAGACCCTTGACGGTGGCCCCGGCTGTCTGCTGGGAAGTGGTGGTCATGGCGTCGTTCCTCAGAGCTTGATCTCGATGTTGACGTCCGCCGGCAGGTCGAGCCGCATGAGCGAGTCGACGGCCTTCGGCGTCGGGTCGATGATGTCGATGAGCCGCTTGTGCGTGCGCATCTCGAAGTGCTCGCGGCTGTCCTTGTACTTGTGGGGCGACCGGATGACGACGAAGACGTTCTTCTCCGTCGGCAGCGGCACCGGGCCCACGACCGTCGCACCAGCGCGCGTCACCGTGTCGACGATCTTGCGCGCCGAGCTGTCGATGACCTCGTGGTCGTAGGACTTGAGCCGGATGCGGATCTTCTGTCCCGCCATGGCGTCGTCATACCTCTCTCGTACCCTTGCGTCGGCCGACCCCCGCGCCCGGGCGTGTCGCACTTCGCGCACGTCCGGCCCGAGCGACCCGTGTGGGCCTGACCGTTGGATGCTTACCGTCGCGGGCCTCGCGCCCACGCCCCGCACTCCCGGACCTCGGTCCGTGCGTGCCGGCCTGCGGCATGCCGGGCGTACCCGGTCTCCGCAACGTCTGCCCGTCGTAGGTTGGAGTGCCTGCGACGGTCGGTGCACGCCTGGGCGCGCACCCGTGTCCGACCGACAACGTTACCAGCGCACGACCACGGCCGGAACCCCGGGTGGACCGCTCGCCGTGTGAGGCTCCGCACCAGGTCACCGGCCGCTCCCCCGACGTCGGACATGCGTGAGGGCCCGGCCTCCCTCGCGGGAGACCGGGCCCTCACGGTGCGCCGGCCGGAGCCGGCTCAGATCACTTGAGGATCTTGACGACGCGGCCGGAGCCGACGGTGCGGCCACCCTCGCGGATGGCGAAGCCGAGGCCCTCCTCCATCGCGATGGGCTGGATGAGGTCGACCGTCATCTCGGTGTTGTCGCCCGGCATGACCATCTCGGTGCCCTCGGGCAGCTGGATGACGCCGGTGACGTCCGTGGTGCGGAAGTAGAACTGCGGGCGGTAGTTCGAGTAGAACGGGTTGTGGCGGCCACCCTCGTCCTTGCCGAGGATGTAGACCTGCGCCTCGAACTGCGTGTGCGGCGTGATCGACCCGGGCTTGCAGACGACCTGGCCGCGCTCGACGTCCTCGCGCTTGGTGCCGCGCAGGAGGAGACCGACGTTCTCGCCGGCGTCCGCGGTGTCGAGCAGCTTGCGGAACATCTCGATGCCCGTGACCGTGGTGGTCTGCTTGTTCTCCTGGATGCCGACGATCTCGACGTCCTCGTTGACCTTGAGCTGACCACGCTCGACACGGCCGGTGACGACCGTGCCACGACCGGTGATCGTGAAGACGTCCTCGATGGGCATGAGGAACGGCTTCTCGATGTCGCGGACCGGGTCCGGGACGTTCTCGTCGACGGCGGCCATGAGGTCCTGGACCGACTTGACCCACTGCTCGTCGCCCTCGAGCGCCTTGAGCGCCGAGACGCGCACGACGGGGGCGTCGTCGCCGGGGAACTCCTGGTCCGAGAGGAGCTCACGGACCTCCATCTCGACGAGCTCGAGGAGGTCCTCGTCGTCGACCATGTCGGACTTGTTGAGCGCCACGAGGAGGTAGGGCACACCGACCTGACGGGCGAGCAGCACGTGCTCACGCGTCTGGGCCATCGGGCCGTCGGTCGCCGCGACCACGAGGATCGCGCCGTCCATCTGCGCCGCACCGGTGATCATGTTCTTCACGTAGTCGGCGTGACCAGGGGCGTCGACGTGCGCGTAGTGGCGCTTCTCCGTCTGGTACTCGACGTGCGAGACGTTGATCGTGATGCCGCGCTGACGCTCCTCGGGAGCGTTGTCGACCTGATCGAACGGCGTGAAGTCGTTGAGGTCCGGGTACTGGTCCGCCAGAACCTTCGAGATCGCCGCGGTCAGCGTCGTCTTACCGTGGTCGACGTGACCGATCGTGCCGATGTTGACGTGCGGCTTGGTCCGCTCGAACTTGGCCTTAGCCACTGTGGTGTCCTCCTGGGACTCGGGTAGTTGTCTGTCTGGCGAGAACCGGATGCCCACGCCAGGGGCAGATGGATCCTACGGGTCGGTCGGGTGTGGTGCTGGGGTGCGGCCCGTGGGACCTACTCGCCCCGGGTCTTCTTGACGATCTCCTCAGCGACGTTCCGAGGAACCTCGGCGTAGCTGTGGAACTGCATCGAGTACACCGCGCGACCCTGGGTCTTCGACCGCAGGTCCCCGACGTACCCGAACATCTCGGACAGCGGCACGAGCGCCCGGACGACCTTGACGCCGGTGGCGTCCTCCATCGACTGGATCATGCCACGCCGCGAGTTGATGTCGCCGACGACGTCGCCCATGTACTCGGCGGGCGTACGCACCTCGACGTCCATCGTCGGCTCGAGAAGGACGGGGTCCGCCTTCTTCACGCCCTCCTTGAGGGCCATCGAGCCGGCGATCTTGAAGGCCATCTCCGAGGAGTCGACGTCGTGGTACGCGCCGTCGAGCAGGGTGGCCTTGATGCCCACGAGCGGGTAGCCCGCGACGACGCCGCCCTGCATGGCGTCCTGGATACCGGCGTCGACCGACGGGATGTACTCCCGCGGGACGCGACCACCGGTGACCGCGTTGGCGAACTCGTAGAGCTCGCCGTCCTCGGTGTCCAGCGGCTCGAACGAGACCTGGACCTTCGCGAACTGGCCGGAGCCACCGGTCTGCTTCTTGTGCGTGTAGTCGACCTTGTCGACCGTGCGGCGGATCGTCTCGCGGTAGGCGACCATCGGCGCACCGACGTTGGCCTCGACGCGGAACTCACGCTTCATGCGGTCGACGAGGACGTCGAGGTGGAGCTCGCCCATGCCGCCGATGACCGTCTGACCGGTCTCGTCGTCGAGGCGGACCGTGAACGTCGGGTCCTCCTCGGCGAGCTTCTGGATCGCCGTGCCGAGCTTCTCCTGGTCGCCCTTGGTCTTGGGCTCGATCGCGACGTGGATGACCGGCTCCGGGAAAGTCATCGACTCGAGCACGACCGGGTCGTTGACGTCGGAGAGCGTGTCGCCCGTCGCGGTGTCCTTGAGGCCGATGACCGCGTAGATGTGCCCGGCGCCGATCTCCTCGACCGGGTTCTCCTTGTTGGCGTGCATCTGGAAGATCTTCCCGATGCGCTCCTTCTTGCCCTTGGTCGAGTTGAGGACGGGCGAACCGGACTTGATCGTCCCGGAGTACACGCGGATGTAGGTCAGCCGGCCGAAGAACGGGTGCACGGCGATCTTGAACGCGAGCGCGGCGAACGGCTCCGACGTGTCGGCGTGCCGCTCGATGACCTTCTCCTCGTCCTTCGGGTCGGTGCCCGGGATCGCGGGGACGTCGAGCGGGCTGGGCAGGTAGTCCACGACCGCGTCGAGCATCGGCTGCACGCCGCGGTTCTTGAACGCCGAGCCGCACAGGACCGGGTAGACCTCGGAGTTGACCGTGAGCTTGCGGATGCCCGCCTTGAGCTCCTCGATCGTCAGCTCCTCGCCCTCGAAGAACTTCTCCATGAGGGTCTCGTCCGACTCCGCGACGGCCTCGACGAGCTCGGCGCGGTACTGCTCCGCCTTCTCGCGGAGGTCGGCCGGGATCTCCTGGGTCTCGTAGCTCGCACCGAGCGTGGTGTCGCCCTTGGAGTCCGCCGGCCACACGAGGGCCTTCATCTGGAGCAGGTCGACGACGCCGATGAAGTCGTTCTCCGCGCCGATCGGGAGCTGGAGGACGAGCGGCTTGGCGCCGAGCCGGTTGACGATCGTGTCGACGGTGAAGTAGAAGTCCGCGCCGAGCTTGTCCATCTTGTTGACGAAGCAGATGCGGGGGACGTCGTACTTGTCCGCCTGGCGCCACACCGTCTCCGACTGGGGCTCCACGCCCTCCTTGCCGTCGAAGACCGCGACCGCGCCGTCGAGCACGCGCAGCGAGCGCTCGACCTCGACCGTGAAGTCGACGTGGCCGGGCGTGTCGATGATGTTGATCTGGTTGGTGTCCCAGAAGCACGTGACCGCGGCGGACGTGATGGTGATGCCGCGCTCCTGCTCCTGCTCCATCCAGTCGGTCGTCGACGCGCCGTCGTGGGTCTCACCGAGCTTGTGGTTGACGCCCGTGTAGAAGAGGATCCGCTCGGTCGTCGTCGTCTTGCCGGCGTCGATGTGCGCCATGATGCCGATGTTGCGGACCTTGGTCAGGTCGGTCATGACGTCAGTTGCCACGTCGCGTTCTCCTCGTGAGGTTCGGTGTCGGTCGGTCGGCGAACGCGGCCGGGTCGCCCCGGCCGCGCTCGGTCACCAGCGGTAGTGCGCGAAGGCGCGGTTGGCCTCGGCCATCTTGTGGATGTCCTCGCGACGCTTGACCGCCGCACCGAGCCCGTTGGAGGCGTCGAGGATCTCGTTCATCAGGCGCTCGGTCATCGTCTTCTCGCGGCGGGCGCGGGCGTAGTCGACGAGCCAGCGCAGGGCCAGCGTGGTGGACCGGGAGGGGCGAACCTCGACCGGCACCTGGTAGGTGGAGCCACCCACGCGCCGCGAGCGCACCTCGAGCGAGGGGCGCACGTTGTCCATGGCGCGCTTGAGCACGGCCGTGGGGTCGCCCTCGGTCTTGCCGCGGACGCCCTCGAGGGCGCCGTAGACGATCCGCTCGGCGGTGGACTTCTTGCCGTCGAGGAGCACGCGGTTGACGAGCTGCGTGACGATGGTCGAGCCGTAGACCGGGTCGACGACGACGGGACGCTTCGGGGCAGGGCCCTTACGAGGCATTACTTCTTCTCCTTCTTGGCGCCGTAGCGGCTCCGGGCCTGCTTGCGGTTCTTCACGCCCTGCGTGTCGAGCGCGCCGCGCACGATCTTGTAGCGGACGCCGGGGAGGTCCTTCACACGACCGCCGCGGACGAGCACCATCGAGTGCTCCTGGAGGTTGTGCCCCACGCCCGGGATGTAGGCGGTGACCTCGATGCCGCTCGAGAGGCGGACGCGCGCCACCTTCCGCAGGGCCGAGTTCGGCTTCTTCGGGGTGGTCGTGTACACGCGGGTGCACACGCCACGGCGCTGCGGGCTCCCCTTGAGGGCCGGCGTGCTCGAGGAGCTCGACTTGACCGACCGGCCCTTGCGGACCAGCTGCTGGATCGTGGGCACTACTTCTCCGTCTCGTTGCTGCAATCGTTGCGACTGCCTCGGGTCGATCTGTTGCTCGGCACCTCGCGCTCGGGCGTGGCGCACCAGGGTGACGCCGACCGGCCGAACGAGGCCGTGGTGACGTCTCCGGGCGGTCCGCCTGAAGGTCCTGCGTCGCCGGCCGCTGGTCGTGGACCGGGCAGGTGACGTGCGCGCGGGAGCCCGATCGGTCCGGGCACCGCCGTCCAGAGTAGCGGCCGCCAGTTTCCGGCGTCAAAGGACCGGGGTCGCCGAAGTGGTGTGATGAGACACGTCGACGTCGGCGGGGGTGGCGCCGGCCCCGACGATCTGCTCGTCGGGGCCGGCGCCGGGTGGCAGGGGGCGCGGGAGAGCGTCGCTCCCCCGCGGTCCTCAGCGGAACTCGGGGTAGGTCTCGCCGCCGTAGGCGGAGAAGTCGATCTCGTCGAGCAGGACGGGCTCGCCCGCACGGCTCCCGACGAAGTCGAGCTCGGAGTACCCCAGCTCGGTGAAGGCCATCTGGCGCGCCTCCTCCGTGGGCTCCACGACCACGTCGTGGTAGCGCGGCAGGCCCGTCCCCGCGGGGATGAGCTTACCGAGGATGACGTTCTCCTTGAGGCCCAGCAGCGGGTCGCGCCGACCGCTCATGGCCGCCTCGGTCAGCACCTTGGTGGTCTCCTGGAAGGAGGCCGCCGAGAGCCACGAGTCGGTGGCGAGCGACGCCTTGGTGATGCCCATGAGCTCGGGCCGGCCGGCGGCCGGCTTCCCGCCCTCGGACACCACGCGACGGTTCTCGTCGTTGAACGCGGCCCGGTCGATGAGCTCGCCCGGCAGGAGCCGGGTCTCGCCCGAGTCGAGCACGGTCACGCGACGCAGCATCTGCCGCACGATGACCTCGATGTGCTTGTCGTGGATGTCCACGCCCTGCGAGCGGTAGACCTCCTGGACCTGCGCGACGAGGTGCTCCTGGGTCCGCCTGGGACCGAGGATGCGCAGCACGGCCTTGGGGTCGACGGCGCCGAACACGATCTGGTCGCCGACGGCGATGTGCTGGCCGTCCTCGACGAGCAGGCGCGACCGCTTGGAGACCGGGTAGACCACGTCCTCCTGGCCGTCGTCGCGGGTCACCCGGATCGAGCGGCCCTTGTCCGTGTCCTCGATCGTCACCCGACCGGCGGCCTCGGAGATCGGGGCCTCGCCCTTGGGCGTGCGGGCCTCGAAGAGCTCCTGGACACGGGGCAGACCCTGGGTGATGTCGTCGGCCGAGGCCGCACCACCGGTGTGGAAGGTCCGCATGGTCAGCTGCGTGCCGGGCTCGCCGATCGACTGGGCGGCGATGATGCCCACGGCCTCGCCGATGTCGACGAGCTTGCCGGTGGCCAGCGAACGGCCGTAGCACTTCTGGCAGGTGCCGACGCGGGACTCGCACGTGAGCACCGACCGGACCTTGACCTCGGTGACGCCGGCCTCGACCAGCTGCCCGATGAGAACGTCGCCGACGTCGTCGCCCGCGCTCGCGAGGACGGTGCCGTCCTCCGCGGTGACGTCCGCGGCGAGCGACCGCGCGTAGGCCGAGGTCTCGACGGTGTCGTCGAGGACGAGGCCCTCGCCGGAGGCGGACGGCACGCCGATCGTCACGGGGAGGCCGCCGCGGGTGCCGCAGTCGGCCTCGCGGACGATGACGTCCTGCGACACGTCGACGAGCCGACGGGTGAGGTAGCCGGAGTCCGCGGTCCGCAGGGCGGTGTCCGCGAGACCCTTGCGGGCGCCGTGCGTGGCGATGAAGTACTCGAGGACCGACAGGCCCTCGCGGTAGTTCGACTTGATCGGGCGCGGGATGATCTCGCCCTTCGGGTCGGCCACGAGGCCACGCATGCCGGCGATCTGGCGCACCTGCATCCAGTTGCCTCGCGCGCCGGAGGACACCATGCGGAACACGGTGTTGTCCTTCGGGAAGTTCGCGCGCATCGCGTCCGCGACCGCGTCGGTCGCGTCGCCCCAGATGTCGATGAGCTCCTGGCGGCGCTCGTCGTCGGTGATCAGACCCATGTCGTACTGGTCCTGGATCGCCTCGGCCTTCGCCTCGTGCTCCTCGAGGATCCCCGCCTTGGCCTCGGGGGCTACGACGTCGGAGATCGCGATGGTCACGCCCGAGCGGGACGCCCAGCGGAAGCCGGCCTCCTTGAGCGCGTCGAGGCTCGCCGCGACGTCGACCTTGGGGTAGCGCTCCGCCAGGTCGTTGACGAGGCGGCCGAGCCGCTTCTTGTCCACGACCTCGTCGATGAACGGGTAGTCCACCGGCAGCAGCTCGTTGAAGAGCGTGCGGCCGAGCGTGGTGCGCAGCACGACGGGCTCGCCCGCCGCCGCGGCCGCGGCCTGCTCGTGCCCCTCGGGCAGGACGAGGTCGGTGAAGCGGATCGACACCTGGGCGCCGAGCTCGAGCTCACCGTTGTCCATCGCGAGGATCGCCTCGGCCACCGAGGAGAAGTACCGGCCGGCGCCCGTGCCCTCGTCGAGCTCGGTCGTCAGGTGGAACAGGCCGATGATCATGTCCTGGCTGGGCATGGTCACCGGACGGCCGTCGCTCGGCTTGAGGATGTTGTTGCTCGACAGCATGAGGATGCGGGCCTCGGCCTGCGACTCCGCCGACAGGGGCAGGTGGACCGCCATCTGGTCACCGTCGAAGTCGGCGTTGAACGCGCCGCAGACGAGCGGGTGCAGCTGGATGGCCTTGCCCTCGACGAGCTGCGGCTCGAACGCCTGGATGCCGAGCCGGTGCAGCGTGGGCGCGCGGTTGAGCAGCACGGGGTGCTCGCGGATGACCTCGTCGAGGACGTCCCACACCTGCGTGCGCTGGCGCTCGACCATGCGCTTGGCGGCCTTGATGTTCTGGGCGTGGTTGAGCTCGACCAGACGCTTCATGACGAACGGCTTGAACAGCTCGAGCGCCATCTGCTTGGGCAGGCCGCACTGGTGGAGCTTGAGGGTCGGGCCCACGACGATGACGCTTCGGCCCGAGTAGTCCACGCGCTTGCCGAGCAGGTTCTGACGGAACCGGCCCTGCTTGCCCTTGAGCATGTCCGAGATCGACTTGAGCGCCCGGTTGCCGGGGCCCGTGACCGGGCGGCCACGACGACCGTTGTCGAAGAGCGCGTCCACCGACTCCTGGAGCATGCGCTTCTCGTTGTTGACGATGATCTCCGGCGCACCGAGGTCGAGCAGCCGCTTGAGGCGGTTGTTCCGGTTGATGACGCGGCGGTAGAGGTCGTTGAGGTCCGAGGTCGCGAACCGGCCACCGTCGAGCTGGACCATCGGCCGCAGGTCCGGCGGGATGACCGGGACGCAGTCGAGGACCATGCCGAGCGGCGAGTTGCCGGTCGTGAGGAACGCGTTGACGACCTTGAGGCGCTTGAGGGCGCGGGTCTTGCGCTGACCGGTGCCGCCGGCGATGGTCTCGCGCAGCGACTCGGCCTCGGCCTCGAGGTCGAACGTCTCCAGGCGCTTCTGGATCGCCGTGGCGCCCATCGAGCCCTTGAAGTAGATGCCGAAGCGGGCGTTCATCTCGCGGTAGAGCGACTCGTCGCCCTCGAGGTCACCGACCTTGAGCGACTTGAAGCGGTCCCAGACCTTCTCCAGGCGCTCGATCTCGCCGTCGCCCTTGCGCCGGATCTGGTTCGCCTCGCGCTCGGCGGACTTGCGGACCTTGTCCCGCGCGGAGGACTCGGTGCCCGCGGCCTCGAGCTCGGCGAGGTCGGCCTCGAGCTTCTGCAGGCGCTGCTCGACCGCGAGGTCACGAGCCTTGGTCAGCTCGGACTTCTCGAGGTCGACCTCGTTCTGCAGGGTCGTCTGGTCCTCGTGACGACCGTCCTCGTCGACCTCCGTGATCATGTACGCCGCGAAGTAGATGACCTTCTCGAGGTCCTTCGGGGCGAGGTCGAGCAGGTAGCCGAGGCGCGACGGGACGCCCTTGAAGTACCAGATGTGCGTGACGGGGGCCGCCAGCTCGATGTGGCCCATCCGCTCGCGGCGGACCTTGGAGCGGGTGACCTCGACGCCGCAGCGCTCGCAGATGATGCCCTTGTAGCGCACCCGCTTGTACTTGCCGCAGTTGCACTCCCAGTCCCGGGTGGGACCGAAGATCTTCTCGCAGAACAGGCCGTCCTTCTCCGGCTTGAGCGTGCGGTAGTTGATCGTCTCCGGCTTCTTGACCTCGCCGTGCGACCACTCGCGCACATCGCCGGCGGTGGCCAGGGAGATGTGGAGCTGGTCAAACAGATTGACGTCGAGCAACGTGTCCTACTTCCTTCAGTTCAGGTAGCGCTCGTGCGGATGCCGCTGCGCGGCGGGTCAGAGCTCGTCGACGCTCGAGGCGTCGGGGCGGCGGGAGAGGTCGATGCCGAGCTCCTCGGCCGCGCGGTACACCTCGTCGTCGGAGTCCTTGAGGTCGATGAGCGAGCCGGACGAGTCCAGCGCCTCGACGTTCAGGCACAGCGAGCGCATCTCCTGGATGAGCACGCGGAAGGACTCCGGGATGCCCGGCTCGGGGATGTTCTCGCCCTTGACGATGGCCTCGTAGACCTTGACGCGTCCTGTGACGTCGTCCGACTTGATCGTCAGCAGCTCCTGCAGGGCGTGCGCGGCGCCGTACGCCTCGAGCGCCCACACCTCCATCTCGCCGAACCGCTGGCCACCGAACTGGGCCTTACCGCCCAGGGGCTGCTGCGTGATCATCGAGTAGGGGCCCGTCGAGCGCGCGTGGATCTTGTCGTCGACCAGGTGGTGCAGCTTGAGGATGTACATGTAGCCGACCGAGATGGGCTCGGGGAACGGCTCGCCGGAGCGCCCGTCGAACAGGCGCGCCTTCCCGTTCGGGGCGACGACGCGCTCGCCGTCCCGGTTGGGCAGCGTGTGTGCGAGCAGCCCCTGGAGCTCCTCCTGCTGGAGCCCGTCGAACACCGGGGTCGCCACGGTCGAGCCGGGCTCGGCACGGTGCACGTGCTCGGGCAGGCTCTTCGTCCACTCCTCCGCGGCCTTGACCGCCTCGGAGATGTCCCAGCCGTTCGCGGCCGCCCAGCCCAGGTGCAGCTCGAGGACCTGGCCGACGTTCATGCGGCCGGGGACACCGAGCGGGTTGAGGATGACGTCGACCGGCGTGCCGTCCGGCAGGAAGGGCATGTCCTCGACGGGGAGGATCTTCGAGATGACGCCCTTGTTGCCGTGGCGGCCGGCGAGCTTGTCGCCGTCCGTGATCTTGCGGCGCTGCGCGATGTAGACGCGCACCTGCTGCTTGACGCCCGGGGGCAGCTCGTCGTCGTCCTCCGTGAACTCGCGGACGCCGATGACGATGCCCGACTCGCCGTGGGGCACCTTGAGCGAGGTGTCGCGCACCTCGCGCGCCTTCTCGCCGAAGATCGCGCGGAGGAGGCGTTCCTCCGACGTCAGCTCGGTCTCACCCTTGGGCGTGACCTTGCCGACGAGGACGTCGCCGGCGCTGACCTCGGCGCCGATGCGGATGATGCCGCGCTCGTCGAGGTCCGCGAGGATCTCCTCGGAGACGTTGGGGAGGTCACGGGTGATCTCCTCCGCGCCGAGCTTCGTCTCGCGGGCGTCGACCTCGTGCTCCTCGATGTGGATCGAGGTGAGCATGTCGTCCGTGACGACACGCTGCGACATGATGATCGCGTCCTCGTAGTTGTAGCCCTCCCACGACATGAACGCGACGAGGAGGTTGCGCCCGAGAGCCAGCTCGCCGTCGTCGGTCGACGGGCCGTCCGCGAGGACGGAGCCGATCTCGACCCGCTCCCCCTCGTTCACCAGCACACGCTGGTTGTAGGAGTTGCCCTGGTTCGACCGGTTGAACTTCATGATCCGGTGCGTGAAGCTCGAGCCGTCGTCGGCAAGCACGACCACCGAGTCGGCGGAGACCTCGGTGACGACGCCCGCGACCTGCGAGGTGACGACGTCGCCCGCGTCGACCGCGGCCCGACGCTCCATGCCGGTGCCCACCAGCGGCGCCTCGGCGCGGATGAGCGGGACCGCCTGACGCTGCATGTTGGCGCCCATGAGCGCGCGGTTGGCGTCGTCGTGCTCGAGGAACGGGATCATCGCCGTGCCGACGGAGACCATCTGGCGCGCGGACACGTCCATGAACGCGATCTCCGCGGGCTCGACGAGCGCCGGCTCGCCGCCCGGGGTGCGGCACAGGACGCGCTCCTCGACGAACGTGCCGTCCTCGTTCAGCGGGGCCGACGCCTGGGCGATCGTGTGCCGGTCCTCGTCGTCCGCCGTGACGTACTCGATCTCGCCGGTGACGCGACCGTCCTTGACCTGGCGGTACGGGGTCTCGACGAAGCCGAAGGGGTTGATGCGCGCGAAGGTCGCGAGCGAGCCGATGAGGCCGATGTTCGGGCCCTCAGGGGTCTCGATCGGGCACATGCGGCCGTAGTGCGAGGGGTGGACGTCACGGACCTCCATGCCGGCGCGGTCGCGCGACAGACCTCCGGGGCCCAGCGCCGAGAGCCGGCGCTTGTGGGTGAGGCCCGACAGGGGGTTGTTCTGGTCCATGAACTGCGACAGCTGGCTGGTGCCGAAGAACTCCTTGATGGAGGCGACGACCGGCCGGATGTTGATGAGCGTCTGCGGCGTGATGGCCTCGACGTCCTGCGTGGTCATCCGCTCGCGCACGACGCGCTCCATCCGCGACAGGCCGGTGCGGACCTGGTTCTGGATGAGTTCGCCGACGGCGCGGATGCGACGGTTGCCGAAGTGGTCGATGTCGTCCGTCTCGACGCGGACGTCGACCTTCTCGCCCTCGCGGGTGCCCGGCAGCGTCTCGACACCCTTGTGCAGGGCGAGGATGAACCGGATCGTCGACACGATGTCCTGCACGCGCAGGAGGGACTCCCCCGGCGGGGTCGTCATGCCGAGCTTCTTGTTGATCTTGTACCGACCGACCTTCGCGAGGTCGTAGCGCTTGTGCGCGAAGTAGTAGGAGTCGAGCAGGTTGCGGCCGGCCTCGACCGTGGGCGGCTCGCCCGGACGGATCTTGCGGTAGATGTCGAGGAGCGCCTCGTCCTGGGTCTTGACCGTGTCCTTCTCGAGCGACTCGAGCAGGACCGGGTAGTCCTCGAAGTGGCCGCGGATCTCGGACTCGGTGAGGCCGAGCGCGCGCAGGAAGACCGTGACCGACTGCTTGCGCTTGCGGTCGATGCGCACGCCGATGGCGTCACGCTTGTCGATCTCGAACTCGAGCCAGGCACCGCGGGAGGGGATGACCTTCGCCGTGAAGATATCCTTGTCCGACGTCTTGTCGGGGGTGCGCTCGAAGTAGACGCCCGGCGAGCGGACGAGCTGGCTGACGACGACGCGCTCGGTGCCGTTGATGATGAACGTGCCGCGGTCGGTCATGAGCGGGAAGTCGCCCATGAAGACCGTCTGCGACTTGATCTCGCCGGTCGTGTTGTTCATGAACTCCGCCGTGACGAAGAGCGGAGCGGCGTAGGTGAGGTCCTTCTCCTTGCACTCCTCGGCGGTGTACTTCGCGGGCTCGAAGCGGTGGTCGCGGAACGACAGCGACATGGACTCCGAGAAGTCCTCGATGGGCGAGATCTCCTCGAAGATCTCCTCCAGGCCCGAGATGGTGTGGGTCGACCCGTCGGGGTTCGCCTCGAGCCGGGCGCTCCAGGCGTCGTTGCCCAGGAGCCAGTCGAAGCTCTCGGTCTGCAGGCCGAGCAGGTCTGGCGCCTGCATCGGCTCGTAGATCTTGGCGAACGACAGCCTGGGCGACGCGAGGCGCTTCGCGACGAGGTCGGCGGACGGGGCGGCAGAGGTGCGCGAGGCAGCCAAAGGGGGTCCTTCCCTGCGGAGAGGTGTGCACGCGGCGCGCGTCGACTTCCGTGTCATGCCTCCGGAGTGACGCGCCTGGTGGCGCGGCTCGGGGTGACCAGGGCACATCGGTGCTCGGATGGGTGGAGGCAGGGCAGGCGTCGGCTAACGCAAGTGTCCACCTTACACACGGCTCCGTGTCCCGTCCAGACGCGCGCACCCGAGGGTGCCCGTGATCCCGCACTCACCGACGTGAGCCCGTGAGACCCGTCGGGCGTCCTTGCCCGGCCGGACCGGCCACCCGTGGGCGACCGCGACCAGTGTAGGGCACGCGTGCACGCGTCGCGCCAGACCTGCGGCCCGAGCGCCCGGCGTGTCCCGACGCAGGAACGGCTCGAGGCCGGGACCCGTACGGGTCCCGGCCTCGGGCCGGTGGATCGGGGCGCCCCCTCAGGGGGCGACGATCACTTGATGGTGACGGTGGCGCCGGCCGACTCGACCTGCTCCTTGGCCTTCTCGGCGGCCTCCTTGTCGACACCCTCGAGGATGGCCTTGGGGGCGGCGTCGACCAGGTCCTTGGCCTCCTTGAGGCCCAGCGACGTGAGCGCGCGCACCTCCTTGATGACCGCAACCTTCTTGTCGCCGACGGACTCGAGGACGACGTCGAACGAGTCCTGCTCGGCGGCGGCGTCCGCGCCGGCGTCGCCGCCGGCAGCGGCGGGGGCGGCACCCGCGACGGCGACCGGCGCGGCCGCGACGACGTCGAAGGTCTCCTCGAACTGCTTGACGAACTCCGAGAGCTCGATGAGCGTGAGCTCCTTGAACGCCTCGATGAGCTCGTCGGTGGTGAGCTTGGCCATGGTGGCTTTCCTTCCGTTTCGGTCCTGCTACGCGAGCAGAGGTGGGGTGTACTGCCGGGGCTCTCAGGCCTCGGCTGCTGCCTGCTTCTCGCGCAGGGCGTCGATGGTGCGGGCGGCCTGGGTGGCCGGCGCGGTGAACATGTAGGCCGCCTGGAACAGCGCGGCCTTGAAGGCACCCGCCGCCTTGCCCAGGAGGACCTCGCGGGACTCGAGGCTCGCGAGCGTGGTGACGTCGTCCGCGGACAGCTGGTTGCCGTCGAGGACACCGCCCTTGATGACGAGCTGCTCGTTGTCCTTGGCGAAGTCGCGCAGCGCCTTCGCGGTCTCCGAGACCTCGCCGTGGACGAACGTGATCGCCGTCGGGCCCGTGAGGGACTCACGGTCGATCTCGACGCCGGCCTGCTTCGCGGCGATCGCCGCGAGGGTGTTCTTCGCGACGACGTAGCGTGCCGAGCCCGCGAGCGAGCGGCGCAGCTCCTTGAGCTGGGCGACCGACATGCCGCGGTACTCGGTGAGCAGCACCGCCTGAGCCTCGCGGAAGCCCTGCTCGAGCTCGGCGATGGCCTCGGTCTTGTCCGGCCTTGCCATGAGCCCTCCTTCCGATATGGGACCGTCGGGTGTCCGCACATGGAAAGAGCCCCGCGCGCAGACGGCACGGGGCTCGGGGGCATCACGGGATGCTTCGGCTTCGTAGCTCGCCTGCGCCGGCTCCACCTGGGTGGACTTCGATCCGGGGCAGGTACCCCGCATGACCGACGGTCTGTGGCGTCGTCCATGGTAGCGGCAGGCGGGGGCCGGCGGACCCCCCGCCCGGCGTGGGCCTGCTCACCTCCCGGCCCGCAGGCGGCCGGGTGGGCGGGCGGCCTGCGGTCGTGCGGTGCCGCCCGCCCCGGGGCACGCTGCGCCGCGTGCTCCTGACGACGCCGCGGGCCCGGCCCCCACGGGGGGACCGGGCCCGCGAAGCGGTCAGCGTGACGTCAGGAGGCGTCCTCGGAGGTGAGGTTGCGCGTCTTGGTGGCGTCGAGCGGGATGCCCGGGCCCATCGTCGTGCTCATCGTGGCCTTGGTGATGTAGCGGCCCTTCGAGCTGCCCGGCTTGAGGCGGAGGACCTCCTCCTGGGCGGCGGCGTAGTTCTCGACCAGCTTGGTCTCGTCGAAGGACGCCTTGCCGATGACGAAGTGCAGGTTCGCGTGCTTGTCGACGCGGAACTCGATCCGACCGCCCTTGATGTCGTTGACGGCCTTGGCCACGTCCATCGTGACCGTGCCGGTCTTCGGGTTCGGCATGAGGCCACGGGGACCGAGCACGCGGCCGAGGCGGCCGACCTTGCCCATGAGGTCCGGGGTGGCGATCGCCGAGTCGAAGTCGGTGTACCCGCCGGCGACCTTCTCGATGAGCTCGTCGCCGCCGACCTCGTCGGCCCCGGCATCGATGGCCTGCTGCGCACGGTCGCCGACGGCGAAGACCAGGACCCGGGCGGTCTTGCCGGTTCCGTGCGGGAGGTTGACGGTGCCGCGGACCATCTGGTCCGCCTTGCGGGGGTCGACACCGAGGCGGAAGACGACCTCGACGGTCTGGTCGAAGCCGGTGCTCGCACCCTCCTTGGCCAGGCGCACGGCCTGGAGCGGGGCGTAGAGCTCGCCGTCGTGGATCTTCTCGGCTGCCTTGCGGTAGTTCTTGCTGCGCGTGGTCATGCTGCTTCTCCTGTGCTGGTACGTGAGCAGTCGTGGTCGGTCGGGCCCACGCCGGGCCCTGCCACTACGCCGCGGTCGCGGCGTCTGCGGGGTCAGCCGTCGACGGTGATCCCCATGGAGCGGGCCGTGCCCGCGATGATCTTCTCGGCGGCCTCGATGTCGTTCGCGTTGAGGTCCTCCGCCTTGGTGCGGGCGATCTCCTGGACCTGCTCGCGGGAGATCGACGCGACCTTGTCGGTGTGCGGGGTCGAGGACCCCTTCTGCACGCCGGCGGCCTTCTTGATGAGCTCCGCGGCGGGCGGCGTCTTCGTGATGAACGTGAACGAGCGGTCCTCGTACACGGTGATCTCGACGGGCACGACGTTGCCGCGCTGCGACTCGGTCGCGGCGTTGTACGCCTTGCAGAACTCCATGATGTTGACGCCGTGCTGACCCAGGGCGGGTCCGATCGGCGGCGCGGGGGTGGCTGCTCCGGCCTGGATCTGGAGCTTGATGTAGCCGGAGATCTTCTTCTTGGGAGGCATTCGGGTCCTTCGGTGTGTGGTTCCACGCCCGCGGCGGCGACCGCGGGCCGTCCCCTAGGCCTTGGTGACCTGGGAGAACGAGAGCTCGACCGGGGTCTCCCGGCCGAAGATGCTGACGAGCACCTGCAGCTTCCGGCTCTCCACGTGGATCTCGGAGATGGTGGCCGGCAGGGTCTCGAACGGACCGTCGGTGACGGTGACCGTCTCGCCGATCTCGTAGTCGACGAGGACGGGGACGGCCTCGCCCTGGGGCGTGGCGGTCTCGCCGGGGGTCTCGACGGCGCCCGCGGCGGGCTGCGCGAAGGAGACGTTGAGCATGGAGATCGCCTCGTCGAGGGTGAGCGGCATCGGGTCGTGCGCGTTGCCCACGAAACCGGTGACGCCCGGCGTGTGACGGACGACGCCCCACGACTCGTCGGTCAGCTCCATGCGGACCAGCGTGTAGCCGGGGATCCGCACGCGGTTGACCATCTTGCGCTGGCCGTTCTTGATCTCGGCCACGTCCTCGGTCGGCACCTCGACCTGGAAGATGTGGTCCTCCATGTTCTGGGTCGTGATGCGGTGCTCGAGGTTGGCCTTCACGCGCTTCTCGAAGCCCGCGTAGGTGTGCACGACGTACCAGTCGCCCGGGAGCATCCGCATCTCGAGGCGGTACGCGGCCTCGGGGTCGGCCTCAGGGGCGTCGGCCTCAGGGGCGTCGGCCTCGGCGTCCGGGGCGCCCGCCCCGGGTGCGTCCGTCCCGGCGTCGTCGGGCTCGCCCCGCTCGTCGGCGGGGGTCGCCTCCTGGTCGACGGCGGTGTCCGCCTCGGCGCCCGGGTCGGCGCCGTCAGGGGTCGACCCGGCAGCCTCGGCGGTGACGCCGAGGTCGTCGGTCGACGTGCTGTCGTCGCCCTGGAAGTCCACAGACACGAGGGAACATCCTCCTTGGATGTGTCGGTCGCGCGACCGGTCGGTCACGCGAGATTCACGGCCCGGGGGCCCGGCGATCGGCTCAGCCGAACGTCCACAGCGCGAGCTGGCCGAACACGAGGTCCAGCACGCCGACGATCGCCATCATCACGAGGACGAAGAGCACGACGACGAAGAAGTACGTGATGAGCTCGCGACGGGTGGGGCGCACCACCTTGCGCAGCTCGGCGAAGACCTGCCGGATGAAGCGCGCGATGCGGGCGAACAGCCCCCTGCGGGGCTCGACCTCCGACTTGCGCCCGGAGCCGCCCTCGGCGGCCGTCGTCTCGCTCACGTCTACCTGTCCCTCGCCTGTCGCCGGTGGCCCGCTCCCGGCAGGGTGCGGGCACGCCCACCATCGGTGGGTCGGGCCCGACGGCTGTGATCGTCCTGCGCCGTCAGGTGCAGGGCAGGAGGGACTCGAACCCTCAACCGCCGGTTTTGGAGACCGGTGCGCTGCCAATTGCGCCACTGCCCTTCGGCGGAGACTGCAGCCGTGCGGGCACGGGTGAGTCTGCGGTTCGTCACCGCCGATGGACCATAGTACGCACCGCGAGGGGTGGGGTCGACCGAGGTGCGGAAGGTCACGCGTCACACCGTGCACGACCGGACCGGTCCCGGGACGTGGGCCGGCACGAGACGCGGCGCACGCCTCGTGCCACGATGGTCGTCGTGACCGAGACAGCCGAGACCCGTCCCCGCATCTCCGCCCGACTCGCCGGCATCGCCGAGTCCGCGACGCTCGCCGTCGACGCCAAGGCCAAGGCGCTCAAGGCCGCCGGCCGGCCCGTCATCGGCCTGGGCGCCGGCGAACCCGACTTCCCGACGCCGAGCTACATCGTCGACGCGGCCGTCGCCGCCGCCCAGGACCCGGTCAACCACCGCTACTCCCCCGCCGGCGGCCTGCCCGTCCTCAAGGAGGCGATCGCGGCCAAGACGCTGCGCGACTCCGGCTACGAGATCTCGCCCGGCAGTGTCCTCGTGACGAACGGCGGCAAGCAGGCCGTCTTCCAGGCGTTCGCGTCGATCGTCGACCCGGGCGACGAGGTGCTCCTTCCCTCGCCGTACTGGACCACGTACCCCGAGGCCATCACCCTCGCCGGGGGCGTCCCGGTCGCGGTGTTCGCCGGGGCCGAGCGCGGCTACAAGGTGGACGTCGACCTCCTCGAGGCCGCGCGGTCGAACCGCACGAAGGTCCTCGTCCTGTGCTCGCCGTCGAACCCGACGGGTGCCGTCTACACGCCGGAGGAGACCGAGCGGATCGGCCGCTGGGCGCTCGAGCACGGCATCTGGGTGGTCACCGACGAGATCTACGAGCACCTCGTCTACGGCGACGCCGAGTTCACGCCCGTCCTGCGCGTGGTCCCCGAGCTGGCCGACACCACCATCGTCCTCAACGGTGTCGCCAAGACCTACGCGATGACCGGCTGGCGGGTGGGCTGGCTCGTGGGCCCCACCGACGTGGTCAAGGCCGCGACGAACTTCCAGTCGCACCTCACCTCCAACGTCGCGAACGTGAGCCAGCGCGCCGCGCTCGCCGCCGTCTCGGGCGACCTGTCCGCGGTCGCGGACATGCGCACCGCGTTCGACCGTCGCCGTCGGCTCGTCGTGGACCTCCTGCGCGGGATCGACGGGGTCGAGGTGCCCGAGCCGAAGGGCGCGTTCTACGCCTACCCGTCGGTCGAGGGCCTTCTCGGCCGGACCTTCCGCGGTCGGACGCCGCAGACGTCTGCCGAGCTCGCCGCGCTCGTCCTCGAGGAGGTCGAGGTCGCGGTCGTGCCCGGCGAGGCGTTCGGTCCCTCGGGCTTCCTGCGCCTGAGCTACGCCACGTCCGACGAGAACCTCACCGAGGCCGTGGGCCGCATGGCCGAGCTGCTCGGCTGACCCCACGCCCCGCAGCACCCGACGGGCCCGGCGCACGAGCGCCGGGCCCGTCGTCGTCCCGGCCCGCACGCGGAGCCCGCCGCACGGACGGCCGGTGCCGCCGGCCGCGGAGCCCGCCCGTCATGTGAGCGCCCCCTCCCGACTCTCATCTCCGCCTCATGCGGGTCGCGGACACTACCGTGGGGCGGGCCGCGCCGGGCGGCCCCGAAGGAGGCGCGACGTGAGTGGACGCGAGGGCGGCACCCGCCCGCGGTTCGTCGCCGCGTCGCGCGACACCGTCGCCCGTGACGCCGCCTCGCGTGCCGCGGTCGCCTCCGCCCCCACGCCCGACGACGCCACGACCACGACGCCGGACGGATCGTCCGCGCCTCCCCCGGCCCACCGACCCTGGTACCGCCGCAGCACGGTGCGCGCGACGATCATCCGCACGGTGCTCATGCTCACCGGGCTCACGCTCCTGCTCGTGGGGAGCACCGCGGTCTGGCTCGAGCGTGGCCGCGTCCTGGACTCGGTCGACGCCACCCTCACGCGCACCACGCAGGAGATGGCCGGCCTGCTGAGCGACGGACAGAGCGTCGACGCCGAGGACGGGATCTCCGGGGCGATCTGGACCGCGATGTCCTCGGAGGTCCCCGCCGACAACGAGGGCGCGATGGGCTTCGTCGGGACGGACGCGCGCTGGTGGCAACCCGGCGGGCTCGACATGGGTGCCGACACCGAGCTCATCGCGGAGCTCACCGAGGCGGTCGAGCGGGGTGAGGGCACGATCAGCTCGGTGACGACGTCGATGTCGACCTACCGCTACGCGCTGCTCCCGGTGACCGTCGACGACGGCTCGGACCCGTCGGGCGCCCCGACGTCGGGCGCCGTGGTCATCGCGTTCGACATGGACGCCGAGCTCGCACCGGTGTGGGCGTCCGCGCGCACCTACCTCGTGGTGTCCGTGGTCTCGATGCTCGTCGTCGGCCTCGTCGCCTGGGTCGTCTCGGGCCGTCTCCTCGCCCCGCTGCGCGAGCTGCGATCCACGGCCGAGCGGATCACGGAGACCGACCTGTCCGGTCGCATCGAGGTCCACGGCTCGGACGACGTGGCCGACCTCGCCCGCACGGTCAACGCGATGCTCGCCCGCCTCGAGGCGTCGTTCCACTCCCAGCGCCGCCTCCTCGACGACGCCGGTCACGAGCTCCGGACTCCCATCACCATCGTCCGCGGCCACCTCGAGCTGATGGATCCCACGGACGCCGACGACGCACGGCAGACCCGCGAGCTGACGATCTCCGAGCTCGACCGGATGCACCGGCTCGCGGACGACCTCGTCATGCTGGCCAGGGCGGACGGTCCGGCGTTCGTCCAGCCGGGGCCGACGGACCTCGGGCCCCTCCTCGACAACGCGCTCGACCAGGTCCGCCAGCTCGGCGACCGGCGGTTCGTCGTCGACGCCCGGCTCGAGGCGGAGGCCGTCGTCGACGGTCAGCGCCTGACCCAGGCCCTCATCCAGCTCGCCGCGAACGCCGTGAAGTTCTCGGAGGACGGCTCGACGGTCGCGCTCGGGAGCGCCGCCGAGGCGGGACGGCTGCACCTGTGGGTCCGCGACGAGGGCCGCGGCATCGCGCGGGAGGACCAGCGGCGGATATTCGAGCGGTTCGAGCGGACGAACCGGCCCGGCGAGGCGCGCACGGAGGGCAGCGGCCTCGGCCTGGCGATCGTCTCGGCGATCGCCGAGGCGCACGGCGGTCGGGTCGACGTCGACTCCACGCCCGGTCGCGGCTCGATCTTCCTCCTCGACCTGCCGGCGCGGTCGCTCGCGCTGGACCACGACGTCCCGCTGGACGCACCCGACGGCGACGGACCCGGCGAGCTGCCGGCGGACGCGTCGGACGACGAGAAGATCAGGAGCAGGTAGTGGCACAGATCCTCATCATCGAGGACGAGGTCGGCATCGCCTCGTTCGTCACCAAGGGCCTGACGGCGGCCGGACACCAGTCCACCGCCGTCACCACGGGCAAGGAGGGCCTCGACCACGCCCGCACGAGCGGGTACGACCTCGTGGTCCTCGACGTCGGGCTGCCGGACATCGACGGCTTCCAGGTCCTGCAGACGCTGCGCGGCGAGGGGCACACGCTGCCGGTCATCATGCTGACGGCGCGGTCCTCGGTCGACGACACGGTGACCGGGCTCGATTCCGGGGCCGACGACTACATGCCCAAGCCGTTCCGGTTCGAGGAGCTGCTCGCCCGCGTGCGGCTCAGGCTGCGCTCCGCCCAGCAGACGAGCTCCGGCGCCGACCCCACCCAGCTCCAGGTCGCCGACCTCTCGCTCGACGTGCGCACGCGTCAGGCGACCGTGGCGGGGCGGACCGTCGATCTCTCGGCGCGCGAGTTCTCCCTGCTGGAGACCTTCATCCTGCACCCCGGGCAGGTGCTCTCTCGCGAGCAGATCCTCTCGCGCGTGTGGGGCTACGACTTCGACCCCGGCTCCAACGTCGTCGACGTGTACGTGCGCTACCTGCGCAAGAAGATCGGCGCCGAGCGGATCCAGACGGTCCCGCGCATGGGCTACCGGCTCGTCACCGGCTGACCGGGATCGCGCTCACCCGCACTCTCGACGGGAACGGGCCACGCTCACCCGCGCTCTCGACCGGGACGGGAGTCGACGGAGCGGGTCAGTCGCCGGAGCGGGTCAGTCGACGGAGCGGGTCAGTCGCCGGAGTCGGCGCTCTCGGCGGACACCGGGGAGGCCGGCGAGTCGGGGCTCTCGACCGGCGCCGGGCGGGGCGCCGGCACGGGCGCCGGAGCCGGCGCGGGGGCCGGAGCCGGGGCGGGAGCGGGGGCAGGCGCCGGAGCGGGCTCGGGAGAGGCGGCGGTGACGGCGCTGCGCTCGGGCGGCACGGTCGTCGCCTCGTCGGTCGTGGGCTCCTCCGTGGTGGGCTCCTCGGTGGTCGGCTCCTCCGTCGTCGGCGACTCGGCCTCGTCGGTCCCGCCCGAGGGCGAGACACGCGCCGGGGGGATGGTCACGGAGTCCACCGTCTCGTCGTCGGGGTCGGCGCTGGCGAGCACCGTGCCACCGGCGACGGCGATCGCCGACAACGTGCCCACCGCGATCCACGAGCCCCTCGAACGCATCCTCCGCCGCCTCCCGGTCAGGTCGTCCTCACGCCGGCGCCGCGCCGACGGGTCCATCGTCGTCGGAGGCCGTGAGTCCACGACCAGCGCGAGATGAGAGGACTCTCATCCGTGCAGCCCCGGAGCCCCGGTCAGCCGACCGGCGGCGGCACGACGAACGGGCCGGTCACGCGCCCGGCGGTGAAGTCCCGGGCCCGGGCGAGCCACGCCTCCGCGGTGACGAGTCGCCCCTCGGCGTCGGCCCGCCACCGGCCGTCCGCCCGCTTCGCCCCCGCCACGAGCGAGAGCGTGACGCCGGCGGCGCGCGTGCACACCTGGACCGGGTCGACCATCTGCTCGCACAGCTGCGTCCACCGGGCGAGGACGTGCGGCACCGCCGGGTACCGGTCCGGGGCGAGGTGGACGAGGACCGAGACGTGCCCGAGGAGGCAGGCGAGGTCGTCGCTGCGGTGCCCCGGGCCGAGCGAGTCGACGTCGAGGAGGCTGGAGACCGCGGTGATCCCCTCGCGCGGGTCCATGAGGACGTTCGCCTCGTAGAAGTCCCCGTGCACGGGGACGACGGGCTGGGGCGGCCCCGAGTGCAGCAGCTGGTCGATCCCGGCGGCGAGCGCCCTCGTGCGCCCCTCCGCCTCGGGGACCACGGTGGCGGCGGCGTGCGCGTAGTGGCTCGCCCGCTCCGCCCAGGCCGAGCGGCGGGCGAGCTGCAGGGCCGCCGGCGGCAGCTGGTCGAGCGTGCGGACGAGGGCATGGAGGACGGCGTCGGTCTCGTGCCCCGGTCCCCGGTGGAGCACGCGGGCGAGTGACTCGCCCTGGCCCTCGGCGAGGACCGCGAGCCCGGCGGGCTCCTCCGCGACGACGGCAGGCGCCGGTACGCCGGCGGAGGTGAGCATGCGGTGCCGGCCCACGAGGTCGCCGAGCGAGACCGGGCGGACGACCTTGACGTAGTGGACGCGGCCGGACGCACCCGTCGCGCGCAGGACCGCGCGGCGCGTGGGACGGTACGCCACGAGCTCGAGCGTGACCTGCTCGCCGAGTCGCTGCGACATCTTCGTCGAGTCGCACGCGGTCGCGAGGGCGGGCAGCTCGGGGTCCGCCGGGTGCCGCCACAGATGGACCACCGGACCCCGGCCGTCCGGCGGCTCGAGCCGGACGAGGCCCGGACCGGCGGCCCGGGTCAGCCGCGCCGTGGTGGCGCACAGGTACTCCTCGGTGCGCTTGCGCGAGCCGTCGGACGCGGTGCGCTCGACCGTGGCGGTGTACCCCACCGTGACGCCCGCGCCCGGGCGGTGGTGGACGGTGTGGACGGCCCACTCCACGAGGCGGCCGTCGTCCGGGACGAGGGCGGACGTGAGGACGTCGCCGGCGTCGGGCCCCGTCAGCAGGGCGACGTCGGCCGGCTCCCTCATCGCCGCCGCCGAGATGCTCATGACGCAAATGAGATCACACGCCGGCGCCCGACGCGCCATCGGGCCCCGCGGAGCCCTCCCCTCGGCGTCGACGGGCCCGCGTCCTGGCATGATGTCCCGATGCGCGACCTGGGCCTGCTCCCCAAGGCGCACCTCCACCTCCACTTCACGGGCTCGATGCGCGTGTCCACGCTGCTCGAGCTCGCCGAGGCCGAGGGGGTCCGCCTGCCCGCGAACCTCACGGACGACGTGGCCCTGCGGGTCCCCGCCGACAAGCGCGGCTGGTTCCGGTTCCAGCGGGCCTACGACGCCGCGCGCGCGGTCGTGCGCTCCGAGGCCGCCATGCGCCGGATCGTCGCCGAGGCCGCCGCCGACGACGCCGCCGAGGGCTCCCGCCGGCTCGAGATCCAGGTCGACCCCACGAGCTACGCGCCGTTCGTCGGCGGGATCACCCCGGCGCTCGAGATCGTGCTCGACGAGGCCGCCGCCGCGTCCCGCGCCTCCGGCGTCCAGGTCGCCGTCGTCGTGGCGGCGTCCCGAACCCGGCACCCGCTCGACGCGCGCACCCTCGCCCGGCTGGCGGCACGCCACGCCGGGGACGGGGCCGGCCAGGTCGTCGGCTTCGGGCTGAGCAACGACGAGCGCCGCGGGACCACGTCGGACTGGGCGGCGGCCTTCCGGATCGCCCGTCAGGCCGGGCTCGCCGCGATGCCGCACGGCGGGGAGCTCCTCGGCCCGGACCACGTGGCCGACGTCGTCACCCACCTGCGCCCCGACCGGCTCGGGCACGGTGTCCGCCTCGCCGAGGCCCCCGACCTCCTCGCCCGGGTGGTCGACGCCGGGATCGCCCTCGAGGTGTGCCCGGCCTCCAACGTCTCCCTCGGCGTGTACCCCACCCTCGCGGACGTCCCCCTGCGCACGCTGATCGACTCGGGAGCGACCGTCGCGCTCGGCGCCGACGACCCGCTGCTGTTCCTCTCCCGCCTCGCCGACCAGTACACGGCCGCGCGCGAGGTCCACGGGCTGTCCGACGCCGAGATCGCGACCCTTGCGAAGGGGTCGCTCACCGCCTCGCGGGCCGACCGGCGGGACGTCGCCCGGTGGGCGGCCGAGGTGGACGCCTGGCTCGCGGACGACGCATGAGCGGCGGACGCCTGCGGTGGTGGCGACGGCTCACGGTCGCCGCGGCGGACCTCGTCTCCCCGCCCGCCGGGCAGCAGGTGCGCCTGCGGCCGGGGTCCCGGCGCACGGTCGCCAGGCTCTCGCGCACGGTGACCTCGATGCGCCTGCTCGACGGCGCGTTCGTCCGCGTCCACCGTGTGGGCGCACCAGGGGCCGGCGCGGAGCGGCACAACCCCGACGTCCCCGGGGACGGCCGGGTGACGTTCGTGCTCCTCCACGGGGTCGGGCTCTCGTCCGTCTACCTGCTGCCGCTCGCGGAGGACCTCGCGGTCCACGGGGAGGTCCTCCTCGTCGACCTGCCCGGGTTCGGCGACGTCCCGCCGCCTGCCCGCACGCTCGGCATCGACGGGCTCGCGGAGGTCGTCGACGACGTGCTCGTGGCCGCCGGCGTCCACGACCCGGTGCTCGTCGGGCACTCGATGGGCGCCCAGGTGGCGGTCGAGCTGATGGCGCGCCGTCCCGAGGCCTACCACCGCACGGTGCTCGTCGCGCCGCCGGTCAACGCCGCCGAGCGCCACCCCCTCACCCAGCTGTGGCGCTACCTCCAGTCGGCCGTCCACGAGACGCACCGCCTCCGGCTGCTCGCCACCCGCTCCTACCTCACCGCGACGACCCGGTGGGTGGCCGACATCCTGCCCGAGGTGATGGGCTACCGGATCGAGGAGCGCCTGGCGCTCGCCTCGGCGGAGGCGACCGTGTCGATCCTCCACGGCGAGCACGACCGGCTCGTCCCGCCGGACTGGGCGACGGACCTCGCGGGCCGGGTGACCCGGTGCGAGGTCGAGCTCGTGCCCGGCGCCGCGCACTCGGTCGTCGTCGAGGACCATCCCGCGGTGGTGCGCGCCGCGCTCGCGCACCTCGCCGTCGACGAGCGGAGCGGACCGGGCTCGGCGGTCCCCCCGGGTTCCGCGTCCGACGACGGCCGGAGCCTGACGGACGAGTCGTGAGCACGGCCTCCCCCGGTCCTGCCGGCCCCGCGGGTCCCGCCGCCTCCGCCCGGCGCGCCGCGCGCCGCGGTGCCGAGCTCCTCACCCGCCCCCTCGCCCACGGGCTCGACTACGCGTGGGTCGCGGCGACGGCGGCGCGCTCGGCCGGCGGACTCCTGCGCCGGGACCGCTGGCGTCCCGGCACCTCCGCCGGCACCGACACCGCCGCCGCGCCGGTCCTTCTGCTCCCCGGCGTGTACGAGTCGTGGCACATGCTCGCCCGCGTCGGCCGGGCGATCGTCGATGCGGGCCATCCGGTCGGCGTCGTCCCCGACCTCGGCCTCAACGGGCGTCCGGTGGCCGACGGGGCGCGGCGCACCGCCGACCACCTCGCGCGGCTCGGCCTGCGCGGGGTCGTCCTCGTCGCCCACTCCAAGGGCGGGCTGGTCGGCAAGGCGACGATGCTCGGGCCCGAGGGGCACCGGGTGGCGGGCCTCGTGGCGGTCGCGACGCCGTGGCGCGGCTCGGTGTGGGCGCGAGCCTTCCCGCCGCGATCGGCGGTGGGCGCCCTCAGCCCGCGTGGGCCGGACCTCGTCCGGCTGGCGGGGCGGACCGACGTGGACTCCCGCATCGTCTCGCTCGCGCCCGCGTGGGACCCGCACATCCCGGGCGGCTCGTTCCTGCCGGGCGCGCGCAACGTGCGGCTGCGCGAGCGCGGACACTTCCGCCCGCTCGGCTCACCCGCGGTGCACGCCCTGGTGGTGGCGCACGTCCGCCTGCTCGCGGCGGACGCTCAGGGCGGGCAGGACAGGTAGGACCAGGTGAGCCTCCTGAGTCACCCGAGCCGCCGCGCGACCTCCATGACCCACTCCCGCTGGCGCCTCGTCTCGACCGCCCGCCGGCGGTAGTGCCCGCGCACCCGGTCGACCGCCCGATCGGGCGGCAGGCCGCTGAGGACCGCGAGGACGGGGAGCGCCGTGCCGGTCCGCCCCGTCCCGCCGCCGCACGCGACCTCGACCCGTTCGGTCACCGCCCGCGCGTGCGCCTCGCGCAGCGCGTCGAGCGCGTCGTCGGTCGAGGCGGGCAGGCCGAAGTCGCGCCAGCGCACCCAGCGGTGGGGCCACCCGACGTCCCGCGGCGCGCGCCCGAGGAGATGGACGGCCAGGTCGGGCGGCTCGACGCCGCCGCGCGGGCGACGGACCCCGGTCCCGCGCACGCGCCGCCCGTCGGGGAGCTCGACAACGCCGGGGACGTCGCCCCAGGCTGTCACGCGTCCGCGCTCGGGGCAGTCACGCGGTGTCGCGCCAGATGCCGCCGGTCCGCTCGACGGCCCGGGCGAGCGCCGGGCGCGCGTCCGGGGCGAGGTCGAAGGCGTTGACGACGACCTCGAGCGGCCCCCGCGCGAGCGGCGCCAGCTCCTCCAGCGCCCACAGCAGCGACTCGACGACCAGGGCGTGCGGGTTGCCGAACACGCCCCCGCCGACGAGCGTGAGGACGACCCGCTCCCGGCCGGTGGCGAGCGCCCCGAGCAGCGTCCCCAGGTAGGCGGCGCGCAGCAGCTGCCGCATGACGTCGAGGTGGGCGCCGGTGGTCGCCCCGTCCCCGTAGCCGCCGTGCGCGAGCGCCGCGGTGAGCACCTGCGCGATGCGGGGGCGCCCGTCGACCCGCCCGTGCCACCCGGCGCCGAGCACCACCTCGACGTCGTCCTGCACGCCGACCCGGATGTCCTCGAAGCGCTCGGCGAGCGCCTCGGCGACCGCGGGGAGGTCGGCGAGGTACTGAGCGCTGAGGTACCCGGACCGCACGGCGCCGAGGTGCGCGGGCAGCGCGTCGGCCAGGAGGTCGACCTGCCGCCCCGCCCTCTGCTCGAACGTGCCGCCGGCGCCGTCGGGCGCCGCGTAGTGCCGCAGAAGCGTGCCGGGGAAGGCGCCGATCGAGGCCCGCGGTCCCTGCGTCGGGTCGGAGAGGTAGTCCGCCACCGGTACGAGGGACGGGCCGGGCGACTCGAGGCAGTTGAACTGGGAGGCGACCTGGAAGAGGGTCCCGCCCGCCGCGAACGCCTGGAGCGCACCGATGTCGGCCGTCGTGCCGCCGCCGTGGAGGACGGACAGCACCGGTGACGAACCGCGCTCGCCGGACCGGGCGGTCGCGCCGGACTCGCCGGCGTCGACGGCACGCCGCCGCAGCTCCCCGATCGTCGGCGTGGAGAACCGGCCGGCTCGGTACGTCCGCTCCCCCACCACGAGGTCGTACCCGCCCGCCGGGTCGCCGACGAGCGCGCCGCCGGCCCGTGCCGCCGCCTCCGCGGCACCCACGAGCGCCCGTGCCCGTCCCGGCGTCGCGTCGCCCTGCCGGCTCGCGGCCACGAGCCGCTCCGCCTCGCGGCGGTCCGCGTCGCTCCCGGTGAGGGCGACGTCGAGGAGGTCGCGGTCCATCAGCGCAGGACGCCCGTCACAGCTCGACGCCGAGGAGCACCGGCTCCGGGACGAGCTCGACCCCGAAGGCCGCCGCCACGCCGTCCCGCACCTCGCGGGCGAGCGCCACGAGGTCGACGGCGCGCGCGCCACCCCTGTTCGTCAGGGCGAGCGAGTGCCTGGTCGAGATCGCCGCGGGACCGGGCATGGCGTGCCCCTTGTGGAAACCGGACTGGTCGATGAGCCAGGCCGCCGAGGACTTCACCCAGGTCTCGCCCGACCCGTCCGGCGCGGGCGCGTCGAACCGGGGGGCGTCGTCGGGCAGGTTCGCCGCCTGCGCGGGCGGGAGGATCGGGTTGGTGAAGAACGATCCGGCGGACCACGTGTCGTGGTCGGCGTCGTCGAGCACCATGCCCTTGCCCCGGCGCAGCTCGAGGACGGCCTCGCGGGCCTCGCTCGAGCGCACGCGGGCACCGACCTCGACGTCGAGCCGCCGGGCGAGCTCCGGGTAGCGGATCGGCGCGGACATGATCGTCGGGGGCGTCTGGAAGGCGACGTCGAGGACGACCCACCGCCCCGTCGGTCCCCACGTGCGGCCGCCGCCGGCGTCGGCGTCGCTCAGCGAGCGCTTGAGGACCGACGTGCGGTAGCCGAGGCCGAGCTCCGTGAGCGCGAGCGTGCGCGGGCGGCCCGCGAGGCGGTCCCACACCCGGACGTGGCTGAGCACGCCGGCGACCTCCTGCCCGTAGGCCCCGACGTTCTGCACGGGGGTCGCTCCCGTCGAGCCGGGGATCCCGGAGAGGGCCTCGAAGCCGGAGGCCCCCTCGGCGACGGCGCGGGCGACCACGTCGTCCCACACGGCGCCGGCCGGGGCGGTGAACTGCCCGCCGCCGCAGCCCTCGACGCTGTCGACCTCGAGCTCGCGCCGCATGTCCCGCACGACGACGCCGTCGAACCCCTCGTCGGCCGCGAGCAGGTTGGAGCCGCCGCCGAGGACGAGGACGGGCGTGCCGGCGTCGTCGGCGGCCCGGACGGCGTCGACGATCTCGTCCGCGCTGTCGGCCTCGACGAGCTCGCCGACCGGCCCGCCGACGCGCAGCGTGGTGAGGTCGGCGAGCGTGGGGGCCGCGGTGCGTGCTCCCACGGCGCTCACAGCGCCCTCGCGAGGTCGACCGTCACCCGGGCGCGGGTGAGGACGGCGACGCCCTCGTGCCGGACGTCGACGTCGACCCGGACCGTGGTCCCCTCGACCTGGCCGGCCACACCGACGACCTCGAGGCTGGTGCCCTCGCCGGCGGGGACGACGACGGGGCGGGCGAACCGGGTCTGGACGTCGAGGACGGCCGCCGGGCCGCCCGCCCACGTCTCGACGAGGGCCGCGGCGATGCCGAGCGTGGCCATGCCGTGCGCGATGACGCCGGGCAGGTCGACCGACGCCGCGACGGCGTCGTCGTGGTGGATGGGGTTGAAGTCGCCCGACGCGCCGGCGTACCGGACGAGGGACGTGCGCGTGACGGGCACCGTCTCGCGCAGGAGCTCCTCGCCCACCTCGGGGACGGGGCGCGGCGCGGCGGTCATGCGTCCCCCCTGACGGCGAGCGTGGAGGTGACGGTGGCGACCGGGTCGCCCGTGCCCTCCTCCGCGATGTCCGCGCGGGTGGTGACGAGCGTGAGGGCGCCGCGGGCGAGGATCCGCTCGACGACGACGGTGGTGCGCAGCCGGTCGCCGTCGACGATGGGCCGGTGGTGCGAGAGCCGCTCGTCGGCGTGGACGACGCGGGAGAAGTCGATGCCCGACTCCGGCGAGGCGACGTACGCCTGCTCGGCGCGCTGCGCGAGGATCACGGCGAAGGTGGGCGGGGCGACCACGCCGGGGTAGCCGGCGGCCCGTGCCGCCTCCGCGTCGGTGTGGAGGGGGTGGGTCGCGCCGGTGGCCACCGCCATCTCGGCGATCTTCGCGGCGGAGACGACGTACGTCTCGGTGGGGGCATAGGTGCGCCCCGCGAGCGTCGTGTCGACGCCGGCGGGGCGCGGTGGAGTCTCGGTCATCGGCCCAGGCTAGCCGCGGGCGACGACGGCGTGCTCCGAGTGGTCAGCGGGTCTCGCGGTGACCGGTCTTCGCGTTGCAGCGGGGGCAGAACTTCTGCAGCTCGAGGCGGTCCGGGGTGTTCCGCTTGTTCTTCTTGGTGATGTAGTTCCGGCCCTTGCACGTCTCGCAGGCCAGGGTGATCTTCGGGCGGATGTCCGCCGACTTGGTGGCCATGATGTCCTCGTTCCTGTCGCTGAGCCCATCACCGCCGATGTGCGGTGCGGGCGCGGTAGCGGGAGGGGGGCTCGAACCCCCGACCTCACGATTATGAGTCGTGCGCTCTGACCAGCTGAGCTACCCCGCCACGCGTCCACGAGTGCGTCCACGCGTGGGCGCAGGCGGTGATGCTCGTGAACCGAGCCCCGAAAGGGAATCGAACCCTTGACCTTCTCCTTACCATGGAGACGCTCTGCCGACTGAGCTATCGGGGCGTGCCTCGGTCAGCTCACCGAGGCAGCGCGGACGAGCCTACAACGCGGCGACGGGGCCGGGCCAACCACAGAGGCCTCCTCCCGCGGTGAGTGTGCTCACAGGGCCCTGCCCACCCCCGGAACGACGAGGGCCGGACCCGCGCTGCGGGTCCGGCCTCTCGGTGGCGAGTGCAGGATTCGAACCTGCGAAGCTTGCGCGGCTGATTTACAGTCAGCTCCCTTTGGCCGCTCGGGCAACTCGCCTCGGCACCCTCGCGGGTGCGGATGGCACGATATCAACATCCGGGCGCCGGTCCGAAGCCGTCAGGGCGAGTCCTGCGTCACCCATCCGTCCCGTCCGCGACGGGACCCGTTCCTCATCGGAGGCTCACATGGCCGACTCCTCGTTCGACATCGTGTCCAAGGTCGACCGCCAGGAGGTCGACAACGCGGTCAACCAGGCCGCGAAGGAGATCGGGCAGCGCTACGACTTCCGGAACGTCGGCGCGTCGGTCGAGCTCAAGGGGGACGTCGTGGCGATGGCGGCGAACACGGCCGAGCGGGTGCTCGCGGTCCTCGACGTGCTCGAGACGAAGCTCGTCCGCCGCGGCGTCTCGCTCAAGGCGCTCGACCTCGGGGAGAAGGAGCCCGTCCAGTCGGGCAAGGAGTTCCGCCTCGCCGGCCCGCTCAAGGAGGGCCTCGACCAGGACGTGGCGAAGAAGATCACCAAGCTGATCCGCGACGAGGGGCCCAAGGGCGTCAAGGCGAACATCACCGGTGACGAGATCCGCGTGAGCAGCAAGTCCCGCGACGACCTCCAGGCCGTCATCGCCCTGCTCAAGCGGGCCGAGGACATCGACGCGGCGCTCCAGTTCGTCAACTACCGCTGACGCGGGAGCGGCGTCTCAGGCGGTCGCGCCGAGCAGTCCCTCGAGGGCGTCGACCGTCGGGGCCGCGATCGTCTCGTCGCGCAGTCCGGGCGTGGCGACCACGTGCGCGACGGCCTCGCCCGCCTGGTCGGCCGTCAGCCATTCCTTCTTCCCCTGCGGGCGGGAGCGGCTGACGATCGGTCCGAGGACGAGGGAGACGGCGCGCGGCGAGCCGGCCGCCTCGGCGCTGACGACCTGGCGGAGCATGAGCTGGGCCGCGCCCGCCATGCTCACCGGGCCGGCCGTCGCGACGGCCTCGACCGAGGCCGTCCCGGTGATGAACGTGTACGAGCCGTCGGCGGGCAGGGCGCGGACGAAGGCCCGGGCGAGCGCGACGTGCGTAGTGACGGTGCTGAGGAAGTCCCGGCGCCAGGTCTCCTCGGTCAGCTCCCAGACGTGCTCCCCCTGGTGCCAGCCACCGATCGCCGCGACGGCGTCGGTGAGCCCGTGGTCCGCGAGGCGGTCGGCGAGCGCCGCGGCGTCGTCGAACGACTCGTAGGGGTGGTCGACGAGCTCGAGCCGCGCGGCCCGCTCCGCCCCGAGCAGCTCGCGCAGCTCGGCCAGACGGCCCGGGCGGGCGCTGGGGACGACCACGCGCGCCCCGGACGTCAGGAGTGCGCGGACGATCCCCTCGCCGACGTTGCCGGTGCCACCGGCGACGAGGACGGTGCGGGCGGACAGGTCGTGCGCGCTCATGGCTGCTCCCGGTGCGCCGGGACGGCGGCGCGGGGACGACGATACGCCCGCTCAGACGGCCGGGCGACCCTCCTCGGTGCCCTGCGCCGGCTCGCCGGACAGCGCGAGCAGACGCGGGAGGAGGTCGGCGAGGGTGACCACGCCGACCCGGCCGTCCGTGCCCGTGACGAGGGCGATGTGGTGGCGCCCCACGCGCATGAGCTGTGTCGCCTCCGTCAGCGGCGTCGACGCGTCGAGGGCGAGCAGTGCGCGCACGTGCGGCGCCACGGGCGACCCCGGGGGTGCCATGAGGGTGTCGCGCACGTGCAGGACACCCGTGTACCGGCCGGCCTCGCCGACGACGAGCCGCAGGTGCCCCGAGGTGCGGGCGAGCTCCTGTGCGTCGGCCGCCGTCGCCCCCGGCGGGATCGCCGTCACCTCGTCGTCGCCCAGGACGTCGGCCATCGTCGCCGCACGCAGGTCGAGGACGCGCGTGAGCGACTCGTACGAGGTGGGGTCGAGCGCCCCGACCTCGGCGGAGTGCTCGACCAGGTGGCGCAGGGCGTCGGGGTCCTGCCCGGCCTGGACCTCGTCGACGGGCTCGACCCCGGCCTTGCGGGCGAGCCAGTTGGCCTGGCCGTTGAGCATCCGCAGCAGCGGCCGGGTGAGCGTGAGGAAGCCGCGCATCGGGAGGGCGAGCAGCATCGCGGAACGCTCGGGGTGGGCGATCGCCCACGACTTCGGGGCCATCTCGCCGACGACGAGGTGGATGAACGTGACGACGACGAGGGCAGCCACGAACGCCACGACGTCGGCGGCCACGTACGGCATGCCGGTGAGCTCGAGCAGCGGGGTGAGCGCGTGGTGCACCGCGGGCTTCGTCGTGGCACCCAGCGCGAGCGTGCAGACGGTGATGCCGAGCTGGGACCCGGCGAGCAGGAGGGTGAGCTCGGAGCTGCTGCGCAGGGCGGCGCGGGCCGAGCGGGACGTGGGCGCGAGCTCCTCGATGCGGTGCCGCTTCGCGGACACCAGCGAGAACTCGGTCGCCACGAAGAACGCGCTGGCCGCCACGAGACCGATCGTCACGAGGACGACGACGAGGGGGCTCATGCCTGCTCCTCCGCGTCGTCGGCGCGCAGGGCGTCGCCGAGCAGCGGCTCGTCGCTCTCCGGCCGGGTGACGGTGAGGCGGATCCGGCTCGGCACCCACCGGTCGATCTCGAGAACCTCGGCGTGCAGCACGCCGGGCTCGGGGTCGTCGCTGCGGGCGAACTCGCCGGGGTCGATGGGGAGCTCGACGTCGACGGCCTGACCCACCTCCGGCAGCCCGTCGGCCACGTCGATGACGAGGCCGGCGATCGTCTCGTAGTCGCCGTCGGGGAGCGTCAGTCCGAGCGCCCGCTCGATCTCGTCGAGGTGGACGTCGCCGGGGGCCTCCCACTCGCCGGGCTCCCGGCCCGGGGCGAGCTCCTGCGGGGCCGGGTCGTGCTCGTCGGCGATCTCGCCGATGAGCTCCTCGGCGAGGTCCTCGAGCGTGAGGACGCCCGTGAAGCCGCCGTACTCGTCGACCACGCACGCGATGCGGCCGCCGTGGCCGAGGTCCTCCATGGCCGTGGTCAGCGAGGACAGGTGGGAGACGACGAACGGCTCGCGCATGATCTCGGTGACGGGTGCGTCGCCCGGGAGCTCGGTGCTGAGGAGGTCGTTGAGGTCGACGATCCCGAGGACCTCCTCGGAGTCCTCCGCCAGCACGGGGTATCGGGTGTGCCCGCCGGCCATGACCTCGCGCAGGCCGGCGACGGTCAGGGTCTCGCGGACCACGTCGACCTGGGCGCGCGGGATCATCGCGTGCTCGACGTCGCGCTCGGGGAAGTCGAGGACGCGGTCGAGCAGCGTGGACATCGAGGGCGAGAGCGTCGCGGCCTCGCGCGACTCGGCGACGATGCTGCGCAGGTCACGGGCGGAGGCGGAGTGCTCGACGTCGTGCACCGGCTCGATGCGCAGGAGCCGCAGCAGCAGGTTGGAGGCGGCGTCGAAGACGCGGATGAGCCAGCCGAACAGCCGCAGGTACCACGTGGTCGACGGCGCGAGGCGGTCGGCGAGCGGGCCCGGGGACGCGATCGCCACGTTCTTGGGGAACAGCTCCCCGAAGAGCATCTGGACGTAGGTGGACAGGACGAGGGCGAGCACGGCGCCGATCCCGACGGCGACCGCCGTGGTCAGGCCGGCGGAGCCGAGGATCTCCCCGAACGCCTGCCCGACGAGCGGCTCGGCGACGTAGCCGACGAGCAGCCCGGTCACCGTGATGCCGAGCTGGGCGCCCGAGAGCATGAACGACGTCCGACGCGTGATCGCGAGGGATCGCGCGGCGGTCCGGTCGCCCGCGGCGGCGCGGGCGGCGAGCCTGGAGCGGTCCACCGAGATGTAGGCGAACTCCTGGGCGACGAAGTAGGCGGTGGCCGCCGTGATGAGGACGATGACGAGAACGCCGACGGCGATCGACACCGCCGGGATCACTCCGCACCCCCCGGGCGTGGTCGGGCAGGGGGCACGGGGCTGGTACTTCGGCCGGGCATCGGTGTCCTCGGGTCGCGGTGGAGCGGGTGCACGCAGGCTACAAGCATGCGACGCCCCTCGTGCGCATCGACGGCCCCCGACCCCGATCTACCCTGTCCCCGTGCCCCACGACCCCTCGAGCTACGGCGCGGCACCGCCGCCCGGCCGCGCGTCGACGAACCCGTACGGGAGCCCTCCGTCCGGCGGTCCCGCGGCGGGCTCCGACGTCGAGGCGATGCGGGTGGCCGCCGACGCATCGCCGTGGGCGCCCGTCGCCACCCGTGCCGACCACGAGCACCCGCGGGCAGCGCAGGGGTACGGCCGCCACGCGTCGCCCTGGTCGTGGCACTCGCTCCGCCCGAGGGTCGGCGCGACCCTGCACGGGCTCGTCCGGATCGGCCGCTGGCTCCTGCTCCCGCTCCTCGTGATGCTCGTCGTCGCGATCGTCCTGCACTCCCGGATGAGCAACGGGCGGGTCGACGTCCCCCTCGACGGGACGCCGACGAGCGTGACGGTCGAGCGCGGGTCCGACGTCTGGCTCTGGGTGCCCGAGGACGCGCCGGGCGTCGACTGCTCGGCCACCGACTCCGAGGGGCTCGGGCTCGAGCCGCGCTGGCTCCTGCGGCAGCTGACGAACGACGACCTCGTCTCGGCGCTCGTCATGCCCAGCGGGTCGACCGGCACGTTCGAGATCGCGTGCGAGCCGGCGGACGACGGGCAGCTCGTGCCCGCACCGGCCACGGCGCACGTCGGGGTGGCACCCGCGCCGTCCGCCGACCGGGTCGCGGCGTACTACACGCTCACGCGGGTGAGCACGGCGGGGCTCGTCGTCGTCGGGGCCGCCACGGTCGTGCTGTGGATCCTGTGGGGCGTCCTGCGCGCGGCGCGCGTCCTGCCCCGGCTGCGCTGACGACCGGCCGGACGGGACGACCGCTCAGACGAGCGGGCCGACGTCCTCCTGGCCCCGCGCGATCGCGGTCATCGCCTCGCGGGCGACGACCTTGACGCGCTCGCGCACGTGGGCGTCGGTCTCGCCGAGCCGCCGCTCGAACGCGTCGAGGGCCTCCCAGCCGGTCCAGTCCGTCCACGGGACCCCGGCGGCGTCGAGCTCCGCGGTCAGTCCGTCGCGGCCGGCCCGCTCCGGGCCCGTCCCGAGGACCCCGGCCTCGACGTCCTCGACCACGTGGCCGATCGTCTGCTGGGCGTCCGACTTCGTCGACCCGATGAGGCCGACGGGGCCGCGCTTGATCCATCCGGTGACGTAGACGCCGGGGACGAGCTCGCCGTCGTCGCCGAGGATGCGGCCCTCGACGTTGGGGATGACGCCGCCGCGGACGTCGAACGGGAGGCCGTCGATCGGCGCCGAGTAGTAGCCCACGGCCCGGTAGACCGCCTGGACGGGGGTCTCGACGAGCTCTCCGGTCCCGCGGACCGACCCGTCGCCGGTCAGCTCCGTGCGCTCGGTGCGCAGCGCGGTCACGCCCTCCTCGGGCGTGCCGAGCACGGCCGCCGGCGAGTGGAAGAGGTGGAGGTGGATCCGCCGCGACGCGGTGAGCGTCGCGGGGTCCCGCATGGCGAGGTCCATGAGGGTGTTGACGACCTGCTTGGTCTGGTTCGACGAGCGGATCGCCTCCTCGGACCCCTCGTCGAAGTGGAAGTCCTCCTCGTCCACCAGCAGGTCGACGTCGGGCACCTTGGCGAGCTCGCGGAGCTCGAGCGGGGTGAACTTGACCTGGGCGGGGCCGCGGCGGCCGAACAGGTGGACGTCGGTGACCGGGGAGGCCTCGAGGCCGGCGACGACGTTGGCCGGCACCTCGGTCGTCAGCAGGTCCTCGGGGTGCTTGGCGAGGATCCGGGCCACGTCGAGCGCGACGTTGCCGACGCCGAGGACGGCGATCTCGCGGGCCGTCAGGGGCCACGTCCGCGGCACGTCGGGGTGGCCGTCGTACCAGGACACGAAGTCGGCGGCGCCGTGCACGCCCGGCAGGTCGACCCCCGGGATGTCGAGCGGGGCGTCGGCGTCGGCGCCGGTCGAGACGATGACGACGTCGTAGAGCTCGCGCAGCCGCTCGAGGCTGACGTCCTTCCCGACGTCGACGTTGCCGAGCAGGCGGACGTCGCCGCGCGAGAGCACCTTCTCGAGGGCCCGGATGATGGCCTTGATCCGCGGGTGGTCCGGGGCGACCCCGTAGCGCACGAGCCCGAACGGGGCGGGCAGGCGCTCGAGGAGGTCGATGCGGACGTCGAGCCCGGAGGCCGAGAGGATGTCGGCGGCGTAGGTGCCGGCCGGGCCGGCGCCCACCAGGGCGACGTGCAGGGGGCGTGCGCTGGTCACTGCGTCCTCTCGGTGCGCGGAATGGTCCGTCGGCCAGTGTAGGTCCGCCCCGCCGCGCCGGGAGTGCCGTCCGGCGTGAGGTCAGCCGCGTCTGCGGGGCGAGCGGGCGAGCAGACCGGCTCCCCCGACGACGACGAACGCCCCGAACACCCACCAGGCCGCCGTGCCCTTGACCGCGTCGAGCGGGTCCGCGGGCCGCTCCGGCACGGGGACGTACGTGGGCGCGTCGGCGCTGGGGGCCTCGTGGACCGGGCTCGGCGGGCCGGGGGCCGCGCCGTCGTCGACGAACGCGAGCGCGTCGTAGGGCGCGACGATGCCCCAGCCGAGCTGGTCGGTGCGCTCGTCCGGGACCGCGCGCACCGCCGTGGACATGAGTCGGTGCTCCCACTGCGCGGGCGTCTCGTCCGGGTACTCGGCGGCCACGAGCGCGGCGATCCCGGCGACGTACGCCGTCGACCAGCTCGTCTGCCCGCCGCCCGGGGAGGAGTAGCACGGGCCGAGGTCGAGGTACTGGTACCAGGCCGGGTCGCCGGGTGCCGCGACCTCGACGTGCTCGCCGGGGATCGCGTCCTCGGTCACCTCGCCCTCGATCGTCGAGGCGGTCACCGCGAGCGCGCCCGGGTAGGCCGCCGGGTAGCGCGGGCCCGGCTCGACGTTGTCGGTGGTCCCGGCGTTGCCGGCACTGGCCACGACCAGCGAGCCGGAGGCGGCGGCGTGGGCCACCGCGTCACGCATCGCCGGGTCGTCCCGGTCCTGCGACATCGAGACCGAGATGATCTGCGCGCCCTGGTCGGCGGCCCAGCGGATGCCCTCGGCGATCCGGCCGGCGTCGGTGCCGTAGCCGGCCTCCTGGAGCTCGTCGTCCTGGTCGGTGACGTAGACGCGCACGGGGAGGATGTCCGCCTCGGGGGCGAGGCCGACCACCTGCGTGCCGTCGACGTCGCGGGCCGCGATGAGGCTCGCCGCGGCGGTGCCGTGGGAGTGGACGTCGGTGCGGCCGTCGGAGCTCGAGAGCGCCGGACCCTCGGTCACGCTCTCCGAGCCGGGCACGGTCCCCATCGGGTCGAAACCGGGCAGGACGACGTCGTCGGCCGGCATCTGCGGGTCGCTCGGCAGGACGCCGGAGTCGACGACGGCCACCGTGACGCCCTCGCCCCGCGAGATCTCCCAGGCCTGCTCCATCCCGAGCGCCGGGAGCAGCGGCGACGGCTCGGTCGGTTCCTCCTCGGGCGTGCAGCCGTCGGGCAGCTCGAGCTCGGTGACCGGGGCGACGGGTCCCGGCGCCGCCTGCGCCAGGGTGCCCGGGCCGAGCGCGCCCAGGACCGGTGCGGCGAGGATCGCACCGCCCGCGAGCGCGGCGGCGAGCGCTCCCGCGGGCCGGTCGGCGCGGCCGGTCCTGCACCGCGCGTGACGTCCGGTCACGAGCCGTCGCTCGCGGTCTCGCCAGATCCTCCGGTCGCCGTCTCGCCGCCGGTTCCACCGGTCGCGGTATCGCCGCCGGAACCGGTGTCGTCGCCGGAGGACTCCTCGGGGGTGGTGGCGGTCCCGCTGGGCGACTCGCCGTCCGGGGCGCCGAGCGCCGGGAGGTCGAGCGGCTGGAGGCCGGGCCCGTGCGGGAAGAGCCGGACCCACGGGTTCGGCACGGTGGCCCGGTCCTCGAGCTCGTAGCCGAGCATCCCGAGGGTCTCGCCCCGCGCGCCGAGCAGCGGGTAGGCCCGCCCGGTCTCGTCGATGAAGAAATCGGCCGTGAGCAGTCCGCCGCCGGACCCGGAGACGAGGGCGCCGGAGCTGCCCTGGACCACGACCGTGTCGTCGCCGACCTCCGGGACGTCATGGCCCGCGACGAGCACCGACGAGGCGGACGCGTCCATCGCGTCGGACACGAGCTGGGCGCAGGGTGCCACCCCCTCGTCGTCGACGACCGGTCCGGCGATCTCGTCTGGCCAGTCGGCCGGGTCCGCGTCGTCGCCGCTCGGCATCTGGCCGAGGTCGCCGGCGCTGACCGCCATGGCGTCGCGCTCGAGGTGCTCGCCGTCGCCGAGCCGGTACATCTCGTAGCCGACCGCGCTCAGCGGCTGCAGCTCACCGGCGGCGCCGAGGATGTAGTACGAGACGTCGTCCCCCTCGCCCATGGAGACGGCCTGCCCCGCGAGGACGTCGGGCATCCCCTCGATCGGTTCCGGCATCGGGTCGCCGGCGCCGGGGTTCGACATGGGGCCGAGCGGCGTGCCGGGGGCGAAGAGCTCGAGCCAGGCGGCGGAGGTCTCGACGACGGGCGCCGAGTCGAGGCGGAGCGCCCGGACGATGGCCTCCTCGTGCTCGGCGTCGATCTCGTGCCGCGTGGCGCCCGAGACGAGCCACAGGACGCCCTCGACGCGGACGACGGTGGCGCGGTCCTCCGCGGGCTCGGCCGAGACCTGGGTGCCGTCGGTGTCGATCGTCGGGCGCCCGACCGCGGTCCACGAGGCCCCCGACGGCGCGAGGCAGGAGAGCCACTCGTCGTTGACGAGGTCGCCCGGCTCCGGGAGGGAGTCGGGGGCGTCCGGGATCCCGACCGTCGGGCCGCGCGTGACGCCGGCGACCTCCTCCTGGGACAGGGTGTGGACGTCCATCTCGCCCGCGCCGAGGACGAGCCGCGCGGAGGCCGTGTTGAGCACCGGGTACATCACGCCCTCGGACGTGACGTACCGGGAGCCGTCCTCCTCGATGATGACGAGCGACCCGGCCTCCCAGCCCTCCGGGGTGCCCGGGGCGAGCCACCGAGAGACGAAGCCGCCCGCGAGGATGAGCCCGACGAGCACGAGGCCCCCGACGACGCCGCGCCACGGCTTGCCCGGCTCGAGCTCGCGTCCGTCCGGCGCGCCGGAGACGAACGAGGTGACGAGGCGCTGCCGGTTGAACCTCTGCGCGTCGAGGATGTCCTTGTTGGAGGCCACCTACACCACACCCGTGGCGAACGCCGCGAGGGGCAGGACGGCGAGCACGCAGATCACCTCGAGGGTGTCGCCCACCCGCTGGAGGGCGGGCCGGGGCCCGGGGCTGAGCACGGCCATGCCGACGATGCCCACCGTGAGGGCGGCGACGACGATCGCGACAGCGAGCCACCAGTCGGGGTGGACGACGACGGCGGTGAGGCCGACGAGCGCCGCCCCTGCGACACCGGTCGCCGTCATGACGATGACGTCGCGGCGCGCGTAGATCTCGCGCACACCGAGCACGAAGGCCACGCAGATGACGAGGACGAGCGCGGTCCCCCACACCCCGGTGGCGACCGCGTGCGGCGTGGCGAGCAGGATGGCCGCGGCGCCCGAGAGACGCATCGCCAGCAGCAGCCGGGACCCGCGGAGGAACTCGGACCGGACGCGCGCGGCGCGGATCTCCTGCCGTTCGGCGTCGAGCTCGGCCTGGTTGCGGGGAACCGTCACCCGGATGCCCGTCATCGACAGGGCGATCCAGGGCGCGGAGGAGAGCACGATGCCGGACACGGCGACGATGCCGGCGGCCACCTGGCCCGTCCGCAGGTCGGTGACGAGCGGCAGCCCGCCGAGCGCGAGGAGGGCGAGGCCGACGAGGACCGGGACGCCGGCGTACTCCCGCACGGACCCGAGGAAGGGCAGGGCGAGGGCGCCGACGGCGAGGACGCCGAGCCCGCCGTAGGCGAGCGGCTCCCCCGTCATCGGCCCCACGCCGAGGGCGAGGCCGGCGGTCAGGGCGAGGATCGAGGTCGCGCCGAGCATCGTCAGGCTCGCGGCGCCCCGGCCGAGGGCGGCGAGGACGCCGGTCACGCCGAGCGAGAGCACGGCGGCCGCGCCGGCGACGACCGGGACGAGGAGGGAGGAGTCGTCGGCGGTGAGCAGGACGACGCTGCCCGTGACGACGAGGACCAGGGTGGCCACGAGCGTCATGCGGGCCGAGTCGGCGGGCGTCCATGCCTTGTGCTGGTCCTCGACGGCGTCGGAGACGGCCTCGACGAGGTCGTCGTAGACGCGGCCCGCGGTGCCGGCGTCCCGGGCGACGAGGGCGAGCAGGGCGCCGTCCTCGATGCCCTGGGCGGCGAGCGACTGGTCGGGGGCGAGCTCGGTGCCGTCGGTGCGCGTGAGCCGGTAGCCGGTGACGGCGGCGCGAACCTCGAGCATCCCGAGCCTGCGGGCCAGGCCCGGCACGATCTCGGCGACCGGCACCGAGCCCGGCAGCGCGAGGTCCGTGCGGTCGTCGCCCTCGACGAGAGTCACCCGGACCACGGTGCCGACGGCGCGGCGGCTGACTGCCTGGCTCACGCGGTGCCCTCCCTCGACGCGATGTGTCGCGCCCGTGTCCTGAGCGCCCGCACGAGGATATCTGCAGCGGGCGGCGGGACAGGTCACGGACGTCGCACGACCGGTCACGTCCCGTGCCTGGAAGGTGTCCGGAGGGTGACGGATCGGTGACCGTCGCGTGCTCCCCTGGCGGGTCGTCACCGACCGCACGAACACTGGTCCCCGACCAGGTCGCAGGGGTGGGGAGGTCTCCCCGAGGAGGGCGGCTCCCGGCATCCGTCCGTGGCCGTAACGTGATGGTCGACGTCGAGAGCGGGTCAACCGGATCGGCGGAGTCAGGCCCCACGGGGCATCGGGTCCAACAGGTCCCACTCACGAGAGATTCAGTAGGAGGACAGCATGAACACCGTTGAGGCAGGCGAGGGCGCACTCGAGACCGCCGCTGGTCGTGTGGACGAGACCAAGGCCACCGTCGAGGGCGAGTTCACCCGACTGGGTGGCCAGCTCCAGGGCATCGGCATGCAGTGGACCGGCGCCGCGCGCCAGGCGTTCGACCGCGCGATGGTCCGCTGGGACGAGGAGGCCCGCCACACGAACGAGGTGCTCACCACCCTCGCCGAGAACCTGCGAGGCACGCAGTCCTCGTTCACCGCCCAGGACGAAGAGGGCACCGTCAACTTCAACCAGCTGCTCGGCTGACCCGACACACGACCTAAGAATTGGGAGCTATCCAGATGAACGACATCCGCGTCACTCACGCAGCCCTTCAGTCCGGCGCCGCCGACATCAGCTCGGCCGGCCAGCGGATCCGTCAGCACCTCGACGACCTGCACAGCGGGACCGCCGACCTGCGCGAGCGCTTCCACGGTGAGGCCCGCCAGGCCTGGGACACCGCCAAGCACCACTGGGACCAGAACATGGAGGACGTCGACTCCATCCTCATGCTCATCGAGTCCCTCGTCCTGCGCAGCCAGGGCAACTTCGCCGACGCCGACCGCATCTCGGCCGGCAACTTCGGCGGCAACGTCTGACACACGCAAGCCTCGGTCGCACCGGGACCGGACGGTCCCGGTGCCTCCGTGGCTCTCGTGCGTCGGCGCGTGTGGTGCCGTCCGGCCGAGCGCCGTTCCCGGTGCGGCGGAGAGATGAACTGGAGAGAGGTCCGGAATGAACATTGTCCTGGAGCCCGAGGTGCTGCGCGCTCGCGTGAACTACCTCGACACCGTCGTCACCGAGCTGACCAAGCTCAACGACGACATGAACAACGACGGCGTGAGCCAGCAGGCCATGTGGTCGGAGCTGTCGACGGTGAGCCGCATCGGGTCACCGCTGGCGACCGCGACCTTCGACCTCGCGACCGGGGTCACCGAGCTGCTCCGCAGCGCGGACAACATCCGCCTCGCGCTCGTGCGCGCGGCAGAGAACCTCGCCGAGACCGACGAGACGCTGATGGCGGACCTCGAGGCCATCGGCGAGCAGATCGACGAGGCCACCCCGCCGCCCCCGCCCGGGCCGCGCGGCGGACCGACCCCGATTGCGGTCTGAGCACGAGCCAGGACGATCGAGAGCTGACGAGATGACGTACCACAAGACCCAGCCGACCACGCTCACCGAGACCCTCGCGCGGATCCAGGGGCTCGAGAAGAGCGGCCTCCAGGGCATCGAGACCAACTTCACCGGCTACGCCGACCGGCTCGACGACCTCGCGTACGAGATGCGCACCCGGCGTGCGGAGCTCGGCATCGAGGGAGAGACGGGCGACGCCGCCGGCGCCGGATTCTCCGACCTCGAGGCGTGGGCCCGGCACCGGGCCGCCGAGGCCGAGGAGATCGGCAACGCGGTCCGCGAGGCGCGGACGGCCGGCGACGAGGCGCACTCGACGTACCGGATGGAGAGCGGCGACTGGTCCAACGACTCCGCGCGGGAGCGCTGGGACGAGATGACGGACGACGAGCAGCGCGAGCTCATCCAGCGCTACGACCTGCCGGCCGGCGAGACCATCGAGTCGCTCGACTACCGCGTCGAGGACGCGATCGACATGATCCCCGAGATCACGCCGGCGACCGGCTCCCCGTTCAAGGACCGGCACTACACCCCGGACCGCGGCGGCACGGACCACACCCGCTCGGGCGCGCCGCTGCCGGGGGGAGGTGGCAGCGGGACGGTCCCGACCTCTCCCCCGCCGCCGAGCGGGCCGGAGGGGCCGCGGGTCGGCGTCATCACCCCGACCCCGCCCGCTCCCGACCTGCCCGAGCCTCCGGGGACGAACCCTCAGCCGCCGCCCGGCGTCATTCGTCCCACGCCTCCCGACCTGCCGCCGACCGTCCCGCCGCAGGACCCCTGGGAGCCGCCGGTCGTCCTCCCGCCCCCGGGGCTCCCGGTCGACCCGCCGGCGCCGCCGCCGAACATCGACGCGCCGATGCCTACGGTCCCGACGCTGCCGGCCCCGCCGACGCCGACCCCGAACCCGATCATGCCCGGCCCGGCGCCGGTCCCGCCGCCCGGTGGTGGCGGCATGCCCGTCCCTCCGCCGATCGCCCCGGGCATCCCCGGTCCCGGCCTCGGCGGCCGTCCGCCCGGCGGTGGAGCCACGCCCGGACGCCCGCCGATCCACACCATCGGTGGCCCCGGTGCGGGCCGCCCCGGCGGCGCCGCTCGCCCCATCGGGGGCGGCGCCGGCGGTCGCGGGCTGCCCGGCGCACCGGGTCGTCCCGGCGCGGGTGCGGGCATGCCGCCCGCGGGCCGCGGCGGAGCCGTGGCCGGACGCGGCGCCACCGGCGCGCGCGGCGGTGCCGCGGGCACGCCTGGACGCGCCGGCATGGCCGGAGCCCCGGCCGGTGGATCACGCGGTGCGGCCCGGCCCGGCGTGGCCGGAGCCCCCGCGCGTGGAGCAGGTGCGGCAGGCCGCCCCGGCGCCGCAGGTCGGCCCGGAGCCGCCGGTGCGGGCGCCGCAGGACGCGGTGCAGGCGCGGTCGGCCGTCCCGGTACGGGTGCGGCGGGCCGTCCCGGAGCGGGAGCCGGCGCAGCCGGACGCGGTGCTGCCGCGGCCGGGCGCCCCGGTGCAGGCACGTCCGGACGTCCCGGAGCGGTCGGAGCTCCCGGCGCCGCCGGTCGCGGCGGCGCGGCGAACGGTGCTCGCGGGGCGGCTCGTCCCGGCACCCTCGGCTCCCCGGCCGGTGCGGGTTCGACGGGCGCGGCCGGTCGGGCCGGCGCGGGGGCCGCTGGTCGCGGCGGTGTCCGTCCGGCGTCGCCCGCCGTCGGCCGGTCGGGTGCGACCGCCGCTCGCGGCGGTGCCGCCGGCGGCTCGGCGCGCGGCCCCATGGGCGGCATGATGGCCGGCCGCCCGGCCGGGAAGGACAAGGAGCGCAAGCAGGGGGAGGTCGAGCACATGGACCTCGTCGAGCAGCTCGAGACCGAGAAGGCGCCCACGACCGCCGCGGGTGCTGCCAAGGGCTCGCGCACCGACTCCCGCTCGGCGCCGACGATCGCGACCGAGACCGAGAACGACGACTGGTGAGTGGTCCGGGAGCGGCGCACCCCGCACGGTGCGCTGCTCCCGACCGATCCCGTCCCGCTGATCCGCGAGAGGAACGACGATGGCGATCGAGCTCCAGCCCGAGGTGCTGGCGGCGCGGGTCCGGCTGCTCTCGACCACCGTCGAGGAGGTCCAGGAGATCCGCACCGAGGCGTGGAGCGGTCGCTACGACCACAAGCCCGGCTGGTCCGACCTCTCGACGATCAATCGGATCAGCGACCAGGTCTCGGAGCGGATGTATGAGCTCGGGGACGCGATGACGGCGCTGCTGTTCGAGCTCGACGGGCTCTCCCGCGCCCTCGAGGACTCCGCGGCACTCATCCAGGGGGTCGACGAGGAGACGACCGACCTGCTGGAGAAGACCCGGGAGCGACTCAGCGACATGGAGCTCGGCAACTTCAACGACCGCTAGGACGACCGACGCGTCCGCGCGCGGGGAGAGGACACAGGACCTTCCGATGAGTGACGAACCGACGACCCTGACCGAGACCCTGCGCAGGATCGGCCCGTTCCAGACGAACCCGATCGACAGCTACTCCACGAACCTCACCGGCCTGGCGTCGCGCCTCCGCACGCTGGCGGAGGACCTCGGCGCTGCGTCCGGGAACCTCGGGATCGAGGGCCAGGCCGGCGACGAGGCCGTGCTGGCGTTCGGTCGGGTCCAGCGCTGGGCCGAGCACAGGGCCGACGAGGTCGACCAGGTCGCCGCCGCCGTGGACTACGCGCGCGGGGCCGGCAGCTCCACGCAGACCTACTACTTCGACCTCAACGAGAGCTACACGGCCGCTCACGAGGGCGACAACTGGGACGACTCGCGTGTGCAGGAGTACAACCTCGCCGCCGGCGAGGCCATCGAGTCGCTCGACTATCAGGTCGAGGACGCGATCGCCATGCTTCCGGACATCGCCGACCCGAGCGGCGAGATCCCCGGTGCGAGCGGCGAGGAGCCGCCCGGCGGCGGCGGGCTCCCTCCCGGCGGTGGCGGCGGGCTCCCTCCGGGTGGCGGCGGCGGACTGCCGCCCGGTGGCGGTGGTGGCGGTGGGTCGCACGTCGTGCCGCCCCCCGGCGGGCCTGGCGGTCCCGGCGTCCCGCCTCTTCCGTTCAACCCGCCCCAGCCTCCCGAGCCGCCGTACTACCGCGACCCGGACGTCGACCCACCCGGGCCGCCGGACGACCGCTACCCGTGGCCGGACCCGCCCGAGCGTCCCGAGCGCCCGGTTCCGCCGGACGACCGCTACCCGTGGCCGGACCCGCCCGAGCGTCCCGAGCGCCCGGTTCCGCCGGACGACCGCTACCCGCGGCCCCAGCCTCCCGAGTACCCGGGTCCGCCCGACCGCACGGGCCCGCCGGGGAACGAACCGCCTCGACGGCCGGACTTCTACCGGCCGCCGCTGCCCCCGATCCCCGACCCGGGCCCACCACCGTCGGTCGACTCGCAGCTCCCGACGCTGCCCGGCGGCCCCGGCGCAGGTCCGGGCCTGGGCGGACCAGGCACACTTCCCGGCGCCCCGGGCGCAGGCCCCGGCATCGGTGGACCCGGTGCACTTCCGGGCGCCCCCGGTGGCGGCGTCGGCGTCGGCGGTCCCGGGGCTCTCCCGGGCGCACCCGGCGCCGGCGGGTCCCCCGGGATGATCGGCCCCATGATGGGTGGCGCCGGAGGCGCCGCCGCTCGAGGCGGACCGGGTGCGCGCGGGGGCGTCGGAGCTCGTCCGGGCGCCGCGGGGCGCCCTGGCATGGTCGGCCCCATGATGGGCGGGGCCGGCGCGGGCGCCGGTGGCCGTGGTGGCGGCCGGGCAGGTTCCGGCCGGGCGGGTGCCGGTCGCGCCGGTGCCGGGCGCGCAGGCACCGCGGGCCGCGCCGGCATGGCCGCGCCGCTCATGGGTGGCGCCGGCGGCTCGAGCGGACGAGGCGCCAACGGCCGCGGGGCGGCCCGCCCGGGCGTCTCCGGACGCACCGGCGCCGCACGCGCGGCCGGACCCGACGCAGGACGCTCCGGCGCAGCCGGTCGACCGGGCGCCGGCAGCGGCAGCGCCGGTCGAGCCGGCGCGGGCGCGGCGGGCCGCGCGGGCATGGCCGGTCCCCTCATGGGTGGGGCCGGCGCAGCAGGCGCTGCGGGTCGCGGCACCGGCGGCCGTTCGGGCGGCGCGGGTGCCGGGCGCGCGGGAAGCGCCGGACGTGCCGGAAGCGGCGGAGGTGCCGGCCGGGCCGGGGTCGCCGGCCCCGGGGTCATGGCAGGCGCCGGTGGCCGTGGTGGCGGCCGTCGCTCGAAGGACCAGGCGAACGAGGCCGAGCACATGGACCTCGTCGACCAGATCGAGACCGACGAGCGACCCGCTCGCGGTCTCGCCGACCGAGGAGGGCGCCGCGGCGAGTCCCGCCCGGCGCCCCGGCTGAGGACTCCCGACGAGTCCGACGAGTGGTGAGACGACGACAGAAGTGACGACCAAGAATCGGGGCGCATCGCCGTAGTAGCCGGACGGGCGCTCCATGATCCCGAGGGGGGACGAGATGAACGAGGTGGAGCTGAATCCGGACGTGCTCGAGGCCCGGGTGCGCCTGCTCGCGAGCACCGTCGACGACATCGCGGGGCTCAAGCAGCGCGTCAGCGACGAGATCGGGCACCAGGAGACAAGCTGGGGTGAGCTCCCCGGCCCCACGCGCATGCGGTTCGCCGTGGTGCAGGAGCTCAACGACATCAACGGCAGCATGTCGATCCTGCTGTCGCAGCTCGATGAGCTCGCTCAGTCGCTGACCGAGTCGGCGGCGCGCATCGAGGACGTCGACGAGGAGGTCTCCACCCTCCTCGCGTCGACCCGCTCCCAGCTCGAGGGGCTCGACCTGCCCCGCACGCCGGCCGCCGTCGAGGCCTGACGAGGAAAGGACGCAGCATGACGAACGACGACAACATCCCCACGGTCCTCACCGAGAACATGCGGCGGATCGAGACCTTCCAGGAGCCGGCCACCCTCGAGCTCTCCGAGGGGCTCGACGGCATCGCCCAGGAGCTCGCCCGGGTGGCCGACGAGCTCCGGAGCTCCCAGGGCGAGCTCGGCATCACCGGCGAGGCTGGTGAGAACGCGGTCGAGGTCTTCTCACGCGTCGAGCGCTGGGCGAGGCACCGCTCGGGCGAGGTCTGGGAGGTCAGCTCCGCGGTCGAGCACGCGCGCAGCGGCGCCGACACGGCCATGCGGACCTACGAGGACACGATCCAGAGGTACGAGCAGGATCGCGCGAGCGGCAACTACGACGAGTTCGACACCTTCCGGTACAACGCCCACGCGAGCAACTCCCTGTGGGACCTCGAGGACACAGTCCAGGAAGCCGTCGAGATGATGCCCGAGATCACCGCCGGCGGGGAACCGTGGCGCGAGGACGCGGGCGGACTCGCGCGCGCCCGCACGGCCAACGGCCCGTCGGTCATCCCCCCGCCCCCGGAGGAGGGCATGGCGATCGCCCAGCGGACACCGCCGCCCGAGGTGACTGGCGTGCCGGCGTACCGCTCGCTCCCGCCGGAGCCCGAGATGCACCGGATCATCGCGACTCCACGGCCGGGACGTACTCCAGACACCCAGATCCCCGAGCGGGACCTGCCCGGCCACGGGGCGCCGATCCTCTTCGGGGACCAACCGCGCGACACCTTCCCGCGGCCGGGCGGCCCGAGCTGGGGTCCGCCGGACACCCAGATCCCCGAGGCCGACGGTCCGTTCCTTCGCGATCCCTCCGTCGACGCGGCCCCGCCGCCGGGTGCCGGCGGTCCTGGCTCCGGCGGCCCGGGGACCGGTGGTCCTGGCGCCGGAGCTCCCGGCACGACGGCACCGCCCGTCGCCGGCGGACCGGGCACCGGAGCACCTGGCGCCGGTGGACCCGGCGCACCCGGCGCCGGTGGACCCGGGGGTGGCGGCTCCGTCGGCGTCGCTCCGGGCGGTGTCGCCGGTTCCGGCGGTCCGGGCGGCGGTGCTGTCGCGCCGATCGGCGGCGTCGCGGGCGCCCCGGGTGCAGGGGGCGGTCGGTCCGGGGGCACGACCCCGCCTCAGCCACGGACGCTGGCCGGACCTGCAGGTTCAGGGACCGGCACGGGTACCGGCGTCGTCGGGGCCGGCCCCGGCGGTTCGTCCGGATCCTCGAGCTCGACGGGCGCCGGAGCAGGCGGCCGGGGACCGATGATGGGCGGCATGCCGATGGGTGGCATGGCCGGCGGCCGCGGATCAGGGAAGCGGAAGAAGCGCAAGGACGGGGAGGACCCGGCCGAGGAGCTGGAGGCGACACCGCAGGAGGAGCCGCAGCGGCCGACGGTCATCGCACGCCCCGCGGGTGCGTACGGCGGCGACCGGACCGACAGCCGACCCGCGCCCGACGAGCTGCGCAAGGGCGACGACCAGAGGACGGACGAGTGGTGACCACCCGCTCCTGATCCGCGAGCGAGCGGCCCCGCCGACCGAACGGTCGGCGGGGCCGCTCGCTGTCCGCGCCGTCACGGGTGAGCCGTCCGCACACCGCCGGCGCCCGTTCGGTCCCGACTCCCGCTCAGTCCCGTCGGGTGCCGGACCCGTGCCGCGGGTCGTCGCCGAGCCGGGTGACCTGGCGACCGAGATCGATGCGGTCGGCGGGCAGCGGCGCCATCGTCGCGCGCACGCGCCGGCCGCCGTCGGGCTCCGTGGCGAGCTCCTTCGCGATCCGCCGCGCGGGCAGGACCCGCGTGCGTCCGACCCGGTCGTGCCAGGCCCGGCCCCGCTTCTGCGGGTCGAACAGGCCGGACAACGAGAGCACGAGGCCACCGACGACGGTGACGTGCGAACCGCCGAGGATGCCGGAGCGCGCGGCCTCGCGGGACAGGCCCGGGGCGAGGTGGTTGGTGCGTCGGGCCGCCCGGAGCCCCAGCACGAGCCCACCGGGCGTCACGCCGGTCCGCGCGCGGAGCAGGACGAGCAGGGCCGCGAGCTCGACCACCGTGATGACGGTGAGCACGATCGACTCGGTGAGGAACCAGACGCCGACACCCGGTCCGACGACGACGATCAGCGTGATGACGTACGACGCGAGCTGGAGCAGCGAGCTCGTGGTCGGGCGGCCGTCCGGGAACCGGCCCGGGTCGGCCCCGGTCGGCGCGGTGAGGTGACCGGACCTCGCTGCCTCGTCGTCCGTGCGGCCGCGGCCGCGCGGCTGCTCGCGCCGCCCCTGCGCGGGCACCCCGTCCATCGGTCGTGACCCCGCGGGCCGCGGACCGCCGCCACGAGCCGGCGACTGGGCCACGGGCGCGGACGGAGCCCCGGACGACGCGACGGCGGACGAGCCCGCGGACGGCGCCGAGGGCTGCTGCCACGGCTGCCCCTGCGCTCCAGGGCCGCGGTCGGCGGGTCGCTCGGGCGCCCGCGCGCCACCGGCGGGCGTCGCCGGCGGCGGTCCGGCGGGCCGGCTGCCCGCCCCGCGCGGCGGCTGGTACGCACGGCCGTCCGGTGCGGGGGCCGCGTCGGGGCCGGACGGGGCCGAGGGGAGGACCGCGTTCGGGCCGAAGCGCGCGTCCCAGTCGGTGTGCCCGGCCTCCGGTGCCGAGGCTCCGGACGGTGCCGGGGCCGAGCCGGCGACGGGCGCCGATCCCCCGGCCCGGCGCGGCGGTGGGGCCGTGGACGCCTCCGGTGCCGAGGCTCCGGACGGTGCCGGGGCCGAGCCGGCGACGGGCGCCGATCCGCCGGCCTGGCGCGGCGGTGGGGCCGTGGACGCTTCCGGCGTCGGACGACTCGCACCCGGAGCCGGCAGACCGGCGCGCGGACCGTCGGGAGCGGCGGCGGGAGCCCCGGCGCGCGGCTGGACGCGCAGCGTCTGCCGGTCGCGGTACGGGTCCTCGGTGCGCGAGCTCGGGTCGGGTGTGCCGGGAGGCGCCGCCTCGGACCGGGCGGACCCGGGGTCGGCCGGAGCGCCGTGGGGCCGTGCGGGCGGGAGGCCGGCACGCGCGCGGTCGCCCGAGGTGCGGCCCACGGTGCCCGTCGCGGCGGACGATCCCTGACCGGGTGCGCCGGGCGTGCTCGTCCCCTCGCCGACCGGCGTGGATCCGCCGGCCAGCGGTGAGCCGCTGCGCGGACCGCGCCGGCGGCCTCCCCCACCGACGATCGGTCCGGTCGCGCCGGTCCCGTCATGCCCACCAGGCGCCGGGCGCGACCCACCGGTCGGCGCGGGCCCCGAACCACCCGCGGGCGCCGGTCCTGGGCCGCCCGCGGAGCGCGAGCCCGCCGCGGGCCGAGACCCACCGGCGGGTCGAGAACCGCCGGGCGCCGGGCGCGAGCCACCTGCCGAGCGTGAACCGGCCTGGGCCGCCGGCCGGGATCCGCCCCCGGGCGCCGGGCGCGAGCCACCTGCCGAGCGTGAACCGGCCTGGGCCGCGGGACGTGAGCCACCATCGGGACGCGGAGCGCTGTCCGCGGGTCGCGAACCACCCGCGGGCCGGGACCCACCGGCCGGGCGCGCCCCACCTCGGGCGCCCCTCTCGCCCTGACCGGGCACCCCCTGGGCGGGCGGCGCGGCGTCGTCGGACGGGGGTGTCCCTCCCGGCGTCGGCGACTCCGGCCGGCCCTGCTCCCGGCGGTCGCGCCGGCGCGGTCGGGGGTCGTTGCCCTCGGTCACAGTCCCACCTGCCTCACCCAGTGGATGGCGCCCGCGGCCACGGCTCCGGCCGGCAGGGCGAGATGCGTGGCGAACCCCTGGACGATGTCCCCGAGGCGCGCGAGCGCGACGTTGCTGAGGCCGCGCGCCACGGCGATCGCGAGCCCGGCGATGACGAGCGCCGCGACGACGGCGACGATCCCGACCGTCAGCGCCTCCGCACGCCCGCCGACCACGGCCGCCCACGCGATCTGGCCGATGACGACGAACGCGGCCACGCGCGGCAGCACGCGCACGGTGCGGGCCCGGGCCCCGCGCGGGACGAGCAGCAGCGCGAGCACGAGCAGCACCACGGTGACGAGCGCCGCCCACCCGCGGATCCCGCCGACCGGGACGATCGCGAGCACGGACGGCGCGAGCATCGCGGCGAGCAACGACATGAGCACGACGACGAGGTCCTGCCGCAGCCGCGCGGTCGTGACGACCCGGCGCACGCGGGGCGCCGTCACCTCCGCGGGCGCCTTCGGCGCGGCCTGGCGGACACCGGTGGCGTCGCGGGAGACGTGCTCGAGGTCGAGCAGCTGGTCGTCGGGGACGTCGATCGCGAGGTCGGGCATCGCCAGCAGCAGCGGGGGGACGGCGCCGACGACGAGGGCGCCGACGACCGACATGCCGGTGTCGATCTCGAGGGTGGCGAGCGCGGCGATCGCGGCGCCGAGCCACACGGTGGCGACGAGGGCAGCGGCCGAGGCGGTGCGGTCCCGTCTCCGCTCGGCCGCGCCGGCGCGCAGCGCGAGGGCGGCTCCCGCCACGGCGGGGGCGACGACGAGCGCGAGCCGCAGCTGGGCGGGCCCGTCCGCGGGGACGACGAGGACGCCGGCGGCGACCGACACGAGCGAGAGCGCCGCGATGTCGAGCAGCACGACCCCCTCGCGCCCGCGCCGCAGCGCCAGCCCGAGCGCGGCGAGGGCGAGCAGGGCGACCACCGTCCCGCGCCACCAGGCGGGCAGCGGGTCGGTCATCCCCCACCACGCGGTGCCCGCGAGCAGCAGGACGCCCCCGACGACGAGGACCAGGCCCGCTCCGGCGACCGCGAACGAGTCGGCGCCGGCGGGCAGCACCCGGGCGCGACCCAGCTCGTCCGACTCGATCGACGCGCCGGCGGACCCGCGGGTGACGGTGAGCAGGACACCGTCGGGCACGTCGATCCCGATGACGTCGTCGGCGGCGACCCGCCAGCCGGAGGAGTCGGTGACGAGGACGGAGCGCGACCGCGCGTCGACCCGGAGGCGGCGCAGGACGTCGGCCACGGTGGCGCCGTCGGGGACGGCGACGTCGCGCACGACGGGTCCGAGGACCACGGTGGCGTGCACGCGCGGCTCGGCCGTCGTGGTCATCCGTTCCCCTCCCCCGTCCGGCGGGCACGATCTCGGCGGCCGTGGCACCTGATCAGGGCTGCCCCGTGCCGCCCCGGACCCTATATTAGGGGCGGCTCCGGACGTTCCGTCCGGTCGCGCGCACGCCGGCCCACCGGCCGGCGGCGCCGCGGTCCAGCCCCGGGGGAGGTAGGCACCTGGTCCCGGCGATCGACGTGGAGGAAGTCCGTGGTCCGTCCGTCCACCAAGGCGCCGCCGCCCCCGCCGCAGAGCGAGGAGACGCTGCAGGTCCCGCCCGAGCTCCCCGAGCCCGAGGGCCTGCAGAACATCCTCATGATGGTCGTGCCCATGATCGGTTCGATGGGCATGATGGGCGTGATGATGTTCGGGGGCGGCTCCGGCAACCAGCGGATGGTCCTCATGGGCGCCGCGATGATGTCCGCCATGGTGCTCATGGTGGCGATGAACATCATCCGCCAGCGCAACCAGCACAAGAAGGCGGTGATGGACTCCCGCCGGGAGTACCTCGCCTACCTCACGGACCTGCGCAAGAAGGTCCGTACCGCCGCGAAGATGCAGCTCGACTACTCGGCCTGGCGGATGCCCGACCCCCGGTCGCTCGCGGCCCTGGGCGAGGAGGGCTCCCGCACGTGGGAGCGCAGTTCCGAGGACGAGGACTTCCTGCTCACCCGCATCGGGTCGGCCACCCAGCCGCTGTCGCTCGACCTCAAGTCTCCCGAGATCCCCACGCTCGCCCAGCTCGACCCCGTCACGGCCTCCGCCGCGCACCGGTTCCTCGTCACCCACCGCGAGGTCAGCGGCCTCCCGCTCGGCATGGACCTCCAGGCGTTCGCCCGGATCGAGGTCGCCGGCTCCGAGGACTCCGCCCGCGCGCTCGCCCGCGGCGTCATCACCCACCTGGCCACCTTCGTCTCGCCCGAGGACCTGAAGATCGCGGTCATCGCGTCGGAGGACGCGCTGCCCGAGTGGGAGTGGATCAAGTGGCTCCCGCACGCCCTGTCCCCGCGGGTCAACGACGCCGTGGGCCCCGCCCGCATGCTGACGACCTCGCTCGCCCACCTCGCCGACCTCCTGCCCGCCGGCATCGCGGAGCGGCCCCGGTTCGGCCTCTCGGGCGGCGACCCGGAGCTGCCGCACGTGCTCGTCGTCGTCGACGGGGGTGACGTCCCCGCCGTCAACCCGGTGCTCACGCCCGACGGCGTCATGGGCGTGACCGTCGTCGACCTGCCCGAGACATGGGAGGCGCTCGTCTCCCCCTCGACGCTGCGGCTGCTGCTGCACGACGAGGTCGACGAGGGTCCCCTGACCGGCGCCACGCCGGTCGAGATCCTCCAGGTGGGGGCGGAGCCGCAGATCGGTGTCGCCGACCAGCTGAGCGTCGCCGAGTCCGAGGCGGCCGCGCGCCGACTCACCGCCCGCCTCGCCTCCATCCGCTCCGGCCAGGTCGCCGACGACTCCGGCGAGTCCGGCGAGGCGCCCGCGGAGGTCTCCGCCGAGCTGACGGACCTCCTCGGCCTCGGCGACGTGCGGGACTTCGACGTCAGCCAGGCTTGGCGACCGCGCCTGCCCCGCGACCGGCTCCGCGTGCCGATCGGGCTGACCCCCGAGGGCCGCGTGGTCCAGCTCGACATCAAGGAGTCCGCGCAGCAGGGCATGGGGCCGCACGGCCTCATCATCGGCGCCACCGGCTCGGGCAAGTCCGAGGTGCTCCGCACCCTGGTGCTCGCGCTGACGATGACCCACAGCTCCGAGGCGCTCAACCTCGTCCTCGTCGACTTCAAGGGTGGCGCGACCTTCGCCGGCATGGCGGACATGCCGCACGTCTCCGCGATCATCACCAACCTCGGCGAGGAGCTCACGCTCGTCGACCGCATGGAGGACGCCCTGCGCGGCGAGATGGTCCGCCGCCAGGAGCTCCTGCGCGCCGCCGGCAACTTCGCCAACGTCACGGACTACGAGAAGGCGCGGACGAACGGCCGCACCGACCTCGAGCCCCTGCCCGCGCTGATGATCATCTGCGACGAGTTCTCCGAGCTCCTCACCGCGAAGCCGGAGTTCGCCGAGCTGTTCGTCGCGATCGGCCGGCTGGGGCGCTCGCTGTCGATGCACCTCCTGCTGTCCTCGCAGCGGCTCGAGGAGGGCCGCCTGCGCGGCCTGGAGTCGCACCTGTCCTACCGGATCGGTCTGCGCACGTTCTCCGCGCAGGAGTCCCGCACGGTCCTCGGCGTGGCGGACGCCTACGACCTCCCGCCGATGCCCGGCGTGGGCTACCTCAAGCCGGACACGACGACGATGATCCGGTTCCGCGCCGCCTACGTGTCCGGCGCGCCGCCCGTGCGGCGCCGCCGCAAGCGCTCCGAGGGTGGCGGGGCCGAGCAGCAGGTCGAGCAGATCGACATCGACATCTCGCCGTACACCGCGGCGCCCGTGCTCGGCGAGAGCCCCGAGGAACTGCAGCGGCGCCTCGAGGCGGCCGACGACGCGACCCGGGCGATCGAGGAGCGCAAGGCGGAGGAGGCCGAGAAGAAGGCCGAGGAGGAGCGGAAGAACCAGCCCTCCACCTTCGACATCGGCGTGAGCCGCATGGAGGGCCAGGGCCCGCCGGCGCACGTCGTGTGGCTGCCGCCGCTCGACGTGCCGCAGACCTTCGACGAGCTCATGCCCGACCTCACGGTCACCCCGGAGCTCGGCCTGCACTCGCCGCGGTGGCGAGGCGCCGGCGCGCTGACGATCCCGCTCGGCGTGGTCGACAAGCCCCTCGAGCAGCGCCGCGAGGACCTCGTCTTCAACCTCGACGGCGCGGGCGGCCACATGGCGATCGTCGGCGGCCCGCGGACGGGCAAGTCGACGGCCGTGCGCTCGATCGTCGCCGCGCTCGCCCTCACGCGCACGCCGCAGGAGGCGCAGATCTACGTCCTCGACTTCGGTGGCGGCACGTTCGCCGCGATGACGGACCTCGAGCACGTCGCGGGCGTGGCCACGCGCGGCGAGCCGGACGTCGTGCGCCGGATCGTCGCCGAGATGCGCCAGCTGGTCGACGAGCGCGAGGCGTTCTTCCGGGCGAACAAGATCGACTCGATCGAGACGTACCGGACCCGCCGGGCCGAGGGCCGGGTGGACGACGGCTACGGGGACATCTTCCTCGTGGTCGACGGCTGGCCCACGATCAAGGCGGACTTCGACGACCTGGAGATCCCCCTTCAGCAGCTCGCCGGCCGCGGCCTCACGTTCGGCTTCCACCTCATCGGCACCGCGAACCGGTGGATGGACTTCCGCATGCAGCTCAAGGACATGATCGGCTCGCGCCTCGAGCTCCGGCTCGGCGACGCGCTCGACTCCGACGTGGACCGCAAGCTGGCGAAGAACATCCCCAACCGGCCCGGGCGGGGCCTGGCCAAGTCGAAGCACCACATCCTCACGGCGCTGCCCCGCATCGACGGCGACGGCAGCTCGGGCACGCTCGGCGCCGGGGTCGACGACCTCGTGCGACGGGTCGGCGAGGCCTGGACCGGCCGCCCCGGACCCAAGCTGCGTCTCCTGCCCGAGCAGATCGGCCTCGACGAGATCCGCGCCCAGGCCACGCCCGAGGAGCTGGCCGGCGGCATCCTCCTCGGGGTCGACGAGGCCCGGCTCGCGCCGGTCGTGCTCGACCCGGCCGCGGACCCGCTCATGTTCCTCCTCGGCGACTCCAAGTCCGGCAAGTCGACGTTCCTGCGGGCCTTCGCCTCGGAGGTCGCGAGGCTCAACGGCCCCAAGGAGGCGCAGATCATCGCCGTCGACCTCCGGCGCGCGCTGCTCGGCGAGCTCCCGGAGTCGCACCTCGGTCTCTACCTGTCGACCCACGACATGGCGACGACCGAGCTCAAGGGGCTCGCCGGCTTCCTCAAGTCGCGCCTGCCCGGACCGGACGTCACGCCGGACCAGCTGCGCAGCCGCTCGTGGTGGTCAGGCGCGGAGGTCTACATCCTCGTCGACGACTACGACCTGGTGAACACCTCCGCCGGCAACCCGCTGAGCGCGATCCAGCCGCTCATGGCGCAGGCCAAGGACATCGGCCTGCACGTCGTGATCACGCGCCGGATCGGTGGTGCGTCGCGCGCGATGTTCGAGCCGGTCATGCAGACGATGACCGACCTCGCGGCCCCCGCCTACCTGCTGTCCGGCAACCCGGACGACGGGCCGGTCATCGGGCGCATCCGGGCGAAGAAGACGAACCCCGGCCGCGCGCAGATGATCACCCGCGACCGCGGCAACGAGGTCGGCCAGCTCGCCTGGCTGCCGAAGATCCACGGCTGACGCGGCCCGCGCCCGGACCCTTCAGGGGTGGCGGGCGCGGGGCCGCGTTGGCATCCTGGTGTCCCTCGGGCCGGACCCGGCCCGCGACGACCACGGGGGGCTGCGATGACGCAGATCGAGGGACCGACGTACGACACGGGCGCGCTGACCACGGGCATCGTCCATTTCGGGGTGGGCAACTTCCACCGCTCGCACCAGGCGATGTACCTCGACCGCCTGCTCGAGGCGGGCGGCGCCGAGGACTGGGCGATCTGCGGCGTCGGCCTGTTCCCGGGGGACAGGGCGATGCGGGACGACCTCGCCGCCCAGGACTTCCGCTACACGCTCGTCCTGCGCGACTCGCGCCGGCCGCTCGAGGCGCGCACGATCGGCTCGATCGTCGAGCTGCTCTACGCGCCCGACGAGCCGGATGCCGTCGTCGAGCGCATGGCCGCGCCCGAGACCCGGATCGTCAGCCTGACGATCACCGAGGGCGGCTACGGCGAGCACCCCGCCGAGGACGGCACGCCGAGCGCGTTCGACTACGTCGTCGACGCCCTCGCCGTGCGCCGCGAGCGCGGGACGCCGCCGTTCACGGTGGTCAGCTGCGACAACATCGAGGGCAACGGGCACGTGGCCCGGCGCAGCGTCCTCGGGCACGCGCGGGCCCGCGGCGGCGACCTCGCCGACTGGATCGAGAAGAACGTCGAGTTCCCGGCGAGCATGGTCGACCGCATCACCCCGGTGACCACGGACGACGACCGGGCGATGGTCAGGGACGAGCTCGGCGTCGAGGACCGCCGGCCCGTCGTGGGTGAGCCGTTCGTCCAGTGGGTGCTCGAGGACCGGTTCACGGACGGCCGTCCCGACCTGGAGTCGGTGGGCGTCCAGCTCGTCGACGACGTCGTCCCCTACGAGCGGATGAAGCTGCGCATCCTCAACGCCACCCACCAGCTGCTCGGCCACACGGGGCTGCTCGCCGGCCACACGTACGTCCACGAGGCGGTGACCGATCCGGTCCTCGGCCGGCTCGCCGCCGCCTACATCGCCGACGAGGCCGCCCCCACGGTGGGCGAGGTCGAGGGGATCGACCTCGCGGACTACGGGGCGACGATCGTCGACCGGTTCGGCAACGAGGCGATCGCCGACACCCTCGTCCGCATCGTCACGGATGCCTCGGACCGGGTGCTCGCCTTCGTCGTCCCGGTCGTCGAGGACCTCGTCGAGCGCGACCTGCCGGTGCGGGCCACCGCGTTCGTCCTCGCCGCGTTCGCGACCGTGTCCGCCACCGACACGCACCGGGAGGCCGTCTCCGACCGGCAGCGCGGCCGGCTCGACGAGGCCGTCGCCCGCCTTCGGGCGGACACCGGGACCTTCCTCGACGACGAGACCCTCTTCGCCCGGATCGGCGCCGACGACCGCTTCCGCGCGGCGTTCGTCGCCGCCCACGAGGCGATCGCCGCGGACGGCGTCGTCGCGGCGGCCCAGGCGCTGCTCGACGGCTCGGACGACGCATGAGCGGCACGGCGGCGGACGCTCCCGGCGCATCCCGCGTGCTCGTCGTCGGCGAGGCTCTCGTCGACGTCTTCCCGGACGAGGAGGGCGGCCCCGCGCGGGCGAGCGGCCGCGTGCCCGGCGGCAGCCCCGCGAACATGGCGGTCGGGCTGGCCCGGCTCGGCGTCGACGTCGCCCTGCTCACCCACATCGGCGACGACGAGGACGGCGCCCTCGTGCGGGACCACCTCGTCTCCTCCGGGGTCGAGGTGCTCGCGGGCTCGGTGACCCCGGGCCGCACGTCGACCGCCGTCGCCACGATCGACGACGCCGGGGTCCCGGCCTACGAGTTCGACATCGCCTGGGAGCTGCCGCCGGTCGCGGATCTCGCGATCCCGGCGGCGGTGCACGTCGGCTCCTACTCCGCGTTCGTCGAGCCCGGCGCCACGCGCGTCCGGGAGATCGCCGCGCGGGCGCGGAGTGCAGGGGCCCTCGTCTCCTTCGACCCGAACGTCCGCGCCGCCCTGCTCCCGCCGCTCGAGCAGGTGCAGTCCGGCTACGACGAGCTCGCCGCGCACGCGAGCGTCGTCAAGATCTCCGACGAGGACGCCGAGTGGCTCTTCCCGGGCCTGTCGGGGGACGACGTCGTCGCGCGCACGCTCGCCCTCGGCCCCCGGCTCGTCGTGCTGACGATGGGGGCCGAGGGGGCGATCGTCGCCGACCGGGAGCGGTCGGTGCGGGTCCCGGCGGCCGGGGTCGAGGTGGTCGACACCGTGGGCGCGGGCGACAGCTACATGGCCGCCCTCATCGACTCGCTGCTCAGACTGCCGGGCGACGCGCCGCTCGACCTCGAGGCGATCGGCCGGCGCAGCGCCGCCGCCTCGGGCATCACGGTGAGCCGCCGCGGCGCCGACCTGCCCACGGCCGCGGACCTCGAGGGTCTCGCGCCCCGCTAGGCGACCGCCGTCCCCTCGAGCTCGACCACCTGCCCCGGGATCGCGAGCCGGTCGACGCCGAGCATCGTCGTCGTCGGGGCGACGCCCGCTGCCCCGAGCCTCCCGGCGAGCATGCCGTAGTGCGGGAGCAGCGCGTCGATGTCGGTCGCGTAGACGTTGAGCCGGACGAGGTTCGCGAGGGACATGCCGGCCCCGGCGAGCACCGCCTCGAGGTTCTCCACGGCCAGTGCGAGCTGGGCGCCGACATCCCCGTCGTGCTGGGGGCGACCATCCGCGCTCGTCGCCGTCTGCCCGGAGATGTAGAGGGTTCGCGTCTCCCCCGACACCATCTCGCCCTGGTTGAAGCCCATCTCCTGCGACCACGTCACCGGGTTCACTGCCGTGCGTTCCATCGCGTCTCCTGTCCCACGTCGTGCACGCGCCCGGCGGCCCGACGACCGCCGTCCTCGACGCTGCCCCTCGAGCCTGGCAATCAATCACGACACCGCCTGTCGTGATTTCTGAGAGGGTGACCCCCGTGCGTGCGGATCGGTTGGTCTCGCTGGTGCTGCTCCTGCGCCGGCGCGGCCGCATGACGGCGGACCAGCTCGCGACGGAGCTCGAGGTGTCCACGCGCACGGTGCTGCGCGACATCTCCGCGCTCTCGACCGCGGGCGTCCCCGTCTTCTCGGACCGGGGCCGGTACGGCGGCTTCTCGCTCTTGCCCGGCTTCCGCACGGAGCTGACCGGGCTCAACCATGACGAGGCCTTGGCCCTGCTCACCGCGGCATCCGGTCGTGGAAGCTCCGTCCTCGGGCTCGGCGCGCCGCTGGCCGCAGCGATGCGCAAGGTCGTCGACGCGCTGCCGGCCGGTCACCGCGCACGCCTGGACGACGACGCCGGACGGCTGCTGATCGAGCCGCAGAACGACCTGCTGGCGAGACGAGCACCGGGCGAGGACCTCGCCGACGGCGTGGTGGACGCGGTCCGTTCCGCGGTTCTCGAGGGCCGACGGCTCCGCTTCGACTACGCGAGACCGGAGACGCCTCCGAGCCCACGGACGGTCGACCCGATCGGGCTGGTCACCGTGCGCGGCCGCACCTACCTGCTGGCCACCACGCACGGGAAGGACCGCACCTACCGGCTGTCCCGGATGACGGACGCCGAGGCGCTCCCGGAACCCGCCGAGCGCCCTGAGCGGGTCGACCTCGAACGCATCTGGGCGGAGCGCGCCGCGCAGTTCCTCGCCGAGAGCCACGTCTCCGTGGTCGTCGAGGTCCACCCGGACCGCCGGGACGATCTCCTGGGCTCCGCGCGGGCCGTCAGGGCCGAGGAGCCCCTGATGGACGGTCGGGTCCGGCTCGAGGTGACGTTCGACGATCTCCGGCATGCGGTCTGGGCCGTCTGGCAGCTCGGGACGGACGCCGAGGCAGTCTCGCCGGAGACCGTCCGCGAGAGCCTGCGCCGGCGTGCGGATGACCTGGTGGACAGATACCGCTCCTGACCGGCCGCTCCGCATGACGCGGACATCCTCGCGTCAGCTCCCGAGCAACCTCACCAGCTCGCCCGGAGTGGTGACCGGCCGGTCGCAGACGAAGTGCCGGCACACGTAGGCGGCCGGCTCACCACCCACGAGCGCCCGGTCCACGAGCAGCGGGATCCCCTCGGCGTCGGGCTCCCCCACGGCGAGCACGAGCCCGGGCGAGGCCGAGGCGCGCGCGACGGCCCCGAGCTCGTCGCGGCGCACTCTCCCGGGCCCGGCGTCCGGGCCGACGATCGCCACCTCGAGGGGACCGGCGAGCAGGGCCACGGCGGTCGCCAGGCTCCACCCGGCGAACCGCGGCGCCTGGCGGACGACCGACCCCGCCGTGGCGAGGGCCGCCTCCGCCGCCGTCCGGTGCCGCGTCGAGGCGGTGAGCGCCGCGTACGTGGCGAGCGCCCCGGCGAGCGCCGACGTCCCGGACGGCTCGGCGTTGTCCGTGGTCTCGCGCGGCCGGGTGACGAGCGCCTCGGCGTCGGCGGCGACGTCGAAGAACCCGCCGCCCGGGGCGGCGAACAGCTCGAGCGCGGTGTCGAGCAGGTCGTCGGCCGCTGTGAGCCAGCGCGCCTCGCCGGTGACCTGGTGGAGGGCGAGCAGGCCCTCGGCGAGGTCGCCGTGGTCCGCCGAGACGGCGGCGGCCGCGCCGACCGTGCCGTCGCGGGACAGGCGACGCAACCGGCCGTCGACCACGTGGACGTCGAGCACGAGCTCGGCGCACGTCCGCGCCGCGTCGACGTACCCCGGCTCGCCCAGCAGGGTCCCGGCCTCGGCGAGGGCGGCGATCGCCAGGCCGTTCCACGCCGTGACGACCTTGTCGTCCCGCTCGGGCTGCGGGCGCTCGGCCCGAGCGGCGAGCAGGCGCTCTCGTACGCCCGCCCACCACACCGGGTCCTCGGGGTCGGCGAGGAGCCGCAGCGTGGAGGCGCCGCCCTCGAACGTGCCCTGCGCCGTCACGCCCAGCAGCGAGGCGGCCCGCGCGCCGTCGTCGGGCCCGAGGACGTCCGTGAGCTCGCCGGGCGTCCACACGTAGGTGAGGCCCTCCTCGCCCTCGGTGTCGGCGTCGAGCGCGGAGGCGAAGCCGCCCTCGTCCGTGGCGAGGTCGCGCAGGAGGAAGTCGGCGGTCTCCCGGGCCGCCCGCTCGGCGAGACCGGCGACCCGCCCGTCCGGGACCGCCCGCACGAGGTGGACGAGGACGCGGAGCAGCTGGGCGTTGTCGTACAGCATCTTCTCGAAGTGCGGGACCACCCAGGCCGCGTCGACGGCGTACCGCGCGAATCCCCCGGCGATCTGGTCGTATATGCCCCCGCGCACCATCGCCTCGCACGTGGCCTCGACCATCGCGAGGGCGTCCGTCCCCTCGGAGCCCGTGCGCGCGTGGTGGCGCAGGAGGAGCTCGAGGACCATCGACGGCGGGAACTTCGGCGCTCCCCCGAAGCCGCCGTGCGCGGCGTCGAACTCACGGGCAAGGGTCGCGACGGCGCCGTCCAGCACCTCGGCGTCGAGGGGGCTCGGCGGGCCCGCGTCGCTCACGGCACGCAGGGCCTCGGTCAGGCCGGCCGACGCCGTGAGCACCTCGTCCCGTCGGTCCCGCCAGGCGGCACCGGCGGCCGTGAGCAGCCGGAGCAGCTGCTCGCGCGGGTAGTAGGTGCCGCAGTGGAACGGCTGTCCGTCCGGGGTGAGCAGGCAGGTCATCGGCCAGCCGCCCTGGCCGCTGACGGCAAGAGTGGCGGCCATGTAGACGGCGTCGACGTCTGGCCGCTCCTCCCGGTCGACCTTGACGGCCACGAACCCGGCGTTGACCACCTCCGCGACGCCGGCGTCCTCGAAGGACTCGTGCGCCATGACGTGGCACCAGTGACAGGCGGCGTAGCCGACCGACAGCAGGACGGGTACGTCCCGGCGCCGCGCCTCGGCGAACGCCTCCTCGCCCCACTCCCACCAGTCGACCGGGTTGTCGGCGTGCTGGAGCAGGTAGGGCGACACGGCGTCGGCGAGCCTGTTCATGTCCCCATCCTCTCTGTCCCCGTGGCGACGGCGCAGCCTGGCGACCGCCCGGTCACACGGTGAGCAGGTCGCGGGTGTAGGCGTCGGCGGGGGCGGTGACGACCTCGCCGACGGGCCCGGCCTCGACGACGCGCCCCCGGCGCAGGACCATCACCTGGTCGGCGAGCTCCGTGACGACTCCGAGGTCGTGGGTGACGAGGAAGTACGTGAGGTCGAGCTCGCTGCGGAGGTCGGCGAGCAGGGTGACCACCTGGGACTGCACGGTGGCGTCGAGCGCGGACACCGGTTCGTCGAGGACGAGGAGCCGGGGGCGCAGGGCGAGCGCGCGGGCGATCGCCACCCGCTGACGCTGACCGCCGGAGAGCTCGGCGGGCCGACGGTCGGCGTACGCGGCGGGCAGCGCGACGAGCTCGAGCAGCTCGTCGACCTGGCGTCGACGCGACGACCGGTCTCCCACGCGGTGGGCCTCGAGCGGCTCCGCGACGATCTGCGCGAGGGTGAGCCTCGGGTTCAGCGACTCGTACGGGCTCTGGTAGACCACCTGCATGTGCCGTCGCAGCTCGCGCCGGCCGCGCCGCGACAACGACGGGACGTCGCGACCGAACACCCGGACGGCGCCCTCGCTCGGCTGCTCGAGGCCGAGGATGATCCGCCCCGTCGTCGTCTTCCCCGACCCGGACTCGCCGACCACCGCGAGCGTCTGCCCGACGGGAAGGGTGAGGGAGACGTCATCGACGGCGAGGCTGTCGCCGAACCACTTCGACACCCCGTCGAGGCGCACAGCGGGCTCGGCGCCCGGGACGACCGGCGGCCGGGCCCTCGGGGGCTGCTGAGCGTAGGCGTCGGCGATGCTCACCACCTCGCCGCCGCGGATGCGGACCGAGGAGCCCAGGAGGGTCCGGGTGTACTCCTGCGTCGGCGCGGCGAACACCTCCGCCACGGGGCCGCTCTCCACCACCGTCCCCCGGTGGAGGACGTGGACGTGCTGGGCGTACCGGCGGGCGACCGCGAGGTCGTGGGTGATGAGCAGGACCGTGGTGCCGTGGTGCTCGCGGATCCGCTCCGTGCTGCGCAGGACCGCCCGCCCGACGAGCGCGTCGAGGGCGGAGGTGGGCTCGTCGGCGATGACGAGGTCGGGCCGCTGCGAGAACGCGATCGCGACGAGGATCCTCTGCCGCATCCCTCCGGACAGCTCGTGCGGGTACCGCTCGAGGACGTCCTCGGGGACCGCGAACCCGAGCTCGCGCAGGTCCTCGCGGATGAGCGCCTCCGCGGCGTCGTCGACCCGGCGCCCGGCGAGGCCGTAGGTCTCGCGCAGCTGGGCGCCGACGGTCCTCGTGGGGTTGAGGGAGGCGATCGGGTCCTGCGGGACGAACCCGATCCGCCGGCCGCGCAGCGGGCGGAACTCCTGCTCGCTGCGCCGGCGGACGTCCTCGCCGCCCAGCAGGACGCCGCCCGTGACGTCGGCACCGCGCGGGAGGAGGCGCACGATCGCGTGCGCGAGCGTCGACTTGCCGGACCCGGACTCGCCGACGACGGCCGTGACCCGGCCACGCGGGACGTCCAGGGAGACGGAGTCGAGGGCGAGCGTCGAGTCCCGGCCCCTCCCGTAGCGCACGGTGAGGTTCTCGATGCGGACGGCGTCGGTCATGCGTCCTCCTGGAGGAGATGGGAGATCCGGCTGAGCAGGACCGCGGTGGCGGCGAGCGCCAGCCCGGGCAGGAGGGCCACCCACCAGGAGTGCACGAGCAGGCGCTGCCCCTCCGAGATGAGGACGCCCCACTCCGGCGACGGCGGGGCCTCGCCGAACCCGAGGTAGCTGAGCGAGCCGATGGCGAGCAGCGCGAGCGCCACGTTGAGGGCGGTGTAGGCGGCGAGCGGCGGCGCGATCCGCGGGACGATGTGCCGGGTGATCACGCGCAGCGGTCCGGTACCGAGCCCGACGGCGGCCTCGACGTACGTGAGCGTGCGCGCCTGGATGACGAGGCCGCGGATCAGGCGGGCGAAGCCGGGCGCCTCCGCGATCCCGACCGCGACGCCGGCGACGAGCGCGCCGCGTCCGAAGGCGGTGATGACGGCGAGCGAGAGCAGGATGGCCGGGACGGCGAGGACGGACTCGCTGACGACGCCGAGGACGCGGTCGAGGATCCCACCGGGCCGCAGGCCCGAGAGCACGCCGACGACGAGCCCGGCCCCCAGAGCGACCCCGATGGCGACCGCGCCGGCGAGCAGCGAGATCTGCAGGCCGTGGATGATCCGCGACAGCAGGTCGCGGCCCACCTCGTCCGTCCCGAGCAGGTGGGTCGCGTCCGGCGGGGAGAGCGACGGTCCGGCCAGCTCGAGCGGGTCGTAGGGCGCGAACGCCGCGGGGAACACGGCGACGACGACGAGGAGCACGAGCACTGCGAGCAGGACGACGAGCTCGCGGGAGCGGCGCGGCGGGCGCCGTCGTCGGCCTCCCGGGCGCGTCGACGACGTGCCGGGCGCGGCGTCGGGGGTGGTCTGCGCGGTCATCGCTCCTCCTCGGTGGCGGATGTGGCAGGTGCGCCTCGACCGGCCGCGGCGCCGTCGCGCCTGCGCAGCCGGGGGTCGACGAGCGGGAAGGCGGCGTCGACGAGAGCGTTGACGACGACGTAGACGACCGCCAGCAGCACGACGACCCCGAGCACGACCGTGAGGTCGACCGAGTTGACCGAGTCGACGACGAGCCGGCCCAGGCCGTTGCGGGAGAAGACCTGCTCGACGACGACGGTCCCGCCGAGCAGCGACGCCACCCGCAGGCCGAGGACCGTGAGGAACGGCAGCAGGGCGTTGCGCAGGCAGTGCCGGAGCACGGTGTACCAGCGCGAGGCGCCCTTCGCGGGTGCGGTGACGGCGGCGTAGGTGGTGGCGACCTCGGTCCGCAGCGAGCTGATGAGGACCTGCGCGAGCTGGGCCGCCCCGAGCAGGCCGATGACGGTGGCGGGCAGCACGAGGGAGACGAACCCGTCGCTCCCCGACGAGGGGAACCAGCCGAGCCGGATCGCGAACACGTAGATGAGCAGGATGCCGACCCAGAACACGGGCAGGCTCGCCCAGGCGGCAGGAACGAGCCCGACGACGCCACGCACGACCCGGCTGCGGGGCGCCACCGCGGCGACCGCGAGGAGGACGCCCAGCACGATCGAGACGACCAGGGAGGCGCCGGCGAGGAGCGCGGTGCTCGGCAGGGCCTGCCCGATGAGGCGGGTGACCGGCTCACCGGTGACGAGGGAGTCGCCGAGGTCCCCCCGCGCGAGGCCCGCGAGGCCGCTCGCGTACTGCTCGAGCAGGGACGCCTCGAGTCCGAGCTCCTCGCGCAGCGGGGCGACGTCGACGCTCGACAGCTCGCTCGTGCCGACGGCGTCCGCGGCCCCGATCCGGGCGAGCACGGCGTCGCCCGGCAGGACGAAGAGTAGGACGAACGCCAGCGTGTAGGCCAGGAGGACGACCGCCAGGGAACGTGCCACCGTCGCCACGACGCCCCGCACCCGGCGCGTGCGCCCGACACGGGCCGCCGCGGGGACGGCCCGCGCGGTGGTCTCCTCCTCGACCTGCGGGAGCACCTCGGTGGCACTCACGGGATCACTCCTCGATCCATGCGTTGACGAGGAGCGGCTGGTGGCTCGCCTCGAACACCGGGAGCGCCAGCTCGTTGCGGTACGCGAGCGGCTGGACGAAGTCGTAGAGCGGGATGAAGTAGTCCTGCTCGAGCACGTGCCGCGCCGCCTCGGTCACGAGCGGTGCGCGCTCGTCGGCGTCGGGGGTGGCCCGGATCTGTGCGAACAGGGAGTCGAGCTCGTCGTCGTAGCCGGCGAAGTTCGAGCGCAGCGCCTCGGGGTCCGGGCGCGTGCCCGAGGCCCAGACGAACGCGTAGTCGCTGGAGGCGAGGCGCTGGTTGAGGTCCGGGACCGTGAGGCTGCCGAAGGTCAGCTCGACCCCGATGTCCGCCCACTGCGACTGGAGCACGGCGAGGTTGGGTTCGTGCGAGACTGTGGACCCGCTGTAGACGAGGTCGAAGCTGAGCCGCACCCCGTCCCGCTCCCGGACACCGTCCTCGCCGGGCACCCACCCGGCCTCGTCGAGCAGCGCCTCCGCCCGCGCGGTGTCCGTGACGATGAGGTCGGAGGCGTCCTCCCAGTACGGGTTGCTCGCGCTGAGCACGCTCGTCGCCGCGACGTCGATGGCCGAGGCGCGCTCGAGGATCGCCTCGCGGTCGGTGGCCAGGTCGAGCGCCTCGCGCACGGCGGGGTCGTCGAGACCAGGCACGTCGGTATTGGCGATGAGCCCGAGGGCACTACCTGGCAGCGGCTCGCGGCGGATCGTGACGTCCGGGTTGGCGGACAGCTCGGTCTTGTCGGCCGGCTCCGTGTTGTGGAGCAGGGTGAGGCCGCCGCTGCGCAGCTCGGACGCGGCGAGGGCGTTGTCCGTGATGTGGTGGACCTCGATCGCGTCGAGGTGGGCGGCCCCCTGGTTGGGGAACGACTCCGGGGACCAGGCGTAGTCGTCGCGGCGCTCGAGGACGTACCCCTCGTTCGGGGTGACGTCCGTGGGGACGAACGGTCCGGAGCCCACGATGCTCAGCCCCTCCTGGCGCTCCTCGTAGGTCAGCGCCGAGGTCTCGGGGGCGACGATGCCGAGCACGCTCGTCGAGGCCGCCTGGAGGAAGGACGAGTTCGGGGTCTCGAAGCGGAACTCCACCTCGTCATCACCCTCGGTGCTGATCTCCGCGAGGTCGCCGAGCCAGGAGCCGGCTGCCGCGTAGCCGGCGCCGCCGTCGACGATCGCCCGGTAGCTGGCGGCCACCGCCTCGGCGTCCAGCGGCTCGCCGTTGCTGAAGGTGACGTCGTCGCGGATCGTGAACGAGTAGACGGTGGCGTCCTCGTTGACGGTCCAGTCCGTGGCCAACCAGGGCTCGAACTCGCCCTCGGCGTCGTGGAACACGAGCGAGTCGACGATCTGCCGCAGCGGCACCGCCAGCCCGTAGCCGGTGGCGGCGGCGGGGTCGATCGAGCTCGTGCCGCCGGCGCCCGGGGCCGCCCGGTAGTGGAGCGTGCCGCCGGCGACGGGTGCGCCGTCGATGTCGGCCGGGCCGTCGCCCGACCCGCCCGCCGCGGAGGCGCAGCCCGCGAGCAGGAGGGTGGCGGCGACGGCAGCGAGCGTGCGCCGCGGGTAGCCGGTGCGCCTGTGCCGGGTGCTGCGTGCCATGGAGTGGTCCTCTCGGTGGGCGCCCGGCACCGGAGCGAGGTGCGGGCCGACTGCTGACGTGACGCGAGGAGACGTTAGAGAGGCGCATGGATCTTCTATATGAATCTTCGCCTGTCTTTCACATATTGAGATTTCAATAAGTAGCGGATAGCGATGATGACGGCTGTCCTAACGTCCTCAGCGAGCGTCCATATAGAGCGCCGCACCGACGAGCATTGGGGATCACTGATGAGCACGATCAAGATCGAGACGCACGCCGCCGTCTTCTACCTGCCGTACTTCGTCGCCCGCGACAAGGGCTACTTCACGGACGAGGGCCTCGACGTCGAGCTGGTGCCGAAGCCGGCCCCGCCCGAGGACGGTCTCGAGCTCATCGAGGACCCCGGCGCCCAGGACTCCTTCCACACCTTCACGCTCTTCGAGGCGGGCACGACCCAGCTCTACAACGCGTGCGAGTGGGGGCAGCTGCGCCGGTCGCAGGACAGCGCGCGCGGCGGACGTGTGGTCGCCCGGCGCGCGGCGGTCGCGAGCCAGGCGATCGTCGTCCGCGGCGACTCGCCCCACAACGTCCCGAGCGACCTCGCGGGCGTGCCCGTCGGCGTCAACTTCCACCACGGGTCGCACTACCTGGTCCTGCAGACCCTCGAGGGCTTCCTCCCCCGAGCCGACATCAGGCTGCTCGGGGTCAAGGGCAAGAGCCGGCTGGACGCCCTCGCCGACGGCGACCTCGAGGCCGTCGCCCTCATGGAGCCGTGGATCACGGTCGCCGAGAAGCGCGGCTACAAGGTGCTCGCCGAGGCCCACTACTTCGGTGCGGAGGTCGCGGACGACGACATCAGCCCCGAGGACTTCGACCGGATCAACCGCGCGGTGAGCCGGGCCGTCGACGACATCCGGGCCGACGTGCGGCCCTACCTGCACTACTTCGTCGAGCAGGCCGCCGGGGTGGAGGAGCTGGTGCCGGAGGACTTCCAGCTCGGCCGCCTCCGGTACATCCACCCCGGTCCGTACCCGCAGGCGGAGTACCAGCGGATCCTCGACTGGATCGCGAGCTGGGGCCTCATCGACGCGGACGCCGAGTACGAGGCGCTCGTCGACACCTCCAAGTTCGTCGACTTCCGGTGAGCGTCCGGTCGGCGGCGCCGCGCCCGTCGGCGCCGTCGACCGCGCCCGCCACCGGGCGGGACCGCGCTCTCACGCTCTTCTGCGGGTTCGCGGCCGGCATGCTGCTGCTCGACCTGCACAAGGTCTCGATCGCGGTCCCGTCCATCGACGCCGCCCTCGACCCGGGTCCGGTGCGGATCCAGCTCGTCGCTGCCGCCTACGTCGTCTGCTTCGCCGTCACGCTCGTCCCGGCCGGCCGGCTCGGGGACCACGGCCACTGCCGGACGCTCGCCCTCGTCGGCCTCCACGGCTACCTGGTCGCGAGCCTCGTGTGCACCCTCGCCCCGGACGCCGACGTCGTCATCGCCGGCCGCGCACTGCTCGGCGTCTCGGCCGGCCTGCTCATGCCGCAGCTCATGGGCATCGTCCAGCAGCGGTTCACGGGGGCGGCGCGGGCCCGCGCCTTCGGCGTCTACGGGGTCTGTGTCGCCTGCGCGACCGCGCTCGGGCCGAGCGTGGGCGGCCTGTTCCTGCTCCCCGGCCTGTTCGGCTGGCGCGGGGTCTTCGCGATGAACCTCCCGGTGGGCGCGGTTCTCGTCGTCGCGGCGCACCTCCTGCTCCGCTCCCCCGGGCGGCGACGCGCCGCGCGGGGTCGGCCCGAGCTCGACGTCGGCGGCGTCGCCCTCCTCTCGGTGGCTCTCGTCTGCCTCCTCCTGCCGGTCGTCCTCACCACCGGGCGCCCCGGAGACGAGCCCGCTCGTTGGCTCCTGCTGCTGCCCGCGGCCGCCGGCGTGACGCTTCTCGTGCGGCGCTCCCACGCCCGCGCGGCGGCCGGACGTGCGCCGCTCGTCAACCCGGCGCTGCTCGCCCTGCCCTCGTTCCGCAACGGCGTGCTCATCTCGACGACCTGGTTCGCCGCCGTCCCGGGCTTCTCCCTCGCGCTGACGGTGTACCTCCAGCAGGTCGAGGAGATCAGCCCCTTCCTCGCCGGGCTCGTCATGCTGCCTGCGGCGCTGCTCTCGGCCGTCGGTGCCGCCATCGGCGGGCGGGTCGTCCTGCGGTGGGGGCGCCGGCTGACCGCGCTCGGCATGTCGCTCGCCCTGGTGTCCATGCTCGCAACCGTCGTCCTCCTGCACGCGCCCCTCCCGTCCACCGCGCTCCTCGCCGCCGTCGGGGTCCTGCAGGCCCTCTCCGGGCTCGGCACGGGCATGGTCGTCTCACCGAACCACGCCCAGATGCTGGCCGACGTCCCGCCCGAGGAGGGCAGCGCGGCCGGCGCCGTCGGTCAGCTCGGCCAGCGGATCGCCAACAGCCTCGGCGTGGCCGCGGCCTCGGTCGCCTACTTCACCGTGATCTACGGCAGGGGCTGGAGCCTCTCGGACGCGCCGGCGGCCGACCACCGCACGGCGACCGTCCGGGCCACCGCCGTCGCGGTCTGCTTCCTCCTCGCCGCGTTCGCGGTCGCGCTGGTCGACCTGCGGCGGCAGCGCGCCGCCGACCGGCGGCGCACCGCCGACCGGCGGCGCACCGCCGACCGGTAGCGTCAGGCCGCCATCGTGGCGGCGGGAACTGCGCGGATGTCGACGTCGAGCAGGGACTCCACCGCGGGCAGGATGCGGCACCCCGCGCGGTAACGCTCGACCAGCGCCGCGGTGTCGATCTCGTCGAACCCGTCGACGACGACCTCGACGACGAGCCGCCCCGCCTTGACCCGGCCGCGGTCGTACCGCGTCGTGCGGGACCGCACCCGGACCGCGAGGTCGTCGTCGGGATCGGTACCGGGACTAGCCCCGGCACGCAGGGTGTTGATGAGGTTGACGGTGAGCGCGGAGACGAGGAGGTCGAGCGGCCCGGGCGCACGCCCGGGCCCGCCGGTCGCGACGGAGCCGTCGGCCAGGAGCTCGAAGCCCGGGCCGCGGACGGTGAAGCGGCCGCGCACGTCGGTCGTACACGCGACGACGGAGCTGGAGTAGTCGGTGTCGGACATCGGTGCTCCTCACGTTCGCGTCGGGTCGTGGGAGCAGTGTGCGCCGACGGCCGGGCGACCGGACCCGCACCACCCCCGTCGGTCCGGATGGCGGGCGGGTCGCGGGTCAGCGCCTCGCGATCTCGGCGGCGAAGATCGCCGACGCCCGCTTGAGGACCTCGACCTCCTCGCGGGCGTGCGCGAGCTGGTCCTCCAGCTCGGCGATGCGCGCGAGCAGCTGCTCCTTCGGGGCCGAGCGCAGGCTCGCGGCCGGCGTGGCGTCAAACATGCCGTCGTCGAGCCGCTTCGCCCACAGGCGCAGCGACTGCTCCCCCACCTCGAACTCCTCCGCCACCTCGCGGAAGATCGAGCGGTTGCCGGGCTCGGCCTCACGCCGCTCGACGACGCGCCGCACGGCGGCGTCACGCAGCTCGTCGCTGTACTTCTTCTCGAACGGCATGGGGACCCTTCACGCGTGCAGACCGGTGGCCACCCATTGTGGCGGACGGCGGGCGGAGGTCCGCCCGTCCGCCGACGGTCAGCCGATGCGGTCGACGAGCATCGTCGCGAGCTCGGACAGGCCGTCCTTCACCTCGCCGGCGGGGAGCACGGCGAGCTCGGCCACCGCGTCGTCGGCCCAGCGCCGCGCGACCTCCCGGGACTCCTCGAGCACCTCGTGGTCGCGCAGGGCCGACACGGCCGCGGCCAGCTCGGCGTCCCCGGACAGGTCGCCCTCGAGGAGGGTGAGCGCCCGCTCCCCCGCCTCGTCGAGCGTGCCGGCTGCGCGGCGGGCCCGCAGCAGGAGCACGGGCATCGTGGCCACGCCCTCGCGCAGGTCGGTGCCGGGCACCTTGCCGGACTCCTCGGGGTCGGAGGCGACGTCGATGACGTCGTCGGCGAGCTGGAACGCCACCCCGACCTTCTCCCCGAAGGCGGCGACGGCGTCGGCCTGGGCCTGGTCCGCGCCGGAGAACCGGGCGCCGTAGTAGGCGGCCGAGGAGATGAGCGAGCCCGTCTTGTCGGCGAGGACCCGCAGGTAGTGCTCGATCGCGTCGTCGCCCTCGACCGGTCCCACCGTCTCGTGGAGCTGGCCCAGGCACAGGCGCTCGAAGGTGGCCGCATGGAGCTGGACGGCCTCGGCGCCGAGGGACGCCACGAGCGAGGAGGCCCGGGCGAACAGGAGGTCGCCGGTGAGGATGGCGACGTTGTTGCCCCACACGACGTGCGCGGCCGGCACCCCGCGGCGCACCTCGGCCGAGTCCATGATGTCGTCGTGGTACAGCGTGGCCAGGTGGGTGAGCTCGACGGCCACGGCGGCGCGGACGACCTCGTCGCCGGCCCCGGACCCGAGCTGGGACGTCACCACGGTGAGCAGGGGACGCAGGCGCTTGCCGCCGGCGTCCGACAGGTGCGCGGCGGGCTCCTCCGTCAGCCGGTCGGCGCCGCGCACGGCCGCCGCCAGGCGTTCCTCCACCTCGGCGAGAGCGGGGTCGACCTGCTCCAGCCGGGCGGAGATGAGCTCGAGCCTGCTCACAGGACGAAGACCGCGGCGTCGGTGAGGAGCTCGAGCACGGGACCAGGGTAGACGCCCAGGGCGACGGTCGCGACGGCGCAGACCACGACGGCGACGATCGTCAGGCCCTCGGAGGACACGACGGTCACGCCCTCGTCCTTCGGCTCCTCGAAGAACATGAGCACGACGAGGCGGAAGTAGAAGAACGCGGTCGCGGCGGAGGCGAGGACGGCGAGCACGACGAGGACCGCGTCGCCCCCCGCGATGCCGGCGCTGAACACGGCGAACTTGCCGACGAACCCGGCGGTGAGCGGGATGCCCGCGAAGGACAGCAGGAAGACGAGCATCGACACCGCGATCGCCGGGCGGCGCCGACCGATGCCGGCCCACTGGTCGATGCGCGTGGCCTCGCCGGTGACCGAGCCCGCGGCGTCCGTCTCGCGCACCAGGGTGACGAGGCCGAACGCGCCGACCGTGGCCACGCCGTAGGCCAGCAGGTAGAAGATGACCGACCCGATGCCCGCCGAGGTCAGCGAGAAGACGCCGATGAGCACGAAGCCCGCGTGGGCGATCGAGCTGTAGGCGAGCATCCGCTTGATGTCCGTCTGGATGATGCCCATGACGGTGCCGACGAGCATCGTGAGGATGACGATCGTCCACACGACCGGCTCGAGGTCCCAGCCCAGGCCCGGCGCGACGACGTAGACGAACCGCAGCATCGCGCCGAAGGCGGCGATCTTCGTGGCGGCGGCCATGAAGCCGGTGACCGGGGTCGGGGCGCCGGTGTAGACGTCCGGGGTCCACGCGTGGAACGGCACGGCGCCGACCTTGAAGAGCAGGCCGACGAGGACGAGCACGACCCCGGGCAGGAGCAGCGAGTCCAGCCCCGGCGTCGAGGGCACGGCGGCCGCGATGTCGGTCAGCCGCAGCGAGCCGGCGAACCCGTAGAGCAGCGCGATGCCCATGAGGAAGAACGCCGAGGCGAACGCGCCGAGGATGAAGTACTTGATCGCGGCCTCCTGCGAGAGGAGGCGGCGGCGCCGCGCGGTGGCGGCCAGCACGTACAGCGGCAGCGAGAGGACCTCGAGCGCGACGAAGAGCGTGATGAGGTCGCCCGCCGCGGGGAAGACCATCATGCCGGTGAGCGAGAAGAGCGTGAGCGGGAAGATCTCCGACTGCGTGAGGCCGGCGCGGGCGGCGGCCTCGCTCTCGGCCGAGCCCGGGCGGGCGGCGGCCTGGGGCGCGAACGCCCCCTCGCGGGTCTCCGTGCGGTCCGCCATGACGAGCACGGCGAGCAGGGCGCTGACGAGCAGGACCGCCTGGATCGCGAGGGACGGCAGGTCCTCGACGTACGCGCCGCCGGTGACGACCTCGGTGGGCGCCTCGGCGCCGTGGACGGTCGCCAGGCGCCAGACGACGGCGACGAGGCCGGCGGCGATCGCGAGGAGGGCGAAGGGCACCTGGACGCCCCGGCGCGCGGTACGCGGGAGGAACGCCTCGAGCAGGACGCCGACGACGGCCGCCCCGCCGACGATGAGCACCGGGACGAGCGGCGCCCAGGCGATGGTCGGTGCGACGAAGGCGGTCGCGCTCAGGGCGGCGGTCACAGGGCGCTCCCCACGGTCGAGATCGGGCTGGACTGGGCGGCGTCAGCGGCAGCGGCGTCCGCGCCGTCGGCGAGGACGACCACCTGCTCGGCCACGGGCTGGATCAGCTCGACGACCGGCGCCGGGAAGAGGCCGAGCGCGAGCACGCCCGCGACGAGCAGCCCCATGACGGTGCGCTCCGTCCCGGTCAGGTCACGCAGGGCGTCGGCGCGCCGGCGGGGTTCGCCGTCGGGCCGTGACTCGCCGTCCGTGACGCCCGCGCCCACGGGTGCCGGGCCGGTGAAGATCTGCTGGTACGGCATGAGGACGTAGAGGGCGGCGAGGACGACGCCGACGACGGCGAACGCCGCCGCGATCCAGCTGACCTCGAACGTGCCGAGCAGGACCATGTACTCGCCCCAGAAGCCGGACAGGCCGGGCAGGGCGATCGAGGCCAGGCCCATGACGAGCCACGTGCCGGCGAGCACCGGGACGACGCGCTGGTAGCCGCCGAAGGAGGCGATCCGCTGCGTGCCGCCGCGTCGCACGAGGTACTCGGAGCCGAGGAACATGCCGGCGGTCGACAGGCCGTGGGCGACCATGTAGAACATCGCGCCGGTCAGGGCCACCTCGGAGCCGACGAAGACGCCGAGCACGATGAACCCGAAGTGGGACACCGAGGTGAAGGCGACGAGCCGCATGACGTCCTGCTGGCCGAGCGCGAGGAGCGCCCCGTAGAGGATCGAGATGACCGCGAGGACGATCATCGCGGGCGCGGCCCACGCGACCTGCTCGGGGAAGATCGTCAGCAGCAGCGTGATCATGCCGAAGGTGCCGACCTTGTCCATGACGCCGACGAGCAGCGTGGAGACGCCGCCCGGGGACTGCTCGGCGGTGTCGGGCAGCCACGTGTGGACGGGCACCATCGGCGCCTTGATGGCGAACGCGACGAGGAACGCGAGGAAGATGAGGCGCGCCGTCGTGTCGGACGTCCCGGCCATCGCGCCCGCGAGGTTGTCGACGAGGAAGCCCTCGGGGCCGCCGGGGCCCTGGAGGTAGAGGGCGACGACGCCGGCGAGCATGATGAGCCCGCCCGCGAGCGAGTAGAGCAGGAACTTGATCGCGGCCGCGCGGCGCCGGGCCCCGCCGTACATCCCGACGAGCAGGAAGATCGGCAGCAGCATCGCCTCGAAGAGGACGTAGAACAGGAAGACGTCCCGGGCCGCGAAGACGGCGACGAGGATGCCCTCGAGGATGAGGACGAGCGCGACGTAGGTGGCGGTGCGCCGCTCGGTCGTCGCGTCGTCGTCGCCGGCGCGCACGGGGACGCCCGAGATCAGGACGACGACGACGAGGAACGCGGTGAGCAGCAGCATCGCCACACCGAGGCCGTCGACGCCGAGCGCGTAGGACACGCCCAGCTGCGGGATCCAGGCGACCTGCTCGGTCAGCTGATGCTCACCGGCGGCGCCGAGGTCGAAGTCGGTGGCCACGGCGGCGATCGTGCCCGCGAGGACGAGCAGGGACACGCCGAGGCCGACGGGCCGGGCGACGCGGCGCAGCCCGGGGACGAGGAGCAGCGCGCCGGCGACCACCGGGACGGCGATCAGCAGCGTGAGCCACGGGAGGGTAGCGGTGTTCACAGGTTCGGTTCCTCTTCCCTCGGCCTAGAGACGCCAGGCCAGGACGGCGAGCAGGGCGAGCACGGTGCCGGCCGTCATCAGTGCGGCGTAGCTGCGGACGAATCCGTTCTGGAGCCTGCCCAGGAGGCGGCCCAGACCGGCGGTGGCCGAGGCGGTGCCCATGACGGCGCCGTCGACGACTCCCCGGTCGGCCTCGACGAGGCCGCGCGTGAGCTGCTGGCCCGGGCGCATGAAGATGCCCTCGTTGACGGCGTCCTGGTACAGGTCGTTGCGGGCGGCGGTGACGAGCACGTTGCCGGCGGGGGCCACGGCGGGCACCTCGCGGCGCGCGTACATCGCCCAGGCGATGACGGCGCCGAGCAGGACGATCGCGATCGTGGCGCCCATGATGACCGGGACCGCGAGGACCGGGTCGGCGTGCTCGTGGTGGCCGGTCACCGGCTCGAGCCAGGTGACGAACCCGCCGCCGAGCTGGAGCGCGAAGCCCAGGCCCACCGAGCCGATCGCGAGGACGATCATCGGGACGGTCATCAGCCACGGCGACTCGTGCGGGTGGACCTCGGAGCCCTCCTCAGCGGTGGTCCAGCGGCGCTTCCCGTGGAAGGTCATGAAGAACAGCCGGGACATGTAGAAGGCCGTGATGCCGGCACCGATCAGCGTGACCATGCCGAAGACCCACGGCTCCCAGCCGGCGTGGCCGTCCTGGGGCACGAACGCGGTCTCGATGATCTTGTCCTTCGACCAGAAGCCGGAGAACGGCGGGATGCCGAGGATCGCGAGCCAACCCAGGCCGAACGTGATCCACGTGATCGGCATGACCTTCGACAGGCCGCCGAACCGGCGCATGTCGACCTGGTCGTTCATCCCGTGCATGACCGAGCCGGCCCCGAGGAACATGCCGGCCTTGAAGAAGCCGTGCGTGACGAGGTGGAAGATCGCGAACGCGTAGCCGATCGGGCCGAGCCCCGCGGCGAGGATCATGTACCCGATCTGGGACATCGTCGAGGCGGCGAGGACCTTCTTGAGGTCGTCCTTCGCGCAGCCGACGATCGCGCCGAACAGCAGCGTGATCGCGCCGACGACCGCGACGACCATCCGCGCGTCCGGCGTGAGGTCGAAGATCGGGCCGGAGCGCACCACGAGGTAGACGCCGGCGGTGACCATCGTCGCCGCGTGGATGAGCGCCGAGACCGGGGTGGGGCCGGCCATCGCGTCGCCGAGCCAGGCCTGGAGCGGGAACTGCGCCGACTTGCCGCACGCGGCGAGCAGGAGGAGCAGCCCGATGACGGTGAGCAGGCCGGTCGACGCGGCGGGCGCGGTCTCGGCCACGCCGGCGAAGCTGACGGTGTCCAGGCCGGCGAACATCGCGGCCATCGCCATGAGCAGGCCCATGTCGCCGACGCGGTTCATGACGAACGCCTTCTTCGCCGCGACCGCGTACTCGGGCACGTGGTTCCAGAACCCGATGAGCAGGTACGAGGCGAGGCCCACGCCCTCCCAGCCGACGAACAGCACGAGGTAGCTGTTGCCGAGGACGAGCAGGAGCATCGCCGCGACGAAGAGGTTGAGGTAGGCGAAGAACCGGCGCCGGTCGCGGTCGTGCTCCATGTACGCCACGGCGTAGATGTGGATGAGCGTGCCGACGAGCGTGACGAGCAGGACGAACGTCATCGACAGCGGGTCGATCCGCATCCCGAGGGAGACGTCGAGCGTGCCGGCGGGCAGCAGGTCGTACAGGTGGAGGTCCATGACACGGTCCCCCGCGTCGCGACCGAGCATGTCGACCGTGATCCAGGCGGCGACGACGAAGGTCGCGGCGGAGGCGAGGACGCCGAGCCAGTGGCCCCAGGCGTTCGCGGCGCGGCCGGACAGCAGCAGGACCGCTGCGCCGACGAGCGGCACGGCGACGAGCAGCCAGGCCAGGCTCGCGGGGCCGTCGGCGGCCACGGGCGCGGCGACCTCGGTGACGGCGTGAAGGGTGGCGGTGGTCATCGTGCTCCCTTCAGCTCTTCATGAGGTTGACGTCGTCGACCGAGGCGGACCGACGGGTGCGGAACACGGACACGATGATCGCCAGGCCGACCACGACCTCGGCCGCGGCGACGACCATGACGAAGAACGCGGCCACCTGCCCGGTGAGGTCGCCGTGCACGCGCGAGAACGTCACGAGCACGAGGTTGGCCGAGTTGAGCATGAGCTCGACGCCCATGAGCTGGACGATCGCGTTGCGGCGCACGAGCACCGCCGTGGCGCCGACGGCGAAGAGGATGCCGGCGAGCACCACGTAGTTCATCGGGTTCATCGGTCGTCCCCTGCGGTGGTCTCGGAGCTCTGCTCGGCCGCGGTGCGGGCGGCCTCGGCGCGCGCGGCGCGGCGCCGGGCGACGACCTCGCGACCGGGCGAGCCGGGCACGAGCGGTATCGGGGCGGGCTCGCCGGGCATGGCGGGCAAGCCGGCGCGACCCACGCTGCGCGTCGCGTCGCGGCCGTGCAGGCCGCGGGCCGGCTCGGTGCGCGACCGGGCGACGGCGGCCACGGTCTCGGGGCTGACCTCGCCGATCGTGCGCTCCTGCCCGCGGATGCGCAGCACCCGGGGCACGGACTCGACGATCGGCTCGCCCGCGGCGGACAGGGCCGGCAGGTCGGCGGCGTTGGACCGGGCGTAGACGCCGGGCGTCGGCAGCTGGCCGATCCGGGCGCCGTCCTCCTTGAACGCCCGCATCTTGGCGGCCTCGACCTCGACCTGCGTGGTCCTCGGCGTGAGCCGCTCGCGGTGGGTGAGGACGACCGCGCCGAGGGCGGCGGTGATGAGCAGGGCGCCCGTGAGCTCCATCGTGAGGACGAAGTCGCCGAACAGGACGAGCGCCACCCCGACCGGGTTCGAGTCGGCGTTCGCGGCCGCGAGACCCGCCGAGTCGGGCAGACCGACGGCCTGGGCCCCGACGCCGACGAGCACGGCGAGCAGGCCGACTCCCCCGACGACCGCGACCCAGCGCTGGTTGCGGATCGTCTCGTGCAGCGAGTCGGCGGCGTCGACGCCGACGAGCATGAGGACGAAGAGGAAGAGCATCATGATCGCGCCGGTGTAGACGACCACCTGGACGACCCCGAGGAAGGGGGCGCCCTGGGCCACGTACATCACGGCGAGGCAGAGCATGACGAGGATGAGCGACACGGCGGCGTAGACCGCGCGGCGGGCGAACAGCAGCCCGCTCGAGGCGATGACCATGACGGCCGCGAGGACCCAGAACAGCGCGGTCTCGCCGCCGCCGATCTCGCCGGGCACCGTCATGACGGGGGTGGGGGTCATCGCGCGGTCCCCTTCGCACCTGCGGCCACGGCCTCGCGGGCGGAGGCGAGCGTCTCGTCGTCGGGCCGGTGGGTCTCGACCCACTCGACCTGCTCGGCGGTGGGGCCGGTGACCTCGCCGCGGTAGTAGTCGGCGTCGGTCGCTCCGGCCACCATCGGGTGGGGGGCGGCGAGCATGCCGTCGGCCATCGGCGCGAGCAGGTCGCCCTTCTCGTAGATGAGGCCCTCGCGGGTGGGTCCGGCCAGCTCGAAGTCGTTGGACATCGTCAGGGCGCGGGTCGGGCAGGCCTCGATGCAGTACCCGCAGAAGATGCAGCGCAGGTAGTTGATCTGGTAGACGCGGCCGTAGCGCTCGCCGGGCGAGTACTGACCGTCGGGGCCGTTCGGGCCCGCCTCGACGTAGATGGCGTCCGCGGGGCACGCCCACGCGCACAGCTCGCAGCCGATGCACTTCTCGAGCCCGTCGGCGTACCGGTTGAGCAGGTGACGGCCGTGGTAGCGCGGCTGCGTCGGGGGCTTCTCGAACGGGTACTGGACCGTGCGGGAGGGCCGGAACATCGACGTGATCGTCACGCCGAACCCGGCGACGGGCGCGAGGAGCGACCCCACGGGCCCGGGGACGTCCGGAGCGAGGCGGATCTCCTCGTCACCGTTGCGCACGACCACGTCGTCCGCGGTGATGCGGCGGCTCAGCTCGGAGCCCTTCTCGTCAGCCATGTCAGGCCTCCTCGGTGGTGGCGTCGGTGGCGGTGCCCCGCTCGGCGGCGCTCGCCCGGGCGCTGCTGGCGACGACCGGCTCGGCGGCGTCGGCCCGGCGTCGGCCCGCGCGGGGCGACGGGGGCAGGGTCTGGCCGGGCAGCGGCGGGACGGGGAAGCCGCCGGCGAAGGCGTCGAACGGTTCGGGATCGCGCTCCTCGTCGTCGGGCTCCTTCTTCTCCGGGAGGAGGAAGGTGACGATCATGACGACGACGAGCAGCCCGGCGATGACCGCGAGCAGCTGCCACAGCTCGAAGTCGCTGAACTGGCGCACCCCCTGGATGATCGCGACCGCGACCAGCCAGACGAGCGCGGCCGGGATGAGGATCTTCCAGCCGAGGTTCATCAGCTGGTCGTAGCGTACGCGCAGGAGGGTGCCGCGCATCCAGATCATGACGAACATGCAGGCCCAGACCTTGAGCCAGAAGACGAGGAACCCGACGATCGGCGCGGCCCACCACACGATGTGGTCCGAGAGGAACGGGATCCGCCAGCCGCCGAGGAACAGCGTGGTCGCGACGGCCGAGACGTTGAACATGTTGACGTACTCGGCGAGGTAGAACCACGCGAACTTCATCGAGGAGAACTCGATGGAGTGCCCCGCCACGAGCTCGCCCTCGGCCTCGGGCAGGTCGAAGGGCAGCCGGTTGACCTCGGCGACCATCGAGACCACGTAGATGACGAACGCCGGCAGCAGCGAGATCGCCCACCACACGTTGGTCTGCGCGTCGACGATCTGGGACGTCGCCATCGAGCCGGACACGAGGAAGACCGAGACGAGCGCGAGGCCCATCGACAGCTCGTAGGAGATGACCTGCGCGGAGGAGCGCACGGCGCCGAGCAGCGGGTAGGTCGAGTTCGACGACCAGCCGCCCAGCACGATGCCGTACACGCCGAGCGCGGTGATCGCGAGGATGTAGAGCACGGAGACCGGGACGTCGGTCAGCTGCATCGGCGTCCACCACGTCGGGTCGGCGCCGTTGGTGATGTCCGGACCCATCGGGATGACGGCGAGCACCATGAACGCGCAGAACGCGGCGATGCCGGGCGCGAGCATGTAGAGGACCCGGTCCGCGCCCTTGAGCTGGATGTCCTCCTTGAGGACGAGCTTGAGGGCGTCGGCGACCGCCTGGAACAGGCCCCACGGGCCGAGCACGTTGGGTCCCTCGCGGGTCTGCATCTTGCCGAGCCCGCGCCGCTCGACCCACAGCGCCATGAGGACGCCGGTGAGCAGGAGGACGACGATGACGACGGCCTTGATGAGGGAGATCCACCAGGTGTCGTGGCTGAAGTCCGCCGTCGGCAGCGCCGAGGCGGTGGACATGACCGGGGTGATCACTGCTGGGCCTCCGCGGTGGTGACGGTGACGACGCTGCCGGCGCCGGCCCCGGTCTGGGCGCGCACGGCGCTGCCCGGGGAGTTCTCGGGCACCCACACCACACCGTCGGCCATCCGCGTGACGGTCAGCGGCAGGGTGAGCGAGCCGGTCGGTCCGGTGAGGCGGACGCGGCCGCCGTCGACGGCGCCGACCGCGCGGGCCGTGGCCGGCGAGAGGCGGAGCACCGGGCGGTGCGCGGTCCCCGCGAGGTGCGGTTCGCCGTCCTGGCCGCGGCCGGCGTCGAGCTGCAGCTTCCACGTGGCGAGGACCGCCTGGCCGGCGCCGGGCTGCTGGCGCGCCGCGGGCGCCCCCGCGGTGTCGTCGCTCGTGACGACCGGGCCGTCCCACGGGTCGAGCTCGGCGAGCTCGGCGTGCAGCTCGGCGAGGGTCCCGAGGCCGAGGTCGCGACCCATCTCGCGCGCGATGTCGGCGAGCACGAGGCGGTCGGACTGCGCGTGGGACGCGAGGACCTGCCCGAAGGGACGCACGCGCCCCTCCCAGCTGACGAACGAGCCGGCCTTCTCGACCGGCGGGGCCACGGGCAGGACGACGTCGGCGAGCTCGGAGATCGCGTTGCGGCGCACCTCGAGCTGGACGAGCACGTCGACCTGGCCGATCGCCCGCAGCGCGGCCGCGGGGTCCATCATGTCGAGCGTCTCGACGCCGCCGATCAGGAGGCCGGTCAGCTCGCCGGAGGCGGCGGCCCGCAGGATCTCGCGGTGGGCGCGGCCGGGACGGTCGGGCAGGGAGTCGATGCCCCACACGGCGCCGGCGTCGGCGCGCGCGGCCGGGTCGGCCACGGGGCGGCCGCCGGGCAGGAGGGTCGGCAGCAGGCCGGCGTCGACGGCGCCGCGCTCCCCCGCGCGCCGCGGCACCCACGCGAGGCGGGCCCCGGTGCGCTCGGCGAGGCGGGCGACGGCGGTGAGCGTGCCGGGCAGGGCCGCCGCGCGCTCGCCGACGAGGATGACGGCGCCGGGAGCGGACAGCTCGGAGAGCAGCTCGTCGCCCAGGGCGTCCAGCGCGGCGGGCTCGCCGCCGGGGACGACCTCGACGAGGTCGGCGCGCATCTTCGTGGTCCCGCGGGTGGCCATCGGCGCGAGGGTGGTGACCCGTGCCGTGCCGGCGAGGACGCCCTTGCGCAGGCGGAGGAAGATCGTGCCGCACTCCTCCTCGGGCTCGAGCGCGACGAGGAGCACGCGGCCGGCGCGCTCGAGGTCGCGGTAGGTCACCCCGAGGCCGGTCGCCGCCACGTGGGAGGCGAGGAAGTCGGCCTCCTCGGCGCTGTGCGGGCGCGCGCGGTGGTCGACGTCGTTCGTGCGGAGCACCGTGCGGGCGAACTTCGACCACGCGTAGGCGTCCTCGAGGGTGAGGCGCCCGCCGGGGAGCACGCCGACGCCGCCGGCAGCGGCGGCGCGGGCCAGCTCGGAGCCGGCGACCGAGAGGGCCTCGGACCAGCTGGTCTCGTGCATCTCCCCGGTGGCCTGGTCGCGCACGAGGGGCATCCGCAGGCGGTCCGGCGCGTCCTGCCAGTGGTAGGCGAACCGGTCCTTGTCGGTGATCCACTCCTCGTTGACCTCGGGGTCGTTGCCTGCGAGGCGGCGGACGACGGCGCCGCGGCGGTGGTCGACCCGGATGGCCGACCCGCCGGCGTCGTGCTCGGCGACCGACGGGGTGGAGACGAGGTCGAAGGGCCGCGAGCGGAACCGGTACATCGCCGACGTCAGCGCGCCGACGGGGCAGATCTGGATCGTGTTGCCCGAGAAGTAGGAGGTGAACGGCCGGCCGGAGGTGTCGGCCTCGGCCGCACCCATCGGGGCGGTCGCGTGGCCGGAGGACATGCCGGGCACGCCGTCGGGGCCGGCGAACGGGACGCCCGTGGCGTCGGGGAGCCCGGCATCGTCGAACCCGAGGACGTCGGCGTCGAAGCCACCGACCTGCGAGCCGTTGAGGGCGTGCACCTCGCGGCCGGGGGTGCCGCCGCCACGGCCCTGGAGCGCGATGAAGGCGTCGCCGGCGATCTCGGAGGAGAACCGGGTGCAGCGCTGGCACAGGATGCAGCGGTCACGGTCGAGGAGGATCTGCGTGGAGATCGCGATCGGCTTGGGGAACGTCCGCTTGACGTCGACGAACCGACTCTCGGCGCGGCCGTTGCTCATCGCCTGGTTCTGCAGGGGGCACTCGCCGCCCTTGTCGCACACCGGGCAGTCGAGCGGGTGGTTGATGAGGAGGAACTCCATGATGCCGTGCTGCGCCTTGTCGGCCACCTCGGAGGTGTGCTGGGTGGCCACGACCATGCCCGGCGTCACCTCCATCGTGCAGGAGGCCTGCGGCTTGGGCATCTTCTTGAGGTTGCCCTCGCGGTCCGGGCTGGCCACGTCCACGAGGCACTGCCGGCACGCACCGGCGGGCTTGAGGAGGGGGTGGTCGCAGAACCGGGGCACCTGGATGCCGACCTGCTCGGCGGCCCGGATGATGAGCGTGCCCTTGGGCACGGACACCTCGCGGCCGTCGATCGTGGCCGTGACGAGCTCGGGGGCCGCCGGCGCGGCCTGCTCCTGGGTCTGGGTCATCGCACACCTGCCTCGTGGAAGATCGCCGACGCCTCGTAGGGGAAGAGCTCCCGTGCGGGCGTGTGGCAGCCGGCCTCGAACTCGTCGCGGAAGTGCGCGATGCCGGACTGGATGGGGGTGGCCGACGCGTCGCCGAGCGCGCAGAACGAGCGGCCGGCGATGTTGGCGGAGACCTCGAGGAGGAGGTCGACGTCCGAGGGCAGCCCGCGGCCGTCCTCGAGCCGGTGCATGACCTGCTTCATCCAGAAGGTCCCCTCGCGGCAGGGCGTGCACTTGCCGCAGGACTCGTGCTGGTAGAAGTCCGTCCACTTCGAGATCACCCGGACGACGGACACGGTCTCGTCGAAGACCATGAGCGCGCGGGTGGCGAGCATGGACCCGGCGGCGCCGACCGACTCGTAGTCGAGCGGCACGTCGAGGTGCTCGTCGGTGAGGATCGGGGTCGAGGAGCCGCCCGGGGTCCAGAACTTGAGCCGGTGCCCGGCGCGGACGCCGCCGGCCATCTCGATGAGCTCGCGCATGGTGATGCCGAACGGCGCCTCGAACTGGCCGGGGTTGGTCACGTGGCCGGAGACCGAGAACAGGCCGTGGCCCGCGGACTTCTCCGTGCCCATCGAGGTGAACCAGTCCTGGCCGCGGGAGAGGATCCCGGGGACCGAGGCGATCGACTCGACGTTGTTGACGACCGTGGGCCGCGCGTAGAGGCCGGCGACGGCGGGGAACGGCGGCTTGAGCCGCGGCTGCCCGCGCAGTCCCTCGAGCGAGTCGAGCAGCGCCGTCTCCTCGCCGCAGATGTAGGCCCCGGCACCGGCGTGGACGGTGATCTCGAGGTGGTAGTCGCCGTCCGGCCCCAGCCCGGTGCCGATGAGCCCGGCCTCGCGGGCCTCGCGCACGGCGGCGAGCAGGCGGCGGTAGACGTGGACCGTCTCGCCCCGCAGGTAGATGAAGGCGTGGTGGCCGCCGATGGCGTAGCTGGTGATCGCCATGCCCTCGATGAGGGAGTGCGGGTTCGCCATGAGCAGCGGGATGTCCTTGCACGTGCCCGGCTCGGACTCGTCGGCGTTGACGACCAGGTAGCGCGGCCCTCCGTCGGCCGGCGGGAGGAAGGACCACTTGAGACCGGTGGGGAAGCCGGCGCCGCCGCGGCCGCGCAGGCCGGAGCCCTTGACGAGGTCGACGACCTCGCCGGGGGGCATCGTCAGAGCCTTGTCCCACCCCTGGTAGCCGCCGTGGTCGCGGTAGGTGTCGAGGGTCCAGGAGCGCGGGGCGTCCCAGATGTCGGAGAGGACCGGCGTGAGGGTGCCGGGGCTGGTGAGTGTCACTTCTCCTCCTCGGAGACCGTGCGGCCGGCCGTCCCGGGGTCGGCCTCGCCCGCGGTGGGCACCTGGTGGTCGGCGCTCGAGCCGGTGTCGCCCACGGGCGCGGCGCCCGCGACCTCGGCGGCGAGGTGGCGGTCGTCCGCGCCGTGGTCCTCGTGCGGAGAGGTCCAGCCGTTGGCCCGGGCGATGCGCAGGCCGAGCAGGGAGGCCTCGCCGGCACCGGGCCCCTCGTCGGCGCGGCCGTCCTCGAAGCCCGCGAGCACGCGGGAGATCTCCTTGAACGTGCCCACCGTGGTGGCGCCGCGCGTGGGGTGGACGGGGCGGCCGGCGGCGATCTCGTCGACCAGCGCCGTGGCCGAGGCCGGGGTCTGGTTGTCGAAGAACTCCCAGTTGACCATGACGACCGGGGCGTAGTCGCAGGCCGCGTTGCACTCGAGCTGCTCGAGGGTGATCCGGCCGTCGGGCGTGGTCTCGTCGTGTCCGACCCCGAGGTGGTCGGAGACCGCCTCGAAGATCTGGTCGCCGCCCATGACCGCGCACAGGGCGTTCGTGCAGACGCCCACGTTGTACTCGCCGTTGGGGTGGCGCTTGTACTGGCTGTAGAACGTCGCGACGGCGGAGACCTCGGCCCGCGTGATCGACAGGGCCTCGGCGCACAGCGCGATGCCGCGGGCGGAGACGTAGCCGTCGACGGACTGCACGAGGTGGAGCATCGGCAGCAGCGCCGAGCGCGGCGAGGGGTAGCGGGCGACGATCGCCGCGATGTCGGCGGTCAGCGACTCGGCGACGTCCGGCGCGTAGGTCTGCTCGGTCATCGGTCCACTCCTCCGAGGACGGGGTCGAGCGAGGCGAGGATGACGACGACGTCGGCCAGCTGGCCGCCCTCGCTCATCAGCGACATCGACTGCAGGTTGGAGAACGACGGGTCGCGGAAGTGCGCCCGGTAGGGGCGCGTCCCGCCGTCGGAGACGAGGTGGACGCCCATGACGCCCTTCGCGTGCTCGATCGCCACGTGCGCCTGGCCCGGCGGGACCCGGAAGCCCTCCGTGACGAGCTTGAAGTGGTGGATGAGCGACTCCATCGACTCGCCCATGATGTGGCGGATGTGGTCGAGGCTGTTGCCCTGGCCGTCGGTGCCCACCGAGAGCTGCGCCGGCCAGGCGATCTTCTTGTCCTCGACCATCGTGGGCCGACCCGCGGACGCCTCGAGGCGGTCGAGCACCTGGAGGACGATCCGCAGCGACTCGAAGCACTCCTCGAAGCGCGCCTGGACGCGGTTGAAGGCGTCCGAGCGCTCCTTGGTGACGACGTTGAACTCGTAGGTCTCGTAGCCGCAGTACGGGTCGGTCTTGCGCAGGTCCGCCGGGAGGCCGGTGGCGCGCAGGCAGGGCCCGGTCAGGCCGAGGGCGAGGGCGCCGGACAGCGAGATGACGCCGACGTCGACGTGCCGCAGCTTGAACAGCGGGTTCTCCATCGTCAGCTTCATCATCTCGACGACGGACAGCCGGATGTCCGCGAGCCGCTCGCGGACGAACTCCACCGTGCCTGGCGGCAGGTCCTGGGCCACGCCGCCGGGCCGGATGTAGGCGTGGTTCATGCGCAGGCCGGAGACGCGCTCGAAGATGTCGAGGATGTTCTCCCGGCCGCGGAAGCCGAGGGTCATCATCGTCGTGGCGCCGAGCTCGTTGCCGGCCGTGCCGACGGCGATGAGGTGGGAGCTGATCCGGTTGAGCTCCATGAGCAGGACCCGGATCTGGCTGGCCCGCTCGGGGATCTGGTCGGTGATGCCGAGGAGCTTCTCGACCCCGAGGCAGTAGGCGACCTCCTGGAAGAACGGCGCCACGTAGTCCATGCGCGTGCAGAAGGTCACGCCCTGGGTCCAGGTGCGGTACTCCATGTTCTTCTCGATGCCTGTGTGCAGGTAGCCGAGGCCGACCCGCACCTCGTGCACCGTCTCGCCGTCGATCTCGAGGATGAGCCGGAGCACGCCGTGCGTCGAGGGGTGGACGGGACCCATGTTGACGACGATGCGCTCCTCGCCGAGGCGCTCGGCCTCGGCGGCGATGTCGGACCAGTCGCCGCCGTCGGCGATGAAGTCCGGCTCCTCCTCGCCGAGGGCGGGGCCGGGTGCGCTGGGCATGGTGGGGGCGGACATCAGCTGTACGACCTCCGGGTGTCGGGCGGCGGGACGGTGGCACCCTTGTACTCCACCGGGATGCCGCCGAGCGGGTAGTCCTTGCGCTGCGGGTGCCCGACCCAGTCGTCGGGCATGAGGATGCGCGCGAGAGCGGGGTGGCCGTCGAACACGATGCCGAACAGGTCGAACGTCTCGCGCTCGTGCCAGTCGTTGCCCGGGTAGATCGCGACCAGCGAGGGGATGTGCGGGTGCGCGTCGGGGCAGGTGACCTCGAGGGCGATCGAGCGCCCGTGCGTGATCGACATGAGGTGGTAGGCGGCGTGCAGCTCGCGGCCCGCGTGCTGGGGGAAGTGCACGCCGGAGACGCCGAGGCACAGCTCGAAGCGCAGGTCCTGGTCGTCGCGCAGCGCGCGTGCCACCGCCACGAGGTGCTCGGCGGCGATGTGCAGGGTGAGGTCGCCGTGGTCGACGACCACGCGCTCGATCGCGGCGTCGGGGTCGATCCCCTGCTCGCCGAGGACCTCGCGCAGGACGTCGACGACCTCGTCGAACCAGCCGCCGTAGGGGCGCTGCGCGGCCTCGGGCTCGGTGACGGCCACGACGAGCCCGCCGAAGCCCGAGGTGTCGCCGGAGCCGTGGACGCCGAACTGGCCGCGACGCACGGCCACGACGTCGAGCTCGGTGCGCCCGTCCGGTCCGGGGGCGGCGGCGATGTCACCGCCGGCGTCGGTGCCGCTCACGCGAGGAGCCCCTTCATCTCGTGGGTCGGCGTGGCGCCGAGGGCGGCACGCTCGGCTGCGCGGGCGGCCTCGACCCGGTTGACGCCGAGCGGCGCCTTCTTGACCTGCTCCCGCAGCTCGAGGATGGCGTTGATGAGCATCTCGGGCCGCGGCGGGCAGCCGGGCAGGTAGATGTCGACCGGCACGATGTGGTCGCACCCCTGGACGATCGCGTAGTTGTTGAACATGCCGCCCGAGGAGGCGCACACGCCCATGGAGATCACCCACTTGGGGTCCGACATCTGGTCGTAGACGTTGCGGACGACCGGGGCCATCTTGTGGCTCACGCGGCCCGACACGATCATCACGTCGGCGTGCCGGGGCGAGGCGCGGAAGACCTCGAGGCCGAACCGGGCCATGTCGAAGCGCGGGGTGCCGGCGGCCATCATCTCGATGGCGCAGCACGCGAGGCCCATGGTGACCGGCCACTGCGAGTTCGACCGGGCGAAACCGGCGACGGCCTCGACGGTGGTGAGACCGAACCCTGCGGGGAGCTTCTCCTCGATACCCATGTGGGGTCCTTTCGGGTGGTGCGTGGCGGGGCGGGTGGGGGCGGTCGGTCAGCGGTGGGTCAGTCCCACTCGAGGCCCCCGCGGCGCCACTCGTAGATGTAGGGCACGGTGATGAGCGCGATGAAGACGAGCATCGCGACGAGACCGAAGGCGGCGAGCTCGGTGAATGCGACCGCCCACGGGTAGAGGAAGACGACCTCGATGTCGAAGATGATGAAGGTCATCGCGATGAGGTAGTACTTCACCGGGAACCGGCCGGCCGAGGGCGCCCGGGGCGTCGGGTCGACGCCGCACTCGTAGTTGGCGACCTTGACGCGGTTGTACTTCTTCGGGCCGATGATCGCGCTCGCACCGAGTCCGCCGAGGGCCAGGGCCGCCGCGACCACCATCATGATGAGCAGCGGCACGTAGGGGTTGGTCATGCGTCCTCCGTCGACGTCAACGGTCCGGCGATCCTGCCGGGCTGCGGTGTCCAGGTCCGCGCCCGCCGGTCCCGTCCTCCAGGGTAGACGTTCGCCGGGACGGACCCGGCACGTTCGGTACGGGTCGTCATGACACCGGCGCCGCCTTGGCGAGCGCCGCGATGACGCGGTCCATCCAGTCCCCGCCGCGCGGGTCGTACCCGTCGGCGAGGAGCTTCATGACGAACTCCATGAGCACGGGCCGCGGGAGCCCGTACCGCACGCACGCCCGCATGATCCGCGGGTGGGAGATGAGGTGGGCGAAGCCCCGGCCGAGCGTGAAGTAGCCGCCGAGCTCGTCGGCCATGATGCGCGGGTAGGTGCGCAGCGCCTTGACCCGCTCGTAGTCCGAGCTGCGCGCGAGCGCCTGGCCCATGACGTCGGCGGCGATGCGACCGGACTGCAGCGCGTAGGCGATGCCCTCGCCGTTGAACGGGGAGACCATGCCGCCGGCGTCGCCGACCAGGAGGAGCCCGTTGGCGTAGTGCGGCTTGCGGTTGAAGGCCATGGGCAGGGCGGCGCTGCGCAGCTCGCCGACCTGGTTCTCGGGCGTGAAGCCCCACTCCTCGGGGACGTTCTGCATCCACGTGGCGAACAGGCCCTTGTAGTCGAGCCGGGTCGGCGTGGCGGTCGGCGAGAGGGTGCCGAGGCCGACGTTCGCGGTGCCGTCTCCGAGCGCGAAGATCCAGCCGTAGCCGGGCTGGAGGTTCGACTCGCCCGGCTTCCCGTCCCACAGCTCGAGGAACGACTCCATCATCGGGTCGTCGTGACGCGGGGTGCGGAAGTAGGTGCGGATCGCGACGCCCATGGGGCGGCCGGCGTCCTTCTCGATCCCCACGGAGGTGGCCAGCCGTGCGGACACTCCCCCGGCGTCGACGACGAGCGGCGCGCGGTAGGTGACCTCGTCGCCCGCGCGACGGCCCTTCTCGTCCACCGGGCGAGCGGTGACGCCGACGACCCGGCCGGTGCGCTCGTGCCGCACGGCCCCGGTCACGCTCACGCCCTCGCGCAGGTCGGCGCCGGACGCCTCGGCGTGGCGGGCGAGCGTCTCGTCGAGGCTCGTGCGGGCGCGCGCGAGCCCGTAGGACGGCATCGAGGACAGCTCGGGCCACGGGATCTCGATGCGGTGGCCGGCCCCGGAGGTGCGCAGCCCGTGGTTGCGGATCCAGCCGTCCTCCTCGCGCGTGGGCACGCCCATGCGGATGAGCTCGGCGACCGCGCGGGGCGTAAGTCCGTCCCCGCAGACCTTGTCCCGCGGGAACCTCGACTTCTCGAGGACGATCACGCGGTGACCCTGCTGGGCGAGGTAGTGGGAGACGCTCGCGCCCGCCGGTCCGGCACCGACGACGAGGACGTCCGCCTCGTCGGCCACAGGTGCGGCAGGCACGGTCGAGCTCCTTCGTTCGCTGGTCGGGGGGTCCGCCCGAAGAATCGTAAGCCCGCCCACAGGCCGGTTCGGCACCCCCGACGTGATCCTCGTCGCCCCCACGGAATCCGCGGAATTCCGGGACATTCACCGCACGTAATACCCGGGACCAGGGTCCCTGGCGGCGCTCCCGGGGTCACCCCCGGGCTACTCCGGGCGGCGGGCCCGGTGGACGGCGACGATGCCGCCCGAGAGGTTCCTGTGCTGCACGTCGGTCCACCCGGCGGCACGCACGACGTCGGACACCCCGGCCTGGTCCGGCCAGTCCTCGATCGACTCGGCGAGGTAGCCGTACGCGGGGTTGTTCGACGAGCTGAGCCGGGCGAGCCGCGGCAGCACCCCGGTGAGGAAGAGTCGGTACGCCGCCCGCCAGGGCGCCCAGGTCGGGGTCGAGAACTCGGTGACGACGAGGCGTCCGCCCGGTCGTGTCACCCGCAGCATCTCGCGCAGCGCGGCGGCGTGGTCGACCACGTTGCGCAGGCCGTAGGAGATCGTCACCGCGTCGAACGACTCGTCCGCGAACGGCAGGGCGGTCGCGTCCCCGGCGACGAACGCGAGGTCGGGCCGGCGCCGCTTGCCGACCGAGAGCATCCCGGTGGAGAAGTCGCAGGACACGACGTCGACACCCCGGTCGGCCAGCTCAGAGGAGGACGTGCCGGTACCGGCGGCGAGGTCGAGCACCCGGTCCCCGGGGCCGGCGTCGAGCGCGCGCCGCGAGGCCGCGCGCCAGATGCGCACCTGACCGGCGCTGAGCACGTCGTTGGTGAGGTCGTAGCGCTGGGCGACGTCGTCGAACATCCCCGCGACCTCACGGGGGTCCTTGTCCAGCTCGGCTCGGTTCACGCCCGCCAGTGTCGCAGGTGCCCGGGCGCGGGCGGGCGGTCGGTCACCCGTCGGAGGCGGGGGACGCCACGAGCGTCACGCCGACGTCGGACTCCTCCTCGTCGCGGACGACCGCGAGGACGACCTCGTCGCCGCCCACGTGCTCCCTCACGGCGGCGGTGAGCGCGGCCGCCGAGCCGACGGCGGCGTCGTCGAGGGCGGTGACGACGTCCCCCTCGCGCAGGCCGGCCTCGTCCGCGGGGCTGCCGGGCTCGACGGCCCGGACGACGGCGCCGGCGCGCACCTCGCCGCCGGCGGCCGCCTCGCCGTCGTCGAGCGCGACGCCGAGGAACGCGTGCTCGGCGGTGCCGTCCTCGATGAGCTCGCCGGCCACGCGCGAGGCGAGGTCGACGGGGATCGCGAACCCGACCCCGATGCTGCCGCCCTGCCCGCCGGAGCCGGACATCGTGGCGATCGAGCTCGTGATGCCGACGACCCTCCCCTGCGCGTCGAACAGCGGTCCGCCCGAGTTGCCGGGGTTGACCGCGGCATCGACCTGGACGGCGGCGGTGACGACGGGGCCCTCGCCGCTCGCGTCGGTGGTGGTCACCGGGCGGTCGAGGGCCGAGACGATGCCGGTGGTGGCGGTCCCGCGCAGCCCGAGCGGGTTGCCGACGGCGAGGACGGAGTCGCCGACGGCGAGGTCCGCGTCGGAGCCCAGGGTGGCGGGGACGAGGTCGTCCGGCGCCTCGGCGAGCGCGAGCACGGCGAGGTCGGAGGACTCGTCGGTGCCGACGACCTCGGCCTCGAGCAGCCGCCCGTCGTCGAGGGTGACGGTCACCTCCTCGGCGCCCGACACGACGTGGGCGTTGGTGAGGACGTGCCCCGCCTCGTCGAGGACGACCCCGGAGCCGGACCCCTCGCCCTGGCCGGTGCGCACGGACACGGCGACGACGGACGGCGTGACCTCTGCGACGACCTCGCTCCAGCCGTCCTCGCCCGCGGCGCTCGCCGGGACGGCGGTACCCGTCGCGTCGCCGCCGGCGCCCTCGACCGCTGCGGGGCCCGCTGTGCCGTCGCCGGACGCGGCGCCCGCCTCCTGCTGGGCGGCGAGCGCCTGGACGGTCTCCGCGAGGCCGCCGCCGGCCCCCGCGTCGTCCGTGGCGCGCGTGAGCGCGACGGTGGTCCCGGACGCGAGGACCGCGGCGAGCAGGGCGGCGAGGACGACGTGGCGCGAGCCGGTCGCGCGCGGGGCGGACGGCGCCGCCGGGGTCACGCTCGTCGTCGCCGGGTCGCCGGCCGGGGGCGAGGTCGGGGACGGGGTCCACCGGCCGCCGTCGTCGCCGCGCTGGGGGTGCTGCTCGCTCATCTCGTTCTCCTCGTGCTCTTCCGTGGGGACGAGGACGACACAACACGGCGCTCCTCCGAATCCGCCGGGGAGAACCTGCCCGGCCGCTGGACGAGGAGCCACGAGCCTGGGAACGCGCTGGGAGCAGCGGACGAACCGCTCAGCCGGCGAGGTCGGCGGCCGCGGCGGCGAGCGCCTCGCGGACGGGCCGCAGCTTGCTCTCGGTCTCGGCGAGCTCGGCGTCGGGGTCGGCGCCGGCGACGATGCCGCCGCCGGCGTGCAGCCGGATCGAGGCGCCCTCGACCTGCCCGCAGCGCAGGGCGAGGCCGATCTCGCCGTCGCCGGCGGAGTCGAGCCAGCCGACGGGGCCGGCGTAGCGCCCCCGGTCGTGGCGCTCGCGGCGGGCGATGATAGCCATCGCCGCCGCGCGCGGGGTCCCGGCCACCGCGGCCGTCGGGTGGATCGCGTCGACGACGTCGAGCAGACCGGCCCCCTCAGCGAGGCGGCCCGCGACGTCGGTGGCGAGGTGGTGGATGTTCGGCAGCGTGAGGACGTACGGCTCGGGCTGCTCGTCGTCGAGCGCGGCCACCGCGCGCAGCGGGTCGAGGACGGACCGGGCGGCGTGCTCGTGCTCGGAGCGCATCCGCGGGTCGGCGAGGAGCTCGGCGACGAGCTCGTCGTCGGGCCGCTCCCCGCGGGGCAGCGAGCCGGCGAGGACGCGGGAGGCGATCCGGTCGCCGCGGCGGGCGGCGAGCATCTCGGGCGAGGCGCCGACGAGGCCGCCGACGGCGTAGGTCCAGGCGTCCGGGTAGGCCTGCGCGAGCCGGGCGGGCAGCTGGTCGAGGACCTGCGGAGCGGCGGCGATGCGGACCTGGCGCGCGGTGACGACCTTGGCCACCGTGCCCGACTCGATGTCGCCGAGGACGTCGCGCACGAGGGACGTGTACGCGGCGGCATCGCCGTCGTCATCGTCAGCCGCAGCCCCACTGCCGCCGGGGACCCGCGGGCCGACGACGTCCGCGGTCTCGGCCACGCGCGCTCCGTGCGAGGCCCCCGCGAGTGCCGCGTCGGCGTCGAGCGCCGCCCGGAGCGAGGCCGGGTCCACCGCCTGCGCCCACCGCTCGGGCCGTGCGTCGTCGCCGGTACCGACCCGCACGAGCTCGGCCGGCACGTGGAGGAGCGACGGGCTCGGCGAGTCGTCGTCGAAGGTCGAGGAGACGAGGGCGACCGCGGCGCCGGCGGTCCCGACCACCCCCACGTCGACCAGGCGCCAGAGGCCGGCCAGGCGCTGCAGCCGGCGCGGCCCGGTCAGCGCGAGCACGGTCCCGCCGCGCCCGGCGACGCCCCGCCCGCCGCGCGTCCACAGCGCGAGCTCACCGACCGGTGCGGCGAGGAGCTCGGCGAGGCACGGTCCCTCGGCCGCCACTAGATGAGCGACCTGGCGCGCGAGGTCTCGGCCCGGCGCTCGCCGACCCGGACGTGGACGACCGACCGGCCGACGATCGGCTCGCCGAGGATCGTCCGGAGCTCGTCGAGGGTGGCCGGCGCCCGGTAGGCGGCGCCGTAGCCGCGGGCGAGGGCCCCGAGGTCGGCGCGCTGGGGCGTGGTGAACAGGCGGGCGAACCCGTCCGGGGAGGCGTCGGCGTGGCCGAGGAGGGCGAAGATCGCGCCGCCGGAGTCGTCGGCGACGACCACCTGGACGTCGACGTCCTCCTCGAGGGCGCCGAGCAGCAGGCCGCCGGCGTCGTGGAGGAACGTGAGGTCGCCGAGAAGGACCCGGACGGGGCCGCCGCTGCCACGAGCAAGACCCACGGCGGTCGAGATCGTGCCGTCGATGCCGGCGAGCCCACGGTTGGACAGCACGTGCGGGAGCGGGTCCATCCACGGCTGGCCGACGAGGTCGACGTCCCGGACCACGCGCGAGGCGCCGAGCAGCAGGGTCCCGGAGCGGCGCGCGACCCCGGCGACGGTGGCCGCGGCCCCGAGGGCGTCGATCGTCCCGTCGTCGGGCGGCCCGGCGGCGGGGTGGGACAGGCGCGCGACGACGGACCGCCCCGCGTCGAGCCAGAGGTCGAGCCAGGCGTTCTCGTCGGGACCCGGCTCGCCCTCGACCGTGCACCCCTGCGCCACCACGGACGCGGTGCCGGCGGCGTCCGGCCACCGCCCGGTCGGTGCGACGACGACGATCTCCGGCTCCGCCCACCCGAGCAGGCGGGTGACGGGGCGGGAGAGCGTGGGATGACCGGCGACGACGACGCGCTCGATCCGCCCGCCGAGCTGGGGCAGGTCGAGCAGCTCGCGGTAGGCGCTGACGGCGCACCGGCCGCCGCGGGCGCCGGACGTGGGCTCGGCCAGCAGCGGCCAGCCGCCGCACTCGGCGAGCCTCCGGGCCGCCGCCCCCGCGCCGTCCCCGGCGACGACGACCGTGCGCGGCCCGCGCTCGAGGGGGTGCAGCGAGAGCGACGCGGCGGGGGCCGCGACGGGCCGGACCTCGGGCGCCTCCCCCGGCTCCCACGGGGTCTCCGGCGCGAGCGGCTCGCGGAACGCGAGGTTGAGCTGGACCGGCCCGGGGTCCCGCGTGCGGGCGCCGGTGGCGGCGGCCAGGGCGCGCGCGACGTGCTGGGTGAGCGCGGGCCCGTCCGGGGCGCCTGCGGGCACGTCGACGAGGTGTCGCAGCGCCGGGCCGAAGAGGCCGACCTGGTCGGTGGTCTGGTTGGCGCCGGTGCCGCGCAGCTCGTGGGGCCGGTCGGCGGTGAGCAGGACCAGGGGGACGCCGGCGGCGTCGGCCTCGAGGACGGCCGGGTGGAGGTTGGCCACGGCGGTGCCGGAGGTGGTGACGACGGCGACGGGCCGGCGGGCGAGCGCCGGGGGGAGCTCCGGGTTCGCGGTCAGCTCGCCGGCACGGGACAGGCCGAGGGCGACGAACGCGGCGACCCGCTCGTCGATGCGCACGGACAGCCGGAGCCAGCCGGCCCGCTCGGCGGCGTGCAGGGCGTGGGCGAGCGGGGCGGAGCGCGATCCGGGTGCGAGGACGACGTCGCGCACTCCCCCGGCGACGAGGGCGCGGACGACGTCGCGAGCGACGAGGTGGGCGGTCATCGGAGCGCCGCCACGGACTCGAGGCGGGCGAGCCACCGCGCGCGGGTCTCGTCGTCGGCGGCGGGGACCGCGTCGGGCTCGACCGGGCGGACGGGGAGGTGGCCGCCCGCGGGCAGGAGCGGGTCGCTCGTCACGTCGTCCTCGAGCAGGTGCCCGGTGGCGAGGCCGGCGGCCAGCGGCACGCCGTCGAGCGTGTGCTCCGGCAGTGCGGCGGCGAGCGCCACGCCGGCGGCGAGCCCCACGGAGGACTCGAGCGCGGAGGACACGACGACCGGCAGGCCGGCCTCCTCGGCGATCCGCAGGCAGGCGCGCACGCCGCCGAGCGGCTGGACCTTGAGCACGAGGACGTCGGCGGCCCCGGCGCGCGCGACCCGCAGGGGGTCCTCGGCTCGGCGCACGGACTCGTCGGCGGCGATCCGCACGCCCGAGCGGCGGCGGACCTCGGCGAGGTCCTCGACGCCCGCGACCGGCTGCTCGGCGTACTGCAGCCCGCCGGCGGCTCGGTCGAGCTCGGCCAGACGCGAGATCGCGGTGTCGACGTCCCAGGCGGCGTTGGCGTCGACCCGGACATGGCCGCCCGGGCCGAGCGCCTCCCGGACGGCCGCGACCCGCTCGACCTCGTCGGCGAGCGTCTGGCCGGGCTCGGCGACCTTGATCTTCGCCGTCGTGCACCCGCCGGAGGCGCGGACGATCTCGGCGGCCCGCTCCGGGCCGACGGCGGGGACGGTGACGTTGACGGGGACGCGGGGCCGCAGGGCGGCGGGGTACCCGGTCTCGGCCGCCTCGCGGGCGGCGGCGAGCCAGGGGACGGAGACGGCGTCGTCGTAGTCCCAGAAGGGCGAGAACTCGCCCCAGCCGGCGTCGCCGCGCAGGAGGACCCCGTCGCGGCGGTCGAGGCCCCGGAAGCGGGTCCTCAGCGCGGTGGAGTACACGACGGGGTGGGGCACCGCGTCAGGGTAACCGCGCGGCGCCCCGTCGGCCGGGCGACGCCGCCGCACGCCGGGCTACCGTGGCCCGGTGAGCGAGATCCCCGCCCAGGTGTCCGAGACGTTCGACCCGCAGGTCTGGCGGGAGGTCGAGGGCTGGTCGGCCTCCGACGTCACCTACCACCGGGGCGTCGACCGCTCCGGGGGCGCCGAGCGGGACCTGCCGGTCGTCCGCATCGCGTTCGACCGGCCCGAGCTGCGCAACGCCTTCCGGCCCCGCACCGTCGACGAGCTCTACCGGGCGCTCGACCACGCGCGGCTGACGACCGACGTCGGGACCGTGATCCTCACGGGCAACGGGCCGTCGGCGAAGGACGGCGGGTGGGCGTTCTGCTCGGGCGGCGACCAGCGCATCCGCGGCGCGGACGGCTACCGGTACGAGGTCGACGAGGCGGACGACCGCGCGGAGGCGTCCGCGCGCCGCGAGCAGGTCGACCCGGCGCGCGCCGGCCGGCTGCACATCCTCGAGGTCCAGCGGCTCATGCGGACGATGCCGAAGGTGATCGTCGCGGCGATCCCGGGCTGGGCCGCGGGCGGCGGGCACTCGCTGGTCATGGTGAGCGACCTGGCGATCGCCTCGCGCGAGCACGCGCGGTTCAAGCAGACCGACGCGGACGTCGGCAGCTTCGACGCCGGCTACGGCTCGACGCTGCTGGCCCGCCAGGTCGGCGACAAGCGGGCGCGCGAGATCTTCTTCCTCGCCCGCGAGTACTCCGCCGAGGACGCGGAGCGGTGGGGCGTGGTCAACGAGACCGTCCCCCACGCCGAGCTCGAGGCCACGGCCCTGGAGTACGCGGCGATCATCGCGACGAAGTCCCCGCAGGCGATCCGGATGCTCAAGTTCGCCTTCAACCTCGCCGACGACGGCCTGGCCGGCCAGCAGGTCTTCGCGGGCGAGGCGACACGCCTGGCCTACGGCACGGCGGAGGCCCAGGAGGGGCGGAACGCGTTCGTCGAGAAGCGGGACCCGGACTGGTCCGGCTTCCCCTACCCGGTGTGATGGAGCGCGTCGAGGTGCTGCCCGGCGGCACGCGGCCGGGCGACGTCGCCGCCCTGCACGAGGCACTCGCGCTCCGCCTCGGCGGCGCCGACCTCCCCCCGCTCCTGCCGGTCGCGCCGGGCACGGACCCCGACCAGGCGCGCGACGACCTCGCCGACTCCCTCGAGCGGCCCGTCCCGGACGGCACGGCCGCGCTCCTGCGCACCTCCGGGTCGACGACGGGGACCGGCCACGTCGTGGCGCTGTCCGCCGACGCGCTCACCGCCTCGGCCCGCGCCACCCACGCGCGCCTCGGCGGCCCGGGTCGCTGGGTCCTCGCCGTACCCGCGCACCACGTGGCGGGCCTGCAGATCCTCACCCGCTCCGCCGTGGCCGGCCACGACCCGCTCGTGCTCGACACCACCGGCGGCTTCGACCCGGCCGCGCTGGCCGAGGTGGTGAGGATGGCCGACGGGACCGGCGAGCCCGCGCCCGCCTATCTCTCCCTCGTGCCGACCCAGCTCGTGCGCGCGCTCGCGGCCGGGCCGGACGTCACCGGGGCGCTGGCCGGCCTCGGCGCGGTCCTCGTGGGCGGCGCCGCGCTCGCCCCCTCGACGCTGCGCGCGGCGGCGGACGCCGGCATCCGGGTGGTGCGCACGTACGGGATGACGGAGACCGGGGGCGGCTGCGTGTACGACGGCCGGCCCCTCGACGGGGTCGGGATCGAGGTCGACGACGAGAGCCGGATCTGGCTCTCCGGCCCCGTCCTCGCCCACGGCTACCTCGACGACGCGGCCGCCGACGCGTCGACGTTCGTCGGCGGCCGGCTCCGGACCACCGACGCGGGTCGGATCACGGACACCGGCGCGCTCGAGGTGCTCGGCCGCCTCGACGACGCCGTGACGTCCGGCGGCGTGACCGTCGCCCCGGTCGCGGTCGAGCGCCGCCTGACGGGGATGGCGGACGTCGCGGAGTGCGCCGTCGTCGGCGTCCCGGACCCCGAGTGGGGCGAGATCGTCGTCGCCGTCGTCGTGCTCACCCCGGGCCGCCCGCCCGGCCCGACGAGCGTGCCGGAGCTCCTCGCCGTCGCCCGCGCGCAGACCGGCGACCTCTCCCCCGCCCACGCGCCGCGGGCGCTGGTCGTGGTCGACCGGCTCCCGCTGCGCGGCCCCGGCAAGGTCGACCGGCGGGCCGTGACGACGGTGGCGTCGCGGGCGCTCGGGGTCGGCACGGGCGACCACTCCGGCGACCGGCGCACGGCCCGTGCCGGGGACGGCGACCGGGTGACGGTGGCGGGCGTCGCCCGGTACAAGTCGCGGCCGGCGCTGGGCTAACCTCGCTTGCGCCCGAGCCGCGGGCACGGGCGAAGGAGGTGTCATGGCGAGCGTCGCCGACTGGATCGAGGGCGCCCGTCCGCGGACCCTCCCGGCGGCCGTCGCGCCGGTGCTGCTGGGGACCGGGGCCGCCGCGCAGGTCGGCTCCGCCTCGGTGCCGCGGGCCCTGCTCGCCGCCGGCGTCGCGCTCGCCCTCCAGGTCGGCGTCAACTACGCCAACGACTACTCCGACGGCGTGCGCGGCACCGACGAGTTCCGCACCGGCCCGCAGCGCCTGACCGGGGGCGGCCTCGCCGCACCGGGGAAGGTCAAGGCCGCCGCGCTCGCGAGCCTCGGGGTCGGCGCGCTGCTCGGCCTCGTGCTCGTCGCGGTGAGCGGGCAGTGGTGGATGCTCGCCGTCGGGGCCGTATGCCTCCTCGCCGCCTGGGGCTACACGGGCGGCTCGCGCCCCTACGGGTACATGGGGCTCGGCGAGGTCTTCGTGTTCGTCTTCTTCGGGCTCGTCGCCACGCTGGGGACCACGTGGACGCAGGCCGGGGAGCTGCCCTGGACCGCGTGGGCGGCGGCCGTCGGCGTGGGCCTCGTGGCGTGCGCGCTGCTCATGGTCAACAACATCCGCGACATCCCCACCGACGTCCCCGCCGGGAAGCGCACGGTGGCCGTCCGGCTCGGCGACCGGCTCGCGCGCCGCACCTACGTGGCGATGCTCGCGGTTCCGGTCCTGCTCGGACTGGCCTGCGCGATCGTGGCGCCGTGGTCGCTGCTCGTGCTTCTCCTGCTGCCGCTCGCGTGGCGCTGCTGCGCGCCGGTGCTGCGCGGCGCCGCGGGGCGCGACCTCATCGGCGTCCTGCGGGACACCGGGTTCCTCGAGCTGGGCTACGGCCTCACGCTCAGCCTCGGGCTCGCGCTGGGCTGAGGACTACCGCTCGCGGGCGTCCTCGCGCGCCTCGGAGTCGGTGTGCGTGGGGGCGTCGGCCACCGCGTCCGGCACGCGCTCGAGCGACGAGCTGCCGTCCGCCTCCTCCGCCGCGGCGTCCGCGGTCACCGACCCGTCCGCCGAGGCTCCCTGGGCCGTCGCCTCGGGCTCGGCCGGGGCGTGCTCGACGAAGGTCTCGCCGTCGATCGTCCCGTCCCCGTCCCCGTCGAAGCCGCCGTCCTCGCTGTCGCTGTCGCTGTCGAGCATCGCGTCCTCCTCGTCGGCGTCGTGGTCCACCCGCGTGCGCCGGTCGTCCTGCCGTGCGAGCGAGCCGGCCGCCTCGTTCCGGATCCCGGGCAGCGCCACGTAGGACACCATCGCCGCGAGCAGCAGGGCGCCCAGCCACATGAGCCACGACCGGGCGCCGGCCAGGTAGAGCACGCCGGCCACGGCGAGCAGCACGACGATCCGCGCGAACGCGTACTTGAGGATGGCCACCCGCCCAGGTTACGTCGCGGCGGACGGGCCGCGACGAAGCGGTGACCACCGACGCACTGCCCGGCGGCCCCCGCCGACCTACCCTGGAGGGGTGACTCGTCTCGTCCCCCTCGTCGTCGCCGTCGGCGTCATCGCCTTCGCGCTCATCGACTGCGCCCGCTCCGACGCCGAGAAGATGCCCGCCCGCATCCCCAAGGGGATCTGGATCGTCCTCATCCTCGTCCTGCCGGTGGTCGGCGCGGTGGGGTGGCTCCTGCTGTCCCGGATGCAGGCGGGGCGCGCGGGCGGTCCGGGCGGTCCCGGCGGCTCGGGCGGTTCCCGGCCCCCGCGCGGCGGGCCGTCCCGGCCGAGCCGCGGCCCGGTCGCGCCCGACGACGACCCGGAGTTCCTCGCCCGCCTCGAGGCCGATCGCCGGCGCCGGGAGCGCGAGCGCCGGCAGCGCGAGCGCGACGCCGAGCGCGAGGGGCGCGGGACGACGAACGGATCCACGCCCGACGACGAACGGCCCACCGACGACCCTGGTCCCGGCGCGGGCGGCGGGGTCTCCGCCGACCCCCACGAGAACCCGGGCTCGCCGGCCTGAGACCGGCCCCGGCTCTAGCCGATGCCCGAGTAGGCGTGGCGCGAGTTGAGGAACAGGTTGACGATGAAGTAGTTGCCGAGGATGAGCCCGAACCCGGTGAGCGAGAGGTAGGCCGCCCGGCGCCCCTCCCAGCCGCGCGTGAGGCGGGCGTGCAGGTAGGCGGCGTAGACGATCCAGATCAGCAGCGTCCACACCTCCTTGACGTCCCAGCCCCAGGGCCGGCCCCAGGCGTGCTCGGCCCAGATGGCGCCGGCGATGAGCGTGAAGGTCCACAGCACGAACCCGATGGCGATGAGCTGGAACGCCATCCGCTCGAGCTCGGCGGAGCTCGGCAGGCGCTCGGAGAGCCGGTCGCGGAACCCCGCGAGGCCGGTGCGCGGCGAGTCTACGGAGCCGGCCCCGCCGTCGTCGGACCCCACCTCACCCCTACCCGCGGCGCCCTCGGCCGACCGCGTGGACGTCTGCGCCGCGCGCCCGTCGGCGGTGACGAGGGCGGCCGGGTCGGCGGTGGCACGCGCCTCGGCCCGGCGCGCACGGCCGATCTCGGCACGCTCCTGCAGCAGCTGGACGAGGGAGAGGATCGCGGAGACCGCGAGGACGCCGACGGCGAGCGTGGCGACGAAGACGTGGATGATCAGCCAGTAGCTGTCGAGCGCCGGCGGGATGCCGTCCGCACGGACGTAGAGCACCGAGACCGCGAGCCCCAGGGACAGGACCACGAGCCCGGCGACGCCCGCACCCAGGACGCGCAGGTCGCGCGACCGGTTGAGGAGCAGGAAGATCCCGACGGCGATGAGCGTGAACACGATCGAGAACTCGTACATGTTGGCCCACGGGACGCGTTCGGTCGCGATCGCCCGCGTGAGCACCCCGACGACGTGGATGGCGAAGCCGGCAACCATCGCGGACACGCCGATCCGCGCGAAGCGGCGCCCCTTGTCCGAGCTGTCCATGAATCTCGCCAGGTCGACGGCGAACGCCAGCAGCGAGATGACGTAGGCCCCCATCGCGCCGTAGATGGCCAACGTGCAGATCTGAGCCAGCGTGGACTCGGGCATGCGTGGTCCTTCGTCGTCGGGGCGCGCTGCGGGCGCTCGATGGATGTGTGTCATTGTGCCCCACCCTCTTTCGGGCGCGGGGCGCGGTCGCTGGCGCTAGTCCGGCCCGCGGGACGGCGCGGCGGCGCCGTCCTCGGAGGTCGTCCCCGCGGGCGCCGGAGCGGCGTCCGAGGAGTCCTCCTCGAGGTCGAGCGCGGCGAGCAGGCGCTCGATCTCGCGCTCGGTGCCGGGGTCGTCCCCCCGCGCGAGCGCGGCGGTCTCGAGCCGCGTGCCGTCGCCGTCGGAGGTCAGTCGCACCCACACCCGTCGGCGGGGGACGAACAGCGAGCCGAACAGGCCGAGCATCGCCGCGATCGAGGCCGCCAGGAGGTAGGGCAGCGTGGGGTCGTTGCGCAGGTCCAGGGCGACGAACCTCGGCAGCTCCTCCTCGAACGTGATCGAGCCGAGCCCCTCGGGCAGCTCGACCGTGTCGCCGGGGCCGAGGTAGATCGTCAGCGGCACCTGCCCACCCTCGGCGGACCCGGCCGAGCCGTCGGCCGCGGGCTCGTAGACCTGCCGCATCCGGTCGGTGTCGAGGACGTAGACGTTCTGGGGCTCGCCCTCGTCGAGCCCGAGGTCGCCCACCCACAGCGTGAGCACGAGCAGGGGATCCTCCGGCTGCGGATGGATCGAGACGGGCGTGCCGGCGGTGTCGACGATCGCGGTGGGCAGGAAGGTCCCGGTGAGGCCGAGCTGCTCCTGGTCGCCCGAGACGTCCGGGACCTTGACGACGCCTCTCGAGGTGTAGACCCCGTCCTCGGGCAGGAACGGCACCGGCTGGGAGAACGCGACCTCGCCCGCGCCGTCGTGCACGGTCAGGCGGGGTGCGTAGCCGTTGCCGGAGAGGTAGATGTTCGTGCCATCGACGTTGAGCGGATGGTTGACGGCGATGTCGCCGGCCTCCGCGGTGCCGTCGGCGCGCGTCACCGACACCTCGGCGAGGAAGTCGCGGGCCTGGGCGTCGAGCGTGAACTCGGAGCTGAACTCGTCCAGGCGGACGACGAACGGGTCGAGGGAGCCCGTGCGCACGAGCGAGCCGGCGGTGAAGGAGTCGTAGTCGACCACGGAGTTCGCGAAGCTCTCCCCCTCGACGACGATGGCCTGGCCGCGGTAGGAGATCATCTGCCCGAGCCCGAAGGCGACGAGGACGGCGAGCAGGGCGAGGTGGAAGACGATGTTCCCGGTCTCGCGCAGGTAGCCGCGCTCGGCGGCGACCTCGACCGTGCCGTCGTCCTTGGCGGAGACCACCGCACGGAACCTGCGGCGCAGCGCGACGCGTGCCGCCTCGCCGAGCTCGGCGGGCGTACGGGTGGGGTCGCGACGGACGCTGTGCCCGGCGAACCGGGTCAGCCGGCCGGGAACCTTCGGCGGCGCGGCCCGCAGCGACCGCACGTGCACGCCGATGCGCGGGACGATGCAGCCGATCAGGGAGACGAACAGCAGCACGTAGACGGTCTGGAACCAGATGGACCCGTACATGTCGAACAGGTCGAGCCGGTCGAGCCAGCCGGACAGCTCGGGACGCTCGGCCCGGAACTGCGACACGGCCGCGGGGTCGGAGGCCTGCTGGGGGATGAACGCGCCCGGGAGCGCGGCGACGGCGAGCAGGAGGAGCAGGAGGATCGCCGTGCGCATCGACGTCAGCTGGCGCCACGCCCACCGCAACCAGCCCACGAGGGACAGGGACGGTCCGGTGGCGCGGCTGCCGTCACCCGCTGCCGCGTCGTCGTCGGGGCCCGCCCGGCCCTGGCCGGACTTGGAGGAGAGGTTGGTGGGGTCCGCGGTCACAGCGGCGTCACCCACCCGGCGACGAGGCCCTGCAGGCGTCCCACGATCCACTCCCAGGCACCGGTGACGAGCAGGATCCCCAGAGCGATGAGGACGACGCCGCCGACGACCTGGATCGTGCGGGCGTGACGCCCGAGGGCGGACAGGGCGCGCGCCGAGCGGGCGACGGCCACGGCGGCGACGACGAACGGGACCCCGAGCCCGAGGCAGTACACGACCGTGAGCAGGAGGCCGCGCGCCACGGACTGCTCGGACAGGGCCAGGGTGAGCACGGCGGCCAGGGTCGGGCCGATGCACGGTGCCCAGCCGAGCCCGAACACGGCGCCGAGCACGGGCGCGCCGGCGAGGCCGGCGCGGGGGGCGACGTCGAGGCGTCGCTCGGCCTGGAGGAACGGGATCCGGCCGACGAACGCGAGCCCGAGCAGGATGACGACGACGCCCGCCACGCGCAGGACGGTCGGCAGCACCGGGGCGAGGGCGATCCCCAGCGAGGCCACGGCCACGCCGGCCACCACCCACACCGCGGAGAAGCCGGAGACGAAGAGGATCGCGCCGAGCGCGACCCGGCGGCCGGACGCGCGACCCGTCGCCGCCGCCTGGGCCTCGCGCCGTGCGATCGCCGCACCTGCGCCGACCGGGCCCGCACCAGCGCCTGCCGGGCTCCCGCCTGCGCCGGACGCGGGGACGGCGGTCGCCTCCCGGTAGCGCTCCGTCGTCGAGCCCGCCATCCCTCCGAGCAGGCCGACGTAGCCGGGCAGCAGCGGCAGGACGCACGGGGAGAAGAAGGAGATCAGCCCGGCGAGCAGGGCGAGCGGGACCGCGAGCAGGAGCGATCCCGAGGTGACGACCTCCCCCACGGAGGCGACGGCGTCCACGGCTCAGGCCTCGGCGAGGACGTCGTCGACGAGCCCGCGCAGGATCGTCGGGTCGGCCTGGCCGAGGATGCGGGCGGCGACCCGACCCTCCTGGTCGAGCACGACGGTGGTCGGCATGGCGGACAGCGGGACCAGGCCCTCGAACGCGGCGACGGCCCGCGCCTCGGAGTCGTGCACGGACGGGTAGGGGATCTCGAACGTGTTCTCGAAGGCCTGGGCGGTGGCGGTGTCGTCGCGCGGGTTGACCCCGAGCATGACGACCTCGCCCTCGTAGTCCGCGGCCATCTCCGCGAGGTCGGGGGCCTCGACCCGGCACGGCGGGCAGGCGGCGTACCAGAAGTTGACGACGGCGACACCCCCGCGGGCGTCGGCGAGGTCGACCGGCTGCTCGTCGTAGGAGGTGCCGGTCAGCTCGATCGCGTCGCCGCGCTCGTCCGGGTCCCACGTGGTGAACGAGCCGTCGCCGGCCTCGTAGCCCGCGCCGACGTCGCCGCCGTCCGGCGAGGACCCCGACGGCGCACAGGCGGCCAGGGACCCCGCGAGGGCGAGCGCCCCGAGGGCGGCCGGGACCGTGCGGGAGCGGGTGCGGGAGGTGCGGGGCGTCACGCGCGGACCTGCTCGCCGGCGTCCGCGGCGGAGTCGGCCGTCTCGGGCGTGGGGACGGTGCGCGGGAGCGGCGGTGAGGTCTTCGTCCCGGAGCGCGCGGAGCGCCGGCCGGACCCGGTGTTGACGGCCGCCCGGGACGTGCCGGGGGTGACGTCGATCGCGTCGGCCACGAGTGCGGCGGCCGGCTCGTCGTACGTGATGCCGACGAGCCGACGGTCGTCGAAGTGCAGCGAGGTGAGGGACGCGAGGGCGGCCTCGCGGCGGCGCGGGTCGTGCGCGAGCGGGCGACGCTCGACGACGAGGCGGGTGACCCAGATCGGCAGCTGGTGGGAGACGAGGACGACCTCGCCGCCCTCGGAGCGGATGAGGACGGCGCGCACGGCGTCGGTCATCCGGTCGGCGATCGCGCGGTGCGCCTCGCCCCAGCTCGGCCGCAGGGGGTCGACGTACAGCGGCCAGTAGCGCGGGTGCGCGAGCGCGAGCGGGTTCGCCCGGATCGTGAGCCCCTCGAAGGCGTTCCCGCCCTCGATCAGCCGCTCGTCGGTCTCGACCTCGAGACCGAACGCCTCGGCCACGGGCCGGCCGGTCTCCTGGGCCCGCTCGAGCGGGGAAGCGACCACCCGGCGCACGTCGTGGCCGGTCTCGCGCAGGTGGGCCGCCACCGACCGGGCCATGGCGCGCCCGCGCTCGGAGAGGTGGAACCCGGGCAGGCGGCCGTAGAGCACGCCGGAGGGGTTGTGGACCTCGCCGTGACGCAGGAGATGGACGACTGTGTGGGGCATGGGACCAGTGTCGCAAACTGTGCGGCCCGCGCGGTCAGCGGGTCCGCCGCTCACCGTCCGCGGTCCGCCCCGGCGCCGGTGCCGGCGGACGGTCGCGCGCGACCTCGCGGTCGATCTCGTCGTCGTCGAGGAGTGCGGCCATGATGCGGCCGAGCTCGGACATCTGCTCGGTCGTCAGTCGGTCGACGAGCCGGCCGCGGACCGCCTCGACGTGCCCGGGCGCCGCCTCCTCGAGCCGGGCGTACCCGGCGTCGGTCAGGCGCGCGTTCACCCCGCGGCGGTCCTCGCAGTCGTTGCGGCGCTCGACGTAGCCGGCCTCCTCGAGCCGGCGCACCGTGTGCGTGAGCCGGGACCGGGAGTGGACGAGGTCCTCGGCGAGGGAGGACATCCGGCGCACCCGGTCCGGGGCCTCCGAGAGGCGCACGAGCACCTCGTACTCCGGCAGCGAGAGGCGCGCACTCACGGTGAGGTCGTGGTTGACGTCCTCGAGGACCTGGGCCGAGGCTCGCAGGAAGAGGCGCCACGACCTCTGCTGGTCGAGGCTGAGCCATCGCGTGTTCATCCCGGTCCTCCATCCTGACCCCGCACCGCCGCGGGGTCCCCCGGGCGGGGGGCTTGCGTCGACGTCCAGAATTAGTTTACAGTTCAATCGTTCACGCTTCAACCACTTCGTCGGCGAGAGTCGGCGCGATCCACGCTGGAGGCAGTATGTCGACCATCCCCGCCGGTACCTACACCATCGAGCCCTCGCACTCCGAGGTCGGCTTCACCGTCCGCCACGCGGGCATCTCGAAGGTCCGCGGCCAGTTCACCGACTTCGCGGGCGAGCTCGTCATCGCCGAGGACTTCGCCCAGTCCTCCGCGAACGTCACGATCCAGTCCGCCTCGGTCGACACCAAGGACGCCAACCGCGACGGCCACCTGCGCTCGGCCGACTTCTGGGACGCCGAGAACAACCCGGAGTGGACCTTCGTCTCCACCTCGGTCGACGGCGACGCCCCCGAGTTCACTCTCAACGGCGACCTCACGCTCAACGGCGTGACCAAGCCCGTCGCCCTCGCGGTCGAGTTCAACGGTGCGGCGACCGACCCGTTCGGCCAGGCCCGCATCGGCTTCTCCGCCACGACGACGATCTCCCGCAAGGAGTTCGACCTCACGTGGAACGCCGCCCTCGAGACCGGTGGCGTCCTCGTCTCCGACAAGGTCACCATCACCATCGAGGTCGAGGCCGTCCCGCGGGCCGCCCAGGCCTGAGCCTGAGCGCCTGACCGACTGACGCGGCGAGGGCCGGTCCCCCATCGGGGGACCGGCCCTCGCCACGTCGAGACTGCGGTTCGTCGTCGTCGAGATTGCGGTTCGTGCGCGCCGAGACTGCGGTTGGTGCTCGCCGAGACTGCGGTTCGTGCACGTCGAGCGCGCGGCTCAGCGCGCGGCGAGCGCCCGCTCGACCGCGGCGACGTCGACCATCAACCGGTCGACCTCCACGCCGTCGAGCCGGACGACGGGCACGTGGTCCGACAGCTCCGCGAGCGCCGGGTCCGCGTCGACGTCGACGAGGACGAGCGAGGCGCCGTACCGCTCGGCGACCGGCTCCAGCTGCGCGGCGGTCCGCTCGCACAGGTGGCAGCCGGCCCGGGAGACGACCTCGAGGCGGGCGGGAGACTGCGCCGCACCGGCCGCACCCCCGCCGAGCCAGGCCTCGGGCGAGCCGGCCACGGTCGACGACGCCGGCGCCGTGTCACCCCCGGAACGCGACGAACCCGGCACCCCTGCGGGGCCCGGGCTCGATCGACGACGGAAGCGAAAGATCACTTCTTGTTGCGGCGCTGGTGTCGCGTGCGACGCAGCAGCTTGCGGTGCTTCTTCTTCGACATGCGCTTGCGGCGCTTCTTGACGACAGATCCCACGGGTCCACCTCAGTCCGATCGGGTACGTAACGCGTGCGCGTCCGGGAAACCCGGCAAGTCTAGCGGGTGAGCAGCGGGTGCGGGTCGCCTGGTGCGTCAGACCCGCCACACGGTCACGAGCCGGTGCCCTCGGCCGTGTCCCAGCCCTGCAGGCCCTCCGAGATCAGCTGGTCGACGGCGGCGTTCGGCACCCGGAACGACCGGCCGACGCGGACGGCGGGCAGCTCGCCCGAGTGCACCATGCGGTACACCGTCATCTTGGACACGCGAAGCGACTCGGCCACCTCGGCCACCGTGAGGAAAGGGCTGCTCCCCTGACTCTCGACCATTGCTCCCCGCTCCTGACCACGCCCCGGCCGCGCACGTGACTCGTGGGGCTCCTGTGCACCGAAGATAGCGGTGTCGGCGGTGCCTCGGCCAATCGCCGCGCGTGTCGCGGGCCTCGGCGCGTCGGTCGGCGCCCCCGGCCCGCGGCCCTCCCTACGCCGTCAGCGGGTCGAGGCCGTGCTCGGGAAAGGTCGCGCGACGGGTGGCGAGGATCGCGCGGTCGACCGGGTCCTCGGGGTCGTAGCCCTCGGCGAACCGTCCGGCGGGTTCACCGGTCGGGCCGTCCGCCGCCCTGCCGTTCGCCGTCGTGCCCTCGTGGGTACGCGCTCCCGGGACGGTGAACGGACCGGCGTCGGACATCGTCGTGGCGATCGCGCCCTCGGCGAGGTCATGGACGAGGGCGCGCCACTCCTCGGGGACCGGCGTGCCCGGGTCCAGCGGCCGGCCCGCGACGACGCCGAGCACGTGGCACCACGCGCGCGGCACGACGTTGACGACCTCGTAACCGCCGCCGCCCGTGGCGACCCAGCGACCGCATGCGTACCGCTCGGCGAGGTCGGCGAGCAGCAGCGCCGCGCCGCGCTGGGCGTCGACGGACACCGCGAGGTTCGTCAGGGGGTCGCGCCCGTGGGAGTCCGAGCCGTGCTGGGTGACGAGGACGTCCGGGCGGACCGCCTCGACGATCGGGGCCGCCACCGCCTCGAGCGCGCGGAGCCACTGCGCGTCGGACGTCCCTGCCGGCAGGGCGACGTTGACGGCGGAGCCCCTGGCCTCGGGTCCGCCGACGTCCTGCGGGTAGCCGGTGCCGGGGAACAGGGTCGAGGGGTGCTCGTGGATCGACACGGTCACCACGTCCGGGTCGTCCCAGAACACGCGCTCGACGCCGTCGCCGTGATGGGCGTCGACATCGACGTAGACGATCCGCCCGGCGCCCGACTCCTTGAGGTGGCGGATCGCGACGGCGACGTCGTTGTAGACGCAGAATCCCGAGGCGTGCCCCGGCATCGCGTGGTGCATGCCGCCCGCCATCGAGAACGCACGCCGCACGCGGCCGTCCCACACGGCGCGCGCGGCGGCCACCGTCGAGCCGACGAGGCGCGCCGAGGCCGTGTGCATCGCGCCGAACACCGGGTTGTCGTCGCCGCCGATCCCGCGCCGGGCGTCGGCCGTGCCGTCGGCCTCCGCGGCCCGGACCGCGGCGACGTACCCGGCCTCGTGGACGCGGGCGAGCAGTTCCTCGTCGCACGGCTCGGGCTCGACGATCTCGACGGCGCCGTCGTCGAGCTGCCCGAGCGCGCGGGCGAGCTCGTGGGTGAGGTGGAGCCGCAGCGGGGTCATCGGGTGCCCGACCCCGAAGTTGTAGCCGACGAGGTCCGGGGACCACACGAGAGCTCCTTCGGCCATGGGGGCAACCTACCCCCGCCTGTGGCAAGGTTCCGTCTGCTGCGCGCACGCCCGGTCGCGGGCCCGCAGCCCGGGGCGGCCGACCGCCCCGGCCGACGGCGCGGGAGGTCAGGTGGCACGCTCCGCCCTCGGCCGCGTCCTCGCGCTGGGCAGGGACCGGGTCGACGACCTCGCCCATCGCTCCCCCGCCCGGCTCGCGCTGCTCGTGTTCGCCTCGATCGTCGTGGTGATGACCGGCCTGCTCTCCCTGCCCGTCGCGACGACCGACGGCGTGCGCGCCCCGTTCGTCGACGCACTGTTCACCGCCGTCTCCGCGGTGTGCGTGACGGGGCTGACCACCGTGGAGACGGCGACCTACTGGTCCGGGTTCGGCCAGGCGGTCATCCTCGTCAGCATCAAGGTGGGCGGGCTCGGCGTGATGACGCTGGCCTCGATCCTCGGCCTCGCGGTCTCCCGCCGCATCGGGCTCACCCAGCGGATGCTCACCGCCTCGGAGACGGGGACGACGCGGCTCGGCGAGGTCGGCTCGCTCGTCCGTGCCGTCATCGTGGCCTCCGTCGTCATCGAGCTCACCCTCGCGGCCACGCTCGTCCCGCGGTTCCTCGAGTACGGCGAGTCCGTCCCGGCCGCGCTGTGGCACGGCTTCTTCATGGCGCTGTCGATCTTCAACAACGCCGGGTTCGTCGTCCTCGACGGCGGTCTCGTGCCGTTCGTCGGCGACTGGTGGCTCGGGCTCGTCGTCGTCGTCGGCACGTTCCTCGGCGCGGTCGGCTTCCCGGTCCTCCTCGACCTGTGGCGCCACCGCCGCCGGCCCGGCCGCATCTCGCTGCACGCCAGGCTCACGCTCGCGACCTTCGGCGTCCTGTTCCTCGTCACCGTCGTCGCGTTCGTCCTGTTCGAGTGGTCCAACCCGGACACCCTCGGCGGCCTGCCCGCCGCCGACCGCGTCATCGCCACTCTCGTGCACTCGATCACGCCGCGCTCGTCGGGCCTCGCGACCCTCGACGTCTCCGAGATGCAGCAGTCGACCCTGTTCGCCACGGACGCGATGATGTTCGTCGGCGGCGGGTCGGCGTCGACGGCGGGCGGCATCAAGGTGACGACCTTCGCCGTCCTCGTCCTCGCGATCGTCGCGGAGGCGCGGGGCGACCGGGACATCGAGGCGTTCGGCCGCCGCATCCCCACCGAGACGGTCCGCCTCGCCGTGGCCGTCGCCTTCCTCGGCGCCACGATGGTCGGGCTGTCCACCCTCGTGCTCCTCTCGGTCACCGACTTCACGCTCGACCAGGTGCTCTTCGAGGTGATCTCGGCGTTCGCCACGGTGGGCCTGTCGACCGGCATCACCCCGCACCTGCCGGACAGCGCCACCTACGTCCTCGCGGTCCTCATGTTCGCGGGCCGCATCGGCACGATGACCCTCGCCGCCGCCCTCGCGATCCGCTCGCGGCGCCGGGTCATCCGCATGCCGGAGGAACGCCCGGTCATCGGCTGACCCGCGACAATGGCCCCACCGCCACCCCACCGCACGCCCGACGAAAGGACCCACATGCCGAAGCAGGCCCGGGACTCCGCCGTCCTCGTCATCGGCCTCGGGCGCTTCGGCGCGGCCCTGGCGGCGACCCTGGAGTCCCTCGACCGCGAGGTCCTCGCCGTCGAGAAGGACCCCGACCTCGTCCAGACGTGGTCGAGCCGGCTCCCCCTCGTCGAGGCCGACGCCACCTCGGCCGACGCGCTCGAGCAGCTCGGCGCCGCGGACTTCCCCGTCGCCGTCGTGGGCGTGGGCTCCTACCTCGAGGCGTCGGTGCTCATCACGGGGAACCTCGTCGACCTCGGGATGCCGCAGATCTGGGCGAAGGCCGTGTCCGGTGAGCACGGGCGCATCCTCAAGCGCATCGGGGCGCACCACGTGGTCTACCCCGAGTACGACGCCGGCCAGCGCGTGGCCCACATGGTCTCCGGCCGGATGCTCGACTACATCGAGATGGAGGACGGCTTCGCGGTGGTGAAGATGCGTCCCCCCAGCGAGACGCACGGGTTCACCATCGGCGAGCTCTCGCTGCGCTCGCGCTACGGGATCACGGTCATCGGCAGGAAGTCGCCCGGCGAGCCGTTCGAGTACACGACCCTCGAGACCCGGATCGACGCCGAGGACACCCTCATCGTCTCGGGCGACACCGAGCTGCTCGAGGTGTTCGCGCACCGGCCGTGAGCGGTCAGGCGAGGTCCTCCCACACGAAGGGGGTCGTCGTCCCGGACTCCCAGTCGCGCCTGAGGATCGCGTAGGCGACCGAGGCGACGGGCTCCCCGCCGTCGACCGGCCAGCCCTCGCGGTAGTGGGCCTCCTTGAGGAAACCGCAGCGCAGGAAGGTGCGACGCATCGCCACGTTGTCCTCCCGGGTCTGCCCCTCGAACCTCCGGGCGGCGGGGAACCGTCGGAACACGAGGTCGGTCGCCGCGCGCACGACCTCCGAGGCGAGACCGCGGCCGCGGAACTCCTCGGCGAGCCGGAGGTCGAACATCGGCGTGTCGTCCTCGAGGTCCTCCAGGCGGAGGAAGCCGATCCGACCGAGACCGGCGTGGTCGACCCAGTACGAGTCGTTCTCGTCGTCCCGGAACGCCCCCTCGCCCACCAGGCGCTCGACCCGCGCGCGGTCGGGGCGCGGCACCATGTGGAACGGGAAGGCGTTCTGGGTCATGAAGACGACCAGCTCCTCGCGGTCGTCACCTGCCGGATCGAGGCGCGTGAGGGTCACGGCGGACGGCGCGCCGATCGTCGGGGAGTGCACGCGCGGCACGCTATCGGGGCGGCCACCACCCGCGCGACGGAATACCTGTGCCCGCGATCGCCGCCCGACCTGCCAGGATGGATCCCATGATCTCCTCGGGCATCGTCGTCATGGGTGACGGCCACGCAATCCCCCAGATCGGTTTCGGCACCTACAAGATCCCCGACGCCGACGCGGCGCCGCTGGTCGCCACCGCGATCGAGGTGGGCTACCGGCACGTCGACACCGCGCAGATGTACGGGAACGAGGTGGGCGTCGGCCGCGGCATCGCGGACAGCGGCGTCGCCCGCGACGAGCTGTTCGTCACGAGCAAGCTCGACAACCCGAACCACGCGCCCGGCACGGCGAGGGCCAGCATCGAGCGCTCGCTCGAGGACCTCGGGCTCGACCGGCTCGACCTCTTCCTCATCCACTGGCCCTACCCGGCCGACTCGACCACCCCGCTCGCCGAGACCTGGCAGGTCCTCGTCGACGCCCGGGCCGCCGGCCTCGTGACCTCGATCGGCATGTCGAACGGCCAGCCGGAGCACCTGCGCGAGATCCAGGACGCGGGCCTCCCCCTGCCGGCCCTCGACCAGGCCGAGATCCACCCGTACCTGCAGAACCAGGAGGTCGTCGACTTCTGCCGCGCCGAGGGCATCACGGTGCAGGCGTGGTCGCCGATCGCCCGCGGGCGCGTCCTCACCGATCCCGTGGTCGAGGCGGTCGCCGCCGAGGTCGGCGCGTCGCCCGCGCAGGTGGTGCTCGCCTGGCACGTCGGGCGCGACCACGTCATCATCCCCAAGGCGAGCTCGCGGAAGCGGATCGAGGAGAACCTCGGCGCGCTCCAGGTCGAGCTCACCGCCGAGCAGGCGGCGCGCATCGACGCGCTCGACCAGGGTGAGGCCGGGCGCACCGGCATGCACCCCTCGACGATGAAGCGGTACGGCGAGGAGTAGCCGCTCAGCCCGCCGGCGGCGGGACCGGGCCGAGCAGCGCGTTCGCCCAGGCGGCGTGGACGGACTCGTCGTCGGAGGGGTGGAAGAGGCCGGCGACGACGTCGCGGTACAGGCGCGAGAGCTCGGCGCGCGTGTAGAAGCTCGACCCGCCGGACGCCCGTACGGCCTTCTCGACGACGCGCAGCGCCGTCTCGGTCGCGCGTGACTTGAGCGCGGAGAGCTGTGGCATCCACAGCGGGCGGTCCGCCCCGGCGTCGACGTCCCGGGCGAGGGCGACGAGCTGGGGCTCGATCGCGTCGAGCTCGATGGCGGCGTCGGCGAGCCGCCGCCGGATGTCGGGGTCGTGCGCGTACGGGGCCTGGTTCTTCAGGCTCATCCTCTTGCCCACGGTCGCGACGGCGACGTCGAGCGCGCGCTGCGCGACGCCCTGGTAGACGGCCGCGAGCAGGATCTCGAAGTTGGCGAAGATCCCGAAGACGAAGGGGTCCATGGTCGGCCCGGGCGGGACACGCCGGACGATGCGGTGCGCGGGTGCGTGCGCGCCGTCGAGCACGGTCGTGTACGACTGGGTCGCCCGCATGCCGAGGGTGTCCCAGTCCTCCTTGATCTCGATGCCGCCGCCGTCGCGCTCGACGAAGCCCCACACGTTGACCGGGTTGTCGGGGTCCGTGCGGTCGGTGCCGAACGTGCCGAGCAGGGTCCACACCGGTCCCAGGGTCGTGAAGATCTTCGTGCCGTTGAACGCGTAGCCGCCCTCGCCGTCGGGCGTGGCGTCGGAGGCGGAGCCGAAGAGGACGAGGTCGTTGCCGGCCTCGGACACGCCGAAGGCGATGATCGCGCCGTCCATCACGCGCGCGAGGATCTCGTCCATGTCGGACTGGCCGGCGGCCCGGACCGTGCGGGCCACGCCCACCCAGATCTGGTGCATGTTGACGGCGAGCGCCGTGGCGGGCGAGGCGCCGGCGAGGCGCGCCTGCTCGCGGGCCATCTCCTCCAGGCTCAGCCCGCCGCCGCCGAGCTCGGCGGGCACGAACGCGGTGAGGTAGCCGGCCGCGCGCAGGTCGGCGAGGTCGTCGTGGGGGAAGGTGTTGTCGCGGTCGTGGCCGGCGGCGCGCGAGCGGATCGTCTCGAGCAGCTCGTCGGTGAGGACCTGACGGCGGGGGGCGGCTTCGCTGGTCATGGATGCATTGTCCTCCCCGTCCGGGGTGCCCGGCCAGGGCGTCGCCCCTCGATAGCCTGGTCAGATGCCGGCCCAGCTCCTCGCCGACGTCCTCCTCCTCGTCCACGACGACGAGACGGGCGCGTGCCTCGTCGATACCGACACCCTGCGCCGGCTCGCGGTCGAGTCGGCGGCGGAGCAGGTGCTCGCGGGCGGGACGCTGCGCATCCACGAGAAGCGGAAGTGGCGGCCCGGCCCCGGCGGCGGCATGACCAGGCGGGAGATCATCCAGACCTACGTCCCGGTCGAGGGCGGCCCCACGCCGCCGCCCGGCTACGACGCGATCGCGGCGTGGCTGGTCGGCCAGGACCCGCGCGGCCGTGCGGGCGGGAGCCGCGGGGTCGGGGCGGTCGCGGGCGCCGCCGACCACCTCGTCGCCACCACGCTCGACCAGCTCGTCGCGGCCGGCACCCTCGTGCGCGGGCACAGCACCGCCCTCGGCGATCGTCGAGGCACGACCTACCAGGAGGCGGCGCCCGAGCGCGAGGACCGGCTCCGCGAGCGGATCCGGTGCTCGATGGGGCAGGCCCCGACCGACGGCCGTACCGCCGCGGTCCTGCCCGTCCTCCACCGCTCCGACGTCGGCGAGCACGCGGTCGAGGGCGCGGGCGGGAAGGAGCTGGACTCCGTGAACGGCCACTTCTACCTGCGCGAGAAGGTCTCCCGGGACACGGGCCGGTGGTGGGTCGCCGTCCTGCTGTTCGTCCTGCTCGTGCCGGCCATCGCCTGGGCGCTCATGCAGTTCGGCCGGATCCCCGTCTGACGCGCGCGGTGGGGAGGGCGCCCGCGGCTGTCGGCGCCGCCGCCTACCGTGGACCCGTGCCGACGACCTCCACCAAGCGACCCCGCGCCGAGCTGCGCTGCACCGAGTGCGGCTGGACCACCCCGAAGTGGGTCGGCCGCTGCGGCGAGTGCCAGGCCTGGGGCACGATCGAGGAGGCCGGCGCCGCGCCCGCCCGCGCGTCGGTCGGTGCGCTCGCCCCGGCCACGCCCGCGGCGTCGATCCTCGACGTCGACGTCGAGACCGCGCGCGCCCGGCCCACCGGGGTCGGGGAGCTCGACCGCGTCCTGGGCGGCGGCCTCGTGCCCGGCGCCGTCGTGCTCCTCGCGGGCGAGCCCGGCGTCGGGAAGTCGACCCTCCTCCTCGACGTCGCGGCCCGGGCGGCGTCTGCGGTCGAGGGGCGCGTGCTGTACGTGACCGGCGAGGAGTCGGCGAGCCAGGTCCGCCTGCGCGCCGAGCGGATCGGGGCCCTGCACGAGGATCTCCTGCTCACGGCCGAGACCGACCTCGCCACCGTGCTCGGCCACATCGAGGCGATGGACCCGGCGCTGCTCGTCGTCGACTCGGTCCAGACCGTCGCCGACTCCGCCGTGGACGGGTCCGCGGGCGGCGTCTCCCAGGTCCGGGCGGTCGCGGCCACCCTCATCCGTGCGGCGAAGGCCCGCGCGATGCCCGCGATGCTCGTGGGGCACGTGACGAAGGACGGCTCGATCGCGGGGCCGCGGGTGCTCGAGCACCTCGTCGACGTCGTGTGCCAGGTCGAGGGCGAGCGCCACTCGCGCCTGCGTCTCGTGCGCGCGGTGAAGAACCGGTTCGGCGCCACGGACGAGGTCGGCTGCTTCGACCTGCGCGAGGACGGCATCATCGGCCTGCCCGACCCGTCCGGGCTCTTCCTCTCCGCCGCCCCCGAACCCGTGGCCGGCACCTGCGTGACGGTGACGCTCGAGGGCCGCCGCCCGATGCCGGTCGAGGTCCAGTCGCTGCTCACCGAGCCGGCCGGGCCACCGCGTCGCACGGTCTCCGGCGTCGACGGCGCGCGGGTCGCCATGATGCTCGCCGTGCTCGCCGCGCGGCTCGAGGTGGGGACCGCGGGTAAGGACGTCTACGTCTCCACGGTCGGCGGCGCGCGGGCGAGCGAGCCCGCCGCGGACCTCGCCCTCGGCCTCGCGCTGCTGTCCGCGTCCCTCGGGAGGCCCGTGCGCCCCGGTGTCGTCGCGTTCGGCGAGGTGGGCCTCACGGGCGAGCTGCGCGCGACGACGGGCGTGGGCCGCCGCCTCGCCGAGGCCGCACGGCTCGGGTTCACCACCGCGGTCGTCCCCTCGGCCGGCGAGGCGCCCGCGAACGTGGCCGGGATCCGTGTGGTCCGGGCGGCGAACCTCGCCGAGGCGGCGCGCGAGTGCGGCCTGGGGCCGAGCGGCAGCGGCGCTGACCGGTAGCGACCTACGATGAGCCCGGCGGGGCCGTTCCGCCGGGAACGGGGAGGCATGGGCACCGACGACGAGGCGACGATGCGCACCATGCTGCACGAGATCGCGCCGGGCACCGTCCTGCGCGACGGGATCGACCGCATCCTGCGCGGCCGCACCGGCGCCATCATCGTCCTCGGCTTCGACGACGATGTCGAGGCGATCTCCTCGGGCGGATTCGACCTCGACGTCGAGATGTCCGCGACCCGGTTGCGCGAGCTGTCGAAGATGGACGGCGCCGTCGTCGTCGACCGGTCCGCCGGGCGGATCCGCCGCGCGAACGTCCAGCTCATGCCCGGCTCCCACATCGACACGGTCGAGTCCGGGATGCGGCACCGCACGGCCCAGCGCACGGCCCGGCAGACGGGGCACCCGGTGATCTCGGTCAGCCAGTCGATGCGGACCGTCGCCCTGTACGTCGGCGAGCTGCGGCACGTCGTCGTCGAGAGCGCGGAGGTCCTCGCGAAGGGCGAGCTCGCGCTGTCCGCCCTCGAGCGCTACCGCGCCCGGCTCGACCAGCTCCTCGGCACGTTCACGGCGCTCGAGGTCGAGGACGTCGTCACGGTGCGCGACGTCGTGACGATCGTCCAGCGCATGGAGATGATCCGCAGGATCTCCTCCGACGTCGAGTCGGCCACCGTCCAGGCCGGCACCGACGGCCACCTCCTGCGGCTCCAGCACGACGACCTCATGGTCGGCCTCGCGTTCGAGCGCCGCTCGCTCGTGCGGGACTACGTGCCCACGGGCGCGTCGTCGGGGGTCCGGGAGGCGCTCGGGGCGCTCTCGTCCTCCGACCTCGTCGACCTCGCGGGGATCGCCCGGACCATGCGCCTGGGCGGGCCCGGCGGAGCCGACCTCGACACCCCGGCCTCGCCGCGCGGGCACCGGCTCATCGGCAAGATCCCGCGCCTGCCGCAGGCGGTCGCCAACGCGATCGTCAGCCACTACGACTCGCTGCAGGCCCTCCTCGCCGCGACCACGGACGACCTGCAGGAGGTCGAGGGCGTGGGCCGCGCGCGGGCGTTCGCCGTGCGCGAGGGGCTCGGGCGGGTCGCGGAGACGTCGCTGGTCTGAGACGGGGTGGCTGGTTCTCAGCCCTCGCTCGGCGCCTCGGACGCAGTCTCGCCCTCGGTGGGCGCCTCGCCGTCCGTCGGTGCCTCGGCCGGGGCCTCGTCCAGGGTGAACACGGTGTCGGTGCCGCCGATCTCGGCGCCCTCGCGCACGAGGACGGCCCGGTAGGTCCCCGGGCTGACGGCGGGCGGGTCCTCGGGGCAGTCCGCGCTCGACCGGGTCCCGGGCCAGGTGACGAGCGCGTCGGACGTGGTGTCCGGTCCGAGCAGGAGCATCCGTGACTCCTCGGCCGGGCAGTGCGCCGAGGACCAGACCGGGTCGTTGCCCGAGGTGACCTCGACGACGAGGGCCGCGTTGCCCGCGTCGACGAGGCAGTCGCCCCGGCCGGAGTTCGTCAGCTCGATCGCGAAGTCGACCGGGCTGCCGGCGTGGCGACCCGTGGCCGTCATCGTCAGCCCGAGCTGGTCGTCGGTGCAGGCCACGGGGTCGCCGGTCGGGACGGCGTCGGAGGCGGACTCGCTGCCGGACTCCGAGGACGACTCGGCGGCGGCCGGGCCCTGCTCGTCGTCGTCGCCCCCGAAGATCGCGCCCCAGACGGCGATGACGCCCCACACGACGAGCGCGAGCACGACGAGAAGCGCGAGGAGCACGGTGATGCGGCGGCGCCAGATCGTCGCCCGGCTGGGGCGGCGGCGCTGCGCGGGGCGCGAACCGCGGTCGTCATCGGTGGGCACGGGCCCACCGTAGGCACGCGGACCCGCGCCGCCCGGGTGGCACGCCGGAGGACCGCGGGGGACGCGCGTGGATCGGGGCACACTGGCCCGGTGCCCGAGTACCGCGAGATCCACGACGCCGTCGCCGGCTTCTGGGCCGACCACGCCCGTGACCTGCCCTGGCGCCGGACCGGCACCACGCCGTGGGGCGTGCTCGTCTCGGAGACGATGAGCCAGCAGACGCCCGTGGCACGCGTGGCGCCGGCGTGGGAGGCGTGGATGGCGCGCTGGCCGGTGCCTGCGGACCTCGCGGCCGCGCCCGGGGCGGACGTGCTGCGGGCCTGGGACCGGCTGGGCTACCCGCGCCGCGCGCTGCGGCTCAAGGAGTGTGCGGCGGCGGTCGTGCGGGACCACGACGGCGAGGTCCCCGGCGACGAGGCCGACCTCCTCGCGCTGCCGGGGGTCGGCCCGTACACCGCGGCCGCGGTCGTGGCGTTCGCCCACCGGCGCCGCGCGGTCGTGCTCGACACGAACGTCCGGCGGGTCCTCGCCCGGGTCCTCGGCGGCGAGGCGGCGCCCCCGCCCGGCGCGCCCGCGAAGGCGGAGCAGGCGCGGGCGGCGGACCTCCTGCCGGCGGGCGACGAGGCGTCCGCCGCGTGGAACGCCGGGGTGATGGAGCTCGGCGCGCTCGTGTGCACGGCGCGCGCGCCGCGGTGCGACGACTGCCCGCTGGCCGGGCGTTGCACCTGGAGGGCCGCCGGGTACCCGGCGGACACCCACGCCGCACGACGCCGTAGCCAGCCCTGGGAGGGCACCGATCGCCAGGCTCGGGGCCGGGTGATGGCCGCGCTGCGCGCCGCCGAGCCGGGGGCGACGCACACGTGGGCCGAGCTGGTGGAGGCGGCGATGGGTAGGGCGGGATCCGGCGCGGCGGGATCCCGCGGGGCAGGAGACGCCGAGCAGGCCGCGCGCGTGGTGACCTCGCTGCTCGCGGACGGCCTCGTCGTCGAGCGTGGGACCGGCCTCGGCCTGCCCTGAGCGGCGACTACCCTGCCCCGGTGAGCACCGATCTCCCGCCCGGGCCCGAGGACGCGCCCGCGCGCCCGCCGGGGTCCCGGGCCGTGCGCGCGACGCTGCTGGTCATGGCCGGTGCGATCGGCGCGCTCGGGGTGCTCGGGCTCGGGCTGGCCGCGATGGCCGGAGACGTCCTGTCCCCGTGGCCGGGTCTGACGATGATGCTCATCGGCCAGGCGGCCGCGCTGCCGGCGCTCGTGCTCGCGGCGCTCGGTCACCGCCGGGCACTGGTGGGCGACGACCCCGGCGCGGCCCGGCTGCGGAAGGTCCTGCGGGTCACCCCGCCGGTTCTCGTCCTCGCCCTGGGCATCGCGTTCGCGCTGTGGTTCTGGCGGGAGCCCGAACTGTGGCTGCCGACGCTCGGGTGCGCGCTGGTCGCCGCCCAGGTGGGGCTGCTCGCACGGCTGCTGTCGCGGTAGGCGGGGCGCGGATGTCGGCCCCTGCGCCTAGCCTCGGGGCCGTGGAGATCCTCCTCGTCCCCGGCTTCTGGCTCGATGCGTCGTCGTGGGGGCCGCTCCTGGGCGCCCTCGAGGCCGCGGGGCACCGGCCGCGCCCGCTCGCGCTGCCCGGCACGTCACGTCGCGCGGCGGACCGGGCGGGCGTCACGCTCGCCGACCAGGTGGCGGCGACGGTCCGGGCGATCGACGGGTCCGACGCCGAGAAGATCGTCCTCGTCGGCCACTCGGGCGGGTCGCACGTGGTGTGGGGCGCCGCCGACGCCAGGCCGGAGCGAGTCGCCCGGATCGTGCTCGTCGACGGGTTCCCCGTCCCGGACGGGACGCCGGTCAACCCCGATCTCCCGGTGGTCGACGGCGAGGTGCCGGTGCCGGACTGGTCGTTCTTCGACGACGGCTCGCTCACCGACATGACGGACGAGGTCCGCGCGGAGATCGAGCGGGTCGCCGTGCCCGTGCCGGTCGGGGTCGCGCAGCAGCCGCTGCGGCTGACCGACGGGCGGCGCCTCGAGATCCCGGTGACCGTGCTCGCGTCCTCCGTGCCGTCCCACGTCATCCACGAGCTGATCGGGTCGGGCGCCCCGTTCGCCGCCGAGCTGGCCGCGGCAACGGACCTCGAGCTCGTCGACCTGCCGACGGGTCATTGGCCGCAGTACACCCGGCCCGACGAGCTGGCCCGGCTCGTCGTGGCGGCGATCGACCGGTGACGACGCCGGCCGTCAGCCGGGGGCCGAGGGCTCAGCAGGGGAACGGGGTCCAGGGGTCCCCGGGCACCGGGTAGGCCGGGTCCCCTGGCAGCGGATGGGCCGGGTCACCGCCGTCGGCGAGGACAACCTCGCCGGACGCCACGGGCGCCTCGGGCTCGACCGGCTCGTCGCCCTGGCAGGCAGCCAGGCTGCCCGCGAGGAGGAGGGCTGCGGTGGCGGTCGTCAGGCGGGTGGTCCTCGAGCTCATCGTGGTCCTTCCGGGGCGTTGCTGGGGTCGTCCTGCTGTCCGGGCCCACGTTAGGGACGACCCCGGTCCGGCGCCAGGCCGCTCGACGGGCCGGACTCCCCGGTCCCGACGTGCGGCGGCGCCGGCCGGAGGGGATCCCCACCGGCCGGCGCCGTGGTCGGACCGCTACCGGGTCACGGGTGCCGCCGGGTCACTGGAGCGACATCTCGCGGACGGACTCGAGGACCGCGTCGTCGACACCCTCGCTCTGGTACTCGAGGACGGCGACCTCCTCGGTCTCCTGGTTCTCCACGACCCAGTAGACGATCTCGGTCTGGCCGTCGCTCACCGAGATCTCGGTGGCGTTGAGGCCCTCGGCGACCGGCTGCAGCTGCTGGATGTCGACCTCGGTGTCCGGGTCGGCCGCACTCGGGTCCCCGGTCTGGGGGATGAAGTCGACGCAGTCGCTGTAGCCGAGCGTCCCGGAGTCCGGCGCGTGGCAGTCGTTCAGGTGCAGCGCAGCACCGTCGTTGCCGGACCAGACGCCCTCCTCGAACTCGCTCCAGTCCTCGGGCAGCGGAACGGCGAGCCAGTCGGAGTGGATCGCGACGCCGGCCGCACCGGTCCCGGCCGGATCGCCCTCGGGGGCCCCGCCCTCAGGGGCCTCACCCTCCGGTGGTGCTCCGCCGTCGTCGGGCACCCCACCGTCGTCGGGCACCCCACCGTCGTCGGGCATCTCCCCTCCGGGGACGTTCCCGTCCTCGCCGGGCGCGACGCCGCCCTCGGAGCCACCGTCCCCGCCGGGCGCGACGCCGTCGGACGCACCTTCCTGGCCGGGCGCGACGCCGTCGGACGCACCTTCCTGGCCGGGCGCGACGCCGTCGGACGCCCCCTCGTCGGAGGCCGAGTCCTCGTCGGGAGCCTCCGGCTCCTGCGAGTCCTCGACGGCGGGCGGTTCGACGGGGTCCGTCGCATCGTCGGAGCAGGCGGCGATCCCGCCGACGAGAAGCAGCGCGCTCGAGCCGAGCGCCAGTCGCTGGGTGACCTTCGCGTTGATGGTCGTCTCCTTCCTGCCCTTGTGGCCGCTGCGGCCACGAGGAACCGGAGTGTCGATGTCGTGCTCGGTCACCCACCACGCTAGAAATCACGCCGCGCGGGTCGCAGATCCGAACCGTGGGGACTTCTGTCCTGCCCTGACCTGGGCAAAGACTCCGACATGCAGAGAACCGCGTCGTCGTGGGGAACGGTGCGCCTCCCCCGGGTACTACAGCTCGAGCAGCATCCGGGTGTTGCCCAGGGTGTTCGGCTTGACACGGGCGAGGTCGAGGAACTCGGCGACACCGTCGTCGTGGGAGCGCATGAGCTCCTCCTGGACGTCGACGCCGACGGGCGTGCCCTCGATGACCTCGAAGCCGTGACGGCCGAAGAAGTCGACCTCGAAGGTGAGGCAGAACAGACGCTTGAGCCCGAGGGCGCGGGCGCGGTCGACGAGGGACCGGAGGAGCAGTCCGCCGATGCCGCGTCGGAGCCACGACTCGTCCACCGCGAGCGTGCGGATCTCCCCGATGTCGTCCCACATGACGTGCAGGGCGCCGCAGCCGACGATCGTGCCGTCGTCCGCCTCGGCCACGAGGAACTCCTGGACGGACTCGAAGTAGGTGACGAGGTCCTTCGTGATGAGCGTGTTCGTGGCGGCGTAGGGCTGGACGAGCCTGGCGATCGTGCGCACGTCCGTCACGAGCGCGGGCCGGACGGCGACCGCGCCACGGGGCTCCGTGCCTGGTCGCGACGTCATCGGAGAATCATGCCACCGCCTCGGCCGACGGTCCGGACGTGGCTACCAGGGCCACTCGACCGGGTCGGTCCAGAACTCGTGCGCGCGCTCGGAGACCACGTGCTCCTCGAGCCCGGCCACGACGAGCCCGGTGTTGTGCTGCGCCATCGACCCGTCGTCGAAGACGCTGGAGTGCCCGGTGGTGCCGTCGCGGTGCTCGCCGTACGCCGTCTGTCCCTCGTACGTGGACAGGTGGGTGAGGCCGTCGACGCCGGTGGGGTCGGGCCCGAACCGGCCGAGGTCGGCGATGAGGTCGTTGTCGTTCTCGAGGTAGTAGATCGCGTCGCCCGGCACGTCGAAGTCGTCGAGATCGCCGGTCGAGATGCCCGGGGAGGACATGAACACGGTGTTGTCGACCCCCGTGCCCTCCTGCTGGAGCGCGTACCCCTGGGTCGTCGACCCGTACGAGTGCCCGAGCGCCGTGAGGTTGGGGTCGACGGGACGCGAGGCGTTGATCCCGGTGTAGAAGCCCGCGAGGTCGTCGCCGCCTCGCTGCGCGGCGCCGGACAGCGCGACGGAGTTGCCGGACAGCGTCTCGTCCCACTGGGGTGCGTCGTAGCCGAGCCACGACACCGTCGCCACCGTCTGGTCGTGGTGGCCGTAACGGTCGAGCTCGGCCTCGGTGACCCCCTTGAGCGAGGACATCCGGCTGTCGTAGCTCGCCAGGCTGCCGTCGACGGTGGTGGTGAACCCCGGCGTGAGGACGGAGACGTGGTCCGCGGTGTCGACATCGCCGTTCGCGACCGCCGCCTTGACCCGGTCGCCGGACTCGGTGTCGAGCAGGAGGAGGTAGCGGCCGTCCTGGGCGATCGTCTCCTCGACCTGGGTGATCGAGTCGAGCGCGGCCTGGGCGTCGTCGATCGCACCCTGGTCGCCCGAGGCCTCGGCGGCTGCCAGCGCCTCCTCGGCGTCGGTCTTCTCGCCGTCGAGCCGGTTGCGGTTGGCCTCGTCCCTGGCGGTGGACGGGATGCCGTCGCGGTTGCCGACGAGGTCCGGCTCGTCGTCGAGGATCTCCTGGCGCTGGGCCGGGGTGAGGGACTCCCACCAGTCCGCCTGGGCCTGCTCGTCGCCGTCGGGCGGCGGGGGCCAGGTGATCTGCCCGTCGGTGTCGCCGGCCGCGGCGGCCGCCGCGAGATCGGTGTGCCCCGAGTCGAGCTGGTCGCCGTGCGCGGAGTCGAGGACCGCGGCCAGCGTCGTGTCGGCGGATTCGGCGAGCAGGAGGACCTCGGTGACGGCCTGCGACACGACGTCGACGGCCTCCTGGCGCTCGCGCGTGTACGCGTCGCGGTCCTCGACCGTGTCGAACCGGGCCGGCGGCGTCCGGGTGTCGGTGACAGAGCCGTCGCTGCCCACCGTGACCTCGCGGCTGGTAGCGAGCGCGTCGATGTCGGCGACCTTGTCCTCGACGGTGCGCACGGAGTCCTCGGCCTCGTCGACGGCCGCCCGGACGAGGGAGACCTCGTAGACGATCGACTGCGCGGCGGTGCTGATCTGGGTGCGGCGGGTCCCGGCGGCGGTGGCGGCATCACCGGTCCAGCCGGCGGGGGTGACCATCGCGTCGAGCTCGTCCTCGATGCCCTGGAGCGTGTCGCGGGCGTTCCCGAGCGCGGTGACCTCGGCGGCGAGCGACGACGACGACCAGCTCCGCACGTCCGACCAGGTCACCATCGCGGGACCTCGTCGACGATGTCGGGGGCCGCATCCGGGAGGTCGGCGCCGGCGGGGCCGATGAGGGGCTCGGCCGAGGTCGAGCCGGCCGAGGCGGAGCCGACGGCGCCGGACCCTGGCGCCGCGCCTGATCCACCCATGTGCGCCGGCAGGCCGGCGCCCGGTCGCACGGTCACGCGGAAGATCGTCGAGGTGGCCGTGCCGAAGGTGAGGATGCGGCCGTCCTCGGCGTAGAACCGAGCCTCGTGGTCCTCGAGCCTGTCGACGGCGAGCTCGGCCCCCGTGTACCCCACCCGGCGGGCGTGGGCCGCGACGATCGCGATCGCGCGGTCCCACTCGTCCTCGTCGAGGTGCCGGGCGACGCCGAACGTGTAGTGCCGGTCCACCGGGTCGCTCGCTCTCGGACCGGTGCGCGCCGTGCTCAGCTGCGGCCTGTTCTGGATCCAGGTGAGCCCGTTGAGCGCGGCATCGAGGTCGTCCTTGACGGCCTCGGCCAGGTCGGTGATCTCCCGGTCCGCGTCGGTCGGCTCGGCGTCGGTCGGCTGGGCGTCGGTCAGGTCGGCGTCCCTCAGCTCGGGCGGTGGGCCGTCGGCTTCGTCCATGCGCGCATCTCCTGGGCAGGTCCGTCGTCGTCGGCGTCCCCAAGGTGCCGACGGGACGAATCTTCCACGTCGCGCCCCGAGGGCCGAATCCATGACAACGATCGCGTGGGGAGAAGTCCCCATCGACGACGACGGGAGCACGTGGCAGGCCCGCTCCGGGGTGGCGCGCCGCGTTCGGGCGTGGTCGACAATGGGCCCATGACACACGTGCACTCGGCACCCGAACAGGTCACCGACGCCGTCGCCTATCACGGGGAGGGGCCGGTCTGGTCCGCGAGCTGGGGCGGGCTCCGGTTCGTCGACATGCTCGCCGGGGACCTGCTGACCGTCCGGGACGACGGCGGGGTCGACCGCCTGCCGACCGGCTCCGCCGTCGCCGCCTTCGTCCGCCCGCGCGCCGACGGCGGCTACGTGGTCGGCACCGAGCGTGGGCTGGCCACGTCCGACGAGCCCGACGCCGTGCCCTCACCGTGGTTGACCCTCTGGCGCCACGAGGGACTGCGGATGAACGAGGGCGGCTGCGACGCCGCCGGCAACCTCTACGCGGGCAACATGGCCTACGACCGCAGCCCGGAGGTCGCGAGCCTCTACCGGATCACGCCCGGCGGGGACGTGACGACCGCCGTCGAGCGGGTGACGACCTCCAACGGCTTCGACGTCTCCCCCGACGGCTCGCTCGCGTACTACAACGACACCTCGGCCGGCGGGACCGATGTCTTCGACGTCACCGACGTCGGGCTCCGCAACCGACGGCGCTTCGCGACCGTAGCCTCCGACGAGCGGCCCGACGGCCTGACCGTCGACTCGGCGGGGAACGTGTGGGTCGCGCTCAACCGCGTCGGGAAGGTGCGCCTGTACTCCCCCGAGGGGGCCGAGCTGGCGACGGTCGACCTGCCCGTCCGGCTCGTCACCGCATGCACTCTCGGCGGCGAGGACGGCCGCGACCTGTTCGTCACCACGTCCAAGGAAAAGCTCGACGACCCGGAGCCGGAGGCCGGCGCCGTCTTCCGCATCCGGGTCGAGGTACCGGGCCGGCCGGTGCGCACGTTCGGGGGCTGAGCAGGGGTCAGCCGAAGTCCTGCGCCGCCGCCTCGTCGGTGTCGCGGTAGGTGCGCGCCGCTGCCTCGAGCCCGGCCGCGTAGTTGTCCAGCCCCTCGGTCAGCGCATCCTTCTCCCCGGTCCAGCTCGTCCCCAGCTCTGGCGCCGACACCGCGGAGCTCGAACCAGGCATCGCCGTGGCGATCCCGTCGACCGCTGCCGGCAGGTCGACGTCGGCGATATCGCCGGACGCGTCTCGGGCGTTGCTCGCCGCGGTCTCGAGCTGGCTGATCTCGGCCTCGAAGTCGCTCACGGGGAGATCGTGCCACGCGCCCCGGACCGGCCCGACATGGTCCCGTCAGGGACGGGCTCACCCCGACCACCCCCCGCGATAAGGCAGGTCATACATGTCGGGCACGTCGAACTCCTCCAGGTCGTCCACGTAGGACAGGTCGTCGAGGTCGTCCAGGTAATCACGATCGTCCGGCTCCACCATCTCGGGTGGATCACCACCGGCCGTCGCGATCCAGCCGGGCGGATCGCCACTTGTTCCGACGCCTGGCGGCCGCGATCGTTCCACGCCGTCGGAGCGACGGACCGGCTGCTCGAGCTCCGCAAGTGCCGCCCGGCTCTCGGCGTATCGCCGACGCATGGCGTCCGTCCGGCTCGCCCGGAACGTCTGGGCGAGGGCCGAGCCGCCACGGGTCGAGTATCTGTGACCCGTCGGCGTGCTGACCGTGAGGTCCTCGCCGTCGACGCTGTGGGACCACCCCTCGTTCTCCTTCGCGAGGTTGCACCGCTGGCACAGCCCCGACGCATTCGCGACGTCCGTCGTCCCGCCGGCCGCGTGCGGGCGCACGTGGTCGACCTGCCGGATCGGCGCGCCGCACCACAGGTTGCGGCATCGGTCGTCGCGCGCCAGCACGAGCGCCCGGAGTCGTTTGGAGAAGAGTCGCGAGCGCACATCCATCTTCGTGATCCGCCCGGTCTCCGGCTCGACCCACAGGCGCCGCAGCTGGACGTCGCCCGCCTGGTCCGCGGTGAGGATGCCGCGCGCGACGGCGGCGTCGAGCGGACCCTCCCCCGGGATGCGTGCCGGCTCGTCACCACCGAGCAGCGTCTCGTCCGTCATCACCAGGGTGAGGTCGACACCTCCCGGACGTCCGGGTCGCGTGCCGGTGATGCGTTCGACGAACAGATCCGCCGCCACCTGGTCTCGGGTACGCGCAACGGCGCCACCCTCGGTGACCTCGGTGTCGGCCGCCCGTAGCAGCGAGGCCTTGACCGCCACCGCGTCGGTGAGCGTGAGGAGCGCCGTCACGTAGGCCATGCCGCCCGGCGCAGGTCGGACGGAGACGCGGCGTTCGCGCCTGTGCCGCTCGAGCCGCTCCACGGCCGACGCCTGGTCCAGCTGCCGGGCATGGTGACGCGCGCGTGCAGCCGCCTGTGCGTCGCTCAGTCGCGGCAGGTCGGTCGCGACGGCCTCGTCGACGACCCGGCGGTCCTCGGCGTCGAGCATCGCCGTCTCGCGCGCGACGAGCGTGGCCCGCCACTCCGACACGTCGCCCTGCTCCAGAAGGGTCATGGTGCGGGGCAGCTCGCGAAGGAGCGCCTTGGCGAACCCGAGATGCTGCGAGCCCTTCGTCGGCGAGTCCCGCCGGGCGAGCGCCACCTCCTCCGCGACGCCCTTGCCGCGCTCATGCGCAGGCACGCCCCGCGCGGCCTCGGCCGCCCGCCGCCGCTCGTCGAGTCGTACCGCTGCACGCGCCTGGACGGCTGCGAGCGCCGACTTGACCGACTCCACCCGTGTGATGAGGTCGATCTCCCCCGGCTCATCGGCAGCCTCGACGCCGGACAGCTCGACGAGGAGCGCACCGAGCGCGTCGTCCCCGAGCAGCGCGTCGGTCCACGTCCCGCCGGCCCGCGACGCGGAGCCGGCCTGGCCAGGGGGCCGAGTGGCAAGGGCCGATGCAAAAGCGGGCACGGTCGTACGGGTAGCCGTGGCAGGTACGGCGGGAACGGCAGGGATACTCGCGGACCCGGGAGCGTCGGCGGGCCGAGGCGCCGCGTCTTGCCCGGTCGTGGCGGTGACGTCAGGCGCAGAGGCGGACTCCGTTGTGGTTGCGGGGCGAACCGCGGAGTCCGACCCGGCCGTGGAGGTGCCGCAACGCCCCGACGCGAGAGCGGTCGTGGTCGTGGCTCCAGAAGCAGTGAGGGGCGATCGAGAGACCGCGCGCGAGCCAACAACGTGGGTCTCGGTACTCGTGTCGGTCATCTCGCCACCTCCTCGTCGAGCCAGTTTCTCGAACCTGTGTTCGAACTGATCCAAGCCTACCGCAACGAACTGACACCACAAGAGATCAACCGAAATAAGTGGACAAGACGTCACGAAGGCGTCCTGTGGATAGATCGGGACCGGGGCAAACGGTGGGGCGAATCGCCGACGCGCCGCCAGGCCAGGCGCAGAGGCAGGGTTGGAGGCACTGGCAGGAGTAGGGGCAGAGGCACAGTCACAGTCACAGGCACAGGCACAGGCACAAGCGGCGGCACCGGCGCACCCAACGGGCATGGCACACGCGAGGATCGGGGCGGGTCCCGCGCGACAGTCACGGCCGGGCGACGTGCCGGCACGCCTCGCCTACCCTTGTCCGGTGCGGGCACCGGCCCGCCGACGGACCGGAGGTGGCGATGGACGACGACGCCCGCACCACCCGCCACACGCCCGCGGAGGGCGCGACAGATACGACGGGCGGCGCCGGACACACCGCGGCGACGACAAGCACGACGACGACAGACCCGCCCCCGACACCCCCCGCCCGACCGGCACAGGAACCACTGTTCGACATCCCCGAGGCGGCGCGGACCCCGCTCGCGCGGGTCGTGCTCGTGACCGGGCCGTCAGGCTCCGGCAAGACGCGCCTGACGCGCCGGCTCGGCCTGCCCACGGTCGCCCTCGACGACTTCTACCTCGACGGTGACCACCCCGGCCTGCCCCGGCGCCACGGCATGGTCGACTGGGACTCCCCCGCCAGCTGGGACGGCACCGCGGCCGTGGCGGCACTCGTCGAGCTCGTGACCACGGGGTCGGTGGAGGTCCCGGTCTACGACATCCCGTCGAACGCGCGCGTGAGCTCGAGGACGATCGAGCTCGGCACGGCGCGTGCCGTCGTCGCGGAAGGGATCTTCGCCGCCGAGATCATCGACGCCTGCCGCACCGAGGGGATCCTCGCCGACGCCCTGTGCCTCACCCGCCCCCGACTGCAGACCTTCGTGTTCCGCCTGGCCAGGGACCTGGATGAGGGCAGAAAGCCTCCGCTCAACCTCGTGCGCCGCGGACTGGCGCTCACGCTCGCCGAGCCCGCGATGTACCGCGACCTCGTGGCCAAGGGCGCCCGTCGAACAACGGTCGACGACGCCGAACGGACGATCCTCCGGGTGGCCGCCGGGCTGCCGCCGGAGCCCGTCGAGGACTGACGCCACCGACCTTGCGGGGTGCCCGAGGCAGGGAGCGTGCGGCGCGGGTGGGGACGATCAGAACGGCGCGACCTTCGGGACCGCCGGGAACAGCTCGTCGAGCTCGGCCTCGTCCTCCTCGGTCGGCACCCAGGCGATGGACTCGGCGTTCTGCCGGATCTGCTCCGGCGTCGTCGCACCGGCGATGACCGAGGCCACCGGGCCGCGCGAGGCCAGCCACGAGAAGGCCACCTGCAGCTCGGTGAGGTCGCGCGCACGGGCGAACTCGCCGAACTTCCGCAGCGTGGCAAGGGTGTTCTCGTCGTCGAGCAGGTGCTGACGCGTGAGGGCGAGCCGGGAACCCGCCGGGGCCACCCCGTCGGAGTACTTGCCCGTGAGCAGGCCGTTGGCCAGCGGGAAGAAGGGCAGCACGCCGAGCCCGAAGTGCTCGGCCGCGGGGATGACCTCCTGCTCGGCGCGACGGTCGAGCAGGTTGTAGTGGTTCTGCGCGGACACGAACTGCACCCCGCCGAGCGACTCGGCCACGTGCGCGGCGTCGGCGATCTGCCAGCCGGCCAGGTTCGAGTGCCCCACGTAGAGGACCTTCCCCTCGCGCACGAGGTCGTCGAGGGCGGAGATCGTCTCGTCGATCGGGGTGTCGGCGTCGGGCGTGTGGTACTGGTACAGGTCGATCCGGTCGGTCTGCAGACGCCGGAGCGAGTGCTCGACCGACCGCTTGACGTGCCGCCGCGAGCCGCGCGCACCGAAGTCGGGCCCTTCGTCGTCGTGGGCCTTCATCCCGAACTTCGTCGCCACCACCACGTCGTCCCGACGCCCCTTGAGCGCCTCCCCGAGCAGCGTCTCGGACGTGGCCGGCCCGTAGGAGTTCGCGGTGTCGAAGAACGTGATCCCGGCGTCGAGCGCCGCGTGGACCAGGGCAGACGCGCCGTCCTGGTGCTCGGTGACGGTCCCGCGGCGGCCGAGGTTGTTGCACCCCAGACCCACGCGGGAGACGGACAGGCCGGAGGCGCCGAGGCGTGCGTGGTCCATGGATCCAGACTAGATCCGCTTGACCAGCGGGAACGTGATCGTCTCGCGGATACCCGCGCCGGTCATGGCGGCGAGCAGGCGGTCGATCCCCATGCCCATCCCGCCGGCGGGCGGCATCCCGGCCTCCATCGCCTGGAGGAAGTCCTCGTCGAGGACCATCGCCTCCGGGTCGCCGGCGGCCGCGACGAGCGCCTGCGCCTCGAAGCGCTCCCGCTGGACGACCGGGTCCACGAGCTCGGAGTACGCCGTCGCGAGCTCCATCCCGCGCACGTACAGGTCCCACTTCTCGACGGTGCCCGGCTGCGAGCGATGCGCCCGGGTGAGCGGCGAGGTGTCGACCGGGAAGTCGCGCACGAACGTCGGCGCCCACAGGCGGTCGCCGACCCGCGCCTCCCAGATCTCCTCGACGATCTTGCCCGGCGTGTGGTGCGGCGCGAGCGGGATCTCGAGCCGCTCCGCGAGCGCCCGCAGCTCCTCCTCCGACGTCTCGGGGGTGATCTCCTCCCCGAGGGACTCGGCGAGCGACTCGTACAGGCCCAGCTGCGCCCATTCGCCCCCGAGGTCGTACTCCGTGCCGTCGGCGAGCGTGACGAGCGTGGTCCCCAGCGCGTCCTGCGCGGCGGTCTGGACGAGCGTCCGGGTGAGCTCGGCCATCGTGTCGTAGGAGCCGTACGCCTCGTAGGCCTCGAGCATCGTGAACTCCGGGGAGTGCGTGGAGTCCGCGCCCTCGTTGCGGAAGTTCCGGTTGATCTCGAAGACCTTGTCGATCCCGCCGACCACGGCCCGCTTGAGGTACAGCTCCGGCGCGATGCGGAGGAACAGCTCGGTGTCGTACGCGTTCATGTGCGTGACGAACGGCCGGGCCGCCGCGCCGCCGTGGAGGTTCTGCAGCATCGGCGTCTCGATCTCGAGGAAGTCGCGCGCGTCGAACGTGCGGCGCAGCGAGCGGGTGACGGCCGAGCGCAGCCGCACCATGTCCCGCGCCCCGGAACGCATGACGAGGTCGAGGTGTCGATGCCGGACGCGCCCCTCCTCCGAGAGCGAGGACTCGACGCCCTCGGCCGTCTCGTAGGTCTTCGGCAGGGGCCGCAGGGCCTTGGCGGCGATCCGCCAGGCGGGGGCGGGCTCGCCGGCGACCTGCCCGGGGCGGGCGAAGATGCTCAGCTCCCCGCGGCGGGAGGCGCCGATGTGCCCGTGGACGTAGAGGTGGTCGCCGAGGTCGACGTCGGACTTGAACGCCGCGAGGGACTCCTCCCCGACGGCGGCGAGCGACAGCATGACCTGGATGCGCGTGCCGTCGCCCGACTGGAGCGTGGCGAAGCACAGCTTGCCGGTGTTGCGCAGGTACATCACGCGGCCCGCGACGCCGACGAGCACGTCGTCCAGCTCGGTGCCGGCCTCGAGGTCGCCGTGCGCGGCACGGACCTCGGCGATCGTCGTCGTGATCGGGAGGGTGACCGGGTACGGGTCGGTCCCGGCGGCCAGGAGCCGCGCGCGCTTCTCGGCGCGGACGCGGACCTGCTCGGGGGTGTCGTCGTCGGGGGTCTCGGGAGTCTCGGTCACCGGGCCAGGGTAGTCCGAGAGCCCGCTCAGCCCTTCGGCAGCGTGTGCCGGGCCTTCGCCGCCCGGTAGGACGCGAACGTCTCGCCGGAGGACTCCATCTCGGGCGCGCTCCCGCGGTCCGTGTCCGGCACCTGCCCCGGCTCGTGCGAGCACTCGACGATCCGGTTGTCCTCGTCGACGAACACGACGGACGGCTCGTAGGAGCGTGCGTCCTCGTCGGAGAGGTGGCCGTAGGCGATGACGATGACGAGGTCGCCGGCCTGGATGTGGTGGGCGGCCGCACCGTTGATCGTCAGCACGCCGCTGCCCCGCTCGCCGGGGATGACGTAGGTGGTCAGGCGCGCGCCGTTGGTGATGTCGACGACGTCGACCTGGTGGCCGGGCGGGAGGTTCGCGGCGTCGAGCAGGTCCGCGTCGACGGTGAGCGAGCCGACGTAGTGCAGGTCGGCGCCCGTGATCGTGGCCCGGTGGATCTTGCCGATCATCATCGGGCGCATGAGCGAGGCGGGCGTACGGGTCACGAGGTGACCTTTCTGGGTGCGAGGTGGACGGTGAGGTTGTCGATGAGGCGGGTCGCGCCCACGCGGGCGGCGACGGCGAGGAGGGCCTCGCCGGTGTGGTCGGGGTCGACGTCGAGGAACGTGGCCGGGTCGACGAGGACGAGGTAGTCGGGCACGACGCCGTCGCTCGCCTCGAGCGCGCCCCTCGCCGTGGCGAGGACCTCGGCCGGGGAGGCGCCGGCGGCCGCGCGCTGCTCGCCCGCGGTCAGCGCCCTGACCAGGGCCGTCGCGCGTTCCCGCTCGGTCGCGGACAGGTGGGCGTTGCGCGAGGACATCGCCAGGCCGTCGTCCTCGCGGCGGATCGGGGCGCCGACGATCTCGGTTCCGAGGCTCAGGTCGTCGACGAGCGTGCGGACGAGCGCGAGCTGCTGGGCGTCCTTCTGGCCGAAGACCGCGACGTCCGGGCGGACCGTGGCGAGGACCTTGGTGACGACCTGGAGGACGCCCGCGAAGTGGCCGGGCCGGGTCGCGCCCTCGAGGACCGCCGCGACGGGCCCCGGGTCGATCCGCACGAGCGGCTCGCGGGGATACATCTCGGCGTCGTCGGGGGCGAGGACGTAGGCGAGGCGGCCGCCGAGGCCGGTCCCGGCGAGCAGGTCGAGGTCCGCGTCGAGGTCGCGCGGGTAGCGCTCGAGGTCGTCCGGGTCGTCGAACTGGAGCGGGTTGACGTACACGGACACGACGACGTGCTCGGCCCGACCGGCGGCCTCCCGCACGAGCGAGAGATGGCCGTCGTGGAGGGCTCCCATCGTCATCACGAGCGCCACGCGGCCGGTGAGGGCGGAGCGGGCCGTGCGCGCGCCGAGGAGCGTGCGCACGACGATCGGGCGGGGGGTGTCCATCCCTCAAGGGTACGCGGGGGCCGTGCGGTGGATCGGGGCAGGGTCAGGGCAGCGCGTCGAGGACCGCCGCCGCGGCGTCCGGGGCGAGGCGCCCGGTGCGGACGGCGCGGGCGGCCGTCGTGCGTGCGAGGTGCGCGTACGTGGCGAGGAGATCGGCCTGCGACGGCTGGTCGAGCTCGCCGAGCGCGGCGGTGTGTGCGCGGACGGTCGCGGCGTCGCCGCGCGCCACGGGGCCGGTCAGCGCGCTCTCCCCGGCCGCGAGCGCGTTGCCGAGGGCCGCCTCGAGGAGCGGCCGCAGGTAGTCGCCGGGCTCGGACACGCCGGCCTCCTCGAGCATCCGCGCGGCCTGGCCGACGAGGGTGACGAGGTGGTTGGCGCCGTGCGAGAGGGCCGCGTGGTAGAGCGCACGGTCCGCGGCCGCGACGACGACGGGCTCGCCACCGAGGTCGATCGCCACCGCCTGGGCGAGCGGGAGGAGCGCCGGCGCCGCGGTGACGGCCGTCGGGCAGCCCGGCAGCCGGCGCAGGTCGAGCGAGGTGCCCGTGAAGGTCATCGCCGGGTGCACGGCCAGGGTGAGCGCGCCGCGCGCGGCGGCGGGCTCGAGGACATCCGTCCCGTGCCGACCGCACACGTGGACGACGACCTGTCCCGGCCGGATCGCGCCGGAGTCGGCGAGCTCGGCGACGAGCCCGGGCAGCACGTCGTCCGGGACCGCGAGGAGGAGCAGCTGGGCCTCGGCGGCGACGTCGGCGGCCGGGAGGACCGGCACGTCCGGCAGGAGGACCGCGGCCCGCTCGCGGCTCGCCTCGCTCCGCGCCGTCACACCGACGAGCCGGTGGCCCGCGATCGCCATGGCCGCGCCGAGCACGGAGCCGGCGCGGCCGGCGGAGACGATGCCGACGTCGAGGCGGCCGGGGCGGTCCTGCCCGCCGGTGGGGTCGTCGGTCATGCGCTCGGTCCGTCCTCGTGCAGCGCCGACCAGCCTCCGCCGTCCGGGCCGCGGGGGTGGGTGCTGGCCGGGTGGGTGGGGCTTACAGGGCCGCCGGACGGCGCCGAGCGGCCGGGCGCCACCGGGCCGCCGGCCGGCGCCGGGGCACCGGTCGGCGCCGGGGCACCGGTCGGCAGGGTCGCGCCGCCGGGCGGCGGCGCACCGGGCGTGGCGGCGTCGTCGTCGGAGGTGATGTCGGTGGCGGCGTCGTCGTCGTGGGTGGGTGCCTTGACGTCCGGGAGCACGGCCACACGGCGCGCCCACTCCTCGGGGCCCTCGCGGTGGCGGGCCTCGCGCGCGCGTCCGGCCTGGTGCTGCAGGAGGGCGAGCGCATCCTGCTCGTCGAGGTGCTGGACGGCGGGCTGGCCGGGACCGGCGACCGTGTGCATGTGGAGGTTCGCGAGCCGGAGCCGGCGCTCCCACGGGCCCTGCGTGATCCCGACGGACTGCGTGCGCCCGTGCGGGACGACCTCGAGCTTCCGGCCGAGCCAGCCGGTGCGCAGGAGGATCGCCTCGCGCGTGACGAGCACGGCCTGCCGGCGCCATGCCTTCGGGTCGAGCCAGCGCGCGCGCCGGGGCGAGGTGAGGAAGCCCGCGGCGTCGCCGGAGCCGTCGAGGCCGGCGTCGAGGACGGCGGGAAGGTCGTCGACACCGAGGTCGGGCACGACGAGCCACATCGCCGTCAGGGCCTCGGACCGCGTCCCGACCGGCATGAGCGTGCTCGACGAGCTGGCGAAGCTGCCCTCGGCCACGCCGTACCCGGCGATGTAGCCCTCGACGCGCCACCAGCCGCGCCACCGCCACAGCCACGGCTGGCTCAGTCGGACGGCCTGCACCCGGCGGGGCGGGATGGTCTGCGAGGTGGTCTCGAGCAGACCGCGGCGGACGCGGATGCCGTCGGGCGAGGTCGCGCTGGTGAAGCTGAACGCCCCCGAGAAGCGGCTCCACACGTAGCCCGCGGTACTGATGACGCCGGGGACGAACGCGGCGAGCACGGCGAACGGCGCGCGTGACGCGAGCACGACGATCGCCGCGATCAGCATGAGCGCGATGGAGATGAAGCCCGGCGAGAGCAGGGTGCCCGCGACGAGTCGCCCGTTGTCGATCTCGAACACGACGCGCTCCGGCGCCTCGCGGTAGCCCGTGCGTGCGGCGCGCAGGGACCGGGGGTCGTCGGGGTCGGCGGTGGTTGCGGCTGCGGCGGCGTCGTGGTCGGCGCCGGGAGAACGGTGGCCGCCCGCGCCGAGCACCCCGCCCGCACCGGCCGCCTCACGAACGGCCTGCTCGGCGTCCGTCCCGCCCGCGGCGGCCTCGGCGGCGATGCGCACCTCGTCGAGGTCGACCCCGGCGGCGCGGGCGAGGATCTCCGCCCGCAGCGCGTTCGCGTCCGCGAGCCGGAGGAACGCGATCGTCACGTTGGAGTCCGCCGCGCCCGCGGTCTCGACCTTGACCCGGGCGAGGCCGAACATGCGGCCGAGCAGCGGCTGCTGGAGGTCGACCGCCTGGACCCGCGCGAGCGGGGCGCGGCGCTGCTGCCGGAAGAGGATGCCCGAGTTGAGCTCGACCCCGTCGGTGTCGACCCGGTAGCGCATCCGCCGCCAGGACAGCGACGAGTAGATGCCGACCACGACGATGACGACCGCGATCCCGACGCCCAGCCACAGCAGCACAGTGCTCAGGTGGTCGACGACCCAGTCCCAGCCGCCGGTGCCGGCGAGCTCCTGGCCGACCTGGAAGACGAGGACGGCGAGGATCGCCGCGAGGACCTGCCACACGAGCAGGACGGGCGTGACGGGGTGCACCCGCCGCCAGCCGTCCCCGGCCTCGACGGGGAGGTCGTCCTGCCGGCTCTCCCCACTCACAGGCCGGCCAGCCGTGCCTCGCCGCGCGAGGTGAGCGACTCACGCAGGCGCGCAGCCTCGTCGGCGGGCAGGCCCGGGATCTTCGCGTCGGTCTGCGCGGACGCCGTGCTCAGCTTGACCGACGCGATGCCGAAGCGCCGGTCGAGCGGACCGGCCTCGACATCGATCTGCTGCATGCGGCCGTAGGGCACCACCACGAGCGAGCGCCAGAGGAGGCCCTTGCGGAACAGCAGGTCCTCGTCCATCTCGCAGTAGCCCATCGCGCGGACCTGCCGGGGCACGAGCAGCACGATCCACAGCAGCAGGGCCGCGACGATCCCGGTCCCGAGCCACCAGCCCCAGCCACCGACCCAGATCCCGAGGACCACGCCGACGACGACGAGCGGGCCCAGCCAGAGACACGTCGAGATGATCCGGACCGTTGCCAGGCTCTGGTCGACGGGCCGGAACGGGACGCCGGGCGGCGCGAACGGGGAGGGGCGCTCGGCAGCCGATGCGTCCGGTTGCTCCCACTGCTGCGACATGCCGTCTCCGATCACGCTGGGCGTCCGGGAGCGTCCGCCCCCGCGCGAATCATGCCAAACGAGGCGTCGTCAGCAGATCCACCGACCGGCGGACGGTGGGCGCGCTCCTCCACCCCGCGGTGGACCCGTCCGGATCCGCTGCGCCGACCGGCCTCACGCCGGTTCCGGCCCCGAGGCGGCCGATCGGACCTCGGTCTCGTCCTCGGGCGGGATCGAGCACCAGTGCTCGACCACGAGCCCGACGACGACGAGCACGACGGCGGCCACCCCGTTCGCGACCGACTCGGCGAGGTGGGCGGCGGCGAACGCGGCGTGCCAGCTGCCGGCCGCGACGAGCGCCTGCGCCGCGAACCACCCGGTCACCAGCGAGCCGCCCCAGGCCGACGCCTGCGCGAGGGCCGCGACGCGCGCGGCGCCGAGCGGCGTCATGCTCGTCCGCTCCCCCTCGACGAGCCGCCTGACCGCGCGCCCGCCGAGCCACAGGCCCAGCGCGAGCCCGAGCAGGACGACCGCGGTCAGCCACGAGACCTCGACGTACACCTCGGCGATCCCGAGCAGCAACCAGGACGCCGCGCCGGCGATGATCGCGGCGCCCACGAGCCAGGCGATCGACGTGCGCCTCATCGCCAGACCTCGGTCACCGAGCGGACCCCGTCGGCGTCCGCTGCCCGCGCGGCGAGGTCGGCCACGCGCCCCGCGCCCGGGAGCTCGGCGGCCGGGTCCGCGAGCGACCACGGCAGCAGGACGAAGGCTCGCTCGGCGGCCCGCGGGTGGGGCAGCGTGAGGGCCGGGTCGTCCGAGGTGACGCCCCGGTAGGCGACGACGTCGACGTCGAGGGTGCGCGCCGCCCACCGCTCCGTCCGCACGCGGCCGGCCCGTTCCTCGCACCGCCTGGCGATCTCGAGGACGCCCGCCGGCGCGAGCGTGGTGGTCCCCACGAGGACCGCGTTGACGTAGTCGGGCTGCGGCGCCTGCCCCGGCGCGAGGGCGGCCGCGGTGGCCACGAGCGGCGAGACCGCGTCGATGTGCAGCCCGTCGGCGTGCGCGAGGGCGTCGACCGCGCGGCGCAGCTGGTCCGCGGGTGCGGCGAGGTCACCGGCCTGGTTGGAGCCGAGCGCGAGGACGACCGGCGTCGGCCCCACGGGGGCGGCGCGCAGCACGGGGTCCGCGACGTCGTCGTGCGCCGTGCGCTCCCGGCGGATCGTCAGGGTGACATCGTCGACCTCGACCCCGACCGGCGCCTCGGGCTTGTGGACGGTGACCTCGACGGCGCCGGCCCCCAGGTCGAGGACGGCGCCCGCGATCCGCTCGGCGAGGGTCTCGAGGAGGTCGACCGGCTCGCCCGCGAGGATCGCCCGGGCGGTGCGCGCGACCTCGCCGTAGGAGAGCGTGTCCGCGACGTCGTCGGTCGCCGCCGCGCGCTCCGTCGCGAGCTCGAAGACGACGTCGACGCCGAAGGGCTGGCCGTCGCGCCGCTCGTGGTCGTACACGCCGTGGTGGGCGTGGGTCCGCAGGCCCGTCACGGCGATCCGGGCGGGGCCGCTGCTCACCGCCCGTCACCGCCCGCGAACGGGGCGAGCGCGGCGGCCACGGCCACGGCGTCGGCGGATGGCCGGACGTCGTGGACCCGCACCGCCCACACGCCTCTGGCGGCGAGCAGCGCGGTCGTGGCGGCGGTGGCGGCGTCGCGGTCGACCGGGGTCCCGGTGCGGTCCGGGCCGTCCGCGACGGCGGCGGCGAGGAACCGCTTGCGGCTCGTCCCCACGAGGAGCGGGTGGCCGAGCACGGCGAGGGCCTCGAGGCGCTCGAGCACCTCCCAGGACTGGGTGCCCTCCTTGGCGAACCCGAGGCCCGGGTCGAGGACGATCCGGTCCGCCGCGATCCCGGCCGCGAGCGCCGCGTCCCGGCGCTCGGCGACCTCGGCGACGACGTCGGGAACGAGGTCGTCGTAGTCGGCGAGCGCGGTCATCGTACCCGCCTCGCCCCGGCGGTGCTGGAGGACGACGACGGCGCCGGCCCGCGCGGCCACGTGCAGGATCTCCGGGTCGTGGACACCGGCGGAGACGTCGTTGACGATGCGGGCGCCGGCCTCGAGCGCGGCGGCCGCCGTCGCCGCGTGCAGGGTGTCGATGCTGACGACCACGCCGCGTTCCGCGAGCGCGCGGACCACGGGCTCGACCCGGCGGATCTCCTCGGCGGGGTCGACGGGCGTGGCGCCGGGCCGGGTGGACTCGCCCCCGACGTCGACGAGGTCGGCGCCGCGCGCCACCATGTCGAGCCCGTGCGCCAGGGCGGCACCCTGGTCGACGTACGCGCCGCCGTCGGAGAAGGAGTCCGGGGTGACGTTGAGGACGCCCATGACCAGCGTGCGGCCGGTGGGCACGGACGCGGGCAGACCGGCGGGGGCGCCGCGGAACAGGTCGCCGGTGCGCACGGCGGCTACGAGCGCGAGCGCAGGAGGCTCATCGCCTCCGCGCGGGTGGCGGGGTTGCGCATCATGCCGCGCACGGCCGAGGTGACGGTGCGGGTACCCGTGGCCCGGGCCCCGCGCATCGACATGCACATGTGCTCGGCCTCGACCACGACCAGGGCGCCGCGGGCGCCGAGCCGGTCGACGAGCGCGTCGGCGACCTGGCTCGTGAGGTTCTCCTGGACCTGGGGGCGCCGGGCGTAGCCCTCGACCATCCGCGCCACCTTCGACAGGCCCGTGACACGGCCGTCCTCGCCCGGGATGTAGCCGACGTGCGCCTTGCCGTGGAACGGCAGCAGGTGGTGCTCGCACATCGAGTACAGCGGGATGTCGGCGACGATCACCATCTCCTGGTGGCCGAGGTCGAACACGGAGTCGAGGTGGTCGGCAGGGTCCTCCGCGAGCCCGGCGAACAGCTCGCCGAACGAGCGGGCCACGCGCTCCGGGGTCTCCCGCAGGCCCTCGCGGTCCGGGTCCTCCCCGACGGCGACGAGCAGCGCGCGCACGGCCGCGGCTGCGGCCGCGAGGTCGACCGGCTGGGCGGGCAGCGCGTCGTGCTCCGTCACGGCCGCCCCTCGGTGGCGGGACCGTCCGTGGCGCCGCCGTCGGGCGTGGCCTCCCCCGACCCGAAGTCGGGCGAGGTGGGCGGCGGCTGCGTGCCGAACATGTCGCTCGTGTCCTCCGGACGCGGGCGGAACTCGCTCGCGGGGCGCGGGTCGGCCGCACGGCGGGCCTGCTCCTCGCGGGTGAGCACGGGGCGGCGGCCGAGGTCCGGGCGGTTGTGCGAGGCGTACCAGAGCTCGCGCGGCTCGCGCTTGACCACCCGGGAGAAGATGCGGCGCAGGTCGGCCTCGTTGAGGGTCTCGCGGTCCATCAGCTCGATCACGAGCTCGTCGAGGACGTCGCGGTACTCGGTGAGGATCTCCCACGCCTCCTGGTGCGCGTCCATCATCAGCGTGCGCACCTCCTCGTCGACCACGCGCGCGACGTCGTCGGAGTAGTCCTTCGACCCGCCCATGTCGCGGCCGAGGAACGGCTCGCTGCTGCTCTCGCTCAGCTTGACCGGGCCGACGCGCGCGGACATGCCGAGCTCGGTGACCATCTGCTTGGCGGTCGTCGTCGCCTTCTCGATGTCGTTGCCGGCACCCGTGGTCGGCTCGTGGAAGACGACCTCCTCGGCCACCCGGCCACCGAGCGCGTAGACGAGCTGGTCGACCAGCTGGTTGCGCGAGCTCGAGTACCGGTCCTCGGTGGGCATGACCATCGTGTAGCCGAGGGCCTGGCCGCGCGGCAGGATCGTCACCTTCGTCACCGGGTCGGTGTATCGCAGGGCCGCGGCGGTCAGCGCGTGCCCGCCCTCGTGGTAGGCCGTGACCTTCTTGTCCTTGTCGTTCATCACGCGGGTGCGGCGCTGCGGGCCGGCGATGACGCGGTCGATCGCCTCGTCGAGCGCGCGGTTGTCGATGAGCTGCGCGCCGGAGCGGGCCGTGAGAAGCGCGGCCTCGTTGAGGACGTTGGCGAGGTCCGCGCCGGAGAAGCCGGGCGTGCGGCGGGCCACACCCTCGAGGTCGACGTCCGGGGTCATCGGCTTGCCACGCGCGTGGACGCGGAGGATCTGGTGGCGCCCCGGCAGATCGGGGGCGGTCACCGAGATCTGGCGGTCGAACCGGCCCGGGCGCAGGAGCGCGGGGTCGAGGACGTCGGGACGGTTGGTCGCGGCGATGAGGATGACGTTCGTCGTCGAGTCGAACCCGTCCATCTCGACGAGGAGCTGATTGAGCGTCTGCTCGCGCTCGTCGTGCCCGCCGCCCATGCCGGCGCCGCGCTGGCGGCCCACCGCGTCGATCTCGTCGACGAAGATGATCGCCGGGGTGTTCTGCTTGGCCTGCTCGAACAGGTTGCGCACGCGGGAGGCGCCGACGCCGACGAACATCTCGACGAACTCCGAGCCGGAGATCGAGTAGAACGAGCCGCCCGCCTCGCCCGCGACGGCGCGCGCGAGGAGCGTCTTGCCGGTGCCCGGGGGGCCGTAGAGCAGGACACCCTTGGGGATCTTCGCGCCGACGGCCTGGAACTTGCTCGGTTCCTGGAGGAACTCGCGGATCTCCTGGAGCTCCTCCACCGCCTCGTCCACGCCCGCGACGTCGGAGAACGTGACATCCGGGGTCTCCTTGCTCACCTTCTTCGCCGTGGACTTCCCGAAGCCCATGACGCCGCCGCCCTGCGAGCGGGACATCAGCCACCAGAAGAGCCCGAGGATGAGGATCATCGGGAGCATGAGGCCGAGCAGGGAGAGGAACGCGTTGCCCTGCGGGACCTCGACGTCGTAGCCCCTCACCGGGTCCGCGTCCTCAAGCAGGTCGGTGATCGCGCCGCTCTGGGCGTCCGCGTACGTGAACTCGACGCTCGTGCCGTAGTTCTCGTTGTTGTCCGAGCCCTCGTCGCCGTTCGGCGCCACGAGGTCCTCGGTGAGCGTGAGCTCGACCCGCTGGGTGGTGTCGTTGACGCGGGCCTGCTCGACCGTGTCGCCGCGCAGGACCTCCATGCCCTGCGAGGTGTCGATCGGCGAGACCCGACCGCCGCTGAAGAAGGGCACGAGGACGACGACGACCAGCAGGGCCCCGATCACCCACGGCCAGGGACTCCGCGCGATCTTCTTCCAGGTTGTCTTCATGCCAGCCTCAGCCGCTCCGTCCGGTCGGCGCCCGCCCCGGGCGACCCGACGACGATAACCGAGCGCGACACGCCGAGGGTCCGGGGGCCGGGCCCGCTCCGCGCACGGCGAACGGGGTGGCGGACGGGAGCGACCCGGCCGGCGTGGTCAGCGGGAGTAGACGTGCTCCGCGAGCCGGCCGACGAACGGGAGGTTGCGGTAGCGCTCCGCGTAGTCCAGGCCGTACCCGACGACGAACGCCGAGGGGATGTCGAACCCGACGTAGCGCACGTCGACGGCGACCTTCGCGGCGTCCGGCTTGCGCAGGAGCGTGGCGATCTCGACGGAGGCGGCGCCGCGCGAGCGCAGGTTGCCCTGCAGCCAGGACAGGGTGAGCCCGGAGTCGATGATGTCCTCGACGATGAGCACGTCCCGGCCGGTGAGGTCGGAGTCGAGGTCCTTGAGGATGCGCACGACCCCGGAGGACTTCGTGCCCGAGCCGTAGGACGACACCGCCATCCAGTCCATCTCGAGCGGCGTGTGCAGCTCGCGCGAGAGGTCGGCCATCACCATGACGGCGCCGCGCAGGACGCCGACGAGCAGCAGGTTCCGGCCGGCGTAGTCGCGGTCGATCTCGGCCGCCATCTCGGCCAGCCGCGCGTCGATCTCGTCCTTGGAGACGATGACCTCGGCCAGGTCCTCGCCCATGTCCGCTACGTCCACGTCGCTCCTTCGTCTCCTTGGTCCGTCCTCCGGGAGAGCATCAGCCTGCCACAGCAGCGGCGGGCGAGAACTCCCCCGGGCAGCGCGGCCGGTCCCTGCCCCGTATACCTCGTCACGAGGGCGTCGAGCGCCTCGAGGTGCGCGGCCTTGACGTCGCCCGGTCGCCAGCCCGCCCGCTCGCCGGCCGCGCGCAGCGCGCGGGTGCGCACGGCCGGGTGGGCGGCGGCGAGGACGGCGGTGTCGAGGGTCATCACCGGGTCCGACGACGACGCCGGTCCGTCGTCGTCGGTCGCCCTCGTCGCGGCGCGCGACCGCCGCGCGTCGTCGAGCAGGGCGTCCGCGAGCAGCGCGTCGGCCCGCTCGGTCAGCGCGTCGTCGTCGCGCCGGGCCTGGAAGGCCGTGCGGGCGAGCGCCGGGACGGGGTCGGCGCCGAGGGCGTCGGCGAGCGCCGGCAGGGCGCGGTCGCGGACGGCGGCGCGGCGCAGGGCGGTGCCGTCGGCGGCGCGCCAGGGGCCGTCGGCGGCGTTCGTCGGGTCGATGACGGGCGTGAGGCCGAGCTCGTCGCACACCGCGAGCGTCTGGGCGCGGCGGATCGTGAGGAACGGGCGGCGCACCCCAGGTTCCACCGCCCGCATCCCGGCGAGCGAGCGGGCGCCCGAGCCGCGGGCGAGGCCGAGCAGGACGGTCTCGGCCTGGTCGTCCATCGTGTGGCCGGTGAGGATGACGGCCGTGTCCTCGGGCGCAGCGGCGCCTCCGGGTGCGGCGGCCCGCGCCCGCAGCGCCGCCCAGCGCGCGTCCCGGGCGCGGGCCTCCGGCCCGCCCGTGCCCGACCCCGCGTCGACGGAGGTCGCCGACGCGGCGAGACCCACGGCGCGGAGCCGGGCGACGACGTCGGAGGCCTCGCCCGCCGACCCCGCGCGCAGGCCGTGGTCGACGACGAGCGCCTCCGCGACCCAGCCGGCCTCCGGCACGAGGTGCGCGACCGTGACCGCGAGCGCGAGCGAGTCGGGGCCGCCCGAGCACGCGACGAGCACGCGCGTCCCCGGCGGCAGGTCGGCGAGCGCGGTGCGCAGGGCCCGGCGCGCCGCGAGCGTGGCGGGGCCGGAGACCCGCGGGTGCCGGGTCATGCGTGGTGGGTCATGCGTGGACGCGGGACACCCAGGCGGCCGGCTCGAGGATCTCGGTCGGGGTCGGCAGCAGGTCCGGCGCCGCCCACACGGCGTTGAGGCCGTCGTGGCCGACCCGCTCGACGACCTGCCGGACGAACGCGGCGCCGTTGCGGTACTGGGCCGTCTTCGCGCGCATCCCGAGCAGGGTGCGCAGGAGGACGTCGAGGGGGCCCGTGCCGTCCCGGCGCTTGTCGAACTGGCGCCGGATGCGGCGCACGCTCGGCAGGACGGCCGGGCCGACGGCGTCCATCACGACGTCGGCGTGCCCCTCGAGCAGGCTCATCACCGCGACGACCCGCTGGAGCGACTCGCGCTCGGCCGGCGTGAGCAGGGCGTCGACGAGCGGGCCCGCGATCTCGAGGCCGGCCGGCGTCTGCTCGTCCCGGTCGCGCAGGGCGGCGACGACGGCGGCGAGCATGCCGCCGACGTCCCGGTCCTGGTCCTCGGTGAGCGCCGGGCCGATCGTGCCGCGGATCATCCCCGTCAGGTGCTCGGCGAGCCAGGGGGCGGCGGCGAACTGCACGGCGTGCGTCTGCTCGTGCAGCGCCACCCAGCGGCGGAAGTCGCGGGCGTCGAGGTCGAGCTCGCGCTCGAGGCGCAGCACGTTGGGCGCGACGAGCAGCAGGTGCGGGGCGCCGGGACCGAAGGGGTCGAACTGGCCGAGCACCTTGGTCGAGAGGTAGGCGAGCAGCGCGCCGGCCTCCTCGCCGGCGAGGCGCGCGCCGAGGCGTCCGGCCGGGGGCAGGAGGCCCGTCGAGACGTGCCCGAGCAGGTCGGCGTTGGCGCGCGCCCAGCCCGGCCGGTCGACCACGCTCACGCGCTGTCCGGCGACCCGGTGCGCGGCGTCGTGCAGCCCGGTGAGCCGGCCCACGTGCTGCGGCGCCGAGGCCGCGGCCTCGCGCAGGCCCGCCACCAGGGCGGTCAGCTCCTCGGGCGTGCCGCGCGGGCCCGGGGGCGCGAGGCGGGCCGCGCGCCGGGCGGCGAGCCGGAGGTCGACGGGATCGGTCACGCCTCCCACGGTAGTCGCGGGGCGGGGCCGGGGCGGTGGTCCTAGGCGCAGCCGCAGGCCGCGAGCTCGGAGACGAAGGTGTCCATCGACTCCCGCGCGGCCCACGCCCCGCCCTCGTCGAACGAGTGCATGACCACGGAGAACGTGAGGAGTCGCTCGTCGGCGGTGAGCACGGTGCCCGTGAGCGAGACCGAGCGCGCGAGCGTGCCCGTCTTGGCCTGGACGCGGCCGGCGTTCTCGCCGACGAGCCGCTCGGAGAGGGTGCCGTCGAGCCCGGAGGTCGGGAGCGCGGGGACGAGGCCGGCCAGGGTCGTGGCCGACGGGTCGAGCGCGAGGTCGACGAGCTCGGTCAGGACGGTGACGGTGGTCGAGTCGGTGATGGAGAGGCCCGCACCGTCGATCATCACGGTGCCGGCGGTGTCGATGCCGAGCGCGCCGACGGCGTCGACGACCGCGGTCCCGCCGGAGGTCGCGTCGCCTGGCAGGCCGCTCGCGAGCGCGACCATGCGGGCGAGCACGTCGGCGATCGCGTTGTCCGAGTCGACGAGCATGGTCCGCACGATCTGCTCGACGGGCGCGGACTCGGTGGTGGCGATCGCGCTCGCGCCGTCGGGGGCGGTGGCCCGTCCCTCGACCGTGGCCGTCACGCCGCGCTCCTCGAGGGCGGCGGCGAGGGCCTCCGTCGCGCCCATGGCGGGGTCCGCGGTGTAGGCGCCGTCGACCGCGCCGGTGTTCACGGCCACCGTGGTCGCGGGCATCGTGAAGCTGCGGTCCCACCCGGTGACGTCGTCGGCGTAGGGCTCGCCGGTGAACTGGGAGTCGTCGACGGCGAGGCGGACCTCCGTGGTGCCCGAGGACTCGAGCTCGGCGGCGACCTGGTCGGCGAGGTCGGCGATGCCGGCGTGGCCGCGGGTCGCGCTCGGGTCGCCCTCGCCCTCGCCGAGCAGGACGTCGCCGCCGCCGACGAGGACGAGCAGCCCGTCCCCGGCGGAGACCACCGTGGTGGGGAACCGGGTCTGCGGGCCGAGCACGCTGAGCGCCGCCGCGCCGGTGAGGATCTTCGCCGACGAGGCCGTCTGCAGGGCGCTCGTCGGGTCGCGCTCGGCGAGGACCTCGCCGGTCGCGGAGTCGACGACGCGAACGGCCACGTCGCCGGGCCGGGCCGGGTCCGCGACGAGCGACTCGACGGCGGACCCCACCGCGTCCGGGGTCGCCGCGGGCGCGGCCGGGTCGAGCAGGTCGACGGGGGCCGCGGCCGGGCGGGCACCCGGCAGGGCGACGGCGGGGTACGGCGCGGCGTCGGCGGGGGCGGGCTCGTCCGTCAGCACGCCGGGGACCGCGTCCTGCACGTCGAGGAGGACGTAGAGCGCGACGAGGACGACGGCGAGGCTGCCGGCCACCCAGGCGACGGTGCTGCGGGCCGTGGAGCCGATTCGTGCCATGCCGTCCGTCCGTCGTCGTGCCCTGGTGTTCGTGCCGTCCCGGCCCGTCGGCGCGCAGGTGGCGCCGCATACGCCACACTAGGTGCTGACCGGGTCCTCCGAGCGGGGACCAGCCGTAGATCCTCGCCGCGCGCGCGGCCCGACACCCGAGGAAGTGCTTGCTGTGGAGTTCGACGTCACCATCGAGATCCCCAAGGGGAACCGCAACAAGTACGAGGTGGACCACGAGACCGGGCGGATCCGCCTGGACCGCCTGCTCTTCACCTCGACCCGATACCCGGACGACTACGGGTTCATCGAGGGCACCCTCGGCGAGGACGGCGACCCGCTCGACGTCCTCGTCCTCCTCGAGGAGCCGACGTTCCCGGGCTGCCTCATCCGCGCCCGCGCGCTGGGCATGTTCCGCATGCGCGACGAGGCCGGCGGCGACGACAAGGTGATCGCGGTGCCCGCCGGCGACCAGCGCGCGTCCTGGCGCACGGAGATCGAGGACGTCTCGGAGTTCCACCGCCTCGAGATCCAGCACTTCTTCGAGGTCTACAAGGACCTCGAGCCCGGCAAGTCGGTCGAGGGCGCGCACTGGGTGGGCCGCGAGGAGACCGAGGAGGAGATCCGCCGGTCCTACCAGCGCGCGATCGACACCGGCTACTACGAGCACGGCGGCGGCGGCCACCAGCGCGTCGGCGGCTCCGGCAGCCAGCCGGGCCCCGACGGCGAGCCGGACCTCGACGGCGACCGCGGCCACGCGAGCCCGCTCGGCCCCGGCGACGCCCGCCGGATCCCGGTCGAGCCGCAGGCCTGAGCGCGTCCAGCACCTGAGACGACGCCGTCGCGCCCTGTCGGGTGCGACGGCGTCGTCGTAGGTTCGGGGAAGTTCACGCCCCGGCCACCGACGCGAGCAAGGACCCACATGACCGAGAACTCGACGCCCGCCCAGGGCTTCAGCACCCGCCAGATCCACGCCGGGCAGACGCCCGACCCGGCCACCGGCGCCCGCGCGCTGCCGATCTACCAGACGACCTCGTTCGTGTTCGACTCCGCCGACCACGCGGCCGCCCGCTTCGCGCTCGCCGACCCGGGCCCCATCTACACGCGCATCACCAACCCGACCCAGGAGGTCGTCGAGAACCGGATCGCCGACCTCGAGGGCGGCGTCGCCGGTCTGCTCGTCGCGTCCGGCCAGGCGGCCGAGACGCTGGCGATCCTCTCGATCGCGGAGGCCGGCGACCACCTCGTCGCCTCGCCGTCCCTGTACGGCGGCACGTACAACCTCCTGCGCCACACGCTCCCGAAGTTCGGCGTGACGACGACCTTCGTCGAGAACCCCGACGACCCGGAGTCGTGGCGCGCGGCCGCGACCGACCGGACGAAGCTGTTCTTCGGCGAGTCGATCCCCAACCCCAAGGGCGACGTCCTCGACATCGAGGCCGTCGCCGGCGTGGCGCACGAGATCGGCGTGCCGCTGATCGTCGACAACACGATCGCCACCCCCTACCTCCTGCGCCCGATCGAGCACGGCGCGGACGTGGTCATCCACTCCGCGACCAAGTACCTCGGCGGCCACGGCACCACGGTCGCCGGCGCGATCGTCGACGGCGGCACGTTCGAGTGGTCGAGGTACCCCGAGCGCTTCCCCGGCTTCAACACGCCCGACCCGTCCTACAACGGTCTCGTGTTCGCGGACCTCGGCGCGCCGGCGCTCGCCCTCAAGGCGCGCACGCAGCTCCTGCGCGACACGGGCCCCGCGATCTCGCCGTTCAACGCCTTCCTCATCGGCCAGGGCATCGAGACCCTCTCGCTGCGCGTCGACCGGCACGTGGAGAACGCCCGCGCCGTCGCCGAGTTCCTCGAGGCGCGCGACGACGTGGCCCGCGTGGCCTGGGCCGGCCTGCCCAGCTCGCCCTGGTACGAGAAGGCGCAGAAGTACACGCCCAAGGGCCCGGGCGCGGTCCTCGCGTTCGAGCTGGCGTCCGGCGGCAAGGAGGCGGGCGTGGCGTTCGTCGACGCGCTCGAGCTGCACTCGAACGTCGCCAACATCGGCGACGTCCGCTCGCTCGTCATCCACCCGGCCTCGACGACGCACTCCCAGCTGAGCGAGGAGGAGCTCGCCGCCGCGGGCGTCTCGTCGACCCTCGTCCGGCTCGCCGTGGGCCTCGAGGACCTGCCCGACATCCTCGCCGACCTCGAGCGCGGCTTCGCCGCGGCAGCGGCCCTCGGGACGGGCGCCTGACATGGCGGGCGCCGGCCGCCGACCTGCACGCACAGCCGTGCCGAGCACGCTGCCCGCCTCCGGCGGGTGGCTGCCCGGCCAGGACCTGGGCGACCGCAGGCAGATGCCGATCGGGGCGGTCCGCCTCGAGGTCGGCGGCCGGCTCCCGCACGCCACCCTCGCCTACGAGACGTTCGGCGAGCTCAACGAGGACCGGTCCAACGCCGTCCTCGTCCTGCACGCCCTGACCGGCGACTCGCACGTGACGTCGCACCGGTCCGACGACGCGGCCGGGCCTGGCTGGTGGTCCGAGATCGTCGGGCCGGGCAAGGCGATCGACACGGACGAGTACTTCGTGCTCGCCCCCAACGTGCTCGGCGGCTGTCAGGGCTCGACCGGCCCCTCCTCCACCTCCCCCAACGGCATGCCCTGGGGCGCGCGGTTCCCCATCCTCACCGTCCGGGACCAGGTGGCCGCCGAGATCCGGCTCGCCGACGCGCTCGGCATCAGCTCGTTCGCGCTCGTCGTCGGCGGCTCCGTGGGTGGGCAGCGCGCGGTCGAGTGGGCGGTCACGGCCCCCGAGCGCGTCGAGCGGGTGGCGGTCGTGGCGTCCAACGCGCGCACGACCGCCGACCAGATCGCATGGGCCCACGCCCAGATCGGCGCGATCGAGCTCGACCCGGGCTGGCGCGGGGGCGACTACTACGACGCGGGTCCCGGCGAGGGGCCCTCCCGCGGCCTCGGGGTGGCCCGCCAGATCGCGCACACCACCTACCGATCCGCGTTCGAGCTCGAGGAGCGGTTCGGCCGCCTCCCGCAGGGCGCTGAGGAGCCGCTCGACGGCGGGCGGTTCGCCGTCCAGTCCTACCTCGACCACCACGCCGGCAAGCTCGCCGCCCGCTTCGACGCCGGGAGCTACGTGGCGCTGAGCCGGACGATGCTCACCCATGACATCGGGCGCGACCGCGGCGGCGTGGCCGAGGCGCTCGCGAGCATCACCTCCCGCACGCTCGCGGTGGCCGTCAGCTCGGACCGCCTGTTCGACCCCGCCGAGGCCCGGCGGATCGCGGACGGCGTGAGCGGGCCGTCGGACTACGTCGAGATCGACTCCCCGTACGGGCACGACGGGTTCCTCGTCGAGCACGAGCAGGTGGGGGCCGCGATCGCGCGGCTCCTGACCGAGGACCGGGTCGACTCGCTGAGCTGAGCGGGTCGGGGCGAGCGGCGTCCCTGCGTCCGGTGCCACCATGGGCGGGTGGACATCTTCCGACTCGGTCGCAGCTCGTCCGGCGGCCGCGCCGCGGACGACCCGGGGGCGACCGACACGCACTCGACCGCCGACACCGCCGTCGAGGAGGACGCCGTCCCCGACGCCACGGGGCGCAAGGTCCGCACCGGGGTCGGGCCCAACGCCCGCAGCTACCTTCTCGAGGCCGACCTCCCCCCGCTCGACGAGCCCGGCCCGCCGGGCGAGTGGGTGCCCGACCTCCTCGGCGCCGGGTTCCACGCGCGCACCCTTCCCCTGCCCGACGACGACGAGGGCGAGGTCGTCGCCACCCTCGTCGCCTACCGGCCCGCGGAGGACCCCGCCGCGCTCCCCGGGACGCCGGCCGTGCCGACCTGGGCGATGCTCTACCTGCACGGCTGGAACGACTACGTGCACAACGCCGAGCTCGCCCGCCGCGTCGCCGCCCTCGGCGGGGCGTTCTACGGGCTCGACCTGCGCAAGTACGGCCGGAGCCTGCGCGCGCACCAGTCCCGCGGGTACGTCGACTCGCTCTCGGTGTACGACGACGACATCCACGCCGCCCGCGACGTCGTCATGGCCGAGCTGGGCCTGGGCACCGACCTCGTCCTCGCCGGGCACTCGACCGGCGGGCTGACCGCCGCCCTGTGGGCCCACCGGCACCCCGGCGCCCTGCGCGCGCTCGTCCTCAACTCCCCCTTCATCAGCGCGGGCATGCCCGGGTTCGTGGGGGCGGCGACCACGCCGGTCGTCGAGCGGATCGCCCGGACCGCGCCGAGGACGGTCGTCCGCGTCAACCCCGTCGACGTCTACCAGCGCACGCTCGACGGCCTCGCCGAGGGGGACGAGGAGGAGGCCCCCGAGGACGAGGCCGACGACCGGTTCTGGACCGGGTGGGGGCTCGACCGGCGCTGGCGCATGGCCCCGGCCGGCCCCGTCCGGTTCGGCTGGCTCGCCGCCATCCTCACCGGGCAGCGACAGGTGGCGAACGGCCTCGAGATCACGTGCCCGGTGCTCGTGCTCACCTCCACGAGGTCGGCGCAGGCGCTCAAGTGGTCCCCCGACCTGCGCTTCGTCGACACCGTGCTCGATGTCGGCGCGATGCGGTCGGCCGCCCTCCGGCTCGGCCCGCTCGTCACCCTCGCCGCCTTCGAGGGGGCGGTCCACGACGTCACGCTGTCCGCACCGAACGTGCGCCGCGACGTCTACGACGAGCTGGCCCGCTGGGTGGGGGCCTACGTGCGGCGCTGATCAGCGCGGGCGGCGCGCGCCTCGCAGGAGGTCGAGCGCGATCCACGCGACGGCGAGCGCGAGCACCCCGACCGCGACCGCAACGACGGGCGTGGGCAGGAACGACCGGAGCCCGATGAGCGCGCCGGTCACGCCGTAGACCACGAGCGGCACGACCGGTGCCGCGCGACCGGCGAGCAGGACGCCCACGTGGACGAGGGTGCCGACGAGGAACCACATCGACCCGACGACGAGCAGCGTCCCGGCGGGCCCCTCCCGGAGCTCGGCCACCTGGGCCGGCGTGACGTACGGGAACACGTGGTTCGTCAGCGCCTCGATCGCGACGACGAGCGCGAGCCCGACGAGGTTGACCGCGCCCGCGAGCACGCCCCAGGCCCCTGTCCGTCGGGCGGTGGCGGCGACGAGCATCGCGATGAGGACGATCGCCAGGCTCTGCGCGAACGGAGCGAGGAGCTGGTTGAGGGCGACGGCAGGGACCACTCCGCCGAGCTTGAGGGCGTTGGACACGAGCAGAACGGCCGAGAGCAGGCCGGCCGCTCCGCCGACCGCACGGGCGGCACGGAGCGCGCCGTGCGGATCGACGAGGGGTCCGGGACCGTGGACGGGGTCGAGCGAGGGGGTCGAGGAGGTCGAGGGGTCGAGCACACGCGCGGAGGTGGACATAGGAGCTCCCTGGGAGTGCGACGCCCGCAAGAACGAGCGTGATAACGTTCGCTATCTAGAACGAACGTTATAGGCTGAGGCGCAGGACGGCCAGACTCCTCGTGTCACGATCGGGACACGAATCGGGTGCGGTGGACGGCGGGGCGCGGGTCACGTGCCGCCGCACGACGAGAAGAGGAACGATGTCGAGCAGGTCGGAGATCGACGAGTCGCTCATCGCCGGCGCCCTCGCGCTGGTCGCCACCTCGGGCAGCGCCGAGCTCTCGGTACGGTCGCTGGCATCCGCGGGCGGGCGTTCGACGATGTGCGTGTACTCCCACTTCGGCGGTCGGGGCGGACTGCTGACCGCCGCCTACGCGCGGGCGGCGGAGGGACTCCTGCAGGCGATGGACGCGGCGGTCTCCGATGCGACGGCCGCCGACGCGGCGGGACGCGCCCGGGAGGCCTATCTCGCGTGGGCCGGACAGGACCTGCGGCGGTACCGCCTCCTGTTCGCGAGCGAGCTCGAGCCGCTCGACATCGACCCCGCCGTCCGGGGACGGCTCGTCGACGACGTGGCGGAACGGCTCGGTGGCCGTGACCGCTGGGCCGCCGCGCACGGCGAGGTGAGCCTCGACCTCGTGACGATCGGCTGACCGGCCGCCCCCGCGTCAGGGGGTGACGCGGCCCAGCAGCAGCTCGGCGAGGTGCACGCCCCTGCGCCCGGCCAGCTGGTCCGCCTGCGTGCGGCAGGAGAAGCCGTCGGCGAGGAACGTGGCGTCCGGGTGCTCGCGGAGCGCCGGCAGGAGGGCGTTCTCGGCGACGGCGGCGCTCACCTCGGCGTGCCCCTTCTCCATCCCGAAGTTGCCGGCCAGGCCGCAGCAGCCCGCGAGGTTCGTCGTCGTCGCCCCGGTCGAGGCGATGAGCGCGCGGTCGGTCTCCCAGCCCATGACCGAGTGGTGGTGGCAGTGCGGCTGCGCCACGACCTCGACCCCGGTGAGGTCCGGCGCGCTCCACCGCTCCCCCGGGCCGATCGGGTCGGGCGCCGTGAGGAGCTCGGCGAGCGTGTACGTGCTGCTCGCGAGCAGGTGGGCGCGCGGGTCGTCCGGGAGGAGCTCGGGCATGTCGTCGCGCAGCGCCGCGGTGCACGACGGCTCGACGCCGACCACCGGGATGCCGTTGGCCGCGAACGGGGCGAGGACCCCGAGCAGGTCGCGCATCCGGGTCCGTGCGCCGTCGAGCTGGCCGGTCGAGATCCACGTGAGCCCGCAGCAGACCTTGTCCTCCGGGATGACCACCGTGTAGCCGGCGGCCTCGAGGAGCTCGACGGTGGCCTGCGCGCCGGCGCCGTCGAGGGTCTCGGAGAACGAGTCGGTGAACAGCACGACGTACCGTCGAGATTGCGGTTCGTGCACGTCGAGACTGCGGTTGGGGGCCGCACGATCGGCACCGTCTCGTCGAGACTGCGGTTCGTGCACGTCGAGACTGCGGTTGGGGGCCGCACGATCGGCACCGTCTCGTCGAGACTGCGGTTCGTGCGTATCGTTGCGGCTCGCGAGACCCGGGCCGTCCAGCGCCTCGGCCGACGCCGTGCGCACGGCGCCGCGCCCGCCGCTGCGTTTCTTCCACCAGGTCGTCAGGCGCTGCGTGGCGAAGCCCGGCATGGCGCGGGATGTGTCGACGCCGGCGATCGCGAACGCGAGCCTGCGCAGCGCGCCGACGCTGAGGACGGCGTTGGCGACGCGCGCGAGGCCGGGCACCCCGGTGACGAGGTTGGCGAGCACCGGGAGACGGCCGAGCGTGTAGTGGGTCCGCGGCCGGAGCTTCCCCTCGTACGCGCGGTGGAGCGTCTCGGCCTTGAGCCGCGCGACGTCCATCCCCGCGGGGCAGTCCGCCGAGCACGCCTTGCAGGACAGGCACAGGTCGAGCGACTCGAGCAGCGCCGGGTCGTCCCACCGCGCGACGAGCTCGCCGTTGGTCACCTCCTGCAGGACGCGGGCGCGCCCGCGGGTGACGTCCTTCTCGTCCTTCGTCGCCTGGTAGCTCGGGCACATGAAGCCGCCCGACGCCGAGCTGTCCGCCCGGCACTTCCCCACCCCGGTGCACCGATGCGCGGCGCGCGTGACGTCGCCACCGTCCTCGCTGAATGCGAACCCACCGCCACGGGCGACCGGCAGCGGCTTCGCGGCTGGCCGGCGCAGGTACGCGCCGACGGGGTCCGGGTCGACGAGCACACCCGGGTTGAGCGACACCTTCGGGTCGAACAGGTTCTTGACCTGCCCGAACAGGCCCATCACCTCGGGTCCGTACATCCGGTCGAGCAGCTCGGACCGAGCGCGACCGTCGCCGTGCTCCCCGGAGAGCGATCCCCCGTGCGCCACGGCGATGTCGGCCGCCTCGGCCACCGTCTCCGCGAACTCCCGCGCGCCGCGCGCGCCGTCGTCGAGGGGGAAGTCGACGCGCACGTGGACGCACCCGTCCCCGAAGTGGCCGTAGAGCAGGCCGTCGAGGCCGCGACGGTCGAGCATGGCCATGAAGTCGCGCAGGTAGGCCCCGAGGTTCTCCGGGGGGACGGCGGCGTCCTCCCAGCCCGGCCACGCCGGCATGCCGGCGGGCGTGCGTCCGCCGAGCCCGGCGCCGTCGGCCCGGATCCGCCACAGGGCGTCCGCCTCGGCTCCCGCGGGGACGACGACCGCCGCATCCGTCGATCCGGCGGCGGCGAGCGCGCGCGCCCGGGCGAGGACGTCGGCGTCGGACTCGTGCTCCTCTGCACCGACCTCGACCATGAGCCAGCCCTGCCCCGCGGGCAGCTCGGGAACGGCGCCGGGCCCCTTGGCACGGCGCACGACGTCGACGAGCCTGGCGTCGAGCCCCTCGACGGCGAGCGGCCGGTGCTCGAGGAGGGCCGGCACGGCGTCGGCGGCGGCGATCATGTCCGGGTAGCCGAGGACGACGAGCACGGGCCGCGCCGGGACCGGCACGAGCCGCACGGTGCCGCCGAGCATCGTGACGAGCGTGCCCTCGGACCCGACGAGCATCTTCGCCAGGTCGCGTCCGTTCTCCGGCAGCAGGTGCTCGAGGGAGTAGCCGGAGACCTGACGGCCGAACCGGCCCAGCTCCGACCGGATCGGCCCAAGCCCCCTCGTGACCAGGTCGGACAGTCCGTCGACCACGTCGAGCGCGTTCCGTCCCGAACCCGCCGTGAAACGGCGGCCGAGCCCGTCGACGACGTCGAGCGAGTGGACGTTGTCCGCCGTGCGGCCGTAGGCGAGCGCGTGGGGTCCGCACGCGTTGGTGCCGATCATCCCGCCGATCGTCGCGCGGTTCTGCGTGGACGGGTCCGGGCCGAACCGCAGACCGTGCGGCGCGGCCGCGCGCTGGAGGTCGGCGAGCACGACGCCGGGCTCGACGACAGCGGTGCGCGCGTCCGGGTCGATCTCGCCGATGCCCGTGAGGTGCCGGGACACGTCGAGGACCACGCCGGGACCGACCGAGTTGCCGGCCGTCGAGGTCCCGCCGCCGCGCAGGGTGACCGGCGCGCCGGCGGCGCGCGCCACGTCGAGCGCGGCGAGGGTGTCCGGTACGTCGCGCGGGACGACGACGACCTGCGGGACCACGCGGTAGTTCGAAGCGTCGGTCGAGTACTCCGCGCGGCGGCGCGTGCCGTCGGAGACCTCGCCGTCGACCGCCGACCGGAGCGAGGCGGCGAGCTCGTCGGTGCCGGGGGTCGCCGTCGTCGTGCTCATCCCCCCATGATCACCCCTGCCGGACCACCCGGGCGCCGGGGGCCGCGGGTCGGGACGTCCGAGGCGTCACCAGGTCGACGACGAACCGCAACCTCGATGGGCACCAACCGCAATCTCGACGAAGAAGGGGTCAGCGGGTGGCGTCCTCCCCCTGCACCGCCGCGCGGCCGGCCTCGAGGCGCGCGATCGGCACCCGGAACGGGGAGCAGGACACGTAGTCGAGCCCGACGGACTCGAAGAAGTGGATCGACTCCGGGTCGCCGCCGTGCTCGCCGCAGACCCCGAGCTTGAGGCTCGGCTTCGTCGACCGGCCGCGCTCGGCACCGATCCGCACGAGCGCGCCCACGCCGTCGGCGTCGATGGTCTCGAACGGGGAGATCGTCAGCACGCCGTTGGCGAGGTAGTCGGCGAAGAAGGCGCCCTCGACGTCGTCGCGGGAGAAGCCCCACGCCGTCTGGGTGAGGTCGTTGGTGCCGAACGAGAAGAAGTCCGCCTCGTCGGCGATGCGCTCCGCCGTCATGGCGGCCCGCGGGAGCTCGATCATGCAGCCGATCGGGATGTCGAGCGTGACGCCGTGCTCGGCGGCGACGTCGGCGACCACCTGCTCCGCCTCGTCGCGCACGATCTGCAGCTCGCGGCGCGAGCCCACGAGCGGCACCATGATCTCCGGCCGGGGCCTGCCCCCGGCGGCGATCCGCCGCGCAGCGGCCTCGGCCACGGCGCGGATCTGGAGCGCGAACAAGCCCGGGATCTTCAGGCCGAGCCGCACGCCGCGCAGGCCGAGCATCGGGTTGGACTCGTGCATGCGCCGCACGGCCGCGAGCAGCGCCCGCCTGCGCTCGACCTTCGCGCCGTCCTCGCCCCGCTCCTCGGCGAGCGCCACCTCGACGGACAGCTCGGTGAGGTCGGGCAGGAACTCGTGCAGCGGCGGGTCGATGAGCCGGATCGTGGCCGGCAGCCCGTCCATCGCCGTAAGGATCCCCTCGAAGTCGGACCTCTGCGGCTCGAGCAGGCCGGCCAGGGCGGCGTCCCGCTCGGCGTCCCCGTCGGCGAGGATGAGCCGTTCGACGAGCTCGCGCCGATCGCCGAGGAACATGTGCTCGGTGCGGCACAGGCCGATGCCCTGGGCACCGCGCTCGCGGGCGCGCTGCGAGTCGTCCGCGTTGTCGGCGTTGGCACGCACGTCCATGCGGCGCCGGGCGTCGGCGTGGCTGAGCAGGCGGTGGACGGCCTCGACGAGCTCGCGCGGGTCGACGTCGTCGCCCGCGGCCGCCAGCCCGGCGTCGATCCCGCCGGAGATGTAGGCCATGACCGGCGAGTCGGAGACCGGGACGTCGCCGAGGAAGACCTCGCCGGTGGTGCCGTCGATGGCCACGACGTCGCCCGGCCGGAGCACGTGCTCGCCGATCGTCACGGTGCCGGCCTCGACGTCGACGACGATCTCCTCGGCGCCGACGACCGCGCACGTGCCCATGCCGCGGGCCACCACGGCCGCGTGCGAGGTCTTGCCGCCGCGCGAGGTGAGCACGCCCTTGGCCACGATCATCCCGCCGAGGTCGTCCGGGTTGGTCTCGCGCCGCACGAGGATGACGTCGGCGCCGGCCGCGGCGCGGGCCTCCGCCTGGGCGGTGTCGAGGACGATCTCGCCGACGGCGGCACCCGGCGAGGCCGACAGGCCGGTCGTCAGGTGCTCCTTGGCGGCGGCGGGGTCGAACTGGGGGAACATCAGCTGGCTGAGCTGCGCGCCGGTCACCCGTCCGAGGGCCTCGTCCATCGTGATGAGGTTCTCGTCGACGAGCTGGGTCGCCACCCGGAAGGCGGCCCCCGCGGTCCGCTTGCCCACGCGGGTCTGGAGCAGCCACAGCTTGCCCTGCTCGATCGTGAACTCGATGTCGCACAGGTCGCGGTAGTGGGTCTCGAGCCGGCGCATCGCGGCGCGCAGGTCGGCGTACGAGCCCGGGTCCAGCGTCTCGAGGTCGGTGAGGTGGAGGGTGTTGCGGATGCCCGCCACCACGTCCTCGCCCTGCGCGTTGACGAGGTAGTCGCCGTACATCCCCGACTCGCCGGTGGACGGGTCCCGCGTGAAGCAGACGCCGGTGCCCGAGGAGTCCCCGAGGTTGCCGAACACCATCGTCACGACGTTGACGGCGGTGCCGAGGTCGTCCGAGATGCGCTCGCGGCGGCGGTAGAGCCGCGCCCGGTCGGTGTTCCACGACCGGAACACGGCCTCGACCGCGAGGTCGAGCTGCTCGCGCGGGTGCTGCGGGAACTCCCGCCCCGCGTTGTCGCGCACGATCGCCTTGTACTCGTCGACGAGCTCGCGCAGGTCCTCCTCGGTGAGGTCGACGTCCGCCGCCGCCCCGCGCGCCGCCTTCTTCGCGTCGAGCGCGTCGGAGAACAGCTCCCCGTCGACGTCGAGGACCGTCTTGCCGAACATCTGGATGAGGCGCCGGTAGGAGTCCCAGGCGAAGCGCGCGTCCCCGGCGAGCTCGGTGAGGCCCTGCACGGACGCGTCGTTGAGCCCGATGTTGAGGACCGTGTCCATCATCCCGGGCATCGAGAACTTCGCCCCGGAGCGCACCGACACGAGCAGCGGGTCGTGGAAGTCGCCGAGCGAGCGACCCGCGGTGTCCTCGAGCTCGCGCAGCGCGAGCGTCACCTCGACCCGCAGGTCGGGGGGCACGTCGCCGTCGCGCAGGTACGCCCGGCACGCCTCGGTGGTGATCGTGAATCCCGGGGGCACGGGCAGCCCGAGCCGGGTCATCTCGGCCAGGTTCGCCCCCTTCCCGCCCAGGAGGTCCTTCTGGTCCTTGTCACCCTCGGTGAACCGGTACACGTACGTCGCCATCGCCGTCCCTCACTTGTGTTCACAGCGCACGCCGCCTCGTGCGCATACGTGCACCGTAGGGAAGCCCTCGCCCCGCCGGGCCCGTTTGTCACCATGTGGAACTCGGCGTGCCGCCGTGACCGACCGCATGCTGGACCGCGCGGCGCACGGTCGCCGCGCACCCGCCACCTGGGGCAGGATCTCTTGGTGCCCGCCCACTTTCTCCTCCTCTCGTCGCGCCCCGAGCAGCGCGCCGCGGACGACGAGCACACGGCGATCGCCCGCCACATGGGCGTGCCCACCGAGCGCGTCGTCCGCCTGTCGATGACCGACGACGCCTACGTCGCGCCCGACCCGACCGCGTTCGCCGGTGTCCTCCAGGGCGGCTCGCCGTTCACCGGCTCCACGCCCCTCGAGGAGCAGTCGGACCTCCAGCGCCGCACGGAGGACCGGCTCGGCGAGGTGCTCGACCGGGTCGTGGCCTCGGCCGTGCCGTTCATGGGCCTGTGCTACGCGGTCGGCACGCTGACGCGGCGCCTGGGAGCCGTTGTCGACGAGACCTACGGGCGCGGCACCTCCGCCGTGCGGGTCAGGCTGACCGAGGAGGGGCGGGCCGACCCGCTGCTCACCGACGTGCCGGACGCGTTCGACGCCTACGTCGGACACCACGAGGCGGTGACCGTCGCCCCGCCGGGGTCCGTGCGGCTCGCGACCTCGGCCCCCACGCCTGTCCAGATGCTGCGGACCGCGCCGGACCAGTACGTCACCCAGTTCCACCCCGAGCTCGACACCGCGGGCCTCGTGCGGCGGATGACCGACTACCGGCACTCGGGCTACTTCCCGTCCGACGAGTTCGACCGGGTCGTCGCCGAGATCTCGCGCGCCCGGGTCGACGACGCCCACCGCGTCCTGGAGGCCTTCGCCCGCCGCTACGGCTGACCGCGGGTCCTGTCGATGGGGAGAACTTCGGTGACGACGAGGTCACCGCGAGGTCCCGAAACGGTTGCCGGCGTGGCCGGGGCCGCCCCGTCCTGCGACGGTTCGATCATGCGAACGACGACACCCACGACCACCCGACGACGACGAACCCCCCGCCGCGCGACCGCCGTGCTCGCGCTCGGGCTAGCCGCCACGCTCAGCGCCTGCGGGTCCTCCGGCTCCGGCGGCGACGAGGCGCACGAGGATGCGGGCGTCCCCGCGTACGAGGAGTCCGTCGAGAGCGCCGACCAGGCCGAGGGCGGCGCGGCCGACAGCGGCGCCGACCCCGCGGCGGACGCCGCCCAGGTCACGGCCGACGGCGTCGACCGGGTGGTCGTCACCACCGGGGACGCGACCGTCGTCGTCGAGGACCCCGTCGCCGCGACCGAGGAGGTCGTCACCCTCGTCGAGACCTACGAGGGCCGCGTCGAGGGTCGTCAGCAGAACAGCAGCGCGGAGCGGCCGTGGGGCCAGGTGGTCGTCCGGGTCGCGCCCGAGGAGACCGACGCCTTCCTCGCGGACCTCGGCGAGATCGGCGAGGTCGACCAGGTGGCGACCACGGCCGACGACGTCACCGGCACGGTCCGGGACCTCGACGCCGAGATCAGCGCGCTCGAGACCTCCGTCGCCCGGCTCGAGGGCCTGATGGAGGAGGCGGGGTCGGTGGCGGACCTGCTGGCCGCCGAGACCGAGCTGACCACCCGGCAGGCCGAGCTCGACCAGCTCCGGGCCCAGCGCACGGACCTCGGCGAGCAGGCCGCGATGTCCACCCTCACCGTAGATCTCGTCACCGAGGACGCGCCGTCCACCACCGGGGAGCAGTCCGGCTGGTCGGAGATGTGGGAGGACGCGAGCGAGGCGTTCACCGGGGCGATCCAGGGCATCGTCGTGGCGGTCGCCGCGCTCGCGCCGCTGCTCGTGGCGCTGGGGATCGTCGCGGCGATCGTCGTCGTCGTCGTGCGCCGGAACCGCGCGCGCACCCGGGAGCGCGAGGAGGCCACGCGGGCCATGCACGCCGAGGCGCAGGCGCTGGACCAGACCCGCGCGCGGCGCGGGCCGCAGCACCCGGACGGACCTGCGACGCAGGCGGGCGGCCGGGTGCCCGCCGGTCGTCCGGGCACCTCGGGGACGCCGCAGGACGGGCCCCAGCAGGACGGGCCACAGCAGGACAGCTCGCCGAAGGACTGAGGCCGACCCCGGTCACAACGAACGGCGGGGGCCGGAGGTGGATGTCCACCTCCGGCCCCCGCCGTCGTCCTGCGTGCGGTCGACCGCCCGGGATCAGCTGCCCGGCTGCATCTGGCCGGACCCGCCGGCGCCGCCCACGGGGGCGGCCGCCGGGAGCGCCCGCCCGGCCGTGGCCACGCGCTCGGCCTCGGGGCGCTCGACCTTCTCGATCGGCCCGTCGTGGTCGACGAACTCGAAGGTCAGCTCGCCGAGGATGCCCTCGCCGGTGGCGTCGACCTTGATGAGCTGCCCGGCCTTGACCTCGCTGAACAGGATCTTCTCGGACAGGACGTCCTCGATGTCCCGCTGGATCGCGCGGCGCAGCGGACGCGCGCCGAGCACCGGGTCGTAGCCGCGCTCGGCGAGCAGGGCCTTGGCGGCGTCGGTCAGCTCGATCGTCATCTCCTGGTCGCGCAGGCGGGCGTCCAGGCGGGCGATCATGAGGTCGACGATCTGGACGATCTCCTCCTGCGAGAGCTGCGGGAAGACGATCGTGTCGTCGACACGGTTGAGGAACTCGGGCCGGAAGTGCTGCTTGAGCTCGTCGTTGACCTTGTTCTTCATCCGCTCGTACGAGGTGGACAGGTCGCCGGAGGCCTGGAAGCCCGTCTGCAGGCCCTTGGCGATGTCCTTCGTGCCGAGGTTCGTCGTCATGATGATGATCGTGTTCTTGAAGTCAACGACCCGACCCTGGGAGTCGGTGAGGCGACCGTCCTCGAGGATCTGCAGCAGCGAGTTGAACAGGTCCTGGTGGGCCTTCTCCACCTCGTCGAACAGGACCACCGAGAACGGACGACGCCGGACCTTCTCCGTCAGCTGGCCGCCCTCCTCGTAGCCGACGTACCCGGGGGGCGCGCCGAAGAGGCGAGAGACGGTGTGCTTCTCGGAGTACTCCGACATGTCGAGCGTGATGAGCGCGTCCTCATCCCCGAACAGGAACTCGGCGAGCGCCTTGGCGAGCTCGGTCTTCCCGACGCCGGTGGGGCCGGCGAAGATGAACGAGCCGCCCGGACGACGCGGGTCCTTGAGGCCGGCGCGCGTGCGGCGGATCGCCTGGGAGAGGGTCGAGATCGCCTCGTCCTGGCCGATGACCCGCTTGTGCAGCTCGTCCTCCATGTGGAGCAGCTTCGCCGACTCCTCCTCGGTGAGCTTGACGACCGGGATGCCGGTCGACATCGCGAGCACCTCGGCGACGAGCTCCTCGTCGACCTCGGAGACCACGTCGAGGTCGCCCTCGCGCCAGTCCTTCTCGCGCTGCTGGCGGCGCTCGGTGAGCTGACGCTCGTCGTCGCGCAGGGAGGCGGCCTTCTCGAAGTCCTGGTCGTCGATCGCGGACTCCTTCTCCCGGCGCACCTCCTCGATCTGGTCGTCGAGCTCGCGCAGCTCCGGCGGCGCCGTCATCCGGCGGATGCGCAGGCGCGCGCCCGCCTCGTCGATGAGGTCGATCGCCTTGTCCGGCAGGTGCCGGTCGGAGACGTAGCGGTCGGCGAGCGTGACGGCCGCCTGCAGGGCGGAGTCCGTGATCGAGACCCGGTGGTGGGCCTCGTAGCGGTCACGCAGTCCCTTGAGGATCTCGACCGCGTGCGGGACCGACGGCTCCGGCACCTGGATGGGCTGGAACCGGCGCTCGAGCGCGGCGTCCTTCTCGATGTGCTTGCGGTACTCGTCGACGGTCGTGGCGCCGATCGTCTGGAGCTCGCCGCGGGCGAGCATCGGCTTGAGGATCGAGGCGGCGTCGATCGCGCCCTCCGCGGCACCAGCGCCGACGAGCGTGTGGATCTCGTCGATGAACAGGATGATGTCGCCGCGCGTGCGGATCTCCTTGAGCACCTTCTTCAGGCGCTCCTCGAAGTCACCGCGGTAGCGGGAACCGGCCACCAGCGAGCCGAGGTCGAGCGTGTAGAGCTGCTTGTCCTTGAGCGTCTCGGGGACGTCGCCCTTGACGATGTCCTGGGCGAGGCCCTCGACCACGGCGGTCTTGCCGACGCCGGGCTCGCCGATGAGGACCGGGTTGTTCTTCGTGCGGCGCGAGAGCACCTGCATGACCCGCTCGATCTGCTGCTCGCGGCCGATGACCGGGTCGAGCCGGCTCTCGCGCGCCGCCTGCGTGAGGTTGCGGCCGAACTGGTCGAGCACGGCGGAGCCGGAGGGCTGCCCCTCGGCGGGGCCGCCGGCGGCGACGGCCTCCTTGCCCTGGTAGCCCGAGAGCAGCTGGATGACCTGCTGGCGCACGCGGTTGAGGTCGGCGCCGAGCTTGGTCAGCACCTGGGCGGCGACGCCCTCGCCCTCGCGGATGAGGCCGAGGAGGATGTGCTCGGTCCCGATGTAGTTGTGGCCGAGCTGGAGGGCCTCGCGCAGCGAGAGCTCGAGCACCTTCTTCGCGCGCGGCGTGAAGGGGATGTGGCCGGCCGGGGCCTGCTGGCCCTCGCCGATGATCTCGGTGACCTGGGCACGGACGGCCTCGAGCGAGATGTCGAGCGCCTCGAGCGCCTTCGCCGCCACTCCCTCGCCCTCGTGGATGAGCCCGAGGAGGATGTGCTCGGTCCCGATGTAGTTGTGGTTGAGCATCCTCGCCTCTTCCTGGGCGAGGACGACGACGCGACGGGCGCGGTCGGTGAACCGTTCGAACATGGGCACTCCCTGGGTGTGGTGCGGTCGCCGCACGGGTCGAGCGGGGACCCTCTGCGGGCGTTCGACGACGATAACCGCGCGAGGGTGCCGTACCTGCCCGTGTTCGCCATGGGCGTGAGCGGTCGTCGCGGGCGGGGACCTCGGCCCACCCCGGGCACTTGCCGCCGCGCCGGGGGCCGCCGACGATAGGGGCATGTCGACCGACGAGCAGCCGCTGGGCCGCGGGGTACTCATCCTCGCCGCCCTCGTCACGGCTGCCCTCGTGGGCGCACTCACCCTCACCGTCATCCTGTGGCCGCGCGGCGGCGACGACGGCGCGACCGACGGCGATGCCCTCACCCTCGAGGACCCGGGCACGTCCGAGACGGAGTCCGACGGCGGCGCGGACGTCGAGGAGCCGACCACGCAGGCGCCGGAGCAGGAGACCGAGGAGGAGACCGGGACCGGGCTGCGCGACCTCACCGACAGCGCCCTGGACGAGGCGGAGCGCCTCCGGGAGCGCGCCGACGAGGAGGCCCGCGAGCTTCGCGACCGCGCCGAGGAGGAGGCACGGAGCCGGTTCAGCGACCCCCTCGACACGCTGCGCGAGCTGTTCGGCCGGGGCGACGCCGAGGAGGACGACGCGGAGGACGCCACGCCGTCCGGACCGGGCGGCGACGAGGACGAGGACGATCGGGACCGCGGTCGTGACCGCGGCGAGGACCACTCCGACGACGACGAACGGCGCGACGCCGACCGCGGCGAGCGCGACGGCAACGGCAACGGCAACGGCAACGGCAACGGTGAGGGTCGCGGCGGCGAGGGCGAGGGCGACGACGCGCCCGAGGACGACCGCAGCATCCTCGACGAGCTCATCGACGGCGCGCGCGACTACTTCCGCCCCTGACGACCGGGTCCGTCACGCGCCGCGACTCCCCGCCGCGGCCGCCAGCCCGTCGAGGATGACGGCGAGACCGAACTCGTAGGCGCTGCGCGCGTCGGCGGCGGCCCCCTGGGCCTCCCCCGCCGCGGCCCCCACGCGGGAGGCGAGCGGGAACCTCTCCTCGACCCCGAGCTCCGCCAGCCGCGCCCCCTCCCGCTCCCACCACTGCGCCGTCGACTCCTCCGCGTTCTCGACCCGCGCGGCCGCCATCGCCCGCGCCGCCCCCCGCACGTGCCCGAGCACGAGGGCGAGCGCCCGGTCGCGCGCGACGTCGTCGAGGCCGAGGGGTTCGAGCGCAGCGAGCTCGTGCTCGTACGCGCCGAGGGTGCCGGGCCCCAGCACGGCGCGCTCGGTCTCCACGTGCGCGAGCCACGGGTGCTCGGTCATGAGCGCGAGGTTCTCGGCCGCGACCTGCTCGAGCATGTCCCGCCAGGAACCGGCGAGCGGTCGGCGGGCGTGCCGCGCCCGGCAGTCGTCGACCATGAGCTCGACGAGCTGCGCGCGGTCGGTCACGTGCCCGTAGAGCGTCATCACGCCGACGCCGAGGCGCCCGGCCACGCCGCGCACGGACAGGCCGTCCAGCCCGCGTTCGTCGGCCTCGGCGACGCCCGCCGCGACGACGTCGTCGACGCCGATCCGGGGGCGGCGGCCGGGGCGGGCGGGGAGGGGGCGCTCGCCGCGCCAGAGGAGATCGATCGTGTGCACGTGACCTGCCCGTCCCTTCCGGGGGTTGCTTTCCGTACAGCGTACTGCCACAGTATCCGTGCGCTGTACGGAATCCGCGGCGCGGCGACCGTCCCGGTCGACCACGAGCACGACGAAGGAGAGCCCATGTCGTTCACACCCACCGGATTCGCGATCTCGCTCAACGTCCCGGACCCGAGCGCCTCCGCCGGGTTCCTCCGCGGGCACTTCGGGTACGAGACCGCCATGGAGCACGACGGCGTCGTCTCGCTCGCGCACCCCGCCGGGGGCTCCAACGTCATCCTGCTGCGCACCGGGCTGGAGACCTTCACCCCGGCCGACGTCGCCGGGAGCGCGGGCGAGGGCCTGCTCCTCGTGATGGAGACCGACGACCTCGACGGCGACCACGCACGCCTCGTCGCGCGCGGCGTCGAGGTCGTCACGCCACCCGAGACGGAGCCGTGGGGCGAGCGGTTCGTCCAGTACCGCGACCCGAACGGCCTGGTGGTGCAGCTCGTCCAGTGGGTCTGACCAGACCCGCGGACTACGCGCCGGCGCCGGCCGCCGGCTCGGACTCGACGAGGACGGTGACCGGCCCGTCGGCGACCATCTCGATCTCCATGTGGGCCCCGAACCGGCCGGTGGCCACCTCGACGCCCGCCGCGCGCAGCCGCTCGACCACCTCCGCGACGAGCGGCTCGGCCACGGGCCCCGGGGCGGCCGCCGACCACGACGGGCGGCGCCCCTTGCGGGTGGCCCCGTAGAGCGTGAACTGGGAGACGACGAGGACCGGCGCGGCGGCGTCGAGCACGGAGCTCTCGTCGTCGAGGATCCGCAGCTCGGCGATCTTGCGGGCGACGACCTCGGCCTGGGCGCCGGCGTCGCCGTGCGTGACCCCGACCAGGGCGAGCAGCCCGGGCCGGTCGATCTGCCCGACCACCTCGCCGTCGACGCGGACGGCCGCCCGGGTGACGCGTTGGAGGACGGCCCTCATCGCAGCGCCCGGCCGGCGGGGTGCCGGCGTGGCGGCAGCGGCGGCGGCGCGAGGTCGCTCGGCGAGAACCTCACGAACGCCAGGCGGTCGGCGGCCGGTCGTCGAAGCCGCCGCGACCACCGCGGCCACCCCGACCACCGCGGCCACCGCGACCGCCGCGCCTGCGGGGCGAGGCGTCGCGGACGGCGGGTCGCACGTCGGCGAGGTAGACGGCTCCGGCGACCACGGCCGCGAGCGAGAGCAGGCCGCCCACTCCCCCGCCGACCCCGATCGGCGGCGGCACCGACACCAGCGAGACGCCGAGCGAGGCCGCGAGGATGACCATCCAGACGCGCCGCTGGAGCTTGCCGGCCGCCACGTAGGCCGCGTCCTTGCGCATGAGGGAGTCGACGAGCGCCCACCCGGTGAGCACGACCGCGCCGAGGCTCAGCGCGAGCATGACGTAGGTCTGGAGGGCGGCGAACATGACTGACACGGTAGTCGCCGCACGCCCGGTGCAGCTGCCGGGCCGCGGCATCCGGCACGCGGCGACGGTCAGGACGCCGGGCGCTGCTCGTCGTCGTCGTGCTCCTCGTGGTCCTCGTGGTCCTCGGCGTCGATCCACCGCCAGCCGCCGTCGACGGCGGGGAGCTGCGTGCGCGCGTCGGCGGCGGTCATGCCGGCGATCTGGAGGACGTCGACGACCAGGGAGCGCAGGACCGACACGAGGGTCTGCGTGGGCCAGCCGTCGGAGGCGTAGTCGTCGGGGTCGAGGGTGTGCGCGGCCTCGGTGAGCCGGGTGCGCGAGAGGTCGGGGGCGTCGCCGCGGCCGAGCTCCACGGCGAGGAGCCGCAGCCCGGAGGACATCGCGTCGAGCGAGCGCGCGAGGTCCGGCCGCGGCCCCGTCTCGACCACGCTCTCCGCCTTGCGGGCCACGACCCGGGCGTTGCGCACGGCCCGGTCCGCGAGGACGGAGGCCCGGGCGAGCCGCCGGACCTCCCCGCGGTCGCCGCGCATCGTGGGGTTGACCGCGATGACCTGCCGCGCGTTGCGGACCGTGCGCTCCCACGTGTCGAGGACCTGCTGCGTGTCCCGGCCGAGCGTGAGGGCGTCCCGGGCGAGCTCGCGGTCGCCGAGCCGCAGCCCCTCGCCGAGGGTGCGCAGGAGGTCGGCGAGGTCGGTGATCGCGGCCTGCGCGCGGCGCCGGGGCCGACGGATCGCGTTGTCCGGCAGGAACGCCGCGACGGCGAACGCGAGGGCGGCGCCGACGAGGGCGTCGCTCCAGCGCCCGAAGGCGCCGTCGGTCACCGCCGCGCTCGCCGGCATCGCGATGACGACGATCCCCTGGATGCCGGCCTGGTAGGTGAGCAGCTCGCCCCGGTCGACCACGCGGGCCAGCATCGTGGCGACGACGAGGACGGCGAAGACCTGGACCGGCCCGACGCCGAACAGCGAGGCGAACAGCTCCCCGAGGGCGACCCCGAGCGTGCAGCCGACACCGAGCTCGGCCACCCGCCGCAGCTGCCGGTCGGAGGTGAAGCCGAGGCAGAGCCACGCCGCCGTCGGGGCGAAGATCGGCATCTCGTGCCCGAGCACCTCCGAGGAGATGAGGAAGGCCAGCGCCGCGGCGGCCGCGGCCACGACCGACGGGACGAACGCCCAGCGCGCGCGCCGGGTCCCCTGCCGCAGGCGCGTGCGGGCGTGCAGGGCGAGGCGGCGCAGACCTCGGTCGGGGCGCCCCTCCTCGTCCGCCACCGGGTCTACCTCAGGCGGCGCAGACCCGCGCCGGGCCGCTCGCCCGGCCGGGCGTCGGTGACCCCGGAGGGGTCGACGACGACCTCTTGCGCGGCCGTGACGCCGCCGGTGGTGAGGACGGCGTCGGTCGGGACCGAGCGCTTGACGACCGCGAGCGCGAGCGGGCCGTCGGTGCCGTGCCGGACCACGGAGGTGAGGCGGCCGACGACCTTGCCGTCGTTCTCGACCGGGGCGCCCGCCTCCGGGGTGATGTGCTCGCTCCCGTCGAGGTGGAGGAGCACGAGGCGGCGCGGCGGCCGGCCGAGGTTGACGAGCTTGGCCACCGTCTCCTGGCCGCGGTAGCAGCCCTTGGTCAGGTGGACGCCGGTGCGCAGCCAGTCGAGCTCGTGCGGCAGGGTCCGGTCGTCGACCTCGCGGCCGTGCCGCGGGCGGTAGGCCGCGACCCGTACGGCCTCCCACGCCCAGGTGCCGGCGAGCGAGCCGACCGACCGGGCGTCGGCGGGCGCGAGCGCGGCGGCGACGGCCTCCTCGAGCCGGTCACGCGCGAGGAGGGCGAGGACGACCGGGTGGTCCGCGCCGGGGTGGTCGGCGTCGGCGGGCCCGTAGGCGGTGGAGCCGGGCGCGGTGACGGGCCACGGGTCGTCCCACACGGCGAGCGGGTCTGCGGCGCGCAGCCGGTCGCGGCCGCCCCCGAGGGCCCCGAGGACCGCGACGTCGGCGCGGACGCGGACCTCGACGTCGAGCATGAACCGCATCGAGTCGAGGAACGCGGCGAGCGGGGCGGCGCAGGCGCCCTCGACGACGAGCCACGTGGTCTCGGCGTCGTCGACCACGGCGGCCGCGAACGCGATGTGCCCCTGGTTGTCGAGCAGGAGGAGCTCGGCGGCCTGCCCGGGCGTGAGGTCCCGGACCCACTGCGAGGACAGGGTGTCGAGCCAGGTGAGCCGGTCGGCGCCCGAGACGGTGACGACGCCGAGCTGGGAGAGGTCGACGACCGCGTCGCCCGCCTCGAGCGCACGCTGCTCGTGCACCGGGCGGCCGAGGTGGAGCGGCACGCCGGCGTCGGGGCCGGAGCCCTCGACGGCGCCCTCGCGCGCGAGCAGCGGGGAGGGCTGGGGGTGCCAGTCGGTGAGGTCCGGCGCGGCGGCCGGGGCGGTGCCGGGCAGCATCACTCGACCCGTCCGAGCCGGCCGGAGGCGTAGGGGGCGAGCGGCTTGCCGAAGGCCGCGATGTCCCGCGCCCACATGAGATCGGACTGCACGAGCCCGAGCATCCAGGAGCCCGCCGACAGCTCGGACGCGCTGGGTGAGCGGACGACCGCGTCGGTGGTCAGCTCGATCCGGGCGGGCTGCGAGCGCCCGACGTACAGCGAGAGGTGGCCGGCCGGGTCCGCGAGCAGGACCTCGAGCTCCGCGGTCTGCGGGGCGGGCTGCCCGGCGGGGACCGGCTCGCCGGGCACCGTGCGGACGTAGCCCGTCTCGGTCGACCACTGCTGGCCCTTGACGAGGTTCGCGTAGCGCTCGAGGCCGGGCATCTCGTTGGCCACGGGCCCGGACAGCCCGGGCTCGGCGAGCCAGATCGTGGCCTGCCAGCGCAGGTAGGGGCCGCCGTCGTGGTCGACCTCGATCTCCTGGACCACGACCTGCTCGTCGATGCCGTCGTAGCCGATCGCGCCGGACCCGTGCCACGTCCCGACGAGCCACGCCACCGGGTAGTTCTCGGGTGCCAGTCCCTCGGGGAACGTGAACGTCATGCCACCAGGGTAGGCGAGCGCGCGGACGGCGTCGCCGGGCGGGGCGCTCCTCGACCTACGTGGTACCGAGCAGGATGACGGTGACGACCGCCCCGACGGCGAGGAGCGGGATCGTGGCGGCGGCGAGTGCCGGGCGCAGCCGCGAGGAGCTCGGCGAGCGGGCGGACGTGCGGTGCAGCGCGGCGGTGAGGACGCCGACCACGAGGCCGAGGAGGGCGCCGCGCCACCAGCCGACGTCGGGGACGAGCGCCCCGAACCCGGCGGTGACGAGGCCGCCGGCCGTGACCGCGAGGCTCGCCGCGAGCCAGGAGGTGACGGGCAGCGCGGCGCATGCCGTGCCGACCACGACGGCGAGCGCGCCGGCCGTCACCCACTGCTCGCCGCCCGGCTCGCGGGCCACGACGAACCAGCCGGTGCCGAAGGACATGAGGGCGAGGCCGAGGACGTCCCCGGCGACGGACTCGGTGAGCCGGGGCCGGCCGTCGCGCCGGACCATCTGGTGGACGAACGCGGTGGCGACAGCGCCCGCGACGAGCAGCACGACCCGGTCGAGGCCGCCGAACCACACGACGCCCGGGATGACGAGCGCCCCGCCGGAGAGGAACCAGGCGGCGCCCGAGCCGTGCGGGAGGTCGAGCAGGCGCGGGAGCCCGACCGCCAGGAGGATCGAGCACACGAGGGTGACGACCGCGACACCCGCGGGCGGCCCGAGGGAGACGGCGGCGAGGACCGCCGCGAGGACCGCGGTCAGCGCCGCGCGCAGCGACGTCCCGCGCCGCGAGGGCGGGACGGAGCGCGGGGACGGCGACGACACCGGTCGATCATCCCAGGTCCGTCCCGGTACGCCGGGAACCGGGCGCCCCCGACCCGCATAGACTGCACAGCCGGACCGAAGGAGAGCGGATGGCCGAGCTGGTGCTCCTCACCGCCGACCCGGGCGGTGCCGTCCGGGCGCTGCCCGCCCTCGCCCTGCTCCGGCACCGCGTCACCCTCGCGCCGCTGACGATGAGCGCGCTCGTGGCTCAGGACCGCGCCGACGTGCTGCTGGTCGACGGGCGCCACGACCTCGTCGGGGCCCGGGCGCTGTGCCGCACCGCCGGGGTCGGGGGGACGCTGCCGGAGGGCGTGCCGCTGCTGCTCGTCCTCGCCGAGGGCGGGTTCGCGGCCGTCTCGACCGAGTGGGGCGCCTGGGACGTGGTGCTCGAGAGCGCCGGTCCCGCCGAGGTCGAGGCCCGCCTGCGCATGCTGCTCGACCGCTCCGCCCCCGCCCGCGCGCAGGCCCTCGCGGGGTCCGGGGCGGGCACCGGCATCGGCTCCGGCCCGGGTGACGAGGCGGAGGTCATCGAGGCCGGCGATCTCGTCATCGACACGACGGCGTACACCGCCCGGGTCCGCGGCCGGGTGCTCGATCTCACCTTCCGCGAGTTCGAGCTGCTCCGGCACCTCGCCGCGCACCCCGCCCGCGTCCACACCCGCGCCCAGCTCCTCCAGGCCGTGTGGGGGTACGAGTACTACGGCGGCACGCGCACCGTGGACGTGCACGTCCGCCGGCTGCGCGCTAAGCTCGGCGCCGAGCACGACCAGCCCATCGGCACGGTGCGCAACGTCGGCTACCGGTTCGAGGTCCGAGCGGCGGGGTCCGGGGACGACCGGCCGGGCGACGACGCGGACGGCACCGGCGACGACCGACCCGCGCGCCGGGACGCGCCGGCCGGGAGCTGACGGCCGCGAGCTGACGGCAGCGATCTGACGGCCGGGACGTGACAGCCGGCGGCGCGAGGGCGTACGTTGGATCTCGACGGCGGGCCGCGAAAGCCCCGGGCTCCAACATTTGCCGCTACGAGCGGCCTTCGCGCCGACAGGCGCTCTCCGGTCCGCCGTCCCTCCTTCGCCGGTGACGTCCCCCGGCACCCCAGGACCCCGTCCGGACGGGCCCCTCGATCGCGCGCGCCCGCCTGTTAGGGTTCCCGTTCATCCGCCCGTCACGCCTCGTTCACCTGGAGTCGCCGTGCGCCTGTCGCGCCGCCCGTCCGTGGTGTCCGGGGACGGACCCAGCCTCGCGTCGAGCTCCCGCCTCATGGTCGACACGGCCATGCTGCTCGTCCGGGTCGTCGGCGCCACGACGGCTGACGTCCCCGAGCTCGACGAGCAGGTCGGCGACATCGCCCGGAGCACCGACCGGCTCGGCGAGGAGGTGACGGACCGCCTCGTCGGCGACCTCGTCCTGCCGTTCGAGCGCGGGGACCTCCATCGCGTGCTCTCGGCCCAGCGCGTCGTCGTGCGCACGCTGCTGCGGGTGTCCCGCACGCTGCTCGCCGACCGGTCCGCCCCCACGCACCACTCGGTCGTCCACGCCGCCGACGAGGTGCTGCGGGCCGCCGAGCTGGTGGGCGTCGCCACCGGGGCGCTGCGCGCGACGGGGCGGCTCGCCGACATCGCCCGCGAGACGGCCCGGGTCCGGGAGGACCTCGAGGCCTCCCTCCAGCGGGCCGTCCGCACGGCGTCGACCTCTGCCACGACCGACCGCTCCCCCGCGGCCGCCCCCCACGTCGTCCTCGCCGCGCTCGCCGACGCGGTCGCGGGCTGCGCCGACGTCGTCGTCGACATGCGGATCCTCGCGGCGGGAGCCGGCCGCCGGTGACGGACGTCCTCCTCGCGCTCGCGGTCCTGCTCGGCCTGGGGTTCACGTTCTCCGTCGGGGTCCAGGACGCCTCCAACGCCGTGGCCACCGCCGTGGCCACCCGCTCCCTCGGCCCGCGCTCGGCCACCCGGTGGGCGGCCGTCATGGTGCTCGTCGGGTCGCTCGCGGGCTGGTGGCTCCACCCGGCCCTGTCCGACCAGGCGGGCCTCGGCGTCGCCGAGCTGCCGGGCGGCGACCCCGGCCTCGCGGTCCTCGCGGTGGCGCTCGCCTGCGCGACCGGCTGGCTCGCGCTCGCGGCCCGCCTCGGCCTCCCGGTCTCGACCACGTACACGCTCGTCGGCGCCCTGGCCGGCGCGGCGGCCACGAGCGGCGCGCGCGTGGACTGGGCGCGGCTCGGCACCGGTGTCCTCGCCCCCATGGTCCTCAGCGCCGTGGCGGCGCTGGCGGTGACCTACGCGGGTACGCAGCTGGGCCGCAGGCTGGCGATGTCCACCCCCGCCGACCGGGTGGAACCGGCCGCCCGCGTCGCGCTGGCCGCCGCGACCACCGCGTCGGCGATGCTCATCGGCCTGCTCAGCAGCGCGAAGTCGGTCCTCGTGCTCGTCCTCGCCCTCACGCTCGCCGGTCGGGCCGCCGGGGAGGTGCCGGCCTGGGTCGTCGTCGCCACCGCGTGCGCCCTCGCCGCGGGGACGGCGATGGGCGGGCGCCGGATCATCGCCACCCTCGGCGACCTCATGGTCGGGCGCGCGGTCACCCGCGGGGCGTTCATCCAGGGAGCCGCGGTGACGGTGTTCGGCGTCGTCGCGCTCGCCCCCGGGCTGCCGGTCTCGACGACCCACACGATCGGGTCGGCCATGATCGGCTCGGGCCTCGTCACGCCCGGCCGCATGCAGTGGTCGACCGCCCGCCGGGTGCTCGTGGCGTGGCTCGTCACCCTCCCCGCCGTCGGGATCGTCTCCGCCCTGCTCGCCGGCATCGTCCACCAGAGCCTCACCGCGCTCCCCATGGGCTGAAGTCCCCCGGTCGAGCGGGGTTTCCGGGCCCCCGCTGGCGATATCCTTCCCAAGGCCTCACCGGCTCCGACCTCTCTCCCTTCCGGAAGGACTCCTCCCCCATGCGCGCCACCCACGCCCGCCGCGCGGCCGCCGTCGCCGCCGCCGCGCTCGCCGTCCCGTTCCTCGCCGCCTGCGGCTCGACCGTCCAGCAGTTCGAGGCCGGCCAGTGCCTCGACATGTCCGACGCGACCGGCGGCCAGGTCTCCGAGATCCCGGAGGTCGACTGCGAGGACGAGCACACCGGCGAGGTCTACCTCGTCCACACCTTCGACGGCGACGAGTTCCCGGGCCAGACCGAGGTCGGCACCGAGCTCGAGACCGCCTGCGCGGACGCGTTCGAGGGCTACGTCGGGACCGACTACGCCTCGAGCCAGTACATGGTCCAGCTCCTCACGCCCACCCAGGAGACGTGGGACGAGGCGGACGACCGCGACGGCATCTGCATCCTCTCGACCAGCTCGCCGACGACCGGCTCCGCCGAGGGCTCGGCCAGCTGATCCCCGCCGGTCGGCGCGTACCCCCGACCGGCCCCCGCACAGCCGCGAACGGCGCCGCACCCTGCGAGGGTGCGGCGCCGTTCGTCGTCGTGCGTGGTGGTGCGAGGTCAGCCGAAGCGGCCGGAGACGTAGTCCGAGGTCTGCTGGTTGGCCGGGTTCTGGAAGATCGTCTCGGTGACGTCGTACTCGATGAGCCGACCGGGCTTGCCGGTGCCCTGGATGTTGAAGAATCCCGTCTTGTCCGACACGCGCGCCGCCTGCTGCATGTTGTGCGTGACGATGACGATCGTGTAGTTCTCCTTCAGCTCGGCGATGAGGTCCTCGATCGCGAGCGTGGAGATGGGGTCGAGCGCCGAGCAGGGCTCGTCCATGAGGACGACGTCGGGCTTGACGGCGATCGCGCGGGCGATGCACAGGCGCTGCTGCTGACCGCCCGAGAGGGACGAGCCGGGCCGCGCGAGGCGATCCTTGACCTCGTTCCACAGGTTCGCGCCGCGCAGGGAGCGCTCGACGAGCGCCTCGGCGTCGGAGCGGCTGATGCGCCGGTTGTTGAGGCGCACGCCGGCGAGCACGTTCTCCGCGATCGACATCGTGGGGAACGGGTTGGGGCGCTGGAAGACCATGCCGACCATGCCGCGGACGTCCACGGGGTCGACGCCGGGGGCGTAGAGGTTCTGGCCGTCGACGTTCACCTCGCCGTCGACGTACGCGCCGGGGATGACCTCGTGCATGCGGTTGAGCGTGCGGAGGAACGTCGACTTGCCGCAGCCGGACGGGCCGATGAGGGCCGTGACCGAGCGGGGCTCGATGGTGACGGTGACGTCCTCGACCGCCTTGAAGGAGCCGTAGTAGATGTTGAGGTCCTTGACCTCGATGCGCTTGGACACTCGGTCAGATCCTTCCGTTCAGGGCCGGCCGGTGGCCGAGGGGGACGGTGGCGGTGCGGGAGGCCGTACGGGTGGTCGGTGCGTGCGTCATGCCGGCGCTCACCGCTCGCCCTTCGGCGCGAACATCGCCGCCACGAAGCGGGCGATGAGGTTGAAGACGAGGACGATGAAGATGAGGACGAGCGCGCCGCCCCAGGATGCCTCGAAGTTGCCGGTGCGGAACGTGTTGTAGACGTACACCGGCAGCGTCATCATGTAGTTGTCGAACGGGTTGTAGTTGAACACGTCGGTCGACATGGCGGTGATCATCAGCGGGGCCGACTCACCGATGACGCGGGCGACGGCGATGACGACACCCGAGATGATGCCCGCGACCGAGGTGCGCAGGACGACCTTGACGATCGTCAGCCACTTCGGCACGCCGAGCGCGTAGGAGGCCTCGCGCAGCTCGTTGGGCACGAGCCGCAGCATCTCCTCGGTGTTGCGCACGACGATGGGGGTCATGAGGACGATGAGCGCGACCGCACCCATCGCGCCGGAGCGGTAGGCCGGCGCGCTGTCGAACCCGAGCTGGCCCATGACCATCGTCAGCATCGCGACGGCGAACAGACCGGCGACGATCGAGGGGATGCCCGTCATGATGTCGACGAGGAAGGTGACGGCGCGGGCGAAGGGGCCCTTGCCGTACTCGACGAGGTAGATCGCCGTGAAGATGCCGAGCGGGATGGCGACGAGCGCCGTGAGCAGCGTGACGTAGAGCGTGCCGATGATCGCGTGCCCGAGGCCGGTCTCGACGTCCGCGACGGACGCGCCGACGTTGTTGTGCGTGAGGAAGCTCCACGAGATCGCCGCGATGCCCTGCTGGATGGAGGTCCACAGGAGGGAGACGAGCGGGAGGAGCGCGACCAGGAACGCGCCGCCGATGATCGTGGTGGCCACCCGGTCGCCGCCGTAGCGACGTCCCTCGTAGAGGTAGGCCACGAGGATCATGACGACGATGTAGGTGACGACGGCGTAGAGCCCGATGGTCAGGAGCGGCAGCGAGTACTGCGACTCGCGCTCCGGGTCCGACCAGGTCTCGACCGCCGGCCCGAAGGTCTCGGTGCGCATGCCGAAGAAGATGCCGACGGCCAGCGCGAAGGCGATGACGACCCACTGCACCCACCCGGGCAGGCGGCGGCCGTGGCTCGTGATGGACGGCGCCCCGTGGGCGCGCGTCGGCGGGCCGTCGCCGACCCGCTTGCCCAGCGCCGCACCGGCGTTGGTCGTCAGCTGGTCGTTCGCGGCGGTCTCCCGCCCGACGTGGCCGGTGGGGTCGGTGTCGCTCATGCGTTGGCTCCCGAGAACTCGGCGTACCGGGCGACGATGGCCCGGGAGATGTAGTTGACGACGAAGGTGAGGATGAACAGCATCAGGCCGATCGCGATGAGGACGTCCTGGCCGGCGACCGGGTCACCGGTGGCGTGCGCCTCGGGGAACGACAGCGCGATCTGCGAGGCGATCGTCGCGTGCTGCCCCGGGGACATGAGCCAGAAGTTCACCGCGAGGCCGGGCGAGAGGACCATGAGGAGGGCCATCGTCTCGCCGAGGGCGCGCCCGAGGCCGAGCATCGACGCGGACACCATGCCGGAGCGGCCGAAGGGCAGCACCGTCTGCTTGATCATCTCCCAGCGGGTGGCGCCCAGCGCGAGCGAGGCCTCCTCCTGCAGGCGCGGGGTCTGCAGGAAGACCTCGCGGCACAGGGACGTGATGATCGGCAGGATCATGATGGCGAGGATGAGCCCGCCCATGAGGATGTTGCGGGCCGGCGGGGTGAAGTCGAAGAGGAACGGCGAGATCGGCCACCACTCGAAGTTCTCCGCCATGTAGCTGAAGCCCGGCAGGCCGCCGTACCACTGCTCGGGGTCCTGGCCGAGCTCGGAGTCGCCCCAGTTGCCGGCGATCCACTCGAGCACGGGCGTGAAGGTCTCGGAGACCCACGTGAACGCGGGGCGCAGGAGCGGTTCGAGCAGGCGCATGCCCCACAGGCCGAAGACGACCGAGGGGATGGCGGCGAGCAGGTCGATGACGTACCCGAGCGCGGAGGACATGCGGCGCGGCGCGTAGTGCGAGATGAACAGCGAGATCGCGATCGCGAACGGGACGGCGATGATCAGCGCGATGATCGACGCGAGCAGCGTGCCGAAGATCGTGATCCCGGCGTAGGCCCAGAAGCCGTTGCCGCTGGTGAACGGCGCGGCGGCGGCCACGTCCTCCGAGCTGGAGGTCAGCGCGGGGATCGACTGCAGGAGCAGGAACAGCGCGACGGCGCCGAGGACCGCGATGATGACGGCGCCCGCGGCGAACGAGAGTCCGTTGAAGACCCGGTCGCCGGTGCGGACCTTGCCTCCGTCGACCCGCTTGGACGGTGGGCGTTCAGCTGGCGGTGCGGAGGTGGTGACAGCTTCAGACACGGGGTGGCTCCAGTCGCCGTGGCGGTGGGGTGGGCCGGCCGCGCCGGGCCGGGGTGGACCCGACGAGCCCGAGGGGATGTCGGTGAGCGCGTCGACGGTCCGGCCCCGCTCGGGGCCGGACCGTCGACGTGGTCAGGCGTGGGTCAGCCGGCCGAGATCTGCTCGATCACGGTGTTGACCTGGCCACGCAGGTTGTCCGAGATCGGGGCGACACCGAACTCCTCGGCGGCCGACTGGCCCTCCGCGGAGGCGATGTAGGCGAGGAAGCCCTGGACGTTGGCGGCCTCGGCCTCGTCCTCGTACACCGAGCAGGCGGCGTGGTACGAGATGAGGACGATCGGGTACGCGTCGGGGATCGAGCCGTCGCGCTGCAGGTTGATCGTCAGCTGCGTCTCGGTGGCGCCCTCCGCGGGCTCCGAGCCGTCGACGATGGCCGCGGCGGCCTCGGCCGAGTACTCGACGAAGTTGCCGTCGCCGAGGCCGATCGCGGCGGTGCCGAGGTCACCGATCTGCGAGGCGTCGGCGTACGTGACGGCGCCCTCGGTGCCGGTGACGAGCTGGACGACGCCCGAGGTGGCCTGGGCCGACTGCGTGCCGTCGATCGGCCACACGTCGGACGGCTCGTGCTCCCAGCCCGAGCCCGACTCCTGCAGCCACTGCTGGAAGTTCTCCGTGGTACCGGAGTCGTCCGAGCGGTTGACCGGGATGACCGGGAGCGCGGGGAGGTCGGCGTCGGGGTTGTCCGCCGCGATCTCCTCGGCGTCCCAGGAGGTGATGTCGCCGTTGAAGATGCCGGCGACGGTCTCCGGGGTGAGGTTGAGGGTGTCGACGCCCGGGAGGTTGAACGCGACGGCGATCGGCGACACGTAGGTCGGCAGCTCGACGATCGGGTTCCCACCGCAACGCTCCTCGGCGGCGGCGAGCTCGTCGCCCTCGAAGTAGGAGTCGGTGCCGATGAAGGAGACCTGGCCACCGACGAACTGCTCGCGGCCGGTGCCGGAGCCCGTGGCGTTGTAGTTGACGGTGACGTCCGACTCCTGGCCGAACTGGTCACGCCACGCCTGCATGGCGGTCTCCTGCGAGGAGGCGCCCGAGCCGTTGAGCGTGCCGGACAGCGAGGCGTAGTCGATGCCGAGGTCCTGCGGGCCGGACGCACCGGCGTCGCCACCCTCGGACTCGGACTCGGAGGGCGACTCCTCGGACTCGGACTCCGAGGGGGCCTCCTCGGGCTCCGACTCGGTGTCCTCCTCCTCGGAGGACTCCTCCTCGGAGGTCTCCTCCTCCGAGGTCTCCTCCTCGGTCGACTCGGCGTCGTCGCCGCCACAGGCGGCAAGGGTCATGGCGACAGCGCCGACGGCGGCCAGGCCGGCCAGACGGCGGGAACCAGCAAGCTTCACGGTATTTCCATCCTCTACAAGTGGAGTCCGGTTCGGGAAAGCCCGACCACGTGGGGACGTTAGGCACCGCGGGTGTACGGACATCACGTCGTAAGTGAACAATCGGTGAACTCGACCAGTCACCTCAGTCACAGATTGACCACGGGCCACGGCTTGACCAGGATTTTTCGGACGCATGACGGTGGGATCAGACAGTCCCGGTCTACCGGGCCACAGCCGCGCCGACCTGGGCGGACGCCGTTCTGGAGGGGAGCCGGTGGGTGGTGGTTCGTCGTCGTCGGGGGCCGTTCCCGGCCCGGGGACACCCCCGCGCGCACGGGCGATCATCCGGAGGGTGAGTCTGCGCTCATTCGTCCTCGACGGCGCGGACCCGCTCGACGGCGACGACGACGGGGCCGTGCCGCGCCCGGCGCGCGCAGTGCACGACCAGCATCTCGCCGGTCCGCAGGAAGGGGTCCTTGTCCGGGACCGTGCGGCGCAGGGCGTGGGGCGCCCGGTCGAGCAGCGTGGCGACCACCGTGGGCAGCACGGGGCGGTGCGTGCAGATCGCCGTGGGCCGGGTGGGGCGGCTGAGCGCGGCCGCCACGAGGTCGCGGACGGGGCGCTTCCGGCGCTCGTGGGCGGCCTCGGTCAGCTCCTCGTGGAGGTCGACCTCGATGCCGCCGCGCTCCGCGTACGAGGCGAGGGTCGCCCGGCAGCGCTCCCACGGCGAGCTGACGAGCTGCTCGACCCCGTAGGCCGAGAACAGCGACCCCATGCCGACCGCCTGGACCGCGCCGCCCACCGTGAGCGGCCGGGTCGCCTCGGAGCCCTTCCACGACTTCCGCGCCCGCGCGCGGGCGTGCCGCACGAGGAGGACCGTCCAGGTGTCGAGGCGGGAGTCCTTCCACTGGTCGACGAGGCGGCCGAGGACCTCGCGGTCGCGGTCGTGCGCGAGGGCCTTCTCGGCGTCGCGCACGGACATCCACCGCGTCTCGTCGATCTCGTCGGCGGACGCCGCCGACGGGACGCGGCGCACCCGGGACCAGGCGCCGTCGGGCGTCGCCGCGCTGCTCGCCCAGTAGCTGACGTGCTTCCGGCGCCCGTCCCGCAGCCGGTAGCGCACGACCCCGAGGGGCTGGCCGACGACGACGAGCTCGCCGGTCTCCTCTGCCACCTCGCGGACGGCGCACTCCTGGAGGGTCTCGTGCGGGTCGAGGTGGCCCTTGGGGAAGCCCCACTCGTCGTACCGCGGCGAGTGGACGAGGAGGACCTCGAGCCGCCGGCCCTCCTCGCGCCAGACGACCAGGCCGGCGGCCCGGACGTTCCCCCGGCTCACCTCGAGCTCGCGACCCGCCGTCGCGCCTGGCGCATGTGGTGCTGCTGGACGTCGCGCAGGCGGTTGCCGTCGGCGTCGTGCGTGACCCTGGTCCAGCCGTCGGGGCCGAGGCGCCACGAGGACGTCTCGTCCGAGGCGGCGAGGTCGACGAGCTCGACGAGGCGCTCGCGCTGGCCGGGGTCGACGATGCGGATGAGGGCCTCGACGCGGCGGTCGAGGTTGCGGTGCATGAGGTCCGCGGAGCCGATCCACACCTGCGGGTCGCCGTCGTTCGCGAAGGCGAAGATCCGGGAGTGCTCGAGGAAGCGACCGAGGATCGAGCGGACCCGGAGGTTGGCGCCGGTGCCCGGCAGGCCGACCTTGATGGCGCAGATGCCGCGGACCACGACGTCGACCGGGACGCCCGCGCGGCTCGCCCGGTACAGGCCGTCGATGAGGCGCTCGTCGACGATCGAGTTGACCTTGATCTTGATCCACGCGGGGCGGCCCGCCTCGTGGTGGGCGATCTCCTTCTCGATGCCCTCGAGCAGGCCGGGGCGGATGTCGCGCGGGGCCACGAGCAGGCGGTGGTAGCTCGTGCTCGGCGCGTAGCCGGAGAGCTGGTTGAACAGGCGCGTGAGGTCCTGGCCGACGTCGCGGTGGCACGTGAACATCCCGATGTCCTCGTAGCCGCGGGCCGTCTTCGGGTGGTAGTTGCCGGTGCCCACGTGGCAGTAGCGGCGCAGCCCGTCCGCCTCCTGGCGCACGACCATCGACAGCTTGCAGTGCGTCTTGAGGCCGACGATCCCGTAGACGACGTGGACGCCCGACTCCTCGAGCTTGCGCGCCCACTCGATGTTCGCCTGCTCGTCGAACCGGGCCTTGATCTCGACGATCGCGAGGACCTGCTTGCCGGCCTCGGCGGCGGCGATGAGGGCGTCGACGATCGGCGAGTCGCCCGAGGTGCGGTACAGCGTCTGCTTGATGGCGAGGACCTTCGGGTCCTTCGCGGCCTGCTGGAGGAACTGCTGGACCGACGTGGAGAACGAGTCGTAGGGGTGGTGCAGGAGGACGTCGCGCTCGCGGATGGCGGCGAAGATGTCGGTCGGGTTCGCCGACTCGACCTTCGCCAGGCCCGCCGCCGTGACCGGCACGTACTTGGGATACTTGAGGTGCGGGCGGTCGAGGTCGTGGATGACGTTGAGGCCCGTGAGGTCGAGCGGCGCGGGCAGGCGGTAGATCTCCTGCTCGCCGACGCCGAGCTCGCGCGCGAGCAGGTCGAGCACCCGCTCGGAGATGTGCTCCTCGACCTCGAGGCGGACGGCCGGGCCGAAGCGCCGGCGGGAGAGCTCCTTCTCGAGGGCCTGGAGCAGGTTCTCGGCGTCGTCCTCCTCGACCTCGAGGTCCTCGTTGCGGGTGACGCGGAACGTGTGGTGCTCGACGATCTCCATGCCCGGGAACAGGGCGTCGAGGTGCTGCCCGATGATCTCCTCGAGCGGGACGTAGGAGGTGCGGCCGCCCGCGTCCTCCGGCACGTCCTCCGGGCGGTAGGGGCGGCCCTCGGCGTCGACGGCGATGAACCGCGGCAGCAGCGCCGGCACCTTGACGCGGGCGAAGTGCTCCATCCCCGTCTCGGGGTTGCGCACGAGGACCGCGAGGTTGAGCGAGAGGCCCGAGATGTAGGGGAAGGGGTGCGCCGGGTCGACCGCGAGCGGCGTGAGCACCGGGAAGATCTGGGTGCGGAAGAACTTGTGCAGGCGCTCCTTCTCGCTGTCCGCGAGCTCGCCCCAGTGGAGGATGTCGATGCCCTCCTCGGCGAGCTTGGGCTGCACGTCGTCGAGGAAGACCTTCGCGTGGCGGGACATCAGCTCCTGCGCGCCGGCCCCGATGCGCTCGAGAACCTGCCGCGGGCTCAGGCCGGATGCGCCCGGCACCGCGAGGCCCGTGCTGATCCGGCGCTTGAGGCCGGCGACGCGGACCATGAAGTACTCGTCGAGGTTGGAGGCGAAGATGCCGAGGAACCACGCGCGCTCGAGGATCGGGAGGCTCTGGTCCTCCGCCTGCTCGAGCACCCGCTGGTTGAAGGCGAGCCAGCTGATCTCGCGGTCGGCGAAGCGGTCGTCCGGCAGGTCGCCGTCCGCCGTCGCGGGCTCCTCGTCCTCGGGGTCCGCGGGGCTGCCCTGGATGACGAAGGTCGGCGGACCGTCGGTGGCGGAGTCGCCCGGGCCGCCCTGGGCGCCCTCGCCGGTCAGCTGCCGCGCGACCCGCGCCTCGACGTCCTCGCGGTCCTCGTGCAGGTCGGGGGTGTGCTCGTCGGTGCCGTGCGGCGCGGAGGAGGAGCTCATGGCGCCATCCAACCACCTCGCGGTCAGGTGGCGCTGCGGAGGGTCAGGCGTACTGGCTGTGCCGCTCGACGACCGCGAAGCCCTGCCGCTCGTAGGTCGCGAGCGCCGGCGCGTTGTCCCCCTCGACGTAGAGGTCGACCGAGCTCCGCCCGCGCGCGGCCACCTCCGCCAGGCCGCGGGCCGTGAGGTCGCGGCCGAGTCCGCGGCCCTGCGCCGACGGGTCGACGCCGAGGACGTACAGCTCCGCCTCGCCCGGATCGCCCGGCTTCATCCAGATGAAACCGAGCGGATCGGGGGCGCGGGGTCCGTCGTCGTCGGCCGCCTCGTCGTACGCGAGGAGGAGCAGCTCGGGGTCGAACCACGGCTGCGCGAGACGCTCGTCGAGGTCGGCGCGCGTCATCCGCCCCTGCTCGGGGTGGGTCGCGAACGCCCGCGCGTTGACCCGCAGCCAGGGCTCGGCGTGCGCATCGACGTCGAAGGTCTCGATCCGGGTCCCGGCCGGCGGCTGTGGCGCGTCGTCGGTGCGGACCTGGGCCCCCATCCGCAGGAGCTCGCGCACGCGCGTGAGGCCGAGCGAGCCCGCGAGCGCCTGGGCGCCGGGGAGGTCGCCGTGCGCCCAGACGGCGAGGCCCGCGTCGGTACCGGACGTCCCCTCCACCGAGACGTCGCCGCCGATCTCACGCGCCGCGACCAGCAGCTGCCGGCCGAGTCCGCGCCGCCGGGCGGCGGGGGCCACGACCAGCTCGCCCGAGCCGTCGGCGACCTGGGCGTAGCCGAGCAGCGCGCCGTCCTCGTCCTCGAGCAGCAGGTGCGTGGCCGCGCGGGCGGAGTCGGGGGCGAGCCGGAGGAGGGTCTGCTCGTCGAGGGGGCCCACCCCGTCGGCGGCCTTGGCCTCGGCGGCGAGTGCTCGGACGGCGTCGGCCTCGTCGGCGCTCAGGCGGTCGGCGGTGCGCATGGGTGGATCTCCCGTTCGGTCGGGCACGTGCTGGTGGGCGGGGCTCAGTCGAGCTGGCCGCTGCCGTGCAGGGTGGCGGCGGCCTCGAGGTCCTCCGCAGTGCCGAGCAGCCCGCCGGCGCGGCGGGTGATCTCGAACGCGAGGTCGGCGCCGTCGCCCTCGGACTCCTCGTGGTCCGCGTGCAGCGCGGACCCGGTCGCGAGCACGCGGAGGAACGCGGCCGCGCGGTCGAGCGCGACGGCGAGGTCACCGGCGTAGACGCCGGAGAGGACCTGGTCGACCACGCCGACGACCTCGTCGGGACCGTTGGGCGCAGCCACGCCGGCGACGGCGCCGGCCACCTCGGCGCGGGTGAGCCCCTCGCGGTAGCGGGCGGCCACGGTGGCCGGGTCGCGGCGCACCCACTCGCGCAGCAGGTAGAGCCGCCACAGCGCGCCGGGCAGCGTGGCGGCGGGGCTGCGCGACCAGAGCTCGGCGATCGTGTCGAGGCCCTCGGAGTCGACGAGGGTGACGAGCCGGTCGAGCAGGTCGGGGTCGGTCCCGGAGTCGCGGCGGCCGCCGTCGACGATGAGGCGCGCGGTCGTGTGCGCGAGCTCGGACCGGGTGGCCGGGTCCTCGTCGCCCTCGATGCCCTCCGCCACGGCGGGGTCGAGCATCGCGGGCCGGCGGGGTCGTCGTGGTTCGTTCATGTCGACCTCCTTCGGCGTGCCCGGCGGACGGCCGGGCGGCGTCCGCCATTGTCGCGCATCTCGTCGCCGGAGGCCTCCGGGTCGAGCGCTCGTGCGGTGGCACCTACGCTGGCGAGCGTGCAGCGTTCCGTCACCGCCAGCCTCCAGATGACCACCCGCCGCGGCGCGACCCGCCTCGCCTTCCTCGTCTCGGTGGCCCGCCAGCCGGGCCTGACGATCGACGAGCGGCTCGTCTGCCGGCTCGGGGAGAGCGAGGTCGACCTCGTCGAGTTCGTCGGCCGGCACGGCACCGTCACCCACGTCCTCGACCTGCCGGACGACACCGAGCTCGGCACGCCGCTCACGCTCGACTACGAGGCGCAGGTCGGCGGGGACGGGGACCTCGGCGACATGGACGAGCCGGCCGAGCTGCTCGAGTTCCTGCGCCCCTCGAGGTACGCCGAGTCCGACCGCCTCTTCCGGTTCGCGCGCTCGCAGTTCGCCGGGCTGACGGGCCTCGAGCTCGTCCGTGCCGTCGAGTCGTGGGTGAACACGTCGCTCGCCTACGTCCGGGACTCCTCTCGGCCGACCGACGGCGCGGTCGAGACGATGCTCGCCCGCCAGGGGGTGTGCCGGGACTACGCGCACCTCGTCGTCGCCCTCCTGCGCGCGATGGACGTGCCCGCCCGCGTGACCTCGGTGTACGCGCCCGGGCTCTCCCCGATGGACTTCCACGCCGTGGCCGAGGCGTGGCACGAGAACCGCTGGCACGCGATCGACGCGACGCGTCTCGCGCCCCGCCGGCCCCTCCTGCGCATCTCGACCGGCCGCGACGCCGCCGACAACGCCTTCCTCTCCTCCTACGGCGGCGGGATCAACTTCCGGACGTTGCAGGTCACGGCCACGATCGACGGCGACCTGCCCGCCGACGACCACGCCGACCCCGTCCAGATCGCCTGACACCGTGCCGACCCCCGACTTCATCCTCGAGCTCCGCGAGCACGTGGGGCACGCCCTGCTGTGGATGACGGGCGCCTCCGCGGTGGTCGTCCGGGAGGACCCCACCTCCCCCGCGCAGCACCAGGTCCTGCTCGTGCGGCGCGCGGACAACGGCAGGTGGACTCCGGTGTCCGGGATCGTCGACCCGGGCGAGCAGGTGGCGGACACGGCCGTGCGCGAGGTGCTCGAGGAGACCGGCGTGCGGGCGCGGGCGGACCGGCTCGTGCACGTGAGCACCTCGGGGCCGATGACGTACCCGAACGGCGACGTCGCGCAGTACGTCACCCTCGCCTTCCGCTGCTCGTGGGTCTCCGGCGAGCCCTACCCCGCCGACGAGGAGAACACCGAGGCCCGGTGGTTCGACCTGACGGACCTGCCGGAGATGACGGACGACATGCGCGAGCGCATCGACGCCGCGCTCGACCCCGACGCCCCCGCGCGGTTCACGGGCGGACAGCCGCCGGCCGAAGAGCCGCCGGCCGGCTGAGTCGGTCGACGTCAGTGCCGGCCGGCCCAGTGCGGGCTGTGCATGAGGCCGAGCATGTTGCCGAACGGGTCGATCACCGACGCGGTGACGAATCCTTCCCCGCGCTCGGTCAACGACTCGGCGGGGGTGGCGCCGCGCGCGAGGAGGTCGGCGAGCGTGGTCGCGACGTCGTCGACGTGCCAGTACGTGGTCGACGTCCCCGGGCCCGCCGCGCCCGGCAGGTAGCTGCGGTCCATGAGGCCGAGCTCGTCCTCGTCCGGTCCGACCCGGAACTCGACGTAGGCCGCGGGGCCGGTCTCCGGGCGCCGGAAGTAGGGCTCGGCGCCCAGGACGTCGGCGTACCAGCGCGCGGCGGCGTCGACGTCGTCGGCGGTGAGGACCATCGTGGTCAGTCCGTGCAGCGTGCTCATCAGGGTGCCCTCTCGGTGGGTGGGTGGTCGGTGGTTCGTCGTCGTCGGGATTCACGCGTCGCTCCGATCCCGACGTAACCTGTGCGCTCGCGGGCCTCTAGCTCAATCGGTAGAGCAACGGACTTTTAATCCGTGGGTTGTGGGTTCGAGCCCCACGGGGCCTACTCGGCCTGCGGGTCAGTCGAGGCAGAACTCGTTGCCCTCCGGGTCGGCCATGACGATGAAGCCGATGCTCAGGGGCGGCTCGGGCTCGTGCCGACGCAGCCGCGACGCCCCGAGCCCGACCAGGCGGTCGCACTCGGCCTCGAGCGCGGCCATCCGCGGCTCGCCGCTGAGGTCGGAGGCCGTGCGGACGTCGAGGTGGACGCGGTTCTTCGCCACCTTGTCCTCGGGGACCTGCTGGAAGAAGATCCGCGGGCCCACGCCGTCCGGGTCCTCGAGAGCGGACGAGGAGTTCCGCAGCTCCTCGGGCACCTCGGCGGCCTCGAGGAACTCGTCCCAGGCGGCGAGCGGGTCGGCGCCGTCGGGCAGGTCGACGCCGGGCGGCGCCGGGTGGACGTAGCCGAGGACCTCGCGCCAGAAGATCGACAGGGCGCGCGGGTCGTGGGCGTCGAACGTGATCTGGACCGTCGCACTCATGACTGCACCGCCCCTCCGGAGCTCTCGCCCGTCGTGTGCAGGTAGAGGTCGCGCAGGAGGGCGACCTCGGCGAGGTGGTGGACGAGCTCGCGGTTGATGTGCAGGACGAGCCGCGCCATCGGGTCCTCGGCGAACGGGCCCTCCGCCTCGCCGCAGGGACGGGCGAGGCCCTCCTCCCCCAGGCTCGCGACCCCCTCGGTCCACCGCGCGTACTCCTCGTCGAGCTGGGCGAGGGCTGCGTCCGCCGTCGGCGCGTAGTCGAAGGACTGGTAGTCGGTGGCCGCGCGGCCGAAGTGGGCCGCGTTGCGCACCGCCAGCACGCCGACGATGACGTGGCCGAGGCGCCAGGCGATCGTCGTCATCGGGGCGGGCTCGGGCGGCGGGAAGGCGAAGTCGATCGTCATCTCGCCGGAGCCCGCCTGGACGGGGGCAGTCCCGGTCCCGCGCGGGCGGACGTTCCAGGCACCGGGGGCGGGCTCCCAGAGGTACTCGTCGTCGGTCAGCCCGGTGAGGCGCTCGCGGACCTGGTTGGTCAGGTGCCAGTCGGTCTGGTCCCGGAGCAGCGCGTTCCAGGACGTGTCGGTCAGGGTCGCTGTCGGTTCGCTCATGACCACACCGTGACGGAGAACAAGGACAGATTCGGTCCGCGTTCGGTGGAAGAGTGTCCGCATGCGCACCGAGGGGACGACCGAACGGGTGCTGCGGCTGCTCGGGCTGCTGCAGCACCGCTCACAGTGGACGGCCACCGAGCTCGCCGACGAGCTCGACGTCACGCCGCGCTCGGTGCGGCGCGACGTCGAGCGGCTGCGCCGGCTCGGCTACCCCGTGGAGGCGGCGCCCGGGATCGGCGGCGGGTACCGGCTCGGCGCCGGGACGCGCCTCCCTCCCCTCCTGCTCGACGCCGACGAGGCCGCCGCCACCGCCCTGTCCCTGCGCCTGGCCGCCGGTGGCACGGTGGCCGGCGTGGGCGAGGCTGCGCTGCGCGCGCTCACCAAGCTCGACCAGGTGCTGCCGCCGCGCCTGCGCGCCGAGGTGCGGGCGCTCTACGACGCGACGGGAGCCGTCGTCGGCCCCCACTCGACGATCGACGCCGACCTGCTCGTCCGCCTCGCGCGCGCCTGCCGCGACTCGGTCCGGGTGCGCTTCCGGTACACGGCGCGCAGCGGCGATGAGCGCGAGCGGACGGCCGAGCCCGTGCGCATGGTGTCCGTGGGGATGCACTGGTACCTCATGGCCTTCGACGTCGGCCGGGACGGCTGGCGCACGTTCCGGCTCGACAGGATGAGCGAGGTCGAGGCCTCCACCTGGCGTTTCACCCCGCGCGACCATCCCGACCCGGTCGAGTACGTCCAGCAGTCGGTGACGACGTCGCCCTACGCGTTCGTCGCCCGGGTCCGCCTGCGGGCGGCCGCGGAGGACGTGCGGGCGCTCGTCCCGGCGACCGCCGGGCGCGTCGAGGAGGAGGCCGACGGGTGGTGCGTGCTCATCTCCGGCGGCACGGAGCTCGACTGGATCGCCATGCACGTGGCCTCCCTCGGCTACGACGCCGAGATCCTCGAGCCGCCCGAGCTGCGCGAGGCGGCGGCCCGGCTGGCGCAGCGGCTGTCGCGGATGGCCGGTACAGGCGACTGACAGACTCCGCCCATGCGCCGGCGCACCTCGATCGCCCTCCTGGCAGTCGGCCACGCGTGCGTCGACGTCTACCAGGGGGCGGTCGCCGCGCTCGTCCCCTTCTTCGTCGCCGAGCGGGACTACACGTACGCGGCGGCGTCGGCGATCGTCCTCGCCGCCTCGCTCGTCTCCTCGATCGTCCAGCCGCTCTTCGGCGCGCTGACGGACCGGTGGTCGATGCCGTGGCTCGTCCCGGTGAGCACGGTCCTCGGCGGGCTCGGCGTGGCCCTGGGCGGCGTGAGCGAGAACTACGTCCTCACCCTGATCTTCATCGGGGTCTCGGGCATCGGCGTCGCGGCGTACCACCCGGAGGGGGCCCGGCTCGCGCGCACGGCGAGCGCCGGCAGCCACACGGCGATGGCCTGGTTCTCCACCGGCGGCAATGTCGGGTTCGCCCTCGCGCCGGTCGTCGTCGGGCTGAGCGTGGGGATCGGCGGCCTCGCACTCACGCCCGCGCTCGTGCTCCCGGCGCTCGTCGGTGCGGTCCTCACGCTGCCCGTCGTCCGCGTCCTCACCCGGCAGGTCGCGACCTCCCGCACGACGGCGACACCCGTCCGCCCCGACGACTGGTCCTCGTTCGGCCGCCTCAGCCTCGCAGTGGCCACCCGCTCGATCGCGTTCGTCGGGCTCGGCGCGTTCGTCTCGCTGTAGGCGGCCGAGCGCGTGGACGGGGGCGAGAGCGCCGGCCTCGTCGCGCTGTTCGTCCTCTATCTCGGGGGCATCGTCGGCTCGATGCTCGGCGGCGCCCTCGCCCAGCGGTTCGGCCGGGTCCGGGTCTCGCGGTGGGCGTACGTCGTCAGCACGGTCGCGGTGGCCGGGGTCGTGTGGGTTCCCGGCTACTCGATCTACGCGTTCCTCGCGCTCGCGTCGATCGGCATGTACACGCCCTTCTCGCTCCAGATCACGCTCGGCCAGGACTACCTGCCCAGCCGGGTGGGGACGGCGAGCGGGGTGACCCTGGGCCTCGCGGTGAGCGTCGGCGGCCTGGCGAGCCCGGGGATCGGCGCCCTGGCCGACCGCACGTCGCTGCAGGTGGCGCTCGCCCCGCTCGTCCTCATGCCCGCGATCAGCTGGCTGATGTTCGCCACGCTGCGGGAGCCGGGTGGGCGAGGCGAGGCCGACGGACAGGGCACGTGAGGCAAGCCGGGCAAGCGGCGCTAGCCAGGTCGACGGGGCGAGCCAGGTGAACGTGACGAGCCAGATGAACGCGACCGGCCGGGGCCGTCGGACGGCTGAGCGACCGAACCGCTGTGGGCGTCCCTTCCGTCAGCGCCGGGCGTCGGCTCTCGCCGCGTGCAGAGCGCGCACCCGCTCGGCGAGCTCCGGGTCCGGCCCGTCGACGACCGCGCCGGGTACGACCGCCTGGATCGGCAGGCTCGCGAGCGGTCCGGACGGGAGCCCGAGCTCGCGCGACCACTGCGTCAGCTGCTCGGTCGACGACGCGTAGACGATCCGCCCCAGCCCCGCCCAGCCGTGGGCGGCCGCACACATCGCGCAGTGCTCGCCCGAGGTGTAGACGACGCACCGCGCCGCGACGCCGGGCTCGAGGTGCTCCGCAGCCCAAAGGGCGATGACGAGCTCGGGGTGCCGCGTACGGTCCCCGCCGGAGACGTGGTTGTGGTCCTCGAGAAGGACGTGGCCGTCGGGCGCGACGAGAACGGATCCGAACGGCTCGTCACCGGACTCGAGCGCCGCCTCGGCCAGCTCGACGGCGCGGACGAGGAAGGCGCGGTCGGTGTCGGTGATCATGCCGCCATCCTGCCCGTCGACGGTCGGTGGGTGTCAGCCGCGTCGGCCGGCCCCGGCCGCCTGCGCATCGGCCCACAGGTCGGCGACGATCCGCGCGGCCGGGCCGCTCGGCGCGTCCTGCCACCGCTGCCCCGCCCACAGCGGGATGAACCGGGTGTCGCCCGCCGCACCGCCGTCCTGCCGGATCGGCCAGGTCACGTGGTTGAGCGCGGGGTAGGCCGCGGGCGCCACGGCGTCGAACCGCCGGACGAGGTCGTTGACGAGCGAGCGCGCGGGGCGGCCGGTGAACGCGCGGGTGACGGCGGTCGCGGTGAGAGCGGGGTCGCGCAGCGCGGCGCGGTGGCCGGGAGAGGTGCCGGCCTCGTCGGAGTCGAGCAGCGCGGTGCCGACCTGGACGGCATCCGCGACCTCGAGCGCCCGCGCCACCTCCTCCCCCGTCGTCAGCCCGCCGGCCGCGACCACGGGCACGTCCACCGCCGCGCGCACGGAGCGCAGCAGCTCGCCCAGCGGGGCGTCGTCCGGGGTGTCGACGACGGCGAACGTCGACCGGTGCCCGCCCGCCTCTGGCCCCTGCGCCACGACCGCGTCCACGCCGGCGGCCGCCGCGGCCTCGGCGTCCCGGGCGTGCGCGACGGTGACCCACACGGCGGTGCCGACGTCGTGGAACCGGGTGATCGTCTCCCCGCTCGGGAGGCCGAACGTGAAGGACACGAGCGGCACCGGGTCCGCGAGCAGGGCCTCGACCTTGGCGTCGAACCCGGAGTCGTCCTGGCGCGGCGTACCGAGCTCGTCGATGCCGAGCTCGACGGCCAGGGGCGCGAGGGCGTCGCGGTAGGCGAGGGCGGCGTCGAGGTCCGCGGCCTCGGGGTCGGGGACGAAGAGATTGACGCCGAACCGGGTGGCGCCGAGCTCGCGCGCTCGGCGGACCTGCTCGAGCAGCGCGTCGACCCCGCCGTAGCCGGACGCGAGGAATCCGGTCCCGCCGGCCTGCTCGGCGGCGGCGACGAGCTCGGGCGTCGACGGCCCTCCGGCCATCGGGGCAGCGATGAGCGGAACGGTCAGGTCAGCGGGGGTGAGCACGGCCTCGAGCCTAGTGACCGGCCGGCGCTCATGGCCCGGGAGGCGGCGGGAGCTCGACGACTCGTGCGCCCGGTCCCACCCGGTCGAGCTCGTCCGCGACCGCTTCCGCGAGCGCCGCGAACGCGGGGTGGACCGGGTGGCGCCGGTCCGCGTCGGGCGGGGGCGCGGTCGTCCGCACGAGCGTGACGTCGTTGCGCTCCCCGCAGCGACGGCACACGGTCTCCCACCCGTCCTCGTCCGCGGCCACCGGGCCGACCGCGACGAGCCTCGCCCCCTCGACGTCGCCCTCGGCGAGCGAGCGGACGGCGACGGCGCCCGCGTGCGAGTCGAGCCGGGCCACGGCCGCGCGCACGGAGGTCAGCCAGCCCAGGTCCACGGACAACAGGTGCGGGCGGGCGCCGCGATCGGCGAGCGCGTCGGCGATCACGAGCTCCGCGCGCCCCCCGTCGCCCAGCACAGCCACGGTCGTGTCACGCATGCGTCGATCGTCCTCCTTGTTCCTGCGGCCCGCACGTCGGCGCCCGCCCGGCGGTCCCTGGCAGGCCGCGTCCCCCGCGCCACCCGTCTCCGTCGGCCGGGCCCGAGACCGGTGCGGCCGCCCGAGGAGTCGGTAGACTGGTGCCTCGGTGACGGTCGGCCGCTCGCGCCGGACCGCGCCCACCCGGGGGTACGCACGCCGCCCGGACGACGGAGGTGTGGTGGCGGACGAGGACTTCTTCTCCCGGATGGCGCTCGACCTGCAGGCCGGGTCCGGTGCCGGGAGTCGCACGACGATCGAGCGGATCGCGGACTACGCCCGCTCCGCGGTCACGTGCGACGACGCCGGCATCATGCGTACCCACGCCCGTGACCGGCTCGAGACCGCCGCCGCCACGTCGAGGGCGGTCGCCGAGGCCCACCACCTGCAGCTGCACCTCGACGAGGGGCCGTGCCTCGACGCGCTGACCGCGGCCGAGGGCGGCGAGTACGTCTCCGGGGACGTCGGGGCGGACGCGCGCTATCCGGCCTGGGGCCCGGCCGTCGCCGCCCTCGGGTTCCGCAGCGTGCTCAGCGTGCCCCTGCGCACGCAGGAGCGCCGGTACGGGTCGCTCAACCTCTACTCGGCCCGGCGGGACGCCTTCGACGAGGAGGACGTCGCGGTCACCCACATCTTCTCCCGGCACGCCTCGGTCGCGATCGCGTCGGCGCACGAGCACGAGGGGCTGAAGGTCGCCGTCGACTCGCGCAAGCTCGTCGGTCAGGCCCAGGGGATCCTCATGGAGCGGTTCGACCTCGAGGCCGACCAGGCGTTCGCCTTCCTCCGGCGGCACTCCCAGGACCACAACATCAAGCTCCGCGAGGTCGCCGAGTGGGTGGTCGAGCACCGTCGTTCCCACCGCACCCCCCCGTCCGACGCCGGACGCGAGCACCAGCCCGCCGGCAACGGGACCGTGTCCTCCGACACCGAATCGGGCTGAGCGCTCACTCACCGGGCGCCGCGACCTTCCGCTCCTGCCCGTCCTTCTGGCGCGCCGTGGCGAAGGCGTGGCCGGTGACCCGGTCGTGCAGCCGGCCGATGACCTCGGCCTGCTGACGGGCGTCGTCGGCGAGCTGGTCGAACACCGCTCGGGGCAGCCCGAGCTCGTCGGCGAGGCGCGCGAGCACCTCCCAGACGCCCAGCTTGCCGATGACGGCACTGCGCAGGAGCTCGGTCTCGAGCACCGGTGTCATGGGCGAGTCCACCAGCCGTCCGTTGAGCTTGAGCCTGCCGATCCGCTCGGCCGCCCACGCCGCCACCTGGCGGTGCGCGCGTGGCCGCAGGTCGAGCGTCTCGACGAGGTCACGGAGGAAGAGCCGCTCGGACTCGATCTGCTCCGCCAGGTCCGCCAGCTCGGGGCCGAGCTCCGTGCGGCCGTGGGCGTCGGCCATGCGTCGCGCGCGTGCGCTGCCCCCCGTCGCCCCCGTGAGGTGGTCGGAGAGGTAGAGGCCGAGCAGGTGCCGGTCGAGCGTCGCGGGAACCCGGTGAGCGGCGGGCGTCCCGCCGGACTCCTGGGCGCGGAACCGCAGCGCGCCGCCGGCCGGGGTGGCGTCGGTCGGCCACGCCTCGGCCGGCCGCATCGGAGTGCTCGGCATCCCGGTCCCGTCGGCGATCCCCGTCAGGAGCGCGCGCAGCGCGCTGCCGGCGTCGTGCCGGGGGTGCCAGCCGAGCTCCGTGCGGGCGCGCGTCGCATCCATCACCGGGACGGCCATGCCCATGTCGAGCCATCCGGCGTCGGCGGCGACCGCGCGTGCCTCCCACGCGAGCGAGACGGCCGGCCGCAGCAGCCGCGGCGGGACGCGGACGAGCCGGCCGTGGTCGAGGACGTCCGCCAGGTCCTGCGCGGTGAGCACGGGGTCGGCGGCGATGTTGAAGGGTCCCGCCGCCCGCTCGAGGACGACCCGCAGGTAGGCGTCGGCGAGATCGTCGGCATGGACGACCTGCAGGCGCAGACCCGTCGGCACGGGCATCACGGGCAGCCGCCCGGGCCGCAGCAACCCGGCGGGGACGAGCGGACCGAGGAAGTACCGCCGGATCTCCGCGGCCGGTTCGCTCCCGAAGACGAGCGCCGGGCGCAGGCGTGCGACCCGCAGGTCGGGGTGCTGCTCCTCGTAGTGGTCGAGGACCCGCTCCTGGGCGGCCTTGTCCACCGAGTAGTGGGACGTGGGGATCCCCTCGGTGGGCCAGGACTCGTCGCGGGGCGTGTCGTCGTCGACCGGTGAGTAGGCACCCACCGAGGAGGCGACGACCAGGTGCGGGACCCCCGCCCGTGCCGCCGCCTCGGCGACCCGCGCCGTCCCGGTGACGTTGGCTCGCCGCAGGAGGTCGCGCTGCCGGTTCGGCTGGATGAGCCAGGCCAGGTGCACGACGGCGTCCGCGCCGCGGATCGCCGTGGCGATCTCGTCGATCAGCCGGTCCTCGTGCTCCCGGGTGCGCGCCGGCAGCGCGAGGTCGATGCGGTGCCACGTGGCGGACGCGTACGGCTCTGCGTCGGGCTCGGGCAACCGCCGGGCGATGGCGACGATCTCGTCGACCTCCGCGGATCCGGCCAGTGCGCGCAGCACCGCGGTGCCGGCGTTGCCGGAGGCTCCGACGACGGCGACCCTCACGGTCCGTCCTCCGGCTCGCCCTCGGCCTGGGAGGGATGTCCGCCGGGCGGTTCGGGGTGGTCCTCGGAGTGGGCGTCCGACGGGTCCTCCCCCTCCGCCTGCGACGGCCGGCCGGTGGGGCGGTCGCCCGGCTCCTCCCGCTGCGCGGGGTCGCCGGCGAGCGCCTCCCCGGTTCCGGTGAGCTCCTCGGTCGTGGGGTCGTCCCTACGGTCGGGCATGGCTGGTCTCCTTCTCCTGTGCGTGCCCGACGCCGACCCTCGGCGTCAGGGTGAGTCGCACCCTGCCCGGTGCGAGGGTGCGCGGGAGCGGCGCGTCGGCGGACAGGTCGGCCGGGTCCGCCAGGCCGACGTCGTACCGGCGCACGAGCGCGGCGAGCACCTCGCTCGTCACGTCGAGCACGAGCGTTCTCCCCGGGCACCGGGCGGGTCCGGCGCTGAACGGCACGAGTCCCCGGTCCGCCTCGGCGCGTCCGTCGGTCCACGCCTCGGGCGTGAACCGGTCGGCCCAGCCGCGGCGGCGCGGGTCCCGGTGGAAGAACGTCGACACGACGACGAACCCCGTCCCGGTGGCGGCCTCGCGGTCCCGCCACGTGGTCGGGGTCGTGGAGTCGCGCAGGATCGCGAGCGTGGTCGGCCACAGCCTGAGCGACTCGAGCACGGTGGACCGCGCGGCCGGCCGCAGTCCCCGGTGGTCGGCCGGGTCCTCCGCCCGCACGCGCTCCTGGGCCTCGGGGTGGATCGCCAGCAGCGCGAGTGCCCGATGGATCGCGATGGCGGCGGCGTCGAAGGCGAACAGCCAGTGCGGGAGCTGGCCGGTGCTCGCGGTGCCCCGCGCGGCCGGTGCGGCGGCGACGAGGCCGGCGAGGCTGTTCGGGTCGGCCGTGAGCACGTACCCGCGCAGCGAGGCGGCGAGCTCGCGCATCCTCGCCGTGCTCCGCGGCACGAGGCAGGCCCAGTTCGCCCGGGCCCGCAGCTGGTCGAGGACCGTGGTCACGCGGGTGTCGTCCCGCGCCAGGTCCCCGAGCGTCACGCGGCGGGCGACGCGACCGAACGAGGCGCGCAGCCGATCCCACGTGAGGTCCGGCCCGGTGAGCGCGCCCATCTCCTCGTCGGCCGCACGGACGCACGTCTCGTGCAGGCGGTGCAGGTCCGCCCCGTGGTCGAGGACGGCCTCGTTGAACGGCCGGCGGAGTCGGCGCCGTGCGGCGTCGGAGACGAGCAGGCCCGCCGGCTGGAAGTGGCTCAGGGAGGCCACCTTCTCCCGGTTGGCCGGGGTGAACGTGTCGACGTCACCAAGCAGTCGCTCGACGTCACCGACGTCGAGCGGGAGCGCGATCTCTCGCAGCGGCAGGCGCAGCCGGACGGGTCCGGGCCCGTACCGCTCGCGGAGCGCGGCGAGGACGTCGGCGGCGCGGCGGTCGGCGTCGAGCCGGTCGACGAGGGCGGTCGCGCGCGGCCGGCGCACGATGATGCCGCGGACGAGCAGCGGCAGCAGGACGCCCGTGACGGCGCGTGCGGTGTCCCGGCGGCCGAGCGTGACGAGCCCGGTCACGGTCCGATCATCCCGCCGGTGACGCCCAGCGGCGTCGACCGCCCGAGCTCGGGCAGCTCCTCGGTCGGCTGACCGTCCGAGGGCTGCAGCGGCGTGCAGATCGGACCGGGCGCGACGGCGTTGACCCGGATGCCCCGCGGGGCGAGCTGCTGCGCGAGGTTCGTGCTGAAGCTGTTGATCGCGGCCTTCGTCGCCGCGTGGTCGAGCAGCACGGGCGGGGGCTGGTGGGCGACGATCGACGTGGTGCTGCGGACGTCGTCGGACATCGCGTGCTCCCGTTCGTCGTCGGAGGATCGGTGCGGGGTGGGCATGCCCCTGACGTACCCGCGGGGACGTCCGGCAAACCGAGGGCCTCCGTTTGACACACGTCACGGACTCGGCAAGATTGGAGACCTGGTGATGCAGCCGCCAGGACGCGCACGTTCTGCTCGGGGGACCTCCGTGAACGTACGACCGACAGCTGACCACCGTGGGAGCCGGCGCTCCCGCACCCACCGATCCGGGCGACGCAGCACCGCACGCCGACGCGGCGGCGAATCTCGCGGCCAGGAACCGTCGCCCGACCCGGCTCACGCCGACCACGACGACGCGGTGCTCGAGCATCTCGGGCTCGCCCGCGCCCTCGCCCGCCGGTTCCGGGGCCGCGGACCGGAGCCGGAGGACCTCGAGCAGGTCGCCTACCTCGGGCTGGTCAAGGCCGTGCGAGGTTTCGACGCCGGTCGCGGCAGTCTCGCCGCCTACGCGACCGCCACCATCCTCGGTGAGCTCAAGCGCCACTTCCGCGACGGCGGGTGGATGGTCCGCCCCCCGCGGCCCGTGCAGGAGCTGCAGATCGAGATCCGCGGGGTGGTCGACGAGCACCTCCAGCGCCACGCGTCCCCACCCTCCGACGCCGAGCTCGCGCGTTCGCTCGGGCACGACGTGCACGCGGTCCGCGAGGCCCGCGCCGCCGTCGGATGCTTCGCACCGCAGTCGATCGACGCCGCTCCCGGCCCGGGCACCCGCCCGATCGGCGAGGATCTGCCGGCCGCCGACGACGGGGCGTTCGAGCGGGTCGAGGAGCTCGCGAGCCTCGCGCCGTTGCGCGGGCGGCTGACCGGGTCCGACCGCGTGCTCCTGCGGATGCGGTTCGTCGAGGAGCACACCCAGCAGGAGATCGCCGACGTGCTCGGCGTCAGTCAGATGCAGGTGTCCCGCCGGCTCGGCCGCGTGCTCGCCACGCTCAGGCTGGCCGCGGGGACACCGGCCGCGGCGTCACGGCGGGGCACGGCGGCGCCGTCCCCCACCGGTACGACCGCCACCACGCCAAGGACGCGCGCCGCCTGAGGGCCGCGTGCGCGACGACCACAGGAGGCACCCGATGGCTGAACTGTCCCGACTTCCCGAACCGCTGCTGGACGTGTGGAGCTGGCAGCTCGAGGGGGCGTGCCGCGAGGTCGACCCCGAGGACTTCTTCCACCCCGAGGGCGAGCGCGGCCAGGTCCGGCGGCGCCGCGACGAGGCCGCCAAGGCGGTGTGCGCGGCCTGCCCCGTGATCGACGCCTGCCGTGAGCACGCGCTCGCCGTCCGCGAGCCGTACGGGGTCTGGGGCGGCATGAGCGAGGACGACCGGCAGGCCGCCTACCGCTCCGAGCGGAGGGCCGGTTGATGCACCGAGGACGCACTGCCGAAGAGAGGAGGATCACGTGCGCGCACTGACCTGGCAGGGGCCCGAGCACGTCAGCGTCGAGGACGTCCCCGACCCGACTGTCGTCGAGCCGACCGACGCCGTGGTGGAGGTGACCTCGACCGCGATCTGCGGCTCGGACCTGCACCTCTACAGCGTCCTCGGCGCCTTCCTCGACCCGGGGGACGTCCTCGGCCACGAGACGATGGGCATCGTGCGAGAGGTCGGGGCGGAGGTCACCGACGTCTCGGTCGGCGACCGGGTGGTCGTCCCGTTCCCGATCGCGTGCGGGAGGTGCCGGATGTGCGCGCGCGGCCTGCACAGCCAGTGCGAGACCACGCAGGTGCGCGAGCACGGCAGCGGGGCTGCCCTGTTCGGCTACACCAAGCTCTACGGCCAGGTGCCCGGCGGCCAGGCGGAGTACCTGCGGGTCCCCCACGCCGGCGCGGGGCTCGTCCGCGTGCCGGACGACGGCGAGCCGGACGAGCGCTACCTCTACCTCTCCGACATCCTGCCGACGGCCTGGCAGGCCGTGCGCTACGCGCAGGTGGAGCCGGGGTGCGCCGTGGTCGTGCTCGGGCTGGGGCCGGTCGGCCAGCTGGCCGCGCGCGTCGCCCGGTACCTGGGTGCCGGTCGGGTGATCGGCGTCGACCGCGTGCCCGAGCGGCTGGCGATGGCGGCGCGGCACGAGATCGAGGTGATCGACGAACGGGAGGTCGACGACGTCACCGCCGCCCTGCGGGACCGGACCGACGGCGAGGGCCCGGACGCGGTGATCGACGCCGTCGGGATGGAGGCCCACGGCTCCCCCGTGGCCGGCGTCGCCCACCGGGCGATGGCGAAGCTGCCGGACGCCGTCGCCGCCCCGTTGATGGAGCACGCCGGCGTCGACCGGCTGGCCGCGCTGCGGACCGCGATCTCCGCCGTGCGCCGCGGCGGCACGGTCTCCGTCTCCGGCGTGTACGGGGGCGCCCAGGATCCCCTGCCGCTGCTGGAGATGTTCGACAAGCAGCTGACCGTGCGGATGGGGCAGGCCAACGTCCACCACTGGGTCGACGAGCTGCTGCCCGTCGTCATGGACCGCGAGGACCCGCTCGGCGTCCTCGACCTGCGCACGCACCGGCTGCCGCTCGAGGAGGCGCCGGCCGCGTACGCGATGTTCCAGAAGAAGGAGGACGGCTGCGTCAAGGTCGTCCTCGACCCCCGGGCCTGACGGGGCGCGCCGGTGCGGCGGCCGATCTGCCGCCCGGTGCGCCGGCTGTTTGACTCCCGGCGGATCGGGTACGAGGCCCGGGAGGCTCGACCAGCGGCGCGGCTCACGCGCCGACGAGGAGGGAGACGACATGCCGAGGGACGAGACACCCAGCCTGAAGAAGCCCGAGATGTACGAGGAGCTGCGGGACGAGGGCGCGTCGAAGGAGAAGGCGGCCCGCATCTCGAACGCCGCGGCGAACGAGGGCAAGAAGGAGGTCGGCCGCCGCGGCGGGGAGGCCGGCAGCTACGAGGACTGGACCGTGGAGGAGCTCAAGGACCGGGCGAAGGAGCTCGGCATCGAGGGCTACTCCGACAAGAGGAAGTCGGAGCTCGTCGACCTGCTCCGCAACCACTGAGGGGGACGCCATGGCCATGTGCGCCACGTGCGGGAACAGCTACGAGAAGACCTTCACGATCACCACGCACGACGGCACGACCGCGGACTTCGACTCGTTCGAGTGCGCCATCCACGCGGTGGCGCCGACCTGCGCCCACTGCGGGTGCCGGGTCGTCGGCCACGGGGTCGACGTCGACGGCACGTCGTACTGCTGCAGCCACTGCGCGCGTCAGGTCACCGCGGCCGACCTCACCGACAGCGCCTGAGGCCCGGCCCGCCGCCGGTCGGCCCGCGGTCGTCAGGCCGTCCGACCGGTGACGCGCTCGTCCGACGTCGGACGCTCGCCCTGCGGCGAGGGGGCAGGTGACGGTGCGGCGTGCGCGCCGCCCGTCGCGGCGGTCCGTCCGTGGACGAGGTGGTAAAGCCCGAGGGACACGACGACGACGCCGGCGAGCACGAGGTACATCCCGGCGTAGCCGGTCACGCGCAGGAGCTGGGCGAGGATGACCGGCCCGACGCCGACGCCGAGGTCGACCATGAAGAAGTGCGTCGAGATGGCGAGGCCCACGCGCCGCATGGGCACCTTGGACACGGCGATCGCCTGCAGGGCGGACATGAGCGTGCCGTAGCCGAGGCCCATGAGCGCGCCCGCGACGACGACCATCCAGTCCGCGGTCGCGAGCCCGAGGACGGCGAGGCCGGCGGCGAACGCGACCACGGCGATGCCCACGACGACGTTGTCGCCCCGTCGGTCCTGCAGCGTGCCCATGAAGAAGAACCGGGTGAGGAACATGACGACCGCGTAGACGAGGAAGAACGCGCCGGCGCCCGCGACGAGGTTCGCTGCCTCCGCGTAGGAGTTGAGGTAGGTGAGCACGCCCGAGTACGCGATCGCCATGACGAGCATGAACGAGGCGATCGGCAGGACGGCGGGATGGAGCATCTGGGCCGGGTCGAGGCGGCGCATGCGGGCGCGCTCGTCGTCGGGGATGGGCTCGTCCTGGGTGCGCAGGAACAGGGAGACGACCATCGCGAGGACGGCCGCCGCGGAGGCGACGACGAACATCGCGGTGGCGCCGGGCCCGTTCCACAGCATCAGGCCGAGGAAGGGGCCGACCGCCGTCGCGAGCGTCATGCTGAGCGAGAAGTAGCCGGTGCCCTCGGCGCGCCGGACGGCCGGGATGACGGACTGCGCGATCGCCATCGCCGCGGTGCTGGCCAGCGCGAACGCCACGCCGTGGATCGCGCGGACCGCGAGGAGCAGGCCGAGCGAGTCGACGAGCAGGTAGGCCAGCGACGCGACGACGAACGCGATGAGCGACCAGGTGAGGACGCGCCGCTTCCCGAGGAGGTCACCGAGCCACCCGGCGAAGAGGCGCGCGACGGTCGAGCCGATGACGAAGATCGAGGACGCGAGGCCGCTGGCCGTCTCCCCCGCCGCGAACCGGTCGACGGCGTACATCGCCATCGTCGTGACGAGGAAGTAGAAGACGAAGGCGAGGAGGAAGTTGACGATCCACGCGAGGACGAGGTCGGCCGTCCAGAGGCGGACCCTGCCGGCCGGTCGCGTGGGGGACGTGCCGTCCGCCGTCGTGCCGTCCGCCGCCTGCGCGCGCTCGTCGACCACTGCTGACCATCCGTTCCCGTCTCGGCTCGCCCGGCTCGCGCCGGAGGACCGGTCGGAGGGGTCGGGCCCGTGGATTCCGGGCCGCCGATGATCCTGACATCGGGTACGCCGTTATGCCGGTCGTGCGAATCCTCACCCCGGTGCCGCTTGCGGGATCTTCGGGCACCCGCTCGAGCGCCGGCGGGCGGGGCGGGGCGGCCGGGGGTAGCGTCGGGCTCACCATCGGCGGGGCACCGGTCCCCGCACCGAGAGGGGGCCACGATGGCCGACCCCGACCGCGACACGGTCGAGATCGACGGCCGCCGGGTGCGTCTCACGCACCCCGAGAAGGTGATGTACCCGTCGACCGGGACGACGAAGCGCGACGTCGTCGACTACGTCGTCGCCGTGGCTCCCCTCGTCGTGCGGCACGGCGCGGGCCGGCCGGCGACCCGGAAGCGGTGGCCGGACGGCGTCGGGACCGCGCAGGATCCCGGCCAGTCGTTCTTCGCGAAGGACCTGCCCGGCAGCGTCCCGCACTGGGTGCCGCGCCGCGAGCAGCAGCACGCCGACCACGTCAACACCTATCCCCTGCCCGACGACGCCGCGACGCTCGCCTGGTTCGTCCAGATGGGGACGCTCGAGATCCACGTGCCGCAGTGGCGGTTCGGGCCGGCGGCGAGGCAGGAGCTCCCGCCCGACCGGCTCGTCCTCGACCTCGACCCCGGGGAGGGCGCGGGGCTCGCCGAGTGCGTCGAGGTGGCCCGGCTGCTGCGGCCCCGGCTCGACGACCTGGGCCTCACCTCGGTGCCGGTGACGAGCGGCAGCACGGGGGTGCACGTCTACGCCGGGCTCGACGGCTCGGCGACCAGCGACGAGGTGGCCGAGGCCGCCGCACGGCTCGCCCGCGAGATGGCGGAGGAGCACCCGGACCTCGTCGTCAGCACGATCCGCCGGGACGTGCGGCGCGGGAAGGTGCTCATCGACTGGAGCCAGAACCGGGCGGCGCGGACCACGGTCACGCCGTACTCGATGCGGGGGCGCACGCGACCCACCGTCGCGGTCCCACGCTCCTGGGACGAGCTCGAGGACGCGGACCTGCGCCAGCTGACGATCGACGAGGTGCTCGAGCGGGTGCGGGACGTCGGCGACCCGATGGACGTCATCGCTCCGCTCGAGGGCCGCGCGGGCACCCGCCACGGCGCCGCGATGCCGGTCGAGGAGGACGGCGACGCAGGGACGACGGAGGACGGCACGGGCACGGGGACCACGGGGGACGGCACGGGCACGGGGCGCTACGAGGACCGCACGGTCGCCGAGCTGCGGCGCCGCGCGCGGGATCTCGGCCTCCGCGGCTACTCCGACCTGAGGAAGGCGGAGCTCGTCGACCTGCTCCGCAACCACTGACCGACCGCCGGACGTGCCGGAGGGGCCGGCCCCCGGTCGGGAGCCGGCCCCTCCGGGCCGTGCAGGTCGGACGGTCGGTCGACCGCCCGGTGCGGGCGCCGGGTGGCGCCCCGGGGTCAGAGCCCCACGGGTCAGCGTGCTGCGCGACCCGCGCGGCCACGGACCGCGATGAAGATCGTGATGAAGACGATCGCGAGCACGACGCCCGCGATCCAGGTGACGATCGTGGAGCCGTCGAAGAGCGAGTCCGCGATCCACCCGCCGGCGAGCGCTCCGAGCGCGCCGAGGATGATGGTCCACAGGATGCCGAGGTTCTGGTCACCCTTCATGAAGAGCCGGGCGAGGGCGCCCATGATGGCACCGACGACGACGAGAGAGATGAACGACCACATGATGTGCCTCCTTGTCCGGGGGCCGGTGGGCAGCCCCCTGTTGTGACAGCGGGCCTACTGTTGCACCATCTGCGCACAACCGCACGCAGGCGCGGCGAGGGGAAAGTCACGGTTCGGCACCGCGTTATCGGGAGGCCCCCGCACGGTCGCCCGCCGGACATCTCGTCCTTCTCGGCGCGATCAGGCCTTCTCGGACCCCGGCCGACCCTGCCGCGGCGGCGCTGGGCGGCTTGCAAGCCCCACGGCGACCGAGACCATGACGAGCCCGGCGATCTCGGCGGCGTTGGGCACCTGCCCCAGCAGGACGAGTCCCACGAGCAGCGACGTCACGGGCAGCAGCGAGCTGAGCAGGGCGAACATCGCCGCGGTGAGCCGCCGGAACGCGACCTGGTCGATGACGTAGGGCACCACCGAGGACAGCACGGCCACGGCGACGACGAACAGCAGGTTCTCCGGCCGGAACAGCGGGCCCGACCCGGGCAGCCCGACCGGCGCGTACACCACGGCGGCGATCGCCAGCCCGACGGCGAGCGTGTCCGCCCCCGGCACCCGCGCGGCCTGACGCTGGCCGACGAACATGTACATCGCCCACGTCGCCCCCGCCAGGAGCGCGTAGATCGTGCCGACGAGCTGGTCGGGGTCGGTGAGGTCGACCCCGAGGCCGCCGATCGTCGCCACGCCCGCGAAGGCGAGCACGACCGCCGCCCGGGCGAGCCACCCGCGGCCCCCGATCGCCGCGAGGATCACGGGACTGAGGTATTCGAGGGACACGGCGGTGCCCAGCGGCAGCCGGGCGATCGACTCGTAGAACAGGAGGTTCGTCCCGCCGAGGGCCAGCCCGAACGCGACGGTCCAGCCGAGCGCCGTCCACGGGTGCTCGCGCGGCCAGCGCCGCCACGGCCGACGCCACGCCACGAGGATGAGCGAGGCGACGAGGATCCGCCCCCAGCCGACGGCGAGCGCCGGCGAGGACGCGAACAGCCCGACGGCGAGCCCCGAGCCGACGTAGCTCGACGTCCCCGACATGAGGAAGTACACCGGCGGCGGCACCTTGCCCACCGCGCGGGAGAGCGCCCCGCCTCGGCCGGGACCGCCGCGCGAACCGCCGGGCGGTCCGCCGGGTGCGCCGTCCGGCGTCGTCGGGCCGGGTGTCCCGCTCACGACAACAGCCCGGTCGCGGCGACGATGACGGGCACGCACGCCACGCTGGTGACGAGGATCGCGCGGCGGGCGAGGTCGACGTGGGCCTCGTAGCGCATGGCGTAGACGAAGACGTTCTGGGCCGTGGGCAGGGCGGCCACGACGACGACGCCGAGCAGCACGTCGCCCTCGAGGCCCGCGACCGGCCCGCCGATCACCCAGGCGAGGAACGGTCCGAGAGCGAGGCGCATGGCGATCGCCGTCCACACCACCGGGGTCGGTTCCCGGTCCGGCCCGCTGCCGCCGCCGTGGATCGACAGGCCGAACGCGACGAGCAGCATCGGCACCGTCATGTCGGCGAGCATCTGGACGGGCTGCGCGAGCACGGTCGGCAGCTCGAGGCCGGTGAACGACAGGACGAGGCCCGCGATCACGCCGAGCACCGGAGGGGAGAGCACCGGGGTGACGACCCGCCGCCAGCCGGAGCCGGAGCGGCCGGTGAACCGGTCGAGCAGGGCGCAGCTGAGCGGCGCGAGCACGAGGAGCTGCAGCATCATCGCGGGCACCACGGGCGCGGCCGTACCGACGGCGAGGACGAGGATCGGCAGCCCGATGTTGCCCGCGTTGACGTAGGACGCGGACAGGGCGCCGACCACCGTCCCGGCGGCGTCGACCCTGAGGATCGTCCGGGCCACGACGACGAAGAGCGCCGCGACGAGCAGCGCCGTGACGATCGTGACGACGGAGGCGAGCGAGAGGACGTGCGCGACGTCGGCCGTCGCGACCGTCGTCAGCATGAGCATGGGCACGCCCACGTGGAAGACGACGGTGCTCAGGGTGTCGGCGCCGCCCTTCCCGACGACGCCGGTGCGCGCGAGCACGTAGCCCACGACGACGATGAGGGTGAGGCCGGCGAACCCGGTGACGACCCCGGTCACGAGGCGCCGGTGGCGTGCGCGCCGGCGACCCGGGCGTCGGTGATCGTCGCGACGAGCGTGAGGTGGTCCGAGACGGGCAGGCGGTGGACCTCGCCGGAGGCGACCAGGTCGCTCGTGCCGAGGACGTGGTCGATCTGGCGGTGCGGGCGGCGGGCGGGGAACGTGGGCCCGACGGCGAGGGGCGTGAGCCCGGTGGCGGCCGCGACGTCGTCGGGGCCGAGGTTGAGGTCGCCGGCGAGGACGTGGGTGCCGGGCAGGGCGGTGAGCCGCTCGGTGACGGTGCGGAGCTGGGCACGCGCGGCGTCGGCGCGGGTGCTCAGGTGCGTGGCGGCCACGGCGAGCGGGCCGCCGGGGGCGTCGATCTGGGCGGCGAGCGCGACGCGGGCCTCGTCGCGCCGGAGCACGCGCGGGCCGACGCGGAGGACGGGGCCGCCCTGCGCGAGCGGGTGGCCGGGGCGCAGGAGCCGCAGCTCGGCGGGGAAGCTCCATGCGTGCCAGGCGCGCACGGGCAGCCGGCTGAGCAGCGCGACGCCGTAGCCCGGCTGCCACACCGCCGGCGCGACGAGCGGGCGGAGGCGGGGGCCGCCGCGCGGGCCGACCTCGGCGGCGGCGAGGCGCCACCACGACGTGCCGAGCATCCGCGCGAGCACCCGGGCCTGGTCGACGTAGCGCGAGCGCCGCTGACCGCGGTCGACCTCCTGGAGCGCGACGACGTCGAGGTCGAGCGCCGCGAGGGCCCGGCCGGCGGCGACGAGCGACGCGTGGTCGGGGTGGAGCGCGCAGGCGCCGGCGCGCGCGGGCGCGGTGCCGGTGGGCGTGGTACTGGTGGGCGCGGTGCCGACGTCGGCGGGCAGGCGGGGGCCTCCCCCGCTCGCCGGCGTGCCGTGCTGGAGGTTGACCGTGGCCACCCGGATCGGGCGGCCGGCCGTCACGGTCGCGACTCGGGTGCGACCGCGTCGTCGGCGGTGGGGGCGTCCGCGTCGTCCGCGGGCGCGAAGGTGAGCGAGACCGAGTTCATGCAGAAGCGGTCGCCGGTCGGGGTCTGCGGGGCGTCGTCGAAGACGTGCCCGAGGTGCGAGCCGCACGTCCTGCAGCGGACCTCGGTGCGGACCATTCCGTGGGAGCGGTCCTCGATGAGCTCGACCGCGTCGGAGTCCTGCGGGGCGTAGAAGGAGGGCCAGCCGCAGTGCGCATCGAACTTGGTCTCCGAGCGGAAGAGCTCGGCGCCGCACGCGCGGCAGGAGTACAGGCCCTCGCGGTGCTCGTCGAGCAGCTCGCCCGTGCCGGGGCGCTCGGTGCCCGCGAGGCGGAGGACCTGGAACTCGGCCGGGTCGAGGATCTGCCGCCACTCCTCGTCGGTCCTGCTGACGGCGTAGTCGCCGGTGGAGGTCGTCATGAGGCCATCGTCCTCCTCTTCGGCGCGGACGTCACGTCCGTCCGCCCCCGGCCGATGTGGTCGAGAGTGCGGGTCAGTCGCCGCCGCCCCCGTCGCCACCCTCGCCGCGGCCGGCGCCCGTCGCACCGCCGCCGCCGTCCGAGGCGTCGCGGCCGTAGACGACCTCGTGGCCGCGCGGCGGCCGGCCCGACCGGTCGCGGTACCGGCGCGGGGTGGACCCGGTGTCGACGCCCGGGGTGGACTCGGGGTCGTCGGCCGGGGCGACCGCGGGATCGTCGGCCGGGGCGACGTCCGCATCGGCGCCGGGCCCGGTACCGGCACCGCCCGCGGCCCCTCCCGCCGGCTCGACGGCCGCATCGGTCGCGGCGAAGTGCTCGGCGTCCAGTGCCGGCAGCACGGACGTCTCTCCGGAGCGCGGCGGCTGCACGTCGGCGGGCGGGGCGTCGCCCAGCGCGCCGGTGACCTCGACCGGCCCCTCGACGACCCGCTCGTCGCCGAACGCCTCCGACCCGTCGTACACGGCGGCGCGATCGTCGTCGTCGACCACCGGGATGCCACCCGTGGCGACGGAACCGAAGGCGACCGCCGCGGCGTCCGAGGTGTGATCCTCGCCGTCGACCGCCTCGCCCTCGCCGGTGGTCGCCGCCCGGCGCCGCTCCACGCCGGCCTCGAGCTCGGCCTGCACGGCCTCGTCGGGCCCGGTGAACTTCGCGCCGCGCTCCTCGTTCTCGGGGGTGCCCGTGTACATCGAGGAGGCGTGCGCGCCGGTCGTCGTCGTGACCGACGTCGCGTCGGACACGTCGGGCCGTTCCGCCGCCGACTGCGGCGTGATGACGGGCGGGAGCTGCCCGGCTGCGGCGGCGGAGCGCGCGCTCGGCGCCGACAGCCCGCGGCCGAACCGGTAGACGAGGCTCGTGCGCAGGGGGCCGAGCGGGAACTCGTCGCGCAGGCCGGGGACGGCGGACCCCTCGGCGGACTCCCCGCGGTTCTGCCACACCATGTCGTCCGGGTAGCCGGGCGGGTAGACGGCCGCGGTGTTCGCCGAGCCGGCGGAGATCGCCGAGACGGCCGACGTCCGTGTCCGGGCCGTCCACGCCACCGGCCCCTCCGACGCCGACGACGCCGAGGGCGCCGCCGCGTGGGCCGCGGACTGGGCCGAGTGCGCCGACTGGGCGGAGGAGGCCGACTGCGCCGACCCGGCGGAGCTCGCGGAGCGGGCGGACCAGGCCGAGCGGGCCGAACGCGCGGACCGGGGCGATCGTGCCGACCTACCCGAGCGCTCGCCGCGCTCCGCACGCTCACCGCGCTCGCCGCGATCCGCCCGCCCCGGACGCCCGGAGCGGGTCGCTCGGCCCCGCTGCCCGTCCGTCGCGCCCGCCGAGGGCGCGCCGGTCCCGCTGGTCCGGGAGTCGGCGTCGGGGGCGTGGGTCGTGTCCCCCGGGCGCGAGGCGGCGAGCGCCTCCTCGAGGGCCTCGGTGCTCATGACGGTGGTCTGGGAGCCGGTGTCGTCGTGGTGCCCGACCTGCCCGCGCCGACCGAGCGCGCCGCCGACCTCGCGGGCCCGGCGCCGGTCCTCGCGGGCCGCCCGCCGACGCGCCCGGCGCGCAGCCGACTCGCGCTGCTTGCGCGCCTCGACCGTCTCCTGCCGGACGACCACGGCCTCCTGCGCCACCTGCTCCTGGTCGCGGTAGCTCTTCTCGATCTCCGCGAGCTCGGCGAGGTCGGCGTCGAGGTCGGCCTGCTCGTGGACGTCGCGCGGGCGGGGCGGCGTGAGCGCCTCCAACGGCGGCTCGTGGTCCTCGATCCGCGTGCGCGGCAGCGCGTAGGGGGCGTGGGTCTGGAGGAAGTCGAGGAGCTCCTCGCGCAGGTAGTAGCGCAGGTCGACGAGCGTCCCGGGGTCCTTCGCGGAGACGAGCGCGCGGACCGTGACGAACCCGCCGACGGCGTCGTACACCTGGAAGATCCCGAGGTTCTTGTCCCACAGCGGCGTGGCGTCGAGGAGGCGCTGCATCTCCGCGCGCATCGCGGGCACGGGCACGCGCCAGTCGACGTCGAAGGTCACCGTGCCTAGGATGCTCGTCTCGCGTCGGGTCCAGTTCTCGAAGGGGTTGGTCGTGAAGTGCGACGACGGGAGGATGATCCGCCTGTTGTCCCAGGTCAGCACCACCACGTAGGTGAGGGTGATCTCCTCGATGTAGCCGTACTCGCCGTCGATGACGATCGTGTCGTCCACGCGGATCGCGTCTGTGAACGCGAGCTGGATGCCGGCGAACAGGTTGGCCAGCGTGCTCTGCGCCGCGATACCGGCGACGACCGACAGCACACCCGCCGAGGCCAGCATCGAGGCGCCGGCCGCGCGGGCCCCCGGGAAGGTCAGCAGCACGATGGCGATGCCGATGATCCAGACGACCACCACGCCGACGCGGCGCAGCATGACCGCCTGCGTCTGGATGCGGCGCCCGTGGGTGGAGACCTCGCCGCCGCCCGCGCGCTCCCGGACGCCCTTGAGCGCGAAGTCCTCGGCCACGTTGGCGAGCGCCGCCACGAGCCACGTGACGCTGAGGATGATCGCCACGACGAGCGCATGCTGGATGACCCCGCGCCAGCCCGGCACGCGCGCGTCCGCCGGGAGCCGCGTGGCCAGGTAGAAGCCGACCATGGTGCCGATGACCATGAGCAGCAGCCGGACCGGCCCCTTGATGCGGGCATAGACGATCCGGATGCCGGCCCTGCGGCGCGCGAGGAAGCCGAACACGGCGCCGAGCAGCAGCGCGACGACGAGGCCGGCCGCCGCCCCGATGACCGAGCTGCCGGCCACCGAGAGGACGTCGAGCGTGGTCTCGATGGCCTGGTCGGTCTGCTCGTCGTCCATGCCTCCAGGCTAGGGCGCGGGGCCCTGCCCGTGCGTCACCCCCAGCCGAGCTCGTGCAGCCGCTCGTCGGAGATGCCGAAGTGGTGGGCGATCTCGTGCACCACGGTCACGGCGACCTCGTCGACGACCTCCTCGACGTCCTCGCACCAGCGCAGCGTGGGGCCGCGGAAGATCGTGATGCGGTCGGGCAGGGAGCCTGCCCAGCCGTCGTCGCGGTCGGTCAGCGGCGTGCCCTCGTAGATGCCGAAGAGCTCACCCTCCTCGACGCCGTCCAGCTGCTCCGGCGTGGCCTCCTCCTCGATGAGGACCACCACGTTGTCCATCGCCGCCGCGAGCTCGGGCGGGACGAGGTCGAGCGCGTCGGCCACCGCCTCCTCGAACTCGGCCTCGCTCATCTCCACCACGGGGCCATGGTCGCACCCGGCCCGCGGTGGGCCCGGGACGGGGGCGGCGTCGGGACGGGGGTGGCGGCCGGGGTCGTTCGTCGTCGTCGGATGTTTGTCCGGGCATGACGGAGCGCACACCCGAACTGGTTGGAACCATCGCCGAACGCCACCTATGCTTGTCCAGGCCTCAGGACGCCTGGGCGACGGGAGTCTCCGGCCCCCATCGTCTAGCGGCCTAGGACCCCGCCCTTTCACGGCGGTAGCACGGGTTCGAATCCCGTTGGGGGTACGCTCCTTGACCGGTGAGTACCGAGCAGGTCAGCACGACAGCAGGATCAGAAGTACACAGCAAGGCCCTGTAGCGCAGTTGGTTAGCGCGCCGCCCTGTCACGGCGGAGGTCGCGGGTTCAAGTCCCGTCAGGGTCGCAGTCGAGCCGGTCGAACGGCCGCGCGTCGGCGCAGGGCTCTGTAGCTCAGTTGGTAGAGCGTCCGACTGAAAATCGGAAGGTCACCGGATCGACCCCGGTCGGAGCCACTGCACAGAAGGGGCCGGATCCCACGCGGATCCGGCCCCTTCTCGCGTCTGCGTCACGAGAAGCGGTAGATCCCGAGCGTGTCGGAGCCGTCGCCGTCCCAGTCGCCCACGTAGGTCTCGTCGGCGGCGCGGCCGTAGTCGATCTGGGTGTCGGCCCAGCCGGACTCCATCGAGTTGCGCACGAAGTAGGTGAACCCGCGGCGCACGGCGAAGGTGTCCTCGCCGTCGGCGTCCCAGTCGCCCACGTACACGTCGTCGCCGGCGCGGCCGTAGGAGATCTCGGCGTCGGCCCAGCCGGACTCCATCGTGTTGGACACGAAGAACTCGTTGCCCCGGCGGACGGTGAACGTGTCGGTGCCGTCGCCGTCCCAGTCGCCGACGAGCACCTCGTCGCCGGCGCGGCCGTACTGGAGGACGACGTCCGCCACGCCCGACGTCAGCGAGTTGCGGATGTGGAACTCGTTGCCCCGGCGCACGGCGAAGGTGTCGGTGCCGTCGCCGTCCCAGTCGCCCACGTACACCTCGTCGTCGGGGCGCCCGTAGTTGATAGTGACGTCCGGGTTGCCCGGGCTGTTGGTCTGGCGGATCCGGTAGGTGGCCTCGCGGCGGTAGGCCACGGTGTCGGTCCCGTTACCGTCCCAGTCGCCCACGTAGAACCGGTCGTAGTAGCTGCCGAAGCCGAAGATCGAGGTGGCGCTCGTCGTGAAGGTGTCGGCGAGGAAGAATCCCTCGTCGATCCCGTGCCGCACGCCGGGGGTGACCGCCACGGTCGAGTGGTGCAGCCAGCCGGAGCGGGAGCCGACGGTCACGCGGTACCAGCCGTCGATGAGGGCGTCGACGACGTCGATCCGCGCCCCCGCCCCGAGCGACGCCACCTGGTTGCCGGCGTCGAAGGCGCGGGAGGAGCGCAGGATGGTGGCCGCCGTCGTGCGGGCCTGGGGCTCGCCGGAGCGGACGGGCGAGACGTCGGAGGCGTGCGCCCAGCCGGTGACCCCGTTCGCGCGGACGCGGACCCAGTCGCCGGTCTTGTCGCCCGGCCAGCCGGTCATCGGGGTGAAGTTCGGGACGGTCGTCAGCACCCGGGCCCCCGACGACGCCGACGCCCGGATCGGGGTCGACCCGATCGCGTAGTACCGGCAGGTGGCGGGCGTGGTCATGGGGACGGCGCGCACGGCGGCCTCGCGCAGGTCGACGCCGCGGCCCGAGAACCAGCCGATCGGCTCGACGCGGGTGCCGCGCAGGTAGGCGTCGAGCCAGATCTCGAGGTGGAGGTGCGGGGCCGTGGACACGCCGGTCGAGCCGACGTCGGCGATCCGCTGGCCCGCGCGCACCGTGTCGCCGACCCGGACGTAGCGGTCGCGGTCGAGCGTGTGGGAGTAGCTGGCGAACACGTGCCGGCCGTCGATGGTGTGGCGCACGAGCAGCCACTCCCCCGCCACCGGGTCGTTGAGCTGGTTGACGACCACGCCGTCCGCGATCGCGTAGAGCGGCGTGCCGGCGGGGGCGCCGAAGTCCACGCCGCCATGGCTCGTCGAGCCGTACATGATCGGGATGCAGCGCGGGCCCATGTACGAGGTCAGCGCGTACGTGTTGCTGCCGAGCGGCCCGACGATCCCCCGGTTGCCCGCCGGCGGTGCGTCGATCTGGGCGAGCGGCCCTGCCGTGATCGGCGCGTTGCTGCGGGTCTGCGGGACGAGCTCGCCCTCGCGCAGGGGGTCGTCCGAGGGGGCCGGGTCCGCCGGGAGGGCGTCCGGGCCGGTGGCGCCGGGGGTGTCGGCGTCGTCGGGGGCGTTGCTGCTGTCCTCGGTCCCCGGGACGGTCGTGGGCTCCTCGAGGGCGGGGTCCTCGGGCGCGGGTTCCGGGGTGGTGGGGGCCGGAGTCGCCGCGGCGGGGCCGGCGGCGGCCGGACCGGCGAGCGTGAGGAGCAGGCCGAGCCCGACGGCGGCGCTCAGGCCGGTCGGGCGACGTCGCCCGGTCGAGCCGGTCGGGAGGGGAAGGGACGAGCGCACGGTGGTCCTCATGGTGGTCTGCGGGGTGGCCGGGGAAGTGGAGCCGCGCACAGCGTGCCACTCGCACCGGCTCCGGAAGCCGTTATGCGCGGGAGGTCGCCGGTTGTTCACCTCGGGGAGGTTGTGGATGGCGCCGACGGCCCGACGCGAACCGGCCGGTCGGCGCTGCGGTTGGGGTCGGGTGGCGCACACCATTACGCTGAGCGAGAGTCACACCAGGCGGCATCAACGGCCGCCGGTGCAGCGACACGGAGGAGATGATCCACGGTGAGCCAACCCGATCTGGGCGGCGTCGACCCCACGGAAGCGCGCCAGGCACCGGGGCTGTCCCCGAACGCCCCGAACGCCGAGCCGTCGGTCGGCGAGCTCTTCAGCCGGATGTCCCAGCAGGTCTCTGCCCTGGTCAAGGGTGAGATCAACCTGGCGAAGACGCAGGCGACCGAGAAGATCAGCAAGATCTCCAAGGGCGCCGTCTTCCTGGCGGTCGCGGGCGTCCTCGCGCTCTACGGCCTGGGCATGGTGTTCCTCACCGCGACGTGGGGCATCGCCGAGGCGCTGCCGCTGTGGCTGTCGGCGCTCATCGTCACGGTGGCGATCTTCCTCGTCGTCGGGATCCTCGCCCTCGTCGGGATCAAGACGCTCAACAAGCACAAGCAGTACAACGTCGCCCCGCAGGAGGGCCTCAAGGAGGATGTCGCGGCCCTGAAGAAGGGTCTCGGCAGCGACGACGACACCACCTCGGACGAAGGGTCTCAGCGATGAGCGAGGCGAACGGCTCCGCGCCGGAGAAGAAGAAGCAGTCGGCCGAGGAGATCCAGGCCGAGATCGAGCGGACCCGGGCCGAGCTGACGTCGACCGTCGGCGAGCTGTCCTACAAGCTCGACCCCAAGCGTCAGGTCGAGGCCGCCAAGGCCGGGGCCAAGGACGCCGTGGGCGGGGTGAAGGACAAGGCCACCGGCCTCGCGAAGGGCGTGAAGGAGGGCGACTCCGGCGCGCTGACGGTCGCCGGTGTGGCCGCGGCCGTCGTCGGCGTCTTCGTCATCGCCGCCATCCGCGGCAAGAAGGACTGACCGGAGCAGACGCTCCACGCGCCGAGCCCGCAGGCCCCGTCCCGAGCCCACCGACGCCGTCGGTGAGGTGGACGCACGACCTACGGGCTCGGCGTCGTTCTGTGCGGCCTCACCCGGCGGCGCGCTGCCTGGCCTCCGGGTCCAGCCCGACGCTGCGCATGAGCTCCTCGACCTCGTCGCGGCGGAACCGGCGGTGCCCACCGAGGGTGCGGACCGCCGCGAGCTTGCCGGCGTTCGCCCACCGCGTGACCGTCTTGGGATCCACCCGGAAGCAGGCGGCCACCTCGGCGGGTGTCATCAGGTCGTCGGTCGGCGTCGCGTCCATCTTCTGCATCCCTCGTCCCGGGTCGAGCGGTCCTCATCATCGTCGGCCTTGCACGGTCCGAAATCCTGGGCCCATGGTCCCGACATAAGGGACCACTCCGGCGGACCGGGCAGCGGTGGACGGCGGCGCATCACACCCCGCACGACGCCGAACAGCAGGGCGCTCCGGGCCGGCGCGTCGTCGTCGTGCACCCGTGGTGTGTGCCCAACGACGCCCTGGCGGGAATGGGCACCCGCCCCGACGGCGGGGTACGGTGGCCCCACGACAGACACTTGACCACTCAGCCGGGACCCCATCGTTCGCGATGCTTGCCCCGGTTCCTACGTTGGAGGGGGTCGGCTCCATGGGGCGCGGCCGTCAGAAGGCAAAGCAGACCAAGGTTGCCCGCGAGCTGAAGTACTTCAGCCCTGCGACCGACTACGCGGCACTCGAGCGCGAGCTCGCGTCCCGGGGAGACGGTGGCGACAACCAGAGGTCGTACGAGACGACTCCGGCGGCGGACGACGACGACGAGTGGGACGGCTACTCGGCCCGTTCCTGACGCCGAACGCCCGGTGACCGCCGGGCGAGGTCAGGGCGGGGCGTCACCACCCCGGTTCGTCGGACGAGGTCCACAGCGACACGGCGCGAGGCGTCGTCGGTTCGGCGTGCCCGCGGGCGCGGGAGGCGGCTGAGCCGCGCTCTCGACATGTGCGCGGGGCGGGCGGCGGCTCCCCACCGCAATGTCGGCGTGCACCAACCGCAATCTCGACGAGAGACGACGGCGCTGGACCGCACCCTCGACACGTGCGGGGCTCCCAACCGCAATCTCGACGTGCACCAACCGCAATCTCGGTGACGACCAACCGCAATCTCGACGAGGGAGAGCGAGCGGCGGTCAGGCGGGGCGGTAATTGCCCGTGAGGTGGACGGCTCCGCCGTCGACGCCCTTGGTTCCGCTGACGACGCGCGCGCCGTCGGGGGCCGAGCCGTCACCGAGCGCGATCTCGCCGATGACCCACGAGGGCACGTCGGCGTCCGCGAGCAGGACCATCGCCTCGTCGACGCGGTCGGCCGCGAGCACGGCCACCATGCCGACGCCGAGGTTGAGCGTCCCCTCGAGGTCGTCCCACGGCACGCGCCCGAGGCCCTGGAGCAGGCCGAAGATCGGCGGCACGGCCCACGAGCCGCGGTCGACGCCGGCGACGAGCCCGGCCGGCAGCACGCGCGCGAGGTTCGCCGCGAGCCCTCCCCCGGTGACGTGCGTGAACGCGTGCAGGTCGGCACCCAGCGCGCCGGCGAGGTCGAGCGAGGGGCGCGTGTAGAGGGCCGTCGGCTCGAGCAGCTCCTCCCCCAGCGTCCGGCCGAGCTCGGGGACGTCGCGGTCGAGGGCCCAGCCGGCCGCGTCCACCACCCGCCGCACGAGCGAGTACCCGTTGGAGTGCAGGCCCGAGGACGCCATGGCGAGCAGGACGTCGCCGTCGCGGACGCGCTCGGGGCCCAGCACGTCCTCGGCGTCGACCACGCCGGTGGCGGCGCCGGCCACGTCGTACTCGTCGGGGGCCATGAGGCCCGGGTGCTCGGCGGTCTCGCCCCCGAGCAGCGGGACGCCGGCGATCTCGCAGGCGGCGGCGATGCCCCGGACGATGTCGGCGATCCGGGTGGGCTCGACCTTCCCGCACGCGATGTAGTCGGTCATCAGCAGCGGCTTCGCACCGACCACCACGATGTCGTCGACGACCATCGCCACGAGGTCCTGCCCGATCGTGTCGTGCACGCCCATGGCCCGCGCGATCGCGATCTTCGTGCCGACGCCGTCGGTCGAGGTGGCGAGCAGCGGGCGGCCGTAGTCCTTGAGCGCGCTCGCGTCGACGAGCCCGGCGAAGCCGCCGAACCCGCCGAGCACCTCGGGGGTCAGCGTGCGCTGGACGGCGGACCTCATCAGCTCGACGGCGCGGTCACCGGCCTCCGTGTCGACGCCGGCGGTGGCGTAGGTGATGGCCTCCCCCGTCTCCCCGCCCGAAGGTGCGGGGACCACGGGGCGAGGCTCCGGCGTCGTGGGCGTGGTCATGCGGACACCACCGGGGTCAGTGAGGCGTTCTCGTGGCGGATCGGGTACGTGCCGGTGAAGCAGGCGGTGCACAGGCGCCCGGCGTCGACGGCGGTGGCCGCGACCATGCCGTCCACGGAGATGTAGCCGAGCGAGTCGGCGCCGAGGGAGGCGCGGATCTCCTCGACGCTCATCCCGTTGGCGATGAGCTCGGCACGGGAGGCGAAGTCGATGCCGTAGTAGCAGGGCCACTTGACCGGCGGTGAGGAGATCCGGACGTGCACCTCGGCGGCGCCGGCCTCGCGCAGCATCCGCACGAGCGCGCGCTGGGTGTTCCCGCGGACGATCGAGTCGTCGACGACGACGAGCCGCTTGCCCGCGATGACCTCGCGCATCGGGTTGAGCTTGAGCCGGATGCCGAGCTGGCGGATCGTCTGCGTGGGCTGGATGAACGTGCGGCCCACGTAGGCGTTCTTCACGAGGCCCTGGGCGAACGGCAGGCCGGACTCCTGGGCGTAACCGATCGCGGCGGGCGTGCCGGAGTCGGGGGTGGGGATGACGAGGTCGGCGTCGGCGGGGGCCTCGCGGGCCAGCGCCCGGCCCATCTCGGTGCGCGCGGAGTTGACGGAGCGGCCGGCGATCGTGGTGTCGGGGCGCGCGAGGTAGACGTACTCGAAAATGCAGCCCCGGGGCTCGGCCTCGGCGAAGCGGCTCGATCGCACACCGTCGGCGTCGATGGCGAGCAGCTCGCCGGGCTCGACCTCCCGGACGAACGTGGCGCCGACGATGTCGAGCGCCGCCGTCTCGGACGCCACCGCCCAGCCGCTCTCGAGCCGCCCGAGGACGAGGGGGCGGATGCCGTGCGCGTCCCGGGCGGCGTAGAGCGTGTGCTCGTCCATGAACACGAGCGAGAAGGCGCCGCGCAGGAGCGGCAGGACGGCCGTCGCGGCGTCGCCGAGCCCGCCCGCGGTGGCCGGCTCGGTGCCGAGGAGGTGTGTGATGACGGCGGTGTCGGTGGAGGAGCCCTTGCCGAGGTCGCCGCTGAGGTCCGTGCCCGAGCGCTCGCGGACGATCTCGAGGAGCTCGCGGACGTTGGTGAGGTTGCCGTTGTGGCCGAGTGCCACGGTGCCGGTCGCGGTGGGGCCGAGGGTGGGCTGGGCGTTGTGCCAGGCACGGCCACCGGCGGTCGCGTAGCGGGCGTGGCCGACGGCGAGGTGCCCCTGCAGCGACTCGAGCGCCTGGTCGTCGAAGACCTGGGACACGAGCCCGGTGTCCTTGTAGACGAGGATCGACTGCCCGTCCGAGGTGGCGATGCCCGCGGCCTCCTGGCCCCGGTGCTGGAGGGCGTACAGGCCGAAGTAGGTCAGCCGCGCGACCTCCTCGCCGGGCGCCCACACGCCGAACACGCCGCAGGAGTCCTGCGGGCCCTTCTCTCCGGGGATGAGCTCGTGCGAGAGCCGACCGTCGCCACCTGCCACGCCCGGCAGTCTCTCACGAGGGTGGGCGGTGGTTCGGGGAGCGTCCGCGGGGGGGGCGGTGCTCAGGCGGCCGCGGCGGTGCGGGCGGCGTCGGCGAGCGGGACGCGCGCGCCGGGCTCGACGCCGAGGAGCGTCGCCAGCTCCGCGTCCCGGATCGGGGCGGTGATGTCGCCCTGGCGCAGGAGGAACAGCACGTCGAGGATCTCGTAGCGCGGCCGCCCGTCGGCGAGCGCCTCGGTGAACCGGGACCCGCCGGGCACGAACCCGCACTCGACGGCGGCGAAGGTGCGCGGCGCGTCGTCGGCGCGGTCGTGGACACGCACGGACGCGACGACGTCGGCGACCGCCTGCCCGTACCGCTCCGCGTTGGCCCGCACCGCCTCGCCGACCGTCGCCGCCGCGCCGCCGAGCAGCTCGAAGCCGGGCCAGGACGAGTCGACGGCGCGGGCGACGAGGGCGTCCCAGTCGACGTCGGCACCGGCCCTGATCTCGACGCCGCCGCACGGCGAGAGGTCGTCGAGGTCGCAGGACGAGTCGTCGACGACGACGTCGAGGCGCTGGGCGTCGGGGTTCGTCGTCGGGGCGGTCGTGGTCATACCGCCATTGCACGCCGACAGCCGCGCGGCCGCAAGGGGTGGTGCGGTCGCTCGGCGATCGGGGCGGGCAGGGAGCGGGGCGGGGTTCGCCGTCGGGCGGGGTGTGTCGACCCCCGCGTCACATGGCGGTGTAGCCGCCCTCGAGCATGACCGTGCTGCCGGTCATGAAGTCGGACGCGGGGGCCGCCAGGTAGAGGACGAGGTCGGCGACCTCGACGGGCTGGCCGAATCGGCCGAGCGGGATCTTCGCCTTCATCGGGTCGCCCTTCTCGGGCGGGCCCCAGACCTGCTCGCCCATCGGCGTGAGGATGACGGTGGGGGCCACGGCGTTGACCTGGATGTTGTGCGGGCCGAGCTCGCCGGCGAGGACCTTCGTCAGCGAGATGAGGCCGCCCTTGGAGGCGGCGTAGGCGGCGTGGTCGTCGGCGGCGATGACGCCGGTCTGCGACGCGATGTTGATGATCTTGCCGCGCCCGCGTTCGATCATGCTCGGCGCGATCTCCTGCGTGAGGGCGAACGGGGCCGTGAGGTTGACGGCGAGCGTGAGGTCCCAGTCCTCCTGGCTCAGCTCGGTGTAGGGGGCGACGCGCGCGACGCCGGCGTTGTTGATGAGCACGTCGACGTGGCCGAGGAGCTCGAGGGCCTTGCGGCCGAGCTCGCGCGCGCCGGCCGGGGTGGTGAGGTCGGTGGGCACGAGGTGCGCGGTGCGGCCGTGGGCGCGGACGGCGGCGGCGGTGTCCTCGAGCGCGGCCTCGTCGCGGCCCGAGAGGACGAAATCAGCGCCGGCCTCCGCCAGGACCTGGGCGATCGCCTCGCCGATGCCGCGCGAGGCGCCGGTGAGGAGGACGGTCTTCCCCTCGAGCGAGAACCGGGTCCTGAGGTCCGACATGGGGTGCTCCTTCGTCGCAGCGTGGGCCCGCAGGGTGGTGCCGTGCGGGCGTGGGCCCGCAGCTCCGGTCGGTGCGGGTGCTCGGGAAGGTATGACCGGTGCAGACAGGTTGTCCACCCGGTGCTCAGATGTGGGTTCTGGTCCTCCCAAAACGAGGTGATCCGGTGCTCGGGCACGCACAATCAGAGGCATGCCTGATGTCGACCTGCCGTTCCGCTTCGCCGCCGGCGAGAGGGTCGCGCTGCGCAAGGCGATCGACCGGGACCTCGACGGTCTCGTCGAGCTGCGGTCCGACCCGGACGTGCGCCGCCACCTCGGCGGGGCGGTCCCCGAAGGGCGCGTGCGGGACCTGCTGACGGCCCGCAGCATCTCGTGGTCCACGGAGGGCTCGGGCGAGTTCGTCGTGGCCGACGCGGAGTCGGACGACCTGCTCGGCATGGTCGTCCTCGACCGCCGGTCCGCGACCCGACCCGGGCACGTGCGCGACGAGGGCGAGGAGCTCGAGCTGTCCTACGTGCTGCGTCGGTCGGTGTGGGGGCGCGGGCTCGCGCGCGAGGCGGCCGGCCTGCTCCTGCGGGAGGCCGCCGCGCACCTCGAGGACCAGCCGGTGCTGCTGGTGAGCACGGTGGACAACGCACGGTCGATCGGGCTCGCCAGGCGGCTCGGGTTCGAGGACGCGGGGACCTTCACCGAGTTCGACGCCGAGCAGTGGCTCGGGAGTCTGCGGCTCGGTCGCTGGGCCTGACGCTCCCCCGTCTGTTGCGCATATCTGCGCATCCGCTCCACCTGCTTGCTCTCCTCCCGACGCAGGTGCACCGTCATGCGCAAACGTTTCCGCATCGGCAGTGACGCCAGGACAGACCCGGCATCCCCACGACCGCCGCCCCGCCGAGGGGCGCGGCGAGCATCTCCGGCGCGGACCTCGACGAGGAGGACCAGGTGGGCATCAGGGAGGTCGCTCGAGCCGCGCACGTCTCGGTGACGACCGCGTCCCGCGCGCTCAACGGCACCGGGCGCGTCGCGGAGACGACCAGAGAGCGCGTGCGCGCCGTCGCCGAGGAGCTCGGCTACCGCCCCAACGAGCTGGCCCGTCAGCTCAAGCGCGGGAAGAGCTCCTCGGTCGGGATCGTCGTCCCGGACATCACCAACCCGTTCTTCTCCGAGCTCGCCCAGGGGGTCCAGGAGGTGGCGGCCCGCCACGGCGCGGTCCTGCTACTCACCGCGACCGGCGCCGACCCCGGACGGACAGCCGAGGCGATTGCTCAGATGCGGGCACGCCACGTCGCCGGAGTCGTCCTTGTCGAAGACCAGCTCGACGACGACCGGCTCGTCCGGGCGCTGGACGGCATGCGGTTCGTCGCCCTCGACCGCGAGCTCGACCCGAGCCGCGCCACGTCCGTGACCAGCGACCACCGGTCCGGCGGCCGGCTCGCTGTCCAACATCTCTTCGACCTCGGGCACCGGCGGATCGCCCACGTCGGGGGACGGCCGGAGATCGCCGTGGCGAGCGAGCGCGCCGCCGGCTATCGGGAGGGTCTCGCAGCCGCCGGGATCGACGTCGACCCGACGCTCGTCGTCGAGGCGGACTTCGAGGAGGAGGCCGGCTACCAGGGCACGCTCCGTCTCCTCGCCCGCGGCACCGACCTCACCGCGATCGTCGCCGTCAACGACCTGGCCGCCATCGGGGCGATCCGCGCGCTCGACGAACACGGCCTCGCGGTACCGCACGACATCAGCGTCGTCGGCTTCGACGACATCCACCTCGCGTCCTACGTGCGACCGGGGCTCACCACGATCCACCAACAGATCGACGAGCTCGGGCGGCAGGCCGCCGAGCTGCTGCTCGACGACGAACAGGAAGGGCGTTCCCGCATGCTCGATGTCCACGTGGTCACCCGAGGGACCACCGCACCGCCTCCGGCCGTCGCTGCCGATCGGCGCCTGGGAGGCCTGGAGCGTGATGAGGTCGTACGGGCTGAGGTCGAGGGCCTCGGCCGCCGTCACCTCGGGCTGGCCGTAGGTGTCGCGCCACCACCGGAGCACGACGCCGGCGGCATGCGCGGTGCCCTCCATGTCCCAGCGGTGCGGGATCGCGTGGGCGCCGAAGGAGACGCCGCTGTCGAGGTTCGCCGCCATGTCGGGGGCCTCGTCGAGCTGGGCGACCATCACCGCCGCCGTGCCCAGCGAGAGCTCGGCCATGCCGGCCTTGTTGACGGCCGAGCCGACGGCCGCGCACTGCTGGTCGCCGCCGCCCGGCGAGAGGACCGTGCCCTCGGCGAAGCCGGTGGCCAGCGCGCCGGCCGCCGAGACCGCACCGACGGGCCGCAGGTCGTGGACCATCGGCGGCATGAGGTCGAGGTCGAGCCCCGCCCGCTGGAACAGCTCCGGGGAGTAGTCGAGCGTGGTGAGGTCGAACATGCCGTTGTAGTTGAGCGCCGACGGGTTGGCGAAGAGCTCGGTCGACCCGAGCCGGTGGAGAATCCACTCCTGGCCGTTGAGGATCTTCCACGTGCGGTCGTAGATCTCCGGGCGGCGGTCCTTGAGCCACTTGAGCTTCGGGTAGACCCACAAGCTCGAGGGGTTGAGGCCGGTGATGCGGCAGTACTCGTCGGAGCCGATCTCGTCGTTGATCCACTGCGTCTCTGCGGTGGCGCGGCCGTCCGACCAGACGATGGCGTCGCTCAGCGGCTCCCAGTCCTTGTCGACCGGGACGAACGAGCCGCGCTGCGAGGAGACGCCGATCGAGACGATGCTCGTCAGATCACCGCGGAACCGGCTGGTGGCCTGCTTCGAGGCGAGGCAGACGCCCTCCCACAGCTCGTGCATGTCCTGGTCGACCCACCCGGGGTGCGGGTGCTTCGTCCGGTACTCGGCGTAGCCGCTGCTCATGACGTTGCCGTCGCGGTCGAAGATCATGACCGTCGTGCCGGTCGTCCCGGCGTCGATGCCGGCGAAGTACTTCTCCATCGGGGCCTCCCCAGGCGGTTGCGTCGTTGCGTTTCGACACTATCCGAGGGGAGTGGTGGGCCTGAGGGTGGGTGCGAGCGCAGGCGGAAGAACGCGCTTATGTGCGGGGGACGTTCCCGCTCAGACCGACGACGCCGACCTCGCCGGCACCCCACCAGCCACACCACCCGGCACCGCGCGCGGGACGAGGCGCTGCAACTGCGTGACGTGCCGCGGCTCGAGCTCCTCGACGGATGCGACCTGCAGCAGCTTCATCGTGCGGACGACCTGCTCGGAGAGGATCTGGATCGCGCGATCGACGCCGTCGCGCCCACCGGCCATGAGCCCGTAGAGGTACGCGCGCCCGACCATCGTGAACCGCGCACCGAGCGCGAGCGCGGCCACGATGTCGGCGCCGTTCATGATCCCGGTGTCGAGCGCGATCTCCGTGTGGTGGCCGACCTCGCGCACGACCTCGGGCAGGAGGTGGAACGGAACCGGTGCACGGTCGAGCTGACGACCGCCGTGGTTGGACAGCACGATCCCGTCGACGCCCAGGTCGACGAGCCGCCTGGCGTCGTCGACGGTCTGAACGCCCTTGACCACCAGCTTCCCCGGCCACATCGAGCGGATGGTCGCGAGGTCGTCGTCGTCGATCGTGGGGTCCATCGCGGAGTCGAGCAGCTCGCCCACGGTGCCGCCCGTGGAAGACAGGGAGGCGAACTCGAGCTTCGGCGTCGTGAGGAAGTCGTACCACCACCAGGGCCGCGGGATCGCGTCGGCGATGGTGCGGAGCGTGAGGCTCGGTGGGATGGAGAAGCCGTTGCGGGCGTCGCGCAGGCGGGCGCCGGCGATCGGGGTGTCGACGGTGAAGAGCAGCGTGTCGAAACCGGCCGCAGCCGCGCGCTCGACCAGGTTGTACGACGTCTCGCGCTGCCGCATGACGTAGAGCTGGAACCAGTTGCGGCCCGTGGGGTTGGCGGCGCGGACATCCTCGATCGACGTGGTGCCGAGGGTGGACAGGGCGAACGGGATGCCCGCCGCGCCGGCCGCCCCCGCGCCCGCGCTCTCGCCCTCGGTCTGCATGAGGCGGGTGAAGCCGGTGGGCGCGATGCCGAACGGCATGGCGGACGGTCCGCCGAAGATCGTCGTGCTCGTGTCGACGGTCGAGACGTCATGGAGGATCGACGGGTGCAGCTCGACGTCCCGGAAAGCCTGCCTGGCCCGCGCGAGCGACAGCTCGGCCTCCGCGGCGCCGTCGGTGTAGTCGAAGGCGGCGGCGGGCGTGCGGCGCTTGGCGATGCGGCGCAGGTCCTCGATCGTCAGAGCCGAGGCGAGCCGCCGCTTCTTGAGGTCGAGGCTCGGCCGCCGGAGCTGCACCAGCTCGAAGATCTCGCTGGGGCGGGGGAACTGCCGCTGGACCATGGTCCGACCTCCTGGGCGATGAACGATCACGCACGTGCCCGACGTCGGACGCGTGCCACCCAGCACGCTACCGCTCTGCGCGTGGTGCGGTGGACGCGCGCCGGGGTTCTCCCGATACCTCCGCTCCCCTTCTCGGCACCCGCGCCCCCTCTGCGCCGAGGCCACAGGTTGTGCGCCGACCCCGATGATTGTCGCCGAAGCTAGATGTTGGGTGCCTACCCCGAGGGTTGCCGCCGAACCTAGAGGTTGTGCGCCGACCCCGAGGGTTGTCGCCGAAGCTAGATGTTGTGCGCCGACCCCGAGGGTTGCCGCCGAACCTAGAGGTTGTGCGCCGACCCCACCCACGCCCCCTGTGTGTCAGCCTGGGTGTGAGTCGATCGAGGAGGTCGATGTTGGCACGTCTGCGCACTCCGCAGGAGAAGGCTGAGTTCGTGGCCGAGTACCTGGTTGTCGAGCACGGTCAGAAGTTGGCATGGCTCGCAGAGAGGGGGATCGACTCGCGAACGATGAGTCGTTGGCGTAAGGCGTTCTTCTTTGGCGATCTGGATGCCGAGCTGATTCCCAGGGACACTTCCTTGATGGATGTCGCTGGTGGAGCCAAGTTCAAACAGCTCGAGGTCCAGCTCGCGGCGGAGAAGGCTGCGCGGGAGGCCGATCGGCGGGAACACGCCGCTGAGATCGAGCGACTCCAGGAGGTCAACGATGCGCTGGGAAAAGCTATCGGGCTCTTGCACGACCGCGCCGGCGAGCAGCAGGAGCCCAAGGACGAGAGCTGAACCCAACCACCGGCTCGGGTACGGCGACGGGCGGTTCGGACTTCATCGCGTTCGAGAACGAGCTGGTCGCTGAGATCAAGAGCTATGGGACCAGTCAGCGCGCCACCTTGGAACTGCTCGGGATCAGTCGCGCGACGTGGCACTACCGCCGCCATCCCCGCGACCGGGTGCCCGGTCCGGTTCCGCAGGCACGGCGGGACTATCCCAACCGGGTCACCGACGCCGAGCGGGAGCAGATCCTGGGACTGATCGCCCAGGGGTTCGCCGTCGGTCGCGGCGTGTACTCGTCGTGGCACGACGCGTTGGACGCGGGCGATCCGATCGCCTCGCTCAGGACGTGGCACCGGCTCGCCGCTGCTCATCTGGGGCCGCAACGGCCCAGCCGGCCCCGGCGCCGGCGGCGGGCCAGCGCGATGCCGCAGTTCCGAGCCACCGCGCCCAACCAGGTCTGGTGCTGGGACATCACCAAGCTCGCGGGCAAGTACCACGGGCAGTGGCTCAGTCTCTATCTCGTCATCGACGTCTTCTCGCGCCTGGTCGTGGGCTGGCGGGTTGAACAGGGCGAGGACGATGACCTGGCCCGAGCGATGTTCGAGACCGCGTTCGACGCGCAGGGCACGCACCCGCAGATCGTGCACTCCGATGGCGGCCCGTCGATGATGTCCGACACCCTGTCCGACCTCTACCGCGAGCTGGGCATTACCCGCTCACGTAACCGGCCCCGGGTCTCCAACGACAATCCGTACGCCGAATCATGGTTCAAGACAGCGAAGTACCAGTCCCGCTATCCCGGCTGGTTCCACGACATGGCCCATGCTCGTCGCTGGGCCACGACCGTGATCACCGACTACAACACCACTCACCGGCACACGTCGCTCGAGGGCCACACACCGCAGAGCGTCCATGACGGCAGCTGGCGCACTGTCCATCACCAGCGACAGTCCACTCTCGAAGACCTGGCCGCCCGCCACCCCGAGCGCTACCCCCGCACCCCCCGAATCAGAGCACCGTTAGCGAACGTCACTCTCAACACCGAACAATCAACCCAACGACTCCAAACAGGTTGACACCTTCCGGCCGTCACCTGGTTCGGCGGACAGGTACACGGGTCGGCGGACGAGTACATGGGTCGGCGCGGGAGGGGAGACCGGCCCCACGTCCAGCCGGTCTACTCCTGTCCTCCTGCCAGCGCCTCGGCCTCGCGACGAATGTCGGAGCGCAGCACGTCCTTGCCCGCCTCCGGCAGCCAGCTGGCCTCCACCCCCGCGAGTGCCATCGCGGCGAGCTTCTCCAACCCCACCCCGACCTGGTCGTGCAGGATCCGGTACTCGCTGAGCAGCGTCGTCGGGAACATCCCCGGGTCGTCGCTGGCGGGGAAGACGTTGAGACCGGCGTCGAGCATCGCGCGGATGGAGGCACGCCGCCACGGCCGCCACGAGCGCCGCGACGTCGTCGAGACCACCGTGAACGCGACCTGCTCGTCGCGCATCCGCGCCACCACGGCGTCGTCCTCGAGGACGAAGTACCCGTGGTCGAGCCGCTCGCAGCCGAGGACGTCGAGGCAGGTGACGGCGTTGCGCGCGCTCGGCACGTGCTCGGACGTGTGCGCGGTGCGCCGCAGCCCGGCCTCCCCCGCCAGGCGGTAGGCGTCGACGAACCGCTCCGGCGGGCCCGAGGTCTCGAGGTTGTCCAGGCCGATCCCCACGAGGTGCTCGTGCGGGTGGTCCACGACGGTCCGGATCCACTCCAACGCCTCCTCGCCGGTCCCCGACCGGTCGACGGCGGCGAGCATCCGCGCGGTGATCCCGAAGTCGCGCTCGGCCAACCGGATGCCCTCGGCGTAGGCCTCGACCATCTGCGCGTACCCCAGGGCCTCGATCTGCGGCGGTGGCCGGTCGATGGAGAACTCGACGTGCCGGGTCCCGGAGACGGTGTGTGCGTCCTCGAGGGCCTCGTAGACGATCCGCGTGAGGTCGTCGGGCCCGCGCAGCACCTGGCGAACCCAGTCCGACGCCTCGAACAACGAGTACGACCGGTCGGGCTCGTCGTCGCTGCGTCCCTGCGGCATGGGGATCCGCGTGTCGAGGTACAACGACGGGTCGGGCGGCGTCGAGTTGATGTCGGCGAAGATCCGCTCGGGCGCATCGGGCAGCGACAGCCCCTCGCGGCGCGCGAGGTCGCCGAACGTCGTCGGCCGCACGGTGCCGAGCAGGTGGCAGTGCAGGTCCACCTTGGGCAGGCGCCGGAGGAAGGCCTCGGCGTCGGGCCCGACGTCCGCCGTCACGGCTCCTGTCGCCTCAGCCACCAACAACCTCCCGCGCGAACCGCTCGACCCACTCGTTGCGGTTCGGGGTGATCTCGTTCGGGTCGAGGGTGGAGTAGCCGGCAGCCTCGGGGTCGTCGGCGACGTCACCGACGACGGCGGTCAGCTCCTCGGGCATCTCCACCTCGAGGTTGACGGGCAGGTCCCCGACGAGCTCGGCGCTGGCCTGCTGCGCCTCGAGGGAGAGCAGGTAGTCGATGAACTGGTGGGCGCCCTCGACGTTGGGTGCCTCGCTCGGGACCATCGCCCGGTTGGTCGCCATGTAGCGCCCCTCCGCCGGCGGCGTCCATCCGACGTTCTCGCCCGCGGCGACCAGGTCGGTGGCGAACCCGTTGAGCGCGGCACCCGCGACGATCTCCCCCTGGGTGAGCAGGTTCGTCATCTCGGTGCTCGAGCCGTAGAACTGCAGCACGTTCGGGGACCACTCGGCGAGCGTGGAGAACGCCGTGTCGACGTCGTAGGGGCCGGCACCGTAGACCTCGCCGATGGCGGAGACGGTGAGCTGGCCGGAGGTGACAGCGATGTCGGGCAGGACCACGCGCCCGGCGTTGGCCTCGTCGCCGAAGATCGCCCAGTCGGCGGCCTCCTCGGCGGAGAACGTCTCGGTGTCGTACATGATCCCGTTGAGCTGGTAGCTGTACGCGGGACCGGTGAACCCCTCCTCGGTCGCGAACGGCGCGATCTCTTCGAGCGCCGGCACGTCCTCGGCGGTGACCTGCTGGAAGAGGTCGTCCTCCTGGGCGATCGCCGCGTACGTGTCGGAGATGAGCATGACGTCGATGCCGGAGTCGCCCTCGTCGAGCTGCAGCTGGGACAGACGGTCGGCGTTGGATCCCGTCTCGATCTCCACCTCGATGCCGGTGGCCTCGGTGAAGGGGTCGACGACGGCCTCCGTGAAGGGCTCGACGTTGAAGGGGAACGTGCTGACGACGATCGTGTCGGCGTCGCCCTCGGAGTCTCCCCCGCCGCCGCAGGCGGCGATGCCTGCGGCGGAGAGCACGACGACGGTGGAGAGGGCGAGGACGCGGCGGCGGTCGGTGGACCGGCGGCTGGGTGACATGGACTGTTCCTTTCGGGGGCCGCGGGTGCGGAGGGCGACGGTCAGGGGGCGACTGCGACGAGCCGCGACTCGGGGACCTGGACGCGGACGGGGTCGCCGGCGTCGAGGTGGGGTGCCGTGGTGGCGCGCAGGTCTGCGAGGAGCTCGACGCGTTCGCCGGAGGCGTCCTGGGCGGCGACCTTCACGAGGACGTCGACCCCGCGGTAGGCGACGTCGAGGACGGTGCCGTCGAGCGCGAGGCCCGAGGAGGCTGTATCGCTCCCCCGCGCCCCACCGGCCGGATCGAGCTCGATGTGCTCGGGGCGCGCGGTGAGGAGCTGTCCACCGGCGTCGTGGAGGAAGTTCTCGTAGCCGAGGAACTCGGCGACGAACCGGTTGGCGGGCGCGGGGAAGACGTCCTGCGGCGCGCCCTGCTGCTGGATGCGGCCGTCCTGCATGAGCACCATCTCGTCGCTCATCTCGAGGGCCTCGTCCTGGTCGTGGGTCACGAGCACGACGGTCAGCCCGGTCTCGGACTGGATGCGCCGGATCTCGGCGCGCATCTGGATGCGCAGGCGGGCGTCGAGGTTGGACAGCGGCTCGTCGAGCAGGAGCAGCTCGGGGCCGATGGTGATGGCACGCGCGAGCGCGACGCGCTGCTGCTGACCGCCGGAGAGCTTCTTCGGCTTGTTGCCGGCCAGGTGGGCGAGACCGACGAGCTCGAGGGACTCGGTCACGCGCGTCCTGCGCTCGGCAGCCCCTACTCGACGCACCTTGAGGCCGTAGCCGACGTTCTCGGCCACGGTCATGTGCGGGAACAGCGCATAGGACTGGAACACCATGCCGAGGTTGCGCTTCTCGGGCGGGGTGCGGGTCGCGTCCTTGCCGCCGATGAGGATCTGTCCCGACGTCGGGGCGAGATAGCCGGCGAGCATGCGCAGGGTGGTGGTCTTCCCGCAGCCGGAGGGTCCGAGGAGCGTCGTGAGCTTCCCCTCGGGGATGGTGAGGTCGATCGAGTCGACGGCGGTGAAGTCGCCGAACCGTTGGGTCACGCCGACGAGCTGGGCAGCAGTCATCCGTTGATGCCTCCGAAGACCTTGGCGAACCCGAGGGTCCGTTCGGTGATGATCGCGACGAGCACGGTGCCGGCGAGGATGAGCACCGAGATCGCGGCGATGATGGGCGTGTAGCTCTGCTGGACGTAGTCGAGCATCACCACCGGGAGCGTGCGGAAGTCGCGGCTCTGCAGGAGCAGCGAGAGCGGCACGTTGTTGAAGGACGCGACGAAGCTGAGCAGCGCGGCCGAGAAGATCCCCGGTCGCAGCAGCGGCAGCGTGACCGTGAAGAAGGTCCGTGCGGGCCCGGCGCCGAGACCGCGGGCCGCCTCCTCGACGGCGGGGTCGATGAGCGCGAGGGACGCCCCCGTCACCCGCACGGCGTAGGGGAACATCAGCACCGTGTGACCAAAGAGGAGGACCTCGAAGTTGTCGAGGTCGAGGCCGAGCATGAGCTGCTGGTAGAGCGCCAGACCCACGACGAGCTCGGGCACGATGAGCGGCGAGAGGAACAGGCCCTCGACGAGCCCCTTCCCGGGCAGGCGGCCGCGGTGGATCGCCAGCGTGACGGGCACGCCGAGCGCGAGCGCGATGACGGTCGCGAGCAGCCCGAGCTGGAGGCTGGACACGAGCGAGGTCATGAACGGCTCGTAGCTCACCGCCTCGGAGAACCAGCGCAGGGACCAGCCCTCGGGCGGGAAACGGAGCGTGCTGCCGGCGGAGAACGCGGTGACGACGACGAACAGGATCGGCACGATCATCACGATGTAGCCGAGGACGGCGAGCGCCGCGGCGACGGGTCGGCGGTTGCTCATGCGATCGCCCCTCTGCGGCCGACGAGTGCGGACAGGCCCGAGATGGCGAACACGAGGATCGTCATGACGAGCGCCGTCGCGCTGGCGGCCGCCCAGTCGATGGTGGTGCTGGCGTAGGTGTAGAGCTGCGTGGCGAGGACGCGCTCGCGCGAGCCGCCGAGGAGATAGGGGGTCGTGTACGCCGTGATGGAGCCCGCGAACACAAGGACCGAGGCCACGACGACGCCGGGCAACGACAGCGGCAGGACCACCGTCCAGAAGGTGCGGATCCTCCCGGCACCCAACCCGCGGGCGGCGTCGTCGAGTCCGGCGTCGACCTGGGCGACCGCCGAGTACGAGGCGACGACGGCGAGCGGCAGGAACAGCTGCGTGAGCCCGAGGACGATCGCGAGCGGCGTGTAGAGCAGCTGGGGCGCCTCGTCGACGAGCCCGAGCCGGAGCAGGAGCTGGGGAACCGCCCCCTGCGAGCCGAGGACCACGAGCCAGCCGAAGGTGCGGACCACGGAGCTGAGCAGGAGCGGGAAGATCGCGAGCGCGAGGAGCACGCCCGACCAACGCGACGTCGACCGGGCGAGCAGGTAGGCGATGGGAAAACCGAGGAGCAGGCACAGGATCGTCGTGATGAGCCCGAGCAGCAGCGTGCGGCCGATGATCGCGAGGTCGTAGGGGTCGCTGAGCATCTGCCCCAGGCGGGCGAGGACCTCTCCGGGCCCGATGTCGGGCGGGGCCACGAGCATCGCGACGGACGGCACGAGGAAGCCCACGAGGAGGACCGCGAGACCGGGGAGCAGCAGGAGCGCGGTCGTGCCACGGGTCTGGCGCACGAGTTCCTCCTTCGGGTGGGGCGTCGTCACTGACGGTCGGCCGCTCGACGCCCCTGTGGTCCAGGACTCGGCGCTTGGCGACCGCAACCGGTTCCACAACCGGTTACGGTGGGACTATACATACCGGGCCGCCCGGTGGCGATGCCTGTCTTGCGCCAGCGGGGGTGGTGATGCCGGCGTGGTCCGGGGTGCGTGTCGGCGTCGTCGGACCCGTTCCGGGGCGAGACGTGCCGACGGTGCCGTTCGGGCGGGAGGTGCGTGCCGACGTCGTCGGTGCGGTTCACGCGCGAGGTGCGCGCAAGCGGGGAACAATGCCAGGAACGACGAGGGAGGGAGCCCGGTGGCCACGCTCAGCGACGTCGCGGCGCACGCACGGGTCTCCAAGGCGACGGCGTCGCGAGCCCTCAACCGACCGGACCTCGTGGCCCCTCGAACCGTCGAGCGGGTCCGTGACGCGGCGGAGCACCTGCGGTTCATCCCCAACCGGGGCGCCCAGCACCTGGCCAGGGGGCGCTCCGGGATCGTCTCGCTGCTGGTGCCGACCCTGCACAACGCGTTCTTCACGCCGATCATCGGCGGCGCCCAGAACCGGGCCGCGGCAACGGACCTGCACGTGACGATCGCCGTCCACCCGCTGGAGGACGAGGCCGAGCGGGTGCGGTTCGAGCAGCTCGTCGCACAGGTCGACGGGCTCATCGTCGTGGCACCGCGCGGCGACGACGAGCTCGTGCGCCGGGCCTGCGCGCTCAAGCCGAGCGTGCTCGTCGACCGGGAGATCGAGGGCATCCCGTCCGTGTCCGCGGACACCGCCGCCGCGTTCGGCTCGCTCGTCGAGCGGCTTGCCGACGCCGGGCACGAGCGGGTGGCGTTCCTCAACGGGCCGGACAAGTCGTGGCAGAACGTCCAGCGGTCGGAGGCCGTTCTCGGTGCCGCACGCGCCACCGGGGTCGAGGTTGACATCCTCGGCCCCTCCCCCGCTCTCTTCACGACCGGGGCGGCGCTTGCCGACGACGTCCTCGCGACGGGCGCGACAGTGGCCCTCCCCTTCGCGTCCGACCTCGGCCTGGGTCTGCTCTTCGAGCTCATCTCGCGCGGCCGGGCGCACTTCGGCGACCAGCCCCGGAGCGACGACGCGGTCGAGGTGGTCGGCGTGCCGGGGTCGCTCGCGGTCGACGTGGACGGGGAGGCGCTCGGCGCGGCGGCGATGGATCACCTGCTGGCCCTGCTCGGCGGGAGCGCGCCGGAGCCGCCAGAGAGACGGCTGACCGTACCGGTGGCCGAGCACTGGGCCGGGCCTCGCGGGAGGGCGTGAGCGCGGCGGGACGGTGCCGACCTCCCCCGGTTCCGCCGAGGTCACAGGGTGAGTGCCGACCTCACTCGTTCCTGCCGAGGCCACAGGTTGTGCGTCGACCCCGAGGGTTGTCGCCGAAGCTAGATGCTGGGTGCCGACCCCACCCACGCCGTCACCTGGTTCGGCGGACAAGTACACGGGTCGGCAATTAAGTACACGGGTCGGCGGACGAGTACATGGGTCGGCGACAAGGTGCTGGTTCGACGATCGCCGGGCCCCCACAGGTCGCGTCGCACGCTCGAGTGTTCGAGCAGCGCGCGCCTCCGTCCACGCCTGCCCAGCTTCCGGGCGTGAGCACCATCCGGGACGCCACGAGATCACCACAGGCACTGCGGCTACACGTCCATCCACAGGTCGCGATGTCCTCCCCAGTCGTACCGGACGTCGTCACTCAGGGTCGGGCCATGATGAATTCGGCGCTGCCCACGGGAACACCGACGTTGCGGGTCCTCCTGGGCGACGTCCGCGGCCTCCACGACCCCCTGGCCAGGTCGCGGTCGAACGAAGGAACTGAACTCGTCACGGTCCGCCGCGGTGCCGTCGCTGTGGTGCCGAAGGGGCTCAACGGAGGTGCACGCACACGGGCCCTCTACCGCGCACGATGCACCGCGGCCCAGGCACGGACGTCGACTCCTCGGCCCTTGGTGCTGGAATCGGCCGCTGCGGTCCACGACCTCTACACATGGACGGTGCCGACCACGGTGCACCTCGCGGCCCCGAGTCCCGCGGGGCCCGGGAGTGCCCGTGACGTGCTCCGACACGAGTTCACCGTGGCTGACGGCGACATCGTGATGATCGGCGGCCAGCCTGTCACCACGCTCGAGCGGACAGCGATGGACTTCGCACGCCTTCGTGATCCAGAGCAGGCGATCGTCACGCTGGATCACGTGTTCGCCAGGATGTGCCGAGCGAGTCGGACGGAGCGCGAACGGGTCGATCGGGAGGCGGGCGAGCTGCGAGCCCTGCTGATCAGCCGGCTGCGCACCGAGTTCCGGGGCGCACGGGGCGTCCGGCGCGCCATCCGACTGGTCGAGCTGGCGTCGCCGTGGTCGGAGTCGGCGTGGGAGTCGCGTGTCAGGTGGATCGTTCTCGTCTGGGGCGTGCGCGACGCGGTACAGCAGTGCCCGATCGCGGCCGACGGGCACCGGTGGTGGGTCGACCTTGCCATCCCCATCGGCACGACGCCGGACGGGAGGCCGCGATGGCTCATCGTCGAGTTCGACGGGCACTCGAAGTTCGGCACCGACCCCACCGTCACCTCGGACGCCTTGATGAAGGAAAGACGTCGGGACCAGGCACTCGAGCGTGCGGGCCACACGGTGCTGCACCTCAGCGCTTCCGAGGCCGGCAACCCTGCCCTCACGGTCGAGCGGATCGTCGCAAAGGTGCCCGACGGTGTCCGGCTCAGTCTCTCGCCGGTCACCGACCTCATGCCCCGGACGCGGCGACGCACCGGCCGGTCGGCCTGACGGGCCCCTCCCTGCACCAGGCCGGTGGGGCGCCTCGCAGTGACGGACCAGGCGCGACGGCGCCATTCATCCACGCCCGCTCGCGGTCGCCGTGACACACGAGTGGTCGGACCGACTCGATGTGGTGTGGTGACCGTGCAGGTGCCCCGTCACCGCCCCCCGAGAGCCGGAAGGCAGCTTACGGACCCGCGCCGACACCAGCGGTCGCGTGCCGAGCCGCGATGCTCTCGTCGACCCCAGTCGTTGTACGCCGACCCCACCCCCACCGTTACCTGGTTCGGCGGACAAGTACACGGCTCGGCAAGCAGGTACCTGGCTCGGCGGACAAGTACATGGCGCGGTGCACGAGAGAGCGACGTCAGCAGTGGCCACCCGCCCCCCTCGCCGACCTCACAGACGCCGTCGGCCGTCTCGGCGACAGAGTGTGAGGTCGGCGAGGGAGTGCGGTGCTGGCGGACAGAGCGTGAGTCGGCGAGGGGGCGTGGTGCCGGCGGACAGAGCGTGAGTCGGCGAGGGGGCGTGGTGCCGTCAGACCGAGCGTGAGGTCGGCGAAGAGACGTCGGTCCCGCAGCGGGGGTGAGGGGTTCGACGTCGTGCTCCGTTCGCGAGCCGCACCCACCCCCGCGGGACCGGGCCTTACTCCGGCTGCGGGAGGATGTCCTTGTCGAAGATGTCGACCGGCACCTTGAGCACGACCGCCGCGTTCGGGATGTCGACGATCCCGCCCACGTGCATCTCGCAGGGCGCCACCGAGATGATCGTGTACGCCTGCTCGGGCGTGTATCCGAACTTCCCCAGGTACTCGATCGCCTGCTCGAGGGCCTGGACGGCGGCCATCGTCGTGTCGAGGTACTTCTGCTCGGAGCCGCTCGCGGACAGCCCGGTGAAGGAGAGGTACCTCGTCCCCATCTGCGGATCGAACGGCGAGGGCCGGAACATCGGCGTGCTCACGCCGTAGCGCGCCATCCCGTCCTTGATGACGCCGAACCGGTACCAGCCGGCCCCGTCCATCTCGATGGCGTTCCAGGTGACCTCGCCGTCGCCCTCGGCGAAGTGGAAGTCGCCCGAGGAGAACAGAGCGCCGTCGACGAACACCGGGTAGTAGACGCGCGAGCCCCGCGAGAGGTTCTTGATGTCCATGTTGCCGCCGTTCTCGCGCGGCGGGATCGTGCGGGCGGCGTCCTGGGCCACGCGCCGCCACTCGTCGCCCTCGAGGTCGCGGAGGACGGACGTCGCGACGGCGTCCGCACGCGGACCGGCCAGGCCGTCGGCGATCAGGGGGTCCTCGCGCTCGTTCCAGATCCGCAGCAGATCGTGCGACGGCGCCACGCCCATGATCCCGGGGTGGCTGATCGCGGGGATCTCCACGCCCGGGATCTGCCGGCTCGTGGCGTACGTCCCGTGCAGGTCCCAGATCGTCTTGAAGCCCTGCGGGAACTGCGACGCGAGCGGCCCACCCATCCCGGGCAGGATGTTCGAGTAGCCGATCCCGGACAGCGGGAGCACGTCGAGGATGTCGACGACGAGAAGATCACCCGCCTTGACGCCGTCGACCTTGACCGGGCCGGTCAGCGGGTGCGTGCGGGTGAGGTCGAAGGAGTGGATGTCGGCGTCGTCGTCGACGTCCTTGAGCTGGTAGTCGTCGTAGCCGCCGGACTCGAGGATGAGCTCGTCGCCGATGCCCACCTCGACCAGCGGCGGGATGTCCGGGTGCCAGCGGTTGTGGCCGAGATGCTTCTGCTCGGCGAGCGGGACGCCCACCTCGCAGCGGAACCGCTGGACGCCCAGGTCGCGGTCCTTGAACCGGGAGACCCCGGAGCGGGTGAAGTCGGTCGAGTCGGTCATGATGTGCCTCCTTGACAGGTGGCGACACGCGCACCACTGGCTCGTCGTTGACCAGGTGTGGTGCCTGCTCGCGCGGATCGCCGGGTGGATGCCGCGGCCCTGATCCGGGCGATGGCTCCCGCGCGCACCCCCGTACGGCCCCGACGACGCCGATGCTATCGAGGAGTCGCTCGCCGTGGTAGGGGTCACAGGCGGGCGGCGATCGCCGGACGGTCGCGAGCTGTCACCGGCCGGCGACGTCGCCCGACTCCTTCACATCCTGAGCGCCAGCTCGCCCTTCGGCTTGTACTCCGAGCCGCTGAGCAGGGTCACGCTCCGGTAGCCGTTCCCGTCGCCGCGGACGTGGTCGAGGAAGGAGGCGTCGAGGTTCTCGTTGTACACCAGCGCGCCGCTGCGCAGCTTCGGCTCAATCACGCGCAGGACCTCGAGGGACACGTCCGGCGCCCAGCCGTCGATGAGGGCGAGGTCGACGCCGTCGGGCACGGACGTCAGCGTCTCGCGCGCATCCCCGACGAGGACCTCGACGTACTCCCCCAGCCCCGCCCGCTCGACGTTCGCCCGCGCCCGCTCCGCCTTCTCCGGCACGAGCTCGGCGGTGCGGACGATCCCGCCTCCGGCGTCACGTACGGCGGCCGCGAGGTAGATCGTGGCGAAGCCGAGCGACGTCGCGAACTCGACGACGTTCCGAGCCCGCCCGTACCGCGCCAGCAGGTAGAGCTGGTCGCCCTGCTCGGGGCTGAGCGAGAACCCGGTCTCCGCGTGCCGGTGGGGGTCCGCGTGCCAGGCGTACTCGGCCCACTCGATGTGGCGCTCACGCTCGTAGAGCTCGTCGAGCACCGCCAGGACCTGCGGGTCCGTGATCATCGAGCTGGAGTGCGCGTCGCGGGGCATGGTCGTCCTTCGTTCGGGGGCGGGTCGGTTCATCGTCGCGCACTCGCCGGGCGGGATTCCGCTCGCTCACCCGACCGAAAACCCCTCACTCGCCAGGGGTGGGGGTCAGGTCTCGGAGCGGTCGCGTGCCGAGCCGCGATGCTCTCGTCGACCCCAGTCGTTGTGCGCCGACCCCACCCCCGCCGTTACCTGGCTCGGCGCACAAGTACATGGCTCGGCGCACAAGTACATGGGTCGGCGCGCAAGTACATGGCTCGGCGCACAAGTACATGGGTCGGCGCGCAAGTACATGGGTCGGCGAACAACGAGAACTCCCCTCACTCGCCGAGGGCCTCCTCGATGAGCGGCTCGAGCTGCTCGAGCGCGTACAGCCTGGCCTCGGGCGTGGCCAGAGCAAAAGCGTCGGAGACCTCGTTGTCGATGAGGATCGAGCGGCCGTCCTCGACCGCGGGGATCGCGAGCCAGCCGGCATCCTCGGAGATCTCGGTGGGCTCGATCCAGATGGGGGTGGCCATGACGAGGTCGGCGTCGAACACCGGCAGCTGCTCGTCGGACAGGGAGACGCTCCAGCTGCCGTCCTCGGAGAGCTCCTCGATCTCGGGGTTGGGCACGAACCCGAGCTCGGTCATGAACGACACGCGGCTGCCCGCGGCGGTGTACGCGCCCCAGCCCTCGGAGGTGCGCGACCCGACGGTCACCGTCTGCCCCTCCCAGCCGGGGTGCGCCGCCGCGACCTCGGCGAACGCCTCCTCCTGCTCGGCGAGGATCTCCTCGACCTGGTCGCTCTCCCCCAACGCTGCGGCGATCATCTCGAGCTGCTCGGTCCCGGTCGTCAGGTAGTCCCCGCCGCCGGGGGCCACGCCGACCACGGGTGCGATGTCGCTGAGTCGGTCGTAGCGCTCCTGGTCACCGCTCGAGTGGACATCGAGGATGAGGTCCGGCTCGAGCGCGCCGATCGCCTCGTACGACAGCTCGAGCGTGCCGAACATCTCGGGGGCCTCGTCGTAGGCGCCCTCCATCCACGGCCCCACTCCGGTCGGGTCGTCGAAACCGATCCAGTCCGACGCACCCACGGGCTGCACGCCGAGCTGGAGCGCGACCTCGGCGTCGCCCCAGCCCAGCGCCACCACGCGCTCGGGCCGTTCCTCGATCGTCACCTCGCCGAACTCGGTCTCGACCGTGGCCGGGAACGCCTCGCCCGAGTCGCCCGCGCCCGCGCCGGAGCCGGAGCCGGACTCGCCGGAGTCACCCGACTCCTCCTCGGAACCACCGCCGCAGGCCGCAAGGGTGAGGGACGCGGCGAGCGCGAGGCCGGCGCCGATCGTCAGGCGTCGGGTGCGCGCGGGGCGGTCGATGGTCATCGATACTCCTTGGTCGAACCGGGGGTGCGGACCGGGGCGGCCCACAGAGCCCCTAAGGTAAGCCTCACCTAATAGATCAAGGAACAGGCACGACGACGATGAGACCACCGCCACCCGCCGGCAGCGGCCCCTCCGCCGAGAGCGGCAGGCACGGCGCGAGCTCAGGCGCGCCCGCCGGCAGTCCGGTCGCCGAACGAACCACCACACCCGTGCCCGACGACGACGCCGCACCCACCACTCCCCCTCCCGCCGGCGGCCGCGCGGGCTCCGGCGGGCGGGACGCCGGCCGCGCGGACTCCGGCGGGCCGGCCGTCGGCCGCGCGGGATCCCGCGGCTCAGCCACGCGGGCGCGCATCGCGGCGCTGCTGATCGGCGTCGGGGCGTTGGTCGTTCTCGGGGTGCTGAGCATCGTCGTGGGCAGCAGCCACATACCCTTGCCCACCGTGCTCGACTCCCTCACCGGCGGCGACGTCCCGCCGACCGAGCAGCACGCCGTCACCGGGCTGCGGCTGCCGCGGACGATCGCGGCGGTCGCCGTCGGGGCCGCGCTCGCGGTGGCCGGCGCCCTCATGCAGGCGCTCACCCGCAACCCGCTGGCCGAGCCGGGGCTGCTGGGGGTGTCGGCGGGGTCGAGCTTCGCCGTCGCGATGGCGATCTCGCTCCTCGGCGTGTCCGCGCCGAGCGCCTACGTGTGGTTCGCGCTCGCGGGGGCCTTCCTCGCCACCGTCGCGGTCACGCTCATCAGCCGCACGGGCGGCGGGCGGGTCGACCCGGTACGCATCGTCCTCGCCGGCGTGGCGCTGAGCGCGGTCCTGTCCGGGATCCTCGGCGCGCTGCGCCTGTCCGACCCGCGCACCTTCAACGCCCTGCAGGTCTGGGAGGCGGGGATCCTGTCCGGTCGGGGGCTCGACGTCGTCGGGGCCGTGGCGCCGCTGCTCATCCCCGGCCTCGTGCTCGCGCTCCTGCTCGGCAAGGCGCTCAACGGGGTGGCGATGGGCGACGACGTCGCGACCTCCCTCGGTGTCTCCCTCAGGCGGACGCGGGTGCTGAGCGTCGTCGCCATCACGGTGCTCGCGGGCAGCGCGACGGCCATCGCCGGCCCCATCGCCTTCATCGGCCTCATGGTCCCGCACGCCGCGCGGCGGTTCGCCGGGGCCGACCAGCGGTGGGTGCTCGCGCTGTCCCTCGTGCTCGGGCCGGTGCTCATGATCGGCGCGGACATCCTCGCCCGCCTCGTCGTGTGGCCGGCGGAGATGCCCGTGGGTCTGGTCAGCGCGCTCATCGGCGCACCCGTTCTCGTGGCACTCGCCCGACGACGAAAGGCGCTGACCCTGTGACCGCCCAGGAGCCCGGGACCGCGACGCAGCACCCGCAGACCGCCGGTCAGGGTCTGGCGAGAGCGCGGAGGCGGCGTCGTCGTCGTCCGATGGTCGTGGGTCTTGTGCTCGCGGCGGTCCTGCTCGCGCTCACCGTGCTGGCGCTCGGGATCGGCGACTACCCGCTGACCCCGCTCGAGGTGCTGCGCGCGGCGACGGGGCAGGACGGCTTCCCCTCGACCGTGGTGCTCGAGTGGCGGCTGCCGCGGGTGTCGGCGGCGCTGGTGTTCGGGGCCGCTCTGGCCGTGGCCGGCGCGCTGTTCCAGACGCTCACGCGCAACCCGCTGGGCTCGCCGGACATCATCGGGTTCTCGACCGGCGCGTACACGGGCGTGGTCGTGGCGACGATCGTGCTGGGCGGCGGGCTCGTCGGGGCCACCGGCGGGGCGCTGCTCGGCGGGCTCGGCACCGGCGTGCTCGTCTACCTGCTCGCGTGGCGGGGCGGGGTGCAGGGCTTCCGGCTCATCGTCGTCGGGATCGCGGTGACGGCGGCGCTGCACGCGGTCAACTCGTGGATCCTCCTGCGCGCCGAGACGGAGACGGCGATGACGGCGGCGATCTGGGGGTCGGGGTCGCTGAGCCTGGCGAGCTGGTCGGACGTGGTGCCGGCCGTCGCCGTCGTGCTCGCCGCGCTGCCGCTGCTCCTGCTGTCTGTGCGGCCGATGCGGCAGCTCGAGCTCGGCGACGACGTGGCCGCCTCCCACGGCGTGCACGTCGAGCGGACGCGGCTGCTCGTGCTCGGGGTGGGCGTGCTGCTCACCGCGCTGGTGACCGCGACGACGGGGCCGATCGCGTTCGTCGCCCTGTCCGCGCCGCAGATCGCGCGTCGGCTGGCCCGCAGCCCGGGCATCCCGCTCGTGCACTCCGCGCTGACCGGGGCGTTCGTGCTGCTCGGCGCCGACCTGCTGGCGCAGCACACGCTCGCGCAGCCGGTACCCGTGGGCACCGTGACGGTGGTGCTCGGCGGGGCGTACCTGGCGTGGCTGCTGGCGGCGGAGCCGCGCAAGGGGCGGTGAGCGTTCGGTCGCGGCACGGCCTTGACAGGCGAAGTGAACAGGTATGAACATGTGCAGCATGTCCGGTTCCCCGGCTGCGATGACGCAGCGCGAGCGCATCGTCGCCGCCCTGTCCGCGCGCATCAACGCCGGCGCGCTGCGTGCCGGCGAGCGCCTCGACAGCGAGTCGGGAATCGCCGCGGAGTTCGGCGTCTCCCGCGGCACCGTCCGCGGCGCCCTGGCCGAGCTGCAGCGCCGCGACCTCATCGCCACCCGCGCGGGGCTCGGCTCGTTCGTCACCTTCGACGGCAGCCCGCTGGACCCGGGCGTCGGTTGGGCGCGCGCCCTGACCGACGCGGGCGCCGCCGTCACCACCGAGATCCTCGGCATCACGCTCGTCCCCGCGGCCAGCGCCACGCCCCCACCCGGCCCCGCGCACCCGACAGCCGCCCCGGCACACGCCGTGCCGCCCGAGCTCGCCGGCCGCGACGTCGTCGTCCTTGCCCGACGACGCCTCCTGGACGGCCGCCCGATCTCCTACGAGCGCGCCGTCGTGCCCGCCACCGGCCCGCTGCGCGACCTCCCGACCACCGGCCTCGTGGACGACTCCCTCACGGCCACGCTCCGCGGCGCGGGCCTCGTCGCGCACCACGGCACGCAGGACGCGCGGGTCGTGCCCACGTCCGGCGACGTCGCCGCACACCTCGAGCACGCCCCCGGCACCGTCGTGCTGCGCACGACGCGGCTGTCCTTCTCGATCGGCAGCGACGTCGTCGAGCACGTCGAGTCCTTCCTCGACCCGGCGCACTTCAGCCTCCACCTCACGTTCGGAGACACCCCCGCATGACCACCCTGCACGACCGCGCTCTCGGCGCCCTCACCGGTCTCGCGCTCGGCGACGCGCTCGGCATGCCCACGCAGTCGATGTCCCGCGAGCGGATCGCCCGCGAGCTGGGGCCGATCACCGGCCTCGTCGACGGCCCGGCCGACCAGCCGATCGCCCCGGGCATGCCGGCGGGCTCGGTCACGGACGACACCGAGCAGGCCCTTCTCGTCGCCCGGCTGCTCGTCGACGGCGGCGGCCGGGTGGCGACCCGGGCCTTCGCCGACGCGCTCATGGCCTGGGAGGGACGGATGCGCGCGAAGGGCTCGCTCGACCTCCTCGGCCCCTCCACCTCCGCGGCCATCACGGCGATCGCCGACGGCGGAGACCCGGCGGAGACCGGCTCCGGCGGGACGACGAACGGTGCGGCGATGCGGGTGACGCCGGTGGCCGTGGCGGTGCCGTCCGCAGACCCCGACGCCCTGCTCCGCGCCGTCCACGACCTCAGCTTCGTCACGCACAACACGGGGCTCGGCCTGTCCGGGGCGGCCGCCGTCGCGGGGGCGGTCTCCGCCGCGGTCGACGGCGCAGACCTCGACGACGCGCTGACCTACGGCCTCGACCTGGCCCGCCGCGCGGAGACGATGGGCCACTGGGTCGCGGGCGCCTCGATCCCCGACCGCGCCGGGTGGGTGCTGCGTGCCACCCACGCCATGAGCACCGCCGACCTGGCGGACTTCCTCGTGGGGGTGGTCGGCACGTCGGTGCAGTCCCAGGAGTCGGTCGTCAGCGCTCTGGTCATCGCGAGCCGGTTCCGCGACGACCCCTACGGCGGCCTCTGCCTCGCCGCCACGATCGGCGGGGACACGGACACCGTGGCGGCGATGGCCGGCGCGATCCTCGGCGCCACCCACGGGCCCGCCGGCTTCCCCGCCGACGACGTCGCCACCGTCTCGTCCGTCTCCGACCTCGACCTCGCCGGCGTCACGGACGAGCTGCTCGCACTGCGCCGGTCGCACGCCCCCGCGGCACCGGACCCCGCCTGACGCACCGGGCACCGCCCGACCAACCCGAACGACTCCGAACTACCCGAACAACCCGGAACCGACGATCCGCCGGCGCGTACCGGCGCCCACCCGTCCTTCCCCGGACCATCCAACGAAGGGTGCATGATGTCCCCGAACCACGACGCCTCACCGACCGCGGCCGAGCAGGCCCAGGACGTGATCCTGTCGAAGTACGAGCAGCGCGGCATCGAGCCGGTGCCGGTCGAGGAGCAGCAGGGCAACCCGCTCGACCTGTTCTGGGTGTGGTTCGCCGCCAACCTGTCGATCCTCGGCATCCCGCTCGGCGTCACGCTCGTGGCGCTGGGCATGAACATCTGGCAGGCCCTGATCGCCGCCGTGCTCGGCGCGTTCGGCTCTTTCGCGATCGTCGGCGTCATCTCGATCGCGGGCCGCCGCGGCGGCGCACCGAGCCTCACCCTGTCCCGGGCGATCTTCGGCGTGCGCGGCAACATCGGCCCGACGATCGTCTCGCTGGCCTCGCGGCTCGGCTGGGAGACCGTCAACACCACGACCGGTGCGTTCGCGCTGCTCTCGCTGTCCACCCTGGTGCTCGGCACGAACGCGGACGCCAAGGAGAGCCCGGTCCTCGCCCTGGTCTGCATCGCGATCTTCGTCGTCTGCACCGTCGCGGTGTCCGGCATGGGCCACGCCTTCCTCGTCGCCGTGCAGAAGTGGGCCACGTGGATCTTCGGGGCGCTCAACATCTTCGTCGCCGCCTACCTGGTGACCACCGTGGACTGGGACCTCGTCCTGTCGGCCCCGGCGGGGCCGGCCTCCGCCGTGATCATCGGCGTCGGCACGATCGCGGCCGGCACCGGCATCGGCTGGGCGAATGCCGGCGCGGACATGGCCCGCTACCAGTCGCCCCGCGTGCGGGCCGGGTCGCTCATCGCCTCGGCGTCCGCCGGGGCCGGCATACCGCTGGTCATCATCATCGGTCTCGGCGCGATCCTCGGCGCCGGCGACTCCGGGCTCGCGAGCGCCGGCGACCCGGTGGCGGCGGTCCGCTCGGTCCTGCCGGCCTGGGTGGCGATCCCCTACCTCGTCACCGCGTTCGGCGGCCTGCTGCTGTCGAACCACCTGTCCGTCTACTCGGCGGGCCTCACCACGCTCACCCTGGGCATCCGGATCAAGCGGGTCAACGCCGTCATCCTCGACGTCGTCGTCACCACGATCGGCGCCATCTACTTCATGCTCGTCTCGGAGAGCTTCTACGGCCCGTTCATCACGTTCATCTCGCTGCTCGCGGTGCCGATCACGGCGTGGGTGGGCGTGTTCGTCGTCGACATGATCGGGCGCCGCACCTACCACGCCGACTCGCTGATGGACCTGGGCAAGACGTCGGGCTACTGGTACCGCGGGGGCGTGGAGTGGCGCTCGACGCTCGCGTGGGCGGCGGCGATCGTCGTCGGCTTCCTGTTCACGACGGCGCGCGTGAGCTCCGAGGAGGTGTGGTTCACCGGCGCGCTGGCCGAGACCTGGATCGGGTCCAACGGTCTCGCGTGGGTCGCCACGTTCGCCATCTCGGCCGGCCTCTACGCCGCGCTCGGCGGTGCCCGCGCCGGCCGCCGCGACCCGTCCGTGGCCGCGCGATGACGGCCCGCGTCGGGGGTGCGGCCGCGGTGACCGGCCGTGCGGGCCGGGTGATCCACACCGGGCAGGCGATCGTCGACGTCGTCATGCAGGTCGGCCGCGTGCCGGCCGCCGGCGAGGACGTCTTCGCCTCCGAGCACGCGCTCGAGGTGGGCGGCGGCTTCAACGTCATGGCCGCCGCCCGACGCGAGGGCGCCGAGGTGCTCTACGCGGGAGGGCACGGCACCGGGCCGTTCGGCGACCGGGTGCGCGAGGCGCTGGCCGCAGAGGGGATCGAGGTGCTCCTGGCCGCCCGTCCCGGGATGGACTCCGGCTTCTGCGTGGCCCTGGTCGACGACGACGCCGAGCGCACCTTCGTCTCCACACTCGGCGCGGAGGGACACGTCGCGGTGGACGCACTCGACGGCGTACCGGTGGGGCCGGGCGACGTCGTCTACGTCAGCGGCTACTCGCTCCTGCACCCCGACAACGCCGCGATGCTTGCCCGGGCGCTGCCGAGAATGGCGGAGGCGGCGCAGGTCGTCGTCGACGCCTCGCCGGTCATCGGTGAGGTGGCGGGCGAGGCGCTGGCGGCGGTGCGCGGCGCGGCGACGCTGTGGTCGGTCAACGAGCGCGAGGCCGGCATCCTCGCGGGGCGGGTGCTCCGTGAGCGGGACGGCGCGGGAGAGCGGAATCCTGCGGATGTGCCCGAGGACGCTGCGGGCGCCGGTGCGGCGGGCACTGACGAGGCGAGCGTCGGTGCGGACGAGCTCGCCGCCGCCCTGAGCCAGGAGCTCGAGGCGGTGGTACTCGTGCGCGTCGGGGCGGGCGGCTGCTGGGTCGCCCGGCCGGGCGAGGCTGCGGTACACGTGCCGGGCATCGACGTCGAGGCGGTGGACACCAACGGTGCCGGTGACGCCCACACCGGCGTGCTGTGCGCGGACCTCGCCGCCGGCGTGCCGCTCGCGGAGGCGGTGCGGCGGGCCAACGTCGCGGCCGGCATCGCGGTCACCCGCCGCGGCCCGGCGACGTCGCCGACGGCCGAGGAGATCGACCAGTTGCTGACCCGCGACTGACCGCCTGGCCCACTCCCCTGCCCGCTGCTCGCGTCGGGAGCATGGGTGGTGTCTCGAGAACATGCCCCGGGTCCATCGTCTCGAGACACCACCCATCGTCTCGAAGAACGTGTAACCGGCTGGTCGCCGGAGGACGGGCGTGCGCCTCGGCATCGGGACCTTCGCCGGCCACCGGTCCGACGAATATCGCTTGCTCGACGCCGCCGTCGCAGTCACGCTCGGCATCGTCCTGGGGCTCCTCGTCGACGGCCTCGTGAGCAGGGGTCGACGACGTGCCGAATCGACCGAGGCGGAGCACCTCGCGCTCCGCACCGCTGAGCATCCGGTCCGCGACGGCCGCACGGCTCAGCCGCTCCCACCGCACAGCCGACCACGACATCCCGACCTGAGAGGCAGCCATGTTCTCGCCCGCACGACGCGCTTCGACCCGCCCCGCCGACACGACGCGCCCCGCCTCGGCGTGGACGTCGTTGGTGGGCCCGCTGGGCCGCGGCGAGTCGGCCGCAGTACTGGGCGTGGCGACCGCCTCGGCCCTCGCCGTCGGCGTTCGGACCGCACGACGATCGGGCTGGCTGCGCGGCTCGCTCGTCGGCGCCGTCGCCTTCGACCTCGTCGGTGGGCTCGTCGCGTTCCAGCTCCCGGCCACCCGCGAGCGCTACTCGATGAAGGCCATGCGCTCGCGCCTCACCTTCGCCCTGGTCCACGTCCAGCCGTTCGCGCTGCCGCTGCTGGGCGAAGGATCCTGGAGGCGTGCGGGACTCCGCTGCTCGACCGCCGTCGCGAGCACCGTCGCGCTGGAGCGCCTCGCTCCCCGCTCACCCGGCCGCCGCCTGATCGCCAACGGCGTCGCCGCCGCCCTGAGCCTGGTGGACCTCGCGACCGACAGCTCGCGGCAACGCTGGTTCGGACCGGTGTTCACGATGAAGGTGGTCGGTGGCCACGGCGGCATCCCGGCCGCGCCGGTCGGGAGCTGAGAACCGGAGCGCGCGAGTCCGGCCCAGGCCACCTCAGACGCTGCTGAGCGTGACCACCTCACGGCTGCGGAAACGGGGGTGCTCGCGCAGGTGGGTGAGTCCCCCGCTGGTCGCCCGGAACGCGACGTGCCCGGCGGCGTCGAGCGGCATCTTGATCCACGCGGCGATCACGTAGGTGAGCGCCCCGCCGTGGGTGACGATCACCTGGTGCTCGCAGTCGCGGGCGGTGACCTGGTCCATCGCCCGGTAGACGCGGCCGGCGACGTCGATCGTGCGCTCGGCGCCGGCCACCCCGTGGTCGTGGGTCATCCGGTCGCCCATCGCCGGCGCGGGCACGTACCGCTCGTCGAGCCATGCCTGCGGGCGCCCCTCGCCCTCCCCGTAGGAGCGCTCGCGCAGGTCGGCCGTGAGGACCGGCTCGACGCCGAGAGCCGCACCGATGACCTGCGCCGTCTGCGCGGTGCGGCGCAGGTCGGAGCTGATGACCTCCGCCGTCGCGCCCTCGGGGACGAGCCCGCGAACCCTGGTCGCGAGCGCCCGCGAGGCCGCCAGGCCGCGTTCCGTCAGCTCGGAGTCGTACCAGCCGCCGACCAGGCGGTCGACGTGATGCGTGGCCTCGGGGTGGGTGACGACGTAGAGGTTGCGCATGGCCGCCACGGTACGGGGAGCAGCTGTGGGCACCGTCGGGTCGGACCGGACCCAAGCTCGGTGGTCAGGGGAGGCGCCCCGCCCATCGCACAGACGCCAACGGGCCGCCTCATTCGCTACGGGCGCGGAGCACCGACGCCGACGCACCCAGGACGACCATGATCGCCAGACCGATCGAGAACAGCGTGACGAAGCTGCCCCGATCGGCGAGTCCCGCTCCGAGCGCGGTCCCGACCGCGCTGCCCAGGAACAAGGAGGAGGCGAAGAGGCTGACGCTCGTCGCGCGCGCGTCCGGCGTGACCTCGGTGGCCCACTTCTGCAGCGTGGAGTGCATGAAGGCCCAGGCACCCGCCAGGAGGACACACCCCACGAGAACCCCGGCCGTGGACGGATCGAGCACCAGCGCGACGTACGCACCGACCCCGGAGACCCCACCCACCGCGATGAGCCCCGCCTGACTCATCCGGTCCGCCACGCGCTTGACCACCCGGGTCGCACCCACGACGGCAACCCCGTACGCCGCGGTGACGACACCGGACAACGTGGTACTCAACCCCTCGGCCTGCAGGACGGTCGGCAGGAAGTTGAGCACGCCGAGCAGGACCGCGCCCTCGACGAAGACGCAGGCGAACACCACGAGCGCCCACCCATGCCCGATCACTCGCACCAACGAGGCACGCACCGAGCGCGGCTCCCCGTGGGAGACCACCTCGGGAAGTTGCTTCATCAGCACGACGACGCCGATCACCAGGATCGAAGGGACCCCGAAGGCCAGCCGCCAGCTGGCAAGGTCCGCCAGGGCAGCGCCGACGAGGGTGGCCGTCGCCATCCCGCTCGCCGTCATCATCATGACGTCGGTCAGCGGGCCGTGCCGCCGCTCGACCGGGACCGTGTCCCCGATGTAGATCAGTGCACCCGGGACGACGGCGGCATAGGCGCCACCGGCGAGGATGCGCGCCACCGTCAGGACCACGACGTGCGGGGACACCGCGCTGAGGACACTGGCGGATGCAGCGATGAGCAGCGCGACGCGCATCGTCCGCACCCGCCCGAGCCGGTCCGAGATCATCCCCCAGACGATCTGCATCACCCCGTACCCGACCAGGTAGACGGAGGCGATGACGCCCGCCTCGGTCAGGGAGATGTCGAACTCGTCGGCAATCGCCAGCAGCATCGGCGCGATGACGAGCCGGTCGAAGGAGCTGAAGAAGACCGCCAGGTGCAGCAGCCCCAGCCGACGAGGATCTCCCACGGCGCTTCCGACCCCCGATCTTCGTCCCCCTCACAAGGGGTTGGTGTGTGTCACGAGCAGACGCCCTCAGCACATCCTCACTTGGCCCCACCCATCCGCTCGACGCAGTGACGCCCCGGATCGCACTGCCGGCTCCTCCCGCCGCAGATCACCATCGCCCCCAGGACAGCCCGACTTCGCTAGCGTCGTCCTACGTGCCCCCACACGCGCCTCATGGACTCCCCCGGTCCGAGGACTCCACACCGAGCGAGCCGCGCACCGGTGACAGCTCCCGCGCAGACCTGTCCTCTGCCGAGCGGCGCACCGGCGCGACCTCCCAGTCCACCGCCCGCTCCCGCCTCGCCGCCGCCGAGCGCTCCGCCCGTCGTGGCCTGTCCCACCTCGGCCTGGACTCGCGCGCCGACCTCCTGCTGGTGCTCGCGGTCGCGCTGTGGCTCGGATACACGGCGATCGCTTCGCTCGCCCACGGCGGCCCGCCTGCCGACGCCCTGCCCTTCCTCATCGCGCCGGTCGTCATCCTCGCCGGCGTCGCGGCGGGGCGGGTGCTCGCCTCACGTTCCGCGCACGTCGACCCCAGTCGCTCCCCCGACGACGACACCACCGACGCACCAGCTCCCCGACGAGGGGTCACCACCACGCACCTGAGCGCCGCCGTCGCGCTCGTCGCCGGCCTGGCCCTGCTCGTCCCGTTCTACGCCAACGCCCAGGCGGCGTTCGGCCTCCAGCTCGTCGCCCTGGCCGGTCTGCTCGCGCTGAGCAACGAGCGGCACGAACCAGACACCCTCGCACCGACCCGCGTCACCCACCTCACGCTGCCCGTCCCGACGCTCGTCGCCGTCGTGCTCGGCGTGCTCCTCGCGGGTCGCGCCCAGGCTGCCGGCGTGCTCGTCGTCGTTCTCGCGCTCGTCCTCACCCTCGCGCTCGTCCGCCGCGACCTGCCGTCCCGACGCCGTCTGACCGCCCCGCGCACCCTGGTCATCGCCGGTGGTGCCGTCATCGCGGTGGCGGCCGCCCTCGTCACCTGGCTCGGCGGCCTGTCGACCTGGCCCACGTGGCTGTCGACCTCCGGCAGCCTCAGCGGTGCCCGCCACGCCCTGTGGGCCGACGCCCTCGAGCTGTGGTCGCAGCGTCCGCAGGCCGGGTCGGGGCCGGGCTCCTTCGTGGCCTCCTCGCCGATCGCGGCGTCGCGTCCCGACCTGTCCGAGGTGCACTCCTCGGTCCTGCAGGTCGCTGCCGAGCTCGGCCTGGTCGGCGTCCTGATGCTGGCGGGCCTCCTTGCCGCGGGCCTGGCCGTCGGGGCGCAACGCGGAGGTCGGGCGGCGCTCGTGGCCACCACGGCCTGGACCGCTCTGGCGGTGCACTCGATGATCGACCATCTCTACGAGTTCCCGCCCGTCACCCTGGCCGCGGGCCTCGTCCTCGGCTGGGCCTCGGCCCCGCACCACCGACCTGCTTGACCACGCGCCCACTGTCCGACCGGCCACGTACCCCGCTCAGCCCCATCCACCTCCTCCGCAGCCCCACCACTTCATCGAAAGGATGGGTTCTGTCACGAAAGGATGGGCAGAGGGCATCCCCTCGTGACACAACCCATCCTCTCGAAGCGGGAGAGACGGTCTGAGTCCCGACGCGCGAGGTAAGGGATGCGACTCAGGCCGCCCCCGACGACGCCGTCTCGCGCCCGCCCTCCGCCGCGGCCACGTGCCTCTCGCCCAGTGCGACGAACACCGCCGCGTTGAGGTCGAAGGCCACCTTGGCCTCCTCGACCACCCGATCGCGCTCCTCGCGCGTGAACGTGAAGGGGGCGGCGTCGATGAGGGCGCGGTAGTGGTCCTTGAACGGCTTGACCTTCTCGATCCCGGTGAAGGTGTAGAAGGTCAGATCGTCAGCGGTCATGCCGTAGTGGCGCTGGAGCATCCGCGCGATGGCCTGGCCGCCGGAGAGGTCGCCGAGATAGCGGGTGTAGGCGTGCGCCAGGTAGGTGGCCGCGTCCGCGATGCCCTCCAGCCGCGCCACGTAGGTCTCGGTCGCCGCCAGCACGGGGAGCTCCTTGCGCCAGGTCGGGCCGGCGAGGGTGGCGAGGTCCGCCTCCAGGCTCGGCACCCGCCGCAGCTCAGGCAGCACGAAGGCCGCCGCCACCGGGTCACCACCTGTCCCACCACCGACCAGCCGGTCACCCGCACCCTCGAGCGCGGTGTAGATCGCGTGGTGCTGACGGGCCAGGTCGACATACGCCGCACGGCCCAGGCGCCCGCCCATGAGGTCGCTGACGAAGGAGCGCGTCTCGGCGTGCTCGTGCTGCGGCCGGGTGGTGTCCCGCAGGACCTCGGACAGCGGCTGGGTGGTGGTGGCCATGGGGGCTCCTGGGTTGCTGACGGCGCGTCACGATCAAGTGTGCTGACAGTCTGTCGTCAACCCACCGGTCAGGCAAGCCTTACCTGGCCCCGACCCCGCACGACGGCGCACCACCACACCCGAGTGATCCACCACCGGCTCACCCTCACCCCGGCTCCGCGACCTCCTCGAGCGCGTCGATGTCCAGCAGCTCCACGTCTCGCCGCCCCTGCAGGCGAATGATCCCGCGGTCGGACAGCGCCGCCAGGCGCCGGCTCAGGGTCTCCGGCGTCGTGCCCAGGTAGCCCGCGACGTCCTGCTTGGCCATCGGGAGCCGCACCGCCACCACCGAGTCGCGCACGCTCACGGGCAGGTCGAGCAGGTAGGCCGCCACGCGAGCGCCGACGTCGCTGGAGGTGACCGCGGCCAGCAGCCGTTCGGTCGAGTGCAGCCGATCGGACAGCGTGCGCAGGATCCGTTGGGTGATGTCGGGGTAGCGCCCGAGCAGCGCCGAGAGGTCGTCGTGGTCCAGCGCGCACATCTGGCTGTCCTCGATCGCGACGACGAGGTCCTCGGACCGCTGCCCGGTGAGGAAGGCCCGCTCCCCCACCACCTCACCCGCGCCGGCGGTCCGCAGCACCTGCTCGTGCCCGTTGGCCGAGGTCTGACTGACCTTGAGCCGCCCGCTGTGCACCACGAGCACCCGGGTCACCGGTTGTCCGGGCAGGTGCACGGTCTCGCCCCTGGCCACCCGCAGGGGTCGCACGACCTCCGCCACCGTCTCCTGCTCGGCGCGCGTCAGCCCCTGGAAGATCGGGACCCGGACCACGCACAGATCAGGCTCGGACATACCCGGAATCTACCCGGCGCCCCTCACCTCGCACGGACTTGACCTGCGTCAAGGAGAATCCCGCGCCACCTTCCTAGATTGCGAAGACACCGCAATCCACGACGAAAGGACAGGTGAGATCGACATGACCACCACCGCCGCCACCACCCGCACGATCCTCAGGGCCGAGGGATTCTCGTGCCCCTCGTGCGTGGCCAAGATCGAGAAGCAGGTCGGCCGGCTCGACGGCGTCGAGAACGTCACCGTGCACTTCGCCTCCGCCCGTATCGAGATTGACCACGACCCGGTCCGGGCCTCGGTCGACGACCTCGTCGCTGCCGTGGCCAAGGCGGGCTACAGCGCCGCCCCCTCGGCGTTCTGACCCCCGGCCACTCACTCCACGTCAGGAGAGGGAGGGCGCCCCGCCCTCCCTCTCCTCATCGCCCCGGTCCTCCTCCAACCACCCATCACCAGCTTCTCCACCTCGCGACGGGAAAGGTCGTGACTCACGTGCACACGCTTCAGCGCCGGCTGCGCGGGAACTGGGCAGTTCCCGCGATCTCCGGTGCGCTCATCCTCATCTCCTTCGCCCTGCAGCACGTCGCCGGCGGCGCGGCGAACCTCGCGCTGACGCCCCAGTGGTGGCTCGACGCCGGACGGCACGCCACCCACGCCACGGGCGTCTTCACCCTGGCCGACGTGTTCATGCTGACCGCGGCGGTCGTCGCCGGCTACCCCATCGTGGTCAAGGCCCTGCGCGCCCTGACCGCGCGCGTCATCGGCATCGACCTGCTGGTCTCCGTCGCGGCGATCGGCGCCGTCGTCATCGGCAACTTCTGGGAGTCCGCCGCCGTCACCTTCCTGTTCGCCGTCGGGCATGCGCTGGAGTCGGCCACGCTGAGCAAGACCCGCTCGGCGCTGGCCGAGCTGGTGGCCGTCGCCCCGGACACCGCGATCGTCGTCCGCGACGGCGCGCAGCAGGAGATCCCCGCCGGTCAGGTCGCGATGGGCGAGGTCGTCCTGGTGAAGAACGGTGCGAAGGTTCCCGTCGACGGCGAGGTCGTCTCCGGCACCGGCGCCCTGGACGAGGCCTCCATCACCGGCGAGTCGATCCCCGTCGAGAAGGCCACCGGCGACCAGGTCTTCGCCGGCACCGTCTCCCGCGGCGGCTTCCTCCAGGTGCGCGCCACCGGGATCGGCGCCGACACCACGCTCGCCCGCATCATCCACCGGGTCGAGGAGGCCCAGGACGCCAAGGCGGCCACCCAGACCTTCATCGACCGCTTCTCCCGCTGGTACACCCCCGGCGTCATGGTGCTGGCCCTCGTCGCCGGCCTACTGACCGGTGACATCGTCCTCGCGCTGACGCTGCTGGTCATCGGCTGCCCCGGCGCCCTGGTCATCTCCATCCCGGTCGCCATCGTCGCCGGCATCGGCCGCGCCGCCCGCTCCGGCATCCTCATCAAGGGCGGCGAGTACCTCGAGACGTCGGCGCGGATCTCCGCGGTCGCCGTCGACAAGACCGGCACCCTCACCGAGGGTCGGCCCGAGCTGACCGACGTCGTCGTCCTCGACCCCGCGATGGACCGCACCGAGGTACTGGCCTGGGCCGCCGCCGCCGAGGCCGGCTCCGAGCACCCGCTCGCCCGCCCGATCCTCGAGGCGGCCGCGGCCCAGGGCGTCGCCCCGGATGCCATCGACGGCGCTGTCACCCCGGTCCCCGGCAAGGGCATCGCGTCGGTCGTGGACGGCCGCCAGGTCCTCATCGGCAACGCCGCCCTGCTCGCGCACCACGAGCTCCCCGAGCAGCCCGACGCCGAGCAGGTCGCCGACTCGCTCGCCGCTCAGGGGAGGACCCCGATGATCGTCGCGCTGGACGGCGCCGTCATCGGCGTCCTGGCGGTGGCCGACCAGGTCCGCACCGACGCCGCCGAGATGGTCGAGCGCCTGCACCGGGCAGGGGTGTCGACGGTCGTCATGCTCACCGGTGATACCCACCGGGTCGCCGAGGCCGTCGGCGCGGCGACCGGCGTCGACGAGGTCCGCGCCTCCCTGCTCCCGGAGGACAAGCTCGACGCCGTCGCGGAGCTGCAGCGTCAGGGGCACACCGTGGCGATGGTCGGCGACGGCGTCAACGACGCCCCCGCGCTGGCCACCGCCGACATCGGCGTGGCGATTGGCGCCGCCGGGTCCGCGGTGGCGGTGGAGACCGCGGACATCGCCCTCATGGCCGACGACCTGCTCAGGCTCCCCCAGGCCATCGACCTGGCGCGGCGCACCGCGCGGATCATGCGGCAGAACATCGCGGTCGCGCTGGCCACGGTGGTCGTGCTGCTGGCCGGTGTCTTCGCCGGTGGCGTGACGATGTCGGTGGGCATGCTCGTCCACGAGGCCTCGGTGCTGGTGGTCATCGCCAACGCCATGCGGCTGCTCCGGCTCCGCGCCGGTGCGGGTTCGAGCGCCGGCCGCACCCCGGAACGGCGGACCGAGCAGGATCAAGCCGTGCGACGCACACGGGACGATCGCGCAGCCGCCCGCTGAACCCGCGGTGGTCCCGCCGTGCGAGGGCAGCGCCACCGGGTCCGCCCGGTCGGCCTGCTCCGCCAGCCCCCCCAATCGAAAGGATGGGTCGTGTCACGAGAGGATGCCCTCAGTCCATCCGCTCATGACACGACCCATCCGCTCGTCGCAGAGGCCTCAGCGCTCACCGGACCCCGCCCCTACACCACCTCGACGCGCACCTTTCTGGCCTGCACATCCACCTCGGCCACGCGCACAGTCACCTCGGCGCCCAGCTCGAGGCCCTCCCCCTCGACGACGGCGTGCACCGCCGGCTCGGCCACCTGGACCTCACCGCGCTGCGGCTTCTTCTCGTCGACGTCCACGACCACCCCGCGCAGCTCCTCCCCCTCGCGGCCGCGCAGCACGAGAGCCTCCATGGCGTCGACGGCGCCGCGCTCGTACGCACTCGCCCTCCGACCGCCGGCACCCATCGCACTGGGTAGTTCGGGCAGCGCCTCCCGCACCCAGCCCGGCACCTCCGTATCCGCCGCGATCGCCAGGCACGCTTCGAGCCCGTACCGGTCGGCCAACCGGCGCAGCGGCGCGGTGACGTGTGCGTAGTCGGACGCGATCGCGGCGTGCTGGGTCGACACCACATCCCCGCCCTCGCCGTCGTCCCCGCCCTCACCGGGCGAGACTGGCAGCGCCAGGTACCCCGCCCCGCGGAACAACGCCGTCGCCTCGTTGAGGAACGCCGCCCCCTCGGGCGTGCTCGCCTTTACCGACCGCACGAGGTCCGGGTACGTCATGCCGTCCGGCCACGGCACGCCCAGCGCGTGGGCGGTCCGCCGCAGCTTCGCCACGTCCTTGCCCCTCGCCGGCGGCAACGTCCGCAGCACACCGACGCCCGCCCCGAGCATCATCTCCGCGGCCACGATCCCGGTGAGCAGGGAGATCTGCGCGTTGTAGCCCTCGACCTCCAGGACGGTGCGGCTGTCGAGGACGTACCGCCCGCCGTCGCCGAGCTCGACGACCTGCTCGGGCAGGTCGAGCGAGACCGCCCCGCGGGCGACCTCCTGCGCCTGCCGTGCCCGCCCCACCTCGGCCAGCAGTCGCGGCAGGTCCGCAGGCACACCCTCAGCCAGCGGAGCGCGCCCGTCGAGGGCGTCCTGCACCTGGTCGTACGTGAGCTGCGCCCGCGAGCGCACGAGGGCCCGCTCCACCGCGGAGGACCGCACCTCGCCGGTGGAGTCGATCCGCACGTCCCACACGCAGGCCGGCGCCACCTGGTCGGCCAGCAGGCTCGCGGCCCCCGCGGAGAGCACCTCCGGATGCAGGGGCACGGACCCGGTGGGTCCGTAGACCGTCATCGCCCGACGTCGAACCTCCTCGTCCAGCGCCCCGCCCGGCCTCACGAACGACCCGACGGACGCGATGGCGTAGCGGATGCGGTGCCCGTCGCCGTCGCGCTCGATGAGGACGGCCTGGTCGAGGTCGCGCGCGCCGGGCGGGTCGATCGTCACCAGGTCGAGGTCGGTGAGGTCCTTGGCAGGCAGGGCGGCGCCTTCGGCGGCGGCCTCCGCCTCGGCGAGCACCTCGGGGGAGAAAGCGGTGGGGAGCTCGAGCTCGGCGGCCAGGGCGTCGAGGGCGGCCTTGAGCTCGTCGGGGGCGGCGGTGTTGATGCGCAGGTGGCGTGTGGGCACGCGTAGACAGTAACGAGACCCGGGTCACTGCGGGGTGCGGAGGCCCGGATGCGGTCGCGAACCGTCGCCGTCACCCACGCCGACCCCGCCGCGCGACCACCGCCGCGGCCAGCTCCTCGAGCACGCCCTCCGTCGTCTCCCACGACATGCACGCATCAGTCACCGACTGCCCGTACGTCAGCCCGCTCGGCGCCGGCTCCTGCCGCCCCGCCACGAGGAAGCTCTCGAGCATCACGCCGGCGATCCCGCGCTCACCCGCCGCGACCGTCCCGGCGATCTCGCGCGCCACCTCGGCCTGCCGCACGTGGTCCTTGCCGCTGTTGGCGTGGCTCGCGTCGACCACCAGCCCGGACTCCAGCCCCGCCCGACGCACCAGCTCGAGCGCGGCCCCCACCGCGTCCGGCCCGTGGTTGCTACTCCCCCGCCCGCCGCGCAGGATGACGTGCCCGTCGGGGTTGCCGGCGGTGTCGACGAGCACGGCCCGCCCCTCGTCGTCGACGCCGAAGAACGTCTGCTCGGCCGCAGCAGCGACGGAGGCGTCGATCGCGACCTGCACGTCGCCGTCGGTCCCGTTCTTGAAGCCGACCGGCATGGACAGCCCGGACGCGAGCTGGCGGTGGACCTGCGACTCGACGGTGCGCGCGCCGATGGCCCCGTACGTCACGGTGTCGGCGATGTACTGCGGCGAGGTGGTCTCGAGGAACTCGCAGCCGGCGGGGACCCCGGCGTCGAGGACGTCGAGCAGGACGCGGCGGGCGAGCCGCAGACCGCGCGGGATGTCGTAGCCGCCGTCGAGGCCCGGGTCGTTGATGAGGCCCTTCCAGCCCACCGTGGTCCGCGGCTTCTCGAAGTACACGCGCATGACGACGTGCAGCTCGCCGTCGTGCCGCTCGGCCGCGACGGCGAGCCGGCGTGCGTAGTCGAGGGCGGCGTCCGGATCGTGGACGGAGCACGGCCCGACGACGACGAGCAGCCGGTCGTCCCGCCCGTAGAGGATCTCCTGGACCTCGTGGCGGGAGCGGGCGACGAGCTCCGCGGCGGCGGCCGGGAGCGGCTGCTCGTCGAGGACCTCGCGGGGCGTGGGCAGCGGGGCCATGCGTCGGACGCGCAGGTCGTCGGTGCGTTCGGCGCGTTCAGTGACGGTTGCGGTCATGCGGCTCTCCTCGGACAGAGGCGGTCCGCCCCGTCCGGAGCGCCCACCATGAATGGCAAAGGGCGCGGACCTCGCGGTCCACGCCCTGTCGGCTCCGGTTGCGCGCGTCAGCGGATCAACGCGCCGGCCGGGGCCGACACGCCAAACCAATACTGACGACTGATGCGCACGAGGGGAACGTACGCCAGGCGCTCCGGCGCGAGTCACGCTCGTCTCAGGGTTCGGGACGTTGCGGTGGTGTCCCTCGGGGGCCCGGTAGCCGACGCCGAACCCGCGCCGACCCATGCAGTTGGCGCCGACCCTAGAGGTTCGCCGCCGACCCATGCAGTTGGCGCCGACCCTAGAGGTTCGCCGCCGACCCCACCGACGACGTGGCCTGGCTCGGCGCACAACTACCTGGGTCAGCGGGAACTACCCGGGTCGGCGAAAGGCGGGGCGGGACAGTCAGCGAAGGGGGACGAGGCAGCAATGCCAACGTCGTAGGGGCCTTGCCGAGCCCGCCGAGCTCTGGGGCCGTGGGACATGCCAGCCTGGCCACTACCAGCGCAGACTCTGGAGGACTAGTGATCCCCGAGCACGACAGCGTCGAGGTGTTCCTCGGCATCGATGTCGGCAAGAGCGAGCATCACGCCGTCGCTCTTGACCGCACCAGCACAAAGCTCCTGGACAAACCGCTCCCGCAGGACGAGGCGAAGTGAACCGCGCCGGGTTCAGTGGAGAGTTGTGTGTGGTTCGGCGGCGGGTGCCGTCGAGGGGGTGAGGGCAGCGTAGTAGTCGTGTTCGTACGCTGAGGGGGCGAGGTGGTCGCACCAGGAGTGCGGGCGGGTCGTGTTGTACCAGTCGACCCATCGAAGGACCTCGAGCTCGACGTGCTCGAGCCGCTTTCAGGGCTCTTCGGACATTGGGTGGGGATCAGGGTGTGAGTCCGCCTGCGGCGAGGAGCATTCTGAGGCGGTAGTTCTCGAAGTTGCGGTAGCCGCGGGCGAGGCGGCGGTGGAGCTCGATGATCCCGTTGATGGCCTCGGTGCCGCCGTTCGAGGAACGTCCGGCGGTGAAGTAGGCCAGGAACGCTCCGCGCCACCTGCGTAGTGTCCGGCCCAGGCGCGCGATCTCAGGCACGGGGCACCGGTAGAAGGTCGCCAGGATCGTCTCTGCGATCTTCTTGCCTTCGGCCTGGTTCTCGGACCGGTAGGCGGCCCTCAGGTCCTGGGCGCAGCGCCAGGCGAGATAGACACTCTGGTGGGCCTCATCTGCGGTGATCGCGGTGGTGAGACGGTCGAGCTGGCGGTCGGTGAGGTTCTCCGCGCCGGCGCGGAGCAGCTTCTGGATGCCGTACAGCGGGTCGCCCTTGCGACCGCGGTGACCCAGGGTCTCTTGCTGGACGCGGCGGCGGGCGTCGTCGACGGCCTGGGTGCCGAGCTTGACGACGTGGAATGCGTCCAGCACGGCGACGGCGTCCTCTAGCTTGTCATCGATCGCGGCCTTGTAACCGGCGAAAGGGTCCAGGGCGGCGACCTGCACGCCGGAGCGGAAGTGCTCGCCGCGTTCGGTGAGCCAGTTCCTGTAGGCCGTCCCTGACCGGCCGGGGACGAGGTCGAGCAGCCGGGCACGCACTCGCCAGTTGCCCTTCGCATCGCGGTGACGGGTCAGGTCGACCATCCCGGTGAGCTCCTTCGGGCCCCGTTTGCGGGTAACGATGTGGTGCCAGACGTGCTCATCGACCCCGAGAGACCGCACGCCGCCGAACCGGTCCTCGTCGTCGGCCATCGCTTCCAGGCGGGGCCGGATCGCGCGCCACAACGTCTTCCACGCCGTCCCGAGCCGACGGGCGAGGCCCTGGATCGTGGCGTGCTCGCGACGCAGCTGACCTATTGCCCACTCGATCGCCCGGCAGGTGATCGATCCGCGCGGAGCGACCAGACCGGGATGCTGCTCGACGACCATCCCGACCGGGCAGTGCGGGTCGGGGCACCGCCAGGTCCGTTGACGCCACAGGATCTGCACTGGCACCACCGACGGCACGTCGCGCAGGACCCGCCGTCGTCGGCCACGGCTGGGCGCGATGACACCGCAGGCCGGGCAGCCCATCAGCTGCCACGGCGTAGAAACAGTGACCCTCACGACCGCGTCCGTCCGCTCGACGGCCTCGACATGCAGCCCGGGGATTCCGACCAGCTCGTCACAGCGGTCGCAGGGATCAGTAGAAGGCGCGTCCGGGCACCACGTAGCGTTGGGCATCGTCGAGGTCCTCGAGTAGAGCAGTTGCTTGGTCGCTACTGATCATCGAGGACCTCGACCCCTACCCCCGGATGCTCACCCCCGCGCGTCACCCTCCCCACCCAATGTCCGAAGAGCCGCTAAAAGGACCCGGAGCATCAAACGCGCACAGCCATCGAGGAATGCCGTAAACGCCGATGGTCAGTCGCCTAACCAGGGTACCTTGACCTCCGCGGAACGAGGCGCTTAAGAAGAGGCGCCTCACTCCACCGGAGCTGTAGAACCTCGAACGACAATCGTCGTCGGCACGTTGATCTCTTGAGGTGGCGTGCCGTCGTCTTGGAGCCGACACAGGAGGGCAGTGGCTGCCGTCCTACCCATCTCCATCGCGTCACGCGCCAGCACGGTAATGCTCGGCTGGTGAAGCTGGGTAATCGGGATGTCGTCGCAGGCCACTACGGAAACATCCGAGGGGATCTCGACCTGTCGATCGTGAGTTAGACGCAACGCCCCGGCCGTGATCTGATTTCCACCGCAGATGATCGCAGTCGGCGGTTCAGGATGGTTCAAGAGTTGCGACATTGCTTCATAACCAAACGGCTCAGATAGCGCCGCCGAAAGGATTAGTTCCTCGTCGACTGCAAGTCCGAACTCCGTCATTGCATCAATGAACCCCGCTCGACGCTCGCGTGATGGTCGAGTGCTGTATGAGCCGATGATCAGACCGATCCTCCTGTGCCCAAGACCGTGCAGGTGATCGACAATCTTCTTCATGCCCCCACGGTGGTCGGAGATCACGGCGTCCACATCAGCAAAGTCAAGACTGCGATCGAGCAGGACTTGGGGCACGGCCGAACGCTCCAGCAGTTCGCGAAGCCCAGCGCTCGTCTCGTCAGTCAGCGACAGGATCAGACCGTCCACACGCCGCTGGAGCAGGACCCGGATCGCTTCGACGTCACTGCCATCTTCACGGTCGCCTGCCGCATCGGCAAGCAGCACCGCATAGCCTTTGGACCGCAGATGCTCGGAGGCCCCCGCGACGATCTCAGCGAGGAACGGGTTGAGGATGTTGCCGATCAGGATGCCGATCGTCCGTGACTCTCCGCTCCGCAATGCTCGTGCGACGAGGTCGACCTCATACCCAACCTCCGAGGCCGCTTTGAGGACGGACTCACGCATATCTTCCGACACATCGGGGTGCCCGGAGAACACACGGGAGACAGAAGCGGGCCCGACTCCGGCCTGGGCGGCCACCATCTTGATGGTGGCCGCCCGGGGCCGCTGCTTTCGGCTCAAATCAGTGCCTTCCGCTGACTACGTGGGTGCCGGGCAGCTGCGCGTCGGCCGTGCTGAGTTCATCCACCTTACTCGGCGTCCACCCGGTGAGCCTCGATCCAGTCCCAGTCAAGGTTCAGCCCTAGGCCGGGCCCCTTGGGGACCTCATAGATGCCGTTCCGGGGATTGAGCGGCTCGGCGTGGATTGCCCACACCAGTGGGTCTCGGGCCGGCGCGAAGACCTCGACGGGGCCAGGATTCGGTGTGCTCGTCAGGAGGTGCGCTGAGATCTGTCCCTCCTCGTGGTGCGCCATCTGCACACCGTAGGCGGAACACATCCCTGCCACGCGTAGCCACTCGGTTGGGCCACCCGCCCATGATGCGTCGTAGTTGCAGACATCGATCGCGCCGTTCTCCAACAGTTCACGCACGCCCTGGCGTGACGTCTCGCTCTGGCCCGCGGCGACCCGCACACCACCCTGATAACGAACGTCGCGCAGCCAAGTCTTGTCGTGATACCAGCGGACAGGCTCTTCGAACCACACCAGTTTCGAACGATCGATCTGCTCGAGGAACTTCACCGATTCCGCGAGCGTGTATCCCTGGTTGGCGTCTGCCATCAGCTGGAAGTCGTCGCCAGCAGCGTCCGCCATCGCCATGAAGCGGCTGGCATCGATCGAGGGGTTTGCACCGCCAATCTTCATTTTGCAGCCGCCGAGACCCAAGCCTCGCAGATAGTCGACCTCCTCTGCGAGCTCGGAGTTGGACTTGTTGTAGTAGCCACCGATCGCGATAATCTCGATGCTGTCCTGGTAGGCACCCCACAACCGATTGAGCGGGAGATTCGCTGCTTTCCCGACGATGTCCCACAGCGCGGAGTCGATGGCGGACATTGCCATGATGACGAGTTTTCGATCACGCAAGATATCGAATGTGACTGGAAGCATGTCGTTCCAGAGCTTTTCGACGAACAGTGGATCCTTTCCCTTGATCAACGGGAAGAGCTCGTCCTTCATGATGGCTGCGATCTCGTGCTGAGTGTCTATCTCGTCACCGTTGTAGGTCAGCCCGACAATGCCGTCGTCTGTCGCGATGCGCGTGACCAGGGTGGCGCGCTGGGTCATGCTGTACTTCGACCCGGAGAACTTCTCCGGAAGATCGACGACAACGGGGATGATATCAATGTCAATGATCTGCACTTTTGATTCCTTCAGTTCGAGTTCGACGCAACAGGCACATCGCCACTGTCGGGCATCGACGCCCTTTTTCGATTCCTACGCCAGAGCCACCAGAGGAGGAGCACAATGCCGGCTCCCGCGCCGATGTAGTTAAGGATATTGTTCGGGTAGAAGAGGACTGCCGCTGCGGCGAGGATGCTAACCGATTCCCACCACCGGAGCTTGCGACCTGCATACCTCGCCATTGCAATCGCCAAGAGGGCCGCACCAGCCGTCACGGCAAGGGATGTCCAGATGATCGAACCAGCCGGTCCCTGCAGAAGGAGCTCCGGTCGCAGCACGAATACGAACGGGAGCACGAAGGCGATCGCGGCGATGCGCATGGCCGTAAGGCTCGCGCGGAACCAGTCGGTCCCGGCGATCGCAGAAGCCACGAACACCGTTGCGCCGATGGGTGGCGTGAGCCCCCCGAGAACGGCGAAGTACAGAGCGAACATGTGAACGCTAAGCGGGGTCGCGCCAAGCTCGATCAGAGCCGATCCCGTGATCGCGATAGCGATCAGGTAGGAAGGCACGGTGGGGAGCGCGAGCCCGAGCACGATGTTGATGATCGCCGCGAGGACAAGTGCCAGGATGATCGATGCCGATGCGATCGAGAAGATCAACGAGCCCACGTTCAGAGCGACGCCCGTCGTGCCGATGCCTGCGACAACGATCTGCGAGCCGGCAACCAGTACGCCGATGGTGGCTGCAGTCAGGGCGCCGTTGCGGCAGCCGATGACAATGTCCTTGCCGAACTCGAGGATCGACCGACGCTTCCAGAAGACCTGAACGGCCAGAGCGCTGACCAACAGGACGACGGTGGCTGCGAAGCCAGCCATGCGGACTGGGTACGCCATGATGATGAGTGCAAGAAGCGCGCTGACAGCCGGAATGAGGATGACGAGCTCGTCGACGAAGTCGCGGACCCTCGGGATCTCCTCGCGCTTTAGCCCCTTCAGGTTGTGCAACCCAGCCTCGGAATCCACAGTCAACCAGAATGAAATGTAGTAGATGATTGCTGGGATGATGGCAGCGAGGACGATCGAGTAGTACGACATCCCGAGCAGCTGGGCCATGAGGAATACAGCCGCTCCCATGATTGGAGGTGTCCACTGTCCACCGGTGGAAGCCGTGGCTTCGACGGCCGCTGCGAACCGTTTGGGGAATCCGTACTTCTTCATCATTGGGATCGTGATGACGCCTGTACTCGCGGTGTTGGCGACCGCGCTTCCGTTCACCATGCCGAACAGCGCGCTGGAAAGCACGGACACCTTGCCGGGACCACCGCGCAGGCGGCCTGCGACAACGAGCGACATCTTCAGGAAACCGTCGCCCCCACCGAGCTTCATGAGCAGCGCACCGAAGATGACGAAGATCGCGATCTGTGTCGCGGACGTAGCTGTCACGCTGCCGTAGATTCCGAGCGGAGATGTGAACGAGTTGGCAATGACCGACTCGAAAGTCTGTCCGGAGTGACCGAAGATCCCCGGTATGTAACTGCCGAAGATGCAGTACAAAATCGTGACGAGCCCGATGATCGGGAACGCCCAGCCCATGGCTCGTCGGCAGGCATCGAACAGCACGACGACCATAAGGGTGCCGATGATGATGTCGGCTTCGGTCGGCCGCGCATAACCGAGCTCGTAGACGATCCTGTCGAACTCCGACCAGACGTATATCGTGGCGATGATCGCGATGGCGATCTCCAGAATGATGGCCACTCTGTCGATCGCCTTGCCGACGTCGGTAGTCGGCTTCTTCGAGCCGGTCGCAGACTTGACGTTGAACAGACAGAGAATGATTGCAAAGACGACGTGAATAGTCGTCTGTTTAATCCCGGCTAGCGGGCCTGCTCCGGCCGTCCAGACGTGGAAGGCGGCGGACCCGACGGCAACAACGTTGAGAAGCGCCACCGCGGTCTTCTCGAAGCGGCCGCGTGGCGCTTCCTCGGTCTCGTCGTCGACGATCGCCTCGGCTTCCTCCGCGAAAGTCGAGGTCATCGGATCATGTCTTCCGGAATGTCGATGCCCTGCTCCTCGTAGTAGCGCGCGGCGCCCGGGTGGAGCGGCAGGAGTAGTTCGTCGATCGCTACCTCGGGAGTCAGGCCCTCGGTCTGGGGAAGACGCTCGTTGACCTCGTCGATGTTCTCCCAGAACTGGGCGGTGACCTCGTACGCGACGTCCTCGGAGAGCTCCGGAGCCGCCGCGACGATGACACCCCAGTACCCAAGTGTCTGGATGTCGTTGGGAACGTCCGAGTAGGTGCCGCCCGGGATGTCGACAGGAACGATCGCCGGGTTCTGATCCTGGACGGTGGCGATGTCCTCATCGGCGAAGTTGATGAGGTTGATCGGCCTGCTGGACGAGGCTTCCAGGATCGCTCCCGTTGCCTGCACTCCGGCTCCCCGGTAGGAGAACCCTTCGATCTGCCGGCCAGCGTAGGCCGAGACGGCATCTCCAAGTCCCGCCTCGTAGTAGTCGGGCGTGACACCGAGCGCTTCGAGCGCGTCCATGGTGATCTGCGTCGAGCCGCCGCCGATTGGGCCGGCGTTCCAGTGCAGGCCGTCGAGATCCGCCGGCGTCTCGGCGTCGGTGTCGGCACCGACGACGAGCTGCCAGAGCACGATAGAAATCGGGTAGAGAGCAGCCAGCTCGTGCTCCCCCAGGGCAGTCTCGGCACCCTGGACGTCGATCATGCCGAGATCGACTTCACCCGCGTCCATCCGGATGGCGTTCTCCTCGGAGCCTGCACTCTCCTGAACCGTGATGTCGAGGGCTGAACTTTCTTCAATCAGTGCCATGCTCTCGGCGCCGTAGAGGTACCAGTCGGTGTCGCTGGGCCCCCAGGACGTGGCGAGGCTGGCACTCGTTCCGCTCTGTCCTCCCTGTTCATCCTCGTCCGGCGCGCTGAGGCCGCCTGTGTCGCCTCCGCATGCAGCAAGGGCGAGGGTGGCTGTGAGCGCGGCACCTGCAAGAGGTAGCTTCGTTGACTTGCCCATCTCGGTACACCTCCGTTGGTGTGAGTTGTGTAGTCGTTGGTCGGGGGAACTATTCGGGGTGGATAGTTGTCTGTCGGATCGTCCAGGCGTCGAGCTGCCCGGAATCGGGGGTGATGCCGAGACCAGGACGTTCACTAAGCACCAAGGCGCCATTCACCAACTCGGGTTTCTCCCCATACAACCTGGCCCAGAGTGGATCTCGATCGGAGTCGGGGAACGTCTCGCAGTGGACTTCACCGGAGAGCGCGGCGAGGAAGTGACCGTGGATGTGGCCGTCGTGGTGCGGTGCCACGGCAACGCCGCGGAGATTGGCGTAGGTTGCGACTTCCATCCACGCAGTCAGGCCGCCAGCACGGGTGCAATCGGTCTGCAGGACCGAGATCACCCCCTCGTCCACGAGCGACGCACTCGACCACTGATGAATCTCCTGCTCACCCGCAGCCATGCGGAGGCCGGACTCGTCACGGAGTCGACGAAGGTGGTGCGTGCCGAGGTGCCAGTGGATGGGTTCTTCCATCCAGAAGACGCCGAGGTCACTGAATGCACGCCCTGCCGTGAGCGCCTCGTCGAGGTCCCAGCCGCCGTTTGAATCCGCCTTGATTCGCAGGTCAGGGTGGTCGTCCCGGATCGCACGTACTCTCGCTATGTCGACCTCCGGAGCTCGTCCGGTCTTGATCTTCACCGCTGTGAATCCAGCGTCGACGTATGCGCCAATTTCAGCGAGCAACGAGTCGATTCCGGGGTCGTCATTATCGCCGTTCGGGTAGTAGCCGCCCGTCGCGTAGGCCGGTAGCACCGGATTATCCGCTCCTAGGAGCTTCCAGAGAGGGAGCCCTGCCGTCTTGGCGCGTGCGTCCCAGATCGCGATGTCGAGCGCGGATATTCCGGCGAGGAGCTGGAATCGGTCGCGCATGCCGAAGTGCGGCTGACCGGTAGCCACAGCCTCACGCTTGCCAGTGGAGACTGCGAACAGGTCGCGCCAGATCGCCCGAACCTCCCACACGGATCGACCGAGCACCAGTGGCGCGAGGGTGTCCGTGACGAGGTCGGCGATCGTCGTCATTGGGTTGCCATGTGCCTGCCCGTAGCCGAGAACGCCTCCCGCCGTCCGGACGGTGACGAACACCTGTCCGGCGGTGGCGTACGCCTGTTGCGACATCCAGTACGGCTTGTTCAGGGGGACTTCCAGGATGCGTACGTCGACCTGGTCGATCAGTGATGAGCCCATTCTCATCCTTCCGGTATCGGTACCGGTAACGTAACCAGTTCGGATTCTCCGTGTCAATCCCCTGTCCGGCACCGCCTGGCGGCGGTACCGGACAGGCGGTGCCGGCCTCTGCTGTCGGAGCCCCGACTTACCGCCCGAGGTCCCGTCCCCGACGGGCGGTGACCGCGCGGGGCCCGGGGCTAGGCCGATGGAACATGACTGCGGTGTGCATGACGGCTCAACCATCGTTAGGCAACGGTCCACTTGGAACGCTGGCACTCATGGCTTCTCCGAGCACAGCAGAGACTGGACCGCGTGCCGACGGACTACTCAGCCGAGCTCGGTGCTCTGTGCTGGTCCGGATGTCGCTCGCATCGAAGCAATGCCGGTCCTCTCAGGACGCGGGCATGCCGACGCTCGGATTGCAGGCACAGGGCGCCGAGTCACACCTGTCGCGCTGAGAACTCTTCCTGCGCCACACCGTCACCATGGCAGTCGAACCCGAAGTCGACGAACAGTCAGCGATCCACGAGTTGCAGGCCCACCCGCCGACGAACCCCATACAACGAGCGCCCCACCCGCTGACGCCGTCAGCCGGCTCGGCGGGATTCTGTGAGGTGGGCGGGAACGTGCGAGGGCGGCAGGGTCGGGCGGAGAGGGACATGCCCGACGACGACGAACGCCCGCCCGCCGCTGGAGACGTCATCGCACCTCAGCCCGACGCCGCACCCACCACGTCGCACCACCTCACCCGGCCTGCCGCGTCACGTCCTCCAGCTCGAACTTCCCCGTGCGCAGCCCGCGCAGCAGCTTCCACGTCCGCGTCACGCGCGGGATCGTGATGATGAGCAGCCCGCCGAGCATGTTGAACGGGATCACCAGGCCGAACCACTGGAGGAAGTCCCCCACCGAGATGTCCGCGCCGGCCAGCATCGCGGCGAAGATGACGATCGCGTTGAGTGCCCCGTGCAGCATCCCCAGCCCGATGAGCAGCAGCCCGGAGCTCATGCAGATGATGGCAGCCACGACGTCGTTCGACGTGCCCTGCTGCATCCGGGTGGACAGCGTGATCGTCGCACCGGCGAGCAGGGCGAGCGCGATCGTCACCGTCAGCGAGGGCTGCTCGAGGTACGACGTCGCCGACGAGATGATCGTCGCGTGGTACCCGGGCAGCGCGAGCACGATGAGCCACGCGAACATCAGCCCGCCGGCCAGGTTCATCACGAGGCTGCTCGACCACAGCCGGACCACCTGCAGCCACGTCCCCTGCCCCGCGAGCACCGCGTTGATGGGCAGGAGGAACTCCTCGGTGAACAGCTCCGAGTGCGCGAGTCGCAGGGCAAGGAGCCCGACGCCGAACGCCATCCCCGCCAGGATCGTCGAGCCCGTGGCGTCCTTGACGAGGATCATCGCGAGGATCCCGAGGCCGACGTCCACGCCACCGAAGAACCCGGTGACGAGGAGCTCGGGCCACGTCCGGTTGAGCCGTTTCGACCCCTCGCGCACGGTGGTGGCCACCTCGCCGACGAGCTCGTCCTCGACGTCGAAGTCGGTCGTGCCCAGCCGTCGCCGCTGCTCGCTCTGATCCATCCGGTCAGCGTAAGGACGCCGAGCTCTCACCGCCGTTCGGGCCCGTGCGTCGGCGTCGGATACGTTCCACGCCCGACGACGACGCCCGCCGTTCACCGCCCGCCCACCAGTGCGACCGGCCGCGCACCTACGATCGGGAGACGTGGTGTCCTCCCCCGATCCCGACGCCGAGCCGTCGCCCGACCCAGGCGACAGCTCCGCCCGCCGGCCGACCGCGACCCCGCGACTCGGCACCGCACGCCGGGCGGTCGCCCGCGGCCTCGCAGTCATCGGCCTCGACGGACGCGCCGACCGCTACCTCGTCGGCCTCGCCGTCCTCTGGCTGCTCTGGACGCTGACCGCGACGGCCGCCAGCGCCCACCCGTTCATCGACGCCGCCCCGCACCTCGCGGCACCGGTCGTCCTGCTCGTCGGCATCGTCGCCGGGCGACACCTCTCCCGCCGCGTCCCGGGGTGGACCGTCGCGACGGTCCTGACGATCGGGGCGCTCGTCGTCGTCGTGGGGATCCCGTTCTACGCGAACGCGCAGGCCGCGATCGGCGTCCAGCTCGTCGCGCTCGCCGGCCTGCTCCGACTCGGCACTGACCCCGGCGACGCTCGCACCAGCACGCACCTCAGCGTCTCGACGACGATGCTCCTCGTCGTCGCCGTCCTGCTCGCGGCGCGCGCCCAGGCCGGGATGGTCCTCGTCCTCGCGACGGCGGCGGTCGTCGCCCTCGTCGTCGCCACGCGCCGCGGCCCACCAGTGCGCACCGTCGCGGCGGTCGGGGCGGGTCTGGGCCTCGCCGCAGCGGTGGTCGTCGCGTGGCTCGGCAGCCGCGAGACGTGGCCGGGATTCCTCGCGGCCGAGGGCAGCCTCAGCTCGGCCCGCCACCGGCTCTGGGGCGACGCCCTCGACCTGTGGGCGCAGCGCCCGCTCACCGGGTCCGGTCCGGGGTCGTTCGTCGAGCACTCTGCCCTCGCCGCGGGGAACGCGAAGCTCTCCGAGGTCCACTCCGACGTGCTGCAGGTGGGCGCGGAGCTCGGCGCCGTCGGGGTGGTGCTGCTGCTCGCGATGTTCGTCGTGGCCTACGGGGTGGCCACCCGCGGCTCGCGCGCCGCCGCCGCGATCGCCGCCACGGCCTGGACCGCGCTGGCGATCCACTCGAGCATCGACCACCTGGCCGAGTTCCCGCCGCTGGTCCTCATGGCCGGCGTCGTCCTCGGCTGGGCGGGCACGCATCGCGCGTCACGAGGGGCGGCCACCGAGACGTTCGAACGCCCGACGACGACGACACCCCGCCGCTGACGACTCCGCTCGACGACGAACCCAGACGTTGCGTGCCGACCCTAGAGGTTCACCGCCGAACCCAGACGTTGAGTGCCGAACCTAGAGGTTCACCGCCGAACCCAGTCGTGGTGTGCCGACCCTAGAAGTTCATCGCCGAACCCAGTCGTTGTGTACCGACCCTAGAGGTTGACCGCCGAGCCAGCGGACGACGTCACCTGGGTCGGCGCACAACTACCTGGGTCGGCGGCAACCTGTGAGGTCGGCGCACAACTACATGGGTCGGCGGAAGGTGCTGGGGTCGGCGCGCAACTACCTGGGTCGGCGGGAAGAGGTGAGGTCGGCGCACAACTACATGGGTCGGCGGTGAGTGGTGGGGTCGGCGCTGCCGAGGCTCCGGCGCTGCTCGCTCCGATCCTTCCGATCAGCGACGAGCTCCGCGGGCCCGACCGCCTGCCCGCCGTCGGGCACCGGCTGCCCGTCGACGCGTGCCTACGACGAACCGCTGGTTCGCGGATTGCTCGCCCCGGCCTCGCGCGCCTCGCGGGCCGAGGCGACGTCGTCGATGATGACGACGATGTGCCGCATGCCGGACAGGAGGGAGCCGTAGAGCGGCCAGCTCTCCGCCGGGAGCTCGTGCTCGTGGGACACGTCCCGCGCCAGGGCGGTCAGCCGGCCGAGGACCGGCTCCACGTCCGCGTCGGGATCGGCGACGGCGTGACCCGTGTCGCGCACGATCGTGGTCCACCGCTCGCGGAACTCCTCGTCCCACGCGCCCTCGGCGTAGGCGGCCTCGTACAAGGTCCGGGCCAGGTGACGCAGGTGCGAGACCCCCTCGTCGACGCGCTCGAGGATGTTCTCGTAGCCGACCTCCTCGCCCGTCCTCGACCGACGAGCGAGGCGCTCCCGGGGGTTGTACCGCCGGCTCTCGGTGGCGAAGCGCACCGACTGCCACGCGGTGTCCAGCTCGTGGGTCATCGACTCGATCTCGTCCCGCCACGACTCGGCCTTGTCGGTCTCCCAGGATCTCGAGAACTCGTCGGCCATGTCGACCAGGACGTCCCCCATCCGGCGGTTGATGCTGTCCACGTACCGCGAGGCCTGCTGATCGCGCAGCGGCGGGATGACCAGCAGGTTGACCGCGACCCCGATGACCACGCCGAGGCCGACCTCGATGATGCGGTCGAGCAGCAGCGGTTGCTGCTCGGAGAATCCGCTGCCGAGGACGAAGATCGCGGTGGTCGCGATCGCGACGCCCTCGTCGCGGATCCAGCTGATTCGCGCTCCGGCCAGCCCGACGAACAGTGCGAGAGCGAAGGTCCACACGTTCACCCCGAGGTAGGCGCCCACGAGGAACGACAGCCCGACGCCCAGCGCCGAGGCCACCGTCGACTGCACCCCGCGCGACAGCGATCGGTGGACCGTGGCGTGCACGGTCAGCAGCGCCGTCCACGGAGCGAGGAAGGGCAGCGGAGAGCTGAGCACGGTGGTTGAGACCCACCACGCCGCGGTGGCCGCGGCGACGCTCTTGAGGATCTGCAGCAGGTCGGTCGTGAACTGTGGCCGCAGGGCCAGCTCTCGCAGTGGACGCATCCGCCCATCGTCCCTGCACCCGGCGCCGCCCCTGCCGGCCACCTCGCCGTGCGAGACGGTCCGCGCTGTGGTGCACTGCCCGTGACGGCGTGCGCTCGCGCGCGTCGACCCGGCACACCGTGAGGAGGCCAGTCGTGAGCGTGGGTCCTGCGCGCCGGCCCGACGTCTGCGTCGTCGTCCCCGCGCGTGACGAGGAGGCGCTGATCGGGCGCACGCTCGACTCCCTGCGGGCGGCCGCCGGAGCGGCCGGGGCGGAGGTGAGCGTCATCGTCGTCGCCGACTCGTGCACCGACGGCACCGCGGCGATCGCCCGGGCCTGCGGCGCGGAGGTGCTCGAGATCGACGCGCGCAACGTCGGTGCCGCCCGCCAGGCCGGCTGCGACCGCGCCCTGCTGTCCGGCGCCGCACCGGACCCGCGCTCCTGGATCGCGACGACGGACGCGGATTCCGTGGTCCCCGAGGACTGGGTCGCGGCGCACCTTCGATACCGGTCGAGGCAGGTCGACCTCGTGGTGGGGACCGTCGCGCTTGAGGGCGGTCACGCCGAGGACCCCCTCGCCCGCGCCTGGGCCGAGCAGTACGCGAGCGCCGTCAGCGCGCGCGGCCACGACCACGTGCACGGCGCCAACCTCGGCCTCTCCGCGCAGGCCTTGCGGCTCCTCGGCGGCTTCCGACCGCTGCGGACCGGCGAGGACGTCGACCTCGTGCGCCGCGCCGCGGCCCGCGGGCTGTGCACGGTGCGCGCCCTGGACATGCCCGTCGTCACCTCCCGCCGCACCGCCGGCCGCGCACCCGCCGGCTTCGCGGGCGACCTCGCCGACCTGGCCGAATCCCTCGCCCCGGCCGGGACCTGCCCCGCGTGACAACCGCCCCGACGCGACCGACGGACCACCCGGCCTCGCCCGACGGCCACCGCAGCGTGGGGCACGGGCGCGCATCCCTTCGCGGAGCACGAGACCGCAGCACATCCCGAGCACAGGAAGGACCGTGATGGCGACACCGTCGCACGAGCACGAGCACGAGGAGCGAGCCCCGGGCACGGACGGGCCGACGGCGAGGCGCCCGTGAGCTCCGCGCGCGGCACCTACGGCCGGCTCCTCGCGGGGCTGGAGCTCCCGCTGCCGGGCCGCGGGAGAACCCTCGCCCGCTGGCGCGCGCTCGCCGAGCTGACGGCCGCGAACGTGGTGACCGGCCGGCTCGCCGAGGCGCACGCCGACGCCGTCGCGATCACCACCGACCTCGGCGCGCCGGAACTGGTGGAGCCCGGCTCCCACTGGGGCGTCTGGGCGGCCGAGCCACCCCGCCCCCGGCTCTACGCCGCCGAGGCGGGCGGCAGCTGGACGCTGACCGGCACCAAGCCGTGGTGCTCGGGCGCGTCGCTGTGCACGCACGCGCTCGTCACCGCCACGACCGACGACGACGGCGCGGTGGCACTGTTCGCCGTCGACCTGCGCCTGCCCGGGGTGCGCGCCGTGCCGGACACCTGGCCGGCCGTGGGTATGGCAGACAGCGACTCAGGATGGGTGGAGCTCGAGGGCGTCCCCGCGCGCCGCCTCGGCAGCCACGCCGACTACCTCGACCGACCCGGCTTCTGGCACGGCGGCGCCGGCGTGGCCGCCTGCTGGTTCGGCGGGGCCGCGGGCGTCGCGGCTCCCCTGCTGGCGCGGGCCGCCCGTCCCGGCGCCTCTGACCTGGTCCGCGCACACGCCGGCGCGACCGCTACTGAGCTCGGGGCCGGGTGGGCGATGCTCACCGAGGCCGCGGCGACGATCGACGCCGACCCCGACGACCGGGACGGCCTCCGCGCGGCGCGGGCGCTCGCGGTGCGCACCCGCATCGACCGCCTCGCCGCCACCGTCGTCGAGCGCGTCGGCCGGGGCCTCGGCGCCGGTCCCCTGTGCGCGGACGGCGACCATGCCCGGCGCGTGGCCGATCTCGGTGTCTACATCCGCCAGACCCACGCCGAGGCCGACGAGGCCCAGATCGCCGCCGAGGTCGCCGCCCGCGCCGAGGCGGGCGAGGACGCGACCACCCTGTGGGAAGCGATCATCGGGTTCTCCCCCACCGGGGCGAACGCCCCGGAACGAGCCCCGGCAGCGGACCGTCCGGCGAGCACCGACGATGATGCCTGAGCCGCTCTTCCGCGCCGAGGACCCGCCGGCCACGTCCGAGCCGTCGCTGGCCCGGTTCGAGTCCCGACTCGCGCCGTGGACGCTGCGCGCGGCGCGGACCGGCGACCACCGTCCTGCCGACCAGGCACCCGACGACGCCGCACCACCCGAGATCGCCGCGGCACCGGCGCTGCTCGTGCTCTCCCCGCACCCCGACGACGAGGTACTCGGCGCCGGCGCCCTCATCGGCACGGCCGCCCGCGAGGGGATCCCGACGCTCGTGCTCGCCGTCACCGACGGCGACGCCTCCCACCCGCCCGAGCTCGTCGCACCGGCGGACCTTGCCGAGCTCCGCGCCGCGGAGTCCCGCGCCGCGCTGGCCTCGCTCGCGGGGCTGGCCGCCGACCCGGACCACGAGATCCGGCGCACCCGGCTGCGGCTGCCCGACGGGCGAGTCACCGAGCACGAGGACGCCCTCGCCGAGCGCATCGGCGCGGCGCTCGGCCGACTCCCGCCGGGGACGTGGGTGGCCGCACCGCTGCGCCACGACGGGCACCCGGACCACGACGCGACCGGGCGCGCCGCCCGCCGAGCCCTGGCACGAGTCCCGACGGCGCGGCTCGTCGAGTACCCGGTGTGGCTGTGGCAGCACACGCAGCCCCACGAGCACCCGGTCATCGACTGGGGCAGCGCGCGGGCGCTGGTCGTCGACGACGAGCTCGACCACGCACGGTCCGCAGCCATGGACGCGTTCCGCTCGCAGATCAGCCTCGACCTCGGCGTGCCCACCGGCCGCGCCGGCGTAGACCCGGAGCACCAGGTGGTCCTGCCCCGCCGGGTGCGGGACCGGATGCTGCGCCGCCGCCAGGTCGTTTTCCCCCACCCGGCGGCCGGGTTCGCCGCGATCTACGACCGCGGGGAGGACCCGTGGTCGGTCACCGGGCGCTGGTACGAGGAGCGCAAGTACGCCCTGACGGCGGCGCTGCTGCCGCGGCGGACCTTCCGGCGGGGCTACGAGCCGGGCTGCTCGATCGGCGGACTCACGGCGCTGCTGGCCGAGCGCTGCCAGCAGCTCCTCGCCACCGACGTCGTCCCCGCCGCGCTGGAGACCGCGCGCGAGCGCGTCCCGCCTCCGCACGTGGACTTCCGGGTGGGCGGCATCGCCGACTGGCCCGCGGGAGAGCTCGACCTCATCGTGCTCAGCGAGCTCGCGTACTACCTCGACGACACAGAGTTCGAGGACACCCTCCGCCACGCGCGCGAGTCCCTGGCGGTCGACGGGGTGCTCGTGGCGGCCCACTGGCGGCACCCGATCCCCGGCGCCTACCGGAACGCGGACGCGATCCATCGGGCCCTGGCGGACCAGCCTGGCTGGGCGCGGCTGGCGTCCTACCGGGACGAGGACATGCTCATCGAGACGTTCGGCCCGCCGCGCCCGAGCGTGGCGAGCGAGGAGTTCCTCGGCGGCGACTAATCGGGCGCTGCGCACCACCGGCCGACGTCGAACCCAGACGTTGCGTGCCGACCCTAGAGGTCCCCTGCCGAGCCAATAGACGGCGTGGCCTGGCTCGGCGCACAACTACCTGGGTCGGCGGGAGGTACTGAGGTCGGCGGACAACTACACGGGTCGGCGGAGGGGAGGACGAGCCGACGTCGAACCCAGACGTTGCGTGCCGACCCTAGAGGTCCCCTGCCGAGCCAGTAGACGGCGTGGCCTGGCTCGGCGCACAACTACCTGGGTCGGCGGAAAGAGGTGAAGAGTCAGTCCGTCGGCCGACCAGCCCCACCACCAGGCGCCTGCGTCTGGAACGCCCCCCGCGTCGAGCTGTCCCGGTACTCCGTGTACATGTACGGGTTGTCGAGGACCTTGGTCTCGGGGATGTCGGGGTTCATCCCGGCCTGCCAGACGTCGTCGCCGAGGGTCGAGCGCAGGTGCTCGACCGTGTCCTCGAGCCGCGAGCGCATCGCCGGCAGGTCCACGCCCACGAGCCGCCCGTCGAACTTCTTCACGTCCCCGCCGACGAGCACCGTGTGGACGTCCCCGCGGCTCGCCTGCATCGCGATGTGCCCGTACGGGTTCAGCACAGGGAACATCGTCGGCGAGTGGTCGTTCTTCAGCAGCACGACGTCGCCGAGCTTTCCCACCTCCAGCGACCCGAGCTCCCGCTCACGCCCGATCGCGCGAGCCCCACCCCGCGTCGCCCACTCGACCACGTGCTGCGCTCGCAGGTGCGAGTGCGTCACCGTGTCGCCGTGCTCGTGGGCGGTGAGGTGCTCCCAGGAGCGGTCGGCGCCCAGGGTGGTGCGCATCGCGGAGAACAGGTCGGCGCTGAACCAGGCGCTCGTGTCGACGGACAGGGACACCGGGATGTCGTGCGCGCGCAGCGCGTGGGAGGGCGGGTAGCCCTGGCCGCAGCTCTGCTCGCTCTCCGTCGAGAGCGACACGATGCCGCCGGTCGCGGCGATCCGCTGGTAGGAGTCCTCGCTGAGCGTGGCCGCGTGGACGTACACGGTGCCGGGCTCCATGAAGCCGTGCTCGTGCATGAGCCGCACGCCGTCGTCGTTGGTCGCGCCCCACACGCCGGCGTGGGTGGTCACCCGCACGTCGAGCTCGCGGGCCACCTCGAACGCCTTCTGCTCGGGGAACGCCGGGTCGCCGGTGACGTCGAACGCCAGCTGCACGCCGGCCAGCCTCGAATCAGCACGAGCGCTCTCGAACACGCGGCGGTAGGCCGGGTCGGCGGTCCACTCCCACGGGCCGCCGAAGATGTTGCCGAAGCCAATGACGTACCGACCCGGCGAGCTCACCAGGGCGTCGATGGCGGCCTCGGCGTGCTCGACGGACTGCAGCCCGTGCGACCAGTCCACGGTCGTGGTGATGCCCGACTCGATCGCGTCGAGCGCGCTCAGCGCGTTCCCCGCCGCGTAGTCCTGGGGTCGGAACGCGGTGCCGTGCTCGAGGTAGTACCAGACGAAGTACTGCGTGAGCGTCCAGTCCGAGCCGTAGGCGCGCATGGCGGTCTGCCACATGTGCCGGTGGGAGTCGATCATGCCGGGCATGACGATGCCGCCGGCGGCGTCGATCTCGAACGTGCCGTCGGGCACGGCGAGCGCCGGTCCGATCGCGGCGATCTCTCCTTCGACGACGAGGACGTCGGCGCCCTCGTGCACGGTCCGCCTCTCGTCCATCGTGACGACGATGCCGCCGCGCAGCACGATCGGCCGGCCTGATTCGGGTGCGGGGGTGGTCATTGCATGCTCCTCGTTGAGAATGTCTGGACGGTTCGTTGTCGATCCGGGGGTGGGCCGAGCCAGTGCTGGTCCCGTGTCGAGCCCGCACAGGGCCCGCATCGAGCCCAAGCCGAGCCCGCGGCGTCCCCGCGCGAGGCCCGGCGGCTGCGTCAGACCTCGACGCTGGGGTACTGCCTGCCGATCCAGTGCGCGAGCTTCTCGCGGTACTCCTTCTGGAACGCGAGCGGACCGCTGCGCGCCATGTAGTCCTCCTCGTAGATGCCGATGAAGATCGTCAGCGTGAGGAAGTAGTGCGCGCCCATCTCGAACAGGGCCACGTAGTCGTGATCGACGAGCGCGCGCCGTTCGTCGTCGTCGAGGGAATGGACCGTGGACCGCTCCACGCGCTGGTTCCCCGCGCCGAGGTAGGGGAGGAACTCGACCTCCCACCGCGCGACCATCGCCGCCGGCTCGGCCCTGTATGCGGCGAGCAGCTCGGGGTCGCGGTCGACCTGGAAGAGGAACTTGTTGACGGCGTACCTGGTCATGCCCTCGCCTCCTCGCTCACGACGGCGGAGCTCGCCCCGCGCTTCTCGCGCGGGTCTCCGCCGGGGTACCACGTCATGTACATCTCGCGCGTGTGGTACAGGTCGAGGTCGTCGACGTAGGCAGCCTGCTCGGGCCCGGCGATGCCGAGCATGAGGATGAGATCGAGGAAGCCCGGCGTCGCGTTGCCGGAGGCGGACATCGACTCCCACGTGACGTTCTCGAGGATCGCCTCGATGTTCCCGGTCGCGAGCCACTCGATGGCCTGGACGTCCCACTCGGGGTCCGGCCCGTGCTCCTCGAACATCCGCGGCCCGCCGAGCTCGAGCGACAGGTGCCCCGACCCGATCGCGGCCACCCGCTTGTCCGACGGGAACTCCTCGATGATCTCCCGGATCGCCCGGCCCAGCTCGTAGAACCGCTTCGGGCTCGGCAGCGGCGGCGCGAAGATGTTCGTGTAGATCGGCACGATCGGGAGGTCGCCCGCGGGTCGGGTGGTGATGATCGGGCAGATGATCGAGTGGTCGATCTTCAGCTCGTTGGACACGGAGAAGTCGAAGCCGCGCTCGAGCAGGCCGCGCAGCATGAAGCCGGACAGTTCCTCGTGGCCCTCGAGCTCGTAGGTGGGCATGCCGAACTCGCGGATCTCGTTGGAGAACGTCGCGTCGTAGCGGGCCTGCTTGCCGATGAGGAACGTCGGGTAGTTGTCGTAGAAGAACTGGTGGAAGTGGTCCGAGCCGACCATGACCAGCAGCTCCGGCTCAGCCGCCGTCAGCGTGGCCCGGTAGGCCTCGACCTTGGCCTTCCACTCAGCGGCCTGCGGCATCTGCTCCTCGGGTGGCGTCAGCTCGGTGGCCTTGTAGTAGAAGGGGTGGTGCGTCGTCGCGAGCACCGCGGACAGGGTGGCCATGCAACTCTCCTTCGAGCGTGGGGTCCGGCAAGCGGCTAGTCGGTCGGCGTCTCGTCTGCCGGCGGCACGTACCGCGCGTGCCGGTCGACCTCCGCGTAGATCGACGGCCCGACGGGGTTCTCCTGCTCCTCGGCGAGGTGCCCGATGAGCCCGGCGGTCCGCGCGAGGAGGGCGAACCCGCGCAGCAGCCCCACCGGCAGGCCGGCGTCGACGAGGCACGCCCCGGCCACGCCCGCACCGTTCAAGGGGAGCTGACGCCCGAGCACCTCGGCGTGCACGCGCCCGATCGCCTCGAACAGGGCCAGGTGCGCCCCGAACACGCCCTCCTCCCGCGCGATCCGGAACATCACCGGCGTGCGGGGGTCGCCCTGCTTGTGCACGGGGTGCCCGAGGCCGGGGATCTTCCGGCCCTCGGCACGCGCGGCTGCGACGAGCTCCCGCGCGACGTCGTCCCACTCCCCCTCGCCGTACCCGGTCACGTCGCCGAGCCCGGTCACCGCCTCGGCGAGGAACTGCCCCGTGTCCTCGGTGACGCCGAGGAACCGCGAGCCGCCGCCGAGCAGGCCGGCCGCGATGGCGCCCTGGATCGAGTCCGGCGCGGAGTAGTAGGTCATCCGGGCGGCGATCGCGGTGGGCGTGTAGCCGTGGTCGGCGAGCGAGGCGAGGACGGCCTCGAACACGCGCAGCTGCCCGGCGGTGGGGAGGCGCTTCGTGGCCAGCCAGTAGGCGAGCTCGCCGAAGGTCACCTGGCCGAGCACGTCGGCGGCGAGGTCCACGCCGAGCAGCTCGATGGTGTCCTCGCTCGAGGTCCCGATGCCCGTGGGGTAGGACCGCTCCTCGCTCATGCCGTCTCCTCGACCTTCTCCTGAGGCGCCGCGAGCCACGCCCGCAGCTCGTCGCCGTGCTCGCCGAGCGTGGGCGGTGGGAGCCGGTACTGCGCCTTGGTCCTCGAGAACGTGATGGCGTTGCGGATCATCGGCACGGCCCGCTCCCCCTCGCCCACCTGCACCACCGGGTCGAGCCCGAGTCGCTCGGCGAGGGCCACGCCGCCGTCGATGCCCTGGATGGGGCCGCACGCGATCCCGGCCTCGGTGAGGCGCTCGAACCACTCGCCGATCGTCGCGTGGCTCAGGGCCTCGACGAGGATCGGCCGCAGCGCGTCCCGGTTCCGGTTGCGTGAGTCGGTGGTCGCGAACCGCGAATCGTCGAGCACCTCCGGCACGCCGAGCGCCTTCGCCAGCGCGGCGAACTGCCGGTCGTTCGCGGCCACCACGATGATCTCGCCGTCGGCGGCGGGCAGCGGCTCGTAGGGGAAGAGGCTGGGGTGCGCGTTGCCCATGCGGGTGGGGACCTGGCCGCCGGCCACGTAGGTCGAGGAGTGGTTGGCCATGCCGGCCAGGGCGGTGGAGAGGAGGTTGACCTCGACGTGCTGCCCCTCCCCCGTGGCATCGCGGTGGCGCAGCGCGGTGAGGATGCCGATGACGGACTGGAGCCCGCTCATGATGTCGAAGACGGAGACCCCGGACCGGTAGGTCGCTCCGCCCGGTTCGCCGGTCAGGCTCATGAGCCCGGACATCGCCTGGACGATGAGGTCGTAGCCGGGCAGTCCCGCTCCCCCGGCGCTGCCGAACCCGCTGATCGAGGAGTAGACGACGCCCGGGTTGCTCGCCGAGACGCTCCCGTAGTCGAGGCCGAACTTCGCCAGGCCACCGGGCTTGAAGTTCTCGATGACCACGTCGGCCCGGCGCGCGAGCTCCTGGGCCGCCGCGCGGTCGTCCGCGTCGCGGAAGTCGAGCACGAGGTCGCGCTTGTTGCGGTTGATGCCGAGGAAGTACGTGGAGACACCGTCGAGCTCGGGCGGGCGCCAGTCGCGCGTCTCGTCACCCACGGGGGCCTCGACCTTGATGACGTCCGCGCCGAAGTCGCCGAGGATCTGGGTAGCGAACGGGCCGGCGAGCACGCGGGAGAAGTCGGCGACGAGCAGGCCGTCGAGCGGTCCGCGCCCGCCGGGCTCGGAGAAGTCGGAGCGACCCGGCCGCGTCTCGCCGAGCGGCGCGCGCCGTCCATCCGTCATCGGGGTCCTCCTGTGCTGCGGTCGTCGTCGACCCGTGTCCGCCCTGCGTACAGTCACCCGCCTGGCGGACACTCGGTGTGGTGGCGAGGCTAGCGATGCCAGATGCGGGAAGTCAACGGCCTCCCCCGACGACGACGCCCGCCCCCCGGTGCGCTCAGGCCGTGGCGGCGGGGACGCGCTCGCGCAGGGCGATGTCCACCCCGAGGTCGGCGGCCGCGCGGAGCAGGTGCGGGAGGTGCTGCTCGCGGAGCGTCTCGAGGGTGGTCTCGGCGGCGTGGGCGTTGACGTTCATGGCGCCGAGCACGGTGCCGTCGGCGCGGCGCACCGGTGCAGCGACGGAGCGGATGGCGGGAGCGAGCTGCTGGTCGGAGATGGCCCAGCCCTGGTCGCGGACCTCGGCGAGCACGGAGTCGAGCTCGCTGCGGCTGGGCTGCCAGCTGGGCACGACGCCCGAGCGGGACGGCTGCTCGAGGACCGCGTCGAGCTCGTCGGCGGTGAGGTCGGCGAGGAGCACCTTGCCGAGCGAGGTCTGGGCGGCGGGGAACCGGGTGCCGACGGAAACGGAGAGCGTGACGAGCTTGGGCACGGCGACGCGGGCAACGTAGACGATGTCGGAGCCGTCGAGCTGGGCGATGGAAGAGGACTCGTGGGTGCGGTCGACGAGCTGGCGGAGCCGTGGCATGGCGGCGGCCCAGAGGTCGCCGCCGCTGAAGTAGGCGACGCCGAGCTCGAGCACGCGAGGAGTGAGCTCGAACCGGCCGTCGCGGGCGGCCACGTAGCCGAGCTCGGTCAAGGTGATGAGCACGCGGCGCGCGGTGGGCCGAGCGAGTCCGGTGCGCTGCGCGACCTCGCTCAGGCTCTGGACGGGGGCGCCGTCGAAGGCGCGAACCACGTCGAAGCCCCGGGCGATCGCCTCGACGAAGTCGGGGTTCGTCTTCTCGCGCATCCCGCTCTCCTGACGTCTGCTGGCACGACCCGCCGCCGGCCGATCAGTGTAGGTGTCGACCCACGGGGCGGATCGTCGACCGGCACGACGCCGAACCCCTCAGCAACGGACACCCGTACGCTACACGGACGCATGGAGGCGACAGTGGAGACCGCCCTGAGGCTGCTCCTCCTGCGCATGGCCCTCGGGGCCCTACTGGCGGGGCGCGCGGGCCAGAAGCTCTTCGGCTGGTTCCACGGTCGCGGCAACCCCGGCACGGCCCCGCTGTTCGAGGCCGACGGCGTGCGACCCGGAGCTTTGATGGTGACGATCGCCGGGCTCTCCGAGCTCGAGGCGGCGACGCTCTCGCAGAAGCGCCTGTGGGCGCATCTCGGTGGATACGAGGTGCGGCTCGCCTACGCGCTCATCGCACTGGTGCTTGCGGTGACGGTCCCGGGCGAGTGCTCAATCGATGACCTGCTGCCCTGGGGGCCGTTCCACGGGCCACTCTGGGCGGTCGCTGCACTGGGGCTCGACCTGGCGACCGCGGCGCCGCTCGTGGCGATGGTCGCGCGGCACCGGCGCGCGACGAGCGCTTGAAAGGGGACCTACGGCTGCCTCGAACACGTTTGCTACTCAACTTTCGGCCTCAGCGACCCCACCCACTACATCCACCAGATACTCCAATAGACTGGCGGACCCCCCGAATGTGACGAGCCGATTATCGAGAGAGAGAGAGAGAGAGAGAGTGCCAGGGCGGCTCTCACTGTTCCGGCAGGCGCCCTTTCGCCATCAGCCTGACTAGCCCATCCACCCCGGCAATCCCCGCTCTCCTAGTTCGTCGATTTGTTTGGAACAAGATAGTGCGGTCCAACCAAGCCCACATGCACCTTCTTCGTGGGGCCATTGGTGTCGTCATAAAAGTAGACGCGGGGCGCGAGACTTCCTCCACCCTCGGAGATCTTCAGGTGCGCGAGCATAGTTGTTTCGCCCGACGGATCAATATTCGGGTCGACCCCAAAGACCCTGGCCTTGCTCAACCTCTCATTGTTCTGAACCGTCTCGCTCTCGGTCATTGAAAGCTTCTTGCTCGTCGCTGGCCATCCGAGGAGCGGACCCGAGGCACACCAATCCCAGAACCCTCCCCTGTCCCAACCGCCTGCACGATCCTCCGCGTAGGCGGCGAGGGCTCGAAGACCGCGCCAGGTCTTGTTCCCCCAGTTGTAAGCCTCAGGCGCAGTATCGATATCGTCGAGCTCCCGGATCGCCGAATCGGGTAGCACGAGCCACTCAGACAAATAGGCCTGAGCAGCCATAGCGGCTTCCGAGGTGTCCTGCACCTCATCTGGAACTGAACCTGCTTCCTCGTGCTGGGTCCCCCACAGCAACTGAGACTGGCCGCTGTCGATTAACGCCTTCTTGAGACGGGCCAGGTGACCGTTCGTGCTGACGAGCTCGCGCTCCAGCGCGCTCTGCTCGTCGCGTGCCATCTCGAGCTCAAACTCCCAATGCTCGCGGGCATCGAGGAGGTCCCTACTGGGGATCATTCCGTCGAGAACATCCGCAGGGAGCCCATTCTGAACGCCGAAGACGCGGAAAACTTCAGGTACTCGACGCCTGGTCGAGAGCTGCGAGACGGAATAGACGATCCGATCAACGGTGGCCCGCGTGGACTCTTCCAGGCGGGGCCGAAGGTAGTAGCGGTGCCTCCACCCTTCAGACTCTGCAGTCACGACGCCGGGTGCGTATACGCGCACGCCACCGTCCCAGATAGAAAGCGGACCGAACTGGCTTCGGAATGCCCTGACCGCCGCCCGGTCAAGCGTGATCACCGCAGCGACTCCCTCCGAACGCGCCGCTATCCTCCCAGCGGTGCGCAACCATGACCCATCGTGGCTGCCGTTCGGTTCGGCACAGACGATGATCGGAAGCGTCCGGTTCGCGTCCGCGAGCATCTCGGTTAGCACGGCGATCCCGTTCACCGGCAGCGCCAGGGGTTCGATCAGCACACCGCTGCCACCAGTACGCGGTTTCTGGGCCGCCTCCAACAGTTCGTGCACGATCTTCGGTCGGCCGACGGAGACTCGGCGCGCGAGGTCGTCAGAGGACATACTGAGTTCGACCAAAGTGTGGATGCCTTCATCGTCGGCAACGACCCGAATCGTCGTCACCCACTCGGTCGAGTCACCGGGGACCTGGTCGGTCGCAATGACCTCGAAAGCCTCCGAGCCGATCGATCGAACGGACACTCGCCTGCGCCGTCCCTGAGAGACCTTGAACTCGCCCCGGCCTTCCAATAAGGGCCCCGGCTCATCGGACTCCTCGACCCATCCAGCAACACGAGCTTTAAGCCCGTCGATCGTTCCGGGTTCGCGTGCCGACGCGACGTCCGACCACACCGCCAGGTAGAGAACGCTCAAGCATCTCACCCTCTCCGTTGTTTGAGTGTCGAAACATTACGAGCTATCTCCCGCAGATGGGATTACTCTATCCGCTGGATCCGATGCGCGCGAGCGACCGTGGAGTCGATCGAAACAACAAGTCGATGACACCTCCCGCATCAGCCATGGCGGTGAACGCTGCAAGGATCATGTCCCAAACGACAACCACTGCCATGCGGTGACGCCATGTCCACACCGCCTGCCACAGCCCGTGCGTCTCGGGCAGGTCCAACCACGCGATTACGCACCGGTAGCGATTGATGAACAACTCAATCAACGCCCGAGCATGCGCGAACAGCCGCCCCCAGCTTCCCTTCAAGCCAAAGAGTGCCTCCGCGAAAAACGACCACTGAGCACCCAAGAGCATCTGATAGCTAGAGACAAACTCAGGTCCTCGCCAGGCCACCAGTACTACTCTCACCCACGCTCTAGTCGTCTATAGGGCCGCACCGGGCGATTCACTCGCATTCTACGCCCCCACGTCCCAGAATGCGACAAGACCTATTCGCTACCTGGTGAACTCACCCACATCCATCTTTCCACGAATTGGGGACATTTCACCCAAGGCGCGGATTTATGCGCCGCGCACGATCCAGGACCGATTCAAGCGCACGAATTCCCGCCGACCTAGAGAACCTCGACTCCACCAGGCCCCTGCCGCGCTCAACCCATTCAGCACGCTGCTCAACTGTTGCAGCCCGTACAGCTTCAATACATTCAGTCAACTCATCAATATCCCCAAGACGTCCGCATTCGTTATCTGCCATAACGTGCCGGAGCGGAACCTTCGCGTTACTGACCACCGGAAGTCCCGCACCTAGATAGTCGAACACCTTATTCGGGCTCATCCCCAAACGAAATACAGGATAGGGAGAGATCGAAAAGATACCAGCATCACAATCCGCAAGGACATCAGCCAGATCGTCCTTGGGTACCGGCGCACGGAATTCCACGTTGCGAAGACGCTCTCGCTCCACTCGTTGCACGGCGGCACCTTTCGAAGCACCACCCCCAATTAGCAGGAAGTCAACTTCCGGAAGCTTCGCGGCGGCGTCGATAATATAGTCGATCCCATTCTTTGGGCCATGACTGCCCGCGTACACTACCTTAAACCGCTCCGACCGCCAGACCCCAACTTCGACCTTAGGCTCTCTCCGCAAACGCGCCAAGTCTGCACTGTTGGGCACCACCACAATGCGACTACTTTCAATACCCATAGCGCCATAGTGTTCCTCCCAGCCGGGAGTAACCACAACTATCGAGTCGGCAGATCGCGCCAACACGCGCTCAAGCCAACTCAATACGATCTCCAAGAGACCGCCCTCTCGGATCACACCTGCATCAACGATTGACGCTGGCCATAAATCACGGACCTCCAGCACAAACGGCACCCTTCTCAGCTTTGAGACTGCAAGCCCCGACAAAGCCGAGAGGAGATGGGGCGTAGAGGCATACACCACGTCAGGATTGAGCCGAAATGCGGTCAGCGCACTCTTGAAGCCGTAAACCACAAAGCCAAACACACGTCGAATGCCATTTGAATTGTACTTTGGCAAACGAAGCAAAATGAAGCCATCGGCGTCGGGCACAAGTTCCTGCGTTTGATGCGTACGATCAGAAGTGATGATAACCGGTGACCACGTCGTTAGACCGCCAAACAAGTCGGCATGCCGACTGCCCGCGCCGACACCCGCGGGCATAGCATATTGATTAATCACAACGACGACATTGTTCACGGCGTTGGCCCTAGAATTGGCGCCAAATCCTCTTTTCCTACGAGCGCTTTTCACCATCTTCTCCTACCCATTTGCCACTGCCCTCCGATTGATGGTCCCGATTCAGAACTTTCGAGTGATTGGCACATGTCAGCAACAGCCCACGACTCACGAGGAAACAAAGCTAGCACTACCACCGCCACCGCCACACCATGTGTCAAGAGAGATGTGGGAAGCCCCGAATTCGATAAGGTGATCGCGGGCATTAACAAGACCATCGCAGGAATCACCGGCCTCAGGCCGTGTGCTGCGTAATCCATTGATACTAGAACGACCGCGAGCACCACGACAATAAGCGCCACCCCGACCCAACCAGCATTCGCGTACCCATGCGCAAACACATTAGCGTTCATTGAAAGGCCCGGGGATCCGGTGACCTTCTCCCCGATTATCATCATATAGGACCCGTCGTATGGGTAATCTACCCACCCTGAAAGTACTGAGTTACTCAGATACAAGCGAGGATTGACGTTGAAAAACTCCACATACTCGACCGTGATCCGCCCGGGTGCTACCAAGAATCGTCGCACAAGAAGTGACGTGAATAGTATAGAACCCAGTACCCTGTCCGCAGCCATCGTAAAAACAGGAAGTGCGGCCGCCGCCCAAACAAGTAGAACAGATCGCTGCTTCGATGAACGCCCGACTGCCCATCCGACGATGAGAATCGCTGGCACCGACAGCAAGAATGTCTTCAGGCCAGTAGTAGAATACAGCACAAACTGCCCGAGAGAACCAGCCAACACGATCGGCAGGCGCCGCTGCAAGGTACCCGCAGCCATAATCACCGGATTAATGACATTACCGAGCCAACCAATCAAGTAGGCCGCTAGTCCACCCGCTCCGGTTAGGTTCTCCCGGTACTCATCGCGAACGTCATAAACATCCAGGATTCCCACCAATTCGAACCGCAGACCCACCGAAACTGCTATGTACAGGTACGACGCCGAAGAGAATACGCCCAGCAGAATCCAGAATGTCGTTCCGCTCGGACGCCATCTCAGCAAGCTTCGAGGCGCACCGAACCATCGCAGCAACAGGCAAGTCGAGATAAAGGCAAGCCCAATTCCGATGGATGCTTGCATTGCCGTAACAGGTGACACAGTGCCAGAGTAGTGGCCAATGGTAATTGAAGGAACGCCGGCAATTATGTAAAGAACCCAGATCACAAATGAGGATGGCTTTGAGATTGCGCGCGGTAGCGCTAACGCGGTAACCGCGCAAATCGCCAGCGAATAGAAGTACAGATCATACTCGGGTGTGTGATAGGTCGACCCCATGTAACCGAACGCGGGAGAAACGTAGTCCTCATACACCCAGTGCAATGTCAATGCATAGACCACAGCCGAGCAACCAATCAACGCGTCTCGGACCACCGCACCTAGCGTTATAGTCCTACGGATCCCGAAACTCCGTAGCTCGCCTGTTGCGTCCGCACGCAGCCGCTCCGGCGACGGCATGCTGACGTTTCCCCCAGTCATATGCATTACGCGTCGAGCATCCGGTCCATGCGGCTCCATAAACTACTCCTCATCGCCGATACGCCCGATTGCGGTCCATACTTGCATAAGTAGCAAACCATATACGGGAACGTGCATCAGAGAATAGACGCCAATCGCGTAGGTGAAAGATTGGCCAAACGCAGCTGGCAATGCGATCGCACCTGCGAACAGTAGCAGCCTCACCAAGTCCCACACCAGGAGCGATCTGCTCGCACCCACGACATTCAGAAGCTGTGAGAACGGAGAAGCTACGAACTGCCCGAATGCCCCGACCGACATGATTGCCATCAGTACGCCAGCTCCGCGCCACTCTCCTCCCATTAGAGTGGTGGCGATCCACGGGCCTGCGAATCCAACTATAAGGCATGGCACCAGGCCTGCGATCGCAAGCTCCATTGAGGCGCGAGCTATGAAACGGCGAGCTCCAGGCTGCCTCCGTCGGACAAGTTTGCCGACTTCACCTATCGAAGTTGCTCCCGCGGCCCTTCCGATCACCGCCAATGGCGACACGAGCAATCTGAGCATCATCGCAAACAGTCCAGCTTCCACCGAGCTATACACGGCAACTATCAAGAGCACAGGAAGCTGACCAGCGGCACTATTGATAAGCGCTGTGGTTCCAGCTACGACTGCATACCTCCAGTGCGACTTGAAAGTGACCAAAAGAGGTTCTACGTTGGTAAACATCACCCCGATTCCCTTGATCCAAGTAAGTCTCGATACAAGAAAACCCACGGCTAGCGTGGCGCTAGCTGGAGCCGCTAAACCAAGGATGTATTGCGTGGAACCCATGGACGCACCCTGAGCGAAATTGTTCGTCGCCAGGGCCAGATACCGCCTACCGTAGACCAACTGTGCCGACCTTACGAGTTGCACACTGCCGATGTAGACCATCGGCGCGCAGAATAGCCATACGATGTCAGCACCGAGAAGGACCGCTACAGCTGAGAGTATGAGAATCGGAATGGATACAATAGCTGCGACGACTAGCGCCAGACGGAATAGCGGCTTCTCTGAGCCCTCAATACCATGCGCTCGAACTTCCAAACGTAACGTCGAAACCCCGATAAATACGGAACTGAGCGCTAGTACCGCCGCAAACTCTCCGTATGTTGACGGGTCGTAGATCCGAGCGACGAGGATCGTGAACACAAGTCCGATTAGATGGCCCGATGCGCTTCCCGCCAGAACGATTCCGGTCGATCGCCTGAACGATGAACCCGACACTGCTAGCCGTTTCGTTCGGTTCGTTCAACCATCGTCTTTTCGCCTTTACCAGAGCAAGCGACGTTACTGCTGGGCTTCGTACCTAGCAGAGTGTCAACCATCTTTATGAGGGACGCAGCTTCGACCTCGAACGTAAATTCAGTTTCGAATCGCTGACGTCCTCTGCGCCCCATCGCTCGTGCTTCTGATGGGTTCTCAATGAGCCAATCCATTGCTTGCGCAATCTCCGCAGGCTCATTCGGATCCACAAAGATTCCGCAGTCCTCCCCCACGAGTCTCCTCCAGTAGGGGAAATCACTCGCGATGAACGGGCGGCCGGCGGCCATGTACTCGAATAGCTTCGTGGGCCTTGACTCGAGGTGATTCTTTGTTGGATGAAGCACTACTAGCCCGGCGATCGAATCGGCGATTACTCTGGGAACCTTCGTTGGGTCTACCCGCCCAAGATACTTTACCCGGGACTCAGCGTCCAGAGTTGCAAGGGAGTCCTCGTTCTGGCCAGGGCCAGCAACGACGAGCCTAGCTCCAGATCTGCTTATCGCAACAGCCTTGCACATTTCCGACACTCCTCGGATGCGGGAGACAGCCCCAACATAGGCGAATGTGCGATTATCGGGCGCATCGACCGGTTCCTCGTATGCCCTTAGCCAAGGGTAATTCTGCACTGTTGCTACCAAACTTCGACGGTACTTGTCGACGAAATCTGGTATCGCTACGACAACGCCGTTCATTCCTAGGCCAGCTACAGCCTGAATGTACTTGCCGAATACAGATGCAGGCTTCTTTGCCCATGAAGGAATATATGGCTTGTTTCGGATCTGTAATTCGAGATCTTCATGTGCATCATATATGACAGGTGTGCGGTGGAGGGCGCGCCACAATAGTCCGAAAGGTATTAGTTCCGGATCATGCAGGTGTACGAGCGACGGATTCTGGCTCCGTAGCTTTCTCCATGCTATTACTGGCGCAATGATCATCCGTTTGAGACGTCCCGGGACGGTCGGGATCGCATGAACTTCGACATCGTTCGTGGTGAAGTCGTGATCCGTTCGCGCAATTAGGGATACTTGGAATCCCGCCCCGGCCAATGCGGAGCATTCCTTATACAGAATCCTATTATCGGTAGCGGGGTGCGCCGTCGTAACATGCACTACATGGGCTCTCGAACGAGCAATCTGCTCGCGGTTTCCTTCCACCTGGTTCTCCCTTCTGCTGAAACATCCGTGCCGCTTCGCGGCATATGCGTCCGCTACTTAAATCCCGCTCCCGTCGATGACTGCTCTCGACCTGAAGTACGGTCGAAATGTGATTGGTCATTTCACCGGCGAGTCACATACGGATTTCAACCAACCCTGCTCAATGCAAGTTCCGATGGGTTTCAACATTCGGAGTCTAGTTTTGCTGCACCACCTACTCCACCAAGTCGATAAATGCATGCACGCGTTCTTGGATTCGATTGAACTGCTCGGTGGTGAGTGAGGATCCGCTGGGCATGGAGATCCCAGTCCGGTACAGCCTTTCACTCGTCCCGTCGAGATAGCTGGTGCACTTTCCGAATACTGGCTGTAGATGCATTGGCTTCCACAGCGGTCGCGCCTCCATGTTGGCTTCGGCAAGGTGCTCGCGCAGCTGGTATGCGTCCCACCCCGCAGCAAGGGGGTCAACGAGCATCGAAGTAAGCCAGAAGTTATCGTGGTCGCCGCTTACGTCGTTAGCGCCATCTGGCTGTCCGAAGATTTCGACGCCAGGCACATCGGTGAACATCTTCCGATACCGTAGCCTGTTCTGGCGTCTACGCTCGACCATTTCGTGAAGGCGACCCAACTGTGCGCGTCCGAGTCCTGCCAGCAAATTGGAGAGTCGGTAGTTGTAACCAATGTCCGTGTGCTCGTAATATGGCACGGGCTGGCGCGCCTGGGTCGCGAGGTAGCGAGTGCGATCGGCAAGGTCGGCATCGTTGGTGACCAGCATTCCTCCACCAGATGTCGTCATGATCTTATTGCCGTTGAAGGAGATGGCTGCGGCGACACCCGGTTGGCCCGCAGGTCTGCCGTCGCGGACTGCACCGAGCGATTCTGCCGCGTCGGACAGGACCGGGATGCCGTACTTCGCAGCCAATGGCTCTATCTCGGCATAGTCAGCAGGCTTTCCGAGCAGGTCGACCGGGATGATCGCTCCGATTGTTGACCCAAGCCGGCGTTCATCCTCGATCGCCTCCTCGAGGAGCGCGGGCGACATGTTGCCGCTTTCATCGCTGTCGACGAACACGGGCTCCGCGCCCGTGTATGTGATGGCGTTTGCAGTGGCTGCGAAGGTCATGCTCGCGGTGATGACTACCTGCCCTGGCCCAACACCCAGATTGATCAACCCGAGGTGGAGCGCTGCGGTACCCGAGGAGAGTGCCACCGCGTGATTGCGACCGACAAACCGCGCGATCTCCTCCTCGAACGCATTGACCTCCGGGCCGAGCGGTGCGATCCAACCGGAGCGGAATGCCCGCAGGAGAGCCTGTTCCTCGAGCTCGGTGACGTCCGGTGACGAGAGGAAGATGCGGTCAGCCACGTGCGATTGCTCCGGTCTGTTGCTCAGGTGAGGTCGTGGGATTCTCGGGCACCCTGCGTCCCGTATCCACACCGTTCATCAACTCGGCTCGGTGCGCCGAATCGAGAGCTGACGGCGCGAGGGGCGGCACAGGAACCTGGGAGATCAACGGGTGGTTCGAGCGGGAGGCCGTCTCCTGGTCGCTGAGGAGCACCTCGTGCATCTTCTCGTTCGGGCGGAGCCCCGTAAAGACGATCTCGACCTGCTTCCCCGAGGCGGCGATGAGGCGCTCGGCGACGTCGAGGATGCTGACGGGCTCGCCCATGTCGAGCACGAGCACCTCGCCGTCGTTCCCGATCGCGGCAGCCTGGATGACGAGCTGGGCTGCCTCGGGGATCGTCATGAAGTAGCGAGTGATCTCCGGGTGGGTGACCGTCACGGGCCCGCCCTTCTCGATCTGGCCCCGGAACGTGTGCAACATCGAGCCGCGTGAGCCAAGCACGTTGCCGAAGCGCACCGAGATGTAGGTGCCCTTCGCCTGCTCGCCGTACCAGGACGTGAGCTGCTCGGCGATGCGCTTTGTCCGACCGAGCACGCTGACCGGGTCCGCGGCCTTGTCGGTGGAGACGTTGACGAACTGCTCGACGCCGAACTCCTCGGCGACTCTAAGAACGTTAAGCGTGCCGAGGACGTTCGTCTTCCACCCTTCCTCCGGGTAGAGCTCGAGGAGCGGCTGATGCTTGAGTGCAGCCGCGTGGAAGACGACCTCCGGGCGGTGGGCTCGGAACACCTCCCGCAACGAGTCTTCGTCCCGGATGGACACGAGCACCATGTCTTGGGTGTCGAGCAGCGCCTTGCCGTAGATCGAGAGCTGCACGGAGTGGAGCGCAGACTCGTCCCGGTCGAGCAGGGCGAGCTCCGCCGGCCCGAAGCGATGGACTTGCCGTGCGAGCTCGGAACCGATCGACCCGCCAGCTCCCGTGACCAGGACGCGCTTGCCGGTGAGGTAGCCGGCGATCGAGTCAAGGTCGAGGTCGACCTGCCGCCGTCCGAGGATGTCGGCGATATCGAGCTCCTTGACGTCGGACAGGCTCACGCGCCCGCCGACCATCTGCCTGACAGGGGGCAAGATGAGGAACTTGATCCCTGAGTCTTCCGCCAGCTTGGAGACCTCGCGGATCATCTCCGGGGTGGCCGCCGAGATCGCCATGATCACCGTGGTCGCGCCCGTTGCCCGCGCGGCATCGGAAAGATGGTCCCGGCTACCGAGGACCGGCACGCCAGTGAGCACGAGGTTCCGCTTGCTCGGATCGTCATCGATGAGGCCGACGGGTCGGAACGGCGAGGCGGCATCCATCTTCAGCAACCGCACCAGCTGGTAGCCCGCGTCTCCGGCCCCGTAGACGAGCGCGGGTTCGGCGTCGTCCGGGATGATTCGACCGCGCGACCGCCAGGCGCGATACCCCCACCGGGCCGAGGCCATGAGAAGGAGGGCGAGTGGCGGCGCGAGGAGCGCGATCCCGCGCGGGAAGTCGCTGATCGGGCGGATCGCGAGGAACGTCGAACCGGCGATGAAGCTGGAGATGACGACAGTAGTGATGAGGCCGATGATCTCGTCGAAGCTTCCGATCCGGTAGCGGCCCAGGTAGAGCTTGAGCACCGCACCGGCCACGAGCTGGCTGCCGCACGCGAGTGCTGCGTAGACGGCGATCCAATTCCACTGGTCGGTCTCGAGGTAGAAGTCGTACCGCGTGAGTACGACGAAGACGATCGCGATCAACCATGCGGCGACATCCCACGCCGCTCTGAGTAGGCGCCGGACGAACGGATGGAGGTCCATCGGGTAGACGACTCCTACTGACCACACAACAGGCCATCGACGAGGGGGGGTACTGGCATCGTAATCACCCTCCACTTCACCCCCGCTCGATTGAGACGCATGAAAATGGCTCCTCGATCACGCCAAGAACTCGTCCGGGGCTGCGCACAATTTCATAACAGATCTGGGTCGCGGACGGATGCGCTCCCCTATGCTCGACGCCATGTCCTCCAGCGCGCGCCGAGTCCTCCTGTACGCCGGGCTCGGCGCCCTCGTGGTCCTCAACGTCGTCCTCCTCGCACTCCTCCTGACCAGGGACGTCAGCGCCGAGTCGGTCATGGGCGATGCCTACACGACACCGACCGCCGGCTCCGTGACCGACGAGTCGCCGAGCGACGAGGGCACGACGCCGGCCGAATCGCCGTCGGACGATGTCGTGGAGGGGCCCACCGAGTCGGAGTCAGACGCGCCTGCCATCGATGTACCTATGCCAGAACCGGCCGAGCGCCTCATCGCGAGCGCGAGCGGCGACGTCGCGTGGCGGGCGATCGTCGGCAGCTGCGAGGCGCCGGGGTCAGTCGAACTCACCACGGACGGTGGCGCGACCTGGTCGCCGGCCGACGTCGGTGGTCTTGCCCCCGTCTCCCGCCTCAAGGCCATCACCCCGGCCGCTGTGTTCGCGATCGGCGGCGTGGATCCCAACTGCTCCCCCACCTACGCGGGCTCCGTGGACGGCGGGAACAACTGGGAGCAGGCGCCCGAGCTCGCCCAGGGCAGCTGGTACATCGACCCGAGCGACCGCGCCGTGCTCGGCACGTCTGTCGGCGAGGTCGACGCCCCCTGCGAGGTGGCCGGGCTCGCCGGCTTCGACGACAACGCCGCCGCACTGCTGTGCACCGACGGCAGCCTCACGGTCTCCAATGATGGTGGCGCCTCGTGGACCACGGCCGCCGAGGAGACGAACGCCGTGGCCATCGGGCTGACGCTGCAGGGGTACGTGCTGGCGGGGTCCGACGAGGAGTGCGCGGGCACGCAGATCTGGACGGCGGGGGTCGAGGGTGACACCGCGCCGGTGGGCTGCGCCGAGGACGTCCAGACCGAGGCGGGGCAGACGGCCGTGTCTGGTGCCGGCGGTGCGATGTGGCTCTGGGCCGACGACGAGACGCTCGTGTCCACCGATGGTGGGTCGACCTGGTAGTCGCGCGGCTACGCCACTAGTTGGTTGGCGAAAGGTAGTCGGCCCGCGAGACCGCACGTGGCCCGCTCAAGGCCGCGGTGGATCACGCGAGCCATGACCGCGACGAGCAAGATGACGACGAAGATCCCTCAGGAACCCGATCCACATCAAGCGGCAGGGCCGTACGGCGGCGCCCCACGGCAGTCGCCTACCGGAACTACCTCATCCACTTGCCAGGCGCAGATCCATCAGTCGAACCCGCCCAGACACATTGACCCCAGGTCGCACATGCGTCCACAAGGTCGGTCCGACGGGCCACGATTGGCCAATCAGTCATGCCGTGGTGTTCCGGGAGGGCAATAGATTACGCGGCACGACTCTCGTTCACAACCTGTCTGCGCTTACCTGACTTCAAGACAGGAAAATCATCCACATACCGCACCTCGAAATCGGCGCCAGATCCTAGATGCTCTGTAAAGTCACGCGCGATCTGCGCCTCGTCGGCGAGTGGCGCGTCGACCTGCAGGCGCAACTCATACTTCGCATGCGCTGTCTGCGCCAACTGGAACTGTCTGATCTCCGGGTACTTCCACACGCTCTTGTAGAAGACAAACGGAGACACGTGATTTCCGGAGGCATCGGTAATGCGGTCCAGAAATCTTCCCTCGATTGAGGCGAGCCTCGACGTGTCGGGCTCACCGGTGTCCTTAACGGCGAACCTTCCGACGTCGCCGGTGTCATACCTGATGATCGGCATGCCATAGTTCCGCAAGTCTGTCACCACGATACGGCCGACCTCACCCGGCCCCGCAGGCACATCCGCATTGTTGTCAAGCACCTCAACGACGACACCCGAACGATTCAACCTATACCCACTAACACCACCGACGGATTCCTGGCCGATCACACCGACCTCTTCCATCCCATACCGCGACACCGGAAGGACGCCAAAGTGCGCCCCCATCCGATTCCGCGTCTCCTCGGAGAGCGGTTCCGACTGAGCGATGATCGATTGAACCTTTGATACCTGCGGGCAATCTGGCGTTCGGGTCACATAGGCGGCGATCTGGTCAAGGGCTGATGCGTAACTGATGATCGCTGCAGGCTGCTTCAATTCCGCTAGCTCTGAGATGAAGCGAGCGATCTGATCGTCCGACAGCTTCACTACGTCGACCGGCCGCGTGTTCCGAATGAGGTGTCGCCAACGAGGCTGCCTGTTCCGCTCACTCCACACTTTCAGGTTATACAGCCGCATTCCGACGTCAAACCCCACCTCGGCGCCGAAATAGATCGTCTCCGCATTGCGCCAGAACCTCTTCCCACGGTCCTGCAAAACCCGCAACGGGGTGCCTGTCGACCCGCTTGTCGAAGCGGTCACCAGATCGTCAACGCTGAATTGGCTTGACACAAGATCGTCGGTATGATCACGCAAGTATGCCTTGTTGACTACCGGAAAATCTTCGAGCGCGCTCCCCGGCAGCATTGACTTATAAGCAATAGTAGTTGCCCGTGCATGCTCAAGGAGTCGTCGTAGTGCGCTGTCCGCAGCGTCATTACCGAAACTACTCGAAGTCATCACACGCCTCATGTGCGCGACGGCCCGAGCAGTTTGCCGTCCACGAACGGTGTCAATCAATTGGAACGCTGCACGGCGACCTATCTGCAAATCCAAGGTTCTCTCACCTCTGGTTTGTACTTCCTGCTAACGAGTCTATTGACTGTGGTACGACTGTCAGGATTCACGTGGACGAGGTCTGGCTGGCACTCCTACCGCCACCACGCCGGATGGAATGTCACGCACGACACCAGCAGCGGCGCCAATACTGGCGTCAGTTCCCACTGTAATTCCCTGGATGATGGCGGCACCCGTTCCGACAGTCACGCCGTCGTCCAGGTTGACGCTTCCGGCGATGTTGGCCCCAGGGTATGCAGTGACGTAGTCAGACAGCTTGGCATCGTGACCGATCGAGCAGTTGAAGTTGAGATGCGTGTGCCTACCGATCGATATGTTGGTGCCCACACTAGTGTTCGAGCACACGACCACACCGGGTGACAGTCTGACGTTGCGCCCGAATGTCGCACTGGGGTGCGCGGCAATCACGGGTTCCCTATGCAACGACGTCGCCCACTTGTCGATTCGGCGGCGAATATCCCCCACGCCAATGCCGATGAGATAGCCAACTTCCGCCGGGAGTTCTTCGAGAGTCGTCACCGGACCCAGCAGCTTGGAACCGCGCTCATCGAGCAAGCGTTCATCGGGCTCACCGTCATCGAGAAACCCAAGCATCTCGAACGTCGGCGCCACCGCATTCATGGCTTCCACGACGTCGTGCGCGTGGCGACCGAAACCACCAGCTCCGATTATCACGATCGGCCGGGACATCTACAGCGCACCTTCCGAAAAGAGCGTGGTCCCGCCGCTTGCCGAGTATGTTCCCTCACGGCCTAGCACTCGACGAGCGGTCATCCCAATAATTTGCATGTCCAGCTTGTTCGACCAGTTGTCGATGTACCAAATGTCGAGCTCGATTCGCTTGGCCCAGGACAACTCGTTCCTGCCATTCACCTGAGCCCATCCTGTGATGCCTGGCCGAACCTCGAGTCGGCGTCGCTGTCGTGGGGTGTACTGCTCTACTTGGTAGCCCAAGGTCGGACGGGGGCCGACGAGGCTCATGTCTCCTTTGAAGACATTCACCAACTGCGGCAGCTCATCGATACTGGTCGCCCTCAAGGCACTGCCCACCCGTGTGATTCGGGGATCGTTCGCCGCGATACCCGGTCCAGATTTCGACGCATCCTTCGTCATCGTGCGCAGTTTCAGAATTTCGAATGGTGCTCCATCGCGACCGATGCGCTCCTGCTTGAAGATCGCGGGCCCGTCGCTCTCCATCCGAATCGCCACGGCGGCCACTGCGACAATCGGTGCAGCGGCAACGATTCCAAGGGTCGAGAGACCAACATCGATCACACGCTTTACCCATCTGGCCATGACGCAAGCCTATGCCCAGACACTCGTCCTGTTGGCAGCTTCACCGCTTGGTCAGGAACCTTGGGACCCGGCGATCCGCACGCGCCCGGTCAGCGTTGTTCAGCCAGCGAGGCCGCGCGTCGCCCGCTCGCGGCGGCGCAGCGAGCGGCGATCGAGGACGTACGCCACGATCGCGCCCAGCAGGATGCCCAGCGGCCCAAGCGTGAGGACCAGCAGGCCGATCGCGTTCGAGTCGCTCAGCTGGTCCACGTAGAACTGGCTGCCGCCGACCTGCTCGGCGTAGCCCTCGTCGAACGACTGCCCCTCCGTGAACACCACGAGCAGGATGCTGACGAGGATCCCCAGCAGGAACCCCGTCCACATGAACCGGCCGTACCGCGGGGCGCTGCGGATGTGCCCGACCGTCGTGGCGGCCGGCTTCTCGGGCTCGGGCGTCGTCTCGGGCTCGGCCGGGTCGTCGGTCACGTCCTCGGACTGGGCCTCCGGCTCACCCTCGGACTCCTCGGGGCGCGACGCGGGGTCGGCGGCGGGCGGGTGCGCGTCGTCGTCGGGAATGGTGGGCTCTCCCCCGGCGGGGCGCGGGGTGTCGGCGGGGTCGGGGGGAGTCACCGGCTGAACCTACCCCGGCGCACGAGCGGCAGGCACGCCGCGAGATCGGCCCGCTCACCGGAGGCCGAGACCCGGTTCGCAGCCAGGGCCTCGTCCCAGGAGACGTCTCCGGACGCGAGCTCGAGCCACGTGGCCGGGTCGGTCTCCACCACGCCCGGCGGCGTGCCGCGTGTGTGCTTGGGGCCGGCGATGGCCTGGACCGCGCCGGCCGGCGGGACCCGCACCTCGAGCGCACCGCCAGGGGAGGAGACAGCCAGCTCCTCGAGCGTGAACCGCACCGCGGTCATCAGATCGGCCCGCGAGATCGACCCCGCATCCTCCTGCCAGGCGCGCACGGCCGCGAGCCCGATCGTGGGGTCGATACGGCGGCGGGGCATGGCTCAAGGGTAGATCGGGCAGTGGCGGGCCGGGCGTGGGGGTTCGTCGTCGGGCGGTGTGCCCTTGGGCACGAGGGACTGCGGGGGCTCGGCGATGGCCGTAGCGTGTCCGCCCGTGTCGAGCATGAGCGGCGGGGGCCTAAGTTCCGCGGGTGGGCGGGAGTTTCCGTCCCGCCTGCACTCGTTGACCGGACTGCGGTTCTGGGCCGCGCTGCTCGTGGTGATGTACCACCTGAGCGCGCAGGTGGGGCAGGTGCCGGTGCTCAGCTACCTCACCGCGTTCGGCCGCACCGGCGTCACCTTCTTCTTCGTCCTGTCCGGGTTCGTCCTCGCGTGGACCTACCTGGATCGGCCCGTGCGGTTCTCCGTGTTCATGTGGCGGCGGTTCGCGCGGCTGTGGCCGCTCGTGCTGGTCACCGGGGTGATTTCTCTGGCGATCTACTGGTGGATCGGTGCGATGCCCGGACGGGGCGAGGCGGCGTCGACGTTCCTGTTCCTCCAGGCGTGGCGGCCCGAGTGGGCGAGCGGGGCGAATCCCGCCTCCTGGTCCCTCAGCGACGAGTGGTTCTTCTACCTGCTGTTCCCGGCTGTGCTGGGGCTGGCCGCTGCCGGGAGGCGGTGGCGGGCGGCGCTGTGGGTGGCGTGCGCGGTGGTGCTCGTCGGGCTGTGGTGGGTGTTCGGGACCGCCGGCTGGGCGGGGTTCTGGCTCGACTACTTCCCGCCGTCGCGGCTCGTGCAGTTCGTGGTCGGGGTGCTGTGCGCGGTCATGGTGCGCCGGGGCGGGCGGTCGCCGGTGGGGTACTGGGTGGCTGTTGCTCTCGTGGTGGTGTTCCACGCGGCGATGGTGCCGTGGGAGCGGGCCGTCGGTGATGGGGCGGCGTTCGGGCCGTACTCCGGGTCGCAGTGGTGGTCCACTCCCCTGTTCGCGCTGCTCATCGTGGCCGCGGCGCAGAACGACATCGACGGGCGGCCGACCCTCGTGCGCGACCGGGTGTCCGTGCGGCTCGGGGCGTGGTCGTACGCCTGGTACCTCGTGCACGAGCCCGTCATCCGGACGTGGAATCAGGTGGTGCCGGACGGGTTCGGCCATCACGCGATGGGGGTGGGCCCGGCGTTCGAGTGGGTGTACCTGCTGGTGCTGACCCAGGTGGCGGCCTGGGGGCTGTACACGCTGGTCGAGCACCCGGCGGAGAAGTGGTTGCGCGCGAGGGGGCCGCAGCCTGGTTCTCGGCCGGTCGGGGCCTGAGGGGCGGGCTGCGCAAGGGAGAAGTGCCCATGGAGCCTGCACTGACGCTCGATAACCTCGGGATGTGAACGACTCCCCCACCAGGTCTGGCCTCCGCATCGGCGCGGTGCTCGCGATCGTCGGGGCGGTCCTCGTGGCCTCGACGATCATCTGGGGCTGGGGACGGTTCGCCTACGGCGCCGGTGTCCTGCTGGCCGTCCTGGGCGTGACGGCCCTGATCACGGAAGCTGTTCGTCGTCGTGCCGTCGCCACCGTCCTCGCGAGCACCGCTGCGGTGATGCTGACGGGCGGGGCGGTCGTCGCCGTCAACGGCGCCCCCAGCGAGTACGAGGCGTGGGACGACCCCGGCGAGGACGCAGACGTGGTGGACCGCAGGTCGGTCCGGGTCGGCGACCTGTACATCGCCGACGGCGCGGCGTGGGACGTCGCGACCGGCGATGTCGCGTGGTCGATCGAGTTCACGGACTACGCGATCCCGTCGGCCGTGTCCGATGAGCTCGTCGTCTTCGCGACCGCCGATGCGACGGTGGCCGTCGACCCTACGAGCGGCGAACAGGTATGGACCGCCCCGGTCGGCGGATTCGGCATCAGCCATGACGGCGACGTCATCGTCATGGCCACCAACGACGACGACGCTGTGGCCCTCGGCCTCGCCGACGGCGAAGTCCGGTGGAAGCGGCCGGGAGCACCCACGCACGAGTGCACCAACGACCGCAGCAGGCGCACGGACCGGCCAGCGACGGAGTCGACCGCGGTGCTGATCGGGCCTAACGACTCCCCCATGAGCCGGGAGTGGCGGGTCCTCGACGTTGCGACGGGCGAGGTCACCGTGACAGTCGCCAACTGCGATCACAAGGCCCGATTCGTGGGCGGAATCCTTGTCGAGGAAGGCGGCGACGATCTGGTCGGCAGGAGCATCACCGACGGCACGGAGCTCTGGCGCACCGAGATCGACCGCCCCTGGGTGTGGGAGGGCAGCGGCAGCACGATCGTCGTCCCACCCAGCTCTCGTGCAGCCGACTGGGCCGGGGTCGACCTCATCGACGTCGAGACCGGCGAGTCCGAGCGGGTCCGCCCCCCCGCGGGCGTGCTCGACCCGGACGCCGGACGGATCGAGGTGCTGGAGTGGCAACGGCAGGACGACGTGTGGGTGCTCGTCCCCGGCGAGGAGGGGCACACACTGTGGAACCCCATCAGCGACGAGCTTGTCGAGGTTCCGGACGGGGTGAATGTCGACGATGTATGGACCCTTGGCGGCTGGTCGTGGCTGTCGCTGGGCGGCGAGATCCGCGACGTCACGGGGCACGAGAGGCCTGTCTGCTGGGCGATGGCACCGGACGGGGAGCTCCACGGGCCGGTCACCGGTGAGGGGTGCCAAGCATCGAACGGGCTCATTGAGACGGAGGACGGTGTGTTCCCGGTCGAGTAGGTGGGAGTGCGCTCAACCCTGCGGCGAGGGAACGGACTTCCTCCCGGCGAGTGGGCGCTTCGCGTCACTCGAGTTCGGCGAGGCACTCCTCGTCACCCACGCTGAACGGGGTCTCCGTCTCGGACCGCTCGTCGCCGTCGAGGGTGAGGAGGGACGAGATCCGGGCGACGAACTCGCCGCACGGCCGGTCGTAGGTGTAGGAGAACTCGACGGCGTGCCGGCCGCCCGCGGGGACGTGCGCCGTTCCCAGGCTGGCGGTCACCCGCTCGCCGAGGTCCTCTCCGTCGACGACGTTGCCGGCCTCGAACACCTCGACCCGGTACCAGCGAGGGAACAGGTCCGCGGAGTCGTTCGTGACGGTGACGCGCAGGTCGAGCGCATACGGGCGGACCGAGGAGGACGCGCGCCAGCCCTGGTCCCGCAGCTCGGGCACGACGGTGGCCGTGACGTCGTCGGTCAGCTCCACGGTGAACTCGTCCCCGGCGACGGCCGGGGTCGCGGCGTCGCCGCGCGGGAGCAGCACGAGGATGGTGAGGGCGAGGACGAAGGTGAGGATCGCCGTCGTGACGAAGGGACGGCGCGAGGGGGTGGTCGACGTGGCGGGGGTTGTGTCGTCAGCGGCGCCCGGCGGGGCGGTCGTCTCCTCGGGGGCGGCCGCATCGGGGGCGGGGCGGTCGGCGTCGGTCATGCGTCCTCCCCGGGGTGGGCGGCGAGCGTGTACTCCTCGCCGCCGACCGTCAGGTCCACCTCGTAGTGCGCGGCGTCGCCGGACGGTGGCTCGTAGGTGAGGTCGATCCAGTACGGGTCGATCGCGCGGATGGTCCCGCCGATGCTGTCGAGCGTGGCGCGGGAGGAGTCGGTGGGGACGAGCTCCTCGCGCTCGCCGGAGTCGTCGACGGCGAACAGCCCGAGCTCGAGCCCCTCGAGGTCGAGCCAGTCGTCGGCGGTCCCCTCGTTGCTGTCGAGGGCCACGTCGAGGGTGAGGTAGCGGTCGCCCGTCGGCGCCGCGAGACCCGGGATAGAGGAGGGCTGCCGGACGTCCCAGACGGAGACGAGCGAGACGGGGCCGGGGGCGAAGGCGTCCTCGTCGCTCAGCGAATAGCCGGTGGTGAGCTCCTCGGGGTGGTCGCCGCGAATCAGGCCGATGAGGAGGAAGGCGATGAGCGCGGCCGCGGCGCCGGCGAGCACGCCGAGGACCGGTTGGCGCCAGCGGCGGCGGGGGGACGTCGTCGTCATGAGCCGACCGTAGGGGGCGTGAGGGGGCCGGCCCAGAGGGAGCGCTGCCCCCGGTAGAGGTGCCCGCTCGCCTTCTGACGAATGAGGGGAGATTCCCTCGCGAGTGAGGGGATTTCCCGGCCTCTAGGACATATAGGCGTCGCCACACCCCACGAGATCAGGTGAAACGGATGAGACCAGAGGCAATATCATCTGATCTCGCAGGCTTCCCCGGGTCTGGTCGAGCTGCACGTCCAGGCGAGCCCAGCGGGATTGGTGTTCGTCGTCGGAGGCGCCAACCTGGCGAGAAAGGTGCTGATATCCGCGCAGAGATCGAGAACGACCGCGATACGGGAGATCAGTTCATCGTCAGTCGGAAGGCCGAAGCGACGCGGGCGAGCGCCGGGTCGTCCAGGGCGATCTCGCCGGCCGGTGCTGCGTCCACGACCGGCGTCCCGTCAAAGATTGCCCAGCACTCGAAGTCGCCGGTGCGCGACATGTACCGCAGACCGGAGTAGAGAGGATCGCCGTCGTCGTCGGCCTGGGCATAGGCCCAGGACGCGATCGCCCGTGTCAGGAGCCGATCGGCCCCGCGCACGTGCCCGACATCCAGGTGCTCCACACCAGCGGGCAGCACCAGATCTCGGTCGAGCACGTTCCAGGTGTCCTGATGCTCGACGTCGACGAACGGCAACGCCGCTGGTGTCGCCAGCTCGAATCTACGTCGCGTCTGTCGCCAGTCAGCAGCGATCGAGCCGGGCCGCATGTGCTCGCCACCGTCCTCGGCAAGTTCCACCATCGCCGGCGAGGGTCGAAGACGCGCAAGCACCTCCCGGTAGCACCCCTCGATATCGGTCGCCGCGTACAGCACTCCCCCACCGACGACATCGAAGCGGTTGCCCGCGTGCGGCGACAGGGCTTCCGCCGGGTCGATGAAGGAGAACTCCGTGCCCTTCCCCAGCCGAGCGACGCGCCAGATGCGGTCCGGCGCTTCGACAGTTCGGGGGTGGATATCGCTCATCCCCCGATGGAGAAGGCGCGTGCCGCAGACATCGCGGCGCGGACGTCACCGTCAGCGATGACCTCGGTCGGGCTGCGGTCCTCGAGCTGAGGGTTCATCCCGATGAACCATGCCCGCACGACGTGCCGGGAGTCTCGCTCGACGAGGTGCTGAAAGATCTGAAAGGCGCCTCGGAGCTTGCGCTCGACCTCAGGCTGCGGGGGGCGCTGCGTCCCCTCGGCCCACCGGGACACCGTCTGCGGCGACTTGCCCACCATGAAGGCCACCAGCTTGGGCCCGAGGTTCTCGTTCAAGTACTCGACGATCTGTGCCGTCGTCCAATCCTCCGGACGCGCGCCGGACATCGTCGAGTGAGCGTGAGATCGGCTTCCATGCGCCGATCGCGGGGACACCATGACGGAACTCCCTCCGGGCCGGGACGCCATCATCGAAACGACTGATAGACGAGTGAGTTCCGACTATACTCCGACGCCTGTTTGACGTCTATGCCTCGAGAACCCGCACGGCCGGTCGCCGGCCCACGAGTCGCTCACTCGCTAGCGCGGGGCAGTCCGCCGTCGGAGCGCGCAGCGTCAGCCGCCCTGGACCACGCGGTCGGCCGCGTGCTTCCGCGCGAGGATGGCCCGAGCGTTCGGCTCGTCGACGTCGCGGACCCAGGCTGCGGCGTCGTCGGGGGACTTGCCGAACTCCACGTGGCGGGCGACGAGGCGGTCCCGGCGCAAGGCATCGGCGATGTCGATAAACCAGGTCTCGGTGAGGACTGAGGTCAGGCGGTCCCACGGGGCGGCGTCGGCGAGGAGGTAGTTGCCCTCGGTGATGACGAGGTCCGCGGCGGGGTCGATGGGGACGGCGCCGGCGATCGGCTGCTCGAGGTCGCGCTCGAAGCCGGGGACGTAGACGACGTGGTCCGTGGCGGCGGCCGCGCGCTCGAGGGCGGAGAGGTAGCCCCAGCCGTCGAAGGTGTCGATGGCGCCCTTGCGGTCGCGGCGGCCGAGGCGGTCGAGCTCGACGTCGGCGAGGTGGAAGCCGTCCATCGGGAGGAGGGCGGTGCGGATGCCGCGGTCGTGGAGACCGGCCGCGAGGGCGGCGGCGAGGGTGGACTTGCCCGCTCCGGGGGCGCCGGTGATGCCGAGGATCGGGCGGGTGGGGGATTCGGCGGACCGAGCGCGTTCCACGATGGCCGCCGCGAGCTCGATGAGGCGGTCAGTCACGGGGACCACTCACTGCCAGGTGCGTCGTCAGGTACCGGTGAGCGTGAGCAGCGAGATCGGCACCGTCGTCCCAGAGGTCGCGCCAGACGGCGAGGTCGTCGGAGAGGCCACGCGCAACCACGCTCGATGAGAACGACTCAAAGGTGATCGGCCCGCTGTAGTTCACGTCCGCAAGTGCATGAAAGAAGCCAGGAAGATCGAGATGCCCCGACCCGAGATATCCGCGGTGGTTTTCACCGACATGTACATAGCCAAGTCGGCTACCGACCTCGAGGACGGGCCGCACAAGGTCATCCTCCTCGATATTCATGTGATAAGTATCGAGATGAATCATCACGTTGTCGCTGCCGATGTCATCGGCGAACCGCAATGCCTGACGAGCAGTATTGATCACGTTCGTCTCGTAACGGTTGCAGATCTCCAGACCCAGCGTCACGCCGAGCTTCTCTGCCTCGGACGCCAGCTCGCGCAGAGCCGCGACCGCATTGCCTCTCCCGTCCGGCGTCATCGCGCTTCCGTACTTCCCGAGCGCGCTGTAGAGGGCTCCGGTAAAGACCGTTCCACCCAGCGCGGCGGTGGCGGCCAGCGACTCCTGCAGGAGCGCCAGACCGCGTGCAACGACACCGGTGTCCGGGCTGGAGACGTCAGCATCGAACGCAAGTCCACGGGAGCACGCGACCTTGAGACCCGCCTCGTCGAGCGCCGCTCGCGTGCTTGCCACGTCGAGGTTCTCGAGGTCGTGCAGCGAGAGCTCGACGAGGTCGTAACCCGCCTTCGCAGACTGCGCGACGATGCTCTGGACCTCGTCGACCGAGGTGTTGCCCTCCCATACGAGGGCATGGATACCGAGCGGGTTGGTCGTGGTGGTACTAGCCATCAGGTGGTCTTCCTTCATGTCAGAGATGGGTGAAGAGCGTGTCGACCATGTGATCGACAACGCGAGGCCCGTCGACCTCGACGAGCGCACGCAGGTTGGGATCGCCGTCGCGAAGTTCGACGGTCTGGCCGGTCGTGAGGTCGCCGTTCGTCTCGACGCCGACCAACAGATCCTCAAATCGACCGAGGGCTCCGTCCGCCGCGACCGCGACGGCCAACGGGTCGTAGAGGACGCAGCCATCCGCCCACTCGAACATCGGCCGGTCGAGGTAGGTCGAACAGATCTCAGCGAGCAACCGGGTCGCGGTCGAAGTCGGTTCCCATGACCGGATCGTGTCGGCCGCCAGGACGACCCCGCTTGCCGGACTCGTGACGTCCAGGCTCACCATGGTCAGAGGCACGCCGGCGCGAAAGACTTGGTCGGCCGCCTCCGGGTCGAACCAGATGTTGCACTCGGCGACCGGCGTGATGTTCCCTCGCCCGTATACCGGCTCCCGTCCCAGCGCACCGCCCATGAAGACGATGGACTCGATCGCATCGGCGATGTCCGGGGCCTGCGCCAGAGCCTCCGCGAGGTTCGTCTGTGGCCCCACGGCCACGATCGTCACCTCACCGGGGTGTCGGCGGACCGTCTCGATGATGAGCTCGACCGCTGTCGGGGCTGCACCCGCATCGATCTGCGGGAGTGCGATCGCACCTTCTCTTCCCCGTTCGCCGTCGTACGCGTCGCGCAGCACACCAGGAAGATCTCGAGCGATCGGGGTTCCCCGTCCCACCCCTACCGGGATGTCCGGGCGCCCCGCGGCAGCCAGAACCGCAGCGGCTCCGCGCGCACCGAGCTCCGGCGGGCAGTTCCCGAATGTCGTCGTCACCGCGAGGAGGTCGAGCCGTGGGTCAGCAAGCGCCAGCAGGAGCGCAATGGGGTCGTCGGCGTCCGTTCCGGGGATCCCTACACCCGGATCGGTGTCAAGAATGATCTTCCGAGTCATTCCCCGGCCTCCGTGTCGTCGTGAACCGAGACTGCGCCGGTCATGATGGCCACAGCCTCGGCGGGCGTGTGCGACTCAGGGCTGATGACGCCGATGCGACGTCCGAGCCGCTGAATCTGGATGCGGTCAGCTACCTCGAACACGTTGGGCATGTTGTGGCTGATGAGGATGACTCCGATCCCACGGTCACGAAGACCGCGGACGACGTCGAGGACCTGACCGGTCTCGCGCACACCCAGCGCGGCGGTGGGCTCGTCGAGCACGACCACACGGCTCCCGAAGGCAACCGCGCGAGCCACCGCCACTGCCTGGCGCTGCCCACCCGACAGGGTCTCCACGAGTTGGGTGATGTCCTGGAGGGTGCGGATCCCCAGGGCATCGACCTTCTCTCTCGCCTCGTCACGCATGCCCTGGTGATCGAGCATCCGCAGGACCGACCCGAGCACCCCAGGCCGGCGCCGCTCCCGCCCCAGAAAGAGATTCGAGGCGATGTCGAGTGCCGGTGCGAGCGACAGCTGCTGATAGACGGTCTCGATGCCGGCGTCCTGCGCATCCTGGGGTCTCCGGAACTGCATCTCCTCGCCGTCGACAGTGATCGTGCCGGCGTCAGGCGTCTCAGCTCCGGTCAGACACTTGATGAGCGTTGACTTGCCGGCGCCGTTGTCCCCGATGACAGCCAGAATCTCGCCCGCGTAAAGAGGCTCTTCCGGATTGAGGGTGTAGACGGCCTGGCGCGGTGGTGAGCGAGGTGCCGGCGTGTCAGCGTCCAGATAGGGGTCGAGGTCTTCCGATGATGGGGGTTCTCACGCCACCCACCGGGAAGACCTCGACGTGCCTGACGCTACCTTCGCCCGCCCTGATCTGACCACGTTCGCTCGTCTGGACGAGCTCGGCTTGGAGGTCGTCGGCCAGCGCATCGAGCCTGGTCGGGCGGTCCTGGCCTGCAGGGTCGTCGAACCGGACAGCTGGTGCCGGCGGTGCGGGTGCGAGGGCGTCGCGCGGGACACCGTCACGCGCGAGCTCGCTCACGAGCCTTTGGGGTGGCGTCCCACGACGCTGGAGGTGAGGGTGCGTCGGTACCGGTGCACGGGCTGCGGGCACGTGTGGCGTCAGGACACGACCGCCGCGGCCGAGCCGCGCGCTCGGCTCTCCCGCCGCGGGTTGCGGTGGGCGCTGGAAGGGATCGTGTGCCAGCACTTGAGTGTCGCTCGTGTCGCCGAGGGGCTGGGGGTCTCGTGGAACACCGCCAACGCCGCGGTCCTGACCGAAGGACGCCGCGTCCTCATCGATGATCCGACCCGGTTCGACGGCGTCAGCGCCATCGGTGTCGACGAGCATGTCTGGCGCCACACCCGCCGCGGCGACAGGTTCGTGACCGTGATCATCGACCTCACCGCTGTTCGCGAGGGGACCGGCCCGTCCCGGCTGCTGGACATGGTCGAGGGCCGCTCGAAACACGCCTTCAAGCAGTGGCTCGCGGGCCGGCCGCAGGACTGGCGCGACGGGGTCGAGATCGTCGCGATGGACGGCTTCACCGGGTTCAAGACCGCCGCCGCCGAAGAGCTGCCCGACGCGGTCGCCATCATGGATCCTTTTCACGTGGTCCGCCTCGCTGGCGACGCGCTCGATGACTGCCGGCGCCGTGTCCAGCAGGACACCTGCGGGCACCGGGGCCGCAAGGGCGATCCGCTCTACGCCGCCCGCCGGACCCTGCACACCGGCGCCGACCTGCTCACCGAGAAGCAGTCCCAGCGCCTGGAGGGCCTGTTCGACGGCGACACCCACGTAGCGGTCGAGGCCGCCTGGGCCGTCTACCAGCGCATGATCGCCGCCTACCGCGTCCCCGACCGCGCACATGGTCGCCAGCTCATGGCCCAGCTCATCGCCTCCGTCAGCTCCACCGTGCCAGCCGCCCTGACCGAGCTGCGCAAGCTGGGCAGGACCCTGAAGCGCCGCGCCGCCGACGTGCTCGCCTACTTCGACCGGCCCGGCACGTCCAACGGCCCCACCGAGGCCATGAACGGCAGGCTCGAGCACCTGCGCGGCTCGGCCCTCGGCTTCCGCAACCTGACCAATTACATCGCCCGATCACTACTCGAGACGGGCGGATTCCGACCCCAACTACACCCTCGAATGTGAAGAGCCCGTAAAGATCCAGATCTACCCCGTCGGCGGCAACGACCGCTCCGTACGTCTTCACCAGGCCGCGGACAGAGAGGATCGGAGTTCGCGTTGGCGTCGTCTCGACGCTTGTCACGTCGGTGGTCGTCATCGCCGTCCCGCCCTTCTGATCCACTGGTCGAGGCTTACGGCGGCGATGATGAGCACACCGATCGCCAGGGTCTGCCAGAGGACGTCGACCCGCGCGAGCGAGAGCCCGTTGCGAAAGATCCCGACAATCAGCGCCCCGATCAGTGAGCCCAGCAGGCGGCCACGCCCTCCGAACAAACTCGTGCCGCCGATGACCACGGCGGTAATCGAGTCCAGGTTCGCGTCAACAGCCGAGTTCGTCGTTGCGGCACCGACGCGTCCGATGAGCACCCAGGCCGACAGGGCAAAGATCACGCCGGCGCTGATGTAGACGCTGAGGAACGTGCGGGTGGTACGAATCCCGGCGAGCATCGCAGCCGAAGGATCGTCGCCGATGGCGTACACGTGCCGTCCCCACGAGGTCTGCGAGAGGACATAGGCGCCGACCGCATACATCACGAGTACGAGCAGCACACCCGCGGTCAGCCGGAACGGACCGACCGAGATCGAGCTTGAAGTCCACGTGAGGAAGGACCCGAGCTGGTCGCCGCGGATCGAACGGCCGCCACTCATCATCAGCCCCAGCGCGGTGAAGATGCCCATCGTGCCGAGAGTGACGATGAACGGCGGCAGCTTGAGCACGGCAACGAGCACCCCGTTGAGGAGGCCCGCGGCCGCACCAGCGGCGATGCCGACGACGAAGGCGATGCCACCCGGCACATCCATCTCGCCGGCCAGCGTCCCCATGACCATCGCGACGAAGATCATGATGGCACCGACCGAGAGATCGATCCCCGCCGTAAGGATGATCAGGGTCTGGCCGACGGCAAGGGCCGCGATGATCGCTACCTGTTGGAGTACGAGCGAGAGGTTGCTCGGCTGCAGGAATCGGTCGTTGATCAGCGCGAAGACGAGCACCGCGCCGACCAGGACGACGAGCGGGCTTATCGTCGGGTTCCGGTGCAGCAGCTGTTGCAGCCTCTGCAGTGGGGAGAGCTTTCGACTCTTGAAGAACTCTGCCGCTGTCTGCGGCTCGGCTTCAGTCGTGGTCACGGCGTCGCTCCTCGAACGGATTCCTTACCAGCACAGTTCGGAGCCCTCGGTGGTGTCGATGCTGTCGAGTCCGTCAACCGCCTCGTCCGTGACGAGGGCCGTGCCGGTGTTGACGAAGTCAGATCCCTCGGTGGGTTCGGGCAGGGTCCCGTCGTCGAGCCACTGAACGACCGCCTCGATGCCCTGCAGCCCCATCTGGAAGGGGTACTGCTGGGCGACCGCTCCAAACTCTCCGGCCGCGACCGAGTCGACGCCGGAGCAGCTGCCGTCGAGCGAGACAACGAGAGCGTCTGTGTTGCCAGCGGCCTCAAGCGCCTGGACGGCGCCGACACCCGAAGTCTCGTTCGCGGTGTAGACGACATTGATGTCGGGGTTCAGTGACAGGCAGTTCTCCATCGCCGTGCGGCCGCCATCCTCGGAGCCGTTCGACGCCTCGTTGCAGACGATCTCGTACTCGCCGGCGCTGTACTCGCCAGTCGCAGACTCGTCGCCGTTGGTCTCGGGATCCGCGATGTCGATCCCCATCCCGTCGAGGAATCCCTGACCACGCTGGTAGTCGACGGACACAATCTTGTCGTCGAAGAGGTTGATGAGCGCGATGGTGGCCTGCTCTCCGTCGAGCGACCCCGCCGCCCACTGGCCGATCAACTGCCCGGCCTCGAAATTGTCTGTCGCAAGCGTTGCGTCAACCGCATCCACCGGGTCGGTCGGCGTGTCCAACGCGAGGACGAGCAGTCCCTCGTCACGCGCACGCTCGATGGCATCGTTCACCGCGGGTCCGTTGTTCGCGATCAGGATCGCGCTGTCGCCGCGAGCGATCGCATCCTCGATCGCCTGAATCTGGCCATCCGCGTCGGACTGGTCAGCACCCGCCGCAACGGTGAGCTCGATGCCGGCGTCAGCGGCGGCCTCCTCGGCACCCTCGACCATCGCGGTCCAGAAGTGGTTGTCCGGGTCCTTCGTAATGATGGTGACGTAGGTGGTTGATCCGTCGCCACCGGCCTCCGCATCGTCGGAGGAACAAGCGGTCAGTGCAAGCGCGGCGACGGCGAGACCGGAAAGAACGGCCTGCCCGCGGCGCCGGTGCGTGGTTCGGGTCATCTCAGCTCCTGTGGTGAGGGTCGACGCGCTCTTGCATCGACGATCGGTACATTGCCACTTCTGACTTCGAACGTCAATTCTGTTACTGTCGCCGTCATAAGGGGGTGGTGATCGTGCATCGAGGCGCGACGACGCGCGCTAGCGTCATGACCATGGACACCGACGTCTCTCCTCAGGGCTGGCTTCGCGACAGCCCTGGGGCGGTGTACCAGCTGTTTCGGCACCACCTGACCCCACTGACCAAGTCGGACGTCGCCAGGCACTCCGGGCTATCGAGAAGTGCGATCAACGCGCGAATCGCACCTCTCATCGACTCCGGTCTGCTCGGGCCGGCCGATACTCAGGGGGCCACGGGCGGCAGACCCGCCGAACGATTCGAGCTGAACGCAGGCTGGGGGCTCCTGCTGATCGCCGACATGGGCGCCACAGCCATCCGAGCTGCCGTCTGCGACCTGCGCGCCACGTTCCTTGCCGAGAAGACGGCGCCGGTCGACATTACGAGCGGCCCGGAAGCGATCCTTGCCGTCATCGGTGGGATGTTCGATGAGCTGCTCGCGTCAACCGGGCGGCTCCCAGCCGACGTCGTCGGGGTCGGTCTCGACGTTCCGGGCCCCGTCGATCACGAGCTCGGCCGCGTCGTACGACCTCCGATCATGCCGGGGTGGCACGACTACGACATCCCCGCCTTCTTCAAGGATCGCTTCTCTTGCCCCGTGCTGGTCGAGAAGGACACCAACGCGATGGCGCTCGGGGAGCAGAGCCTCAACCACTCGGCGATCTCCGACCTCGTCTTCGTCAAGCTGGGGACCGGCATCGGTACGGGAATGGTCCTGCGGGGGAGCATCTATCGCGGCGCCGACGGCGCAGCCGGGGACATCGGGCACATCCCGATCGAGAGCCGTTCAGACGAAGGGTCGCCGCCCATCTGCCGATGCGGCAACTACGGGTGCCTCGAGGCATATGTCAGCGGATGGGCGTTCGTCCGGGAGCTTGAATCATCCGGGTTCGACGTCAAGAGCGTCGACGACGCAGTACAGCTCATTCGGGCGAGGGAACCAGCCGCCGTTGAGCTCGTACGCCGGTCAGCGGATGTGATCGGCACGTCGATCAGCCACCTGGTCAACATCGTGAACCCGCGACGCATCGTTATCGGGGGACAGATCGCCGGCGTCGACGACAGCCTCATCGCGGGGATTCGCGAGACGGTGTACCGACGCTCACTCCCCCTCGCCACCCGGGATCTCGAGATCGTGCCGAGCACCCTCGGATCGCGCGCCGGCGTGTACGGGCTCGCGCGCCTCGTCCTCGACGATGTCCTCGTCCCCGAACGGATCGACCACATTCTCTCCATGGTGGCCTGACGCCCGTCCACGATCACTCGTCGCTAACGTCGCCCGCTCCGTACCGCTGACGGGCTGCCTCGCCCGTCGTACCGATCGCATCGCCGACCTCTCGCCACGAGAGTCGCTGCGCTCGGGCACCGCGCACCGCATCGGCCAGCTCCCGCTCGGCGACGCCACGACGCCATGCAGCGAGCTTGACCGCCAACACGGGCGGGAGCGGCGCACCCTCGTCGCCGGGCGCAGGCTCATAGTTCTCGAAACGGTCCGCGAACTCGTCAGCGCGAGCCTTGATCTCCTCGATGGAACGTCGGGTCATCGTCAGTCACCTTGCCGAAAGGGTCCGGACGCGTGGGCTGATCGGGCACCGACGCGCGCGGTCGATCGCCGTTTCGGAGACTCGGTGCCCCTGGGCGTCGGCGATGATGAGCAGCTCACCCTCCATGTCGCAAGGTTACTTGCGACGCGCCGACCTCTGCGAGTGAACGAACGTCGCTCTCCTCGCGGGATGCCCCTGGGGGCGGGGGTGTTGTTCACCGCGGGAACTATGCATCACAGTGCTATTTGAAGCGAAGCTATTCATGACACTGGCATGTGCAGATCCGCGCGGGAAGCACACCCCTCCCCCTCCGCCGTTCGATGGGCAGGGCAGCTCGTCCCGGAGCCGTTGGCTCGCGCTTCCGGGCCGACCCGCCCGGGTGCGCGACCCACTCGAGGTGAGATGCGGCGTCGTCGGATATCGCCATCCCCGATGGCGCCCCGTGAACGACCGAGCGCTCCCCCACCCTGATCGGGTGGAGGAGCGCTCGATGTGTGTCGGACCGGAATCCGCTCACTCGTCAAGAGGACGTCCGCTCACTCGCCATGAGGGCGAGGCGGGCGCATCCCTCCTGGATCAGCGGCGGACACCCAGGGTGTCGGAGCCGTCGCCGTCCCAGTCGCCGACGAAGACCTCGTCGCCGGAGCGGCCGTAGTGCTGCTCGATCTCGGCCCAGCCACCCTCGAGGGCGTTGGACATGAGGTAGCGGTTGCCGCGACGCGAGGCGAACGTGTCGTTGCCGTCGCCGTCCCAGTCACCCACGAGCACCTCGTCGCCCGAGCGGCCGTAGTCGAACTCCGCGTCGGCCCAGCCGGACTCGAGCGTGTTGGAGACGAAGTAGGTGTTGCCACGGCGAACCGCGAAGGTGTCGACCTCGTCGCCGTCGTAGTCACCGACGAGGACCTGGTCGTTCGCACGGCCGTAGTCCAGCTCGGTCTCCGCCCAGCCCGACTCGTGCGAGTTCGAGAGGAAGTAGCCGTTGCCGCGGCGCACGGCGAAGGTGTCCACGCTGTCGCCGTCCCAGTCACCCACGAGCACCGTGTCGCCGGCGCGGCCGTAGGTCAGCTCGACGTCGGCGTCGCCGCCGAACAGCGAGTTGGTGAGGAAGTAGGCGTTCCCGCGACGCACGCCCAGGGTGTCCTGCCCGTCGCCGTCCCAGTCGCCGACGAGGACGTCGTCACCGACGCGGCCGAACGAGAACTCGTGCTCGGCGTTCGCGTCCCAGCCGTTGTTGAGGTAGAAGCCGCGGCCGGCCGAGGGGGGCGTGGGCTCGGGCTCCTCCGGCTCATCGGTCACGCCGATGCGGTCGAGCAATTGCTCTGCGACGTCGAGGAAGTACTCGGCGCCGTACTCCGTGAGGTAACCGGCCTCGATCAGCTCGGCGTCGACGGACGACACGATCTCGAGGTACGCGTCCCGTGTCCCGTACCGGGCGGCGAACTCCTCGGCCGAGATGAGGTCCATCGAGCCGTATACGGCACCTGGGGACGCGGCTCCGGCGTACGTCCCGAGCGGGTGCTCGATGAGCCCGTACCGCACCCCGCCGGTGGCGTTGCCGTCACCGTCCCGGACGAGCTCGGCCTCGGTCTGGTCGAACCACCGCGACTGCGCCGGGGCCGTGCCGTCCTGGTCGGCGTCGACCAGTGCCTCGGCAGCGGCGATGATCGCCGGCTCGAGCGGGTAGAGGTTGAGCGCGTCGCGGAAGTCGGCGTCGTGCACCTGGGTGTTGGGCACACGCCCCGCCTGATGGATCTCCTCGTCCGCAGGAATGACCGTCGAGAGCAGGTCGGTGTGCGGCGTGCCGGGGACCTGCCAGTGGAAGCGGTTCTCGGGCAGCTCGGTCTCGGCGAGGGTGGCCGCACCGAACAGGCCGGCGTCGCCCTCGGACGAGACCGTGATGAAGGGGACGTCGAAGCCCGGCTCCGCCCCCGGAACGGTGACGAAGCCGCCCTCGTCGCTCTGCGATAGCGGGCGCTCGAGCACGGCGCCGACGGAGTTGAGGTACCCGTCCCAGACGGAACCGCCGTTCGCTTCGGCCTGCGCCTCGTGGAAGGCGCTCGTGTAGGTGTTGAGGTACACGCCGGACTGCGACTGGCCGAGCAGCAGCGTGGTCTCGGGCGTCTGGCCGCCGAGGATCGTTCCTGCCTCGTCGCTCGCGAGCAGCACTCCGAGCTGGGTGGTGATGTCCCAGACGAGCCCCTCCTCGGAGCCCTCGACGAGCATGAACGGGTCGAACGACCCCGGGTCCTCGGGGTCCGCGACGATCGGGCCCGGGTCTACCGACGGGTCGGTCACCCAGGACAGGTCGGCGTACCGTTCCGGGTCGTAGTTCTGCAGCGCGTTCACCTGGATCGGCTTCGAGGTGAGGCCGATGACGGTGTGCCCCTCCTCCATCGCCCAGTCCCACATGCGCCGCCAGTGGTCCTCGCCCGGGAAACCGTTCGAGGCGTTGAGGATGTCCACGAGGACCACGCCGCTCGCGTCCGCGGGGTCCGCCGGCCGGCGCACGAGGATGTTGTTGACGTACGGGACCTCCTCGCGGGTGATCTCGATGCCGTCGGCGTCGTCGTAGACGTTGGCCGTGCCGGACAGGAAGTACTCCTCCTCGACGTACCCGTGGTCTGCGACGTCGAACGGCACCCGCGCGCGTTCCATCCCGGACCACATGAGGCTGTCGGACGTCTCGGCGATCGGGCCACGCACCTCCGGGATCGCGGTGAGGGTTGGGGTCGCGGGCACGTTCGCGGAGCTCTCGGCGATGCCGGCGTCGTCGGTCGTGTCGTCCGTGGGACTCTGGGTGGCAGCGGCTCCGCCGGACAATACGGCCGTCAACAGCATCGGCACCGTGGCCGCTGTGCCGACGGCTACCCGCAGTCGTCTCGCGCGTGGGGATCCTGACATCGTCCGTCCTCCTGTAGTCGTCCTCGACTCACGCACCTGCGCATCCGTTGCGCGGTGCACCGCGGGTGGAATGACGCTCCCCCGCGGCTGACTCGAGACTCACACCACCGACGACGGCGCCCCGCATTGTTGCCAGCACTTTCCGTGCCGGGATTGTCGACCATGGCCCGTGAACGACCGAGCGCTCCCCCACCCGGATCGGGTGGAGGAGCGCTCGATGTGTGTCGGACCGAGGTCCGCTCACTCGTCAAGAGGACGTCCGCTCACTCGCCATGAGGGCGAGGCGGGCGCATCCCTCCTGGATCAGCGGCGGACACCCAGGGTGTCGGAGCCGTCGCCGTCCCAGTCGCCGACGAAGACCTCGTCGCCGGAGCGGCCGTAGTTCTGCTCGATCTCGGCCCAGCCACCCTCGAGGGCGTTGGACATGAGGTAGAGGTTGCCGCGACGCGAGGCGAACGTGTCGTTGCCGTCGCCGTCCCAGTCACCCACGAGCACCTCGTCGCCCGAGCGGCCGTAGTCGAACTCCGCGTCGGCCCAGCCGGACTCGAGCGTGTTGGAGACGAAGTAGGTGTTGCCACGGCGAACCGCGAAGGTGTCGACCTCGTCGCCGTCGTAGTCACCGACGAGGACCTGGTCGTTCGCACGGCCGTAGTCCAGCTCGGTCTCGGCCCAGCCCGACTCGTGCGAGTTCGAGAGGAAGTAGCCGTTGCCGCGGCGCACGGCGAAGGTGTCGACGCCGTCGCCGTCCCAGTCACCCACGAGCACCGTGTCGCCGGCGCGGCCGTAGGTCAGCTCGACGTCGGCGTCGCCGCCGAACAGCGAGTTGGTGAGGAAGTAGGCGTTGCCGCGACGCACGCCCAGGGTGTCCTGCCCGTCGCCGTCCCAGTCGCCGACGAGGACGTCGTCACCGACGCGGCCGAACGAGAACTCGTGCTCGGCGTTCGCGTCCCAGCCGTTGTTGAGGTAGAAGCCGCGACCGGCCGAGGGGGGCGTCGGCTCGGGCTCCTCGGCGCCGGCGGTGACCTCGAAGGGCACCTGGGCCACGGTGGGCTCGGCGTTGACGGTCAGCGACTGCTCGCCGGCCTCGGCGCCCTCGGGGATCGTGATCTCGACCGTGGAGGTACCGGTCGTGTTGTAGCCGTCCGACGGGTCGTTGTTGACCTCGCCCGTGCCGACGACCTCGTCGCCGAGGAGGACCTCGACCTCGAAGGGCTTGGCGTCGGGCTCGGTGGTGAAGGACAGGCCCGAGAGGTCGACCGAGACGGTCTCGCCGGCCGCGGCCGTGGTCGGACCGGTCCAGCCGATCGACGCCTGGTCGTAGCTCGGGGCCAGCTGCTCGTTGGCCGCGAGGTAGTCGTTGAGCGCCTGCACGTCCTGGACGCCGGTGTCGACGAAGTTGCTCGCGTTGTCCGTGAAGCCGGTGAAGGCGTCACCGCCGGCGAGGAGGAAGGTGTTGCCCGCGATGCGGATCTCCTGGTCGTCGGCCACGGGCTCGCCGTCGATCGTCAGCGAGAGGATCTCGTTGCTCTCCGGGTCCCACACGTAGTCGAGGTTCTCGGACCAGCCGAGCGCGAGGTACGGGTGCGAGTCGGTCGCGGTGCGCAGCTGCTGCTCGAGGAGCAGACGCAGGTCCGCGCCCGGGATCGTCACGGCGCCGATCGTGTTGCCGAAGGGCTGGACGTCGAAGGCCTCCGCGTAGGTGACCGTGCCGTCGCCGTTCGGGTCGAGGTCCGCGCGGATGCCGCCCGGGTTGATGACGCCGATGTCGGCGTTGAGGTTGAACTCGTTCGCCGACGCGAGCGCGGCGTCGCCGAGCAGGTTGCCGAGCGTGGACTCGGCGCCACGGTTGGTGCCGTCCGGGGCGCCGGTACGCGAGCCGCGGTTGAACGGCGCGATGACGGTGCCGACCTCCTCCTGGCCGAGCACCTGGCTCTCGGCCAGGGCCTCCTGGTAGAGCGCCTCGATGTCCGCGTCGCGCGCGGTCTCCTCGGTGATCTCGATGTTCTCGGCCGTGTCGACCGTGATCTCACCCGACTCCGGGTTGACGGTCAGCTGCGTGTTGGCCACGTGGCTGCCGAAGTTGCCCGGCTGGAGCAGCGGGGCGCCGGCGCCGGTCTCGGTGTTCTTCAGGAGGTGCGAGTGACCGGCGAACGCGGCGTCGATGTTCTCGTCGAGCCCCGGGGCGATGATGTCGGCGTCCTCGTGGATGAGTGCGACGACGACGTCGGCCTCACCGTTGGCGTCGTCACCGTCGCTGAGGGTGGCGGCGCGCTCGTTGGCGACGTCGACCTCGTCCTGGAACTCGAGGCCCTCGATACCGGCTGGCGAGACGACGTTCGGGGTGTCGGAGGTGACCGTGCCGATGATGCCGACGCTGACGCCGTCGATCTCCTCGACGACGAAGCCCGGGTCCGCGATCTCCGGCGCACCGGCGACGTTCGCGCCGAGGTGCGAGAACTCCGACGCCGGGATGACGCGGTCGCGCAGGTCCTCGTAGCCCTGGTCGAACTCGTGGTTGCCGACGGCCGTGTGGTTCAGGCCCATCGCGTTGAGGATGTCGATCGTCGGCTGGTCGTTGGCGATGGCCGACACGAACGCGGAGCCGCCGATGTTGTCACCGGCGCTGAGGAACAGCGTGCCGGTCTCGTTCTCGGCGCGGATGCCGTCGACGACGGTCTGCACCTGGGCGGCCGTCTCGATGTGGCCGTGGAAGTCGGTGATGACGGCGAGGTCGATGGTGACCGTGCCGTCCTCGTTCTCGACCGCGAAGGCCGGGGCCGCAGCGGCGACCGATCCGATGAGCGCGAGGACGCCGGCGCTGGCCGTGATCCTGACGCGGGAGGGGCGTGACATGGGAGAGAGACCTCAGTCTTTCGTCTGGCCGACAGGGGTAAGGCTCGGCCAGGTTATCCCCGGGGTGAAGGCCAAACTATGGGATCGTTCGCCGGTCTCCAAGAGTTCACCCGCGGTTGGTCGGGCGCCGGCGAGGTGCCCGATGTGTCGCGACTGCGCTGACGCCACTTCTCTCGCCGAGAGTGCGGTTGGGGCCCCAACGGCACTCTCGACGAGGACGCGGAATCCCGGGAGCGGGCGAGTCGTTCGTCGTCGTCGATCGTGGCCGCTACGCGGCCCTCCGCGACGCACGCGAGGTGAGCTTCGGCGTCGGGCATCGTCCTTACGCGGAGGGGCCGGAACCCGACTCGCTCGAGGTCTCCCCGCCCGGCGTGACACCCGCGGCGACGCCCTCGACGGCGAGCCGCAGCGTCTCCGCGTCCTGCAGGCCGACCATGACGAACCCGCCGACCACGGTGGTCGGCGTGCCGCTGAGGTCGATGTCCATCGCGAGCTGGGCGTTGGCGCTGATCTGGGCGGCGGTGTCGGCGGCGGCGAGGTCGGTGCCGAACTGCTCGGGCTCGAGGCCGGCCTCGACGGCACGCTCGGTCAGCGTCTCCGCCGTGACGTCCTCGGCCGCCGGCGGGTCGGCCATGAGCGACTCGTGGTACGCGGCGTAGCCGTCCTGCTGCGCGGCCGCCCACGCCGCCTGCGCGAGGGTGACGGACTGGGGGGCGAGCACGCCGACGTCGCGGTACTCGATGCGCAGCGTGCCGTCGTCGACGAGGTCCTGCAGCTCCGGCAGCGCCTGCGTGGACATGGCCTGGCAGTAGTGGCACAGGTAGTCCTCGAAGACGACCATCGTCACCTCGGCGTCCGGGGCGCCGACGGCGGTGAGGTAGTTCTCGTCGGGGCTGACGTCGACGTCCGTGGTCGGCAGGTCCGCGAGCGTGGCCGCGGCCTCCTCGGCGCGCTGGTCGGCCTCGGCGGCGGAGGTGTCGGACTCCGGCGGGGTCTCGGCGGCGGGGGCGGACGAGTCGTCACCCGTGCAGGCCGCGAGCGCGAGGGCCGCGCCGAGGATGCCGGCGGTGAGCGCCGGACGAACCGTGCGGGTCATGTCTCCTCCGAGGGGTGTTGCCGAGGGGAATTCGTCGAGATTGCGGTTGGTGCTCGTCGAGATTGCGGTTGGGAGCCTCCGTCTGTCCAGCGTGAGAGCGCCCTCGTTCATCGAGAGTGCGGTGGGGAACCGGCCCGGTCAAGTTCGGGCCGCCCGCCCCTCGTCGAGATTGCGGTTGGGGCCCCAACCGCAATCTCGACGACGACAAACCGCAATCTCGGTGACGACGAACCGCAATCTCGACGAAGGAAGTTGCGAGCCAACCCGCACTCTCGACAAGAAGTGGTCAGACGACGCCGTGGGCGAGGAGGGCGTCCGCCACCTTGGCGTAGCCGGCGACGTTCGCACCGAGGACATAGTTCCCCGGGGCGTCGTGCCGCTCGGCCGTGCGCGCCACGGTGTCGTGGATCTGGGTCATGACGACCTCGAGCCGCGCCACCGTCTTGTCGAAGTTCCACTGCTCGCGCGAGGCGTTCTGCTCCATCTCCAGGGCGGACGTCGCCACGCCCCCGGCGTTCGCGGCCTTGCCCGGGCCGAACGCGGTGCCGGCGGCCTGGAAGATGTCGACGGCCTCGGGCGTCGAGGGCATGTTCGCGCCCTCGGCCACGGCGATCACCCCGTTGTCCACGAGCGTGCGGGCGTGGTTCTCGTCGAGCTCGTTCTGCGTGGCGCAGGGCAGCGCGATCGTGCACGGCAGGTCCCAGACGGAGCCCTCGGTCCGGAGCTCGGCTCCGGGACGCCCCTCGACGTAGTCGGCCACGCGGCCGCGACGGACCTCCTTGACCTCGCGGAGGAGCTCGACGTCGACGCCCTGCTCGTCGAGCACGTAGCCCGAGGAGTCGGAGAACGCCACGACGTGCGCGCCCAGCTGCTGGGCCTTCTGGATCGCGTAGATCGCCACGTTGCCGGAGCCGGAGACCACGACGCGCTGGCCGTCGAGCGACTTGCCCTGGCGGCTGAGCATGCGCTCGGTGAAGAAGACGGTGCCGTAGCCGGTGGCCTCGGTGCGGCCGAACGAGCCGCCCCAGCCGGTGCCCTTGCCGGTCAGCACGCCGGCCTCGAAGCGGTTGGTGATGCGCTTGTACTGGCCGAACATGTAGCCGATCTCGCGGCCGCCCACGCCGATGTCGCCGGCGGGGACGTCGGTGTACTCGCCGATGTGGCGGTACAGCTCGGTCATGAACGACTGGCAGAAGCGCATGACCTCGCTGTCGGACTTGCCGTGCGGGTCGAAGTCGGACCCGCCCTTGCCGCCGCCGATGCCCTGACCGGTGAGCGCGTTCTTGAAGATCTGCTCGAAGCCGAGGAACTTGATGACGCCGAGGTTGACCGACGGGTGGAACCGCAGCCCGCCCTTGTACGGGCCGAGCGCGGAGGAGAACTCCACGCGGTAGCCGCGGTTGACCTGGGTGCGGCCGGCGTCGTCGACCCACGGGACGCGGAACATGATCTGGCGGTCCGGCTCGACGATGCGGCGCAGGATCGCGGCCCGCTCGTAGTCCTCGCGCAGGGCGATGTCGCCGATCGAGCCGAGCACCTCGTGCACGGCCTGGTGGAACTCGGGCTGGCCCGGGTCGCGGGTGACGACCTCGTCGTACACCGCCTGCAGCTCGTCGATCATGCGGCTCCTGACATCGGGCCCGGCTCACGCCGGGCGGGTGGTCCGTTCGGTACTCGCGACAGTCGTTCGGGGCTGCTCGCGTTCGGTGGTGCTCGCGCGGCTCACGCGTGGTGCGTCGGCCGTGGGGCACGGGACGCACCAGTCACCGTCCACGATTGTCTCAGCAACGTGCCAACGGCGGGTCGTGGGTTCCCCCACGATGCCGCGTCGACCACCTCGCGTCGAGATCAGTCCCAGAGTGCGGGCAGCACGGCCGCCGAGTCCTCGGCAAGCCCGACGACGTCGATCCCCGTGACTCCGCCGACCGCGAGGGTGGTCCCGCCGGTGGTTCCGACCGTCGCGCACGGTACGCCCTGCGCGGCGGCGAGCGCCTCCACCCGGGCAACGTCCCCCGGCGCGACGACGACGAGCGCCCGCGCCTGCGACTCGCTGAACAGGGCCGTCGCGAGGTCGATCCCGTCGCGCTCGGTCACCGGCGTGAGATCGATCTCCGCCCCGACGCCGTAGCGGGTCGACGCGTCGACGAGCGCCTGGGCGAGGCCGCCGGTCGCGAGGTCGTGGGCGGCCGTGGCGAGCCCCTCGCCGTGGATGGCGAGCAGGGTCTCGACAAGGGCCTTCTCCGCCGCGACGTCGACCCGCGGCGGCGTGCCGCCGAGGTGGCTGTGCACGGTCTGCGCCCAGGCGGAGCCGTCGAGCTCGAGCGCGGTGGTGCCGAGGAGGACGATGGTCTCCCCCTGCCCACGCCAGCCGGACGGCGTGGCGCGCGTGACGTCGTCGTGCAGGCCGAGGACGCCCACCACGGGGGTGGGATGGATCGAGGAGGTCGCCGTGCCCGGCTCGCCGGTCGAGTTGTAGAGCGAGACGTTGCCGCCGGTGACGGGGATGCCGTACGCGAGGCAGGCGTCCGCGAGGCCCGTGACCGTCTCGACGAGCTGCCACATCGCGCCCGGGTCCTCGGGGTTGCCGAGGTTGAGGCAGTCGGTGACGGCCATCGGGCGGGCGCCGACGGTGGCGACGTTGCGGGCCGCCTCCACCAGGGCCTGGGCGGCGCCGGTACGCGGGTCGAGGAACGCGTAGCGGTGGTTGGCGTCGGTCGCGAGCGCCACGCCGCGGTTGGTCGACTCGTCGATGCGCAGGACGCCGGCGTCGTCGGGCTGGGCGAGGGCCGTGCGGCCCTGGACGAAGCGGTCGTACTGGTCGGTCACCCAGCCCTTGGACGCCTGGTTGGGGTCGAGGGCGACCGCGCGGATGTCGGCCGCGAGGGTGTCCGGCGTCGTCGGGCGTGAAAGATCTGCGGCGGTGTCCGCGACGATCGGGTCGAGCCAGTCCGGCCGCGCGTAGGGGCGGTCGTAGACGGGGCCGTCGTGGGCGACGGTGCGCGGGTCGACGTCGACGATCCGGCTGCCGTGGTGGTCGATCGTCAGGCGGCCGGTGCCGGTGACCTCGCCGATGACCGAGGTCTCGACCTCCCACCGCTCGGTCACGGCGAGGAAGGCGTCGAGCTTGTCCGGCGCGACGACGGCCATCATCCGCTCCTGCGACTCGCTCATGAGGATCTCGCCGGCGGTGAGGCTGGGGTCGCGCAGGAGGACGGTCTCGAGGTCGACGTGCATGCCGCCGTCGCCGTTGGACGCGAGCTCGGAGGTGGCGCAGGAGATGCCGGCCGCGCCGAGGTCCTGGATGCCCTCGACGAGCTCGCCGGCGAAGAGCTCGAGGCAGCACTCGATGAGCACCTTCTCCATGAACGGGTCCCCGACCTGCACCGACGGGCGCTTGACCGGCCCGCCCTCGTCGAAGGTCTCCGACGCGAGGATCGACGCGCCGCCGATGCCGTCGCCGCCCGTGCGCGCGCCGAACAGGACCACCTTGTTGCCCGCGCCGGACGCGTTCGCGAGGTGGATGTCCTCGTGGCGCAGCACGCCGATCGCGAGGGCGTTGACCAGCGGGTTGCCCTGGTAGACCGGGTCGAGGTCGAGCTCGCCGCCGATGTTCGGCAGGCCCAGGCTGTTGCCGTACGAGCTGATACCCGCGACGACGCCGTGCGCGACACGTGACGTGTCCTGGTGGTCCGGCGCGCCGAACCGCAGCTGGTCCATGACGGCAATCGGGCGGGCGCCCATGGCGATGATGTCGCGGACGATGCCGCCCACGCCGGTCGCCGCGCCCTGGAACGGCTCCACGTAGCTCGGGTGGTTGTGGGACTCGACCTTGAACGTGACGGCCCACCCGTCGCCGACGTCGACGACGCCCGCGTTCTCCCCGATGCCGACGAGGAGGTTCTCCTTCATCGCGTCCGTCGTCTTGTCGCCGAACTGGCGCAGGTGGCGCTTGGAGGACTTGTAGCTGCAGTGCTCCGACCACATGACCGAGTACATGGCGAGCTCGGCGGAGGTGGGGCGGCGGCCGAGGAGCTCGACGATGCGCGCGTACTCGTTGTCCTTGAGGCCGAGCTCCGCGAAGGGCATCGGGGTGGCCGGGGTCGCGGCGGCGTCGTCGACGGTCTCGTCGTGCCGCGGGGCCGGGGTGGTGGAGCTGTTCGTCGAGATTGCGGTTGGTGCAGGCGCGGCGTCGTCGTTCGTCGTCGAGATTGCGGTTGGTGCAGGCGCAGGCGAGCCGTGCGTCTCGTCGGGCGCTCCGGCGCCGGATGCGGGGGTGTCTGCGGACATGCTGGCGACCTCACGGACTCGCGGGCGGACTGACGTGCGGGCCTGTGACTACGGCCTGGCTGGGTCGAATCTACCTGGGCGGCAAAAGGGCGGTTCTCGTGACCGGGGAGCGGTCTCGGTGACCGGGGAGCGGTACCCGTGGGGCGCGCCCGCCTCGTGGCGCAGGATGAGACCGTGCACAACGAGCGGGCCGACCGCCCCCGTCCCGCGCTGAAGGTCCTGCAGAACTTCCTCCTCCCCCTGGCCGCGTCGGTCTGCTTCGTCCTCATCGCCGTGGTCCCGATGCTGATCCTCGCGTGGGGTGTCTGGCCGACGCACATCAACTACTTCCCCGACGCATTGTTCTGCCCCGACGGCTACGCACTCGCCAACGAGTTCAGCCGCACGTACTCCGAGGTGGGCGAGGATCCGATCATCGACACGAGGGAGCTGTGCCGGAGCGCCTCCGGCGCCGTCCTCGACCCCGGTTGGTGGAGCGTGATCTGGCGCGAGACGGTGATGATCGGACTGGTGGTCGTCGCGGTCGTCGTGTTCATCGCCGTGCTGCCGTCGCGGAGAGGCTCGTCGTCCGGCCCGACCGCCCCACAGCCCCCGGTCACCCAGGCGGCCGGCAACCCCACGTCTGCCGGCCCGACCACCTCGAGCTACCCGACAGCACCGGCCGGCCCGGCCACCCCCACCTCAGGCGGCTGGGCGAGCGGCCCGGTCGACGACCTCTGGGGCAAGCGCTGACGCACCCCGCGCCACCCTGTTGATAACGCGAGCAACGCCGGATCCCGAGTGCGAGAATCCGGTCATGACAGCCTCCCTGCTCGACCGAGCGCTCTACTCCTACGCGGACGTAGACCGACTGGTCGCGCTCCAGCCGGGGACCGGGCGTCGGTGGCTCGAGGGCTACACACGGCGCGAGACCTTCTACGAACCGGTCCTTCGAGAGGAACCCACGGGCTCCGACGAGGTCACCTGGGGCGAGATGGTCGAGGCCCGACTCCTGGCCGAGTTCCGGGCACCTGACGTGGCCGTCGCGCGCATGCGCCCGGCGATCGAGAAGCTCCGGGAGACCTTCGGGCGCTATCCGCTCGCGCACGCGCGCCCGTTCCTCGACGTCGAGGGCCGAGAGCTGGTCCAACTGGTCCAGGACGACGTGGGCCTGGATCGGCCGTTACGCATGGTCGTCGTCCGAGACGGACAGTTCGTGCTCACCGAGGCCGCCGAACGATTCCATCGGTCGATCGACTACGAGGGCGCGGTCGCGGGCCGCCTCCGACTCCACCGATACGCCCCCGAGGTCGTGATGGACCCCCGCCATGCCTTCGGCCAGCCTGCGGTCCGCAACGTGAGGACCGAGGTTCTTGCTGAGGCCTACCGTGCGGGCTCCAACCGCGAGGAACTCGCTGACCTTTACTCACTCAGCCCCGACCAGGTGGACTCCGCGCTGAGGTTCGAGATGATCGCGAGCACCGACCGGGTCGCCTGACATGGAGGTGCCGCCGGCCCCGAGGTACTTCACCGACGAGAACGCACTCGGACTGGGCCTGCTCCTTCATCGCGCGGGACGGACCGACATTCTCTTCCCCGACCACCCGGACCTCCCCGAGGTCCCTCTCGGCACCCCTGACACCGAGTGGATGCCTGTGATCGCTCACCGCGACCTGATCGTGCTCAGTCGCGACCGCCGGATTCGCACGCGCCCAGCCGAGCTGCGCGTCTATTGGGAGCACGGCATCCGATCCGTGTGGATCGGCGCCAAGCGCGACCTCTCGCCGTCCGATCAGGTCGATCTCTTCCTCAGGCATGAACAACGACTTCAGCGACAGGCGGTCAAGCTCGGGCCGGGCCCATGGGCGCTGTCGCTCGGCGCGACCGGTCCACGACCGATCCGACTTCGGGAGCCGGACTGACGACGACCACGACATCGCAGCGCCACCCGCATGGGCACCGCTCCCCCCGGCCGCCGGGTCCCGCCACCTGTGATCACGCTTACCTTGGCCTCGTGAGAGACCCTCTCCCCACTCCCCCGGGCTCGACCACGACGCAGGGGAGGCGGAGGCACGGGGTGCGCTCCGCCGTCGGGCTCGTGATCGTCACCGCCGCGCTCGCCACCACGCTCACCGCCTGCGTCGGCGCCGAGCCGTACCACGAGGTCCTCGACGAGGCCGCCCACCGCGGCCCGAGCGCCGACCGGGAGCGCTTCGAGTCCGCCCGGGACGCCGTCGCCGGAGCCCTCGACGTGAGCCCCGCCCAGCTCGCCATCAACCGCATGAACGCGTCCCCCGAGCACGTCACCGTCCTCGCCTCGCCGGCCACCGAGCCTCTGTGGGACCAGTGGAACGTGCGCGGCCTCGACGACGCGTCGAACATCGGCCCCTACCCGACCGACGCCGTCGACGGCTGGTTCGTCCTCTCCGACGTCCCCGCGCTCGACCGGATCGGCGAGCTCTACGACGAGGCCCTCGCGCTCCGCGGCGTCGCCCCCGGCGAGATGGCCGTCGACCTCGCCGTCAGCTGCGCCCCTCCACGCGCCACCGACGCCCACGCGATGTCCCCCACCGGCGACCCACCCGGCATGCCACCGCACTGCGCGCCCGAGATCGCGTTCACGTTCAGCGATCCACGGCGCACGGTCGAGCGCGTCACCTTCGACGCCGACGGGGAGCTCGTCCAATGACCATGCCCGACGCCGGACACCCCTCCACGCCCCCGCACTCGCGCACGGCCCCGGCCCGGTCCGCCCCGGCAACCGCAACCGCGTCCGCGTCCGCGTCCGCACTCGACCCCGGCGGCAGCGCGCTCGCCGTCCCCCTCCTCGCCGTGCTCATCGCCGCGCCGATCGTCCCGTTCGTGCTCATGGCGCTGTGGTTCATCTGGCCGGGGCACGTCGAGCTGCTGCAACCCCTCGGCTTCATCTGCCCGCCTGGCTACGAGGACGTCCGCGCGATCTCGACGACCACCGCCCTCGCCGACGGCGGACAAGGCGTCTCCACCAGCTTCGTCTGCCTCGCGGACAACGGGGCGGTCCTGCGCCCCGGGCTCTGGCCGGTCCTGTGGAAGGAGGCGATCGGCGTGGGCATCCTGCTCGCGCTGCTGCTCCTGCCGATCGCCGCGCGGGTGAACTCGCCCGCACGCCGCGCGGCCACGGCCCGCCGCCTCGCCGAGCACGTCATGCAGGAGCGGGACCGCGCCGACGATGCGGGGACGACCACCGCCCCCGACGACGACCGGCACCGCCCCGCTTCCCACCGCCCTGCCGGACCGCCCGATTCGCCGTCTCCCTCCGCAACCGCCAGCCCCGCAACCGCCAAGACCACGCCCGACGGCGCACATCCCCGCCCGGCCACCGCGCGCCCGAGCGCACCGGCCGACCGGCCCTGGGCCACCCCGCCCGACCAGGACCTCTGGCGGCGGCGCTGAGCGACCGCGCGGGTGGGACCGACGTCGGCGGCGCTGGATAACCTGACGCCGTGAGTGCAGGGGCGGATCGGGCGGGCGACGGTCGACCATCGGGGCGGCGCCCCGCGACCGACCCGACCCTCGCCCCGGGCGAGGCAGACAACGCGGGCGAGGCTCCGGCGTCGGGCGCGGTGTCTCGGGTGACGTACCTGTACCTGCGGCTCATGCTCATGACGCTGCCGGCGCTGCTGCTGCTCGGGTCCGTGCTCGCGTTCTTCTGGCTTGGCGCGATCGAGGAGTCGATCAGCGCGTACTACCTGGGGCCGATCCGGGACATGTTCGTCGGCGTGATGATGGCGATCGCGGCGTGCCTGGTGGCGTACCGCGGCGCGTCGGCGCTGGAGGACTTCAGCCTCGACGTCGCGGGGTTCTTCGCGATCTTCGTGGCGCTCGTGCCGACCTCGATCGGGCCCACGCTCGACGCCCTCGACGACGCCGCACGCCACGAGATGGTCACCGCCCTGCGGGCCACCTGCGTGACGGTGCTGGTGATGTCGGTGGTGTTCGTCGTGCTGGAGCTGCGGTTCTCGCCGTCGCGGCCGGCGCCGATCGAGCGGCACCGGCTGACCCGGGTGGCGGCGAACGCGATGAACGTGGTGCTCGTGGCGTTCGTCGGGCTCGTGGTCTGGCGGGTGGTCGAGGGAGGCGACTTCGCGGGAATCCACGTGGCAGCCGCGGTGCTGCTCATCGTCAACCTCGCGATCGCGGTGGCTAGTCACGCGTGGCCGGAGCTGGCCGGGCGGCCGCACGCCTCCCTCGACTCGGGCCGCCGCGACCTGCGCCGCCGTTACCAGCTGATCTTCTGGCTGATGGTGGCGGGGGCGCCGATCTTCGGGGTGCTGCACCTGATCGGGTGGGAGTACCGGCTGCTCGCCGTCGAGTGGTACGAGATCGCGCTGTTCGTGTGGTTCTGGGCGCTGGAGACGCAACGGACGTGGGTGCGCGTGGAGGGGAGGCGTCCGGCCGACTACGGGACCATCGTCGTCGCGTCGGGGAACCGGGCGGCGAGCGCCGAGTCGAAGGTGGCGAGGCGGCCTTCGTGATGGCGCGCGAGGGCGACGAGATAGGTGTCCGTCACCTCGCGGTGCCCGTGGATCCCGTCGAGCTCGACATCGCGGTACGACAGATCGTCACTCCAGAACCGGCACGCCGGATGACCGCCGAACCCGTCGAGCAGAGCCGCCGCGGCAGCAGTTCCCTCGCCGGTCCGGACGAGGAACCGCACGAGTGCACCTTCGACCACGGGGCACAGCGCGAACGTCTCCACGCCGGCGAGCCAGGCTGCTGCCCGCTCATGGTGCTCGTGCTCGGCGACTGCGAGCGCGATGAGCACGTTCGCGTCCAGGAGGTGGGTCACGGCTCGTCGTCCAGCGCGTCAGCCACGTCCTGCGACGTCACCCGACGGCCGACGGAGAGCACCGGGAGACCGGTCAGCGGGTTCGTGCTGATCTCGACCGGCGCGTCGAGCTGCCCGAGGCCGCGGACGGTGAGCTCAGCGAGCACGGACGACAGCGACGTGCCACGGGAGCGGGCCAGCTCCACGGCACGTCGATGCACCGCGGGGGGCAGATCGACGGTGGTGCGCATGACTGCATCGTACGTGATGCAGACTCGATGCGCCTATCGATGCGGAAGCTCTCGCCCCCGACGACCTCAGACATTGACTGCCGAGCCAGGGGTTTAACGCCGAGCCTGCGGGTTGAGTGCCGAGCCAGGTCACGGCGTCGGTGGGTTCGGCACATAACTACCTGGTTCGGCACATAACTACCTGGGTCGGCGCACAACACCTTGGCTCGGCACACAACTCCCTGGGTCGGCGCGGTGGCGACCGCCCCTCCGCCGACCTCACACACCGACAGCCGAGACAGCCGACGGCGTCGGCGGGGTCAGCGCACAACCTGTTAGGTCGTCGAAAGGTGAGGTCGGCGAAAGGTTGGGAACGGTCGGCGAAGGAACTAGTCAGGCAGGCGCGCCGGGCTGTTCCGCCGTCGCGTCCTGGGACGCCTGCTTCGCCCGCGCCCGCATCGTCTTCTCGTCCACGGGCGCCTCGCCGGAAGCGCGCAGCCGCCGCTGGTACTCCCGCGTCGCGCGCTGCCGCTCCCCCTCCCCCGGGCCGGCGATCGTCGCGCCGAGGTGCTCGGGCGAGTACCCGAACCCGTCGACCAGCGCCTTCGCGTGCGGCCGCAGCCGCGCCAGCAGCCGCTCGACGTAGCTGGTCACGGTCTTCGCGCGCTGCATGGTCATCCGGCCGTTGACGAGGTACCAGGCGAGGTCGGCCTCGATGACGGTGAGGCCGTAGAGGTCGCGCACGGTCCGCAGCACCTCGAAGGTCTCCTTGTCCCGCACGCGCGACAGGGCGTCGGTGAACGCCTCCCACGCGAGCAGCTCGCCGTGCGCACGCGCCGCGGCGATGATCCGGTCCTGGTGGGAGTTGAAGACCTCGAAGGCCTTCTCGTCGGACTCGCCGCGGGCGGCGCGCATCCCGAGGACGATCTCCTCGACCATCGTCTCCACGCGCTCCTCGAGGAGCTCGCGCTGGACGTCGGCGGAGCGCAGGTGCCCGGCGGAGCGCGCCTTCGAACCGGAGTCCCGGATCGACTGCGCCGCCCGGCGCAGCGGCGTGCGGTGCAGGGCCGTGTCGGCGGCGCGCGCGGCGACCCACCGCACGGTGCCCGCCACGTCCATCTGCATCATCTCCCTGCCGGCGTCGGTCATCAGCCGCTTCCCGACGAGCTGGAGGAGCACGTTGTTGTCCCCCTCGAACGTGGCGTACACGTCGAGGTCCTGGTGCAGGCCGGTCAGCCGGTTCTCCGCCATGTAGCCGGCGCCGCCGCAGGCCTCGCGCGCCTCCTGGATCGTGTCGAGCGCGTTCCACGTGGCCAGCGGCTTCGTGGCGGCGGCGAGGGTCTCGAGGTCCTGGCGGTCCTCGTCGGTGTCGTGCCGGCCGGAGAAGACGTCGTCGAACCGCTCGAGCAGCTCGGCCCCGAGGAAGGACAGCGCGTACGTGCGGGCGATCCTCGGCAGCAGCCGGCGCTGGTGGCGCTGGTAGTCGAGGAGGACGACCTCCTCCTGCGGGTCGCCGCCGGTGAACTGGCGCCGCTGCTCCGCGTGGGTCACCGCGATCGCGAGCGCCATCCGCGCGGAGCCGGACGCCGCGTTCGACAGCGACACCCGCCCCTGGACGAGCGTGGAGAGCATCGTGAAGAACCGGCGCCCGGGCGACTCGATCGGCGAGGAGTAGGTCCCGTCCTCCGTGATCGATCCGTACCGGGGCAGGAGGTTGACGCGCGGGATGCGCACGTGGTCGAACCACAGGCGCCCGTTGTCGATGCCGTTGAGGCCGCCCTTGACGCCGTCGTCCGCGCTGCCCACGCCGGGCAGGAGCACGAGCGAGCCGTCGGGCCGCTGCTCGCGCACGGGCACGTACATCGCGTGCACGCCGTGGTTGACGCCGCCGACGATCAGCTGCGCGAACACGACCGCCGCGACCCCGTGCAGGGCGGCGTTGCCGAGGTACTCCTTCTGCGCGGCCTCGACCGGGGTGTGCACGACGATCTCGTCCGTGTCGGCGTCGTAGGTGGCCGTGGTGAGCACGCCGGAGACGTCGGAACCGTGCCCGCGCTCGGTCATCGCGAAGGCGCCGGGGACCGTGAGGTCCATGGCGCCGGGCAGGAAGCGGTCGTGCTGCTCGGCGGTGCCGAGGTGGAGGATCGCCGACGCGAACAGCCCCCACTGCACGCCCGCCTTGATCTGCAACGACGGGTCGGCGACGACGAGCTCCTCGAACGTCGCGAGCGAGCCGCCGTGGTCGTCCTTCCCGCCCAGGCGCGTGGGGAAGGCGCGCAGCGGGTCGCCGATCTCGGTGAGCAGGTGGAGCTGGGTGAGCACACGCTCGCGGTGCTCGTGGTGGCTCAGGCCCTCGATCTTGCGCATGCGCGGGTCGAGCGCGAGGTCGCGCGCGCCCTGGCGCAGGTGCCACCAGCGGCCGCCGACCAGGCGGGTGAGCTCGGCGACGTCGATGCGCAGGTCGGGCCGGTCGACCGAGGCCGGTGTGTGGGCCGACGGCGTGGTCGTCGGGGTGCTGTCCGTCGGGCGGATGGGGGTCTGGGTCACGAGACGTCCTTGTCGGTCTTGGTGGTCGGGACGGTGCGGGGTCTGGTGTCGGTCCGGGCGCGGCGCAGCACGCCGACGGCCCCGTCCCACAGCCACGAGGCGATGAAGGCGGCGAGCTCGTCCCGCTCGATGCCGGCGACGGCATCGTCGATCTCGCTGAGGGGCAGTCCCCCGACGACGCCGCCTCGCTGCGTCGTCGGGTCCCCCTGGTCGGGGGACGGACCGGGCACGACGGCGGAGCCTCGCCCCGCGGGCACGTCCCCCTGGTCGTTGGTCGTCCCGGGCACGACGGCGGAGCCTCGCCCCGCGGTTGCGTCCGCCTCGTCGGGGGTCGTCCCGGGGACGGGGTCCGCGGCGGGCCGTTCGGCGTCGTCGGACCGTGACTCGATCTCGGCGCGCGCGGCGAGCCACCTGTCCGCGACGGAGCGCACCGTGCCGGTGACCCCGGACGCCCACAGGGTGGCCCGCGTGGCCGTCGCGGGCGAGATGCGGTCGACCTGACTGTCGTCGTCGAGCCCGAGGACCGCGGGCACGAGCGTGCGGGCGACGATGACGTCGACCTCGGCGACGAACCCGCGGACGTCGCCCGAGGCCTCGGCCGTGGGCGAGGTGACGAACGCGTAGACGTGCGGGGCGTCGTCGACGAGGCGCAGGTAGGCGGCCACCATCGCGTGGATGCGCTCGCGCGGACCGCCGGAGTGGCCGGCGGCCTCGGTCAGCTCGCGCAGGATGCGCTGAAGGACGTGCTGGCCGACGGCCCGCTGCAGCCCGGCCTTGTCCGTGAAGTAGCGGTAGAGGATCGACTTCGAGGTGCCCATGTGGGCGGCGAGGTCGTCCATCGAGACGTCGGGGCCCTGCTCGTGGACGCAGCGCCTCGCGGCGCGCACGAGCTCGAGCGTGCGGGTGGCGCGGTGGTCCGCCCACCTCGTCGTGCGGCCGTCGGCACGCGGCGCCCCGCTGGCGGGACGCGCGACCACGGGCGCGGCGGCGCTTGGCGCGGCGGCGGGCACCACGCTGCCCGCGACATCCTCGCTCTCGGGCTGTACCATGGACTCAAAGTATCAGGTACTTTCGGTACCGGCCAGTTTTCTCCGTGCCGTCCGACCGGCTGTCTACCGTTCCGCCCGTCCGTCCCAGCGAAGCGAGGACCCACGTGATCCCCATGCCCACCCCGCGCCGCGCCGCCGTCGTGGCCGCGAACCGCACCCCGTTCGGCAAGGCCGGCTCGGCCTACAGCTCCTTGAGCCCGAAGGACCTGCTGACGGCCGCGATCGAGGGCCTCGTGGCCCGCACCGGCCTCGCCGGCGAGCGCCTCGACGAGGTCGCGGCCGGCGCCGTGCTCAAGCAGCCCAAGGACTTCAACCTCACCCGCGAGTCCGTCCTCGGCACCGCGCTCGACCCCACCACGCCGGCCTACGACGTCCAGCGCGCGTGCGCCACGGGCATGGAGGCCGCGGTCGGAGTGGCGAACAAGATCGCGCTCGGCCAGATCGAGGTCGGCGTCGCGGGTGGGACCGACTCGGCGTCGGACGCCCCGATCGTCGTCAGCGAGAGGCTGCGCCGGATCCTGCTCACGGCCTCGCGCGCCCGTTCCACCACCGACCGGCTCAAGGCGTTCGCGAAGATCCGCCCGGCGGACCTCGCGCCCGTCGCGCCCGACGTCAACGAGCCCCGGACCGGCCTCTCGATGGGCGAGCACCAGGCGCTGACCACCGCCGCGTGGGGCATCACCCGGGAGGCGCAGGACGAGCTCGCGCTCGCCTCGCACCAGAACCTCGCCGCCGCGTACGAGCGCGGGTTCTTCGACGACCTGCTCACCCCGCTGCGGGGCCTGACGAAGGACGAGGCGCTGCGCCCGGACACGTCGCTCGAGAAGCTGGGCAAGCTCAAGCCGGTCTTCGGAACCAAGAACCTGCCCGAGGGTGCGCCGCCGGCCACGATGACCGCCGGCAACTCGACCCCGCTGTCCGACGGCGCCTCCGCGGTCCTGCTCTCCTCCGACGAGTGGGCCGCCGAGCGTGGCCTGCCCGTCCTCGCGCACGTGGTCGACGCGCAGCCCGGCGCGGTCTCCTTCGTCGACGGCGCGCAGGGCCTGCTGATGGGCGGCGCGTTCGCGATCCCCGCCCTGCTCGAGCGCACCGGCCTCACGCTCGCGGACTTCGACCTCGTCGAGATCCACGAGGCCTTCGCGTCCACCGTGCTCTCCACCCTGGCGGCGCTCGAGGACGAGACCTTCGCGCGCGAGCGCCTCGGCCGCAGCGAGCCCGTGGGCACCGTGGACCGCAGCCGCCTCAACGTGGCGGGCTCCTCGCTCGCCGCCGGGCACCCGTTCGCCGCGACCGGCGGCCGGATCGTCGGCACGCTGTCCAAGCTCCTCGCCGAGCGTGGCGAGTCCCAGGTCCGCCCCGGCGAGAAGGCCCTCGGACTCATCTCGGTGTGCGCGGCCGGCGGCCAGGCCGTCGCGATGATCCTGGAGGCGGCGTGAACGACTCCTACCTCTCCTTCGTCAACGGCGGCGCGGGCAGTGCGGTCGCCAAGCAGCTCGGCCTGCCCCGGCCCGCGGTCCTGCGCCGCACCGACGACCTTACGGCGGTCGACTCCCCGCTGACGCCGGGGCCGGTTCTCGTCCTCACCGACGGGTCCGACGCCGCGCGGGTCGACTCCGAGGCCCTGGTGGAGCACCTGCTCGCCTGGGGCGCCGACGTCCGCCGCGACGCCGGTCCGGGGGCCTCGCGGAAGCTCGGCGCCGTCGTGCTCGTGGCGACCGGGCTCGAGCGGAGCGCCGACCTCACCGACCCGGCGCTCGAGGTGGGTGGGACGCTGCGTGACCTCGCGCCGAACGGCCGGGTGCTCGTGGTCTCCCGGGCCGCCGAGGAGGGGGACGCGCCGAGGCTCGCGGCCGCCCGAGCGGGTGTGGACGGGTTCGTCCGGTCGCTCGCCAAGGAGCTGCGCGCCGGGGCGACCGGGAACGCGATCGCCCTGGTCGGGGGCGTGTCTGCGGGCGATCCGTCGCCGGCGGGTGCCGCCCGGTTCCTGCTGTCGGCGCGCTCGGCGTTCGTCGACGGTCAGGTCCTTGCGGCCGGTCCCGGCGGGGAGGCGCCCGCGGACTGGGCGCGCCCGCTCACGGGTCTCGTCGTCGCGGTGACCGGTGCCGCGCGCGGCATCGGCGCGGAGATCGCGCGCGTGGTCGCCCGGGACGGCGCCCACGTGGTCGGCATCGACGTGCCCGCCGCCGGCGAGGCCCTGGCCTCCACGGTCAACAAGGCCGGCGGCATCGCCGTGCAGCTCGACGTCACGCGCGAGGACGCCGCTGAGAGGATCCTCGCCGCCGCCCACGCGCGGTACGGCCGGCTCGACGTGGTGGTGCACAACGCCGGGATCCTGCGGGACAAGCTGCTCGCCAACATGACCGAGGACCGGTTTGCCGACCTGCTCGCGGTCAACATCGCCGCTCCCGTGACGATGAACGAGACGTTCGTGGAGCCCGGCGTGCTCGGCGACGCCGCGCACGCTCCAAGGATCATCTCGCTGGCCTCGACCTCCGGCATCGCCGGCAACCGCGGCCAGACGAACTACGGGTACGCGAAGTCCGGGATCATCGGGATGACCCGCGCGCTGGCCCCGCTGATGGCGGCATCCGGCGGGACTGCCAACGCCGTGGCGCCCGGGTTCATCGAGACGGACATGACGGCGAAGATCCCGCCGGTGCCGCGCCAGATGTCCCGGCGGATGTCCTCGCTGCAGCAGGGCGGGCTCCCGGTCGACGTGGCCGAGGCGATCGCGTTCCTCGCCTCCCCGCAGGCCGGTGGCGTCAACGGCGAGGTGCTGCGCGTGTGCGGCCAGCTCCTCGTGGGGAAGTGATCCCGCGATGACCAACGGGACGTACCACCCGGAGCCGTCGGGCGACCTCCCCGGTGCGACGAACAAGGGGATGTCCGCCGGTGATCGGTCCGGCTCCCTCCCCCGTTCGGCGAGCGAGCAGACCTCTCCGCGGCACGCGAGCGCATCGCCGTACACGCGCGAGGGGACGCTGGACTCCGACCGGAACAGCGGAGAAACCTCCGACGACGACGGTGCGTTCTTCGGTCCTCCGTCGTCGTTCCGGGTCGAGGAGGTCGGGGACGTCCCGCCGCTCGGGGCCACCTACCGGACCGTGCTCGGGCGCTCGGCGCAGGCCGTCCTCGCCTCGCGGCCGGCGGCGGGGCTGCCCGAGGTGGCGCTGGCTGCCGGTCCCGTCCGGGCCGACGCCGAGCACCTCACCGCGTACCAGCACCTCGTGGGCGCGCCCGTGGACGACACGCTGCCCCCGGGCTTCGTGCACGTCCTCGCGTTCCCGTTGGCCGTGGCACTCATGGCGCGGGCGGACTTCCCGTTCTCGCCGCTCGGCATGATCCACGTGTCCAACCGGATCACGCAGACGCGGCCGGTGCGCCTCGGCGAGGAGCTCACCGTGACCGCCTGGGCGCACGACGCGCGGGAGCACAAGCGGGGGACGACGGTCGATCTGTCGGTCCTCGCACGCACCTCGAAGGGCGAGCCCGTGTGGTCCGGACGAGCGACGTACCTGGCCAAGGGCTCGGCTCCGACCGGACTCGACCGCGGGCCGGCAGCCGAGGAGCGGCCGCGCGTCGAGATCCCGCACCGTCCGCAGGCGCTGTGGGCGGTCTCCGAGAGCGACATCCACACCTATGCACAGGTCTCGCGGGATCGCAATCCGATCCACACCTCCCGTTTGGGAGCGCGCGCGTTCGGGTTCCCGCGGCGCATCGCGCACGGCATGTACACGGCCGCGCGGGCGCTCCACGCGGCCGGTCGCCCCGGGTCCACCACGTGGGACGTGGAGTTCGGGTCGCCGGTGATTCTTCCGGCGAAGGTGGCGTATGCGCAGGTCAACGATGTGATGCAGGCATCAGGGGCGCCCTACGCGGGGGCTGTCGAGCATCGCGAGGCTGATAACGGGCCGATCACAACCCGGAGCGTGGTATGGGACCCCAAGCGCGGCAAGGTCCACGCGACGACCGTCGTGACGACCGCGGGGAGCTGACCGACCGCCGGCTTGTCCACAGGCTGTGTCCACACCCGTGTGCACACACCCGTGGACAAGCCGAACATCCTGTGGAGCACGGCCCGACACCGGTCCGTCACCCACCGGACACCTGGTCGTTCGGCCCCGTTATGGCTGCGTGCGGGGTGCGGGAACACCACTGCTGATCAGGGCAGTCACACCCGTATCCCGCACCACTGGAGCACCTCACGACACGTCCGTGAGAGCCGAGTCGCTCCCCACCGGAATGAGTTCGGCCACCGGCAGGGCCCGACCTACGCTGGCGCCCATGTCTGCCACCCTGCGCGCGATCGGGCTGCGCGCCCTCCGGGGCCCACGCGAGCTGTTCTCGGACCTCGACCTGACCGTCGCACCGGGCGAGGTGTGGGGCCTCGCGGGTCCCAACGGCGCGGGCAAGTCGACCTTGCTCGAGATTCTTGCCGCGGCCGACACGCGTTCGCTGGACCACACTCTCGACCATGGGGGCGGACATGCCGATACGACCGGACGAGCTCCCAACCGCAATCTCGACGAGAGCGCCGGCACGCGGGCCACCAACCGCAATCTCGACGACAGCACGGCCGGGTCGGGTGCTCCCAACCGCAATCTCGACGACGGGGGGCCGGAGGTCAGCGGGCAGGTGGTGCTCGCACCCCCGACGGCGACCGTCGGGCTTCTTGCCCAGGAGCCCGACCGCCGGCCCGGCGAGACGCTCGCGGCGATGATCGGGCGTCGCACGGGGGTCGCGGCGGCGGAGGCCGAGATGAACGACGCCGCGGCCGCGCTCGCCGCCACCGATCCCGGCCGCGCTGCCGAGGACCGGTACGCGACCGCGCTCGACAGATGGCTCGCCCTCGGTGGCGCCGACCTGGCCGAACGCACGGCGGAGGTCGTCTCACGGCTCGGGCTGGCCGCCGAGCTCGACGCCGCGACCACCACGCTCTCGGGCGGCGAGGCGGCCCGCGCGTCGCTCGCCGTGCTCCTCCTCCAGCGCTACGACATCCTCCTGCTCGACGAGCCCACCAACGACCTCGATCTCGCCGGGCTCGAGCAGCTCGAGACGTTCGTGGCGGGGGCGCGGCAGGGCATCGTCGTCGTCAGCCACGACCGCGAGTTCCTCGCGCGCACGACCACCGGCATCGTCGAGATCGACTCCGCGCAGCACCAGGTGTCCGTCTACGACGGCGGCTACGAGTCCTACCTGGCCGAACGCGCCGTGGCCCGCCGCCGGGCCCGCGAGGCCTACGACGCCTACGCCGACAAGGTCTCCGGCCTCAAGGCCCGCCACCAGCAGCAGAAGGAGTGGACCTCCACGGGCATCCGGAACGCCCGCAAGAAGGCCACCGACGGCGACAAGCACATCATCCACGCGGCCAAGGCCCGTACCGAGAAGCTCGCGGCGAAGATCTCCCAGACCGAGCGCGCGATCGAACGCCTCGAGGAGGTCCCCGAGCCCCGCAAGGAGTGGCAGCTGCGGATGACGGTGGCCGAGGCGCCGCGCTCGGGCACGGTCGTCGCCACGCTCGACGACGCCGTCGTCACCCTCGGCTCCGCAGCCACCTCACCGCTCGCCGGCGCCGCAGGCTCCGCTCGCCCCACGGACTCGCCCCGCGACGACGCAGCTCACCAGCCCTCCGCGGGCACCTTCACGCTCGGGCCGGTCACCGCCGAGATGTCGTGGGGCGACCGCGTAGTCCTCACGGGCGCGAACGGCTCGGGGAAGTCGACCCTGCTCGCGCTCCTGCTCGGGCGGCTCGCCCCCGACGAGGGACGGGCATCGCTCGGGTCGGGCGTCGTCGTCGGGGAGGTGGATCAGGCCCGCGACACGTTCGACGGAAACGAGCCTCTGACCAGGACGTTCACCGACGCCTCCGGCCTCTCGCCCGAGGAGTCCCGCACGCTGCTCGCCAAGTTCGGGCTCGCCGGCGACCGCGCGACGCGACCGTCAGGCTCCCTCTCCCCCGGCGAGCGCACCCGCGCCGCGCTCGCGCTCCTCCAGGCGCGCGGGGTCAACTTCCTCGTGCTCGACGAGCCGACGAACCACCTCGACCTGCCCGCCGTCGAGCAGCTCGAGCAGGCCGTCGACTCGTTCGGCGGCACCGTCCTGCTGGTGACGCACGACCGCCGGATGCTCGGCGGCGTGCGTGCGACGCGGCGTTGGCACATGGACGCCGGCCGGCTCACCGAGGCGGACTGAGCCCCGGACACTGGGCCCAGAACCACCGAACCCAGGTGCACCGGCCCCAGGGGCATCGGGCCGATGCAGATCGCCCCCGCTTGCTCACCGGGAGGCGGTCAGCAGCGGGGGCGACCACAGACGATCGACGTCCAGACGACCCTCAGACCTGCGGAGGCGCCCCGAGCTTCTCGCGTCGCATCCGGTGGAGGATCGGCTCGGTGTACCCGTTGGGCTGGTCCGCACCCTCGACGATCAGGGCCCGCGCGGCCCGGAAGGCCACGCCGGGCCCGTCCTCGCCGATGAGCGCCTCGTAGTTCGGGTCGCCGGCGTTCTGCTCGTCGACCACGGGGGCGAGGCGCTGCAGGGCGTCGTCGACGTCGGCCACCGTGATCACGCCGTGGTGCAGCCAGTTCGCCAGGAGCTGCGAGGAGATCCGCAGCGTGGCGCGGTCCTCCATGAGCGCGATGCCGTTGATGTCCGGGACCTTCGAGCAGCCGACGCCCTGGTCGATCCAGCGCACCACGTAGCCGAGGATCGACTGGACGTTGTCGTCGAGCGACGAGCGCACGTCGTCATCGGAGAGGTCCTGGTCCGTCAGCGGCGGGACGAGGATCGGGTCGACGCTCTGCGGCTCGCGGCCGGTGATCTCGGCGCGCACGGCGTCGACGTCGACCTCGAGGTAGTGCAGCGCGTGCAGGGTCGCGGCCGTCGGCGAGGGCACCCATGCCGTGTTCGCACCCGTGCGAGGGTGCGCGCCCTTCTGCTCGAGCATGTCCGCCATGAGGTCGGGCGCCGCCCACATCCCCTTGCCGATCTGCGCCTTGCCCGAGAACCCGGCGCGCAGGCCCGCGTCGACGTTGGCCGTCTCGTAGGCGGCCATGAGCTCGAGGCCCTTGATCTGCCCCTTGGGCAGGACGACGCCGGCGTGCAGGGAGGTGTGGATCTCGTCGCCCGTGCGGTCGAGGAAGCCGGTGTTGATGAACGCCACGCGGTCCGCGGCCTCGGCGATCGCGGCGCGGAGGTTGACGGTGGTGCGCCGCTCCTCGTCCATGATGCCCATCTTGATCGTGCCGTGCTCGAGGCCGAGGAGCGCCTCGACGCGGGAGAAGAGCTCGGCCGCGAACGCGACCTCCGCCGGCCCGTGCATCTTGGGCTTGACGACGTAGATCGAGCCCTCGCGCGAGTTCGTGCCCGCGCGCTCGCCGGACAGGTCCGGGAGGGTACCGAGCGCGGTGATCGCGGCGTCGAGGATGCCCTCGAACACGTCCTGCCCCTCGGCGTCCTTCACCGCGTCCGTGCGCATGAGGTGGCCGACGTTGCGGATCCACAGCAGGGAGCGGCCCGGGAGCACCAGGGGCGTGCCGTCGGCGCCGGTGTACTCGCGGTCGGGGTTGAGGGAACGGGTGAAGGTGCGGCCGTTCTTCGTCACCTCCTCCGTCAGCGTGCCGCTGACGAGCTCGCGCCAGTTGCGGTAGCCGAGGACCTTGTCCGCCGGCACGACGGCGGCCACCGAGTCCTCGAGGTCCATGATCGTGGAGATCGCGGACTCGACGACGATGTCCTGCACGCCCGCCGAGTCGGTGGAGCCGATCGCGCCCGAGTGGTCGACGACGAGCTCGAGGTGCAGCTTGTTGTGGACGAGGAGCACAGTGGCCGGGGCGGCGGCGTCGCCCGTATAGCCGACGAAGGCGCTCGGGTCGGCGAGGCCGGTGGTGGTGCCGGCGGCGGAGTCTGCTCCGGCGATGTCGACGCGCAGCGCGCCGTCCTCGACCCGGTAGGCGGTGGCGTCGGCGTGCGAGCCGCTCTCCAGCGGGACGGACTGGTCGAGGATCTCGCGGCCGCGGCGCACGACCTCCGCCGCGCGGGCGGTGTTGAACTCCGTGCCGCGGGCGAGCTCGCCCTCGTCGGCGATCGCGTCCGTGCCGTACAGGGCGTCGTAGAGCGAGCCCCAGCGGGCGTTCGCGGCGTTGATGGCGAAGCGGGCGTTGAGGAGGGGCACCACGAGCTGCGGACCGGCGACGTCGGCGACCTCGGTGTCGACCTTCGTCGTCGTGATGGTGAAGTCCGCCGGCTCCTCGACGAGGTAGCCGATCTCCCGCAGGAACTCCGTGTACTTGGCGGGGTCCGGCAGGCCGGGCTGGTCCTTGTGGTACTGGTCGATCGCGGCCTGGAGCTCGTCGCGCACGCCCAGCAGGCGGCGGTTCTCCGGCGTGAGGTCGGCGATGATCGAGGCGAGGCCGCCCCAGAAAGCGTCGGCGTCGATGCCGGTGCCAGGCAGGGCCTCGTCCTCGACGAAGGCGGCCAGCGGCGCGTAGACGTCCAGGCCTGCGCGCTCGACCCGATCGTCGGACCCTGGCGCGCCGGCGGACTGTGCGGTCGTCATCTCGTGGACTCCTTGGCTCGAGGTGCGGTCACGGCGGTCCGGCACCACCTCGCGGCGGCCGCCATGGGGCCAGCCTACGGACTGCCGGAAATCCTCATACGAGGGTAATCCACTGAGCGGAAAGCCGGTTCCGAATCGTGGGGAGAACGGGGCTCGCACGCGTCCAGAGACCTCGTCGGCGCAGGTCGTGACGCCACCGGGCCGGAGAGACGACGGGTCGCGTGATCTCGTCCAGAACCCGACACGCCCTTGCCAGTGAGGCGAGCCTTACCTAACTTGTCGGTCATGTGCCTCTGCGACGCTGGCCCCCACCCGCACGTCCTCCTGGTCGGCGAGCAGGTCGACATCCCCTATATCCGCTCGGTCCTCGACCGCCTGCCCGAGAATGCGTACGGCCAGGTCTACCTCGAGGTCGACACCGACGAGCACGTCGCAGCGCTCGACGCGCCCGCCCGGGTCGGCGTCCGGTGGCTGACCCGCGCCCGGGTGGGCGACGAGGCACGCCTCCTGCCCCGCGGCGCGCGGGTGGAACGTGCCGTGCGCGCGTGGCTGTCCGAGTGGCTGTGCGACGCGCCCGACGAGGGGCCGATCGTCGTGTGGGTCGGCGGGGCGGACAACCTGCGGCTCGCCGAGCTCCACCTCGAGCTGCACGCCCGGATCCACGAGCACCACCACGCGCAGGCCCACCGGCGCCACCCCTGACTCAGAAGGCGAGGACGATGCGCCCGCGCACGCCGCCGGCCTCGAGCCGGCGGTGCGCCTCGGGCGCCTCCTCCTTCGACAGCACTGCCGCCACGCGCAGCGTGACGGTGCCGGACTCGGCCTGCTTGCGCAGCTGGTCGAGCTTCGCCCGCTCCTGGGCGTAGTCGCCGACGAAGATCGGGGCGAACGTGACGCCGCGGTCGGCCTTCTCGTCGTAGCCGCGCACCGTGACGATCGTGGCGCCATCCTTCACCGCCGGCGCGAGGGCGGCGTCGAGGAGCGCACCGTCGACGGCGCCGTCGACGCCCTCCGGGTACCGCTCGCGGACGCGGTCGGCGAAGTCGTCCCCGCGGGGCAGCACGACGTCGGCACCCAGCTCCCGGACGAGCTCCTCGTCCTTGTCGGCGGCGTCGGCGACGACCGTGAGGCCGTCGGCCTTCGCCAGCTGCACGACGTAGCCGCCCATCGCCCCGGCCGCACCGGAGACGGCGACGACGCCGCCGCGCGGCAGGGCGAGCGTGTCGAGAGCGAGGCGCGCGGTGAGGCCGTTCATCGGGAGCGAGGCGGCCAGCGCGTGGCTGGTGTCGCGGGGAGCCGCCACGACCGAGTCCGCGGGGAGCACGACCTTCTCCGCGTAGGCGCCGTGCGTGCCGCTGGGCACGACGATGCCCATGACGCGGTCCCCGACCTTCAGCGTGGTCTGCGTGTCCGGCCCGATCTCCTCGAGGATGCCGGCGACGTCCATGCCCGGCACGAGGGGCATGTCCCCGGCGGGGCGCCGGGACGTGCCGGCGCGACGGGTCGTGTCCGTGGGGTTGACCGCCGCCGCGTGGACGCGGACGAGGAGCTCGCCCTCACCGGGCGCCGGGTCGGGCAGGTCGAGGACCTCGAGCACGTCGGGTCCGCCGGTCGTTGTCAGTCCGATGGCCTTCATACCGCCGCCAACAGGGGTGGCACGCGAGACATTCCAGGGTGGGGCGTGAGGCGGGCGGGGTTCGTCGTCGTTCGTCGAGATTGCGGTTCGTCGTCGTCGAGATTGCGGTTGGGAGCCAGAAGTTGGTCGAGAGTGAGGCTCAGGCCGCGCGGCGCCCGCCTCCGGCGTGTCGAGAGTGCGGTTCAGACCGCGCGCATGTGCAGGTTCTTGGGCGACCTCCCGCGATTCAGGGCCTGATCCCCCGGCGTTCGCGTCCGCTTCACGTCGCCGGGGCAGAGTCCGGCCCCATGGCATCCACCTCCCGCATCCGGGCCCTCGTCACCATTCCCGCCCTCGCCCTTCTCCTCGCCGCGTGCGGGGAGGGCACCGACGACGGCGCCCTCGAGGACGACGGCGCGAACGAGTCGGAGGCCGGCAGCGAGGAGACCGCGTCCGACGAATCCCCGTCCGACGACGCCGATCCCGGCACCGAACCCGGGTCGACCGACGCCGCCGGGCTGCGGGTCGCCGTGGCCACGAACGAGCCGTGGGGCGCCTACCACGTCGAGCACGTCGCCGACGAGATCGAGGCCCAGGGCGGCACGATCGAGCTCATCGTCCCCGACATGTCCGAGGTGGACGAGGAGGCCGCGGTCGCCTCCGTCCCGCTGGACGACGCCGATCCCGCCGACTACGACCTGCTGGTGGTCAACGGTGCCGAAGAGTGGCCGGCCGAGGTGGTCGAGGCGTTCGAGGACCTGCCGGTCGTGGCCAGCAGCACCGCTTACCTCGAGGCCGAGGAGGCCCCCTTCGCCGACGACATCCGGCCGCGACTCACCGCGGTGACGGCGAGCTCGCCGGCCGAGCAGGAGACCTTCGCGGTGTACCTCGGCGTCGACGAGGAGGACATCGAGGTGGTCGGCGTCCCGGAGCTGGACGAGACACCCGAGTGGGAGCCGGAGCCGGACACCGTCCTCATCCTCACCAGCGTCACGTACCCGGACGAGACCGGTGGAGCCGCGCCGAGCGCCGAGCTCCTGCTGGACACCGCGCACGCGCTGAGCGACGAGGGGTACGAGATCCTCGTCGGGATGCACCCGCGCGAGGACGCGTCCCTGTGGGAGGAGTTCGAGATCGCCGAGGAGGGTTCGGTGGAGGCGGCGGCGCGCGCCGAGGTCGCCGTCGGCATCCCCGGGAGCGTGTTCCCCAAGATCGCGGCGATCGGGACGCCGCTGGTCGGGACGGTCGACGCGGAGCTCGAGGTCCCCGAGTACCTCACCACCACCGGCGCGATGGTCGACACCGTGGAGGACGCACTGGCCGCCGTGGAGGACGCGGAGCCGCTCACGGGCGACGAGCTCGAGTTCGTCGTCGGCCCGCTCGGTCAGGCCGGCCCGGACCTCGTCGACGCCTGGGCGGAGGGCTCCCGGCTGACCCCCGAGGACGCCGACCTCTGACCCGAGGGATCGCGGCCGGTGCGGTTCGTGCACGTCGAGATTGCGGTTCGTGCACGTCGAGATTGCGGTTGGGAGCCCGACACCAGTCGAGAGTGGGGTTCGTCGTCGTGCTCGTTCCGACGAGGCGCCCCTACGCGCGGCCGTGGACGACGTCGTAACGCAGGCGCACGGTCCCGTTGCCGAACCGCCGCTCGCTCGTCAGCCGCAGGTCGAGCGCCACGTCGTCGGGCAGGAACCGCAGGCCCCCGCCGAGGGCGACCGGCCAGAGGTACATCCCCACCTCGTCGACGAGGCCGGCACGCAGCGCCTGAGCGGCGAGGGTGGGCCCGTTGACGGTGATGTTCGTCGTCGTCGAGTCCTTGAGCTCGCGGACCCGGGCCGGGTCGAAGGTCCGCTCGACGCGCGTGCGCCGCGTGGGGACGACTCCGAGGGTCGCGGAGTGCACGACCTTCTCCGCGGCCTGCCAGAGACGGGCGAACTCGGCGTTCCCGGCGGACTCGGCGGCGATCGCGGGATCCGTCTCCCACACGCTCATCAGCTCGTAGATGCGGCGGCCGTAGAGGTAGGTGCCGACCTCGGCCGTGTCGGCGTTGAACGCGGCCATCACCTCGGCGCTCGGCTCGGCCCACCCGGGGCTGCCGTCCGGGCCTGCGACGTAGCCGTCGAGCGAGACGTTCATCCAGTAGATCAGGCGGCCCATCGTGGTGACTCCGTCGTGGCGGCGGTGGGGTGGCGGGGGTTCGTCGTCGGGCTCGTTCCCGCGTGTCCGGGGTGTCCCCGGGGTGAGCCGTGCTCAGTCGCGGGCGTGGACGACGTCGTACTCGAGGAACACGATCCCTCGCCCGACCACGCGGTCGCGGCGCAGCGTGAGGTCGAGGCGCAGGTCGTCGGGGAGGAAGCGGAGGCCGCCGCCGATCGAGACGGGGTAGATCACGGGCATGACGGCGTCGACGAGGCCGTGGCGCAGCGCGTGCGCGGCGAGGGTGGGGCCGTCGATCGTGAGGTCCTCGTCGGAGGCGTCCTTGAGCGCGCGGATCTCGGCGGGGTCGAACGTGCGGCGCAGCTCGGTGCGCGCCGTGATGGGGTCGGAGAGCGTGGTCGAGAAGACGATCTTGTCGGCGCGCTGCCAGATCTGCGCGAACTCCGCGGCCTCGGGGCCCTGCTCGGCGATCGACGGGTCCGTCTCCCAGACGTGCATCATCTCGTACATGCGGCGGCCCATGAGGTACGTCCCGACGTCGGACATCGCGTCGTTCATCGCCTGGTGGTCGCCGGCCTCGGGAGCAGCCCAGGAGAAGTCGCCGGCCGGGTCCTGCACGTAGCCGTCGAGGGAGACCTGCATCGAGTAGAGGAGCCGTCCCATGGCCGTTCCGATCGTCGTCGAGTGACGGGGCGTCCGTTCGTGGGCGGTCCCGTGCGGAGGAACGTACTCCTCGTGCGGGGCTTGCGCAGGGGGAAATTCGCACGACGACGAACTTCCCGCGCCCCGTTCATCGAGATTGCGGTTGGGAGCTCGAACCCGTGTCGCAATGAAATTCTTCCGGATCCCAGCCGCAATGTCGGCGGAGCTCGTGACAACACGCACTCCCTGCCGACGTCGGTGGGCATGCCTACGTTCGAGACATGGGGGATACGAAGGACACATCATCGCCACGACCGACATCGGACGCCGAGCTCGGGCAGCCATCCATGGTCGACGCCGTCATCGGTACGTCCACCATGTCCCTCAGCTCCGTGCTGGGGCTGGTGTGTCTGGCGGCGGCACTCGGAGACGGCCCGGATCTCCTGTCCCGCGCAGGCTCGTCCGCTACAACCTGGGGGTCGCAGCTCTCTGGTCACGTCGGCTGGTCCGTCGCGCTTTGGGCCACGCTCCTGCTCGGCGGCTACGTGTTGCTCGCGGGGCTCCAACGGGTCGGCGGCGACGACGAACAAGCGAGAAGAGCTCACGTCACACGCGACCTGCTGATCCTGGCCGGACTCATGCTGCCGCCGCCATTGCTAGTGACCTGGTGGGCCGTGACGAGCGGGCAGAGCGGGGGCCTGGCGATCGCGCTCATCCCGACGATGGGGGTCCTCCTCGCGCTGACCGCGCAATCCGTCACCTTTGCGACCTTCGACCGTTCAAGCCTTCGCGCGCGCCGCGAGAACCGGATCAGGAATGCCGAAATATCACTTGTGGGACTCCCTCGCATGGGGCGTAAGGCCTTCTATGTGATCGCAGCACACGTCGTCGCCGGAGCAATGATTGGGACCGTGCTGGCAATGCTCCTCGGACTCGAGAACACGTCGCGCGATCTGCCACACACCCTCAGATGCCTCGTGGCGTACGGCGTGTTCTCAACTCTCGTGGCATTCGCCTTCGTTCTAGGAAGAACTCCGTCGTTCCGGCGCCATAACAGCTGGAACTTCTTCTACCGCGCCGTCAGCGCCGCGATCGGCGTGGGGGTGTCGGCCGCCGTACTGATGGGGGCGGTTCTCCTCCACCGTGCGTCAAACCTCGTTGCCCTTGTTCCGACGCTTACCGTCATCGTTCTGCTGCTGGTCTCGGCGATCATCACCAGTCGCTCGGCGGGGACGGCCATCTCCTCCTGGTCGCTTGGCGCTGCCGCGGCCCGCATCGCACACTGGACATTCATGTCGGATATCGATTCAACACGGAAGGCGCTGGCCAAGGCGACACCGCCGGCACGTCCAGGCACAGCCGGAGGAGCGCTGGAGGGGACCCTGCACGGGTCGTCCTGAGACGCCGGGCCCGCAACATCAGCGCATTGCTGATCCACGTCCTTCGGGTACCGGGAAGTCAGGCCTGGTACTCAGCGGGCACCCACCTGGGTTGTGAGAACCGAAGTGTCGGTGCACCTCAGCCGCACTCTCGACCGTTGGTGCCCGGCTCAGCCGCACTCTCGACCACTGGCGCGCAGCTCCCAACCGCAATCTCGGCGTGCACCAACCGCAATCTCGATGAAAGAAGCGGGGGTCAGGCGGGGATGAGCGACTCGATCGCGCTGCGGAAGAGCTCGAGGCCGTCGGTGCCCGCACGCACACCCGCGGCCGTGTCCGGCCCGAAGCCCTTCTCCACGGCGTGCTCCGGGTGCGGCATGAGCCCCACGACGCGGCAGGACGCGTCGGACACACCGGCGATGTCGCGGAACGAGCCATTCGGGTTGACCCCGACGTACTCGAAGACCACGCGCCCCTCGGCGGCGAGCTCGTCGAGCGTCTCGTCGGTGGCGACGTACCGACCCTCACCGTTCTTCAGCGGGACGACGATCTCCTGGCCCGCCTCGAACCGGTTCGTCCACGCGGTCCGGTCCGACACGACGCGCAGCCGCTGCTCACGGCACACGAACCGCTGCCGGTCGTTGCGCACGAGCGCCCCGGGCAGCAGGTGCGCCTCGCACAGCACCTGGAAGCCGTTGCAGATGCCGAGCACCGGCGTGCCGGCGCGGGCGGCGTCGACGACGGACCGGATCACCGGCGCCAGCGCCGCGATGGCGCCGGCCCGGAGGTAGTCGCCGTAGGAGAACCCGCCGGGCAGGACCACGGCGTCGACCCCCTGGAGGTCGGCGTCCGCGTGCCACAGGGCCACCGGCTCCGCACCGGCGAGGCGCACCGCGCGGGCGGCGTCGACGTCGTCGAGGGTGCCGGGGAAGGTGACCACCCCGATGCGAGCGGTCACTGCGCGACCTGGGTGCCGGCGTCGGGCGTGGTGGTACCGGCCGTCCCGGCCGGGACGGTGCCCGACGCCGCAGCCTCCTCCGCGCGCACGCTCACCACGTCCTCGATCACCGGGTTGGACAGCACGTCCGCGGCGGCCCGACGGGCGGCCTCGAGGTGGGCATCGGTGACGTCCCCCTCGACGGTCAGCTCGAACCGCTTGCCCTGGCGCACGGCGACGCCGGCGATCCCCTGGTGCTCGAGCGCGCGGGCGACGGCCTTGCCCTGCGGGTCGAGGATCTCCGGCTTCGGCATGACGTCGACGACGATGCGGCCCATGTGGTGTCCTTCCTGACGGCTGGCCCCAGCGTAGGCCGGGGCGCGGGATCAGACGTCGGCCGTCCGCCCCGTGAGGGTCTCGAACGCGGTGACGTAGCGCTCGCGCGTGCGCTCGACGACCTCGTTCGGCAGCGGGGGCGGCGGCGCGTCGGAGGTGCGTTCCCAGCCCGCGGCCGGCGAGGTGAGCCAGTCGCGGACGAACTGCTTGTCGATGCTCGGCGGCGTCACGCCGGGGGCAAGGTCCTCGGCCCGCCAGAAGCGCGAGGAGTCGGGCGTGAGGACCTCGTCGGCGAGGACGAGCTCGGCGTCCCCGGGCCGGTTCTCCCGGCCGAACTCGAACTTGGTGTCGGCGAGGACCAGGCCGCGCTCCGCCGCGATCTCGGAGGCGCGGGCGAACACGGCGAGCGAGCGATCCCGCAGCCGGCGCGCGGCCACGACCCCGACCGCCTCGACGGACTGCTCGAACGTGATGTTCTCGTCGTGGTCCCCGACCGCCGCCTTCGACGCCGGCGTGTAGATCGGCGGGTCGATGCGGTCGCCCTCGGCCATCCCCTGCGGCAGCGCGATCCCGCAGACCTCGCCCGTGGCCCGGTACTCCGCCAGCGCGGAGCCCGTGAGGTACCCACGGACCACGCACTCGAGCGGGAACATCTGCAGGCGGCGGCAGATCATCGCGCGCCCCTCGACCTCGGGCGGCACCTCGAGGGAGACGACGTGGTTGGTCACGAGGTCGGCCAGCTGCTCGAACCACCACAGGGTCAGCTGCGTGAGGACGACGCCCTTGCCGGGGATCGTCGTCGGCAGCACGTGGTCGTACGCGCTGATCCGGTCCGAGGCCACCATCAGCACGACGTCCCCGCCGCGCCCCGACTCCTGGTCCGCCGGGACGTACATGTCCCGCACCTTGCCGCTGTAGACGTGGGTCCAGCCGCGCAGGTGCGGCGCCTCACCGACCAGGATGCTCATGCCGCCATCCTCCCACCGGCGGCGTGGCGGGAGTAGGGCTGTCCGTCCGGGGTCCGAGGGGTGGGCGGCCTGACACACACGTGCCCGACGACGAAACCCCGTCAGCCGAGCTCCGGCACCGAGATCCGCCCCTCGACGGCCGCGAGCGCGATGTCGGTGCGGTGCTGCGAGCCCTCGAGGCGCACCTCGGCCACGCCGGCATAGGCGGCGTCGCGCGCGGCGGCGAGGTCCGCGCCCCGTCCGACCACCGTCAGCACCCGCCCGCCGTCCGAGACCACCGCGCGGGAGGCGGCGTCGTCGTCGGCCCCGGTTCCGGACCCGCTCCCGGACCCGCCCCCGGACCGGCTCCCGGACGCGACCCCGGCCTCAGCAGTACCCGCCTGGACCACGTGCACGCCGTCGATCGCCTCGCACTCGGTCAGCCCCTCGACCCGGTCGCCGGTGCGGACCTTGCCGGGGTACCCGGACGACGCCACGACGACCCCGACCACCGCGCCCTCGTCCCACTCGAGGACGCCACCGGCGGGCAGGCTCCCCGTGGCGGCGGCGTGCAGGAGCCCGGCGAGCGGCGTGCGCAGGCGCGGGAGGACGACCTGGACCTCGGGGTCGCCGAAGCGGACGTTGAACTCGATGACCCGCAGGCCGCGCGAGGTCAGCGCGAGCCCGCAGTACAGGAGGCCGACGAACGGGGTCCCCCGCCGCGCGAGCTCGTCGATCACGGGCTGCGCGACGCGCTCGACGACCTGCTCGGTGAGGTCGGCCGGTGCCCACGGCAGCGGGGAGTAGGCGCCCATGCCGCCGGTGTTGGGGCCGGTGTCGCCGTCGCCGATGCGCTTGAAGTCCTGGGCGGGGGCGAGCGGGAGGACGCGCTCGCCGTCGGACAGGCAGAACAGGGAGACCTCGGGGCCGTCGAGGAACTCCTCGACGACGACGGCGGCGCGCCCCCCGGTCGACTCGTCCCCGCCGACGGCCGGCGCGAGGCAGGCGACCGCGTGGTTCAGCGCGGCGTCGCGGTCCTCGGTGACGACGACGCCCTTGCCGGCGGCGAGCCCGTCGTCCTTGACCACGTACGGCGGGCCGAAGGCGTCGAGTGCGGCCTCGACCTCCTCGCGCGTGACGCAGACGTGCGCCATCGCCGTGGGGACCTCGGCGAGCGCCATGATCTCCTTGGCGTAGGCCTTGGAGCCCTCGAGGCGTGCGGCGGCGCCGCTGGGGCCGAACACGGGGATCCCGGCGGCGCGGACCGGATCGGCGACGCCCGCCACGAGCGGGGCCTCCGGGCCCACGACGACGAGGTCCACCGCCTTGTCCATGGCCAGCCGGACCACGGCGGCGCCGTCGAGGATGTCGATGTCGACCCGCTCGCCGAGGTCGGCGCACCCCGGGTTGCCGGGGGCGAGGACGAGGGACTCGGTGGCGGGGTCGGCGGCGAGGGCGCGCGCGAGGGCGTGCTCGCGCGCGCCGGAGCCGAGCAGGAGGATCTTCACCCGCGCAAGGGTACGGGGCGGGTGCAGCGGTCAGCCGCGGGCGGCCGCGATGCGCTCCCTCAGCCTGGCCAGCTGCTCGCGCACCGCCGCCGGTACCTTGTCCCCGAACTGCTCGAGGTAGGTCTCGGTGGCGTCGGACTCGGCCACCCACGCGTCCGGGTCCACGCGGAAGATCTCCTCGAGCACCTCCGGGGCGAGGTCGAGCCCGCCCAGCTCGAGGTCCTCGACCCGCGGCATGCGCCCGGTGATCCCGTCCACGGCGTCGACCTCGCCACTCACGCGGCGGATGATCCAGTCGAGCACGCGGGAGTTGTCGCCGAAGCCGGGCCACATGAAGCGCCCGTCGGCGTCCTTGCGGAACCAGTTGACCGTGTAGATGCGGGGCGCGTGCTCGCCGAGCTTCTCCCCCATCGCCAGCCAGTGGCCCCAGTAGTCGGCCATGTCGTACCCGCAGAACGGGAGCATGGCGAACGGGTCGCGGCGCAGCGCCCCCACGGTGCCCTCGGCGGCGGCCGTCTGCTCGGAGGCCACCGTCGCGCCCATGAACACGCCGTGCTCCCAGTCGTAGGCCTCGGACACGAGCGGCACGTTGGACGCGCGCCGGCCGCCGAAGAGGATCGCGTCGATCGGCACGCCGCGCGGATCCTCCCAGTCGTCCGCGATCGTCGGGGCCTGCGCGGCGGGGGCGGTGAAGCGGCTGTTCGGGTGGGCGGCCGGCGTGGGCGAGTCCGGCGTCCAGTCGTTGCCCTGCCAGTCGACGAGGTGCGCCGGCTTCTCCTTCGTCAGGCCCTCCCACCACACGTCGCCGTCGTCGGTCAGGGCCACGTTCGTGAAGAGGATGTTCTCGCCCAGGGTGTCGATCGCGACGGGGTTGGTCGAGCGCCCCGTCCCCGGTGCCACGCCGAAGAAGCCGGCCTCGGGGTTGATCGCGTACAGCCGCCCGTCCGCGCCCTGGCGCATCCACGCGATGTCGTCCCCGACGGTCTCGACCCGCCACCCCGGGATCGTGGGCTGGAGCATCGCGAGGTTCGTCTTGCCGGTGGCCGAGGGGAACGCGCCGGTCACGTGGTACGCCTTCCCGGTCCGCTCGTCGGTGAGCTTGAGGATGAGCATGTGCTCGGCCATCCACCCCTCGTCGCGGGCGATGACCGACGCGATGCGCAGGGCGTAGCACTTCTTGCCGAGCAGGGCGTTGCCGCCGTAGCCGGAGCCGTAGGACCAGATCTCGCGGGTCTCGGGGAAGTGGGTGATGTACTTGTCCTCCGAGCACGGCCAGGGGACGTCCGCACGCTCGTTCCCCGCGGCGTCGACCAGCGGGTAGCCCACCGAGTGCACCGCCGGCACCCAGTACTCGCCGCCCTTGATGAGCTCGAGCGCCGGCGCCCCCATCCGCGTCATGATCCGCATGTTCGCCACGACGTAGGGCGAGTCCGTGATCTCGACGCCGAGCTTGGAGATGTCGCCGCCGAGCGGGCCCATGCTGAACGGGACCACGTACATCGTGCGGCCGGCCATCGCGCCGTCGAACACCCCGCGCAGGGTCTCGCGCATGGCGGCGGGCTCGGCCCAGTTGTTCGTCGGCCCGGCGTCGGACTCCTTCTCCGAGCAGATGAACGTGCGCGACTCGACCCGCGCCACGTCCGAGGGCTCCGACCGCGCGAGGAAGCTGTTCGGGCGCAGCTCCTCGTTCAGCCTGATGAGCGTGCCGGTCTCGACCATCTCGCCGGTCAGCCGGTCCCACTCCTCCTGCGAGCCGTCGGCCCACAGCACGCGCGCCGGCCTGGTCAGGGCCGCGATCCCGGCGACCCACTCGAGCAGGTCCTCCGGGACGCCTCCGGGCGCCGTTTCTCGGGCCAGCTCGATCGCCGGGGTCTGGGTGGTCATCGCTGATCGTCCTCCTCGCTACCGGGGGTCCGCTCCCCCGTGGCCTCGTCGCCCGTGCCGCTCGACCGGTGCCGCGCCACCGGACCCGATCTCGCGGCCGTCCACTCCCGGTACCGCTCCCCCGGCGCCGCTCTGCACCGGGTCCTGCCGACGGAGACATCCGTGGGTGATCTACCCACGTCCGACCCGCCCGTGGACCGCTACCGTGACGCCATGAGACGTCACCCCCAGCCTAGTGGCCTGCGCCGCCGCATCACGGCCCTTCTGTCCCTCCCTGTCCTCCTCCTCGTGCTCACCGGGTGCTTCCGCGCCGAGACGACCTACGAGATCGGGACCGACGGCAACACGACGATCCACGCGCAGGGCGTGGCGACCATGCCGGGCATCACCCGGGAGGACGTCGACTGCTCCACGCTCGCGGAGGGCGGTGACTCCCCCGTCGAGGGCGGCAACATCACGGCGGAGGACTACGAGGAGAACGGGATGCCGGGCTGCACGATCGAGGGGTCCGGGCCCACGAACGAGATGATCAACGAGGACGACGGCAGCTACGTCGTCACCCAGGAGGGCGACACCCTCACGTTCGACCTGCACGGCGACCCGACGCTCAACCCCGACGAGATGGCGGCCCTCGGCGGCGCCCCCGAGCTCACCACGACCGTCGTCTTCCCGGGCGGGGTCATCGACGGCGGCGGCGGCGAGGTCAACGGCAACGAGGTGACCTTCGAGGGCATCGAGTGGATGCGCGACGGCATCACCGCCACCGGCTCCGCCTCCCCGGGCCTCCTCGACAGCCTGCCGGGCTGGGCGCTGTGGGTCGGCATCGGCGTCGTCGTGGCGATCCTCGCCCTCATCATCGTGCTCGTCGTGCGCAGCGGCTCGAAGAAGAAGCGCGCGGCCGCGCAGCAGTCCGGCGGCTACGGCGGCGGTCCGGGTGGCTACGGCGGTGGCGGCTACGGCGGTCAGCCGCAGTGGGACCAGGGCCAGCAGTGGGGCGGCGCCCAGCAGGGCCAGCCGCAGCAGTGGGGCGCCGGCGGCCAGCAGGGCTGGGGCGCCGACCAGGGCCAGCAGTGGGGCGCCGGTGGCCAGCAGGGCTGGGGCGCGCAGAGCCCTGGCCAGGGTCAGCAGGGCTGGGGCCCGGGCGGTCAGCAGCCCCCGCCGCAGCAGCAGGGCTGGTCATAAGGCCCCGCCCGACGCCGGAGCTCACCCCGGGCGGCCCACCTCGCCCGGGCGCAGCACCTCTCACGTAGCAGCGACGGCCGCCTCCTTCGGGAGGCGGCCGTCGTCGCGTGCGGGTGGGGTCGGCGGGGAGGGGCGTGGCGGGCAGGGCGGTCGCGCGCCGGGCGGTGCCCCGTCGTCGTGCGGGGTTGTGTCCTCAGTCGATGAGGTCGTGGCGGACGATCGTCGCCTCGCGGTCCGGGCCCACGCCGATCGCGGAGATCCGTGTCCCGGACATCTCCTCGAGCGCGAGCACGTAGTCGCGCGCGTTCTGCGGCAGGTCGTCGAACTCGCGGACGTGGCTGATGTCCTCCCACCAGCCGGGCAGCTCCTCGTAGATCGGCCGCGCGTGGTGGAACGCGGACTGGTCGGCGGGCATCTCGTCGAGCCGTTCGCCGTCGACCTCGTACGCGACGCACACGGGGACCTTCTCCAGGCCGGTGAGCACGTCGAGCTTGGTGAGGACGAGGTCGGTGAGCCCGTTGACGCGGGAGGCGTAGCGGGCGATGACGGCGTCGTACCAGCCCGTGCGGCGCGGGCGGCCGGTGGTCACGCCGAACTCGCCGCCGGTCTTGCGCAGGTGCTCGCCCATGTCGTCGTGCAGCTCGGTGGGGAACGGGCCCTCGCCCACGCGGGTCGTGTAGGCCTTGATGACGCCGACCACGCGATCGATGCGCGTGGGGCCGATGCCCGAGCCGGTGCTCGCGCCGCCCGCCGTCGCCGAGGAGGACGTGACGAACGGGTAGGTGCCGTGGTCCACGTCGAGCATCGCGGCCTGACCGGCCTCGAACAGGACGATCTTCCCGGCGTCGAGAGCCTGGTTGAGCTCGAGCGAGACGTCGCCGACCATCGGGCGCAGCCGCTCGGCGTGGGTGAGCAGCTCGTCGACCACCACGTCGACCTCCGCCGCCCGCCGGTTGTAGATCTTGACGAGGACCTGGTTCTTGAAGTCGAGCGCGGCCTCGACCTTCTGGCGCAGGATCGACTCGTCGAACAGGTCCTGGACGCGCAGGCCGACGCGGCTCATCTTGTCCGCGTAGGTGGGGCCGATGCCGCGGCCGGTGGTGCCGATCTGGCGCTTGCCGAGGAAGCGCTCCGTCACCTTGTCGAGCGTGCGGTTGTAGCTGGGGATGAGGTGGGCGTTCGCGGAGACCCGGAGCTTGCTCACGTCGACGCCGCGGGCCTCGAGGGCGTCGAGCTCCTCGAACAGCACGTCGACGTCGACGACCACGCCGTTGCCGATCACCGGGATCACTCCCGGGCTGAGGATGCCGGACGGGAGCAGGTGGAGGGCGTACTTCTCGTCGCCGACGACGACCGTGTGGCCCGCGTTGTTGCCGCCGTTGAACTTGACGACGTAGTCGACCCGGCTGCCGAGCTGGTCGGTGGCCTTGCCCTTGCCCTCGTCGCCCCACTGGGCCCCGACGACCACGACTGCCGGCATGTGCTGCTCCCTCTGCTCGCTGGCGCCGGGTGCCCCGACGACCGCTCGAGCGTACCCGCGGGGCGACGGGGTCGGGCTGCCCCTCGGAGCGCGGGCTCGTCGAGAGTCACGGTCCGGCGTCGGCGTCGGCGTCGGCGTCGGCGTCGGCGTCGGCGTCGAGGATGTCGAGGAAGAGCTCGAAGGCCTCGTCGACCCCGCTCCGGTCGCCGGTGACGAGAAGGTCGAACAGCAGGCCCCGGACGACCGCCGTGCCGAGGCGGGCCCGGGTGCGGGCGCGGGCCGCGTCCACCCCGAGGTGGACCTGCTCCTCGGCGACCACCTCGATCCACGGCTCGACGAGATGCGCCGCGAGGTCGGCCGCGTACGGTCGCCGCTGCATCGCGTGCGCGGACATCTCGAAGAACAGCGGCCCGTACCGCATCGCCGGCCCGACGACCCGCGCCCAGAACTGCGTGGCCACCTCACGGGTCGAGGCCGTCGGCAAGGTGCCGTCGGCGGGGCCCGCACCGCCGATGCCACCCTCCGCGACCACGGTGAACGCGTCGCGCTGCATCTGCTCGACCGCGGCCGCGACCTCGACGAGGAGTCCTTCCCTCGAGCCGAAGTGGTAGATGAGCATCCGATGACTCGTCCCGACCGCCGCGGCGATGCCACGCAGGCTCTGGTTGTCCACGCGGCCGTCCGCGAGGTGCTCGATGACGGCTCGGAGCAGCTCGTCCCGTCCGGAGGGTGGTGCCGTCGTCGCCATGTACCGTATGGTACACGCGGGATGTACCGGACGGTACAGATCGGTCGAGGACGGAGGCCCTGAGCCATGGAGACCGAGACACGAACCGCGACGTCGATCGAGGCCACGAGCGCCGCCGTGTGGGAGGTCCTCGCCATCCCGGAGGAGTGGCCCCGGTGGACGTCGTCGATGCGTACCGTCGAGCTCCTCGACGGAACGTTCAAGGCGGGGTCACGCCTGCGGATCAGGCAGCCCGGGCTCCCGCCGGCAGTCTGGACCGTGACCGACCATCGGCCGCCCGCCGCGTTCACCATGGTCTCGCGGGCACCGGCGGTCGTGACGACGGCCGAGCACGTCGTTCATCGGGTCACCCGCGACCGCACCCGCCTCGCCCTCCGGTTGTCACACTCCGGCCCGCTGGCGCGGGCCGCGCACGTCCTGCTCGGCGGCCGGACGCGACGGCTCGTCGAGCTCGAGGCGGCGGGAATGCGGCGCGCCGCCGAGCACCGGGAGGCACGCGCACTGGACGCGGACGACCGCACCCGGCCCACGCAAGGATCGTGACAGCAGCCGACCACCCGTGCGCGGACGCCCGCTGATACGTTCGCGGCATGCGGCGCCACGAGGGTTCGATCCGGTTCCTCGCCGCAGTGGTGGTCGCGTTCGTCGTCAATCTCGTCCTCGACGTCACCCTCGACCCGCCCAGGCTGGTCCGCTGGATCGTCGTGCTGGCGGTGGTCCTGATCCTGACCGCCGTCTTCGAGGTGCTGCGCCGGCGGCGCGCGGCCGCGCGGCGCTCCGAGGAGCCTGCGAGCGACCGGGCGTAGGGGACCTGGAGGCCGTTCGAGCACACCCGCGGGATGGCCCGTGGATCCAACTACTTCCGCGAGGCGGCGACCTCATCGGCGACTCGGCGCGCGATGGCCTCGACCTGGTCCACCGTCAGCACGGGCGTCGTATCCTCCTGGACCGACCGCGTGAGGAGGCGTCGCACCAGCGCGGAAGTCGGGATCTGCTCCACGGCGGCACGCCGACGAAGTTCCACATCCAGACCACGGGTGATTCGAATGTTGAGCGCGACGTCGAGTGCTGCCCCACTCTCGGCGACCTCGATCTCCGCAGCCTCGGCTTCTTCTTCCGCATACTCGTCGCGAATCGCCTGCCGGCGCGCACGTGCCTGCTCGTCAGCGGTCATCATGCCCTCCCTCGTATGAACGAAGATCAGCTCCGTTGGTCTTCCACGCGGTGATTCCTGCCCCGTCGACGGGGTCGACGATCACCGTGACCACGAAGCCGGCACTTCGCGAGTAACCGATGATCCGCACGGCACCCATTCGGCTTGCGGGGTCTGGGTCGCGCACGACCGCAGACGGATCGCCGGCGGCCTCCAACGTCCATCGAGGTTCGATCCCAAGCGCACCCGGATAGCGGTCACCGCGAGCACGGATGTATCGGGCCTGCTCCTCTGGCCACCACAGCCCGCGATACACAGAGGAAGCGTATCGCAATGTGTGACAATGCGGGAGGTTGGGCGGTCGCGCCCCACGTCATGTGGCCCCCGACCGGTGCATACCGGTCGGGGGCCACAGCGTCGAGCGCCCTCAGCCTCAGGTCAGGAGATCTTCTTGCCCGCCGAGCCGAGCCACTCGCAGGCCTCGACGATGCGCGCGGCCATGCCGGCCTCGGCCGCCTTGCCCCACGCGCGCGGGTCGTACTGCTTCTTGTTGCCGACCTCGCCGTCGATCTTCAGCATGCCGTCGTAGTTGCGGAACATGTGCTCGACGACGGGGCGCGAGAACGCGTACTGCGTGTCGGTGTCGATGTTCATCTTGATGACGCCGTTGCGCACCGCGGTGGCGACCTCCTCCGAGGTGGAGCCGGAGCCGCCGTGGAACACGAGGTCGAACGGGTTCTCCTTGCCGACCTCGGCGCCGACGGCCTTCTGGATGTCACCGAGGAGCTCCGGGCGCAGCTTGACGGCGCCGGGCTTGTACACGCCGTGCACGTTGCCGAAGGTCAGGGCCGTGAGGTAGCGGCCCTTCTCGCCGGTGCCGAGGGCGCGGGCCGTGGCCAGGCCGTCCTCCGCGGTCGTGTACAGCTTCTCGTTGATCTCGGCCTCATGGCCGTCCTCCTCGCCGCCGACGACGCCGATCTCGATCTCCAGCAGCGTGCGGGCCGCGACGGACTTCTCGAGGAGCTCCTCGGCGATCCGCAGGTTCGTCTCGAGGTCGACCGTCGAGCCGTCCCACATGTGCGACTGGAACGCGGGCAGGCGGCCGGCGTCGACCTCGGCCTTGGCGATCTCGAGCAGCGGGCGGACCCAGGAGTCGAGGTTGGACTCGGCGCAGTGGTCGGTGTGCAGGGCGACGGTCACCGGGTAGCCCTTGGCGACCTCCTTCGCGTACGCGGCCAGCGCGAGGGAGCCGGCGATGCGGTCCTTGACCGTGGAGCCGGACGCGTACTCGGCGCCACCGACGGAGACCTGGATGATGCCGTCGGACTCGGCCTCGGCGAACCCGCGCAGCGCAGCCGTCAGGGTCTGCGAGGACGTGACGTTGATGGCCGGGTAGGCGAACTTGCCCGCCTTGGCCCGGTCGATCATGTCGACGTACACCTCGGGGGTGGCGATGGGCATCGTGGACCTCCTGGAGCTGGGACGTGGTGCTGTCCTCCCGATCATCCCACCGATCGGGGTGCCGCGTCCGGGCCTTCCGGTCCTCGACGACGGGACGAACAGCATCGGGCCCCTCGTCGTCGGTCGGCGGGGCGTCAGGTCACCGGGGCGTCGACGGCGGCGCCGCGTGCTGGGACATCCACGCGTGCATGGCGATCGCCCCGGCGGCGGCCACGTTGAGGGACCGGGTCGAGCCGTGCTGGCTGATCTCGAGCAGCAGGTCGCAGCCGTCCACCAGCTCGTCGGGCAGGCCCGCGGACTCCTCGCCGAGCACGAGCACCGCCTCCCGCGGCAGCGCCCGCCCCTCGAGCGGGACCGCGCCGGGCAGGTTGTCGAGGCCGAGCACCGCAAGCCCCCGGTCGCGCGCCCAGGTCAACAGAGCGGCGACGTCGGGGCGGTGCTCGACGGTGAGGTAGCGGTCGGTGACCATCGCGCCGCGGCGGTTCCACCGGCGCCGCCCGACGATCTGCACCGACGCCAGGTTGAACGCGTTCGCCGTGCGCACGAGCGAGCCGATGTTGAGGTCGCGGCCGGTGTTGAGCAGCGCGAGGTGCAGCGGTTGCGCGCGGGCGGCGAGGTCGGCGCGGATCGCCTCGACGCTCCAGTACCGGTAGTGGTCGGCCACGTTGCGCCGGTCCACCGCCGCGAGCAGCTCCGGGTCCAGGCGCGGGTCGTCCGGCGGCTCGCCCTCCCACGGCCCGACGCCGACAATCCGCTCGTCGTCGTCGCCGGTGTCGTCAGTCAAGTCCGACGTCGGCGAGCTCGAGCGCGTTGAGGTACCGGTGGCCCTGCGCCTCGACGGCCTCGCGCGCGCCGGTCGCCCGGTCGAGGACCACGAGGACGGCCGCGATCTCGGCGCCCGCCTCCTGGACCGCGTGCGCGGCGGTCAGCGCGGACCCGCCCGTGGTGGACGTGTCCTCGACGACGACGACCCGCCGCCCCGTGATGTCCGGCCCCTCGATCCGCCGCTGCATGCCGTGCGCCTTGGCCTCCTTGCGCACGACGAACGCGTCGAGCGCCTGCCCCCGCGACGCCGCCGCGTGCATGATCGCGAGCGCCACCGGGTCGGCGCCGAGGGTGAGGCCGCCGACGGCGTCGATCTCGCCGACCCCGAGCCCCTCCTCCTCGAGCAGGTCGAGCAGGACGTGCCCGAGCAGCGGCCCCGCCTCGTGGTGGAGCGTCACGCGGCGCATGTCGACGTAGTAGTCGGACTCCTTGCCCGAGGACAGCACGACGCGCCCGCGCACGACACCGAGGTCGGCGACGTAGGAGGCAAGGCGGGCGCGCTGGGGGTCGTTCGCGGCGGGGGCGGGCGTCGAGGTCACGCGCCGAGGGTATCCGGCCCGCGCCCGACGCCGATGCTCACCCCGCGGCGGCACGCGCGCCGGACGTCAGGGGCGGGTCGAGTGCCCGCCCCCGACGCCGGGACTCAGCCCGCGGTCGCCGCTTCCCCCACGCGCGACGCGTCGTCGACGCCGAGCGCCTCGGCCTCGGCGTCCGTGAACAGGCGCGAGCGGATGAGGAACCGCACGCCGTCGGGCGCCTCGAGGGAGAAGCCCGCCCCGCGGCCGGCCACGACGTCGATCGTCAGGTGCGTGTGCCGCCACACCTCGAACTGGTTGCGGCTCATCCACACGGGCACGGTGAACGCATCGCCCGACCCGCCGCCGGCCCCCTCCTCCGCGGGCACGGTGAGGTCGCCGAGGTGGACGTCGGCGTCGCCGGTGAGGAAGTCGCCCTGCGCGAAGCACATGGGCGACGACCCGTCGCAGCAGCCGCCGGACTGGTGGAACATCAGCTCGCCGTGCGTGGCGCGCAGCCGCCGCAGCAGCGCCGCCGCGTCGTCGGTGAGCGCGACCCGCTCCGTCGTCGTCATGTCAGGTCCTTCCCGGGGTGCCCGGCCCGCCCGGGCCGGGCACCCGCCGTCGGGCGGCTCAGAAGAAGCCGAGCCGCTTCGGTGCGTAGCTGACCAGGAGGTTCTTGGTCTGCTGGTAGTGGCTGAGCATCATCTGGTGGTTCTCGCGCCCGATGCCCGAGCCCTTGTAGCCGCCGAACGCCGCACCCGCGGGGTACTGGTGGTAGGTGTTCGTCCACACGCGGCCCGCCTGGATCGCGCGACCGGCGCGGTAGCAGGTCGTCGCCTCGCGGGACCAGACGCCGGCGCCGAGGCCGTAGAGCGTGTCGTTGGCGATCGAGATCGCGTCGTCGAAGCCGTCGAACCTGGCCACGGACACGACCGGGCCGAAGATCTCCTCCTGGAAGATCCGCATCGAGTTCTGGCCCTCGAAGATCGTCGGTGCCACGTAGTAGCCGCCGCCGAGCTCGCCGTCGTGCTCGAGCCGCTCGCCGCCGAGGAGGACCTTGGCGCCCTCCTGCTTGCCGATGTCGATGTAGGACAGGATCTTCTCGAGCTGGTCGTTGCTGGCCTGGGCGCCGACCATCGTCTCGGTGTCGAGCGGGTTGCCGGCCTTGACGGCGCGGGTGCGCTCGATGGCGTCGGCCATGAACGAGTCGTAGATGTCCCCCGAGACGAGCGCGCGCGACGGGCACGTGCAGACCTCGCCCTGGTTGAGGGCGAACATCGTGAAGCCCTCGAGCGCCTTGTCGTAGAAGTCGTCCTTCGCCTGGGCGATGTCGGAGAAGAAGATGTTCGGGCTCTTGCCGCCGAGCTCGAGGGTGACCGGGATGATGTTCTGGCTGGCGTACTGCATGATCAGCCGGCCGGTCGTGGTCTCGCCGGTGAAGGCGATCTTGCGGATGCGGGGGTTCGAGGCGAGCGGCTTGCCGGCCTCGGCGCCGAACCCGTTGACGACGTTGAGGACGCCCGGGGGCAGCAGGTCGGCGATCTTCTCGACCAGGTAGAGGATCGACGTCGGCGTCTGCTCGGCCGGCTTGAGCACGATCGCGTTGCCGGCAGCGAGCGCCGGGGCGAGCTTCCACACCGCCATGAGGATGGGGAAGTTCCAGGGGATGATCTGCCCGACGACGCCGAGCGGCTCGTTGAAGTGGTACGCGATCGTGTCGCCGTCGATCTCGGTGATGCTGCCCTCCTGGGCGCGGATCGCCCCGGCGAAGTAGCGGAAGTGGTCGATCGCGAGCGGGATGTCGGCGACGAGGGTCTCGCGGACGGGCTTGCCGTTCTCCCAGGTCTCCGCGACGGCGATCTCCTCGAGGTTCTCCTCGATGCGGTCGGCGATCTTGTTGAGGATGATCGCGCGCTCCGTGGCCGACGTCTTGCCCCAGGCGGGGGCGGCGGCGTGCGCGGCGTCGAGGGCGGCCTCGATGTCGTCCGCGTCGCCGCGGGCGACCTCCGTGAAGGTCTTGCCCGTCAGCGGGCTCGGGTTCTCGAAGTAGCGCCCGTTGACCGGGGCGCGGTACTCGCCGTTGATCCAGTGGTCGTACCGCGTGCGGTAGTTGACGATGCTCGACTCGGTGCCCGGGTTGGCGTAGACGGTCATTCGGGTCACGACTCCTTCGGCGTCAGTGCCACGTCGGTGTGGCGGGTCCCTCGAGCATAGGGAGGTCGGGCGGCCGGTGGCAGGTCGGGTCGGCAGGTCGCGCAGATGTGCGAGGTGGGTGTGGGCGGGTGTCGGGGTTGTCCGGGTTGTCGGAGTTGTGATGGGGGGTGAGCGCTGCGGCGCGGGGTGATGCGCGTCGGTGGGTGAGGGGTGCTGCGCGGGGTGATGCGCGTCGGTGGGCGCGGCTAGCGTGGTGCCATGCGCATCGCCACCTGGAACGTCAACTCCATCCGGACACGCATCGACCGCGTCGTCGCGTTCCTCGAGCGGTGGGACGTCGACGTCCTGGCCATGCAGGAGCTCAAGTGCAAGCCCGAGCAGTTCCCGATGGCGGCGTTCGAGGAGGCCGGCTACGAGGTCGCGCTGCACGGGCTCAACCAGTGGAACGGCGTGGCGATCGCGTCGCGGGTGGGGCTCAACGACGTGGCCGTGGGGTTCCCCGGCATGCCCGAGTTCGGCGACCCGCCCGTGGCCGAGGCCCGCGCGATCGGCGCGCTGTGCGGCGGGGTGAAGGTGTGGAGCCTCTACGTGCCGAACGGTCGGGAGATCGACCACCCGCACTACGCGTACAAGCTCGAGTGGCTGGGCACGCTCAAGGACGTCGCCCGGGGTTGGCTCGAGGACGACGGCGACAGGCGCATCGCCCTCATGGGTGACTGGAACGTGGCGCCGCTCGACGAGGACGTGTGGAGCATGGAGTTCTTCGAGGGGAAGACCCACGTGACGGCACCCGAGCGGGCGGCGTTCGGGGCGTTCGAGGACGCCGGCTACGCCGAGGTCACGCGCCCGCACACGCCCGGCGTCTACACGTACTGGGACTACCAGCAGCTGAGGTTCCCCAAGGGCGAGGGCATGCGCATCGACTTCGTCTACGCCTCCCCCGAGCTGTCGACGATGGTCACCGACGCGCACGTCGACCGCGAGGAGCGCAAGGGCAAGGGGGCATCCGACCACGCACCGGTGATCGTCGACGTCGACCTGTCGTTGTGAGGCCGTAGGGGCGGCTGCTCCGGCGCCGTCGGCACGGCCGCTGCCTATGGTGGGGCCGAACCTGTCGCCTGCATGAACGGAGTCCCGCGTGGGTCGCGTCGAGCGCAAGCACACCGGCGCCTCGCCGGCCGCCTGGGCGGTCCCGGCCGCGCTGTTCTGCGTCGTCGCAGGGCTCACCCTCCTCAGTCAGATCTTCGGCCCCTTCGACATCCTCTGGCAGCCGGTCGACGACGTGCTGGAGCAGTTCCAGCACGTCGAGCCGCGGTGGCAGGCCGCGGCCTTCCTGCTGCCGCTCGGGCTCCTCCTCCCGATGGTCGGTCTGCGCATGCGCGGCCTCCTACGGGCGTTCGGGGAGCACGACTCCCTGCCCGACCTGGCAGCCGTCGGCGGACTGCTCGCCGGCGGCGCGGCCGCGGTGGCCGCCGTGGTGTCCTGGGTCGCTCACCTGGTGGACCGCACGGCGCACATCGACGCGGCGCAGGATGCCCTCGCACCCTCGGTACTCGTCCTCCTGGCGCTCGGCCTGTGGCTGTACCCGACGGCGGTCGGGCTGGGGGTCGTCACGGCCGTGGCCGCCTGGCGTCTCCGGGACGAGAACCTCATCGACGGTGTGCGAGCAGGGCTCGGTGGTGCCGCGGCCGTGATCGCCCTCGTCAGCCCGGTCTCCATCATCTTCGGCCACCTCGTCGCGCTGGCGGTGATCGGTCAGCTGGCGACGCTCGCCTGGCTCGTCGTGGTGCCGCGGGACCTCTGACGCCGGCTACCCCGCGTCCTACCGCGCGGCGAGCGACTCAGCGCGCGTCGAGCGCGGCGACGACCTGCTCGTTGAGCTCGGGCCAGATAGCGCCGTGGACCTCGGTGTCGAAGCCCTTGTCCCCGAGGAACGCCGCCGCGGCGCGCCGTGTCGGGTCGACCCACAGGAACGATCCGGACTGCCCGAAGTGGCCGAACGTCGTCGAGGAAACGCCAGGTCCGGTCCAGTGCGGGTCCTTGTCGGCGCGGATCTCGAAGCCGAGGCCCCAGTCGTTGTGGGTCTGCCGGCCGAATCCGGGCAGCACGCCGGACAGCCCCGGGAACACGGTGGCCGTGGCGTCGGCGTGGAGGTCGGCCGAGATCAGCGCCGGGTCGAGCAGCTCGAACCCGTAGGTCATGAGGTCGGCGGTCGAGCCCGAGTAGCCGTGCGCGCAGCTGCCCTCGGTCACCACGGACGTCAGCCCGAGCGGCTCGACCACCTGGGCGCGGACCCAGTCGTTGATCGGCATGCCCACGCGGCTCCCGACGAGCTCGCCGAGCGTCTCGAATCCGAGGTTGGAGTAGACGCGCCGCTTCTCCGGGGGCTGCGTCGGGCCGCCGGCGTCCATCGGCAGGCCGGAGGCGTGGGCGAGGAGGTGGCGGACGGTCGAGCCCTCGGGGCCGGCGGGCTCGTCGAGCGTGAGGTGCCCGGCCTCGACGGCGATCAGTGTCGCGGTCGCGGTGAGCAGCTTCGTCACGGACTTCCAGGGGAAGACCTTCGCGACGTCGCCGTCGGAGGAGACGACGCCGTCGTCGTGCGTGGCGACGAGCAGCGCCACGTCGAAGTCGAACCGGTCCAGTGCCGCGTAGGTAGCCACGCACCCAGGATGACGCATCGGCCACGCCCGGGCGACGCGTCACCCTTCCCCCGTATGCCGACGGTGCGGTTGGGAGACCCCTCATCGAGATTGCGGTTTGTCGGACTGCTTCCCGTCGAGAGTGCGGTGGGGAGGCGGCGATGGCCATCGGGCGCGCCGGCTCACTCGCACTCTCGACCCGGTGGCGGGTGCCTCACCCCCGCGCCCCTGGGCTACACGAGCGGCCAGGGGAAGGCCATCCCGGTGAGGTCGACGGGTAGGCGTCCCTCGGTCACCAGCCGCAGCGCACGACGACGCAGAGCCACAACCTCGTCGTTGTCGAGGAGCGCGGCGATCTCCTCGTCGACCTCGCTGACGACCGGGGCGACCGCGGCCAGCAGGTCGGCGTCGATACGTTCGCCCGCGAAGTCCCAGATCACGGTCCGCAGCTTGGGTGTCGCCGAGAAGCACAGGCCGTGGTCGATGCCCCACACGCGCCCGTCGACGCCGTGGAGCACGTGGCCGGACTTCCGGTCGGTGTTGTTGGTCAGCGCGTCGAACACGGCGATCCGCCGCAGGTCGTCGTGGGTCGCGGGGTCGTCGTCGACGAGCGTGAAGTAGTGGGCGGACCGGTCGTGCTCGACGAACCGCTGGAGCGAGCCGACGCCGAACGGGGCGTCCTCGCGGATCACGGTCCGTGGCACGAGGTGCCAGCCCAGCGCCTCGCTCAGCAGGTAGGCCGCGCGCTCGCGCCGGTAGAGGCCCGGGGGGAAGTCCCGCAGCGGCGCCTCGCCGAGCTCCGGCTTGTAGATGGCCCAGACCGGGTCACCTGCGCCGGCGACCTCGACGAGGAACGTCTCGTTGCTCGAGTCCGCGAGCTGTCCGAGCAGGGAGATCTCGCCGTCCAGGAGGAGGTCGGTCGCGGAGATCGGTTCGGCGGATCCGGCCGGGCCGGTCACCGCGGACCGGTCCGGCGATCCCGACGGATCGGCGGCTCCCGACGCGGGCTCCCCCGCCGCCGTCAGGTCAACGGCTCGGGGCGAGCCCGACTGCGCGGCCTCGTCGGTCGTCGGACACTCCCCCGTCGCGCGCTCCGCCTCCACCGGGCCGCCCTCAGGAGATCCGCAGGTCGCCGAGCGACTCGAGCGTGGAGTTGACGGTGAGGACCACGGGATCGCCGTGGACCCCGTCGCCCGCGGCGGGGTACGCGATCGCGGAGACGGAACACGGGGAGACGGTGAGTCGCTGGAACCGGTCGAGGGAGAGATCGAACGCGTAGGACAGGGCCGCCTTGATCGGGTCGGCGTGCGAGAAGCACGCGACGGTCGACCCCGCGTGCTCCGCGCGGACCGACTCGAGGGTGGCCGCCATCCGCTCCTGCATCTCGAGCAGGCTCTCGCCACCTGGGAAGCGAAACTCGGCGGGCCTCTCCTGCACGGTGCGCCACGCGGGCAGCCGCGCGAGGTCCGCGAGCGGCTCACCGGTCCAGTCGCCGACGTCGGACTCGAGCAGCCCGGGCTCCTCGACGACCGCCAGCCCCGTGCGGCGGGCCAGGGGCTCGGCGGTCTGCCGCGCGCGCTCGAGAGGGGAGGAGTAGATCGCCGACGGCGACGCCGCTGCCACCCGCTCACCGACGCGTTCAGCCTGGTCACGACCCCGATCGGACAGGTTCAGTCCGGGCGCGCGGCCGGGCATCACGCGTCCGGTCGTCGGCGTCGTGCCGTGTCGTACCAGCAGGACCAGCGTGGGCGGGGGCGCCTTCTCCTCGGTCATCGACGCCAGCGTAGGCGCGACGTACGTTGGGGACGTGAGCGATCGCCCAGACATCAGCACCGTGGGGGAGCTCCGCTCCTCCGGCCACACCTTCCGCACACTGCGCACCGAGATCCGCGAGAACCTGCTCGCCGCGCTCTCCGCCGGGGAGAACCCCTGGCCCGGCCTGCACGGGTTCTCCCGGACCGTGCTGCCGCAGGTGGAGCGCGCACTCCTCGCGGGGCACGACATCGCGCTGCTCGGCGAGCGCGGCCAGGGCAAGACCCGCCTGCTGCGCACCCTCGCCGCTCTCCTCGACGAGTGGGCCCCCGTCATCGAGGGCTCCGAGCTGGGCGAGCACCCGTTCGACCCGATCACCGACGCCTCGCGCGCGCGGGCCGCGGAGCTGGGCGACGACCTGCCGATCGTCTGGCGGCACCGCGACGAGCGCTACGTCGAGAAGCTCGCGACCCCGGACACCTCGGTGGCGGACCTCATCGGCGACGTCGACCCGATGCGGGTGGCCGAGGGCCGGCGGCTCGGCGACCCGGAGACCATCCACTACGGGCTGGTCCCGCGCTCGCACCGCGGCATCGTCGCCATCAACGAGCTCCCCGACCTGGCCGAACGCATCCAGGTGTCGCTGCTCAACGTGATGGAGGAGCGCGACGTCCAGATCCGCGGCTACGTGCTGCGGCTCCCGCTGGACGTCCTCGTCGTCGCGACGGCGAACCCCGAGGACTACACGAACCGCGGCCGGATCATCACCCCCCTCAAGGACCGCTTCGGCGCCGAGATCCGCACGCACTACCCGATCGAGCTCGACGACGAGATCGCCATCATCACCCAGGAGGCGCACCTCGGCGCCGACGTGCCGCCGGCCGTCCTCGAGATCCTCTCCCGGTTCGCGCGAAACCTGCGCGAGTCCTCCGCCGTCGACCAGTCCTCCGGCGTCTCGGCGCGTTTCGCGATCGCCGGCGCCGAGACCGTGGCGGCCGCCGCCCTGCACCGCGCCACCGTGCGCGGGGAGGACCGGGCGGTCGCGCGCGTCGTCGACGTCCGCACCGCCGTCGACGTGCTCGGCGGCAAGGTCGAGTTCGAGGTCGGCGAGGAGGGCCGCGAGGACGAGCTCCTCGAGCACGTCCTGCGCACGGCCACCGCGGAGACGGTGCGCGCCCACCTCGCGGGCATCGACCTGGGGCCGCTGGTCGCGGCGATCGAGGCCGCCGACGAGGTCGTCACCACCGGCGAGCAGGTGACCGCCGCCGAGTTCCTCGCCTCGCTGCCGGAGATTCCGGGTCGTGCGGACGGGGGGCAGGCAGGCGACGACGAGTCCGCCGGGGACGACGGGCGGTCGAGCGACGGTGGCGAGTCGGCGGGCGACGGATCGTCAGGGGACCGGACCACCGGTGACGACGAAACTGCCGGCGACGTCTACGACCAGGTGGCCGCCCGGCTCGGCGCCACGGACGACGGTTCGCGAGCCTCGGCCGTCGAGCTCGCGCTCGAGGGCCTCTTCCTCGCCCGCCGGATCTCGAAGGAGACCGGCGACGGCGAGACCGTCTACGGATGACCGGAGCGAGACCATGACCCCGCAGCCCCGCTCGCCGCGCCCCGCGCGGTACGGCCGCTACGCCGGTGGGCCCGACCCGCTCGCTCCTCCGATCGACCTCGGGGCGGCGCTCGACGAGATCGCCGACGACGTCATGTCCGGCTACAGCCCCGACCAGGCCCTGCGCGAGCTCCTGCGCCGCGGGACCAGGGGCACGCGCGGTCTCGACGACCTCGCCGGGCGGGTCCAGCAGCGGCGTCGAGACCTGCTCGGCCGGCACCGGCTCGACGGCACGCTGCAGGAGGTGAAGCAGCTCCTCGACTCCGCCGTGCTCGCCGAGCGCGGCCAGCTCGCGCGGGACATCGAGATGGACGACACCGACCGCACGTTCCGCGAGATGGTCCTCGACAACCTCCCGGAGTCGACGGCCGCCGCGGTCAGCGAGCTCGCCACCTACGACTGGGCGTCGGCCGAGGCGCGGCAGGCGTACGAGCAGATCAAGGACCTGCTCGGCCGCGAGGTGCTCGAGCAGCGGTTCGCCGGGATGAAGCAGGCGCTCGAGGGCGCCACCGAGGAGGACCGGGCCGCGATCAGCGAGATGCTCTCCGACCTCGGCGACCTGCTCGAGAAGCACGCGCGCGGCGAGGACACGGAGGCGGACTTCGATCAGTTCATGTCGAAGCACGGCGACCAGTTCCCGGAGAACCCGCGAGACGTCGACGAGCTCATCGACACGCTCGCGAAGCGCTCGGCCGCGGCGCGCCGGATGCTCAACTCGATGACGCCGGAGCAGCGCAACGAGCTCATGCAGCTCTCCCAGCAGGCGTTCGGCTCGCCTCAGCTGATGGAGCAGCTCGCCCGCGTCGACGCCGGCCTGCGCGCCCTACGTCCAGGCGAGGACTGGACGGGCTCCGAGCAGTTCGACGGCGATCAGGGTCTGGGACTCGGCGACGGCACCGGCGCGCTCCAGGAGCTCGCAGACCTCGATCGCCTCGCCGAACAGATCGAGCAGGCGTCGTCGGGCCCCCCGCTCTCCGATCTCGACCTCGAGGCGCTCGGCCGCCACCTCGGCGACGACGCCGCCGTGTCCGCGCGGACCCTCGCCGAGCTCGAGCGCGCGCTGCGGGAGTCCGACTACCTCCACCGCGGCTCCGACGGCGACCTGCGGCTGTCCCCTCGTGGCATGCGCCGGCTCGGCCGGTCGTTGCTCCAGGACGCCGCGGGCCGGCTGTCGGGTCGCAGCGGATCGCGGGACACCCGGCAGGCGGGGGCGGCCGGCGAGCAGACAGGCTCGAGCCGGGCCTGGGCATTCGGCGACACCGAACCGTGGGACGTCACCCGGTCGCTGACGAACGCGACCCTGCGTACCGCACGCGAGGGCGGCGACCCGAGCCGGGGGCTGCGGCTGGACGTGGCGGACGTCGAGATCGCCGAGACGGAGGCGCGGACGCAGGCGGCGGTGGCGCTGCTCGTCGACACGTCGTTCTCCATGGCCGCCGAGGGACGGTGGCTGCCGATGAAGCGCACCGCGCTCGCCCTGCACCAGCTGTTGTCCACGCGCTTCCGCGGCGACCGGCTCGAGCTCGTCCAGTTCGGCCGGTACGCCCAGCGGGTCGACCTCGCCGAGCTCACCGCCCTGCCGCCGTTCCGCGAGCAGGGCACGAACCTGCACCACGGGCTCATGCTCGCGACCCGGTTCTTCCGGCAGCACCCGACGATGCAGCCCGTGCTGCTCGTGGTCACCGACGGCGAGCCCACCGCCCACCTCGAGCCCGGCGGCGAGTCGTGGTTCGACTACCCGCCGATGCCGCGGACGCTGCAGCTCACCGTCGCCGAGCTCGACCGCGTGGTGCGACTCGGCGCCGAAACCACGTTCTTCCGGCTCGGTGACGACCCCGGGCTGGCCCGGTTCCTCGACGCGATGGCCCGCCGGGCCCGCGGCCGCGTGGTGGCGCCGGACCTCGACGACCTCGGGGCCGCCGTCGTGGGCGAGTACATGCACGCCCGCTCACTCTGGGACCTCTGAGCCCGCCAACCCGCCGTCGAGATTGCGGTTCGTCGTCGTCGAGATTGCGGTTCGTCGGCCCCGCCCCCGGTCGAAAGTGCGGGTGGGAGGGGCCGGGGCACCCGGCTGCGGGCCTCTCACCCGCACTCTCGACACGGGGCTACACCCCTCACCCGCACTCTCGGAACGGACGCCTGCTCCCAACCGCAATCTCGGCGGGCACCAACCGCAATCTCGACGAGAGGGCGGGTCAGGCGGAGGGCGCCTCCGTCGTCGTGACGTCGAGGGTCTCGGAGCCGACCGGATGGTCGACGACGACGTGCCCGCCGTCCGCCGCGTCGCCGCCGAGCAGCAGCCGGGCCAGGCGGTCGCCGATCTCCCGCTGGACCAGGCGGCGCAGCGGCCGCGCCCCGTACGCCGGGTCGAAGCCCTCGAACGCCAGCCACTCCCGCGCGGCACCGGTGACCTCGAGCGTGATCCGCCGCGGCGCGAGCCGCTCGGCGAACCGCTCGATCTGCAGGTCGACGATCCGACCCAGCTCGTCGAGGCCGAGCGCGTCGAACATGACGACGTCGTCGAGCCGGTTGAGGAACTCGGGCTTGAACGACGCGCGCACGACCTCCATCACCTTCTCGCGCCGCGCCTCCTCGGCCACCGTCTGGTCGACGAGGAACTGCGACCCGAGGTTCGACGTCAGCACGAGGATGACGTTGCGGAAGTCGACCGTTCGGCCCTGGCCGTCGGTGAGCCGGCCGTCGTCGAGCACCTGCAGCAGGATGTCGAAGACCTCGGGATGGGCCTTCTCCACCTCGTCGAGCAGGACCACCGTGTACGGCCGACGACGAACGGCCTCGGTCAGCTGCCCGCCCTCCTCGTACCCGACGTACCCGGGCGGGGCCCCGACCAGGCGGGACACCGCGTGCTTCTCGGAGTACTCGGACATGTCGATGCGGACCATCGCCCGCTCGTCGTCGAAGAGGAAGTCCGCCAGCGACTTCGCGAGCTCGGTCTTGCCCACGCCGGTGGGGCCGAGGAACAGGAAGGAGCCTGTCGGCCGGTCGGGGTCGGCGATGCCGGCGCGCGAGCGTCGCACCGCGTCCGACACGGCGCGCACGGCCGCGGTCTGCCCGATGAGTCGCCGCCCGATCTCGTCCTCCATCGTCAGGAGCTTCTCGGACTCGCCCTGGAGCAGGCGACCGACCGGGATGCCGGTCCACGCGCCCACGACCTCGGCGATCTCCTCGGCGGAGACCTTGTCGGCGATCATCGGGTCCGACGACGAAGTGTCGGCGGACTCGGCCTCCTCGCTCGCCACGGCCGCGTCGAGCTCGGACTGCAGCTGCGGGATCTCGCCGTAGCGCAGTCGGCCGGCGTCCTCGTAGCGGGACTCACGCTCAGCGAGCTCGGCCTTGGTCGTGAGCTCGTCGAGGCGGGCACGCAGGTCACCGACCCGGTTGTGGCCGGCCTTCTCCGACTCCCAGCGCGCGGTGAGACCGTTGAGCTCCTCGCGCCGGTCCGCGAGCTCGGCCCGCAGGGCGTCCAGCCGCTCGGCCGTGGCGGCGTCGTCGTCGTCGATGTTCTCCGCGAGGTACGCCTCCTCCATGCCGAGCCGGTCCACCTGGCGGCGCAGGACGTCGACCTCCTCCGGGGAGGAGTCGAGCTCCATGCGCAGGCGCGACGCGGCCTCGTCCACGAGGTCGATGGCCTTGTCCGGGAGACGGCGGCCGGTGATGTAGCGGTCGGAGAGGGTGGCAGCGGCGACGAGGGCGCCGTCGGAGATCGTCACCTGGTGGTGCGCCTCGTACTTCGGGGCGATACCGCGCAGGATCGTCACCGTGTCCTCGACCGACGGCTCGCCGACGAGGACCTGCTGGAAGCGCCGCTCCAGCGCGGGGTCCTTCTCGATGTGCTCGCGGTACTCGTCGAGCGTGGTGGCGCCGACGAGGCGGAGCTCGCCGCGCGCGAGCATCGGCTTGAGCATGTTGGCGGCATCCATGGAGGAGTCGCCGCCGGCGCCCGCGCCGACCACGGTGTGCAGCTCGTCGATGAACGTGACGACCTGGCCGTCGGAGTCCGCGATCTCCTGGAGGACCGCCTTGAGGCGCTCCTCGAACTCGCCGCGGTACTTCGCGCCCGCGACCATGCCCGCCATGTCGAGCGCGACGAGGGTCTTGCCGCGCAGGGACTCGGGGACGTCGCCGTCGACGATGCGCTGGGCGAGGCCCTCGACGACGGCGGTCTTGCCGACGCCGGGCTCGCCGATGAGGACGGGGTTGTTCTTGGTCCGCCGGGAGAGGACCTGGACGACGCGGCGGATCTCGGCGTCACGGCCGACGACCGGGTCGAGCTTGCCCTCGCGCGCGGCGGCCGTGAGGTCCTGGCCGTACTTCTCGAGCGCCTCGAACGTGTTCTCGGGGTCGGGGCTCGTGACGGGGCGGTTGCCGCGGACGGACGGGACAGCGGCGCGCAGGGCGTCCGCGGTGGCGCCGGCGTGGCCGAGGACCTGGTCCGTGCCGGGCGCGGCGGCCAGGCCGAGGAGGAGGTGCTCGGTGGAGACGTACTCGTCCCCGAGCGCGCGGGCCTCGTCGGTGGCGCCGCTGATGACGGTGAGGAAGGCGCGCGAGGTCTGCGGCTGCGCGACGGATCCCCCGGAGGCCCCGGGCAGGGCGGCGAGCGCCGCGTCGGTGCGGCGGGTGAGGTCCGCGCGGTCGGCGCCGACGGCGTCGAGCAGGGCGAGCGCGATGCCCTCGCCCTGCTCGAGGAGCGCCTTGAGCAGGTGGCTGGGCTCGATCTGCGGGTTGCCGCCGGTGGTGGCGAGCTGGAGAGCGGAGGCGACGGCCTCCTGCGAGCGGGTGGTGAGCTTCGTGTCCATCGGTCTCCTCGATGCGGTGTGTGCGGTCGCTGATGATGGAACGCACGCAAAGTTGAGTCTATTCCGCTCAAGGTTGGGGCGCCAGGGGTGGTGGTGGAGTGGCGCGAGGAAGGCGCCGCTCAACCGCACTCTCGGCACAGGACGCGGCTGGCCGACGCGCTCCAGGCAGGCACTACCATCATCCGCCGTGACCACACCCTCGACCCCGCGCCCGACCACCGACGCGATGGCCGCCTTCCGCCGGTTCCCCGTCGGCATCACCGTCTTCCTCGGCCTCTTCGTCGCGGCCGGCCTGTACCTCGCCTCCCGCCACCTCGGGGCCGAGGCGATCGCCATGTGCGGTGACGACACGATGGCACCGGGCGACATGTGCACCATGTCGTCGGGCCGGCGCCGGAGGCGTGCCGGCGGCGGCACCTCCACCTACACGTACGAGGAGCGGCTCGAGGCGGCCGCCCGCGGCCACGAGGCATGGGTGTGGGCGGGGATCGCGGTCGCGGTCATCGCCGTCATCTTCATCGTGCTGGTCGTCATCCGATGGCGCCGCGACACCGCGCTCGCCCGCACCCTCGACGGCCAGCAGGCCCCGGTGACCTCGTACTCCACCACCACCAGCATCGGCGCCGGCATGGGCTTCCTCGGGGCGGCCGCGGTGGGCGCCGGCGGCCTCGGCGTGGGGGTCTGGCTGCGCGGGGTCTCGGACCTCAATCCGATCGGGCTCGCGATCATGGCGGCGGGCGCCGTCAGCGGCCTCGTCATCCTGTGGATGGCCCGGCCAAAGGGCAGCACGCTCGTGTGGGCCTACGACTCGCACGTCCGCATCGTCACGCAGAGCCGGTCGCACGACGTGGCATGGGAGGACATGCAGTACTTCGTCGACCTCCAGTCGTCGTCGTTCATGGAGCTCGGCTGGACGGGGTCCAAGCGCCAGCTCTCGATCGACGACGAGGAGTTCTTCGCGACGATGCGCGCCCGCATCAACACCCTCACCCGCGCGCGGGTCGAGCGCAGCGCCGAGACCGGCGAGCCCGTCGACTTCCGTGCGGTCACGCTCGCGGGCCGCACGGTGACGTTCAGGAAGAAGAAGCTCGACGCCGGGTCGCTGGCCGCGATCAACCTCGTCAAGGAGAAGGACAACCTCTCGCTGCACGTGCGCGACCGGGAGGGCGCCACCCAGGTGATCATCAACCCCGCCGAGATCGCCAACCTCGACGTGCTCCTCCACGTCCTCTCGCAGACCTACGGGGTGGTCGTCCCCGGTCGCTGACCGAGAGCGCGCCGTCGCGCCCAGGGGTCGCCCCGTCCGGTCCGAGTCCGGTCACCACCGGCGTCGGCAAGGGGTCGACGACGACGCCCGGCGCATCCCGGCGTCACCCCTCGTGCGTCAGCGCCGCGCCGCGAGCCCCACGACGACGAACGGCACCGCACTGCCGACCGCTCCCCCGATCCACCAGGCCAGGGTGTCGAGCAGGATCGACCCGACGACGAGGGTCACCGTCACCAGACCGAAGGCGGCGGCGGGCGTCGTCAGCAGGACGTGGCGGCGCGGGTGGTTCTTCGGCGGGTTGCCGACGGCGAGCGCGAGCATGAGCGGCGGGATGTACACGGGAACCAGCGAGAGCAGGTTCGTGCTCCCACCGTCGCGCGCCGGATCGAGGCCGGTGAGGACGAGCGCCCCCGCGGCGAGGAACCCGAGCAGCGGGCCGATGTAGACGAGTCGGGCGGTCCGGTCGTGGACGGAGCGAGGGGTCGTCGGTGCAGTCATCGGGGAACCTCCATGGCCTCGGGCGCTGCGGTAGGGGCGAGCCTGGGGCGATCACGGTCCGGACGGTGGGGACGCCTGCCGTCACCCCGACGCTATCGATCGGCGATCCCACCCGCAACGACGCCGCCGTCGTCACGCGCCCGACCGCTCAGTCGACCTGCACCTGGTCGGCGGCCTCGCGCACCAGCTCGAGGCCGCGCGGGAGCGGCACCTCACCGTGGGCCTCGACGAGGACGGTCACGCCGTCCCGCACCTCCTGGCACATCGAGACGACCACGTTCTCGACATCGCGTGACGGCGTCTCGCCCTCCTGGAGCAACGGGCCGAACTCGCGCTGTCGCACGAGGCACTGCGCCTCCCCGTCCGTCTCCACCCACGCCATCGGGGTGGCGATCCCCATCGTCTCCGCCGCGGCGAGCGAGTCCTCCGACGACCACAGACCCGGCGCCTCGGCAGCGACCGCGTAGACGGTGACGGTCTCCGCCAGATCGTCGGACATGTAGACCTGGCCGGCAGCGGCGGCGCCGTCGTGCGCCGCGGACAGGCCGTCGGCCACCTCGGCGACCGCCTCCTCGCGCAACGCCGCGAACTCGGCGGGTCCGTCCTGGTCGGCGGCGACCTCGGAGTGGGGCCGCATCCCGCCGAGCGTGGCGGGCAGCGTCACCCCGTCCGGCTCCGAGCTCAGCAGCCCGCCCGTCACGGCGAGGGTCCCGCCCACACCGAGGGCGGCGCCCACGAGCAGCCCGACGACGAGAAGCACCGGTGACGACCGTCGCCGGCTCCCCGCCTGCCCACCCGGGGCACCACCCTGTGCCCCGCCGACGTCGCTCACATCCGGTCTCCTGTCAGTCCGCCTGCTTGACGAGCCGCCAGCGCGCGACGATCGCGTAGACGATCGCCCACACGATCAGCATGCCGAGCCCGAGCAACCACATGCTCGGCTCCTGCGCCCACAGCGGGTCGTCCTGGTACGGGTGCCAGTCGGTGATGCCGACGCTCGACATCGCCATGCTGAAGCCCCAGCGCGCCGGCATCAGCCAGGCGATCTGCTCGAACACGGGCTGGCCGGCCACGTCGATGACGCCGCCGGAGAGCACGAGCTGGAGCATGACGGCCACGACGAGCAGCGGCATGATCTGCTCGGAGTTCGAGGCGATCGCGGACAGCATGAGCCCCATGACCATGCAGGTGAAGGCCAGCACGACGGCGGCCACGACGATCTCGATGCTTCCGTCGGGCAGGAGCGCGGAGTTCGTCGGCGGGTCGTGGAGCATGAGCGTGATGATCGATGCGACGAGCCCCTGGTACACCGCGAAGGCGCCGAGCACGACCATCTTCGCGGTGAGGTAGGCGTCCGGTCTGAGCCCGACCGCCGACTCCCGCTTGTAGATGTGCCGTTCGCCGACGAGATCTCGGACCGAGACGGCGAGGCCGCCGAACGCGAGCCCCACCATGAGCACGGTGAGGATCTGCATCGACTCCCCGGTGATGGTCTCGCCGGGATCGGGCTGCCGCAGGCCCAGCTCACCCCCGACCGCGACCGTGAGCAGGCCGAACAGCACCGGCAGCACGAGCAGGAAGAACAGGTACTTCCCGTCGGCGAACATCAGGCTGAGCTGGCGGCGCGCGAGCGTGGAGACCTGCTTGCCCACCGACTGCTTGCTGCGGCGGTCGAGCTGTTGGGGCCGGGCCACGTTGACGCGGCGCACGTGCGGCCGCGCGGACGCGCCCTCGAACATCTGCTTGGACCGGGTCGGGTCCTCCTTGATGAACGCGTAGATCTGCGCGTAGGTGAGGTCGTCGGGGTCCTTGACCTCGCGGCCGAGGTAGCGCATCGCCTTGGCGAAGTACGGCTTGACCTCGTGGGGCGCCCCGTAGAAGGCGGTCTTGCCGCCGGGCGCGAGCAGGAGGATCTTGTCGCACTGGGCGAGGTTGACCTCGTTGTGCGTGATGACGACGACCGTGCGGCCGCGCACGCCCCGGGAGTCGTCGCCGTGGGCGATCTCCGCGAGCAGGTGCATGACCTCGGCGTCGAGGGAGGGGTCGAGCCCCGACGTCGGCTCGTCGAGGAAGAGCAGGTCCGGCTGGGTGAGCATCTCGAGCGCGACGGACACGCGCTTGCGCTGACCGCCGGAGAGCCGGTCGATCCGGGTCGAGGAGTGCTCGGTGAGCCCGAGCTGGCTCATCACACGCTCGACGGCCTGCTCGCGGTCGCGCCGCTGCACCGACTCGTCGAACCGGAGCTCGGCGCCGTAGTCGAGGGCCTTGCGGACGGTGAGCGTGCGGTGCACGACGTCGTCCTGCGGGACCACGCCCATGCGGTTGCGCATCGTGGCCTCGTGCTCGTACACGTCGAGGCCGGAGAAGCGGACGATGCCCTCGTCGGCGGGCGGGCGGCCCACGAGCGAGCGCAGCAGCGTGGACTTGCCGGCGCCCGAGGGGCCGATGACGGCGAGCAGCGAGCGCCCGGGCAGCGAAAAGGTGACGTCGTCGAGAATCGTCTTCTTCGACGGGTCCTTCGCGCCCTGCGCCTTGAGCTTCTTCCGCTCCTCCGAGGATGCGTCGACCCGCACCGTGAGGTCCTCAGCCTCGAGGCTGCCCTCGCCGCCGGAGATGTCGATCGGCACGAGGCCGCCGGGCACGAGCTGGAGGAACGAGCCGCCGACGCCGAGGATCCCGCCCATCTGGAGCATCCCCTGGGTGACCCGGGCGCCGTTGACGAACGTACCGTTGAGCGAGCCGCGGTCGATGACGCGGAAGCCACCCTGGGTGGGGACGAGGTCGACGTGCCGGCCGGAGACCAGCGGGTCGTCGAGCGTGATGTCGGCGCTGCGGGCGCGGCCGACGGTCAGCGTGCCGGGCGGTCGGCCCGCAGCGGCGGACGCGGGTGAGCCGGCCGCCGGGCTGCCGGACGGGGCGGGCGCGAGCGGCGCGCCGACCGTCAGCTCCTGGGTGGACGGCCGGCGGGCGCCGGGGGCATCGGGGCCGCTCGCGCCGCTGAAGGGCTCCGCGTTCGAGGGCGTGGGTGCGGGACGGGACGGGCCCGACGCCGGAGCTCCCGTCGGGGGGCCGGCCGGCGGTCGGGAGTCGGCCGGCCGGGCGCCCGACGCCGCAGGGGCACCCTGCGGGGAGGGGGGCGCCTGCGTGGAGCGCGGGTTGGCAGGCGTGGGGACCGACGAGGCCGGCGGGCCGGCGCTCGCGGCCGACGCCGCGGACGGCCCTGCGGAGTGGGCGGACGCGGCGGAGGGGCCCGCGGAGTGGGCCGATGCCGCGGACGGGCCGGCGGAGTGGGCCGAGGCGGCTGACGGGCCGGCTGTCGGGCCACCCGCACCGGCGGGCGCGCCGACGGGACGGATCCGGATCTCCGGGCCCTGCGCCGGGTGCCCGAGCCGCACGACGACGCCCTGCCCGATCGCGGCCGGCGCGGTGAGCTGGCGGCCGCCGACGAACGCGGCGCCGCCGACGACGCGCATCATCCAGCCGTTCGGTGTCTCGGCGATCTCGAGGTTCTGTGGCGCCACCGCGGGGTGGCCGATGATGAGGTCGGCCGGCGGGGCGCTGCCGACCAGTGCCCGTCCGCCCGGGGGCCGCGTGGCGGTCCCCATCGGCGAGGCGATCTCGATGCCCGTCCGCATGCAGTGGTTCCTCTCGAAAAGCGTGGGTCGTGCGACCGCCGGGCGCCGTCCTGCGGGGCGCCGCCCCACGGCATGCTAATGGCCACGGGACGCCGAGGACGCGTCAGAGGTCCCCGGGCCGGGTCGTCCGCGTCACCCGGTCCCGTCGACGGCCGGCGCGCCGGAAGGTCCGGGCACGTGCGTCGGACCGGTTCGCCGCTCCCCCGCGGGACGCGTCACGCCTCCCAGGCGGGTGCGACGTGCGGCCACGGGTCCGCCGCCTCGAGCGCCGCGGCGAGGCCGAGGAGGAGCGCCTCCGACCCGACCTTCCCGCCGAGGTGGACGCCGAACGGGAGCTCGGGTCCGGCGTCGTCCACCCGTGCGCGGTGCAGCGGCACGGAGATCGCCGCGGCGCCGGTGATGTTCCAGGTGGAGGTCCACGGCGTGTACGCGCGCTGGTCGAGGAAGTCCTGCTGCGGGTCGTCGTCGTCGCGCATCGACCCCACCGGCGCCGGCGGGCCGGACAGGGTGGGGCTGAGCACCACGTCGACGTCGGCCCAGACCTGTGCGGTGCGGCGGGTGAGCAGGTGCATCGCCGTCACCGCGTTCGAGTACTCGACCCCGGTGACCGACGCACCCTGCTCCCGCAGGAACCGGGTGAGTGGGACGAGCAGCTCCTCCTGCTCCGGCTCGAGCGGCGCGGCCGCCGCGCCGGTGGCCCACACCGGCTGGAACGCCTCCCACTCCGCCACCCCGAACGGCACGCCGACGTCGACGACCTCGTGCCCCATCGCCTCGAGCAGCGCGATCGCGCGGTCGACCCCGGCGAGCGCCTCGCGGTGCACCTCGGTCGCGATCGAGATCGGCTCGCGCAGCACGCCGATGCGCAGCCGCTCCGGCGGGGTGTCGCAGGCGGCGAGGAAGGTACCGGCCTGCTCGGGCGCGCGATAGACATCGCCGGGCCGGGGAACGGCGAGGACATCGAGCAGCGCCGCCGTGTCGCGCACCGTGCGGGTGAGGACGCCGCTGCGGGTGAGCCCCACGCCGTCGGTCTGGTGCGGGCCGGACGAGATGCGACCCCGGGTCGGCAGCAGCCCGACCAGTCCGCAGGCGGCGGCCGGGATCCGGATCGACCCGCCGCCGTCGGAGCCCTGGGCCGCGGGGACGAGACCCGCCGCGACCGCCGCCCCGGCGCCGCCGGAGGAGCCGCCCGCCGACCGGGTCGTGTCCCAGGGCGTGCGGGCGGTCGGTCCGACGTCCGGCTCCGTGTACGGCGGCATGCCGAACTCGGGGGTGGTCGTCTTGCCGACCATCGTCGTGCCGGCGTCGGAGAGCAGGGTGACGATGCCGTCGTCGAGCGTGGCCACGTTGTCCGCGAACGCGGCCGAGCCCAGGCGCAAGGGCAGGCCGGCGACCTGGTTGAGGTCCTTGATGGGCACGGGGACGCCGAGGAACGGGGGCAGCGAGTCGGCGTCGGGCGAGCCGCCGGGTCCGGGCGAGGCCGAGGCGAGGACCTGCTCCGCGGCCGTCGCGTCCGCGAGCGCGCGGTCGGCGGCGACGTGGACGAACGCCCCCACCCGATGGTCGAGGGCCTCGATGCGGCGCAACGTGTGCTCGGCGACCTCGGTCGGCGAGACGTCGCCGGACCGGATCGCGGCGGCCAGGTCGAGGGCGGTCAGCTCGTGGATCTGGGCCATGACCCGAGACTACGGGCCGGGCAGAGGGACCGGTCGGGGCGGTCGGGTCGAGGGACCGACCGGGTCGTCCCAGGCCCCTTCTGTCGTGGGCCCACGGGGCGGTCGCCCGTCTCGGCAGGGAGGGCCCACGCGCCGTTCGTCGTCGTCGATCGCGCTTGACCCGGGCCCCCCGGGATGCGCAAGGATGGAGATCGGCCGTGCCACCCGGACGGTTGACGCGACTGGAAGGAGAGCACGTATGGGCATCTTCGACAAGGCCAAGGACGCAGTCTCCAGCGACAAGGGTGAGGAGTTCTCCGACAAGGGGCTCGACGCCGCAGGCAACGCCGCGGACAACGCCACCGGTGGGAAGTACTCCGACAAGATCGACAGCGCTCGCGAGGGCGCCGACGGCCGCATCGGCAACGAGGGCGCCGGCGAGAACTGAGCGCGACCGATCAGCACACTCTCGGGGAGCTAGCCCCCGACGCTCGACGGCCGGTCCCCCAGTCCGGGGGCCGGCCGTCGCTCTGTCTGCCGTGCGATCGCTCGGACCGCCGTCCGCGCGCCGACCCCGCCGTCCGCGCGCCGACCCCGCCGTCCGCGCGCCGACCGCACAGTGACACGCCGACCCGGTGAGGCGGCCCGGGCGACATCTCCGGCAGCGGTACCCATGTGACCTGCATGACGACGTGGTGGAATGTGCGCATGACTTCGACGGCCCAGGCCCAGCCCGACGACGCCCACGAGTGGCTCGAGGAGGTCGAGGGGGCCGACGCCCTCGCCTGGGTCGAGGAACGCAACGCCGAGGTCACCGAGGAGATCGCTTCGACGACGCGGTTCGACGAGATCCGGTCCGAGATCCTCGAGGTCCTCGACTCGACCGAGAAGATCCCGGCCGTGGTCCAGCGCGGCGAGCACCTCTACAACTACTGGATCGACGCCGAGCACCCCCGCGGCCTGTGGCGCCGCACCACCTGGGAGTCCTACCGCACGCGCGAGCCCGAGTGGGACGTCCTGCTCGACGTCGACGCACTCGGCGAGGCCGAGGGCGAGCAGTGGGTGTGGCACGGCGCGCGGGTGCGGCGCCCCGACTTCGACCGGGCCCTCGTCTCGCTCTCGAGGGGCGGCTCGGACGCTGACGTCGTGCGCGAGTTCGACCTCACCACCCGCGAGTTCGTCGAGGACGGCTTCCGGCTCGAGGAGTCCAAGGGCTTCGCCGCGTGGGGCGACGCGAGCGGGGACGTGCTGCTCGTCGGCCGCGACCTCGGCGAGGGCTCCCTCACCGAGTCCGGCTACCCCCGCACGGTGCGCCGCTGGGCGCGCGGCACCGACCTCGCGGACGCGCCCGAGCTGTTCGCCGGCGAGGTCTCGGACGTGGCCGTCGCGGCCTCGTACGACTCGACGCCCGGCTTCGAGCGCACCTTCGTCAGCCGCGCGGTCGGCTTCTTCGACGAGGAGATCCACCTCGAGCGCGAGGACGGCTCGCTCGTGCGCATCGACGTCCCGACCACCGCGTCCGTCGACGTCCACCGCGAGTGGCTGACGATCCTCCTGCGCGAGACCGGCAAGCTGCGCGGCACGATGTACCGCGCGGGCACGCTCCTCGGGGTCGACCTCGAGGAGTTCCTCGCCGGCGAGGGCACGATCTCCACGCTGTTCGTGCCGACGCCGACCACGGCGTTGTCGAGCTACGCCTGGACCCGGCACCACCTCGTGCTCAACGTCCTCGAGGACGTGACGAACCGACTCGAGCTGCGCACGCCGCCGCCCACCTCCGACGGCGAGTGGCTCGAGCGTCCGCTCGCCCTGTCCGCCGCCGGGTCGCCGCGCCTGGCCGTGTCCCGGATGGCGTCGATGTCGGTGGCCGCCGTCGACGAGCTCGAGTCCGACGACGTGTGGCTGACGACCGCCGACTTCCTCCAGCCCAGCTCGCTCAACCTCGTGCGGCTCTCCGGCGCGGGCCAGACCAAGGCCGTCGAGCCGTTGAAGATGATGCCGCAGTTCTTCGACGACGAGGACCTCGTCGTCGAGCAGTTCTTCGCCACCTCCGACGACGGCACCCAGGTCCCGTACTTCCAGGTCGGCAAGGCCGGGGTCGGCACGGCGGAGTGGCGGCGCGACGGCGGGAAGCCGCAGCCCACCCTGCTCTACGGGTACGGCGGCTTCGAGATCTCCCTGCTGCCGTCCTACTCGGGCTCCGTGGGTCGGGCCTGGCTCGAGCGCGGCGGCGTGTACGTCGTGGCCAACATCCGCGGCGGCGGCGAGTACGGGCCGCGCTGGCACCGCACCGCCCTCACCCACCGGCGACACCGCGCATACCAGGACTTCGCCGCCGTGGCCGACGACCTCGTCAACCGCCAGGTCACCGACCCCGCGCACCTGGGCATCCAGGGCGGGTCGAACGGCGGCCTGCTCATGGGCGTCATGCTCACTCTCTACCCGGAGAAGTTCGGCGCCGTCGTCGCGCAGGTCCCGCTCCTCGACATGAAGCGGTTCTCGCACCTGCTCGCCGGCGCCTCGTGGGTGGCCGAGTACGGCGACCCCGACGACCCGCAGCAGTGGTCCTTCATCAAGACCTTCTCGCCGTACCACCTGTTCGACGCCGACAAGGACTACCCCCCGCTGCTGCTGACGACCTCGACCCGCGACGACCGCGTGCACCCCGGCCACGCCCGCAAGATGGCGGCCCAGATGCTCGAGGCCGGCAAGGACGTCCGCTCCTACGAGAACATCGAGGGCGGCCACGGGGGCGCAGCGACGAACGCCCAGCGCGCCTACCTCCAGGCGCTGGCGTACGAGTTCCTCTGGCAGCAGCTCGGCGACTGACCGCGCAGCTTCCTTCGTCTCCTTCGTCGAGATTGCGGTTCGTCGTCGTCGAGATTGCGGTTCGTCGTCGTCGAGACTGCGGTTTGTCGTCGTCGAGATTGCGGTTTGTCGTCGTCGAGATTGCGGTTCGTCGTCGTCGAGATTGCGGTTGGGAGCTCCGCCTCGCTCGTGTCGAGAGTGCGGCTCAGCACCGCCGGACAGGTCGGCACACGGTCGAGGTTGCGGTTCGTCGGCGTCGTCGCCGAGGTTGGGTTGCGTCGCACCAACCGCAATCTCGGCGTGCACCAACCGCAATCTCGATGAACGGTGCGCTGCGCAGATCAGCGGTTCCAGCGGTTCTGCCGCGCCTTGATCCAGGCGAAGAGGCCGGTGAGACCGATCGCGAACCCCGCGAGGAGGCCGAGGATCCCGACGACGAGGGGCGCCCCCATCACCGACCAGCCGCCGAGCGACGGTGACTGCGTGATGCCGAGGTCCGCGCCGCCGGCGTCGCAGTCGACGTCGTAGGTCCCGTCCGAGCCCGCGGCGAAGCTGCCGAGGCTGACCTCGCGCGAGCCCCCGCCGGCCTGGAAGACCTCCTCGAGCTCGATGTCGAGCGAGGAGCCGTCGGGGCCGGTGACGACGCACTGCCCCGTCGTGCCCCGCTCGCCGACGATGAGATACGTGCTCTCCCCCGCCAGCTCGTGGCGGCCGGTGCCGACGGGCGACGCCGCGTCGACGGCCTCGCGCACGACGCCCGTCGCCGAGTTCGTCCCCCAGGCCAGGGCGAACGCCGGGACGAGCGCGCCGACGAGGACGCCGACGATCATCCAGAGGACCGCCGCGCGGGTCGTGGTCGGGCGAATCCGCCTCGGCGCGGGGCCGGTGCCGCGGTCGTCGGCGGACGGGTGTTCGGCGTCGTCGGGGACTCGCGCAGCTTCGAGGGACTGGTCTGGCTCCGGCTCGGCGTCGTCGGGGCCTCGCGCGTCGTCGAGGGACTGGTCTGGCTCCGGCTCGGCGTCGTCGGGGCCTCGCGCGTCGTCGCGGGACGGGTCGGGCTCCGGCTCGGGGTCGCGGACCGGCTCGGCGTCGGGGTCCGGCTGCTCACCGGGCGCGGATGTCACCCGCCCAGTGTGCCAAGGGTTCGGACCGCCGACGCCGACCGGCCGTCCTCAGCCGCACTCTCGACGACGAACGGCCGCCTCAGCCTCACTCTCGACCGTTGGTGGGGCTCCCAACCGCAATCTCGACGACAACGAACCGCAATCTCGACGGAAGGGGGTGGGGCTAGGCCGCACTCCCGACGTCGTGGAGGTGGTGGCGGATGTCGTGCAGCAGGTACTGGGCGAGGGTGCGCACGGTGAACGCGGCGCCGTCGGAGCGGTAGCCGGGGCGCTCCCACGCGGCCTCGGGCACGGCGCCGAACACGATGCCGGTCTCCTCCGCCCGCTCGGCGAACGTGCGCGCGACCTCGCCCGGGTCGCGCGCGAGGTAGTTGCCGTCGACGGCAGCGCGGTCCTGGTCCCAGTCGGCGAACGTCGGGCCGTCGCCGCCGCGGATGAGCGCGAGCCGGGTCGACATGACGTCGAGGACGTCGGCCGAGTGGGCGCCGTACTCGAGGGGCGACCAGGTCGAGTCGTCCGGGCGGTCGGCGACGGCGTCGCGACGCAGCACCTCGGCCCAGCGACGGGCGGCGTCGGCGAGCTCGGACGCGACGTCGGCGGGCGTGAACGCGGAGGACTCCGTCCCGCACTCCTCGCAGCGCCTCGTGAGGACCCAGGTCCAGTCCTTCGTCTCCGGCTCGATCACGGTGATCCTCCCTCTCGCGGCGCGGTCACCGGCCACGCTACGCCGCACGCCCCGACGAGAGGAGGGGAAGGTGCACGAGACCAGGTGACACCACCCCTGGTCTCGCCACCCTCACCTGATCTCGAGCCGGTGAGGAGCGCCGCACCATCGCCGGACCAGGATCTGAGACCGAGTCCGGGAGCCGCACGGGACCAGACACACGTTCCTAGGGTCGGAGCATGTCCGAATCACCGCGTCCCGACGCGAGCGAGCCGACCACCACCACCGAGCGCCGCCGTCGGGAGTTCCCGCACGTCCTCGTGGTCCTCGTGGCCCTGGGTCTCCTCGCGGCGATCCTCAGCTACCTCGTCCCGGCCGGCCTCTACGACCGCGTGCCCGGGCCGGACGGGCGGGAGGTCGTCGACCCGGACAGCTTCCGGCGGGTCGACGCGGACCCCGTCTCGGCGATGCAGCTCCTCACGGCGTTCCCGCGCGGCCTCATCGACGCGGGGCAGATCGTCTTCTTCGTGTTCACCGTCGGCGGCATGTTCGAGGTGGTCCGCCGGACCGGGCTCATCGACACGGTGCTCTCGTGGGTGGCCCGCGTGTTCGCGAACCGCGGGGCGCTCGTCATCCCGGCGCTCATGGTGCCGTTCTCGCTGGTGGCCAGCTTCATCGGCGTCCCCGAGCTCAGCCTCGTCTACATCCCCGCGATCCTCCCGCTCATGCTCGCGCTCGGGTACGACCGCATCGTGGCCGCCGCCGTCGCCCTGCTCGGGACCGGCGCCGGTTTCGCCGCGGGCTTCCTCAACCCGATCAACACCGGGCTCGGCCAGCAGATCACCGGCCTCGAGCCGTTCTCCGGCATCGGGCTGCGCATCGTCCTCTACGTCGTCCTCATCACGACGGCCTGCCTCTACGTCACCTGGTACGCGCGCCGGGTGGCGAAGGACCCGAGCCGCTCGCTGCTGACCGCGGAGCAGCGCGCCGACGGCAAGGACGTCGTCCTCGACACGACCCAGCACCACGCCTTCACCGGCCGCCAGGTCGCTGCCGGCATCGCGTTCCTCGCGCTGGCCGGCCTGCTGATCTGGGGGATCATCGCGCAGGGCTGGTTCTTCCCCGAGATGGCGGGCATGTGGATCGTCATCGCCCTCGTGGTCGGGCTGGTCGGCGGGCTACGTCCGAGCGAGGTCGCGAACGGGTTCGAGCAGGGGATGCGGGACGTGCTCTCGGGGGCGATCGTCGTCGGCGTCGCGCGCGGTGTGGCGATCCTGCTCGAGGACGGTCAGATCCTCGACTCGATCGTCCACGGGCTCGAGGTGGTCGGCGTCCTGCCGCCCGTGCTGTTCGTCGTCGGCATGTTCGTCGTCCAGGCGTTCTTCAACCTCATCGTGCCCTCGGGCTCGGGGCAGGCGCTCGTCACGCTGCCGGTCCTCGGACCGCTGTCCGACATCCTCGGCGTCTCGCGGCAGAGCGCGGTGCTCGCGTACCAGCTCGGCGACGGCCTGACCAACGTGGTCTACCCGATGTCCGGCTACTTCATGGCCTCGCTCGTGGTGGCCCGCGTGCCGTACAACAAGTGGCTGCGCTTCTACGCGCCGCTGCTGGGGATCTGGGCGCTCGTCGCCGTCGGGTTCCTCGTCTACGCCCAGCTCACCGGCTGGAGCTGACGCAGGTCACGGCGTCAGCGCCCGTACCGGGAGCCCTGCCACAGGACGAGCGCCCCGGTCTCGCGCCGTTCCCCGCGCACGCGCCTCCCGCGCGGACCCGCCACGACGACGCCGGTCGGGCTCGCCGTGAACACCCGGCTGCCGGGCTCGACGCGCGCGCGGAGCGACTCCAGCTCGGCGGTCACGCGGTCGAGCTCGTCGCGCAGGCGGAGGACCTGCTGGATGCCCGCGAGGTTGACGCCCTCGTCCTGGGACAGCCGCTGGACCTCCCGCAGCCGCGCGACGTCCCGCAGCGAGTAGCGGCGCCCGCGCCCCGGGGTGCGGTGCGGCTCGACGAGCCCGAGCCGGTCGTACTGGCGCAACGTCTGCGGGTGCATGCCGGCGAGCTCGGCCGCGACCGAGATGGTGAGGACGGCGGAGTCGGGCCCGATCTGGTCCTCCGCCCGCACCCGGGCACGGCCGCGCCCGCGACCCGCCCCTGCCCGGGCCGCGCTCATCGGGCGGCCTGCTCGAAGAGGAACTCGCGCGGGCTCGCGTCACCGTTCGCGGCGGCGAACTCCTCGACCGCCTTCCGCGCCGCTGCGCTCAGCCGCGAGGGGACCACCACGTTGACCGTGACCATGAGGTCGCCCGGCGCACCCTTGGCGCGCTGGACGCCGTGCTTGCGCACGCGCAGCGTCCGGCCCGACGGCGTCCCCGCCGGCACCTTGACGCGCACCGGGTCGCCGTCGAGCGTCGGCACCTCGATCGTGGCCCCGAGCGCGGCCTCGTCGAACGTCACGGGCACCGTCACGCGGAGGTTGGCGCCGTCGAGCGTGAACACCGGGTGCGGCGTGACCTCGACCGTGATGATGAGGTCGCCCGCGGGAGCCCCGCCGGAGCCGGGGCGCCCCTTGCCGGAGATCTTGATCTTCTGGCCGTCGCGCACGCCCGGCGGGATGCGGGTGGTGACGCTGCGCCCGTCCACGGTCAGCTCGACCGTCGACCCGTCGACCGCCTGCCGGAACGGCAGCGTGGTGGTGGCAAGGACGTCCTGGCCGCGCTGCGCCCGACGCCGCGAGCCGAAGCCCGACGGCGCCGCCGACCCGAACATCGAGCTGAGGATGTCGTCGAACCCGGGGGCGTCCCCCGCCGACGCGTAGGACTGCCCGCGCCCGCCGGCACCGAAGCCGGAGGAGAAGACGTCCTCGAAGCCCGAGGCCCCCGCGCTCCCGCCGGGGCCGCCGGAGAACCGGGGCCGCCCGCCGGCCATGGCCCGCAGCGCGTCGTACTCGCTGCGGTCCTTGGGGTCCGAGAGCACGTCGTAGGCCTCGCCGACCTTCTTGAAGGTCTCCTCGGCCTTGGTGTCACCGGGGTTCTGGTCGGGGTGGTACTTCCGCGCGAGCTTCCGGTACGCCTTCTTGATCGTGTCGGCGTCGGCGTCCTTGGACACGCCGAGCACCTGGTAGAAGTCCTTCTCCAGCCAGTCCTGCCCTGCCATCACTCACCACCTCCCTCGTCCCAGCTCCACCTGTGGTCCTCCCGCCGCGGGTTCGCACGCATCCGCGGGTTCGTTGCGCTCCGCGAGCGCGTGCCCGTGGGCGGGTACATGCCCCGCCGCGAGCGCGTGCCCGTGGGCGCCACATCGCTGCGGCGCCCACGGGCATCGTCGGCCGTCCTCACGCGGGCGAGTGCACCGCCACGCGGGCGGCCCGCACGACCTTCTCGCCGATGCGGTAGCCCGGCTGGAGGACCTGGTCGATCGTCGTGACCTCGACCTCCGCGCTGTCGGTGCTCATGAGCGCCTCGTGCACGGTGGGGTCGAACTCCTCCCCGACGGCGCCGAACCGCTCGAGCCCGAACCGCTGCTGGAGCGTCTGCTCGAGCTTGTCGGCGATCGAGGCGAACGGCCCGGTGAGGTCGTCGTGCTGCCGCGCGAGCGCGACGTCGTCGAGGACGCCGAACAGCGACTCGACGACGGACTCGACGCCGGCCTGCCGGTGGCCCGAGGCCTCCGTGCGGGAGCGCCGCACGAACGCCGCGTACTCCTGCTCGACGTTGTAGAGGTCCGCCTTGCGGCGCGCGACCTGGTCCTGCAGGTCGAGGACCTCGGCCTGCGCCTGGGCCAGCGGGTCGGCGTCACCGGCGGAACCGGCGTCCCCGGCATCGCCGGCGCCATCAGGCGAGCCGGCGGCACCTGCCGCCCCGGCGTCGGGCCCGCCTGCGCCCTGCGCGGCCGGAGCCTCCCCCGGGACCTGGCCCGCGCCGTCGGGCCCCGGGACGCTCGCCGCGTCGTCGGGACCGGCAGCCGCACCCGGACCGGAACCCGGCTCGGGCGCCGCACCGGCGCCGCCCGCCGCGGGCGGACGCACCCGGCCGGTCTCGGGGTCGATGCGCCGACGGTCGTTGACCACCGGCTCCTCCCGCGGTCGGTCGGGCTGCTCGGTCACTTCTTGTCCTCCTCGTCGTCGACGATCTCGGCGTCGACCACGTCCTCGTCGGAACCGGACCCGGAACCCTCGCCGGCCCCGGCATCGGTCGCACCGGCGTCACCGAAGTTCGGCTGGTCCTGCGCGCCGACGTCCTCGGCGCCCTGCGCGGCGTAGAGCGCCTCGCCGATCTTCATGGCCTTCGTGTTGAGGTCGTTCTGGGCCGTCTTGATGGCCTCGACGTCCTCACCCTCGAGCGCCTTCTTCAGCTCGTCGACGGACGCCTGGATCTCGGAGGAGACGTCCTCGGGGAGCTTGTCGGCGTTGTCGGTCAGCTGCTTCTCCACCGAGTAGACCTGCTGCTCGGCGGTGTTGCGGGTGTCGGCCTCCTCGCGACGCTTGGCGTCGTCGGCGGCGTGGGCCTCGGCCTCCTTGATCATGCGGTCGATCTCGTCCTTGGGCAGGGCGGAGCCGCCGGTGATCGTCATCGACTGCTCGGTGCCGGTGCCCTTGTCCTTGGCGGACACGTGAACGATGCCGTTGGCGTCGATGTCGAACGCGACCTCGACCTGCGGCATGCCGCGGGGCGCCGGCGCGATGCCGGTGAGCTCGAACGTGCCGAGCGGCTTGTTGTCCCGCGCGAACTCGCGCTCGCCCTGGAAGACCTGGATGAGCACCGAGGGCTGGTTGTCCTCGGCCGTGGAGAAGACCTCGGACCGCTTGGTCGGGATCGCCGTGTTGCGCTCGATGAGCTTGGTCATCACGCCACCCTTGGTCTCGATGCCGAGGGAGAGCGGGGTGACGTCGATGAGCAGGACGTCCTTGCGGTCGCCCTTGATGACACCGGCCTGGAGGGCGGCGCCGACGGCGACGACCTCGTCCGGGTTGACGCCCTTGTTGGGCTCGCGGCCACCGGTGAGCGACTTGACGACCTCGGTGACGGCCGGCATGCGGGTCGAGCCGCCGACGAGAACCACGTGGTCGATCTCGGAGAGCTGGATCCCGGCGTCGCGGATGACGTTCTCGAACGGCGCCTTGGTGCGGTCGAGGAGGTCCTTGGTCATGTCCTCGAACTTGGCGCGCGTGAGCTGCTCGTCGAGGTGGATCGGCCCCTCGGGGGTCATCGACAGGTACTGCAGCGAGATGTTCGTCGACGTGGCCGAGGAGAGCTCCTTCTTGGCCTGCTCCGCGGCGTCCTTGAGGCGCTGGAGCGCGATCTTGTCCTTGGACAGGTCGGGGCCGCCGCGGCCCTTGACCGTGTCGACGAGCCAGCTGACGACGCGCTGGTCCCAGTCGTCGCCGCCGAGGCGGTTGTCGCCGGAGGTCGCGCGGACCTGGATCGTGGAGAAGTCGTCCTCGTCCTTGCCCACCTCGAGCAGGGAGACGTCGAACGTGCCGCCGCCGAGGTCGAAGACGAGGATGAGCTCGTCCTCCTTGCCCTTCTCCAGGCCGTAGGCGAGGGCGGCCGCGGTGGGCTCGTTGACGATGCGCAGGACGTTGAGGCCGGCGATCTGGCCGGCGTCCTTCGTGGCCTGGCGCTCGGCGTCGTTGAAGTACGCCGGCACGGTGACGACCGCGTCGGTGACGGGCTCGCCGAGGTAGGACTCGGCGTCCTTCTTCAGCTTGCCGAGGATGCGCGCCGAGATCTCGGGCGCCGAGTAGGACTTGTCCTCGATGTCGACCGACCAGTCGGTGCCCATGTGGCGCTTGACCGACGAGATCGTGCGGTCGACGTTGGTGACGGCCTGACGCTTGGCGATCTCGCCGACGAGGACCTCGCCGGACTTGCTGAACGCGACGACGGACGGCGTGGTGCGCGCGCCCTCGGCGTTCGCGATGACGGTGGGCTCGCCGCCCTCGAGGACGGAGACGACGGAGTTCGTGGTGCCGAGGTCGATCCCGACTGCTCGTGCCATAAGAGGTGCTCCTTGGTGGTCACGCCGGCGACGCGACCGGGGCGGCCGCGACTCCCGACTGGGTCTTGAGTCGTATGCACTCAACCTTGCACCGTGCGCGGTTCCGCTGTCCAGCCGCGCGGGTGTGAAGTTGAGTCTGCATGGCTCAACCTTGGCGCTGCGGGATCCATTCCCTCGCCCGCCCCTCGGTGTCGAGATTGCGGTTCGTCGTCGTCGAGATTGCGGTTCGTCGTCGTCGAGATTGCGGTTCGTCGTCGAGATCGCAGGTGAGGCCCACCGCGCCCAGGACCGGGAGCCGCCGCAGCCTCGCCACACACGAGCATCAGCCGAGTCGCCCCGTCGCAGCGCTACTGTCAGTGCCTACGGATACCGTCGGCCCTTCCATCCCCGAAGGAGCCCACGCCATGACCCAGGTCGTCGTCAGCCACCTGAATGCCGTCGAGGCGAACGCGCGGCGCGACGCGATCCTCAGCCGTGTCGGCGAGGACGAGGACGCGTTCCGGACGCGCGCGTCCGAGTACCTCCTCTCGGCCGAGGAGCTGGCGCTGTTCGACGAGCTCGAGAGCCTCGACTTCCTCCTGTCGAGGTGACGTCCGACGACCTGGTCCGCCAGGCCCAGGCGTTCGCCACAGACATCTCCGACACCGTCCGGTCGCTCGCACCGGACGCCGCACCCTTCACCGCCGTGGCCCTCGAGAACCGGGTGACCGTTGAACAGGCTCCCGCGACCGGGATACCGCTGAACGTCGACGGCGGTCGCCTCCTCACCCTCAAGGTGAAGTTCCACTGCGAGCTCGACTCGTCAGCGACGTTCCTCGCGGTCGAGCATTCGAGCTTCGCGGTATACGCCGGTGAGCGGGCCTCCGGCGAGCCCCTGTTCCGCTAAGACTACGTCCGTCATCCGAAGTCCGAGATGCCGGGCGCCCACCTGCAGGTGCACGCCCATCGCGACGCTGCTACCTACGTCATGTCCCAGGCCGGGACGTCCACGATGCGCGGCAAACGTCGCGCCGCGGCCACCGAGGTCCCGAAGCTCGCGGAGCTGCACTTTCCACTCGGCGGTCACCGCTTCCGCCCGTGCCTCCAGGACCTGCTCGAGATGCTCGTCTCGGAGCTCGGCGTCGACGTGTCCCCCGAGGGGCGCGAGTCTCTTCGCCGAGGTCGCGAACGTTGGCGACGCCAGCAGACTCGTTCCGTCGTCCGCGACGCCCCGGACGAGGCCGTGGCGATCCTCGACGAGCTGGGCTATCGCATCACCGCACCCGATCCTGCGCCACCGACGAACACGTCGCGGCTTCAAGCACTGTGACCAACGGCGGGTCGAGCAAGCACACCGACACCTTCGGGTAGGGCGACAATCGCCCGACGACGACGAACCCCGCGTCGACCACCCTGGAGGCAACGTGCAGCACGTGCTGGCGGCGACGGTGCCGGTGTTCCTCGTCGTCGCGCTCGGTTACGTGCTCACGCGCATCGGGATGTTCCGGCGCGAGGACGCGAGCGTGCTCTCGCGGTTCGTCGTCAAGGTGGCGCTCCCGCTGCTCATCTTCGCCAACCTCGCCGGCCGCTCCCCCGCCGAGGTCTTCCACGCCGCCTACCTGCTCACCTACGCCCTCGCCGCGCTGGTGATGTTCGGCCTCGCGGCCCTCTACGGCCGTGCCCGCGGTCGCGACCGGGTGCGCACGGTGTTCATGGGCACCGGGATGGCAGGGACGAACAACGGGTTCATCGGGTTCCCCGTCTTCCTCCTGCTGTTCACGGAGCAGGCGGGAGCCGCCGTCGGGATGGGGATGATCGTCGACAACGCGCTCATCATCCCGCTCACCCTCCTCCTGGCCGAGCGGGCCACGGGCACGGGCACGGTGAGGGACCGGCTCGTCGCGACCGTCCGCGGCGTCCTCCTGCACCCGATGGTCGTCGCGATCGTCGCCGCGCTCGCGCTCAGCGCCGCCGGGCTCGAGGTGCCGTCCGCGCTGGGCAACGGCGTCGACCTCCTCGCGGGGGCGTCGACCGGGGTGGCGCTGTTCGCCGTCGGCGGGATGTTCGTCGGCCTACGGATCCGCGGGGCGCTCGGCGACGTGCTCGCCACCGTGGTCGGGAAGCTCGCGGTGATGCCGGCGATCGCCGTCGGGCTGCTCCTGGCGTTCGACGCCGCCGGACTGCCCTCGCTGCCGGACGAACTGCGGGCCGCCGCCGTGCTCATGTGCGCGCTGCCGACCTACTCGGTGCTGCCGGCGCTCGCCGAGCAGTACGGGGAGACCGACGTGCCGACGGCGACGATGATGCTCCAGACCGCGTGCTCGTTCCTCACGCTGACGGGCTGGATGCTCGCCCTGTCCGCTGCCGGGTGGATGTAGCCGGCTGTACGCAGGCGAGCGGAGGGCCGATCAGGTGCCGGGTGCGACGACGGCAAGACCGGCAGCCCCGGCGGCATCGACAAGTCGGTGGTCGTAGGCGACGAACGAGCCGAGCGCATTCCCGAGCACCAGTGCTGACGCGAGGTGCAGGGCGTCGAGCGTGCGCAGCATCGGCACACCGAGGTCGCACGCGAGATCCTGAACGTCACGGCCGAGAGGGACCAGATCGAGGTCACCGACCACGAGCCGGGCCTCGGCGAGGGCCAGATCGCCCGCCCTCCGCGCCGCCCTGAGGACCTCGACCCTTCCCAGCTCGCTCGTCACCAGGAGGTCGTCCGGACGCGCGCCCATCCATTCGACCAGAGCATCGGTCTCGGCCTCACGACGCACGAGCTTCATGAGCGCCGACGAGTCGAGGTAGATCACAGGAGCTCCTGCCGTTCGACGTCGAGCAGCTCCTGGTTCGTCGGCCCGCCGTTCGCGATCGACAAGGGCCGGGGGGTTCGCGCACGACCGCTCGGGCTGCCTGCCGGCCGGAGGTGGCCGGAGGCCACCAGTCGATCCCGTGCGGTCACGGCTCCAGACGGCGGGGTGAGGAGCGCGACAAGCTCGCCTCGTTCGGTGACCTCGACCGTCGATCCGGACTTGACGAGCGCCAGGTAGCGCGACGCGTTCTGTCGCAGCTCGCGGACACCGATACGTTCCATCCCCACACGGTAGCACTTCATGTGCTACACGTCGACCGGCAGGCGCGGCCCTCGCGGCGACACGACCGCGACCATGAGTGCGTCAGATGCTGCCGTCAGGGACCGACGAGCTCGAGGAACGCCGTCGTCGCCGGGGCGGGGTTGAAGTCGCTCCACGCGAGGTGCTCGACCCGGACCGGGCCGTCCGTCACCTCGACCGTGACCGTGCGCCGATCGGCCGGGACGACGGCGGGCGGGAGCAGCGCCACCGCGAGCCCCTCCGCCACGAGCCCGAGGATGAGCTCCGAGCCCATCGACTCGAAGGTCACCGACCGCGCGAGGCCGGCCGCCTCGAACGCCAGGTCGCTCTGGGCCCGCCCGGGCGAGCCCTCGCCGAAGTCGGCGAACGTCTCGCCCTCGAGGTCCGCCAGTCGGATCCGACGACGACGAGCGAGGCGATGCGTCGCCGGCAGGACGGCGACGAGCCGGTCCCGCGTGAGCTCGCGCGAGGCGACCCCGGCCGGCGGCGTCCGCTCGGACAGGCCGAGGACGGCGACGTCGAGCTCCCCGGCCCGGATCGCCGCGACGTGCCGGTCACTGTCCCCGCCCCGCACCGTGACCCGGACGGCGGGGTGCGCGTCGTGAAGGCGGCGCAGCGTGGCGGGCACGTCGAGGGCGGTGACGGTGGGGATGAGGCCGATCCGCAGCGTGCCCCGCACCTCCCCGGCGGCCGCCGAAGCCTGCGCCGCCGCACGCTCGGCCGCCTCGAGGCTCGCCCGGGCGGCGGGGAGGAATGCCTCGCCGGCGGCCGTGAGCTCGACCCGGCGGCTCGTGCGGGCGAACAGCCGGACGCCGAGCTCCTTCTCGAGCGCGGCCACCTGGTGGCTGAGCGCCGACTGGACGACGAAGCACTGCGCCGCCGCGCGCGTGAAGTTCCGCGTCTCGGCGACGGCGAGGACGTAGCGCAGCTGCTGGAGCTCCATCCATCCATCATGCTGCGCGATCGTTCCCATGACAACGATGTGTTGGACCGATCGCCGGTCGGAGGCGGAAGGTAAGGACATGACGATCCAGCCGACGACGACGCCCACCCGCGGCGTCACCCCACCGGTGTCCGCGCCGGCCACGACCTCTCCTCCGGCACCGCACGGCGCCCGGCGCGCGGGCCTCCTGCTCGCGACCGCCGTCGCGCCCGCCGTCTGGGGGACCACGTACATCGTGACGACCGAGCTGCTGCCGCCGGACCACCCGGTCTTCGCCGGCCTCATGCGCGCCCTGCCCGCGGGACTCCTCGGCCTGCTCGTCGCGCGGCAGCTCCCCAGCGGCGACTGGTGGTGGCGCGCCGCGGTCCTCGGCACGCTCAACATCGGGATCTTCTTCCCGCTCCTGTTCGTCGCGGCCGAGCGGCTGCCGGGCGGCGTCGCCGCGACACTCGGGGCCACGCAACCCCTGCTCGTCGCCCTCCTTGCGGCTGCGCTGCTTCCCGAGCGGCTCTCCGCATGGCGGCTCACATGGGGCGTGACCGGCGTCGTCGGGGTGGGTCTCGTCGTCCTCGGACCGGGAGCAGGGCTGGATCTCGTCGGGGTGGTCGCCGGGATCGCGGGCGCCGCCTCGATGGGCACCGGGGTCGTGCTCACCAAGCGGTGGGGGCGGCCGGCGGGGGTGAGCGCGGTTGGCCTCGCGTCGTGGCAGCTGACCGCCGGCGGGCTCGTGCTCCTCGTCCCCGCGCTGGTGATCGACGGCGTTCCCACCCACGTCGACGCCGGGGGCGTGGCGGGCTACCTCTGGCTCGGCCTCGTCGGCGGGCTGCTCGCCTACACGCTGTGGTTCCGCGGCATCGGGCGGCTCCCGGTCGCTCCGACCGCCCTGCTCGGGCTGCTCTCACCGCTCGTCGCGGCCTCGCTCGGCGCGCTCCTCGCGGGCGAGTCGCTGAACGGGGTCCAGCTCGTCGGGTTCGCCGTGGCTCTCGCTGCCCTGGCGACGGGGCAGCTCTCGCCGCGGACACGTCGTGGCCGGCCGGGGCCGGAGGCGCCGGAGCCTCCGCAACAGCCGGAGCCGCCGGAGCACCCACACGCGGACGCGGACCGCGAGGAGGTGGTCGCGCCGTGAGGATCCTCGTCATCGGCGCTACCGGCATGGTGGGCACGCGGATCGTCGCCGAGGCCGCCGCGCGTGGGCATCACGTCACCGCGGCCGCCCGGACGCCGGGCCGGCACCGCCACACCCACGGCGCGCACGTTCCCGGCGCGGACGTCCTCGGCACGCACGTCCACGCTGCACTCGATCCCGGCACGCACGTCCACCAACCGACAGGAACCGTCGAGCCCCTCGCGCTCGACGCCGCCGCGACCGACCAGGTGGCGGACGCCCTCGGCGGGGCGGACGCGGCGGTCCTAACCGTGCGCGCTCCCGCGGGCCGACCCGGCGCGATCGTGCCCGTGACCGAGGCCGTGCTCGACGCCGCAGGGCGCCGGGGCGCGCGACTCCTCGTCGTCGGCGGGGCGGGTCCGCTGCGATCACCCCGCGGCGCGGACCGGGTCGTGGTCGACGACCCCGCGTACGTCCCGGCGCAGTGGCGCGAGATCGCCGGCGCGAGCGTCACCCAGCTCGATATCTGCGAGCGGCACGCGAACCGCGACTGGGTCTACCTCAGCCCCCCGGCCGTCCTCGAGCCCGGCGAGCGCACCGGCTCCTACCGTCGCGGCACGACGACACTGCTCACCGATGCCGACGGCGTCTCCCGGATCTCCGCCGAGGACCTCGCCGCGGCAGTTGTCGACGAGCTCGAACACCCGGGCCACGACAGGCACGTCACGGTCGCCGAGACCTGAGCGGCCAACCACCGTCAGCCGTCAGCCATCAACCGTCAGCCGTCAGTCCCTGACAGGCTCCCCCACCCGGATGCCCTCGTCGGCGAGAACCGCCCGCGCACGGCCGATCCGCCGGTCCTCGGAGAACGCCATCCAGCGCTCGACCAGTCCCTCCTTCTCGATGAGGTCCCGGAACCGGCGGAAGGCACCGGACCCGTCGATCGCCCGCTCGAGCCGATCCTGAACCTCGGACCCGCCCTCGCGCCCCGCCTGCGCCTCGGCGAAGGCCGCCATGTCCTGCCAGGCGGCCCGCTTCTCGACCGGCTCGACCTCGAGGTACCGGTCCGGGTCGGACTCGACGTCGATCGCCACGTCGTCGCCGACGACTCCGTCGTCCGCCTCGAAGGCGTGGAACACCGCGCCGGTCTCCAGGTCGACGTAACCGGCCTCGGAGGACTCGGGGTCCTCGTGCATGACCTCGGCCAGCGTCGCGAGGTCGACCGGGAGTAGTCGGTCACCCAGCGGCTCCTGCCTCAGCAGGGCGAGCAGGTCGTCCGCCAGCACGCGGTCCCCCTCGAAGTCACGCACGCCGAGCCGGTTGACGATCGCCAGCGCGAGCCCCTCCACGGCCCCGCGATCATCGACGAGCGCCCACGGGAGTCCGGCGCCCACCTGCTGGAGCGCGTCGTCGACGTCGCGGCCGAGGACCGCGTCGAGGAACCACTGCGCATCCCGCGCCGCGACGGCTGCACGCACCTCGCGGAGATCGAGCCCCGGCGCCCGGTCCGCCGGCGGCCACTCCCCCGCGAGCATCGGGTCCGCCTGCGGCGGTCGCCGCGGCACCCGGCCCTCACCGTCGTCGCCCCACCACCGGCGGCCGTGCTGGTCCGGGAGCGTGCCCCAGCCCCGGAACGCCACGGGGCGCTTCGGCCGCAGCCCGAGCACCTCGTCGGGATCGACCTTCACCCCCACCACGCACCGGTGCACCCAGCCGTCGCCGAGGTCGAACTCGAACCTCATCTCGTCGCCCGTGCCCACGACCTTCGCCACCTTGGTGGCACCGGAGTCGAGCCCGCCGACGAGCGGCCCCGCCATCGAGCTCACCGCCTCGTCGACGGTCTCCGGGTCGGAGACCACCCGCCCGTCCTCGAGCGTGAAGACCGACAGGTGCGCGAGGTCCCAGCGCCCGAAGGCGTCGTTGATCGCGTCGGCGAGCGCCTCGAACGTGTGGGACGGCCCGACGGCGAACACCCGCCCCGGCTGTGGCCAGAGCTCCTCCCACCGCCCGCCGAGGAGCTCGACCGTCACCGTCAGCCATGTGCGCGCCATGGCTCCAGCGTGGCACGGGCCGGTGCACAGCAGTCGCGAAAACCCCTTGCCACCCGACTGAACACGCGTATAGCGTGCTGAACATGAGTTCAACGTCCGAGGATCTCAGCACCCGGGCCCGCCTCCGGGACACCGCGATCCGGCGGTTCGCCGCCCACGGCTTCGACGCGTCCCTGCGCAGCATCGCGGCCGACGCCGGCGTCAGCGCGGGCCTGATCCTCCACCACTTCGGCTCGCGGGCCGGCCTGCGCGAGGCGTGCGACGACCACGTCCTGGCGCGGATCCGGGACAGCAAGACCGAGATCCTCCGGGGCGACGTCGGGTTCGCGACCGCGCTCGCCCAGATGGCCGAGCTCGACGGCTATCTCGAGCTCGTCGCCTACGTCCTCCGCGCCATGCAGACCGGCGGAGCCCTCACCGACCACTTCCTCGACGCCCTCGTGACCAGCTCCGAGACGTACCTCGCCGACGCCGTCCGGGACGGGATCGCGCGGCCGAGCCGGAGCCCGAGCCGTCGCGCGCGCGCCCTGTCCGTCATGTCCCTCGGCGCCCTGCTCCTCGAGCTGCCCGGGCACCGTGACGAGTGGGACCTCGACGAGATGCCCGACATGCTGCGCAGCTACACCGACCGGATGGTCCTCCCGCTGCTCGAGATCTACACCGAGCCGCTGCTCACCAACTCCACCCTGCTCGACGCGTACCTCGACTCCCCGGAGGGCAGGCGTGCCGTCGCCGACGACGCGCCACCTCCACCCCCGCACGACGACGCCACCCCCGGCGCCCCACCCACCGGCGCACCCGACACACCGGCCGGCGACGCCGACCCCTCCGACACCGCACCTCCCACCTCCGACCACAGGAGCACCGCATGACCACGCACGCGATCGAGGTCGCCGACCTCGTCAAGACCTTCGGCCCCACCCGCGCGCTCGACGGCTTCGAGCTCACCGTCCCGACGGGCCAGGTCACCGGCTTCCTCGGCCCGAACGGCGCCGGGAAGTCCACCACCATCCGCGTCCTGCTCGGCATGCTGCGCGCCGACTCGGGCCGAGCGACCGTCCTCGGGCAGGACCCCTGGACCGACTCCGTCGCCGTCCACCGCCGCCTCGCCTACGTCCCCGGCGACACGAGCCTGTGGCCGAACCTCACCGGCGGCGAGGCGATCGACGTCTTCACCCGCCTGCACGGCGGGACCGCCGACCGGAGGCGCCGCGACGAGCTCATCGAGCGCTTCGAGCTCGACCCCACGAAGAAGTCCCGCACCTACTCCAAGGGCAACCGGCAGAAGGTCGCCCTCGTCTCGGCCCTCGCCTCCGACTCCGAGCTCTTCCTCCTCGACGAGCCGACCTCCGGCCTCGACCCCCTGATGGAGGCCGTCTTCACCGACGAGGTGCGCAAGCTCCGCGAGGACGGCCGCACCGTCCTGCTCTCGAGCCACATCCTCGGCGAGGTCGAGAAGCTGTGCGACACGGTGACGATCATCCGGGCCGGCCGCGCGGTCGAGTCCGGGACGCTCGCCGAGATGCGCCACCTCACGCGCTCGACCGTCTCCGCGACCACCGCCCACCCGGCCGAGGCGTTCGCGCGCATCGACGGCGTCCACGACCTCGTCGCCGAGGACGGCCGGCTCACGTTCGACATCGACAACACTCGCATCAACGAGGTCCTGCGCGTGCTCGCGGACGCCGGCGTCGAGAACCTCACCATCACCCCGCCCTCGCTGGAGGAGCTCTTCATGCGGCACTACGGCGACGACGTGAGCGAGGCCGCCTGATGACCACCACCGCCCCGGCCCGCACCGACGCGCCCCGCCCTCACCCACGGACCGACCACCCGCCCGACGGCGGCTCGCACCTCACGGGGACGGGCACCCTCGTCCGGCTCAACCTGCGACTCGACCGCGTCCGCATCGCGGTGTGGACGTTCGCCGTCGGGCTCGTCGTCCTCGGCTCGATCTACTCCCTGGAGGAGGCCTTCCCCACCCAGGAGTCCCTCCAGGGCCGCGCCGATCTCATGTCGAGCCCGGCCGCGGTCATCATGAGCGGCCCGGCGTTCGCGCTCGACAACTACACGTTCGGCGCGATGGTCGCGAACGAGCTCGTCCTGTACGTGCTCCTCGCGGCGAGCATCATGTCGATCCTCCTCGCGGTGCGGCACACCCGCGCCGAGGAGGAGTCGGGCCGGCTCGAGCTCGTCCGCTCGCTGCCCGTGGGCCGGTTCGCCGCCCCGACGGCGTCGGTCGTCACGGTCGCGATCGCCAACGTCCTCGTCGGCGCCGCCGTGACGGTCGGGCTGCTCGTGCCCGGCATGGCCGTCGCCGACTCGGTCGCGCTCGGGGTCGCCACCGCCCTGACCGGCATGGTCTTCGCGGCGATCGCCACCGTCATCGCCCAGACCACCGAGCACGCCGCCGGCGCGAGCGGGCTCTCCTCCGCCGTCCTCGCGGTCGCGTTCCTCGTCCGCGGCATCGGCGACGTCATCGAGCCCACCGGCTCGTGGCTCTCGTGGTTCTCGCCGCTCGCGTGGGCGCAGCAGACCCGCCTGTTCGTCGACCTGCGCTGGTGGCCGCTCGCGGTCTCCGCGGCCGCCGTCGTCGTCCTCTACGTCGTTGCGGTCGGCCTCGCGAGGCGCCGCGACCTCGGTGCCGGGCTGCGCCGCCCCTCCCCCGGTCCCGCCACCGCGGCGCGCTCCCTGCTCTCCCCCGCCGGCCTCGCCGAGCGGCTCGGGCGCGGCTCGGTCGTCGCGTGGGGCGTGGGGACGTTCCTCTTCGCCGTCGCCATGGGGTCCCTCGCCGGATCCATCGACGGGATGCTGGACGACAACCCCACCCTGCAGAGCTGGATCGAGATGGAGGGCACGGACATGACCGCGCAGTTCGCGGGCATCGTCCTCACGATCACGCTCGTCGCCCCGATGGTCCTCGCCGTCTCGGGCGTGCTCAGGCTCAAGGCCGAGGAGTCCTCGGGCCGGGCCGAGCAGGTGATCGTCACCGGCAGCTCGCGCACCGGGTTCCTCGCGGGCTGGCTCACGACGGTGGCGCTGCAGACCGTCCTGCTCACGCTGGTCGCGGGCCTCGGCACGGGGATCGGCGTGGCACTCGGCGTCGGCGAGGCCGGCCGGGTCGGCGAGCTCGTCATCGCCGCGCTCGTCTACCTGCCGGCGATCGCCGTCATCGCGGGACTCGCGGTCGCCACCTACGGCCTCGCGCCGCGGCTCACGGTGCTCGCGTGGCTGCTCGTCGTGTGGACGTCGCTCGTGCTCTTCCTCGGCGGGCTGCTCGACATCCCGGACTGGGCGCTCGCGATCTCGCCGTTCGACAGCACGCCGGCCCTCCCGGCGGAGGACCTCGAGATCGTCCCGCTCGTCGCGCTGTCGGTCATCGCGGCGGTGCTCGTCGTCGTCGGGCTCCTCGGTTTCCGACGCCGGGACATCGCCTCGCGCTGACCCGACCGGCGTGACGAATGGGGGGATTGCGGCGCCTCTGGGCCCCGAAACAGGCCGCTTTCCCCCCAACGGTGGCGCGCTCAGCCGTTGCCCCGCCGCACGGACGACGCTCGCCCGCGGCAGCCGCCCCCTAGGCTGCGGCCATGGACACGGAGCGGCTGAGCTTCACCACCACCATCGGGGTCGACGTCAAGGGCGAGACGTGGAGCTGCGTCGAGATCCCGGGCTCGGCGGAGTTCTTCGGCACCGGCCGGACGGTCCGGGTGGACGCCACGGTCGACGACGTCGTGCTGGAGAACGTGGGCGCGATGGTCACCGGGACCGGCGGCCACATGGTCTCCCTCAACGCCAAGGTCCGGAAGGCCCTCGGCAAGGGCGTCGGCGACGAGGTCGCGGTCACCGTCACGAAGCGGTAGCGGGCCGCCCCGGCCCCGCCTACGCGGCCGTCTCCGGCTCGAGCGCCCTTGCGAGGTCCGCCCAGATGTCCTCGACGTCCTCCACGCCCACGCTCATCCGCACGAGCCCGGTGCGGGTGCCCTCGTTCCACCGGTTGCGCCGCTCGGCGGTGGTCTCGACGCCGCCGAGCGAGGTCGCCATGACGACGAGCTCGGTGCGCGCGAGCACCCGGTCGGCCGCGTCCTCGCTCGCCAGGCAGAACGACACGACGGCGCCGAACCCGCCCATCGTGCGGGCGGCGAGCGCGTGTCCGGGGTCGTCAGGCAGCCCGGGGTAGGCGACCGACGTGACCGCGGGGTGGGCCGCGAGCCGCTCCGCGACGACCTGGGCGTTGGCCTCCGCCTGGTCGAGCCGCAGGGCGAGCGTGCGCAGCCCCCGCAGGGCGAGGAACGTCTCCATGCCGCCGGGGAAGCCGCCGTGCAGCGACCGCTGCCGGACGATCGGGGCGAGCGCGTCGGCGTCGCGCGCGACCACCGCGCCCATCATGAGGTCGGAGTGCCCGCCGATGTACTTGGTCGCCGAGTGCAGCACGTAGGTGGCGCCGAGCTCGAGGGGGCGCAGGCGCAGCGGGGTGGCGAAGGTCGAGTCGACGGCGACCGGTACGCCGCGCTCGGCGGCGATCGCGGCGAGGGCCTCGACGTCGAGGATCTCGAGCAGCGGGTTGCTCGGGGTCTCGAGCCACAGCAGCGCCGGCGCTCCGTCGGAAGCCGCGGCGTCGAGGGCGGCGGCGACGGCCCCGTGGTCGGTCGCGTCGACGCGGACGTCGCGCAGGCGGCCGAGCGCCGTGAGGTCGGCGAGCAGGGACCGGACGCCGTGGTAGATCGTCGAGCCGCTGACGACGTGGGTGCCGACGGGCATCGTCTCGACGATCGCCGCCGCCGCGGCCATGCCGGTGGCGAAGGTGACGGCGTGGCCGCCGTCGAGTGAGCCGAGGGCCGTCTCGAGGGCGACGGTGCCGTCCGTGCCGAACCGCGCGTAGTCGGTGCCGCCCTCCTGGAACGTCGAGGCCAGCGACGGCGGGACGTTGAGCGGGGCGCCGGTGCCGGAGGGGCGGCCGAGCGCGACGGCGCGGGTGCGGGCGGACCAGGTGTCGTTCACCCGGCCAGGTTAGGTCGGGAGGAACGACGGACACTCGGCTGTCTCCCCGATGGTCCGGATGTCGGCGCCGGACCGTACCCCGCGACGACGCACACCGACGACCGCAGAGACGCCGAGCCGCGCTCGACCCGAAGCCGGACGGCAACCGTCACCGCATGCGCGCGGGGAGCAGCTTCTCCAGCGGGAAGTAGGGCAGGTAGAGCACGCCGGAGAGGTTGTGGCGGAACGTGATGCCCATGATCGCCTTGATCCCCCAGTGCATCGAGAACGCGCTGACCGCCCACAGCCGGGCGAGCCGCCGGTCGAGCAGCGCGAGCGGCGCGGCGAGCTCGAGGACGAGCGACCCGGCCGCCGACACCTTGAACAGGAACGTCTGGTCGTACAGCCGGATACCGAGCCCCGCGGCCTCGCTCCCGAGCAGCTCCTTGCGCAGGCCGTCGGCGGCGATCTGGCGACGCAGCACCTCGCCGTCGGCCCACCTCCAGCCGAGCGGGCCGGTGACCTTGGCGTAGCCGGCGAGGAAGTAGTTGACCGCCGTCACCGCCTGCATCCCCCGGACCGGGGCCGCGTACCGCCACGACGGCGCCGGCGCGGTCGAGACTGCCGGGCGGGGTCGAGCCGGGACCATCCGCTCGGGCAGCACACGCGCCGGGATCACCCGGGCAGGAAGGGCCCGGACCGACGGCGACGGAACCACCGACGCCGACCGTCGCGCCAGCAGGGCGTCCACGGAGACGGCGTCGGCCGAGGGCGTCGCGCCCAGCACGATCGTGTGCAGGACGAGGTTGTTGTCGCTGTGGAAGATCATCGACCACGAGTTGCGGTAGGACAGCGACCACGTGAGCAGGGCGGCGTGCAGCGGACCGGTGACCTTGTGCTTCACGCCGAGGGTGAAGGCGACGTCGCTGGCGATCGTCGCGTACATCAGCGCGTCGGCCACGGGGGCGGGCAGCGGCCGCTTGAGCACCTTGACCGGGCCGACCGGCTGGAACAGGCCCGGGTCGGTGCGGTGGATGCGGCGGAACATCTTGATCCGCCGACCGAGGTAGTAGGCCGTGTAGGCGCCGGTGGCGACGCGGTTGAGGGCGGGGCGGGCGGCCGAGGTCGCGGGCAGGATACGACTGTCGACGGCGGACGCGAGGCGGCGGGCGCCGTCGCGGATCCGGCTGAGCATGAGGGACTCCAGGTGGGCTGGGGTACGGGTGGGGATGCCCGGCGGTGGGTACGGGTCACCGGGCGGTGGGGACGAGCTCAGGGGCGCGACGGCCTCGTCAGATCATCGTGCGCGGGACCGGGACGTCGGCGAGGACGGTGCGGCGCCGGGGGGCCCGGTCGCCGGCGAAGAAGTCGTCGAACCGGTGCACCGACGTGACGACCTGGACGCGCTCGACGGCGGCGTCCTGCTCCGCCGACGACGCCGCGACCGAGGCCGCGACGAGCCGCGCGACCTCCTCGGCCCGCCCCTCGCGCACGCGCCGGTTGATCTGGCGGCGCACCTGGTTGAGCCCGCCGGTCCCGGCGTGGCCGAAGTGGAGGATCCGCTCGGTGCCGTCGTCGTCGATGCCGAGCAGGTGGTGGACGGTGCCGTTCCTCGTGCGTCGGACGGAGAACATCGGGTAGTAGGACAGGGGGAACCCGTCGACCTTCTCGTCGTCGGGCCGGTGGTTCTGCCGGATCGGCGCGGCCACGACCGCGGTGAGCGCGATCCCCGCGAGGTAGGTCAGGGTCTTCGCGCGCCCGCCCGCGGTCACGGGGGGCCTCGTCGTCGTGCTCATGTCGTCTCCTTCGTGCTGGTCATGACCACTCCTTCGTGCGGTAGCTGCTGCGTCCGGCGCGTCCGCGGGTCTCCGTGCGGCGCAGGTGGGTCAGGGCCGCGCGGGCGGCGTGGTAGCCGTTCATGCCGTGGACGCCGCCGCCGGGGGGCGTGGAGGCGGAGCACATGAACAGGCCGGACGCCCCGAGGCCGTAGGGGCGCAGCGTCGCCCGCGGCCGCAGGAGGAGCTGCGTGCCACCCATGGATCCCCCGACGACGTCGCCGCCCACGAGGTTGGGGTTCCACGCGGCGAGGTCCGCGGGCGCGGACTCGACGCGGCGGAGCACGCGGTCGCGGAAGCCGGGGGCGAAGCGCTCGAGCTGGGCGTCGATCCGGTCCCCCACGGGGGCGGTCGAGCCGTGCGGGGTGTGGGCGTAGGCGTAGAGGACCTGCTGCCCGGCGGGCGCGCGGCCGGGGTCGAGCGCGCTCTGCTGGGCGACGAGGACGTAGGGCCGCTCGGGGTGGCGGCCGCGGTGGACGTCGCGCTCGGCGGCCGCGATCTCGTCGAGGGTGCCGCCGAGGTGGACGGTGCCGGCGCGGCCCAGGCGGTCGTCGTTCCACGGCACGGGGCCGTCGAGGAGGTAGTCGACCTTGTGGGTGGCGGTGCCGTAGCGCCAGCGGCGCAGCCCGCGGGTCACGCCGGCGGGCAGCTCGTCGCCGGCGAGCTCGGCGACGGCGTGGGGGCCGAGATCGAGCAGGATGGCGTCGGCGGGCCGGACCTGGTCGAGGTCGGTGATCTCGGAGTCGGTGACGACCCGGCCGCCGTGGGCCTCGAGCTCGGCGACGAGCGCGGCCGAGATCGCGCGCGAGCCGCCGCGGGCCACCGGCCAGCCGGTCGCGTGCGCGGCGGCGCCGAAGAGCACGCCGAACGCCGCGGTCAGGGGGTGGGTCAGCGGCATGACGGAGTGCGCGGAGGTGCCGGCGAACAGGGCGCGCGCCCGCTCGTCGCGGAAGAGGGCCTTCGCCACGGCGGTCGCGGGCAGGGCGCCCCGGAGGCCGAGCCGGGCCAGGGCCACCGGCTCGCGCGGGACGCGCAGCAGCGGGCCGAGGAATCCCGCCGTCGTCGCCTCCCAGTCGGAGACGACCGGGGCGTAGAGGCGCTGCCAGGCCGCCCCGTCGCGCCCGAGGTCGGCGGCCGTGTAGCGCAGCGAGCGATACTGGACGGCGGCCGGGCCGTCGTCGAGCGGGTGGCCCACGGGGATGTCGGGCTGGACCCACTCGAGCCCGTGACGGCCGAGGTCGAGGGTGGCGAGGAACGGGCTCGCGATCCCGAACGGGTGGACGGCGGAGCCGAGGTCGACGGTCGTCCCCTCGCCGAGGACCGGGCCCGAGCGGGTGGCCCCGCCCGCCTCCGGCCCGGCCTCGTGGACGGTGACGGCCACGCCGGCGCGGGCGAGCGCGACGGCGGCGGCCAGGCCGTTGGGCCCCGACCCGACCACGGCGGCGGTCCGGCCGGCGACCAGGGGGTCGTGGCCGACCGCGAACGGCGAGCGGCTCATGCCGGCACCGCCTCGGCGAGCAGCGCGGTGGCGGCCTCGTCGTCGTCGGAGAGGAGCTCCGCCGGCGTCGCGACGCGGACGAGACGGCCGTCCTCGAGGCACCACACGACGTCGGAGGACGCCATGAGCTCGTGCCGGTGCGTGACCACGAGCGCGGTGCCGCGGTGGTCGGCGAGGACCCGGTCGACCACCTTGGAGTTCTCGGGGTCGAGGTGCGCCTCGGCCTCGTCGAGGACGAGGAGCGCGGGGCGGCCCAGGGCGGCGCGCGCGATGCTGATGCGCGCCTGCTGGCCGGCGGAGAGCTGGCCGCCGCCGGGGCCGACGTTCGTGTCCCAGCCGTCGGGCAGGGAGGCGACGAGCTCGTCGAGCCCGCACAGGCGGCTCACGCGCTCGAGCTCGGCCTCGTCGACCTTGGGGATCCGGTAGGTGACGTTGCGGCGGACGCTGCCCGAGAGCAGCGGCATGCTCGGCGAGGAGATGCCGATCGACCGGCGCACCGACCGCAGCGAGTGGGTGGCGACGTCCTGGCCGTCGATGCGCACCGTGCCCGAGTCGGGGTCGACGAGGCGGGCGATGACCGAGGTGAGCGTGGACTTGCCCGCCCCGTTGGGGCCGACGACGGCGACCCGCGTGCCGGGCTCGGCGCGCACCGTCACGTCCTGCAGGGCGGTGCCGAGGTGGACGGAGTCGACCTCGACGAGGCCGCGCTCGACCTCGATGTCCGGCGCGCCGGGCAGGACGGGCAGCGGCGGGATGTCGAGGAACCGGCGGACGGCGGCGCGGGCCACCGTGGCGCGGGAGGCGTACTCGGCGACCCGGCCGAGGTCGCGCAGGTAGCCGGCGAGCATGCCGGCCACGGACACGCCGGCGACGATCGTGCCGGGCGAGGCGCGGCCCGCGGTGACCTCGATGCCGCCGACGACGAGCGCAGCGGCGCTCGCGGCCACGGCGGTGCCCTCGGCGATGGCGCGCGCGGCGCCGGAGGCCCGGGCCTGGTCGACCATCGCGGCCGCGACCTTGTCGCTGTGCCGGCCCACGCGCTTGCTCTCGCGGCGCTCCTGGCCGGCGGCCTGGAGGACGGCGACCTGGGTGAGCCGCTCGGTGACCTCGCCGGTCAGGCGGGAGCGCCGGCGGCGCGAGACCTTGGCCGTCCGCATCATCCACGGCGTGATCGCGAGGGTGAGGAGGGCCCCGATCACCAGGACCGCCCCGACGGCGAGGCCGAGCGTGAGGTTCATCCACGCGACGGCCGCGATCGCGAGGACGATCGCGACGCCGGCGACGGTGAGGCGGGCGAGGCCGCGGCTCACCCACAGGCGCAGGGCCGAGAGGTCGCCGACGAACTTCATCAGCATGTCCCCGCGGCCGCGCCGGCCGAGCTCGCGGGCCGGGACACGGGTGAGGTGGCGGAAGAGGACCGCGCGGACCTCGGTGACGTAGTGCTGGCCGAGCTTCTCCGACTCCGTGCGCTCGGCGCCGCGCATCCAGGCGCTGATGAGCACGCAGGCGAGGAGGCCGAGGACGAGGACGGTGAGGCTCATGGCGCCGGCCCCCGCCGCGCCGCCCTGGCCGGTCGCGCTGCCGAGGAGGGTGTCGAAGCCGCGCTGGGTGAGCATCGCGACGCCGACCGCGGCGACTGCCTGGCCCACGCCGATGCCGATGAGCAGGACGAACCGGAGTCGGCGGCCGTGGCCGATCGGCTTCGGGGTCTCGGGGGCGGGGCTCGGGGCGGAGGTGCTCGGTGCGGCGGTGGCCGGCGCGTCGTCGGAGCTCGTCCGGGTGTCGACGATCGCGGTCCGCGTGTCGTCGTCGGAGGTCGTCCGCTCGTTCGCGGCCGAGGCCGCGGCCGACGCCGGTGCGCCGGGCCGCGCCCACACGTGAGGGAGGTCGTCGTGCTCCGCCGGGGTCGGCGCCGTGTGCGGGGTGGGGGCGCCCGTCGGGAGGGGAACCGAACGGGTCATGGTCAGACCGCCTTCGCGTCCTCGGCGATCGCCGCGAGACCCGGGACGTGACGGGTGCGGGCGGCGAGGGCGGCGTCGCGCACCTCGAGAGCGCGGTCCGCCTGCTCGAGCACCATCGTGTCGACCACGGGCAGCTCGCCGTCGAGGCGCTCGAGCTCGCGCATCGCGAGCGGGGACGCGGTGAGGACGCCGCTGACCGCGAGGAGCGGCAGGCCGGCGTCGGCGAGCCAGTCCACGCCCGCGACGGCACCGAGCGCGTCACGCGCGGCGAAGACGACGCCGTCGACCTGGTCGCGGAACAGCTCGTGCGTGATGAGCGCGGCCGTCTCCTCGTGGTACAGCCCGTCCGCCACCTCGATGACGTTGACGTCCGTGCGGTCGACGGCCAGCTGCGTGGTGAGGGTCCGGAAGATCTCGCGGATCGTCTCGTCGTCGAGCCCGAAGGTCGAGGGTGCGCCGGCGGCGGTGAAGTCGTAGACGACGTCGGCGCCGGAGTCCGTGAAGAGCCAGACGTCGCCGCCCGCGCCGGTCCCGGTCACCTTGGCGGCCCCGACCCGCAGGCCGGCGGCGCGCAGGCCGCGGACGAGCTCGGCGGCCGTCGTCGTCTTGCCGGCGTTCATCGAGGAGCCGACGACCGCGATCGTCGGTGCCCGGTGCGAGCTGAGCGGCGAGACCGGGGCGATGGCGGCGTCGCGCAGGTTGAGGCGGCGGCCCTCGGAGTCGGCCAGCAGACCGATCGGCTCGATCGCCGTCGCGGCACCCATGGCGGAGTGCGCGAGCTCGACCTGCGCGGCGATCCCGCCGGCGGCGGCCATGTGGCACGGCCCGATGTCCGCGGGGATCTCGGCGAGGAACTGGTCCGGGGCGTAGCGGCTGCCGTAGCAGAGCCCGACGACGTCGCCCGGGTAGAGCGTGGCGCGGCGGCCGGTCTGGAGCTCGATGCGCTTGTGCTGGCCGACCGCGGTGATGCGGGCGAGGACGACGTCGCCGATCCGCGGGGCCGTGGTCGGGTCGGTGATCAGCTGCGCGCCCCGGTCGAGGTCGATGCGGCGGGTCGTGTAGGCCCACTTCGCGGAGGCCACGAGGGCGCGGGCGTCGAGCTCGGAACGGGTCTCGGCCTGGGGAAGGTCGAACGTGGTCATGGTGACTCCTCGTGCGTCTGGGAAGGCCGCTGGGCCGTGCCGTCGATGTGTCGGTGTGCTGTCCGTGCCGCAGCACCCGATGTGTGCGACTGACCAGGACGCTAGAAAGCCCAGGTGAGCGCGACTCGTTACCGAGATGAGACCGTCCTCAGAACTCTCACGACGACGCTCACCCCGCCGCCCGACCCGCCGGTTTCCCGCCGAGTTCGCGGTTGGCCACTCCTCACCGAGACTGCGGTTCGTCGTCGTCGAGATTGCGGTTGGTGCACGTCGAGATTGCGGTGGGGAATCGCCCCCGACCGGTCGAGAGTGCGGCTCAGCGCCATCACGGCTGCCGTTCGTCGTCGTGCCCCCGCTCTCCGATCCATCCCGACACCCCGTGCCACCCACCTGCGGGCCTACCCACCTCGCTACCGTTGCCGACCATGGACGCGGGACACCCGGACGACGCAGCGACGCCCGACGACGAACCGGCAGGTCAGCCCTCCGGAACGACCACCATCGGGGGCTTCAGCGGATCCGACCGCGCGTGGGTGCTCGTCATCTTCGGCGGCGCCGGGGCGATCGTCGGCGCGCTGGTCCCCGTGCTCGCGGGCTGGGCGTCGAGCCTGCCGTGGATGCCGTTCCAGGGCCCGCTCGAGCTCCTCGGTTCGTTCGACCAGTCGTGGCTCGTGTGGGGGCGGCCGCTGCTGGGCCTCGTCGTCGGGCTGCTGATCGGCCTGGTCGTCGTCTCGCGCACCCCGGTGCTACGCGTCGGACCGGGCGAGATCGAGGTCGTCCGCGGGGGCGACGTCGAGCGTGTCATCGACCGCGACGACGTGGCCGCGACCTACCGCCGGGGCTCGCACCTCGTCATCGAGACCGCGCAGGGTCGGTCGCTGTTCGACGCCGAGGTCGAGGGCGACAAGGACCGGCACCGCGCGGTGCTCGTCGAGGCGGGCTACCCGTGGGAGGGCGCACGCGGGTAGTCGCCGCGGACGGAACGGCGCCCGTCACGTCCCGGCAGGACCGGACGCCGAGGTCTCCCGGACGACGAAGTCCATCAGGCGCTCCATGCTCCCGGTCCGTTCCAGCTCCGCTCGTTGACGCTCGGACCCGGTCCCGGCCTCGCGCAGGCGCGCGAGTCCGTCGGTGACACGTTCCTCGTCGCCGGTCTCGCGCAGGGCAGGCCGGAGCTCGTCGACGACGCCGTCCAGCACCTCCCACGCAGGTGCGGGCCGGGCGGTGCGCGGGTCGAGCAGATCGCCGGTCAGTCCGTGCCGGGCCGCCTGCCACTGCGCGAGCCGGATCACGGCCGCCGGAACCGCCGGCGCGGGCTCGCCGTCCGCCCAGCGTCGTGCCGCCGTCTCCACCATGGCGCGGGCGAACGCGGCCACGAGGACCGCCTCGGAGGCGCTCAGGCAGATGTCCGCGACACGGAGCTCCACCGTCGGGTGGTCCGCCGACGTCCGGGCGTCGAAGTAGACCATCCCGCGGTCCATGAGGACCCCCGTGCCGAGCATGGACGCCACGGTCTCCTCGTACGCGCGCGCCGAGCCGAACAGCTCGCTCGGTCCCGACGACGGCCACCGGTGCTGGACCTGCGACCGGTAGCTGCCGTACCCGGTGTCGAGCCCCTCCACGTAGGGGGAGTTCGCGCTCAGGGCGAGCAGCACGGGCAACCACACGCGGATCCGGTCGATCACGCCGACCGCCTCCTCGGCGTCGGCCACCCGCACGTGCACGTGGAGCCCGCACGTGAGGCTCTCGGTCGCGATCGGGCCGAAGCGCTCGGCGATCTCCCGGTAGCGCGGGGACGGCGTGGTCACGGGGACGACGGGTGTCGGGCAGACCGCGATCGCCGCGAGCCGGGCACCGACCTCCTGGGCTGCGTCGTCGGCGGCGCGCCGGAGGGAGTGGAGCTCGGACTCGACGGCGGAGAGCTCGATCGTCGGGTGCGTCTTGCTCTCGACCTGCTGCTGCTGGAGCTCGCTCTCGAGCAGTCCGACGACGCCTTCGCCAGCGTTCGCGCCCGAGCCTCGCTCCTCGGCGCGGGCGATCACCTCCGACGCCACCGGCAACGCACGACCGGTGCCGGCCTCGACGAGCAGAAGCTCTTCCTCAACTCCGACGGTTCGCATCCAACCAGCGTTGCAGCCCCGAGCCCGTCCCGCTGGTTCGGCCCCCGAGCGAGGCGTCGACGACGGGTGGTGCAGGCCGCACCTCCGCTCAGAGCAGGCCGGCGAGCACCTTCGCGTGGCTGTGCTCGGTGTCCTTCGCGGCGTAGACGAGGGTGACCGTGCGGTGCTCGTCGACCAGGTCCTCGAGATGACTCAGGGCGTCGGACCCGTCGAGCTCGGACTCGTAACGGCCGGCGAACTCCTCGTACCTGTCCGGGTCGTGGCCGAACCACTTCCGCAGGTCGGTCGACGGGGCGACGTCCTTGAGCCACTCGTCGATGCGAGCGTCCTCCTTCTTCACGCCGCGCGGCCAGATGCGGTCGACGAGCACGCGGTACCCGTCCGCCTCGGCCGCGTCGTCGTAGACACGCTTGATCCGGAGTCCCATCCGTTCCTCCTCGCCCACTCGCGCGGCGCCCGATCGGGTCGACGCCGACACCTCGAACATACGCCGAGGGGTTCGCCGGGGCGTGCCGAGCTCGCGGCCCGAGCCGCCCCGCCCGGAGCGTCGAGGCAGTGCCTAGCCGGCGCCGAGCAGGTGCCGAACCTGTGCCGGACATGAGGGAACGACGCCCTCGAGGCTGTCGCGCGCGCCGACCCGAGCCCTACGCTCGCGCCACCTGCGGTCCCCCCGGACAGCCCACGGGCTCTCGCGCACCCCTCGAAGGGCACCACCATGTCCGCACCCGACGCCATGCCCGCACGGCCCCCCCGACCACGCCGCCCGATCGTCCTCGTCCTCGTCGCGCTCGTCGCAGTGGCCGCGGTCGTCGCGGCGACCCTGGTCGCGGTGCGTCTCCTCGACGAGACGGACGGCGCGTCCACCGACCCAGTCGCCCCGGCCGCGAGCGGCGGAGACGCCACCGAGGCGGTGCACGTCGTCAAGCTCGAGCCAGCCGACGAGCCGGGCGAGAGCCCGTTCACCGAGACGGTCACCGCCCCGGAGATCGACACGAGCTCGCCCTTCGTCGACACGATCGTCGCGCGGACGGCCGAGCTGACCACGGGCGCGAGCACCACCCCGGGAACGAGCACCTCGACCGTCTCCGGAACGGCACCGGGCCTGTACGGCGGGTCGAGCGTGAGCGACGTCTGCGACCCGGAGTCGCTGGTCGCCTTCCTCGCCGACGACGACGAGAAGGCGGCTGCCTGGGCCGGCGTCCTCGACATCGACGCCGAGGCGATCCCCGAGTACGTCGACGGCCTGACCTCCGTGGTGCTGACCACCGACACGCTCGTCACCAACCACGGGTTCTCCGGCGGCGCCGCCACCCCGCACCAGGCGGTGCTGCAGGCGGGATCCGCCGTCATGGTCGACGACCGCGGCGCCCCCGCCGTGCGGTGCGAGTGCGGCAACCCGCTCGTGGCCCCCGACCTGCCGGGCCCGGTCGCGCAGGCCGAGACGGTCGGCGCCGCCTGGGACGGGCTCGCCCTCGACCGCGTCGTCAGCGTGACCCCGGCCGCCGACGCCGTCTCGGCCTTCACGGTCGCCAACCTCGACACCGGCGAGCTCGTCGAGCGCACGGTCGGCCCGCACTCCGGCGCAACGGTCTACCTCGCGACGTCCTCGACGCACGTCCAGGCGCAGTACGACCCGTCGGGCGCCCCCGCGTCCGGCACCATCCAGACCAGCCCCGACGGCGTGGAATGGAGCGTCGCCCTCGAGACCACACCCATGCTCGACGTCGCCGCCGGTGAGGGACTGGCCGTCGCCGTCGGGGTGAACGACCGGTACGGGGGCGCGATCCACACGTCCACGGACGGGCTGACCTGGGGACCGGCGATCGACGTCATCGACCCGCTGACCGCGGTCGCCTACGGGGACGGCACGTGGGTCGCCGTCGGGGACCGGTCGTTCGCCGAGGAGAGCGGCGAGGGCGACGGGTCGAGCGGCGCGATCTACCGCAGCGACGACGGCGAGACCTGGGAACGCGTCGCCACGACCGACCCGTACGAGAACCCCTTCATGGGCAGCTCGGGCGAGATGCGGTACCAGGGCATGAACTCGGTGGCCTACGGCGACGGACGCTGGATCGCCACGGCGACCGAGTGCCAGTTCCGGACCTGCATGCAGGTGCTCTTCACCAGCACGGACACGATCACGTGGACCCGGTCGGCGCTCGAGGACGACATCGTCCGCCTCGACCTCGCCCACGACGGGCAGCAGTGGGGCTTCGTCGGGGGCGAGCGCATCGCCGACCCGGCGAACAACGCCGAGTGGGACCTTCCCATCGGCTCGGCCGGTACGAGCCCCGACGGGACGACCTGGGCGATCGGCCCCACCCAGCCCGACCGCCTCGTGCTCACCGGTCTCAACCCGGGCGACGGCGAATGGCTGGCCGTCGACGACTACGTCGGCGCCAGCACGACCGACCCGCCGGCCGCGGGAGGCGTCTACCGCAGCTCCGACCTGCAGACCTGGGAGCAGATCGGCACGGCCGCCGAGTCGACGACGAGCGTCGCCCTGTTCCGCGCGGGCGCGTCCGGGCCCGTCGAGCCGGTCGAGGCGGTGGAACCGGTCGATCCGGCCGAGCCGGCCGAGCCGGGAGCGACCGAGGCGGAGGACCCCGAGGCTGCGGAGCCCGACCCCGCGGCCGGGCCCGCCGGGGCGGCGACCGTCCAGATCATGACCGGCGGCCTCGACCTCCTCGCCGACGACGGCACCACGCTCGTCTCCCTGCCCTACGCCGGGCCGGCCACCGCCGCGACCGACGCCCTGTCCGAGCTGTTCGGCCCCGGCGCCGAGGAGTTCGTCCCCGGCGACGGCTACTGCTCGGTCGACAGCACGATCACGACCTGGGCCGGTCTGCACCTCATCCGTCCCGGCACGGCGCCCGACGCGACCGAGTGGCGCGTCTACCTCACCGACCCCGCGGCACCGGCCGGCGCCGCGACGGTGACCGGCCCGACCGGCGTGGCCCTCGGGCACCCGATCAGCCCCGTGATCGCCGCCCACCCGCAGGCACCCACGTCCTCGGCCGTCCACGAGGGGACCGCGTACGACTACATCAACCTCGACGTGCTGACGGAGCAGACGGAGTGGGGCCCGGCCGAGATGAGTGTCTCGGTCGGCGCCGAGGACGGCGTGGTCACGTCGATCACCGCCCCGGTCCAGGTCGGCGCCGACTGCTGACCCGCGGTCGCCCCGGCACGTTCCGACCACCCGGTCCGCGCATCGGACCCGCTCCCCACGTCACGTCACCGCGTCATATCCTGGGGTCACCTCGGCGCGGGCCCCTGACCGCACCGCCACTCCCCCCCACAGACGAGAACGGCACCACACGGCCCGCACATCGATTCCAAATCATGGAAACGGGAATGGATCGGGCAGCACCGGGGTTCGACCGAGCAAGAACCGAGAGAGAACAGCACGCACCGGGCACGCCCTGGCCTGCCCGGACAGGAGCACGACCGGCACCGGACATGCCGGTCGCGACATCGAGAGAGGGTTTCCTTGACTGCAGACAACGCACCTGTCCCGCACGACCCGAGCATCGACACGCTCGGTCCGCTCCCGCAGGGCACCACGCCCACCGGAGCCAGCACGCGCGAGAACGGCGCGCCCGCCGTCAGCGACCGGAACTCGCTGAGCGTCGGCCCGAACGGTCCGCTCCTCCTGCACGACGTCAAGCTCGTCGAGTCGCTCGCCCGCTTCAACCGCGAGTCCGTCCCGGAGCGCCGCCCGCACGCCAAGGGCTCCGGCGCCTTCGGCCGGTTCGAGGTGACGAACGACGTCTCCGCGTACACCAAGGCCGCCGTCTTCCAGCCGGCCGCCAGCACCGAGATGCTCGCCCGCTTCTCCACCGTCGCCGGTGAGCTCGGCTCGCCCGACACGTGGCGCGACGTCCGCGGCTTCTCGCTGCGCTTCTACACGACCGAGGGCAACTACGACCTGGTCGGCAACAACACCCCGGTGTTCTTCGTCCGCGACCCGATGAAGTTCCCGCACTTCATCCACTCGCAGAAGCGCCTCCCCGACTCGGGCCTGCGCTCGAACGACATGCAGTGGGACTTCTGGACGCTCAACCCCGAGTCGGCCCACCAGGTCACCTACCTCATGGGCCAGCGCGGCCTGCCCCGCACGTGGCGCCACATGAACGGCTACGGCTCGCACACCTACCAGTGGGTCAACGAGGCCGGCGAGCGCTTCTGGGTGAAGTACCACTTCCACACCAACCAGGGCATGGAGTACCTGACCAACGCAGAGGCGGACGAGCTCGCCGGAACAGACGCCGAGCACCACCGCCGCGACCTGTTCGACGCGATCGCCCGCGGCGACCACCCGTCGTGGAAGCTCTCCGTCCAGGTCATGCCCTACGAGGACGCGAGGACCTACCGGTTCAACCCGTTCGACCTCACCAAGGTGTGGCCGCACGCCGACTACCCGCTCATCGAGGTCGGCACGATGACGCTGGACACGAACCCGGTCAACCACCACGCCCAGATCGAGCAGGCCGCGTTCGCCCCGTCGAACACCGTCCCGGGCATCGGCTTCAGCCCGGACAAGATGCTGCTCGGCCGGGTCTTCGCCTACGCCGACGCGCAGCGCTACCGGATCGGCCCGAACTACAACCAGCTGCCCGTCAACAAGCCGATCGTCGAGGTCAACAACTACGGGCAGGCGGGACCGATGGAGTACGAGCACAGCGGCGCGCAGCCGAACTACGTGCCCAACTCCTACGGCCGCGACTACTCCGACTACGAGGGGGTCGAGGACGAGGGCTGGGAGTCCGACGGCGAGATGGTCCGCCAGGCCTACACGCTCCGGGCGGACGACGACGACTTCGGCCAGCCGGGGACCCTGGTCCGCGAGGTCTGGGACGACGCCCAGCGCGCCGAGTACGTCGACCAGATCGCCGGCTCGCTGCTCGGCGGCGTGAGCGAGCCGGTGCGCGAGCGCGTCTTCCTCTACGTCAAGGCGGTCGACCAGGCCACCGGTCAGGCGATCGAGGACAAGGTCCGCGCGGGCAGCTGATCCGGCACCTCCCGAACCGCCCCTGAACGGCGGCACGCGCACGACGGCGCACCCCATCGCGGGGTGCGCCGTCGTCGTTCGCCCTCGGGCCCTGCGCCCCTGCGCCGTCAGTGCTCGGCGGGACGCGGGTCGGCGGTCCGTTCCGGGGCGAGGGTGGCGCGCAGGACCTCGTCCCACGGGGTCGGGCCGAACCCGAGAGCGGCCTCCGCCTCGGACGAGTCGACGACGTACGGCGCGGTGAACTGGTGGTCGATCTTTCGGATCTCACGCATCTGGGGGACGAACCACCCGACGACGACGAGCAGCCAGGTGGGCATCGCACTCACCTTCGGCACCCCCACCCCGGCAGCGGCGGCGAGATCGCCCGTGAGCTCGCGCTGGGTGCGCGGCGGGTTGGTCGGCACGAGCCAGGTGCGGCCGTGCAGCGCGGGATCGGCGGCGGCCGCGACGACAGCTGCCGCGACGTCGTCGACGAAGGTCCACGAGTGCGGCTCGTCCGTGGCCCCGACGACCTGCACGCTCTTGCCCGCGCGGATGCGGTCGATGTTCCGGGTGGCGTGCCCGTTCTGACCGACCGAGGCGCCGATGTAGTCCGAGGCGCGGACCTCGACGGCGCGGAGGCGGCCCTCGCGGTGCGCCGCCATGGCCTCGGCGGTCATCCGGGCCCGCAGCTCGCCCTTGTGCTCGGCGGGCGCCTCCGGGGTCGACCCGGTCATCGGGTCGGTCACGCGCCCGTACGGGTAGAGGTTGCCGACGGTCGCGAGCACGGCACCGCTCGAGGCGGCTGCGGCGAGGAGCGCCTCGTGCAGCGGCGGCCACTCCTTCTCCCACAGGTGGTAGCCGGCGGGGTTGAGGCAGTTGTAGAGGACGGCGGCGCCGTCGGCGAGCTCGCCGAGCTGCGCGGCGCTGGTGGCGTCGACGGCGACGCGGCGCGCCCCCTCGACCAGCGGACCGGTCCCGGAACGGCTGGCGAGCGTGACGTCCTCGCCGCGGGCGACGAGGTGGCGGGCGACGGCGCGGCCCACGGGGCCGGCTCCGACGACGAGGTGGTGGGACATGAGGGACTCCTGCGGTCGAGAGGGACGAGCCGGACGAAGCGGTGTTCATATCAGTGAGCGGTGCTCACGAAAGCCACGCTAGACCTCACTGCCCCATCACACAAGAGCAGTGCTCACAAAAAGTTCGCATGATCGCCCAACGGGGCGAGCGCTCACCGGATGAGTCATACTGGCCCGATGGACACCGAGCACGCGCCCACGAGCGCCCGCGCCCTGGCCACCGCGGAGGTCCGGCGCCGGATCGTCGCGGAGTCGCGGCGCCAGCTCGGGATCGTCGGGCCGGGACAGCTCTCGCTGCGCGCCGTCGCCCGCGAGCTGGGCATGGCGTCGTCGGCGATCTACCGCCACTTCGCCAGCCGCGACGAGCTCGTCACCACGCTCATCACCGCCGCCTACGACGAGCTGGCGGAACTCACCGACGCCGCCGTGGCCGCCCTGGCCGACCACGCCGACCCCGCCGACCGGTGGCGAGCCTGGTGCAGGGCGCTGCGCGGCTGGGCGGTCTCCCACCCGCACGACTACGCCCTCATCTACGGCTCCCCCATCCCGGGGTACGCGGCGCCGGACACGACGACGACCTCCGCGCTGCGCGTCCTCGCCCCGATCATCGCGCTCTTCCCGGACATCACCGTGCCGGGCGAGATCACCATGTCCGACGAGGCCACGGAGCCCGACGACGATGCACTTACCCGGTCCCTCGCCCCGATGACCTCGTTCATCGGTGACCTCGTCCCGGAGGCGATCACCGAAGATCCGACACCGCCCTCGCCGGCCGCGATCGCCCGCGGCATCGGCGCCTGGTCGACGATCATGGGCTTCGTGTCCCTCGACCTGTTCGGTCACCTCACCGGTGGCGTGGCGGACGCCGACGCGGTGTGGGCGCGGGTGGTCGAGCAGACGGCGGCCGACCTCGGTCTCGTCCCCGAGCCCGGGCCCGTTCCCGACGTCGGTCTCATGACCGAGCCCGGACCCGTCCCCGAGGGCGCAGCACCCATCGACGACGCACCCGCCGACGACGCACCCCGCCCGGAAGGATCGCTCTGGTGACCGACTCGCTGCTCGCCGCCCACCCGCTCACGCTCGGCACGATGTACTTCGGCACGCACGTGCCGGCGCGGATCGCCCACGACGTGCTCGACCGGGCGCGCGACCTCGGCGCCACCTCGTGGGACACCGCCAACATCTACGCGCACTGGGCCGGCCGCGACGGCGGCGAGTCCGAGCGCACGCTGGGCGCGTGGTTCGCCGAGCGCGGGTCGGTCGCCCGCGACGACGTCACCCTCGCCACGAAGATCGGCAACCTCCCGGTGCCCGGCGGCCCCGGCCCGGGCGGGACCACGGGGCTCGGGGCCGGTGCCGTGCGGCGGCAGGTCACCGACTCCCTGCGGCGGCTGCGCACCGACCGGGTCGAGGTGCTCTACGCCCACATCGACGACCACCACACCCCGCTCGACGAGACCCTCGGGGCGCTGTCCGCGCTCGTCGACGAGGGACTCGTCCGGCAGGTCGCCGCGAGCAACTTCTCGGCCGTCCGGCTGCGCGACGCGCTCGCCGTCCCCACCGCGCACCGGTACACCGCGCTCCAGCAGCGCTTCACCTACCTCCGGCCGGCCGAGGGCGCCGACCTCTCGCCGCACGTCCTGCTCGACGACACCGTCGCGCACCTGTCGGTCCGGTCCGGCCTCACGCTGCTCGGCTACTCGCCGCTGCTGTCCGGCGCGTACACCCGCTCTGAGCGCCCGATCCCCGAGCAGTACCACACGGCGGCGCTCGGACCCGCGCTGCTCAAGCTGAGCGAGGTGGCCTCCGGCGCCGGGCTCGACGCCGGACAGACCGTGCTCGCCTGGATGAGCCAGCGCGTGCGGCCGGTGCTCCCGGTGGTCGGCGTCTCGAGCGTCGAGCAGCTCGAGGCCGCGTGGCAGGGCGTCACCACCGAGCTCGGCGCCGATGCGCTCACCGCCCTCGACGACGCCCGGCTCGGCCGGCTCTGACCCGCACGCTCGACCACGACGGGCCGCCCGTGCCGACCTGAGCCGCACTCTCGACCACGACGACACGTTCGGCCACGGGTTCGGCCACCGCCACAACCACGGGCACGACGACGAGGAGCGGACCGCGCCGCTGTCGCCTCGCACCGTCGGGTGCAAGAGTTGTGCCATGACCACCGGAACCACGCTCGAGGCGGACCTGCTCGTCATCGGCTGGGGCAAGGGCGGCAAGACGCTCGCGCGCTCCCACGCCTCGTCCGGGGAGCGGGTCGTCATCGTCGAGACCGACCCCAACATGGTCGGCGGCACGTGCATCAACATCGGCTGCGTGCCCACCAAGGCGCTCGTCCACCGCGCCGCCGGGCGCCGGGGCGAGGACGCGGAGGGCTGGTTCCGCTCCGCCCTCGACTTCCGGGACGCCCTCACCGCCAAGCTCCGCACCGCCAACCTCGCGATGGTCGACGACCACGAGTCCTCGACCGTCCTGTACGGCCCGGCCCGGTTCGTCGGCGAGCGCACGGTCGAGGTCGCCACGGCAGACGGGACCGTCACGGTCCGCGGCACGCACGTCGTGGTCAACACCGGAGCCGAGCCCGCGTTCCCGCCGGTCGAGGGTCTGCGGGAGAGCGAGTACGTCGTCGACTCGACCGGCGTCCAGGAGCTCGCCGCCCTGCCGGAGCGCCTCGTCGTGCTCGGCGCCGGGCCGATCGGGCTCGAGCTCGCGGACGCGTTCACCCGGTTCGGCTCGCAGGTCACGGTCGTCGACGTCGCCGAGCGTCTCCTGCCCCGCGAGGACGAGGACGTAGCCGCGAGCGTGCGCGGGGCCATGGAGGACGCGGGGACCACCTTCGTCCTCGGCGCGACCGCACGCCGGGTCGTCGACGGCGAGTCGAGCGCCGACCTCGTCGTCGAGGTCGACGGAGCCGAGCGGGCGCTGACCGCCGAGGCGATCCTCGTGGTCACGGGCCGCAACCCCCGCACCGCCGACCTCGACCTCGCCGCCGCCGGCATCGAGACCGGCGAGCGCGGCGCGATCACCGTCGACGAGCACCTGCGGACCAGCGCCGCGGGCGTCTACGCGGTCGGCGACGTCAACGGCGGGCCGCAGTTCACCTACATCTCCTACGACGACCAGCGGATCGTCGAGGACGACCTGCGTGGCAGGGGCACGCGGTCCACCGCCGACCGCGTCGCCGTGCCGACGACCATCTTCCTCACGCCGCCGCTCGGACGGGTCGGGCTCAGCGAGACCGAGGCGCGCGAGCAGGGGCTCGACGTCGAGGTCAAGGCGAAGCCGGTGGCCGCGATCGCCGCGATGCCGAGGCCCAAGGCGGTCGAGGAGACGCACGGGCTGGTCAAGGTGCTCGTCGAGCGCGGGACCGACCGCGTCGTCGGGGCCGCCCTGCACACGATCGACGCGCAGGAGGTCGTCAACCTCGTCGCCCTCGCCATGCGCCACGGGATCACGGCGAGCGAGCTGCGCGACGGGATCTGGACCCACCCGTCGTCCACCGAGGCGCTCAACGAGGTCCTCGCCTGACCACCCCCGACGAGTGCGGGGACATTCCCGCACGCGACGCGATCCGCGTCCCGAGGACTCCGCGATCCGCGTCCCGCCGATTCCTCGTTCCGCCACGAGCGTGACCGGGCCGCACGCCCGTGCACCGCGCATGCCCCGGGCCTAGCGTGGACGCCATGACTGCGAACGTGATCGTCCTCGGTGGCCACGGCAAGGTCGCCCTCCTCCTCCACCCGCTCCTCGTCGAGCGCGGCGACTCGGTCGACGCGGTGATCCGCAACCCCGAGCACGCCGACGAGATCCGCGCGGCCGGCGCCAACCCCGTCGTCGCCGACATCGAGCACCTCTCGACCGAGGAGCTCACCGACCTGATCTCGGGCCACGACGCCGTCGTGTTCTCGGCCGGCGCCGGCGGGGGCAACCCGCAGCGCACCTACGCCGTCGACCGCGACGCCGCGATCCGCTCGATGGACGCCGCGAAGGCCGCGGGCGTCAGCCGGTACGTCATGGTGTCCTACGTGGGCGCCGGGCCCGACCACGGCGTCCCCGAGGACAGCTCCTTCTTCCCGTACGCCGAGTCCAAGTCCGCCGCCGACGAGCACCTGCGAGCGAGCGGCCTCGACTGGACCATCCTCGGCCCGGGCGGCCTCACCCTCGAGGAGCCGAGCGGCCGGATCACCGTCACCGACACCTCGGGCGAGACGTCCCGGGCCAACGTGGCGGCCGTCGCCGCAGCGGCGCTCGAGACGCCGTCGGCCATCGGCCGGACGATCAACTTCCACGACGGCGACACCCCCATCGCGGACGCGCTCGCCTGATCGTCCTCACCCGACGCTTCCACTGTCGGCCCGCTCGCGGCCGGACCGATCCCGTCCCCGGGGTCAGCCGGGCGCGGGCGGGCCGTCGGTGCGCTCGCTGTCGAGGCGCGCGACCCGGCGCGGGCCCGCCGTCACCCGGTACGACTCCTCGACCAGCTCCGCGATCTCGGGCCAGTCGGTCTCCTCGTCGAGATCGATGCCGTACCAGCCCGATGGCCCCACGTAGGCGGGGTAGAAGCAGCGCGGGTCGGCCAGGAGACCGCGCAGCTCGTCGTCGTCGGAGGGCTTGAGCAGGAGGCTCTGCTCGTGCCGCTCGTGCCGGCCCCCGCCGAGCTTCACGCTGCCGCCGTACGTCGCGAACGTCTTCGTGGTGAAGAACGTGGGCCGCCCGTGCGACACCTTCTCCGCGGCGTCGGGCAGGGCGAGGCAGACCGCGCGGACGCGGGCGAGCACCGGATCGTCGTCGTCGAACATCCGTGGGTGCGTCATGCGACGCACGGTAGAGCAGCGCGGCGTGGGCCGGCGCCGGGAATCTCCCGACCGGGCCGTAGCCGGCAACACGGTCGCTCCCAACTGGGCCCGAGCGACGGCACTCGGTGCCACAATGTCGATCGGGGGCATACCGACACCCTGAGCGCGGCCGTCACGGGTGACACCGCGCCGATCTCGACGAGGAGAGAACAGATGAAGATTCGTGGTGCGCTGCTGCGCGAGCAGCCCGGCAAGTGGCTGGTCGAGGACCTCGAGCTGTCCCGGCCGCGGCGCGGGGAGATGCTCGTCGAGATCGTCGCCAACGGCCTGTGCCACTCGGACGAGCACATGGCCAAGGGAGACACCCCGCTCCCCAACCTGCCGGTCGTGTCGGGGCACGAGGGCGCGGGCATCGTCCGCGAGCTCGGTGAGGACGTCACGGGCTTCGAGGTCGGCGACCACATCGTCACGTCCTTCGTCCCCGCGTGCGGACGCTGCAAGTGGTGCTCGATGGGCATGCAGAACCTCTGCGACTACGGCGCGCTCATCCTCGACGGCACGCAGCTCGACGGCTCGACCCGGATGACCGACGCGAACGGCGAGCAGGTCTTCGCCGCCGCGATGCTCGGGACGTTCGCCAACTGGCAGGTGCTCGACCAGACGTCGTGAGTGAAGATCGACAAGGACCTCCCGCTCGAGGTCGCCTGCCTCATCGGGTGCGGTGTCCCGACCGGGTTCGGGTCCGCCGTCAACGCGGCCGAGGTCAAGCCGGGCGACGTGACGATGATCCTCGGCGCCGGCGGGATCGGCATGAACGCCGTCCAGGGCGCGAACTACGCGGGCGCGCGCCGCGTCATCGTCGTCGACCCGGAGCCGTTCAAGCGGGACACCGCCCTCAAGCTCGGCGCCACGGACGTCTTCGACTCCATCGAGGAGGCCGACGCGCTCGCGAAGTCGCTGACCAACGGCCAGGGCACGGACTCGACGATCGTCACCGTCGGCGTCACCACCGGCGAGCACGTCCGCCAAGGCTACGAGACCGTGCGCAAGGCGGGCACACTCGTCGTCACGGGTCAGGGCAGCACGAGCTCGACGATTAGCTCCGCGGGCGATCTCGGGAGTCGTTCGCGGTTGAATTCGGGAGTCGTCGGGCGGCCTTCAAGGCTGAGTGTCCGAGCCAATCCGGGAGTCATTTGATGGCCTGCTGGTGGTGCAGGTCTGGGGTGTAGGCGGTGAGGATCTGCTCGATCCGACTGAGGTTGCTGCCGTAGTAGGCGCGGTCGAGTCGGGCGAGCTCAAGGTCAGGGAAGTTCGGGTAGACACCTCCGGATCCCCATGGCTGCACGGATCGCCAGGACCGGGTGATCCACTTGTCGGTCGAGCAGGCCGTGATCTTCGTTCCGCGGTAGACGGTGGCGGTGTGTTTGAGCAGGAACTGCTCGCGGCGATGAGGGAAGGCGGTGTGGCCGTCGGCGACTCTGTTGTAGGCGCCGGCCCAGGGAGAGAAGTCGAGTTCACGTGCCTCACCGGGTCGCCGGTGATCGGCCAGCTCGGTGATCAGTTTGTCGACGGCCGAGGCTGGCAGCGACTCGCGGAAGAACTCGGACTTGCTGAACGCATCTGGTGGCGCCAAATCGGCGTCGGGGCCGTTGAGCCAGGTGCGGACGTCCAGCCAAGACGAGCGACGCTGCCAGCTGCTGCGTGGCTGGGGCCCGACCGCTGCCACCAGTACGGACAACAGCGACCGGAGGCGGGAACCGTCGCCGGCAAGGGTGCCCAGGACTCTGGACTGCAGCGGTCGCGCAGGGTCGGCCGGGGCTGTGATGAGGAGGCTGGCGGCGAGGGCGTCGGGCGCGGACGGCGCCCAGTTCTGCCAGGCGGTGACCACTTGTGCGGTGTGTTCATGGTTCCAGGTCAGTTCGAAGGCGGTGCAGCCCGGTTCGGCGATGGTGTCGAAGACAAGCTCGGTGACGACGCCGCAGCCGGTGGCGCCCGCGCCCCGGATCAGCCAGAACAGGTCGGGCTCCTGCTCGTGATCGCAACGCACGATCCGGCCGTCGAGGAGCACGACCTGGGCGGAGACGAGGTTATCGCAGGTGAGTCCGTGGAGTCGGCCCAAGAGGCCGAACCCTCCGCCGAGGGTGAGTCCGGCGATGCCGACGGTCGGTCCTGAACCTGCGGGAATGGTGCGCCCGTGTTGCTGCAGGATGCGGTAGATGTCTCCGAGCCGGGCGCCGGGTCCCACGACAATCCGGTTGTCGTCGACGTGGATGCTGTTCATCGCACCGACGTCGATCAGCAGGCCGGTGGTGGAGGAGCGCCCGGCGAAGTCGTGGCCGCCGCTTCGGACCGCGACAGGGAGCTGGGTGTGGTGGACGAGGCCGAGCGCCTGTGCGACCTCGTCGGCGGTTCGACATCGCAGGATGGCCGCCGGTCGGACGGCGGCGAACCGCGCGACGGCGGGGACGCGTGCATCCTCGTAATTGGCAGCCTCGGGCAGCAGCAACTCGCCGGTGAAGGTGCGCAGCATGCCGGGATCGCCGGTGGTGTGGGCCTGGTCGCTGCTCAAGGTGCGGTGTGGCTGGCCGGTTGTGCGGTGAACTGGTCAGCGAAGGGCAGCGCCGCGAGGCCGGCTCGGGCCACGTCGTCGTCTTCGTCCTCGGTTCCGCCGCTGGCGCCGATCGCGCCCACCACGGTCTGCTCGACCACGATCGGGTAGCCGCCGGCGAACAGCACCGCACCGGTGAGCAGCTGGTCGAGCACCGTGGGCACGGTGAGACCGAGGTAAGGGTCATTCCCAACGACACTGCGCCAGTCGCGGGTCGGCATGCCGTTGGAAGCCGACAGGCGCGCCTTGCCGCTGGCCAGCCCGACGGTCAGTGGGTCGGCGCCGTCGCCTCGGAACAGGGAGCGCAGGTTGGCTGCGTCGTCGACCACGACGACAGTGAAGCGGCCGCCGAGCTGGACAGCCCGGTGTCGGGCTGCGCTGATCAACGCGTCGACGGCGGGGAGGTCGAGGGCGGGTTTCGTGGGAAGCGGGTGCATGGTCGGCGATCCTTCGCTCGGGATAGAGGTAAGGCGATTCGGGTTCTGCGCGTTCAGGTCGGGAGTGCGCTGGGGGCGGCCTTCGAAGACTGATCGGGTGCCGTTCGCTGTTGGCTGAGGGTGTGAGCGAGGCGGTAGGAGTCGGTGCCGGTTTCGATGATGTTGCCGCCGAAGGTGAGCCGGTCGACGATCGCGGCGCACAGCCGCGGGTCGGTAAAGGTCTTGGTCCAGCCGCTGAAGGCCTCGTTGGACGCGATCGCCACCGACGCCTTCTCCTCCCGTTCGGTGAGAACCTGGAACAGCAGTTCGGCGCCCCGTTTGTCGAGGGCCATGTAGCCGAGCTCGTCAATGCAGAGCAGGTCGACGCGGCCGTAGCGGGCAATGGTCTTGGTCAGGGCCATATCGTCGGCGGCTTCGACGAGCTCGTTGACGAGTTTGGTGGCCAGGACGTACTTGACCCGGTAGCCGGCCATGGCGGCTTCGGTGCCGAGAGCGATCAGGAGGTGGCTCTTGCCGGTGCCGGAGTCGCCGATGAGGCAGAGCGGCTGGCCGCGGCGGACCCAGTCGCAGGCGGCGAGGGTGTTGATCACTGCCGGGTCGATGTGGGGGTTCGCGTCGTAGTCGAAGGCGCGCAACGACTTCTCCCGGGGGAATGCGGCGGCGCGGATGCGGCGCTCGGATCGTCGGCGGGCTCGGTCGTCGCATTCGGCGAGCAGCAGCTCGGCGAGGAAGGCGCGGTAGGACTGCTGCTGGCGGGCGGCGGTGTCGGCGGTTTCGCTGAAGTGGGTGCGGATGGTCGGCAGCCTCAGCATGCGGCAGGCCTGGTCGATGGCGGTGTCGGCGGCCTGCTCGGTCAAGCCTCGCCGTGCGGGGGTGGCAACAGGTGCAGTCATGGGGTTCCCTTCGGGCGGGTGAGCAGCTGGTCGTAGGAGGTCACGTCCGGCAGCGGCCTGGTGTCCGGCGGGAGGTGGCTCAGCCGCTTCTCGGTGAGGGAGCGGATTGATTGCTGCCCGACCGCGGGGGCGGCATGGGCGTCCGGCGCCCTGACCGGAGACTGCAGGTCAGTGTCGGCTCGTTTGCGGGCTTCCAGGGCGACGGCGTCGGCGGTGAACGCACCGGCCTGCAGGGCGGCTCGGATGCCGGCGCTGATTTGGTCGGCGTGCAGGTGGCGGTGCAGCAGCAGCACCTCGATCAGCGCGCGGGTGCCGGCGGTGTCGCCGTGGGCCTTGCGGGCCGCCGCCCACCAGGCGTCGTGGGCGGGAGTGAAGGTGCCGGCGGCGCGGGCCTGCTCCAACGCGGTCGCCCCGGGCAGCGCGCCCGGCTTGCGGATCAGGGCCTCGAGGTAGTGGTCCAGCTCAAGTCGGCTGCCGCCTTTACCGAGCAGTCGTTGATGATCGGCGGTGGGAGTGCGGCCGTCGTAGATGGTGAGGTCGGAGGCGTTTAGCAGCACCCGCACCGGTCGGCCGATCAGCCGGGACGGCACCGAGTACCGGTTCGAGCGGACGGTGACCTGGGCGTAGCGGTCGACCCGCGGGGTGAGCCACAGCCCGGTCTCGAACGGTTCGACAGGCAGCGGTTTCAGCAGGGTCTGTTCGGCGGCGAAGGCCTCGCCGACGGTGTGCAGCCGGTGCCCGATCCGCCGGGCGTCGTCGGCGGTGTCGTAGCCGTCGATCAGGTCGTTGAGCTCGGCGATGGAGTCGACCTCGGGCACGGGAACCAGGTGGTTGCGGCGGAACCTGCCGATGTCGCCCTCCACGCCGCCCTTCTCGTGGGCTCCCTCGATGCCGGGCTGGCAGTAGAAGGCGTCGAGGTCGAAGTGGGACCGGAACGCGATCCACCGGTCGGTCTCGACCCGCTGGCGGGTGAAGCCGATCACCTGCGCGACGGCGGCCTTGAGGTTGTCGTAGCGGATCTTGCCGGCCGGTACTCCGCCGAGGGTCCGGAAAGCGTGTTGATGGCCTTCGAAGAACGCTTCCTGGCCGCCGGTGGCCGAGGCGCGGTGAACCGCCTTGCCCGAGTAGGACATCCGCAGCGCAAACAAGTGGCAGCTGACCAGGTCCCCGCGGAGCCGGACGCTGATCTCACCGAAGTCGACTTCGGCTTCCCGGCCGGGCAGATGGGTCTGCGGCACGAACACCTCGGAGGCGCCGCGATCCTGCTCGGCGCGGACTTCGGGTCGCCTCTTCGCGACGTAGGCACGCAGCGTGTCGTAGGAGACCCCGCTCATCTGGTGCTCGTCGACGAGCCGGTCGAAGATCCGGGTGGCGGTGTGGCGCTGTTTCCGTGGCGCGTCTAGATCGGCCACCAGCATCTCCTCGATGAGCGGCTTGAACGGATCCAACTTCGAGGCCCGCTGCGGATACTCCGCCCGGGGTGGCGGCCACGCCGACTGCGAGGCCGCCTTCACCGTCCGCCAGGTCACGTGGCGGGTGCGCTGGATCTCGCGGGAGGACAGTCCGGCCCGGAGGTCTCGCCGGATGGCGGCGAACACCTCCGTCGGAGACGGTGCCCGGTTAGGCGGCATCGGCGGCCGTCCGCGCTTTTCGCAGCGCGTCGGCCCAGGCGGTGAGCTGATCGAGCATGCGATGCAAGGTGTCGAGGTGGTGCTGCGGAGGGTCGAGGCGGGAGCCGTCGAAGTCGTCAAAGGCCGACAGCGCGACCTGGTCACGGACATCGGCAAGGTGCAGCTCGCCGACGATCTGGCGGAGGTGCTCCACGGCCCGGACGCCGCCGTTGATGCCGTAGCTGACGAAGCCGCAGGCCTTGTCATGCCACTCCCGATACAGGTAGTCCAAGGCGTTCTTCAACGCCGCGGTGGTCGAGTGGTTGTACTCGGGGGTGACGAAGACGAACCCGTCGTAGGAGGCGATGGTGGCGGCCCACCGACGGGTATGGGCGTGGACGTACTCCTCGGACATGGCGGCGGCGACCGGCTCGTCCAAGACCGGCAGCCGATGGTCGGCGAGGTCGACGAGCTCGTAGGAGGCGTCCCCGCGCCCCGAGGCGTGAGCGTGGACCCAACGGGCCACGATGTCTCCCCGTCGGCCCGGCCGGGTCGTTCCAACAATGATGGCAATGCGCAACACGAAAGAGCTCCTCTGGTGTGCTGGGTGGTGTGGGCGAGTGGAAGGTCCCGTGAGCGCCTAGAGCGCTTCGGCAATGTGGCGGCCCCAGTGGGGGCGTCGACCATCGACGTCGTCGATGCCGTACTCCTCGGCCAGGTCCCAAGAGGTCAGCACCTGCCCGGTCCGGTTCGCCACCTGCGGATCGGCGGCCAGCGCGGCGACGACCCGGCCAAGGAACCGAGGGGTCTCTGAGGCCAGGAAGTGGGGGTCTTGGGCGGCGGCATCAGTCCAGTTGCTCTCGGCCACCCCGAAGCCGTCCAGCATCGCCTCCGACCGCAGGAATCCGGGAGTGACGGCGAGGCAGGTGATCCCGTGAGGCCGCAACTCCTCGCTTTGGGCGAGAGCGAGCCGGTTCACCGCGGTCTTGGCCAGGTCGTAGGCCAGGTTGCCGCGGTACTGCGGACCGGCGCCATCGGTGATCTCCACGATCAGCCCTGCCCGGCGGGGCAGCATCAGCGGCACCGTCTGCTGGCTGGTGATCAGATGGGTCAGAACGGCCCGCTCCCACAGGGTTCTGACCTTGGTCAGGTCCAGCTCCCAGAACGGTGTGTCCCACTGCGTCAGCGGGTCACCACCCCACACGTCGTTGATCAGAACGTCCACGCGGCCGTGCGCGGCCCGGATCTGCGACACAACGGCGGCCACCTGGTTTGGGTCAGTGTGGTCGCAGACGACCGCGACTCCGTGGCCACCGGCGGCGGCCACCAGTTCCGCGGTCTCCTCGATGGTCTCGGGCCGGTTCATGTCCGAACCCGCCCCCCGGGTGCTGCGTCCGGTCACGTAGACCGTGGCCCCCAACGCCCCCAACTCGACCGCGATGCCGCGGCCCGCGCCCCGAGTGCCGCCGGCTACCAGCGCCACACAGTCGGACAAGACGCCAGCAGAGGTGGACTGTGGCGCTGGGTCGACGGAGCAGACGTTGGGAAGCGGTGTGTTCATATTGTTAGTAAACCATCATTCATTTACTAATGCTAGAGTGCCGCTCATGACCAGACCCCGCACTATGGCCGACGAAGACGTGCTGGCGGCCGCCGCGGACGCCGTGGCCGCAGTCGGGCCCGGTGCCATCACCCTCGCCGAGATCGGACGCCAGGTCGGACTGTCACCGGCCACCCTGCTGCAACGGTTCGGCTCCAAACGGGGACTGCTCCTCGCCCTGGCGCAACAGGCCGCTCAGACACTGCCCCGGGATCTGCGGCAGTCCGCCTCAGCCTCAGCTCCCGTGGCCGCCATGGTGAACACGTTCGCCGAACTCGCTGCCGGTGTCCGCACGTCCTCCGAGTTCGCCAACCACCTGGCCTTCTTGCTCCTCGACCTCGGCGACCCCGACTTCCGAGACCTCACCAGGACCTACGCCCTTGCCGTCGAAGCCGCGATCAGCGACGTCCTCGCCGCAGGCCAGGCATCCGGTGAGCTCCTCTCCGGACCGCTCGACGACGACCTCCCACGCCTGGTCCACGCCGCGTACAACGGCGCCCTCCTCACCTGGGGCATGACCGGCGAGAGCGAGCCTGCCGGACAGGTCAGGCGCCACCTCCACCAGATCCTCGACCCGTACCTAGCAGCCTGAGCACGCCAAGTGACACCAAGACCTGCCCTACCGCCGATCTCACCTCGTGACTCCTGAGTTCGTCCGCACACTGCGGTGGCCGGCGCGACCGACTCCCGACCACACCCGTAAGTGACTCCCAGATCAACCCGCATTCTCAGACGATCGACGGCATCAACCTGTTCCAGTTCTCGATGCTGCAGAAGCGGATCCAGGGCTCGCTGTACGGCAGCTGGTCGCCGCGCGTGGCGATCCCCAAGCTCATCGAGCTCTACAAGGACGGCAAGCTCCACCTCGACGAGCTCGCCACGCGTCAGTACAAGCTCGAGGACATCAACACGGCCTACGACGACATGTACGCGGGTCAGAACATCCGCGGCGTCGTCGTCCACGAGCACTGAGGACGGCAGGACCGGGCCGTCCGACGACGGACCACCGGAGGCCGGGCGCGAGCCGCGCCCGGCCTCCGCGCGCTCCGGCGGTCGGGATGCCGATGTCGGTGACCGGTGCCACGCTGGAGGCATGGAGAATCTGACAGCGGATCAGGTCCAGGACGCCGCCCTCACGGACTGGCGTCACCTCGTGAACAAGCTGCACTCCCGGTTCGAGACGGGTGACTTCGCCCGCGGGCTCTCGTTCGTCGCCGCGATCGGCGAGGTCGCGGAGGCGGCCGGCCACCACCCCGACGTCACCCTCACCTACCCGTCCGTGACCGTCAGCCTGACGAGCCACGACTCCGGCGGGATCACGCCGAAGGACATCGACCTCGCCCGCCGGATCAGCACGATCGCCTCGGCCGACGGCATCCCGGCGGCGCCGTCGGGCGTCGCGGTGGTCGAGCTTGCCCTCGACACCGCGGACCAGGGCGCGATCGACGCGTTCTGGTCCTCGGTCCTCACGGGCTCGCCGGACAACGTCGACGGCGACGAGATCGTCGACCCGTCGGGGCGCGCACCGACCCTGTGGTTCCAGCGCACCGAGCCGCACGACACCCCGCGCCAGCGCTTCCACCTCGACGTCCAGGTGCCCGCGGACGAGCTCGACGCCCGCGTCGAGGCCGCCGTCGCCGCCGGCGGCCGTCGCGTGGAGGACATGGGGCGCGGCCGCGCGTTCGTCGTGGTCGAGGACGCGGAAGGAAACCGCGCCTGCTTCTGCACCGTGCTCGATCGCTGACGATGCGCGGCCGGCCCTGGTGCGGACCCCTCGACGTCGAGGGGTTCGCCGAGGTGGCAGCGACCGACTGCGCGGACGCCGCCACCGCGCTCGCCCGCGCGCGGGGCTCCGCCGCGGTCGTCACGACCCGGCCCGGATGGGCGTGGGACGCCATCGCCACCGCCAACCACCTGCGCGTCGACGGTCGCCGGCGGATCGGGTTCGGCCCGCTCTCGGCGTTCTTCTCGGCCGCCGACGGCTGGGTCCGCACCCACGCCAACTACCCGCACCACTCCGCGGCCCTGCGCACGGCACTCGCGCTGCCCGAGGTCGCGGGACCGGACGACGCCGCCCGCGCGCTCGCCGACCTGCCGGCGCTCGAGGCCGAGGAGCGCGTGACCGCCGCGGGGGGACTCACCGTCGCCGTGCGCACCGCCGCGAACTTCTCCGGCACGGATGCCGCGGCCACACGTGGGACGCCCGGGCACCGCCCCGACCGCGGCCCCGGCGTCGGCTCCGCCACACGCCTGCCCCCGCTCGACGACGGCGACCTGCCCCTGGCCGGCCTGCGCGTCCTGACCCTCACCCGGGTGCTCGCGGGCCCGAGCGCGGCGCGCCTCCTCGCGAGCCTCGGGGCCGACGTGCTGCGGGTCGACCCGCCGGACCTGCCCGAGCTGCCGGACCAGCACCTCGACACCGGTTTCGGCCTCCGAACCGCCGAGTCCGACCTCACCGATCCGGCCGAGCTCGACCGGGTGCACGACCTGCTCAAGAGTGCCGACGTCCTGCTCACCGGGTACCGGCCCGGTGCGCTCACGCGGTTCGCCCTCGAGGGGCCGGGCGTCCGGGCGCGCCACCCGCACCTCACCGTCGTCTCGCTCAGCGCGTGGGGGACGGTCGGCCCGTGGGCGGGGCGCCGCGGGTTCGACAGCCTCGTGCAGGCGGCCTCGGGCATCGCGGACGTCTACCGGGCGGGCGACGCGGAGGATGCCGACGGGCGGGCGGGCGACGGGAGGTCGACGGCCGGCCGGCCGGGGGCGCTGCCCGTGCAGGCCCTCGACTACGTTACGGGCATCCGCCTCGCGACCTCGGCGATGCGGCTGCTCGCCGCCCGGGAGGAGGTGGGCGCCGGGTCCGCGCACCACGCCCTCGTCGACGCCGCCACCGAGCTCCTCGCCATGCCCGGTCCCGGCGGCACCCCCGACGACGACGCGCCCGAACTGGTCGAGGTCGACTCGCCGCACGGCCGGCTGCTCCACGTGCCGCCGCCGTTCGCGGTCGGCGGCGAGCGCCTCCCCCACCGGTGGCCGCCGCGTCCCTACGGCGGCGACCCGCTCGCGTGGGCGGCGGGCTGACCTCGGTCAGGCGCGGTTCCGCACGATCTGGGACGTCCCGGTCACCAGCACGGCGGTCCCGATGAGGGCGACGACGACCACCGCGATCACCATCCGCCGCTCGTGCGCCTCGCCCTCGCGGTCCCACTCCCAGGCGCCGTCGTCGGCGACGGCGACCTCGAGCTCCGACCCGCCCGCGGTGCAGCCGAGTGCGTGGTCGCCGGTCTCGTCCGCGTAGAACCGGGCGATCGCTGGTCGCTCGGAGTGCTCCCAGTTCGCGGCGACCTCGTACTCGACCTCCTCGCCGTCTGGCCCGGTGATCGAGCACGCGGGCTCCGCGTCGATCGGAGCCGACGACACGAGCACGTAGGGGCTGTCGCCGGAGAGTCGGTGACTCCCGCCCTCGACGGGTTGAGGCTCGCTCGCCACGAGATCGGGCGGAGCCCCCCGCGTGCCGCCGATGATCGCCACGGCGAACACGGCCAGCGTCCCGAGCACGAGCCACACGATCCCGAGCGCGATCAGCCCGAACCCGCGCCGACGACCCGTCCGACGACGACGCGCTCGCGCAGCGTCACTCTCCTCGGCGCCCGGTCCCCCAACTGTGTCCACACCCCGATCCTCGCAGGCCCGCGCCGTAGGAGCTGCAGCGCGCGGAGGCACCCTGCGCGCTGCCGGACACTGTGTGCACGTCACGCCGACCGGCGGCGGGCAGCGTCGCCGTCATGGGGACGCCGCCGCCCGCGCCGGCCGTGCCAGGCGGTTGCCGACCGCGTCAGGCGGTCTGGTCGCTGTGCTTCCCCTCGGCGATCTCCTCGACCGTCTTCGCGCAGAACGCGGCGAGGTCGGCCGGGGTGCGCGAGGTCATCAGACCGGCGTCGACGACGACCTCCTCGTCGACCCACTGCGCGCCCGCGTTCTTCAGATCCGTCGAGACGGTCGGCACGGACGTGAGGCGACGCCCCTCGACGACGCCCGCGTCGATGAGGATCCACGGCGCGTGGCAGATCGCGGACACCGGCTTGTGCTGGTCGAAGAACGCCCGGACGAACGTCCGCACGTCCGAGTTCCCACGCAGGGCGTCGGCGTTGAGCGTGCCGCCCGGCAGCACGAGGGCCTGGAAGTCGTCCGGGTTCGCGGCGAGGATCTCGAGGTCGACCGTGAAGTCGTCGCCCCGGTCCCAGTCGTGCCGCAGCGCCGTGATCGTGCCGGACTCGAGCGAGATGAGCGTGGGCTCGCCACCCGCCTTCTCGATCGCCGCCCAGGGCTCGGCCAGCTCGGACTGCTCGACGCCGTTCGTCGCGATGAACGCGACCTTCTTGCCGGAGATGCTCGGAGCCATGATCGGCCTCCCGTCTGATCGGTCCGGCCCGCTCGGGGCCGCGGTCACCTCCATGCAACCGAGTACCGGGCCCCTCCGCATCCCGGGGCGGGCGTGTCGCCGCCCGGATCAGCCCGGGGCGAACGACGACGACGCACCGCGCGAGGTCGTCGCCCGTCGTAGGCTCCCCGCATGCCCGAGCCCACCGCCGCACTCGCCCTGCGCGGCGTCACGCTCACCGCGGACCGGCCGCTCGTCGTCGTCCCGGTCGTCACCGCGGGCGACGCGGCGGAACGGGCGTCCGAGGCCGTCGAGGCCGGGGCGGACGTCGTCGAGTGGCGCATCGATCTCGCGTACGCGGTGACGGACGGGGGCACCGACCCCGCGCGCGCCGAGCTCGACGGGCGCACCCTCGACTCGGTCCTCGCCGCGTTGCCGGCCGTGGTCGCCGCGTGCGCGGGCGCGCCGCTCATGGTCACGTGGCGCACGACGTCGGAGGGCGGCGCCGGGGAGGCGTCGCCGGACGCGTATGTCCGGCTCGTGGGCGCCGTCGCCGCGGTGGACGGCGTCGATCTCGTCGACGTCGAGGCGGACCACCCCGCCGCGGCCGACGCGCTGGCTGTCGCGCGGGAGGCGCCCGCACGCCCGGCCGTCGTCCTCTCGCACCACGACTTCGACCGCACCCCGGCGCACCGCGAGATCGTCGACCGGCTCGCCGCCATGGAGGACGCGGGCGCCGACGTCGCGAAGATCGCCGTCACGCCGCGCACCACCGCGGACGTCCTCGCGCTGCTCACCGCCACCGCGGAGCGCGCCGCCGTCGCGCGCGTCCCCCTCATCACGATGGCGATGGGCACGCTCGGTGCCCCCACGCGCCTGGTCGGCGGCCGGTTCGGCTCGGCGGCCACCTTCGCGAGCCTCGCCGCGTCGTCGGCCCCCGGCCAGCTCCCGCTGCACTCCGTGCGCGCGACGATCGACGCCCTCGCCGCCACGGGCTGACACCAACGGACGAATGCCCGGCAGGCCGGGCACTCGCCGGCCGGGCACCCCGTCAGCCGCCTCCTCGGGGCGCGCGAAGCACGCGCAGCGCCGCCATCGCCTCGCCATGACCGGTTCATCGAACGGTCAACCGCCGGTCTTCCCTTGTGTGGCCCAGGTCGTTAGGTTGTCATGCGTCCGTTATGCATCGATCGAGAGAGAGCGCAGAGACATGGACGAACTCCGGAACTACGACTGGGTGGGACTGCTCGAGAAGGTGCTCGTCGCCCTCGTCATCCTCCTGGTCACGTGGATCATCGCCCGGCTGGTCAAGGCCGGTTTCGAGAAGCTCGTCGGACGGATCCCCGCGCTCCAGCGCGCCGGTCGTGACGGACAGAGCGTCGGCAGCTCGCTCGGGCAGATCGCCTCGTTGCTCGTGTGGATGTTCGGCCTCATCGCGATCCTGCAGGTCTTCCGCCTCGAGCAGGTCCTCGCGCCGATCCAGTCGATGCTCGACACGATCCTGTCCTACCTGCCCAACCTCATCGGTGCGGGAGCGGTGTTCTTCATCGGGCTGGTGCTCGCCCGCATCGTCCGCCAGCTCGTCGGCACCGCCCTCTACTCGGCCGGCCTCGACCAGCGCGTCGCGAAGCTGAGCGGCAACTCCACCGGCAACCCGGCGCCCGCGGGTGCTCCTGCCGGCGCGCAGGGCGCCCACGGCGCCGCGCCGCAGCAGCCCGGTCAGCAGCACGCGCCGCAGCAGGCCCCGCAGCAGGGCGGCCAGCAGACCAGCCTGACCAACGTCCTGGCCAACCTGGCGTTCGCCGTCGTGCTCGTCGTCGTGTCGATCTCGGCCCTGCAGATCCTCGGCATCTCGGCGATCTCGGACCCCGCCACCTCGATGCTGCAGACGGTCCTCGACGCGATCCCGAACATCCTCGCCGCCGCCGTGCTGCTCATCCTCGGCTGGGTCATCGCCAAGTTCGTCGCCCAGCTCCTCGAGTCCACGCTCGCCGGGCTGAGCATCGACCGCATCGCCGTCGAGCAGGGCATCGTCCCCGAGGGCCGCCGGGCCTCGAGCATCCTCGCCACGGTGGTCAAGGTGGTCATCGTCGTGTTCTTCGCGATCATGGCGACCCGCATGCTCGGCTTCCCGGAGATCACCGGGTTCCTCGAGGAGATCATCGCCGTCGGCGGCCGGATCCTCTTCGGTGCCGCGTTCGTCGCGGTCGGCGTCCTCGTCGCCACGCTCCTGCGCCGCGCGATCGGCACCGGCACCCCGGCCCAGATCGTCTACTGGGCGACCGTCGCGCTGTTCGCCGCGATGGGCCTGAGCTACATGGGCATCGCCGAGTCGATCGTCAACCTCGCATTCGGCGCCGTCGTCGTCGGCGGGGCTCTCGCCGCCGCGCTGGCCTTCGGCCTCGGGGGCCGCGACGCCGCCGCCCGCACGCTGAGCAAGGCGGAGCGGAAGATCGACGCCGGGACGCCCGCGGCCGGTGCCGGATCCGCCGCGCCGGGCACCGCGTCGGCGGGCCCGGCCGCCCCGGAGGGGCACCCCGGCGCCTGATAGGACACCCCCTGACGTGGGGCGCGCGGCCGTGGTCCGGTCGCGCGCCCCACGTGCGCGAACGCTCGCCCGAACCCGCGGCGAACCGCGCGTCCGGCGCCTAGGCTCGCCTCATGCCGACGGTCACCGCCCCCGACGACGGCGACCGGCGACCGGGCGTGACGGCCGGCCTCGCGGCGCCCACCGGGAGCGACGTCGGCCCGGAGCCCGAGCCAGGCGCGGCACCGACCCCGTGGACCGCGGACGCAGACGCGGGCACGGACACCTCGCCGCGGCTGCGCTCCTCACCGCTCGTCCGCCAGCTGCCGTTCGTGGCCGTCGCCGTCGTCGTCGGGTTCGTCCATGTGGCGACGGACCCCGAGATCCTCACGCAGGACCGGACGTTCGGGGCGTTCCTCCTCGTCCTCGCGGCCACGACGACGGCCGCGGCGATGCCGTGGCACCGACTGCCCACCTGGGCGCCGGCCGTCGTCCCGGTCCTCGACATCCTCGCGGTCGCGCTCCTCCTGTCCGAGTCGCTCGTCGTGTCCTCGATGCTCGTGCTGCCGGTCATGGTTCTCGCGCGCACGTTCCCCCGCACGGGCGTGGCGCCGGCGATCGCGCTGGGAGTCGCGGCCGCGTGGTCCCCGGAGATCGTCGACCTCGTCTCCTCGTCGAAGGCACTGAGGGTCGACCCGATCACGCTCCAGCGGCTCGTCATCATCCCGGCGGTCCTCGCGTCGACCGCGATCGTCGTCGCGGGCTCCGAGCGGCGCTCCACCGCCCGCCTCGAGCTCGTCTCCAGCCAGAGCCAGGTGGTCGAGGAGGCCCTCGCCGACTCGCGCAGCCAGCGCCGGCTCCTCGAGGCGGTCCTCAACACCGTCGACGTCGGCGTGGTCGTCCTCGACGCCGAGGGTCGGGTGACCCTGCGCAACCGCACGCTGGTCGAGCAGGACGCCCCCGTGCCCGGGGTCGGCGAGCTCGTCGACGACCCCGAGGTCCTGGCGCGGCACGACGGCCTCGTCCGCGGCGCGGACGGCGTCACCGAGCTCGGCGCGGACGAGCTCCCGAGCGTGCGGGTCGACCGCGGTGAGCGCGTCGTCCGCGAGATCATCTGGTGGGGCGCCCAGGAGCCCCGCTCGGCGCAGCGCGTCTCGGCCACCCGGCTGACGGACGAGAGCGGCGCCGCCGCCGGGTCGGTCCTCGTCTACCAGGACCTCACCAAGGAGATGGAGGCCCTCGCGCAGCGCGACGACTTCGTCTCCTCGGTCACCCACGAGCTGCGCACGCCGCTCACCTCGATCCTCGGCTACCTCGACCTCGCGCTCGAGGACCCCGACCTGCCCGACGACGTCCGCACCCAGCTCGACGTGGCCGTGCGTAACTCCGAGCGGCTCGAGCTGCTCATCTCCAACCTGCTCGTCGCCGCCCGCGAGAGCGCCGGGGCCACCCCGGCGCCCACCGGCCTGGTCGACCTCTCCGCGATCGTCGCGGACGTCGCCGAGAGCCAGGCACCGCGGGCGGCCGACGGGCGGATCTCGGTCGAGGTCGACGCCGACGAGCGGTGCGAGGTCGAGGCGAACGAGACCCGCCTCACCCAGATCGTCGACAACCTCGTCTCGAACGCCATCAAGTACTCCCGCCCCGGCGACCGCGTGCGGATCTCGACCTGGCGGACCCCGGACCAGGTCCATCTCGAGGTGGTGGACACCGGCATCGGCATCTCGGCGGGCGACCGGATCCGGCTGTTCAGCCGGTTCTACCGGGCGCCGTCCGTGCGCAGCGGCCCCGTGCAGGGCACGGGGCTCGGCCTGCACATCACCAAGGGGCTCGTCGAGGCCCTCGGCGGCACGATCACGCTCGAGAGCCGGCTCGGCGAGGGCACCACCGTCGAGGTCTCGCTGCCCGCGGCGGGTGCGTCATGACCCTCGACACCTTCACCCTCCAGGCAGTCACCGGCCTCGTCATCGCCACGGTGACGGTCCTGTTCGTCGTCGACGCCCGCGGCCGGGGGGAGGACACCGTCGACCAGCTCTGGGGCGGCGCACTCGCGGCGGCCATCACGGGCGCGATCACCTACGTCGTGGCCGCCGCCTCGCCCGCCATGTGGTGGGCCAACGCTCTCGGCAACGCCGCCACCGCGATGACGACCCCGCTCATGTGGAACGGCCTGCGCGCGTGGCGCGGGCGACCCCACCTGCTGTGGGTCTCGGGCGTGGCCGGCGCGTCCGTCCTCGTCATCACGCTGGTGGCGGGTCCGGACGCCGGGCCGTGGGGCGGGGCCTGGGCGATGCTCGCGGTGACCGCCGCCGGCGCCCTCGCCGGCGGCGCCACACTGGCCGCGGCGTGGCGCGGCCGTTCCCCCGTCGTGCGCCTGCTCGCGGTGCTGCTCCTCGCGGTCGCGGCGTTCTACGCCTTCCGCCTCGTCCTGCTCCTCGGCGCCGGTCCGAGGTCCGGGGTGTTCGAGCGCTGGGCCGGCACGTCCGTCACGTCGCTCGTCATCATGGTCCTCGTCATCTGCGCCGCCTTCGCCATGGTGAGCATGCGCGGGGAGGACCGCCGGCGCGTCGAGGTCGAGCGGTCCTCCTACGACCCGGCGACCGGCGCGCGCACGGTGGTCAGCTTCCGCCCCCGCGCGATCACGGCGATCGACGAGGATCGCGAGGCCCACCGGCCGGTGTCGATGGTCACCCTCGACCTCGACGACCACGCCCGCCTGCGGACCGCCTTCGACGCGGGGATCGCCGAGCACGCGGTCATCACACTGGGCGAGGTCGTCCGGCGCCTGGCCCCGCCGATGTCGCTCATCGGCCGCGAGCGACACCGCTCCGGGTTCGACGTCCTCCTGCCACGCCGCGGCCCTGCCGAGGCGCGCACGTGGGCGGAGCAGGTCCGCCGGGAGCTGGCGAAGGACTCCCTCGACGTCGACGGCGGGCACCTCCGGCTGCGCATCAGCGCGGGCGTGGCCTGCGACGACACGGCGGGCTACGACCTCGACGACCTCGCCCAGGTCAGCCGCGACGCCGCCGCGAGCTCCCGGTCCGGGGGCGGCAACCAGGTGCACGTCGCCTCCGTCGACGACGGCGAGTTGAGCCTGGCCTCCGTGGGCCGCAGCATCGGCGCACCACGCGACTGACCGCGCGGGCCCGACGACGCGGGGCCGGCGACGACGGCAGCCCTGGTGTCGCGAGCCGTCGTTCGCCGTCGTCGGGAGTGATACCCGGACCCCGGAACGGTCTGCGCTGACGAATCTTGAGGCGCACCACGACCGGGGGTGAACCCTGAGCAAGTCCTGAGGCGAACCTGAGGTGAACGAACGGTGACCGAGGGCGGGCGCTGAGGCGCGCGGGGGAATCTCCTCCCAGCAGCCCGGACAGGCCGGGCCGGCCCCCTCCCGAAAGGCCCATCATGTCGCGCTCGACCGCTTCCGCCACCCTCACCTCGAAGACCTGGAAGGGTGTCGCCGCCGGCGTCGCCGCCGTCGCCATCCTCGCCGGTGGCGGGGCCTCGTTCGCCGAGTGGCGCGCCTCCGCCGCGGCCGACAACGCGGCGACGATCACCTCCGGCGTCCTCGACATCAGCTCGAACAACAACGGCACGTGGACGAACCGTGCGGGCGTCGAGATCAACCCGGCCGAATACGTCATCGTCCCGGGCGAGGAGCTCACCTACACCGAGTCGATGACGATCGACGCCGAGGGCGACGGCCTCGAGGCGACCGTCAGCACGAACATCCCGAGCCACACCGGTGGCCCCGAGCTCGTCGCGGCCCTCCGCGACGCCGCCTCGCTCTCGGTCACCCTCGACGGCGAGACCTACGCGCCGATGTCCGAGACCGAGGGTCCGTCCGCGATCGTCCCGACGAACGACGGCGAGCAGACGGTCGGTATCGAGATCACGATCCCCTTCGACGCCGTCGAGCAGGTCGCCCAGGGCCAGCACGTCAACATCGGCGCCCTCGAGGTGACCGTCGCGCAGACCCCGATGGCCGGCTGACGCACCCGACCGATCAACCCCCCTGAACCCCCGAGAGGAGGACGACGATGAGCAGCACCCCCCGGCTCGGCCGCGCGGCACTCGCAGCGGCACTCGCCGTCGTCCTCCTCTCGGGATCCGGCGGCACCGCCGCCTCCTGGTCCGACTCGGTGACGAGCGCGGGATCGACGATCTCGTCGGGCCGGCTCGAGGTCGAGGCCGTCTCCTCGTCCGTCCTCGTCACGCGGCCGGGCAGCCCCACCCCCACGCCGCTCGCAACGACCGCGGTGCAGCCCGGGGACACGATCACCCTCACGTCGACCGTCCGCGTCCGCACGGCCGGCGACGCCCTCGACGCGCGCCTCGCGCTCGACGCCTCGGCCGCCACGCTCGTCGTCGGTGGTGTCGACCTCTCCGCCGGCGCCCACGTCGGCACGAGCAGCTCGCTCCCGTCCGCGGGCACCCACTCCTTCGCCGTCACGGGCTCCGACGACGGCGCCACGGCGACCGCGACCGTCGCCTGGACGATCCCCGCCACCACCGACGGCCGGCCCCGCGCCGCCGACCGGTCGAACTGGTGGGGCACGCGACTGCAGAACCAGTCAGTGGCCCCCGGCGGACTGCGCTGGACCCTCGTCCAGCAGTCCTGAACTCCCGCCCTGCCCGAACCACCCAGAACCTGCCCGAAGGAGAACCGATGAGCGCCGCGACCGCCACGCGCCCACGCCCCCGCACCCACCTGGTGCGTGCGCTGGTCGCGGCGCTCCTCGCCGTGGCGGCCGTGCTCGTCCTCCAGCCCTCGGGCTCCACCACGGCGGCCTGGAGCGACTCCGTCGACGTCGCCGGCGCCTCCGGCACCACCGGCTCCCTCTCCCTCGCCGTCTCCGGCGCCGTCACCGGCTCCGCCGTCGTCACGCCCGGCGGGACGGTCGCGAGCACCTGGTCACCGACCGCCGTGACGGTCGCGGCCGCGGGCGTCCCGCTCACCGTCGCCCAGCTGGCCGGCTCACGCCTCGAGTACCGCGTCCCGGCGGCGGGGGCCGCCTGCTCCACCACCGGCACGCCGCTCTTCACGGCGACGCCCACAGGCACCGGAACGAGCTTCACGGTCTCCGGCGGCTCCGCCCTCAGCGGTACGCGCACGCTCTGCGTCACGCTCGTCCCCGGCGACGCCCTGCGGGCGAGCTACGCGGGCGTCGCCCTCTCCGTCACGACGACGATCACCGCCGCCCAGTCCGGCACCGGCACGTGGACGGCCGGCCAGAGCTGGACCACCGCGCAGCAGCTGCCCGCCCCGCTGCCCGCCCTTCCGGAGGTCGACTCGTTCCGCTGCGGCCCCCTGTCGAACGAGAAGTTCGTCGATCTCCGCTGGGCCCTGACCGGAGCCTCGGGGTCCGCGTCCGTGCAGGGCTGGCGGGTGGAGCACCGCGTGGCGGCCTCCGACTGGACGACGATCTTCGACGGCATCGCAGCGTCCGCGCAGTCGTACCAGATCAAGTGGAACGACCTTCCGCAGCGCCTCCGCGTGAACAGCACCGGCAGCATCCGCATTGTCGCCGTGCTCACCGACGGCACACGGGTCGCGAGCAACGCCATCGGCCTCGACACCTCGACCCAACGCGGCGGGACCATGACCTGCTCCTGAGCAGCGCACCGCCCCGTCCCCCTCGACACCACCCACGCCGCGCCGTCAGAACCAGGAGCCCACCATGACCGTCCGCCGACTCGGCCGCATCGTCGCCGGCCTCGCGCTCGTCGCGATCATCGCCGTGCTCGGCGCCCTCGTCATCGTCCCCCGGCTCATGGGCTGGGTGCCGCTGACGATCCTCACCGGTTCGATGGAGCCGACGATCCCCACCGGCAGCCAGGTGGTCATCGAGCGCGTCCAGGGCGAGGAGGAGGCGAGCGAGCTCCAGGTCGGCGACGTCATCACGGTCATGCCGTACCCGAACGACCCCACCCTCGTCACGCACCGGATCGTCGAGCGCCGCGTCAGCGCCGACGGCGTCAGCTTCGTCACCCAGGGCGACGCCAACAACACGGCCGACGAGTGGGACGTCACCGCCACCCAGATCCGCGGCGAGGTCGGCTACCACGTGCCTTACGCCGGCTACGTGGCCTCCTTCCTCGACGGCGGTCAGAAGGCCACCGGCGCGATCCTCGCCGCGGGCGTGCTCCTCACCTACGCCGCCGTCCAGATCGTCGGCGCCGTCCGCCGTCGTCCCGAGGAGGACGCGGCGGCTGACGCGAGCACGGAACCGTCGACGTCGAGCCCCGTCCTCGGCGCAGCAGCCCCCGCGGAGGCGAGCCGGGACGCGGAGGCGAGCGCCGGCGTCGTCCCGACAGACGACGCGGACGCGGCGACCACGGTCCCCTCCGACGACGAGTACCCCGCCGTCCTGCCGCTCCTCTCGCCGGACGCCCCCGCGATCTCCGCACTGTCCCCCGACAGCGAGGACGCGGTCCACCACCGGTCCTACGCCCACGCCGGCCGATGACGACGGACGAGCAGGTCGTCGACGTCGCCGCGCTGCACCGCCTCGCCTCCGACGTCGGCACGGACGCGGCGTGCGACATGGTCGACCGCTTCCTCGACCTGCTCGAGGCTCGGCTCCTGCGGATCCGCCGCGCGCCGGACGCGGAGGAGCTGGGCGTCGCCGTGCTCAGTCTCGCCTGCTCCGCCTCGATGCTCGGTGCGGAGGCCCTCGCCGCGTCCGCGCGCTCGGTCCGGCTCGCGGACCTCGCCCCCGGCGAGATCACCCTGCCCGACGGCGAGAAGCGCGACGGCGCCGAGGCCCTCCAGCGGCTCGAGCACGTGGCGCGCCGCTCGGCCGGCGAGCTCTCCCGCCTGCCCGCCTGCTCCAGCTGAGACCGGGCGCCGCACCGGGCCCTACCGCGCGGGCACCATCCGGTAGCCGACACCGCGCACGGTCTCGATGAACCTCGGGGCGGCCGCGCCGTCGCCGAGCTTGCGGCGCAGGTTGGCGATGTGCACCTCGACGGCGCGGCGGTCGGGGTCGGTGACGTCCCGGGCGTGGTCGTCGGCGTCGCCCCAGGCGGCGCGCACGAGGGTGTCCTTCTCGACGACCCGGCGGCCCGCGCCCACCATCGCCACGAGGATGTCGAACTCGCTGCGCGTGAGGTGGACGGGAGCGTCATCGAGCGAGGTGAGCCGGGCGTCGACGTCGACGAGCAGGCCCCCGTGCCGCAGCACGCCGTCGTCGTCGGGGTCCGGGAGTGCTGCGGCCGGCGCATCGGGAGACCACGCGACCTGCACCACCCCGGCGACCGGCGCCGAGCTCGCCACCGTCGCGAGCGCGGGAGGCATCGCCGGGGGTGTCGGGGGGACGGACGCCGCGGGTGCGGCCGGCGCCGAGGCGGCCACCGGTGCGGAGGCCGCGACGGGCGGCGAGTCCGCCGAGCCGGCCACGGTGCGCGGACGCCGCAGCATCGCCTCGATGCGGGCGCGCACCTCGCGCGGCCGGAACGGCTTGGTCACGTAGTCGTCGGCGCCGGCCTCGAGGCCGAGCAGGGTGTCGATCTCGTCGGACCGACCCGTGAGCATGAGGACGTAGGTCGAGGAGAAGGTCCAGATCCGGCGGGCGACCTCGAAGCCGTCGATGTCCGGCAGGGAGATGTCGAGGGTCGTCACCAGCGGGTCGTGCGCCCGGACGGCGTCGACCCCCTCGAGCCCGGTGGGCGCGGTGTGCACCTCGAAACCGGCCTGACGCAGGGTCGTCTCGAGCAGGAACCTGATGTCGGCGTCGTCCTCGACGACGACGGCGGTCCTGACCTCAGAGATCACGTCACAAAGTTATCAAACCGACGACCTGCAGCGACACCCCCGACCGGTGCTCGGAACGTGTGTCGACGTGCCTTTCGTCGCGCGCGAATCCCACGGAAACACCAGCCTCGCGTAGTACTCTCGCAACTCCCCCCACAATTCACGCTCGGCACCCCCTCGCGCCCACTGGATGTAGGACGAGAATGTCGGCGCGCGGAACGAGACGAAGGTGGACCTGTGGAGCTGACCGACTACGTCGCCGTCATCCGACGACGGTGGCCGATCGTCCTGGTCGTCACCCTGCTCTGCCTCGCCGCCTCGCTGGCCGCGAGCCTGCTCGCCACCCCGCGGTACACGTCGAGCTCCGAGGTGTTCTTCGCGGTCCAGGGCGGCGACTCGGTCAGCGACCTCGCCCAGGGCTCGACGTTCGCCCAGCGACAGATGACCTCGTTCGCCGAGGTCGCCACCTCCCCGCTCGTCCTCGAGCCGGTCGTCGAGGAGCTCGGCCTCGACATGACCCCGGGCGAGCTCGCGGGGATGGTCACCGTCAGCGTCCCGCAGGACACGGTGATCCTCGAGGTCTCGACGACGTCGACGAGCCCCGACGACGCCGCCGCGATCTCCAACGCGGTCGCCAACCAGCTGGCCAGCACGTCCGCCGCGCTGTCCTCGCCCGACGGTGGGGAGACCGCGCCCGTCCAGGCCACCGTGATGACGCCGGCCCAGGTCCCGGGCTCGCCGTCGTCGCCGGACGTCGTCCGCAACGCCGCGCTCGGCCTCGTGCTCGGCCTCCTGCTCGGACTCGGTGCCGCGTTCGTCCGGCACCTCGCGGACACCCGCGTGCACACCGAGGAGGACATCGAGCCCCTCACCGACACGCCCGTCATCGCCGCAGTGGCGATCAAGGAGAACGCCGAGCGCGACCGGGTCTTCGTCCACGACGACCCGCACGGGCCCTCCGCCGAGGCCGTCCGCCGGCTGCGCACCAACCTCCAGTTCGTCGACCTCGGCGACGGCCCCAGCTCGATCGTCGTCACGTCCTCGCTGCCGGGCGAGGGCAAGTCGACGACGGCGATCAACCTCGCCGCCTCGCTCGCGGACACCGGGGCGCGCGTGCTCCTCATCGACGCGGACCTGCGGCGCCCCTCGGTCGCCGACTACCTCGGGCTCGAGGGCGGCGTCGGGCTGACCACGGTGCTCATCGGGCGCGCGTCGCTCGAGGACGTCGTCCAGCCGTGGCAGGACACGTCGCTCGACATCCTGCCCACCGGGCAGATCCCGCCGAACCCGAGCGAGCTGCTCGGCTCGCAGTCGATGCGCACGCTGCTCGCCGAGGCCACGAGCTCCTACGACGCCGTCCTGCTCGACAGCCCGCCGATCCTGCCCGTCACCGACGCCACCGTGCTCAGCGGCATGACCGGCGGGACGCTCGTGGTGGCCGGCGCGAACCAGATCCACAAGGGCCAGCTCGCCGACTCCCTCGAGTCGCTCGAGGCCGTCGAGACGCACGTGCTCGGCATCGTCCTCAACCGGGTCGCCCGCACCGGCAACCGCTACTCCTACACCTACGCGGGGTACCGCCCCCTCGACGCCGACGAGGCGCCGAGGGCGGGCACGACCACCGCCGCCTCGGGCCCGCGGGCGGTGGCCCCGCGCCGCGCCACCGCCCCCGCACCCCGACGCAACCGCCGCACCCGCGCAGCGTCCTGAGGACCGGAGACGTGAGCACCGCCGACGTGGGCACCGCCGCCGCGCCCGAGCTGCGCATCCTCACCGTCTGCACCGGCAACATCTGCCGCTCGCCCGCGGCCGAGCGGCTCCTGCGCCACCGGTTCGGTGCCGGCTCCGGCATCGAGGTGACGAGCGCCGGTGTCGGAGCCCTGGTCGGCGCACCGATCGACGAGCCCGTCGTCCGGCTCCTCACCGACCGCGGTGTCGACACGACGGACTTCGCCGCCCGGGCGCTGACCGAGCGCATCGCCAGTTCGAGCGACATCGTCCTCACCGCCACCCGCGAGCACCGCGCCGCGGTCGTCGAGGTGGCACCCGCCCTCGTGCGCCGGTCCTTCACGCTGCTCGAGCTCGCCCGCCTCGTCGGTCAGGTCGACGAGGCCGACCTCGTGGCCAGGGCCGGTGACGACGCGACGCCGGCCGCGCGACTCAAGGCTCTCGCCGCGCTCGCCGCCCGGCACCGCGTCCAGGTTCCCCGCGAGCTCGATGACGTCGCGGACCCCTACCGCGGCAGCCCGGAGGAGTACCGGGTCGCGATCGACGCGGTCGCGGAGGCCGTCGACACGATCGCCGACCGGGTGCTCGGCCGCGCCTGACGGCGCGGTCCGCACCTCGTCCGGCCCGCCGGTCCGAATCCGGCCGACAGACCGGTCCGGCCTAGAGGACCTCCTCGTCGAGGCGCTCGGCGACCTCCGGGTTCTCCTCGAGGTACTCGGCCGCGCGATCCTCGGCGATCGCCTGGTTGAGCTCGTCGAACGTCTCGTAGTGGAGGTTGACGATCGACTGCCGACCGTCCGGGCTCCAGCCCGTGCCGGCCACGGGCGCGGTGAGGAACGTGACGTCGTCAGGCCGCACGTCGCGCATCGACAGCCCGAGGGTCGTCATCTGGCTCACGGAGAGGTTCTCGTCGACGGCGACGGTCCCCGCCACCACCTGCGCGAAGTCGTAGAGGGCCGCGGGGCGACGCAGGAGGTTCTCCCGGAAGACGGCGGACATCATCGCGCGCATCCAGTTCTGCTGGCGCTGGACACGGCCGAAGTCGCCGCCGGGGATCGAGCGGTTCCGCGCGTACAACAGCGCCTCCTCGCCGTCGAGGAGGTGCGTGCCGGGCTCGAGGTCGACCGCGCGGCCGTCCCGGGTCGTCCCCTCCATGCCGTTGGGGAGGTCGATCTCGACCCCGCCGAGCTCGTCGGTCAGCTGGGCGAACGACTCGAAGTCCGTGACGGCGAAGTGGTCGATCGGGATGTTCGTCAGGTCCTCGATCGTCTGCACCATGAGGCCCGGCCCGCCGAACGAGAACGCGGCGTTGACCTTGTTGTCCCCGTGCCCGGGGATCGGCACCCACGAGTCGCGCGGGATCGACATGACGACGGCGGACTGCCGGTCGCCGGACAGGTGGACGATCATGATCGCGTCCGTGCGCTGCCCGCCGACCTCCCACTGGGTGGGGTCGCCGGCCGAGATCCGCGAGTCGGATCCGAGCACGAGGAAGTTGACCGGCGTTCCGCTGCCCTCCTCGGGCTCGACGTGGGTGGGCCGGTCGGTGACGGACTCGAAGACGTCCGGGATGCGCTCGACCTGGGACTCGATCCGGTGCTGGACGTACCTCAGCGCGCCGTACGCGCCGCCGACGAGGACGAGCACGATGACGAGCGAGGCGATGAGGGCCTTCCGGCCGCCCCCGCCCTTGCGTCGGCGACGATGCCGGCCGCCCGCCGCCTCGTCGTCGCTGTCGCTGAACGGGATGACGTCGTCGTCCGGATCGTCGGAGTCGTCGTCCGCGTCGTCGGAGGAGTCGCCGTACCGGTCGTCGTCGGAGCGCCCGTCCTCGTCGCGTCGTTCGTCGTCGGAGACCTCGTGGTTCGTGGTCTCGTCGTCCGACGGCTCGTCGGGCGTGCGGCTGGCGTCCTTGTCCGGCGTCGAGCTGGTCACACCGATCCCTCATGGTCCCGGGGGCGCGAGTCCGCCCGTCCTGCCGCGCCGTTCCGCGCGGGAGGCAAGTCTAGGGCGCCCGCGCGTCGCGGACGGGGACGCCGGACGGGGAGGTGTGCACGGGCAGAGGCGCACCCCCGCCCCATCCGGAACTCGTTGCCGTGCCGAGCACCCCGACGTACCGTTTTTTAGAGGACGGGAGTCCGGCCGCCGGCCGGCCCCGGGATCGAGCCACGAGGGAGCACCAGCATGAGGCGCAGGATCATCACGGTCGCGGCGGTCGCCGGGCTCGGCATCGTCGGGGTCGGCGGTGTCGCGGTCGCGGCCTCGCTCGGCAGCGAGGACGCACCGGAGCAGCCGGTCGCGGCGGGCGACGACTCGGGCACGGGGGACGAGACCGACGCACCGGACGACGCGCCCGACGGCGACACCCCGCCCAGCGGCCTGCCCGCCCTCCCGGAGGGCCTGCTCGACCAGCTGCCCGACGACCTCGCCGACCAGCTGCCGGACGACCTCGGCGACCAGCTGCCCGAGGGGCTCGACGACCTCGAGGGACTCGAGGGTGAGCTGCCCAGCGAGCTCGAGGACGGCGGCATGGCCGCGCTCACGGAGTCGATGCAGCCGATGATCGACGCCGCGCTCGAGGGCCTCGAGCTCCTCGATCTGGGCCCGGGCGAGCTCCTCGCCGAGCTCAGCTCCGGCGCCACGATCGGGGAGCTCGCCACCGAGCAGGGCGTTGACCCCGAGGAGCTCGTCCAGCTCGGGCTCGGGCCGGTCGACGAGGAGATCGACGCCGCGGTCGAGCGCGGGGACGTCACCCGCGCCGAGGCCGACGAGGCGCGTGCCGAGCTCGAGACCATGCTCCGCACGGTCATCGAGGAGGGTCCGGAGGCTGCCGGCCTGCCCGGTCCCGGCGCCTTCCCCCACGGCGACCAGCCGGACGCCCCGACCACCTGACGTCGTCCCGGCGAGTGAGCACGCCGGTACCACTCACGACGACGCACACCCCTCGACAGCGAAGCGGGCCCCGCACCCTGATGGGTGCGGGGCCCGCTCACTGGTCGGACCGATATCCGCTCACTCGTCGATCAGCACGAGTGCGGGGATCCGATCCCCACACTGGCAGGTGGATCCCCGCACCCACGGGACCGGGGCGGTCAGCGGCGGATACCCAACGTGTCCTCGCCGTCGCCGTTCCAGTCGCCGACGAAGACCTCGTCGCCCGAGCGGCCGTAACGAACCTCGCGGTCGGCCCAACCACCGTCGAAGGTGTTGGAGACCAGGTAGAGGTTCCCGCGACGCGAGGCGAACGTGTCGCTGCCGTCACCATCCCAGTCACCCACGAGCACCTGGTCATTGCCGCGGCCGTAGGTGAACTCCGCATCCGCCCAGCCGGAGCTGAGCGAGTTGGCCACGTAGTAGGTGTTCCCACGACGGACCGCGAAGGTGTCGATGCCGTCGGCGTCGTAGTCACCGACCAGGACCTGGTCGTTCGCGCGGCCGTAGTCCAGCTCGGTCTCCGCATCCCCACCAACCAGCTCGTTGGTCAGGAAGTAGGAGTTCCCACGACGCACCGCGAAGGAGTCCACGCCGTCACCATCCCAGTCACCCACGAGCACGGTGTCCCCGGACCGGCCGAAGGCCAGCTCGATGTCCGCGTTGCCCCCGTAGAGGGAGTTGGACAGGAAGTAGGCGTTCCCACGGCGCACGGCGAGCGTGTCGCTGCCGTCGCCGTCCCAGTCACCGACCAGGACCTCGTCACCCGGACGGCCGAAGGAGAACTCGTGGTCGGCCCAGATGTCCCAGCCGTCGTTGAGGTAGAACCCACGACCCGGCGTCGGCGGAACCGGCTCACCCGGATCCACCGGCGGCTCCTCGTCGTCGTCGAAGGAGGCCACCAGGTCGGCGCCCAGCTCGTCGTCGTGCGCCTCGAGGCTCGCGCCGATCCGCCAGGTGCCGGCCGCGTACTCGCCCGCGGGGAGGTCCCGCCCGCCCGGCTCCCAGTGGGGCTGCCAGACGACGGCGCCGGACGGGGCGTAGTACGTGTTGTCCTCGCTCCACGCCGAGCCCGGCAGGTAGGCGGCGGCGACGCTCGCGTCGTCGGAGGTCGCCTGGGTCCACAGCCCGAACCCCGTGACGTCACCCTGCGGCCGGTCGGGTTCGGTGTCGTCGCCGACGCGGTCCATCGCCGAGTCGACGGTGAGGCCGACCTCCCAGACGGGCGCCGTCGTCGGGGCCGTGACCGCGAGGTCGAGGTTCGAGTCGAGCCACTCCTGGGAGAAGTCGAGCGACCAGTCGGCGGTGACGGGCTCGTCGCCGAACGGGATCCCGGCGAGGTCGAGCGTCGTCCCGTCGACCACGGCCTCGGCCGGCTCACCGGCGACGTCGGTGTTCCCGAAGTTGCCGACCCCCAGGTAGGGGCCGGTGGCGCGGTAGTCGTCGTCGAGCACCGGGGTCCAGCCGTCCTCGCCGTCGGGCACCTCCATCGAGGTGAGCGCGGCGTGCGGTGACGTCTCGACCCGTGCGCGGTAGCCCGGCGTCGTGACGTCGTACCCCGTGGTGACCCGCTCGCCGTCGAAGTCGAGGGGGCGCAGCCAGACGCCGCCCTGGCCCCAGCCGGCGCCGCTCACCCACCAGTCGTCGCCGTCCCGGACGATCTCGGACGCGTGCTCGCGGATCTGGCCGACCTCCTGGTCCACGGTGAAGTGGAGCGGGTCGTCGCTGCGGTAGACGCGGGTGTCGCTGTAGTCGGTCGTGCAGCACACGGTCATGTAGTACGAGCCGTCCCGCTCGACGACGAACGGCGACTCCGTCGGTCCGCCGAACGTTCCCTCGACCGGGTGCTCGAAGGCGACCTCCCGCGGCCCCCAGCTCACGAGGTCCGTGCTCGTGCGGTAGGCGACGATGTGGTTGCCGCCGTCGGGCTCGCTGTTCGCGGTGTAGTACATGACCCACTGGTCCTCGAGGCGCAGGATCATCGGGTCGCGCGCGTCGAAGCCGTCGACGAACAGCGGGTTCGCGTCGTGCCGGGTCCAGGTGAACAGGTCCTCCGACGTCGCGAGCTGCATCTGGTACGCCGTGTGATCGTCGTTCCCGCCGGCGTAGTACATGTAGTACGTGCCGTCGTGCTCCATGACGTACGGCGCCCAGACGTGGGTCTCCCCCGCCTCGGGGTCGGCGTGCATGACGGGCTCCTGCCGCATCCACGGTCCCTCGAGGGAGTCCGCGGTGGCGTGCGCGAAGTACGTCTCGTCGAGCGGGGCCGCCGGCTCCTCGTGCGTGATCCCGAAGAGGTGCCAGGTGCCCTCGTCGTCCTGGATGAACGTGTGGTCGTTGATGTACCACTGCTCGTCCATGCCGGTCGAGGGGTCGTAGATCCTGAAGCGCTCGCCGCTGGTGACGGCGGGGACGCGCTCCTCGAAGGGCTCGATGGCGATGTCGTCGGCGTCCGGTGCCCCGGACGACGGCGGTGCCGCGATGCCGACGGTGCCCACGAGCACCGCGCTGCCGAAGGCGGCCGCGACGACGCGCGACCACCACTGTCTTCTCCCACCGACCATGTCGGCGCCTCCTTGCTGCCTGGTTGGGTCGTTCGGTCGGGGCCGGTCGCGGGCGGCCGCGTGCACCGGCCTCATGTATCGGCGGCATCGATGTCGCGCCACCGGGGAACGACGAGTGAGCGCCGCCCGGACCGTGGTCCGGGCGGCGCTCACTCGTCAGGCGGACATCCGCTCACCCGTCGGACAGGTCAGCGGCGGACGCCGAGGGTGTCGGAGCCGTCGGCGTCCCAGTCACCGACGAACACCTCGTCGCCCGCACGCCCGTAGTCCTGCTCGACGTCGGCGTTCGTCGACGTCAGCGAGTTGGAGACGAAGAACGTGATGCCGCGGCGCACGGTGAACGTGTCCGCGCCGTCGCCGTCCCAGTCACCGACGTACACCTCGTCCGAGGCCCGGCCGTAGTCGAGCTCGGAGTCCGCGTCGCCGGACGTCAGCGAGTTGGAGATGTAGTAGGTGTTCCCACGGCGCACGGTGAACGTGTCCACCGAGTCACCGTCGTAGTCGCCCACGAGCACCACGTCGCCGGCGCGGCCGTAGTCGAGCTCCGCGTCCGCCCAGCCTCCCTCGAGGCTGTTCGAGAGGAAGTAGCTGTTCCCGCGGCGCACGGCGAAGGAGTCCGCCCCGTCGCCGTCCCAGTCGCCCACGAGGACGACGTCGCTCGCCCGGCCGTAGCTCAGCTCGACCTCGGCGTTGCCGCCGTACAGCGTGTTCGACAGGTAGTAGGCGTTGCCCCGGCGCACGGCCAGGGTGTCGGACCCGTTGCCGTCCCAGTCGCCGACGAGGACCTCGTCGCCGCGGCGACCGAAGCTGAACTCGTGCTCGGCCCACGCGTCCCAGCCGTCGTTGAGGTAGAACCCGCGACCCGGGGTCGGCGGGACCGGCTCACCCGGCTCCTCCGGCTCCTCGGGCTCCTCGCCCTCGGTGCCGGTGAGCGTGAGGTAGTCCAGCCCGACGAAGAAGCCGGCGGCCGCCTCGTTCTGGCCCGTCACCCGCAGGGTCAGCTCGTGGGTGCCGGCGGTGAGCTCGACGGTGCCGAGCCCGATCGGGTCGGTGAGGCTCACGCCCTCGGCCCCGTAACCGTCGACGGGTTCGCCGACGACCTCGCCGTCGACGAGCACCTCGACGATCCCGTAGTCCGCCGCCCGGGTGAACACCCCGGCGAGGTCGTACGTGCCGTCGGCGGGGACGTCGAACGCGAGGGTGGCCGTGTGGCCGACCTCGGTGGCCTTGAACCACAGCTGCGCCCCGGCGGACCAGTCGGCGCCGCAGCAGGTGCCCTGCCGGACGGCGTCGGCGTCGCTCGAGAGAACCTCGAGGCTCTCGGCCTCGAGCCGGACAGTGGTGCCGGCGGTGGCCGTCACCTCCTCGGAGAACTCGCCGGTGTTCCCGCCGACGTCGACGGCGCGGACCCGGTAGGACCACTCCTCGCCGAGGCCGAGGGAGTCGTGCACGAGGCCGAGGTTCGACGTCGTCGTCAGGAGAGTGTCCTCGCTCGGCTCGAAGCCGGGCTCGGTGGAGGCGTGGACCTCGTAGTGCTCGATCCCCACGTCGTCGGAGGCCGCGCCCCAGGTGACGTCGATGGCGTTCGACTCCTGGCCCTGCGCCGCGACGTTCACCGGGGCGGACGGCGGGGTGGTGTCGGCGACCGGGGCGACGATCGACTCGACCTCGTACTCCGAGGCCGACCAGGGGGCCGCGCCCTCGACGGGCGTGAGCGTGACCTCGATGATCCCGTCGGTGCCCTGGCTCAGCGCCGCCGGCACGACGATCGAGTCCTCGAGCCACCGGTGCGTCTCGTTGGCCAGCGGCTGCTGCCAGACGCCCACGGCCTCGCCGTCGACGCTGACCTCGACCGCCTGGTAGCCCTCGGCCTGGTCGGACGTGCGGCGCAGCCACACGCCGTCGTTGTCCTCGGCCACGGCGACCGTGAAGGAGACGGGCTCCGTGCTGGTGCGCAGGTCGTCGGTGACCGACGTGGGGTTGTGCGTCCCCTCGAAGGTCGACGTCAGCTCGGCGACGTCGCCCCCGCCGAGGTAGTCGTGGGCGTCCTCGCTCTCCGTGTCGCCGACGTCGATGCGGTCGGTGACGCGCAGGCTGCTCACGCCCTCGTGGCCGTACCAGAAGGCCGTGGACCCGTAGAGGCCGGGCTCGTTGGCGAGCGGGCCGTGCTCGATGCCGAACTCGATGCCCGAGCCGAAGCTCACCGACTCGGCGATCATCAGCCGGTAGGCGGCGTCGCACTGGAACTCGCAGTCGAGGATGCCGGTCTGCATGGCGGGCGCGCCGTTCATCGGGGCGGAGAACTCGTTGCGGTTGAAGTACCAGCCGCCGTGGTAGAAGTCCTCCGAACCGGTGCCGTGGATCTGCGGCGACCGCGAGCCGTCGACGAACACCCGCTCGTCGCCCTCGAGGTAGTTGCGGATGTTGCCCTCCTCGATGTGGCCCACCATCGTGTGGTTGACGCCGACGAACCGGCCGACCGCGTTGGTGTCGAGGAACGTCCAGTCCTCGCCGGCCACGGTCTCGCCGGTGCGGCTCTCGGCCTGGAAGTACCCGATCGACGGGTCGTCGCCGGTCAGCTGGTCCGCGATCGCGGGGTCCGCGTGGGACGTGACGGTGGCACTGCCGGTCTCGATCGTCTGCGTCGACCCGTTGACGAGGTCGATCGTGGCGGACTCGGCGAACGGCATCGGCCACCAGGACCAGTACGAGCCGTCGTCCTCGGTGTCCATCGCGTACATCAGCGCGCGGACCTCGGCCTCCCCGAGGCCGGACCCGAAGAACTCCCCGAGCGGGGCGTCGACGGTCTGGACGCCGTCGAAGGTCATCTGAACGCGGACGTCTCGGAGCAGCTCGTTGGAGGCGAGGATCTCCTCCTCGTTCTCGATCTCGGTCGGGTAGGAGTAGCTGTGCGAGCCCTCCCAGGCCTGGTCCGTGATCTCGTAGCCGTGCGCCTCCTCGCTGGCGAGCGCCTCGTCACCGGGGCCCACGTCGAGCTCGTCGGTGCGGACGAGCTCGCCGCCGACCACGGAGTCGACCCAGTAGTAGAACTCGTTGAAGTCGATCCCCGCGGAGACGAACGTGTTCTCGATCGTGATCTCGCTGCGGCCCGCGGTCAGCTCGGCGGTCAGCTCGGCGGTCTGGTCCGTCCACTGGCCGGAGTTCCCGCGCACGGGCTCCCACTCGCCGGCCGGCTCGCCGTCGACGGTGATGGTCGCGTGCTGGTTCGCCGAGAGCGGGTCCCACCGCCGCGTGAGCTCGACCCCCTCGTTGTCCGGGTCGATCGCCACGGTGAAGCTGCTCGTGCCGGTGTGGGCGCGGCCGTCGTCCTGCAGCGGCTCGCCGGGCGGCGGCGCGCCGACGACCTGCGGCAGCGCGAGCCGGAGCTCGTCGACGACGCCGGGTCCGCTCAGCTCGGCGAGCCGGAGGGTCTCGCCCGGGGCGACGGCGACCTCCGTGTCCTCGGCGACCGCGTCCGGGTGCGCGGGCTTGGGGTCCTCGTGGCCCCACGCCTGGGCCTGCTCGACGATGTCCGCCGGGGCCGCCTCCGGGTCGAAGGTCGTCACGCCCTCGGCGTCGGGGAACGAGCGGTGCGTGACGTAGTAGAAGAACGGGTTGTTCGTCGTCGTCACCCGCATCGACTCGCGGTAGGCCATGGGGACCTTGATGTAGACGCCGCCCGAGCTCTGGTCGGCGTTGGCCACCAGCGGGTAGGTGAACGGGTCGCCGTGCTCGCCGTTCACCAGCTCCTGCAGGGGCGCGTCGACGACGACCTCGCCGTCGAGCTCGATGACGATGTTGCCGGCCCCGGAGACGTTGCCGCCGTCCCAGGTGAACCAGATCGAGCCGATCTCGCCCGGGCCGGTGTCCTCGGCCAGGACGCAGCCCTGCTCGCTCTCGCGCAGGCAGGAGTACGTGCCCTGGAAGCCGTCGTCGTTGCCGCCCGTGCGGTCGAAGCTCGAGAACTGCCGGGTCTCGACGCCGGTGGTCAGGGTCGGGAGCAGATCGAGACGCTCGTAGATGTCCCAGCCGATCGGGGCGGCCGGGCCGGTGGGCGCGGCGTCGTCCTGCTCGGGCGCGGGCTCCTGGACGGCAGGGGTCTGGGCGTAAGGCTGCTGGGCCGCCTGGACCGCCGCCGGTGCGGACGCCGGGGCTGCGGGCTCCGCCGCGGGCTGGGCGCCCGGGACGGCGGCCGCCACCGGCGCGAGCAGCCCGATGGCCCCCACGGTGGCGACGGCGACCTGGGCTGCGCGCCGCCTCAGGCCCCCTCGGGTACGGGAATGGTCGGACATGTCTGATCCCCCTCGATCGGAACGGTGTCGGGTCGTGCGTCGGTGCTTCGGTACGTGGAGCTCGGTCGCGTGCGTCGGTCCGGGGGCACGGGACGCGGGGGCGTCCGTCGGTGCGTCGTCGTCGGTCGGTACGTGGTCGCGGGCGTCGGTGCCCGGTGGTCCCGGGGGCGTCGGTGCCCCGTCGGGTGTGGTCCAGCGATGTCGTGCCGCGCGGCGGGGCGCCGGTGCCCCGCCGCGCGGCGCGCTCCTACTCCTGCCCGCCGAGCTCGGTGTAGACGTCGGCGGCGTTGTCCTGCGTGACGAGCTGGGTCTCGAGGATCTGCTCGGTCTCGACCTCCTCGCAGTTGATGAGGATCTGCTCGGCCGACTCGACGGCCTCGACGCCGCCGGTCGGGTAGACGAACGTGGCCGAGAGACGGCCCTCCTCGACGGCCCGGATACCACCGGACGGGATCGGGAGCCCGTCGATGCCGATGAACTCGATGTCGCCCTCGCGGCCGGCGGCCTGCGCGGCCAGGTAGGCGCCCTCGGCCATCGGGTCGTTGTGGGCGTAGAAGACGTCGATGTCCTCGTTGGCCTGGAGGATGCCCTCGGCCTGGCTCTGGCCGAGCTCGCGCAGCCAGTCGCCGGTGCCCTCGGCGATGATCTCGATGCCGTCCGTGCCCGCGATGCCCTCGCGGAAGCCCTCGGCCCGCTCCTGCGCGGGCGTCGAGCCGGGCAGGCCGGCGAGCTCGGCGACGGTACCGCCGTCGGGCAGCAGCTCGGACGCCACGTACTCGCCCGCGGCGCGGCCGATCTCGAAGTTGTCGGCGCCGATGTACTGGGTGAAGGCCTCGCCCTCGACCCGGCGGTCGAGCACGATGACCGGGATGCCCTCGTCGTAGGCCCGCTGGACCACGTCGGTCAGCGGCGCGGCCTCGTTGGGGCTGATCATCAGCAGGTCGATGCCCTGGGTGAGGAAGTTCTCGACGTCGGAGACCTGCTGCGCGTTGTCCTGCGCGGCGTCGGCGAAGACGACCTCGAACTGGTCGATCTCCTCGGCGGCCGCGCGGATGTCGTCGTCCATCTGCTGGCGGTAGGGCTCGGCCACGTTGGCCTGGCTCATGCCGATGAGGTACTCGCCGTCGGCGCCGGCGCACTCGCCGCCGCCACCGCCGCCACCGGACCCGGCCTCGCCGCCGTCGTCCACGCCGGGTGCGTCGGACTCGGTGCCGCACGCGGCGGTCAGCATGATCGCGCCGCCCGCGAGGACCGCCGACCAGCGCCGTCGGGCAAGAGTGTTGCGTGTTGTCATGACGTACCTCCTGTTAGGTGCGCGCACGGAAGGTCTGGATGCCCGCCGCGACGATGATGATGAATCCGGTGATGAGGAGCTGGATGTTGGAGTCGATGTTGTTGAGGGCGAGGACGTTCTTGAGGATCCCGATGAGCAGGGCGCCGGCGACCGTGCCCGCGACCGTGCCGACTCCGCCCATGAGGCTCGTGCCGCCGATGACGACCGCCGCGATGGCGTCGAGCTCGTAGCTGATGCCGGCGTTGGGACTGCCCTGGTTGAGCTGGCCGGCCTGGATGATCCCGGCGAGGCCGGCGAGCATGCCGGCGATGGCGAAGACCGCGATCTTCACCCGGCGGACCGGCACGCCGGACAGGCGGGCGGCGCGCTCGTTGCCGCCGATGGCATAGACGTGCCGGCCGAACACGGTGTTGCGGGCCACGAGGATCGCGATCACCGCGACCGCGAGGAAGATGAGCGCCGGGATCGGCACGGTGCCGTTGAACGTGCGCGAGTTGAGCAGGGCGAACGAGTCCGGGGCCGTGCCGGAGCCCTCCCCGTACGCGATGGGGATGCCCTGGCCGCCGGACCAGATGCGCGCGATGCCGCGGGCGATCTGCAGGCCGGCGAGCGTGACGATGAAGGCCTGTATCCCGAACGTCGCGGTGATCGTCCCCTGCAGCGCGCCGAACGTGGTGGCCAGCGCGAGGATGATGAGGACGGCCGGGACCACGCCCATCTGGTTGACCATGAGCAGGCTCGCCACGCCGGTCGCGGACATGCCGAGCACCGAGCCCACGGACAGGTCGATGCCGCCGATGAGGATGACGAAGGTCATCCCGATGGCGATGATCCCGATCTCGGACGTGGCACGGACGATGTTGAGCAGGTTGTCGCTGCCGAGGAAGACGATCTCCCCGCCGCGCCTGGGCGAGAACGCGATCGCGGCGACGAACACGAGCAGGAGGGCGACGTAGCTCTGGAGGGCGAAGAACTTCTCCGGGATCCGGATCCGCCGGCGCTTCGGGGCCGCCGAGGACCCGGACGTGCCCGACGACGACGGACCCGTCGTCGTCGGCGTCCCGCCGTCCCCGGCCCCGGCCCCCGCCGACGATCCCGTCGCCGTGGCACCCGCGGCGCTCGCCCCCGCGGTCGCCGGACCTGCACCTGTCCTGTCGTTCATCGGTTCTCCCCCGTCTCCTCGACGCTGGTGGTGGCCGCGGCGGCCACGGGCCGGCGGTGCTCCATGCCCGCGGCGGCGAGCAACGACTCCTCGGTGGCCTCGTCGGCGTCGACCACCGTGACCACGCGCCCCTCGCGCAGCACGGCGATGCGGTCGCACGCCCCGATGAGCTCGGGGAGCTCCGAGGAGGCCATGACGACGGCCACGCCGTCGGCCGAGAGCTCCGCGAGGAGGCGGTAGATCTCGGACTTGGCGCCGACGTCGACGCCGCGCGTGGGCTCGTCGAGCAGCAGCACGCGCGGCTCGCGCAGCATGTTGCGGCCGAAGACGACCTTCTGCTGGTTGCCGCCGGACAGCGTGCGCACGATCGTGTCCTGCGAGCGGGTCTTGATCCGCAGCGACTCGACGGCGCGGGTGACGGCCGCGCGCTCCTTCGTCCGCGAGCGCCAGCCGAGGGTGGCGAGGCGCTCGAGGACGCTGATGGCGATGTTGGCGCCGACGGTGGCGTGCATGTTGAGCCCGGCCGCGCGCCGGTCCTCGGGGACGAACCCGATGCCGTGCGCCATGGCGTCACGCGGGGAGCGGATCGTCACCTTCTCGCCGTCGAGCTCGACGTCCCCGCGCAGCCGTGAGCCGCCGAGGCCGAAGACCGCCTCGAGGAGCTCGCTGCGCCCGGCACCGAGCAGTCCGGCCAGGCCGAGGACCTCGCCCCGGCGGACCTCGAGGCCGATGCCGTTGGGCTCGCTGCGGGAGATGTCGACCCCGCCGTCGAGCCGGAGGTCGCGCAGTCGCAGCCGCACGTCCGGCTCGGGCTGGACGCGGTCGGGGTAGACCTGGTCGAGGGGTTTGCCGATCATCAGGCGGATGACGTCCGAGGGGCTCGTCGTCGCGACGTCGAAGGTGCCGACGTTCTCGCCGTCCCGCATGACCGCGCCGCGGTCCGCGATCTGGGCGATCTCGTCCATGCGGTGGGAGATGAAGATGACAGCGACGCCGCGGCGCCGGAGCCCCGGGACGATCTCGAAGAGGCGGGCCACCTCGGTCTCGGAGAGCGCGGAGGTGGGCTCGTCCATGACGAGGATGCGGGCGTCCTGGCGCAGCGCCTTGGCGATCGCGACCATCTGCTGCTCGCCGACGCGCATCGTGCCGACGTGCCGGGACGGCGAGATGCGGATACCCACCTCGTCGAGGAGCTCCTTCGTCTCGCGCTCCATGCCGCGGCGGTCGAGCAGGCCGAGGCGGCGCTTCTCCGCTCCGAGGAAGAGGTTGTCGGTGACGCTCGCGCCGGGCACGAGGTCGAGCTCCTGGTGGATCATCGCGACGCCCGCGTCCTGGGCGTCCGACGGCGAGGCGAAGCGGCGCTCGGTCTCCCCGACCACGATCCGGCCGGCGTCCGGCGCGACGACGCCCGCGAGGACGTTCATCAGGGTCGACTTGCCGGCGCCGTTCTCCCCGAGCAGCGCGAGCACCTCGCCGGAGCGGACCTCGAGGTCCACGCCCTTGAGGGCATGGATGCCCCCGAAGCTCTTGGCGATGCCGGTCATCTGGAGGACTGGTGTCCCGTGACCCGGCTGGTCGGTCGACCGCACGCTACCCCCGTTGGTAGTTCGGTATCTGTAATCGATTACTTTCTGGCACGTTACGCTCCCGCCCGGTGCGGCGCAAGCACGTTCCGCCGGAGCGTCGCCTGGCGCCGCCCGGTCATGTCCCCAGGTCGAGGACGTGCCGCTCGGGCTCGCCCGCGGTGCCGCGGATCCGGTCGACGAGTCGCTGCGCGGCGGCCACGCCCATCTCCCTGGGGTTGAGCGGGACCTGGGCCACGTCCGCCACGTCGGAGGTCGCGAAGGGGAGATCGCCGATGATGCCGACCTCGATGCGCGGGCCCGACCAGCCGGCGAGGATCTGGAGCACGCCCACGCCGACGAGGTTGTTGGTCGCGAGCACCGCGTCCGGGGGCCGGTCGCCCGCGAGCAGCTCGGTCATCGCCGAGCGTCCGCCGTCGACCCGGAAGTTCGCGTGGACGAGCCGGTCGGCCGGCCACCCCGCGTCCTCGAGCGCGGCCCGCCAGCCGGCGGCGCGCTCGACCGCCGTCGTGGTCGAGCGCGGCCCGGTGATGCAGGCGATGTCGCGATGCCCACGCGCGATGAGCTGCTCGGTGGCCTGCCGACCGAGCGCGACGTTGTCGAACAGCACGTGGTCGACCGCGCACCCCACCTCGCGGTCGATGACGACCACCGCCCGGGAGCGCCGCACGAGTCGCGAGAGGTCGGGGGCCTCGCCCGCGGGCGCGAGGATGATGCCCGCCATGTTCTCGGACTCCGCCACGGCGAGGTAGCGGCGCTCCTTCTCGTCGTCGTCGTCGGTGTTGCACAGGACGAGCGAGAGGCCGGCCGCCTGGGCCACGTCCTCGACGCCGCGGGCGACGGACGTGAAGAACGGGTTCTCGACGTCGGGGATGATGAGCGCGACGACGTCGCTCGACTGCCGACGCAGGGAACGAGCCGTCCGGTTGGCGCTGTAGCCGAGCTCGTCGACCGCCCGGCGGACGGCCTCCGCGAGGTCGTCCCGCACCTTCGCGCCGTTGAGGACGCGGGAGACGGTTGCGGTCGACACACCGGCGCGCTCGGCGACGTCGACGATGCGGGTCATGCCTGGCCGCCCTGGACGGGTTCGACCTGGACGGGGTCGACCTGGGCGGGGCCGCCCTGGACGGGGTCGACCGCCGCGAGCCGTGCGGTCTCGGCGGCGGTGGGCGCGGACGGCGCGCCGCCGGGACGCGTGACGGACAGTGCGCCGGCGGCGTTGGCGAGGCCGATGGCGGTGTCGAGGTCATCGCCGAGCGCGAGGCGGGCGGCGAGGTTGCCGCAGAACGCGTCCCCCGCGCCGATCGTGTCGACGACCTCGACGCGGTGGGCGTCGAGCCGGCGGGGGGCGGCGTCGGAGTCGACGACGAGGACACCCGCGCTCCCGCACGTCACGACGACGACGCACCCCGAGGAGCGCCGCAGCGCGAGGGCGGCGTCCGCGAGGTCCGGCTCCCCCGGGACGAGCTGACCGAGCTCGACCTCGTTGGGGACGAGCACGTCGACGAGGTCGAGGATCTCGCGCGGGACGTCGACGAACGGCGCGGGGTTGAGGACGACCCGGGTGCCGGCGCCGCGGGCGATCTCGGCCGCGAGGCGCACCGCGGGGAGCGGGATCTCGAGCTGGAGGAGCAGGACGTCGGCGCTCTCGATGGTCGCCCGGGCCCCCTCGACGTCCTCGGTGGTCACGGCCTCGTTGGCCCTGGGCACGATGATGATCGAGTTCTGGCCACCCTCGACGACCACGGGCAGGCCGACGCCGGTGCCGTTCTCCGCGTCGCTCGCCACCCCGGCGGCGTCGATGCCCTCGGCGGACATGAAGTCCCGGAACTCGGTGGCGAAGTGGTCCTCGCCGACCCGGCCGACGGCCGCCGTGCGCGCCCCGGCCCGGGCCGCGGCGACCGCCTGGTTGAATCCCTTGCCCCCGACGAACGTGGCGAAGCCCGTGCCGACGAGGGTCTCGCCCGGCGCGGGGCGGCGCGGCGCGGTCGCCACCATGTCGTACATGAAGGAGGCCACCACGCATACCTGGGCCCGTTCGGTGTGCGTCATCGTCACGTCCGTCGGTCGCTCGGAAATCGATTACTCGCGAACGTTAAGCCGGTGCGCCGCCGCTGGTCAACCCTGGTCGCGCCCCGGCGCGCCGCCTTCTTTCACGCGTGAGGGGATTTCCCACGACGAACGAGGGGGCACGCTCCCTGCACTCGTGCACGGGTCCCCGCACTCGTGGTCGGCCGAGCGCGCTCCCTGTCGGTCAGCCGCGCACGCCCCCGAGCGCGCCCTCGTGGGCGAGCAGGGCGTGCTTGACGTCGAGCCCGAAGTAGTAGTTGCCCAGCGTGTGGTCGGCCTTGAGGATCCGGTGGCAGGGCACGACGACCGGCAGCACGTTGCCCGCGCACGCGTTGCCGGCCGCCTGGTAGGCGGTCGGGCTCCCCGCCGCCGCCGCCATCTCGCCGTAGGTCGCCACCCCGCGCACCTCGCGCATGGCCGTCCACACGCGCTGGGTGAACGCGCCGCCGGGCTGGCGCACCTCGAGCGCGTCGAGCGCCTCGATCTCGCCGGCGGCGTACCGGCCGAAGGCCGCGACCACCCGGCCGGTCGCCGCCGTGGTGGGCGTGCCGGGCGGGGCGACGTCGTCGGGCCCCAGCCCGAGCCGCCCGAGGATGTCGTCCGCGCCCCAGAAGGACGTGCCCCGCAGGACGCCGGTGGTCGCCTCGACGACGACGGTCAGGTCGCCGGCCGGGCTCGGCACGGTGAGGACGTGCAGCTCTTCGCTCATGATCTCTCCAGGTCGTCGGTCCACAGGTGGGTGGTGGCGTAGGCCCGCCAGGGGCGCCAGGCTTCGGCCCGGGCGGTGACGGCGGGCGGGTCCAGGCGCGCGGCAGGCGAGGTCTCGGGCCGCAGGTCGGACAGCGCATCGGAGCGCGCATCGGAGCGCGCATCGCGCGTCGCGTGGAGCCTGCGGGCGAGGGACCGGCGCAGCACGAGGTCACCGGGCGGCAGCGCGTCGGGGTCCCCGAGGCCGCGCAGCGCGAGGAGGTCGACCGTCCACGGCCCGATCCCCGGGACGTCGAGCAGGCGCGCCCGCGCCTCGTCCCGGTCGGCGCCGGGGCCGAGGTCGAGGCCGCCGGCGACGAGCTCGGCCGCGGCGTGCACGGTGCGGGCGCGCGCGGCGGGGATCCGGACGGCCGTGCGGATCGCCTCGGGACCGGCGGCGGCGAGCGCCTCGGCGGCGGGGAACAGGCGCGGGGGCGCGTCGTCGTCGGCCGGCTCGTCCATGTCCTCCGCGCCCGGGACCCGCTCCCCCAGCGCGTCCGCGAGCCGGCTCGAGAACGTCCGGGTCGCGGCGAGGGAGACCTGCTGGCCGAGGATCGCGACGACCAGCGTGCGAAACGGGTCGAGGCTGCCGAGCACGCGCAGCCCCGGCCGCGCGGCGACCAGCGGGGCGAGCATCGGGTCGGTCCGGAGGTGCTCGTCGACGGCGAGGGGTTCGGCGTCGAGGTCGAGCCACCGCCGCACGCGCGCGACGACGAACGGCAGGTCCGCGAGGTCGACCAGCCCGACCCGCAGGGCGACGTGTACGCGGTCCCCGCCCCACGGCGTCCCGTCCGCGGGCGCGGCGAGCGCGGGCAGCGCGACGCGGACACGGGCGGAACCACCGGGCGCGCGTAGTACCGCCCACGCCGAGGCTCCCGCCCCCTCGACGCCGGCGATCGCGTGCTGCGCGATCGTGCCGGCCAGGCGCGGGCCGTCGAACGGGGGCCGCACGCGCAGGCGGAGGGTGAGGGTCGCTCCGCCGTGCGGCAGGCGGTCGGCTGCGGCTCCGTCGTCAACGCCGCGCGACGACCCCGACATCCGCGGCGCCCGCGCCCGCACCTCGGTCGGCGACCCGCCGAGCTCCGCGCGGACCACGTCGTTGAACTGCCGCACGGACGCGAACCCGGCGGCGAACGCCACGTCGGTGACCGCGAGGTCCGTCTGCTCGAGCAGCGTCCGTGCCGTCTGCGCGCGGCGCGTCCGGGCGAGACCGAGCGCGCTCGCCCCGAGCTCGCCGGTCAGCAGCCGGTGGAGCCGGCGCTCCGTCAGCCCGAGCCGCGCGGCGAGGCCGGGGACGCCCGCCTCGTCGACGACCCCCGCGCCGATCATCTCGAGCGCCCGGCCGACGAGCACCGACGTCTCCCCCGGCGCGCGCCGACCGGGGAGCGTGTCCGGCCGGCAGCGGCGGCACGCGCGGAACCCGGCGGTCGCGGCGGAGGACGCGGTGCGGAAGAACCGGCAGTTCTCCGGCCGGGGCATCCGGGCCGGGCACGAGGGCCGGCAGTACACGCCCGTCGACGTCACGCCGAGGTACACGCGGCCGTCCCACCGCGTGTCACGCGAGCGGCACGCCGCGTACGCGGCGGTGTCGTCGATGGGGTCCATGCGGAAAGCATGCAGGACACCGACACCCTCTACCGGCGGTTTTCGGACAGGGCGGTGGGCGGGCGCCGGTCGGGCGGGCGGGTGGCCCGCCACCGCGCGGGCCGCCACCGGTCAGCGGGCCCGGGGCACGCTCAGTGCGTGTTGTCGTAGATGTGCACGAGCGCGTCGAGGAGCCGCTGCCACGCCTTCTCGACCTCGCTCGGGTCGCTCAGGTGCGTCGTGTGGTGCACCGTGACCGCGGTGCCGAAGCCGTCCGGCTCGAGAGAGATGGTCACCTGGTCGAACTCCGGGTCGGCCGGCGGCGCCTCACCCTCGGGCAGCCACGTGACGACCTGGCGCGCGGGCGGGTCGCTCTCGAGCAGCCATCCGCTGACGGCGATGCCCCAGGAGCGGGACGCGATGCGGTACCGACCGTCCACCCGTTCGGGCAGGTCGAAGGTGACGTCGCCGGCATCCGCCCACCACCACGGGCGCATCCCGACGTCGACCGTGAACGCGCGCCACACCTCGGGTCGCGGTGCGTCGACGGTGACAGTGACCTCGATGTCGTGCGACATGCCGACCTCGCTTCCGTGCGGGGAGGAATGGCCACCACCGTAGCGCCCGGGCGGTCGGCTCGCCCGTGTTCCGTGAGGAGCGCCGGCGGTCCGGGACGAGCGCCCGAGCTCCGGACGAGATCGACCCGGTCCCGGACGAACCGGGGTCAGGACTCCTCGTCGCCTCGGGCGCCGGGGAGCGCCTCGACCTGGGCCCGCAGCGCCCGCAGCTCGGCCAGGACGTCGGCGAGCTGCGCCCGCTCCTCGTCGTCGGCGTCGTCGGGCTGCTCGTCGTCGTGATCCTCGTCCCGCACCCCGTGCCCGATCGACTGCATCGTGTCGACGATGACGGCGATGAAGAGGTTGAGCATCGTGAACGCCGAGAGGAGGATGAAGACGACGAAGAAGACCCACGCCCAGGGCTGGGTCTCCATGATCGGCCGCACGATCACCCCCGCCCAGCTGTCGAGCGTCATGATCTGGAAGAGCGTGAGCAGCGAGTCGCTGAGCTCGCCGAAGTACTCGGGCTGGATCCCACCGAACAGCGAGGTCGCCATCACCGCCGAGACGTAGAAGATGATCCCGAGCAGCAACGCGATCGCCCCGATGCCGGGCAGCGAGTGCATGAGCGCCTCGACGATGAACCGCAGCCTGGGCAGCGCGGAGACGAGCCGCAGGACGCGCAGCACCCGCAGCGAGCGGAGCACCGAGAGCGGGCCGGCCGACGGCACGAGCGCGATCCCGACGACGAGGAGGTCGAAGACGTTCCAGCCGTCCTTGAAGAACCGCGGGCCGAGGGCGACGAGCTTGGCCCCGATCTCGACGACGAAGACCGCGAGGCAGAACGTGTCGACCGCGCGGACGACGCCGCCCGCCGCGTCCATCACGATCGAGGAGGTCTCGAGCCCGAGCGTGACCGCGTTGACGATGATGAGCGTGATGACGACGCGCTGCACCGGTCCCGACGTCACCCAGGCGCCGAGACGCTCCCGCCACCCGGATCCACCCTCGGTCGCGCCGCCTGCCGTCGTCCTACCGGGAAGAACCCTGCCCGACGCCGGAGCCTCGCCCGAGGGGTCGGCGTCACCCGCGCGGGAGGACAGCTCGGGGACGTCCGTCGTCGTCATGTCGGGGCTCCACGGGGATGGGGGCGCCGGGGCGCCCGGGGGGTGGCGCCGCACGACCACCGCCGCACGGTCAGCAGCATCGTGCCAGCGCGCCCGCGCGCGATGCTGTGGTGCACCGGGGAGATCGGACGTGACACGCCCCACTCGATGAAAAGGAATGCAACAACGGGAGGTGTCGTTGTCCGGGGCGAACGACGCACACCGTCACCGCAGATCAGGAGAGAACGCATGAGGATCGGCATCATCATCGGTTCCGTCCGCGAGGGTCGCTCGGGCCAGTCCGTCGCCGAGTGGGTCGACGCCGTGGCGCGGAAGCGCGACGACGCCACCTTCGAGCTCGTCGACCTCAAGGACTTCAACCTGCCGATCCTCACCGACCCGGTCGTGCCCGGCGCGGCCAACCGTGAGTACGGCACCGCTGAGGCCCGCACCTGGGGCGCCGCCATCGACTCCTACGACGGCTTCATCTTCGTCACGCCCGAGTACAACCACGGCGTGCCCGGCGCGTTCAAGAACGCGTTCGACACCATCGGCCCGGAGTGGGCGCACAAGGCCGTCGGTCTCGTCTCCTACGGCGCCGAGGGCGGCGTGCGCGCCGTCGAGCAGTGGCGCCAGGTCCTCGCCAACCTCCACGTGGTCGCCGTCCGCGGCCAGGTCTCGCTCGGCCTGTTCACCGAGTTCGGCGAGAACGGCGTGCAGCCGAACGAGCGCCGCGAGGACGAGCTGGGCGCGCTCATCGGCTCGGTCGTCGAGATGAGCGCGGCGCTGGCCCCGCTGCGCGGCGCGACCGTCGGCGCCTGACGCTCCCGCACCACCGCCGAACGGCCCGTCGCCGTCTCCCTGCGAGGGGGGCGGCGCCGGGCCGTTCGCGTGCGTCCGGGGCAGCGGTGCGCCGCTCGACCACCGGTGGCCGCACGACATCCACCGTGCGGACACCGCCGGTCCACCGTCCGCGGATATCCATGCCGGTGTGAGCACCCTCGTCTTCGGCCGGTCGGGGACCGCGCCCCGCGGCGGAACGACCCATCCGCACCCGGGCGCCGTCGTCGCGCTCGTGGCGCTCGTCGTCGTGCTCGGCGAGGCCGTGGCCGACGTCCTGCCCGACGACCCGGTCGTCTGGCTCCTCACCCCGCTGCGCCTGGTGGTCGGCATCGGCCTGGTCGGCGCGGCCACCGCCGTGCGGCCGGCCCGCTGGCGCACGCCCGCCGACCCGGGGATCGCGCTGCTCGTCGTCGGCGCCACGATCGCGAGCGCGCAAGCCGGCACCTGGTCGGCGTGGCGCTGGCTGCTCACCTACGTGGCCGTCCACTACCTCGTGGTGGCCGTCCGACGCGCGGGCGCCCTGCCGTGGCGGCTCCTGTCCCCGCTCGCGCTGCTGGCCGTCGTCGCCCCCACCGTGGTCGCGCTGTCGCAGCGGGCCAACGACGTCCCCACCGGCTTCTGCCGCGACGACCTCGGCGCCGGGTCGTTCGACTGCGCGGACCCCGGCACGCTGGTCCGGGTGGTCGGCACGCTGCCCAACCCCAACCTGCTCGCCGCGCTGCTCGTGGTCCTGCTCCCGCTCGCCCTGTGCGCCGCCGCGCGGCCGCCCGGCGCGGGCCCGGTGAGCCGAGAGACCGTGCGCGCCGCGGGGCGGATCGTGCCCGACCGCGGATGGGCCACCCTCGTCGTCGCGGTCGTCGCCGGGGGCTACCTCGCCGTGTGGCAGACGATGTCCCGCGGCGGTCTCGCGGCCGCCGCGGCGTCGCTCCTCGTGCTCGCGCTGCTGGGCTGGCGGCCCACGCGCCGCCCGCGGGCGCTGCTGGTCGTCGCCGCCGCGGGCGCAGCCGCCGCCGGTGCGCTCGCCGTGGCCGGTCTCGGGCTCGGCGTGCGGGCCGACGTGTGGCGCGCCGCCGCCTCGCTCGCCGCGGGCGACCCGATGGGGGTGGGCCTCGGGCGGGGCGGCGCGCTCGTCACCGCCGAGGTGGCCACGGGCGAGCAGCTCGCCCACGCGCACAGCACCGCGCTGCACTGGCTGCTCGAGGGCGGCGTGCTCGCGCTGCTCGGCCTGCTGGCCCTCTGCGCGGCGGTGATCCTCGTGCTCGTGCGGGCCGACCGCCGCGGGTCGCTCTCGGCCGCTCCCCTCGGTGCCGCCGTCGCCGCGCTGGCGATCGTGTCCAGCGTGGACCACCCCACCGCGTCGGCGCGGGTCGCGCTCGCCGCCGCCGCGCTCCTTGCGTGCGCGCTCACCGCGGACGTCGACACCGAGCTCGACGCCGCCGCACCGCCCGCCCACGTGGCCCGTGGCCAGGCGTCCCGGGGCGCCTACCGGCCACGCCGCCTCCGCCGGCCGGGCGCGTCAGCGACGGGCGGTTCGGGTACGGGCGGCCCGGGTACGGGCGGCCCGGGTACGGGCGGTCAGCCGGCGACGTCGCCCCGCGCCCGCGCCATCTCCCGGTAGTAGTCGGCGAGCTCGAGCCGTGCGGCGGCCTCCTCGTCCACGACGACCGTCACCGCCGGGTGCAGCTGCAGCACCGATCCGGGCCAACGCGCGCCGACGGGCCCCTCGACCACGGCCGCCACCGCCGCCGCCTTGGCCGCGCCGGTGGCCACGAGGACGACGTTCCGGGCGTCGAGGATCGTGCCCAGGCCCTGGGTGACCGCGCGCCGGGGCACCTCGTCGACCGAGTCGAAGAACCGCGCGTTGGCCTGCCGCGTCTCGTCCGTGAGGATCTCGACCCGGGTCCGTGACGCGAGCGAGGTCGCCGGCTCGTTGAAGCCGATGTGCGCGTTGACGCCGACGCCGACGATCTGGACGTCGACGCCACCGGCCTCCACGATCGCGCGTTCGTAGTCCCTGCACTCGGCGTCGAGGTCGGAGGCGTTGCCGTCCGGGACCCGGACGCGGGCAGGGTCCATGCCGAGCGGCTCGGTGACCGTGCGGCGCACGACCTCGCGGTAGGACTCCGGGTGCGCGTCCGGCAGCCCGACGTACTCGTCGAGGGCGAACGCCCGGGCGCGGGCCAGGTCGAGCTGCCCGGACCGCACGCGCGCGGCCAGCCCCTGGTACAGACCCAGCGGGCTCGAACCGGTCGCCACCCCGAGGACGGGCTCCGGGAAGGAGGCGGCGACGAGGCGCGCCGTCACCGCGGCCGCGTGCTCGCCGACCTCGGCGGGTGTGGGGACGATGACGACATCCACTGCGGGGGCCTCCCGGTCCGGGCGTACCCGGTCACCCCGGGTTCGGGCCGGGTTCCCGCCGCGGGCGGCTCCCGCGGGAGGGCCAGTCTTCCCGACGACGACGCCCGGACGGCGGATCTCACGCCGTGCGTCTCGCGCGCACCCCGGATCCCCCGCACGACGCCGGCACCGCGCGCACCCGCTCCGCCGCCCACGCACCGCGCATCCGCCGCCACCCGCACACCCGCTCCCTGCCTCGTGGAACAACGCGGGCAGGACACGTGTTGCCCGATATAGATCACTTCGCATCGAAGCGGGCCGTCGCCCGCGCCAGGAGCAGCACGTGACTCACGACAGCACGACCACCCCGGGCGCCTCGGGCGCTCCGTCCGCCGCCGGTGGGCCCACCGCGCGTCCGACCATCGGCATCGTCGGCGCCGGTCGCGTCGGCACCGCCCTCGCCCGCGCACTGGTGGCCGTCGGCCACGAGGTCCGCGTCGCCACGCACCGACCGGCCGTGGAGAACTCTCTCCTCGTCGAGGTCAGCGCGCCGGGAGCGAGCGCCGTCGACATCCCCGACGCCGCGGCGTGCGACCTCGTCGTCCTCGCTCTGCCGCTCCACCGGGCCGCCACGCTCGACCCGGCGACGTTCGCCGGCCGAACCGTCGTCGACGTGATGAACTACTGGCCGCCCGTCGACGGCACGATCGCCCGGCTCGAGGAGGACCCCCGCTCCTCCAGCGAGGTCCTCGCGGAGCACCTGCCCGGCGCCACCGTCGTGCGCGCCCTCAACCACATCGGCTACCACGAGCTCGAGGAGGACGCCCGCCCCGCGGGCGACCCGGAGCGTCGGGCGCTCGCCGTCGCCTCCGACGACCCGGCCGCGACCGCCCGCGTCGCCGCCCTCGTCGAGGCGCTCGGGTTCGACGCCGTCGACGCCGGTCCGCTCGCCGCCGCCGCCCACCTCCAGCAGGGCACGGAGATCTTCGACGGGAGGCGCCACGACGCCGCGGAGATCCGCGCGATCCTCGCCGAGGCCGGGTACGCCGTGGCGAGCTGACCGCCGACCGACCCACCCGACGCGCGGCGCCGGCACCACGCGTCGCCGCGCCACCACCCCTCAGCACCCCAACGGACGAAGGACCTCCCGTGCCCGCACCCACGATCCAGCTCGGCGCCTACAGCTTCGGCGACGCCCTGCGGAACGACGACCTGTCCCCGCACCCCTCGCACGAGGCGATGACCAAGCTGCTGGGAACGATCCAGCACGCCGACCGCGCGGGCCTGGAGTTCTTCGCCGTCGGGGAGCACCACACGGCGGAGACGCCGGCGTCGTCACCCGGGACGATCCTCGCCGCCGCGGCGGCGACCACGAAGGACATCGTCCTGTCGTCCGGCGCGAGCATCATCGGGACCGACGACCCGGTGCGGGTGTTCCAGCAGTTCGCCACCGCGGACGCCTTCGCGGGCGGCGGCCGGGTGGAGATCATCGCGGGGCGCGGCTCGTCGGTCGAGACGTTCCCGCTGTTCGGCCACGACCTGCAGGACTACGACGAGCTGTTCGCGGACCGCCTCTCCCTCCTGCTCGCGCTCAACGAGGCGGACGGCACCCGGGTGACCTGGTCCGGACGGACGCGCCCGGCGATCGACGACCTCGAGGTCGTGCCGCGGCCCGTGCACGGCTCGCTGCCGATCTGGGTGGCCACGGGCGGCAACCCGTCCTCCGCCCTGCGCACGGGGCAGATGGGTCTCCCGCTGTCGTTCGGGATCATCGGCGGCACCTTCGCGCGGTTCGCCCGGCAGGTCGAGCTCTACCGCCGCGCGGCCGCCCAGGCCGGGCACGCCCCGGAGCGGGCGCGCGTCTCCGTGGGATCGTTCGGCCTCGTCGCGCCGACGACGACGGAGGCCCTCGAGCGGTACTACCCCGGCTGGTACGCGATCAACCTCGACATGGGCCGGCTGCGCGGGTGGGCCGAGCCCGACCAGCGGGCCTACCTCGCGCAGGCGCAGGGCGAGGGGGCGTACGTCGTCGGCGACCCGGACTCCGTCGCCGAGCGTATCGTCGACGCCTGGCGCCACCTCGGCCACGAGCGGCACTTCCTGCAGATGGACCTCGGCGGCGTGCCGACCGAGCACGTCCACGAGTCGATCACGCTCATGGCCACCGAGGTGAGGCCGCGCGTCGAGCGGCTGCTCGCGAAGTAGCGCTGACCGGGAGCCGCAAGCGGCCCGCCGGTCCGCGACCGACGGACCCGGGAGCGCTGACCGGGGACCTCTGACCGGGCAGCGCTCCCCCGCCCACGCCCGGCGGCGACCGCCGTGGCCAGGCACGATGCAGCCATGGCCACCCCGCTGCCCGCGCGCCCCCAGGACTCGGCGCCCCCGCCACCGGCACTGCCTCCGCCCCGAGGTGGCACCAGAGGATCCCCGCCCCCACCTGGGTGACCGCGATCTTCGCCGTCCTGCCGTTCGTGCTCAACTTCCACATCGAGAACATGCGCACGGTCAACGGACAGGTCGTCGAGTACTTCCGTCTCGACGTCTTCCAGGTCGTCGCCGCGGGCTTCCTGCTCGGGGCGTTCATCGCCCTCCTCCTGCGGTTCCGCAGCAGCGAGGACCCCGCCCGTCGCCCACCGATGTGGGCGGTCGCCGTGGGCGTGCTCGGCGTCGTGCTCGGGATCTGGTTCGCCCTCACCGCACACACCGGTCTGGACGACGTCACGGCGGTCCTCGCGGGCAGGTGAGCCTTTCCTGCGTGTCAGGTCAGACATCTCTCCAGGGGCGGAATCATGCGGTTCCGGTGGCCGCCTCAGCCCGGCCCCGACTAGCATGGAACCTGTTCGTCCCGCACCGCCGGACGCCGCACGACGCGCCCCGAGCGGGACTCAGAGACAAGCGGCGTCACCCGCCGCGGAAGGGTTGATCATGGCTGACTCCACGAACTCCGGCTACACCGTCCCGGGCCTCTCCCTGACCGAGGGGCGCTCCGTCGCGGACGAGCTGCAGCACCGCCTCCACGCCCTCAACGACCTCCACCTCACGCTCAAGCACGCGCACTGGAACGTGGTGGGCCCGAACTTCATCGCGGTGCACGAGATGCTCGACCCGCAGATCGAGCTCGTGCGCGGCTACGCGGACGAGGTCGCCGAGCGCATCGCCACCCTCGGCGCCGAGCCGATCGGCACCCCCGGCGCGCTCGTCAAGGACCGCACGTGGGAGGACTACGCCGTGGGCCGCGCGAGCACGCAGGAGCACCTCGCCGCGATCGACCACGTCTACACCGGCGTCATCGAGGACCACCGCAAGGCCATCACGGCCACCGGCGAGGTCGACCCGATGACCGAGGACCTCCTCATCGGCCAGACCGCCGAGCTCGAGAAGTTCCAGTGGTTCGTCCGCGCGCACCTCGACAACGGCGCGGGCCAGGTCACCGAGGCCTGACCTCACGAGGCACGTTCGACGGGGCCCGGGCAGCGCTGCTGCCCGGGCCCCGTCGTCGTCGGCCCACGATCACCTGCGGAGCGGGGTCGTCGCGCGACGCCGGCCCACGTCGACCCGCAGCTCGTCGTCGTCCGGCGTCGTCGCTCGTCGCCGTTCGCCGTCGTGCGTGGTCCTACCGCCCGGTCTCCTCATAGGTGTCGATGCCGCCGGGATGACCCGCCATGAACGCGTCGACCTCGTCCTTCGTGGCCTCGAGCCTCGGGTCGTGGCGGAGGTAGTGCCGCGTCTCGCGGGCCACGAGGCCGGACAGGATGACGAGCCCGATGAGGTTGGGCAGGGCCATGAGCCCGTTGGCGGCGTCGGAGAAGTTCCAGACCGCGGCGAGGGGGACGGTGCAGCCCACGTAGACCACGAGCGAGAACACGATCCGGTAGGGCATGACGAGCCGGCGGCCGAAGAGCCGCTCCATGCAGCGCTCGCCGTAGTAGGCCCAGCCGAGCACGGTGGAGAACGCGAACATCGCCAGCGCGATCGTCACGATGTAGTGGCCCCAGTCGCCCGGCAGCCCGTGGCTGAACGCGGCGCCGGTCATCGTGTCGGCGCCGTCCTCGCCCACGTCCCACACGCCGGTGGTGACGATGACCAGACCCGTGCAGGTGACGACGATCATCGTGTCGATGAACGTCTGCGTCATCGAGACGAGCCCCTGGCGCACGGGGTGCGTCGTCCGCGCGGCGGCCGCGGCGATCGCGGCGGACCCCATGCCGGACTCGTTGGAGAAGATGCCGCGGGCCACGCCGAACTGGACGGCGAGCATGATCGTGGACCCGACGAAGCCGCCGGTCGCCGCGGTGCCGGTGAAGGCGTCGGTGAACACCAGGCCGAGCGCAGCCGGCAGGTCGCCCGCGTTGACCGCGAGGATGAACACCGCACCAAGCACGTAGAAGACGATCATCACCGGGACGAACGCGGCAGTCACGCGGCCGATCGACCTGATCCCGCCGACGAGGACGATCAGCGCGAAGACCGTGAGCACGATGCCGGTGATCCACCGGTCCACGCCGAACGAGCCCTCGATGTTGCCGGCGATCGAGTTGCCCTGCGTCATGTTGCCGATGCCGAACGCGGCGATCGCGGCCGCGATCGTGAAGAACAGGCCGAGGAACTTCCCCAGCGACCCGCGGATCCCGCGCTCGAGGTAGTACTGCGGGCCGCCGGACTTCTCGCCGGCGGCGTCGGTCGTGCGGAAGCGGACGCCGAGGAACGCCTCGGTGTACTTCGAGGCCATGCCGAACAGGCCGGTGACCCACATCCAGAACAGGGCGCCGGGCCCGCCGATGCCGATCGCGGTGGCGACGCCCACGATGTTGCCGGTCCCGACCGTGGCGGCGAGGGCCGTGGTCAGGGCCTGGAACTGGGAGAGGTCACCGTCCTCGGCCCCCTCGTCCTTGCGGCGACCGATGCCGAGCCGGAGCGCCGCGCCGAGGGTCCGGAACTGGATGCCCCGCAGGCGGATCGTGAGCAGGACGCCCGTGAGCCCCAGGAGGGGGATGAGGACCCACGGCCCCCAGATGAATGCGCTGATCTCGCCGAGGACGGTCTCGATCCGTTCCATGCCGTGCTCCCCCACCACGAGCAGCACCCTCGCGGCGCCGCGGTGGGCAGATCCTGCCACGCGCGGCGCCGGAGGTCAGTAGGTCGCGGCCCCCGACGTCAGCAGGTCGCGGCCCCGTCGTCAGTAGGTCTCGGCGGTCACGGCCCCGAAGCTCGTGTGCAGACGCACCGGGACCGGGTCGCCGTCCCCGTTCTTCTCGAGCCGGTCGCTGGCCTCGCCCAGGTCGGACGTGTGCGAGACGGAGTAGTTCGCGGGCGGCAGGGCCACGGTGACGTCCCCGAAGGAGGACTCGACGTCGACCGCCGCGGGCACCTCGGGCGACCGGAGCTCGACGTCGCCGAAGTCGGAGTAGATCTCGATCGTCCCGGTGACGGCGAGGTCGGTCGCGGTGGCGTCGCCGTAGTCCAGCTCGAGGTCGAGGTTCTCCGCCGACCCCGAGACCCGGACGCTCCCGAACGAGGCGGACACCCCGAGGTCGCCGAGCGCCACGTCCTCCGCCTCGAGCTGCCCGAAGTCGTTCGCGACGTCGATGTCGGTGCCCTCGGGCACGGCCAGCGTGACGCGCGCCGTGGGGGTGACCGCGCTGCCCATCCAGCTGACGTCGAACGACGGGCCGACGTCGAGCCAGATCTCGCGGGCGTCGTCGACCTCGAGCCGCGCGGTGTCGCCGTCCTCGGTCAGCTCGACCCGCGTGGTGGCCCGGCCGCCGGTCACCGACCACTCGATCTCGTCGCCGTCGGTGCGCACGATGGTGACGTCGGCGCGGTCGGCGTCGATCGCGAAGCTGGTCGCCGCGGTCGTGCCGCTCTCGTCGATCGGCTGCCCGTCGTCGCGGCCCTGGACGTAGCCGAAGGCCGGTCCGACGGCGGACGCGCCGACGAGGAGCGCCGAGATGCCGACGAGGATCGTGCGGCCGGGTCGGCCGGCGCGGGTGGGCTCGCCGGGGCGACCGGGTCGGCCGGGGTCGTCGGTGCGGGTGGTGGGGAGCTCGCGGGTGGTGTCGTCGGTGCTCATCAGGACTCCAGGTAGCGCAGGACCGCCAGGACACGGCGGTTCTCGTCTCGGGTGTTGGGGATGTCGAGCTTGAGGAGGATCGCGGAGACGTGCTTCTCCACGGATCCGGGCGAGACCTTGAGGGCGGCCGCGATCGCGCCGTTCGACCGGCCCTCGGCCATGAGCGCGAGCACCTGCTTCTCGCGCGGGGTGAGGTCGGACAACGGCTGGCTCCTTCGGGTCCGGACGAGGATCTGGGAGACGACCTCCGGGTCGAGGACGGTGCCCCCGGCGGCGATGCGGTCGACGTCCTCGAGGAAGTCGCCGACGTCGGCCACGCGGTCCTTGAGCAGGTAGCCGAGCCCTTGCGGGTGCTGGGCCACGAGGTCCGCCGCGTAGGCGTGCTCGACGTACTGGCTGAGCAGGAGGACCGCGATGCTCGGGTCGCGGCGGCGCAGCTCGACCGCGGCCCGCACGCCCTCGTCCGTGAACGTCGGCGGCATGCGCACGTCGAGGAGCGCGAGGTCGACCCCGGGGCGGACCGCCTCGAGCAGGTCGGTGGTGTCCGGCAGCGAGGCGACGACCTCGTGGCCGGCGGAGGAGAGCAGCCGCTCGAGCCCGGCGCGCAGGAGGACGGAGTCCTCGCAGATCACGATCCGCACGGGAGCTCACCCATGATCGTCGTCGGGCCGCCGTGGGGGCTGGTCACGGTGAGCGAGCCGCCGACCGCGGCGAGCCGGTCGCGGATGCCGCGCAGCCCGGTGTGGGTCTCGTCGGCCTCGAGGGTGGCGCCGCCACCGCCGTCGTCGGAGACGACGACCTGGAGGTGCTCGCCCTCGGGACCGATCGGCCGGACCGTCACGCGTGCGGAGGACGCGTAGGCGTGCTTGGTGACGTTGTTGAGAGCCTCGGCGACGACGAAGTACACGGTGGCCTCCGCCTCGGGACCGGGCCGCCCGTCGAGCTCGACGGCCAGGTCGACCGGCACCGTCGAGCGGGCGGCGAGCGCCGAGAGCGCGGCGTCGAGCCCGCGGTCGGTGAGGACGGCCGGGTGGATGCCCCGCACCGTCTGGCGCAGCGAGGTGATGGCCTCCTTCGACGAGGAGTGCGCCTCGTCGAGCAGCGCCTGCGCCTCGGCCGGGTTCGTGGCGAACGCGCGGCGCGCCATGTCGAGGGTCATCGCCACGTTGACGAGCTGCGGCTGGACGCCGTCGTGCAGGTCGCGCTCGATGCGCTGGCGCTGGTCCTCGGCGGCCGAGACCGCGCCGTGGCGCGCCCCCTCGAGCCGGTCGATGCGCTCGCTGTACTGGGCGCGGGTGACGGCGCCGAGCAGCTCCGCGTCCATCGCGCGGGACATGTGGGCGAACAGCAGGCAGGCGAGGACGGCGAGCACGACGACGAGGAGTGTCACCAGCGCGAGCGCCCAGGTCTCGAGCACCCACGGGCCGAACGGGACGCCCGTGTAGCCGCGGGCGAGGGCGGCCACGAGGATGCCGACGCGCTGGGCGGCCCAGACGACGAACGCGAGGACGACGAGACCGAGGATCGCGCCGGCCACCATGCGGCCGAGGCCGCGCCACAGCTCGCCGTCCTTGAGGTGGTCCCACTGGCGGGCGAGGTAGCCGCCGAACCCGGGGGCGCGGGCGTGGGGCGGCGGCCGGCGCCAGCCCATCGCGGTCGGGACGCCGTAGAGCGACCGGGCCTTCCAGCGGTGCAGCTCGACGCTCCACCGCAGGAGGTAGAGGGTGCCGAGCAGCAGCGCGAGGCCGACGAGGAGGACGGCGAGCCCGACGCCGGTGGCACCGAGGGTGACGACGAGGATCGTGAGCGAGAGGCTGACGACGCCGGAGAAGACGAGGTCGGCGAACCCGGAGACCGTGAGGTCCGCGGTGCGGGCGAGGACGCCGCGGCGTCGCTCGGCGGCCGGCGTGCGGTCGGCGGGGCCCACGGCGGCGGCCGGGACCGCGGCCGGGACGGCGCCACCTGCGGCGGGAGAGGTCGTGTTCATGACGGTCACGCTATTGCGCCGCGGGCGCCGCCCGGCAGGGTGCTGCCGGAGGTGGTTCCTGGGGGATATCCCCCACGGGGTGGACCCCCGCCGTCGTCGGTGGGAGACCAGCCCGTCCCGGGTGCGACCCGGCCCCGTACGCGGGGCGCGGAGGTCAGCCGAACGGCGGACGACGGCGTCGGACCGGTTTGCGAGGATGGGGCCATGGCCAGGCGCTCACTTGCTCGCGGCGCGCTGCGCCGCACCCGCCCGATCCTTCGCGCGCTCGACAACGCCGGGTCGTCCGGGGCGCAGATCGCGACCTGGGTGGCCCTGGGCCCCTCCCTCCTGCCGCGGCAGTGGTGGATGACGGCGGTCAACGTCGGGCTCTCGCAGGCCTACGGCTACCTCGTGGGCGAGGGCGTGGTCGGGGTGGCGCGCGGCGCCGGCCGGCTCGCGCGGGTCAGCTCGGACCTGTCGCCGCGTGCGGAGCGCCGGGTCAAGGCCGCGTGGCAGGGGGCGCTCGGCGTGGGCACGGGAGCGGCGTTCCTGCTCTCGCTGCGCCGGCAGCGGGAGATCGCCGAGCTCGCGGACACCGCGCCGGTCTCCGCGGTGGGGCAGGCCGCGGGGCTCGCGGCCGGCACGGCGGGGTTCGGCGCCGTCCTCCTCGCCGCCCGCGCCACGACCGCCGGCGCCCACGCCATCTCGCCGGCCGTGCGCCGGGTCGCGCCGAAGGTCCTCGTCCCCGCGCTGTCCACCGGGATCGCGGCGGCCGGCGTCCTCTACGCCTCCGACCGCTTCCTCGTCCGCCGGGTGCTGCGCCGGCTCGCCGTCCAGGCCAAGGACCAGAACGCACGCCGGGCGCCCGGCCGGTCGGAGCCGCTGGAGCCGGAGCGCTCCGGATCGGCGGCGTCGGCGGAGTCCTTCGACACGCTCGGCCGGCACGGGCAGGTGTTCGTCAGCGACGGGCCGCGACGCGCGGACATCGAGCGGGTGACGGGGCGGCCCGCGCGCGAGCCGATCCGCGCGTACGCCGGGTTCCTCGAGGACCGGGAGATCGAGGAGACGGCCGCGGCTGCGTGCCGCGAGCTGATCCGGGCCGGCGGGCTCGAGCGGTCGGCGGTGTTCGTGCTGACCGGGACCGGGTCCGGCTGGGTCCAGGAGTGGAACGGCTCGTCGATCGAGTACCTCACGGGCGGGGACTGCGCGATCGTCTCGATGCAGTACTCCTACCTGCCGAGCGGGCTCGCGTTCGTCTACGACCGGCAGACCGCCCGGCGCGCCGGGGTCGCGCTCTTCGAGGCCGTCGAGCGTGCGGTGCGTGCGCTCCCGGAGGACAGGCAGCCCAAGCTGTTCGTCGGCGGGGAGTCCCTCGGCACGGACGGGGGGCTCGCCGCGTTCTCGTCGGCCGCCGACATGCTCGCCCGCACGGACGGCGGGGTCTGGATCGGCACGCCCCGGTTCACGCGCATGTGGCGCGAGCTCGTCGCGTCGTCCCGCCGCGGGTCCCCGGAGGTGCTGCCGATCGTCGACCACGGGCGGCACGTCCGGTTCGTGTCACGGCCCAGCGAGCTGACGCACGGGGCGTTCGGCGAGCCGTACGTCGAGTGGGAGTCGCCGAGGTTCGTGTTCCACCAGCACAGCAACGACCCCGTGGTCATGTGGTCGCCGGACCTGCTGTGGCGCGCCCCCCGGTGGATCCGGGAGAAGGCCGGCCGCCAGGTCTCGACGGCCGTCAACTGGTACCCGTGGGTGACGTTCTGGCAGATCGCCGTCGACATGCCCCGGTCCGTCACCCTGCACGGCGGCACCGCGCACAGCTACCACTCCGAGCTGCTGCCCAGCTGGGCCGCCGTCCTCGGCGGCGAGCTCGACGTCGACCACAGCGACCTGCAGGCGGTCGTCCGCGCCGGCCTCGTCCCGGGCCGGTAGCCCCGCTCCCGTCGAGATTGCGGTTGGTGCGCATCGAGATTGCGGTTGGTGCCCGTCGAGATTGCGGTTGGGAGCGCCGTTTCGGTCGAGAGTGCGGTCCAGAGCGCCACGCCGGTCGAGAGTGCGGCTCAGCCTCGTGCCCGGCACGAGCGCGACGTCGCCCAGCTTCTGTCGAGAGTGCGGCTGGGTCCCTCAGCCGCACTCTCGACACGGGCGGACCGACCTGCCCCTCACTGCTGGGGGGAATGCGACGCGCCAGGGGCACCGAACGCGTCACTTTCCCCCCATCCGTGGGCCGAGTAGGCCCGGTCAGAAGTACTGCGTGCCGAGGTCCACGCTCAGGTGCTCCGACGTCATCCCTCCGGAGGCGTCGGACGCGAGGAAGGCCACGACGTCGGAGATCTTCTCCGGCTCGAGCCACCCCGGCTCCATGAAGGACTGCCCCATCTGATTGACCTTCGGGTTCTCCTTGGTCGACTCCGCGATCGCGTCGAGCATGCCGCCGCCGCCCATCGGCGTGGCGACGCCTCCCGGATGGACGGAGTTCACGCGGATGCCGTGCAGCCCGAGCTCGATCGCGAACCCGCGGGTCAGGCCCACGAGGGCGTGCTTCGAGGACGTGTAGTGGATCATCATCGGCTGCACCTTCTTGCCGGCGTAGCTCGAGGTGACGATCACCGATCCGCCGTTGCCGGCGTCGATCATGTGCTGCGCCGTCGCGGTGATCGTGTTCCAGACGCCGGTGAGGTTGATGTCGATGGTGGCCTGCCACGACTCGTCGGTGATGTCCTGCCACTTGGCCGGCTCGCAGATGCCGGCGTTCGCCACGACGACGTCGATGCTTCCCAGCTCCGCGACCGCGCGATCGGCGGCCGCCCGGAGCGCAGCCTTGTCCCGGACGTCGCCCTGCACGGTGAGGATGCGCCGGTCGAGCTCCTCGACGAGGCGCCGCGTCTCGGCGAGGTCCTCGGTCGTCGCCGCGGGGTAGGGCAGGAACTCCCCGGCCGATCCCGCGATGTCGTAGGCGACGATGTCGGCACCCATCGACGCCAGCTTGACGGCGTGCGTGCGGCCCTGACCGCGGGCGGCTCCGGTGATAAGGGCAACCTTGCCCTGCAGCTCGTTGGACAACTCTGACTCCTTGCTCTCGTGTGTCGATCCGGTGGTCGTGGTGGCCAGGTCCCGGCCGGCCCGTCTGGCACCGGCGAGCCTGGCGTCCGACCAGTGGGGGGCAAGTGACTCGTCGGGGGCTCCGTACGCGTCACCTGCCCCCCACCGGTGGGTCGGGCCCGGGAGTCCCGCAGCCCGGTCAGACGGTCGGGCGCTCCCCGCGGCTCTTCGAGTCGATCGCGGACTGCGGCCGCAGCTCCGGCGCGCCCCACACGTTGCCCTCGTCGCCGCCCGCGGTGATCGCGAAGTTCGGCGGGATGACGAGGTCGTCGATCGAGATGTCGGCCAGGGCTTTGTCGCCGTTGCCCATCATCGCGGCCTTGAGCCCGTCCCGCATGATGTCGAGGACGTTCTCGACGCCGGCCTGCCCGTTGGCGCTCATGCCCCACAGGTAGGCGCGGCCGATGAGGACGGCCTTCGCGCCGAGGGCGAGCGCCTTGTAGACGTCGGAGCCACGGCGGACACCGCCGTCCATGAGGACGTCGATCTCGTTCCCCACGGCCTGGGCGATCGCCGGGAGGAGCCGGATGGTCGCGGGTGTCGTGTCGAGGTTGTTGCCGCCGTGGTTCGACACGGAGATGGCGCTCGCGCCGGCGTCGCGGGCGGCGCGCGCGTCGTCGACCCGGGTGATGCCCTTGACCATGAACGGCCCGTCCCACTGCTCGCGGAGCCAGGCGATGTCGTCCCAGCTCGGGATCTCGGTCTGGCGCCAGACACCCATCGCCTCGAAGAAGCCAGGGGCCCGCTCGCCCTTGAGCACCGCGTTGGGCACGGACAGCTCCGGCGGGCGCAGGGTCTTCGCCCAGTCGAGCGCGTAGTCGAACTTGCCGCCGAGGACGATCTCGGGGATGTACCCGAGGATGGTCTTGATGTTCATCTGCTCGGGGATCTCGGGGCTGCCCCAGTCGCGGCCGTAGCCGGACGTCCAGTCGAGCGTGACGATGAGGCCCGCGGCGCCGGCGTCCTTCGCGCGCTGCGCGAGCGCGGCCATCTGGTCGCGCCCTCCTGACCAGTACAGCTGGAAGAACGTGCGCCCCGGGTTGGCGTCCATCACGTCCTCCATCGGCTTCGACGAGTATGCCCCCAGGCCCATCGCCGCAGCACGGTTGGCCGCGGCGCGCGCGACGGCCAGCTCTCCGTCCGGGTGGACGGCCTGGACCCCGGTCGGCGAGATCATCACGGGAAGGTCGACGGGCGCCCCCATGATCGTCGTCGACGTGTCCGGGTTCATCGCGTTGTTCGTGATCCTCGGGGCGAAGCCGAGCTCGGAGAACGAGTCGATGTTGCTGCGTACGGTCGTACCGCGCTCCGAGCCCGCAACGAGTGCCATGTAGACGGACTTCGGGAGGCGCCTGCGCGCCCGGCGCTGCGCCTCGATGACGCTTTCGAACCACGGGTTGGCCATGGGCTTGCTGTCCTTACTTCTCGAGGCGCGATGCTCGCGCCGGTGTGCCCGACGGCGTGGCGCCGCGGGCCTGGTCTGGGTGGTGCCGGTCGGTCACGGGTCGTCCTGGGTCGCTCTCACGACGCGAGGATCCGGGACAGCGCGGCCGGCAGGTCCCGGTGGGACCGCACGGTCTCCAGTGTCCCCCGTCCGAGCCCGGCGAGGTCCCTGCCGAGGTCGACGTCCTTCTCCCCGGTCGTGTCGAGCAGGACGTCGAGGCGCGGGAGGGTCGAGGCGACACTGCGCGGGTCCGGCCCGGCGTTGTGGACGCAGTCGGAGAGCAGCAGGACCCGTCCCTCCGCGCCCGGGACGGTCGCGAGCTCGTCGCGTGCGAGCCGCAGGGGCAGCTCGACGTTGGTGAGCCCGCGCGCGGGGATCCGCACGAGTAGCTCAAGGATCTCCGACGACGAGACCCCTCTGCCCATCGGCGCGAGGATCGCGGCGTCGGACCAGAAGGCCACGACGGAGAGGTCGTCACGCCCGAGCTCGCCGACGAGCGCGCCGACCGCTGCGGCCGCGGCCCGCACGCGTTCCCCGCGCATCGAGCCGGAGACGTCCACGACGAGCACGACGGCGCGGCGCTGCCGGATCCGTTCGCGGACCACGACGTCCCGGGCGTCGGGGACGGGGTTGGCGACGAGGTTGTCGACGGTGGCCTCGAGGTCGATCTCGTCGGCCCCGCCCACGAACGGCAGCGACTCGAGGTCGCCGAGTCCGCGGCGGGCGTTCTCGCGTCGTGGCGGCTGGGGGATGGCGAGGGCCGCGGCGATCTCTCGGGCGCGGCGCAGCGCCTCGGCGTCGGCGTCCTCCTCGAGGTCCTCCAGCGCGACGACGACGCCGTCCTCGCCGGTCTCGCCGGGCGCGGCGGAACCGCGCACCTTGGCGCCCGGCCCGGTGCCCTCGCCGCGGGCGACGAGGACCTGTCCGCCGCCCTCACCCGTGGCCGGCTCGAAGACGGTGGGGTCCTCGTCGAGGACCTTCGGCCGACGACGACGCCCCGCGGACTTCTCGCTCCGGCGACGGATCGGTGAGTCGGCCGCGATCTCTCTTCAACCACCGGCGGCCGCCGCGGGGTGCAGGAGGTAGTGGTCCTCCCAGATCTCCTGGACGACGCGCTCCGGTGTGGTCGCGCTCGCGGCGTCGACGTGGAGGCGGCCGGACAGGGCGACCATCGCGGCGTCCCGCATCGACTCGGCGTACCGACGGCGCGGGGTGTCCTCGTCGGTCAGGCGCCCCTCGCCGGGAGTCTCGATCCCCCGCATCGCGAGGAGCTGGGCGCCGACGAGGGCGAGGTCGATCGCCCCGCGCACCGAGCTGCCCTGGCGGGTGTCCTCGTGGTCGCGGGTGGCGCGCGTGAGTGCCACGGAGTCGGCCACGAGCGCTGCGGCGAGATCCGCGGGGAGCTGGTCGTCGTCGTCGGGGGTGGTGATCGTGCCGATCGAGTCCGAGGGGCCGAGGCCGGTGCGCAGGGCGACGATGGCCCGTTCGTCGTCGGCCCCCTGGTAGTCGACGACGAGCCGGTTGAACCGGTCGTGGACCGAGGAGGACAACCGGGTGGTGCCGACGTTGTCGTAGGGGTTCATCGAGGCGATGATCCGGAAGGTCGGCTGCGCGGTGACCGAGCCGACGCGCGGCACCGTGACCTCGCGCTCCGCCATCGCGGTGAGGAGGGTGTTGAGGGTGTCGTCGGGGGCGCGGTTGAACTCCTCGATGTAGAGGAAGCCGCCCTCGCGCATGGCGCGGACGAGCGGACCGTCGACGAAGTTCTCGTCCTTGTAGCCCTCGCGCAGCACGCGGGACGGGTCGTGCCCGCCGATGAGCTTGCTCGGCGTGAGGTCCGCGTTGCCCTCGACGAGGACGAACGGGATCCCCCACTCCTCCGCGATCGCCCGAAGAAGGGTCGACTTCGACGTGCCCGGCGGGCCCTCGAGCAGGATGTCCCGACCGGCGGCGACCGCGGCGAGCACGAGGTCGAGCTCGTGCTCGCGCCCGACGACGCGTTGCCCGACGTGGTCCCGCATGCGGGTGACGTAGCCGGTGTCTCGGGTCCCGGTGGACTGGGTGGTCATGTCTCGCCTTCGGTGGAAGTTCTGTTCGTCGAGATTGCGGTTCGTGCTCGTCGAGATTGCGGTTGGTACACGTCGAGACTGAGGTTGGGAGGTCGGGCCTGCGACTTCGCTGAACGTTCGTTGTCACACACTCCAGCGCATGCAGACGCATGGATATTCCGGGGGGCTCTGCTGCGCCTTCATGCCGCAACCCCAGCGCCAGCTAGGGCATGTCTCTAAAGCAGGTGGTTGAGCCATTGGGTGACGGCTCGCAGGACGGCTCCTGCTCGGTAGGTCAGTGCGAGCTTGTCGTAGCGGGTGGCCAGCGCGCGCCATTGTTTGACATCGCTGTATCCGCGTTCGATGACGTTGCGGCCGCGGTAGGCCTCGGTGTCCAGTCCGACGGGCCGGCCACCGCGTGAGCCGCGGTTGCGCCGGTGTTGCTGCTGGTCGCGGGGCTCGGGGATGACGCATTTGATGCCGCGACGGCGCAGAGCCTGCCGGGTGGCGCGCGAGGAGTAGGCCTTGTCGCCACGCAGCATGTCCGGTCTCGTTCGAGGGCGACCGGGCCCGGCTCGGTCGATCGAGAGGGCATCGAGCAACGGGCGCAGCATGGGTGAGTCGCCGCCCTGGCCGGGCCCGCACAGGATCACCAGGGGTAGTCCGTGCCCGTCGACGAGCTGATGGATCTTTGTCGACAGTCCGCCTCGGGAACGGCCCAACGCGTGATCAGGAGGCTCGACGCGCAGATTCTTGTGATTCCACAGCTCCCCCTGTGGTGCGGGCCAGGTTCGTGCCGTGCTGGTGAGCGCGGCAGATCGTGGAGTCGACCGCGACCGACCAGTCCAGCTCTCCTTGGGCGTCGGCGCGGACCAGGAGAGCGTCGAGGACCCGGTCCCAGGTTCCGTCCTGAGCCCAGGCTCGATGGCGCTTCCAGACGGTCTGCCAGGGCCCGAACTCCTCGGGCAGATCTCGCCAGGCCAGACCGCACCGGTAGCGGTAGATGATTCCCTCGATCACCTGGCGGTGATCCCGCCTGGGTCTACCTGACCAGGGACGTTGAGCAGGCAACAGCGACTCGATCGTCTCCCACTGCGCGTCGGACAACACACTTCTGCGACTCATCCACCCAGACTCACGCACACCCGGGCCACCGCTTAGGAGACACGCCCTAGGGGCCGCACTCGTCCGGTGCCTGCCCGTTCGCGCGTTCCCGGTGGGGACGAGCCGCATCAGCTCGCTCCTCACCGGGAAGGCGCTCCACTCCTGGTTCTCAGTACTGCGACATGCCCTGGTCGACGTTCATCGCCAATCCGGTGGTCCAGGTGGACTCGTCGGACAGGAGGTAGAGAATCGCGTTGGAGATCTCCCTCGGCGACATGAAGTTCGGGTCACCCTCCGGCCGCGGCCACACGTTGGCCATCGGCAGAATGCCCGGGCTCTCCCGATCGAGGTCACCGATGATTCCCATCGCTCCGTTGCCCATGAGGGTGTCCACCGGTCCCGGATGGATGGTGTTCACCCGAATTCTCTGCTTCGACATCTCCATAGCGAAGGACTTGCCGAGCGCCGTGACGCCGAACTTGGCCGCGTTGTACGGAGCGTTGAACGGACCGGCCTTGATGCCGTTGGCCGACGAGATGAGAACGATCGAACCGCCGTTGCCCGCGTCGATCATCGTCGGCGCGGCTGCGCGGACCGTGTTCCACACGCCCGTCAGATTGATGTCGATCGTCGTCTGCCACTCCTCCTGCGAGAAGGCGTGCCAGTGATTGATGTTGGCGATTGCTGCGTTCGCCACGATGCCGTCGAGGCGGCCACCGAGCTCTGCCACGCCCTTGTCGACGACCTCCTTGAGGCGATCCGGGTTCCGGACGTCGCCCTCCTCAGCGATGATCCGCCTGTCCAGCGCCTCGACCTCTCGGACGGTCTGCGCCAGGTCATCCGGACTCGCGGGCTCGTACTGGGAGAAGCCCTCGACCGGTCCGGCGATGTCCATCGCGATGATGTCGGCGCCCTCCTCGGCCAGGCGCAGCGCGTGGCTGCGTCCCTGCCCTCGGGCGGCCCCGGTGATGAAGACGACCTTGCCTTCCATACGTCCTGCCATGATTCGTGACTCCTTCGTCGTGAGTGTGGTGGTCGAGGTCGATTACTTGATGAGGGTGCCCGCGTCGACGGGCAGCGGGACGCCGGTGATGAACCGCGCCTCGTCCGAGGCGAGGAACAGAAGGGCGTTGGAGATGTCGCGCGCATCTACCCAGGGGGTGGGAAGCACCTGCATCCCCTTCGAGACCTCCCCGAACTGCTCCCGGGTGGGATGCTCCTCGGCCGGGAGGAAGAGCTTCCATGTCGCGTCGTTCTGGATCATGGGCGTGTCCACCTGGGTGGGGTGGATCGAGTTGACGCGAATGTTGTCGGGCCCGAGCTCCAGCGCGAGCGAGCGCATGAGTCCCACCACCCCGTGCTTCGCAGCGACGTAGTGCGCGGAGTTCGCGTACGGCATGAGGCCGGCGGCCGAGCTCGTCAGCACGATCGAGCCGCCACGCCGTCCGGCCTTCATGTGTGGAATGGCGGCTCGGCACGTGTTCCACACGCCGGAGAGGTTGATGTCGATCATGTCCTTCCAGACCTCGACCGGCAGCTCGTGCGCCGGGGCGAGTCCGGAGATGATCCCCGCGTTGCCGGAGACGATGTCGATGCTGCCAAGCTCCGCGACGCCCTCGTCGGCCAGCGCCTTGACGGCCTCCGCGTCGCGCACGTCGACCTTGCGAGCGATGATCCGGCGGTCGAGCGCCTCGACCTGCCTCACCGTCTCGGCAAGGTCCTGTTCCGTGGCACCGGCGTACGGCACGTTGGGGACGTCCTCCGCGATGTCGAACGTGATGATGTCGGCGCCCTCCTCGGCCAGGCGCACGGCGTGGCTACGACCCTGCCCCCGCGCACCTCCCGAGATGAAGGCGACCTTGCCTGCTACTCGTCCTGCCATGACTCCAGACTCCTTCGTCGTGATCAGTGGTGAACCGTTCGCGACCTGTCAACTGGGGGCGGCACCCCGGCGCGGCCGCCTACGCCGGGGCACCGATGGGTCAGAGCGAACCGCCGGCGTCGATCGGGAGCTGGACGCCGGTGATGTAGCGCCCCTCCTCCGACGACAGGAAGACGATCGCGTTGGAGATGTCGACCGACTGGACCCACGGGATCGGCAACACGTGCAGCGATCGCGACGCCTCGGCGAAGTCGTCCTCGGTCGGGTTCTCGAGGTCGGGCCGGAAGATCTTGATCTGCGCGTCGTGCATGATCATCGGCGTCTCGACCTGGGTGGGGTGCACCGAGTTGACCCGGATCGAGTGCGGACCGAGCTCCTTGGCGAGCGTCTGCATGAGGGAGACAACGCCGGCCTTGGCGGCCGAGTAGTGCGCGATGTTCGCGTTCGCCCGCAGGGACGCACCCGAGCTCGTCAGCACGATCGAACCGCCGTTGCCGGCCGCGATCATGTGCGGGGCCGCGACCTTCGTCGTGATCCACTGGCCCGTGAGGTTGATGTCGATCATCTGCGCCCACGCCTCGTGGTCGAGCTCGATGGTCGGCATCATCGGGCCGGAGATCCCGGCGTTGGCGCTGACGATGTCGAGCCGGCCGCCCAGCTCGGCGACCGAGGAGTCGACGAACGCCTGCATCGCCGCCTCGTCCCGGATGTCGACCTTGGCGGCGATGATCCGGCGGTCGAGCGCCTCGACCTGACGCACGGTCTCGTCCATGTCGGCCTGGGTGCCGCCCGCGTAGGGGATCAGCGGCACGTCCTCGAGGAGATCGACGCCGATGATGTCTGCGCCCTCCTCCGCGAGCCGGACCGCGTGACTGCGACCCTGCCCCCGCGCGATACCGGTGATGAAGGCAACCTTGCCCTCGAGGCGACCCGTCATGTCGTCAAGCTCCTTCGTCGTCGTGGGAATGCGTGTGCCGCGGTGCTGCGGCCCGTGCGGGCGGCGCCCCGGCGCGGCCGCGCACGCCGGGGCACCGATCGGTCAGAGCGTGAAGCCGGCGTCGATCTTCAGCTGCGTACCCGTGACGTAGCGACCCTCGTCCGAGGAGAGGAAGAGGATGGCGTTCGAGAGATCCACGGGGTCGATCGCCGAGATCGGCAGGGCGTGCAGCGCCTGCAGCCGCTCGCGGAAGACCTCCTCGGTCGGGTTCTCCAGGTCCGGGGCGAACAGCTCGTAGAGCGCCTGGTTGAGCACCATCGGGGTGTTGACCGAGGTCGGGTGGATCGTGTTGACGCGGATCCGGTGCGGGCCGAGCTCCTTGGCGAGCGTCTTCATCAGCCCGACGACGCCGTGCTTGGCCGCCGTGTAGGAGCCGACGTTCGGCGTGCCGAGGATCCCCGCGGTCGACGACGTGAGCACGACCGACCCACCGTTGCCGGCCTCGATCATGTGCTTGGCGGCGGCCTTGACCGTGTGCCAGACACCCTTGAGGTTGATGTCGAGCATCGTGTCCCAGTCCTCCTCGGACTCCTCGATCGCCGGGGAGCCGAAGGTGAAGATGCCGGCGTTGGCCGACACGATGTCGAGGCGCCCGCCGAGCTCAGCGACGCCCTCGTCGACGACGGCGGACACAGCCGCGAAGTCGCGCGCGTCGGCGACCCGGGCGACGATCCGGCGGTCCAGGGCCTCGACCTGGCGCACCGTCTCCGCGAGGTCCTCCTCGGTCGGCGCCGGGTACTTGACGCCCTCGACCGGCGCGGCGATGTCGAACGTGATGATGTCCGCGCCCTCCTCGGCGAGACGCACCGCGTGCGAGCGCCCCTGCCCGCGTGCACCTCCCGAGATCAGCGCAACCTTGCCCTCGAGACGGCCAGCCATATCGATCAACTCCTTCGTGTCGTGATGCTCAAACGGATCTCTCGGTCATGACGGACGTGGGGCGGGCGGTCCGCGCCGGTCGCCGGGCGCCACCTGCGGCTCGCCGCCTGTCCTCGTCGTCACCGGCTCCAACTCATGCATCCGGATGGATATTCCGGGCTGAGTCCGTCCGCTACAGCTTCCCGGCCACACGTCACCCGATGTGGTTCCCGGCGTCGACCGGGAACTCGATGCCCGTGACGTACCGCGCCTCGTCCGACGCGAGGAACAGCAGCGCGTTGGACAGGTCGATCGACTCGATGAGGTCGACCGGGTACGGGTTGAGCGTGTGCGTCACCTCGAGGAAGTCCTCCTTGGTCGGGTTCTCGAGGTCGGGCCGGAACAGGTCGTACATCGGCTGCATGAACGTCATGTCCGTCGCCACCGTCGTCGGGTGGATGGTGTTGACGCGGATCTTGTCCTTCGCGAGCTCGAGCGCGAGCACCCGCATGACCCCGATGACACCCATCTTCGCGGCGACGTAGTGCACGACGTTCTGGGCCGGCTTGAGCGCGACGACAGAGCTCGTGATGGTGATCGACCCGCCGCCGGAGGCACGCAGGTGCGGGATCGCCGCGTTGCACGTCTTCCACACACCGGTGAGGTTGATGTCGATCATGTCCTGCCAGGTCTGCTCGTCAATCTCCTCCGACGGCCGGAAGCCCGAGACGATCCCGGCACCGGCGGAGACGATGTCGAGCCGCCCGAGCTCGGCCACACCCTCGTCGAGCACCTCGGTCAGGCGGGCGGAGTCCCGGACGTCGGCCTGCCGCGCGACGATGCGCCGGTCGAGCGCCTCGACGGCCCGGACCGTCTCGTCCATCTCCTCCTGGGTCCCCATCGCGTAGGGCGCCGTGGCGATGTCCTCGAGGATGTCGACGGCGATGATGTCGGCCCCCTCCTGCGCGAGCCGAATCGCGTGACTCCTGCCCTGGCTCTTGGCCGCGCCGGTGATGAAGGCGACCTTGCCCTCGAGTCGTCCTGCCATGGTTGTGCTCCTCACGTCGGTGTGGTGGTGCGCGCGACCGAGGAGGGCACCCGCCTCTCGGTCGTTCGCCGGGTCCCGCGCGCACGAGGCCGCGGGCGGCGGATCAGGCCGAGGACGGTGCCGTGGTGGACTGGGTCATGCGTTCCTCCTCGAACGGTCGCCAGGGCCTCGTCCTGATGTGTGGGCCAGCCCACACGATCCTCATGGGAGCGTATATGACACTGAGTGCCACTGCAATGGATTCCTGAAGGGGACGGAGCGATGCAGGACGACGTCAGCGACGACGGGGCGGGCGGCGGCCCGCGCGCCCCGGCACGGCCCACCGGAGACGACGACACGACGACGAGCGGTCCCGACGACCGGGCCGCGACCGGTTCCGACCGACCCCCCGGCCGCCCTCGCGCGACGACGCACCACGAGCTCGCCACGATCGGCGTCGAGCTCTTCACCGAGCACGGGTACGCCAACGTCTCGGTCGAGCAGATCGCCGCCGCGGCCGGCGTCTCCCGGCGCACCTTCTTCCGCTACTTCGAGACAAAGGCGGACGTGGTGTGGGGCGACTTCGAGGCGGAGGTCGAGCGTCTGCGTGCCGCCCTCGCCGAGGTCGACGACGACGTCCCGATGATGGCGGCGCTGCGGACCGCCGTGGTCGACTTCAACCGCGTCCCGCCGGAGGGCATGGCGCAGCACCGCGCACGCCTCCGCCTCATCCTCACCGAGCCCGACCTCATCGCCCGATCCCTGCTCAAGTTCCAGGGCTGGCGACGCGCGATCGCCGAGTTCGCGGCCCGCCGCCTCCAGGCCGAGGCCTCCGCCTTCGGCCCCCAGCTCGTCGGCGAGGTCGCACTGTCCGTCGCCGTCGCCGCCTACCGCCAGTGGATCCCGAGGCGTTCAGCCGACCTCGCCACCTGCATCGACGCCGCATTCGACGCGGTCACGGACCTTGAGCTGCTCGACGCCGACGTCTCCGCCGCCCTCACCGCGCGCCTCGACCCACCCCGTTAGCACGTCGCCCCCAGGACCATCACCGACGACGACGAACCCCGCGTCACCCCTCCGCCGGAAACAACGACCCTGGCCGGAGGGCCGGCCACAGCAGTTCCGTCGCCCACCGCGCCGTCAACGGTGCGCCTCGCGGCCAGCCACACCGTCCTCGCCGATCCACCCGCCGGCCAGGTGCCCGAGAGCCATCGCCACCGACTGCGTCCCGCCCGAGGTGTGCGAGGGCAAGGCGGACAGGTCGGCGACCCGCAGCCCGCCGACACCCCGCACGCGCAGCCGCTCGTCGAGCACCGCGCCCGTCCCGCCGGCCGCCGCCGTGCCCACCGAGTGGAAGATCGCGCCGCCGGTGTCCCGCACGTACCGCGCCGCAGCCGCGACGTCGCCGGACGGCACGAGACGTCCCGGCACCAGCTCCTCGGCATCGATCGCGGCAACCGCGTCCGACCCGACGACGGCGCGCGCGGCCTCGAGCGCCCGGGCGGCCATCTCCCGGTCCGCGGGGTCGCCGAGCAGCGGGCCGCGAACCTCGGGTGGCGCGTCGACGTCCGCCCCGGTCACATGGACGGACCCGGTGGCGCGCGGGACCAGCGGGAACGCCTGCACCATGAGACCGGCGTGCCCGCTGGGGGTCAGCCCGTCGTCGTCGGTGGAGACCTCGGTGAGGAGAAGCTGCAGGTCAGGGTGTTGACCGCCGCGAGAATCGACGGACGCCACGAGGTCGTAGGGCCCGCGCGCGAGGCGTCCGGAGCCGGTGAGGAGGTACTCGAGGACCGAGCGGCGCAGGCCCCGCCCCCGCAGAGCGGCGTTCATCCCGAGGCCGTCACGGACGCGCACCTTGACCGTCGCGCCCCGTTGCTCCCTGAGCCCCTCTCCCACCTGCGGTGACGCGACCTGCAGCTCGATGCCGAGCGACGCGAGCCGGTCGGGGTCCCCGACTCCCGACCGCTCGAGCAGCTGCGGGGTCTCCAGGGCACCGGCCGTGAGCACGACCTCCCGGCCGCGGTGCAGCAGGCGCCGACCCTTCGCGTCGACAACCTCGACCCCGACCGCCCGGCCGCGCTCGAGGACCACCCGCACCGCGCGCTCCCGCTGCACCAGCCGCACCCGCCCCGTCGCGAGGTGCCGAGCTACGAGGCGCCACGCGGCGGCGCGACGGCCTCGCACGATCGACGCGGGCGTCCGTCCGGCACGGGGCCCGACGGCGGCACGCACGTCGGGTACGAACGGCACCCCCGTCGAGGCGAGCCCGCCGGCGAGTGCCCGAAGCACCTCCGAGTCCCCCGGGTCGCTCGCGGGCGGCGGCACGGGGAGGCGGCGCTCGATCGCCTCGAACGCCGGCTCGAACTCGCGCCATGACCAGTGCGCGCCCAGGTCGGCCGCGAGCGCGTCGTAGAGATGCGGCTCGCCGCGGAGGTACATCGTGCCGTTGACGAGGGTGGAGCCGCCGGGGCCGCGGCCGCGCAGCCACGTCTCGGAGGAGCCGTGGGCGTTCCCGCCGGTGTCGTCACCAGCCGGGTCAGGTTCCTCACCAGCCGACCCGGGACAGGCACCATCCGGCTCCGGCGCGACCCCCTCCTGCGCCGGACGCACCTCGTACTGCGACGACAGGCCCGGCCGCACCATCGTGCGCACGAACCCCATGGGGACCGTCACCACGGGGTCGAAGGTGAACGCGCCCGCCTCGACGATGAGGACGCGCCGGCCGAGGTCCGCCAGCCGGGCGGCGAGGGCGCATCCGGCGGCGCCGGCCCCGACCACCACGACGTCCGCCGCCCGCCCCGTCTCGATCATGTCTCCCGCGACTCCCGCCCCAGCGTCTCCGGCGCGGTCCGCCACGGCATCGCACCGGCGAGCAGCATCACCCCGGCCAGGCCGAACGCCCACGCGTACCCGAGCTCGTCGACGAGCAGGCCCGAGACGATCGGGCCGAGGATCGTGCCGGCGTCCATCGCCATCTGGCTGCGCGCCACGACGGACCCGCCGCTGCGCTCGCGCCCCACGACGTCGGCGAGCACGGCCTGCTGCGCGGGCTGGATCGCCGCGGCGGACAGCCCACCGAGGACGGACATCCCGAGCACCATCACCACGTGCGGCGAGAGGCCCATGAGCACGGAGGTCACCGCGGACACGACGAGCCCGCCGAGCAGCAGCGGCCGCCGCCCCACCCGGTCGATCGCGCTCCCCGTCCAGCGCAGCGCCACGAGCGTGCCGATCGCGTAGCTCGCGAGCGCCACGCCGGGCGACCACTGCCCGGAGCCCGCCACGGTCAGTGCGAACAGCGGGACGATCGCCATCCGCACGCCGAGGTTGGCCCAGCCGTGCACGAACCCGGAGACGAGCGAGGCCCGGTAGGCGGGATCGCGCATGGCCTCGGCCACCCGCATGGGCGGCTGCGCGGGCTCGGCGACCACGCGGGCCTTCGCCGCCTCGCGCTCGGCCCGCGACGGCCGGACGAAGACGGCCACCACCGCGGCCGCGACGAGCAGCCCCACGCCGTAGATGACGAACGGTGCCCGCAGCCCGAGCCCGGACAGGGCCGCGCCGAGCACCGGACCGAAGACGTTCCCGAGCAGGAAGCCCGACCCGAACAGCGCCGACGCCCGTCCACGTTTCGCCACCGGGGCGAGCGCGATGACCAGCGACGCGGCGGAGATGGTGAACATCGTCGACCCGATGCCGCCGAGCCCGCGGAACACGAGCAGCTGCCAGTAGTCGCCGGCGAACGCGCTCGCCCCCGTCGAGAGCGCGACGATGACGAGGCCCGCCACGTAGACGATCCGGGGGCCGAGCCGGCCCACCAGTCCTCCGCCGACCGGCGCGAACACGAGCCGCATGAGGGCGAACGCCGAGACGACGACGGTCGCCGCCGTCACCCCGACCCCGAACGACCGCGCGTACGTCGGCAGCACGGGCGCGACGAGGCCGTACCCCATGGCCACGATGAACGAGGCGACGACGAGGACCCAGATCTCCCGCGGCATCGGCTCGTCCCCCGGTGCGGGCGCGGCCCCTGGTGGTGTCGTCATGTCCTCGCCATTGTCGCCCACCCGGGGCACGACGCCGACGTGGGCACCGCCACCCACACCGGCACCTACGCCGCCGCCCTCGCGTCCTGCCACACCCACCACCTGCCGTTCCGGCCAGTTCTCCCCCGTCCACACCGTTGCCCGCCGCACCGGGCCCGCGGCTAGTGTCGGGACGTGGACGACGTCAACGGCTGGACCGCGATGCTCGCGGAGAATCCCGGCCACTCCCGCTGGTACATCGAGCGGTTCCGACGCATGGCGGACAACGAGGCGGACCTGGCGGGCGAGGCGCGGCTCGTCGACGCGCTGGTCCCCCGCGGCGCACGGATCCTCGACGCCGGTGCCGGCACGGGCCGGGTCGGCGGGCACCTCGCGGCCGCCGGCCACGTGGTGGTCGGCGTCGACCTGGACCCCGAGCTCGTCGAGGAGGCCCGCGCGCTCCACCCGGGCCCGCAGTGGCTGGTCGGGGACATCGCGGACCTGGACTCCGCGCTCGCCGACCGCGCCGGCGCCGCCGAGCCGTTCGACGCGATCGTCTGCGCCGGCAACGTCATGACGTTCCTCGCCCGCTCCGAGCGCCGTCCCGCCCTCGAGGGCTTCGCACGGCACCTGGCCGCCGACGGCCGCGCGGCGATCGGCTTCGGGCCCGACCGCGGGTACCCGGTCGACGACTTCCTCTCCGACGCCGGAGCCGCCGGGCTCGCCCCCGACCTCCTCCTCGGCACCTGGGACCTGCGCGCCCTGCGCCCGTCGTCGGACTTCCTCGTCGCCGTCCTCACGCACGCCTGAGCCGCCCCGTGGATCTCGTCGGCTGGTCGCTCGCCGTCGTCGACGCCCTCGGGGGCGCCGGCATCGCGCTCGTCCTCGCCCTCGAGAACCTCGTCGCGATGATCCCCGGCGAGATCCTCCTGCCGTTCGTCGGGATGCTCGCCGAGCAGAACGGGTACGGGATCTGGTGGGCGCTCGGCTGGACGACGCTCGGCTCGGTGGTCGGCGCCTACGTCATCTACGCGGGCGGCCGCCTCCTCGGCCCGGACCGCGCCCGGCGGCTCCTCCTCAAGGTCCCGCTGACCGAGTCGGCGGACATCGACCGGGCGACCGCGTTCTTCGACCGGTACGGGGCGTGGGCGGTGATCTTCGTGCGCTGGATCCCCATGCTCCGCGCGTTCATCTCGCTGCCCGCCGGCACGCAGCGCATGAACCCGCTGACCTTCGGGCTGGCCACGGCGATCGGCTCCGGCACGTGGAACGGCGTGTTCGTCGTCGCGGGCTACTACCTCGGGCAGCGCGGCTCGGAACTCATCAACGAGGTCGTCACCACGTACTCGCTCGTGCTGGGGATCATCGGCGCGATCGTCGTCGTCGTGCTCGTCGTGCGACGCCTCCGCCGCCGACGCCGCACCCGTGCCGTCGGCCTCGCGGTCCGGCACGTGGCCGAGCGGCCCGCCGTGCCCGAGGACACCCGCCCCGACGACGACGCACACCACTCCGACGACGACCACCCCGCCGACCACCCCGCCACCGACGACGACGCCCCGGCGCCCCGCCCGACCAGCCCGGACGGCCCCGAGAGCGACCTCGTGGCAACCCCTCGACGACACCCGGGCGGCGGCTCGGTGAACAGTTCGTGATCGTGAGCCGCGCCACGGCCGATCCGGCCGGCACCGTCCCAGGATGGAGCCGTGGCCATCCTCGTGGACCCCGGTACGTCGTTCGAGGCTTCCTCGTCCGCTGACCTCGCCGCACCCTCGGCCCCCGCGCGCACGCTCCCACCGGCGCGCACCGCCGCCCCGCCGGCGCACCCCCTCCCGCCGGCCCCCGCAGTCGCCGGGGCCCGCACCGCACCGGCCCCGGCCGCCCGCGCGGTCTCCCCCACGCACACGGTCGACCTCCCGCCGTGGCACCCCTCGGCCCCGTCGCCGGCATGGGCCCCGGTCGACGTCGAGCCGCTCCCGGCGCCGCAGGCCCCCCGCTCGCTCCCCTACGGCGCGCACCGCGGCCCGTGGGCGATCGCCCACCGCGGCGGGCTCGCGAACGCGCCGGAGAACACCGCCGAGGCCTTCGCACGCGCGTCGGCCGTCGGCCTCACCTACCTCGAGACGGACGTCCGCGTCACCGCCGACGGGGTGGCCGTGGCCTTCCACGACGCCACGCTCGACCGCGTCACCGAGCTCACCGGCCCGGTCTCCACCCGCACCTGGGCCGAGCTCGCGGCCACCCCCGTGCTCGGCGGCGGCCCGGTCGCCCGCATCGAGGACCTGCTGGCCTGGTTCCCCGACGCCCGGTTCATCATCGACATCAAGGAGGCGGCGGCGATCGGCCCGCTCGTGGCCGCCGTCCGCCGCACGCGCGCGGCCGACCGGGTGTGCGTCGCCGGCGGCTTCGACGGCTGGCTCGCCGAGCTCCGCGACCGCGCGGGCGTGACCTCCGCGCTCGGCTGGCAGTCCCTGTTCCGCCTCTACGTCGCGGCGATGTCCGGCACCCACCCGCCGCGCCGGCTCGCCGAGGGCGGCGCGTTCGCCCACGCCGCGTGGCGCCTCAACCAGCTCGTCATCATGGGCAACCCGCGGGTCGCCGGCCGCCTCGTCGGCATGGCCCACGACCTCGGCCTGCGCGTCGTCGCCTGGACCGTCGATGCCCCCGCCGACGTGCGTTGCCTGCTCGACCAGGGCGTGGACGGCATCATCGCCGACGACGCCGCGCAGCTCGTGCGGACCTTCCGCTCCGGCGGCCTCGCGCCCACCGGGGCCTGACGACCCGCACCGTCGTCCGCGGCCCGCGAGCCGCCGCGGACCGCTGTGAGATCCTGGCCCTCCCGACGGGCGGAGGACCCCCATGGACACCTGGGACCGGAACCGGCTCTGGCAGGCGATCCGGACCGAGCGCATGCGCCTCGCCGACGACTTCGCCGACCTCACCGCCGAGCAGTGGCAGACCCGCTCCCTGAGCAGCGACTGGACGGTGGAGGAGACGCTCGCGCACCTCACGGCCGCTGGCAGCACGGGCACGCTGGCCTGGCTGCGGAGCATGGTCGGCGCCCGCTTCCGCACGAACGTCCACAACCAGCGCCTCCTCGACCGGCACAAGGGGGCCACCCCGGCCGAGACGCTGCTCCTGTTCCGCACGACGATCCCCAGCCAGGTCGAGCCCACCCCCACCACGTGGGCGTGGCTCGGCGAGGTGGTCGTGCACGGCATGGACATCCGTCACCCGCTCGGCATCGCCTCCGAGCCGGACCACGACGCTGTCGAGCAGGTGGCCCTCAGCTACGTCGCCAAGGACTGGGCGGTCAACTCGAGCTCCGCCGTCGAGGGGCTCGAGCTCGTCGCCACCGACGGGGTCTTCCGGTACGGCGAGGGGCCCGAGGTCACCGGCCGCACGCTCGAGCTCGTCATGGCGATGGCCGGGCGCTCCGCGTACGTCGAGCGCCTCGAGGGACCCGGCGTGGAGACGCTGAAGGAGCGCTTCACCCGCGCGGCCTGAGGCCCTGGGAACACCCCCGCACGACGACGCACCCCCGGCGGTCGCACCCGTGGTCCGTCACCGTCCCCGCGACCCGCACGACGCCGCGACCACCCGCGGCCCGCACCCTCACGCCGTCTCCGACGCCCCGAGCAGGACCACTCCCGCCCTCAGCACGGCGACCTCCCGGACGTCGGCCGGCTCGGGAACGGACCCCCGCCCGACGACGAGCGCCCGCGCGCGCACGCCTCCCTCGAGGACGACGTCGACCCACGTGCGCCCGCGCAGCTGCCGCACGGCGGTGGCGCGGGCGGGGAGGACGGCCGCGATCTCGGCGTCCGAGGGGCCCACGACGAGCGCACCCGGGGTCAGTGCCACCTCGCCGGCACCGGCGCCCGGACCGGCCGCACCCGACATCCCGAGCGCCGCCGCCGGCAGGACCGGGCCGTGGCCGAGGAGCTCGGCGACCTCGCGGTCGGCCGGCGCCTCCCACAGCCGTCCCGGTGTCGCGACCTGCCGCAGGCGCCCGTCGCTGAGGACGGCGATGCGGTCGGCAACGGTGGCGGCCTCGTCGAGGTCGTGCGTGACGTACAGGGCGGTGGCGCCGGCGGTGCGCAGGATCGCCGACAGGTCGACGGCGAGCCGCTCGCGCAGGCCGCGGTCGAGGGCCGAGAGCGGCTCGTCGAGCAGGAGGACCCGCGGCCGCGGCGCGAGGGCCCGCGCAAGGGCCACCCGCTGGGCCTGGCCGCCGGAGAGCGTGGTGACCGGCCGGTCGGCCAGCTCCGCGAGCCCGACGAGCTCGAGCAGCTCGGTCACCCGGGCGTCGCGCCGCGCGCGGGTCGCCCGCCTCGCCCGCGGCACCGAGCGCAGCCCGTAGGCCACGTTGCCCGCCACGTCGAGGTGGTCGAACAGCTGCCCGTCCTGGAAGACGAGGCCGACGCCGCGGCGGTGCACCGGGACGCCCGCGAGGTCGGCGCCGTCGAGGCGCACCGTCCCGGACGCGAGCAGCTCGAGCCCGGCGACCGCCCGCAGCAGCGAGGACTTGCCCGACCCGGAGGCCCCGACCACGGCGAGCACCTCGCCGGGCGCCACGCTCACCGACACGTCGTCGACCGCCCTGTGCCCGTCCGGGTAGACGACCGAGACCCCCTCGACGACGAGGCCGCCCCCGTCAACGGTCGCCCGGTCCGCCCCCGTCCCCTCCGCGGTCGTCCGGTCCGCCCCCGTGCCCGCCGTGCCCGTCGGCCCCGCGCCGTCGTCGCTCGTCACCATCCCGCATCTCCTTCCGCCCGCGCGCGCTCCGCGAGCGCCATCACCGTGGCCGTCAGCGCCGCCAGCAGCACCGCCGCGGCCATCGCCGTCCCGTGGGTCTCCGCCCCCGGCCGCCCGAGGAGCCGGACGATCGCGACCGGCAGCGTCGGGTCGGTCGAGCGGGCGAGGAAGCTCGTCGCCCCGAACTCTCCCATCGACACCGCGAACGCGAACCCGGTCGCCACGCCGCCGGCCCGCAGGAGCGCCGGTCCGTCGATCGTGCGGAGCACCCGGGCGGGCGAGGCCCCGAGGGTCGCCGCGACCTCCCGCTGCCGCGCCTGGACCGCCCGCAGCACCGGGACCACCGTGCGCACCACGAGCGGCACCGCGACGACCGCCTGGACGATCGGGACGGCGAGCGGCGAGGAGCGCAGGTCGACCGGCAGCCAGGTCGAGAGCAGGACCATGCCGAACCCGACGGTCACCGCCGAGACCCCGATCGGGAGCATGACGAGCGTGTCGAGCAGGGACCGGCCGCGTCCGAGAATCCGGCCTCGCCGACCCGTCCGGCCGACTCCGTCGGCCTGCCCGCGTCCGTCTGCCCGGGCATTCCCGCCCACCCGCGAGCTCCCTGCGCTCCGCCCCGCCGTGACGAGCGGCCCCGCGCCGGGCCGCCCCGCGATGACGACCGCGGCGAGGAGCCCGACCACCAGCGAGAGGACCGTGGCGTCGACGGCGGCCCGCAGGGACAGCTCGGCCGCGTCGAGCACGGTTCTCGGCAGGGCGCCGTCACCGTCGCCCGCGAGGGAACGGAAGTGGTCGAAGGTCCAGGACCCGTCGGGGGCGCGCAGCGCCCGCTCGAGGAGCCCGAGCATCGGGAGCAGGAGCAGGCCGCCCACGGCGAGAGCGGTCGTCGCGGCGGCCGCGAGCTGGCCGGGCACGCGCAGGTCGAGCGGCGGGGTCGGCACCGGCCGCGTCCGCCCGGGCACGCCCCGTGAGCGGGCCACGAGCACGGTCGCGGCGACGACGACGACGATCTGCACGAGCGAGAGCACCGCCGCCCCGCGCAGGTCGAGGTTGCGCGTGCCGAGCCGCCAGATCTCCGTCTCGAGGGTGGACCACCCGAGCGGCGCCATCGTGCGGACGATCCCGAACGAGGTGGCGCAGAAGAGGGCGACGAGCGCACCGGCCGAGACGATCGCGGGGGTCAGCGCGGGCAGCGTGACCGTGCGCATCGCCCGCCACGGGGAGGCGCCGAGCGTGCGGGCGGCCTGCGCGGGGCGCGGGTCGAGCGCCGCCCACGCGGGTCCGACCACCCGGACCACCACCGAGTAGTTGACGAACACGAGGGCCGCGAGCAGCGCCCATGGCGTCCGGTCGAGCCCGAGGCCGCCGAGGATGCCGGACGGCGCGAGCACCGCCCGGAAGGCGACGCCCACCACGACGGTCGGCAGCACGAACGGGACGGCCACGACGACGCGGAGCAGCCTCCGGCCGGGGAAGCTCGTCCGGTAGAGGACGTAGGCGCCGGGCACCCCGAGCAGCACGGCGCACGCCGTGGCCGCGAGAGCCTGCGCGAGGGTGCGCACGAGCGCCCGCCCGGTGCCGGGCCGCGCGAGGATCTCCAGGACCGGGTCACCCGCGGGGATCCCCGGGATCCGCTCGCCGGGCAGCAAGCCGTGGACGACGAGGGCCACGACCGGGGCCACGAAGAACGCCGCGAGGAAGGCGATCGGGACCCCGGCCGCGACCACTCGCGCGGCGCGGCGGGCGGTCAACCGCCGACCACCTCGTCCCACGTGGCGAGCCAGTCCTCGCGGTGCTCGTCGACCTCGGCCGCCGGCATCTCGATCGGGTCCTCCGCGGGCGGGGCGAACTCGGCCCATGCCTCGGGCAGCGCCACGGAGTCGTCGACCGGGTACATGTACATCGCGTCCGGCAGTGCCGACTGGACGTCCTCCGACAGCAGCCAGTCGATGACCGCGCGCGCCCCCTCGGGGTTGTCCGCCCCCTCGACGACGCCCGCGTACTCGACCTGCCGGACGCAGGTCTCGGGCAGCGCCGCCGTCGTCGAGGCCGAGCCGTCCTCGGTGAGCGTCGCCGCCGGCGAGGAGGAGTAGGACAGGACGACCGGTCGGTCCCCGCCCGAGAACGTGAAGTCGACGTAGTAGGCGTCGGACCAGGAGTCGACGACGCGGACCCCGTTGTCGAGGAGCCGCTGCCAGTAGTCGGCGAACCCGTCCTCGCCGCTCTCGGCGACGGTCCCGACGAGCATCGCGAGGCCGGGCGAGGAGACGTTGGGGTCGGTGACGACCGCGAGGTCGGCGAACTCCGGGTCGGCGAGGTCCTCGAAGGTCGCGGGCGGGGTGCGGCCCTCGGCCTCGAACCAGGCGGTGTCGACGTTGAGGCAGACATCGCCGAAGTCGATCGGGGTGAGCTCGTCCCCGCCGTCGACGAGGAGCTCCTCGGCGGAGGCGGGCAGCTCGGGGGACGTGTACGCCTCGAGCACCTGGCCGTCGACGGCCCGGCTCGCGTAGGCGTTGTCGATCCCGTACACGACGTCGGCCGACGGGCTGCCCGCGGAGAGCAGCAGGTCGTTGACGACGCTGCCGGCGTCGCCCGGCGAGGTGACGACGAGGGTGTAGCCGGTCTCGGCCTCGAACGCCTCGATCAGCTCGTCCGGCAGCGTGAACGAGTCGTGCGCGACGAGCGCGACCTCGCCGCCCACGCCGGGCCCGGACCCGCCCGACGACGGGCCCTCGGACGCCGAGCCCTCCGTCGTCGTCCCGTCCGACCCGGCCGGCGCGCCGTCGTCGGGGCTCTCGTCGTCCCCGCCGCCGAGCGAGCAGCCGGCGAGGGTGAGGGTGATCGCCGAGGCGAGGCCGAGGACGGCCCCGCCGCGACGGGTGGTCGTGCTGTGCATGTCGAACCTCCTGCGTGGGTGCGCAGGGTTCGTCGCCGCGGCGGGTGCCGCGACGACGGAGAGATGTCCCGACTACCTCCGCCGGTGCTAACCGGATCAGGTTCGAGGGTCTGCGGCTTCCCGCACTCTCAGCGCCGGCTCGGCGCTCCCCTGTCGTTCACCGGCATGCTACCCCGGCGCGCAGGGGTCCGACGTTCGTGTCCCGGCGCGCGGGTCAGTCGTCGAAGACGTCGTCCGCGACCTTCTGGAGCTCGGCCGGCTTGTACCACTTCGCCGCCTGACGCATGGCGAGCTGGCGCACGAGGCCGACGACGGCGCCCGAGACGGCCGTGAAGATGACGATCTCGACGAGCGAGACCGAGTCGTCGCCGTCGACGACCTCCGGCGGCTCGTGCCCGGTGGCGGCGACCCACCCCTTGGCGAGGATCTTGTTCGCCGCGATGCCGGCGACCACGCCGGCGCCCGTGCTGACGATCTTCCAACCGATGTCCATCTGTGCCCTCCGTGGTCAGGGCCTCTCGCCCTGGTCGTCGTGTGGTGGTCCGCCCGGTCGTCCCGCGCGTCCCCCGGGGACGATCATGCCCCAGTGTGCTGGTGGTTCATGTCGCCGCCCGCGGCCTCGATGTCCTCGGCCAGCTCGTCGACGACGAGCCGGGACCGGTCCACCCGCCCCGTGCGGTAGCCGGCGCGCCCTGCCATGTGGGCGCTGATGGGCGCCGTGAGGAGCTGGAACGCGACGACGAGGACCAGGGTCCACCCGATCCGCGGGTCGCGCACCTCGAGGGCCACGCCGGCCATGAGGAGCGCGAGGCCGAGGACCTGCGGCTTGGCCGCCGCGTGCATGCGGCTGAACAGGTCGGGGAAGCGGACGAGCGCGAGCGCCGCGACGAGGACGAGCAGCGACCCGGCCACCAGGAGGATCGCCGCGAGCACGGAGACGACGTCGGACCAGCTCATGAGCGCGCCTCCCCCTGCTCGGTGCCCGTCGCCGCGCCGTGGGGCGCTCCGTCGGCACGGCCGTCGGCCGCACTCCCGGCCGGGTCGCTGCCCGCACCCTCGCGCGGGGAGCCGGTGCCGGTCGGCGCGTCGACGTCCGCGTCCTCGTCGTCGACGTCCTCGCCGGTGACGCGCGGGGAGTCGGGACCGTGGACGGGCGCGTCGTCGTCCTCGAGCTCGCGCTCGCGGGCGATGACCTGGGCGAGCTCCTCCTTGGTGAGGATCCGCGCCTCGTCGGACTTCTCGACGGCGGTGAACCGCGCGACGGTGACCGTCGTGAGGAATCCGACGAGCGTGAGGACGACGAGCATCGGCAGGTACGCCGCGTCCCCGGTCCAGGCGATGAGCAGCCCCACGAGCGCGACGACGGAGGCGGTGACGACGTCCGTCGAGACCGCGCGGTCGAGCGTCGACGGCCCGCGCTCCATGCGCACGAGCGCGACGAAGACGGCGAGCACGACGATGCCGAGGCAGCCGTAGACCACGGCCTCCATCATGAGGCGCCCCCATCCGTCGTCCGGTCCTCGCTACGGACCCCGTCGGCGGGCCCCTCCTCCGACGGCGCGTCGGCGGCGGCACCCTCGACCGACGGCGCCGGCAGCCGGCCGGCGCGCCGCGACCACCCGGGTCGGAAGCCGGCGTCGACGAGCTGGTCGTCGGTGGCGAAGGCCCGCAGCAGCCGCTCCTCCTGGGCGAGGACGTCGATGTGCGCCTGCTCGAGCCCGCCCGAGATGTCGACGTCGAGGATGTGCATGTAGAGCATGCCGGACAGGCGCATCGCCTCGACGACGAGCGAGCCGGGCACGAGGGAGCACATCCCGCCGGTCGCGGTGAGGATGAGGTCCGAGTGGGAGCGGAGCTGCACGCGGATGACCGCACCGCGCGGGGCGCGACCGCGGACGGTGAGGACGACGATCTGCCAGGAGGCACGCAGCACCTCCTTGACGAAGACGGCGACGAGCACCACCACCGCGAGCGGTCGCACGGTGGTCCGACCCGTGGCGCGCGGCATGGGCATGAGGATCGTGACGAACATGCCCAGGGCGAAGCCGGCCACGACGTTGCCGACCGACAGGTCGCCCCACAGGAGCACCCAGACGACCGTGAGCCAGACGACGAGCTTCCACGACGTGGGCACGAGGCGAGGGGGCGCGCCGCGCGCGCTTCGGCGACGTCCCCAATTGGCGCGGGCGCCCGGCCGGCCCCGGCGGCTGCCACGGACGGTGGTGCGCGGGTCCGAGGGCGTGGCGGCCCCCGCACGGAAGTGTCCGAGGTCCTCGGTCACGGCACTCCCTCCTCTCCGACGGGCTGGTCCTCGCTCGGCGTCTCCACGGGGACCTCCTCCGAGCGCTCGCCCTCCTCGGCGACCTCGTCGGAGATGCCGTCGCCGCGCACCCCGCCGGGCAGCACGGCGGCGATGTACGGCGTGCGCAGCATGAGGTCCCGGGCGGCCGTGTCCGCGTAGTCGACGATCGGCCCCGCGGCCACGGTCATGCCGAGCGACATCGCGATGACGGCGCCGGCCGACAGCGTCATCGTGGCGGGCGTGGACTGCCCCTGCAGCTCCTCGGGCGCCTCCTGCCAGAACGCCATGTTCCAGGCCTTGACCACCGCGTAGAGCGTGAGCAGCGAGGTGACGAGGCCGGCCGCGACGAGTGTCCAGGACATCCAGGAGCCCTCGGTCGCGGCGGCCTGCATGAGCCCGACCTTCCCGAGGAACCCGCTGAACGGCGGGATTCCGGCGAGGTTGAGCGCGGGGACCAGATAGAGGATCGCCAGGAGCGGCGCGAGCCTGGCGAGGGACCCCAGCCGGACGAGGGAGGTCGTGCCGCCGCGGCGCTCGATGAGACCGGCGACGAGGAACAAGGCGGTCTGGACGGTGATGTGGTGGGCCACGTAGAAGATCGCGGCCGAGAGCCCGTCGGTGGTCGCCGTACCGATGCCCCAGATCATGTAGCCGACGTGGCTGATGAGCGTGAAGGACAGCAGACGCTTGAGGTCCGCCTGGGCGACCGCCCCGAGGATACCGACGAGCATCGCAGCCGCCGCGACGACCATGAGCACCGTGCTCATCCGGCCGTCGCCGAACAGCGTGACCTGCGACCGGATGATCGCGTAGACGCCGACCTTGGTGAGCAGGCCGGCGAAGACCGCGGTCACCGGCGCGGGCGCGGTCGGGTAGGAGTCGGGTAGCCAGGCGGACAGCGGGAACAGCGCCGCCTTGATGCCGAACGCGATGAGCAGGACCGCCTCGAGGACGATCGTCACGCCGGGGTCGATCTCCGGGAGCCTCTGCGCGAGCTGGGCCATGTTGACCGTCCCCGCGGCGGCGTACACGTAGGCCAGCCCCATGAGGAAGATGAACGAGGAGTTGAAGGAGACGATGATGTAGACCGTCCCCGAGCGGATCCGGTCGCGCGTGCCGCCGAGCGTGATGAGCACGAAGCTCGCCACGAGGAGCATCTCGAAGCCGACGTAGAGGTTGAACAGGTCGCCCGCGAGGAACGCGTTCGAGACCCCCGCCGACAGGACGAGGAACGTCGGGTGGTAGATCGTCACCGGTGCGCCCTCGTCGCCGTCGGCCACGTTCTGGGCGAACGAGTAGACGAGGACCGCGAGCGTGACGGCCACGGAGACCACGAGCAGCAGCGCCGAGAGCCGGTCCCCCACGAGGACGATGCCGACGGGCGCCGACCACCCCCCGATGTTGAGGACGAGTGGCCCGGAGTCCACGGCCACGAGCAGCACGATCGCCACCGCGAGGACCGCGGCGAGCACGACCACCGAGATGATGCCCTGCGCCTTGCGGAACCGCGCGAGCACGAGCGAGAGGCCCGCGCCTAGCAGCGGGGCCATGACCGGGACGGCCAGGAGCCAGTCCATGCTCATGCGCGCCCCCCGGAGTCGTCCGTGTCGGTCTCGTCGAAGGTCGTCTCGGCCTCCTGCTCGAGGCTGGCTCCCGAGTCGTCGGTCGAGCGGGCGTCGAGCTCGTCGCGGGCGGCGCGGCGCGCGATGCGGCGGTCCTCGAGGTCGTCCTGCACCTCGTCGTGCCCGTTGAGCTGCCACGAGCGGTAGGCGAGCGCCATGAGGAACGCGGTGATGCCGAGGCTGATGACGATCGCGGTGAGGATCATCGCCTGCGGCAGCGGATCGGACATGTCCTCCGTGGCGGACTGGCCGATGATCGGCGGCTCTCCGGCCCGACCACCCGCCACGAGGATGAGCAGGTTGATGCCGTGCGTGATGAGGCCCGCGCCGATGACGATGCGCGACAGGGACCGCTCGAGCACGAGGTAGACACCGGCCCCGACGAGGACGGCGATCACGACGACGAGGGCGAGGGAGGGGCTGACGTCGATCATGTGCGCCCCCGTCCGGCGGAGCCGTCGAGACCGGGACGCGCGGTCGGTGCGTCGGCGCCCTGGAGCTCGTCCGGCACGTCGTCGCGGTGGTCGACGCCGACGACGCGGTCGTCGGCGGCGCGCGCCGGGTCGTCGTGGGAGAGGTCGGGCGCCTGCTCGCCCTCGAGCTCGCCGTGGCGGTCGACCTCCGCGCCCAGCGAGCGCAGGATGTCGAGCACGAGGCCGATGACGACGAGGAAGACACCCATGTCGAAGAAGAGCGTGGTGACGAGGTGCACGTCCCCGAACGGCCACAGCGTGAAGTCGAAGACCGCGCTCTGCAGGACCGTGCCGCCGAACAGCATGGGGATCGTCGCCGCAGCGACCATGGCGACGAGCCCGCTGCCCAGGAGCTGGCCGGGGTGCAGCGGCACCGCCTCGGCGAGCTCGAACCGGCCGCCCGCGAGGTAGCGGACGATGAGCGCGATGCCCGCCGCGATGCCGCCGGCGAACCCGCCGCCCGGCGCGTTGTGGCCGGAGAACAGCAGGAAGAGCGCGTAGATGATGAGCGTGTGGAAGATCAGCCGGGCGCCGATCTCGAACATCACCGAGCGCCGCACCGGGGCGAGCGTCGCGCTCGCCGCGAGCCAGCGCTGACCCCGCTGCGGGTCTCGCAGCCGCGGGCTCGGGCCGGGGCGGTGGCGCTCCTTGCGGACGACGGCGGCGGGGTCCGGGAACTCCGCCCACACGCCGGGCGACCCCTTCCGCGGCTCGACGCGGCGCTCGACGCGCCCGAACCGGCCGCGGACGAAGACGAGCGAGGCGATGCCGGTGGCTGCGGCCACGATGACCGAGACCTCGCCGAGCGTGTCCCACGCACGCGTGTCGACCAGGGTGACGTTGACGATGTTGCGCCCGTACCCGTACTCGTAGACCTCGGTGGGGAAGTCGACCGTGACCGGCTCGTGGATCCGACCGCCGGTCATGTACAGCGCGAGCACCGCGACGGTGGTGCCCACCGCCGCGGCGATGGCCAACCGCGTCCAGCGCGAGGCGGCGAGCGGCCGGTTGGAGAAGTACGCGGGCAGGCGGCGCAGGACGAGGATGAGCACGACGAGCGTGACGGTCTCGACCACGGCCTGCGTGAGCGCGAGGTCCGGAGCGCCGTGGAGGACGAACAGCAGCGCGACGCCGTAGCCGGCGACGCCGAGCAGGATGACGGCCTTGAGCCGGCGGCGCGCGCGGGCGGCGAGCACGGCGGTGACGCACACGAGGAGCGCGACCGCCGCCTGCAGGGCGGAGTCCGCCAGCCGCAGGTCGGCCGGCACCGCGCCCGGGACGAGCACGAGCGCGCCCAGTGCGGCGAGGACGAACGTGACGAAGATGGTCGAGAGGTAGGCGGGCAGCGAGCCGCGCTGGGTCATCGCGGTGACGTCGGCGGCGAAGTGGTCGAGGGCCACGAGCGAGCGGCGGTACACGCCCTCGGCGCCGGCGTGGTCCGGCAGGAGGTCCTGGGCGCGCTCGACCTGCCTCCGGAACGCGAACAGGACGGCGCCGAGGACGATCACGAGGAGCGTGAGGAGGAACGCCGGCGTGACCCCGGCCCACAGGACGAGGTGCCCCGGCTCGCCGGGGTGCAGATCGGCGTGCGGGGCGAGGATCCGCTCGACCTGGCCGGGCACGAGGCCCGCGGCGAGCGAGAGGGCGGCGAGCACGATCGGGGGCGCCATGATGAGCATCGAGCGGCGCGGGACCACTGTCGGCTCGAGCCCCTTCTTCGTGCCGAACGCGCCCCACCACAGGCGCAGCCCGTAGGCGAGCGTGAGGACCGACCCGGCGACGACGCCGATGAGCGTGACGGTGTCGACCCAGCCGGTGCCGTGGACGAGCGCCTCGAGGGCCGCCTCCTTGCCCAGGTAGCCGAGCGTGGGTGGCAGTCCCGCCATCGAGGCGGTCGCGATACCCATGACGACGGCGAGGACCGGCATCTGCTTGCCGAGCCCCGAGAGCTTGCGCAGGTCACGGGTGCCGACCGCCCAGTCGATGATGCCGACGGAGAGGAAGAGGCAGGACTTGAACAGCGCGTGCGCGAGCAGGAGCGTGAGCCCCGCCAGCGCCACGGCGCGCTGCCCGTGGCCGACCAGGGCGATGAGGAAGCCGAGCTGGGACACGGTGCCGAACGCGAGGACGAGCTTGAGGTCGTGCTGCCGCAGCGCCCGGTAGCCCCCGATGAGGAGGGTGCCGAGCCCGAACCCGAGGACCATGACCTGCCACGCCGTCTGGTCGGCGAGGCCCGGTGCGAGCCGCGCGACCAGGTAGACGCCCGCCTTGACCATCGCCGCGGCGTGCAGGTACGCGGAGACCGGGGTCGGGGCGGCCATCGCGGCCGGCAGCCAGAAGTGGAACGGCACGAGCGCCGACTTGCTCAGCGCGCCCAGGAGCACGAGCACGATCGCCCACGTGAGCAGCGGCCCCTCGGCCAGGCGCCCGTTCGCCCCGGCCTCGACCAGGCCGGAGAGGCGGTACGAGCCACCCTCCATCTCGCCGAGCGCGATGACGCCGGCGAGCATGGCGAGGCCGCCGAGGGTCGTGACGAGGATGGCCTGCACGGCGGCACGACGGGCGGACTGGCGCTCGAACGAGTGCCCGATGAGCAGGAAGGAGAAGACGGTCGTCAGCTCCCAGAACACATACAGCAGCAGCGTGCTGTCCGTGGTGACGAGGCCGAGCATGGCGCCCGCGAAGGCGACGAAGACGCCCGCGAAGCGGGGCAGCCCCTTCGCGGTCCGGGAGAAGTAGGCGGCGCAGAACGCGAGGACGAGCGCGCCGACTCCGCCGACCACGATCGTCATCAGCCACGCGAGCGTGTCGAGGCGGAAGTCCAGGTGCAGGTCGTACCCCGGCACCCACGTGACGAGCTGCGTGGGTCCGTCCCCGGCGAGGACCTCGCTCGTGTGCGCCAGCGCCCAGGCGGCGGCCGAGGCCGGCGCGAGCGCGAGGAGCAGGAAGATCCGGCGTCCGAACCGGGAGACGAGCGGCGGAGCTGCGACGGCCACGAGCGCGTGGAGGGTCAGCAGCTCGATCACGGGCTGTCTCCCATCCGGTCGCGGTCCGTCGTGTCCCCGGTCCGTTGGACGCCGGTCCGTATCTGGGCACGGGCGACGGCTCGGGCCGGAGCGACCGGCCGACGGGGGTTGACCACAGTGTAAAGGCCGGACCACGTGCGGACCGTGCCCGTCCGGGTGGCGATGCTCTCGTCGTCCAACCAGGGGGCTAGGTTGTCCCGGTGCCACGCCCCGACGACCGAGCGCCGTCGTCGTTCCCGCTGCCGTCCGACCAGGAGGTCCGGGGCACCCGACGCCGGACCCTCGCCACGCTCTCGCTCGGTCAGGTGCTCGGCAACCTCGGGGCCGGCGCCGCCCCGAGCATCGGCGTGCTGCTCGCGAGCGCCGTCGTCGAGTCGGAGGCGTGGGCGGGCGTCGCCCGGTCCGCGACGACGATCGGTGCCGCGATCGCCGCCGTCCCCCTCGGCACCCTCGCGCTGCGGTGGGGCCGGCGCGGCGCGCTCGCCTCCGCCTACGCTGCGGCCGCCGTCGGGGCCGGCCTGCTCGTCCTCGCCGCGGTGGTCTCGAGCACGGCGCTCCTCGTCGTCGGGATGATGCTCGTCGGCTGCGGAGCAGCGGCCAACTTCCAGATGCGGTTCGCGGCCGCGGACCTCGCCGAGTCCGACCGTCGCGGGCGGTCGATCGCCCTCGTGGTGTGGGTCGGGACGATCGGCTCCGTGCTCGGCCCCAACCTCGGCCTGCCCGGGGAGGCGCTCGAGGCGCGCTGGGGGCTGCCGGAGTACACCGGGGCGTTCGTCATCGGGGGCGCGCTCATGGCCGTCGCGGCCCTCGCGCTGCTCGTGCTGCTCCGCCCCGACCCGCTCCTGCTCTCGATCCGGCTGCGCGACGCGCGCACGGCGAGCACCCGGTCGTCGGCCGGCGCACCCTCGACCGACCCGCGCCAGATCGACTCACGCCCGGTCGACGAGCACGACGACGACACCCGGCACGTCACCGCGCCCGCCGAGCTCCCCGCCGACGAGCCGGCGCCGGCCCCGCCCGCGGACCCCGCCCGCCGGACGACCGTGCGCGCGGCGCTGCGCCTCGTCCGAGACGTCCCCCGCGCCCGCTTCGCGCTCACGGCCCAGGTGCTCGCGCACCTCGTCATGGTCTCGATCATGACGATGACGCCGATCCACCTCGACCACCACGGCGCGGACATCGGGGTGGTCGGGCTCGTCATCTCGGTCCACGTGCTGGGGATGTTCGGGCTCGCCCCACTCGTCGGCCGCGCGTCCGACCGTCTCGGCCCCGTCCCGGTGATCCTCGGCGGCCTGGCCGTCCTCGGGGTCGGCGCGGTCGTCGGGGCCGTCGCCGGGCCCTCGCGCGAGGTCGTCGGCGTCGCGCTGTTCCTCGTGGGCCTCGGCTGGTCGGTCGTCACCGTGCCCGCCGCCGCGATGCTCACCGGCGCCGTCTCGGCCGCGCAGCGGCCCGTCGTCCAGGGGGCGGGCGACATGGCGATGAACGCCGTCGCCGCGGCGGGCGCGATCCTGTCCGGCCCGGTCGTGGCGATCTGGGGGTTCGGCGCGCTGTGCCTGGTCACCCTTCCGGCGCTCGTGGTCGTCGTCGTCGCGGCCGCGCGGCTGCGGCGCGCCGGCGGGTGACCGGTCCGGGCCCGGTGCAGGCGACCCGGTCTACTCCTCGTACAGGTGGCCCGGCCTACGCCCCGTAGTACAGGTGGCCCGGCCTACGCCCCGTAGTACAGGTGGCCCGGCCTACGCCCCGTAGTAGTCGTTGCCGCGTGAGAACTCGACGAACGTCACGGCGGTGTCGCCGACGGTCCACGCGTCGTGCCCGGGCGGGAGGAGCATGACGTCGCCCGCCGCGTAGTCGACCTCCGTTCCGTCGGCGGCGACGATCCTGAGCACGCCGGCCGTCACGTAGGCGACGTGCGGGAGCTCGCACAGCTCCGTGCCGGCGTCGGGCTTGAGGTCCTCGGACCACTTCGCACCGACGTCGAACGTCACCTCGGTGACGGACACGCCGTCGAGCTCGGCCGTGCGCTTCGAGATCCGACCATGGACGTCGGGCGCGACGTCGGCGAGCGTGGCCTTCTGCAGCTCGGGGCTGTAGGTCGACATGGTGGTCCTCTCCAGGTGCCGGAAGTGTCGGAACGGACGCTAGGCAGGTCGGGCACTCCGCGGGTCGGGGATCCGCCCCGTCTCAGTCGTCGGACGCCGGGCCGGTGCTGCGGTGGAACCCGTCGTCGTCGATGACGTGCCCGCCGATGAGCCGGACGAGGTCGGCTGACACGCCGTCGACCACGCGCCGGCCCTCCCGCCGCGAGCGCCGCCCCGCGCGGGTGGGGTGCGTCCCGAGGACGTCCATCGGGCGGCCGGGCCGGAACCGCACCTCGTAGGTGAGCACCGGGCGGGACCCGGGGACCGCGTCCGGGGTCGCCCCCTCGTCCCCGCGCTCGGCGAGCGAGGACCGGCCGGAGCCGGGTCGTCCGAGCACCGGCGCCTCGAGGAGCGGCACCAGCAGGGAGCCGTCGTCGGTCGGGCGCGGCGGACGGATCGCCGGCAGCTCGGTCACCGGCGCGACCGTCGTCACCTCGATCGAGACCATGTCGCGTGCCCACTCCGGGCCGTCGCCGACCATGCGTCCGCCGACGGACGACGAGCCTCCGCCCCAGATGTCGTCGGACAGGACGACGACGTCGTCGAGGAAGCGGTCGAGGAGCACGGCCAGCTCGGTGGCGCCGAGCTCGACCTCGCTGCGCACGAGCCGATCGATGACCGAGGCGGGGTCCGGGACGACGACCGCGCCGGTGCCGGTCACCCGGATCGCGCCGCCCAGGCGCCGGGCGAGGGCGTGGACGTTCTCGAGGGCCGCGAGCTCGTCCCCCTGCGGGGAGCCGTCCGGGAAGGCGTCGTCGAGCGGGGAGAGGCCGCGCAGCTCCGGGGGCGTCGGGTCCCCGCGGTCGGGGCGCACGCGCAGGACGAACGCGCAGGCCCCGGGCAGGTCGAGCTCGGCGGCCAGCTCGGGCGTGACCTCCCACGGGCCGGTGAGCACGGCGCCCGGCGCGAGGATGATCTCGTCGTCCCGGCGGGTGCGCAGGTCCGGGAGCCGCTCGACGAGGACGCCCGCGAGGGCGGCGGCCGTCGTCGGGCGCTCGAGCACGAGCAGGTGGTGGTTCGCGGCGACGGAGCGGTCGAGGCGTCGCGTCCGCGCACCGGCCGCCCGGGCGGGTGCAGCCGTGTCCGTGTCCGGGGCGGGGGCCGGCTCGTCCGTGCCGTGCGGGCGAAGATCCCGCCGTCGCGTCTGCGTGGCCGCAGCCTGCGCGCGCTCTCGCTCGCGTTCCGCCTCGCGGCGGGCCCGGCGCGTGGTCATGGGACGTCGACGCGGTTGAAGCGCAGGTGGGAGCGGGACGCCGTCGGCCCGCGCTGGCCCTGGTACCGCGAGCCGTCCGCGCCCTGCCCGTAGGGGTGCTCGGCGGCGGAGCTGAGCCGGAAGAAGCACAGCTGGCCGATCTTCATCCCCGGCCACAGCCGGATCGGCATGGTCGCCGTGTTGGACAGCTCGAGCGTCACGTGCCCCGTGAAGCCGGGGTCGATGAAGCCCGCCGTCGAGTGGGTGAGCAGCCCGAGGCGCCCGAGCGAGGACTTGCCCTCGAGGCGGGCGGCGACGTCGTCGGGCAGGGTGACCTGCTCGAAGGTCGCGCCGAGGACGAACTCTCCGGGGTGGAGCACGAGCGGCTCGTCGGGGCCGACCTCGACGAGCCGGGTGAGCTCGGGCTGGTCGGCGGACGGGTCGATGACGTCGTACCGGTGGTTGTCGAACAGCCGGAAGCGGCGGTCGAGGCGGACGTCGATGCTGGCCGGCTGCACGGCGGACGGGTCGAAAGGCTCCAGGCCCACGCGTCCGGCGTCGATCTGCGCGCGGATGTCGCGGTCGGAGAGCAGCACGGACCGATTGTGCCATCGAGGGCAGGAGGCCGGGGACGCCCCTCGGCGGGCAGCCGTCGAGGCGCCGCGCGCCACCCTCGGTGCCTACTCCGCGGCGGGCCGGTGACGCGCCACCACGCGACGCCACTGCTGCTGCGGCGGCCGTCCGCCCCGGTCACGGACCATGACGCCGCGGCGCGCGAGCTGGCGGCGCAGGAGCTCGGCGTCGCCGGGCTGGCCGTCCTGGACCGCGGCCGCGCGGGCCGCGAGCAGCCGGGTGGTCGCGTCGTCGAGGCCGTCGTCCTCGCCCCACGGGCGGAAGTCGTCCTCGTGCGGGTCGTCGGCCCGCGGCTCGGGGTAGTCGTGCTCGGCGAGGGCGGCCCGCAGGGGCTCCTCCGCGAGGCGCATGGGGACCCGGGCGAGCTCGACGCCGCCGCGGCCGAGCACCACGAGGTCGTCGGCGAGCACGATCTGCCCGACCAGGGCGCGCGGGACGCAGACGCGTGCGTCGTCCCAGACCACGAGGAGCGACCGCTCGGAGATCTCGGCGCGCATCGTCTCGCGCAGCGCGGCACCGGCGACGATCGCGCCGAGCACGAGCCCGAGGCCCGTGCCGATCATCAGGCCCACCGGCTCGCCGAGCGAGTCCGCGTATCCGAGCACGCCGTCGAAGACGGTCAGGTGGGCGACGATCTCGACGACGAGGGCGACGGCCAGCCCGACGACGACGCCCGCGCCCGGGAGCCCGAGCATGAGGGCGAGGCGGTGGCGGGTGCGGGCCCGGACGCGGGTCGTGGCCGGAGCGCGGCGCGGCTGCTCGTCCGCGGGCTCCGGGACGACGGGGAGGGAGGCCGAGCCGGCGGCAGGCTCTGCGGCGGGCGGCCGGGGGTTGCCGTCCTGCGGTGCGGTGGTCTTCGCCGCGGGGTGCTCCCCCGCGGGGTCGGTGCGCTTCACGTCGGCTCGCTCGGGCTCGGTCGGCTCCTGGGCGACCTTCGCCGGACGCAGCTGCGGGAGTCGAGGCGCTCGGTGCCTGCTCCGGGTCCGCTCGTCGACGGTCATGACGCGCCCCCTCCGGTCGACGACGCACACGTCCGCCGCAGCGCGGCGGACGGCGTCGAGGTCATGGCACGAGCATGGCCCTGTCGGGCGCGCCGGGGCATCAGTCCTGCGGGTAGAAGTGCCCGCCTGCGCTACGACCGGAGGATGACCGCGGTCAACCGTTCGTCGCAGGCGCGGCCGCCCGCAGGAGCCTCAGCGCCTTCGGCCCCACCCCGTGCAGGTCGAGCAGCTCGGCGTCGCTGCGCGCGGCCACCTCGGCGAGCGAGGTGATGCCCGCCCCGGCGAGCGCGCGCGTGGCCGGGCGCCCGATCTCGCGCGGGAGGTCGCCGACCTCGCCCGGCTCGGCCGACGACGCACCCTCGGCCTCCCGCACGAGCCCGGCCGGTGCACGCGACGCCCAGGCGCGGCGCACCCAGTGGTTGAGCGCCATACCACCGATGTCGGCGAGCGGGACACGCACGACGACGCCGCCCGCCTCCTCGGCCCGCGCCGCCGACGGGTGGTCGCGCAGCACCTCGTCGGCGTCGGCGGTTGGGAGGTGCAGCACGGCCTGGCCGTCCTCGACCGCGGCGAAGCGGGTGCCCGCGACCAGGAACTCGGCGGCGGCCCGGGTGCCGCTCTCCTCGGTCTCCGGCTGCGCGAGGGCGGCCTTCCTCAGCTGGGCGCGCGTCGTCATGGCGCCAGCCTGGCACGCGCATGCGCATGCGCATGCGCCACGGTCCGGACGGGACGTGCGGCGGCCCCGCCCCGCCTCTAGGGTGCCGTGTCCCGCCGTCCCGCCCGAGAGGCCTCCCACCATGTCCGAGCCCACCGACGAGCCCCGACGCACGGAGGTCCGCACCGTCGCCGTGCTGGGCAGCAGCGGAGGCAACCTGCGCAGCCACGGCGGGGACGACCCCGCGCGGATGCTGCGTGACGTGGCCCGGCAGATCGGGGCGGCCGGGCTCCAGGTCGGGCCGGTGCAGCTCGTGGCGGCGTCGTCGTCGATGGACGGGATCGCACCGGACGCGCCCGCCGAGCTGTGGGGGTTCGTCGAGGGCGAGCCGTCGCTCCTCGCGACCGGCACGCTCGAGGAGGTCAATACCGCGGCGCGCGAGCAGGACGAGCGCACGGCCGCGCTCGTGCGCGAGGGGCGGGTCGACGCGCTCGTCCTCATGAGCGCCGACCCCGGTGACACGAACCGCCGCACCGTCGAGGCCGCGGTGGAACGCGGCCTGCCTGCGGCGGGCACCGGCGGCACCTCGATCGCCACGGCGCAGCGGATGGGTCTCGACCTCGTCTCCGCCTCGGGAACCACCGGCACCACGAGCTCGACCCGCGCCGTGGCGTACGTGTCCGGGCTCGCCCGCCACTGGCGAATCCCGTACCGCCCCTCCCTCGGCGGCTCTGCGGCCACGGGAGTCGCGGACGGGACGTCCGAGCCGGCGTGGCGGCGGATCAGCCTGCGCGGCATCATGGTCGGCTCGATCCCGGCGTTCATCGCCCTCGCGCTCGTGCTCGCCGTCAGCCGGATCCCGGGCGCCGACGGCCTCACCCCGGTGTTCGACCTGCTCGTCGCCGCGCTGCCGATCATCGTGGCCACCGTCGCCGCCCGGCGCATCAGTGCCCTCGACGAGGTCGGCCTGGTCGCCGGTGCGATCGCCGGGACCCTCTCGGCGCCCGGCGGCATCCTCGGCGGGCTGGTCGGCGGGATCCTCGCCGGTCTCGCGGCGTCGTTCCTCCTGCGCTGGACGCTCGCCCACCGGTTCCCCGCGACCACCGCCAACATCGTCACCGGCGCGTTCGCCGGCCTGCTGCCGGGCCTGCTCGTGCACTTCGCGCTCGCCCCGCTGACCAGCTATCTCGGCGAGTGGGTGCAGACCTCGATCGAGTGGGCGGTCGACGTCAACCCGTTGCTCGCCGGTGCCCTCGCCGGGCTGGCGATGTGGCCGGCCATCGTCGCCGGGGTCTACCACTCGGTGATCCTGCCGCTCGTGCTGCTGGAGATGGGGCAGAAGGGGCACAGCTTCTTCGGCGCCGTCGACATGGTCGCGCTCGTCATGGTCTCGTTCGGCATCACCCTGGCGAACGTCGTGCGGCCCCGGACGTCGGGCGAACGGGCGCTCGCGGGTTCCGGGTCGGCGGTCAACTTCTTCTTCGGGACCTTCGTCGAGGCCTCCTACCCGTTCATGTTCGGCGATCGGCGCATCCTCGGCGTCGCCCTCCTCTCCGCGACCGTCGGCGGCGCGCTCGTCGGCGTGTTCGGTGCCGAGGCGACCGCCTACCTGCCCGCGTTCGTCGTGCCGACCGTCGCCACCGACGCGGTCGGCATGGTCGTGGCGATGCTCGCGTCAGCCGGGCTCGCCTTCACGCTCACCCTGCTCGTCAACCTGTCCGCGATCCGCGGTGCGCGAGTCCCGGCAAAGGCCGTGGCCGCCGACTGAGGTCCGGCCCGCTCGGACGGTCAGCGACCGCGCCGGTGCACGGCGAGCTCCTTCTCCAGCTTGCGCGCCCGGCGCGCGGACCTCACGAGCAGCACCGATCCGAACAACGCCATGACGAGCAGGCCGGCGATCGTCGCGAACAGCATCGCGATGCCGAGCGGCAGCTCGAAGCTCCAGCCGAGGAAGCTGAAGTCCGCCGGGACGTTGTTCTGCAGGATGAAGACCAGCACGAGAACGAGGATCACGGCGCCGAGGATGAGCGCGACCCAGGTGCTGACGGCGATGCCAGGGCCCTGGCGCGGGGGCGCCTGGACCGGGGAGGAACCCGTCGCAGGTCGCGGACCGGTCGAGGAGGTCGCGGGCGGCTGCGCGGACGTCCCGCCCGGGTGGTCACGGTCGCCGGGCACGTACTCGCCCAGGCTCTCCGGGGCTCGAGCGTCGTCGGCTGCCCGCCCGGGGACGGTGGGATCGCCGGCGGAGGGGTCGGGTGCGCGATTCATGACGGACGCCTTCCGTGGTCACGAGGGTGCTCGGAACCTCAGCGTAGGCGGGCGGGGCCTCGGCTGCCGGACGTCGCGGCGCGCCCCGCGCCCGTCCGGTACGTCCCTGGAACGACCGAGCCGCGGCACCTGATGATCGGTGCCGCGGCTCGGTCCGTGCGGAGCGGGTGACGGGAATCGAACCCGCGCTGTCAGCTTGGGAAGCTGAAGTTCTACCATTGAACTACACCCGCGTCGCGCCGAAGCGCCCGACCACTGTACCCGGACCGGGGCCGTTCGCGCGCCACGGCAGCCGGACTGTGAGCAGACCCTCCGACCGGGCGGGTAGCCTCGTGGCGAGCCTGGTCCGGGCGGGAGTCGAGCGACAGGAGGACCGTGAGCCACCTCGTCGACGACTACCGCGCCCGGGCGACCGCGCACGACGAGATGCTCGGCTCGCACCCCGACCACCGGCGCGCGTGGACGCGCATCCTCACCCGCCCGTTCGGATCGGACCCCGCAGCGCTCGACGCCGTGGCCGAGGAGGTCGTCGACCTTCTTCAGGACCAGTCGGTCACGTACGGGGAGCCGGACTCCACGGAGACGTGGAACCTCGACCCGGTCCCGGTCCTCGTCGACGACGACGGCTGGCAGCCGCTCGAGTCCGGCCTCGCCCAGCGCGCCCAGCTGCTCGACCTCGTGCTCGACGACCTCTACGGCGAGCGCCGCCTGCTGACCTCCGGGACGATCCCGCCGGAGGTCGTCCTCGCCCACCCCGGCTACTCGCGGCACGCGCACTCCCTCCCGCAGCACGGGGAGCACCGGCTCTTCCACCTGGCGGTCGACGTCGCGCGCAACGCGGACCGCACGTGGACCGTGCTCATGGACCGCACCGGCACGCCGGTCGGCGCGGGGTACGCGATGGCCGACCGCCGGGTCGTCTCCGAGGTCCTGTCCGGCGTCTATCGCCGCTCCCGGGTGCGCCGCGTGGGCCCGTACTTCCAGGCGCTGCTCCGCTCGCTCCAGGAGGCCGCCCCGCCGGGCGCCGGCGACGAGCCGCACATCGCCGTCCTCACCCCCGGCCCCGAGCACCCCACGTACTTCGACCAGGCCTACCTCGCGGGGATGCTCGGCCTCCAGCTCGTGCACGGCTCCGACCTGCGGGTCGAGGACGGCCGGCTCACCATGCGCTCGCTCGGCCGCGAGGAGCCGGTCGACGTCCTCCTGCGGCACGTCCCGGCCGGCGACGTCGACCCGCTCGAGATCCGCTCGACCGCCGGCACGGGCACCCCTGGGCTCCTGCACGCCCTGCGCTCCGGCTCGGTCGCGGTGGTCAACCCCATCGGCTCCGGCGTCCTCGAGTCCCCCGCCCTGCGCGCCCACCTCCCGCGCGCCGCCCGCTACCTCGGGCTCGGCGACCTCGAGCTCCCCTCCGCGGTCACGTACTGGTGCGGCGACCGGTCGATGTGCAACCACGTCATCGCCAACCTCCACCGCCTCGTCGTCCGCCCCGTCGCCGGCCCCGAGGGCGCCGTGCGGGGCTGGGAGCTGACCGTCACCCAGCGCGCTGCCCTCGCGGCGCGCATCTCCGAGCGCCCGGGCTGGTGGGTCGGCGAGGAGCCGGTCGACGCCTCGACCACCCCCACCGTGGACTCCGGGACGCTGCACCCGCGCCCCACCTCCCTGCGCCTGTTCGCCGCGGTCGACGGCCCCGACTACCAGGTGATGTCCGGAGCGGTCGGGATCTCCTCCGACGACGACGCGGCCACCCCGCTCGGGGGGACCCTCGCGGGCCGTGCCAAGGACGTCTGGGTCATCACGCACCGCTCGCAGCCGGTGACGGCGTCGGGCGCGACGGGGCGCGACGTCCTGCCGGGTCGCTTCCCCGACACCGCCGTGTCGCCCCGCGCCGCCGAGGACCTGTTCTGGCTCGGGCGCTACACCGAGCGGGCCGAGGGCATGGTCCGCATGCTGTCCGTGGCCACCGACCGCTGGGACGACTTCCGCTCGCGCCCCGACGACGAGACCGACGAGACGGAGAGCTCCGACGACGGCGTCGAGGGGGACGGCAGCGAGGGTCCGGCCGCTGCGGACGGCACCGCCACCGGGTCCGACACCACGACCGGGTCCGACACCACGACCGGGTCCGACTCCGCCGACGAACCGGCCGACGACTCCACGGTCGGCGGCTCCGGCCGCCAGGCCCTCGACGTCCTCGTCCGCGCCCTCGGCCTCGCGCCGGACGACCCGGCGTTCGGGGCGCTCGTCACCGACCGGTCCCTCGCGGGCTCGGTCGCGTGGTGCGTGGCCCGGATGCAGCGCGACGCGCGCGGGGTCCGGGACAACCTCCCGCCGGAGGTCCTGACGGTGATGGCGAGCCTCGACCGCGTGATCGGTCGCGAGCGCCGCCGCCGCGCCACCGACGAGCTCACCGGTGTGCAGAGCACCCTGAGCCGGCTGCTCGAGTCGCTCATGGCGCTGCACGGCGTCTTCACCGAGTCCCTCGTGCGGGACATCGGCTGGCGGCTGCTCGACGTGGGGCGCCGCCTCGAGCGCGCCCAGGGGGTGGTCGGCGCCCTCGAGCCGCTCAGCACCCGCCGCGACGCCGGCACGGAGGAGCTCGTCCTCGAGTCGGTCCTCACTGCGCACGACTCCGTCATCACGTTCCGTCGCCGCTACCCGACCGGCGGCCTCGGGGCCGCGCTCGAGCTGCTCCTGCTCGACGAGTCCAACCCCCGCTCGCTCGCGTTCCAGGTCGCCACCCTCACCCAGCACCTCGAGCACCTGCCCGCCCTGGCGCGGACCACGGGCCAGCGCGACGAGCTCCTCGGGCAGGTCCGCGAGCTCCTCGACGAGCTGCGCACCGAGCGTGCCGACGAGGTCCGCGACGACGGCACCCGCACCCACCTCGCGGAGATCCTCACCTCGATCTCGTGGCGGCTGCGCGAGCTGACCGGCGAGATCACCGCGGTCCACTTCCGCCGCACCCCGGCCGCCCGGTGGACCGAGGGCAGGTGGGAGATGTGACCCCCTCGGCCACGTCCGGCACCTCGTACTACCGCCTCGAGCACCGCACCACCTACACGTACGACACCACGGTGACGAGCTCCTACGGCCGCGCGCTCATCCTGCCCAGGCAGGTCGGCGGGCAGCACGTGCACGCCACGTCCCTCGACGTCTCCCCCACCCCCGGCGAGCTCGCCGAGCACCTCGACGTGCACGGCAACCGGGTCACCTACTTCCACGTCACCGAGGACCACACCGAGCTCGAGGTCGTCGCCCGGTCGCTGCTCACCATCGACCGCCGGACCGACCCCGCCCGGCTGCCGACCGTGTCCTGGGAGGACACCGCCGGCCAGGTCGCGGTCATGCGCTCGACCGGGCACGCCGAGCACGGTGAGGGCGCGAGCGCGGTGATGTCGATCGTCGACCACGCCCTGCCCTCGGAGCACGCGAGCCCCGGCGAGAACGTCCTCTCCTACGCGGCGGAGTCGTTCGCGCCCGACCGGCCGGTCGTCGCCGCGGCCTGGGACCTGTGCCACCGGATCTACACCGACCTCGACTACGCGCCGGGCACCACCACGGTGCGGACCACGCTCGACGAGATCCTCGACCATCGCCGGGGCGTGTGCCAGGACTACGCCCACCTCATGGTGGCCGGCCTGCGGTCGATCGGCCTGTCCGCCCGCTACGTCTCGGGGTACATCGAGACGCGGCCGCCGCCCGGGCGGGAGAAGCTCCGGGGGGTCGACGCCACGCACGCGTGGGTGGCGGTGTGGGTTCCCGGCGGCGGCTGGGTCCACCTCGACCCCACGAACGACCAGTTCGTCGACTCCCGCTACGTGATCCTCGGGTGGGGCCGCGACTTCCGGGACGTCTCGCCGCTGTCCGGCATCGTCTACCGGGACGAGGGTGCCTCGACCCTCGACGTCGGGGTCGACCTGTGGCCCGTCGAGGAGCCCGAGCTCACCGACCTCGTGGCCCGCGCCGAGGCGGGCGAGGACTGGTGAGCCCTCGCCTCGTCGTCGCCGCGGCGATCCTCGACGACGACGCCGAGCCCCGCGTGCTGTGCGCCCGCCGCTCGGCGCCCGCGCACCTCGCGGGCCGCTGGGAGCTGCCGGGCGGCAAGGTCGAGCCCGGCGAGGACCCCGCCGACGCCCTCCACCGCGAGCTCGCGGAGGAGCTGGGGGTGAGCGTCGCGCTCGGCGACCTCCTGCCCGGCCCGTCCGGTGGGTACTGGCCGATCGTCGAGGGCATGGTCATGCGCGTGTGGTGGTCGCGGCTCACTGCCGGCGCCCCCGAGCCGCTGCAGGACCACGACGAGCTGCGCTGGGTCGGCCCGGGCGACCTCACCGGCCTCGACTGGCTCGACGGCGACGTCCCGATCGCCCGCCTCATGCGGGCGAGCCTCCTGGCCGGCAGCCGGTCTACCGCTGCCGTTCGTCCTGGCGGTTCTCCATGAGGTCGACGCACGCCCGCGTGGCCCCGGGGAACCGGTCCCCGCACGAGCTGCCGAACCGCTCGTAGTCCGACTGCATCGGGGACTCGACGAACAGCTCGTCGCAGGCCGCCCCGTCCCCGGCCGCGCAGTCGTCCCAGAGGCGATCCAGCGGCAGCCAGTCGCCGTACTCCGCCGGGCTCCGCGGGCCCACGAGCAGGGCCGCGCCGACCGTCATGACGAGCACGAGCAGGAGGCAGACCCCCGCGACGACCGCGGTCGTGCGGCGCCGACGCCGGCGGTCCTCGTCGGGGGCATCGCCGTCGTCCGGCCCGGAGCCGCCGGCGGGTCCGCCGTGCCGACCACGCCGCTCCTCGTCGTCGTCGAGGGTCGCGCCGGGCGCCGCAGCAGTCGCGGGCATGCCCGACGTGCCGGGTCGTGCGTCGTCGTGCATGGCGGTCCCCTCTCCGCGGATCAACCTACCGGCCCCGGCGGGCGCGGCGCCCGGCGCGCCACCCGCGTCCTGCCTCGGGCGCCACGGGTCCGGCCGGGCATCGCCGCCGACCACGGATCAGACGGATTCCCCGGATGCGTCAGAACATGGCATCATCGCTCCATGCCACGGATCATCGGCGGCTCCCTCGCGGAGCACCGCGAGCTCACGCGCCGCGCCCTGTTCGCCTCCCTCGACCGCCTCATGCGCGAGCGCGGCTTCGACGCGGTGTCGCTCGCGGAGATCGCCCAGGACGCCGGCGTCGGCCGCACGTCGGTGTACAACCACTTCGCCGACAAGGAGTCCCTGCTGCTCGGGTTCATCGAGCAGGAGACGGCCGACTTCACCGAGTCGCTCACGGCCCGGCTCGAGGCGATCGACGACCCGGTCGAGCAGCTGCGGACCTACGTGCGCGAACAGCTCCAGCTCGACCGCTCATATCACTCGGCGCCCGGCCCGGCGCTCAAGGAGATCATCTCGCGCGACGCGGCGGAGAGACTGCGCGCGCACGTCGGCCGGGTCGAGCTGCTCCTGCGGCAGATCCTCGCCGACGCCCACGCCCAGGGCCTGGTCGGCGAGAGCGACTTCGACGTCACGGTCCAGCTCGTCCACGCGTGCCTGTCCGGCCGCCGCCTGCCCACCGGCGAGGTCGAGCGCGAGGACTTCATCGGCGCGACCCAGGAGTTCGTCCTGCGCGCCGTCGGCGTGCGGGTGCCGGCGCCGGTCGGCTGACCGCCGCCGCGGCTACCAGTTCTGGCCGCCGCCGTACCCGCCGCCCTCGCGCTGCTCCTGCTGGCGCTGGTCCTCCTGGGCCTCGCGGTTGCGGTCCTGGAGCTCCTGCTCCTGCGGGGACAGGGAGGACGACTCCTCCTCGCCCTCGCCGCCCTCGCCGCTCGAGGACTCCTCCTCGTCGCCGGAGGATCCCTCCTCCTCCTGGCGCTGGGCCTCGCGGTTCTCCTCGCGGCTCTCGTCCTGGCGGCGCTGGATCTCGTCGTTCGGGTTGCCCTGCTCGCCCGGCTCCTGGGACTCCTCCCCCTCGTCGCCGGGATCCTGGGACTCCTCCTCGCCCTCGGACGGCTCGTCGGACTCCTCCCCGCCGTCGGACGGGTCGTCCGACTCGCTCTCGGACGGGCTCTCCGACGGGTCGTCCGACCCGCTCTCCGACGGACTCTCGGAGGGGTCGTCCGACCCGCTCTCCGACGGACTCTCGGACTGCTCGTCCTCGGGCGGGTCGGTCGTGCACGGCCCGAGCGCCTCGAGCGCGTCGGTGAGGTGCTCCTCGACCATCGGCCGGTCCTCGTCGGCGAGCGCCTCGCTCGCGAGCAGCTCGTAGGACAGCGACAGGTTGCGCCGCACGAGGCACTCCGGCAGCTCGGGGTCGACCTCGCCGTCGTCCCCCTCGGTCCCCTCCGGGACGAGCTCGAGGGCCTCGGTCAGCTCGGTCACCGCGGTCGCGGCCTGGTCGGCCATGAGCGCGGATGTGCCGGTGTTGTAGACGGCGATCCAGGGCCGCGGGCCGAACCGGGTGTCGTCGGCCAGTGCGGCGTACCCGTCGATCGCGCCCGCGGGGTCCTCCTCGGCGGTGGACCGGTGGCCGTCGTCGGCCAGCGACACCCCGATGAGGAACGGCCCGGCGGTCAGGGCGATCCCCAGCAGCGGCGCCGACCACGCGAGCATCCGGCGCCGCCGGCGCAGCCGGTCCGGCAGGCCCGCCGCGGGCTTCCCGTCCTTCGGCCCACCCGTGGCGACGTCGTCGTTCGTCGTCGTGCTCATGCCCTACCTCCCGAGGCTCCCGTGCCGCCGGACCCGCGCCCCGGCCCCGCACCCGACCCCGCACGCGCGGCGAGGGCCGCCCGGCGGACCGAGCCGGAGTCGAACGTGCCGCGCATCCGCCGGGCGATCTCGAACGCCTCCCAGGCCAGCAGCAGGACGAGGACGTACATCGCGGGCCACCACACGTCGCGGTAGACGTCGACGTTCTGGCGGCCGTCGGCGCGCGCGATGGCCTCGACGTCGATGCCCTCGACGACGGCGTCCAGCCCGCCCGGCTCCGTGCGGTGCAGGTACTCCACGCCGAGCTCCTCGGCCACGGCCCGCAGGTTCGTCTCGTCGATGGTGGAGATCGCGGGCTCGCCGGTGGAGTCGTCGGTGATGTACGGCGAGGTGGTGCCCGGGCCGGTGCGCTCGGTCCCGTCGTAGCTGCGCATCTGGCCGCCGTCGGTGGTGCCGTAGCCGAGGACCGCTCCGCCGTCGACGTAGCCGGCCGAGTCGGACCACGCGCCCGGGAGCTGCTGCTGCGAGGTGTCGCCGGCGGTGTTCTCGCCGTCGGACAGGACGAAGACGAGCCGCACGTTGCCGGGGTTGTTCTCCGCCGCGCGGGCGAGCGCCTCGGACAGGTTCTGGCGGGGACGGTCCATCGAGGAACCGCCCGAGTAGTAGGTGACCTCCTGGCGCAGCGTGTCCACCCACGTGCCCACGGCGCGCGCGTCGCTGGTCAGCGGCAGCTCGCGCGTGGCCTGCGAGTCGAACGCGACGATCGAGAACCGCGCACCCGGCATCGAGGAGACGATCTCCGCCATGTCCGCGCGCACGCCCGCGAGGCGCGGCTCCTCGCCGTCGTAGTCCTCCGCCGCCATCGACCCCGTCCGGTCGACGACGAAGAACACGTCCGCGTTCGTGCCCACCTCCGTCTCCTCGGCGGGGACGGCGGGAGCGAGGGCGACGACGACGAGGCACAGCACCATGGCCGCGCGGCGCACCCACGACCACTGCGTGTTCTCCTGGCTGCCGCGCGCCCGCAGCAGCCCGTGCACGCAGATCGCGAGCAGGGGCAGCGCGACGAGCGCGACCACCCACCAGTCCCAGGCCCAGCGCAGGATCATGTGCGCACCCGCCAGACGAGGACGAGGAAGCCGGCGAGCCCGGCCGTGAGCCAGGGAAGCCAGCGGTCGGGGCGGTCGGTGACGACGACCGTGGGGTCGGCGTCGAGCTCGGCCTCCTGCTGGGCCTGCACCTGCTCGACGATCGCGGGGACGGCGCCGGGGTCGCCGAGCTCGTAGAACTGGCCGCCGTGCTCGGTGATCGTGGCCTCGTACTCGTCGCGGGTCGGGCCGGCGTCGGGACCGAGCGTGGAGGCGTACAGGCCGTGCACGGTCACGCCACGCTCCTGGGCCAGCGCCGCCGCCTCCTCGAGCTCGTAGACCGGGTCGCCGGCCACCTCGTTGTCGGTGGCGAGGATGACCGAGCGGGAGCGCTCGTCGTCCTCGAGGTCGAAGCTGTTGACGCAGTTCGCGAGGCCGTCGCCGATGAGGGAGGAGGACATCGAGGAGGTCGACGTGGTGCCCCGCATGTACTCGTCGATCGACTCCCAGTCGGTGTTGCTCCAGTCGAGGTACGAGCCCAGGACCTCGGCGCCGTGCTCGAGCTCCTCGTTGACGAGCGCGTAGTCGTCGGTGAGCGGGAAGACGACCCTCGTCGTCGAGTTCCAGATGTTGAGGGCGATCCGCTCGCCGTCGAAGGACTCGACCAGCTGCTGGAACTCGGCCATGATCTCGGCGTCGAACTCGATCATCGAGCCGGAGACGTCGAGGCACAGGACGATGTCGCGGTTGGTCAGCTCCTCGTGGCGGACGTCCCGGTCGATCGGCCGCGCGGCGAGGGCGGACCCCGCGACGGACGTGAGCACGAGCAGGACGCCGGCGCCGCCGAGCAGGAGGCGCATGAGCCGCATCCGCTGCTGGTAGCGCGGCAGGGAGCGGATGAAGGTCGAGTTCGCCACCCACGTGACGTCGTCGGGGCGGCGCGCGCCGCGGGTCGCCGTCAGCCAGCCGGCGAGCGCGGCGGCCGCGATGATCACGAGCGCGACCGGCCAGAGCCAGGGGGTCACCATCGCCGGATCACCTCCACGGCGCCGTCCCGGGCGGCGCGCGCCTCGGCGTCGGAGCGGTGGGCGAAGCTCGGCTCCTCCCACACGCTGAGCAGGCCGCCGGCCCGCGCGGTCGGGTCGTGGCTCGAGATGTCCCTGACCGTCCACGAGCGCACGTCGCGCCCGACCCGCTCGGAGACGAACGCCCGCATCGTGCGCGCGAGCTTGAGGTGGAGGGCCCGCAGGTCGAGCGCCCCGGCCTCGTAGGCGGCGTAGTGCTCCTCGACCTCGGCGATGAACCGCTCCCGCTCGGCGTCGGCCATGCGCAGCGGCACGTCGGCCCGTGACCGCTCGCGCCGGGCGGACGTGAGCACGAGGACGAGGACGATCCACGCGACCGCGGCGAGCACGAGGACCACGCCGAGGACGAGGACCCACCAGGGGTAGTCCTGCAGCGCGGCGAGGTCGGTGCCGATCTCATCGACGGACACGGCGCGACCTCCCCAGCAGGTCGAGCAGCGCGCCGACGACCTCGTCCTCGGAGGAGGCGACGACGTGGTGGACGCCGCGGCGGTCGAGGAGGCGCGTGGCGGCGGTGGCGCGGGAGGCCGCGGCGTGGTCGACCTGCGCGGCGAGGATCCTGTCCTCGCGCACGAACGCGGGCAGGCGCTCCCAGCCGTCGACGTCGGCCGTGGGGCCGATCCCCGCGGCCGTGGGCAGTGCGTCCCCGACGCGCACGACGAGCACCTCGTGCCGCGTGCGCAGCCGGCGCAGGGAGTCCTCGTGCTCCGGCCCGGGCCGGGCCTCGTCCGTGATGAGGACGACCAGCGAGCGCTGCGGGAACCCGGTGAGGACACGATCCATCACCCGCCCGACGTCGGACGGCGGGGCCTCGAGGGTGAGCGCCTCCTCGACCAGGGAGAGGACCGACTCGAGGTGGGCGGTCCCGTGGCGGGCGGGGCGCTGGACCATGCGCTCGGAGTCCCCGGCGACGAGCGCGACGAGGTCGCCGCGGGCGCGCGCGACGTAGGCGATGATGTCCGCCGCGAACATCGCGACGTTCTTCTTCGACAGTCCCGAGGCGCTCGTGGCGGCCATCGAGACGCCGGTGTCGAACGCGAGGACCGTGGACAGGTTCGACTCGCGCACGAACCGGCGGATGATCGGGTGGCCAGCCCGCGCCGAGGACTTCCAGTCGATGTCCTTGACGTCGTCCCCGGGGTGGTACTCGACCTGGTCGTCGAAGTCCTGGCCGTGCCCCGAGAAGATCGAGCGGTGCCGGCCGTCGAGGAGGCCGCTCGCGCGGCGCACCGTCGGCAGCTCGAGCCGCGCCCGGATCTGCTCCAGCCTGGAGCTCGACCGATCCACCGCGCCCCCTACGGCGTCGGGACCGCGGCGAAGACCGCGTCGACGAGCGCCTCGGGCGCGACGTTCTTCGCCAGCGCGTCGTACGTCCGCACGAGGCGGTGGCGCAGGACCGCGTGCCGCAGCAGCTTGACGTCGTCCGGCACCACGTACGTGCGGCCCTCCTGGAGGGCGACGGCCTGGGCCACGCGCAGGAGCGCGATGCCGCCTCGGGGCGAGGCGCCGACCCGGACGTGGTCGGAGAAGCCGGGCAGCGGGCGCGGTCCGCCGCCGCGCGTGGTGTTGATGAGCGCCACGATGTACTGCTTGATCGACATGTCGACGTAGACGCGCGACGTGAGGTCCTGGAGGAGCGTGACGTCCTCGAGCGAGATCGGCTGCGTGTCGATCGGGGTGTTGAGGGAGCCCGACGCGATCCCGGAGAGGATCTCGACCTCCTGGGTCGGGGTCGGGTAGGTGAGGACCTCCTTGAGGAGGAACCGGTCCATCTGCGCCTCGGGGAGGACGTACGTTCCCTCCTCCTCGATGGGGTTCTGCGTGGCGAGGACCATGAACGGGCTCGGCAGCGGGTAGACCTCGCCGCCGATCGAGGTCTGGCGCTCCTGCATCGCCTCGAGCATCGCCGACTGGGTCTTCGCGGACGAGCGGTTGATCTCGTCGAGGAGGACGAGGTTCGCGTGCACCGGGCCGAGCTGGGTGGTGAACTCGCCGGTCGCGTAGTTGTAGATCTGCGTGCCGACGATGTCGTTCGGCATGAGGTCCGGCGTGCACTGGATGCGGTGGAACGAGCCCGAAACCGCGGAGGCGAGCGTCTGCGCCGCGGTCGTCTTGGCGAGGCCCGGCACGGACTCCAGCAGGATGTGCCCGCCCGCCATGAGCGTGGAGAGCAGTGCGCGCCGCAGGTCGTCCTGGCCGACGACCCGCGTGTTGAACACCTCGGTGACCTGCCGCACGAGGTCGGTGGCGCGCCAGACCTCGTCGTCCTTGATCCGCTTGACGCGGGCCCTCGCCTGCTGCTCGGGCTGGGCGGTCCACTCAGGCACGGGTGCTCCCTCACGATGCTCGACGCCGCCCCGGCGGGGTGGCCCGTGCAGACTACCGACGCGCGGGCCGGTCCACGGGCCGGAGCACAGGGCAGTGCTTCCCACCTGGTGCGGGGGCCGGGACGTGGGCGGGACGGGACGAACGTCCGACGACGACGAACGACGGCGACGTCGAACCGCCCGCTCCCCTCGCGCGCCGCGTGAGACCGCGCACGCACCCCGGGCCGCGTGACGCCGCCGACGTACCCTGACGAGGTGCCGCAGCCCCCGTCCTCCGATGCCCGCCGGTCGGCGACGGCCGGCGCCAGCTCGTTGACGACCGAGCAGGCCGGGACGCAGCGGGGCGCGACGGGACGACAGGTGCCGAGCGGGACCGGCCCGGCAGAGCAGCCGTCGACCGGGCGGACGCCGTCGACCGGGCGGACGCCGACCGTGCAGGCGTCGACCGAGCAGGCGTCGGCCATGCGGACGCCGTCGACGGGTCGCGCGGTCGCGGTATGGGTCGGCGCGCTCGGCGCCGCCCTCGTGGCGCTCGTCCTCGGCCTGCTCTCCACCGGCGCCGCGGACGCCCCCCTGCTCGCCGACCCCGGCGTGCTCGTCCGCTGGGGCCTGCCGCTGGTGACGGTCGGGAGCCACCTCGCCGCGACGCTGGCCGTCGGCTGCTTCGCCGTGGCCGCGATCGTGCTCGTGGGGCCGGCCAAGGCCCACACCGTGCGCGTCTCCGCGCGCGAGCGCGCCGCCCGCGCGGCCGCCGGCGGACGGTCGACGGACGCGCCGGCGACGACGACGCCCGTCCTCGGCCCCGACGGCGGTTCCGACGCCGAGCCCTCGCCGGCATCCGCCGACCCCGCCGCCCTCCCGGCACCAACCAGCCGTCCGGCGACCGACACGGCGGGCGAGGAGGCGGCACGTTCGTCGTCGTCGGCAGCCGAGAGGCGGCGTGCGGCGAGGCCGCCGACGCGGGCCTGGACCCGCGTGGTGCGCGCGGGGATGATCGCGGCCGCACTGTGGGGCCCGCTGCAGGTGGCGCACCTGCTGCTCACGCACGCGTCCGTGGTCGGGGAGCCGCTGACGGGCGAGCTGTACTCCGCGTCGCTGTGGCAGTTCGTCACCGAGCTCGACCTCGGCGTCACGCTCGTGTGGGCCTCGGCGCTCGCGCTGCTGACGGGGCTGCTCGCCGTCTCGACGTCGGGCACGGCCGGGGCGGCGTGGACCGCCGTCGTGGGCGTGGTGGCGCTCGCGCCGATCGGGTTCACGGGGCACGCCAACGGCGCCGCCAACCACGAGATCGCGATGACCGGCATGTGGCTGCACCTCGCCGGCGTCGTGCTGTGGATGGGCGGGCTCGCCGGGCTGCTCGTCGCCGCGCAGCACCTGAGGTCGCGCGAGCTGGCGCCGGCGGCCCAGCGGTACTCGTCGACGGCGGCGTGGTCGGCGATCCTCGTCGTCCTGTCGGGTGCGGCGAGTGCGATGCTGCGGATCAACGACCTCGGCGAGCTCGTCACCACGGGCTGGGGGCGGCTGCTGCTGGTGAAGGTCGTCGCGAGCGCCGCCCTGCTCGCGGCGGGCGCGTGGCACCGGCGCTCGACCCTGCCGGCGCTCGGGCAGGGGCGGCGCGGGGCGTTCCTCCGCCTCGCGATCGGCGAGGTCGCGCTCATGGCCGCGGTCATCGGCGTGGCCGTGGCGCTCGGGTCGTCCGAGACGCCGGTGCCGATCGCGCCGCCGCCGGACCCGACGCCTACCTACGCGATCACCAGCTCACCCGTCCCACCGTTCCCTGACCTGGTCGCCTACCTCACCGTGTGGCGGCTCGACCCGCTGTTCGTGCTCATGGTCGTCGCGGGCGCGCTGGTCTACGGGCGCTGGGCGCTGCGGCTGCGGCGGCGCGGCATCGCCTGGCCGGTGGGCCGGACGGTCTGCTGGTACGTCGGGCTCGCGGCGTTCGCCTACCTCACCCTCGGCGCGCCGGCGGTGTACGGCGACATCCTGTTCAGCGTGCACATGGCGATGCACATGGCGCTGACGATGCTCGTGCCGCTGTTCGTGGTCCTCGCCGCGCCGGTCACGCTCGCGCTGCGGGCCCTGCCCGTGCGGCAGGACGGCTCGCGCGGGCCCCGGGAGTGGCTGCTCGCCCTGCTCGGGTCGCGGTGGGCGCAGGCGTGGGCGCACCCGATCGTCGCGGGGATCAACTTCGCCGGGTCGCTCATCGTCTTCTACTTCACGCCGCTGTTCGACCTGGCGCTCGGGAGCCACGTGGGCCACATCCTCATGGTCGTCCACTTCACCCTCGCCGGGTACATGTTCGCCAACGCGCTCATCGGCATCGACCCCGGCCCGACCCGCCCCCCGTACCCGCTGCGACTCGTCCTGCTCATCGCGACGATGGGGTTCCACGCCTTCTTCGGCGTGGCCGTCATGCAGTCGACGGCGCTGCTCGGGGCCGACCACTTCGGCTGGCTCGGGCTGCCGTGGGGCGTCGACGCGATGGCCGACCAGGGGGTGGGCGGCGCGATCACCTGGGGCGTCGGCGAGTTCCCGACCCTCGCGCTCGCGGTCGGCGTGGCCGTCCAGTGGGCCCGGTCGGAGCGGAAGGAGGCCCGGCGGATCGACCGACGGGCCGACGCCGACGGCGACGCCGAGCTCGCCGCCTACAACGAGATGCTCGCGGCCCGGGCGAGGGCGTCGCAGGAGCGGTAGGGGTGTGTGTCGACGCCGCACCGCGTCCCCCACGCCGAAAGTCGGTAGCCGCGCCGAAGAGTCGGTGGCCGCGCCGAAGAGTCGGTAGCCGCGCCGAAGAGTCGGTCAACGCGCCGAGGAGTCGGTAGCCGCGCCGAAGAGTCGGTCAACGCGTCGAAGGTACAGACGGCGGCCCTCCTCTCGACACGTCAACCTGAGTCTCGACACGGACACCCCCGTCTCGACGCCGCACCGCGTCCCCCACGCCGAAAGTCGGTAGCCGCGCCGAAGAGTCGGTGGCCGCGCCGAAGAGTCGGTGGCCGCGCCGAGCAGTCAGCAGTCAGCAGTCAGCAGTCAGCGCTGACCGATGAGCAGTGATCGACGATCGGCGATCGGTCAGAACCGGACGTCGTCCCCCTCGACCACGACTGCGATGCCGTCGCCGACCACGGTCGTGTCGGTGAGGATCAGTCCCTCGGGGAGGCCCTCGAGCTCGACGTAGTGGTCGAGCGGCAGGCGGCTGCCCACGAGCGGGATCTCCGACAGGCGCGTGCTCACACCGGCGAGCGTGCCCTGGTCGAGGTGAAGGTGGATGCCGCGGCCGTCCTCGGTGGGTGCGACCTCGGCGGTCACGTGGATGTCGCCGCCGAGCACGCTGGTGGTGAGGACCAGGTCGTTGCCGTCGATGTCGGCCTCGAAGCTGCGCTCACCGAGGACGGGGACGTCGAAGGTCGCCTCCGCCACCTGCTCCTGCACCAGCTCGAGCGGAACGGTGCCGCTGGCCTCGAGGTGCGCCACCTCGACCGGCTGCCGGTAACCGACGCCCGTCATGAATCCCTCGACGTCGAGCAGCTCGACGTCCGGGAGGACCATCCGGTCGGCCTCGAAGTCGATCCGGTCGATGCGGCCGGAGACCACCTGCGGGAGGAAGGGGAAGCCGTCGAGGCGGACGTCGGGGTTCTCGAGCTCCTCGGTGAACGACTCGAACGCGTCCTCCGCCTCGGCGCGCGCCCGCATGAGCGCCCACCGGTCGGCCACGAGCAGCCCGACGACGATGACCAGCGATGCGATGACCAGCGAGAGCACCCACCGCTGGACCACGCCGGAGCCGGCCCGCCGCCACCACCGGCGCACTGACATCGCTGCGCCCTGGACCGCGGCGAGAGCCGCCGGGGTCTCGTCGTCCGTGTCCGGCCGGCGCTCGCGCGACCGGTCCGTCCCGTCAGCGCCCACCGCCGCGGAGCCGTCCGCCCCGCCGTCGCCGTCCGGGGCGGCGCCCGCGCCACCCTCGTCGACGTACGTCGGGGCCGAGCCTGCCGGCACGGAGGCGGGTTCGTCGGGGAGGGCCGAGCCGGCGGAGGCCCGGTCGGCGGCACCGGCGGCGGTCGCCTGATCGAGCGGTACCGCGGCCGTGCGTCCTGCGGCGTCGAGCTCGGCGGTGTCTGCCTCGCCGGCGTCGGGAGCGGGTCGCGAGTCGAGGCCATCTGCCTCGCCGGCGTCGGGAGCGGGTCGCGAGTCGGGGGCGGATCGCGAGTCGGGGCCGTCTGCCTGGTGGCCACCTGCCCCCGCGCCTCGGACGACCACCTGGTCGCCGGGCACCGGGCCGCCCGAGGTCGTGTCGTTCACCGGCAGCGCGACCGGCGGGAGGTCCGGGACCTCCGACGGCGGTTCGCTCACGCGCGGGGCCGTGCTCGCGGTCGGCGGCTCGGGGTGTCCGGCGTCGTCGTCGGTGGGCGTCACGTCAGGTCGCTCAGCCGCACTCTCGACCACGTTCGGCCCGGCATCCGACCCCTCACCCGCACTCTCGACCACATGTGGGCCAGCGCCCGACCCCTCACCCGAACTCTCGACCACGTGCGGGCCGGCGTCCGGCTCCGCATCAGGTCCGGCAGCAGCCGCTCCGTCGGGGGTCTCCGGGTCGACGTCGGACGAGCGGTCCACGTCGTCGTCGTTGGAGGTCCCCGGCTGCACGCGACAACCCTAGGGTGCTCGGCGGCCCCTCGAGGTGGTCAGACGTGCCCGTTCAGGACGTCCCCGCCAGCGGTCGGCGACCGTGGGCGACACCACCGCCACCGCCGGCACGACCCTCTGCGCCGCGCGCCACACCTGGGAGGCGGCGGGCACGGCTGCCCGTACACTCCCGGGCAGACGCGCGATGGAGGACACGGCCGTGACCGGCACTGACGACACGAACGACCTGGCGAACGAGGCCGCCGACCCGGCGACCCCGCTCACCCGGCTGCAGGAACTGGCCGAGCACCACCCCGAGCTGCGCCCGGCGATCGCCGGCAACCCCTCGACCTACCCCGGTCTGCTCGAGTGGCTCGGGAACCTCGGAGACGACGACGTCGACGACGCGATCGCCCAGCGCCGCGCGCGCACCGCGGGCATCGACCCGGACGAGCCCGCCACGGCGCCCGTGCGCCGCCCCACCGCCGAGCGCTTCGGCGCTGCGGGGGCCGCCGGCGCAGCCGCGACCGGGTCCGCCAAGCGGCCGACCACCGAGTCCCCCGCGGTCGAGGGCGAGCAGCTCGCGCGCCCCACGACCCCGCCGGACGGCTCACCGGTCACCACCCGCACGCCCGACGCACCGCCGCGACAGATCGAGGAGCCGCGCCGCGCCGTGCCGTGGGCCGGGATCCTCGCCGTCGCCGCCGCGCTCGCCGTCATCGTCCTCGGCGCCCTGTGGATCTTCAACCTGCCCGGGAACGACGACCAGCAGACCACCTCGGCGGGCGAGCCCGACCCCGACTTCCCGCCGGCCACCGACGAGGCGCCGAGCGAGGGCGAGGAGGAGAGCCCCGCGACCGACGAGATCGCGGACGCGCTCGCCGCCCTCGAGGCGCTCCCGTCGAGCTCCGGCTGCTCCGACCCGGGTCCTGATGCCGAGGTGGTCCAGGCCTTCGCGGCCTCCGCGGCGCCCGACGGCACGTGGGGCGACCCCGCGCACGGCGACCGGGTCGTCGACTCCCTCGAGGCGCTGATGGACGAGTGCGGGCGCGAGCACACCCAGGAGGTCGTCGACATGATCCTCGGCGACTCCGACACCAACCCCGCGCTGCGCACGGCCATCGAGGCCGACATGAGCTGGCTCGAGGTCCCCGAGATCCCGGCCGACGCCCAGCAGATGCCCGGGTTCTGGGTCCAGGGCGCGAACATGGCGTGCAACCTCAGCGGCAGCGACGTCGTCTGCACGATCGTCGACCACTCGCTCGACACCCCCGAGGGGTGCCTGCCCGGCGGCATCAGCGTGGAGATCAGCTCCGAGGGTGAGGCCGGCGTCAACTGCAACCGGTCCGCGAACGCCGACCCGCTGCTCTCCGACGGCCAGTCCGCCTACAACGGCGACCTCGCGTGCACGGTGACAGGGGTCGACGTCGAGTGCTGGTCGACCGAGTCCGGCAGCGGCTTCCGCCTCGGCCCGTCGGTGCTCGAGACCTACTGACCCGGCGGGGCCGCCGCGGCTGTCCGCGCGTCGCGAACACCTCCGAATCAGGCGGACACGGGCGGCGTGCCCGTGGTCGGATACGAGGGTGACCGATGACGACACGCCCCGCACCCCATTCCACGACCTCGACACCTACGTCGCGCTCGGGCGCGTCTCCGGGCTCGCGCTGAGCCCGGACGGCGGGCGGCTCGTCACGTCGGTCGCCACGCTCGACGACAAGGCGACGGCCTACCGGAGCGCGGTCTGGGAGATCGACCCCGACGCCGAGCGCCCGGCGCGCCGCCTCACCCGCGGCGGCACCGGCGAGTCCGCCCCGGCCTTCACCGCGTCCGGCGACCTCGTCTTCACCGCCGCGCGGCCCGACCCGGCGGACGAGGAGGGCTCGCGCGCCCGCGCCTGGGTCCTGCCCGCGGGCGGCGGCGAGGCGCGCGTGCTCGCCGACCACCCCGGCGGCGTCGAGGGCGTCCTCACGGCGCGCGCCGCGGACACGGTGGTCGTCGTCGGCTCCCCGCTCCCGGGCTCGACCGACCTCAAGGACGACACCGAGCGACGCAAGGCGCGCACGGACAAGAAGGTGGCGGCGATCCTCCACTCGGGCTACCCGGTCCGCTACTGGGACCACGACCTCGGTCCCGGTCACCCGCACCTCTACCGGGTCGACCCGCCGTCGGCCGGTTCGGCGACGGACGGCGCGAACGCCGCCACGACCGGGCACGACGACGAACGGCCCGACGCCGATGCCCCCGGCACGCTCGTCGACCTCACCCCGGACGCCGGGACCGCCCTGTTCGAGGGCACCCACGTCCTGTCCGACGACGGCACGACGATCCTCGCGGCCTGGTCCGTCCCCGCGGCGCGCGGGGAGCTACGCACCGGCGTCGTGACGATCGACGTCGCGACCGGCGCTCGCCGCTGGGTGGCCGAGCCGTCGGCGGAGCACGAGTTCTCGCCCGTGGCCCTCACGCCGGACGGGGCGCGCGCCGTCGTCACCGTCGAGCAGCCCTCGACCCCGGAGCGGCCCCCGATCGTCACCCTCGCGCTCCTCGACCTCGCCACCGGCCGGCGCGCGACGATCGCCGAGGGCTGGGACCGCTGGATCAGCGAGGCCACGGTCCTCCCGGACGGCTCCGGCATGCTCGCCGTGGCCGACGACCGCGGCCGGGCGCCGGTCTTCCACGTGCCGTTCGACGGCTCGGAGGTCACCCGCCTCACCGCCGACGGCGCGTTTTCGAACGTGCGGATCTCCCCCGACGGGACGCGCGCCTACGCCCTGCGCGCGAGCTACGGGGCGCCGGCCGCACCCGTGCGCCTCGACCTGTCCGTGCTGCGCGAGCCCGCGCTCGGCGGCGCCGAGGTCACCGACGTCCCCTCCCCCGTGCCGGCGCCGACCCTGCCGGGCACGCTCACGGAGATCGAGGCGTTCGCACCCGACGGCCACCCGCTGCGGGGCTGGCTCGCGGTCCCGGACGGCGCCACCGCCGAGAAGCCCGCGCCGCTCCTGCTGTGGGTGCACGGCGGCCCGGTCTCCTCGTGGAACACCTGGTCGTGGCGGTGGAACCCGTGGATCGCCGTCGCGCAGGGGTATGCCGTCGTCCTGCCCGACCCGGCGCTCTCGACCGGGTACGGCTGGGAGTTCATCGAGCGCGGCTGGGGCGCGTGGGGCGGCCACCCGTTCACCGACGTCCTCGCGGTCACCGACGCGGCCGCGTCGCTGCCCGAGATCGACGACGCCCGCACCGCCGCGATGGGCGGGTCGTTCGGCGGGTACATGGCCAACTGGATCGCCGGCCACACCGACCGGTTCGACGCGGTCGTCACGCACGCCTCCTTGTGGAACATCGAGACCTTCTCCGGCACCACCGACGTCGGCTGGTTCTGGGAGCGCGAGATGACGCCGGAGATGCGTGCCGCGCACTCCCCGCACCACGCGGTGGCCGACATCTCGACCCCGATGCTCGTCATCCACGGCGACAAGGACTACCGCGTCCCGATCGGCGAGGGCCTCGCGCTGTGGCGCTCGCTCGTCTCCCGGTCCGCCCTCGCGATGGACGACGCCGGGCACACGCCCCACCGGTTCCTCTACTTCCCCGACGAGAACCACTGGATCCTCACGCCCCAGCACGCCAAGCTCTGGTACCAGGTGGTCCTCGGCTTCCTGTCCGAGCACGTCCTCGGCGAGGAGCCGCCGGCGGCGCCCGACCTGCTCGGGTGAAGCGCCCCGATCTGCTCGGCCGAGCCTGCACGGCAGGCGCGGCGGTCGCGGGCCTTCCGGTCCCGCCCGCGCGGCCGTAGCGTGACGGGATGTTCGGGGAACCTCCGACGTCGCGCACCCGGGAGGCGATGGCTCGGGTGGACCGTGCCCGGTTCCTCCCGCGCGCGACCCGGCCCTACGCGTCCACCGACGCCCCGCTGACGATCGGCCATGGCGCAACGTGCTCCCAGCCCTCGACCGTGCGCGCGATGCTCGAGCTCCTCGACGTGCCCGCGGGTGCGCGGGTCCTCGACGTCGGCAGCGGATCGGGCTGGACCACGGCGATCCTCGCGGAGCTCGTCGGCCGGGGCGGCAGCGTCCTCGGCGTCGAGCTGGTCCCCGAGCTCGTGCGGCGCAGCCGCGCGGCGCTGGAGGGCGCGGCATCGGTGGGGCAGGCGGCGGAGGACGTCGAGACGGCCGCACCCCACGGCCGCACGGGCACCGGCACGGGCACGGACACGGACACGGACACGGAGAAGCCTGCCTCTCCCCGCACCGGCCGTCCGCGGATCGAGTTCCGCGTCGCCGAGGCGGGCGTGCTCGGCGCCCCCGACGACGGGCCGTTCGACCGCATACTCGTGTCAGCCATGTCGGACGCGGTGCCGGAGCCGTTGGTCGCGCAGCTCGCGGTCGGGGGCGTCATGGTCGTGCCGGCGGGCGGGCACCTGGTGAGGGTGCGCAGGACGCCGGACGGCCGCGACGAGGAGCGAGCACCGGGCAGCTACGCGTTCGTCCCGCTGCGCTGACGCGCCGGGCGGGCGCCCCGGATCACGCCCAGACGAGCGCCATCGAGGGGTCCTCGAGGATCGTCGCGATGTCCTTGAGCACGAACGAGCCGAGGGCCCCGTCGACGAGCCGGTGGTCGAAGCTCAGCGCGAGCTGCGTGACCCACCGGACGGCGATCTCGCCGTCGTGCACCCACGGCTGCTGCCGCACGGCGCCGAGCGCGAGGATCGCGGCCTCACCGGGGTTGAGGATCGGCGTGCCGGTGTCGATGCCGAAGGCGCCGACGTTCGTGATCGTGATCGTGCCGTCGGCCATGTCCGCGGGCTGCGTGCGACCGGCCCGCGCGGTCGAGGTCAGCTCGCCGAGCGCCTGCGCGAGCTCCTTGAGGTTGAGCCGGTGCGCGTCCTTGACGTTGGGCACGACGAGCCCCCGGGGCGTCGCCGCGGCGATGCCGAGGTTGACGTAGTGCTTGTAGACGATCTCCTGGGTGTCGTCGTCCCAGGACGCGTTGATCTCGGGGTGCCGGTTGACCGCGAGCAGCAGGGCGCGCATGGCGATGAGCAGCGGCGTCACGTGCAGGCCCTCGAACTCGCGGTCGGCCTTGAGCCGGGCGACGAGCTCCATCGTCCGCGTGACGTCGATCGTGTGGAACTCGCTGACGTGCGGGGCGGTGAACGCCGACTGGACCATCGCCTCCGCGGTCCGGCGGCGCACCGACCGCGCCGGGACGCGCGTGCGCCGGCCGTCGGGCGAGACGGAACCACCCTCGAGCCACGGCTCCTCGTCCGACCACGTGGCGAGCTGCTGGACGTCCGAGCGCTGGTGGAGCGCCACGACGTCCTCGCGCGTGACGATGCCGCCGGGCCCCGTGCCGTGCACGGAGTCGATGTCGACGCCGAGGTCCTTCGCGAGGCGTCGCACCGGGGGCTTGGCCCGGGTCGGACCGCCCGACGCCGGCACGAACCTCGTGCTCGAGCCGCCACCCTCGCGGGTGGCGCGGCCGGGGACGCCGGGGCCCGCGGCGCCGGGAGCCTCGCCGCCCGGGGCCGTGCGCGGGCGGCCGGGGGCCACGCGGGTGCCGGCCGGGCTCGGGCGTGAGACGAGAGGGGCGGGGGCCGGGGACGCGCTCGCCGCGGCGGACGGCCGAGCGGCGCCCGCCGCTGATCCGCCCTGCTGCGCCGCAGCCGGCTCGCGCCGCGGACGGCGTCGGGCGGCGCCCGGCCGGGTCCCGTAGCCGACGAGGACGGCGCCCGACCCGCCGGCGTCGTCGTCGGCCTCGTCCCCCTCCGCGGTGCCGGCAGCCGGCTCGGGGGCGGCGGGCTCATCGGGGCGGGTGTCGAGCTCGACGATCGGGGCGCCGACCTCGACGGTCGTGCCCTCCTCGACGAGCAGCGCGCGGATCTCGCCGGCGAACGGGCTGGGCAGCTCGACGACCGACTTCTCGGTCTCGATCTCGCACAGGGTCTGGTTGACCTCGACCCGCTGGCCGACGGCCACCTCCCAGCTGACGATCTCGGCGTCGGTCAGGCCCTCGCCGACGTCGGGCAGGCGGAAGGTCTGGTGTCGCTGGTCGCTCATCTCGGCTCCTCGGGTGGCGTCTCAGGCGGCGAGCGAACGCTCGACGGCGTCGAGGATCCGGTCGAGGGAGGGCAGGTAGACGGACTCGTGGGCGGAGGCCGGGAACGGCGTGTGGTAGCCGCCGACCCGCAGCACCGGGGCCTCGAGTTCGTAGAAGCACCGCTCCTGGACGGCGGCGGCGAGCTCGGCGCCGGGACCGAAGAAGGTGGGGGCCTCGTGGACGACGACCAGGCGCCCCGTACGGTGGACGGAGGCGGCGACGGCGTCGACGTCGAGCGGGGAGATCGAGCGCAGGTCGATGACCTCGAGGCTCGACCCCTCATCCTGGGCGACCTCGGCCGCCTGCAGCGCCACCTTCACACCCGGACCATAGGACGCGATCGTCAGGTCGGTGCCGGGACGCACCACGCGGGCGGCGTGCAGGTCGCGCGTGAGGGCGTCGGCGGACAGGTCGACGGGGGCGTCGAGCTCGACCGGCCCCTTCTCCCAGTAGCGCGACTTCGGCTCGAGGAAGAGCACGGGGTCCGGGGAGGCGATGGCCTGCTGGATCATCGCGTAGCCGTCGGCGGCGTTGGCCGGGCTGACGATGCGCAGGCCGGCCGTGTGGGCGAACAGCGCCTCGGGCGACTCGCTGTGGTGCTCGATCGCGCCGATGTGGCCGCCGTAGGGCACGCGGACGACGACCGGCATGCTGAGCGCGCCCGACGTGCGGTAGGTGAGCTTCGCGAGCTGCGTGGTGATCTGGTTGTACGCCGGGAAGATGAAGCCGTCGAACTGGATCTCGACGACCGGGCGGTATCCGGCCATCGCCAGGCCGATCGCGGTGCCGACGATCCCGGACTCCGCGAGCGGGGTGTCGACCACGCGGTCCGCACCGAACTCGGCGTGCAGGCCGTCGGTCACGCGGAAGACGCCGCCGAGGGGGCCGACGTCCTCGCCCATGACGAGCACCCGGTCGTCGCGGGTCATCGCGGCGCGCAGGCCCGCGTTGATCGCGCGGGCGAGCGGGAGGGTGGTCGCCGTCGCCGGCGGGGCGGGGTGCATCAGCGGGCCTCCTCGGCGGTCGTGCCGGTGTCGGTGCCGGTGGCGTTGTCGGTGTCCGTGCTCGTGCCGGTCTCCGTGTCGGCGAAGCCGGCCTCGAACGCGAGCATCGCCTCCCGGTCGGCCTCGACCTGCGCGTGCGGGAGCGAGTGGACGTGGTCGAACATCGACCCCGGTGCGTCGGCGCGCTCGGCGAGGCAGGCGGTGCGGGCGTCCCGGGCGAGCGCCTCGGCCTCGGACTCGACGGCGGCGAGGAAGGCGTCGTCCGCGTGCCCGGCGGCGAGCAGGTGGGCACGCATCCGGTCGATCGGGTCCTTCGCGCGCCAGGCCTCCTCCTCGGAACGAGGGCGGTAGCGCGTGGGGTCGTCCGACGTCGTGTGGGCGCCCATCCGGTACGTGACCGCCTCGATGAGGGTCGGCCCCCCGCCGGAGCGCGCGCGGCGCAGCGCCTCGGCGGTGACGGCGTAGGAGGCGAGGACGTCGTTGCCGTCCACGCGGACCGCCGGGATACCGACGCCGGGGCCGCGCCGGGCGATCGGGACGCGCGACTGGACACGGGTGGGGACCGAGATCGCCCACGAGTTGTTCTGGCACAGGAGGACGACGGGCGCCTGGGCGGAGGCGGCGAAGACGAGGGACTCGTTGAAGTCGCCCTCGGAGGCGGCGCCGTCGCCGTGGTAGACGACGACGGCGCGGTCGGCGTCCGTGCCGGTGCCGACGTGCCCGTCGCGCTGGATGCCCATCGCGTACCCGACGGCGTGCAGGGTCTGCGCGGCGAGCACGAAGGTCTGGACCTGGAAGTTGTGCGCGCGGGGGTCCCAACCGCCGTGCCGGGTGCTGCGCATGACGGGCAGCAGGTCGGTGAGCGGCAGGCCGCGGACGAGCGCGACGCCGTGCTCGCGGTAGCTGGGGAAGATCATGTCGGCGGGCCGCTGGGCGTGGGCCGAGCCGATCTGGACGCCTTCCTGCCCGAGGCTCGGCGCCCACAGGCCGAGCTCGCCCTGGCGCTGGAGGCGGGTGGCCTCGGTGTCGAAGGCCCGCGTGAGGACCATGTCGCGGTACATCGCGCGCAGCGTGTCCTCGTCGAGCTCGTCGACGAGCGGCCCGTAGACCGGGTGGTCGATGCGCTCGCCGGCCGGGGTGAGGAGCTGGACCAGGGCGTCCTCCGGGTCGAGCGAGGCGCCGCGCGGGGCGGGGACGGAGGAGGTCGCGTCGGGGGTGCCGGAGGCGGGGGCGTGACCGGCGCCGTTCGGGGCGTGGTTCGCACCGTTCGGACCCTGGGCCGTGGTGGCCGACTCGTGCGTGGAGCTGGTGGTGGGCACGGACACGTGGTCCTCCTTCGGTCGTCCGACGCTGCGGTGCGGGAGCGGATCCGGTGGGGCCCCATCCTGCACCTCCCGTGGCCCGGGGTCCGGCCGGCCGCGCGATCGGCGCGGCCGGCCGGAGGACTCCGTACGCGATCGGCGCACCTCGTCCGAGCCGTCGGACACCGCGTGGGGATCGCCCGCGGGTGCCCGGAAAGCTACCTACGGTCATGTAGGCTACACATGTGTAGGTTGCGGCGCGAGCGCCGCGCCCGGTGGCCTGTCCCACACGCCCGGCCCGTCGTCGAGATTGCGGTTGGTGCACGTCGAGATTGCGGTTGGGAGAACCACGACCGGTCGAGAGTGCGGCTCAGCGCCCCGCTGGTCGCCGAGATTACGGTTGGTGCACGTCGAGATTGCGGTTCGTCGTCGTTCGGGGCCGTACGCGCCCGGGGCCTCGCCCCCTAAGGTCGCGGCATGAGCGGACTCGTCCCGTACCTGCTGTTCCCCGGCACCGCCCGCGAGGCGATGGAGCACTACCGGTCGGTGTTCGGCGGTGAGCTGCAACTGATGGACTACGCCTCCGCCGGCCGCCACGACGGGCCGCCCGACTCGGTGGCGCACGCGATGCTGCTGGGCGAGGTCGAGATCGCGGGCGCGGACGCCGGCGCCGACGAGGACGGCGTGGCCATGACCGGCATGTTCCTCTCGCTGCTCGGCACGGCGGAGCCCGCGACCCTCGCCGCCTGGTTCGAGGCGCTCGCCGACGGCGGCCGCGTCATCGACCCGCTGCAGCGGCGGCCGTGGGGCGACCACGACGGCACGCTGATCGACCGCTACGGCGTGCGCTGGCTCATCGGCCACGAGGGCTGACGCGCCGCGGCAGGCTCACCCAGCACGGGCCGCGCTCACCCAGCACGGTCCGTGCCTCCCCGGCACGGCCTGTCGCTCCCCCGTGCACGGGCCTCACCCCAGCTGCGCCGCCACGAGCGCGAGGACGGCGTCGGTGTTCTCACGCGTCCCGATGCTGATGCGCACGCCGTCGCCGGCGAAGGGCCGCACGAGGAGGTCGACCTCGCGGGCGGCGTCCGCGAACGACGCCGCACCGTCGCCGAGCCGGAGCCACACGAAGTTCGCCTGCGTCTCCGGGATCTCGAGGCCGAGCCCGCGCAGCCCCGCTACGAGGCGCTCGCGCTCGGCCACCACCTCGGCGACGCGCCGGCGGATCTCAGGGTCCGCGTCGAGGGCGGCGAGCGCCGCGGCCTGCGCCGGGCTCGAGACGCCGAACGGGGTCGACGCCGAACGGATGCCCGCCACGATCTCGGGATGCCCGAGGGCGTACCCGACGCGCAGGCCGGCGAGCGAGGCCGCCTTGGAGAACGTCCGCAGGACCACGAGGTTCGGGTGCGCCGGGAGCAGTGAGGGTCCGTCGGTCGGGTCGGCGGCGGTGACGAAGTCGATGTAGGCCTCGTCGAGCAGGACGAGCACCGTGGGCGGCACGGCCTCGAGGAACGCGGCCACCTCGGTGCGCGTGAGCGCGGTCCCGGTCGGGTTGTTCGGCGAGCAGAGCAGGATGACGCGGGTGCGGTCGGTGACGGCGTCGGCCATCGCGTCGAGGCGGTGCCGGCCCTCGGGGTCGAGCGGGACGCGCACCATCGACGCCCCCGTGACCTGCACGGCGATCGGGTAGGCCTCGAAGCTTCGCCAGGGCGCGACGACCTCGTCGCCCGGGCCGCACGTCGCGCGCAGGATCGTCTCGAGCACCGCGGTCGACCCGCCGCCCACCACGACCTGGTCGGGCGCGACGCCGTGCCGCCCGGCGAGCGCCTCGGTCAGCTCGACCGCCGCCATGTCCGGGTAGCGGCCGGAGTCCTCGACCGCCGCCTGGACCGCCTCGACCACCCCGGGCAGCGGCGGGAAGGGCATCTCGTTGGACGAGAGCTTGGCGACCGGCCGGTCGTGCGCGGGCCGCTCCCCCGGCACATAGGCCGGGAGCGAGGCGATGTCGGCCCGCAGGAGGTCGGCGGGACGGGCGGGGGTGGGCGGGAACGTGCTGGACATCGGTCCAGCATGCCCCGCGCGCCCCTCCGAGGTGGTGGAGCGCCACGGGTCGGGCGCGCGTGACGCGGAGTCGGTGTCGGTGTCGGTGTCGGAGTCACGAGGGCGAGCCTCACCCGCACTCTCGACACACGAAGGCCCGACGACGAACAACGCGCCCGCCCTCACCCGCACTCTCGACGAACGAGGGCCCGACGACGAACCGCAATCTCGACGTGCACCAACCGCAGTCTCGACGAACGAGGGTCAGGCCTTGCGCGGCCACCAGGGGATGCGCGGGCGCGGCGTGACGACCTCCGGGACGCCCTCCTTGACGGCGTTGGTGATGACACCGGTGCCGTAGGAGGCGTCGTCGAGCAGCCGCATGGCCAGGCTCGTGACGGGCCCGAGGCGCGTGGGGCGCAGGAGGTGGTCGCGCACCGGCTCCCAGGCCATGGCGGCGGCGAAGCCACGGGCGAGCCCGGACCGCGGCGTCGAGGCGAGCACCGCCCAGCCGATCGGCCACCAGTCGCGCCGCAGCAGGTGCCCGGTCCAGAACCCGTCGGACCAGATCTGCCGGCCGGCCATCTCGGCGACCACCGTGTGCGGGACCTCGTCGGGCAGGACCGCGCGCTGGCGGGCGACCTCGTAGGCGGCGACCCCGGCGGCGAGCCACCTGTGCCCCGTGGCGGCGAGCCCGATGAACGCGAGGCCGGACAGGCTCGGCGACGCGGGCGTGAGCCGGCCCGGGTGGCGCTTCTCGAGGTGCGCGGCCGAGCCGCCGTAGTCGGCGCGGCGGCCGACGAACGCCCGCCACGTGGTCCGGACCTCGTGGTGGACGACCACGTCCGGGGCGTACAGCACGTTCCAGCCGGCCTCGTCCATGCGCCAGAACAGGTCGACGTCCTCGCCGACCCGCATACCGGGCTCGAACGGCGGGTCGGTGACGGCGGAGCGGCGCACGAGGACGGCGGCGCTCGGCAGCCAACCGACCATCACCCCGTGGACGACCCGGCTGGGGATCGGCCCCATGTCGATCTCCGAGCGCGTCTCCTCGTAGAGCTCGATCGAGCTCTCGCCGTCGAAGCGGGGTCGGACGCGGGGCCCGACGGCGCCGAGCCGCTCGTCGTCGAGCATCGGCCGCAGGCGCGCGATCCAGTCGTCGCTCGCGCGGGCGTCGGAGTCGATGAACGCGACGAACGGGGCGCTCGTCGCGGCGAACCCCGTGTTGCGGGCGCCGCCCGGGCCGGTGTTGACCTCCTGGCGCATGAGCCGGGCGCCGTGCCGAGCGGTGATCTCCTCGATGCGGGCCGCGTGCTCGGGGTCGGGGGTGGCGTCGTCGACGACCGTGACCGGGTGCCCCTCGACGGCGAGGGACTCGAGCAGCGGGTCGAGCAGGGTCGGGTCGCCGTACATCGGGATGACGACCTCGACGTCCGTCACCTCGCCGTACGCGACGGGCTTGGGGTGGACGATGCCGAGGTCGAGGAGGAACCGGGCGGCTGCCCGCTCGGTGTCGTCGGCCGCCTCGGTGCCCCATCTGTCGGCGTCCCGCACCCGGGCGGCGAAGTCGCGGAACTCCTCGGGTACGACGGTGACCGAGAACGGCGAGCCGCCGAGGACCACGCGCCCCGCCCGCAGGACCGTCTCGGGCGCCCAGACCACGGTCCGGCCGGCGACGACGTCCACCTCCCCACGCTCGGGGGGCTCCGGGAAGGGAGGGGGCCCCCAGGGGGTGGTCGTCACGTCGGTCGTCGTCACGTCGTCTCCTGTCCTACCGGCTGCCGGTGCGGTGCCGACGCGGGGACGACGACACTCGTCCCATTCTCCCAGTCCTCCGCACCCGTCGTGCGTGATCGATCGTCGTTCGCTCCAGGCGGAGCGTCGAACACGGCCCGACGACGAACCGCAGTCTCGACGGACCTGAGCCGCACTCTCGACACCTCGGCCCGACGACGAACCCCGCCCCTCGCCGTCGTCCGCCCCTCGCCGTCACCCCTCCCGCTCGAGCTCGACGACGACCGAGGTCGTGACGGCCCCCTCCTCCCCCGCGCCGAGCAGGTAGGCGAACTCCTCCTGCACCGCGACGACGCCCGGGTCGTGCCCCCGGTGCTCGACGACGCCCGCCCACGCGGCCGCCGAGTGCTCGGGGTAGTGCCCCTCGAACGGGAACACCTCGGACAGATCCCGGTCCCGGGTCGAGGTGTCCACCGTGTAGGCGCTCCGGCTGCCGGTCGCGGCGTTCGGGTCGATGTGCGGGACCGGGGCGCCGTCGAGGCCGGACACGGCGTCGTCGGCGACGTCGACGCTCATGTGGTGCCCGGCCACGGGTGCGCCGGCGTGGGCGATCGGCGCGTTGAGCGCCACGCTCGTGCGCAGGTCGTACCGGCGCGCGTCGTCCCCGGCCGCCCAGTGCGCGACCCCCAGCCCGCCCTGGCTGTGCCCGATCATCCCCACCGCGTCCCCGTCCCGCGCGCCGGCCAGCTCGAGCGCCTCCGAGATGCCCTCCATGAGCGCCGAGCTGCCGGTGGCGGCGAGCTCGATGTTCGAGGCGTTGTCCATGAGGTTGTCTGGGTCGGCCACCGTCGCGTCCCCGCTCGTCCCGGGGATGACGACGACAAACGACGTCGACCCGTCCGCGTGCTCCGTCCGCAGGACCTCGAGGTGGGGACGGTTCTCGCGCCCGGACTCGGCGTGCAGCGGGTCGACCCGCCGGACGAGGTCGGCCACCGAACCGGGCCGGGCGGCGTCGAGCACCGCCGACGTCCGGCCCGGCGCCGGTCGGCGCGAGAGCAAGGAGCCCGGCGCGCCCGGACCTCCCGGGCCTCCCGGCGCACCAGGGCCTCCTCGGGCATCCGCGACGACCGAGCCCGGGGGTGCCCCGACCCGCAGGCCGGTCGCCCCCGCGAGCACCGGCAGGAGGCCGGGCACCGGCTCGTCGTCGAGGACCGCCCTCGCGCCGCCGGGCGACCCGATGCTGAGGGCCCGGGCCAGGGGAAGCGCCGCGAGCGCGGCCGTCTCGCCGGCCGCCGGGTCACCCTGCACACCGGTCAGCAGCGGCGAGGTCCCGGTGGCGTCGGCCGCGAGATCGATCGCCCCGCCGGCCGCAGCCACCTCCGCGTCGAGCGCCGCGGCGATGCCCGGGCCGCCGGGGCGAGCCGCCCACCCCGGGTTCGTCAGCACGCCGTAGCCCGGGAGGAACCAGCCGGCGGGGTTCGGAGTCGCGAGCACCCGCCCCGTGATCACGCGCGGGAGCCCCATGGCGTTGGACAGCGCCCCGAGCACCCGGAACCGGGCACCCGCACCCCCGTCCGCGCGCTCCGCCATTTCTGCCCACCCCCGCAGGCCGCTCGCGAGGTCTGCCACCCGCCCGGCCACGGTGTCGATCGTGTCCGCCGCCCCCTGCGCCGACGCCCCGACGGCCACGAGGTCGGCGGCGAGCAGCGGGTCGTGCCCGGGGTTCGGGACCGGGACGAGGATCCGCCCGCCGTGCTGCGGGGTCGATCCGACGAGCCGGAGCGGCGCCGCGGCCGCCCGCAGGCCCTCCGCCACCTCGTCGAGCTCGTCCGCGAGACCGCGCACCTCGTCCGGGTCGACGTCCATGCCATCCCTGGACGAGGTGACGTGCTCGGCCTCGACGGGGTCGGGCGGGACCGGAGGGTCCGGCCGGTCGCCGGCGACCGGCCGGGTCAGCCCACCCATCGCAGCGCTCCCACGCCCGGAGCACCCTCGAGGTCGATCCGCACCGTGAGGCCGATCAGCCGTCCCTCGATCCCGCGCAACGTGGTGAGCGCGGACTCGACCTCCCCGCGCAGCTCCTCGCGCCGGTTCGTAGCGATCGTGCCCGCCTCGCCGGTCCACGCGGTCGGCGCGCAGGCCGACAGCCTGTCCCGCACGCCCTCCAGCGCCGTGGCCTGCGCACGCACCCGTTGCAGGTCCGCCTCGATCTGCTCGAGCATGCCGTCCCCCCTCTCGTCACCGGAACGCTAGGCGGGCTTCCGGACGGCGCACCGGGGGTGGCGGGGCGGCCTGTGGGCGGGAGCGTGGCAGGGCTGCCTGTGGGGACGGCGACAACGCCGCGCCGACGACGCCGGTTCGGCTCGGCCGCACCGACCGATCAGCCCGGCCAGCCGGGCAGCCGGGCAGCCGAGCAGCCGAGCAGCCGGGCAGCCGAGCAGCCGAGAGACTCTCTCGATCTCAGTCCGCGGCGAGCGGCTGCCGCGCGGCCCAGTCGGTGAGCTCGACCCGCGGCCCGGTGTAGAACGGCGTCTCCTCGCGGACGTGGAGGCGGGCGTCGACGCCGCGCAGCTCGCGCATCACGTCGACGATCCGGTGCAGCTCGGGCGCCTCGAAGGCGAGGATCCACTCGTAGTCGCCGAGGGCGAACGCGGACACGGTGTTGGCGCGCACGTCCGCGTAGTCGCGCGCGGCCATGCCGTGCTCGCGCAGCATCCGGGAGCGCTCCTCGGCGGGCAGGACGTACCAGTCGAGGGACCGCACGAACGGGTAGACGCAGATGTAGTCGCCCGCGGGCTCGCCGGCGAGGAAGGCCGGGACGTGGCGCCTGTTGAACTCCGCCGCCCGGTGCAGGCCCACGACCGACCAGACGGGCTCGAGGGCCGCACCCAGGTCGGACGCCCGCAGCGCGTGGTACGCCGCCTGGACCTCCTCGATCGTCTCGGCGTGCCACCAGACCATGAGGTCGGCGTCGGCCCGCAGGCCGGCCACGTCGTACCAGCCGCGCACCTCGACACCGGTCGCGCGCACCGCACGCTCGGCGTCGGCCACGAGGGCGTCCCGCTCGGCGGCGTCGGCCGGCAGCGGCTGCGTGGTCGCGAACACCGACCACATCGTGTAGCGCACCGTCTCGTTGAGCGCCTCCGCCTCGTGCTCGCTCAGGTCGTTCGCGCTGCCGCTCATGCCGTCTCCTCGATCGGTGTCACCACGTCGTTCGGCTGCCCGCACAGCGCGAGCCTGCCGTCGTCGACACCGTCCCGGACGGCGCAGCACCCCACGCCGCACACCGAGTCCCACGCGGGCAGGTCGCCGACGACCCCGCGCCGCCCCGGACCACCCGCCTCGACACCCCGCGCCTCGGCGGCGCGGTCGAGCAGAAGGTCGACAAGCCCGGACACGAACTGGGCATACGTCCCGGCGGTCGCCGCGCGGGCGAAGGACAGTCCGAGCTCCTCGGCGGTCTCGGCGGCCTCGGTGTCGAGGTCGTAGACGACCTCCATGTGGTCGGAGACGAACCCGATCGGGCTGAGCACCACGGAGTCCATGCCGCCCGCGGCGCGCTCCCGCAGGGCGTCGTTGACGTCGGGCTCGAGCCACGGGGTGCGCGGGTCGCCGGACCGGGAGCAGTAGGTGAGCGACCAGTCGAGCTCGCGCCCGAGCCGCTCCCCGACCTCGGCGGCGACGAGCCGCGCGACCTCCTCGTGCTGCTCGGCGTAGGTCGCGGCCGCCCCCCGCCCGGAGGCGACCTCCATCGTCGTCGGGATGGAGTGCGTGACGAACATGAGGTGCGGCTCCCCGCCGAGCTCGCGCATCGAGGCCTCGACCGCGTCGGCGTTGGCCGAGACGAAGCCCGGGTCGTTGAAGTACGGCCGCACCTTGTCGACCACCAGCGGGCGCCCCTCGGCCACGAGCTGCGGGACGTACCGCCCCACGTCCTGGCGGTACTGGCGGCAGCTCGAGTACGAGCCGTACGCCGAGGTGGCGACCATGGCCACGCGGCGGGCACCGGCGTCGTGGAGCTCGCGCAGCACGTCGACGCCGTCCGGGTCCCAGTTCCGGTTGCCCCACGCCACGGGCACGTCGAGCCCGCGCGCGGCGACCTCGGCGCGCAGCGCCTCGAGCAGCGCGCGGTTGAGGTCGTTGATCGGACTGCGCCCGCCGAACGCGTAGTAGTGCTCGCCGACCTCCTCGAGCCGCTCGTCCGGGATCCCGCGGCCGGCGGTGACGCGGCGCAGGAACGGCACGACCTCCTCGGGCTTCTCGGGGCCGCCGAAGGACATGAGCAGGACGGCGTCGTAGGGCGCGAGCGCGCCGACCGTCACGGGGGGCGCGGCCTGCGGCGCGGCGCCGAGGTCGTCCCGCTCCTCGGCCGTCGGTCGGTCGGTCGTCACGGTCACGTCGTGGTCCTCCTCGTGGGTCGGCGGCCCGGTCCGGCGTCCGCGGTCTCGTCGGTCACCGAGATGCCGGTGACGAGCTCGAGCGCGCGGACGAACTCCTCGCCCCTGCCGTCGCGGCCGGCCGCCCGGGCCGCGACCGTGGGTGGGTGGGCGAGGCGGGCGGCGAGGCGCCTGAGGGCCTGGGCCGCCTGGTCGGCGGGGACGGTGCCCGCCATCGGAAGTCGGGTGAGCTCGTCCTCCAACGCGGAGCCGACGCGGTCGCGCACGGCGACCACCACGTCGTCCATCTCGCGCTCGGCGCGGGTGTCGAGCACGGCGCGCACCTCCTCGGCGAGCACCTCCTGGGCGCGTCGCACCTGCCCGTCGGTCGCCGCGGGCGCGTGCGCCTTGACGGTGTCGAGATCGACGACGACGACGCCCGGCAGCGCAGCAGCCTCGGTCGTCACGTCGTGCCGGAGGGCGAGGTCGACGACGACGAGCGGCGCCGCGCGTCCTGCCGACCGCCGTGCCGCCAGCGCGGCCAACACCACGTCGGCGTCGAGGACCGCCGAGCCGGTGCCGCGGCAGGCGACGACGACGTCCGCCGACGCGAGCTCGTCCGCGAGGTCGCCGGCCTCCCGCACCTCCTGGGTCTCGGCGAACCGGCGAGCGCGTCCACTGGCGGACCACACGGCGATGTCGGTGCACTCGCGGCGACGCAGCGCGGCGACGGTCGCGCCTGCGTAGGCGCCGGTGCCGACCACGAGGGCGCGCCCGCCGGACCACGAGACGCGCGGCGGACCGCCGGACTCCGGGGTCCACGGCTCGGCGTCCCGGGGGCAGCCCGGGCGCTCGTGGACCGCGCCGGCGAGGTCGAGCGCCACAGCGACCACGGAGCGGCCGGCGGCGGCGAGGTCGGTGTCCACCGCGATGCGGCGCGAGGCCCGCGACGCCCGCTGAAGCGCGTCCTCGAGCGCAGGCGTCGTGGAGCCGGCGGCGCGGGCGCCCTCGAGCGCGCGGCGGACCTGGCCGACGATCTCGCGCTCGCCCACCACCATGGCATCGAGCCCGCTGGCGACCTCGAAGAGGTGGCGCAGGGCGTCGTGGCCGTCGGTGCGGCCGGTGAGGTCGTCGACCTCGGCGGCGTCGACACCGGAGGCGGTAGCCAGGGCGGCGCGGGCGGCGTCGAGCGCGGCGTCGGGGTCCTCGGCCTCGAGGTAGAGCTCGACCCGGTTGCAGGTGGCCAGCACGACCGCGCCGTCGACCGCCGGGTGTCCGGCGAGCCGGGACGGCAGGGACTCGACGCCCACGCTGAGGCGCTCGAGGTCCCCGAGCGTCACCGAGTGGTGATCGGCGGAAAGCAGGGTGAGCGGCACCGCTGCAGGCTAGCAATTCCGCCGCCGTGGCATTTCCTGGTCCGTGCACAATGGCGGGGTGACGAATTCCGTGGCCGCCCCCGTCGGCGCCGAGACCCCCGCCGCGCCCGCCCTCCTGACGGCCTATTCCGGACGGACGCCGGACCGTCTGCCGATCTGGTTCATGCGCCAGGCCGGCCGGTCGCTGCCCGAGTACAAGGAGGTCCGCGCGGGCACCGAGATGCTCGACGCCTGCCTCACCCCGGACCTCGCCGCGGAGATCACGTGCCAGCCGGTGCGGCGCCACGGCGTGGATGCGGCGATCCTCTTCTCGGACATCGTCGTCCCGCTGCGGCTCGCGGGGGTCGAGGTCGAGATCGTCCCCGGCACCGGCCCGGTCATCGCCGAACCGGTCCGCACGCGGGCTGACGTCGCGCGCCTCACCGCCCACGAGCCCGGTGACCACGCCCCGATCGCCGCCGCGGTCCGCGCCGTCACCGAGGAGCTCGGCACCGGCGAGCGCCCCGGCGACACCCCGCTCATCGGCTTCGGCGGCGCGCCGTTCACCCTCGCCGCCTACCTGGTCGAGGGCCGCCCGTCGCGCGACCACCTCGCGGCGCGCGCGCTCATGCACGCGGACCCGAAGGCGTGGGACGAGCTCCTCACCTGGACCGCGGACCTCACCGGGGCTTTCCTCGCCGCGCAGGTCGACGCCGGGGTCCGCGCCGTCCAGCTCTTCGACTCCTGGGCCGGCTCGCTGTCCGTCGACGACTACACCGAGCGGGCCGCCCCGTACTCCGCCCGTGCGCTCGACCACGTCGCCGGCCGGGTCCCGCGCGTCTCGTTCGGCACCGGCACGTCCGAGCTGCTCACCGTCATGGCCGGGCACGCGGAGGTCGTCGGGGTCGACCACCGCATCCGCCTCGACGTGGCGAACGACCGCCTCGGCGGCCGCGTCCCGCTCCAGGGCAACATCGACCCCGCACTGCTCACCGCACCGTGGGAGGTCCTCGAGCGCCACGTCCGCGCCGTCGTCGAGGCCGGCCGAGCCGCGCCCGCGCACGTCGTCAACCTCGGCCACGGCGTCCCGCCGACCACCGACCCGGGCGTCCTCACGCGCGTCGTCGAGCTCGTCCACTCCCTGTGACCGGAGCCGGCCCGTCCTGGGACGTCGCCGTCGTCGGGGCGGGCATCGCGGGCCTGACGATCGCACACGACGTCGCCCGGTCCGGCCGGTCGGTCCTCCTCGTCGAGGCGTCGGGCCGGGTCGGGGGGCTCGTCTCGCCGCTCGCCCTCGACCTCACCACCCCGTCCGACGGCGAACCCCCCGCCGACCCGGACCCGCTCGACGGCGGGACGCGCGGTGGTCCGGTCGTCCTCGACGGCGGCGCAGAGGCCATGGGCACGCGCCGGCCGGCGGCGATCGAGCTGGCCGAGGACCTGGGACTCACGATCGAACGACCCGCGGCCGGCTCGTGGGTGCAGCCGGCAGCCGGCCCCGCGCGGCCCGTGCCCCCGCGGTCGCTGCTCGGGATCCCCTCGGACCTCACCCACCCGCTCGTCGTCGGCATCCTCGGCGAGCGCCGGGCGCGGCTGGCGGCGGAGGCGGACGCCGCGCACCGGGTCGGGGCCCTGCCCGGTCCGGCCTCCCTCGCCGACCTCGTGCGGGACGCGCTGGGGGAGGACGTCCTCGAGCTCCTCGTCCGCCCGATCGCCGGCGCCCTGCACGCCGCCGACCCGGCGCAGCTCTCGATCGACGTCGTGGCACCCGGCCTGCGCGCGGCCCTGGCCTCGCACGGGACGCTGACCGGCGCCGTCGGGTCGCTGGTCGACGAGGGTCCCGCCGTCGCCACCGTCCGTGGCGGGATGCACCTGCTCCCCGCCGCGCTCGCCCGCGCGGCCGGGGCAGCCGGCGCCGAGATCCGCACGGCGGTCCGCGCCGAGCGCCTCGCACGGGACGGCGACGCCTGGCTCGTCGGGATCCCGGAGGGCGCCGCGGACGCCGGCGCGACCGGCGGCAGCGACCGGACCACCCTGCGCGTGCGGGAGGTGGTGCTCGCCGTGCCCGGGCCGGAGGCCCTGCGGCTCGCCCGTCCCGAGCTCCCCGCAGCGCAGGGGATCCGGCTCGCGCCCGGCGCACCGGTGGAGCACCGCACCCTCGTCCTCGACGCGTCGGAGCTCGACGGGGCGCCGCGCGGGTCGGGCGTCATCGTCGGGGAGGGGGCGGCGCCGGGCGGACGCCCCGTGCGGGCGAAGGCGCTCACCCACTCGAGCGCGAAGTGGCCGTGGGTGGCGGCGGCGCTCGGCGGCCGGCACGCCGTGCGGCTCTCCTACGGGCGACCGGGCGAGGAGCCGTTCGTGCCGGGCGTCGACGAGGCCCTCGCCGACGCCGCCGCCCTGCTGGGCGTCGACCTCGATCCCGGTCGGCTGCTCGCCTCGGCACCGATCTCCCACGGCGGTGCCCTCGCGCCGCAGACCCCGGACACCCGCGAGGCCGTCGCGGACCTCGCGGCGACGGCGGCGGAGCGCGACCTCCACCTCGCCGGGGCCTGGGTCGCCGGGACGGGCCTCCCGGCGGTCGTCGCCCACGCCCGACGGCTGGCCTCGCGTCTCGTCTGAGCCGCGTCGCACCACGCGCGACCCGCGCCACGCACGAGCCCCGTCACGCGCGGCCCACGCCGCACCGCACCGCACTGCGCCGCACCGCACCCCGCGCTGTTGCGCACATCATGTGACCTACCTCCGTTACGCAACGACGGAACATGCGCTTCCCCACAAACGACATGACGACTTGTCGTCATATTCGACAAATGGTAGTGACGCGTTGTCAGGTCGATTTCACAGATGTCCGATTCATGCATTTGTGTCATGCCTCGCTTGCATATTCGAATCGTTCTCGACGGCGGTCGGTGCGAGAATGTCGGCATGACCTCCGCCACCACCGGCCACCTCTGGCGCCTGGGCACGCGTGGCTCCGACCTCGCCCGCACGCAGTCCCGTCAGGTCGCCGACGCGCTGACGGCCGCGGGCGCCGGCGAGCTCGATCTCGTCGTCGTGCGCACCGAGGGTGACGTCTCCACCGCCCCGCTGTCCTCCCTCGGCGGCACGGGCGTCTTCGCCGGCGCCCTGAGGGCGGCGCTCCTCGACGGCGAGGTCGACGTGGTCGTCCACTCCCTCAAGGACCTGCCGACCGCCCCGCACCCCGGACTGACGATCGCCGCCGTCCCTCCGCGCGAGGACCCCCGGGACGCCCTGTGCGCGCGCGACGGCCACACCCTCGCCACGCTGCCCCCGGGAGCCCGCGTCGGCACCGGGTCGCCGCGCCGGGCCGCCCTCCTCCTCATCACCCGCCCGGACCTGACGATCGTCGACATCCGCGGCAACGTGCCCACCCGCCTCGCCCGCACTGAGAACGACCTCGACGCGGTGGTGCTCGCGCTGTCCGGGCTCCGGCGGCTCGGCCTCGAGGACCGGGCGACGGACATCCTCGGCCCCCCGACATTCCTCCCGGCGCCCGGGCAGGGGGCCCTCGCCGTCGAGACCCGGGACGACGTCGACTCCGAGCTGCCCGGACTGGCCGCCGCCCTGCGGGCCGTCCACCACGCGCCCTCGGCCGCGGCAGTCGTCGCCGAGCGCACCCTGCTCGGCCGGCTCGAGGCCGGGTGCGCCGCGCCCGTCGGCGCTCTCGCCACGCTCGACGGCGACCGGCTCGCCCTCGACGCCCTCGTCTCCCGCCCCGACGGCGCGCTCCACCTGCGGCGCTCAGGCGGCCGCTCGCTCGACCCGGCGGACACCGAGCTCGCCGCCGGCCTCGGCCGCGACCTCGCCGACGAGCTCCTCATCGCCGGCGCCGGCGACCTCATGGACACCGCGTGACAGGTCCCGCAGCTGACCCGCCCGGCGCTCCCCGCACCGACCTTCCCGACCACGGGGCACTCGTGGGGCTCCGCGTGCTCGTCCCCCGGATCGGCGACGACCCGATCGCCGAGGCACTCCGGTCGGCGGGCGCCGACGTCGCAGCGGTGCGCGTCACGCGCTCCGAGCCCCTCGACGCCGACCCCACCCTGCTCGACCCCGCCGGTGCCGACTGGGTCCTCGTCACCTCTGCGCGGACTGTGGCGCGGCTCGCGGACGTCCGGCTCGGCGTAGTCGGCGCGGTCGACGCGGTCGACGCGGTCGACACGGTCGACGGTCTCATCGGGGTCGACAGCTTCGGCGGCTCCGACCACGGTCCCGGTGCCGACGACGGTCCGGGCCCCCGCACGTGGCCGACAGCCGTCGCCACCGCGCGCGCGACCGGCACCCGGGTCGGCTCCGTCGGTCCCGCGACGACCGCCGCACTTGCGCGGGTCGGCGTCCCGGTCGACCTCGAGTCGCCGGACGGCACGGCGGCCGCGCTCGTCGGGGCCATCGGTCCCGCGCCGACCCCGTCCGGCTCCGGGCCCGACGCGGTGGTTGCGCCCGACGCACCCGACGCGGCCGACGCGCCGGACGCGTCTCCCGCCCAGCCCCGTGTCCTTCTGCCGGCGAGCGCGCTGGCCGACCCGTCGACCGCCGACCGGCTGCGCGCCGCCGGGTGGGCCGTCGACGCGGTCCCCGTCTACACGACCGTTCCCGCCGATCCCGCCGCGACGACGGCCGCAGCCACCCCGTGGCCGGACGCGGTCGTCGTCACCTCACCGTCCACCCTGCGCGCGCTCGTCGACGCCGCGGGCACGCCTCCCGCCACGACACGCCTCGTCGCGATCGGCCCGACGACGGCCGCGGCGATCGACGCAGCCGGCCTCGTCAACGCCGCGACTGCCCCCTCCCCCACGCCCGACGGGATCGTCGACGCGGTCACGTCCGCGCTCGCGATCCGCGCGACCCCGAACCTCACCGCACCACCACGGAGGACACGATGACCAGCTTCCCGAGCACCCGGCCCCGCCGGCTGCGCACCTCGCCCGCGCTGCGGCGCCTGGTCGCCGAGACCCGCATGGACCCGGCCGACCTCGTCCTGCCCGTGTTCCTGCGCGAGGGCCTGACCGAGCCGCAGCAGATCGGCTCGATGCCGGGCGTCCTCCAGCACACGCCCGACTCCCTCCGACGGGCGGCGGCGGAGGCGGCGGAGGCCGGCGTCGGGGGCGTCATGCTCTTCGGCGTGCCGGCCACCCACGACGCGACCGGCACGGCGGCGACCGACCCGGACGGCATCGCCAACGTCGGGTTGCGGCTCCTGCGCGAGGAGGTCGGGGAGTCGATGGTCGTCGTCTCCGACCTGTGCCTCGACGAGTTCACGGACCACGGGCACTGCGGCGTCCTCGCGTCCGACGGGACGGTCGACAACGACGCCACGCTCGAGCGCTACGCCGAGATGGCCCTCGCGCAGGCCGAGGCCGGCGCCACCCTGCTCGGGCTGTCCGGGATGATGGACGGCCAGGTCCAGGCGGTGCGCGAGGCGCTCGACGACGCCGGGCACCACGCCACCGGCACCCTCGCCTACGCGGCGAAGTACGCCTCCGCGATGTACGGGCCGTTCCGCGAGGCCGTCGACTCGCAGCTGACGGGCGACCGGACGACCTACCAGATGGATCCGGCCAACCGCCGGGAGGGGCTGCGCGAGACGCTGCTCGACGTCGAGGAGGGGGCCGACGTCGTCATGGTCAAGCCGGCCACCCTCTACCTCGACGTGCTGGGCGACGTGGCCGAGGCCGTCGACGTCCCCGTCGCGGCGTACCACGTGTCCGGCGAGATGGCGATGGTCGAGGCGGCCGCCGAGCGCGGCTGGATCGACCGGCGCAGGACGATCCTCGAGACCCTGCTGTCGATCCGGCGCGCGGGCGCGGGGATCGTGGCGACGTACTGGGCGACCGAGGCGGCCGGCTGGCTGCGAGAGAGGTGAACGAGGCGATGACGCAGGTGACAGGTTCGACCAACGACGATCCGTCGACGCCACACGTGCCCGTCGCGGGTACGGGCACGGCTATCGGCTCGACGCCCTCCACGTCGGCCGCCTGGTCCGCCGGCCCCGCGAGCGAGGCCGCTTTCGCGGCGGCGCGCGTGGCGATCCCCGGCGGCGTCGACTCCCCCGTCCGCGCGTACGGCTCGGTGGGCGGGACGCCCCGCTTCCTCGCCTCGGCGCGCGGCGCGTACGTCACCGACGTCGACGGACGCGAGTACGTCGACCTCGTCGCGTCGTGGGGCCCGGCACTGCTCGGCCACGCGCACCCGGAGGTGGTCGAGGCCGTGCGGGAGGCGGCGTCGTCGGGACTCTCCTTCGGCGCGCCGACCGTCGCCGAGACCGAGCTCGCCGAGGCCGTGACCGGGCGGGTCGCGCCCGCCGAGCGCGTCCGGTTCGTCAGCTCCGGCACCGAGGCCACGATGACCGCCGTCCGACTCGCCCGCGGCGTCACCGGCCGGCCGCTGATCGTCAAGGTGGCCGGGCACTACCACGGGCACTCCGACTCCCTCCTCGTCGACGCCGGCTCCGGTGTGGCCACGCTCGGCATCCCCGGAACGCCCGGCGTGCCGGACGAGATCGCCGCCCGCACGGTGGTCGTCCCCTACAACGACCTCGCTGCGGCGGAGGCGGTGTTCGCCGAGCACGGCGAACGCATCGCAGCCGTCATCGTCGAGGGCGCGGCGGCGAACATGGGCGTCGTCGCCCCAGGGCCCGGGTACAACCGCGCGCTGCGGGAGCTCACCACCCGCCACGGCGTACTACTCATCCTCGACGAGGTGCTCACCGGCTTCCGCGTGGGCCCCGCCGGCTGGTGGGGGCTCGAGGGTGCGAGCGAGGGATGGGCGCCGGACCTGCTCACCTTCGGAAAGGTCCTCGGCGGCGGGATGCCGCTGGCGGCGCTCGGCGGGCCGGCCGCGATCATGGACGAGCTCGCACCGAGCGGCCCCGTCTACCAGGCGGGCACGCTGTCCGGGAACCCGCTCGCCACCGCCGCGGGCCTGGCCACCTTGCGCCTCGCGGACGCCGACGTCTACGCCGCGGTCGACGCCGCCGCCGAGACGGTCGCGCGCGCGGCGGGCGAGGCGCTCGATGCCGCCGGACTGCCCCACCTGGTCAGCCGTGCCGGCAACCTCTTCTCCGTGTTCCTCGGGGAGGACGCGGCGGGCGGCGTGCGGGACTACGCGGGCGCCAAGGCCTCCGAGACGTGGCGGTACCCGGCCTTCTTCCGCTCGATGGCCGCCTCCGGCGTCCTCCTGCCGCCGAGCGCGTTCGAGGCGTGGTTCCTCACCGCCGCCCACGACGACGACGCCCTCGCCCGGATCCTCGACGCCCTGCCCGCCGCGGCCCGCGCGGCGGCGGACGCCGACCCCCCGGCCTGACGCACGGACCCGACCACCCGCCTCACGGCAGCGACCCGCTCGCGCCCAGCCCCTTCTCCGAGGCGGCCGTCCGCACCGCGTCGATGACGAGCTCGAGGGAGGGGCGGCGCGTCGTCGTCGTGCGGTAGGCGATCGACACGGTGCGCATGACGGGCTCGGTCAGCGGCACGATGTCGACGCCGTCCGGGACCTGGAAGGTCGCGAGGTCCGACACCAGAGTGACACCAAGCCCGCCCGCGACCATGGCCAACGCCGTTGCCTGCTCCTCCACCTCGTGCCGGGCCGCGGGCTCGAAGCCGCTGCGGTGGCAGGCGATGCGCACCGCGCTGCCGAAGTGCGAGCGACGGCCGGCGAGGATCCACGGCTGGTCGGCCAGCGCGGCGAGCGCCACCGTCGGGGCGGTGAACGTCCCCGCCGGCACCGCGGCCTGGAGCCGCTCGACCGCCACCGGGACCACCGTGAGCCCCGGGTCGCGCGCCATCGGGTAGTCCGAGTAGTCGATGACGAACGAGAGGTCGAGCGAGCCGTCGCTCACCGCGCCGGCCGTGTCCTCCGGGACGAGCTCGACCGAACGCACCTCGATCCCCGGGTGGGCCGCGGCGAGGGCCGCGAGCGCCGACGGCAGCAGCCCCGCGGCCACCGACGCCCACACGCCGACCGTCAGCCGCGCCGTCACGCCGCCCTGGGCGCTCTCGAGAGCGGTCGTCGCGCGCTCGACCGCGTCGAGGATGTCGTCGGCGTGGTCGGTGAGCAGGAGGCCCAGCTCGGTCAGCTGGACGCGCCGCCCGTGCCGCTCGACGAGCGTGGCCCCCACCTCCCGCTCGAGCTGCGCGAGCTGCTGCGAGACCCCGGACGCGCTGTAGTGCAGGGCATCGGCGACCGCCGTGACCGTGCCGCGTCGGCGCAGCTCACGGAGCATCCGCAGTCGTCGCAGAGAGACCTCCACGCTCGCCAGCGTAGGGCGCCCACCCCGAGACGTGCCCGACGACGAACATCTCCGTCACCCGCGCGTTCGTCCACAGGTGCCCGTGCCGGTCCGCGGAACCCCGCCGGCGCACAGATGCCCCGCACAGTCCCACGGCACCGCCCCTGAGCCGGGGAGGTGAACATGCAGGAAACCTGCACGCCACCGTGCACGAACCGTTGATGGACGCCCGATCCGCCCCGGACTCACTCTGGGCGGACATCCACGAACGGAAGTGAGGAGGCGGACCGCGATGACCACCATCGACGACCCCCGGCAGGGAACCCCGATCTCGGCCCGGCACGGCGGCGCACTGCCCAGCCCGCTCGGCGCACAGCACGGCGTCTCCGACGCGCTTCCCGGCACCCCGCTCGCGCCTGCGCCGCCCCGGCCCCACGAGCCCTACCAGAAGCTGACCTGGGTGGACCCGGTGACCGGCGTCCACGGCTACCTCGTCGTGGACACCCTCCTGTCCGGGCTCGCCACGGGCGGCACCCGGATGCGCGCCGGCTGCACGATGCGCGAGGTCGGGGACCTGGCCCGCGGCATGTCACTCAAGACGTCGACGTTCGGGATCCCCGTCGGCGGCGCGAAGGGCGGCATCGACCTCGACCCGAAGGACCCGCGCGCCGAGGGCGTTCTCGAGCGCTTCTACGACGCGATGCGGCCCTGGCTCGACTCGCACTGGGTCACGGCCGACGACCTCGGCGTGGACCAGCACCGGCTCGACGCCGTGTTCGACCGCCTCGGCCTCATCCACTCCTACGGCGCCGCGATCCGCCGCGCGGCCGACCCTGCGGCGACCTACCGCCGCGTCCGCGCGGCCATCGACGCCCCGGTCTCCGAGGGCCTGCACCTCGGCGACATGATCGGCGGCTACGGCGTGGCGCAGGCCTGCCTCGCGGCCGTCCGCGCGCTCGGCCCGGGGCCGGGCGGGACCACGACGGTGGCCGTCCAGGGCGTCGGCACGATGGGCGGCGGCACGGCCTGGTACCTGCACGAGGCCGGCGCGCACGTCGTGGCGCTGGCCGACGCCGCCGGGACGCTCTACCACCCCGGCGGCCTCGACGTCCCGGCGCTGCTCGCGCTCCGCGACGCCTACGGCGAGATCGACCGCACCCGCGTGCCGGACGACGTCGAGCAGCTCCCGCGCGACGCCGTGCTCCGCATGCACGTCGACGTCCTCGTGCCGGCGGCCGTCTCCTACGCGATCGGGACGCACAACGCGGACGAGGTCAACGCCCGCGTCGTCGTCGAGGCCGCGAACGCCGCCGTGGTGCCCGAGGCGGAGCCGATGCTCGCCGCCCGCCACGTGCCGGTCGTTCCGGACTTCGTGGCCAACGCCGGCGCGGCCACCTGCGCGTGGTGGCTGCTGCTCGGGATGGTCGGGCCGGACCCCGCCGACTCGCTCAGGCGGCTGCGCCGCGAGATGCGCACCCTCGTGGGCACCCTGCTCGAGCAGTCGCGCCGCACCGGGGCCACGCCCCGCGAGGTCGCCCTGGTGATCGCCGAGGAGCACCGGATCGCGGTCGGCGACTCGGCGCAGGTCGTCATCCCGTAGCCCGCGGTCCGCACGCCACGACGACGAAGGCCGGTCGAGCCGGCTCCGCCGCTCCGGCCCCACGTGAGGCCGCCGCGGCGGGGCCGGCTCGTCGTCGTGCCCGCGGCCCGCGCCCCCGCCCCTCGCGAGGGCGCGGCGCGGCGCGGCGCCCTACCGCGTGACGGGTATGCCGGTGTACTTGGTCTCGAGGAACTCGTCGATCCCGACGAGCCCGCCCTCGCGGCCGAGCCCGGACTCCTTGATCCCGCCGAACGGCGCCGCGGGGTTGGAGACCACGCCCTGGTTGATACCCACCATCCCCGCCTCGAGGGCGTCGCTCACCCGCAGCCCCCGGTCGAGGTCGCGCGTGTAGGCGTAGGAGACGAGGCCGAAGGGCGTGTCGTTGGCGAGCGCCACCGCCTCCGCCTCGGTGTCGAACTCGGTGATCGCGGCGACCGGGCCGAAGATCTCGGTGCTCCCCATCTCGGCGTCGGCCGGCACGCCCGTGAGCACGGTCGCGGGGTAGAAGTAGCCGTCGCGCCCGTCGACCTCGCCGCCGGTGCGCACGGTGGCGCCGCGGCGCACGGCGTCGTCGACCAGTGTGCCGACCTTGTCGACGGCCCGCTGGTCCACGAGCGGCCCGACGACGACCCCCTCGTCCACGCCCCGCCCCATCGGCAGCGCCCCCATCCGCTCGGCGAGCCGCCGCGAGAACTCCTCGGCGACCGAGCGGTGGACGTAGAACCGGTTGGCCGCGGTGCAGGCCTGGCCGATGTTGCGCATCTTGGCGGCCATCGCCCCCTCGACGGCGGCGTCGAGGTCCGCGTCCTCGAACACGAGGAACGGCGCGTTGCCGCCGAGCTCCATCGACGTGCGCATGACGGTCTGCGCGGCGAGGCCGAGCAGGTGCTTGCCCACCGGGGTCGACCCGGTGAACGAGAGCTTGCGCGAGCGGGGGTCGAGGATGAGCGGCGTCATCACGTCGTCGGAGGCACTCGTGGTGACGACGTTGACGACGCCGGCGGGCAGCCCGGCCTCCGCGAGGATCTCGACGAGCGCGAGCGTGGACAGCGGCGTCTGCGCGGCCGGCTTGATGATGCTCGTGCACCCGGCGGCGATCGCGGGGGCGATCTTGCGGGTGCCCATGGCCATGGGGAAGTTCCACGGGGTGATGAGGATGCTCGGCCCCACCGGCTGGCGACTGACGAGGAACCGCGCCTGCCCGTTGGGCGAGGTCATGTACCCGCCATCGATGCGGACGGCCTCCTCGGCGAACCAGCGCAGGAACTCCGCCGCGTAGGCGATCTCGCCGCGGGCCTCGGGAAGCGGCTTGCCCATCTCGAGGGTCATCACCAGGGCGAGCCGGTCGGTCTGCTCGATCAGCAGGGCGTAGGCGCGGGAGAGGATCTCGCTGCGCTCACGGGGCGGCGTGGCGGCCCAGGCGGCCTGCGCGTCGGCGGCGGCGTCGAGGGCGGCCATCGCCTCCTCCGGACTCGCGTCTGCCACCTCGCAGAGCACCTTCCCGGTGGAGGGGTCGTCGACCGGCATCGTGCGGGCGGCGTCGCGCCACTTGCCTCCGATGAACAGTCCGGTGGGGACGGACGCGATGGCCGCGGCCTCGTCGTGGGTGGTCACTGGTGCCTCCCGTGCTCCTGGGTGGATGGTGCGGACGACCGGGCGAGCGAGCCGCGCATGCCGGCCCGACGACGAACGGCGTGCCGCCCGGTGCGCCACCCGCGATCGGGCACCGCGCCAGCCGGCGCGCCCCTCGAGTCTGCTCCCGCGCGCTCCTTGCCGTCGACCCAGCATAGAAGTATTGTCGACAATCCGACAATGATTCGACGGAGGTCCTCCATGACGACGCTGTCACCGCACCTGCGCCAGGCGACCCCGGTCGTCGTCGACCACGGCCGCGGGAGCGAGCTGTTCGACTCCGACGGCCGCCGCTACCTCGACTTCACCGCCGGCATCGGCGTGACGAGCACGGGGCACTGCCACCCGCGCGTCGTCGCCGCGGCGCAGGAGCAGGTGGGCTCGCTCATCCACGGCCAGTACACGACCGTCATGCACCGCCCCCTGCTCGAGCTGACCGAGCGGCTCGGCGAGGTCCTGCCCGAGGGCCTCGACTCCCTGTTCTTCGCCAACTCCGGCAGCGAGGCCGTCGAGGCCTCGCTCCGCCTCGCGCGGCAGGCCACGGGGCGGCCGAACGTCGTCGTGTTCCACGGGGGCTTCCACGGGCGGACGGTCGCGGCGGCGTCGATGACGACCTCGGGCACCCGGTTCTCCGCCGGCTTCAGCCCGCTCATGGCCGGCGTGCACATCGCCCCGTTCCCCACCGCCTACCGGTGGGGGTGGACCGAGGAGGAGGCGACCGACTTCGCGCTGCGGGAGCTCGACTACCTGTTCGCGACCGTCACGTCGCCCCGCGAGACGGCGGCGTTCGTCGTCGAGCCCGTGCTCGGCGAGGGCGGGTACATCCCCGGGAACACGCGATTCTTCCAGGGGCTGCGCGAGCGGGCGGACGAGCACGGCATCCTCCTCGTGCTCGACGAGATCCAGACCGGCTTCGGCCGCACGGGCCGGTTCTTCGGGCACGAGCACTTCGACGTGCGCCCGGACGTCATGACGATCGCCAAGGGCCTCGCCTCCGGCTTCCCGCTCTCGGGCATCGCGGCGTCGACCGAGCTGATGTCGAAGGCGTGGCCGGGCTCGCAGGGCGGCACCTACGGCGGGAACGCGGTGGCGTGCGCGGCGGCGGTCGCCACCCTCGACGTCATCCAGGACGAGGGACTCGTGGCCAACGCCGCCGAGCGCGGGACGCAGCTGCTGGACGGCGTGCGCGCGGCCGCGACGGACGCGGTCGGGGACGTGCGCGGGCTCGGCCTGCTCGTCGGCTCGGAGTTCGTCACGGCCGACGGCGGGCCCGACACCGCGAAGGCGGCCGCCGCGCAGAAGCTGGCCGCGACCAAGGGGCTGCTCATGCTCACCTGCGGCGCCCACATGAACGTCGTCCGGATGATCCCGCCGCTCGTCGTCACCGAGGCACAGGTGGACGAGGCGCTCGGCATCTGGGCCGAGGTCCTCGCGGAGGTCTGACACCGTGGTCCGGCACGTCACCATCACGCTCGAGTCGCGCGGGGTCGCGTGCCGGGCACGGCTCCTCGACGACGACGCACCCGCCACGTGCGCCGCCGTGTGGGACGCGCTGCCGCTGTCCGGCGACGCCTTCCACGCCAAGTTCGCGCGCAACGAGGTCTACGCGCTGCTGCCGCGGATCGCCGCCGCCCCGCGCCGCGAGAACCCGACCGTCACCCCGATCCCGGGCGACGTGTGCCTGTTCGACTTCGAACCCTGGGAGATCGGCAACCCCGCCTACGGGTACGAGCCGGGATCGGCCGCCCACGCCGAGCTCGGCGCCACCGACCTCGCGCTCTTCTACGACCGCAACAACCTGCTGCTCAACGGCGACGTCGGGTGGGTGCCGGGCAACGTCTTCGCCACCGTCGTCGAGGGGCTGGCGGAGATGGCGGCGGCGTGCAACGACCTGTGGCGGCACGGGTTCGCCGGCGAGCGCCTCTCGTTCGCGCGGGCGTAGGCGCCGGGTCGACCAGACAGCCCTACCGTCCGAGCACCCGCTCGACGAACCGGCCCGCGGCGAGCACGAGGTCGTCGGAGTGGCGCGGCCCCACGATCTGCAGGCCCACGGGCAGCCCGGCCGCGGTCTCGCCGACGGGCACGCTCAGCGCCGGCTGCCCGGTCATGTTGAACGGGTAGGTGAACGGGGTCCACTGCGGCCAGCTGCTCAGCCCGCTGCCCGGCGGCACGTCGTGGCCGGCCTCGAACGCGGCGATCGGCATCGTCGGGGTGAGCAGCAGGTTGTGCGTCTCGTGGAACTCGCCCATGGCGATGCCGACGGCGGCGGCGACACCCCGCGCCTGGAGGAGCTGGACGGCGCTGAGGGTCTCGCCGTGGTCCCACACCTTCCCGAGCCCGGGGTCGACCGTCTCGCGGGCGCCGGGCATCGTCCGCAGGAGGGTCGCGGCGCCGGCGGCCCACAGGTCCTCGAAGGCGTCGATCGGGTCGGGGAACCCGGGGTCGGCGGCGGTCACGTGCAGGCCGGCGCGGCCGAGCGCCGCCACGGCCTCGTCGACGACCCGCGCGACCTCGGGGTCCACGTCGGCGAAGCCCAGGTCGCGCGAGTACGCCACGTGCAGGCCGGCCACGTCGCGGTCGAGCTCGCCGCGGAAGGTCCGCACGGGCGGGGCGAGGGAGGTGGGGTCCCGATGGTCGGGCAGCGAGAGGATATCCATGAGCAGCGCCGTGTCCTCGACCGTGCGCGTGATCGGCCCGGCGTGCGCGAGGGGCGCGAACGGGCTGGCCGGGTACATCGGCACCCGCCCGTGGGTGGGCTTGAGGGCCACGACGCCGCAGAACGAGGCGGGGATGCGGACCGATCCGCCGCCGTCCGTCCCGAGCGAGCAGGGCCCCATGCCGGCGGCGACCGCGGCGGCCGCACCGCCCGAGGAGCCGCCCGCCGTCGTGCGGGGGTCCACGGGGTTGCGCGTGATGCCGCGCAGGGGGCTGTCCGTCACGGCCTTCCACGCGATCTCGGGCGAGGTCGTCTGGCCCACGAGCACCATGCCGTCGGCCCTGACCCGCTTGACGGCGGGTGCATCGACGGTCCACTCCCGGTCCGGGTCCACCGCGCTTGAGCCGCGCAGGGTGGGCCAGCCGGCGGTGAGGAAGATGTCCTTGATCGAGACGGGCACGCCGTCGAGCAGGCCCTGGGTGTGCCCGGAGCGCCAGCGCTCCTCGGAGGCGGCGGCCTGCTCGAGGGCGGCGTCGGCGTCGACGAGGCTGAAGGCGTTCAGCTCGCCGTCACGCTCCTCGATCCGGGCGAGCACGGCCCGCGTGGCCTCGACCGGCGAGAGCTCGCCCGACCCGTAGGCCGTCACGAGCTCCGCCGCCGTCATCTCGGTGGGTTCCACGTCAGCTCCCCTCGCCGGGCACGTACCCCCGGGACTTGTCGACCACGCCCGGCAGCGGCTCGCCCGCCGTCCACCGGAGGAAGTTGTCCGCGAACAGGTGGGTGAGCGCGTCGCGCCAGCCGCGGAAGTCCCCGCTGTTGTGCGGGGTGATGATCGCGCCGGGCAGGTCCCACAGGGGGTGCCCGGCGGGCAGGGGCTCGGGGTCGACGACGTCGAGCGCGGCCCCGGCGATCGTCCCCTCCCGCAGGGCGGTCACCAGGTCGTCGGTGCGGACGAGCTCGCCGCGCCCCACGTTGACGAGCCGGGCGGTCGGCTTCATCGAGGACAACGCCGCGGCGTCGATCATCCCGCGGGTGGCCGGGGTCAGGGGTGCGGCGAGGACGACCCAGTCGGCGGCGGCGAGGGCGGCGGGCAGCCCGTCGGCGTCGGTGACGTCCCCGAGGTCGGGATCGCCGGTGCGCGCGCGGCGGCCGGAGCCGGAGACCTCGACGCCGGCGGCGCGCAGGAGTCGCGCGATCGACCGGCCGATGGGCCCGGTGCCGATGACCAGGGCGCGGCTGCCGGCGACCATGTCGCTCTCGCGGTGCTCCCAGGTGTGGGCGTCCTGGCGGCGCACCGAGCCGGGGAGGTCCTTGGCGAAGGCGAGGACCTGGCCGAGGACGTACTCGGCGATCGACGCGTCGAAGATGCCGCGGGAGTTGGTGACGACCACGTCGCTCGCCGCCACCTCGGGCGTGAGCAGGGCGTCCACCCCGGCGGCGGCCACGTGCAGCCACCGCAGCGACCCGGCCGCGTGCCACACCTCGGGCATGACGCGGCTGAGGAAGTGGTAGGCGTACATCACCTCGGCGCCGTCGAGGGCGGCGGCCAGGCCGGCCTCGTCGGCCATGCGCACCTCGGCGCGCTCGAGGACCGGGGCGAGGGCGTCCTGCGACGGCGGATCGCCGTCGTGCAGGACGGCGACGACGGGGCGGGTGGGCACGTTGACAACCTAGGAACGCCACCTATTGTTGTCAACAATCTGACGATCTGCGTCGGTGCGAGAGCGAGGCACGATGGCGGAGCTGCCCGACATCGAGGGTCCGCTCGCCCAGCGCGGCATCGGCGTCATCGCGCCGTTCGACCTCGCCCTCGAGCGCGAGCTGTGGCGGTGGGTGCCGCTCGAGGTCAGCCTCCACCTGGCCCGCACGCCCTACGAGCCGGTCCCCGTCAGCCTCGAGATGGCCGAGCTCGTGTCCGAGGAGCGGCACCTGCGCGCGGCCACCCGGGACGTCCTCGGCGTCGAGCCGGAGGTCGTCGCCTACCTGTGCATGTCCGGCAGCTTCATCCACGGGCTCGCCCACGAGGCCCGGCTGCGCGCGGCCGTCCTCGAGGCCGGGGCGCCCGACGCCGTCACCACCTCCGGCGCGCTCGCCACCGCCGTCCGCGCGCTCGACCTCCGCCGGGTCTCGGTCCTCACCCCGTACGACGCCGCGCTCACCGACCGGCTGCACGACTTCCTCGGCGAGCTGGGCGTCGCGGTGGTGCGCTCCGACCACCTGGGGCTCGGCGGCGGCATCTGGAAGGTCAACTACCGCACGGTCGCCGAGCGGATCACGGGGGCGGACCACGACGACGCGGACGCCGTCGTCGTGGCCTGCACCAACCTGCCGACCTACGACATCGTCGACCCGCTCGAGGAGCGACTCGGCAAGCCCGTGCTCACGGCGAACCAGCTGACGATGTGGGCGTGCCTGGGCCGGATGGGCCTGCAGATGACGGGGCCGGGCCGGTGGCTGCGCGGCGTGTTCGACGACGGAGCCGCGGGTGAGGCGGCAGGCGGTGGCACGGCGGCGTACCGCGGCGCTGCGGCAGACGGCGAGGTCCCGGCATGAGCGCCCCATCGACGCCACACGGGTCACCGACCGTCGGGATCATCTACCCGGGCCACGCCGCCGAGGACGAGTACCCGCGCGCGGCGGAGCTGCTCGGCGCCTCGTTCCCCGTGGCCCACGTCCACGGCACCGACCTCCACGCGGTCCCCGAGCTGCTCGACCTCGGCCGCCCCGACCTCCTCGCCACCGGCGCCGCCGCGCTCGCCCCGCGCCGGCCCGGCTCGGTGATGTGGGCGTGCACGTCGGGGAGCTTCGTGCGCGGGAGGGCCGGCGCCCAGCGGCAGGTCGACGAGCTGGCCACCGCCACGGGGGTTCCGACGTCGAGCACGTCTCTCGCCTTCGTCGCCGCCCTGCGGGACCTGGGGATCCGGCGGGTGGCGGTGGCGGCCACCTATCCGGCCGACGTCGCTGACCTGTTCACCACCTACCTGCGCGACGCGGGGATCGAGGTCGTCGCGGCCGCGCACGCCGGGATCGCCACCGCCGCCGAGGTGGGCACGCTCGCGGCCGACGCGGTCGAGGACCTCGCCGCCGCCCACGACCACCCGGGGGCCGAGGCGCTCCTCGTCCCCGACACCGCGATGCGGACCCTGGAGGTCCTCCCGCGGCTCGAGTCCCGCCTGGGCAAGCCGGTGCTCACGGCCAACCAGGTGACAATCTGGCTGGGGCTGCGCCTGGCCGGCCACCCGGGCACCGGCCCGTCGCTCGGTGCCCTGCTCGACGAACGGAGGCCCCGTGCCGCTGACTGACCTGCGCCCGTCCCGACCGCCGTCCACGGTCGACTACCTCGCCGAGGAGCTGCGCGCCGCGATCATGCGCGGCGAGCTCGCGCCCGGCGAGCAGCTCGGCGAGGCGGAGCTCGCCACGCGGTTCGAGGTCTCGCGCGGCCCGGTCCGCGAGGCCCTCCAGCGGCTCGTGTCCGAGGGAATCCTTCACGCCGTGCGCAACCGCGGCGTCTTCGTCACCGAGCTCACGCTGGACGACGTCCTCGACGTCTACCGCACCCGGTCGGTCATCGAACGCGGGGCCGTCGAGCTCATCCTCGACGACGAGACACCCGCCGCCTCCGGCCGCGAGGAGACGTACCGGGCACTGGGCCCGAGCGTGGCGGCGATGCGCGCGGCCGCCGAGCGCGGCGACGCCTCCGCGGTGTCCGACGCCGACCAGGAGTTCCACGAGGTCCTCGTCGAGTGCTCCGGGAGTCCACGGCTCATCCGGGCGATGCGCACGCTGCTCGTCGAGACCCGCATGTGCCTCGGCGAGCTCGTCACCACCTACGCCGACCTGCGCACGCAGGCGAGCGAGCACGAGACGCTGCGCGAGGCGATCCGCTCCGGTGACACCGCCCGGACGAAGGCCCTCATGCTCGAGCACATGGCCGACGCGGTCTCCCGGCTCGTGGACAAGCGCGCCCCGGCCTGAGGGAGAATCGCCCCATGACGGCGCGCACCGACCTCTCGACGATCACCCCGCCCATCGCTCTCGGGGCGCTCGACGGGAGGTACCGGTCGGTCGTCGCGCCGCTGGCGGACCACCTGAGCGAGGCCGCGCTCAACCGGGCCCGCCTGCACGTCGAGGTCGAGTGGCTCGTCCACCTGTGCGACACCGGCGCCCTGCCCGGCGCCCCCGCGCTCACCGACGCCGAGCGCGCCTACCTGCGCGGCCTCGTGGACTCCTTCGGCGCCGACGAGATCGCGGAGCACGCCGCCATCGAGGCCGAGACGCGGCACGACGTCAAGGCCGTGGAGTACCTGCTCAAGCGCCGGCTCGACGAGGCGGCCGACGCCCTCGGCGCGGAGACCTCGCTGCCGGGCGCGCACGAGATCGTCCACATCTTCTGCACGTCGGAGGACGTCAACAACCTGTCCTACGCGCTGACGGTTCGCGCCGCGATCGTCGACGTGTGGCTGCCCGCCGCCACCGCGGTGACCGACCAGCTCGCCGAGATGGCGCTGGCCCAGGCCGACGTCCCCATGCTCGCCCGCACGCACGGGCAGACGGCCACGCCGGTGACGCTCGGCAAGGAGCTGGCCGTGACGGTCGCGCGCCTGCGCCGCCAGCTCGACCGGGTCGCCTCCACCGAGTACCGCGGCAAGATCAACGGCGCGACGGGGACCTACGGCGCGCACAGCGTCGCGGTCCCGGGCACCGACTGGCCGGCGGTCGCGGAGCGCTTCGTCACCGGGCTCGGCCTGTCGTTCAACCCGCTGACCACGCAGATCGAGGCGCACGACTGGCAGGCGGAGCTCTACTCCGACGTCGCCCGGTTCAACCGGATCCTGCACAACCTCGCCACCGACGTGTGGACGTACATCTCGCTCGGGTACTTCACGCAGCGCCTGTCCGCGCAGGGCTCGACGGGCTCGTCGACGATGCCGCACAAGGTCAACCCGATCCGGTTCGAGAACGCCGAGGCCAACCTCGAGATCAGCTGCGCCCTGCTCGACACCCTCGCCTCGACGCTCGTCACCTCGCGCCTGCAGCGCGACCTCACGGACTCGACGACGCAGCGCAACATCGGCACGGCGCTCGGCCACTCTCTGCTCGCGATCGACAACGTCCGGCGCGGGCTCGCGGGTCTCGACGTCGACGCCGAGGCGATGGCCCGCGACCTCGACGGCGCGTGGGAGGTCCTCGGCGAGGCGGTCCAACAGGCGATGCGCGCAGCGTCGATCGCCGGTGCGACCGGCATGGAGGACCCCTACGAGCGGCTCAAGGAGCTCACGCGGGGCCGGAAGGTCGACGGCCCCGCGATGCGCAAGTTCATCGGGTCGCTCGGCCTGCCCGCCGACGTCGAGGCGCGCCTCGCGGACCTCACGCCGGCCACGTACACGGGCCTGTCCTCGCAGCTCGCGCGCACGATCGACGCCGAGGGCTGACCGCGGGCCGATCCCCGCGCGGGCACGGCGCCGCCACCTCTGACAAGCGTGCATCTTGATGCATGATCCACATGCAGTCATGATGAGCACATGCGCACCACGCTCACTCTCGACGACGACGTCGCCCGCCTCGTCGACGAGGCCGTGCACCGTGACCGGCGCTCGATGAAGGAGGTCGTCAACGACGCGCTGCGCGCCGCCCTCGCTCCGCCGCCAGTGGCCCGGCCCTACACGGTGGACGTCCACCATTCCGCGATCCGCACCGGCATCGACGCCGGGCGGCTCAACCAGCTCGTCGACGAGATCGACACCGATGACGCACACTCCCCGGAGCCCGCCCGGTGATCGTCCCCGACCTCAACCTGCTGCTCTACGCGCACATCGACGGGTTCGATCGCCACGCCGAGGCGCGGGGCTGGTGGGAGAACGTCCTGTCGGGCGACGACATGGTGGGCATCCCGCCCGTCGTGGCGATGGGGTTCGTCCGCCTCGCGACGTCGTCGCGCCTGACGGAGCGCCCGATGCGCGTCCCGGCGGCGAGCGCGGTCGTCCGGTCGTGGCTCGACCAGCCCCACGTCCGACTCCTCAGCTCGGACCGTCGCCACGTCGAGGAGAGTCTCGACCTGCTCGCCGGGTCCGGCGCGGGCGGGAACCTCACCACCGACGCCCAGATCGCCGCGCACGCGACGCTCGAAGGCGCGACCGTCGCGTCCAACGACGCCGACTTTCATCGTTTTGACGGACTCGCCGTGATCAATCCGCTCGCCGGGTCGAAGCGTTCGGCCGACTGACGGTGCCGCACACGGTTGCACTGACCCGGTTCGAGGACGCCGAGGGCTGACCGCGCTCAGTTCCCCCGAGCGCCCCTCGCGAACTCAGTCCGACTGGCCCTGGCCGGGATGGACGAGCGCGCCCTGCACGTACTCCATGTTCGCGACGAACTCCGGGTCGGCGGCCCGGCGTGCCATCTCGTCCTCGTCGACCTCCTCGATCCGTTCCATCAACCAGTACAGGTTGCCGAACGGGTCACGCACGCGTGCCGCCATATCGCCCCAGAACAGCTGGGTCGGTCGGGTCACCGACAGTGCTCCGGCTGCGAGCGCGCGGTCGTGGACCTGCTCGATGTCGCTCACGTAGAGCCGGAGGAATCCTGGGGTCGGCGGCCAGTCAGGCTGGTCGAACATCAGCACCACCGAGTCACCGATCCGGACCTCCGCGTGGGCGATCCCGCCGTCGTCGGTCGTCGTCCGGCCCAGCTCGGTCGCGTCGAAGGATTCGACGAGGAAGTCGATGAGGCCGGCGGTGTCCTGTCCGATGATCCAGGGCGTGACGGTGTGGTAGCCGTCGGGAACGGTGCTCGGGCGGTTCATGGTGCACTCCTCGTCGTCGGTGAGGTCCTGTGGTCGAGGCGACGGTAGGAGGGGATGCGGACAACGACTGACCTCCGTCGGCCATCTCACGGGCACGCCGCCGCACGCGCACACCCCGCGCGCCATAGGTTGGAGCGGTGACGACCCCAGCCCTCGCCCACGCGACCACCGCGGCGCTCTCGCCCGCCGCGCCGATCGCCGCCTCCGCCGGCGGGACCGACGGTCTGACCGGTATCGCCGGGTGGGCCGTGTCGATGATGGAGAGCCTCGGCGCCTTCGGGGCGGCGCTGCTCGTGGCCATCGAGAATCTGTTCCCGCCGATCCCGTCGGAGATCATCCTCCCGCTCGCCGGGTTCACCGCGTCGCAGGGCAACTCGTTCGGGCTGATCGAGGTCATCATCTGGTGCACCGTCGGCTCGGTGTTCGGCGCCTACGCGCTGTACGGCGTGGGCGCGCTGCTGGGCCGCGAGCGCACACGGGCGATCATGAACTGGCTGCCGCTCGTCGACGTCGAGGACGTGACGAAGACCGAGGACTGGTTCGACAAGCACGGCCACTGGACGGTGCTGTTCGGCCGCTGCCTGCCGATCTTCCGCTCGCTCATCTCGATCCCCGCCGGGATCACCCGGATGCCGCTCCTCATGTTCGGCCTGCTCACCACCATCGGCTCGCTCGTGTGGAACACGGTGCTCATCCTCGCCGGCTACTACCTCGGCGAGAACTGGGACGTGGTCGAGCAGTACACCGGCTGGCTGCAGTACGCGGTCATCGCGGTCGTCGTCATCCTGCTCGTGTGGTTCGTCGTCAGCCACGTCCGCAAGCGCCGGGCGCGCGGGGCCGCGGGCGAGGGCACGGTCGACGGACAGGGAGCCACCGACACCCCTGACCCCGCGCCGTGACCACGCCCGAGGTCGTCCCCGTCACGAGGTCCGACGTCGAACGGCTCGGCGCGGTCATCGCCACCGCCTTCGACGACGATCCCCTCTTCACCTGGGCCGTCCCGGACCGGGAGCGGCGGAACCGTCGCCTGCCCGCGTGGGCCGCGGCCAGCGTGCGGACCGGGCTCGCGCACGGCGTGGCGGACACCGCCGGCGGCGGCTCGATCGCGCTCTGGTACGCGCCGGGGCGGACGCCGCGGATGGTCGACCAGCTGCGTGGCGGCGCCCTCGGCGCGCTTCTCCGGCTCCGTCCGGGCGACGTGCGCCGGCTCGCGTCCGCCGAGCGCCAGGCCGAGACCGCGCACCGGCGGCACGACCCGGGATCGGCCGCCTGGTACCTCGCGTTCCTCGCGGTGGCGCCGGAGGACCAGGGCAAGGGCTACGCCGGCGCGCTGCTGCGCCACGGTCTTGCTCGCGCGGACCGCACGGGTGCGCCGGTCTGGCTCGAGACGAACACGGCGCGCAACGTGGCGATGTACGAGCGCTTCGGCTTCGAGGTCGTGGCGCACGAGCCCGCCGGCGCGCTCCCGGAGTTCTGGGGACTGCTCCGCCAGGGCCGCGGCGCCGAGGAACCGCTCCACGACGACTGATCCCTCGCCGCCGCGGGCAGCACTCGTCACCGAACTCGATACCACCGGCCGGGCGCCACGGACGCCGGTCTCTCGCCGCGCCTCCGAACCCCTGCTCAGACGAACGAGGACCGCAGCGCGCCCCCGGGCGGCCCCCCGGCCGAGGCGCCGCCACCGACGGGAGCGAGGTTGTCCCCGTTCTCCGGCCCGGACATGTGGTCGATGCGGCGCAGGATCGCGCCCTCGCGCAGGGCCCACGGGCACACCTCGACCCGGTCGACGCCGAGGTGCCGCATCGCCGACTCCGCCACGACGGCCCCGGCCACGATCTGGTGCGTGCGCTCGGGCGTGATCCCGGGCAGCTCCATCCGCTGCTCGGCGGGGATGCGGGCGAGCCTCGGCACCCAGTCCTGGAGGTCGCGCAGGGCCATCCGGCGCCGCTCCTCGGGCCCGATCACCGCCTGCGAGTGCCCGGCGAGCCGCGCGAGCGAGCGGAACGTCTTCGAGGTGACGACCACGTGGTCGGGGGCGGGCAGCTCGGCGAGGTCCGCCGCGACCGGCGCAAGCAGCTTGTCCACGCGCCGCTGGAGGGTGGTCATCTGGTTCTTCTCCGGCGGGTCCGTCTTGAGGAAGTGCCGGGTGAGCCGGCCCGCGCCGAGCGGCAGCGAGACCCGGTACTCGGGCGACTCGTCGATGCCGAGCGCGACCTCGAGGGAGCCGCCGCCGATGTCGAGCACGAGCAGCCGCCCCGACGCCCAGCCGTGCCACCGCCGCGCCGCGAGGAACGTCAGTTCCGCCTCCTGGTCGCCGCTGAGCACCCGCAGCGGCACGCCGGCCGCCTTCTCGAGCTTGGCCAGCACCTCGGGACCGTTGCGCGCCTCGCGGATGGCGGAGGTCGCCATGCCGACGAGCTCCTCGCACCCGAACTTCTCGGCGGCCTTCCGGGCCCGCTTGACGGCCTTCTTCAGCGCCTTGACGCCGTCGTCGTCGATCGTGCCGTCGTCGGTGAGGTACTGCATGAGCCGCACCGTCGACCGGTCCGACGACTCCGGGTCGGGCCGCGCGTCGCGCACGGCGTCGAGCACCACGAGGTGCACGGTGTTGGATCCGACGTCGAGGACTCCCAGGCGCATCCCGACACGGTAGTCCCCACCGCCGCGCCGATCAGACAGCCGCGGCGAGCGCGCCGAGGGTGAACTCCCAGCCCTGCCGGTAGCTCGACGCGGGCGCGTCGTCGGCCCACGGTCCCGAGTGCCGCACGACGACGAACGACCCACCCGGCCCGCCGCCCCGCGCATCGCTCCCGTCGGCCGGCCCGCCGGCCACCACCGCAGCCTCGGCGCTGCCGGCCGCTTCCCCACTGCCGTGCTCGACCCGGATCTCCACGGCCTCGTCGGCGCTCGTGCCGTCGGCGTCGGCCCACCGCCAAGTCATCGCGAGGCGGCCGGGCCTGCCGGCGGCCGGGGGTTCGACGTCGAGGTAGCGCCCGTCGAGCACGAGCCCCGCGCCGGGGGCCTCGATCCGGTAGGCGCCGCCCACCCGCACGTCCGCCTCGACGGTGACGTCGTCCCAGTGGTTCCACCACCAGCTGCGCAGGCCGTCGGCCGTGGCCAGGGCGGTCCACACGCGCGACGGGTCGGCGTCGACGGCGCGTCCCAGCTCGAGCGGCGCTCGCGTGATCGTGCGCCAGACCTCCACCGCGGCGGCCTCGATCTCGTCGTCGCTCGGAACGCCCTCGCCCGCGACCTCCCCGCCCGGGAGGTTCGCGCCCTGAACCTCGTCGCTCGCGACCACCGCGCCGGCAGCACCTTCCTCCACGGCGCCGAGCGCGCGGGCGAGCGACTGGAGGACCTGCTCCCAGCCGCCGCCGTAGCCCACGGCGTGGCCGGGCTCGGCGAGCTCGTGGCGCAGGGTGAGCTCGGAGCGGTCGGCGTCGACCTCCCGGAAGCGCGCGGAGATCACGCTCGTGGCCTCGCCCTGCCAGGCCCACTCCACCGCGACCTCGTCGTCCGTGCACCTGAGCACGCGGCCGGTCGCGCGGTCGTCCGGGTCCTCGGACAGGGCGGCCTCAAAGGCGTCGCCCACGCGGGCCGGGTCGCCGGTGACCGTGCCGAACCAGCGCGCGAGTCGGCCGATGTCCGTGCAGGCGTCGCGCAGGTCGGCTGCGCCGGCGCGGTAGGTACGGGCGAAGGTGAGGACGGGCTGGTCACGCGGTCCGGTCAGCGCCCGGACGATGCTCTGGTCCACGGTCGGTCTCCTTGTCGGTGCGTGCGTTCCGGTGGATGGTCGGTCGGCGGTGCGTGTCGGACGTGCGGCCGGTGCTCTGCCGGTCGGCGTCCCGCGAGTCGCGCCTCCCACGGGCGAGCTCGGTCTCGAGGGCGTCGAGGCGCTGGGGCCACAGGCGTGCGTACCGCTCGGCCCAGGCGTCGACCTCGTCGAACGCCCCGTCGGCGAGCCGGTAGATGCGCCGGGAGCCGCGGGCCTCGACCTGGACGGCCCCCGCCTCCCGCAGCACGCGCAGCTGGTTGGACACGGCCGGCTGGCCGATCCCGAACTCGCCCTGGACGAGCGCCCCGACCTCGCCGGCCGCACTCTCGCCGTCGGCGAGCACCTCGACGATCCGGCGTCGGACCGGGTCGGCGAGAAGGGCGAAGGCGTCCACGCGCCATTTATATCAGTGCTGACTGATATCAGCAATGCCTGAAACTGCCGATCCGCGGCCGAATGCTCGCCCGCCCACCACCGAGCCGCCCGAGCACCACCCACCGGCCCCCGCCGACTCACGTACCGTTGCCACCAGGATCCCGACCCGGAAGGCCCCCATGTCCCAGCTCGTCCTGCAGAAGGCCGTCACCCCCGCGATGGCGAAGGTCTACCTCGAGAAGGGCCTCGACCGGGTCTCCGGCTTCGTCGTCCCGGCGGCCGAGGTCGCCACCCTCGGAAACACCGAGGACCTGTTCCGCCTGCACGCCCTGGGCTTCACCGGCTCGCCCTTCTCGCCGGACCAGCCCATCGACGTCCTCCACGTCCCGCTGTCCCCGACCTGGCAGATGGTCCCGGCGACCGGCGGCCGCACCGAGGCCGAGCGCGCCAAGGTCCGCGGCAACTTCCTCGAGCGCGAGCCCTTCGACGGCTCCGGGTTCAGCCAGGTCGGCGACGTCCGCGCCCCGCTCGCGTGGATCGAGCACGACCGCCTCACCGTGGGCGCCCGCCTCTGGCGTTTCCTGCCCGGCCAGGCCGAGCCGGAGCACCTGGGGACCTACCACGGCCCCGCGTACGGCTGGCAGAACCACGCGGCCGGCGACCTCTTCGCCACCGCCGTGCCGTCCAAGCTCGTCGGCTACGTCGCGCGGGTCGACGGCACCGCCTGGGCCGCGGACGTCCGGCTCGACGACGACAACAAGCCCTCCCTCATCACCCTCGTCTCGCCGAGCAAGGACGCCGAGGAGCAGGGCTTCACGATGACCGAGGCCGGGACGTGGGCCAAGCAGGTCGTCCGCTCCGAGGTCGACGAGCTGTTCTCCATGCACTGCACCGCCCGCTGGAACGGCGTGCCGGTCCGCGTGGTCGACGACCAGGTCGACCCGCAGGGCACCCGCCGCGCCCGGATCTTCTCCATCGCCCGCGACGCCAACGTCAACGAGCGGCACAAGATGGACAAGCTCGACGCCGGGGTCTACGAGAAGACCGTCGAGTGGGACGAGCTGAGCGACGTCGTCTACGCGCAGCGCATCCCCAAGCAGTGGGCCACCGAGGAGCAGCTGGCCAAGGGCGAGGAGTACCAGCGCGAGCGCCGGTCGGGAACCTCGGCCACGCCCGCCCCGCACTCGGTCGCCGGCGCGAACACGCAGGTCTCGCTCGGTACGCCCGAGGGCGCCGACGACTCCCACCCCGCCGTCAAGCACCGCGCCGAGCTGCAGACGATCGTGCGCGGCATGGTCGACGTGGTCCCCGCGGACTGGAAGCGCGCCCGCCTCGTCGCCGTCATGCTCGGCACGCGCGGCGAGATCCGCTCCGGCGCCACGACCGCCGACGGCACCGAGGTCACCCTGACGGGCCTGACCAAGGAGGTCGCGCAGGCGGTCGCCAAGCTCCGCGTCGACTCGGCGGACAACGGCGGCAAGGGCGCGTGGCTCACAGCGGTCATCACGGTCGAGCCCGCCGGGTCGGTCAAGCTCGCCACGGACCACGACATCCAGCCGACCTGGCGCACGAAGCCCGCCGAGACCGACTACCGCCTCGAGCTCGAGCGCCACCCGCGCGCGCCGGAGAACATCCCGGACTGGTGGCAGGAGCACCTCTCCGCCGGCACCACCGACTGAGGCGCGTACGCGCCCGGGGCGAGCGGCGCCGTCGGGCGAGGTCGACGCTCCGGACGCACTGCGATGCGCCCGGGGCGAGCGGCGCCGTCGGACGACGTCGACACTCCGAACGCACGGCGATGCACCCGGGCCGATCTCCCCGCTCGGACCGTGACCCGCGCCGCACTCTCCTGGGACACTGAACCCGCCGGGGCCCACCCCCGGTCCAGGTTCCCCAGGAGAGGTACCCCATGTCACAGGACAGCGGCTGGGTCGGGCGAGCCCGCGGCCTCGCGCAGAAGGCCCAGCAGGGCCTGCAGAGCGTCGAGGAGGCAGCGACCGCACTCGGTGGCGGCGGCTCCGACTCGTTCAGCGTCGACATCGACGCGTTCAGCACGGCGAAGACCACGGGCGGCGTCGGCACGCGGATCACGTCGAAGCGGTCCTCGCTCAACGACGCCGGGCAGACGCTCAACCGGTCCGAGTACGAGAACGGCCCGTCGGGCCCGGTCCACGTCATCACGCCGATGGTCATGCCGAGCGGCGGTCGCGTGCGGGCGCTCGTCCCCGTCGTCGTGCTCGCGATCGTCGGCGCGGTCGGGTACTGGCTCCTCGCGGCGACGAACGTCGTCGACGTCACCCGCATCGCCGGCGACGGCGGACTGACCGGCGGACTCGCGACCACGCTGTTCGGCATCCACTACTGGGTGCTGCTGCTCGCGCTCGCGCTGTTCCTGTGGTGGCGCGCGGGGATGGTCATGGTCCCGGACGGCTGCCAGGCGCTCATCTCCCGGTTCGGGAAGGTCGAGCGCGTGGTCGGGCCCGGGCTCGTCACGCTGCTCAACCCGTGGCGCCGCGTCTCCTACATCGTCAACACCACGCGCGAGTATCCCTTCAACGCGCCGATCCACCAGGCGCCCACGCGCTCCGGGGTTCAGGCCTCGGTCGACCTCTTCCTCCAGTTCCGGATCAACGACCCGCGCGAGTTCATCTTCGTGCTCGGCGCCGTCCAGGGCTTCCAGGACAAGCTGAACAACGCGATCTCCGAGACCACGCGCTCGCTCATCTACGAGCAGGAGGCGGCGGACATCTACGACCTGGTCGGTGAGTCCACGCAGATCCTCCTTGACCAGCTCAACGAGCAGTTCCGCCCCGCGGTCGAGCTCACGCACGCGAACATCACGCACGCCGAGCCCTCGAGCGCGGAGTACCGGGCGGACCTCGGCGCGCCGGAGATGATCCGCGTGGCGAAGGAGGCCTACACCTACGAGTACGAGCTCCAGCTGAAGAAGGAGCAGAACGAGGGTGACCTCAACAAGGACCTCGCCTCGCTGCGGGAGACGCTGAGCTCGATCCAGGCGGACATCGCCAAGTACCAGGCACAGATGGACACCGCCCTCGAGCGCGAGACGAACCGCGCGGATGCCATGGCCCGCCAGCGCTTCGTCGAGTCCGAGTCGACGGCCCACGCGAACGCCGCCCTCCTCGAGGCCCAGGCGCTCGATATCCGCGCCCTCTCGGCCGCGAACGCCCCGGAGATCCTCTCCTTCCGTTACCAGCAGGACCTCCTCGACCGCCTCGAGCAGGTGGCCGAGTCCCTGCCGCAGATCGTCCAGGTGGGCGAGCACGGCGGCGGCGTCGACTTCCTCAAGATCGCCTCCGAGCTCGTGGGCGGCAGCGACCTCGAGCTGTTCTCCGAGGACGAGCTCGCCCAGATCCGCGAGCGTGCCGCCGCGATCGAGTCCCGCGTGGCCGAGCGGCAGGACCGCATCGCCGAGCTGCTCGAGCCGCCGGAGGAGACCGAGGTGGCGATCGTCGCCCCGTCCGACGAGGACGAGCTCCCCGGCGCCGACCGCCTCGAGGAGATCCGCCGCTCGGTCGCGCAGGAGATCGACGAGCCGGGCGCGGAGGGGAGACCCGACGACGACGAGCGGCGCCGTCGTGGTGCGCACGCCGCTCCTGTGACACCCGCCGGGTCCGACGCCGACGCACCGCGCGATCCGGCCCCCGACTTCGGCGGCGACCTCCCGCCGTACCCGGCAGGCACGGAACGGACCGCCGAGGAGTACTCCACCGGCAGCACCGGCCCCGACAGCTCCGACACCGCGGACCGCACGACCTCCGCGTTCGCCTCCGACGCCGCCGCCCTCGCGGCGCGCGTGCGCAGCGGGGGCGGCGCGAGCGCCACCGACGACGCGGCCGCCACCGGCCCGGGCAGCCCGCCCGACACGGCCGGCACCGACCAGGCCGCCACCGACCACCCGGCCACCGACACAACCGAGGAGAACCGCGATGTCTGAGGCACCCGTCGCCCGGTCGATGTCGTCGATCAAGGAGTCGCTCGCGTCGTGGAGCGACGTCGCCCAGCTGCTGCGCGGCGGCGACCGCGGGGCGCTCGTCCCCGTCGTCATCCCCAAGGACCAGCGCGGGCTGCGCTGGCTGTTCCTCGCGGGCATCGGGCTGTGGCTCGTCGTCGGCGGGGTACTCACCGCGATCGACGGCCACGGCGGCCGCGCGATGTGGCTGTGGATCGTCGGGGCGCTCGTCATCGCGCTGTCGGTCGTGTGGTGGTGGCGCTCGTCGATCATCGAGATCGAGGAGGGCACCGTCGGCGTCCGCTCGCGCTTCGGCGCGATCACGGCCGCCCCGCTGAGCCCGGGCCGCCACTACCTGTGGCACCCGTGGACGCGCGTGGACTACGTGGTCGACGTCAGCACGGAGATCCCCTACACGGCACCCGTCCTCGCCTGCCCCACGGCCGAGTCCGTCCCGCTGCGCTCGATCGAGTTCTTCCTCAAGTTCCGCATCCACGACGCGATCCAGTTCGTCCGCACGATCGGCGCCGGCAACTTCGACCTCGTCCTGTCCAACGCGGTCCAGGACGCGATCCGCCAGCGCTCGCGGCTCGTGCGCACGGAGCGGGCGCACGACCTGCGCGGATCCGACGTCGCCGACATGCAGGCCCTGCTCAACCGCCAGCTCGCCCGCTACGGCGTGCAGATCATGGGCTGCAACATCCCGGACGTGCAGCTGCCCGAGCAGTACCAGCAGCACATCGCGACCCGCGAGCGGGTGGCCAAGGAGCTCCAGGCGTACGAGAAGGAGTGGGACCTCACCCGCAAGCGCCGCATCGACACGCTCCTCATGGACATCGAGCGGTCGAAGAAGGTGCGCGACGCGAAGATCGTCGAGGTCAACGCCTCCCTCAACGAGGCCCGCAAGAACGTGGCCCAGATGCTCGAGGAGCAGGAGACCGAGGCCCAGAAGATCAAGTGGGAGATCGAGACGAAGGGGCGGACGAACCTCGTGGCCGCCCAGGGTGAGGCCCGCGCGCAGGAGCAGCTCGCCACGTCCTACCGGGACAACCGCGCGGTGCTCGGCTACGAGCTCGCCCGGCGCCGGCTCGAGGTCGGCTCCGAGCTCACCTCGCAGGCCCCGCGCCCGGTCCTCGTCCGCACGGACGGCGCCTCGACCGACACCTCCGCGCTCTCCACGCTCCTGCTCGCGCAGATCCTGCCGGGCATGGAGACGGGTCGTCGCGGACCGCGCCCCGACCCGTCCACGCGCCGGCCCGGCCCCGACCAGGGCGACGTCGACGACATGGCCCGGGCCGCCCAGGCCGTCCTGTCCCGGCGGCTCGGCGACGAGCAGCAGGCCGACGAGCCGTTCGACGGACCCGGGGACGTCCCCGGGGGTGGCCGGGATCGCGGTCGCCGCTGATCAGGAGGTCCCGGCGGGCGCGGCGGGTCGGTCCTAGACTCCCCGCATGACCGGACCGGCCGAGGAGCCGGGCACGAGCGTGCCCGAGGCGACGGGCCGTCCGGCATCCCCCGCCGGGACCACCACGCCCGACACCCCGGACACACCCGCCGACGACGCCGCGCACCACACGCAGGACGCGGCGCCCCGGGCGGGCGGGGCCGCACGGGACGGGGCCGACGACGCCGCGCACCACACGCAGGACGCGGCGCCCAGCCAGAGCCGCGCCCCCTCGGGCGAACCGGCGCCCGTCCCCCTCCCCGGAGCCGCGGACGAGACCCGTGACCGCACGGCGATCACGGCGGTCACGCCGGACGAGGACGGCGACGGCCCACAGATCGACCCGGTCAGCGGCCGCCCCGTCTACCTCCGCACGCCGGTGCCGCCGCCGACCGCCCGCGCACCGCGCCGCGAGGTCCTCCTCGTCGACGCGCTCGAGAGCCGTGTACGGCGCCCGGTCGACCTGCTCCGCCTGTTCACCGCGGTCCTGGGCCTCGCCCTCGTCCTCGTCCTCGCGGTCTACGCGCGCGGCACCACACTGGCGGTGACCGAGGACGTGCAGGACGCCGTCACCGGGTTCTTCCGGCAGCTCTTCCAGCTGCCCGTCACGGCGCTCGGCGGCCTGCTGACATTCTTCGTCCCGATCGCAGTGCTCGCCGAGCGCGCCTGGCGGCGACGATGGCGGTCCGCCCTCCAGGGCCTCGTCGCCGGCGCGCTCGGCGTCGGCCTCGCGCTCGGCTCGCTCGAGCTGCTCGACGCGCTCACGGGCTCGGAGCTGTTCACGTCGCTGACGATCACGAGCGTCGGCCGCGCCACGGTGGTCCTCTCGCCCTTCATCGCGGGGCTCGCCGGCGTGCTCACGGCGGTGGGTCCGGCGACCACGAACCGGGTCGCGCGGTGGTCGTGGAACCTGCTGTGGGTGGTGCTCGCCCTCGAGATCATCCAGGGAGCGCAGACCCTGCCGGGCGCCATCATCGCCGTCCTGCTCGGCGCGATCGCGGGCTACACCGTGCGGTACGTCGACGGGGTCACGCACGAGCGCGCGGACGGCACCTCGCTCGTGCGCGGCCTGCGCCGGGCGGGCATCGACGCCGTCTCGGTCATCCGCATGGACCGGCCGAGCCGCTCCGCCGTCGCGGCCTACACGGTGACCACCGAGGCGCCGCTGGGCTACATCGAGCCCGCCACCCCGGGACGCGTCGGCGCCGACACCGGACGGACGGGACGGACCGGACGCACGGACGACGACGCAGCAGCCACCACCGCCGGCATGCTCGACGCCGAGGAGCCGCCGAGCGCCGAGTCCCTCATGGCGGCCGTCGACGCCGCGGGGACCGACACGATCCGCCCGGACCCCGTGACCGACGTGCCCGCGCTGCTCGAGCGCGTGGGCTCCGAGGCCCACCCCGCGCGCCGCGGCGACTCCGCGCCCGGCCGCCAGTACGCCGTGTGGGACACCGCCGGCGCGCGGCACGACCTCCGCCTGCTCGACGGCGACCGGCAGGTCGTCGGCCTGCTGTCCTCGATCTGGGAGGCGATCCGGCTGCGCGGGATCGACCGCCGCCCGGTCACCTCGCTCAAGGACGCCGCGGGGCGCACGTCGCTCATGTCGCTCGCCGCGACGGCGGCCGGGGTGCGCACGCCGGCGATCTCCTCGGTGACGACGGCGCGGAACTCGGTCCTCGTCGTCGAGGATCATGTCGACGAGATCACCCCGATCGACGAGGTGCCCGCCGAGGACCTCCAGGACGACGTCCTCGACGACGTGTGGCGCCAGCTCCGCCGCGCCCACGCCGCCGGCCTCACGCACCGCGACCTCACCACCGAGAACGTGCTCGTCGACGGCTCGGGCGCGGTGTGGCTCGTCGGCTGGGAGGCGGGCGAGGTCGCCTCCACCGAGCTCTCCCGCCGGATGGACCTCGCGCAGACCCTCGCGCTGCTCGGCGTCGTCGCCGGTCCCGAGCGGGCGCTCGCGTCCGCCGGCCGCGCGCTCACCCGCGAGCAGATGGCCGCCGTCGCGCCCGTCCTCCAGCGGGTCGCCCTCCCGGTCTCCACGCGGCAGGAGCTCCGGCGCAGCCCCCAGCTGCTCGGCTCCCTGCGGGACACGCTCGTGGCCCTCGTCCCGACGGCGGACGTCCCCCCGATCCAGCTCGCGCGGTTCTCGGTCTCGCGGGTCGTCATGACGACGCTGCTCCTCGTGGTCGTGTACGTCCTCATCACCTCGCTCAACTTCCAGGAGGTCTGGACGACCCTGACGTCGGCCGACCCCACCCTCATGGCGATCGCCTACGTGCTCGGCCTGGCCACCTACATCGGCGCGGCGATGTCCCTCATGGCGTTCTCGCCGAACCGGCTGCCGTTCGGGCAGACCGTCCTCGCGCAGGCGGCGGGGGCGATCGTCGCGCTCGTCGCGCCGGCGGGCATCGGTCCGGCCGCGGTCAACATGCGGTTCCTCGCCAAGCACAAGGTGTCGACGCCGCTCGCGGTCGCCTCGGTCGCGCTCGTGCAGGTCTTCCAGTTCGTGGCGACGATCCTCCTGCTCGTCCTCGTCGGGCTGACGACCGGCTCGGTGGGGACGCTCAGCCTGCCGAGCGGCTCGGTGCTGTGGGGCGCCGGGGCGGTGATCGTGGTCGTGGCGGTCGCGCTCGCGGTGCCGCCGGTGCGGCGCTGGGTGTGGTCGAAGACGGCGCCCACGATCAAGCAGATCGGGCCGCGCATCATGTGGCTCGTCTCGAGCCCGCAGCGGCTGATCGTCGGCGTGTCCGGCAACCTCCTGCTCACCGCGTTCTACGTGGCGACGTTCGGATTCTGCCTCGCGGCGTACGGCGAGTCGCTGCCGCTGACGACGCTCGCGCTCACCTACCTCGTCTCCAACTCGGTCGGCGCGCTCATCCCCTCCCCGGGCGGCATCGGGCCGGTCGAGGCGGCGCTCACCGGCGGCCTCACCGTGGCGGGGATCCCGCCTGCCACGGCGCTGTCCGTCGCGCTGCTCTACCGGCTGCTGACGATGTGGGGCCGCGTCCCGATCGGCTGGGGCGCCCTGACCTACCTGCGGCGGAAGAACCTCGTGTGACGGGTCGGGCGCAGCGCGGCCGGCCCGTCGGGTCATCGCCGCGCCGCTGGGACGACCACCTCGTGCCGTGGCTCGTGGCGGCCGCGGCCGCGCTCGCGTACGTCGCCCTCGCATGGCCTGCGTGGCGGGACGTCGCGACGCCGTCGTGGGACCTCGGGATCTTCACCCAGCTCGCGCGCGCGTACAGCGAGGGCGGTCCGCCGGTCGTCGACATCAAGGGGCACGGGTTCAACCTGCTCGGCGACCACTTCCACCCCCTGCTCGTCCTCCTCGGGCCGCTCTACCGGCTGCACCCGTCGGGGTGGACGCTGCTCGTCACGCAGGCGGTGCTGCTCGCGCTCTCGGCGGTGCCGATCACGTCGGTCGCCCGGCAGATGCTGGGGCGCGCGGTGGGCACGGTCCTCGGCGTCGGGTACGCGTTCTCGTGGGGGCTGCAGGGCGCCGTGCTCGCGCAGTTCCACGAGATCGCGTTCGCCGTCCCGCTGGTCGCGATGTCGCTCGCCGCGTTCCTCCGCGGCCGCGCGCTCGCCACGGCGCTGTGGGCCGCGCCGCTCGTGCTCGTCAAGGAGGATCTCGGCCTGACGGTCGCCGCGCTCGGCCTCGTGCTGGTGTGGCGGGCGGCGCCGCCCGGGCATCGGTCGGACCACGCGCCCGACGACGAACCCCCTGCTCGGCAAGCCGCCCTGTCCGACTCACGGCCCGGCGCGCCGGCCGAACCACGCACCTCGTCGCCGCCCGGCCTGCGGGAGCGCGCCCGCTCCTTCGTCACCCGCACGACCACGGCACTCGACACCCGCGACGGCCGGATCGGCGCCGTGCTGACGATCTGGGGCGTCGTATGGGTGGTGCTCGCCGTCGTCGTCATCCTTCCCCTGCTCAACCCCGGCGGCGAGTACGACTACGTCGGGCGGATCGGCGAGGAGCACTCCGACTGGTTCGCGACGGTCGTGACGATCCTGTGGCCGCCGGTCAAGGTGGTCACGCTCGTGCTGCTCGTGCTCGCCGCGGGGATCGTCGGCGTCCGCTCGCCGCTGGCCTGGCTGCTGCTTCCCACCCTCGCGTGGCGCTTCGTCGGCAACGTCGAGTACTACTGGGGCTGGGAGTGGCACTACTCGGCGATCCTCATGCCGGTGGTGGCGGCGGCACTGATCGACGTCGTCCGCCGGCCGCAGTGGCCCGACCTCGCCCGGTCGGTCGCGGTGGTGGCCTCGGTGGCGAGCACGCTCGCGGTGTGGCCGACGCTCCCGCTCGTCACCACGTTCGGGGACGGGCCGCCGGAGCCGAGCATGCGCATCGACGCGGCGCACGCGGCCGTCGCGGCCGCCGGCGCGGTCACGCCCCGCCACGGCGACGAGCCGCTCGTCGTCGGCGACATCTTCCTGCTCGCGCACCTCGTCCCCACGACCGACGTGCACTGGATCGGCAACGAGGGGAACCCCGTGCCGGACGCCGTCGTGCTCGACACGTGGCGGCGCGAGCCGGGCGATCAGGACGTCGAGGTCGTCGCCGAGCGCGAGTTCCCGGGCTGGGACTTCGAGGTGGTCCAGGACGAGCTCGGGTACGCGGTCGCGGCGCTGGTCGGGCCGCGCGACTGACGTGGCGGCGCACGGACCTCGCGGCGCACCGGAGGGCCGCGGTCCTATGGTGGGGGCGAGCGTCCGGAGTCCGGGCGCCGGCTCGTCGAGGAGGAACCCACCGATGTCACGCCCGTCCGCCCGCACCGCAACGACCTCGTCGATCTCCCCGGCGGCCCGGCACGGCGCAACGGGCGGGGGCGGCGCAGCGACCAGGCACGACGTACCGGGCGGTGACGGCGCCACGGCCGCCTCCCGGACCTCGCCCCGACGGCGAGCCCTGGCCGTGCGCGCCGTCGCGGTCGCCACGTTCGCCTCGCTCGGCCTCGGGCTCGCGGCCACGCCGGCCCTCGCGCACGACACCCTCGTCGAGTCGGACCCCGCCGACGGCGCGACGCTCACGGAGGCGCCGGAGGAGGCGGTCCTGACCTTCTCGGCCGACCTCACCTCGAGCGGCGCCGTCGCGGTGCTCCAGGGCCCGGGCGGCGAGGAGATCGAGCTCGAGGAGCCCGAGTACGACGGCCGCGACGCCGTCTGGGAGCTCCCCGAGGTCGAGGCCGGCGAGCAGGTGCTCGTGTGGTCGGTCATCTCCTCCGACGGGCACCGCATCGAGGGCGAGCTCCCCTTCACCGTCGAGACCTCGGGCGACGGCGCGGCTGACGGGGACGGCGCTGACGACGACGCAGCAGACGACGCCGACGACACCGACGGCGCGGCGGGCAGCTCCGACGACGACGCCGGCGAGGACGGCGCTGACGACGACGCGGACGACGCGCAGGACACCGGTTCTGCGCCCGCGGCCGCCGCCGACGGCTCCGGCGAGACCACGTCCGACGACGCCGGGGCCGACGACGACACGTCCGATGACTCCTCCGACGACGCCGGCGACGGCTCCGACGAGGCCGGCTCCGACGAGGACTCCTGGCTCCCCGGCAGCCGCAACGCGTGGATCATCGGCGGTCTTGCGCTCGTCGTCGCCGTCGCGGCCGCCGTGTGGTTCTTCGCGGTCCGCAACCGCGGCAAGGAGACCGACGCCAAGGACCGCCGCGACGAGTCCGACGACCAGGTGTTCTGACCTTCGCGCACCCGCTCCACCCACGGCACGCATCCGCTCCGCGCGCGCTGACCACCCACCGTCGCCGGCGCCAGCCACCCGCTGACCGCCCACGCCGCCGACCCCGGCGCGGTGCCACGATGGGGGGATGGACGTTCCCAACGCGACCGCGGTGAGCCGGGCCGCGCACCTGCTGCGCCCCGTCGTGCGCCGCACCCCGCTCGAGACGAACCCGCGCCTGTCGGAGGCGGTCGACCACCGGGTCCTCCTCAAGCGGGAGGACCTCCAGCTGACCCGCTCGTACAAGGTCCGTGGCGCCTACACGGTGATGGCGGGGCTCACCGAAGAGCAGCGCGCCGCGGGGGTCGTGTGCGCGTCGGCCGGGAACCACGCGCAGGGCGTCGCGCTCGCGTGCGCGCGCCTGTCGATCCACGGCACGGTCGTCCTCCCGGGCACGACGCCGCGGCAGAAGCGCGCCCGCATCGCGGAGATCGGCGGCAGCTGGGTGACGACCGTCGTCGTCGACGGTCCGTTCGAGGACGCCGACGCCCGCGCCCGCGAGCTCGTCACCGAGCAGGGCCTGACCTACGTCCACCCGTTCGACCACCCGCTGACGATCTCGGGGCAGGGCAGCGTCGGTGTCGAGATCGCCGAGCAGAGCGCGGACCGGGGCGAGCGGCCGGGTGTCGTCGTCGTGCCCGTGGGTGGTGGCGGTCTTCTCGCGGGTGTCGCGCTCGCGCTGAAGAACCGCGTGCCGGGGGTGCGGATCGTCGGCGTCGAGCCGGAGGGGGCGGCGTCGATGCAGGCGGCGCTGGCCGCGGGCGGGCCGGTGCGGCTCCCCGAGGTCGACGCGTTCGTCGACGGTGCGGCCGTCGCGCGCGCGGGGCAGGTCGGCTTCGACATCGCGCGCGACCTGGTCGACGACATCATCTCCGTCCCCACCGGCGCCGTGTGCACCGAGATGCTCGCGATGTACCAGACCGACGGGATCATCGCCGAGCCGGCCGGGGCGCTGGCGACGGCGGCGGTCGCGAACGGGCTCGTCGAGGTCGGGGACGCCGGGCCGGTCGTCTGCATCGTCTCGGGCGGGAACAACGACGTGTCGCGGTATGCCGAGATCGTCGAACGCTCGGCGATCCACGAGGGGCTGCGGCACTACTTCCTCGTGACGTTCCCGCAGGAGCCCGGGGCTCTGCGGAGCTTCCTCGAGGAGACGCTCACCGGCGACGAGGACATCATCCACTTCGAGTACACGAAGAAGAACAACCGGGAGACCGGCCCCGCGCTCGTCGGCATCGACCTCGCGCGCGCCTCCGACCGCGCCGGGCTCGAGGACCGGATGGAGCGCTCGCACATGCGGATCGAGCGGCTCACGCTCGGGAGCGGCGTGCTGGGGATGCTGCTGTGAACACCGCGTCCGACGGCGCCGCTCCGGCCGACGGGCCCGCACCCGACGTCGGCGGCTCCCCAGCCGACGGGTCCGCACCCGACGACGGCGGCTCCCGAGCCGACGGGCCCGCACCCGACGTCGGCGCCTCCCCGGCCGACGGGTCCGCCCCCGACGTCGGCGGCTCCCGAGCCGACGGGACCTCGCCCGCCTCCGGCCTCTCCCCCACCACGCGGCTGGTCATCACCGCGGCGCAGGCATACGCGGCGCTGCCCGGCGTCGTCGGGGTCGCGGCCGGCGGCTCCCTCGCGACGGGTCAGGAGGACGCGCGTTCCGACGTCGACCTGTACGTCCTCTCCGACGGCGGGCCCCCGCCCGTCGAGCTGCGCCGCGCGGTCGTCGAGGCGCTCGGCGGTGCGCGCCGGCTCGACCTCGACCAGCGCTACTGGGACGTCACCGACGTGTGGACGCACGCGAGCGGCACCGACCTCGACGTCATGTTCTGGGAGACGAGCCGGGTGACCGACCGCCTCGACGCCGTGCTCGAGCGCCACGAACCGTCCGCGGGGTACACGACGGCGCACTGGCACACGGTGCGGCACTGGCTGCCCGTGGCCGACCCCGACGGGTGGGTCACGCGTGCCCGGGAGCGTGCGCTGGCGGAGTACCCGGAGGAGCTGCGGGCGGCCGTCGTGCGGCACTGCTGGCCGCTCGTGCGCGGGACGATCACGAGCTTCCCCGCGCAGATCGCCACCGCAGCGGCGCGCGAGGACCTCGTCGCACTCAACCATCGCGTGGCCGAGCTGCTGGCCGTCGTCCACGACGTCGTGCTCGCTGTCAACCGCGTGCCGCACCCCGGGGAGAAGCGGCTCGGCACGCGCGTGCCGGAGCTGTGCCGCTCGCTCCCCGAGGGCTTCTCCGAGCGCACGACGGCGGTCCTCACCTCCGCCGCCGATCCCACCTCGGTGGTCGGTGCGGTCGTGCGGCTCGTCGATGCCCTGGAGGCGTGGCTGCGGGTCGAGATGCCTGGGGTCGAGATGCCCGGGGTCGAGATGCCTGGGGTCGTCTCGCCTCGCACGGGGTTGTAGCTCGGGTCTCTTAGCGCAGGACTCGTCGCGCAGGTCCCGTAGGCGCGTGGCGCCCTCGCGGGCGGTCCTCTCACCTCCCACGACGGCCTGACGCGGGTGTCGCACGTCGGCGCGCCCTCGCGGTCGCCACCTCGCCTCCCACGTCGTCGCAACGCGTCTCACCTGGCGCGCTCTCGCTGACGGGCCCTTCACATCGCACGACGCCGCGGCGCGGCCCACGTAGGCCGGCGCACCCTCCCAGGTCGCCACCTCACCGCACACGACGCCGAAGCGCACCTACCGCAAGCCGGCGCGACCTCACAGGTCGCCACCTCGCCCCCCACGAGGCCAAAGCTCCGCTCTTCGTCGGCGTGCCGCGCGCCTCGGGTGCTCTACGTCCGCGCCTGCGCGCACCGCGACGTCGCACCCTCGCGACCTCCGCGGCGCCGCACCGCAGACCCAGACCTCCACGCCGCCGCACCGCAGACCCAGACCTCGACGCGCTGGACGGCCACACCACCGCGCCACACTCCCGGACCTTTGCGCCGCTGGGCGGTCCCCCGGTCACACCCCGATACTGCTGTTTGCTTGCGGTCAATGCCTCTACATGCAGGTCTATTACCAGCCTGTCCACAGATTTACGCTGAGTCCTTCCATGTGTCGTTTGATACCGGTAGAGTGAAGACTGTTCGAACACGCGTTCGGATAGTTCCGGCTCGACGACGAGGGAGGCAGCAGCAATGACGACCCACGACTCCGACGCCGACACCACCACTGCCACCCCCTCGTCGGCTCCGGTCACCGTCATGGACTCGCCGACAGCAACCAGGCAGCCACCGCTCCCACCGAGCAGCGGCAGCGGCAGCGGCAGCGGCAGCGGCAGCGGCAGCGGCAGCGGCAGCGGCAGCGGCAGCGGCAGCGGCAGCGGCAGAATAATTACGAGCAAGAGCACGAGCACGAGCACGAGCACGAGCACGAGCACGGGCGACCATCCCAAGGACGCCGGCTCGACAGACGCACGAGGTTCGGCGCTGCCGGTGCTGGGTGCGACGGACGTGCGCGCGATGCGCGACGCGCTGGTCGGGCTCCGCCGCGATAACGAGGCCGACGCGATCGAGCAGATCACCGCCCTGGACGAGCTCGTTGCCGCCGCCCACGCCGCCCAGGCCCGGGCTGCCGCGGACCTGCGACACACGCGCATCGAAGCCGAGCGCGCCAGAGGTGTCCCGGTTGCGAAACAGGGCGCCGGCCTGGCGCAGGAGATCGCGCTCGCCCGCCGCACCACCGGCGGTCGCGGAGAACAAGCACTCGCTCTAGCCCGGGCTCTGGACGAGGACCTCCCCCACACCCTCGACCTCATGGAACAGGGCCAGGTCACCGAGCACCGGGCGGCCATCGTCATGCGCGAGACGTTCGGCCTCGACCCCGCCGACCGGCGCGACGTCGATGCCCGGCTGGCCCCCGACCTGCCCACCATGAGCGATCACCAGGCCCACACCCACACGCGCAAGCACGCCATGGAGCTCGACACCGAGCACGAGAGCGCCCGCCGGAAGCACGAAGCCGCCCAGCGCCGGGTCACGATCCGCGGTGGAAAGGGCTCGATGGCCTACGTCACCGCCCATCTCCCCATGGCCGACGCCGTCCGGGTCCACGCCTCCCTCGTCACCCAGGCCCACGCGATCACCAACGACGGGGCAGCCGACGGCCGGACCCGGCACCAGATCGCCGCCGACCTCCTCGTCGAGCACGTCACCGGCACTGCTGTCACCGAACCCCGCGACATCGAGCTGAACATCGTCATGCCCGCCGGCACTCTGGTCGGCGGGAACGAGCCCGCCTGGATCCCCGGCGTCGGCCCGCTCCCCGCCGCCATCGCCCGCGACCAGGTCCGCGACGCCGGCTCCGTCTGGTTCACCCGACTGTGGACCGACCCCGCCCACGGCGGCGTGCTGACCACCGAGTCCCGCTCCCGCGCCTTCACCGGCCGCCTCCGACAGCTCATCCTCAGCCGGGACGACACCTGCCGGACTCCCTACTGCTCCAACCCCGCCGAGCACGCCGACCACACCACCAGCCATGCCCGCGGCGGACGCACCACGGCCGAGAACGGCACAGGGCTCTGCGCCACCTGCAACTACGCCAAGCAGAACCCCCAGTGGCACCACACCACAAGCCCCGACGGCAGCCACGAGGTGCGTACCCCGACCGGCCACCGGTACACCGTCCCCCGTTCTCCTTTCCCCTACCGCCACACACCCGCGCCAGAGATCTCCCCCGAGAAGTACCGGGAGATGAAGGATCGCATTGCCGCCCGCGTGGCCAACAATCGCGCTCCCGAACGCGAACGGGAACGCAAACGAGTACGAGAGCGAGAACGAGAACGGGAACGCAAACGAGTACGAGAGCGAGAACGAGAACGGGAACGGGAACGGGAACGGAAGCAGGAACAGGACCGCGCAGACGAACTCGTTCCCGACTAGCACCTCCACGCCCACACACAGCAGGACGCCCGGCCCCCAACGGCACATCTGCCGCTGGTGGACCGGGCGTCAAGCGCGCCGTCGGGCCTCAGGTGTCAGGTGTCAGATGTCAGGCCGAGGGCCTACGGCCCCGAGCTCGCGTCGGCATCGGTAGTCGGCGCGGAGTGGCGCCCGGCCCTGGCGTCAGCACGTCGGGTGTCGCCGTCCTCGGCATCACGCACGTGCTTCCCACCGGCGCCAGTGGCGGAACCTGACCGAGCCCCGTCCATGTCCCCGTCCATGTCCCCGGCCACGGCCACGGCCCCGTCCCCGTCCCCGGCCGGCGCCGCACCGTGCTCGACCTCCTCGACGAGCGCCGATCCCTCGACGTCGACGTTCGGCACGACCTTGTCGAGCCAGCGCGGCAGCCACCAGGCCGAGCGCCCGAGGATGTGCAGGGATGCCGGCACGATGAGCATCCGCACGACGAACGCATCGAGCGCGACGCCGACCGCGAGGCCCACGCCGAACGACTTGATCATCACCGAGTCCGAGGTGATGAAGCCCGCGAACACGGCGATCATGATGAGCGCGGCCGCCGTCACCACGCGCCGGCCCGCACGGAAGCCCTCGGCCACCGCCTCCCGTGCGCTCGCTCCGTGCACGTACGCCTCGCGCATGCCCGTGGTGAGGAACAGCTGGTAGTCCATCGCCAGCCCGAACAGCACGCCCACGACGATCACGGGCAGGAAGCTGAGGATCGGGCCCGTCGTGTGGACCCCGATCAGCTCGGCGAGCCATCCCCACTGGAACACGGCGGTGGCCACGCCGTAGGTGGCGAACAGCGACAGCACGAACCCGGCGGTCGCCACCAGCGGCACGAGGAGCGAGCGGAACACCGCGACCATGATGAGGAACGACAGTCCGACGACGACCGCGAGGTAGCCCGGCAGCGCGTCCGAGAGCCCCTCGGAGATGTCGATGTTGATGGCCGACTGCCCGGCGACACCGAGCTCGTACTCGCCGCTCACCGGAGGCAGGGCGCGCAGGTCGTTGACGAGCTCCGCCGTCGACTCGCCGTTGGCGTCCTCCTCCGGCAGCACCTGGAAGGAGGCGAGCGTGCCGTCCTCGGACACGGCGATCGGCGCGACGGCGACCACAGCCTCCTGCGAACCGATCTCGCGGACGACCTCGACCTGGGCCTCGAGCAGCTCGTTCTCGTCGAGGCCGCCGGGCAGGTCCGCCGTGACCAGCAGCGGCCCGTTCGCGCCCTCCCCGAACTCCTCGGAGACGATCTCGTACGCGCGGTAGGCGTCGGAGTCCACCGGCTCGTTCTCACCCGTCGGCAGGCCGAGGCGCATGTCCAGCGCCGGGATCGCGAGCACGAGCAGAGCGACGACGCCGACGAGCACCCGGCCGACCGCCGAGCCCATCGACATCGGTCGCACAGCCTTCCTGCCGGACGACGACGGGCTCGTCGCTGCGTCGTTCGTCGTCGTACCGGTGTCTCCGGGTCCCTCGACCGCGACCCCGCCCGCACTCTCGGCGAGCGCCGCCTCGCGGCGCGCCCTCCCCTTGCGACCGAGCATGCGCAGGCCGGCCATCGACAGGAGGGCCGGCGTCGCCGTGACGGCGAGCAGCACGGCCACGACGATGCTCACGGCACCGGCGGTGCCCATGATCCCGAGGAACGGGATGCCGACGACGTTGAGCGCGAGCAGCGCGAGCACCACGGTCGCGCCGGCAAACACGACCGCCGTCCCCGCGGTCCCGTTCGCGAGAGCGATCGACCGGCGCACGTCGACCCCCTCGAGCAGCTGCGTGCGGTGCCGATTGATAATGAACAACGAGTAGTCGATACCGACGGCCAGCCCGAGCATGACGCCGAACACGGGCGTCACCGAGGACATCTGCACGACCCCCGAGAACGCGAGGGTGGCGAGCGAGCCGATCGCCACGCCCATGACCGCGGTGACGATCGGGAACGAGGCGGCCAGGGCCGAGCCCAGCACGACGACCAGGACGATGCCGGCGATGACGACACCGATGACCTCGCCGATCCCGAGGATCTCCGGGACGGTCTGCGACAGGTCGGAGGCGGGGACGATCTCCACGCCCTCGATCTCGGCGGACTCGACGACGTCGACGACCGCCTGCCGCGAGGCGTCGTCGAGCTCGAGCATGGGCTCGCTGAAGGAGACGGTGAGGCGCGCGGTCGAGCCGTCCTCGGAGACGACCCCGATGCCCTCGGAGTGCTCGAGGAGCTCGGCGCCCAGCTCCGTCTGCGTGCGGCCGGCGTCGAGCTCGGCCTGCCCGGTCTCGAGCTCGGCGAGCCCGTCGTCGATGCGCTCCTGCTCGGCGTCGAGCTCGGCGCGCTGCTCGTCGAGGAGGGTCTGTCCGGCGTCGATCTCGTCCGTCGGGGCGCCCGCGGCCTCCGCCTGCTCGCGCGCCCCGTCGAGCCTGGTCTGCTCCTCGTCCAGCGCGGCACGCCCCTCGTCGAGGAGCGCCTGGCCGTCCTCGAGCTCGGTGCGGCCGGCGTCGAGCTCCGCCTGACCCGACTCGACCTCGGCGGCCCCGGACTCGAGCTCGGCGGCGCTGCCGGCGAGCTGCTCCTGGGTGGCGAAGGGATCGACGACGGCGGCCACGTCGTCCTGCTGCTCGATCTCCGCACCGAGGTCGGCGACGGCGGAGATCTGCTCCTCGGTGAACGCCCCGTCCTCCGAGCGCAGGACCACCGTGCCGGTGGCGCCGCTCTGGTCGGGCAGCTCCTCCTCGAGCTCGGCGATGACCTCCGACGACGCCGTGTCCGGCATGTCGAACGATCCGGTCAGCGTGCCGGCGAACGCGGCGAACGCACCACCGGCCAGGATCAGCACTGCGAGCCACGCCCCCAGCACCGCCTTCGCGTGCCGCGCGGCGAACCTTCCTACCCCGAACAACCATCCGGCCATGAACGTGCCACTCCCCGACGTCGACAGGCCGCCGCAGGCACGGATCGGCCTGCGTTAGGATAAGACGAGACGTTTCGTCTCGTCAACGAGATCCGGCCGCCTATGGTGACGGCCACAGCAGGAAGGACGCCGACGCCATGACCTCGACCCGCAGCGGACCCGTCCGGTCCGAGACGGCCCGGCTCGCGATCCTCGAGGCGACCGCCCGACTCTTCGACGAGCACGGGTACGACGCCATGACGATGGCCAGGATCGCGACCGAGGCCGGCGTCGGCAAGCAGACGATCTACCGGTGGTGGAGCTCGAAGGCCGACCTGGTCGCCGAGTGCCTCGTCGAGGGGATGCTGCTTCCCGTCGACGTCGTCGTCCCGGACACCGGCGACCTGCGGGCCGACCTCGTCAGCTGGATCCTCGCGATCTTCCGCACCGTCGGCCGGCCCGAGGGCGAGGGCACTGTGCGCTCGCTCATCTCCGCCAGCATCGAGAGCGCCGACATCGGCCTGCGCGTGCGCGACAGCCTGACCGGCGAGGAGTCCCTCGCGTCCCGCCTGCAGGCCGCGACCGGAACGTCGGCCAACCTCTACCCCGGCGCGCCTCTGGACGAGATCGCCGAGTCGCTCGTCGGCACGGTGGTCCTCAGGGTCATCAGCCGCACGCCGCCGGAGCCCGCGGAGGCGCAGCGGATGGTCGACGCCGTCCTCGGACCGCCGACGAGATAGGCCGCCCCGAGTCCCATCGCGGCCTCCCGTCCTCTCGCCCTACCCTGGAGGGCATGAGTCGCCGCCTCCCGCCCGGCCGATGGGTGCCGAGCGTCGGCCGGCGCCGCGCCCGCACGACCGGCCTCGTACTGTCCGGCGGAGGCTCGCGTGCCGACTTCCACCTCGGCGCGCTGCGCTACCTCTACGACGAGGTCGGCATCGAGCCCAAGGTGATGGCGGGCGCCTCCGCGGGCGCGATCGTCGCGGCGATCCTCTCCCAGGGCCGCACCCGGGACGAGCAGCGCGCCTGGCTCGACCACCTCGACACGCTGTGGCGCTCGATGGACTCCCCCGACGCCATGTTCCGGCCGCTCCCCTGGTGGAAGGCCCTCAGCGAGCGCGGTCCCGGCTACCTCCAGCTCCTCGACCCGGTCAACCGCGGCAGCACCCAGCGCACATCCACGCCCCCGGGCACGGTCCCGGAGACCGCGGCCGAGGCGCGCGCCGCACGGGCCACGCAGGGCGAGGAGCCCGAGCGGGGCTGGAGCGCCGCCCAGATCGTCCAGATGATCGGCAACCTCCCGGCGCTCGGGAGAGCGGGCGGCGATCTCGCCGCGATCCTGCGCAGCGCCTCCGAGGCGAGGTCGATGTACACGCCGGGACTCGTCGTCGACTCACTCATCGACACCGAGACGTTCGATCCTGCGCGCGTGCGAGCCTCCGGCGTCGTGCTCCGCATCGCGATGGTGGGACTGCAGTCCGGCGAGCTGCGCTTCGCCGACCAGGACGGGGTCATCCGCGACCGGGGCGACGTCCCGCTCCTTGGGGACGACGGCGAGCCGGTGACCGCCGCCGACCTCGCCCTCGCCGTGTGGGCCTCGTGCGCGATCCCCGCGGTCTTCGAGCCGATCCCCATCGCCGGCGAGCACTACATCGACGGCGGCGTGCGCGAGAACCTGCCCGCCGACGTCGTCATCGACAAGCTCGGCGTGCCCGACGTCTGGGCGATCGTCTGCCACCCGCCCGGCGCCGACGCCGGCGACTCCCCGGTCGGCACCGACATCGTCTCCGTCATGATGCGCACGGGAACCTCGATCATGTCCGACGAGCAGCTCCGCGACGAGGTCGTCTTCGCCCGCAGGGCGGGTGCGCGAGTCGTCCACGCGACCGTCGACGTCCACGACACGATGACGGTGGACCGGGGCCTGACGGCGCTCATGGCCGACCACGGCTGGATCCGGGCCGCGCAGACCCATCTCGGGGCGAGCGAGGCGGACGAGGACGCCGGCTCGGCGCTCATCCGCGCCCGACGCCGCGCGTGGGAGATCGAGGAGCTCATGCTCGCGCCCGACGGGTCCGGGAGCGTCCAGCCCCCCGACGGCGCCTCGGGGCTCGCGAGCCTCGCGCGTCCCTCGTCGGCCGGCGCACGGGCGCCCACGGCCACACCGGCCACACGCACTCCCGAGGCGGGCCGCACCTCCGCCGCCCGCACCCCCGAGGCCGGCCGCCCGCCCGCGCATCGCACGGACCTGCGCACCGAGCTCCGCCGCCTCCTCCACCGCGAGCCGGCGGGCGACTCCCGCACGGGTCTCGTCGAGGAGCTGACCGCGGTGAAGACCGAGATCCGCGCCCTCCTCGAGATCCTGCCCGCCGGGCACGTCCCCGCCCACGCCGACTCGTGGTGGCGCACGTGGGAGACCCACGGCGAGCAGATCGAGGCCCCGCCGCTCTGGCGGCTCGACGACGACGACGCCGGCACGTCCGGCGCGCCGCCGTCCGGCGGCGCCTGAGGCGTCGCGCGGCGCCCGAACCCACCGGGCGGGTGACGCCCGCGGCACCCCGGGCCGCACGTACCCGCAGGGTGGCGCCAGAGGCGTCGCGCGCAGCACCCCAACCCACCGGGTGGCACGCTGGTGCCATGCGCGCCACCGTCCTCCACGCCGCCCGCGACATACGGGTCGAGGACCGCCCCGACCCCGCCCTCCTCGCCCCCACCGACGCCGTCGTCCGCATCACGGCCGCGTGCGTCTGCGGCTCCGACCTGTGGCACTACCGGGGGATCGTCCCCGTCGAGGAGCCCCGCACGATCGGGCACGAGGCGGTCGGCGTCGTCGAGGAGGCGGGCGGGGAGGTGACGACGGTTCGCACGGGGGACGTCGTCGTCGTGCCCTTCGCGTTCTCGTGCGGCGAGTGCTTCTCGTGCCGGAACGGCATCCAGACCTCGTGCGAGCGCGGCGGGTTCTGGGGCGCCCCCGACGGCGACGGACTGCCCACCGGACGCCTCCAGGCCGAGGCCGTGCGCGTCCCCTTCGCGGACGGCACGCTCGTGGGCGCAGGCCTCGACGCCGCCGACGTCGACGACACCCTGCTCGCCCACCTCCTCACGTTGTCCGACGTCATGGGAACCGGTTGGCACGCCGCCCGCGCGGCCGGGCTGCGCGAGGGAGCGACGGTCGCCGTGGTGGGGGACGGCGCCGTCGGGCTGTCCGCCGTGCTCGCCGCGTCCCGGCTCGGCGCGTCCCGGGTCGTCGCCTTCTCCCGCTACGCCGACCGGCAGGCTCTCGCGCGCCGCTTCGGCGCGACCGACATCCTCACCACCCGCGGCGACGAGGCCGCAGAGGAGCTGGGCGAGCTGCTCGGCGTCCCGGGCGCCGACGTCGTCCTCGAGGCCGTCGGCACCGACGAGTCGATGGACCAGGCGATCGCGTGCGCCCGGCCCGGCGGGACAGTCGGGTACGTCGGCGTGCCCAACGGCGTCACCCGAGGCATCCGGCCGCGCTCGTTGTTCGGCCGCAACGTCGCGCTCGCCGGCGGGGTCGCTCCCGCCCGCGCCTACCTGCCCGAGCTGCTTGCGGAGGTCACGGCCGGTCGGATCGAGCCCGGCGCCGTGTTCACCGCGAGCGTGCCGCTCGAGGACGTGGCCGAGGCGTACGCCGCGATGGACGAGCGACGCGAGATCAAGGTGATGGTCCGGCCGTAGCGGGTGGGCGGCCGGGCGGCCGGGCGGCCGGGCGGTGACGGACGCTACCCCTGGCTCGGCAGCCGGTTCTGTCCGAACTCCTGCGAGAACACGGGGCCGGTGACGGCGAGCTCCCGCTCGAACGTCGAGCGCCAGGTCGAGTACGGCTCGACGGCGAGGTGCTCGTTCCCGAACCGCGCGTCCGCCGTCACCTCGCTCACGCAGAAGTCGGGCACGACGAGGTCGACGACCGGGCCCCCGCGCTCGCACTCCGCCACGACGAGCGGCGCGTTGGCGCCGGCGAACTCGTCGATCACCCACCCGTCGTCGCCGAGCCAGACCGCGTGCCGGAGCTTGACCACGTGGTGCCGACCGCGTCTCACGAGCTCGACGGCGACGCCCGGGTCCAGCTCCCGCTCCGCCTCGTAGCGCGTCCCCCCGACGTGCGGACCCTTGGCCGTCAGCGCGGCGAACTCGACGCGCGGCGCCAGCTCGTCGAGCACCTCGTCGGTCCGCCCGAGGTCCGCCGCGGTCAGTCCCGCCCCCGGACCCTGGACGCGCACGCGCACCGCGTAGCCCTCGTCGGCCAGCAGGTAGGCCTGCACGATGAGGACGGGGTCCGCCTCGGCGGCGACGATCTCCGGCAGGCCCGCGCAGACGAACTTGCGCTCGAACTCGAAGTCCCCGTAGCCGGTGTCGCTCATGACCCGAACCTACTGCCCGCCCCCGCCGACGCACGGGACCCCGCCCCGCGACCGGTCGAGAGTGCGGTTCTGGTGCGCCACTCCGTTGAGATTGCGGTTGGGAACCCCTCCCATCGAGATTGCGGTTGGGAACCCCTCCCATCGAGATTGCGGTTGAGCCCCCTCCCATCGAGATTGCGGTTGGGAACCCGTGACCGGTCGAGTGTGCGGCTCAGGCGCCCACCCCATCACTTGCCGGGAGTGCGGTTCTGGTGCGCGCCCTCCGAGAGAACGGCTCGGGCGCGCGCGGGCGCGGACCGGCGATTACCGTGGCCGTGTGTCCGCCCCCCGCATGCTGCGCCGCGCCCTCGGCAAGGCTCTCCTCGCCGCCGTCCGCTACCGACTCGTCGCACCCGACGTCCGGGAGCCACGCGCGATCTTCATCGGCGCCCCGCACACCGCCCGCCTCGACTTCGTGCTCATGCTCGGCATCGCCTGGTCCCGCGACCTCACGCCCAAGGTGCTGATGAAGAGGGAGTACTTCGACGGCATCGCGGGCCCGTTCTTCCGGGCGCTCGGCGGTATCGCGGTCGACCGCGGGAACCCGGATGGACTCGTGGCCGACCTCGTCGCCCGGGCGGAGCGCGGCGAGCGGTTCCACCTCGTCATCACCCCGGAGGGCACGCGCGGGCGCCGCGAGCACTGGAAGTCCGGCTTCTACAGGATCGCGCTGGCCGCCGACCTGCCCGTGGTGCTCGGCTTCCTCGACTCGGTCACGCGCACCACGGGTCTCGGCCCCACGATCCGCCTCACCGGCGACGTCCGCGCGGACATGGACCGATTCCGGGCCTTCTACGCCGACAAGGTGGGCGTCCACCCCGAGCTCGGCACCCCGCCGTCGCTGGCCGACGAGGAGACGGCGACCTACGCGGACCCCGCGACGGCTCCGGCAGGCTGACGCACCCTGCGGTCCTGCGCCCGCCCGTCGGCGCGGGCCAACCGGCACGGACGACGGCACGGGCGCGGCGCCTTCTCGGGCGCCGCGCCCGCCGCACGGCCACCGGGCGCCCCACCGACGCTCGCCGCACGGCCACCGGGCGCCCCACCGACGCTCGCCGGCCCGCCTTCTCAGTGCTGGTGCATCGGCGCAGGCGCAGGCAGCCCGGCCTCCTCGCGCACCCGCGCCGCGTAGTCGTCGAGGAAGCGGAGGGCGTCGACGAGCGTCGTCGTCGTGATCTCGACGTCCATGTTGTGGATCGTCTCCCCCTCGGCGGTGGCAGCCTCGGCGACGGTCCGCAGCGAGTCGAGGTCGTCGACGTCGATCCCGGCCTCGACCAGCGTGTTCGGCAGGCCGACGCGCGTGGTGAACCGGATGTGCTCGTCGAGCTCCTCGGTGGGCGCCGACTCGAGGACGAGCTGCGTGGTGGTCCCGACGTTGACCTTCTCGCCGTGCGTGAGGTGGTGCGTCTGCGGCACGGCCGTCAGCCCGTCGTGGATCGCGTGCGCGGCCGCCAGCCCGCTCGACTCGAAGCCGAGCCCGGACAGGAGCGTGTTGGCCTCGACGACCCGGTCGACCGCCGGCGTGACGACGTTCCGCCCCACGGCGGCGATCGCCGGCAGCGCGTCCTCGTGGAGGATGTCCCAGCTCAGCCGGGCGAGCGCCTTCGCGGACATCGTCGCCTGACCGCCGGCCATCGTGGACTTCTTCGCGCGGGCGACGGCCCGTGCCTCCGGCCAGGTGGCGAGCGCGTCGCCGATCCCGGCCACGAGCAGCCGCGCCGGGGCGTTCGCCACGAGCTGCGTGTCGACGAGCACGAGGTCGGGGTTGCGCGGGAAGAACCGGTACTCCTCCATCGCCCCCTCCTCCGTGTAGACCACGGACAGGGCCGAGCACGGGGCGTCCGTCGACGCGATCGTCGGGACCGAGGCCCAGCGGATCCCGGCGAGGTGACCGGCCGCCTTGACGGCGTCGATCGTCGACCCGCCGCCCACGCCCGCCATGACGTCCGCGCCGAGCTCCTTCGCGCTCGCCGCGAGCGAGTCGATCGAGCGCGCCGTCGCGTAGCCCTCGAACGGCACGCGGTGCACCGGCAGGCCCTTCGCCTCGAGCGAGGCGGTGACGGTCTCGCGGACGATTCCCCACACGACGTCGTCCGCCACGATCATCGGCACCTCGCCGAGCCGCGCGAGCTCCTCCCCGATCGAGGCCATGGCGCCGCGGCCCTGCGTGTAGCGGGACGGGGCGATGAGAGACATGAGCGACTGGGCGGACATCCGGGTCTCCTTCGTGAGCCGTTGAATGGTTCACGAACCACGCTAGGAGCCGCGCCGGTCGGAGTCCCGGGCCGGAGGTCCCGGCACGGAGATCACGGCACGGAGATCACGAACCCCTTCCAGCCCGACGACGAACACCGACATCCCCGTCGTCGCCCGCCACCGTGCCCGCTACGTCCTGGTGAGCGCGCGCACGAGCAGGTCGATGTCCGCCGGGCCGAACAGCTCCTCGACCTCTGCTCCGTCGCCGCGGAAGGCGGCCGCCGCCATGATCGACCCGACGACGACGAGCGCCGCCCGGTCCGCGTCCACGGCCGGCTCGTCCCCGCGGTCGTGCGCCCGCGCCAGGATCGCCGCCAGTGCGTCGCGGGTCGGGCGGTAGACGATCCCCCGGACGACGCCCGCCAGCTCGGCGTCGTGGGCGGACTCGGCGATCAGCGACAGGAGCGCCGTGACGACCCGGCCCGAGAGGACCTCGTTCTTGTGCTCGAGCATCGCGCGCAGGTCCCCGGCGGTCGACCCGGTGTCGACGTCCTTCTCCTCGTTGCCCACCGCCGACGCGGCGGCCAGCACGAGGTCCCGCCTGGTCGGCCAGCGCCGGTAGAGCGTCGCCGTCGAGACGCCGGCCCGCCGCGCGACGACCGCCGTCGTCATGGCCGCGTACCCGGACTCGGCGATGACGTCGATGACGGCCTCGAGGATGCGCGGGCCGAGGCTCGGGTCCACGGGGCGGCCCTGACGCGTGCGGTCTCCGGCGCGGGGGAGGTCCATGCGGCCACTCTATCCGAGCGATACGAAACTATTTCGTTTCGCTTTGTGGTACGGTTCTCCCGACCACCTCGACCCCGGAGGCACCCCATGCGCACGATCGTCCTCACCGGCGCCAGCGACGGCATCGGCGCGGCCGCCGCGGAACGGCTCGCCGGAGACTCGGTGCGGCTCGTCGTCGTCGGCCGCTCCCCCGAGAAGACCCGCTCCGTGGCCGGGCGCGTGGGCGCCGAGCACCACGTCGCCGACTTCACCCGCCTCGACGAGGTGCGCGACCTGGCCGCCGAGCTCGACGGCACGCTCGACCGGATCGACGTCCTCGCCAACAACGCGGGCGGGTTCTTCGCCGGCCCCGTCCGCACCGAGGACGGCTTCGAGAAGACGTTCCAGGTCAACCACCTCGCCCCGTACCTGCTGACGAACCTGCTGCGGGAGAAGCTCGTCGCGAGCGGTGCGAGCGTGGTGGCGACCGCCAGCGTCGCGAACATCGTCTACGCCCGGCTCGACCTCGACGACATCGAGAGCCTCTCGGACTTCCGCCCGGATCGCGCATACGGGAACGCGAAGCTCGCCAACATCCTGTTCACGCGCGGGCTGCACGCCGCCCTCCACCGTCACGGGGTCTCGTCGGTCGCGTTCCACCCGGGCGTGGTCGCGACGAGCTTCGGCGGCGAGACGAGCGGCCTCCTGCGCCGGATGTACCACGGCGCACTCCGTCCGCTCCTCACCCGGCCCGCGCGTGGAGGGGCGACCCTCGCGCACTTCGTCGACGGCACGCCCGGCACCACGTGGGAGTCGGGCCGCTACTACAACGACCGGCGCCGGCCCGGTCTGCTCAACCGCGCGGCGAAGGACCCCGCGACCGTCCGGCAGCACTGGGAGATGTCCGCGCAGATGCTCGGCGTCGACTGGTCGCTCGACACGGTCGATTCCCCCGACGACGGCGCCGCACCCGCGTAGGCCGAGCACCCCGCGCAGTCGAGGGCACGCGGCCAGGGCGGGCGGGCGCGCGCAGGTGGCCGCCCACCCGCGCGCGACTCGGCCGGGTCCACGACCCGACGTCGACCTACGTCAGGCGATAGCGCGCCACCAGCAGCGAGTCCGACCGCAGCAGCGAGACCAGCTCCGCCTCGCGCACCGCCTCGGCCGCGCCGAGCACCATCCGGCGCCCGGTGCCGCCCGCGACGACCGGCGAGTAGCTGACGAGCATCTCGTCGAGCGCGTCCTCGGCCACGAGGGCGCCCAGGAGCGTCGGACCGCCCTCGGTGAGGATCCGCGCGTGCCCGCGCTCGCGCAGGGCGTCGACGGCGGCCCGCCCGCTCACCCCGCCGCCCTCCCCGGGCGGCAGCAGCACGACCTCGGCGACCTCCTCGAGCGCCGCCACGCGCTCCCGCGGGGCTCCGGTCACGGTGAGCACGAGCGGACGCTCGGGGGCGTCGCGAAACATCGGGGAGGACTCGTCGAGGTCGAGGCTCGCCGAGACGGCGGCGAGCCGCGGGTGGTCGCTCTGGCCGGCGGCGCGGCGGCGGGCGACCCCGGTCTCGTCGGTGCGCACCGGCCCGTAGCCCTCGGCGCGCAGCGTCCCGGCGCCGACGAGCAGGACGTCGGCCGCGCTCCTGGCCAGGTGGAGGTGCGCCTGGTCGACCGGGTCCGAGAGGCCGCCCGCGCGGCCGTCCATCGTCAGCGACCCGTCGATCGAGGTGACCATGTTCGACCGCACCCCGGGCTCGAGGTAGGTCGCCGCGAGCTCGTCGGCCGTCACCTCACCCGGCTCCGGCCACAGCCGGTCGAACAGGGCACCCGGCACCGCGTCACGCGTCTCGTCCGTCACGCCTCACAGGCTATCCGCGGCGATCGGTGGACGGTCGCGGGAACGGCACTCCCGGCGGGCCGCTACCGTGGCCGCATCGTTCACCCGCGTGGGGAGAAGCCCACCCGTCAGGGAGACACATGTCCGACGCCTTCCGCACGACCTTGTCCGACGCCGAACGGCCGCTCGTCCTCGCCGTCGACGTCGGCTCCACGGCTACCCGCGGAGGGCTGTACGACGCGGCGGGCCGACCCCTGCGCGACTCCCGGCACAAGGTCTCCCACGCGTTCACCACCGACGTCGACGGCACGTCGGTCTTCGACGCCGACCAGGCCACCGCCGAGGTCTCCGAGGTGATCGAGAAGGTGCTCGACGGCGTCGACGGAGAGGTCGCGGGCGTCTCGCTCGACGCCTTCGCCGCCTCGCTCGTCGGCGTCGACGCGTCGGGGGCCGCGGTCACGCCCTGCTACACCTACGCCGACTCACGCAGCGGGCCACAGGTCGCCGCGCTGCGCACCAAGCTGGGCGAGTCCGAGCTCCAGCAGCGCACGGGCACCCGCCTGCACACGAGCTACCTCGCGCCCCGGCTGCGGTGGCTGCGCGAGACCAAGCCGGACCTCTTCGCGAGCGTCGACCGGTGGATGTCGCTGCAGGAGTACGTCCACCTGCGGCTCCTCGGCGTCGCCGTCGCAAGCACGCCCACCGCCTCCTGGACCGGCCTGCTCAACCGCCGCACGGGCGAGTGGGACACGCAGCTGCTGCGGCTGTCCGGGATCCGGCGCGCCCAGCTCTCGCCGGTCCAGGACCCCGGCGTGCCGATCGTCCTCGAGCCCAAGGCCGCTCGCGCGATCGCGAAGAGGTGGCCCGCCCTCGCCGACGCGCAGTGGTTCCCCGGGATCCCCGACGGTCTCGGGTCGAGCCTCGGCGCCGGCGGCACGGGCAGCTCGACCGCCGTCCTCGCGGCATCGACGACCGGCGCGATGCGCCTGCTCGTCGAGACGATCCCCGCCACCCTGCCGCCCGGCCTGTGGGGCTACCGGGTCGACGACGGGCACTCGCTCCTCGGCGGCGCCCTCACCGACGTCGGCAGCGCCGTGACCTGGCTCCGGGAGAACATCCGGATCGACGGCGACCTCGACGCCGTCCTCGAACCCGAGCCGCTGTCCTCCACGCCGCTCGTCCTGCCGTTCCTGTCCGGCGAGCGCTCGACGGGGTGGTCGGCCGGGGCGCTCGGCACCGTCCTCGGCATCTCGGCGGCCCACACGCCCACGGACCTGGCCCGCGGACTCCTCGAGGGCGTGGCGCTCAGCTTCGCGCGCCTCGCCAAGCAGCTGCGCGGGGTCGCCGGCATGCCTTCGGAGATCCGGGTGAGCGGCGGACTGATCGGCGCGATCCCGGGCTTCGCCCAGCTCCTCGCGGACGTCCTCGGCGCCCCGGTGACGCCCGTGACCTACAAGCGCACGACGATGCGGGGCTCCGCCCTTCTCGCGCTGCGGGTGCTCGCGCCGGACGTCACGCCGGCCGTGGGGCCGCTCGGGGAGCGGTGCGAGCCGGTCCCGGCCCGCACCGCGCACTACGCGCGTCGGCTCGCCCAGCTCGAGGACGCCTACGCGGCGGTCACGCCGCTCTGACGGCCGCCCGCCGGGGAGGCCGACGGGCCGCGGAACTACCGCTGCGAGCCCCAGCCCGGAGGGAGTCCCTGGCCGGGCTCGCCGGCCCACCCGGGCTGCTCGCCCGGTCGCCCCTGGGGAGCGCCTTGCGGCGGTCCCGGCTGCCACTGACCGGGCTGGCCCTGCTGACCGTGCGGCTGTCCCTGCGGCGGGCCGGGCTGCCACTGGCCGGGCTGACCGGCCGGCTGCCCCTGGGGCTGCCCCTGCGGCGGCCCGGGCTGCCACTGACCAGGCTGGCCGGCCGGCTGGCCTTGCGGCGCGCCCTGCGGCTGACCGTTGCCCTGCGGCTGCCCGTGCCCCTGCGGCGCCTGACCGCCCCCGGCGCGCTGCGCCCGGCCGTTGATCTCCTGCTCCATCGCCTGCCAGGTCGGCAGGTCCCGCTTGCCGATGGAGAACTCCCAGTGGTTGCCGTCGCGCATCGTCACGTGGACGGCGTAGTACGCCATGCCGACCTTCTCGTGCCAGAAGCGGTCGAGCGCCGAGTAGTCGAAGCTGGCGAACACCCGCTCGGGGATCCACTTGCCGAACCCGGCACGGGTGTCGATGCAGATGGCCGCGGTCGGCGTCATCGCCCACACGACCGGGCCCTCGGGCGGGAACGGCATCCCCAGCACGTGACCGCCGGGGCGGACCTCGGTCTTGACGATGGCGTCCGCGACCAGACCGCCGATCGAGAACTTCTTCGGCCCCTTGTCCATGCTCTGCGCCACCCAGTTCTGGCCGTCCCTGGGGAGCATGAGCACGGCGTCCTCGGGGGCGCACCCGAGCACCTCCGTCACCTTCGCGGCGAGCTTCGGGTTGGCCATGGGATCTCCTCGTGTCGGCGCTGCAGGATCGACTCTGCTGTGACGGTCGGGGACTCCCCGGCCAGGGAGAACCTAGCGCGATCCAGGATTCGCAGATGATTGTGCGGCCATTCCCAGGGTCCATCCAGGTTCGACCGGTGAAGTCATACCCATGAACAGCTTCCCGGAGGACACCGACCCGAACTGGCGAGTCCAGGGTGCGTGCACCGACCTCCCCACGGACGACTTCTTCCCCGAGGGGCAGGGCAAGGCCGTGGACGCACAGGTGGCCCGGGCCAAGGCGGTCTGCGCGAGCTGCCCGGTCGCGGAGATGTGCCTCGAGTTCTCGCTCCGGACGAATCAGCCCTTCGGCATCTTCGGCGGCACCACGCCGTCGGAGCGTCGGGCGATCCGGAAGGAGCGTCGCATCGTCGCTGCGTAGGCGGGTGGGCCGCCTCGCAGGGGACGGGGGATGAGGGCCATGGGGACGCCTGGTACACGGACCCGTGGTTCTCGCACAGAAGGAGATCCACCACCCCGGGGGGAGTGGTGAGGTCACCGGGGCCGGTGGCGGTCGTCAGACCGCCGCCGGCCCTTCGTGCGTCTACCGGGCGTCGGCCCTTCGCATCGCCGGCTTCAAGGCCCTTGACGTGTAGGTTTATTCCTACCTATTCTCTCGGCATGGCTATCACCACCGTGAGGACCGTGACCGTGTTCGTCGCTGACCAGGACCGCGCCCGCGACTTCTACGTCGACGCGCTCGGGCTCGAGGTCACGACAGACCAGACCTTCGGCGAGAACCGCTGGCTCGAGGTCGGCGCACCGAGCGGCACCACGCTCGTGCTGCACACGCCGTTCCCCGGCATGAGCGCCGGCGGCGGGCAGGGCGTCCTGTTCGCCAGCTCGGACCTGGACGCCGACGTCGCACGCCTGCAGGAGACCGGTGTGGTCGTCGACGGCCCGAACGAGATGCCGTGGGGCCGACAGGCCACCTTCTCGGACCCTGACGGCAACGGCTACATCCTGCAGGGCTGAGGTCGCCGGATTGCCTCGACGTCTCAAGAGCGGTCCGCTGGACGAGGTGTTCGGCGCGCTCGCCAACCCCACGCGTCGCGACATCCTCGACGCGCTCCTCGGCGGTGAGCGCACCGCCGGGGAGCTCGCCGGGAAGTTCGACATGGCCCGTCCCAGCGTCTCCGAGCACCTCCGCGCGTTGCGCGAGTCCGGACTCGTGGAGGAGCGGCAGGAGGGCCGTCACCGCTTCTATCGCGTCACGGGCGAGCCGATGGCCGAGCTGATCGACTGGCTCACTCCCTACGAGCGCTTCTGGCGCGACCGGATGACCGCGCTCGGCGGTGTCCTCGACGAGATGGACGACGATGACACATGACGACCTGACCCGGATCGAGGTCGACCAGTACTTCCCACACCCGCCGTCGAAGGTCTGGCGTGCCCTGACGACGCCGGAGCTGATGGCGCAGTGGCTGATGCCCAACGACTTCGCACCCGTCGCGGGTCACCGGTTCACCTTCTGGGCACGCCCGATCGCACAGACCGGATTCTCCGGACGAATCGCATGCCGGGTGCTCGACCTGCGACCACAGAAGATGCTGCGGATCAGCTGGGCCGACGCCGAACAGCCCGAATGGATGGCGACCACCGTCACCTGGATGCTGCAGCCCGAGGGGAAGGGCACCCGCCTGTTCCTCGAGCACGCCGGCTTCGACCTCGACGACCCCACCCAGCAGCTCGCGCGGAAGTTCATGAACGGCGGCTGGCGCAGCCACGTCCTGCGCCGACTGAGCGAACTGCTCCAGCACCTCCACTGATCCGCTCGACCCATCTGTCCTGCCTGCCCTCCGGGAGGGGCAGGACCGAATCCACCACCTGTGGCCGGCACCCGCCGGCGGCAACTCGACGAAAGGTCACGTCATGGCGCGCACGATCGCGGAGAAGCTTCAGATCAAGCCCGGCACCGAGCTGCTGCTCGGCCCCGCCACGCCCGACCAGCGAGCACTGCTCGACCCCCTTCCTGACGACGTCACCGTCGTCGACGGGATCGACCGCGACACCACCGGTGCCGCGGTGATGTTCGCCCACAGCCGCGACGAGCTGGACACGCTGCTCGACGACGTCTTCCCGCTGCTGTCGACGCCGAAGGCCGTCTGGATCGGCTACCCCAAGGGCAACAAGGCCGACATCAACCGCGACAGCATCTGGAAGCGCGCCGAGGAGTCAGGCTGGACGCTCAACGGCAACATCTCGCTCTCCGACACCTGGTCGTCGGTCCGTCTCAAGCCCGCGAGCTGACCGCGGGTACGCGACCGTCACCAGGACGCCAGGACGCCAGGACGCCAGGACGGTGCGGGGGACGGTCGGCCGGGCCGGACAGCACGCCGCCGTCGGCGCCCGGCCGGGCGCCGTCGGGTACGCGTCACTACGTCCCTGACGCACGTTCCACTCCGGCCGCCGGGCTACTCCCCACCCAGCCGGGCGCCGTCGGGCACGTGGTCCCCGACCTCGTCGGCGCGCACGACGACCTCGCCGGTGACGACCACGTCCCCACCGAAGGTCACGTCCCCCTCGACGGCGAACGACCGGGCCCCGCGCAGCGACGGCGGGCCGGCCGGGAACCGCGACTCGAGGGCGTCGACCAGCTTGTAGACGTCGCGGTCGAGGTCCACCGACGGGACCGGGTCGACCTGCGCGACGAGCCGGAAGTCGTCGTCGAGCTCGTAGGCGTCCGACCGCACGAGCAGGAGGTCGTCCGTGGTCTTGACCGGCGAGAACCGGTCGCGCCCCACCTCGAGCGCCACGGCCCCCTCGAACAGCTCGATCGCCGCTCCCATCGCCGTCTCGACCTGGACGACCGACGTGGACCCCTTGTCGGACGGGTCGACCGTCTTGACGTTGCGGATGAGCGGCAGCCCCAGTGCGCCGTCGTGCTCGGCGAGCGCCGCGTCGAGGGCCTCGAGGTCGAACCACAGCGAGTTCGTGTTGAAGTACCGGTGCCGCTCGACGTCCTGGAACGCGCCCAGGTCCTCCTCGGCCGTCTGCGCGACCTCGCGCAGCACGAGCTGCTCGTCCTCCGTACGGACCGCGAGGTGCCCGCCCTTGCGGTCGGCCCGGGTACGGCGGCACACCTCCATGGCGAAGGGCGCCCCGCTCGCGGCGAACCATCCGGCGAGCCGGCCGTCCGGCGTCGCCCCGAGGTTGTCGATGTTGGACACCGAGAGGTAGCGGTACCCGGCGTCGAGCAGCGTGCGCGGCAGGCCGGTGTCGTACAGGACCGTGTAGAGGTCGCCGTGCCCCGGCGGCGCCCACTCGAGCTCGGGGTCGTCCGGCCAGTCCACGGGCGTGAGGTCGTCGGCGCGCAGGCGCGGGACCCGGTTCTGCACGACGTCGGTCGGCGCCCCGTCGACCGCGAGGTCCGGGTGGGCGGCGAGCGCCTCCCGCGTGGGGCCCTGGGTGCGGAACGACTGCATGAGGACGAGCGGGAGCGTCGCCCCGGAGGACTCCCTCGCGCTGCGGACCTGGTCGATGACGATGTCGAGGAACGTCCGCCCGTCGCGCACGGTGAGGAGCGACTTCGGGCCCGACATGCCCATCGACGTCCCCAGGCCGCCGTTGAGCCGCAGGAGCGCGGTGGCGCGCAGCGCGGCGTCGGCGGCCGCCTCGTCCACCTCGACGTCGGCGAGCCGCGTGACGTCGTCGAGCGGGTGGAGCGTGGACTCGGGCAGCGTGCCGGACGCGCCGCGGGCCAGCTGGTCGTACTGGGCGGCGAAGACCCGGCGGGCCGTCTCGGAGGTGTCGGCGTCGGCCATCCGGCGGAGCGCCTCGTCGAGGCCGGCGGCGCGTCCGTCGTCGGAGCCGTGGTCCTGTCCGTCGTGACGTCCGGCGCCGGGGCCGTGGTGGTGACCTGCGTCAGTCATCCCCGCACGCTACCGCCGCTCCCTCGGCCTGGCAGGATGTGCCTCGCCCGCCGAGCACCGCGGCGGTGCACCGGGCACCCGTGGAGGATCGATGAGCACGAGCGACATGGCCGACCACCGGAGGTCATTCCCGATCGGGCTGGTGGTCCTCGGCGTCGCCGCGGTCACCGTCATCGCGATGGCCGGCGTCCAGACGATCAGCTCGATCATCGCGCCCGCGTTCTTCGGCCTGACCATGGTCGTCACCGCTCGGCCGCTCATCGTCTGGCTGCGGAAGTACCTCCACCTGCCCGGCTGGCTCGCGACCCTGCTCATGCTGCTCGCGGTCTACCTCATCCTGCTCGGCATCATCGGCGGGATCGCGTACGGCGTGGCGGAGACGGGCACGCTGCTCGCCCGCGAGGAGTACCGCGAGACGTACCAGCAGATGTACACGGACTCGCTCGCCTGGCTGTCGAGCCTCGGGGTCGACGTCTCGAACTTCGAGCAGTACCTCTCGGGCATCGACTTCAACCAGATCCTCAGCGTGGTCAGCGGCGCGGCGAACATGCTCACCTCGGGCACGTCGCAGGCCGTGCTGTTCGTCGTCATCACCGCGTTCATGGGCTTCGACACCATCAACGTGCGCGGCCGCACCGAGTCCCTCCGCGAGGCCGCGCCCTACCTCACCGACGCTCTGACCGGCTTCACCACGCAGGTCCGCAAGTACTGGATCGTCTCCACGGTCTTCGGCGCCATCGTCGCGATCGGCGACGGCATCGCCCTCACCGTCATGGACGTCCCGCTGGCGTGGACGTTCGCGCTGTTCGCGTTCGTCACGAACTACATCCCCAACATCGGCTTCTTCATCGGCCTCATCCCGCCGGCGCTGGTCGGGCTGCTCGACGGCGGCGTCAGCACGATGATCTGGATCATCGTCGTCTACACGGTCATCAACAACGGCTTCCAGACGTTCATCCAGCCCAAGGTCACCGGCGACGCCGTGGGCCTCAACTCCACCGTCACGTTCGTGTCGCTGGTCTTCTGGACCTCGATCGTCGGGCCGCTCGGCTCGATCCTCGCCGTCCCGCTCACCCTGTTCGCCAAGGCCGTCCTCATCGACTCCGACCCGCGCACGAAGGTCTTCGCCGTGTTCCTACAGTCGGGCGACAAGAAGGTCACCGGCACCCAGGCCGAGCTCGACGCCGCCGACCGCATGCGCGCCGAACGCCGGGGCCGCAACGCGCGGCGGGAACCGAGCGGCGAGGACGGCGCCGAGGATCTCGCCGGCAGCCGTCACAAGTCGGGCGAGATCACGGTCGGCGAGCTCCGACGGGCACGCGCCGGGTCCGGTGGGTCCCACCCCATCGCCCCGACGACGCAGCGCACCTCCGTGGACGGCGCCGGGACCGCGGGAGCCACCGGGTCGGCCGCGTCGCGCGGCACGCACCCGGGGACGCACCCCTCCGACGACGCCGGACGGGCCGGCCATGCGGGTGACGCGGGGCGCGGGGGCCGTTCAGGCGGCGCCGGGACGGCGGGCGACACCCGACCGGTCCGCGTCCAGCCCCGACGGGAGGGCGACGCGGCGGGCGGCGCGACCGTCGACGACCGGGCTGCCGCCGGAGCCGGTCCGGGCGCGGAGGAGCCGGCCGGCACCGGCAGGAGCGACGCCCGCGGGCCGAGGTGGACCGACGCGCAACGTCGCGACGCTCGCGGACCCGGCGGCACCGAGCCGGGGAACGACGCCCCGGACGCTCCCGACGACGACGCGCAGCAGTAGCCGCCCCGCCGTCGGAGGCGTCCGATCGGTGGTCCCGGGTCGCCCCGACGGCGCTCGGCCGTTAGAACAGAGGCATGACACCTGCTGACGACCACCACGTCACTCTGGCCTCGGGCGTGACCATCCCGCAGGTCGGGTTCGGCACGTTCCAGATCCCGCCGGAGGAGACCCAGGCCGCCGTCGAGCACGCGCTCGGCTACGGCTACCGGCACATCGACACCGCCGCCGCCTACAACAACGAGGCCGGCGTCGGCGCCGCCCTGCGCGGGTCCGGCCTCGCCCGCGACGACATCTTCGTCACCACCAAGCTCCGCAACGGCGAGCAGGGGCACGACGCCGCCCTGCGCGCCTTCGACGACAGCCGTCAGCGCCTCGGCGTCGACGTCGTCGACCTCTACCTCGTCCACTGGCCGGTCCCGAGCAAGGACCTCTACGTCGAGACCTGGCGCGCGCTCGCCGAGATCAAGGAGAGCGGCGCCGTCCGCGCGATCGGCGTGTCGAACTTCCTCCCCGAGCACCTCCAGCGCCTCGCGGACGAGACGGGCGTCCTGCCCGACGTCAACCAGATCGAGGTCCACCCGACCTTCCAGCAGCGCGCCACGCTCGAGGCCACCCGCACCGCCGGCATCGCCGTCGAGGCCTACTCGCCGCTCGGTCAGGGTGCCGACCTGCAGTCCGAGGAGGTCGCCGAGCTCGCGGACGCCCACGGCGTGACGCCGGGCCAGATCGTGCTGCGCTGGCACGTCCAGCACGGCCACATCGTCATCCCCAAGTCGGTCAACCCGGCGCGCATCGAGGCCAACCTCGACCTCTTCCGGTTCGAGCTGACGGCGGACGAGATGGCCGTCCTCGACGCCATGGACTCCGAGGACCGCGTCGGCGGCGACCCCGCCGTCTTCGACCGCTCGCAGATCCGGGCCTGACACAACCGGTCCCGTCCCACGACCGATCGGGGGCGCTGCCTGCGGGCGGCGCCCCCGTCGTCGTACCGGGGGTCGGCCCACGGCGTCGTTCGTCGTCGTGCGGGGTGGTTGTCGTCGCGCGGATGGTCGTCGTCCCGGATGGTGGCCCTCGCGGCGCCGGCGATGACGGCCCGCCCGGCCCGGCGTATCGTTCCCTGCCACACGCGACGCCGCCCGGCGCCCGCCCGACCAGCTCCCGAAGGAAGTCCTCAGTGACCGTCCCCCTCGCCTACGTCATCGCCGGCTCCGAGGCGACCGGCGGCGCCGGCATCCAGGCCGACCTCAAGACGTTCCAGCAGCTCGGCGTCTACGGCGTCGGCACGCTGACCTGCATCGTCAGCTTCGACCCGACGAACGGCTGGGGCCACCGGTTCGTCCCTGTCGACCCCCAGGTCATCGCCGACCAGATCGAGGCCGCCACCGCGACCCACCCGCTGCGCACCGTGAAGATCGGCATGCTCGGCACCCCGGCCACGATCGACACCGTCGCCGCTGGGCTCGGCTCGCAGGAGTGGGAGAACGTCGTCGTCGACCCGGTGCTCATCTGCAAGGGGCAGGAGCCCGGCGCCGCGCTCGACACCGACAACGCGCTGCGCGAGCAGATCCTGCCGTTCGCCACGGTCATCACCCCGAACGTCTTCGAGTCGACGATCCTGTCCGGCGCGGACTCGATCGGCACCGTGGACGAGCTCGTCGAGGCGGCCAAGGTCATCGGCGCGCACGGCCCGCAGTACGTCTACGCCAAGGGCGGGGCCGAGCTGCCCGGCGACGAGGCCGTCGACGTCCTGTGGGACGGCACCGACATCCACGTCTTCGCCGAGCCCAAGATCGGGGAGCACCGCGTCTCCGGCGCCGGCTGCACCGTCGCCGCGGCGATCACGGCCGAGCTCGCCAAGGGCACCGAGATCCACGACGCCGTGCGGGTCGCCAAGGACATGGTCACCACGGGCATCCGGGCCCGCGTCTCGGCGGCCACCCCGTTCGACACGGTGTGGCAGGGCGCCTACACGCGCTGACCGGTGGGCGGTGGCTGGCGGCAGGTGGCAGGTGACTACCCGCCGGTAGCCACGGCGGCGCGGTCAGGCGCTACCCGTTCCGCTCTAGGTCGGCGGGCCTCACGCGCGTCAGCGCGGGGACCGCGTCGAAGTCAGTGTCGCTGCTCAGCAGCGTCGGCAGTCCGTGGAGCAGAGCGGTCGCTGCATGGACGGCGTCGCGGCCCCGCACGGAGGTCGTCGCGACGAGCTCGAGCGCCCGCTCGAGGACGGTGGTGTCGAACGGGTGCAGGACGCACAGGTCCCTGACCGCACGCACCTGCCGAAGGGCGGCGTCGCGATCGACGCGACGCATCCGGTGGTGGAGGAGTTCCTGGAGCATCTCGACGCTGGCATGCAGCTCGAGCTCACCGGCGGTCGCGAGCTCGACGACGCGCCGGGACGGGGCACGCTCGGCGTGCTCCCCGCCGAGGGCGTACGCGAAGATCGATGTGTCGACGTAGCAGCGCTGCACCGTCATGGCAGCTTCGAGTCGAGGTCGTGCTCGAGGGCGGCCTTCGACCCGGCCCAGTCAGGCTCGGTCGCGGCCTCGTCGGAGTACTCCGCCATCAGTCGCCGTCCGGCGTCCGCACGAGCGTCGTACGCACCCCGCAGCCGGAGGTCGATCGCGTCACGCACGATCGAGGCCACGCTGCGCCCAGACTCACGCGCCTCGCGCTCGAGCCGCTCGTGCCGCTCGGCATCGAGCAGGACCTGCAGCCGCCGCTCCAGCTGGGACATGCTCATACATTAGCAGGTGCAGGTCGTTGGACAACGGGAGCGCGACGGGTGCCGGGGTGAAGGGGACCAGGACGGGGGCCCGGGCCACCCCGGCCCGGACCCCCGTCGATGCGCCTCGCGGTCAGCGGCGGTCGCCGCGCCTCGACGACCAGGCGATGGCCATCCACATCAGCGCGATGAGCGGGGCACCGATCCACAGGTAGTAGGGCTGGGCGCCGGTGTCCCCGACCCAGATCCAGCCGATCCCCCACGCCATCGTGAGGACGACCGCGACCATCGAGATCATCCGTGTCGTGTCCTGCGGCCGGTCGGCCGCCGTGCTGCTCGGTTCCGTCGTCATGAGCTCGCTCCAGTTCTCGGTACGGGAAGGTGTGCGGTCGTCTCGGCATCGGTGTCGGGTACGGGCACGGGCCGGACGCGCGTCGAGGCGGCCGAACCGCGCCATGATGTGACCTGGGCCACGCGCGGAGCATCCCGCATGTCGACCGGGCGCGCAAGTGGTGGCGCGCGGCGGGTCGGGCGCGGGCGCTTGGGCGGGCGTGCGCGCCTGGTCGGGCGGGCGCCTGGTCGAGCGCGCGCGTGCGCGCCTCAGCATCGGCCGCGCGGCCCCGGGTGTCTGCTCGGCAACCTAGAGTGTCGGGGTGCCTCAGGACGTCGTGCTCGAGTGGGTCTCTGAGCTGACCGACGGCGAGATCGAGGCGGCCCTCGGCTCGGCGGCGCTCGAGCGCGCCCAGGGTCTGGCCGGAGCCGGCCACGTCGCGGACGTGACCACCAACGGCGAGGGCAGCGTCGTCGTCGCGCAGGTCGTCGGCAGCCAGGGGGACCGGTACACGGTCGTCGTCCGGGCCGACATCGGTCCGTCCGCCACCGTGTGGCACGGCTCGTGCACGTGCCCGGTCGCGAGCTCCTGCAAGCACGTCGGCGCCGTCCTCCTCGAGCTGCGGGACCGCGCCCGTCGCAGCCCGGACGGCCGGGGATGGGAGGACATCCTCGCCCCCATCGTGGCCGACGGCGCCGCCGCCGGCTCCGAGCTGGCCCCGCTCGGCCTCCAGGTCAGCGAGGTGCAGCGATCGTCAGGGCTGCGCACCCAGCGGCTCGCGATCGGGTCCGACCGGGGCGCCGTCCCCCGGCTCCGGCTCCGCCCGGTCGTGCGCGGGCGCTCCGGCCGCTGGCTCACGGGCGGCCGCTCGTGGTCGTCGGTGACCACCGGCTACACGGCCCAGGACTACGTGCCGGACCACGTCCGGGCGCTCTCGCACCTCAAGGCCTCGGCGCACGGCACCCGGCCCGAGTGGCAGCGTGCCGAGGAGGTCTACCTCGACGAGCTCGACGCGAACGGCTGGCACGCGCTCGTCGAGGCGTACGTGGCGGGCGTCGACCTCGTCGGGGGCCAGGGTGTCGAGCAGCTGCAGCTCGCCCCGGGCGCCACGCTCGGGGTCGACCTCACGGGGGCCGGCGACGGCATCCGCGTCACCCCCTACGTCGAGGTCGACCTCAACGGCGGGCACTCGAGCCTCGTCGGCCCGTTCGCGCCCGCCGAGCGCCCCGGGAGCCGGGTGACGCTCGAGGGCGATCCCGCCTGCGGCGTGTCCGTGCGCTACCCCGACGGCGCGTACGTCCTCGCGCCGCTCGACCACGCGATCGACGCCAACCTCCGCGACCTCACGCTCGCCTCGGTCGTGGTGCCGGAGTCCGACCGCACGCGCTTCACCCACGGGTACCTGCCGCGCCTGCGACAGCGCATCGCCGTGCGCTCCTCGGACTCGTCGGTCGAGATCCCCGACGCGCTCGAGCCGCACGTGCTGCTCACCGTCACCATGGGCCCGGCGCACCGCAGCCGGGTCGAGCTGGGGTTCCGGTACGTCGGCGGCGACCGGCACGTCGACGTCCCCCTGCGCGGCGGGGAGCTCGACCTTCCGCGCGACGCGGCGACCGAGTCCGGGCTCCTCACCGCCGTCGCGCGCGAGATCAGCCTGGTCCCGCGCCTCCACCCGCCGGAGCAAGCCACGGTCGACCTCACCCCCGCCGAGACCGCGGTCCTCGTCGACCGCGTGGTGCCGCGGATGCGGGAGGCGGGCATCGTCGTCGAGGTGGTCGGGGACGCCGCGGACTTCCGACGCGCGACCGAGGTGGCCACCGTCAGCGTCGCCTCCGCCGAGGGCCTCGACACCTCGACCGACTGGCTCGACCTTCGCGTGAGCGTCCACGTGGGCACGGAGGAGGTGCCGGTCGACGACCTCCTGCAGGCGCTCGCCACCGGGGCCGACCTCGTGGTGCTGCCCTCGGGTACCTACCTCCCCCTCGACACCCCCGAGCTCAACGCGCTGCGCCGCCTCGTCTCGGAGTCGCGGGCCCTGACCGACGCCCCGCCGGGCACGGTCCAGGTCTCCCGGTACCGGTCCGAGCAGCTCGAGGAGCTCGCCCACCTCGACCTGCTCGACGAGGAGATCGCCGCCTGGACCGACTCGTTGCAGGCCCTCGCGGACATCGCCGGCCGCCCCACCCCCGAGCCGCCCGCCGGCCTCGACGCCACGCTGCGCCCCTACCAGCGCGAGGGCTACTCCTGGCTGTCGATGCTGTGGGATGCCCGCGCCGGCGGCATCCTCGCCGACGACATGGGGCTCGGCAAGACCCTCCAGACCCTCGCCGCGATCCAGCGTGGCAAGGAGCGCGGGGAGGTCGGCGGACTCGCGGTGGCCGCGGGACGGGGTGCGGCCGGCGACCACGGCGCGACCCACGTTCCCGGTGCGGCCGGCGACCACGGCGCGGGCACGAACGAGGTGCCCGACGGCGTCGGGCCGGTTCTCGTCGTCTGCCCCACCTCGGTCATCGGTACCTGGGTGCACGAGGCCGAGCGCTTCGCGCCCGGCCTCGAAGTGGTCGCGCTGCGGGCGACCGGGGCACGCCGCGAGGAGGAGCTGGCCGAGGTCGTCACCCGGGCCGACGTCGTCGTCACCTCGTACGCGATCGTGCGCCTCGACATCGACGAGCTCGCACCGGTCCCGTGGTCGGCGCTCGTGCTCGACGAGGCCCAGTTCGTCAAGAATCCCCGCACCGCGACCCACCGCGCCGTCTCCCGTCTCCGCGCGCCGCGCAGGCTCGCCATGACGGGCACGCCGGTCGAGAACTCGGTGGCCGACCTGTGGTCGATCCTCGCCCTCGTCACGCCGGGCCTCCTCCCGAAGGCCGATGTCTTCACCGCCACGTTCCGGCGCCCCATCGAGGCCGGCACGGACCCCGAGCCGCTCGAGGAGCTCCGGCGCAGGATCCGACCGTTCGTTCTGCGGCGGACCAAGGAGCTGGTCGAGCGCGACCTGCCGCCCAAGCAGGAGCAGGTCGTCTACGTCGAGCTCTCCGCCGCGCACCGGCGCAGCTACGACCGGCACCTCCAGCGCGAGCGGCAGCGCATCCTCGGGCTGCTCGACGACATCGGGCGCAACCGCGTCAGCGTCCTCTCGTCACTCACCACGCTCCGGCTCGCGGCGCTCGACCCTGCGCTGGCCGACCGCGAGGGCACCGCCGGCGAGCGCTCGACCAAGATCGACACCCTGCTCGACCACCTCGGTGCCGTGCTCGCCGAGGGCCACCGCGTGCTCGTGTTCAGCCAGTTCACGTCGTTCCTCGCGGCCGTGCGCACGCGCCTCGAGGAGGCCGGGATCTCCCACCTCTACCTCGACGGCTCCACGCGCGACCGCGAGGGCGTGGTGCAGGCGTTCCGCGACGGCGAGGCCCCCGTCTTCCTCATCTCGCTCAAGGCCGGCGGCTTCGGGCTCACGCTGACCGAGGCCGACTACGTCTACCTCCTCGACCCCTGGTGGAACCCGGCCGCCGAGAACCAGGCCGTCGACCGGACCCACCGCATCGGCCAGGACCGGCGGGTCAACGTCTACCGGCTCGTCTCCGCCGGGACGATCGAGGAGAAGGTCCTCGCGCTCCAGGACCGCAAGCGCGACCTCGTCTCACGCGTGGTCGGCGACGGCGGCGCACTGTCCGCCCCGCTCACGCCCGAGGACGTGCGGGACCTGCTCGAGCACTGAGGCGGCAGGGTCTCCGCGGGGCGTGGCGGGCCGATGGCACGGCGCCCGCGCGGCGGGTGTCGCGTACCGGCGCCACTCATGACGCGGCGAGTCGCGGGACGCGGCGACTCAGGTCGTCGCGGGCTGCGGCTCGTCGGCCTGGACCGCCCCCGGACGCGGGCTCACCCGGTCCCAGTGGATGCTGACGAGCGCGAGGACGCCGCCGGACACGGCGAGGGCCACGCCCACCCAGCCCGGGGCGAGGTAGCCGAACCCGCCGGCGATGACGAGGCCACCCAGCCAGGCGCCGAGGGAGTTGCCCACGTTGAAGGCCGCATGGTTGAGCGCGGCGCCGAGCAGCTCGGCCTCCCCCGCGATGTCGATGATCCGCGCCTGGACCGACGGGATGAGCGAGGAGGAGGTGATCCCGATGGCGAGCACGAGGACGAACAGCAGGACCGGGTGCCAGGCGAGCAGGGCGTACAGGGCCATCGCCGCGGTCAGGCCGGAGAATCCGACGACGACCGTGCGGGACAGGTCCCGGTCGCTCGCCCAGCCGCCGATGATGTTGCCGACCACCATGCCCGTGCCGAGGGTGGCGAGCACCCACGGAACGAGCGACTCGGACAGGCCTGCGGTCCGCGTCGCCACCTCGGAGATGTAGGAGTACACGGCGAAGAAGCCGCCGAAACCGATCGCGCCGACGGCGAGCATGAGCCACAGCCGCGGGTTGCGGAACGCCAGCAGCTCGCGCGACGGGTGCCGGTCGGGGTTGCCCGGGACCGCCGGGATCGCCCGCAGGGCGAGCACGAGCGTGAGCGCGAAGATGGCCGCCACCGTCACGTAGGCCCAGCGCCAGCCGGCCTCCTGGCCGAGCCACGTCCCGAGCGGGACCCCCACGACGTTGGCCACCGTGAGGCCGGAGAGCGCGATCGCGACGCCCGCGCCCTGACGCCCGGGGCCCATCAGCCGGGCGGCGAGCAACGAGGCCACCCCGAAGTAGGCGCCGTGCGGGAGCCCGGCCACGAAGCGGGCGACCGCGGTGAGCCCGAAGCCCGGCATGAGGGCGCTGGCGAGGTTCGCCGCCGCGAGCGCGGCCACGAGGACGAGGACGAGCGTGCGCTGGGACATCCGTGCCGTCGCCACCGCCGTGACCGGCGCGCCCACGACGACGCCGAGCGCGTAGGCCGTGACGAGCCAGCCCGCGTGGGCGATCCCCGCCGTCGGGTCGGCCCCGAACCCCGGGACGAGCTCGCCCGCGATCTGCGGCAGCAGACCCATCGTGACGAACTCGGTGGTGCCGATCCCGAACCCGCCGAGCGCGAGCGTGAACAGGGCGAAGTTGCGGCGGGCGGTGCTCAGCATCGACAGGGCCTCCGAGGTGGTTGGCGGCGCGGGACCGTGGGCGATCCTCGGCGTCCAACGTCGTCGTCGGCGCGGTCATTCCGGGTGTGACGGGCCGCTCGTCCGCCCGGACGGGCGCGGCGACCCGGGTGCGGACCGGGACGGGGCGGAGGCGGCGGGTCCCGGGACGGGCGAGGACCGGGACGGGGACTGCGACGGGGACCGCGCGTCAGCCGATCATCCGCGGCGGCTCGCGGTCGACCTCGAGCCGGTCGTCGATCGTGGTGATCCAGCGTCGCACCGCCAGGGCGATGACGATCTGCATGACGCCCCACAGGATGGCGGCGATCGCGATCGTCCACGCGATCACCTCGAGCGAGACCCACGGCCGCCAGATGACGAACGCGCCCACCACCACGAAGAACACCCCCGCGACGACGAGCGGCTGGACCCCGCTGACGTACTTCCGCGCCCGCAGGGCGGTGACGAGCTCCCACAGCCCCATGACGACGGCCCACACCCCGATGACGGTGATCATCAGGGTGGCGACGTTGCCGGGTCGGACGAGCCCGAAGATGCCCGCGCCGAGCTCGACCACGCCGAGGGCGATCGTGAGGATCTTCTGCGTGGGCCGGTCCGGCTCCTGGTCCCGGGCGTCGAGCCGGATGCCGGCGGCGCCGAGGATGTTGAGCAGCCCGTCCACGATCAGGAAGATCGCGAAAAGCTGGATGACGGCGTCGATCATCGCGCCGGGCCACAGGATGACGGCCACGCCGACGGCGATCGCGGCGATGCCGCGGCCTGCCGTGGCCAGCCACGAGGTCCGGAAGATCTGCCGGACGGGGTCGCGTCGGTCCCTCATGGGCTCAGTCAACACCCACGAGGGACCGACGGGGGTCACTCGGGCAGGAATCCGAAGATGTCGGCGAACTGGTAGCCGGCGAGGAACACGACGACGGCGACGACGAGCCAGCCGAGCACGTTGGCGACCGGGCCGTTGCGGTACTTACCCATCAGCTTCTTGTTGTTCATGACGATCATGAGGAAGATCGCCACGACCGGCAGCAGCAGGCCGTTCGCCGCCTGGGCGACGACGATGATCTGGATCGGGTTGAACCCGGTCAGCGCGATGATCCCGCCGACCACGAGGATCGAGACCCACACGATGCGCGCCGGGAGCGAGCGCAGGTCGCTCGAGAGCCCGAGCACCCCGGTGATCGCGTAGGCGGCGCCGAGCGGGCCCGCGATGGCGGAGGTGAACCCGGCGGCGAACAGGCCGAGCGCGAACACCCACGGGGCGGCGTCGCCGAGCAGCGGGGTGAGCGCCTGCGCGAGGTCGGTCCCCTCCTCGGCGGCGATGCCACGCACGAACATCGAGCCGACGGCCGTGACCATGACGGCGAGCGTGATGAGCCCGCCGATGCCGATCGAGACGGCCGTGTCGGTCCGCGCCTCCTTCATCGCCCGGTCGACCGGGACGTCACCCCAGTTCTCCTTGACCAGCTGCGCCTGGAGGAAGAGGTTGTAGGGCACCACGGTGGTGCCGATGAGCGCGATCGCGGTGAGGATCGCCCCCGAGGGGACCGACGGCACGAACATGCCCTGGAACAGGTCGCCCACGTTCGGCTTCACGATGATCGCCGTCACCACGAAGATGACGACGAGGATCGCGACCATCGCCATCAGCACCTTCTCGATGACCTTGTAGCTCCCCGTCCACAGCAGGGCGAAGATGAGGCCGAGCAGGACGACGACGACGATCCGCGTGTCGACGTCGACCACGTTGGTGACGGCGAGCGCCGTGCCCGACGTGTCGCCGCCCGCGTAGGAGGCGCCGCCGATGCCGATGGCCGCCACCACGAGGACCGCCATGAGCAGGCGGGCCACCGGTGAGTGGAAGACCTCGCGCATGGCCTCGCCGAGCCCGCGGCGGGTGCCGAGGCCGAGTCGGGCGGACATCTCCTGGAGGATGATCGTCGCGACGATCGAGAAGACGATCGTCCACGCCAGCGCGTACCCGACCTCGGCGCCCGTGACTATCGACGTGGTGATCGTGCCGGGGCCGATGAAGGACGCGGCGATGATGAGGCCCGGACCGAACCGCGAGCCGGTGCGACGGCCGGAGACCTTCGCGCCCGGCGCCTGGGTCGCTGCCTCGCCGGCGGTCAGGGGCTCGGAGCTCGAGCCGTGGGGACGCGCGGCCGCCGAGCCGTCCGGTCGCGCGGCGTGCGCGCCGCCCGAACCGTGGGCACCGGAGGCGGGTGCGCCGCCTGCGTGCGTTCCGTCGTCGGTGGACATGGGGGGCTCCTCACGGGACCGGGTCACGTGCGCGGCGCGCTGCCGGCGGCGACGACGGTCGGTTGCGCGGCCACTATGCCTGCCGATCGGCACGCTGTCATACGCAACCGCGGCGTGTCCCGCCGCTCGGACGACCGGATCCGACGGGCGAACCGGACGGACCTAGTATCGATGGGGCGCCCGCATCGGGCCGCGCGCGGCGCGGCAGCACCGGGGCGCCCACCCATCACGAGGAGGTTGCATGTTCATCCGGTCGATCGACGAGGTCCCCAAGGTCGAGTGGGGCCAGGGCACGAGCCAGCGCGTGCTGACCAAGAAGGACGGCATGGGGTTCGCCGTCGCGCACACGGTCGTCCGCAAGGGCACCGAGGCGGCGCTCCAGTACCGCAACCACCTCGAGGCCTGCTACTGCATCGGGGGCAAGGGCTACGTCGTCAGCGAGGACCGTCAGACGCGCTACGAGATCACGCCCGGCGTCATCTACGTGCTCGACGAGCACGACGCCCACTACCTCCAGGGCGGCGAGGACGAGGACCTCATCCTCGTCTCGATCTTCAACCCGCCGATCAACGGCGACGAGGCCCACGAGCTCGTCGACGGCGGCTTCTCGTCCTACGGCCCGACCGAGGCCTGACCGAGGACCGGCGGAGTCCCCTACCGACGAGTGAGGGGACTACCCGCCACGAGTGAGGGGGTTCTTCCGCGTGCTCGCGGAAGAACCCCCTCACTCGTCAGGTTGAGACGCGATTGCTCGCCGACGAGGCGTTGCCACGCTCACTCGTCAGGCGGCTTGCCGCTCACTCGCCAGACGGGGCCGGTCCGGGTATGCCCGCCGTTACGGGAGGCGGGCGTCGAGGTCGAGGACCGCGCGCAGCAGCACCTCGGCGCCGTCGAGCGCCCACTCCGGGGTGATCGCCTCCTCCTCGGCGTGCGAGACGCCGCCGACGCACGGGATGAACAGCATCCCGGTCGGCACCCGCGAGGCGACCTGCACGGCGTCGTGCCCCGCGCCCGAGACCAGCTCCCGCGGCGGATGCCCCAGCTCGCTCATCGCCCGCGTCACGGCGTCGCGCACGAGCGGGTCGAACGTCACGGGCTCGGCCCTCGACGTCTCCGTCACCCGGGCGGTCACTCCCCCGTCCGTGGCGCGCTCGACGGCGGCACGCACCTCGCCGGCCATCGCGTCGAGCTCGGCGGCGTCGGGATGCCGCAGCTCCACCGTGAACCTCGCGCTGCCCGGCACGACGTTCGGGGAGCCGGGCCCGACCACCAGGCGGCCCACCGTCGCGCGTCCCACCTCGGGGCGGGCCAGGCCGATCGCGTGCACGTCGGTCACCACCCGCGCGGCGGCGACGAGGGCGTCCCTGCGCGACTCCATGGGGAACGTGCCGGCGTGCGCGGGCGCGCCGGTCTGCTCGACCTCGAGCCAGCACATCGCCTGCACGCCGGTCACCGTGGCGACCGTCAGGCCCTCGGCCTCCAGCAGCGGGCCCTGCTCGATGTGCGCCTCGAGGTAGGCGGCGTGCTCGTCCGGGGTGACCGTGTCGGTACCGGCCCAGCCGACGTCGGCGAGCGCCTCGGCGAGGGTCTGCCCCTCGGGCGCGCCCGGGACGTCGAGCCCCTCGCGCGAGCGGGAGGCGAGGGCGGTCTCGGCGGCGAGCCGTCCCGCGTACACGGAGCTGCCGCCCATCATCGGCGCGAACCGGGCGCCCTCCTCGTTCGTCCAGTCGACGAGCTCGACGTGGTGCCGTGTCGCGTGACGCGCGCGGTCGAGCGCGTCGAGGACGGCCAGGCCCGCGACGACGCCGTACACCCCGTCGTACCGCCCCGCGGTCGGCTGCGAGTCCAGGTGGGAGCCGATGAGGATCGCCCGGCGGTCCTCCTCGGCGTCGTCGGCCCCAGCGGCGGGACGACGGAGGAACACGTTCCCCACCCGGTCGACACGCGCGACCGCCCCGGCCTCGCCCGCGCGGTCGCGCAACCAGGCGCGGGCGTCGGCGTCGTCGGGCCCCGCCGCGAGGCGGTGGAGCCCGCCCGCCGCGGTCGCGCCGAACGTGCTCACGTGCTCGAGGTCGGCCCAGAGCCGGTCGCCGTCGATGGTCGGGGTGGCAGCGGGGGCGTTCACCGGTCCCGTTCCTCGGCGGCGACGTGCGCGACCTCCGCGGAGTCGTGCGCGCCCGAGACCGCGTGGGCGTTCGGTGCGCCGGCCGGGCGGCGGTAGCGGAAGTCGCAGTGCGAGGCCCCGGACATGATCGTCTGCGTGCGCTCGAGCGTGATGCTCGGGTCGTAGCCGTGGGGGAACTCGAAGTCCCGCGTGCACGAGAGCAGCTCACCGATGTCGCCGAGCCCCATCTCCTGGTACGTCTCGGCGTAGCGGCAGCGGTGGACGTCGTAGGAGTAGACCTCGTCGGTGGCCTCGATGGTCTCGATCTCCTGGGCGTCGTCGGCAAGCCACAGGTGCTGCAGGTCGATGAACGTCCGCAGGTTGGAGCCGCCCGGCTCGCGCTGGGCCAGGCGGGCCCCCTGGGCCCGGGCGTCCTCGCGGATCGCCTCGGAGAGGATCTCCTTGGCCCGCTCCTCGCCGAGGTCGCGCACGAGGATGCGGTACACCGGCGCGAGGATCGCGGCCTCGATCCGGCGGCGGGTGAGGATGGGCAGGTCGTCGTCGTGGGTCGGCGTGGTCATGGGACCAGTGTCCGCCCCCTGTGCATATCGGGGAAGCGGGAGCGCGTCAGGCGAGCTGGAGCAGCGCCACCGTCCACGGCTGGACCGCGTAGTGCCCCTCGACGATCTCGGCCACCGGGGTCGGCCAGACGTTGCCGTCCTCCTCGGCCCACGCCGCGGTGTCGACGACCCGGCGCCACCGCAGATCGTCGTGCTCGCCGCCGAGCGCGAACCGCGCCACCTCGGTCGTCATGTTGACGCACAGGAGGTAGTCGTGGCCGCCGACCGGGGATCCGTCGACGTGCACGCGGACCGCGCGGTCGCCCTCCTCGGTGCCCCGTTCGGCGTCGGGGGCCGTGAAGAGGTAGGTGACGTCGCCGTCGTCGAGGTGCACGCCGCCCCACTCGCGCTGCCGCAGCGCCGGCTCGACGCGCCGCAGGTGGGCGAGCGCCTGCGTGAAGGGCAGGAAGGGGCTGGTGCCCTCGGGGGTCGCCGCCTCGCCGACGTTGTCGTGGTAGGCCGCCTCGACCTCGCCGCTCGGGTCGACGGGCAGCTGCGTGGGGCTGTTCGTCGTCGCGAACCCGTAGTTGGTCCACATCCCGACCGAGTTGAGGGACCACGGGTTGTTGTTGCCGTTCTGGGTGCGGCCGAGCTCGTCGCCGGCGACGATCATCGGCACGCCCCGCGCGAGGAAGAGGACCGTGAGGAACGAGCGCAGGCGTGCCCGGCGCAGCGCCTGGTCGCCGCCGGAGTCCCACGAGCGGTTGTCGTCCGCACCGCCGTCGGACGGGCCGAAGGGGGGCGGGCCGTCGTTGACCTTGTCGTTGTAGGAGACGAGGTCGAGGAGCGTGAAGCCGTCGTGCGCGGTGACGAAGTTGATCGAGCGCGGGGGGCCGCCCTGGTCGTGGAAGTGCGCCCAGTCGCCGTTGACCTGCTCGACGAACGCCATGGTCGAGCCCTCGCCGCGCATGAAGTCGCGCACGGCGTCGCGGAACCGGCCGTTCCACTCCCCCCAGCCGGCGGGGAAGTTGCCGACCTCGTAGCCCCACAGGTCCCATGCCTCGGCGATCACCTCGACCTTCCGGTCCGCCGCCAGGTCGCGGATCGACGTGAGCAGCGGGTGGAGGGTGTGGAACTCCTTCTGCGCCTCCCAGTCCTCGCGGGCGGCGTCGTCGGGCTTGCGACCGAGCACCGGCGCCAGATCGAACCGGAAGCCGTCGACGCCCATGACGTCGGTCCAGTACGCGAGGGAGTCGAGCACGAGGCGCTGCGAGACCTCCGACGAGAAGTTGACCTGGTTGCCGGTGCCCGTCGCGCCGTCGACGAGGACGTGGTCGTCCGTCTGGACGTAGTACTCCTCGGTCGCGAAGCCGCCCATCGAGACGAACGCGGACGTGGCCGGGTCACCGCCCCAGCTGCCGCCCTCGCCCGTGTGGTTGAAGACGACGTCGATGTACAGCTCGATGCCCTGGTCGTGGAGCGCGCGGACCATCTCCTTGAACTCGCGGGTCGGCCCACCGGGGCTCTGGTCGGCGGCCAGGTCCCGGTTGGGGGCGAAGAACGCGAGCGTCATGTAGCCCCAGTAGTTCGACGTCCCGTCGTCACCGGGCCGGGCGGTGGTGTCCGTGGCCTGCACCGGGAGGAGCTCGAGCGTGGTGAGGCCCAGGCCCTTGAGGTAGGGCGCGAGCTGGGCGACGCCCTTGTAGGTGCCGCGCGCGTCGTCGTCGATGTTGCGCACGTCCGCGAACCCGCGGCGACCCGCGAGGTCGTCCCCGAGGGTGGCGACGGACGGGTGCGCCGTCAGCGCGTGCGTGTGCGCCTCGTAGATGCTCGTCCCCTCGGGCGGGAGGTGGGGGCGGGTGCCGACGGACGTCTCGTCGACGACGACGATCCCCTTCGGTGCGATCCGCCCCGTGTCGACCTCCCGGCGGGGACGACCCTGCTGCGCGTGGGGCTCCGGACCGCCGGCGAAGTCCTCCGGCGTGCCACCGGACTCGCCGATGAGCGGGGAGGACAGGTTGTGCGTGATCTCGCGGGCGTAGGGGTCGAGGAGGACCTTGTTGGGGTTGAACCGGTTGCCCACCTCGTCGAGGTCCGCGCTGAAGCCGGCCGCCGAGCCGCCGCGCGACCAGGCGTCGTCCGGCTCGAAACCGGGACCCCAGACGCGGTAGCCGTACAGGGTGCCGTGGCCCGCCCCCGCGACGGCCGCGCGCCAGACGCCGTCCTCGCCGCGCTGCGTGTCGAACTCCGCGGACGCGTCGGCACCGGTCGCGCTCGGGTAGATCTCGAGCAGGACGCGGGTGGCGAGGGGCGCGTGGACCGCGAAGGTCGTGCGCGAGGTGGGGGTGGTGGTGCCGGTGCCGGTGTCGGTGTCGGTCGAGAGTGCGGCGTGGGCCCCGAGCGGGTAGGTCGCGGTGGACCATGACGCCTCGTCGACCGGGGTGGGCGTCTCGCCGGTGGCGGAGGCCGACGTGTCGTCGCTGGAGGTCGTGTCGTCGCTGGTGGTCGTGTCGTCGCTCGTCGGTCCGGGCGTGGGCGTCGGCGTCGCCGTCATGGCAGCGCCCTCCTCGTCGTCGCGGTGGATCGCTGGATCGGTGGGTCGTGGGGCGAAGGAGCGTGCCGGTTCGGTGGTGGTCCCGTGCGGCGTCGTCGTGCCCGCAGGTGTGCCCGCGAGGCCACCAGGGGCCGCGGACCCCGGGGCCGACGAGGTGGTCGTGCTCGGGGGCGTCGGTGCGGTGGGCGCCTCGTCGCGCGCGCGGGCGTCGAGCTGGGGGCGCGCCGGGCCGGCCTCGAGCTCGAGCGGGCCGCGGCGCCGCGCCTTCCGGTTCGCCATGTCGGTCGACCGGCGCAGCCGTCGGGCGGAGACCGCCGTGACGACGCCGGCCCCCACGGCCGTCAGCGCGACCAGGGCCTTGCCGACGGCGTCAGGGATCCCGTTGCTTCGTGCCATGCGTCCATTGTGTCGGGAACCGAGCTGCACCGCCCGGCGTCGGAGCGGCAGTCCGCGTGGCAGCGACGAGATCAGCGGGATGCCGCACGAGTGCGGGGACCGTGCCACGAGTGCGGGGACCGTGCCACGAGTGCGGGGACCGTGCCACGAGTGCGGGGACCGTGCCACGAGTGCGGGGACCGGACCACCGCCGCTGGTCGGGAACGACTGCCCCACGAGATGGGGGGATCGGTCACGAGAGCAGGGGTTGTTTCCCCTGATCTCGTCCGTCTTCCCCTGATCTCGCCGCGGCGAAGATGCGCAGGAGGGGCAGACAGGCCTGGACGGCCGCGAGCTCGTCAGCCTGGGTCAACTACAAGCTTATCAGCCTCGGTCGGCCGAGTGCGCCTCGACCTGGGTCGGCCGAGTGGGCATCAGCCCTGGTCGGTCGAGGGGCGCGTCGCACGGCGCGGGCCGCGGCGCGACGCTCCCGAACCGGCCGGGCGCTGCACCGGCGCACCGCTGCTCGCGTGCCCGCCGCCCTGGCGACCACCGGTCTGCCCGGCCCCGCCATGACGACCGCCGCCCTGGCCGGCGCCGCCCGAGCGACCGCCGCCCTGCTGCGCGGCGTCCCGGCCGCCTCGGCCCGCGCCCTGACGCGCACCCTGCCAGTTGCCGTGCTCGACGAGCGGGGCCTGCCCACCGGAGCGACCACGACCTCGGCCACGACCTCCGCGCCGCCGACCACCACCCGAGCCGGAGCCCGAACCACCGCCGGAGCCCTGGCCGGCGCGGCCACCGCCCTGGCCACCCCGCGCGCCACCACCGGCACCGGGGCCGCCGCCCGCACCAGCACCCCCGCCGGCGCCACCACGCCCCCCGGCCGCCGGCACCTCGGCCACCGGGTTCTCCTTCGCGCTGCCGTCGGCGATCTCGGCGAGGACGCCGTCGCCCGGTCGGACCCGGTGCAGCGTGGGCCGGATGCCGGCGGCACGCATGAGGGTGCGCACGTCAGAGGTCTGGGCGTCGGTCGACAGCGTGACCACGGTGCCCGACGCGCCGGCGCGAGCGGTGCGCCCGGAGCGGTGCAGGTAGGCCTTGTGCTCGGTGGGCGGGTCGGCGTGGACGACGAGCGCGACGTCGTCGACGTGGATCCCCCGCGCCGCGATGTCGGTGGCGACCAGCGTGGGGGCCGATCCCGAGTGGAACGCCTCGAGGTTGCGCTGCCGCGCGCCCTGGCCGAGGTTGCCGTGCAGCTCGACGGCCTGGTGCCCGCGCGAGCCGAGCTGCTTGGTCAGGCGCTTGGCCCCGTGCTTGGTGCGGGTGAAGACGATCGCCCGCTCAGCCTTGCCGGCGAGCTCGGCGACGACGTCGATCCGCTCGTCGTCGCGGACCTGCAGCACGTGGTGCGCGGAGGTGGGGGGCGGCGCGGTGGCGGAGTCGGCCTCGTGGACGACCGGGTCGGTGAGGTACTTCTTCACCACCACGTCGACGCCGGCGTCCAGCGTGGCCGAGAACAGCTGGTGCTGGGCGGCGCGCGGGACGGTGTCGAGGATGCGGCGGACCATCGGGAGGAAGCCCATGTCGGCCATGTGGTCGGCCTCGTCGAGGACGACGATCTCGATCCCGTCGAGCCGCGCCTCGCCCTGACCCATGAGGTCGAGCAGGCGGCCCGGGCAGGCGACGAGGATGTCGACACCGGAACGCAGCGCCGTGACCTGCGGGTTCTGGCCGACCCCGCCGAACACGGTGCGGGTGGTCAGGCCCGCGGCCTTCGCCAGCGGGTCGAGGGTCTCGGTGATCTGCAGGACGAGCTCGCGGGTCGGCGCGAGGATGAGCGCGCGCGGGCGACCGCCGGACGTACGGCGGGGCCGGTCGACGGCCGCGAGGCGCCCGACGAGCGGGAGGCAGAACGCGTAGGTCTTGCCCGAGCCGGTGCGGCCGCGGCCGAGCACGTCGCGTCCCGCGAAGGAGTCCGCGAGCGTGGCGGCCTGGATGGGCGTGGGGGTCGTGATGCCGGCGCGCTCGAGCACGGTCAGCAGGTTCTGGGGCACGCCGAGGCGTGCGAAGGCAGTCGTCATGGAGGGGGTGATGTCCGTCCGTCGTCGTCCCCGTCCGGGCGCTCGTCCCGCGCAGGTCGCGACGGGGGCGCTGGCGGCGGGTGGTCCCGCGGCGCCGGCAGCCCGGGACGAGGAGTGCACGGACTGCGGGTCCAGACTACGTCACACGGGCACCCCGGGGGACGGCAGCGAGACCGAGGTCTCGCTGCCGGCGGTCACCCGCGGGGCGCGCTCGTCGCACGCGCGGGCCACCCGTCGAGACGCGAACGCCCCGCCGGACCGCACCCGCGCAGCCCTGGTTCAGTCGTCGGCGGGCCCCATGAGGTGGAAGACGGCGCCCTGGTCGTCGGCGACGGCGGCGAGCCGCCCGTACGGGGTGTCCCGGGGCTCGACGACGACGGTCCCCCCGATCTCGACGACCCGGCGGACCGAGGCGTCGGTGTCGGGGGTGCCGAAGTAGATCGCCCAGCGCGAGCGCACGTCCGGCCAGTCCTGCAGGCCGGTGATCCCCGCGCCGCCGTCGGGCGCGTCGCCGAGGACCGTGTACGTCAGCTCCTCGGAGCGCTCGAGCTCCCGGCAGTCCCAACCCAGCGCGTCGCCGTAGAAGGTCACGGCGGCGTCGTGGTCGATCGACGCCAGCTCGAACCACACCGGCGTCCCGTTGCCCGGCTGAGCCTGGACGCCCCTGAGGATCTCGGCCTCCCACAGGCCCACCTCACCGTTCGTGGGATCGGTGAGGACGGCGAACCGCCCCCACGACGCCGACGCCTGCGGCGGCACGAGCACGGTAGCCCCGGCCGACTCCGCCGCCGTCACGCTGCCCTCGAGGTGGTCGGTGGCGAGGTAGACCGACCACCGGCCGGACCCGCCCTCGTCGATGGGCCGGAAGCCCGCCACGCGCTCGCCCTCGAGCAGGCCGAACGAGAGCTTCTCCCCCGCCGGCCGGTTGTGCTCCCACCCGAACAGCCGACGGTAGAACTCGGCCGCGCGCTCGGTGTCGGGGACGCAGAGCTCGATCCAGGCGGGGTCGCCCGTGCCGTAGCTGCGCGGGCGCGCGGGGGCCGGGGCCTCGCTCTGCCCGGTCGGCTTACCGGTCGTTCGTGACGTGGCCAAGACGGTCCTCCCAACGGCGCCCCGGGACGGGACGCGAGCGGTCGCTGTCACATCCAGCCTATGCCGCTGGGCCTCGGCCCCGCCGACCGCTCCTCGCCCGCCCAACCGCTCACCTCTCGCCAGATCACCCCTCGGAATGGCATGATCTCCCCAACCTGACGATCGGTTCACCTTTGGCGGACGGGCCCACGAGCCCCTCCGTCGGAACCGAGAAGGACGACACGACGAGGGAGTCGACGCATGACGGTGAGTGAGCGACCCGCGACCGGGCGGGGTCTGGACAAGGTGGTGGGCTCGGCGGCCGAGGCCGTCGCGGACATCGGGTCGGGGTCGTTGCTGGCGGTGGGCGGGTTCGGTCTGTCGGGCAACCCGTCGTCGTTGATCGACGCGCTGCTGGCGCAGGGCGCGGACGACCTCACGGTGGTGTCGAACAACTGCGGGATCGAGGGCGTGGGGCTCGGCGTGCTCCTCGGCGCGGGGCGGCTGCGGAAGATGGTCGCCAGCTACGTCGGGGAGAACAAGGACTTCGAGTCGCAGTACCTGGGCGGGACCCTCGAGGTCGAGCTCAACCCGCAGGGCACCCTCGCGGAGCGCCTGCGCGCGGGGGGTTCCGGCGTCGCGGCCTTCTACACGCCCACGGGCGTGGGGACGCAGTTCGCGCTGGGCGGCCTGCCGCAGGTGTACAACGCGGACGGGTCGGTGGCCAAGGCGTCGGCGCCCAAGGAGACGCGGACGTTCGTCGTCGACGGGGAGCCTCGCTCGTACGTGCTCGAGGAGGCGATCCGGGCGGACTTCGCGCTCGTGCACGCGCTCGTGGCGGACCGGCACGGGAACCTCGTGTTCAACAAGTCCTCGCGGAACTTCAACCCGCTGGCCGCGATGTCCGGGAAGGTGACGATCGTCGAGGCCGAGGAGATCGTCGAGCCCGGGGAGCTTGACCCGGACGACATCCACCTGCCGGGGGTGTTCGTGCACCGCCTGGTCCACGCGCCGGCCACCGAGGGGTCGAAGCCGATCGAGAAGCGGACCGTGCGCACCGAGAACGAGGAGGCCTGACGAGATGGCGTGGAGCAAGGAGCAGATGGCCGCGCGGGCGGCGAGCGAGCTGAGCGACGGCGACTACGTCAACCTGGGGATCGGGCTGCCGACCCTCGTGCCGAACTACCTCCCCGCGGGCGTGGAGCTGAGCTTCCAGTCGGAGAACGGGATCCTCGGCGTCGGGCCGTTCCCCTACGAGCACGAGGTCGACCCGGACCTCATCAACGCGGGCAAGCAGACCGTGACGGTGCTGCCGGGCGCGGCGTTCTTCGACTCGGCGATGTCGTTCTCGATGATTCGCGGCGGGAAGATCGACGTGGCGATCCTCGGCGGCATGCAGGTCTCGGCCGGCGGGGACCTGGCGAACTGGATGATCCCGGGGAAGATGGTCAAGGGCCCGGGCGGCGGCATGGACCTGGTCCAGGGCGCGCGCCGGGTCGTGGTGCTCATGCAGCACCAGAACAAGGCCGGCGAGCCGAAGATCCTGCCTACCTGCGACCTGCCGCTGACCGGCACCGGCGTGGTCGACCGCGTCATCACCGACCTCGGCGTCCTCGACGTCACCGACGACGGCCTCGTCCTGATCGAGCTCGCCGACGGCGTGACCGTGGACGAGGTCGTGGCCGCCACCGGCGCCGACGTCACCGTGGCCGAGCACCTGCGGGCCACGGCATGAGCGCGGCGAGCACCGTAGGCGCGTCAGGGCCGGAGAGCACGGACACGCGCACGACGACGACCGGCGCCGCCCAGGGGGCGGGCGCCTCGCCGGACGACGTCGTGGTCGTGGGCGCGGCACGCACGCCGTTCGTGCGGTTCAACGGTCAGCTGGCGACCCTGTCCGCCGTCGAGCTGGGTGCCACGGCGATCCGCGCGGCGATGGGCCAGGCGGGCGTGTGCGGGGAGGCCGTCGACGTCGTGCTCATGGGCCAGGTGCTCCAGGCCGGTGCGGGGCAGAACCCGGCGCGGCAGGCCGGGCTCGCGGCCGGGGTCCACCCGGGCGCGCACGCGACGACGATCAACAAGGTCTGCCTGTCCTCGCTGGCCGCGATCATCGACGGCGCCCGGCTCATCCGCCTCGGCGAGGCCGAGGTCGTCGTCGCCGGCGGCCAGGAGTCGATGTCCCAGGCCCCCCACCTGCTCGGCGGGAGCCGCAAGGGGTGGGCGTACGGGGACCGCACCGCGGTCGACCACCTCGCCCACGACGGCCTGACCGACGCGGCCTCGGGCAACGCCATGGGGCTGGACACTGACCGCTACAGCGCGGCCGACCACCCGGGCCTCACCCGCGAGCAGCAGGACGCCGTGGCCGCGGCCTCGCACGAGCGGGCGGCCGCCGCCCAGGAGTCGGGCCGGTTCGACGCCGAGATCGCGCCGGTCACCGTCACGGGCCGCAAGGGCGACACGGTCGTCGACGCCGACGACGGGCTGCGCGCCGGCACCACCCCCGAGTCCCTCGCGCGGCTGCGGCCGGCCTTCACGCCCGAGGGGTCGATCACCGCGGGCAACGCCTCCCAGATCAGCGACGGCGCGGCCGCCCTGGTCCTCGCCCGCAGGTCCACCGCCGAGGCCAACGGGTGGGCGGCCCTCGCGACCGTGCGCGCCTCCGGCCAGGTCGCCGGCCCGGACTCCTCGCTGCACGACCAGCCCGGCAACGCGATCGCGGCCGCACTGGAGCGGCAGGGCTGGGGGGTCGACGACCTCGCCCACGTCGAGATCAACGAGGCCTTCGCCGCGGTCGCCGTCGCCAGCGCCGGCGTGCTCGGCCTGGCCCCCGACGACGAACGGATCAACCCCCACGGCGGGGCCATCTCGCTCGGCCACCCCATCGGCGCATCCGGTGCGCGACTGGCCGCGCACGCCGTGCACGAGCTCGTGCGCGCCGGGACCGGCCGCGCGGCCGTGGCCCTGTGCGGCGGCGGCGGGCAGGGCGACGCGCTGCTGCTCGAGCGCTGAGCGGGGCGCGGGGCAGGTCGGCTCAGTCGCTGCCAACCTGCTCCGCGACCCACTCGAGCTGCGCCTCGAACCCGGCCTGCGTGCCGTCGAGCATCCCGCCGAGGAACGGGACCGCGACGCCGGTGAAGCGCTCGCTCTGCACGATCTGCGTCCCACCGTCGACCTCCTCGAGCTCCCAGACGTGCACTCCGTCGACGATGCCGCGGACCCCGAACGTCCCGCGCCAGCGCAGCTCCTCGCCGGGGCTCACCTCGAGGACGACGGGCGAGAAGTCCATCGCGTCGCCGTCGACGGGCTGCACCGTGATGCCGAGGGTCGCGCCCTCGACGAGCTCGCCGTCGAGCCGCACGAGGAACGGGTCCCCGGTCCGGTCGGGTCGGGTGAGGACCTCCCACACCTCCTGCGGCGAGGCGTCGACCCAGCGCTCGGCGCGCACCTCGCGAGCACCGACCAGGCCGGTCCCGGTGAGGACGGCGCCGGCCACGACCGCGACGGGGATGGCCACCGCAAGGAGCCGTCGCACGGGTCGCGTGGATCCGCCCCGCCCTGCCCTCGCGCTGGTCCGGTGACCGTCATCGCCCACTTGCGACAACTGTCGCATCTCGCTCATGCGACAACTGTCGCAGTAGGGTGCGAGCATGTCAACAGACCCGCGTCCCTCCCCCACGCGCCGGACCGCGACGCCGGAGCTCGTGCGCGCCGCCGTCATGGCCCTGCTGCAGACGGGCGGCTGGCCGGGCGTCACGCATGCCGCCGTCGCCGCCCACGCCGGCGTCCACCGCGCTACCGTCTACCGCCGGTGGCCCAGCCGGGCCGACCTCCTGCTCGAGGCGATCACCGACGCCGCGAGCCGACAGATCGACGCCGAGGCGACCGACGACCCCCGGCGCGACCTCGCCGCGCTCCTGCGCCGCACCGCGGATGGCGTCACGCGCTATCGGGTGGTCATCGACGCGCTGCTCGGAGCCCGCGCCGAGTCCGACGAGGTGAACGTCGTCGTCGGGCAGTGGTTCGACGCCCGCGAGGCGGGTTTCGGCGCCCTGCTCGCGCACCATGCCGACCGCCTGCCGGGGGTTCCGGACCACGTCCCGCACGCCTTCACGCTCGGCATGGGTGCGGTCTGGGGTCAGCTCGTCCTCCGTCGTCGACCGGCCTCGAGCCTCGACGCCGATGCCGTCGCCGCAACGCTCGTGCAGGCGCTCACGACACCGACGACGTCCACCTGACGAACGCACCCGTGATTCCAACCGCTGCAGACCCGCCCGCTGTCGCAGATCCCTGAGACGATCCGTCGGTGCCCGGATACGCAGTCATCGACCTCGAGACGACGGGGTTCTCCCACCGCAACGACCGGATCATCGAGATCGCCGTCGTCCATCTCGACGACGACGGCAGGCGGGAAGCCGAGTTCGAGACCCTGATCAATCCGATGCGGGACCTCGGGCCCCAGCACATCCACGGGATCCGCGCCTCCGACGCACGCCTCGCGCCCGAGCTGCACGCCGTCGTGCCGACCATCGTCGATCTTCTCGCCGGCAGGACGCTCGTCGCCCACAACGCCGGCTTCGACGTGCCGTTCCTCGCGGCACAGCTGGCCCGCATCGATGTGCCCGTCGCTCTGTCGACCTCCGGAGCGCTGTGCACGAAGGTGCTCGCGGGAACGTTCCTCGCGGGCGTCCGGCCGTCGCTGGAGTCGTACTGCGACGAGTACGGGATCGCGATCGACGGTCACCACCGAGCGCTCGCCGACGCGCGCGCGACCGCCGATCTCCTCTGGCGCTACGCGGACGAAGGCGCACGCGAGCTCCCGTACTGGCGCTCCGCACAGGGCGTCGCTGGTCGGACGGCCTGGCCACGTCTCGACGGAGTACGTGTCACCCCCGTCGTGCGAGGCGCGGGCTCCCGCTCCGCGGGCGTGCCCACCGGGACCGGCGACCTCGAGTCGGCGGCAGTGCCGAACGACGGATCGTCGCCGCAGGAGTCCGAGCACTTTCTCGCGCGCATCGTCGACGAGCTGCCCGAGCTCGGTCGGACCGAGGCCGAACGCACGTATCTCGCGACACTGGACCGCGCACTGGCGGACGGAGTGCTCACGCATGCCGAGCGCCTCGAGCTCGGTGAGGTCGCCCGCATGTGCGACCTTGCACCGGCGACCGTCGCCCGGATGCACGTGGATCACGTCGAGGCGATGGCGGTCACGGCCTGGGAGGACGGCTACGTGACCGAGAAGGAACGTGTCGACCTCCGCCGGGTGGCACGAATGCTCGAGGTGCCCGAGGCGAAGGCTGCCCTCTCGCTTCTCAACCCCCCGGAGCAGTCGACCGTTCCGTGGGGCGGGGAAGGTGGTGCCACGACCTCGCCGGCCCGACAGGTGTCGTCGAGCCCGGCGGCGACTCCGCAAGGTGCGACGCCGGATGCCGGAGCCTCACCGTCGGTGACCCTGGCTGCCGGCGACCGCGTGGTCTTCACCGGCCAGATGCGACGTGGACGTGACGAGTGGGAGGCCACCGCCGCCAAGCGGGGCCTGATCCCCGCCCACGGGATCACGAAGGCGGTACGACTGCTCGTCGCTGCCGACCCGGACACTCTCTCCGGAAAGGCGCGAAAGGCCGAGAAGTACGGCATCCCGATCGTCGACGAGCGCACGTTCGAGGACATGCTCGAGGCCCTGGCAGGCTGACCGACCTCGGGATTGCCGCTTCACGTCCGAGACTTCCACAACGCTCAGTACTTGCGCACCGGTCTCGAACTGGACAACCTGGACCGATCCCCCTACGACCGCGACGAACGGAATGACGTGACGACGAACGAGCCAGGCACGCCGCCCACCGGCGCACCCACGGCCGACGACACAGCCACCACCGACCACACGATCGCGCTCCCGGGCGTACCCGACGACCTCCCCGAGACGGTCCATCTGCCCAGCGAGGTGCTGATCGCGGACGACGACTCCGACGACGAGATCGCCGACAAGCTCCGCGCCCACGGCGTCCGCATCGGGTGGGGACTCGTGGCGCCCCGGGTGTTCTGGCCCGCGCTCGTGGTCATCCTCGCGGTCGCGATCATGGCCGTGACCCTCCCGGACACCACCAGCGACGTCTTCACGAGCGTCCAGACGTGGATCACGACGAACCTCAGCTGGTACTACATGCTCGCGGTCGGCGCCTTCGTCGTCATCGCGATCGGCATCGGGCTGTCGAAGTACGGCCGCATCACGCTGGGCCACGACGGCGAGAAGCCCGAGTTCGGTCTCCTGTCCTGGTTCGCGATGCTCTTCGCCGCCGGCATGGGTATCGGCCTCGTCTTCTACGGCGTCGGCGAGCCGCTGACCTTCGCCACGACGGAGCCGAAGCCCGGCTGGAGCGGTGACGAGGCCGAGATGTCGGCGCACGCGATGGCCCAGACGTTCCTGCACTGGGGCCTGCACCCCTGGGCGATCTACGCCGTCATCGGCCTCGCCCTCGCCTACGCGATCCACCGCCGTGGCCGCCCGGTCTCGATCCGCTGGGCCCTCGAGCCCCTGTTCGGCGACCGGGTCAAGGGCTGGACGGGCGACATCATCGACATCCTCGCCATCTTCGGCACCGTCTTCGGCGTCGCGACCTCGCTCGGTCTCGGCGTCGGTCAGATCTCCGCGGGCATGGCCGGGATCGGCATCGTCGACGAGGTCGACAACACGCTGCTCGTCATCCTCATCATCGGCATCACCTTCCTCGCCACGCTCTCCGTCGTCAGCGGCCTCGGCGCCGGCATCAAGATCCTGTCCAACGTCAACCTCTCGATCGCCGGTCTGCTGCTCATCAGCCTGCTGCTCCTGGGCCCGACCGTCTTCCTCCTGCAGAACTTCGTCGAGTCGCTCGGCGCCTACCTCGCCGGGGTCATCGGCATGACGTTCGACGTGGGCGCCTACTACCGCGGCGAGGGCGCCTCCACCTGGTACCAGGACTGGACGATCTTCTACTGGGGCTGGTGGATCTCCTGGTCGCCCTTCGTCGGCGTGTTCATCGCCCGCATCTCGCGCGGCCGGACGGTCCGTCAGTTCATCGCCGGCGTCCTGCTCGTCCCGACGATCGTCGGCTTCCTCTGGTTCTCCGTCCTCGGCGGGACGGGTCTGTTCCGGCAGTTCTTCGGCGAGGGCGACCTCGTCGAGAACGGCGAGGTCGGCGTCGAGGCAGTTCTGTTCCAGGTGCTCGGCGACCTGCCGATGGGCCAGGTGTTCTCGATCGTCGGCATCCTGCTGGTCGCGATCTTCTTCATCACGTCCTCGGACTCCGGGTCCCTCGTGGTCGACATGCTCGCGTCCGGCGGGCACCCGAACCCCCCGGTCTGGTCGCGCGTGCTGTGGGCGGCGCTCGAGGGCCTTCTCGCCGCCGCGCTGCTCCTCGCCGGCGGGCTCGGAGCGCTGCAGTCGGCGGCGCTCGCCACCGCCCTGCCGTTCAGCATCGTCCTGCTCCTCATGGCGTGGGCGACCATCCGAGCACTGCGCATCGACTCCCAGATCCTCGAGCGGGAGGAGCTCATGCAGCGCATCGGCACCGCCAGCGAGCTCACCCGCATGGAGATCGCCGGGAAGATCGACAAGCTGCCCCAGCTCGAGCGGTTCGTCGACAACCGGATCGACTACCGGATCTCCCGCAGCCGGGGGATCTTCGACCGGCGCGAGGGCGGCCCTGCCCGGAGCTCGAGCGGCGGCAAGGAGCGTCGCGAGGACGACGGCAGGGAGCGCGGCAAGGGTCGGCGCGGGAAGTCTGACGGCTGACGGTCGCGCGTTCCGGGCCGGGTCGGACCTCCTCGGGGTCCGGCCCGGCCCGTCCGGTTCAGAGCAGCTCGCGCACGAGCGCGAACAGCGCGACGAGGACGATGATGCCGCGCAGCACGACGGACGGCAGACGCTTCGCGACGTCGGCCCCGAGGTAGCCACCCACGAGCGAGCCGACGCCGATCGCGGCCGAGGCGACCCACACGACGTCGGCGTCGCCGGTGAAGAACGCGACCGTGTAGAACAGCGCCGCCACGAGGTTGACGATGACGCTGAGGAAGTTCTTCACGCCGTTGACCTCCGCGAGCGGCTTCCCGGTGAACGACCCGAGGATGCCCATGTAGAGGATCCCCTGGGCGGCCGTGAAGTAGCCGCCGTAGATCGAGGCGCCGAACATCGAGGCCTGGAGGCCGCGCGAGCCGTACGGTCCGCGGTCCTGCCGCGCGAGGGTGTCGCCCGCGGCCGCGCGACGCTCACGCCGGCGACCGACCGCGCGCACGATCACGGGCTGGAGCACGACGAGCAGGATCGCGGCGACGATGAGGAACGGGACGACGACCTGCAGCGCCCCGGGCGGCGAGACGAGCAGCATCGTGGCGCCGACCGCCGCGCCGAGCGCGGACATCAGCATGAGAGGCCTGAGGGACGGCCCCTCCTTCGCCAGGTCCTTGCGGTAGCGCAACGACCCGCCGACGGCGGAGAACAGGATGCCGATCGTGTTCGTCACGAGCGCCGACGCCGGCGCGAACCCGAGCGAGAGCAGGGCGGGCAGCGTGATGAGAGACCCCGAGCCCACGGCGCCGTTGACGGCGCCCGCCGCCACCGCCACCACGGCGAGCAGCGCCAGCTCGGTCAGTTCCATCGGTCCTCCGGGTCGATCCCGACGCACACCGTAGTCCGAGCCGGGATCCCGCCCCGTCAGTGCCCGCGGAAGGCCTCCTGCAGCCACCACGCGCCGCCGTCGTTCGCGATCTTCGCGTCGACGACGAGGGGCCGGTCCCGATCACCGGTCACCCACTCGCGCACCGCCTCGAGATCGCCGACCCCGCGCACGACGACACCCTCGGCACCGAACCCGCGGGCGATCGCGGCCACGTCGACGTCGGGGAAGGTCACGGTCGACATGTCGGCGCCGGTCGGTCCGTCGTCGTCGACCCCGAAGTGGTGGACCTCGGCGCCGTAGGCGGCGTCGTCGTAGACCACGACGACGAGGGGCAGGCGCAGCCTGACCGCGGTCTCGAGCTCGGCGACGGCCATGAGGAACCCGCCGTCGCCGGTGCCGAGGACGGGCAGCCGGTCGGGGCGGGCGAGGGCGGCGCCGATCGCCGTGCCGAGGCCGAGCCCGATCGACTGGAAGGCCTGGGTGAAGCAGAAGCCGTTCTCGTCCGGGACGGACAGGTACTGGCTCGGGTAGCCCATGAAGTTGCCGGAGTCGATCGAGACGATCCGCTCGGCGGGCAGCAGGTCGTCGAGCGTGCGGGTCAGGGTCCGGGCGTCGATCCGCTCCCCCGTCGAGGCGTCCTCGAACGGGACGTCCCGCCAGCGCGAGCCGAACGCGATGCGGGCCCGGACCTCGTCCGTGCGGTAGCCGGTCCGGGTGGTCCCGCGCCGCTCGAGCTCCTCGGTCACGGCCGTGGCGGTCTCGGCGGCGTCGCCGAGCACGCCGAGGTCGATCGGCCGGTTCGCGCCGAGGGCCTCGTCCTCGACGTCGACCTGGACCACCGTCGTGCCCCGCGAGATCAGCCGCCCGTGGCGCATCGTCCACATGTTGAGGGTGCAGCCCACGCCGACGACGAGGTCCGCGCCGGCGATGTGGTCCGCCGTCGTCGGCGAGGAGAAGCCGCCCGAGATCCCCAGGTCGAACGGGTCTCCCTCGAACAGGCCCTTCGCGACGGCCGAGGTGGCGAGGAGGGCGCCGGCGCGCGCCGCGAGGAGACGGAGCTCCGGCCCGGCCCCGCGGGCGCCGCGGCCCGCGACGAGGACCGGCCGCTCCGCCCGCTCGAGGAGGTCCGCCAGGCGGACGACGGCGTCACCGGACGGCCGGACGGCCTGCGGGGGTGCGACGTCGAGGAGGGTGGGGTCGACCGGCGGGGCGGGCTGGGCCTGGACGTCGAGGGGCAGGTTGAGGACCACCGTGCGGCGCTGGTTGCGGGCGGTGCGGAACGCGCGGACGACATCGGTCAAGGCGCTCGCGGCGGAGTGGACGCGGTCCGGGACGGCTCCGCCGGAGCGGGCGAGGCCCGGCTGGTCCATGGCGAAGTTCGAGCGCACCGCTGCGGGCGCGGTCTCGGCGGCGAGCACGATCATCGGCGTCCGGGACTTCGCCGCCTCGACGATCCCGGTCACCGCGTTCGTCAGCCCGCAGCCCTGGTGGACCGAGACGAGGGCGACCTGGCCGGACATGCGTGCGTACGCGTCGGCCATGACGGCGGCGCCACCCTCGTGCCGGCTCGCCGTGAACGGCACGCCGTAGGTCCGCAGCGCGTTCGTCACGTGGAAGTTCCCCGAGCCGACGACGCCGAAGCAGTGCCCGGCGCCCAGCCGCGCGAGGGCCCACCCCACGAGGTCGGCCACGGTCGAGCCCGCGGGGAGGTCGGGTGCGCTGATCGGATCCATCGGGGACCGCCTGTCGTCGTCGGGGGCGTGGGGTGGACGGGCCGCCCGTGGGCGGTCGCGCCTCGTGGCCTGTGAACTTGTGAGACGGGGGAGCCACGGGGACCGCCCCGCCCTATGGTGACGCGTGTCGCACAGTGCCGTGCCCGCGTTCGCGGGACGGACACACCTCACCCCCCGGAGGAGATCCATGTCCGAGCAGCGGGAGCTCGTCAGTCCGACCGAGCTCCATCCGACCCCGGGCTTCAGCCACGTGACCGTCGCGCCCCCCGGTCGCACGATCTACGTGGCCGGCCAGGCCGCCCTCGCTCCCGACTTCTCGATCATCGGTGGCGACGACCTCCGCGAGCAGACCGTCGCCGCCATGCGCAACCTCGAGATCGCGCTGGCCTCGGTCGGGGCGGGCCTCGAGCACGTGGTGCGCCGCACCGTCTTCACGACCCGGCCCACCGAGCACGCCGTCATCACCGACGGCATCGAGGAGGTCCAGGGCTCGAGCGAGCACCCGGCGCAGTCGATCGTCGGCGTGACGGGGCTGGCCGTGCCCGGCATGCTCGTCGAGATCGAGGTCACCGCCGTGGTGCCCTGAGCACCGCGGCACCGCAGCACCGCAGCACCGTCCTGTCCGGGCCCGTCCGCCCGCACCGTCCCGTCCGCGCACCGGCACCAAGGAGATCCGCATGACCGAGCAGGCCCGCCCGTCCGTCCTCGCCGCCCTCACCGAGGCGCTGACCTCCGGTGCGGTCGAGATCGTCGACCTCACCGCCCCGTTGACGAGCTCGACCCCGATCCTCGAGCTGCCCGAGCAGTTCGGGCAGACCGCCAGGTTCGAGCTCGAGGAGATCAGCCGCTACGACGACCGAGGGCCGGCCTGGTACTGGAACAACTTCCGCACCGGCGAGCACACGGGCACGCACTTCGACGCCCCGAACCACTGGGCGAGCGGCAAGGACGGAGCGGACATCGCCTCGGTCCCCGTCGGCGCGCTCGTGGCACCGGCGGTCGTCCTCGACGTCACGGCGGAGGTCGCTGCGGACCCCGGGTACGTGGTCGGGCGCGAGCAGGTCGAGGCGTTCGCGAAGGAGACCGGGCTGCCGAACGGTGGCTGGCTGCTCGTGCGGTCCGGCTGGTCGTCGAGGCAGACCCAGGAGGAGATGATCAACCGGACCGAGGACGGCCCGACGTCCCCGGGGCTGTCGGTCGAGGCGGCGCGGTGGGTCGCCGAGGAGACGCCGCTGCAGGGGCTCGGCGTGGAGACCGTCGGGACCGACGCCGGGGCGGCCGGCGGGTTCGACCCGCTGTTCCCGTGCCACCACTTCTTCCTCGGCAACGGCAAGTACGGGCTCTCCCAGCTGCGCAACCTCGACCTGCTGCCGACCACCGGGGCCGTGATCGTCACGTCGCCGCTGAAGATCGTCGGCGGGTCCGGGTCCCCGACGCGCGCGCTCGCTCTCGTCGAGCGCTGAGGCGCGTCGAGGTCCGACGGCGGGGCGGGCGAGCCGGACGGGGCCGGGCTGGGCCGATCGTCGTGGCCGAGAGTGCGGTTCGGAGCCCCGCGTACCGTGGTGGCATGCCCGACGGACACCTCCTCTTCGACGGCGACTGCGGGATCTGCACCCGGCTCGCCGCATGGCTCGGCCGCCGCGGTCTGGGCTGCGGGATCGAGCCGATCCGGCCGGCGCGCCTGGCGGAGCTCGGGGTCGATCCTGACCGTGCGACGCGCGAGATCCCGTTCGTCCTTCCGTCCGGCGAGATCCGGTACGGCGCCCGGGGCATCGCCGCCGCGCTCGCGACGGGTCCCGCCTGGCTGCGCGCGGCCGGGGCCGTGATCGACGCCCGACCACTTCGACCGGCCGCGGCGTGGGTCTACGGCCTCGTCGCACGGAACCGCGGACGGCTGCCGGGCGGCACCGCGGCGTGCGAGCTGCCCGCGGGCGTCGGCGGTCGCAGCGCCGACCTCACAGGTCAGGTGCCGACCACACCGACGCCGTCGGCTGCGTCAGCGCACACCGTGTGAGGTCGGGGGTACGGGAACCCCGGTCGCCCGACGGCGCCCCGGATCGTCACCCCACGGTCGCCCGTCCGAAACGTGAACGATTCGTCCGCGTTACCGACGGCGCTCCTGGTGACTCGGTTCACCGCCTGTTGGTGCGCTGGGTCCTTACCCCCGGCGGCCGGACCCGGAACACTGGAGGCATGAACACGCCCCACCTGCCCTCCTTCGACGAGGTCAAGCCCGTCGACAGCTGGCTCACCGACATGGACGGCGTTCTCGTTCACGAGGAGAGCGCCCTGCCCGGCGCTGTCGACTTCATCGACGCGCTCAAGAGTGCCGACCTGCCCTTCTCCGTGCTCACCAACAACTCGATCTACACCCCGCGCGACCTGCGCGCCCGTCTGCTCGCCTCGGGCCTGGACATCCCCGAGGAGTCCATCTGGACCTCCGCCCTCGCGACCGCCGAGTTCCTGCGCACGCAGCGCCCCGGCGGCACCGCCTACGTCATCGGCGAGGCCGGCCTGACCACCGCCCTGCACGAGGCCGGCTACACGATCACCGAGCGCGATCCCGCATACGTGGTGCTCGGCGAGACCCGTACCTACTCGTTCGAGGCCATCACCCGCGGCATCCGACTCATCGAGAACGGTGCGCGGTTCATCGCCACCAACCCGGACGTCTCGGGCCCCTCGCCCGCCGGCACGCTGCCCGCGACCGGCTCCGTCGCCGCCCTCATCACGGCGGCCACCGGCCAGACGCCCTACTTCGTGGGGAAGCCCAACCCGCTGATGATGCGCTCCGCGCTCAACCGCCTCGACGCCCACTCGGAGTTCACCGTCATGGTGGGCGACCGGATGGACACCGACGTGAAGTCGGGCCTCGAGGCCGGCATGCGCACGATCCTCGTCCTCACCGGCTCCACGCGGCCCGACTTGGTCGACCGCTTCCCCTACCAGGCCACCCGGGTCCTCGACTCGATCGCCGACGTCGTCCCCCTCGTCGGGAAGCACGCCCGCATCGTGGCCGAGCCCACCGAGAAGCCCACCTCGCTCACCGACCGCCTCCGCGGCGTCAAGTAACCCCGAGCAACTCCCCCACCGCCCCCGCCCGACGGGCGCCCGAGCCACCGGCCGGGCGCCCGTCGTCGTTCCAGGCGCCGTCAGAGCTGGGCGGTGAAGTGCTCCGCCATCGCCGGGTGGTACTCGGCGAAGTCGACGGCCGTCGGATCGCCCCCGCTCTCGGCCGCGAGCAGACGGTCCATGTAGAACTCCCACCCCGGCCCGACGTCGCCGACCATCGCCGGGTCGAGGTCGAGGTGGGTGAGGGTGACGAAGCAGGCCTCGACGTCGGGCTGGAGGTCGATCGCGAGCTCCCAGGCACCCTCGCCGACCGAGCGCACGACGAACCGCTCGGGCGCCCGGCACTCGACGACGTCCATCGGCATCGTCGGGTGGCCCTCCTCGGCCAGCATCGTCACGTCGATGCGGCCCGACGCCGGATCGCCGTCGTAGGGCCCGTACCAGCGGGCCAGCCGGTCGCTCGTGGCGAGGTTGTACCAGGCCACCGACTGCGGGACCGGGAGGCGTCGGGAGACCACGAGGTGGACCCGCCCGGGAGTCGTGCCCGGCGTGACCGTCCCGGTCGCGCGGGGGGCCGGCAGCCCGGACGGCCGCACGGCGGCGCGGGCCTCGTCGAGCCGCTGCTGGGCGCGCAGGAGCCGGGGGTCGTCGGGCGCGAGCGGCGCTCCGTGGGAGTGCCCCGCATGGTCATCGGCACCGTGGGAGTGCGTGTCGTCGTGGCCGCCGGCCGCCTCGCCGTGACCGTGCGCGTCGCGGCCGTCCGGCGAACCCGGCCTGTCGTCGTCGGGGGGGCTCGCCGGGCGGGTGTTGTCGCCGTCGTGGGGCATGAGAGCACGCTAGCCGGGCGGGACGGGCATACGCTCGTCCGCATGAAGCACCGCTACCTCGGCCGTTCGGGCCTGAAGATCTCGGAGATCACCTACGGCAACTGGCTCACGCACGGATCCCAGGTGGAGAACGACGTCGCCTCCGCGTGCGTCCGCGCCGCCCTCGACGCCGGCATCACGAGCTTCGACACCGCCGACGTCTACGCGAACACCGCCGCCGAGTCCGTCCTCGGCGAGGCGCTGGCCGGCGAGCGCCGCGAGTCCCTCGAGATCTTCACGAAGGTGTACCACCCGACCGGGCCCAAGGGTCCGAACGACTCCGGGCTCTCGCGGAAGCACATCATGGAGTCGATCGACGGCTCGCTGCGCCGGCTGCGCACCGACCACGTCGACCTCTACCAGGCCCACCGCTACGACGTGGAGACGCCGCTCGAGGAGACGATGCAGGCGTTCGCGGACGTCGTGCGGCAGGGCAAGGCCCTCTACATCGGCGTGAGCGAGTGGACGGCCGAGCAGATCCGCGACGGCGTCTCGCTCGCCCACCAGCTCGGCTTCCAGCTCATCTCGAGCCAGCCGGAGTACTCGATGCTCTGGCGCGTCATCGAGGACGAGGTCGTCCCCACCTCCGAGGAGCTCGGCCTGTCCCAGATCGTGTGGAGCCCGATGGCGCAGGGCGTCCTGTCCGGCAAGTACCTCCCGGGCGCCGAGGCGCCCGCCGGGTCGCGCGCCGCCCACGAGTCGACGAAGAAGGCGATCTCCCGCTGGATGACGCCCGAGGTCCTCACCCGCGTCCAGGAGCTGCGCCCGCTCGCCGACGAGGCCGGGCTGACGATGTCGCAGCTCGCGATCGCGTGGGTGCTGCAGAACGAGAACGTCGCCGCGGCGCTCGTCGGCGCCTCCCGCCCCGAGCAGGTCACGGAGAACGTCAAGGCCGCCGGCGTCCGGCTCGAGCCCGAGCTCATGGCCCGGATCGACGACGCGCTCGGGGACGTCGTCGAGCGCGATCCCGCCCGCACCGCCGAGCGGACGCCCGCAGCCAGGCTCAGCTGATGGCGCGCGGTGCACCGGCACACGGACGCCCCCCGAGCAGCACCGGACGAGGGCACACCACCGCGATGACGGACCACCCCGGCCTGCCGCCCGAGCCACGTCGGCGCGCCCTCGCGGTCTCGCCCGTCTGGGCGGTGCTGGGGGCCGCCCTCGCGGCGGCGCTCGTCGGCCTGGTCACGGGCTGGGACGACTGGGGAACGGCCCGGACCGCGGTCGTCCTCGGCGGCGCCGTGGCGCTGTGGGCGGCCGGCACCGCGTACCTGCTGCTCGTCGTCGTCCCTCCGCAGCTCGCGGTGCGACGCGCGCTCATGGGTGACCACGTAGTGCGCACGTTCCCGCAGCGGCAGCTCGACCACGCCTACCGACGGCACGCACTCGTCGAGACGGGGCGATGGTGGCTCGTCCTGGACGGGAGCTCCGCGAGGTTCACGTGGACGGCGGGCGCGGACCGGATCGACTCCCCCGCCCTGGGCCTCGACCACCTGTCCGAGGCCGGTCGCGCCGCCCTCACCCGCGCGGCCGAGGGGTGCCGGAACGGAGAGGTCGGCTCCGCCCGGCCGGACGCCACGGCGGTGCCGGTGGACGGCCACCGAGTCGTCGACCTGCTGCTCAGCGGGGATCCCGCGGTCCTCGAGACGCTGCGGCCGTTCGTCCTCGACGTGCGCCGGCGCGCCCGCGAGCTCGGTCCGACCACCCGGTCATGAGCTCGGTCCGGTCGACCGCCGACGATGTCCTGACGACGTGTCACGGCGGGGGTCGGCGGTACGCACCGACCGACGCATCACCCCCGACGACGACGCACCCCCGGTCCGCCGACCGCTCAGTCCTGCGGCACCCCGGTCCGGGCCCCGCCCCCTCCGGCGGTCTCGCTCCCGACGCCGGGCATGTCCTCTCCGGCACCGCCGGGAACGTCCTCGCCATCGCCGCCGGGAACGTGCTCGAGGATGTCCCCGGGCTGGCACTGCAGGACCCGGCATATCGCCTCGAGGGTGCTGAACCGGATCGCCCTTGCCCGACCGTTCTTCAGCACGGCGACGTTCGCCGGCGTGAGCCCGACCAGGTCCGCGAACTCGCCCACGCCGAGCTTCTGCCTGGCCAGCTCGACATCGAGGCGCACGACGATCGCCATCAGATGACCCCCTCGAGCTCGGCCCGGTAGCCGGCCGCCTGCCGGAGCAGGCCACGCATGACGACCATGAGCAGGACCGGGAGGGCGGAGAGCACGACGACGCCGGTCAGCAGCATCGGGACGCCCGGGTCGCGCTCCGGCCCGAGAAAGACGAGCACGCAGACGTAGGCCGCGAGCAGCGCCACGAGCACCCAGGCGACCGCCAGTGCGACGACGATCGCGTCGACCCACCGGCGGGACTCCGAGCTGAAGATCCGGTCGCGCCGCACGAGCGTGAGCAGGCGCCAGATGCACACGACGACGACCTGGACGCACAGCAGCACGACGACGGCGACCGCCTGGGTCGGGATCCGGATGTGCAGCTCCTCCGCATCGTGCGCGAACGAGCCCGGCAACGAGAACACCTGGAGGACGGTGAGCCAGATGGTGGCGGCGACGAGGCCTGCGCGAAGGAGGGCGACAACCCACGTGACACGAAGCATGGATCGAGTATCGGCGCGAATCTATCGATAGGCAATAGATTTGCCCGCACGAATACACGAACCGTGGGCCACCTCTCATCACTGTCTGGGATAACGCAGTTCGACTCGATATCCTGGAGGTCCTTTATGAGGCCATCGACATCGACGATCGACACGAACCCACCCTCGACGGGGCCCGTCGAGATTCTCCCCCCGCAGCTCGCGCACGGCGCTGGCATGTGGCGCGTGGCGCGCGACTCGGGAGCCCTCGAGCTCAACACCTCCTACGCCTACCTGTTGTGGGCGCGCGACTTCTCGGCCACCTGCAGGGTGGCCCTGCTGGACGGCGAGGTGGTCGGCTTCGTCTCCGGCTACCTCCGGCCCGACGCCCCCGACCGCCTGTTCGTCTGGCAGGTCGCCGTCGACTCGCGGCTGCGCGGGCAGGGCGTCGCCGCGCGGCTGATCGACGAGCTCGCCTCGGCGCACCCGCAGGCCACCGCCCTCGAGACCACGATCACCGACGACAACGCCGCCTCCAACCGGCTCTTCGCGTCCTTCGCCGAGCGCCGCGGGGCGGAGCACCGCACGGAGCGGGGTTTCGACGTCGGGGACTTCCCCGACGGGCACGAGGCCGAGGTGCTGCACGTGATCGCCCCGCTGCACCCCGCCGCGACCTGACCCCCTCCGCGCCGCCGACGCGCGGCGCGACCGACCGGCCGTCCGGCGTCCGCCGCCCGCACCCACCGTCCGCCCGCCCCCTCGACCACGCCCGACCTCGCACCGCCTGCACCCCCGACACCGCATCGCACGACACCGATACAGGAGCGAAGATGACGACGACGACACCCCCCACGACAGAGCTCGAGTCAGAGGTCCGCAGCTACTCCCGCAGCTGGCCCACCACGTTCACCACCGCGACCGGCAGCACGATGACCGACGAGGACGGCCGCGAGTACCTCGACTTCTTCGCCGGCGCCGGAGCGCTCAACTACGGCCACAACAACCCGCTGCTCAAGAAGGTCCTCGTCGAGCACCTCACGTCGGACAAGGTCGTCCACGGTCTCGACATGTTCACCGACGTGCGCCGCGACTTCCTCCAGACCTTCCGCTCCCACATCCTCGAGCCGCGCGGGCTCGACCACCGCGTCGTGTTCCCCGGCCCGGGCGGCGCGAACGCCGTCGAGGCGGCGCTCAAGCTCGCCCGCAAGGTCACCGGCCGCGAGTCGGTCGTCAACTTCACCAACGGCTTCCACGGCATGACGCTGGGCGCCCTGTCCGTGACCGGCAACTCGATGAAGCGCGGGGGCGCGGGCATCCCGCTCGTGCACGCCACGCCGATGCCCTACGACGACTACTTCGACGACGAGTACCCGGACTTCCTCTACTTCGAGCGGCTGCTCCAGGACCTCGGCAGCGGGCTCAACGAGCCGGCCGCGGTCATCGTCGAGAGCGTCCAGGGCGAGGGCGGCATGAACGCCGCGCGTGCGGACTGGCTGCGCAAGCTCTCCGCACTGTGCAAGGAGCACGAGATCCTGCTCATCCTCGACGACATCCAGATGGGCTGCGGCCGAACCGGCGGGTTCTTCAGCTTCGAGGAGGCCGGGATCGTCCCGGACATCATCACGCTCTCGAAGTCCATCAGCGGCTACGGCCTGCCGATGGCGCTCACCCTCATCCGCCCCGAGCTCGACATCTGGGAGCCGGGCGAGCACAACGGCACGTTCCGCGGCATCGGCCCGGCCTTCGCGACCGCCACCGCAGCCATCAAGGAGTTCTGGGGCGACGACACGCTCGAGAAGTCCACGACGGCGAAGGGCCTCTACATCGAGGGCCGGCTCAACAGCATCGCGGCCCGCCACGAGGCCCACGGCCTGACGTCCAAGGGCCGCGGCCTGGCCCGCGGGATCCAGTTCGAGGACGCCGAGAAGGCCGGCGAGGCCTGCGCGCTGGCCTTCGAGCGCGGGCTCCTCGTCGAGACCTCCGGACCCATGAGCGAGGTCATCAAGTTCTTGCCGGCACTGACGATCACCGACGACGAGCTTGCCCGCGGTCTCGACATCATCGAGTCCTGCATCGACGACGTCCTCGCCGCCTGACCGACCGCGCTACCGTGCCGCCGGCCCTCGCGCCGGCGGCCGGGCAGTCGCGTCCGCGGCCGCACGTCGCACCACCGATCACCCGACACCTGAGACCTGGAGGTCCCCATGCTCGTCCGCACGATCGATGAGATCACCGACACCGACGCCGACATCAAGACGCCGAACTGGCGCAGCAAGCGCATCATCCTCGCCAAGGAGGGCGTCGGCTTCTCGGTGCACGAGACCACGCTGTACGCCGGGACCGTCAACGAGTTCTGGTACGCCAACCACATCGAGGCCGTCTTCATCACCTCGGGCGAGGGCGAGATCGAGGACCTGGCCACCGGCGAGGTGCACCAGCTCGCGCCCGGCTCGCTCTACCTGCTCAACGACCACGACAAGCACGTGGTCCGGCCGCGCACCGAGATGAAGACCGTGTGCGTGTTCAACCCGCCGGTCACCGGCCGCGAGGTGCACGACGAGAACGGCGTGTACCCGCTCATCACCGAGGACGCGGGCTGACCCAGCCCCCCTGCAGTACCGACGGCCGCCGGTCCCACCGCTCGGTGGGGCCGGCGGCCGTTCGTCGTGCTCCGTCGACAACTATCTTGACGTCGAGATAGTTGCGGTGGTGTGCTGGAGCCCCACCTGACGGAGGCACCGATGGCGCACACCTGGGATCCCGAGCTCTACGACGTCCATGCCGACGAGCGGGCCCGCCCGTTCGTCGACCTGCTCGCCCGCGTCCGCACGGACGGACCGGACGCGGAGGTGCGCTCCGTCGTCGACCTGGGCTGCGGACCCGGCGAGCTGACGCACGGGCTCACCCGCCGCTTCCCCTCCGCGCAGGTGGTGGGCGTCGACTCGAGCCCCGCCATGCTCGCCACGGCCGCGCGCCACTCGGGGCCCCGGCTGCGGTTCGAGCAGGCCGACCTGCGTGACTGGCTCACGTCCGCCGATCCGGTGGACGTCCTCGTCTCCAACGCCACCCTGCACTGGGTGTCGGAGCACCTCGAGCTGCTGCCGGAGCTGATCGCGGCCGTCCGGCCGGGTGGCTGCCTGGCCTTCCAGGTGCCCGCCAACAACACCACACCGATGCACGCGATCCGGCGCGAGCTGGCCGCGCGGCCGCCCTACGCGGAGCACGCGGCGGCGGCCGCCGGTCCCGTCAACCACGAGCCGGAGGAGTACCTGCGGGCGCTGACGGAGCTGGGCTGCGCCGTCGACGCCTGGTCGACGACCTACCTGCACGTGCTCACCGGCGAGGACCCCGTGCTGACCTGGGCGAGCGGGACGGCGGCGCGACCCACGCTCCAGGCGCTCCCCGAGCCGCTGCGTGAACGGTTCGTGGACGAGTACCGCGCGCGCCTGCGAGAGGCGTACCCGGCCACGGACCTGGGTGTGGTCATGCCGTTCCGGCGAGTCTTCGTCGGCGCGCGGCGGTCCGCCGCGGCCTGATCGTCACAGGACCCACGCGCCCCCATCATCGTGGGGGCGAGCCTCTCCACCTCGGTGCAACCCCGGCCCTGTGACTACCCGAGTTCGAACTCGGCGCGGCGGTCCTCAGGGACGAGGTCGAGATACTCGGCGCGGTTCTTGTCGATGAGCCGCCGCACGTAGGGGCAGTACGGCAGCACGCCGGCGCCGCGGGAGCGCAGGTCGGCGAGCGCCTCGTCGACGAGGTGGCGGGCCAGACCCGGGACGGATCGCTCCGGGTTGACCTCGGTGTGGGTGAGCGCGACGTCCGTGCCGCGCACCCGGTAGTCGATCCGGCCGAGCAGCTCGTCGCCGATCTCCACCACGTAGCGGCCGCCCTCGGCGTCGTTGCGGACCGTCGGCACCTGGCCGTCCACCAGCACGTCGTCACTCATCGCTCGCTCCTGTCGTCGTCGGTCGTTCGGTCTGCTCGTCGCGCCCCTGGGCGGCGGCCGAATCCTCGCGCGGCGGGAGCGCGTCGTGCCCGGACATGATCGAGATCCGGTTGAAGGCGCCGATCGCGATCGCCACCCAGACGATCGCGGCGACCTGCTCGTCGGTCAGTCCGCCGCGGCGCCCGGCACCGCCGCTCGCGGCCAGTGCGGCGCCGTGCGGCAGGTTCGTGGTCAGCTCGGCGATCTCGAGCGCGGCCCGCTCGACGTCCGTGAACACCGACGACTCCCGCCAGGTCGGCAGCAGGTCGAGCCGGTGCTGCGTGACCCCGGCGCGGCGCGCCCTCGGCACGTGGACGCTCAGGCATCGCGCGCAGCCGTTGATCTGGGAGACCCGGACGTCGACGAGCTCGACGACGTCGCGGCCGATCCCGACCGCCTCGGCCGCGTCGGTCGCCGCCTTCGCCATGCCGCTCGCGGCCCGGTACACGGGCCGGTGCGCCTGGGTGATGTCCACCGGCTCGGACACGCCCCGGCCCACCGCTGCTCCTCCGGTCATCACTGCTCCGTCCGTCCCACGACGGTCGTGGCGTTGGGGTTGCGCCTCGGCCGCAGACGCACGCCCGGGAGGTCGGGCGCCGGCAGCCACGCGCGCTCGCCGACATAACCCTCGACCCGGCCGAACAGCTCGCTTCCCGTGTACTCACCCGCCGGGTCCCCGCCGCCGTTCCAGGCGTCGCGCGCGGCGACGATCTCGTCGTGGTCCGCGCCGATGAAGTTCCACCACATGACGATCTCCTCCCGGAACGGCTCACCGCCGAGGAGGATGACGCGCGCGGGCTCGTCCCCGGTGCTCGCGAGCCGCAGCGTGTCGCCGCAGGGCGCGCGGAAGGCGAGCTCGGCCCGTTCGATCGCGACGTCGTCGACCTCGACCGCCCCCGTGTCGAGCAGGACCCCGTGCTCGAAGTCCGCACGGACAGGCAGGTCGACGACGGCGCCCGGCGGCAGCGTCAGCTCGGCCCCGAGCAGCGGGGTCGCCGTCGTGACGGGCGAGGCCTCGCCGAGCAGCTCGCCGATGAACACCGACACCGTCCCGGACCCACCCGGCAACGGCACCGGGGTCGGTGCGTGGTGCTGGAACCCGCGCGGGCCCGTGCGTGCCTCCCGCGGGAGCACGAGCCACAGCTGGACGCCGTGCAGCACCGTGGTGCCGGCGGTGGATACCTCCGAGTGGCAGATCCCGGCGCCCGAGGACATGAGGTTGAGCTCGCCGGGGCGGACCATCGCGTGCACGCCGGCGGAGTCGCGGTGCTCGACCTCGCCCGTGAACAGCCAGGACACGGTCTGCAGGCCGGTGTGCGGGTGCGGGGCGACGTCCATGCCGCCGGTGGCCGCGACGTCGTCGGGGCCGTAGTGGTCGGCGAAGCACCAGGCGCCGACGAAGCTGCGCTCGCGGCTCGGCAGCGTGCGGCGCACGGGCATCGCGCGCGGACCGCCGAGCGGGACCACCCGGGAGGTGATCACCTCGATACCGGGCGGGTCGTCCGCGGGGCACGACAGCAGCATCTCCGCCGGCCGGGTCTCCAGGTTGCTCACGGGCCACCTCTCCTCGATGCCCGGCGCCAAGGGCGCCGCGTGGTCCCATCGTGCGCGGGCGGGGGCCGATGGGCAACCAGGCGGGGGTGCGGACGCCCGGGAGGGCGCCCGCACGAACTGCCGGTGGCACCCGGCTCAGTCCGGTGCCATCCGGCTCAGTCCGGTGCCATCCGGCTCAGTCCGGTGCCATCCGGCTCAGTCCGGTGCCATCCGGCTCAGGTCGGTGCCATCCGGCTCAGGTCGGTGCCGTCCGGCTCAGGCCGGCGCCTCGATGGCGAACAGCTCGGCCTCGGTGTCGTAGTAGGCGGTCGTCCGACCCTCGTGCCGCATGCCGATCCGCCGGGCGACGGCCTGGGAGGCCGCGTTGTCGGGGTGGGTCACCGCGAGCACGCGGCGCACCCCGTGCGCCCACGCGTGGGCGAGGACCGCGCGCGCCGCCTCGGTCGCGTAGCCGCTCCCCCATCGGTCGGGGTGCAGGTGCCACCCGATCTCGAGGTCCCCCGACGGCGGGCGGGAGCGGTCCGGCGAGCTGGCCGGCAGGTCGACGAGCAGGACGGCGCCGACGACGGGTGCCGCCGGGGTTCCGACGTCGGAGGCATCGGTGATCGCCCAGATCCCGCGGGGGGCACCGCCGGCCATGCGGGTCTCCCACCGGGCGAGCCGCTCGATCGCGTCGGCGCGCGTGGCGAGCTCCGTCCCGGGTCCGCCGGACCACCGCACGACCTCCGGTCGCGAGTAGATGGCGAGCACGGTGCCGGCGTCGTCGGGCCCCCAGGCGCGCAGCGCGAGACGGTCGGTGACCATCGTGGGCAGAGGAGGACTCATCCGGCCACGGTAGGGCGCGGTGTCCACGTGAAATCAGGACCCGCTCCCGGCCGCGCCACGCGTAGGCTCAGGTCATGCCAACCGATCCGACGACGGACGGCCGTCTTCGTCGGGCATCGGGACGGCCGGACTGGGCGACCATCCCCAACCTCGTCACGCTGCTGCGCTTCCTCCTGCTCGGGCCCGCCTGCTGGGTGATCGTCGACGACCCCGAGGGCAGCTGGTGGCCCCCGGTGCTCGTCGGCGTCTGGGCCGTCACCGACTGGGTGGACGGTCTGCTCGCCCGTGCGCTGAACCAGCAGTCCCGGACCGGGGAGATCCTCGACCCGGTGGCGGACCGGATCGGCATCGCGCTCGTCGTCGTCGCCCTCGGTGTCGCCGATGCACTGAGCTGGGTGCCCGTCGCCGTCATCGTGCTCGTCGACCTCATCGTGGTCGCCCTCGCCGGGCGCGCCGCGCAGCAGGGGCGGATGCGCGTGACGTACGTGGGCAAGGCCCGCACCGCGGTGCTGTTCTTCGGCATCTGCGGCATCGTCCTCGGCATCTCGGTCTGGCCGGAGGCGATGACCGTGGGGCGGGTGCTCGTGTGGGTCGGCGCCGCGCTGCACATCTACTCCGCCACCCTCTACATCCGGGCCGCGCGGCTCGGGACCGGGCCGGCGGTGCGGCGGCCGGGCGGAGTCGAGGACCAGGCATGACGTGTCAGGCGTGAGCCTGTCCGAGTGACAGGAGCGAGCAGGATCGGGGACCAGACGTGAGCAGGCCGGGCGTGAGCAGGCCGAGCGGTCAGGACGGGATCGACGACCAGCTGGCCGGCGAGCTGGCGATGGACTCCGCCGAGCGCACGCGCCTCGTCCTCGGCGGCGGGGGCGACCGGCCCGACTCCGTGCGGCTGACCTGGCGTCGCGGAACCGAGCACGCCACCACCCCGTCGCTGGTGCTCGAGGAGCTGCCCGATCAGGCGCGCGAGATCCTCGCGGGGATCGGCGTCGATCCCGGGGACCCGAGCGTCCGACGCCAGGGGCTGTCGCTCACGCCGGAGGACCTGCACCTCCTCGTCTCGGGGCCGGACGCGCTGGCCGGTCCGGTCGGGATCTTCCTGCTCGACGTCGGCCGGCTCGAGCACGCGGCCCGCTCGGCCGAGGAGCGCGAGGCGGCCGCGCAGTCAGCGGCGGACGGCCCGGCGGGCGCGGGCGGGGGCGGGGGCGGCGCGGGCCCCACGCGCTCCGGGTCGAGCGGACGCCGCTCCTCTCGCGTGGCGCCGCTGGAGTGGATCCCGGGCCTGCTCGTGCTCGTCGCCGTCGGGCTGCTCGTCGGGATGATGGTGACCGGAGCCGGTGCGACGGCGACGGCCGTGCTCGCCGGCTGCCTCGCACTCACGGTGATCGTCACGGCTGTGGTCGGTTGGCTCGGGATGCGGCTCCGGTGGCGCCGACTCGCGGCGGCCCAGCTCCGCACCCCCAACCGCGCTGCGGTCGAGTCGACGACGACCGCGGCGCGCCACTACCGGACCGGCGGCCGCATCCAGGTCGGTGTCTACGGCGCGGTCGGGCTCTTCCTGCTCGTCGCCCTGACGCAGGACCGGGCGGGATGGTGGGTGCTGCTCCCGGCGGCGGTGCTCCTCGCCGTCGGGGCCGTGGTCATCGCTCTCGCCGTGCGCCGCGACGGCCCGCTCCATGACCGCGAGCGGGCCGAGGTCGAGCGCCGCGGGATCCGCGGGGTGCCGGGCGGCATCCACCTCGACGTGACCGAGCGCATCCAGCCCGATCCCCGGCACCTGCCGTAGGTCAGCCCGCCCGGGTGACCGCCCGTGCGGACGAGGCACCCGCCCGAACCTGGGAGACTTCCGCCATGGCGAGATCGACCGAGCGCGGCGCGGGCCGGGCGCTCCCCCACCCGGTGACGGCCGCGCTCCGTCAGCTGCTCGCGGCGGCCCTGGTCTCGGCGCTGCTCGCGGTGCTCGTCGTCGTCGGCGTCACGATGGGCGTGCGCCGGACATTCTCCGTCGATCCGGGCAACCTGCCGTCGGTGGCGGTGTGGATCGGCGTGGGCATCGGCGCACTCGTGCTCCTCGCTGCGATGGTCGGGATCTACCGTTCGGCGCATCTCCACCTCTACCTGCGTCGGCACGCCCGGCCGCCGCGCCGGAAGGGCTCGCCCCGCCGGCCCGTGCCGCGCATGACCGAGCGCCTGCTCGAGGAGATCGACGCCGGGGATCTCGGCACCGGCGACGCGCGGTTCCGCATGGTGGTGGTGGACCGGGGGTCGTTCGCCGTCGCGTTCATGACGCCGGGCTACCGCATCGAGACGACGCCGACGATCGCCCCCCTCCGCCTCGGCGAGCACGGCCGCACCGCCCTGGGCCACGTGGGCTGGCTCGAGCCGGAGCGCCGGACGATCGGGGCAGACGGCGACTGGCAGTACTTCGGCACGGAGTACACCGGGCCGGGGGCGCACCTCGCCGACAACCCGGGGATCCCCCTCGACGCCGGAAAGGTGGCCGTGCTCGTCACGAGCGGCGACGAGGCCCTCGCGGGGCCGGTCCGCGACCTCCTCGCGCAGGCGCGCGCGACCCGCTGAGCGGCGACGGCACGTCGAACGACGGCGCTGCGGCGCCGTGCGACGTGCCCCCGCGACGGCGAGCTGCGGACGCGTCCGGCCGTCCCCGGGACGGTCCGGAGTTCCTCAGCAGCCGTCCGGGCCGCAGGCGGGAGCGTCGTCGAGGCCGGGGAGGTCGAGGCCCCCGAGCGGGGTGAGCGGCGCGAGAGACGTGACCGGGGCGGGCGGCGACGGCAACGGGCTCGCCGACTCGTGCGGCGCCACGGTCGGCCTCTCGGCCGAGTCGGACGCCGGGTCGGAGGCCGGGTCCGCCGCCGATGCCGTGGCCGACGACGAGGCCCCCGCGGCGGCTCTCGTCATCGAGGTCCCGGCGGCGGTCATGCGTCGGCCCGCGTCGCGTCGTCCGTCCCACGCTCGGTCGCCACCTGGCCGAGCGCCTGGGCGAACGCGGTGGACTCCTGCGCCCCCGAGATGCCGTACTTCTCGTCGAGGACGAAGAAGGGCACACCCTGGATGCCGTAGGCGCGGGCCTTGGCGATGTCGGCCTGGACATCGTCCGCCCAGCGGTCCGCGCGCAGGTCGGCGGCGACCTCCTCCGCGTCGAGCCCGGTCTCTGCGGCCAGCGCGGCGAGCTCATCGACGTCGGAGAGGTTCTTCCCCTCGACGAAGTAGGCGCGCAGCAGGCGTTCCTTGGCCTCGGCCTGCTTGCCGTGCGCCTTGGCGTGGTGGATGACCTGGTGGGCGCGCAGCGTGTTGATGTGCACGACCGAGTCGAAGTCGTAGTCGAGCCCGACGGAGGCCGCGATCCCCGTCACGCGCTCGAGCATCTGCTCGACCTGCTCGACCGGCATGCCCTTGCGCTCGGCGAGGAACTCGGTCGTCGAACCGGTGAAGTCGACCGGCGTGTCCGGCGAGAGCTCGAACGAGTGGTACGTGACCTCGACCGCGGGGGCGTCCGCGTGCTGCTCGCGGAACTCCGCGAGGCCGGCCTCGAACTTGCGCTTGCCGATGTAGCACCAGGGGCAGGCGATGTCCGACCAGATGTCGACGGCGATGGGGGGCTGTGCGGTCACGATGCTCCTCGGGTGGTGGGGTCCTCGAGGTGCAAGGCGCGCGGGCGCCGCGGCATTCCCGGCCGGGGGTCGGGAGCCGTCAGACCAGGCCGAGGGCGAGGCCGATCGCGGCCGCGACGCCCGTGAGGATCGCACCGACGGCGACGGCGCGGTCCGTGCCGGAGACGGGTTCGCTCCCGTCGCGCTGCGCGAGGTCGAGGATCGCGACGCGCCCGGGGGCGATGGCGTGACGGTCGATCCGGGCCTCCATCTCGTGGCGCGTCGCGTGGGTGGCGGGGAAGACGTCCCGGCCAGGGACGGCGCGGGTGTCGGCGGTGGTCAGGTCGGCGGTGGTCATGCGGGTCTCTCTTCTCCGCGCGGGGCGGTTGGTCGTGCGTGGCGACGTCCGGGAGAGGGACGCGACCGGGAGCGGGGGAGGTCGGTGTACGGGCGTAGGTCTCGCGCCGGAGCTGCCCGGTGCCGCTGCCGTCGGTCGAGAACGGGAGCACACACCGTTCAACGCCGAACGCTTCGACGTGAAAGAGTCTAGCGTGACGCGGTCGCCTCGTCAAACTTTTCGATCTTGAACTATTCTTGGCGGATGCGTGACCGCGTGAGCGACTACCTGGGACAGTGGCGCGAGCAGCGCCCCGAGCTCGAGCTGGCACCGATGAGCGTGACCGGCCGGGTCTCGCGCGCGTCCGACCTCATCTCCCAGGGCATGCGCGAGTTCTTCGCCGAGCACGACCTCCAGCCGGGCGAGTACGACGTCCTCTCCGCCCTCCGGCGCGCGGGTGACCCGTTCACTCTCACGCCCGGCGCCCTCACCGGCAGCATGATGGTGACGGCGGCGGCCATGACCAACCGGCTCTCGCGCCTCGAGGAGAAGGGCCTCGTCGACCGCTCGACGGACCCGGACAACCGCCGCAGCGTGCGCGTCAGCCTCACTCCCCGGGGCCGCGCCGTCATCGACGACGTCGCCCCCCGCCACGTCCGCGCCGAGGGGGATCTGCTCGCAGCGCTCGACGACGCCGAGCTCGCGCAGCTGGCCGGTCTCCTCGAGAAGCTCCTCGCCGGCCTCGGCGACCGCTCGCAGCACGGGGACGACGACGCCGGCGACGGGGGTACCGCCTAGCCTCTCGGGATGGACCTCGAGTTCTCCGGCGAGATCATCCACTGGCGCGGCCCCGCGCCGTTCCTGTTCGTCCCCCTGCCGCCGGACCCGCGGGAGGCCGTCCGCGAGGTCCGGCGCGAGGCCACCTACGGCTGGGGCGTCATCCCGGTGACCGCGCGCATCGGGGAGACCACGTTCACCACCTCGCTCTTCCCGCGCGACGGCGGCTACCTGCTCCCGGTCAAGGTCGCGGTGCAGCGAGCCGAGGGGATCGGCCTCGGCGACGAGGTCTCGGTGCGCATGGCGATCGACCTCGGCTGACGGGTCGGGCCGGGGCCTGTGGGGCCGGGCACCCCGAGGGCGCGGTCGGGTCAGTTCGGGCGCTGCTCGGCCGCGGCCCGCGGACCGGGCACCCGCGGGCCCGGGCGGGTCAGGCCGGGACCGGACCGTCCGGCGTCGGGGCGTCCGCCCAGGCCGGATCCCCCGGGCCGAGGACGTCGTAGACGACCGAGACGAAGTCGCCGACCCGCTCGACGGAGAGCAGCCCGAGCGCCAGCCGGCGCGGGAGCAGCGGTCGCCCGGACCCCAGGGTCGCGGCCGCGATCGAGAGTCGCAGCTCGTCGAGCAGCCCGGCGTCGGCGAGCTGACCGGCCAGGTCTCCTCCCCCGACCACCCAGATGTCCTTCCCGCCGGCCGCGGCCACGAGGCCGGTGTGGATCTCGCGCGCGTCCCCGGCGACGAATCGGACGTCGGCCCCCTCCGGCGCCGCGAGGTCGGCGTGGGTCGCGACGAACGTCGGAAGGTCGTAGGGCCACGAGGCCCCCTCGCCGAGCTCGCGCAGGATCCACTCGTAGGTGGTGCGCCCCATGAGCAGCGCACCGATCCCGGAGACGAAGCTCTCGTAGTCCCCGGTCACCGCCGGGTCACCGCGTTGCGCGAACAGCCACGCGAGGGAGTCCGCCTCGTCCGCGATGAATCCGTCGAGGGTCGTGGCCGTGTAGAAGACGGTGCGCGTCATCCCCCGAGGGTGCCGGCGACCACCGACATCGGGAGGTCGCCGGTCGATGCCGGACGGACGGCCGCCGAGCTCCGTCGCCCGCGCACGGCCAGCCGGCCTACGGCTGGATGCGGTCGAGAATCTCGTGCAGCCCGTCGGCCACCTGGACCCCCGGCGAGCCGAGACCGGCCGCGGCGAGGATCTCGCGGAGCGCGTCCGCGTCGGGCGCTCCGGGCTCGCCCACGGCGCCGCCGGGGTACGTCACGCTCTCCGAGTCGTCGGCGGGTCCGGAGTCGGCGGCTCCGTCCTCGACCGGGTCCGCCGTCGTCGGGTCGGCGCCGGGCCGTCCGTCGACGACGTCCGGCTCCGGCCACGCCACGACCATCGATGGCACCGACCGCTGGTCGTCCGCGCAGCCCGACATGCCTGCCGCCACGAGCGCGCAGCCGAGCGCGGCGGCTGCCTTGGTGGAGACGATCATCCATTCATGCTGGCACCGTCTCGCCGCCCGCACAGATCGCCCCGGCGCGTCGCGCCCGAGGAGTGCGGCCGGCCGGGCAGGGAACGTCCCTGCCCGGCCGGTCCACCGGGTGCGGGTCAGCGGGTCGCGAGGAAGTCGTCGATCTGGTTCATCGACTCCCGCACACCCTCTTCCTGGCCCATGTCCATGACGGTCCGGAGCGCGTCCTCCGACTCGTAGGTCGCGGTCGCCGTCACCGTCGTGCCCGACCCGTCGGGCTCGAACCGGTAGACGTTGCGGGAGACCGGCATGGAGTCCACCGGCCGGAGGTCGGCGTCGGCGAACCCGTCCCGGAACTCGAACCCGTTCGGCTCGTCGACGGCGGTGATCTCCCACCAGCCGCCGTACCTCTCGCCGTCGGGGCCGGTCATGTAGTAGCTGCTACGCCCGCCCGGCCGGATGTCGTGCTCGACGAAGGTGGCCGGGTAGCCGGGCGGCCCCCAGACCTGCTCGAGCTGGCGCGGGTCGGTGTAGAGCGACCAGATCCGCTCCACCGGCGCATCGAAGTGCGCCGTGATCGTCATGGTCCTGCCGGGGACGTCGGTCGTGATGTCGGTGACGGGCATGTCAGTCCTCCTCGAGGTCGAGCTCACGCGCGAGCAGCGCGTCGATCCGTTCGACGCGGCCCCTCCAGATGCCCTCCAGCTCGCCGAGCATGGAGGCCACGGAGCGGACCGCCGTGACGTCGCCCGAGGCGAGCTGCTCGCGGCCGTTGCGCCGCTTGGTGAGCAGACCGGCCGTCTCGAGGACGCGGACATGCTTCTGGACCGCGGCGAAGCTCATGTCGTAGCCCGCCGCGAGCGCCGAGACCGAGTGCTCCCCGGCGAGGACCCGGCGCAGGATGTCCCGCCGGGTCCGGTCGGCGAGGGCGTGGAACAGGGCGTCCGCCCGGTCCTCGTCCCCGGCCTCGATCACGTCACAAACATACAACCGATCAGTTGTACGTGGCAAGGGGCGACGACGAGGTGCGCAGCGGCGGGTGTGCGCGAGGCGGGCGTCCGGGTGGGGGGAGGCATCGACCGGCGCCGCCTACGCACCGGTGAGCGCGGACTCGACGCCGCGGAGCTCCTCGGTGATGTTCGCCGCCGGCCGCCGCACCGTCACGCGCTGCCCCAGGGTGACGGCCAGCCGCTCCCGGGCGAGCTCGAACCGCTCGCGGCGGCCCCACAGGTGCTGGTGCCACCCCGCGCCGAGCACGAGGTAGCCGATCGTCGAGAGCACCCGTTCCATCTCCTGGAAGGGGGCGACCTGGTCGGGCGCGTCGGCGAGCGCCCGCCGGGCCACGGCGTCCGACTCGAGTAGCTCGACGTAGAGGTGCTGCCGGCGCCGCACGCCGTCGGCGGTGTCGTGGCCGCCGGCGACGAGGTCGGCGAGCACGGCATCGAGGGCGATCGCGACCCGTCGGGCGTGGGCGCGCAGGACGACCTCCTTCCCGCCGAGACCGCTGAGGACGAGCACGACGATCGCCGTGCCCACGCCGATCGCGGTGTCGATGAGGCGGTCCCCGACGACCGTCTCGGTGCTCATGCCGGTCACCGCGACCGAGATCGTCATGGCGAGCGGCGTGATGAGCGTGACCGCGAGCAGGTAGTTCCGGGTGACGAGCAGCTCGACCGAGCCCTGCATGACGATGATCGTCGCGACGAGCCACCACGCCTGCGGGTCCACGGCGAGCACGACGGCGAACACCCCGAGCCCCAGCACCGTGCCCAGCACGCGCTGCAACGCCTTGGTGGCCTGGGCATAGCGCGTGCCGCCGGTCTGCACGATGAGGGCGGCGAAGACGACCGCCCAGTACACGTGCTCGTTGCCGATGAGCGTCGCGATCGACCCGGCGACGGCGGTGGCCACGAGCACGCGCAGGGCGACGAGCATGCTCTCCGACGGCCACCAGGCGGCCTGGCGCAGGAGGTAGCCGCCCGCGGGGCGCCCCAGCGACGAGTACCGGACCTGCGTGCGCTCGACCTGGCGCTGCTCGTCGTCGGTCCGCCCGAGGTCGGCGCCTGCGCGCTCGTCCGTGTCCTGCACCGGCTCGTCGGCCCGGTCCGCGTCGTTCTCCCACGGGCTGGGGTCGATCCCGGACACGCGGCCCGAGAGGTGGGCCGACGTCGCGGCGTACCGCTCGTGGACGACCTGGAGGCGCGCCTCGAAGTCGCTCGCCGTCCCGCCGTCGGTCACGGCGGTCCACGCCGCGTGCAGCGCCGTCGAGGCGTCGGCCCGGCGACGGTCGAGCCGGTCGGGGTCGGTATCGGGGTCGGTCGAGCGGGCGGCCGCCTCGAAGCGCACCACCGTGTCCTCCGCGTGCGCGACGGCGCTCTCCTCGATGCCGCGCCGCCGCAGCCAGATGTCGGAGGTCCCGACGACGACGGCGCTCACCGCCCCGACCGCCGCCATGCCGAGGATGAGCCACGGGTCCGTTCCGCCCACGGCGGCGAGGTTGGCGACTCCCGTGCCGAGGGCGAAGAAGTAGACCCCCGGCGGGCCGACCCGAAGCGCGTGCGTACCGAATCCCACCACCGAGCTGACCGCGACGAGGGCGGCGAGCGACCCCCACGTGCTGCCCGCCGTGAGGACGCCGACCAGGCTGCACATCCACATCCCGGCGCCGACGCCGCCGATCACCTTGACGCGGCGACGGGCAGGCGCCCCAGCGCCGTAGAGGATGGAGAAGCCGCCGAGGCTCGCGAGGAACCCCGCGGACGTGTGTCCGAGCGCGGTCGCGACGACGAGCGGGAGGCCGATCGCGACGGCCGCGCGCAGGCCGACGGCAAGGCGCGGCGGGCTGGGCGCGATGGTGACCAGGCTGCGCAGGTCGACGAAGGGGGTGCCGCTCACGGCCTCGATGGTAGGTCCGGCCCCGCCAGGCCCCTCCGACGTGTCACCACCCACAGGGCGCCACCCGGGAGTTCCGTCCCGGGGTCGCGGCCCGGTCCTCGTCGCCCCACGGTCACCTTCCACCCGATCCGACGACCGTGGTCCGGCGACGGTGGTCACCGTTAGGGTCGCCACCATGGCGACGAGGCACGACGTCCGGGCGGCGCAGGTCGTCGAGGCCATGCGCGAGCACGCGGGGACTGGGCCGGCGCCGGGGGCGGTGTGGGCGGTCGCGTCCGGTCCGCGCACGGAGCGGCGCGTGACCGTGGCGGCGACCGGCGGTCTGCGCGAGAACGCGCTCGTGCGTACCGCGTCGGTGACCAAGCCGGCGGCGACCGCGCTCGTGCTCGGACTGGTCGAGGACGGTGCGCTGGCTCTCGAGGACCCTCTGTCCCGGTGGGTTCCCGCCTGGGCCGGTCGCGAGGTCCTTCGCGAGCGCCACGGGGCGCTCGAGGACACGGTTCCGGCCGCCCGCGAGCTGACGGTCCGCGACCTGCTGACCATGGGGCTCGGGCTCGGCTACGACCTCGACGACGCGCCCGGCGACGCCCTCGCGGAGGCGACGCAGGACGCCGGCGTCCTCTCCGGCTGGACCGGGCCGGCGCTCGCGCCGACCGAGTGGGCGGAGCGGGTCGCCGGTCTGCCGATGGCCCACCAGCCCGGCGAGGGGTGGCTCTACCAGTCGTCGTTCGATGCCCTGACGGTCGTGGTCGAGGCCGCCACCGGGCGCGGGTTCGACGACATGCTCCGCGACCGCCTGCTCCTGCCGCTCGGCATGGTCGAGACGGGGTACTCGGTGCCGAGCACGCGGCTCGACCGGGTGCCCCCGTTCCGCTGGGTCGGCGGGGACGGCGAGTCCTCTGAGCTCGCGCCCGCCGCTGCGCCGGCACTGGCCCGCCGGCCGCTGTTCTGCTCGGGCGCCGCGGGCCTGCTCTCCACCGCCGCCGACCTCGTCCGGCTCGGCCAGATGCTGCTCGACGGCGGACTCGCCCCGCCCGCGTACCTCGGTCCCGCACCGACCGGGGTGCCGGCGGCCGGGGCGCCACCGACCGGCGTGCCGGTGGCCGACGACGGCACGGCCGAGGACCTGACGGCGGACGGCCCGACATCCGTCGGAAGCCCTCGCGTGCTGGCCGTCGAGTCGGTCCTGGCGATGCGCACGGACACCCTCACCGACCTCACCCGCCCCTGGGCGTCTGGCTTCCTCGAGCCGGGCTGGGGGTGGGGTCTGGGCGTCGGGCTCGACGAGCGCGGCGGCTTCGGCTGGGACGGCGGGACAGGCACGAGCCTGTGGGCCTACCCCGAGCAGGGGGTGACCGGGGTCCTGCTCACATGGCGCGGCATGGCCGGTCCGGCCCGGCCCGCCTACATGACCGACTTCTGGGACGCGGTCCTCGCCGAGCCCTGGTCCTGACCACAGCTGCACACCGGGGCTCTGGCTCCGCCTCGGACACCTCCCCCGGCGTCGGCCCCGGCCGGGCAGGACCCGGTCACATGGCGGAGGCGACGTCCGTATTGGCGAAGTCGTCGCCGACGAACAGCAGGGATTCCCCGGATGTGGCCGCAAGTGCGTACGAGAAGCAGTCACCCAGGTTGAGCCGCGCCGGCGATCCCGAGCCACGTCCGAAGCGCCGGTAGGCGAGGCGGGCCACCTCGGCGTCCCGCCGGTCGAACGGCACGAGCTCGATCCCGAGGGCGTCGACGAGGTCGTCCAGACGCTCCCCGCCGCCCGGCGCTCGCTGGTCCGCGACGATCGACGCCTCGAGCCACGTTGCCGTCGACATCCGGCAGGACCCTTCGACCACCACCCGGGCCACCTGTTCCCACCCCGGCTCCTGGCGGAGGATGGCGATGAGCGCCGACGAGTCGACGATCACCGCGGCAGTCCCGTTGCCGTGTCGTACAGGTCCTCGATCTCGGTCACCCGGTCCGCGCGGTCCGCCATCGGGAGCGCGGCGTAGTCGGTGACGATCGACCGGACCCGGCGCATGCGTTCCTCCGTACGTGCGCGAGTCGGGTCCGCGCCGTGGAGCGCGAGCAGGTGCTCGAGCGCCTCCTCGATCGCGCTCGTCTGCGACTTGCCGGTCACCCGGGCGGCCTCGCGCGCGAGCGCGTGCACCCGCTCGTTCTTGATGTTGAGCCCCATGGGTAGATTCTACCGTCCGACGTGTCTACCCATCTACCTTTCTCGGCGCCTGATCGGGTCGCCCACTACTGCTCGGCGAGGAGCCCGACGCCGGCGTCGACGATCGTCGTCGCCCGCATCTGGTCGACGGCCTCCTCGGACCGGGTCTGGACGACGAGCACGCGGCCGCTCCCCTCGTCGTCGTCGGCGGTCTCGAGGTAGAACGCGAAGGCGAGGACGCCCGGGGCCGAGCCACCCTTGAAGCCCTGGTAGCCCACCCCCTCGGGGATGCCCACGCCGGGGTTGTCCGAGAGGATCTCCCGCACGGGCTCGCCCGACTCGGTCCCCGCCCGCTGCTGGAGGAGCGCGTGGAGGGAGCAGATCTCGCCGCCGGTGAGCATCCAGCCGACGCCCTCGTCCCAGCGCGGCACGGTGACGGCCGTGGCCGCCACGTCGAGCTCGGCGGGCAGGGAGTCGAGCACGGCCTGGCGTTCCTCGGGCGTCGCGGCCGCCTCGTACTGCGCGCGGACGTCGTCCTCGACCTGCCAGCCCAGCTGGAAGAAGTCGCGCGTGCTCGGCACCGGCAGGACCCGGTCGGCGTCGAGCCCGGCCTCCTCGACCACGCCCGCCACGCGCTCCTGGCCCACGGCGTCGAGGATGAGATCAGTGGCCGTGTTGTCGCTGATCGAGATCATCAGCCCGGCGGCCTCGCGCACCGTGACCGTCGACCCGGCCTCGCGGTCCTGGAGGGTGCCGGACGGGAGGCTGCGCAGCTCGTCGGTGATCGTCAGCTCGTCGTCCCAGGAGATCTCGCCCGCCTCGACGGCGTCGACCAGCCCCGCAAGCACGATCAGCTTGAACACCGAGCCGCTGGGCGCGGGCACACCGCCCTCCTCGACACCCGCGGTCGTGTGCTCGATCGTGCACTGCCCGTCCTCGACCGTGCCGACGACGACCTGCGTCTCCCCACCGAGCTCGGTCAGGCTCTCGTCGAGGTCCTCCCAGGCACCGAGCTCGGGGGCCTCGCCCGCGGTGTCGGGGACGAACTGGAGGCCCTCGATGAGGCCGTCCTCGCCGACGAACACGGTCATCACCAGGGGGCCCGCGGCGGAGTCGAGCCGGAGCTCGGCGCCGGCCATGTCGCCGAGCTGCTCGGCGGCCGCGGTGACCGTGTAGGGGGCTCCGGTGCGGAGCTGGGCGAACACGCCGGTGTACTGGTCGGCGGGCACCTGGGCGAGCATCTCCTCGGAGAACCGCTCCTCGACCTCGCTCTCCTCCGGGCCCTCCGCGTCCGCCTCGAGCTGGGCGAGCACCCACTCGACGTGCTCGAGGAGCTCGGGGTCGGTGAGGTGGTCCGCGGGGTCGACGGCCTCGGCGGCGCCGTCGGAGGCCGTCTCGCCGTCGGAGGCGGACTCACCCCCGGTGGGGCTCTCGCCCGACGACGACTCGGCTCCCTCGCTCGGGCTCCCGGTCTGCGAGGAGGACTCCGTCGCCGCCCCGCCGTCGTCCGGGTCGTCGTCCCCGCCGGAGCAGCCGGCGAGGACGAGCGCGAGCGCGACCCCGACGGCGGGCGCGGTGCGGCGGGCGAGGGAGGAGCGGCTGCTGCGACGCGAGGGAGTCATCTCGCCCATTCTGGCAGGGGCACGGATCCCGGGCTCGGGAACGCCGCCTGCGCGGGAGTCTGCGTGGCCGTCCGTCCTCAGGCGCCGGCTCCGGAGGCGATGCCCTTGCCACCCTGCTCGGGCGAGTCCTTGCGGCCCGCCACGTAGTGGAAGATCGTCCAGCAGAGGATCCCGACCATCACGCCGCCACAGACGACGTTACCGAGCGTGACGGGGAGGAGGTTGTCGACGACCAGCGCACCGCAGGTGAGATCGCCGAACGCGGCCTGGCGCCACGTCCCGCCGGCGTGGACCAGTCCGACGATCGTCGGTGCGCCGACGAAGTTGGCCACGTGGAAGACGAACCCGAGGGCGATGTACCCACCGGCGGTCAGGCCGAGCAGGAAGGACTTCAGCGGCCGGCCGGTGCCGGTCACCGCCGACCGGCGTCAGATGACGGAGTAGTCACCGGCCGCACGCAGGGCGCGGTCGATGACGTCCGGGTCGAGCACGACGTCGTCCTTGTGCTTGAGGATGATCTGCGACCCCTGTTCCTCGATCTCCGCCGAGAACCCGCCGACCCCGGCCACCTTGTACATCGCGGCGCGGACGGCGAGCACGTCCCCGTTCGTCCGCATGCCGTCGACGGCGAATGTCGTACTGATCAACTGCTCCCCCTCGATCTAGATCACCCCGTTGAACGCCTGCATGGCGCCGTCCTCGCGGGTGCCGCCGCGGCCGTCACCGTACTCGGCGTAGTCACGGATCCACTCGACGCTCCGGACCCACTTGACCATCTTGTACCCGTGGTTGGACTCCACGCGCAGACGCAGCGGGGCCCCGAGGTGGATGTCGAGCGGTCGGCCGTTGCGCTCGTAGGCGAGGATCGTGTTGGCCTCCTCGAGCATCTTCATGTCGAGCACCGTGTAGAACGGCTCGCGCGGCCGGTGGTCCCACATCTCCTGGGCGAGACCGTGCGAGGTGATCAACACGTAGCTCGCCCCCTCGGGCCGGGGGCCGAGCCGGTCGAGGACGTCGGTCAGCCTGACCCCCGCCCACCTCGAGGTGGCCGACCAGCCCTGCATGCAGGTGTGGACCGCGACGTACTCGGTCCTCGGCATGGCCTTGAGCTCGTCGAGGCTGAGCTCGATCGAGGTGCCGTCGAGGGCGTTGCCGACCTCGAGGCGCCAGTCCTGCCAGTCGGTGTCCCTGTGGTGCAGCCACTCGGGCGACTCGTCCTCGGTCGGCGGCAGACCGTTCGTCCAGTGAAACTCGGACAGGTCCTCGTCGGTGTAGGTCGTCTGCTTGTGCATCCGGGGCTTCATCCAGCCGAGGAACAGCTTCCGCGCGGGCTCGGTGAGGGTGACGAGGATCTTCTGGGTGAGCGGCCGATCGATGAGCGAGGCGTAGCTGAGACCGATCCAGAAGGCGAACACGAGAACGATCGTGATGATGACGGTCGTGAATGCCTGGGCGTACCGGGTGGTGTCGGTGACGCCGAAGACCATGTGCGGCAGGTTGTACTCCGGGTGCACGAGGAACACGAGCCCGACGTGCATGACGATGAAGATCGTCATGAAGACCATGGCGATGAAGTGCAGCGACCGCGCACCCTGGTGGCCGCCGAACAGCTTGACGTACCAGGGGAACCTCGAGCGGATCGCCGGGGCCATCGCGAGTCCGCTGAGGATGAGGAACGGTGCGAGCAGGAAGATGACGGCCGTGTAGCCGAGCATCTGCAAGGAGTCGTAGGGCGAGAAGTGCTCGATCCCGGGCACACCCAGGCCGAGGTAGACCTTGAGCGACTCCCAGGCCTCGGGGAACACGTCCCACGACGTCGGGATGATCCGTCGCCACAGGCCCGTGCCGAACAGCAGAGCGACGTAGACGATCCCGTTGAGCACCCAGAGCATGACGCCGAGACCGTGGAAGTGCCGGCCGAGCCCGATGTTCTTCCGGCCGGGCAGCCCGAACACCGGGCTCATGCTCCGCTCGTCCATGAGCGAGGTGTAGACGCCCTCCTCCTTCGGGAGCTCCTGCCGGGTGAACTTCAGCCACTCCGTGCCAGGTTTGCTGTCGTTCCGCCACCACAGGCGCGGCAGCGAGGAGAGCATCTCCCACCCGCTGCGCAGGAGAATGCCGATGAGCACGAAGTTGAGGAGATGGGTGGCGCGCAGCCACAGGGGAAAGTTGGGGTCCTCCACTGGTTCCTCCGACGACGATGAGCAGGTGCGGGGGCCCGTCCCACTGTATCGAGCAATTCCCGAAAAGGAATGGCGAAAATGCGGGAAAAGTCCGGAACCATGCATTTCTCGGACACATTGCTGAAACTGGGTCGGGGCATTGTCCCAATAGTCCGATTCCAGGTCGTCCGTCTCCGCGGCACCAGTTTCCGAATGATCCGGGTGCGGGTCGGTCGTCTCCGGATCTGCGCGCCGGTCAGGTGCGACCGGTCGGTGCTCGACCGGCCGGGCCGTCAAGGAGCGCAGCCACCTGCTCGTGGAGCATCGGCAGCTCGCGACCTGCGTCGACCTGTCCGCCGGCGACCCCGGCGGCGAAACCGTCGAGCAGGAGCAGCACCCAGGTCGTGAGGCGGTCGGCCGGGACGTCCACGCGCACGGCCCCGGCCCGCTGGGCGCGCGACATCCGCTCCCCCAGCAGCTCGCGGGTGACGCGTTCGTCCGCCTCGAGTGCCGCCACGATCGTCGGGCGGTGCGTCAGCGCGCCGACGGCACGCACGAACCCGGACGCGCGGGGGTCAGCGAGGTCTTCTGCGGCGTGGTCGACGAAGCCGAGGACGGTTCCACGCGGTGAGGCTCCGGCACCACTGCTGCGCGACGCGTGCCCCGAACCTGCGCCGCGGCTTCTCGTCGTGCCGCCCGCCCCGGCGCCGGGCACGCTCGCCGCGCGGGCCGAATCCTCCGGGTTGTCGTCGTCGAGGGAGGCGAACAGCTCCCGCGTCTCCTCGGTACCGAGCTCGACGATCGCCACCACGAGCGCGTCCTTGGTCGCGAAGTGGTGGAAGAAGGTGCCCGAGCCGACACCGGCGATGCGACAGATGTCGGCGGTGGTCGCGGCAGCACCCCGCTCGGCGAACGCGGTGAGGCCTGCGTCGATGAGCTGGAGGCGCCGGGCGCGGCGCAGCTCGGGGTCGACGGGGCGGGCCATGCCCCCACCCTAGTTAATGGAGTGCCCACTCTGCTAACGTCGCGGCATGCTCCCGCTCCGGCAGCGCGCCGCCTCGATCGTCCTCGTCGCGCTCGCCGCACCGGTCTGCGCGGAGATGCTCCAGGCCTACCTGGCCGCGACCGGCGATCCCGGTGAGCTCGCGTTCGCCACCGTGTTCCTCGCACCGCTGTACGGCGGGGCGGCGCTGCTGATCCGGGACCTCGCCGTGCGGACGGGGCGGGGCTGGGCCGGCATCCTCCTGCTCGCCGCCGCGTTCGGGCTCGCGATGACGGGGGTGATCGACCTGTCGATGTTCGCCGGGGACCGCCCCGACGTGTCCTACTGGGACGAGCTGCGCGAGCCGACGATGATCGCCCCGCTCGGGTTCAGCGCGTACGCCACCCTGGTCTGGGTCCTCGGGCACGTGAGCATGAGCGTCGGGGCGCCGCTGGCGATCCACCGCGCGCTCGCCCCGCGTCACGAGGGGCGGCCCCTGCTCGGCCGGTTCGGGACGGTGGTCGCGGTCGCCGCGTGGGTCGCGGTCGCCGTGGCGATCCACTCGGACGGCCGGGACATGTACGGGTACGCGCCGTCGATCGGCCAGGTGGTCGGCGTGCTCGCGGGGGTCGCGGCACTCGTCGCGCTCGCGATGTCGCCGGCAGGGCGGCCGCTGCGGGCGCGGGGCAGGGGGTCGGCCCGAGAGGTCGGCTCCCGCGGCAGCGAGGTCGAGCAGGGCGAGCGCCACCCGGCGGTAGCGCGCCCGGTCAGGACCTGGGTGATCGTGCTCGCGGGGATTCTCGGCAAGGTGCTGCTCGACCTCACGCCGCCCGCGTGGGGCGGGTTCGCGTTCGTGGTCGCGGTGGTCGTCGTCGCTGCGTGGCTCCTCGCCCGGGTGTCCACCCGGCGCCGGTGGGGCGCGCGCGAGGGCGGGATCCTCGGGGCGTCGCTCGTCGTCGGCGGGGTGCTCGTCGGCATGCTCGCCCCGTTGCCCGGCGGGGTGACGATGGGCGCGAAGATCGCGCAGAGCGTGGTGCTCCTCGGGGCGGCGATCGGCGTGCTCGCGGTCGTGCTGCGGCGGGAGCGGCCACGGGCGGCGACACCTCCGACAACTTCCGTCGACAGACATTCGGCCGACGAGAATGTCAGTGAAGTGCCCCTCGAGTGACATTGTTCCCGGAGGCGGCGGACAGCACCCGGGGGTCAGCACCCCGTACCCCGGTAGGGGCGCGAATGGCTCTGGCGGGTGACGCGGCGCACCGATCCGCGTCCTTAGCGTCACCGCCATGACGACGACGATCCCGCTCCGGCCGGTCCCCGCCACCTCCCGGCCCGCCGCGATGCCGCTGCCCGAACCCCGCGCGATCACGCCGGCGCTCCGCACCGCCGCGCCGGCCCTGCTCCGCTCCATCCCTCGCAACGCCGACCCCGACTTCCCGTACGCCCCGCTCGCCTACACGCCGCGCACGGTCGAGGGGCACAAGCTGCTCGCCCTCGACCCGCCGGGCGGCCCGCGGGTCGTCGAGGTGTTCGGCGACCTCGTCACCGCCGACCACATCGTGGTGATGGTGCCGGGCAACGGCCACCACCAGGGCAACTACTTCCGCGCCCGCGGCCCGCTGGCCCTGCGCTCGCGGGCCCAGCTCATGCTCGCCACGACGGCGGGGATCGACCCGGAGGCGCGAGTCGCCGTCGTCGCGTGGGTGGGGTACCGGACCGCCCCGGACCTGCGCGCCTCGTTCGCCATCCGCTACGCCCGCGAGGGCGCCGGCGACCTCGCACGCCTCACCCACTACCTGCCACGCTCGGCGCACCTCACCGTGGTCGGCCACTCGTACGGCACCACCGTCACCGGCCTCGCGCTGGCCGACGCGCGGATCGACGACGTCGTGGCGCTCGGCAGCCCCGGCATGGGCCTGAGGCACCGCACGGACACCGGCCGGCGCGCGCGCATCTGGGCCGCCCAGGCCCCGACCGACTGGATCCGCCACTTCCCACGCGTGAGGTTCGGCCCGCTCGGCCTCGGCCGCTCGCCGCTGCACCCCGCCTTCGGAGCCGTCCGCATCGGCACCGGCGATATCACGGGCCACCTCGCCTACTACGACGAGGGCAGCGAGTCCCTCCTCAACGCCGCGCGCATCGCGCTCGGCCGGTTCGCCGAGGTCACGCTGCACGACGGCGGGACGTCGGTCCCCCGGCCCGAGCTCGCGCCGCCGGGGGCTGCGGCCCCCCGCCCGGCCGGCGGTCCGGCCGGCACCGCGGCGACGACCACCCTGGTGAGGGCCGCGTGAGCACGGCCACCGACCGTCGGACCGTTCCTGCGCACCCGTCCGCACCCGTCGGATCCACGTCCGTCGGGTTCGCCCCCGACCGAACCACCGCCGCGCCGTCGTCCGCCGATCGACGCCCCGACTCGGCGACGCCCGCGGTCCTCGCCGTCGGGCTGCGCTCCTCCTACCCCGGGCGCGGCACGGTGCTCGACGGGATCGACCTCGCCGTCGCACCCGGGACCGTGCACGGCCTGCTCGGCCCGAACGGCGCCGGCAAGTCGACGACCGTGCGGATCCTCGCCACCCTCCAGCGCTTCGACTCGGGCACGGTCCGGGTGGCGGGGCACGACCTCGCGCGCGAGCCCGGCGCCGTCCGGTCGCGCATCGGGGTGGCGGGGCAGCACGCGGCCCTCGACCCGGTGCTCAGCGGCCGCGAGAACCTCACGATGTTCGCCCGCCTCCACCGGATGCGGCCCCGCGCCGCGCGCGCCCGCGCGGGTGAGCTGCTCGACCGGTTCGACCTCGCGGCGGCCGCCGACCGCCCGCTGCGCCACTACTCGGGCGGGATGCGGCGCCGCCTCGATCTCGCGGTCAGCCTGATCCGCAGCCCGCAGGTCCTCTTCCTCGACGAGCCGACGACCGGCCTCGACCCGCGCAGCCGCAGCGAGGTGTGGGACGCCGTGCGCGAGCTGGCCGCGGGCGGCACCACCGTGCTGCTCACCACCCAGTACCTCGAGGAGGCCGACCGCCTCTGCCGCCGCATCTCCCTCCTGCGGGCGGGGCGCATCGCCCTGGAGGGCTCGCCCGACGAGCTCAAGGCGACCATCGGCGGGAGCCGGCTCGAGGTCGCCGTCCCGCCGGGCGCCTCACCGGCCGACATCTCCCGCACGCTCGCCGGCGCCCTCGGCGTCACGACCGACGTCGACGACGCCGCCCGCCGGGTCTCCGCGCCGCTCGACGGCGCGACCGACGCCCTCGCCCGCGCCGCGGCCGCGCTGTCCGGGCTCGGTGTGCACGTGGACGACCTCGCGCTGCGCCGCCCCGACCTCGACGACGTCTTCCTCCGCCTCACCGCACCCGACATCTCCGAAGGGCCGCACCGATGACCGCGCACCTCGTCAGCCCACCCACACTCCCCTCCCCGACGGCGGCGCTCGCCTCCCGCGCGCCGGCACCCGCACGGGGACGCACCTCGGGAGCCGGGGCCGCGTCGGCGCCCGGTCCCGCAGCCGGTCACGCCCGCGCGCGGGGCGTCGGCTCGTCGTCGTCGGGCATGTCCGCCCTCGGGTGGGCGTTGTCGGACACGTGGGTCGTGGCCGGTCGCCACCTGCGCCGGCTCCGCCGACGGCCCGACGAGCTGCTCAGCACGCTGCTCGTCCCCGTCATGGCGGTCGCGATGTTCGGGCTCGTCCTCGGCGACGCCTTCGGGGCCGCGATGGCCGCGCCCGGGGTCGACTACCGCGAGTTCCTCCTGCCCGGGGTCTTCGTCCTCACGATGGCGTTCGGCATCGGGTCGACCACCGTGTCGGTCGCCGCCGACGTCCGCGACTCCGTGGTGGACCGAATGCGGTCGATGCCGACGGCGCCCGCGGCGATCCTCGCGGGTCGGGCGCTCGCGGACCTCGTCACCGCCGTCGTCGAGCTCGCGGTGCTCGCCGGGATGGGCGCGCTGCTGGGCTGGCAGTGGCACGGCGGACCCGTGGCCGTGGCCGGCGCGCTCGGGCTGCTCCTCGCTCTCCGGCTGGCGTTCTCGTGGATCGGGATCGTGCTCGGCCTCCTCGTCAGCGGGCCGGAGGCGGCGATGAAGTACTTCGCGCTCGTGTTCCCGCTCGCGATGGTGGCCGAGACGATCGTGCCGACCGCACTCATGCCGGGCTGGCTCGCCGGCCTCGCGGCGTGGAACCCGCTCTCGTCCACGGTGGTGGCCACCCGGGAGCTGTTCGGCGTGGGCGGCCCGGAGGCGTCGACCTGGATCGCCGAGCACGCCCAGGTCATGGCGCTCGCGTGGCCCGCGGCGATCGTGGCGGTCTGCGTGCCGGTGGCGCTGCTCCTGCTCCGCAGGCTCGGCCGGTGACGCGGCGGAGCCCCGGCCGAGCCGCTCCCGAGTCGGTCGGCCGGGGCTCCGGCGTACGGCGGGCTCGACGCCGGACCCGGAGGACGACAGGTGTGGCTCCTGCGGCGATCGCGCCGGTCCGAGAGCTCGCCCGCGGGACTACCTGGCGTCGGTCGCGGGCCCGGCGACGGCTCCCACGAGCGCGGCACCGTCGTCGTCGGCGGTCGTCCCAGTCGAACCGGTCGTGCCGTCCTCGACGGCGGGACCGTCCGTCGTCGTTGACGCCGAGTCCCGGCCGGCGCGAATCGTGAACGACATCGCGACGGCAACCAGCCCCGCGACGATGCCGACGACGAACGCGGCCCGCGTGCCGAGCGCCTGGGTGTCGCCCGCGCTCGCACCGGCGTCGGCCAGGCCGATCCCGATGGTCATGACGGCGACGAACACGCCGGTCCCGACCGCGCCCGAGAGCTGCTGGACGGTGTTGACGATCGCGGACCCGTGACCGTAGAGGTCGCGCGGGAGGGAGCCGAGCGAGACGGTCATCAGAGGCGTCATCAGGCACGCCATGCCGACGCAGAAGACGACGTGCGCCGCGACGACGACCGTCAGCGAGGTGTCGACGCCGATCGTGCTCAGCCACGCCTGGCCACCGAGCAGGAGGAACGCGCCCGGGATGACGAGGGGGCGAGGGCCGTGCGCGTCGAAGATCCGCCCTGCGAGGGGGGAGATGACGCCCTGGACCAGCCCGCCGGGCAGGAGCAGCAGGCCGGTGGTGAGGGCGTCGACGCCCATGGCACCCACGAGGTGGAGCGGCAGGACGATGACGGTGCCGAGCATCGTGGCCATGCAGAGCCCGATGATGATCGTCGACCGGCGGAAGACGCCGACGGACAGGGGCGCGATGTCGAGCAGAGGGGCGCCCGAGGTCCGGGCGAGGCCGAGCTGCCGGCGTACGAACAGGAGGAGGCCGGCGGCCCCGACGACGAGGGCGATCGCGGGCACGACGTCGCCGTCGACGAGCGCGCCGAGGGTGCTGAGCGCGTAGACGATGCCGCCGAACGCGACGGCGGAGAGCAGGACGGAGGCGAGGTCGAACGGGGGCCGGCGGGTGGCGCCGTCGGTGTGAAGGACGATCAGGCTGGCGACGAGGAGGACCGCGGCGATCGGGATCATGCCGAGGAACAGCCAGCGCCAGCCGAACGACTCGACGACGAACCCGGAGATGGTCGGGCCGAGCGCCGGGGCCGCCGAGATCACCACCGCGTTGAGGCCCATGACGGTGCCGCGGTGCCGGGCGGGGACCGTGGACAGGGTGGTGGCCATCAGCTGCGGCAGGATGATCGCCGTCCCGCCGGCCTGGAGCACGCGTCCGGCGAGGAGGAGCCCGAACGACGGTGCGACCGCCGCGGTGACGGTGCCGAGGAGGAACACGGCGAGCGCCGCCCCGAACAGGGCGCGCGTGGTGAACCGCCGGAGCAGGTACCCGGTGGTGGGGATGACGATCGCCATCGTCAGGAGGAACCCGGTGGTCAGCCACTGGCCGACCGCCGCGGAGACGTGCAGGTCCCCCATGACGGCGGGGAGGGCAACGCTGAGGGCGGTCTCGTTGAGCATCGCGACCAGCGCCGCGAGGACGAGGACCGCGAGCACCGCGACGACGCGTCCGGTCACGCGCTCCGGCTCGAGGTCGTGGGCGTGGTGCTGGGCGTGGTCGTGGGCGTCCGAGCGGGGCTCGGCAGGGTCGTGCGTGCGCATGGCAGGTCCTTCACGGTGTCGTCGAAACAGGGTTCGACGCCACGCCGCGCCATGCCCAGGAAGAGTGGCACGGACGAAGGTCCCGAGGTAATAGTGCCCTCAGTCACATCATGAGGTGGGCGGGCGGACGTGTCCGCGCAGGTGGATGCGACGGTCCGGTCTGGTCGGCGCCGAGGTCCGGGCTCCGCCTCACACCTCCCGGCGCGGATTCCGGACCGGTCACCGGCCGGCGGTCTCGGCCGGGTCGCAGCGTCACACGGAGGGTCCCGAGAGCGCGGCGAGCGCGACGTCCGAGTCGGCGAGCGCCGCCCGGTCGTGGGTCGAGGAGAACGCGACGATCTCGCTCGCTCCCGTGCGCTCGACCAGCGCCCGGAGCTGGGCGGCCACCTCGGCCTGGGTCCCGTGGATCCCCTGGTCGAGGTGCCGCTGCACGGCCCCCTCCTGCTTCTCGGTCAAGCGCGCGTGCGGGGCCGTGCGCAGCGGCGGGAACGCGCCGCGGGCGGTCGACTCGACCATCGCCCACGCCTCGGGCAGGGCGAGCTCGCGGGCCCGCTCCGTCGTCTCCGCGACGAGCACGTCGATGCTGACGAGCACCCGAGGTTCGGGGTTGTCCGGCGTCGGGCGGAAGTCGTTGCGGTAGCCCTCGATCTCGGAGAGGTCGCCCCACAGGACAGGGCCCCCGACGACGACGGGCAGCCCTCGTTCGGCCGCCACCGCGAGGCCCGACCTGGTCGCGAGGACGTACACGGGGGGGCGCCTGGACGTCGCGGGGCATGGCGGTGACGGGTCCGTCGTCGTCGAGGTAGGCGGACAGCTCGGCGAGGTCCCGGGCGAGGTCGCCGGTCGCGTACTCGTCGACCCCGAGGGCGTGCCGCACCGGCGCCGTGAAGCCGAGGGAGCGGCCGATGCCGAGGTCGATCCGGTCCGGGTGGAGCGCCTCGAGCATCCGCGCCTGCTCGGCCACGACGATCGGGCGGTGGTTGGGCAGCATGACACCGGCCGAGCCGACCCGGATGCGTTCCGTGCGCGCGGCGATCGCGGCCATGAGCAGCATCGGGGCGCCGCTCGCGATGCCGGGGACGGCGTGGTGCTCGGCGACCCACACGCGGGGCAGGCCGAGGCGTTCCGCGCGGACGGCGCGCTCGATCGTGGTGGCGAGGGCGTCGCCGGCCGGCTCGCCGTCGCGGGTGCGGGAGCGGTCGAGCAGGGAGATCGGGACCGGGAGCGGGGCGGGCGTGGCGTCGTGAGCTGCGGGCAGGGCGGCCATGGTGCTCCCGACGGTATCCGTACCGGCGCGCAATGCCGAGGGCGATCTCCAGGTCCTCCGCACCAGCGCGACTCGGCAGCGCGACGAATCCGCGCGCCGGCCCGCGTACCTACCGATGAGGCCGTCGACCGACGGCCCGGCACCGATGGGAGAGACGGATGACCGACACCTACGACCTGCTCGTCACCGAACGCACCCGCCTGACGGAGCTGCTCGCCGGGCTGTCCCCCGAGCAGTGGCGCGCACAGAGCCTGTGCGAGAACTGGTCCGTGCGCGAGGTGGTGGCCCACATGACCGCGCACCTCATCCACCCCGACGAGGAGTACGGGTCGGCCGAGATCACGTCGATCGCGGACATGAACGCCATGCTCGACGACTGGGCGCGGTCCGACGCCGCCGCCCGGACCGACGCCGAGCTCCTCGAGCTCTACCGCTCCGGCATCGAGAGCCGCTGGGCCCCTGAGGGCGGCGGCCTCGAGGGCGCCCTGTCGCACGACGTCATCCACGGCCTCGACATCACCGTGCCGCTCGGGCTGCCCGGACCTGCCACGGACGCGGTCGAGCGGGCGATCTCCGGCGGCGGGCCCGAGAACTGGGGGTTCTTCGGCGTCGACCTCGCCGGGTACCGGCTCGTCGCGACGGACGCCGACGTGAGCGTCGGCGACGGCGAGCGCCTCGTCGAGCGCCCCGTCACCGAGGTGCTCAGGATCCTCACCGCCCGACGGCCCTTCCCCGCGCGGAACGGCGCCGCGTAACGTCGTGGGAGTGGTGACGACCGACGCGAGCCCCGGCCCGGCCGCCGTGAGCGAGGAGGACCTCGACGGCCTCCGCAGAGGTCTGACCGGCTTCTGCTACCGGATGCTGGGGGACGCGCACGAGGCGGAGGACGCGGCCCAGGAGACGCTCGTGCGCCTGTGGCAGGCGGCCGACCGGTTCGATCCCGCCCGCGGGTCGCTGCGCACGTGGGCCTACGCGGCGGCCTCGCGGGTGTGCATCGACCTCCACCGCCGCGTCCAGCGGCGCGCACTGCCGATGGACCTCACGGGGCCGGCCCGGCCGGGCACCGCGATCGGCGAGCCGGAGCCCGAGCGCTGGGTGACGCCGGTCGCCGACGACCGCGCCGTCGATCCCGCCGAGACCGCGGTCGGGCGCGAGAGCCTGCGGATCGCCCTCGTCGTGGCGCTGCAGCGGCTGTCGGCCCAGCAGCGCGCGGTGCTCCTGCTCCGCGACGTGTACGGCCTGAGCGCGCGGCAGACGGCGGAGGCGCTCGGGCTCGGCGAGTCCGCCACCCACAGCACCCTGCAGCGTGCACGGCGGGCGCTCGATCCCGGTGACCGGGGTGACGCGCTCGTCGACGGGGCGCCCGTCGACACCGACCTCCTCGAGCGCTACCGGGTGGCGTTCGAGGCGCACGACGTCGACCTCATGCGTGCGCTCCTCCACGAGGACGTGCGCAACTCGATGCCGCCGTTCTCGTGGTGGCTCGACGGCCGGGAGGACGTCCTCGAGGCGTTCGCGCAACCGGGCGGCTGCCAGGGCCACCGGCTCGTCCCGTTCGCCGCGAGCGGCACGACGATGTTCGGCCAGTACCGCCCCGAGGGCGCCGTCTGGGTCCCGTTCGCCGTGCTCGGCGTGGAGGCAGAGGGCGGCCGCGTGCGGCGCACCATCACCTGGCTCGACGCCGCCGGCCGGTTCGCCGAGCTCGGCCTGCCGGAGCGGCTCGGCTCGACGGAGTAGGTGCGCCGGCTCCTGGCAGCCGGCCGTCACCCCTCGGTCAGCGCGTTGTCGATCGCCTCAAGATGAACTCGGGCGTCCGTCAGGACTTCGGAGATGCTGCGCCGCCCGCGCGCGCTCACAGCGCTACCGCCTCGTCGAGGATGCGCTGCCTCATGGACTCCCGCAGAGCGGTGTCGGGGACCAGATCGACCGGATGCCCGACCAGTACGGAGATCTCGTCCTCCAACGCACTGAGCTCCATCAGACTGAGTGGTCGATCCGGACTGAACAGCAGATCGATGTCCGAGCCGTCGACATCGGACTCCCGGGCGACCGAGCCGAAGACCCGGACGTTGCTCCCTCCGGCATTCGCTACCGCCTGACGCACGTCGTCCCTCGCCGCCCGCAGTCTCAGACCCAGTGGTGTGGAGGCGTGGAACCGCAGCAGCCGAGAGACCTCTGGCTGGCTCCGGCCGATCTCGCGCGCGATGGCCCGCTGCGACATCCCCCGCGCGGCAGCGCGGCGAACCCCGTCGACGAGCTCACGACGAGCTCGAGCGACAGTCTCGTCACTGGCTCTCGCCAGCTCCGCAAGGTCACCCATGTGATGACGATAGCATCTCCTATCACCCTGACCAGGGTCATGCACAACCCCCGCGTCGACCAGCTCCAGCCACCAGTTCCGGCATATTTCCGTCGACCCGGCACGCGCGGTCCGCTGTGATCTCCCCATGGCGATGGAGCTGAGCACCCCGACCGTGGCCGAGCTGCCCGACATCGTCGAGGCGATGCGCCCCTGGCAGCTGGACGACGCCCCGATCCAGCTGCACCCCGGCGACGTCGCCTGGCACTGGCGGCTCGGCGCGGAGACCGTGGCCGCCGCGCTCCGTACCTGGCGGCTGGACGGCCGGCTCGTCGCCGTCGGGTTCCTCGACGGACCCGGGCTCGTGCGCACGGGGGTCGACCCCGAGCACGCCGGGGACGAGGGGCTCGCCAGAACCATCGCCGACGACGTCGCCGACCCCGCCCGTGGGCTCCTCGCCGAGGGCGCGGCCGCCGTCGAGGTGACGGCCGGCACGGCGCTCTCGGACGCGCTGCTCCGCGACGGGTGGCGCGAGGGTCCGGCGTGGGCGGCCCTGCGCCGCGACCTCACGGACCCCGTCGAGGACCCCGGGATCGCGATCGAGGTGGTAGGTCCGGGGACCGCGGCGGAGCGGGTCGAGCTCCAGCGCGCGTCGTTCGACGTCTCGAGGTTCACGCTCGACCAGTGGCACACGCTCGCGGCGTCCCCGCCGTACGCCGACGCCGCGTGCCTGCTGGCCCGCGACGCAGACGGGACTGCCGTCGCTGCGGCCAGCGTGTGGTCGGCCGGACCGGGCCGACCCGGGCTCATCGAGCCGCTCGGTGCCCATCGGAACCACCGCGGCCGCGGGTACGGACGCGCGATCACGCTCGCGTGCGCCGCCCACCTACGGGAGTTGGGCGCCTCGTCCGTGCTCGTCAAGACGGAGGGGCACAACGCCGCCGGCGTCGGCGCCTACCGCTCGGCCGGGCTCACGCTCGACCCGCCGGCCCCGGACCTCGTTCGGGGGTAGTTCGGCCCACCAGGTGTGGCGCCGGCACCGGGCCCCTCGCTCCGGTCACCGCCGGCGAGCGCAGCTCCGGTGGCGACCGGCCGATCAGCTCCGGCTCTCCACCGGATCGCTGACGTGCGTCTCGAGCCAACTCTTCAACGGTGCCGCGCCTCGCCAGACGGTGCGGATCGCGTCGAGCGTCTCAGGCGTGTGCATCCAGTCGTCTTTCGCCCATTCCTGGACGACGGCGGCACCCTTCCATCTCAGGTGCTGGATGCGGGGATGATCTGCGCTGTAGCCCTTCGGGGCTGTCCTCAACGGTTCCTCGGCGCCGTGCGAGACCGGGAGCGACCGTGCCTCGAGGGTGCGCGTCAGCTGCTCGAACTCGCTGCCGCTCGCGTCGTCGTCGATCGCGGCGCGGTATCGGCGGAGCTGCGCGGGTGACATGAGCATGGCGCCGTACCCGGCGACGATGCCCGTGGCGGAGGCCTCGAGGTAGTAGCCGATCCCGCGGGCCGCACGAGACACGCTGGTCGCCCCCGTCCAGAGCTTGTAGGGCGATCTGTCGGCGGAGAATCTCAGGTCCCGGTTCGGTCGGAACATGCGCAGCGTCCCGAACTCGTCGGAGAGCTCGGCGAGCAGCGCCCGCACCGGCGCGCGGACGTCCTCCTCCCACCGCCGCTTGTTCGCCTGCCAGAACGTCTTCGTGTTGTCGGCCGCCAGGTCCTCGAAGAACTGGAACAGGCCCGGCGGGAGACCGTGGAACGCGCTCATCCTCCGCCACCCGTGACCCGGCGGTTGTGCTCCAGGGCGATCTCGACCCAGGTGTCGAGCGCGTCGTCGCCGTCGACGACGTCGGAGGAGACCTCGATCCATCCCGGACCCATGTCGCGGCCCGGCCCCATCTCCGCCTGGGCCGCTCCCGGCCTGTCGAGCAGCTCGTCGTGCCGGTCCTTGTCGACCCGGACGAGGAGGCCGCCGTCCTTGAGGGCGCTGACGATCATCTTCTCGTTGACCATCACGGACCTGCCGCCGAACATCGACACCTCGCGCACCGCGGACTGGTCGGTCAGACGTGCGCGGAGGCGCTCGACGAGGACGGTCTGCTCGGGAGTCATGGCGTGCTCCTGTTGTCGTGCCGTCGGGGCGGCGGTGGAGAGGGTCAGGTCGGGAGTGGCTGCCAGTGATCGGGTCCGGCGTCACCACCGGCCCCGACCGTGGCGAGTCGAGGGAGGAAGTTCGCCCATCCGTCGGCGTGGCCGCGCACCTCGGTGTCCGGCAGGTCGGAGTGGCGCAGGTCGACACGGGTTCCGGCGGCGGTCCGGGTGAGACGGAACTCGACGGTCGAGGCTCCCGCGGGCAGGTCGTCGCTGCCGACGAATCCCCACGACACCACCACCCGGTTCGGGCGCTCGACGTGCAGGAAGTCGCCCCGCACGGGATGTCCGGCGATGTCGACGGCGAACCGCCCGCCGGGCGTGGGGTCGATATCGGCGTGCCGGCCCATCCAGGCCGTGAGGCCGTCGTTGGTGGTCAGGTACTCGAACACCGTCTCCGGTGCGGCGGCGATGTCGATGGAGTCCCGGAACTCAGCCATGAACCGTCCCCTCGTTCGACTCGATGACGGCCTTGAGGTCGGCCAGCCGCCTCGGCCAGAAGTCGTCGAGGTAGGAGCGCACGGCAGCGAGCCCGTCGGTGTCGACCGCGAACAGGTGACGGGTTCCCTCGCGAACGCCGACGGCGAGGCCCGCCCTGCGGAGCACGCCGAGGTGGTGCGAGGTCGTCTGCTGCGAGAGGCCGACCTCCTCGGCGATCGCCCCGACCGGCCGCGGGGCGGTCCGGATCACCCGCAGAATCTCCCGCCGGTTCCCGTCGGCGAGCGCGCGCAGCGCCAGGTCCAGGCTGTCCGCCGTCGCTGCGCCCATCGCTCGCCTCCCTGATCGACGAACGCCAACGTACCACAAGTGAGTATTTGTACTTATGTCGATCAGTTGAAGCGCCGGCCGGTCTCAGCTGCAGCAGGCGTCGCCGCACGAGTCGCCCTCGTGCTCACCCGTGAGCACCGCGACCGGCGTGGCGCAGCAGGCATCGCCCCGCCATGCCTCGATCCCCTCACGGACGGCGACGACGGCGATGACCAGGGCCGCGACCGAGTCCGCCCAGGCCCAGCCGAGCAGGCTGTTGAGCAGCAGACCCGCGAGCAGCGCGGCCGAGAGGTAGGTGCAGATGAGGGTCTGCTTGGAGTCCGCCACGGCGGAGGCCGAGCCGAGCTCGCGGCCCGTGCGTCGCTCGAACCAGCTGAGGAACGGCATGACGAGCAGGCTGAGCACGGCGATGCCGATGCCGATCGGGGAGTGCTCCGGCTCGCGCCAGCCGGACAACGACAGCAGCGCGTTCACCGTCACATAGGCGGCCAGGGCGAAGAAGGACACGGCGATCACGCGCAGCGCGACCCTCTCCCGCCTGTCCGGATCGGGCGCGGCGAACTGCCAGGCGACCGCCGCCGCCGAGAGCACCTCGACGATCGAGTCGAGGCCGAACCCGATGAGCGCGGCGGACGAGGCGACGCTGCCGGCGATCAGCGCGACGACTGCCTCGACGACGTTCCAGGTGATGGTGACGGCGACGATGATCCTGATGCGTCGCCGCAGCACCGCGGTCCGGTCGGCGGACAGCTCGACGGCGGTCATCGCACCCCCTCCGGGTCGCAGCAGCCGGGCACCGAGCACTCGGCGTCCATGCACGGCTCGCTCTCGTCGACCGCCAGCGTCACGTCCACCAGCGCCGTGAGCGCCGCGCCGATGTGAGGATCGGCGATCTCGTACCGGGTCCGCCGCCCCTCCGGCTCGGCGACGACGATTCCGCAGCCCCGCAGGCAGGCCAGGTGGTTCGACACGTTCGTGCGCGTCAGGTCGAGCTCGCGGGCGAGCACCGCCGGATAGCCGGGCCCCTCGAGGAGGGCGAGCAGGATCCGCGAACGGGTCGGGTCGGCCATCGCTCGGCCGAGCCGGTTCATCACGTCCACACGCGAGGCAATGGTCAGCATGCGCTGACTATACATCGAACGCTGAACGGTTGACCACGCTCGGGACACCCCGTCGGCACCTGGTGCGTCCGACGGAGGCCGCTGCTCGCCGACCTCCGTCGACGCCCGCTAGGCGTTCACCGCGGCCGCCTGCCGGTCGGCCCCCGCGGCCAGCGTGGCCAGCAGCTCGGGCATGACCGCCTGGTTCCAGAAGTAGCCGCAGTAGTGCGCCACCCCGAAGTCCGGCAGGGCCTTGCGCGCCGCGACCATGCGGCGGTCCATCGCCTCGATGCCGTCGTTGCACTCGAGGCCGAGGTAGATCGTCGCGGAGCCGGTCTCGAGGTCCGCGAGCGGGGCGAAGTAGGCCTCGTCGGAGTCGGACATCGCCGGCAGGTGGAAGAACTCGACGACGCCGCCGGACGCGCGCTGGATGGCGTTCGAGAGGCGGACCGGGAGCGCGATGTCGTCCAGCGGCTGCACGGGGAAGCTCGGCGAGGTGCCGCAACAGACGTGGATGCCGATCCGGACCTCCTCGGGCAGCCCGGCGAGGTGGCCCCGGATGTACTCCTCGGACGTGTACTGCGCGAACAGCTCCTCGGCGGGCAGGTCGGGCACCCAGGAGAACAGCTTCGACCACTCGCCGCCGATGTGGATGAGCTCGGTGCAGTAGTCGACCTGGACGCACAGCTCGTCGGCCGGGACCACCTCGAGGATGCGGCGGTACTCCTCCTGGAGGGCCTGCTGCCACGCCTCGACGACGACCGGCCACTCCTCGACGTCGGGGAAGGTGATCGAGACGACGTCGTGCGCGCCGGGGACCGAGACCTGGAAGCGGACACCCTCGGGGATGCGCCCCTCCTCGCGCAGCCGCGTGAACGTGCGGTAGGAGTCGATGGCATCCTTCGCGTAGGGCAGGCGACCGCGCAGGTCGACGGCCTCGCCGGGCCGGATGCGCAGGGTCCTGAACACCGTGTACGCGTGGTCCTCGGACTGGCCGAGATCGGCGTCGACCTCCTCGAAGCACGGGGCCTTCGCGAGCACCTCGTTGTTGACGGCGCCGATCCAGCCGCGCCGCTCGGGGGTGGTCTCGCCGTCGGGCCAGCTCAGCGCGCGGTCCCCCACGGTGTCGGCGATGAGGGTGAAGACGCCCTCCGCACCGTCGGCGGGGATCCCGCCCGAGAACATCACGTTCTGTGCCATCCGGCCTGCTCCTGTCGTCGCGCCTCGTCGGTCGTCGTCGGGGCGCGCGTCGGCACCCCGGTACGGGGACGGACGCTAACGGCCCGACGACGAACCACGCGTGGTCCCGCCCGACGGTCTCGCCCACCGGGACCGGTGAGACGGCGCCGGCCGCACAAGCCGGTTGCCGGGAGAGGTCGTCGAGACCGGTCAGCAGGTGCCGGTCACCGGTCAGGCGGCGAAGGCCGCGACCAGGCGGCGGACCTCGTCGACGTCGCCGTCGACATCCACCTCGTCGAGCGGGACGCCGTCGTAGAGGACGCCCGCCCACGTGGTCGAGTCGCCGGTCACCCGCGCGGGCGCGTCGGTCGCCGGCTCCCGGACGATCGCGAGCTCGTCGTCCCACGTCAGGCGGAACTCGTACGGCCGGGGGGCCTCGATCCGCGCGTCGTGGAGGAGCAGCCCGACCTCGACCGGAGCGGTCGGTGGGGTCGACGGCGCCATGGTGAGCATCGACTGCACGGTGCCGTCGGGGGTCAGTCCGCCGTCGTCGTCCCGGGTGGGCGAGTCCATCGCCCACCGGCCGAGCGCGTTGAGGAGCGGGCGGAGCTCCTGTCCCCACGGCGTCACGCAGTACCCGGTGGCGCGGGTGGGTGCGGGGAGGTCGACGCGCTCGACGAGGCCGGCGTCCTGGAGCGCCCGGAGCCGCGCCGTCAGCACGGCGGGCGTGACGCCGATCAGGCCCTCGGCGAGCTCGACGAACCTCTTGGGCCCGAGCATGAGCTCGCGCAGGATCGGATAGGTCCAGCGGTCGCCGATGAGCTCGACCGCGTGCGCGGTGGCGCACGCGTCCCCGAGCTCGGCATAGCTGCGCTTGATCGGCATGACCTCATCATTCCACATTCGCTATGGACACGGTAGTGATTGCTCTGTTAAACATATCGCCATGGACATCGCCGACAGGGCAGTCGACCGCACCGCGTGGGAGACCGCGCAGGCCGAGCACCTCACCGCCGAGAAGGCGCACACCCGGGCCGGGGACGCGCTGGCCGCCGCGCGCCGCCGGTTGCCGGTCACCCGGGTCGGGCCGGTCCGGCTCGTCGGCGCCACCGGCGAGGTCCCGCTCGTCGACCTGCTCGAGGGACGCCGCCAGCTCGTCACCTACTCGTTCATGTGGCACCACGGCCGGCCGCACCACGGACAGTGCGAGGGCTGCACGTTCTCGATGAGCCAGGTCTCCGAGGCCACCCAGGCCTACCTCGCCGAGCGCGACGTGGCGTTCGCGGTCCTCAGCGAGGGGACGTGGGCCGAGCTGGCCGCCTACCGCGACTTCATGGGCTGGACGATGCCCTGGTACTCGGTCGAGCACGCACTGGACGAGCCCGCCGTGGCCGGCGGCGGGCAGCTGCGCTCCTTCGTCCGCGACGGCGAGGACGTCTACCTCGCGTTCGAGACCGTGGCGCGCGGGACGGAGCCGTTCGACATGGCGAACCTGCTCCTCGACCGGACACTCCTCGGGCGGCAGGAGGAGTGGGAGGACTCCCCCGCCGGCTGGCCGCAGACCCCGGCCGGCGGGTGGTGGCGCCGCGACGGCCGCCCCGTGGCCCAGTGGCTGCGCACCGACGAGCCCGTCGCGCACGCGACCGCCTGCCACTGACCCAGCACGAACGACCATCGACCGAGACCGGACCACCCACCGGGACCCGACCGCGCGACCCCTACGGACCGATCGACCGGTACGACCCGCACGAACACCAGCTGCACGACCGACGACCGCACGAGACACACCGACGACGAAGGAGCCATCGTGACCACCTCGAGCACCACCACGTCCGCGACCACCACCCACGGAACCGTCACCTCGGCCGACGGGACGACGCTCGCCTGGAGCCGCACAGGATCCGGCCCGGACCTCGTCATGGTCCACTGCGTGGCCACCTCCCGCACCGCCACGCCGCAGCCCGACCTGCCCGGCGCCCTCGCCGAGCACTTCACCGTGTGGACCTACGACCGGCGCGGCACGGGCGAGAGCGGCACCACCGAGCCCTACGCCGTCGAGCGCGAGTTCGAGGACCTCGCGGCGATCGTCGCGTTGGCCGAGGGCCGGCCCGTCACCGCCTACGGCTTCTCCTCGGGCGCCACCCTCCTGCTCCTGGCCGCCGAGGCCGGGGCTCCCGTGGCCCGCCTCGCCCTGCTCGAGCCGCCGCTCATGCCCGCCGACCCCGAGCACGCGGCGCGGGCCGAGGCTCAGCGCCTCATCGACGAGGACCTCGAGGCGGCCCACCGGTGGTTCAACGTCGAGGTGGTCGGGGTGCCCGCGGAGGTCCTTGCCGAGCTGCCGCCCCTGAGCACGCAGGACCTCGAGAACACCCGCACGATCGTCCACGAGCTCACCTTCCTCCCCGGCACGTCCGCGGCGCGGTTCGCCTCGATCACCACGCCCACGCTCGTCATCGCCTCGGAGGCGACGGACCCGGGCATGCTCGACGGTGTGCGCGAGCTCGCCGACGCCGTCCCGTCCGCGACCGCCGCGGTCCTGCCCGGCGAGTGGCACGGGGTCGACGACGCGACCCTCACGGACGCGATCCACGGGTTCGTCTCCGGCAAATGAGCGCGGCGGGGCCGGGGGCGGCGGGACACGGCTAGATTGACGGCGGAACCACGTCGACGTCGTCTCCCCCGGCCCGATCGGAGCACCCCGTGCGCCACCCAGCCCACCCGTCCACGCCCACCCGATCGCGGCGTCCGCTCGCGCACCGGCTGGTCGCCGTCCTCGGCTCCGCCCTCCTCGGCGTCACAGCGCTCGGCCTGCCCGCGGGCGCCGCGCCGGTGCCGGACGGGGAGGAGGCCGACGACGACGCGCCACCCGTCGTCGTGCCCGGGTCCGCCGCGACCGACACCGGCGCCGCACCGGACCAGGGCGGCACGATCGGGTCGGTCGGCAGCTCGCCGACGTTCCACCTCTCGAACTCCCCCACCGGGGCCTCGCCGCGGCAGGTGATCTTCGGGCGGACCGGGGACGAGGTGTTCATCGCCGACACGGACGGCAACGGGACGGACGAGATGATCGTCCGTCGCGGGGCCGAGTTCCACGTGTCGGGCTCCGGCGGGTCCGCCGTGACCACCCACCGGTTCGTCTACGGGCGGGCCGGGGACGAGGTCTTCTTCGGCGACTGGGACGGCGACGGGGTCGACACGCCCGCGGTGCGGCGCGGCAACACGTTCCTCGTGCGCAACGAGAACTCGGCGGGGTTCGCGACGTCGTCGTTCGACTACGGCCGGGTGGGCGACGAGGTGCACGTGGGCGACTACGACGCCGACGGGCTCGACACGATCGCCATCCGCCGCGGCATCCAGATCCACGTCCGCAACACCCTGACCAGCGGACCCGCGAGCGTCCAGTGGCCCTACGGGCGGGCGACCGACAGCGTCCTCGTGGGCGACACGGACGGCGACGGCACGGACACGTTCCACGTGCGGCGGGGCAGCACGGTCTACGTGAGCGACTCCCACGGCGAGACCACCGCCGACCGGACGTTCACCTTCGCCGCCGCCTACGACGTGGCGATCCTCGGCGACTGGGACGGGAACGGCACCGACACCATCGGGGCGCGCGCGGCGGACCGGTCGAGCTGGGGCCGCTGCGCGCCGCTCTCCCTCGGGCAGTCCCGGTACGACACCGGGCTCACCGATCGCGTGTCGATGGCAGTCGCGGAGAACTGGTCGACCTCGTGGGCCACGTTCACCGTGTGCGAGCGGGTCCCCGGGTCCGAGGCCTACCGGGAGCGGTGGTCGACCTCCGCCCGGATCGGCGCCAACGGCACCGCGCGGCCCGGGCAGCCGGCCGCCTGGCACACCTACCGCACGCCGACCGGCGCGTACTCCGTGACCGAGTCCTTCGGCCTCTACGACCCGGGGACGGCGCTCGACCACCGGATCCTCACGCCGTACTCGCGCTGGGGCGGGACGCCCGGGCGGAACTACAACCAGTACTACGACGCGTCCTCGCCGAGCATGGCCAACACGATGCCCGACGAGAACATGTGGCGCCTCGCCCACACCCGCGGCGGCGACTACCGTCAGGGCGCGGTCATCAACTACAACCGGCCGCCGGACAGCCCGATCCGGGAGGGCATGGGCTACGCGATCTTCCTCCACGCCAACCCGGTGGCCACGGCCGGGTGCATCGCGATCCCCGAGCACCTCGTCTCGCGCTACCTGCGCGAGACGCAGCCCGGCGACACGATGCTCCTGGGTGTGCGCGACCACCTGTTCGGCTAGTCGGCGCCGCACCGGTCGGCGCCGGGACGTCGCTCCGACCCGCACCCGGGCCGGGTCTCCTCACCTACACGGCGGTCGACACGACCGTGAGGTCGTCGTGGCGCTTCTCCCCCGGCGCGACGTCGGTGCGGGCGGTCTCGGCGGCCCGGACGGCATCACGGAGCTCGGTCAGGCGTCCGGCCGCACACTCGCGCGCGAACTCCTCGAGGGTGTGCGTGCCGACCTCGAGGAAGGACCGGGTCGCGCCGTCCGAGGCCGCAACGAGGTGGCGGACCTCCGCGCGGCGCACGGTGGTGACGAGCGCGCGGTGCGCGACGTCCGGGTCGTGGCTCGCCACCCAGTAGCCGCCGGGCGTGTTGAGCAGGTCGGCCGCGCGGGGGATCGGGGCCGGCGTTCCGCCCGCGGCGGCGACCCTCGCTGCCTCCTCGCGGTCGGCGGCGAGGCGGTGCACGAGCTGGTCGAGACGGTCGTCGGTGAGGTGGAGCGGGCCGTCCTCACGCACGACGACGATCGAGGAGTCGCACAGGACGAGGCACTCGACGTCGTCGTCCCCGATGCGCCACGCGACCACGGTCGCGCTGGGTGATCCGGACGCGAGGTCGCACGTCGTCGCATGCCGGTCGCGGACGTCGGCGAGCGCCGCCTCGAGGGAGTCGGTCATCGAGGAGTCCCCGCGCTCGAGGATCGAGCCGAACGCCTCCGCGAGCGCGTGGGAGAACCAGGCGACGGTGTGCTCGCAGCCGGCGCGGAACTCCTTCGGGAGTCCCGCCCCGTCGGCCACGACGACGACGCGCTCGCCCACCCAGGACGCGTCCTCGTTCTCGCGGTCGGGGGAGCCGGGGACGGACAGCGCATGGACGGTCGAGGCGTTCGCACCCATGGCGCCAGCGTGGCACGGACGGCGGGGCGCGCGCCGTGCGACGACGGTGGTCGGGGGCGGGTCGATCGTCGTCGTCGGGCGTGGTGTCCTCCGGCGGCGGTCCCCCGGCGCGGACCGGAGGCATGATGTCGGGCAGGAAGGGGGCCGGGACGCCGCGTCGCGGGCGACGGGAGCGGGAGTCCGAGCCCCGGGCGAGTCGACGGAGGACCTGTGCGCGACCTGTTGTTCATCACCCCGACCGAGGCGCTCGCGGTGGCGGTGGCCACCGCGGGGATGTACCTCGCGATGGTTCTGCTCGTGCGGGTCCTCGGGCAGCGGGTGCTGTCGAGCATGTCGAGCTTCGACCTCGTGGCCGTCATCGCGTTCGGGTCGGTCATCGGGCGCGCCGCACTGGGCGAGGCACCCGTGCTGGCCGGGGGGATCGTCGCGCTGCTCACGCTCATCTCGATGCAGGCGCTCGTCGGCCTCGTGCGCCACCTGCGTGGCGGGAACCGGGCGCTCGTGGCGCGGCCCGTGCTGCTCATGGCCGGCTCGCAGGTGATCGACGAGCACATGCGCAAGTGCCACGTGCTGCCCGGGGAGCTGCAGTCCCGGCTCCGGCTCGCCGGTATCAGCCACTACGGGCAGGTGGCGGCGGTGACGTTCGAGCCGACCGGGACCATCAGCGTGCTCCGCCGCGGCGAGCCCGTGGACCCGCTGCTGCTCAGCGGGGTGGTCGGCGCCTCGCTGGTGCCGGCCGAGCTGCTCGCCGAGCACGAGGCCGAGCGGTAGGCGGGCGCCCTGTCGTCACACATTCCGTGTGGCTACACTTGTGGCTATGACTATCGATGATGCGATGGCTCTGCGCGACGTCAAGAACCGCCTGTCCGAGGTTGTCGACCAGGTCGAACGGGAGCACGACCGCGTCGTGATCACGCGGCACGGCAAGCCTGCAGCAGTCGTCATCAGCACCGTTGACCTCGCGTCGCTCGAGGAGACGCTGGAGATCGCGGGCCGTCCGAAGCTCCTCGCCCAGGTTCGGGACAGCCTGGAGGAGATTGCTGCGGGCGAGGCCGAGGTGCTGTCGAAGGACGACATCCTCGCGACGCTTCGGCCCTGATGTCCGAGCAGTACGAGGTGGCGTGGACCCCTTCCGCCCGGCGCGCGCTTCAACGACTGCCGGAGAAGGTGGCGACGGCAGCCATCGAGTTCATCTACGGACCCCTCGCCGTCAATCCTCAGCGGGTCGGCAAGGCGCTGCGCTTCACGCTCGAAGGACTGCACAGCGCCCGCCGCGGTGACTACCGGATCATCTACCGCATCGATGACCGGGTGACGATCACCGCGATCGAGCACCGCTCGGACGTCTATCGCTGACAGGCCCGGTCCCCGTGGAGGCCCGGGGCAGCAGCACCGGCGCGGGGATGGCGCGCGCGCTCACGGCGCCGACGGCGTCGCCGCCGTCCGCGCGGTCGAGCTCCGCGAGCAGCAGGTCGACGGCGACCCGGGAGACGTCGCCGAGGTGGAGGTCCACGGCGGTGAGCGGCGGTCGGGCCGACCGCGCCCGGATGCCGTCGTAGCGGGTGGCGACGAGGAGGTCCTCCCCCACCGTGCGCCCCGCCTCGCCCGCGGCCGCGACGGCACCACTGGCGAAGGCGTCGATCGGCACGCACAACGCGTCGAGGTCCGGGCGCTCGCGCAGGAGCGAGCGCGCGGCCTCGTAGCCGGCCTGCTCGCCGCCCCGTTCGTCGGCGACGGCGATCGCGGGCGAAGCACCCGACGCCTCGGCACGCTCGAGGTAGAGCGAGCGGAAGACCTCCTGGGACTGGCGCCCGCTCGACCCGACGAGGAGGCCGATCGTCCGCGCCCCCCGCTCGGTCAGGTGCGCGAGCAGCAGGTCGGCGACGTCGTGGTGGCGCAGGTCCACCGAGCGGCCGGACCCGGCGCCGTCCAGGTCCTCTCCGATGGTGACGAAGGGGATGTCGCGCTGGGCGAGCTCGGTCGCGAGCGGGTCGTCGGCCGGCGGCTCGAGGAGGATTGCGCCGTCGATGTCGAGGAGGCCGAGCGCGCCCGGGTCCTCCGACGGCGGGACGAGGACGAGGCTGTAGCCCCTCAGGAGGGCGTTCTCGGCGCAGCCGACGGCCAGCTCGGTGAAGAAGCCGAGCCGCGCCGGGCCGGCGGAGACCGCCGTCGGCATCGAGGACAGCAGGGCGATCGCACGGGACCGGCCGGAGCGGAGACGCTGGGCGCGGACGCTGGGCCGGTAGCCGAGCGAGGCCGCGACCTCCTTGACGCGCTCGCGGGTGCCGGCGTGCACCTGGCCGCGGTCGTTGAGCGCGTGCGAGACGGTGGTCCGCGAGACCCCGGCGACGCGAGCGACGTCGGCGATCGTCGGTCGCTTCTGGGCGGGGGAGCTGGTCACGGTGCTCGCAGGCTACCCCCGCTCAGAGGAGGACGACGATCCCGGAGACGATCGCGAACACGAGCACGATCATCCGCAGCAGCTTGCCGTCCAGACGGTGGTGCACCCAGCGACTGACGAACGCCCCGATGCCCACGAACGGCACGAGCGCGGCGCTCATCCCGAGCGTGCCGAGCTCGATCTGCCCACCGATACCGAGCACGACGAGCGAGATCACCTCTCCCACGAGGAAGCACACGGCGACCGTGGCGCGCAGGGTCGGTCCGCTCTTGTGCTGGTAGGCGAGCGCCAACGGCGGTCCCCCGACGCCGGTCGAGGTCTCGGTGACGCCGGTGATGAGGCCGACGCTGACCAGGCCGGTCCGATTGGGGTCGAACGCGGGGGCGAGGAGTGCGACGACGGCGGCGATGATCGTCGACCAGCCGATGAGGAGCATGAGCTGGTGCTCGGTCACCACGACCAGGATCCACAGCCCGGCGAACGTCCCCGCGAACCGTCCCGCGCTGATCCACCGCACGCCGTGCCAGTCCAGGTGCTCCCGCTCGCGCCAGGCGACGTAGGCGTTGAGCGGGATCATCAGCACGAGCAGCAGCACCGGGATCAGCCGCGGCTCGACGAGGCCGATCACCGGCGCCGCCACGAGCGCGAAGCCCATCCCCGTGGAGCCCTGGACGAACGCGGCCACGAGGATCGTGACCGCGGACACGACGAACGCGGTCTCGCTCATGCGTGGGCGACCTGACCCGACGCTCGGTGGTCCGCGGAGAACGGGTGGATCTTGTGGATCGGCGCCCGCTCGACCGCGCGCTCGGCGATCTCGCGCGCCCGGTCGAGCAGCGCGTCGCCGTCGACACCGAGCGGCCGGCCGTCACGGACCCGGAGACGACCCCCGACGACGACGGACTCGATCTGGTCGCGACCGGCCAGCCGGACGAGCTCCCACGGCAGGTCCCACGACGGGACGAGCTCAGGGACGTCGAGCGTGAGGACGAGCAGGTCGGCGTGGGCACCGGCCGAGATCTCGCCGATCTGGCCGGCCAACCCCACGGCGTCGGCACCGCCCGTGAGCCCGCGCTCGAGCCACGTCCACCCGCCGCCCACGGACGAGTCGCCCGAGGGGAGCCCGTGGACGAGTCGCTGCGCGGTCTCGGCCGCGTCGAGCATCCGGAACGCGTCGCCCCGGGTCCCGTCGGTGCCGAGCCCGACCCGTACGCCGAGCTCGTGCATGAGGAGCGCCGGAGCCACCGCGTTACCCTTCCACGCGCTCGCGACCGGGTTGTAGGAGATCGCTCCCCCGGAGTCGCGCAGGAGGGTGATCTCGCGCGGAGTCAGCAGCGTGGTGTGCGCGGCGAGCAGCTCAGGACCGAGCGCACCGAGGTGCGCGAGGCGCTCGAGCGGACGCATCCCGGTGGCTTCCAGGGACCGCTCGACGGCGGCGAGGTGCTCGTTGAGGTGCGTCTGGAAGGTCACACCGGCCTCCCGCGCGAGGGCGGTGACACGGGTGAGCATCTCGTCGGAGGCCACCTCGGGGATCGAGACGGCGAGCGAGGGCTGGACGAGGTCGTGCCCCTCCCACTTGTGGAGGTGCTCGCCGGCGGCGGCGAGGACGTCGTCGACCTCCGCGACCCGCTCGCCGCCCACGAGGTCGTTGCAGATGGTGCCGAGCACGCAGCGCACGCCGACCGCGCCGGCCGCCTCGGCGAGCCGCTCGACCCCGCCGTCCACCGTGGCTCTGGTCCCCGCGTCCGCGACGGTCGTGAAGCCGCCCCGGAGCGACTCCCACGCCGCCAGCCGGGTCGCGACGTCGATGGCCTCCTCGTCCAGGTGCGCCTCCATCGGCACCCAGACCCGGCGGAAGATCTCGGACGGTTCCCCGAAGACGAGGGACTTCCCGAAGGACTGGGTGAGGTGGTGGTGGGCGTCGACGAGCCCCGGCATGAGGAGCCGGCGCGGGAGTCGGACGACGGCCGCCCCCGGGTGGCGCTCCTGGACCACATCGGCCTCCCCGACCTCGGCGACGCGCCCGTCGGCGACGAGGACGCCCTGACCCGTGCGGATGCCGTCGTGCAGGAGCGTGCGCTCCGGGAGCAGAACGGTGGGCCGCTCGTGCAGGTCGGCGAGGTCGACGCGGTCGGTCACGGAGTTCCTCCATGTGAGTCGTGGTCTGCGCGGCTGGTCGTGCGCGGACGTGGGTCGTGCTCGGCGGTCGTGCGCGGGTTCGACCGCCCGGGGTCGGAGGCCTCCGCTTCAGCATGCGTCGGCGCCTCGTCGTGGTCGGGGAGATCGGCGTGGGCACGCTCGTCCGCCTGCCCGCCGCGGGGTGCGTCGTCGTCGGGCGCGTCATCGGTGCTCGCGCCCGGTTCGTCGGCGTCGGCAGAGCGCGACCGGCCGATGTGGTTGAACAGGATGTTCACGAGCACCGCGACCAGGGCGCCCATGGCGACACCGCTCGAGAGGATGCTGCCGAGGGTGGACTCCAGGCCGGAGTACGCACCCGGCACCACGATCGGCAGCAGCCCGAAGCTCAGGCCCGCGGCGACGACGAGCATGTTCCGCTGGTCGCCCAGGTCGGAGCGGCCCAGCATCTGCAGGCCGATGACGGTGAGGATCGCGAACACGACCACGCCGGTCCCGCCGACGACGGGGGCAGGGATCGCGTAGATGATCCGGGCGACCGGGGTGATCAGTCCGATGACGATGAGGATGACACCCGCCGCCGCCGTGACGAAGCGGCTCTTGACGTTGCTCACCCGCACGATGCCGATGTTCTCGCCGCTCGTCACCATGAGCGAGGTGCCGAACATGCCCGCGAAGAGCGAGACGAGCGCGTCGGCGCGGATGGTGCGGGGCGCCGCCTTGGTGATGTCGATCTTCTTGCCGACGATCTCCGCGTTGATCGCGGTCTGGCCGGTGGCCTCCGCCATCGAGGCGAGGGCGAAGATCAGCAGCGGCACCGAGGCGAGCAGGTCGAACTCCGGGCGGCCGAACGGGAACAGCTCGGGCACGGTGGCGACCGGTCCGGACAGGTCGGGGACGTCCACCTGTCCGAGCAGGGCTGCGATGCCGGTCGCCGTGACCAGGCCGATCATCACCGCGAGCTGGCGCACCATGCCGCGCAGCACCCGGAAGAGCAGGACGATGAGCACGATCGTCATGACGCCGAGGCCGATGGCCATGGGGTCGCCGAACGCGTCGGAGTCGGGCTGGCCCGTGATGAGCAGCGCGTTGATGCGGATGAGGTTGACGCCGACGATGACGATCATCGTGCCGATCACCAGGGACGGGAAGAACTTGATGATGCGGCTGAACACCGGTAGCACGATGAAGTAGAAGACCGCGGTGAGCAGCACCGCGCCGGTCGCCGTCGCCGGCCCGTGCTCGGAGGCGATGGCGATGAACATCACCACCGGCGCACCACCGGGCAGCATCATGAACGGCAGGCGGACACCGAACCCCCAGCGGCCCATCGACTGGATGATCGAGCCGATCCCCGAGAAGACGAACGTGATGCTGAGCAGCTGGACGATGAGGTCCGGATCGAGCTGCAGGCTGGCGCCGACGAGGAACACCGACGAGATCGGAGCGGCCGACATGACGAGGACGTGCTGGAGGCCGAACGGGATGATCTTGCGGGCGGGCGGGATCTCGTCGACGGGATGCGGGGTACGAACCTCTGCTGATCGGGTCATGCGGTTCTCCTTTGGACCGGGACCTGAGCGGATGGACTCAAATCGATTTGGCATGAATCGATTTGGGAAGACTATGAGCCACCGCGCCGCGCGTCAACCCCTCCCCTCCCACTCCGGCGCCGATGGTTGACTCGAGGGCGTGACCGACGGGCCGGACAGCGACCGCAAGGCGCCCCGGGCGGGCGGGCCGGGGCGAGGGTGGGCGTTCGCCGTCGTGCTCGTCCTGGTTGTCACGGCCGTGGTCGTCCTTGCCCCGCGTGTCTCTCAGTACCTGCGTGAGGAGGGCGTACCGGTTCTTGGCGAGAGTGCCGAGTGCGTCGTGCGGACGCCGGACGGGGAGGTCGAGCTCACCCGCGACCAGGCGCGACGCGCGACGACCGCGGTCGCCGTCGGTGCCCAGGACGGTCCGACGATCGAAGCGCCCGACACCTCCGACGTCGACGACACCGTGCTCGAGCTCCTCGCCACCGGACCGGCCGACGACGCCGGACCGAGCCTCAGCTGCCGCGGCTCGGCGGCCGACGACCTGCCGGAGGAGGAGATCACCGACACCGGCCTGACCCCGCGGGCCCAGGAGGTCCTCGACGCGATGACGGACGTGTTCGGGGACCAGGTGCTCGGCGGGTTCGCGCCAGGCGGGGTGCAGCGCGCCGGCGAGTCGACCCACAACGACGGCCGTGCGATCGACGTCTTCTTCCAGCCGGTGTCCGAGGAGAACCGCCGGCGCGGCTGGATCCTCGCGCACTGGCTCGTGGCGCACGAGGACACCCTCGACATCCAGTACGTCATCTTCGACGACCGGATCTGGAGCGCGCACAGCCGGCGCGGGCGGTGGCAGCCCTACGACGCACCCGAACCGGCGAACGAGATCCTGCGGCACCTCGACCACGTGCACGTCGACGTGCTGCGCGGCGGGTAGGCGCCGGTCGGCTTGTCGCGCGGACCGGTGGGCGACAGTGCGCGATCAGGGGCGGGCCACCCCGACGAGCGGCTAGAGGGACAGCCGGGCCACGGCCTCGCCGTCGTCGTACTCGCCGGTGAGCTCGAAGCCGGCGGCCAGGTAGAACGGCTCGGGCCCGCCGGGGGCCTGCACCCAGCTCGTCTCGACGGCCGTGTGCCCGGCAGCGCGGAGCTCCGCGGTCCACGCCTCGAGGGCGCGCCGACCGATGCCCCTCCCCTGGTGGCGGCGGTCGACGAGGAAGCGCCACAGGTAGGGGTCCGGCGTGCCGTCGTTGACGGCGTCCGCCCACATGAGGAAACCGGCGGGCTCGCCGTCGGCCTCGATGCCACGCAGCAACGGGACCACGGGATGGCCGGCCTCCGGCTCGGGGAAGAGCGCGTCGGTGAAGGACTGGTCGACGCTCGCGACGAAGCGCTCCTGGGTGCGGTGCGTGCGCAGCCGGCGGTAGGTCCAGACGCTCTCGTGGTCGAGCTCGACGAGGCGGACCGTCTCCGGCGGCGTGCGCGGGCGGTCGCGCCAGGCCCGGCGGTCGTCGGCGGTCATCGAGTAGTGGAGGTTGTCGTCCCACGCACCCCGCCACCAGAAGGACTTCTCCGCGAGGTGGTCGAAGGTCATGCCGAGCCGCTCGAGGAGCCGGGCCGAGGCGCGGTTCTCCGGGGAGAGCTCGGCGACGAGGCGGTGGACGCCGACCCGGTCGACGAGGTCGTCGACGACGGCGGACGCGGCCTCGCCGGCGTACCCCTTGCCCTGGTGCGCCGTCGCGAGGGTGAACCCGATCTCGGCGATCCCGGAGTGCGCGTCGAGGCCGACGTAGAGGTCGCCGACGAGCTCGCCCCCGGCCTCGATCGCGAGCTGCGTGCCGCCGCCGGGCACGACGTCGGTCCGGTCCGCGTGGGCGGCCGCGAGCCGCTCGGCCCGCTCCCGCGGGTACGGCAGGTCCCAGTCCTGGAGCGCGCTGACCTCAGGGTCGTTGCGGTAGGCCGTGAGCGTGTCGACGTCCCGCTCGGCCACCATGCGCACGGTCAGCCGGTCGGTCCGCAGGGGGTAGGGGGTGTCGGTCATGCTCCGATCGTCGCCGGGCCGGAGGGGCGGCGCCAGCGAAATCCGGTCGTGCCGACGGCGTCGGGCACGGCAGGGAAGGTGTCCGTGCCGTGACGCCCCGCGATCACCCCTGCTTGGTCGCCCCGGCCCCGCTCTGCGGGAACATCGGCACCGCGACCTGGATCCCCTCCTCATCGAACCGGACCTTGAGGTGGGCGCGGGCGGCGCGGCCGATCGCCCACTGCGAGCCGGGCCGGGTCTTGATGATCATCCGCATCGTCACGGCGCCGTTCCCGATGGCGGTCACGCCGCTGACCTCGGGGGCGTCGAGGATCTCGGCCGCGAACTCCGGGTCCGTGGCGAACTCCTCCAACCCGCTCTCGATGACCTGCTTCGCCCGGGGCAGGTCGACCGAGTAGTCGAGCGGGATCTCGATCAGCGCGTTCGCCCAGTCCTGGTTCATGTTGGCGACCCGCCGGATCTCGCCGTTGCGCACGTACCAGACGTTGCCGTCGAGGTCGCGGATCTTCGTGATCCGCATCGTCATCTCCTCGACCGTGCCGACGGCGTCCCCGACGTCGACCACGTCACCGACGCCGATCTGGTCCTCCGACATCATGAACAGGCCGGAGATGAAGTCCTGCACCAGACTCTGCGCGCCGAAGCCAATCGCGAGACCCACCACGCCGGCGCTGGCCAGGATCGGAGCGAGATTGATCCCGAACTCGCCCAGGATCATCATGAACGCCACGCCGAAGATGACGAACGAGGCGATGCTGCGCAGCACCGAACCGATCGTCTGCGCCCGCTGCTGCTGGCGACGGACGCGAGCGGTCTCGTCGGTGCCCGGCCTGGCGACCTTGCGCCTGGCGTTGGACGCGGCCCGGTCCAGCTGTTGCCGCGACTGGACGATCCGCTCGGCGAGCCGCATGATCACCCGGCCGAGGACGGCGCGCGCGATGATCGCCACCAGGAGGATGATGACGACGTTGATGAGGCTGGAGACCATCTCCCCCGAGCGCGAGGAGAACCACTCGCCGATCACGCCGGCCTGCGCGGGTATGTCTGTCACGGGTCGCCCCTTCCGGTCTCGGGCTCACGTGGCTCGGGTCTGGAGCCCGCGAGATTCCGAGATCCATCGTCGCAACGACCGGTCCGGCTCGCGATCCTCGGCCGCCGCGCACTGCTGTGAGAAATCCGGCCGTCGACCGGGAATTCCGCCGGGCCGGGTCGGAACGACTCCGGGGCGCACGCCGGAGCCGCGACGCGTTCGGCTTGGCCCGACTGCCGGGCCCGCGCACGATGGACCCATGACCACGATCCGGCCGGCACGGCCCTCCGACGCCGAGGACATGACCGAGGTGCAGAACGCGATCCATCGCGCGGGCCTCCGGGAGAGCCCGGTCGACGTCGCGTCGGTTCGCGAGCGCTACCTCGAGCTCGAGCACGTGGTCGCGTGCACCGTCGCCGAGCGGGATGGCCTGGTGGTCGGTTTCCAGTCCCTCACTCGGGCGTGGCCGGGCAACCCCTACGACGTGACCGTGGGGTGGGGGATCATCGGCACGCACATCCATCCCGACGCCGCTCGGAGCGGTCTCGGTCGCCGTCTCTTCGTCACCACCCTTGCCGCTGCCCGGGCCACCGGACTCCGTCACATCGACGCCACCATCGGCGCCGACAACCCGCCCGCCCTGTCCTACTACGCGGCCATGGGCTTCACGCCCTACCGTCCGGCCGGCGACGCGATCCCGCACCGACTCGACGTCCGATGACGTCGACGCTGCCGGCCCTCGGTCACCGCCCCATGTCGACGAAGCGCGAGTAGTGCCCCTGGAAGGCCACCGTCACCGTGCCGGTGGGCCCGTTCCTCTGCTTGGCGATGATGATGTCCGCCTCGCCGGCCCGCGGGTGCTCCTTCTCGTAGGCGTCCTCGCGGTGCAGGAGCATGACGACGTCGGCGTCCTGCTCGAGCGAGCCCGACTCGCGCAGGTCGGACATCATCGGCTTCTTGTCGCCGCGCTGCTCGGGTCCACGGTTGAGCTGCGCGACGGCGATGACCGGCACCTCGAGCTCCTTCGCGAGGAGCTTGAGCGCACGCGAGAACTCCGAGACCTCCTGCTGCCGCGACTCCACGCGCTTGCCCGAGCTCATCAGCTGGAGGTAGTCCACGGCGATGAGCTTGAGGTCGTGGTTCTGCTTGAGCCGCCGGCACTTGGCGCGGATCTCCATGAGCGACATGTTCGGGCTGTCGTCGACGAACAACGGGGCCGACGACGAACGGCTCGCCGCGCCGGCCACCCGCTCCCACTCGTCCTGCCGCATCGAGCCCTCGCGCATGTGCTTGAGCGAGACGCCGGCCTCGGCGGACAGGAGCCGCATGGTGATCTCGGTGCGCCCCATCTCGAGGCTGAAGATCACCGACGCGTGGTTGTTGCGGATCGAGGCGTTGCGGCAGATGTCGAGCGCGAGGGTCGACTTACCGATGGCGGGCCGCGCCGCGATGATGACCATCTGGCCCGGGTGGAGGCCGTTCGTCAGGCCGTCGAGGTCGGCGAAGCCGGTGGGGACGGCGCCGTCGTCGCCCGTCTTGGACTCGATGCGCTGCAGCTCGGTGAGCGTGGGGTCCACCAGCTCGCGCAGCGGGCGGTAGTCCTCCGCGTTGCGCTGGTCGGCCACGGCGTAGACCTCGGCCTGGGCGGAGTTGACGATCTCCTCGACGTCGCCGCCGTCGGTCGCGTAGCCGAGCTGGACGATGCGGGTGCCCGCCTGGACGAGCCGGCGCAGCACGGCCTGCTCGCGCACGATCCGCGCGTAGTAGCCCGCATTGGCCGCCGTCGGGACCGAGGAGACGAGGGTGTGCAGGTACGGCGCCCCGCCCACGCGGGTCATCTCGCCGCGGCGGGTGAGCTCGGCGGCGACCGTCACCGGGTCGGCGGGCTCGCCGCGCCCGAACAGGTCGATGACGGCCTCGTACACGAGGGCGTGCGCCGGCTTGTAGAAGTCGACGCCGCGGACCTCCTCGACCACGTCCGCGATCGCGTCCTTGCTCAGCAGCATGCCGCCGAGGACCGACTGCTCGGCCGCGACGTCCTGCGGCGGGGTCCGGTCGAAGTCGGCCCGTGCTGCGCCCGGATCCTCTGCCACGCTCGCTCCTTCTCGTGCCCGGTCGAACGCCCGGCCAGGCGACGCTACGGGGCCGCTCCCCCGTCGCCAAACCCACACTGTGCACGAACCGGCCGACATCCGTGGACGGCCTGTGGACCAACACCGTGAGCCTGTGCACAGCTGTGGACAAAGGTGTGGGTATGACCGGCGCCGGGGAGCCCCGGGACGCACGACGACGCCACCCCTCCCCGCACAGGGTGTGGACGGAATTAGTCGGGCGTGTCGTGTGGACGGAGGAAGTCCGGCCAGTCGTGAGCAGGGAAGCCGGCCCGTCCGGGCGCCCGCCCTGCGGGCGTGGGTCGCCCCGCCCCCGGGGCCGACCTACGGTGACCCGGGTACCGGCCGGCGAGCGCCCGAGGAGGAGAGATGTCCGCGGACCCGGGCTCCGGCGTCGGGCCGGAGATGACCCCGCGCGAGGTCGACCGGCAGATCCTCCGCCTCGCGCTCCCCGCGCTCGGCGCGCTGATCGCCGAACCGTTGCTCCTCATCATCGACTCCGCGATGGTCGGCCACCTGGGGACGGCGTCGCTGGCCGGGCTCGCGATCGCGCAGGCGGTGCTCACGACGATCGTCGGGGTCTGCGTCTTCCTCGCGTACGCCACGACGGCCGCGACCGCCCGGCTCGTCGGGGCCGGCCAGCGGGGCCGCGGGATCCGGGCGGGGATCGACGGGATGTGGCTCGCCGTCGGGCTCGGCGTGGTGCTCGCGGTGGTCCTGCTGCTGGCCGGGCCGTGGCTCGTCGGCGCGCTCGGCGGCAGCGGCGAGGTGGCGTCCGAGGCGGTGGCCTACCTGCGCGCGTCGGCGTTCGGGCTGCCCGGCATGCTCGTCGTGCTCGCCGCCACCGGGACGCTGCGCGGCCTGCTCGACACCCGCACGCCGCTGTACGTCGCCGCCGGTGGAGCCGTCGCGAACGCCGTGCTCAACGCGATCCTCATCTACGGCGCCGGCCTCGGGATCGTCGGCTCCGGCCTCGGCACGGCGATCGCCCAGCTCGGGATGGGCGCGGCGCTCGCGGCCGTGGTGGTTCGCGGCGCCCGGCGCCACGACGTCCCGCTCGCCCCCTCCGGCCTCGGTGTCCTCGCCTCCGCGCGCGCCGGCCTCCCCCTCTTCGTCCGCACCCTCTCGCTGCGGGCCGCGATCCTCGTGACCGTCGCCGTGGCCACCGCCCTCGGCCCGGCCCGCCTCGCGGCCTACCAGGTGACGAGCTCGATCTGGTCGCTGTGCGCGTTCGCGCTCGACGCCGTCGCGATCGCCGCGCAGGCCCTCGTCGGGCAGGGGCTCGGCCGCGGCGACGCCGGGGCCGTGCGCCGCCTCGTCGGCCGCTGCCTGCGCTGGGGCATCCTCGCCGGGATCGTCATCGGGATCGTCGTCGCCGCCAGCTCCCCGCTCCTCGTGCGCATCTTCTCCGCCGACCCCGACGTGCGCTCGGCGGCCGTGTGGTGCCTCGTCGTCGTCGGGGCCCTCATGGGTCTGGCCGGGCTCGTCTACATCCTCGACGGCATCCTCATGGGCGCCGGCGACGGGCCGTTCCTCGCCGTGTCCGGCATCGTCACGCTCGTCGTCTACCTGCCGGCCGCGTGGGCGGTCGCCGCGTTCGGCCCGGGCGGGACGTGGGGCCTCGTCTGGTTGTGGGTGGCCTTCGCCGGGGTGTTCATGGGCGCGCGGGCCGTCACCACCTACCTGCGCTCGCGCGGGACCCGGTGGATGGTCCTCGGGGAGGGGCGGTGACGGACGTCGCCGGGCGATCACCTGATCGCGGCCGGCCCGTCGGGCACCCTGGCCGGATGACCACCGGTGGACGCACGAGGCTCGAGCGCCCCGACCTGCGCGCCGTCATCTTCGTGGCGATCGCGTCGGCCTGCGGCTTCGGCACCTTCTACGGCCTGTACACCTCGGCGCCGGTCGCGCTCGCCGGCGGGGGCGTCTCCGCGGGCACCCGCACCGCCGTCTTCATGGCCTGCGTCATCGCGGTGCAGCCCCTCGTCACGGTGCTCGGCCGGTGGATGCGCGTGCGCTCGCGATCGGTGGGCGGCGGGCTCGCCTCGATGGCCCTCGGGTTCGCCGTGCTCCCGCTTGCCGGCGGCTGGCCGGGCCTCGTCCTCACGGGCCTCGGGTTCGGCGTGTTCGTCGTGACCAGCGCGGCCTGGGTGCGCGAGCTCGCCGACGCAAGCACCGCCGGCCGGGCCCTCGGCATCTACGGCCTCGCCTCCGCCGTCGGCGCGACGGTCGCCGCCCCCGCCGCGCTCGCCCTGGCCGACGGCGTCGGGGTCGTCGGCGTCGCGGCCGGTGGCGCCCTGGTCACGGCGCTCGGGCTCGTCCCCGTGGCCCTCGCGCGGCGCATCGGCGAGCACGGCCGCCCCGGCCTCACCGACGCCCCCACCGACCACGTCCCCACGCTCCCCCGCTCCGGCACCGGGCCCGCGCCGGAGACCGAGGCGTCCCTCGCGGTCGGGGACGCGACGACCTACCTCTCCGACGACGAACCACCCGCCCGGTCCCGCGTCGCCGAGGATGACCGCGACGGCTCCGTCCACTCCGACGATCCCGGCAGCAGCCCGCGCTCCGTCCACGCCGACGACGACGCACACCCCCGCCGGCGTGGGCCGTTCGGCGTCGTCGCCCCCACCCTGGTGATCCATTCGCTCGCCGTGATCGCCTACGGGCTCATGCTCACGTCCGCGGGCACCCTGGCGGAGGCCGGCGGCGGGACGGCGGCCGTGGTCGCCGCGTTCAGCGTCCAGGGAGCCGTGGCGGTCGGTCGGCCGGTCGCGGGGTGGCTGGCGGACCGCTGGTCGGGGGCAGGGACGCTGCTGGTCGCCGCGGTCGCGGTGGCGGGCGCGCTGGCCTGGGCGGTGGCCGACGACGACCCGGTCCGGTTCGTCGTCGCCGCCACGCTGGTGGGAGCGTTCTCGGGCGCCGTCCAGACCGCGGCGCTCACCGTGATGATGCGCCGCGCGGTCACGCCCGGTCAGGCCGAGCGCGTGAGCATGGGCTGGAACGTGACGTTCGACGTCGCGCTCGGCCTCGCGGCGGCGGCCGCCACCCGCCTCGCCCTCGTGTGACAGCACGACGCCCCCGGAACCGCGCGGGTTCCGGGGGCGTCGGACAGGTGGATCTCGTCGGGACCAGGTCTCTATGACCGGACCCGCGAGGCCGACCGAGGATCAGGCCTCGGGCACGACCTCGACGACCAGGCTGGCCGAGACGTCCTCGTGCAGGCGGACCTGCACGCGGTGCTCGCCGAGCGACTTGATCGGCGCCGGGATCTCGATCTTGCGGCGGTCGAGCTGCGGCCCGCCGCCGGCCACGACGGCCTCGGCGATGTCGACGCTCGACACGGCGCCGAACAGACGACCGGCCTCGCCGGCGCGGACGCTGACGGTGACCGGGCCCGACTGGAGGCGGTCGCGCGTGGCCTGCGCCTCCTCGACGGTGGCGATCGCACGCGTGCGGCGCGCGGACGTCATCTGGTCGACCTGCTTCTGGCCGCCCTTGGTCCAGCGGGTCGCGAGACCGCGCGGGACGAGGTAGTTGCGGGCGTACCCGTCCTTGACCTCGACGACGTCGCCCGCGGCACCGAGACCGGTGACCTCGTGGGTGAGGATCAGCTTTGCCATCTCGATCCCCTTCCTCAGCGACCGGCGCCGGTGTACGGCAGCAGGGCCATCTCGCGGGCGTTCTTCACGGCCTTCGCGATGAGGCGCTGCTCCTGGACGGACACGCCGGTGACGCGGCGCGAGCGGATCTTTCCGCGGTCGGAGATGAACTTCCGCAGGGTCGCGGTGTCCTTGTAGTCGATCTTTCCGACCTTGACAGCCTTGAGCGGGCTGACCTTCTTCTTCGGCTTGCGAAGTACGGGCTTCGCCATGGGGTTCTCCTCGTGGATCAGTACCGGCCCTCACGCGCATCTCTCGCGCGCGAGCGCCCTTCGTGGAATGTGTGTGTCCGCCGCACCCGCGGCGGTCCGCCGATCAGCTCGGCGGGTGATCGATCAGAACGGCGGGTCGTTCGGGAACGCCGTGCCGCCGCCCTGGGTCGCCCAGGGGTCCTCGGGGCTGCCGCCGGCGGGGCCGTTGTAGCCACCGCCCTGGCCGCCCTGGTTGCCGCCGCCGTAGCCGCCGCCGCCCTGGTTGCCGCCGTAGCCGCCCCCCTGGTTGCCGCCGCCACCGAAGCCGCCTCCGCCGCCCTGGTTGCCGCCGAAGCCGCCTCCGCCGCCACCGCGCTGCGTGCGGGTGACCTTGGCGGTCGCGTACCGCAGCGAGGGTGCGACCTCGTCGGCCTGCATCTCGACGACCGTCCGCTTCTCGCCCTGCTGGGTCTCGTAGGACCGCTGCGTGAGCCGGCCCTGGACCATGACGCGCATGCCCTTGGTCAGCGACTCCGCCACGTTCTCCGCGGCGTCACGCCAGACGGAGCAGCGCATGAACAGCGTGTCGCCGTCCTTCCACTCGTTCGACTGGCGGTCGAACGTGCGGGGGGTCGACGCGACGGTGAAGTTCGCGACCGCAGCCCCCGACGGGGTGAACCGCAGCTCGGGGTCGGCGGTGAGGTTGCCGACCACGGTGATGATGGTGTCGCCTGCCATGAGAGCTCCTGACGGTGGCTGTCGGTACGGGGGCTGTCGGTCGGATCAGTTGGCGTCGGGGCGCAGGAGCTTCGTGCGCAGGACGGCCTCGTTGAGGCCGAGCTGGCGGTCGAGCTCCTTGGCGACCTCGGGCGTGGTCGTCATGTCGACGACCGCGTAGATGCCCTCGGTGCGCTTGTCGATCTCGTAGGCGAGCCGGCGCTTGCCCCAGATGTCGATCGTGTCCACGGTGCCACCACCGGTCGTGACGACCGACAGCAGCTTGTCGAGCGACGGGGCGACGGTGCGCTCGTCGACCTCCGGCTCGAGGATGATCATCAGTTCGTACTGCCGCATGGGTATCCCCACCTCCTTCGGACTGGGCGGTCACGGTCTCTCCGTGACAGGAGGGTCATGCGTGTCCCCGGTGCGTACCGGGGCCGACCGTCAACGGTACCCGCTCCGGGCACCCCGTGGAGAGGCAGGTCTGGTGCCGCCCGTCACCTCCGACGGCGGCACTCACCCCGGGAGCATCACCGCCCGACGGCGGCACTCACCCCGGGCACGCGGGTCACCCCGCGTCCGGCGTCCTCAGCCGCCGTCGCCCGCGCCGGGGTCGCGTCCGTTGCCGTTCCCGCCGCCGCCGTTACCGCCACCGTTGCCGCCGCCGTTGCCGGGCGGGGTCGAGGGCGGCGTCGTCGGCTCGGGTGTCGGCTCGGGCGTCGGCTCGGGAGTGGGCTCCGGCGGCGGCTCGGTTGTCGGGTCCTCGGTGGTGGGCTCCTCCGTCGTCGGCTCCTCGGTGGTCTCCTCCTCCGTGGTGGATTCCTCCTCGGTCGTCGACTCCTCCTCGGTGGTGGTCTCCTCCTCCGTGGTGGGGGCCTCGGTCGGGTCGGGCGCCTGCGTCGGCGTCTGGTCGGACCACCCCTGCGAGCCGGGCAGGTCGTCCGGGTCGGGCCGCTCGGGCAGGTCGACGACGGGCATGCCCTCGGTCGCCACCATCATGTAGTCGCGCCAGATCTGGGCGGGGAAGGTCCCGCCGGCCACGAGGTCGACGCCGCCGAACCCGGTCAGCTCCTCCTCGGTGCCGTCCTCGCCGACCTGGTACATGCTCACCACGGTCGTCAGCTGGGGGACCCAGCCGGCGAACCACGCCGACCGGTAGGCGTTGGACGACCCGGTCTTGCCGGCCGCGGGCCGCCCGATCTCGCCGGCCGTCGCGCCGGTGCCGCCGGGCTCGAGCACGGACTCCATCGCGTAGGTGGCCTCGTCGATGACGGCCTCCTCGAAGGCGCGCACGCCCTCGTCGCCGCCGGTGTAGATCCGGTTGTCGTCCCGGTCGACGACCTCCTCGACGATGTACGGCTCGTGCCGCACGCCGCGCGCGGCGAACGTGTTGTAGGCGCGGGCGGAGTCGAGCGTCGTCGGGGACGCGGGGCCCAGCACGTTGGACACGGTCGGCACGAGGCCGGGCGTCTCCTCCGACCAGCCGGCGCGTGTCGCCACGTCCACCATGGTCTCCGGGCCGACCTGCTGGTTGACGAGGGCGTACGTCGTGTTGACGGACTGCGCGGTCGCCTCGCGCAGGGTGATGTAGCCGCGGTCGTGCCAGTCGTAGTTGTTGACCGGGACGTCGTAGCCCTCGACCTCCATCGGCGAGTAGGACGGGAACCGCTCGTCCATGGACACGCCGGCCTCGATGGCGGCCACGAGGGTGAAGGGTTTCGCCGTCGAGCCGGCCTGGGCGCGGTCCTGAGTGGCCGAGTTCCGCGCGTCGGTGACGAAGTCCGGACCGCCGTAGAGGGCGACGATCGCGCCGGACTCCGGGCGCATCGACACGAGTCCGACGTGGTTGTTCTCCGGCCGGTCCTCCGGGAGGTTCCCCACGGCGTCGATCGCGGCCTGCTGGCTGCGCTGGTCGATGGTGGTGACGATGTCGTAGCCACCGGTGTCGATCTCGTCGAGGGTGAGGTCGCCCTGGGCCACGAGCTCGTCGCGCACCATCGCGAGGAGGTACCCGTTGGGTCCGGCGTAGGTCTCGTTCGCCTCGGGCTCGACGACCTCGGGGAACTCGGCGGCCGCGTGCTCCTCGGCGGTGATCCACCCGTCCTCGAGCATGAGGTCGAGGACGCGCTCGAACCGCTGCTCGGCCCGCTCCGGGTCGTTGGCCGGGTCCCACGCGGACGGGCTGGGGATGATCCCGGCGAGCATCGCCGACTCGCTGATCGTCATCTCCGAGGCGCCGTGCCCGAAGTACGCCATCGAGGCCTCCTGCACGCCGTACGTGCCGCGGCCGAAGTAGATGGTGTTCATGTAGTTCTGCAGGATCTCGTCCTTGGACTGCTCCTGGTCGATCCGCAGGGCGAGGATCGTCTCCTCGAACTTGCCGATGTAGGACGTCGTGGTCCCCGTGTAGTAGCGCTCGACGTACTGCTGCGTGAGGGAGGAGCCACCCTGCCGCGCCTCGCCCTGGATGTTGTTCCACAGGGCGCGCGCGATGCCGCGCCAGTCGACGCCGGGGTTCTCGTAGAACCGGCGGTCCTCGGACGCGATGATCGCCTCGGTCACGTGGTCCGGGACGTCGTCGAGGGAGACCGAGCTGCGGTCGTACTCGGCGAAGCGGCCCATGACGGTCTCGCCGTCGGCGTAGTAGACGGTCGTGCCCTCCGCGAGGGCGAAGTCGTCCGGGGCGGGGACGTCGATCGAGGCGTAGGCGGCGACGAACAGGCCGGCGGCACCGGCGAGCCCGGCGATGAAGAGGCCGACCAGCCAGAACAGGATGCGTCGCCACACCGGCACGCGACCCTTGTCCTCGGGGGCCCGGCGTGCGGTGCCCGTGGTGTCCTTCGACATCCGCGCCAACCTTTCGTCGTGACGTGAGCTCAACAGTATGGAGCTCGCTCCCGTTCCCGCGCGCGCGGCTGTGCGCGATCACACGGCCCGACGACGACGATCGCGCGGGTCCTGCCCCGCCACCCGCGTGCCACGGGGCGCCCGGCCGCGCCGTGCGCGGCACCACACCGGATCGGCCGGAATGCGGTCGATCGCGGCGCCGGGGCCCGGTTACCGTCGTCGGAGGCAACAAGGGTGGAGGTCCCGTCGTGGTCAAGGTGGCAGTCGTCGGGGTGGGCAACTGCGCCTCCTCCCTCGTCCAGGGCGTGCGGTACTACGCGGACGCCGATCCCCGCGGCACGGTGCCCGGCCTCATGCACGTCGAGCTCGGCGGCATCCACGTCCGGGACGTCGAGATCGTCGCGGCCTTCGACGTCGATTCCCGCAAGGTCGGCGCCGACCTCGCCGAGGCGATCGGCGCGTCCGAGAACAACACCCTCCGCCTCGCCGACGTCCCGCCGACGGGGGTCGAGGTCCTGCGCGGCCCCACCCTCGACGGGCTGGGGCGGTACTACCGGGAGACGATCAAGGAGTCCGACGCCGTTCCGGTGGACGTCGCCGCCGAGCTCCGCGGGGCCGGCGCCGAGGTCGTCGTCTGCTACCTGCCCGTCGGCTCGGAGGAGGCCGCCCGGCACTACGCGCAGGCCGCGATCGACGCCGGCTGCGCACTCGTCAACGCCCTGCCCGTCTTCCTCGCCTCGGACCCCGAGTGGGCGCAGAAGTTCACGGACGCCGGGCTGCCGATCGTCGGCGACGACGTGAAGTCCCAGGTGGGTGCCACGATCACGCACCGGGTGCTTGCCCGCCTGCTGGAGGAGCGCGGGATCCGGCTCGACCGGACGTTCCAGCTCAACGTGGGCGGGAACATGGACTTCCGCAACATGCTCGAGCGCGAGCGGCTCGAGTCCAAGCGCCTCTCGAAGACCCGGGCCGTGACGTCGAACATCGCCGGTCACCTGCCGGCGCGGGACATCCACATCGGCCCCTCGGACCACGTGGCCTGGCTCGACGACCGCAAGTGGGCGTACGTCCGGCTCGAGGGCCGCGGGTTCGGGGACGCCCCGATGTCCCTGGAGTACAAGCTCGAGGTGTGGGACTCGCCGAACTCGGCCGGCATCGTCATCGACGCGCTCCGGCTGGCGAAGCTCGGCCTCGACCGCGGGATCGGCGGCCCGCTGCTGGCGGCGAGCGCCTACCTCATGAAGTCGCCGCCCGAGCAGCGGGAGGACACCGCCGCCCGGGCCGACGTCGAGGCGTTCATCCGCGGCGAGATCGAGCGCTGACCCGCAGAACGAGCTTCCGCAGCTCGACCGCGACGAGCACGAGCGCCGCCATCCCGGTGCACGCCGCCCAGTGGGCGAGGTCCATCGACGCGGTGCCGAACGCCGTCTGGAGGAACGGAACCTCGACGACGAGGACCTGGAGGACGACCACGAGGACGATCGAGCCCCACAGCCACGGGTTGACGAACATCCGGTGGAACGCCGAGCTCGTCGCCGAGCGGGAGTTGAGAGCGTTGAACAGCTGGGCGAGGACGAGCGTGGTGAACCCGGCCGTCCGGGCGACCTCGACGCTGTCGGATCCCTCGATGAGCCCGCCGGGCAGGAACATGTCGATCGTCGTCAGCATGACCACGGCCATGACGGCGCCGACGAAGAGGATCCCCGCCCACATCCCGCGGTCGAGGATGCGGTCGTCGGGCCGGCGCGGGGGACGCGCCATCGGGTCGTCGATCTCGGGGTCCATGCCCAGGGCGAGCGCCGGGGCGGAGTCGGTGACGAGGTTGATCCACAGGATCTGGGTGGCCAGGAGCGGCACCACGGTCCCGCCGGAGCCGTCGGTGAGGCCGATGACGCCGGCGAGGACCACCCCGAGGAACACGGTGAGGACCTCGCCGAGGTTGGACGAGAGCAGGAACCGCAGGAACTTGCGGATGTTGTCGAAGATGACGCGGCCCTGACGGATCGCGGCGACGATCGTGGCGAAGTTGTCGTCGGCGAGGATCATCGTCGACGCCTCCTTCGTCACCTCCGTCCCGGTGATCCCCATGGCGACCCCGATGTCCGCCGACTTCAGCGCCGGGGCGTCGTTGACGCCGTCGCCGGTCATCGAGACCACGTGCCCGCGCGCCTGGAGCGCGTCGACGATGCGCAGCTTGTGCTCGGGCGCGACCCGGGCGAACACGCGGGTCTCCTCGACGATCGCACCGAGCGCCTCGTCGTCCATCCGCGCGAGCTCGGCTCCGGTGACCGCCGCCGCGCCCGGCTCGGCGATCCCGAGGTCGGCGGCGATGCGGCTCGCGGTGGCGGGGTGGTCGCCGGTGATCATCGTGACCCGGACGCCGGCCCGGTGGGCCTCCCGCACCGCGACGGCGGCCTCGGGACGGGGTGGGTCGATGATGCCGACGACGCCGAGGTAGACGAGGTCGTGCTCGGCGTCGTCGTCGATCGCGTCCGTGCCGTCGGCCAGGTCCGCACCCTCGGCCCGGTAGGCCACGCCGAGGGTGCGCAGGGCCTGCGCGGAGAGGGACTCGACGTCGGCGAGGGCGTCGGCCCGTCTCTTCTCGTCGAGGGGGAGGACCTGGTCCCCGACCTGGACGTGCGTGCAGTCGGCGAGCAGGACGTCGGGTCCGCCCTTGCTCATGAGGACGCGCCGGCCGTCCTCGTCGACCTCGAGGGCGGACATCTTCTTCCGCTCGGACGTGAACGGGACCTCGGCGGCGCGGGTGAACCGCCCCGCCTCGTCGGTCACGCCGGGGAACTTGCGCGCGGCCACGAGGAACGCGGCCTCGGTGGGGTCGCCCTGGATCTGCCACTCGCCGCCGGTCTCGGCGAGCTGGGCGTTGTTCGCGAGCGAGCCGGCGCTGAGCAGGAGCCGCGCCTCGTGCTCGGCCGCGGTGGAGGCGACGTCGAGGACGGCCTCGCCCTCGGGCCGGTAGCCGACCCCGGTGATCTCGATCGTCCCCGAGGCGGTGACGACCTGCTCGATCGTCATCTCGTTCTTCGTCAGGGTGCCCGTCTTGTCGGAGCAGATGACGGTCGCGGAGCCGAGGGGCTCGACCGAGTGCAGTTCCTTGACGACCGCCTTCCGGGACGCCATCCGCTGCACGCCGATGGCGAGGACGAGGGAGAGGATCGCGGGCAGGCCCTCGGGGACCGCGGCGACGGCGAGGGAGACGCCGAGGAGCAGGGTGCCGACGAGGTCGTCGGAGGTCTCGATCCCGTTGACGAGGAGCATCGCCGCCATGACGACGACCGCGATGACGACGACGATGATCCCCAGCGTCCGCGAGACGCCCGCGATCTCCTGCTCGAGCGGGGTCGGCTCGGACTCGGTGCGGTCGAGCATGTCCGCGATGGCGCCCATCTCGGTGCCCATGCCGGTGGCGGTGACGACCGCGCGACCCACCCCCTGCGCCACGGCGGTGCCCTTGTGGACCATCGACGTGCGGTCGCCGATCTGGCCGGGCTCCGCGAGCGCCGCCGCGGACTTCTCGACCGCCTCGGACTCCCCGGTGAGGGAGGCCTCCTGGATGCGCAGCGCGGTGGCCGTCAGCACCCGGGCGTCCGCGCCGACCTGGTCGCCCTCGGCGAGGACGAGGACGTCCCCGCGGACGAGCTCGGCGGAGGGGACGTCGACGAGGCGCCCCTCGCGCAGCACGGTCGAGGTCGCGGCGGTCATGCGGCCGAGCGCGGCCACGGCGTCGGCCGCCCGCGCCTCCTGGCTGTAGCCGATGACCGCGTTGAGGACGACCACGGCCGCGATGACGATCGCGTCGACCGGCGCGCCCGAGGCACCGTCCGCGATCCACGCGACCAGCGAGATCCCGATCGCCACGAGCAGGAGGTAGATGAGCGGGTCCTGCAGCTGGGCGAGCAGCGTGCGCCACCAGGGCGTGGGCGGTGTGCCGCGCAGCTCGTTCGGCCCCTCGGCCTCGAGGCGGGAGGCCGCCTCGGCATCGCTCAGGCCGGTCTCGAGGTCGACGCCGAGGAGGTCGGCGATCTCGGCCGGCTCACGGACGGACGGGTCCGTGATCGCCGGTCGCGCGGTGTCGAGGAGGGGCTCGGGGGGTGCGGAGTCCGCCATACCCCCATCGTCCCCCTCCGGGGCCAGTTCCGGGCGTCCCGCTGCCGTTTGTCCGGTTCTTCAGGCACCCCCACGCCCGACGACGACGACCCGGCGGGCAGCCTCCGCCCCGTCACGGGCACGGTCGCTCGCGCGGCCCCCGGTCTGAGCTGCTCGCGCGGCCCCGGGCTCAGTCCCCGGACTCGGGCTGCTCGCGCCACCAGGCCAGGAGCGCGGCCTCGGCGTCCTCGGTCGCCATCGGCCCCTGATCCATCCGCAGCGCGAGGAGGTGCTGGTAGGCGCGGCCCACGAGCGGGCCTGGCGTGATTCCGAGGATCTCCATGATCCGCGAGCCGTCGAGGTCGGGCCGGATCGCGGCGAGCTCCTCCTCCTCGGCGAGCACCTCGATCCGCCGCTCGAGGTCGTCGTAGGCCGCCGAGAGGCGGGCGGCCTTGCGGCGGTTGCGCGTCGTGGAGTCGGCGCGGGTGAGGCGGTGGAGGCGCTGGAGGAGCGGGCCGGCGTCGGTGACGTACCGGCGCACGGCCGAGTCCGTCCACGCCCCGTCGCCGTAGCCGTGGAACCGCAGGTGGAGCTCGACGAGACGGGAGACGTCCTTCGTCGTCTGCTTGTCGAAGGTCAGCGCGCGCATCCGCTTCGACGTCAGCTTGGCGCCGACGAGCTCGTGGTGGTGGAAGCTGACGCCCCCGCCGGGCTCGAAGCGGCGGGTGGCGGGTTTTCCGACGTCGTGCATGACCGCCGCGAGGCGCAGGACGAGGTCCGGACCCGGGACGGGGCCGTCCGGACCGGTCTCGAGCGCGATCGCCTGGTCGAGGACGGTGAGGGTGTGCTCGTAGACGTCCTTGTGGCGGCCGTGCTCGTCGACCGTCTCGCGCAGGAGGGCGAGCTCGGGCAGGACGACCTCGGCCACACCGGTGTCGACGAGCAGGCGGAGCCCGGCCCGCGGGTGGCCGCCGACCAGGAGGCGCTCGAGCTCGGCGCGCACCCGCTCCGCGGAGACGATCTCGAGGCGGGCCGCCATCGCCGTCATCGCGGCGCGCACGTCGTCGGCCACCTCGAAGCCCAGCTGCGAGACGAACCGGGCGGCACGCATGATCCGCAGCGGGTCGTCGTCGAAGGACTGCTCGGCCGTGACGGGCGTGCGCAGGAGCCCGCGGGCGAGGTCGCCCAGGCCGTCGTGCGGGTCGACGAGCGCGAGGTCGGGCAGCCGCACCGCCATGGCGTTGACGGTGAAGTCGCGGCGGGACAGGTCCCCCTCGAGGGTGTCCCCGAACGCGACGACGGGCTTGCGCGACCCCACCTCGTACTCGTCCGTGCGGTAGGTGGTGACCTCGACCTCGAGGCCGTCCCGCGCGCCGCCGATCGTGCCGAACTCGCGCCCCATGTCCCACGTGCGGGCGCCCCAGGCGCGCAGGAGGGACTCGGTGACCTCGGGGCTCGCGGACGTGGTGAGGTCGATGTCCTTCGGCGGCACCTCGAGGAACGCGTCCCGGACCGGGCCGCCGACGAGCGCGATCTCCTCGCCCGCCTCGACGAACCGCGCGGCGAGGTCGAGCACGGGTCGCGGCAGGTCGGCGAGCACCTTCATGGCGCGCACCTGGAGGGCGAGGTCGTCAGGGAGGTCGTCCGGCACCGACCAAGGGTGCCACGGCCGCCACCTCGGGCCGCAGCGGTCCTGGTCACCCGAGCAGCCCTCCCGCCGACCGGGGCACCGCCTCCTGACCGTTCCCGCCCCTGTCGCCCGGCCCGCCCTCCTTCTGACCGGCGCGGGAGTCTCTTACAGTGGACCGCATGCCTGCCGCACCGATACCCCAGCCTCGGGCCCCCCGCCCGTTGCGGGTGCGGACCCCGGGCTCCCGCTCCTCCCGCCTGCCCGTGGTCGACGAGACCTCGGCCGGGGGGATCATCGTCAAGGTCGCCGACGGCGTCGCGTACGTCGCCGTCATCGCCCGTCGCAACCGGGGCGGCCGCCTCGAGTGGTGCCTGCCCAAGGGGCACCTCGAGGGCGTCGAGACCGCCGAGCAGGCCGCGGTCCGGGAGATCGCCGAGGAGACCGGCATCGACGGCCGGGTCCTGCGGCACCTGGGGACGATCGACTACTGGTTCGCCGGCACCGACCGCCGCGTCCACAAGGTGGTGCACCACTACCTCCTCGAGGCCACCGGCGGCACGCTGACCATCGAGAACGACCCGGACCAGGAGGCGGAGCAGGTGGCGTGGGTGCGGCTGGACAAGGTCTCGGCCCGCCTGGCCTACCCCAACGAGCGGCGCGTGGTCGCCACGGCGCGGGACGTGCTGGCCGGCCGGGCATGACCCTGGACGCCCCGCGGGGCCGGGCCGCGGGGGCAGCCCTCGTCGCGGCGCTCGCGGCGACCCTCCTGTGCTCCCTCGCGCTCACGGCACCCGTCGCGGCGGACGCCGCCCGGTCGGCAGGTGCCCCCGGGTCCGCCGGTGCCTCAGGGTCCGCCGACTCCGGACGGCACGCGGGCGCCGCGGCGGACGATCCACGGAACGCCAGGACCGCCCGGACCGCTCCCGGCGACCCGGCGGACCCCGCCCCGCCGCTCGGTCTCGACGACGTCTCGCCCGCCGCGCTCGACCCCGGCGAGGACCTCACCGTCACCGTCACGCTCACCCCCACCTCCGACGTCGACGACGGCGTGCTCACGCTCGCCCTCGACCGGTCGATCCCCATCTCCCGGTCCGTGCTCGCGGCCTGGCAGTCGGGCGAGGACCCGTCGGGCCACCCGGCTGTCGAGACCGCCGAGCTCGACGAGCCGCTGGCCGCCGGCGAGAGCCGCACGGTCGAGCTCGAGGTCCCCGCCGACGACCTCGGCCTGGTCGAGGGCGTCCACGAGTGGGGTCCCCGCGGGCTCGAGGTGGTCCTCACGGACGCCGGCGAGGTCGTCGAGGTCCTGCGCACCGCCGTCGTCTGGGGTGCTCCGGCCGGGTCGCTCGAGCCGCTGCCCGTGGGGCTCCTCGTCCCGGCGACGTCGGGAACCGTCGGCGACGACTCCCTCGTGCCCGGGCTCGGTCCCGATCCCGCGGCGAGCGACACTGCTCCGGCGACGCCCCCGCCGGACGACGACGAGTCGGCGTCGGCGGAGTCGCCCTCGGGCGAGGCGCCGTCGTCGAACGAGGTGCCACCCGCGGAGTCGCCGAGCGACGCCGCCGGCACCGGGACCACGACCGACACCGACGCACCCCCCGCCGGACGGGGCGTGCTCGCCCTCGCGGACGCGATCGCGGGCACCGGGGCCACCCTGGCGCTGGACCCCGTGCTCCTCGACGGCACGGGCACCGCCGCCGGCACCGCGCTGCCGGAGCTCGCCGAGGACGACCGTCTGCTCGCGCTGCCCGCCGGCGACGCGGACCTCGCCGCGCTCGCGCACCTCGACCGGCCCGACCTCGCCCAGCGACTGACGAGCGACGGGGTCGACCGCATCGGGGTCCTCACCGGCCACGTGGTGCCCTCCCTCGCGTGGCCCGCGACCGAGGAGGTCGACACGGAGACCGTCGAGCTCGCCCACGACGCCTCGGCGGGCGTCACCGTGCTGCCCGGCCCCGTCCTCACGCCCGCGTCGGACCTCACGTACACCGTGTCCGGCCGGGCGGACGTCGAGCTCGGCGGCGCCCGCGCCCTCCCCGCGCCGGCGCTCGTCACCGAGGAGCGGGCGAGCGCTCTGCTCGAGGGCACCGTGCTGCCCTGGTCCACCGGCGACGAGACCTCCCTGTCCGACGTCCAGGCCCGCCAGCTCCTCCTCGCCGACCTCGCCGTCGTGTTCCGCGAGCGGCCCAGCGACCCGCGCCCGCTCCTCCTGGCCTACGACCGCACCACCGCTCCCGAGGCGGCGGTGGTCGGGGACGTCGCGCACGCGCTCGCGGACGCGCCGTGGGTCGAGCTCACCTCCCTCGCCGAGCTCCGGCTGGCCCCCGCCGCGTCGACCGACCCGCTCTCGCTCCCCGACCGGGTGGTCGGGGCGGGCGAGCTGGGAAGCGCCGAGCTCGAGCGCGCGGAGGCGACCGAGCGTCTGGCCGCCGCGGTCGCCACGATGACGGACCCGCCCCACCCCGTGACCGCGAGCGCCGCGCTCGCCGTGCGCACCGCCGTCTCGGCCGGGTGGCGCGACGACCCGACGAGCCGGGAGACGCTGGTCGGCGGCTGGTTCCACACGCTGACCACGGCCACCCACGCCGTCCGCGCGACCCCCACCTCCCCCATCAACCTCATCGCGTCGACCGCCGACCTGCCGGTGCGGGTGGTCAACGACGGCGAGACCGACGCGCGGGTGACCGTCGTCGTCGACCCCGACGACCCGCGGCTCGAGGCGCCCGAGGGCGTCGAGATCGTCGTCCCCGCCGGCGGTCAGGAGACCGCCCTCGTGCCGGTCTCCGCGATCGGGTCCGGCGACCTGCCGGTCCAGGTCAGGCTCGTCACCCCCGACGGGGACCAGATCGGCGACGCCGCGACGATCGTCGTGCGGGTCCGCGCGGGCTGGGAGGGCACCGGCGTGCGGATCGCGGGGCTCGTGCTCGCGCTGCTCGTCGTCGTCGGGCTCGTGCGGCGCATCCGCCGAGGTGTCCGTGTCCCGACCGGGGACGCCACCCCCGTCATCGCCGGGGACCCCGGCGCGCCGACGGTGCACGTCACCGGGGAACAGCCGGCCGTCACGGACGATGTCCCCCGCGTCGGGACCGACGCGGACGGGAGCACGGGCGAGAACGCGGACGTGCCCGACGACGAGGACCACGGGAGCGGGAGGACCGGGCGATGAACGGGAGGCGAGGACTCGCGGGGTCGTCGGTGACGATGTTCGCCGGCACGCTCGTCTCCCGCGTGCTCGGGCTCGTCAAGGGCCCGGTGCTGCTCGTCGCGGTCCTCGGGGCGAACACGGGTGCGTCCAACGCGTTCGACGTGGCCAACCGCCTGCCGAACCTCATCTACCTCCTCGTGGCCGGTGGCGTGCTCAACGCGGTCCTCGTGCCCCAGATCGTCCGGGCGATGACCAAGGACGAGGACGGCGGCGACGACTACGTCTCCCGGCTGCTCACCGCGATCACGCTGGGGCTCGCCGGACTCACCGTGGTGCTCACGCTCGCGGCGCCGCTGCTCGTGCGGCTGTTCGCGTTCGGGATGGAGGACCCCTGGTACTCGCTCTCGGTGACGTTCGCGTACTGGTGCATCCCCCAGCTGTTCTTCTACGGGATGTACACGCTGCTGGGGCAGGTGCTCAACGCGCGCGGGATCTTCGGCCCGTACACGTGGGCGCCGGTCCTCAACAACGTCGTCGCGATCATCGGGCTCGTGGTGTTCCTCGGCCTGCACGGGTCGGTCGCCGACCTCACCGCCGAGGGTGCCCAGGCATGGACGCAGGACCGGACGATCCTGCTCGCGGGCGTGGCGACCGCCGGCGTGGCCGCCCAGGCACTCGTGCTCCTGTGGCCGCTGCGGAGCGCGGGCGTCAGGCTGCGGCCGCGGTTCGGGTTCCGCGGCCGCGGGCTCGGCTCCGCCACCTCGACGGCCATGTGGGTGTTCGCCGCCCTCCTCGTCGGGCAGCTCGCCACGCTCGCGATCTCCAACGTGGCGGCCGCGGCGTCGGCGGCGGGCGACTACGCGATCGACGTGGCCGGCAACGCCGCCTACACGAACTCCTACTTCCTCTACTCGCTTCCCACCTCGCTGGTCGTCGTCTCCCTCATCACCGCGCTGTTCACCCGGATGTCGACGTCTGCGGCGCACCAGGACCTGGGCGCCGTGCGCGCCGACCTCTCGCTCGGCCTGCGGGTGGTCGGCCTGTTCACCGTGTTCTGCTCGGGCGGCCTCATGGTGCTCGCGCTGCCGCTCGTCCGGGTCATCACGCCCGCGGCCGCTTTCGCCGAGGTCGAGTCGATCGCGATGGTGCTCGTGGCCATGCTGCTCGGCCTCGTGGGCGTGGGCGCGTTCACCGTGATCCAGCGCGTGTACTACGCGTTCGAGGACGCGCGCCGGCTGTTCTTCCTCCAGCTGCCGCTCACCGCCGTCGTGGTCGTGGGCGCGTTCGCCTCCCTGCTGCTGCCCCCGCGCTGGGTGCTCGTCGGCGCCTGCGTGGCGATGGCCGTCTCCAACGTGTTCGGCGCCGCGCTGTCGTTCCTCGGCCTGCGGCCCCGGCTCGGCCACACCGACGGAGGCCGCGTGGTCCGCGCCCACGTGCGGATCACGATCGCCGCGGCCGGGCCGGTGCTGCTCGGCTGGGGCCTGCTCACCCTCCTCGGCACCGACGAGGCCGACCTCGACCTGCCCGGCGCGTTCCTGCGGGTCGTGCTCGTCGGCGTCCTCATGGTGCTCGGCTACTTCGTGGCGCTGCGCACCCTGCACGTCGACGAGCTCGAGGTCGTCGCGCGGCCGCTGGGGAACATGGTGGCGGGGATCGCCCGCCGCCTGCCCGGGCCCCTGCGCACGGGCGTCATGTGGGTCGCGGCGGTGCTCAACCCCGGGCTGCGGGGCGGCCGTGCGGGCGGACCTGCGGGCGGGACCGGTGCTGGTGAGCCCGGCGCGGGTGTGTCCGGCCCGGGAGCGCCTGGTGCCGGCGGTCCTGGCGCGGGCGCGGCCGAGGCCGACGTCCTCGACCACCGGATGCGCGGTGCCGGGACCGGCTCAGGGTCGACGTGGGGCCCGGACCCCCGCTCCGACGACGAGCGGCCGCTGTGGGCACGGTCCGCCGCCGACGCCTCCCGCCAGGCCGACGACGCGGTCGACGCCTCCCGCGACCTGCCCTGGGCCCCGCACATCGAGTCCGCGTGGGAGCCGGTCTGGAACCCGGGGCGGCGTCGTCGCCCCGAGGCTGCCGATCAGGGCCCCGAGACCCCGGGAGCCGGCGCGCCCGACGTCGGCGGACCAGGGACCGGCACACCCGGCGCGGTCGCACCGGGAACGGGGTACGGGTCCGCCGCACCTCGAGATGCCGTACCGGGCGCCGGCGCACCGGTGGGCGGATCGTCGTCGTCGGGCACCTCGTCGCCGACCGACCGGCCGCGCACCCGCCCGGACGAGATGTCCTCCCGACCTACTCCGTCCGCGCCCGCGGCGACGAGCGCCGCCACCGGCGCGTCCCCGACGATGCCCCGACGCGAGCGCGCGGACCGGCGTGAGCGGCCGGGGCGCCACGTACCTCCCTCGCCGACCGAGGCCGAGCTGGACCCGCTCACGCACCTCGACGCGCTCGACGGCGCGCCGGACGAGACCGTCGTCCGCCCGGTCCGTCCCGCGGGTGAGCACTCGCAGGGACGAACGCCCCACGACCCGCGCCGCGCACGCCGCGCGCGTCCCACCGACGGCGACGGCAGCGGGCGTGGGCACGGCGGAGCCGGGTCGGGCGGCCACGCGGGAGGACCCGGGAGCCCGACGCCGCCACCCCCACCACCCGCCGATCCCGAGCCGGAGCGGGGGCCTGACGAGCCGCCGTCGAGGCGCTCCGACCCACCGAGCCGGTGAGGCGACCGGAAGGCTGGACCTCCGGCAACTAGACTCGCGCAGGACCACGCACCGGCGCACCGCCCGCCACGATCGAGGGGGAGACCTGGACACGAACCAGGGCACCGCACCCGGCCCGCTGCTCGCGGGGCGGTACGCGCTCGGTCACGCCCTCGAGCCCGCCTCGCCCGGCGCCACCCGGTACGCGGCGCAGGACACCGTGCTCGACCGGCCCGTCGAGGTCCTGCTCCTCGACCCGGCGCAGCCGGCCACCGAGGAGGTGCTCGACGCCGCGCGCCGCGCCTCGCTGGTCGAGGACGAGCGCCTGCGACGGATCTACGAGGTGGCCACGAGCGAGGGGCGGGCGTTCGTCGTCGGCGAGCCCGCCCGGGGCACCACGCTCGCGGACTACGCGAGCCACGGACCGGTGCCGCCCGAGCAGGCGCGCGCCATCGTGGGCGAGGCCGCCGCCGCCCTCGACTCCGCGCGTCGCCACGGCGTCCGGCACCTCGCCCTCGACGCGCGGTCGGTCCGCGTGACCGACGACGGCGAGGTCATGGTCACCGGAACCGGTGTCGCGAACGCGCTCGGCGAGAACCTCGTCCTCACCCCGGCCCGCGCCTCCCGGAAGGATGCCGGGGACCTCGTCGGGCTCCTCTACCTCGCGCTCACCGGACGTCCCGTCGGCACCGACGACGGCTCGGCCCCGCCCCCGCCGGCCACGCTCGTCGACCGGGTCCCGCCCGACCTCGACGACCTGTGCGTGCGCACCTTCGACGAGGGCGCTGGTCCGTCGAGCGCCGGCGACCTCTTCCACACCCTCGCCCCGTGGGGCGACATCGACCCGCCACCGCGGTCCGTGCGCCGCTCGTCCGCGACTTCGTCCGCCGGCGCGGGCGCTGCTCCCCCGCCGCCTCCGCCCGCCGGGGGGACGACGCCGGAGCGCAGCTCGCGCGCGTCCGCCGCGGGCGCTGGTGCGGGCGCTGCAGGTATGGGTGCTGCCGGCGCTGCGGGTGCTGCCGCGACCGGTGCCGCGGGCGGAACGTCCGGCTCGGCCTCCGGCCCTGGGGCGACACCCGCGCCCCCTCCGCCTCCGCCCGCGGACGCCTCCACCGAGGAGATCTCCGCCGTCGACGACGACCGGCCCGAGGCCCCTGCCTCCGCCCCCGCGGAGCAGCGCCCGTCCTCGACGCTCGGCGGCCGCCTGCGCCGCCGCCCGGGACCGCCGTCGATCCCGCCGAGCGACGGGTCCGCGGGTTCCGCGCCTGCGGGCGCCGCTGCGGGCTCCGGTTCCACCGCGGGCTCTGCTGCCTCCGCCGGTGCCGCCGGTCTCGGTGCGGCGGCGGCCGGAACGCTCGCCGCCGGTGCGGCCGCTGCTCAGAACCGGTCCGGCACCACCGACTCCCACGACCGCGCCCAGGGCGGGCGCTCGGGCGGTCCGACCGAGGGATCTGCCTCGGGGGCCGGTGCGCCGCGCGACCCGCACAGCGCACCGGCCGGTCCGCAGGACCCGTCGAACCGTTCGCAGGACCCGACGTCCCGGCCCACGGACGGGACGTCGCGTGGACGCCGCGGCCCCACCCCGTACGGCACGCCGCCCGGTGGCACGTCGGGCACCGCCGCAGGTGCGACCGGGGCCCCCGACGGCTCCGCGCCGCACGGCCGACCCGGGCAGGACGGCGCGCCCGACCCGCTCGAGGGCATCGTCCCCACCACCACCGCGGCACGGTTCGACGCGCTCACCCGGCGGGTCGTCGGCGGCGCACGTCCGCCGGTCCGGCATGCACGGGTCGCCACGGCCCACCTGCCACTGCCCGATCCCGACGCACCGGGGAGCGCCCCCGAGCAGGGCGACGGGCGCCGTGCCGGCCGCGACCGACGTGCGGGGGCGGCTGGTGCAGCCGGCGCAGGCGCCGGCGCTGCCGGAGCGGGTGCGGGTCCCGCGTCCGCGCACGGCGCGGCCGGTGCGCCCCCTCCCCCACCCGGGGAGCACCCGGGCGCGACGACCGGCACCGTCCAGCGTGCGGGCGCCACCCACGGGGACGAGCACGCGCCCGGCACCGGCCGCGGGTCCGGCCACCCCGCGGCTGCGGGAACCGCAGCCGGCCCGGGCGCTGCCGGCGCCGGACCGTCCATCGGGGCCAAGGCCTCCGCCGCCGCGGCAGCGGCTGCGGCCGGGATCGGCGGTGCCTCCGCCTCGTTCGGCCGCTCGGTGGGCCGCGCGCGCAGCTCGATCCAGGAGCGGCTCTCGAACCCCGGCCGCCTCGAGGACGACGAGGCGGGCGAGCAGCCGCTGGACGTCCCCTACGGCACGTCCGGCTCCGACGAGCTCCCTGCCGTCGACGAGCGGACCCGCGAGGTCCCCGTCTCCGCCGCGGGCCGCTCCGGACGATCCGCGCGGGGCGGGGCGGCCGCGTACCGGCCCGACGACGGTGCCGACGCGCGCGACGACGGTTCGCTCATGGACGACCGGGTGGCTGGTCGCGAGGTCGGCCGCGGGACCATCGACCCGATGCCGTGGGTCGTCGTGCTCTTCCTCGTCGTCGTCGTGCTCGGCGCCTGGTGGGCGACCCGGACCCTGATGACGCCCACCTCCGCGGTCGAGCTCCCGAGCGAGACCCCGCCCGTCGTCACACCCGACCCGGTCGAGGAGAGCCCGTCGGAGGCGCCGACCGCCGGGGCCGACTCCGACCTGCCGGCCCCGGTCCTCTCGCGCACCGAGCTCGTCGACCCGGAGGGCGGCGGCACGGACAACGCGGACACGGCACCCCTGGCGGCGGACGGTGACATCGACACCTACTGGCGGTCGCTGTCCTACCAGTCCCCCACCTACGGGGTGAAGTCCGGCACCGGGCTGCTCGTCTGGCTCGAGGACATCAGCGCGGTCAGCGGCCTGACGATCGACACCTTCGCCGACGGCGAGGGCGGTCACGTCGAGATCCGCGTCTCCGACCCCGCCACCCCCGGGGAGGGCGCGCTGCTGGCCGAGGGACCGCTCGAGGCCGGGGAGACGACGTTCACGTGGGACACGCCCGCGCAGACCGCCCACCTCATCGTCTGGATCACCGAGCTCCCGACCGCCGGGACCGACGGGGCCAACCGGGCGGAGATCGCCGAGATCACCGTCCAGTAGCGGGGCGAGCACCACCGGCGGCCGCGCGCGGGAACATCGCGAGCGGCTCCGCTGTTGCCCCGCGCAGGAGCACACGACACATCCGAGGAGAGTCATGACCGAGACCAGCGCCGCCGACAAGATCCACGACGTCGTGGTGGTGGGCTCCGGCCCCGCCGGCTGGACGGCCGCGATCTACGCCGCCCGCGCGGACCTCGCCCCCCTCGTCATCGCCGGCCAGATCGACGCCGGTGGCGCGCTCATGACGACCACCGAGGTGGAGAACTTCCCCGGCTTCCCCGAGGGCGTGATGGGGCCCGACCTCATGACGAAGATGCAGGAGCAGGCCGAGCGGTTCGGCGCCGAGGTCCTGTACGAGGACGTCGTCGAGACCGACCTGACGGGCGACGTCAAGGTCCTCACGACCGACGACGGCACCTACCGTGCGCGGTCCGTCATCCTCGCGCTCGGCAGCGCCTACAAGCACATCGGCCTCGAGAAGGAGGAGACGTTCTCCGGTCGGGGCGTCTCCTACTGCGCCACGTGCGACGGGTTCTTCTTCAAGGAGCAGCACATCGCCGTCGTCGGGGGCGGCGACTCCGCGGCCACCGAGGCACTCTTCCTCACGAAGTTCGCCGACAAGGTGACGATGATCCACCGCCGCGACGAGCTGCGCGCCTCGAAGGTGATGGCAGACCGCGTGCTCGCCCACCCGAAGATCCAGATGGCCTGGAACTCCGAGGTCGCCGAGATCAACGGTGACCAGCGGCTCGAGTCGCTCACGCTGCGCGACACGACGAGCGGCGAGGAGCGTGACCTCCCCGTCACCGGCATGTTCGTCGCCATCGGGCACCTCCCCCGCACGGGCGTCGTCGCCGGCCAGGTCGGGCTCGACACCGACGGCTACATCGTCGTCGACCACCCGACGACGGCGACCAACCTGCCGGGCGTCTTCGCGTGCGGCGACGCGGTCGACCACACCTACCGCCAGGCGATCACCGCCGCCGGTACCGGCTGCTCGGCTGCCCTCGACGCCGAGCGCTACCTCGGCGACCTCGCCCACGGGACCGTGTCCCCGGGCGCTCCCGAGGTCGAGTCCGCCACCGTCGAGGACGCGGAGCCGGCCGCCCGCGCCGTCGGCTCGGCCACGCCCGTCGCCGGCTGAGCGCGTGCACGTCACCCCGGTCGACGCCGAGGGCCTGGAGAGTGCCCTCGCGTCGGACGGCCTCGTCGTCGTCGACTTCTGGGCCGAGTGGTGCGGCCCGTGCCGGCTGATGACCCCGGTCCTCGAGGAGGTCGCCGGCGCGCGACCGGGCGTCCGCGTCGTCTCCGTCGACACCGCCGAGCACCCCGAGATCGCCGAACGCTGGGGCGTGCGCACGATCCCGACCTACCACCTGCGCCGGGCCGGCGAGGGCGTGGGCGTCCTCGTCGGCGCGCAGACCAAGCCGGCGCTGCTGTCCGCGATCGACGACGCCCTCACCCCCTGACCCCCGCCTCGTCGAGATTGCGGTTCGTCGTCGTCGAGATTGCGGTTGGGAGGCGCCGCTCATCGCCGCCGACCCCTGTGTGGTCGAGAGTGCGGCTGAGGGCTGCCCTTCGTCGTCGGCTCCCGTCCCGCTGCTCCATCGCCCCCCGCCGACCGACCCGTCGAGCACCCGCACGTGAGCCGTCCCGGGCCGCCGGGGCACGCGGTGGCACACTGGCACCTCCGCGCGGAAGCGCACCGAGCCACGAGGAGCAGGCGATGAGCACCACGGACAGCCAGGACGGCCAGGTCGAGCAGCAGGAGCAGCGCGCGGCTGCCGCCGCTGCTGCGGCCGCCGGCACCCGGCTCGACCCGTGGCGCTCGAGCTACGCGGGTCGCGCCCACCACCTGCGCGCGTCCGAGGTCCGGTCGCTCTTCGCCGTCGCGAACCGGCCCGAGGTGGTCTCCCTCGCCGGGGGCATGCCGAACATCGCCGACCTCCCGCTGGGGAACCTGGGCGACATGATCGGCCGGATCGTCGCCGAGTCCGGTACCCGTGCGCTGCAGTACGGCGGCGGGCAGGGCGAGGAGGAGCTGCGCGAGCAGATCGTCGAGGTCATGCGGTACTCCGCGATGCACGCGCACCCGGACGACGTCGTCGTCACCACCGGGTCGCAGCAGGCGCTCGACCTCGTCACCGGAATCTTCATCGACCCGGGCGACGTCATCGTGGCCGAGGCGCCGAGCTACGTCGGTGCGCTCGGCGTGTTCCGGAGCTACCAGGCCGACGTCGTGCACGTGCCGATGGACGACCACGGGCTCATCCCCGAGGAGCTCGAGCGGATCCTGGGCGAGCTCAAGGCCGCCGGCCGCACCGTCAAGCTCCTCTACACGGTGCCGAACTTCCACAACCCGGCCGGCGTCACGCTCACCCTCGAGCGGCGCCCCCGCATCGTCGAGATCGCGCGCCGGCACGGTGTCCTCATCATGGAGGACGACCCGTACGGGCTGCTCGGCTTCGACTCCGACCCGCTGCCCGCGCTCAAGTCGTACGACGAGGACGCGGTCGTCTACCTCGGCTCCTTCTCCAAGACGTTCGCCCCCGGCCTGCGGGTCGGGTGGGCGTACGCCCCGCTCGCCGTGCGCGAGAAGCTCGTGCTCGCCGCGGAGTCCGCGATCCTCTCGCCGTCGGTCATCAACGAGATGATCGTGACGCGCTACCTCCAGGAGTTCGACTGGTACGGGCAGGTCAAGTCGTTCCGCGAGATGTACCGCGAGCGGCGCGACGCGATGCTCGGCGCGCTCGGCGAGCACCTGCCGCACCTGTCCTGGACGGTCCCGACCGGCGGCTTCTACACGTGGCTCACCCTCCCCCGCGGACTCGACGCCAAGGCGATGCTGCCCCGCGCGGTCACCAACCGGGTCGCCTACACCTCGGGCACCGCCTTCTTCGCGGACGGCACCGGCCAGGACCACATCCGACTGTCCTACTGCTTCCCGACGCCGGAACGCATCCGGGAGGGGGTCCGTCGCCTCGCGGACGTGGTCCGCGCGGAGAGCGACCTCGTCGAGATGTTCGGGACGGCGGACGACATCCCCACCCCCGGTGAGCGCACGATCGACGTCCCGGGCGCCGACGCCAGCTGACCCTACGCCCGGGCCGGCCCGGGCAACCCACGACAGCCCACAGCGACGACGGTCGAAGGACCGCACGGAGACGAGGAGCAGGAGATGGACGACGCGGCCGCCGCACCGGCGCCCGGAGGTGCAGGAAACCCCGAGGAGCTGACCGTCGCCGTGGTGAGCGGGGGGCTCACCCACGAGCGTGACGTCTCGATCCGGTCGGGACGGCGCGTGGGCGGTGCCCTGCGGTCCGCCGGCGCACGCGTCGAGATCCTCGACCTCGACGGCGCCCTGCTCGAGCGGCTCGCGGCCCTCGACCCCGACGTCGTGTGGCCCGTGGTCCACGGCGCCGAGGGTGAGGACGGCTCGCTCCAGGACCTCCTGGGCGTGCTCGGCCTGCCGTTCGTCGGCTCGAGTGCCGCCGGGGCCCGCCTCGCGTCAGACAAGCCGGTGTCGAAGGCGGTCCTCGAGCACGCCGGGGTCGCCACGCCGTCGTACGTGGCACTGCCCCAGTCGCTGTTCCGTGAGGTCGGTCCGCGCCGAGTGCTCGACGCCGTGGTCGGCCGCCTCGGAATGCCGCTCGTCGTCAAACCGGCGGCCGGTGGCTCCGCCCTGGGCGTCACCCTCGTCGAGGACCGGGCTCAGCTGCCGGGCGCGATGGTGGCCTGCTTCGCCTACGGCCCTGACGCGCTCATCGAGCGTGCGGTCGACGGGACCGAGGTCGCCGTCTCGGTGGTCGACCTCGGGGACGGGCCTGTCGCCCTGCCGCCCGTCGAGATCGCGACATCGGACGGCCCCTACGACTTCGACGCCCGGTACAACCCCGGCCGCGCCGAGTTCTTCGTCCCTGCCCGGCTCTCCGCCGACGTGGCGGCCGAGGTTGCCCGGACCGCGACGACCGTGCACACCGCCCTGGGGCTGCGTGACCTCTCCCGGATCGACCTGATCGTCGACCACGACGGGCGCCCCTGGGTCATCGACATCAACGTCGCCCCCGGCATGACGGAGACCTCGCTGTTCCCCCAGGCGGCGTCCAAGGGCCCGACGACGGCGGAAGAGCTCTACCTGGCACTGGCCCGCCGCGCCGTGGAGCGCGGGGCGAACGGCTGACGCAGGGCCCTACCGGCGGTAATGGCGACAGAATGTCGCCAGCCATCCCCCTGACCTGCTTCGACGTCGAGATCTGACGTCAGGCCGCGGGCAGATCTGTCTGCCCGCGGTCCAGCACGGAGGACTAGTCCGAGTCGACCTGCTCGCCCGGAGCCAACGTCGCCAGGATCCGGTCGAGATCCTCGACCGAGGCGAAGTCGACCGTGATCCGACCCTTGCGCTGACCCATCGAGACCTTGACGCGGGTGTCGAGCCGGTCGGACAGCCGGCCGGCGAGACGGTCGAGCTGCTCAGAGTGGGCAGCAGGCGCCCGACGCCGACGCAGCTCGGGTCTCGTCGGCCCCTCGCCCATCGCGACAGCCTCCTCCGTCGCACGCACCGACAGCCCCTCGGCCACGATCCGTTGCGCCAGCCGCTCCATGGCGGCACCGTCCTCGAGACCGAGCAGAGCCCGGGCGTGACCGGCCGACAGGACGCCCGCTGCCACCCTCCGCTGAACGAGCGCGGGCAGCTTGAGGAGCCGCAGCGTGTTGGAGATCTGCGGCCGGGACCGGGCGATCCGCCGGGCGAGCTCGTCGTGCGTGCCGCCGAAGTCGTCGAGCAGCTGCTGGTACGCCGCGGCCTCCTCCAACGGGTTGAGCTGAGCGCGGTGCAGGTTCTCGAGGAGCGCGTCGCGCAGCAGGTCGGTGTCATCCGTGGAGCGGATGACCGCGGGGATGTCGGTCAGGCCCGCCTGCATCGATGCGCGCAGGCGCCGCTCACCCATGACGAGCTCGTACCGGACGTCGTCGCTCCGCCGCGGGTCCTGGGTCGCGATCGGACGGACGACCACCGGCTGCAGCACGCCCAGCTCACGGATGGATGCGGCGAGCTCGTCGAGGTCGTCCTCGTCGAAGACCTGCCGAGGCTGGCGGGCGTTGGGGACGATCGAGGAGACGGGCACCTCGGCGTAGGTCGCCCCGGGTACCGGCCGGAGGCCATCGTCGTCGACCGCCACCGAGGCGTCCTCCGACCGGCGCACTGCGGTGGCACCAGCATCCGGATAGGTGCGGTCACCGTCCGAGCTCGGGGTGCCGATCGCTCCGGTCGACGTCCCCGCGTCGTCAGGTATCGCGGTCCTGCCGGAGCGGGACTGCTCGAGCTCCGCCGGCGTCGCTGCTGCGTCGACCGTCGTGCTCGTGCGCATGGAACCCGCCGTCGCCTTGTCCGGAGCGGCGGTCACCGGCGACTCGGCGGATACCGACTCGTCGGGCGCTGCACCAGGCATCGTCTCGAGCGCGTCAGCCGGGCCCGTGACCTGCTGTTTCGTCTCAGCCTGCGCCGTTCCAGGTCCATCGAAGAAGATGTCCGCCGGTCGTGCCGCACGGGTACCTGCGGGCGGTCCGGTGGGGATGAGCGCGCCGATTCCGCGGCCCAGGCCGCGTCGCTTCTCCGCCATGCCCTACTCCTTCGGTGCAGCGCCGCGTACGGCGATCTCGAGCGCGGCCTCACGGTAGGTGAGGGCTCCCGACGACGTCGGGTCGTACGTGATGATGGTCTGCCCGAAACTCGGCGCCTCGGAGATTCGCACGGAGCGCGGGACGGCCGTCGTGAGGACCTGGTCCGGGAAGTGCGTCCGGACCTCGTGCTCGACCTCCCGCGAGAGGTTGGTGCGCTTGTCGTACATCGTCAACAGGATCGTCGAGACGACGAGGTCAGGATTGAGGTGCTCGGTGATGAGGCCGATGCTACGGACGAGCTGCGTCAGTCCCTCGAGCGCGTAGTACTCGCACTGGATCGGGATGAGAACTTCGCGAGCCGCGACGAAGGCGTTGATCGTCAGCAGCCCGAGGCTCGGGGGACAGTCGACAAGAATGTAGTCGATGTTCTCCTGACCTGCGTCTTTGCGATGCTGAACGTAGGCGTCGAGCGCATCGGCAAGCCGACGCTCGCGGTTGTCCTCGGAGACCAGCTCGATCTCGGCACCCGACAGGTCGATCGTCGACGGCACGACCTCGACGCCCGGCAGCAACGGTGCCGGCACCACGACGTCGGCGATGGTCAGCTCCCCCATGAGGACGTCGTACAGCGACTGCGTCCCGGGGTCGTGCCCGGCGCCGAGCGCCGTCGAGGCGTTTCCCTGGGGGTCGTTGTCGACGACGAGAACCCGCAGGCCGCCCTCGGCCAACGCAGCAGCCAGATTCACGGCGCTTGTGGTCTTTCCCACACCGCCCTTCTGATTGGCTACCGTTATGGTCCGCATTTGTGTGGGCTCTGGCATGTCCTTGCCGAACAGGCGCCGTCGGCGCTCCGCCTGCTGAGCGAGCTCCTGTGCGAGCGGCGTCGTTTCGTCGGCATCGAACGTGGTGTGCGAGAGAGCGTCGTCCTGGTCGTCCTCCGGCACGGCCGCAAGTCCGTGGACGTCGTCCTGAGCGGCGTCGGTCGTACGATCTGCCATGCGTCCTGTCTCCAGACCCTGAGGTGTAAGGCTGTCCGAGTCTATGCCGGTTCTGGCGATAACTGATGTCCGTCCACAGCCTGTCCCGTGGCTTGCCACTCACGGAGGAGCAGCTCCATGGGGTGGTGTTCCACGTGGAACACCACCCCCGTGTAGTCGTCATCGTGCACAGAGGTGGTGACGGCACTGTTGTCACCCACCAATCTGTCCGTTCGCCGGGCACCCGTCTTGGCACGCATCGCCGTAGCTGTGCGCACGAGGATGTAGGACGTTCGGTGGTGGGGCACTTGATGCGCGCAATCGGTCGACAACATGAGCGCACCGACCACATATGGTGAGTGCACCTCTGCAGCCAGGCGTCGCGTTCCGCTGGCTACTAGTCGCGGCTTTGTGCTCGCCGGCTGTTTCACGTGAATCCTTCCGGCCGAGGGCACCTATCGGCCGCCACCAGAGTGTTGTTCACCGTCGTATGGACACATCCGTCGCCCCCGCCTGTACCTCGAGCTAGTGCAGCATGAACCATCTGTCGTTGCGTAGCCGCCGACCAAGCTCCGAGGTTGCACAACGACACTGTGCGTACTTGGTTCACGTGAAACGCGACGGGACGGGACGCATGCTCAGGTCTTCGCCGCCTCGAACATCCAGCAACGATGCGATATATCGGCCACGCCAGAAGCAGGGTGCCGGCCTCTTGCGGCGTTCACTCGGGGACCACCTGGCTCGCCCGTTCGGAGTTCTACTCTCAGTGCTCGAGCACCGCTCCAATGGATTGATCCCGTTTCACGTGAAACCGTGCTGTCGTGCCTACATCGACCAACCGCGTCGTGCCTGGTTCCACCGTCCGTCGCGAGGCAGCGCCTCGAGCACCGTGAGCACTCATGGTCAGGTGCCAGCACGAGCACTACTTCTGTCGTGCCACCACCGAGTCATCGACGCGGTCACCGGACGTTCGACAGCGCATCTGCAGCTTGATTCGCTTCAGAGTTTGGGCGACACCGGTTTCACGTGAAACTCGAGATCGCCACTTGACCGCTCGGGCCCAGCACTGAACCAGGCGGCTTAGCGGAGCCACGCCTCATCGACGGACTCCTGGAAGACACATGGCCTCCGACCTATGGGCCAGGATTGCTGGCGACCCGGGGAGCTCAACAGCAGAAGCAGCGCACGTGCCTGCCGGCAAAGGATGCCCACAGGGATCCGGGCCGAGACCGGGGGACCGCCGCACCACCCTCTTGAGAACCAGTACCCGGCACCGACGCACCCCCACGATCCGCACGCAGCGCGCCTCGGCGCCGGCCACCCGGCGCACCTGTGGCATGCACACCACCATGGGTCGACATTGCGGAGTGCAGAGCCGAGACAACTCAACCGCGATCTCTCGGGACGCCCCCCAACCTGGAGGCGGCTCCGTGGCCAGCAGCACTCCCAGAAGGCAGCCTCGCGGCACCACTCAACTGGCCGAGCGCAAAACTCATGCAGTCACACAAACCATGCATAGGCATCGATCCACCGAGATCGACGAGGCCAACCGCGCGGCCCGTCCGCGCGTTCCGGGGACGCAAGATAGTCAACGCTTGTTGACAACTACCACGGTCGTGCTCTCGCCGCCCGGGACCGGAGTCACCGACTCGACGGTCGTGCTCGCGGCACCAAGCTTGCGCAGGACCTTCCGCGCCTTCTCCACCTCGATGCTCGCCCGCTCACCCTTGAGCGCGACCAGACGCCCGCCACCTGCCACCAGCGGCATCGTCCATCGGGAGAGCCTGTCGAGAGCCGCGACTGCACGCGCCGTCACCACCGACGCCTTGAGGACCCCGTGCATCTCCTCCGCACGAGCCCGATGAATCTCGACGTTGTCGAGACCGAGCTCATCGACCACGTCGTGCAGCCAGTCGACCCGCCGCTCCATCGGCTCCACGAGGTGGACCGCTGCGTCCGGTCGCAACATCGCCACGACCACACCGGGGAACCCCGCACCTGAGCCCACGTCGACGACCGAGTCGTCCTCGGACACGAACTGAGCAACGGCGGCGGAGTTGACGATGTGCCGACTCCACAGGCGCGGTAGTTCCCGCGGGCCGATGAGACCTCTGAGCTCACCTTCCTCGGCGAGCATCTGGGCGAAGTGCTGGGCGGGTGCCCAGGCAAGATCGAACAGCTCGGCGACCCCGGCGCCCGGGACCTCAACCGCACTCTCGGCAGCCTCGAGGTCGACGTCAGACGACACCGGATCACCGTCCTCAGCCGCACTCGCGACACCGGAAGGGACAGCAGCCGGTGAACCGGCGCCGGCCGTCTGAGCCGCACTCTCGACACCTTCGGGTCCGTCACCCGCAGGGGCGCCGGCGAGGGAGCGGTCGGGCTGCTCGTCGTCGTGACGCACGGGATCAGGCAGGTCGGATGACCACGTGCCGGCGCGGCTCCACGCCCTCGGAGTCCGACACGAGCCCGGCGGCGGAGACCGCGTCGTGCACGATCTTCCGCTCGAACGGGTTCATCGGCTCGAGGGCCACGTCCTCCTTGCTCGTACGGACCCGCTCGATCGCCTCCTCCGCCAGCGCGGTCAGCGACACCCGTCGACCCTCCCGGTAACCGGCGATGTCGACCATGATCCGCGACCGGTCACCCAGCTTCGCCTGCACGGCGAGCCGGGTGAGCTCCTGGACGGCATCGAGCACGTGGCCGTCGTCGCCGACCAGGCGCGAGAGGTAGCGGTCGCCGTCCTCCTCGGACACGATCGAGACGGCCGCGCGGCCGTGGTCGACCTCGATGTCGATGTCGCCGTCGAGGTCGGCGATGTCGAGGAGCTCCTCGAGGTAGTCCGCCGCGACGTCCCCCTCCTCCTCGAGCCGGCTCACCCGAGAGGACCGGGTGGGCTCTGCGTCCTTCGCGTCGTCGGCCGTCTGCCCGTCGTCGGCCGTCTCCTTCGTCGGGGCCGCCGTCGCCTGCTCATCCGGCGTCGTCGTCTCCTGCGTGGTACCGGCGTCGTCGCCGGCAGCGGTCTCCTCGGTGGTGAGGTCGTCGTTCACGATGTGCTCCTTCGTCCGACGCCCTCGGGGGCGCCTGCCATGTGGTGGGGCCTCGCCCGGGTGTCCAACCCCGGTCCGGGCCGGTGGTGTCAGTTCTTCTTCGCGCCGCCGGAGGACGAGCCGCCCTCGCGCTTGCGCCGCTTCTCGGCCGCGAGCCTGCGCTCGGCCTGCCTGCGCTCGTACCGCTTCTGCGCGCGCTCGGCGGCGGTCAGACCATCCTTGCCGCGGACCTCGAACTCGCCGTCGTCGCCGGCCTCATCGGCGGAGCCTGCCGCGTCGTCGGCGGCCGTCGCGCCCGCCACCTCGGTCCCACGCTTGGGCTGCGGCTTGCGCTGACCGGCAGACGCGCTCCGCTTGAGGGTCGGGATCTCCTCCTCGAGCGGGGGAAGTCCCTTGCGCGCACGCTTGGCGTTCTTCTTCTCCACCATCGCCTTGTAGGCGTCGGAGCCCGGGGTCGGCTGCCGCTTGATCGTGTAGAACTGCTGGCCCATCGACCACAGGTTCGAGATGAACCAGTAGATGAGGACACCGATCGGGAAGTTGACGCCGGTGACGGCGAAGACGACCGGGAGGATGTACAGCAGGATCTGCTGCTGCCGGAACATCGGGCTCTCGAGCGCCGCCGGCGGCATGTTCTTCATCGTCAGCTGACGCTGCGTGAAGAAGGTCGACAGCGACATCGCGATGATGAGGACGACCGTGACGACCCGGACCGACGTGAGGTCGGCGTCGAGGTTCGCCGCGCTGTCGCCGAACGTCTGCATGAAGGTCGACGAGATCGGTGCGCCGAAGAGCAGGGAGTTCTCGGCCTCGCGGGCGAGGTCCTGGGTCAGCGGGCCGATGGCGTCGGAGGTGCCGGCCGCGATGTTGTCGAGCGAGTTGAGCACCGAGAACAGACCGAAGAAGATCGGCATCTGCAGCAGGAGCGGCAGACAGGAGGCGAACGGGGACGTGCCGGCGTCCTTGTAGAGCGCCTGCATCTCCTCCTGGAAGCGCTGCCGGGAGGCCGGGTCCTTCTTGTTCTTGTACTTGTCCTGGAGCTTCTTCAGCTCCGGCTGCACGAGCTGCATCGCCCGCGAGGCACGGATCTGCCGGAAGAAGAGCGGGATGATGAGGATCCGGACCACGACCGTGAGGCCGACGATCGAGATGATCCAGGCCCAGCCGGACCCCTCGGGGAACCCGACGGCGACGGCGCCGTCGTGGATCAGCACCATCACCCAGGCAACGGCCCACCTGATCGGCGCGAGAATGGCATCCATCAGCCCGGTGACTCCCTATAGGTCCTGCGGCGTGCCGTCGCACGCCCCTCGATCTGTCCCCCCGAGGGTAGACGCACCGGGAGGTCCGGGCGTCGTCGGGTGCCCGGGGCCACCCGTGCCCGCCTGGTGAGGCTGCTCACCCGGCTCGTCCGGGTCGGGCAGCGGGACACGCCTGCCGACCCAGGCTCCGCGCTCGGGCACGTGGTCGACCCCGCCCCGTGACCAGGGGTTGCACCGCAGCACCCGCCACACGGCGAGGAGCAAACCCTTGCCCGCACCATGCGTCCGCAGGGCCCCGACGGCGAACGCCGAGCACGAGGGGTAGTAGCGGCACGTCGGCGGGAACCAGGGGGAGACGATCAGCTGGTAGCCACGGACCGCCTTGAGGAGCAGCCACGTGATCGGCCCGACCCGGCCGCGCTCCAAGCGGCTGCCCCCTCGGTCGTCACCCTCGGCGTGCTGGTCCCCGCCGACCACGCGCCGGCGATCGTCGTCGGCCCGCCGCTGTGCACCGCCTCCCGGAGATCGCTCCCGGCCCGGGCCCTCCTCAGGCATGCCCCGGTGCCACGGCGTCGGTGGTCCGCGTCCGCTCGATCTTCCGGGCGGTGCCGCGCAGCGCCCGCTCGAGGTCGACCGAGAGCTCGGCGGAGGTCGCCCCGGCGGCGCGCGGCAGGGCGCGGACGACGACCCGCGTGCCCGGCTCGAGGCCGGCGACCCGGTCAGCCATCAGGTGCCGCAGGCGCCGCTTGACCTCCGTGCGGACCACAGCCCCGCCGACCCCCTTGGAGACGACGAAGCCGACGAGGACGGGGTCCTCGTCGGCGGTCGGTCGCCTGTGGACGACGAGTCGGTCGCTGCCGGCCCGCACGCCCTTCCGGACGGTCGCGGTGAAGTCGGCCGCGCGGCGCATCCGGTGGTGCGCCGGAAGCACGACTCAGGCGGAGAGCTTCGCGCGGCCCTTGGAACGGCGCGCGGAAAGGATGGCGCGGCCGGCGCGGGTGCGCATCCGCAGACGGAAGCCGTGCACCTTGGACCGGCGACGGTTGTTCGGCTGGAAAGTCCGCTTGCTCACGGCTGGTACCCCTGACGTGTCTCGACGTGCTGGCTGGCCCTGGAGGATCCGACCCCCGCGCTCGAGCCCTGACGGGCGCGCGCACGGGCCCGACCTCGGGCCCAGGTTTGAGTGGTGTCCACACGAGTGGACGCCCCAGGCTACGGGCGGCGGCCGCACCCGGTCAACGGCGTGCGGGCGTGACCTGTGGAACGTCGTCGTCCACGGATTGCCCCCCGCCCGCCGGCGCCCGGCTCCGGGATCGGCACGGTGCCGCGCCTCGTGCGCCCCGACCGGATGCGCACAACTGTGGAGAACTATGTGGATGTGGCCGTTCCGTGACACAGTAAGGGACCCGTCCGGCACCGGTCGGGCGACTGGTGCGCAAGGAGTGGTGTGGGCGTGGCGGAATCCATCGCCGAGGCATGGCAGCTCGCCGTCTCGCGTCTCTCGGACAGCGGCGACATCCGCCCGGCGCAGCTCGCCTTCGTCCGTCAGGCCCGGGCCCTGGGGATCATCGACGACACGCTGCTGCTCGCCGTCGGCTCGGACCTCGCCAAGGACTACCTCGAGATGCAGGCGCGCGAGCAGATCATCGCCGCGATGTCGCAGATCCACGGCAGCACGGTCCGGATCGCGGTCACGGTCGACCCCTCGCTGCTCGACGAGCCCACGCCCCCGCGGCCCACCGTCACCGAGCTCCCGGTCCCGCCGAGCGCGGCCACCCCGCCGCGGTCGGTCCCGCCCGCCGACCGGGGGAACGAGCAGCGCCCCACCCCGGACCGGTCCTCGCAGAGCCGGGGCATCTCGCACGCCGAGGACAACGGCGAGCAGGCCTCGCGTCTCAACCCCAAGTTCACGTTCGAGACCTTCGTGTCCGGTTCGTCGAACCGGTTCGCCCACGCGGCGGCGACGGCCGTCGCCGAGTCGCCGGCGAAGGCCTACAACCCGCTGTTCATCTACGGCGGGTCGGGGCTGGGCAAGACGCACCTGCTGCACTCGATCGGCCACTACGCCCGCAACCTCTACCCCGGGATCCGGGTGCGCTACGTGAACTCCGAGGAGTTCACGAACGACTTCATCAACTCGATCCGGGACGACAAGGCCGAGTCGTTCCAGCGTCGCTACCGCAACGTCGACGTCCTGCTCATCGACGACATCCAGTTCCTCGGCGGCAAGGAGCAGACGGTCGAGGAGTTCTTCCACACCTTCAACACGCTGCACAACGACTCCAAGCAGGTGGTCATCACCTCGGACGTCCCGCCCAAGCAGCTCAACGGTTTCGAGCAGCGGCTCGTCTCGCGCTTCGAGTGGGGGCTGCTCACGGACGTCCAGCCGCCCGACCTCGAGACGCGCATCGCGATCCTGCGCAAGAAGGCGGAGAACGACGGCCTCAACGCCGCGCCCGAGGTGCTCGAGTACATCGCGTCCCGGATCTCGACCAACATCCGCGAGCTCGAGGGCGCCCTCATCCGCGTGACCGCATTCGCCAACCTCAACGGGCAGGACGTCGACCGGCCGCTCGCCGAGATGGTCCTCAAGGACATCATCACGGACCCCGCGAGCGAGGAGATCACGCCGAGCCTCATCATGGCGCAGACGGCGGACTACTTCTCGATCTCGCTCGAGGCCCTCACCTCCGCCGACCGCTCCCGCGTCCTCGTCACCGCGCGGCAGATCGCGATGTACCTGTGCCGCGAGCTCACCCAGCTCTCGCTGCCCAAGATCGGCCAGCTGTTCGGCGGGCGCGACCACACGACCGTCATGCACGCCAACCGCAAGATCAAGGACCTCATGGCGGAGAAGCGCCAGATCTACAACCAGGTCTCCGAGCTCACCGCCCGCATCAAGACCCGCGCCCGCGAGGGGTGACGTCGGCCGCGGCGGTGAGAACCACACCACCGGCCGGCCGTGTGGACGAGCCTGTGGGTCGGCGTGGACGAGCGGGCCCCGATCCGTGCACGAGCTGGGGACGACGGCGCCGTCCCCGTGGACGGACGAATGACATCCACGGACCGTGTCATTCGTCCACGCCGCCGTCCGCAGCGTCGTCCACATGAATGACAAGCCTCTGACCAGGCACGACGACGATGATCCCCAGGTTCCACAGGTGCGATGACGATGACGAACCCTAGATCTCGGACTTTGTCGTTCATCCGCACATGCCGACGATCCCCCCTCGGACCGACATCGACCGTCCCTCTCCCCAGCCGCCCCCGCCACCGACCGCAAGGAGCTCCCGAGCACGTAAGGTGTGCGGTGCGCCGCACCCTCGCCGATGGAGAGCGCAACCAGTCTTGAGAGAAAGTGATCCACCGTGAAGTTCAGGGTTGACCGCGACGTCCTGGCCGAGGCCGTGTCCTGGACGGCACGCTCGCTGCCGGCACGTCCCCCCGTCCCCGTCCTCGCCGGTGTCCGCATCGAGGCGGCCGACGGGCAGCTGACGCTCGCCACCTTCGACTACGAGATCTCCGCGAGGTCGGTGGTCGAGGCCGAGGTCGAGACGCCCGGGACGGTCCTCGTGGTGGGGCGCCTGCTCGCCGACATCTGCCGCTCGCTGCCGGCGCGGCCGGTCGACGTCGACGTCGACGGCACCCGCGTCACGCTCACCTGCGGCGCCTCGCGGTTCACCCTGACGTCCATGCCCGTCGAGGAGTACCCGGCGCTGCCGGCGATGCCGGACACGGCGGGCACCATCGACGCCGATGTGCTGGCCGAGGCCGTGGCCCAGGTGACGACCGCAGCGTCCCGCGACGAGACGCTGCCGCTGCTCACCGGCGTCCGCGTCGAGATCGAGGGCGACACGATCACGCTGCTCGCCACCGACCGGTACCGGCTCGCGATGCGTGAGCTGCCCTGGCACCCCGCCGGGGACGAGCCGGTCTCCGCCGTCGCGCTCGTCCGCGCCCGCACGCTCTCCGACGTCGCGAAGTCGCTGACCTCCGCGGGGGCGGTCGAGGTCGACCTCGACACCTCCGGCGCCGGATCGCTCATCGGCTTCGAGGCCGGCGGCCGCCGCACGACCTCGCTGCTCGTGGACGGCGACTACCCGCCGGTGCGCCGCCTCTTCCCCGACGAGACGCCGACCCACGCGGTCGTCGACGCGGCCGAGCTCATCGCCGCCGCCAAGCGCGTGAGCCTCGTGGCCGAGCGCAACACCCCGATCCGCCTGTCGTTCACCGAGGGGCAGGTCGTCCTCGAGGCCGGGCAGGGGGACGACGCGCAGGCGTCGGAGGCCCTCGAGGCCACCCTCGTCGGCGAGCCGATCACGACCGCGTTCAACCCGGTCTACCTGCTCGACGGCCTCGGCGCGCTCACGCGCCCGCTCGCCCGCCTCTCCTTCACCCACCCCTCCAAGCCGGCGACCCTCACGGGACAGGACGAGGCCGACGGCGAGGACTCCGGAGAGTTCCGCTACCTCCTCATGCCCATCCGCTTCGCCGGCTGATCGGCCGGTCAGACGAAGGAGTTCGCATGCACCTCGGGATGATCGGTCTGGGCCGCATGGGCGGCAACATGGCCGAGCGGCTGCGTACCGCGGGACTGGCCGTCACGGGCTACGACCGCGACCCGGAGGTGTCCGACGTCGCCACCCTGGCCGAGCTGGTCGAGGCCCTGCCCGCCCCGCGGAACCTGTGGGTGATGGTCCCGGCCGGCGACCCGACGCGCGGCACCCTCGCCGAGCTCGCCGAGCTCCTGGACGAGGGCGACCTCGTGGTCGAGGGCGGCAACTCGCACTTCGAGGAGGACCAGGCGAACGCCGCCCGGCTCGCGGAGAACGGCATCCACTACGTCGACACCGGGGTCTCCGGCGGCGTCTGGGGCAAGGAGGTCGGCTACGGGCTCATGGTCGGCGGCTCGCCCGAGGACGTCGAGCGGCTCATGCCGGTCTTCGACGCGCTGCGCCCCGAGGGTCCCCGCGAGGAGGGCTTCGTCCACGCCGGCCCGGTCGGCGCCGGCCACTTCACCAAGATGGTCCACAACGGCATCGAGTACGGCCTCATGCAGGCCTACGCCGAGGGCTACGAGCTCATGCACGCCCGCGACGACCTCGTCGACGACCCGGGCGCGGTCCTCAACGCCTGGCGCCGGGGCACGGTCGTACGGTCCTGGCTCCTCGACCTCATGGTGCTCGCGCTCGACAGCGACCCGGACCTCGACGACATCCGCGGCTACGTCGAGGACTCCGGCGAGGGCCGGTGGACGATCGACGCCGCCATCGACGCCGCGGTCCCGGTCCCCGCGATCTCGGCCTCGCTGTTCGCCCGCTTCACCTCCCGCCAGGAGGACTCGCCCGCGATGCGCATGGTCGCGGCGATGCGCAACCAGTTCGGCGCGCACGCCACCAAGCCGGCGCAGGACCCCGCCGGGGAACCGCCGGTGGGGCCCGCCACGAGCTAGGTGCGGGTCACCGACCTCGCGCTGAGCGACTTCCGCTCCTACCGCGAGCTCGTGCTGGCCCTCGAGCCGGGAGTCACGGCGTTCGTCGGACCCAACGGGCAGGGCAAGACGAACATCGTCGAGGCCGTCGGCTACCTCGCCACCTTCAGCTCGCACCGCGTCGCGGCGGACACGGCGCTCGTCCGCCGAGGGACGCCCGGCGCCGTCGTGCGGGCGAAGGTGCGTGACGACGACCGGGACACCCTCCTCGAGGTGGAGATCATCGCCGGCCGGGCCAACCGCGCGCGGCTCGACCGGCACCCCGCCCGCCCGCGGGACCTGCTCGGGCACCTGCGGCTCGTCGTGTTCGCGCCCGAGGACCTCGAGCTCGTCCGCGGCGACCCCTCGGGGCGGCGGCGGTACCTCGACGACCTCCTCGTCCAGCTGCGCCCGCGACTGTCCGAGGTGCGTCAGCGCTACGACCGGGTCCTGCGTCAACGCGTCGCGCTGCTGAAGTCCGCCGGGGCCGCCGCCCGTGCGGGTCGCAGCGTCGACCTGTCCACACTGGACGTGTGGGACGCCCAGCTCGCCGAGGCCGGTGCCGAGATCGTCGCCGCGCGCGCGGACCTCGTCGCGCGCCTGCGTCCCCACGTCGCCGAGGCGTACGAGCAGGTCTCGGGCGGGCAGGGGGAGGCGCGGATCGACGCGCGGACCTCGCTGGTGGGTGCCGAGGGCGGGCCCGACCCGGACGCGGCAGTCCTCGCCGGGGTCACGGGGCCGGACACCGTCGACGACGACGCCGCCCGCGCGGCTCGCGACCGCGCGGCCGAGCTCGAGGCCGCGCTCATGGAACCGGCCGCCGTCGCCGAGCGGATGCTCGCCGCCCTGGGGGAGGCCCGCCCGCGGGAGGTCGAGCGGGGCGTGTGCCTCGTCGGCCCGCACCGCGACGACCTCGCCCTCGCCCTCGGTCCGCTGCCGGCGCGCGGGTACGCGAGCCACGGCGAGTCCTGGTCCTACGCCCTCGCGCTGCGGCTGGCCGCCTGGCGGGTCCTGCGCGACGCCGCGGCCGAGACCGGTGGGGGCGACCCGGTACTCGTCCTCGACGACGTCTTCGCCGAGCTCGACTCCCGCCGGCGCAGCAGGCTCGCCGGCATGGTCGCCGAGGCCGAGCAGGTGCTGCTGACCGCCGCCGTCGACGAGGACGTTCCCGAGGAGCTCGCCGGCACCCGGGTCGACGTCGCCGACGGGACCGCGACCGTGCGAGGTGCGGCATGAGCGCCGACGGGCCGACCACGGGCGAAGACGTCGACGCGGCGGACGTCCTGCCCGCCTCGCCCGACGCGCTCGCGCACGCCGTGCTCGCGCGTGCGCGCGCTGCAGCATGGGACAAGGGGCTGCGCACCACGCCCGCCCCTCGTCGTCGTGGGGGGTGGGTGCGCGGAGGGCCGGACGACACGGACGACACCGACGACGGGACGGCGCCGCAGGAGAGCGGGTCCGGCCGGCCGTGGCGCCCGGGGCCCGGACTCGGGTGGGCCGGCTCAGGATCCTCGCCGTCCCGCCGGGACCCCCAGCTCCTCGGCAGCATCGGGGCGCAGCTCGTGCGACGTCGGGGCTGGGGACGCGAGCTCTCCCTCGCGACCGTCGTCACCAGGTGGCGGGAGATCGTCGGCGAACAGGTCGCGGACCACTGCGAGGTCGAGACCTTCGCCGAGGGGGAGCTCGTCCTGCGCACGTCGTCGACCGCGTGGGCGACCCAGGTGCGGCTGCTGCTCCCGCAGCTCGAGCGGCGGATCGAGGAGGAGGCCGGCGCCGGGACGGTCACGTCGATCACCGTGCTCGGACCGGGCGGCCCGAGCTGGAAGCACGGCCGGTTCGCCGTGCGCGGGGGGCGGGGGCCACGCGACACGTACGGCTGACCCTCGCTCGCCGGCAGCGGCGTGCGACACCGTGGATGCGGCTGCGAGCAGTGGCGGGGACGCGGGGCGGCGGGGCTCGCGGCGCGGTGGCGCGCGGTCCCGACGATCCCGCGGACCGGCGTGGGACATAACACCCCACAGCCTGTGGACACAGCCTGTGGATGATTGGGTGGTGAGCGCTGTCCGCGGTAGAATCCCCTGACCGGTCCGGCGTCGTCCGGGGCAGCGCGCCCCGGGGTCGGACACGAGGCGACCGAGGGGGCGGGCACCCGTCCCCGTGTCGTTCGAGAGCCGAGGAGAACCGTCGACCGTGGCAGCAGAGAGCAGCGCATCGTCCCCCGAGACCCCTGCCGACGGGACGGCCGCAGCTGCACCGGGCTCCCCGTCGACCCCCGGCCAGGACCCGGCCGGCTCCGCGCGTCCCCAGGGGCAGTACGGCGCCGAGAACATCCAGGTGCTCGAGGGGCTCGAGGCCGTCCGCAAGCGGCCCGGCATGTACATCGGGTCGACCGGCCCCCGGGGGCTCCACCACCTCGTGTACGAGGTCGTCGACAACTCGGTGGACGAGGCCCTCGCCGGCTACGCGGGCGAGATCTCGGTGACCCTGGGCGGCGACGGCTCGGTGACCGTGGTGGACGACGGCCGCGGCATCCCGATCGACCTCCACCCGACCGAGGGCAAGCCCGCCGTCGAGGTCGTGCTCACCGTCCTGCACGCCGGCGGCAAGTTCGGCGGCGGCGGGTACGCGGTCTCCGGCGGCCTGCACGGCGTCGGCGTCTCGGTGGTCAACGCGCTGTCCCACCGTCTCGAGGTCGAGGTCCGCCGCGAGGGGCACGTCTGGCGGATGTCGTTCGTCGACGGAGTACCGACCGGCCCGCTGGAGAAGGGCGAGGAGACCACCGCGACCGGGACGACGGTCCGGTACTGGCCCAACGCCGACATCTTCGAGACGGTCGACCACGACTACGAGACGCTCCGCTCGCGCCTGCAGCAGTACGCGTTCCTCAACAAGGGCCTCACCCTCTCGCTGACCGACGAGCGCCCCGAGGCGGTCGACTCCGGCGACGAGGTGACGGGGGACGAGGAGGGCACGGCGGACGACCCGGTGCCCGGCTTCCGCACCGTGACCTACCGCTACGACGACGGGCTCGTCGACTACGTCAAGCACCTCAACGCGGCCAAGCGGGTCGAGGTCGTGCACCCCGAGGTCGTCGCGTTCGAGTCCGAGGACACGGACAAGAAGATCTCCCTCGAGCTCGCCATGCAGTGGACCGGCGGCTACAGCGAGTCCGTCCACACGTACGCGAACACGATCAACACCACCGAGGGCGGCACCCACGAGGAGGGCTTCCGCTCGGCGATGACCTCGGTCATCAACAAGTACGCCCGCGACAAGGGCCTGCTCAAGGAGAAGGACGACAACCTCACGGGCGACGACGTCCGCGAGGGCCTCACCGCCGTCATCTCGGTCAAGCTCGGCGAGCCGCAGTTCGAGGGGCAGACGAAGACCAAGCTGGGCAACACCGAGGCCCGGACCTACGTCCAGACCCAGGTGTACTCCCAGGTCGCCGACTGGCTCGACCAGCACCCGAACGAGGGGCGCGACGTCATCCGCAAGGCGCAGTCGGCCGCCGCCGCGCGCCTCGCCGCCCGCAAGGCCCGCGAGGCCACGCGCCGCAAGACCGTGCTCGAGTCGGCGTCCATGCCGGGCAAGCTCAAGGACTGCTCGAGCAAGGACCCGCGCGAGTGCGAGATCTTCATCGTCGAGGGTGACTCGGCCGGCGGCTCCGCCGTGGGCGGCCGCGACCCGCGGATCCAGGCGATCATGCCGATCCGCGGCAAGATCCTCAACGTCGAGAAGGCGCGCCTCGACCGGGCCCTCGGCTCGGAGACGATCCGCAACCTCATCACCGCCTTCGGCGTGGGTGTCGGCGAGGAGTTCGACATCGAGAAGCTGAGGTACCACAAGATCGTCCTCATGGCCGATGCCGACGTCGACGGCCAGCACATCGCCACGCTGCTGCTCACGCTGGTGTTCCGCTACATGCGACCCCTGCTCGAGGGCGGCCACGTCTACCTCGCGCAGCCGCCGCTCTTCCGCATCAAGTGGACGAACTCGCCCCACGAGTACGTGTACTCGGACAAGGAGCGGGACGCCGTGGTGGCCGACGGCCTGGCGAACGGCAAGCGGCTGCCGAAGGAGAAGGACGGACCGATCCAGCGCTACAAGGGTCTGGGCGAGATGAACGACTCCGAGCTGTGGGACACCACGATGAACCCGGACACGCGCACCCTCAAGCAGATCACCCTCGGCGAGGCCGCGGCCGCGGACGAGATCTTCGCGATCCTCATGGGGGAGGACGTCGAGCAGCGCCGCGGGTTCATCCAGCGCAACGCGCACGACGTCCGGTTCCTCGACATCTGACCCCGCGGTCCCCGTCCGCCCCAGCCGGGCCGGGACCCCGAGCCGCGCACCGCCGTCGCGGCCCCCACCCTCTGGCACACCAGCCGACCGAAGGACACCAGTGAGCGAGACACCCGAGCAGACCGGCGTGACGCAGGTCGACCTGCAGGACGAGATGCAGAGGTCGTACCTCGACTACGCCATGAGCGTCATCGTGGGACGCGCGCTGCCCGACGTGCGTGACGGCCTCAAGCCCGTGCACCGCCGGGTCATCTACGCGATGTACAACGGCGGCTACCGTCCCGAGTCGGCGTTCTCGAAGTCGACCCGCGTGGTCGGCGACGTCATGGGGACGTTCCACCCGCACGGCGACGGCGCCATCTACGACACGCTCGTGCGCCTCGTCCAGCACTGGACGATGCGGTACCCGCTCGCCGCCGGGCAGGGCAACTTCGGCTCGCCCGGCGACCAGGGCGCCGCCGCCCACCGGTACACCGAGGTCCGGATGGCCCCGCTGGCGATGGAGATGGTCCGGGACATCACCTCCGGAACCGTCGACTTCCAGGCGAACTACGACGGCCGCGACTCCGAGCCGGTCGTCCTGCCGGCGCGCTTCCCCAACCTGCTCGTCAACGGCTCCGAGGGCATCGCGGTCGGCATGGCCACCCGCATCCCGCCGCACAACATGCGGGAGGTGGCGGCCGGCGTCCAGTGGTACCTGGAGAACCCGGACGCCACCAAGGAGCAGCTGCTCGGCGAGCTCATGCAGCGCATCAAGGGCCCGGACTTCCCGACCGGCGCCACGATCCTCGGCACGCGCGGCATCGAGGAGGCGTACCGCACCGGACGCGGCTCGATCGTCCAGCGCGCGGTCGTCGAGGTCGAGGAGATCGACGGGCGCACCTGCCTCGTCGCCACCGAGCTGCCGTACCAGGTCAACCCCGACCGGCTGCTGGAGAAGATCGCCGAGTCGGTGAGCGACGGCCGTGCCCCTGGCATCGCCGACGTCCGGGACGAGACCTCCTCGCGGACCGGCACGCGTCTCGTCGTCGTCCTCAAGCGGGACGCCGTCGCGAAGGTCGTGCTCAACAACCTCTACAAGCACACCCAGCTGCAGACGAACTTCCCGGCGAACATGCTCGCCCTCGTCGACGGTGTCCCGCGCACGCTCTCCCTCGACGGGTTCGTGCGCCACTGGGTCACCCACCAGCTCGAGGTCGTTCGTCGTCGTGCGGAGTTCGAGCTCGGCGAGGCGCAGAAGAGGATGCACATCCTCACCGGCTACCTCAAGGCGCTCGACGCTCTCGACGAGGTCATCGCGCTCATCCGCCGCTCGCCCACCGCGGACGACGCGCGCACGGGCCTGATGGACCTGCTCGAGATCGACACCGACCAGGCGGACGCGATCCTCGCCCTCCAGCTCCGCCGGCTCGCCGCGCTCGAGCGGCAGAAGATCCTCGACGAGCACGCCGCGCTCGCCGCGAAGATCGAGGACCTCGAGGACATCATCGCCAGGCCCGAGCGGCAGCGGACGATCGTGTCCGAGGAGCTCGCGGCCATCGTCGAGCGCTACGGCGACGACCGACGCACGACCATCCTCCCGTTCGACGGTGAGATGACGGTCGAGGACCTCATCCCGCGCGAGGACGTCGTCGTGACGATCACCCGCGGCGGGTACGTCAAGCGCACCCGCACGGACTCCTACCGGGCGCAGCGGCGCGGTGGCAAGGGCATCCGTGGGACGCAGCTGCGGGAGGACGACGTCGTCGAGCACTTCGGCGTCACCTCCACGCACAACTGGCAGCTGTTCTTCACCACGCTCGGCCGCGTCTACCGCGCCAAGGGCTACGAGCTGCCCGAGGGCGGGCGTGACTCCAAGGGCCAGCACGTGGCCAACCTCCTGGCGTTCCAGCCGGGCGAGTCGATCGCGTCCGTGGTCGACATCGCCGACTACCAGGCCGCGGACTACCTCGTGCTCGCCACCGAGCGGGGCCTGGTGAAGAAGACCCGGCTGTCCGACTACGAGTCGGCCCGCCAGGGCGGCCTCATCGCCATCAACCTGCGCGAGAACGGCGACGGCGAGCCCGACCGCGTGATCGCCGCGCGGCTCGTCGACGAGGGCGACGACGTGCTGCTCGTGTCGAAGAAGGGCCAGTCCCTGCGCTTCACGGCCACCGACGACGCCCTGCGCGCCACCGGCCGCGCCACCTCCGGCGTCACCGGCATGAAGTTCAGGGACGGCGACCACCTGCTGTCGATGGACGTCGTCCACCCCGGCGACCAGGTCTTCGTCGTCACCGAGGGCGGCTTCGCCAAGCGCACCGAGGTCGAGGAGTACCGGGTGCAGGGCCGTGGCGGCCTCGGCATCAAGGTGGCCAACCTCGTCGAGGCGCGCGGCGACCTCGTCGCCACCCTCACGGTCACCGACGACGACGAGGTCCTCGTCATCATGGCCGGCGGAAAGATCGTGCGCTCGCGGGTCGACGAGGTCCGGCTCACCGGCCGCAACACCCAGGGCGTCTCGTTCGCCCGGGTCGACGACGGGGACCGCATCATCGCCGTGGCGAAGAACGCTGAGCGCGAGGTCGCCGAGGAGGTCGAGCGCATCGAGGCGGACGCGGAGACCGAGACCGAGACCGGCGCCGAGACCGGCGAGACTGCCGACGCCGGCGAGAACCGCGACTCCGGTGAGAACGGGGCCACCCCGTCCCCGGCAGCGGACGACGAGCGGGTAGCGTCTGGCGAGCAGGTGCCGGGGGTCGGCACCGACGACGACGGAGGTGACGCGTGAGCGAGGCATCGACCCGCGACGGAGGTCGGTCGCATACCGCACCGCCGCCGCCCGGTGACGAGCGGTCGCAGCGGTCCTCCTCCGGAGCGCCGGCCCGTTCCTCCGGCTCCGGTCGTGCGCCTTCCTCGAGCTCGCGGCCGAGCGGCAGGTTTGCCGGGGCTCGCACCGCGCGGCTCACGCTCGCCCGCATCGACCCCTGGTCCGCCATGCGGCTGTCGTTCCTGCTGTCGATCGCGGCGGGCATCATGCTCGTCGTCGCGGTCGCCACGGTGTGGTTCGTGCTCGACCGGATGTACGTCTTCTCGGAGATCGAGGAGCTCCTCGCCACGATCGGGTCGGCGAGCTTCCTCGAGCTCATGCAGCTCCTCGAGTTCGACCGCGTGATGTCGCTCGCCGCGATCATCGCCGTGCTCGACGTCCTCCTGCTCACCGTGCTCGGCGCGCTCGCCGCGTTCCTCTACAACCTCGTGGCGGCCCTGGTCGGCGGCCTCTCGGTCACCTTCACGGACGACTGACCCGGCTCTTTCGTCGAGACTGCGGTTGGTGCGCGTCGAGAGTGCGGTTGGCCCCGACCGCACTCTCGACATCAGACGGGTCGAGAGTGCGGAGCAGAGGCTCACCCGGACGTTCGGCACGGAGCGGCAGTGCGGGAACTCACGACCGGTGCGGCCCGATCGGGTTGGGGAGCACCGCGCACGTGGGCTAAACTCGCACGTCGGCGCGCCACGTGCGCGCCTCGCCCGCACGACGCGGGCACGGGCCTGTAGCTCAGTCGGTTAGAGCGCTTCCCTGATAAGGAAGAGGTCGATGGTTCGAGTCCATTCAGGCCCACTCTCCTCACCCTCGTCGCACCGGAGGACCACCATGAAGAAGGTTCTGATCGTCCTGGCCGCCGCGGTGGCCGGATACGCCGTCTGGATCAAGGTGCAGCAGGACCGCGAGGAGCGGGCCATCTGGGCCGAGGTCACGGACGAGCCCAACCCGGCGGACGCCCCGGGCGTCACCCTGCCGACGCAGCCGACCGAGGGCTGACCCGCTTCACGCCGCCGAGTCCTCCTCGGTGGCGGCGCCGACCGCTAGGGTCGTCGCACGGCACGACCGGCAGGTCGGCCGGCCGGGAGACCGGCACCGAGGGGCCATGGCGCAACTGGTAGCGCACCTGCTTTGCAAGCAGGGGGTTCGGGGTTCGAGTCCCCGTGGCTCCACCAGCACATCGGCACGACGGCGGTCGGACCACGAGGTCCGGCCGTTTCGCCGTTCCGGGGCAGCAGCCGCGTGGTCGTTGCACGCCCGAGAGGGCGGGATGCCACGATGCACAGGTGACGATCGTGCTGGTCGAGGGCGAGAGCGATGCCGTCGCCGTCCGCACCCTCGCCCGGCGCCTGGACATGAGCGCCCCGCGAGTGCTGCCGGTCCGCGGGTCCAAGGGTGCGCGCCGCGCGGTTGCCCACCACATGGGTGACCGGCTGCTCGGCCTCGTCGACGCCCCCGAGCGCCGCGACTTCGAGCGCGTCATCGACCGAGTCTTCGTCTGCGACCCCGATCTGGAGTCCGAGCTCATCCGTGCCCTCGGCGTCACCGGTGTGGAGGCCGTCATCGACGCGCAGGGCGAGCTCGGCTCCTTCCGCCGGCTCCAGCGCCAGCCGCAGCTGCGCGGCCGTTCGCAGGCGCACCAGCTCGTGCGGTTCCTCGCCGGTAGGAGCGGCAACAAGGTGCGCTATGCGGCGCTCCTGGCCGAGGCTGTCGCTCTCGACGCCGTCCCGCCGCCGATCGACGCCCTCCTCGCCGCCGTCCGCGACACCGATGGGCGCGGGACCACAGGTGCCGGGGAGCACGCCGAGGGCCTGACCCGGTGACGTCGGACGACATCGTCCACAGGCTCCGCGCGGCGGGTTCGGTCTTCGCGGAGGACGAGGCGGCGCTCCTTCGGCGATCCACGCACGACGACGACACCCTCGAGTCGCTCGTGCGCCGCCGCCTCGGGGGCGAGCCGCTCGAGCACGTCGTCGGCCGGGTCGAGCTTGCCGGCCTCGAGCTGTCGGTGGGACCGGGCGTCTTCGTCCCCCGGCAGCGCACGCGGGCGCTCCTCAACCGCACTCTCGACACGGTGCGGGCGGCGCAAGCGGTGGGTGAGGCGTCCGCTCGGGGCCGGCGCCCGCGCGCGTCGTCGCAGTCGGTGGTGGTCGTCGAGGCGTTCTGCGGCGTCGCACCCGTAGCGACGGCGATCGTGCGGGCGTTCCCGGACGCGGAGATCCACGCGATCGACCGCTCCCCGGCGGCGCTCCGGCACGCACGGACGAACCTCGGTGCCGGTCGCGGCGTCCATCGGGGGGACGTCCTCGTGGGCCTCCCGCAGTACGTGCGCGGACGCGTGGATGTCATCGCGGCCGTTCCGCCCTATGTTCCCGACGGCCGCCTCGACCTCCTCCCGCACGAGGCCCGGGACCATGAGCCGCACGCCGCCCTGCTCGGCGGCGCGGACGGGTTGGACCTCGCCCGTGCTCTCGTCGAGCAGGCACCGTGCTTCCTCGCCGCGGACGGACTGCTCCTCCTCGAGCTCCACCGCTCCCAGGTTGCGGCCGCGGCGACGCATGCCCGGGCGAACGGGCTGGTCGTCGTCGGGCAGGGTTCGACGATCGACACGGACGACGTCGCGGAGAACGACGACGCCGGGTCGGCCCCGCGTCCCGTCGCCACCGGCACCTTCCCGGACGACGACGACCAGCCCGACGACGAGCCCGACGACGAGCCTGACGACGAGCCCGACGAGGCCGACCTCCAGACCGTCGTCCTCGAGCTGCACCTGGGCTGACGGTGTCGACGTCCGGCGTCCCTGCCCCGCCCGTCACCGCGCGGGCGCGGCTACCGGTGCGGCCACCCCGCCAGCGCACGGTCGATCGCGGTGCGCGTGCGCGCCGGCACCCGCTCGACCATCTCGACGACCGGCCCGGCGTCGGCGCGCCCTCGACCCGCGGGGAACCTCCACGTCCCGACCGCGACCCCGTCCACGAGGATGGTCGGGCGGAAGACCCCGTTGCGGCCCGGCACGATCGCGTCGAGCATCGCCGCGCTAGCGACGAGGGAGCGGTCCTGGTAACCGAGGATCCACTCGTCGAAGGCGGGGGCGAGGTCGACCCGCGGGGCGCCACGACCGGACGACTCCTCCTCACGACCGGACGCCCGTTCGTCGCGCCCGAGCGCGCCTTCGATCATCCACGCCACCGTCCCGTCGACCTCCACCTCGACGACGTCCTCAGCCTCGGCCGCTGCCCGCCGGACCTGGGTCTTCGGCAGCTTGAGCCACCACGCGAGGTCGGCCTCGGCGACCGGCCCGCGGGCGGCCACGCACCCCCGCAGCACCTGGGCGAGCGCCTGCTCGGGGTCCGCCGCCGACGTCGGGGAGGACGCCGTGAGCAGCTGCTCGGACCCGCCGTCGACGAACGAGCCCCAGTGGACGTCCCCGTCGATCGCGAGGTGCGCGATGAGGTGGTAGCCGCGGCCGGCGTCGGTGGGGATGCCGGCGTCCGTCCACAGCTCGAGCACCTCGGCGCGGGTCCGGGGCCGCTCGGCCAGCGCCGCACCGAGGACCTCCCTTGCGCGTGCGACCACCGCGTCGTCGAGGCCCAGCTCGCCCCGACGCCGAGCGTCCTGACGCTGGATCCGTTCGGCCGTGAGCGAGAGGAGCGTGGCCAGGTGCGCGGGAGTGGTGGCGAAGAGGGTGCCGCGCATCGGCCAGGACCGCACGATCTCGCCGGCGTCGAAGGCGGCGCGCACGTCGTCGAGCGTGGTCCCTGGGCGGGAGCGGATAGCGACGGCACGGAGCACGCCCGCGAGGTCCTGCCCCTGGAGGGCCACGGCGCGGTCGACGACCTCGGTCGGGGACAGGTCGGAACCGGCGAGCAGGTGGGCGTCGAGCCGGGCGCGCCGGGCCTGGTCCGGGCTGAGGCGAGGCGTCATGCCCGGCACGGTAGCGGGCGCGACCCACGGTGACGGACGGGGGTGATCAGCCGGATCGCTCGTCGCCGTTGTCGTCGTCGCCGTGACCGTTGCCGTTGCCGGTGCCGTCGGTCGCGTCCCGCCGACCGCGCAGCTCCTGGTCCTCCGCCCGCACCTGCTCGATGAGCTCGCGCACCTTCTCGATGCTGCTCCAGGTCGGCGCGTCGTCACCGGCGGCCGCGCCCTCGCGTCCTGTGGCTGCGGCAGCGGCCGGGTCCATCAGCCGGTGGAGACCGACGCGCAGGAGCGCGGGATCGACCTCCACGCCACCGAGCGAGAGGACCGCGGTGCCCTGGTCGAGAGCCGTGAGCAGCAAGGAGACCTCCTCGGCCGTCAGGTCCTCGCCGACCGGTCGGCGGTCGGCCACGTAGCCGGAGTAGGTCCGCACGAGGACGCCGATCCGTTCGCCGATCGCCTCGCGCATCGCCGGGTCCCGGGCGGTCGCGCCGATGAACTCGAGCGTGGCGAGCCCGAACGCCTGCGCCGCCTCCGCCGGGGTCGGCTCGTCGGGATCGTGCTCCTCGACCCCGTCGTACGGGGAGGGCGGGTCCTCGAGCCCGTGGCGACCGGGGTACGTCATCGGGTCCCACCCGGCGTCGTCGGCGAACGCGATGTTGTGGTCCATGACGGCGAGGAACAGCTCCGCCTTGCCGGCGAAGTTGGAGTAGACCGCGCCCTTGGAGTAGCCGGCGTCGGCCGCGATCTTCTCGAGGCTGGCGCCGTGGTAGCCGTCGCTCGTGAAGTTCGCGAGGGCCGAGAGGACGAGGTGCCGGCGCGTGTCCTCGCGCTGCTCGGCCCGGGTGCGTCGTCCCGGTGTCGCCGTCTCGTCGTTCGCCATCCCCTCAACCTAGTTGACGTACCGACAGTACGTGGATACTGTCAGTATCGACATACCGTGAGTATGTCGACGCGGCCCGACGGAAGGACAGCCATGGGCGACGCCGTGCTCGAGATCGAGAACCTCACGAGACGCTTCGGGGAGGTGGTGGCGAACGACGGGATCGACCTGCGGGTCCGGCCCGGCGAGGTGGTCGGCCTGCTCGGCCACAACGGGGCCGGGAAGACGACGCTCGTCTCCCAGGTCGTCGGCCTCCTGCGGCCCGACGCCGGAAGGATCACCGTCTCCGGCGTGGACGCGATCGCCCACCCCGCCGTCGCGCGCCGCGCCGTCGCCCTCCAGGGCCAGTCGCAGGCGCCCCTCGACGGACTGAGCCCGCGCTCGGCCATCGAGATCGCCGGGCGCCTCCGAGGGATGAGCCCGCGGCACGCCCGCGCCGCCGCCGACGCCCTCGCCGACGAGCTCGACCTCCACGAGTGGTACACGCGGCGCACCGCCACCGACGGGACCGGGCTGTCCGGCGGCGTCCGCCGGCTCACCGCGTTCGCGATGGCCGCCGTCGCGCCGGTGCCGCTGCTCGTCCTCGACGAGCCGACCAACGACGTCGACGCGTCCCGCCGACGCCGCCTGTGGGACACGGTCCGCCGCATCGGCGACGAGGGCGCCGGGGTCCTGCTCGTCACGCACAACGTGACCGAGGCCGAGCGCGTCGTCGACGAGCTCGTAATCCTCGACCGCGGCCGAGTCGTCGCCGCCGGCTCGCCCGCCCGCATCCGGGGCGGCGAGGACTCCGGGCTGCGTCTCGAGCTCGCCCTCGTGCCGGAGGGCACGGATCCGTCCGACGGCGACGTCCCGGTCACCTTCACGCGCCACGTCCGGGTGGGGCGGCGCGTCCTCCTGACGATCGGGGCGCACGACGCCGAGCGGGCGGTCGCCTGGGCCACCGCCCTGCGCGCCGACGGCCTGATCGACGGCTACACGCTCGCGCCCGTCACCCTCGAGGACGCCTACCTCGGGCTGACCTCGGCGAACCACGACGACGCGGCCGAAGAACGGCCCGGCGCCCTCGCCACGACCGGCTCGGAGGCCGACCATGACTGACACCGCGCTCGCCCCCCGCACGTCCGGCGGCCCGGCGGCGATCCCGCCGCGCGCCGGAACCGGCACGATCCTCGGCACCCTCCTGCGGTGGACGCTCGCGCAGACCGGCCCGATGCTGCCGCTCATCATCGTGGTCCAGGCCCTTCTTGCCGCGGGCATCATCATCGGCTTCGGACTGCTCATCCCCGACGTCGACGGTGGTGAGGCGGCCTTCCTCTCGACGGGTGCCCCCACGGTCCTCCTGCTCACGGTGGGGCTCGTCGTCGTCCCGCAGGGAGTGGCGCAGGCGAAGGCGAACGGGACGTTCACCTACCAGCGGGCGCTCCCGGTGCCGCGCGCCCTCGTCCTCCTCGCCGACCTCCTCGTCTGGCTGCTCGTCGCGCTGCCGGGCGTGGCCGTCGCCGTGATCGTCGCCCAGCTCCGGTTCGACCTCGACCTCGCGATCGACTGGCCCGTGCTCGTGCTGGCGTCGGTGCTCACCGCGCTGACGGCCACGGCCGTCGGGTACGGGATCGCGGTGGTGCTTCCGCCGATGCTCGCGCAGGTGATCAGCCAGGTGCTTGTCTTCTTCGTCCTGCTGTTCTCGCCGATCACGTTCCCCGCCGACCGGCTGCCCGGCTGGTTCCAGGACGTGCACGCATGGCTCCCGGTCCAGCCGGCCGGGGATCTCGTCCGGGCCGGCCTGCTGTCGGAGAGCTACGACGCGAGCGGCCGTGACGTGCTCGTCCTCGGGGTGTGGTGCGTGCTCGGGCTGACGGTCACGCTCCGCGCTCTCGTCAAGCGCGACTGACCGCTCGAGCAGGACGGATGCCGGGCACCCGCGCCGGCCCGGTGCTCGTCGGTGCCGACCGGGACGGGCGCAGCCTCGCACCCGTGGGCGGGACGGGTCAGTGCTGGTTGTACTCCGAGTCCCGCACGAGGGCGCCCCACTCGGTCTCGGCGCCGACCTCGGGGCCGTCGGTCACCGCGATGTGGCTCATGAACGTGTGGCGGCCGGCGCCGTGCCAGTGCCACAGCCCGCCGTGGAAGCGGACGACGTCCCCCTCCCGGAAGACCTGCACCTGGCCCTGCGCGACCTGCACGAGGCACAGGCCCTCGGTGATGTAGATCGTCTGACCCACCGGGTGCATGTGCCAGGCCGTCCGGGCGCCCGGGGCGAAGCGCACCACCGCCGAGTGCACCTTCGACGGCGTGTCACCGGTGGTGATGGGGGTCAGCCACACGTCGCCGGTGAAGCGGTCCTCGGGCCCGCGGACCGCCGCGGCGTTCGAGCGGATGTCCATGATCGTTCCTCTCCTCGGCGCCGCGGGCCGCCGGTGGCGACGCCCGACCGTCGCACCCAGGCTAGCGACGCCGGGTCCTGTTCGGGAGAGGGGCGTGGGAGAGGCTTGTCGGTGGTCGGGATGTGCCGGACGAGGGGTTCGTCGTGGGGAATGTGCCCCCGAAGGGCTGGCGCTCCTGCGGCCGCGGTCGCCACACTTCTTCTGGCAGCGGCGCCCGCGGCTGACCGCCCCGATCGACGGAGATCCGAGATGCTCTCGACCATCGCCACCTACATCGCCTTCCAGGGCCAGACCCGCGAGGCCTTCGAGCACTACCGCGACCTGTTCGGCGGTGAGCTCGAGATCGTCACGTACGGCGACATGCCGATGCCCGGTGTGGACATGCCCGCCGACGCCGTCGCTCACGCCATGCTCGCCACGCCGGCAGGGGTGCTGGCCGGCTCGGACGCCGTCGACGACGGCGAGTACCCCCTGCGCGGCTCTGCCTACTCGTTCCTTCTCACCTTCGACTCGGTCGAGGAGGCGCAGCGGGTCGGCGTCGCCATGCTCGAGGCGGGCGGGAGCGTCCAGATGCCGTTCGAGGAGGCCCCGTGGGGCGACCACTACGGGCAGATGTTCGACCGGTACGGGGTGATGTGGGCGTTCAACGTCGCGGGGACGCCGCCGGCCTGACCGAGGCGCGGGGTCGGCCGAGGCGCGGAGCCGGCCGTCAGCCGCGCGTGGGGCCGATCCCGAGCGGTGGCTTGCGGTCGTGCACCGTGAGGTAGCGGATCCCCTCCGCGCCGGCCGCCACACCGCGGACCGTGCCGCGCGGGAGGTGGACGACGTCGCCGGGAGCGAGCGGGGGTTCGTCGTCGTCGGCCGTGAGAAGTGTGCCGGTGCCGGCGACGACGTGCCAGAGGACGTCGAGCGCCGGACCCTCGTGGGGCTCGATCCGCCCGCCCGGTGGCAGCTGCACGACGTTGGCGTCGAGCCCGCGGTCCGGGCCGGTGAGGTTCCAGAGGGCGCCCGTCGCCCGCCGATCGCCGACCGCGGGGGTGAGTGACGTCGTCGACGTGACGACCCGTGGACGCCTCGATCCGCCTGCCGACATGCCTCGAGAGTATCCGGCGGCGTCATTAGGCTGGCCGGATGACGTACGTGATCGCACAGCCGTGCATCGACGTCCTCGACCGGGCGTGCGTCGACGAGTGCCCGGTGGACTGCATCTACGAGGGCGACCGGATGCTGTACATCCAGCCCGACGAGTGCGTCGACTGCGGGGCCTGCGAGCCCGTCTGCCCCGTCCTTGCCATCTACTACGAGGACGACCTGCCCGAGACCCTGCGGCCGTACCTCGTGGAGAACGCCGGCTTCTTCGACGACACTCTGCCCGGCCGGGACGAGCCCATCGGGTCGCCGGGCGGCGCCCAGCGCCTCGGCCGCCTCGGCGTGGACACCGAGCTCGTCGCGGGCGCCCCGCCGGGAGCGGGCGCACGCGGGCAGTGACTGGACGACACGGGACCGACACCAGGGAGACCACATGGACCGCATCGACCTTGCCGCGCTGACCGAGAAGCACCTCGCCCTCGCCGGTGAGGCCCGGGCCCGTCGGTCCTCGACCGCGCTGGTGGGGGACAAGGACTCCCGCCTCCGGCAGCACCTCATGGTGCTCCTCGCCGGGACCGAGCTGGCCGAGCACGAGAGCCCCGGTGAGGCGACGCTCCAGGTCCTGCGCGGACGGGTGATCCTGCACGCCGGAGACGACGAGGTCGAGCTCGCTGCCGGCGACCTCGCCGAGATCCCGCCCGAGCGGCACGGCGTCCGCGCCCTCGAGGACTCGGCGTGCGTGCTGACGGTCGCCCGCAACCGGGACTGACGGCAGCGGCCGTCGGCCCGGGCGCAGGTGGGGACCTCGGCCCGTGCGAGGCGGAGTGCCACCGCCTACGGTGTCAGCACCGGAGGTGATCGACGATGAGGACGAACCCCAGACTGCTCGCCGTGGCGGCCGCCGCGCTCCTCGCGCTCGGCGCGTGCAGCGAGGACCCGACCGAGGAACCGGACGAGCCGACGACGACCCAGGCGCCCGACGACCCGTCGGGGGGGCCCGGCGAGGAGTTGCCGAGCGGGGAGTCACCGACCGCGGAGAGCCCGACCGGCGAGGCACCGTCGGAGGGGACCGGAGGCACGCCGTCGGACGGAGCGGCCGGCCCGGACCAGGACCCCGACGTCGCAGCCGCGATCAACGAGCTCGCCGCGGACACCGGCAGCGCCGACGCCGACATCGAGGTGGTCTCCCTCGAGGAGGTCACCTGGTCGGACGGGTCGATCGGCTGCCCGACCCCGGGCCAGGCCTACACGCAGGCGCTCGTCGAGGGGCGGCTGCTCGTCCTGACCGTCGACGGCGAGGAGTTCCGGTTCCACGGGGAGGGTGACGGGCCGCTGGCCTACTGCGCCGACCCGATCGACCCGGCCGAGACCGGCGACGCCGTCCAGTAGGGCGCGGCAGCGGTCCACGGGGGAGTGTCGCGCGGACCCTCAGGCCAGCATGTCGCGCACCATCGGGGCGACCGTCGTGCCGTAGAGCTCGATGCTGCGCATGATCTTCTCGTGCGGGAGCCGGCCCGTGCTCACCTTGAGGTCGAACCGCTCGGCGCCGAGCGCGCGCACACCCTCGGCGATCTTCCGCGCGACCGTCTCGGGCGAGCCCACCGCCATCGCGCCGTGCTCGGCCTCGTGCTCGAACGAGGCGCGCGAGGGCCGGCTCCAGCCGCGCTCGCGACCGATCCGCTCGACCTGCTCGACGTAGTGCGGGTAGATCTCCTCCTTTGCCTGATCGTCGCTCTCGGCCACGTGCCCGTAGGAGTGGTAGCCCACCGGCCGCGGCTCGCGCTCCATCTGCTCCAGCGCCCGGCGGTAGAGGTCCGCGAACGGGGCGAAGCGGGGGACCGGCCCGCCGATGATGGCGAGCATGAGGGGCAGATCGTGGTGGGCGGCCCGGACCACCGACTGCGGGCTGCCGCCCACGGCCACCCAGGCCCGCAGCGGCCCGTGCTCGACCGGCGGGTAGACGGTGACCTGGTCGAGGTTCTGGACGTGCGTCCCGCGCCAGGTCACCGGCTGGGCCGTGCGCAGCCGGGAGAACACCTCGAGCTTCTCCTCGAACAGCGCCTCGTAGTCCTCCATGCGGAACCCGAACAGGGGGAACGACTCGGTGAACGAGCCCCGGCCGAGCACCACCTCGGCGCGGCCGGAGCTGATCGCGTCGAGCGTGGAGTACCGCTCGTACACGCGGACCGGGTCGTCCGAGCTGAGCACCGTGACGGCGGACGCCAGGCGGATCCGCTCGGTGCGCGCCGCGATCGCGGCCAGGACCATCTCGGGGGAGGACACCGCGAAGTCGTCCCGGTGGTGCTCCCCGACACCGATCGCGTCGAGCCCGACCTGGTCGGCGAGGACACCCTCCTCCACGACGTTGCGGACCGTCTGGGCATGGCTGAGGAGCTCGCCGTCCGCCCCCATGGTGACGTCGCCGAAGGTGTCGATCCCGAGCTCGAGTGCCATGACAGCGCCAACCCGCGGCGCACCAGGGCTATTCCGGCGCGGAATAGCGCGCCGGGCGGGCGACGTTCCCCCGGCATGACCTTTCCCGTCGGCGGCAGCACCACGACCATCGGCATCGTCGGCGCCGGCCGGCTCGGCACCGCGATCGGCCGGCTCGTCGCCGACGCCGGCTACCGTCTCCTCGTCACCGACCGCCCCGACGCCGCACACCTCGAGCTCGTGGTGGGCAGCGTGCTGCCGGAGGCGCAGCTGGTGGGTCTCGACGAGATTGCCGAGCGGGCCGACGTGGTCGTCCTCGCCGTGCCCATGGCGGCCGCGCGCGGCCTCGACATCGAGGCGTTCCGGGGTGTCGTCGTCGACGCGACCAACGTCTGGTACGACACGGACGCGACGACGGCGCACGAGGTGGGCACGACCGCGACCCTCGCCGCCACGCACCCCCGCGCGAGGATCGTCAAGACCTTCAACCACGCGGCCTACGCGGACCTGCTCGCGGACGCCCGACCGGTGGGCGCCCCCGGGCGCCGGGCCTTCGCGGTGGCCGGCGACGACGTCGATGCGGTGCGCGTGGCCGCCGAGGTCGTCGACCGCGCGGGATTCGATCCGCTACCGGTCCCCGCGTCGGACGCCCACCTGCTCGAGCCGTCCGGCCCCGTGTTCGGCCGCCGGCTCGAGCGCGCCGACCTCGAGGCCGTCCTCGCCGGGGCGCGCGCCGCCTGAACCGCCGGGGGGAGCGACCCGTGTCCCGGCACGACGACGGGGGCCGACCTCGTGGTCGGCCCCCGTCGTCGGTGGGTCAGGAGCGGGTGGTGCCCGTGGTCGGGTCCACCGTGTCGTTGTAGACCGGGGTGTCCTCGGTCGTCACGCCGGTGCCCGCGGCCTGGACCGGAAGGTCGGCAGCCGTGGCGTCGTCCGCGGCGTCAGCCGCGTCGCTCACCTCGCCGGTCTCCGAGGAGCCGCGGTCGGTGAGGTCGGCGGCCTTGTCCTTGACGGCGCCGGCGGCCGACGAGGCGGCGTCCTTCGCCTTGCCCGCGAGGCCCGCGGCCTTGTCACCGAGCGAGCCCGAGGAGTCGGTGGGGCTCGAGACGGTCGTGTCGTCCCAGTACTCCTCGGCCCACGGGTCGTCCACCGGCTGCGTGCGACGCCACACGAGGTAGCCCGCACCGGCGACGGCCGTGCCCACGAGGACCCAGCCGAGCGCCTTGCCGGCGCCGCCCTTCTTCTTGTCGGCGGGCTTCTCCAGCGACGAGCGGGCAGCCTTCGAGGCCTCCTTCGCGCGGTCGGCGATCGGGGCGTCGGACCGGGCGGCCTCGGCGGCCGACTGGGCCGCCTTCTGGACGCGGGGGACGTAGTCGTCCTTCACCTTGTCCCGCGCGGTCGCGGCCGAGGTGCGGGCCTGCTCGATCGTGGGAGCAGCGGCGGTCCGGGCGTCCTCGAAGGCCTTCTGGACCTTGGGGGTCGCCCAGTCGACGCCCTCCTGCGCGAGCTCGGCGGCGCGTGCCCCCGTGATCTTCGCCTGCTCGGAGAGTGCCGTGCCGAGCTCGGCGAGCTTCGCGCCGACGTCGGCCTGCTCGGGCTCCGTCGTCGTGGACGTGCGCTTGGTCTTGCGCGACATGTGCGTATCTCCATTCGTAGCGGTCGTGCGGTCGGGACCCGACCTGCGCGTCGTTCGCGGCGGGCCTGGATCCGCCCCACCCCCATAGTTCCGTATCAGGACCGGTGCTGCCAGTAGACCAGGTGAGTCAGGACACGGACCTGGACAACAGGTGGCTCCCCGGCGGGGTGTCGCCACGCCCCGACCCACCGGGGCAGTCGTGTGCGCGGGCCCCCGACCGTGCGAGGATCGACCCATGGACGCCATCCTCCACACCAATCACGGCGACGTGTCGATCCGACTCTTCCCGAACCACGCCCCCAAGACGGTCAGCAACTTCGTCGAGCTCGCGCGCGGGACCAAGGAGTTCACCGACGCGGAGACCGGCGAGAAGGTCACCCGGCCGTTCTACGACGGCCTCACGTTCCACCGGATCATCCCCAACTTCATGATCCAGGGCGGCTGCCCCGAGGGCACCGGCACCGGTGGCCCGGGCTACACCTTCGACGACGAGATCCACCCCGAGCTCGGCTTCACCGAGCCCTACGTGCTCGCCATGGCCAACGCCGGCAAGCGCATGGGCCACGGCACCAACGGGTCGCAGTTCTTCATCACGACCCAGCCGACCACCTGGCTCCAGGGCAAGCACACGATCTTCGGCGCCGTGACCGACGAGGCCTCGCGCGCCGTCGTCGACGCGATCGGGGCCGTCCCGACCGGTGCCGCCGACCGCCCGGTCGAGCCGGTCGTCATCGAGTCCGTCGAGATCGTCGAGTGACCTCCGCGCCCGGGCCCGACGAGCCGCGCGACCCACGCCGGCCGGACGGCCCGGGCGTGCACGGCGCCGACCCGTACGGCGCCGGTGCCTACGGCGCCGATCCGTACGGGAGAAGCGCCCACGGCGCCGATCCGTACGGGGGCGGCGCGAACGGCCCCGCCGGGCGGGCCGACGCCCCGCCCGGCTCCCCGCACTACGCGCCAGCACCCGGGTTCGGCGCCTACGTCGCACCGGGGCAGCAGCCCCCGCCGCACCCCGTGCCGGGACCCCCGCACCCCGACAACCGGCCGCAGCGCGGCGCCGCCCGGCGCTCGGCGCCCGTCGGTGTCCGCGTGCGTGGCGGGACGCCGTACCTCACCTTCGCCGTCATGGGTGTCCTCGGCGTGGTCTACCTGCTCCAGCGGGCCACCGGCCTGCAGGCCGACCTCCTCTACTGGCCGGCCGTGACCGAGCACGAGCCCTGGCGCATGCTGACGGCTGCCGTCCTCCACGGCGGCCTCGCCCACCTCGCGTTCAACATGTACGCGCTGTGGATCGCCGGACAGGCGCTCGAACCCGTCGTCGGGCGGTGGCGGCTCGCCGTCCTCATGCTCCTCAGCGCGTTCGGCGGCTCGACCGCGGTCCTCCTCCTGTCCGGCGGTCCAGGTGCGGAGGGGTGGGTCACCGGCGTCGTCGGGTTCTCCGGCGCCGTCATGGGCCTGTTCGCCGCCGTCCTCGCGATCCAGCGGAGCGTCGGCCAGGAGTCGAGCCAGCTCCTCGTGCTCCTCGTCATCAACATCGCCATCGGGTTCGTCCCCGGGTGGAACATCTCGTGGGAGGCGCACCTCGGCGGGATGGTGGTCGGGCTCGCGCTCGGCCTGACCTGGTCGACCTGGCGACGCCGGCCGACCGCCGTCGCCGTGCTCTCGTCGGTGGCCGTCGCTGCCGCACTCGTCGCGGCCTGCCTCGTCTACCTCGGCGCCGTCGGGGCCTGAGCCCCGCCGCCTCCACGCTCCCGTGCGTCCGCGCGGGCGGGGAACACACACCTGCGACGCCGCCGTCGGACGATCGCGACTCCTCGCCGCCCCGAGCCTGCGGGCGCCCTGACGCAGTTCGACGCCGGGCCGTGCGTCGTCGTCGGGCACCGTGCTCGCCGTCCACATGTGAACTCACAGCTGTGGAACTACACGGCTGTCATTCGTCCCCAGGTGTGAGTATCCCTGTGGGAATCACACGTTTGTCGTTCGTTCGTCCCCAGCGGCGGGGTCGGGGCGAACGACACGGCTGTCATTCCTCCCCACCTGTGGGTATCCCTGTGGACGGGGAGGGGTCGATCGACCGGTTGCTCGGCGGGAACGTTCTCCGGAGGAGCGGGGAGCGGGTGCCGGCGTCAGCGCCAGCGCAGCGTCATGAGGAACCCGATCATCGCGATGCCGAAGCCGATCGCGAGGTTCCAGTTGCCGATCCCCGGGACCGGGTACGCGGCGGACGTGAGGTAGGTGACGAGGAGGACGACGAGGCCGACGAGCATGAGCGTGACCATCGTGGGCGCCCACCAGCTGGGGCTCGGCTCGCCCGCGGCGGCCGCCTCGAGCTCGGCCTCCTCCTGCGGGGTGCGGCTGACCGGGGAGCCGTCCTTGCGCTTGCGCTTCTTCGAGACCGGCACGTCGTCCTCCAGTGGTGTCCCGCCGTCGGGGCGGGTTGCGGAATGTCTGTGCGCGCACGCGGCGCGACCCGGACCTAGCCTAGTCTTCGAGAGCAGCGGCGACGTCGAGGAGGTGGCCCGATGGCCGGGTTCCGCGTGCCGCCCGCGTCGCTCCGCGTGGCGGCGGTCGGCGTGCTCGCCGGACTCGTCATCGCCGTCAACGCCCGCGACGCCGGGGAGGACCCCGCGCGCGCCGCCACCGACCTCGTCTCGCTCGCCCGCGCGCAGACCACGCGGATCGAGACGCTCGAGGGCGAGAACGAGGAGCTGCGCGAGCAGATCGAGCCCTACCTCGAGAGCCACGACGCCGAGGTCGGCGCGCCCCCGGACGAGGTGCTGGTCGCCGCCGGTGCCGCGCCCGTGAGCGGTCCCGGGGTGGAGGTCGCGCTCGACGACGCGCCGGTCCCGGAGTCCGGGATGCCCGCCGACCGGGTGGCGGACGACTACGTGGTCCACCAGCAGGACGTCGAGGGGGTCATCAACGCGCTGCGGGCCGGGGGCGCGGAGGCGCTCACCGTCCAGGGGCAGCGCCTCCTGCCCACGACCACGGTGCGGTGCGTCGGGAACGTCCTCTACGTCGGCACGCGCGTCTACTCGCCGCCGTTCGTCGTCGGGGCCGTGGGTGACCCCGACGAGCTCACCGACGCCCTCGAGGAGTCCGAGGCCGTCGACGTCTACCGGCAGTGGGTCGAGCTCATCGGGCTGGGCTACACCGTCACGGTCCACGACCAGCTCGACGTCCCGCCGTCGACGTCGGTGTCGACGAGGTACGCCGAGCCGCTCGAGACCGGCGATCCGGGCGCGTCCACCGATCCGGGCGCGGACGACGCGCGTGGCGCCGGGTCCGACGACGCCGAGTCCGGGTCGTGACGGCGCCGAGCTCGTCCACCGGGGATGCGCCGGCGACCGCCGGGAAGGCGCGGGGGACACGGCGCGGCAGGGGGCGACGGCCGTCGCGGGTGTGGGGCGCCGTCGGCGTGCTCGGCGAGCTGCTGCTCACGGCCGGGGTCGTGCTCGGGCTGTACGTCGTGTGGCAGCTCTGGTGGACCGACCTCGAGGGGCACGCCCGTCAGGAGGAGTCCGTGGCCGCCATCGCGGGCGCGATCGGTGCCGCGGCGGACGGGGTCGGCGAGGCACGGACCGACGACGCGCCCCCGTTCGCGTCCGCCGACCTCGAGCTTCCCGACGGGATGACCGCGCTCGGGGTCGTGCACGTCCCCGCGTGGGGGGAGGACCACGCCCTGCCGCTGCTCGAGGGGGTCGGCATGGACGTCATAGACTTCGGTGCGCTCGGGCACTACCCGGGCACGGCGCTGCCGGGCGAGATCGGCAACCACGCGGTCGCCGGGCACCGGCAGACCCACGGTTCCCCGCTCGGCCAGGTCGCCGACCTCGAGGTGGGGGACCCGATCGTCGTCGAGACCGCCGACACCTTCTACGTCTACCGGGTCACGGGCTCGGAGATCGTGCGGCCCTGGGACGTCGAGGTCGTCGCGCCGGTGCCCGGGGACCCGTCCGCGGAGCCGAGCGAACGGCTGATGACCCTGACGACCTGCCACCCCTTCAACTACTCGACCCACCGCTGGATCACCTACACCGAGCTCGACCACTGGGTCGACCGCTCCGACGGGATGCCCGCCGAGCTCGTCGCGGCGTCCGAGGAGGCCTGATGTACGCCGCCATCTTTCGCGCGCTGCCGGGGCCCCGCTGGTTGCGGGCCGTGCTCATGGCGGTGCTGATCCTCGCGGCCGTGGCCGCCCTCTTCGTCTGGGTGTTCCCGTGGGTAGAGTCGATGCTCCCCAGCGCCGACCTGACAGTGGAGTGACCGTGGCCCGCATCCTCGTGGTGGACAACTACGACAGCTTCGTCCACACGATCGTCGGCTACCTCCAGCACCTCGGCGCGGAGACGGACGTGCGACGCAACGACGACGCCGACCTCGACGTCGCGGGGTACGACGGCGTGCTCGTCTCGCCCGGCCCCGGCGTGCCCAAGGAGGCCGGCAGGTCCGGCGAGGTGATCGAGGCGTGCGCCGCGGCCGCGGTGCCCATGCTCGGCGTGTGCCTCGGGCACCAGGTGCTCGCCGAGCTCTACGGCGGGGTGGTCACGCACGCGCCCGAGCTCATGCACGGTCGCACCTCCGAGGTCGAGCACGACGGGACCGGGGTCCACGAGGGCCTCGACAGCCCCTTCACCGCCGCCCGCTACCACTCGCTGGCCGTGGTGCCGGAGTCCGCCCCGGACGAGCTCGTCGTCACCGCGCGCACGCCCGGCGGGGTGATCATGGGGCTCGCCCACCGCGAGCTGCCCCTGCACGGCGTGCAGTACCACCCCGAGTCCGTGATGACGCGGGGCGGGCACCGGCTGCTGGCCAACTGGCTCGAGCTGGCCGGGCAGGGCGGGGCCGTCGCCTCCGCCGCGGGGCTCGCGCCCCTCGTCCGGGCCTGAGCCGCACTCTCGACATCGGGGGCGGGTGCTGACCCGCACTCTCGAGCACGACGACGAGCCGCGCGCCCGGTGCGTGCTCCGTCCCTCCGGGCACGAACCGCTGTGAGTGTGGGGGTGGCTGGTCTGGGACTGGCTGGCAGGGTGGTGGCTGGTCGTTCCGCTCGTGGGTGTGACTCGGCGAACCGCAGACCCCTTGTTGGGGGTGTCTGGAGATTGATCTGTCCGCCCATGGGTGGGGTGGCCGGCACCGTCCTGGCCCATCTCGGAGACCTGATCAGAAGGTTGTCCGCCACTGGTGTGGCGTGACTCGTCACAGTGTTGTCCCGAGGTGACTCCTACCCAGAACGGCACCGGCCACCAGCGACCAGACCATCCACTCATTGGTAGGAAGGACACCAGGCCGCTATGGCTATCGTCGCGCACTCCCATCCGTTCGTCATCGGGGTCGACACCCACGCCCAGACCCATTCGTTGGCGGTGCTGGCCGCCCGCGGCGAGCTGATCGATTCTGCCCAGTTCCCGACCACGCCTGCGGGCATGGCCCGCGCGATCGCCTGGGCCGCTCGCCGCACCGGGGCCGATATGGCCGCGTTGTGGGTCATCGAGGGCGCCGCGTCCTACGGCGCGACCCTGGCCGGCGTTGTCCAGGACGCCGGCTATCAGGTCGTGGAGGCCGCGCGGATGAACCCGCGCGGGAACCGGGGCGTGGGTAAGTCCGATGCCCTGGATGCCTACCGCATCGCGGCCGCCGTCCTCCCGCTTCAGGTCAGCCGGCTGCGGCACCTCCGCGCCGCTAGTGGGGTCCGGGCCGCGCTGCGGGTCCTGCTCACCGCCCGCGAGCAGATGAACAGCGAACGTACCGCGGCCACGAACGCGCTGACCGCGCTGCTGCGCGTCAGCGACCTGGGTATCGATGCGCGCCGGGCCCCGGGCAAGAAGGTGATCGCCATGATCAGCCGGTGGCGCGAGCGCGATGAGGACATCGCCACCGCGACCGCCCGCAGCGAGGCCGTCCGCCTGGCCGCCCAGATCCTGGCCCTGGACGTCGAGCTCGCCACGAACAAGAAGCGCATCACCGTTCTGGTCAAGTCCAGCCTGGCCGCGCCGCTGCTCGAGATGCATGGTGTCGGGCCGATCACCGCGGCCGTGTCACTGACCGTGTTCTCCCACCCGGGCCGGTTGCGTTCCGAGGCCGCGTTCGCGGCCCTGGCCGGGGTCAGCCCGATCCCGGCCTCCTCGGGCAACACCGTGCGACACCGCCTCAACCGCGGGGGCGACCGGCAACTCAACCGCGTCCTGCATACCGCGGTCGTGACCCGGATGAGTCACGACCCCGAGACCCGCGCCTACGTCGAACGCCGCGCCGGCGAGCACCGCACCAAGGCCGAGATCCGCCGCTGCCTCAAGCGCTACCTCGCCCGCCGCATCTACCGCACCCTCAACAGCACCCCCGAACCCACCATGGCCGCTTGACGAAACATAGAAGGATCAATCTCGGTGAGTACGAACCGCAATCTCGACGTGCACCAACCGCAATCTCGACGACGGGGTTGGGGTCAGCCCTCGTCGGTGGGGGACTCCGACGGCGGCTCCGTCGTCGTCGGCTCCTCGGTCTCCTCGGGACCGCGGGAGATCGTCACGTCGACCCGGGTGTCCTGGGGGATGAGCCCGTTGTGCGACTGGCTGATGACCTCCCCGTCGGGCACGTCGTCGGAGAACTCCTCGGTGAACTGGGAGCTGAGATCGAGGTCCCCGAGGATCGTCTCCGCCTCCTCACGGGACAGGCCCGTGAGGTCCTGGAGCTCGACGTTGCCGGACGCGAGGAAGAGGGTGACCTCCGTGTCGCGCGGCACCGACGTGTCGGCAGCGGGGTCGGTGCGCAGCGCATGGTCGGCCGCGGCCCCGGGCTCGTCGACGGTCCGCGTGTTGCCGACGCTGAGCCCGGCCTCCTGGAGGATGTTGCGCGCGTCCTCCTGGCTGAGCCCGGACACGTCGGGGATCAGCACGTCGCCGGGGCCGGCGGACAGGACGATCTCCACGGTGCTCCCGCGGGGCGTGGAGTCGCCGGGTGCCGGGGTCGAGCTGAGGAACAGGTCGGCCTCGACCTCGTCGTCGTTCTGCAGCTCGACGAACTCGGGCTGGAGCTCGACCTCCTGCAGGGCCTCGACGATCTCGGCGCGGTCGAGACCCTCGAGGTCGGGCACCGTGACCTCCTCCGGTCCGGAGGACAGGACGATGTCGACGGCGCTGCCGGACTCGACCGAGGTCCCGGTCTCCGGGCTGGCGCTGAGGAAGAGGCCCTCCTCGACCTCGTCGGACGGCTCCGGGTCGAGGAAGTTGGGGACGAGGTCCTGGTCGTCGAGCGCGGCGGTGATCCCGTCCTCGTCGAGCCCCTCGAGGTCGGGGATCTCGACCATGGTCACGGACGGTGTCGTCTCCTCGTCGCCACCGCCGTTGCCGGTGACGAGCAGGTAGGTGACGACGCCGCCCACCACGAGCAGCGCGGCCAGGAGGATCCACAGCCACGCCCAGGAGCGCTTCGGCTCGTCCTCGACGGGCTGCGGCGTGCGCCGGTAGGGCTCCGGCTCCCCGGCGGGGGCCGCGGCCACCCCGGCGGTCTTCGGGACCACGCGGGTGGGCTCGGCGGTGGCGACGGCCGCGCCCGCGCCGGCGGCGGCCCAGGCCGAGGTCGGCGGGGCGCTCACGTCGCTCCCGCGGGAGGCGGCGAGCAGGTCGCTGCGGAAGTGCGCGGCGTCGGCGTAGCGCTCGTCGCGGTCCTTGGCGAGGGCCTGCATGACGACCCGGTCGAGCGTCTCGGGGATGTCCGAGGCGATCGTCGAGGGGGTCGGCGGGATCTCCCGCACGTGCTGGTAGGCGACGGCGACGGCCGAGTCGCCCGAGAACGGCGGGCGCCCGGTGAGGAGCTCGAAGAGCAGGCAGCCCGTGGAGTAGAGGTCGGAGCGGGTGTCGACCACCTCGCCGCGCGCCTGCTCGGGGGAGAGGTACTGCGCCGTGCCCACGACGGAGTGGGGCTGCGTCATCGTGGCGAAGTTGTCCGAGAGCGCCCGGGCGATCCCGAAGTCCATCACCTTCACGTCCCCCGTGGGCGTGATCATGATGTTCCCGGGCTTGATGTCCCGGTGGACGATGCCCTCGCGGTGGCTGTACTCGAGCGCGTTGAGCACGCCGACCACGATCTCGACGGCCTCGCTGATCGGTACCGGGTCGCCGTCGCCGAGGAGCTCGCGGACCGTGTGGCCCTCGACGTACTCCATGACGATGAACGGGATGCGCCGCTCGTCGGTGCTGCCCGCGCCTACCACGTGCTCGCCGGTGTCGTAGACGGACACGATCGCGGGGTGGTTGAGCCCCGCCGAGGACTGCGCCTCGCGGCGGAACCTGGCGAGGAAGGAGGGGTCTCGCGCGAGGTCCGCGCGGAGCATCTTGATGGCCACCGTGCGCGAGAGCCGGGTGTCCCGGCCGACGTGCACCTCGGCCATCCCACCGCGCCCGATGAGGCCGCCGAGCTCGTACCGGTCCGCCAGCACGAGGGGTCCGTCGGTCCCGTGGTCACTCACGTGCGTCCTCCTTCGCGTTCTCCGCCCGGTCTCCCGCGGCGGGCGCGGTGCCGTCCACTCTACCGACGCCTCCGTCGGTCGCCCGACGAGGGCGTCGGATCTCGTTCAGCGCGTCGCGCAGCCGGCCGGCGGCGGCCGCGGCGGACGCCGGCCGGACGGCCGGGTCCTTCGCCAGCAGGTCCTGCACGACGGCGGCCAGAGGCTCGGGCGCGGCCGTCACCTCGGGCACGGGCTCGCCCACGTGGGCGAGCAGCACGTCGAGCGGTCGCTCGCCGCCGAAGGGCCGCTGACCGGTCAGCGCCTCGAAGGCGACGACCCCGACCGCGTACAGGTCGGCCGCGGGACTCGCGGTGCCGCCCCGCGCGAGCTCGGGCGCCAGGTAATCCGGGGTGCCCATCACCATGCCGGCGGACGTCATCGTCTCCTGCCCCACGGCGCGCGAGATCCCGAAGTCGGTGATCTTCACGGTGCCGCGCGTGGAGACGAGCACGTTCGCCGGCTTGACGTCCCGGTGGACGACCCCGGCGGCGTGCGCGGCCTGGAGGCCGTCGAGGACCTGGACGAGGATGCGGACGACCGAGCTCGGCGTCAGGCTGCCCTCGCGGGCGAGGATGTCCGCCAGGTCGTCGCCCACGACGAGCTCGTGGGTGAGGTAGGCGCCGCCGTCCGCCGCGCGGCCGTGGTCGAGGAGCGCGGCGATGTTGACGTGCCGCAGCCGGGCCGTGTTCTGGGACTCCTTGCGGAAGCGCTCGAGGAAGTGCGGCTGGGCGGCGAGGTCCGGCCGGAGGCACTTGATGGCCACCTGCCTCTCGAGCCGCCGGTCCCGCGCCACCCACACCTCGCCGGACCCGCCGGTGTTGAGGTGCACGGTCAGCTCGTAGCGGTCCACCACGAGGTCGCCGACCGCGAGGCGGGGCCCGGGGACGTCGCCCGGCTGCGGCGAGGGCGGGCGATGTGACTGGTCCGTCACTGGAGCACCGCCTCCATCACGGAGGCGGCGATCGGGGCCGCGATCTGCGCGCCGCCGACCCCCCAGCCCACGTTCCCGCCGTTCTCGACGATGACGGCGACCGCGACCTGGGGGTCGTCCGCCGGGGCGAAGCCGGTGTACCAGGCGTGCGGCGGCGTGTTCGCGTCGATCTCGGCGGAGCCCGTCTTGCCGGCCACGCTCACCCCGGGGATCGCGCCCGGGTTCGAGCTGCCCTGCTCGACGACGTCGATCATCATCGACGTCATCTCCTCGGCCGTGCGCTCGGAGATCGGCTCCGAGAAGACCTCCTCGTCGTGGGTGTCGACCTCCTCGAGGTCCGCCGTCAGGGTGCGCTGGACGAGGTAGGGGGTCATCAGCACGCCGTCGTTGGCGATCGCGGAGGACACCATCGCCATCTGCAGCGGGTGGGTGCGCACCGAGAACTGGCCGATCGAGGACTGGGCGAGCTCGGGCGGCGTCGCGTCCGCGGGGAAGCGGGACGGGGTCACGGGCAGCGGGACGGCGAGCTCCTGACCGAACCCGAACGCCTCCGCCTGCTCGTTGATCTCGTCCGTGCCCAGGTCGACCGCGCCGATGGCGAACGGCGTGTTGCAGCTCTGGACGAGCGCCTGCCGCAGGGTGGTGCTCCCCGACCCGTCGCCGCACGCGGCCTCGCCCGGGTTGTGCATGTAGGTCTGGGTCTGCGGCAGCTGGTACTCGGTCGGCGCCTCGACCATCGAGTCGGCCGTCAGCCCGTTCTCGACCATCGCGGCCGCCGTGACGAGCTTGAACGTGGAGCCCGGCGCGTACTGGTCGCCGCCGATCGCGCGGTTGAGCAGCGGCCGGTCCGGGTCGTTCGCGAGCTCGTCGTAGGCGGTCGTCGCCTCCTCGCGGACGTGGGAGGCCAGCGGGTTCGGGTCGAACGACGGCGAGGAGTACATCGCGAGGATCGCCCCGGTGCGGGGGTCGAGCGCGACGACGGCGCCGCGCTGGTCCCCGAGACCCTCGATGGCGGCCGCCTGCGCCGCGGGGTCGATCGTCAGCTCGAGGGCACCGCCGCGGGGCTGGTTGCCCGTGACGAGCGCCTGGATGCGGGCCACCAGCAGGCCCGGGTCGTTGCCGTTGAGGACCTCGTTCCCGGAGCGCTCGAGGCCCGTCATCGAGGAGTGCACCACGGAGAAGTAGCCGGTCAGGTGCGCGTACGCCGGACCCTGCTCGTAGCGCCGCAGGTAGTTGTACGCGTCGTCCACGGGCTCGGACGTGACGATGGGCGTGCCGGCCACGACGATCGGCCCGCGGTCCCGGCCGAACTCGCGGTAGAACGTGCGCACGTTGCGGCCGTCGGCGTTGAGGTCGCCCGCCTGGGCGAACTGCACGGTCGTCGCCGAGACCATGAGCGCGAGGAACATCAGCGCGATGACCACGGTGAGGCGTCGGATCTGGTCGTTCATCGCCGGTCCTCCTGCTCGCGCGGGTCGCTCCCGGTGTCGTCCTCGGTCTCGTCCTCGGGGAGGAGCGTGGCGCCGGGGTCGTCGGACCGGACGTCGTCCGCGGTCGGCCCGGCGGTCGGTGCCGCGTCCGCGTCGCGGCGGGCGGCGGCCACGGTCGGTCGTTCGTCGTCGTGCCCGGGTGTCCGAGAGGCACCGGCCACCGGCCGGTAGCCCGACCGCGGCGGGTCGCCGAGCGTGTCGCCGCTCTCGTCCTCGTCCGCGGCGTCGTCCCAGGCGTCACCGGTCGCCCGCCACCCGCCCTCGGAGCCTCCGCGGGGCGCCGGGGTGCCGCCGTCCGGGCCGGCTCCGTGGGAGTCCTCCTGCCCGGGTGTCGTCCAGCCGGGCTCCTCGATCGGCGGGGCCGGGGCGTCCCAGGCGGATCCCGCCGCCGCTCCGTCCGCGCCCGCGGTCCCGCTGCCGCCCGCCGCGTCGTCGGGGACGTCCCACACGGGTGCGGGTCCGCCCGCGGCGACGGCGCCCTGGGTGGCGGTCGCGTCGTGCCGGCCGGCGCCGGCGTAGGCCGGGGCGCGGGCGACGTCCGGGGAGGGCGCCGTCGACCCGACGCCGAGCGCGGCGACCGCGGAGGGGTCGGCGACCGGCGCCGGGCGGCGGCCGGCGTCGGAGACGCGCAGCAGGAGCGCGATGATCACCCAGTTCGCCACCAAGGAGGAGCCGCCGAGGGCGAGGAACGGGGTCGTCAGTCCCGTCAGCGGGATGAGCCGGGTCACCCCGCCGACGACGACGAACACCTGCAGCGCCATCGTGAACGCGAGGCCGGCGGCGAGGAGCTTGCCGAAGCCGTCACGAACGGCGATCGAGGCGCGCATGCCGCGCTGCACGACGATGAGGTAGATGAGCAGGATGGCGATGAGGCCGGTCAGGCCGAGCTCCTCGCCGAGCGAGGCCATGATGAAGTCGGACTCGGCGTAGGGCACGAGCTGCGGGTAGCCCAGGCCCCAGCCGGAGCCCATGAGGCCGCCGGACGCGAGGCCGAACAGGCCCTGGACGAGCTGGCCGGAGCCGCCCGGGCTGCGGGAGTACACGGCCGGGTCGAGCGCGTTGAGCCAGACGTCCACGCGGGCCCCGACGTGCGGGAACAGGGTCGCGGCCAGCATCGCGCCGCCGACCGCGAGGAGGCCGCCGAGGACCACCCAGCTGATGCGCTCCGTCGCGAGGTACATGAGGGCGACGAACATGCCGAAGAACAGGACGGCCGTACCGAGGTCGCGCTGGAGGACGAGGACCGCCATGCCGACGCCCCACGCGATGAGGATCGGGCCGAGGTCCCGGGGGCGGGGCAGGTGCATCCCGAGCACCTTCGGGCCCGCGAACGCCAGGTTGTCCCGGTTGGCCACGAGGTAGCCGGCGAAGAAGATCGCGAGCGCGATCTTGGCGACCTCGGCCGGCTGGAAGCTGAGCGGGCCGACGCCGATCCAGATGCGCGCGCCGTTGATGGTGCGGCCGAGCCCGGGGACCATCGGGAGCAGGAGCAGGACGATGCCGACGATCATCGACGTGTAGGTCAGGCCCCGCAGCGCGCGGTGGTCGCGGACGAGGAGCAGCACCGCGAGGCAGAGCCCGATGCCGATGCCCGTCCACATCAGCTGCCGGTCGACCGAGGCGGAGCCCTCCGCGATGTCGATGCGGTGGATCATCGTCAGCCCGATGCCGTTGAGCAGGACCACCGACGGGAGGATGACGGGGTCCGCGTACGGGGCGCGCCAGCGCACCACGAGGTGGGCGACGAGGGCCATCCCCGCGAAGATCCCGCCGCGGACGTGGAGGTCGGTCGGGAGTGCCTCGGTCGTGTTGAGGGCGACCTGGACGTACCCGAGCAGCACGAGCGCGACGGCGAGGGCCAGCAGGCCGAGCTCCGGCCACCGGCCCGACCGGGCGGACTGCTGACGCACGACCGCCATCAGACGGCGCCCCTCACGTGGTCCCGGTGCCGGACTCGCTGCCGGACTCGCTCGGGGACTCGCTGGACGACTCGCTCGGCGACTCGCTGGGCGACTCCTCCGGCGGCTCCTCGGGCACGACGGACTCGCGCAGGTTCTCGACGACGTCCCGGGCCCCGGCCAGCGAGCCGCGGGTGATGGGGGAGTCGAGGCGCTGCTGGGCCAGCGGCGTGAGGTCGTCGACGCGCAGGTCGGTGCGCTCGTGCAGGTCGGAGAAGCCGAGCGGCCCGATGTGCTGGGGGATGCCCCGGTAGATCGCCACGTGGTCGCCCGAGGGCGCGACGAAGTACTGCTGCTGCGTCCACGTCCAGCCGGCGAACGCGCCCGCGCCGAGGAGGACGAGGCCGGCGACGACGCTGAGCAGGACGCGCGGCAGCCGGCGTCGGCGCGGGGTGTCCGGCTCGTCGCCGTCGGGCCCGAGGAGGGCGGCCGCGCGCTCGGCGGACGAGGCACCGGCACCCGTCGCCGCGGTGGTGCCGGTCCCGGTACCGTTCGTCGTCCCGGTGCCCGGTCGCTGCGTGGGGCGCTCGGCTGCGGAGCCCACGACCTGGGGGTCGGCGGACGGAAGGTGGGGGGCGTCGGCCGTGGCGAGGAAGTCGGAGACCACGCAGGTGACGTTGTCCGGCGCCCCGGCGCGCAGCGAGAGGTCGACGAGCGCCTGGGCGGCGGCTCCCGGGTCCTCGGTGTCCCGCAGGGTCTCGGCGATCGTGTCCTTCGAGACCACCCCGAACAGGCCGTCCGAGCACAGCAGCCACCGGTCACCGGGTCGGGCCTCGCGCATCGACTCGTCGAGGTCGACCTCGCCGTCGGTGTCGCCGAGCGCGCGCAGGATCATGTTGCGCTGCGGGTGGCGCTCGGCCTCCTCCAGGGTGAGGCGGCCGGTGGAGACGAGGTACTGGACGAACGTGTGGTCGGTCGTGATCTGGGTGAGCTCGCCGTCGCGCAGGAGGTAGGCGCGCGAGTCGCCGATGTGCACCATCGCGAGCTTGGTGCCCGTGCGCAGCATGGCGATGCACGTGGTGCCCAGACCGGCGAGGTCGGGGTCCGCCGTCGAACGGGCCACGAGGTCGGCGTGCGCGTCCGCCACCGCGCCACGGAGGAGGCCGAGGAGCTCGTCGGCCCCGTGCTCGTCGTCGAGCGGTGCGAGGTGGGCCACCGCGACGGAGCTCGCGATGTCGCCGCCCGCGGGCCCGCCCATGCCGTCCGCGAGGACGAGCAGATGCTCCCCGGCGTAGCCGGAGTCCTGGTTGCTCGAGCGCAGCAGCCCGACGTCGGAGCGGGCGGCGAAGCGGGTGACGATGGGCATCCGCTACCGCCTCAGCTCGATGACGGTCTGACCGATGCGCACCGGGACGCCGGCGGGCACCTGGATCGCCGTGCCGATCCGCTGGCCGGCCACGGTCGTGCCGTTCGTGGAGCCGAGGTCCTCGAGGAACCACTTGCCGTCCCGCGGGAAGAACCGGGCGTGGCGCGAGGAGGCGTAGTCGTCCTCGAGGACGAGCGTGCACGACTCGGCGCGCCCCACGAGGATCGCGGAGCGGGACAGGGGGACCGACGTGCCGGTGAGCGGCCCCTCGGTGACGATGAGCCGGGTCGGGACGTCCCGGCCGGCCGACGGCCGGCCGGGGCCACCGGCGGACCGACCGGTGCGGGAGGGCCGGCCGCGCACGGGGCGGGGCGAGACGCGGGTCCCGAAGATGTCGTTGCGCAGCACGAGCACGGCGAGCAGCACGAACAACCAGAGTCCGGCCAGGTAGCCCACGCGCAGGAGCGTGACGACGAGCTCGTTCACGCGCTCAGACCTCGTCCTCGCCGGTCCAGAACATGATCCGCGAACGACCGAGCGTGATCGTGTTGCCGTCGACCAGCGTGGCGGCGGTGATGCGGTGCCCCTCGACGAACGTGCCGTTGGTCGACCCGAGGTCGGTGGCGATGACGGCCTGCGGCGTCACGGAGATCTCGAGGTGCTTGCGGGAGACCCCGGAGTCGTCGAGCACGATGTCGGACTCCGAGCCGCGGCCGAGGACCGTGACCGGACCGGTGAGGAGATAGCGGCGTCCGTCGATGTCGAGGATCGGGTGCGCCGCGGTGGCCGTCGCGGCGGCCGCGGGCGCCACCGCGCCGCGCCGCGTGGCGGAGCGGACCTGGATGCGCCCGGTGCTCAGCGAGTCGTTGACGACGAAGTCGATGTCCACCGGGCCGACGAAGCTGTAGGACTGCGAGGTGGCGTGCTCGGTCGCGGCCGCCGTCATCTCTCCGGCCAGCGCGTCGTGCCCCCACTCCTGGACGCGCGCCAGGTCGTTCGGGGCGAGCTCGACGTGGAACTCGTTCGGGGCGACCGTGCGGTCGCGGGTCAGCGTGGCTGCCCGCTCGTCCATCTCCCGCCGCACCGCCGAGGCGATCTCGACGGGCTTGACCTCCGAGCGGAAGGCCTTGGAGAACGCCGTGGACACCACGTTCTCCACGCCCTTCTCGAAGCGGTCGAGGATGCCCATCGGTGCGGTGCTCCTTGCTGGTGGTCCGGGCCGCGCCGGGAGGGCCGGGCGGTGTACGGGCACGTTGCCTCAGGAGATGGTAACGACCCGCGGCCGCGGAACGGGACGGCGCCCCGGACAGGCCCGCCGCGATCCGGACCGGACAGGTGACGCGCGGGCGCCGACGCGGGTGCCCCCGTGGCCAGGACCGATGTCGGACATAGCGGGCGTGGGGGTGGCGGGGACCGGGCGGAGGGACCACGCTTGAGGCATGGATCTCCACGCCGGAACCGGGACCGAAGCACGAGAGACCGAGAGCTACCGACTGGACGACGCGACCGTCGAGGCTGTCGACGCCTGGTGGCGGGCGTCGAACTACCTGGCCGTCGGCCAGATCTACCTCATGCGCAACGCGTTGCTGCGGCGGCCGCTCGAGGAGGGGGACATCAAACCCCGCCTGCTCGGCCACTGGGGCACCTCGCCGGGCCAGAACTTCCTCTACGCGCACCTCAACCACCAGATCATCGAGCGGGACCTCGACGCGATCTATCTCAGCGGCCCCGGGCACGGCGGCCCCTCGCTCGTGGCGGCCGCCTGGCTCGAGGGCACGTACTCCGAGGTCTACTCGCACGTGGGGCCGGACGAGCGCGGCGTCGACGAGCTCTTCCGCCAGTTCTCGTTCCCCGGCGGCGTCCCCAGCCACGTAGCGCCCGAGACGCCCGGGTCGATCCACGAGGGCGGCGAGCTCGGCTACGTCCTCTCCCACGCCTACGGCGCGGCCTTCGACAACCCGGGCACCATCGCCGTCGCGGTCATCGGCGACGGCGAGGCCGAGACCGGGCCCCTGGCCACCGGCTGGCACGGCAACAAGTTCCTCGACCCCACGGTCGACGGCACCGTGCTCCCGATCCTCCACCTCAACGGGTACAAGATCGCCAACCCCACGATCTTCGACCGCATGCCCGAGGGTGAGCTCGAGTCCCTGATGGTCGGGTACGGACACAAGCCGTACTTCTTCGAGGGCGGGTTCGACGACGAGGACGTCGCGCAGACGCACCGTCGCTTCGCCGCCCTGCTCGCCGAGGTGCTCGACGAGATCGCGGACATCCGGGCCCGCGCCGCCGACGGCACCCTCGAGGACCGGCCGCGGTGGCCGATGATCGTCTTCCGCACCCCGAAGGGATGGACGGGCCCGAAGGAGATCGACGGGCAGCCCGTCGAGGGCACGTGGCGCAGCCACCAGGTGCCGATGAACCACGTGCGCGGCAACGCCGAGTACACGCGGATGCTCGAGGAGTGGATGCGCAGCTACCGGCCCGAGGAGCTGTTCGACGACGAGGGTCGCATCGTCGACGTCGTCGCGCGCAACAACCCCTCCGGAGAGCGCCGGATGAGCGCGAACCCCCACGCCAACGGCGGGACCCTCACGCGGGACCTCGACCTGCCCGACTTCCGGGACCACGCCGTCGACGTGCCCGCGCCCGGCGGGACGATGGGCGAGGCGACCCGCACGCTCGGGAGCTGGCTCGCCGGCGTGGTCGACCGCAACCGCACGAACTTCCGCGTCTTCGGCCCGGACGAGACGGCGTCGAACCGCCTGAACGCCACCGTCGACGTGGCCGGCAAGGCATGGCAGGGCGAGATCGTCGGGACCGACGTCGACCTGTCCCGCTCCGGACGCGTGATGGAGGTGCTCTCGGAGCACCAGGTGCAGGGCTGGCTCGAGGGCTACCTGCTCACCGGCCGCCACGGCGTGCTCAACAGCTACGAGGCGTTCGTCCACATCGTCGACTCGATGTTCAACCAGCACGCCAAGTGGCTGGACGCGAGCAACGACATCCCGTGGCGCGTGCCGATCCCGTCGCTCAACTACCTGCTGTCCTCGCACGTGTGGCGCCAGGACCACAATGGGTTCTCCCACCAGGACCCCGGGTTCCTCGACGTCGTGATGAACAAGACCGCCGACGTCACCCGCATCTACCTGCCGCCGGACGCCAACACCCTGCTGTCGACGTTCGACCACGTGCTGCGCAGCAAGGGGTACGTCAACGTCGTCGTGGCCGGGAAGCAGCCCAACCCCCAGTGGCTGACGATGGACGAGGCCGTGCTGCACTGCGCGCGCGGCATCGGCATCTGGGACTGGGCCGGGACCGAGGTGCGGGGCGAGAAGCCGGACGTCGTCATCGGCTGCGCCGGCGACATCCCCACGATGGAGGCCATCGCGGCCGCCGGGGTGCTCGCGGAGCATCTGCCCGACCTGCGGATCCGCGTGGTCAACGTGGTCGACCTCATGCGGCTGCAGGACGAGCGGGAGCACCCGCACGGGATGAGCCACCGGGACTTCGACGCCCTGTTCACCACCGACCGCCCGGTGATCTTCGCGTTCCACGGCTACCCGGCGCTCGTCCACCGCCTCACCTACCGGCGGACGAACCACGGCAACATCCACGTCCGTGGGTTCAAGGAGGAGGGCAGCACGACGACCCCCTTCAACATGCTGATGGTCAACGACCTCGACCGGTATCGGCTCGCCGTCGACGTCATCGACCGCGTGCCCGGTCTGGCCGAGCGCGCGGCGGTCCTGCGCCAGGAGCTGCTCGACACCCGGGTCCGCGCGCGCAACTACGCGCGGACCCACGGCGAGGACCTCCCGGAGGTCGCGGAGTGGAGGTTCACGAACAGCCGCGGCGAGGACGTGCGGCTCGGCTCGACCGACGACACGGGCGGCGACAACGCTTGACCTCCCGCTCTCGTCGAGACTGCGGTTGGTGCCCGTCGAGATTGCGGTTGGGAGCCCGCCTCCGTGTCGAGAGTGCGGCTCAGGTCGAGCTCATCGAGATTGAGGTTCGTCGTCGGGAGGTCGCGGTCCACGGTCGAGAGTGCGGCTGACGCCCCGCGCACGGGGCTGAACCGGCGCGGACCTGCGCAACCGGTGTGCGGGATCACGCCCGTGGACGCCCGGATGCCCGGGCGTCCACGGGAACCGGGGTGATAGTCTCCTCTACGCTGTTTGCCGCAGTCGAGCGGCTCGCGCGAGTGGCGGAATTGGCAGACGCGCACGGTTCAGGTCCGTGTGCCCGAAAGGGCGTGGGGGTTCAAGTCCCCCTTCGCGCACAGTGTGATGTCCCAGGACATCGTGAGCGGCTGAACCCCCGGTAACGGGGGTTCAGCCGTTTTCCGTCCTGCCGACGGCCCCGGGGGCCGCCGCCTCTACGCTCACCACATGACGGACAGCCACGACGCCCCCGACGACGCCGTCGAGCTCGCCCACCAGCTCCTCGACCTCGCGCGTCGGGGCGAGACCGAGCGCCTCACCGCCTACGTCGACGCCGGCGCCCCGGTCGACCTCGCAGGGGCGGACGGCAACACGCTCCTCATGCTCGCGGCCTACCACGGGCACGCGGACCTCGTCGGGGCGCTCGCCGAGCGCGGCGCCGACGTCGACCGGCTCAACTCCCGCTTCCAGTCCCCGCTCGCCGGCGCGATCTTCAAGGGGGAGGCCGACGTCGTCACCACCCTGCTCGAGGCAGGGGCCGATCCCGACGCCGGGCAGCCCTCGGCGCGGGGCACCGCCGAGTACTTCGGCCGCACGGACCTCCTTCCGCCCGTCTGACGCCCACTGCTCGGAGTGGACTGCCGACGCCGACGCGCGCCCGTACCGTGGCGCCATGTCCTGGAACACCACGATCGCCGTCGTCGAGGGTGCTCAGCCGGCCGAGCTCGAACGGGCCGGCCTTCAGCCCCGGGAGGGCAGCGTCCTCGCCGACTTCGCCCTCGGCGGCCGCCCGGACGACGTCGGCCACCCGGGCGCCGTGTTCGCCGGTTCCGTGCCCGGCGGAACGGTGGTGCTCGGCGACCTGATGGACGTGCTCGAGCTGGCTCCCACCCTCGCGCCGGCACTCGGCCGCACTGTCCGGCTCGCGGTGTTCGGCGGGACCTCGGACAGTTACCTGTGGCAGGTGATCACGCCGGAGGGGCCGGTCCGCGAGCTGCGCTCGCAGTCGGGGGAGACCGACGCCGACGACGGCCAGCCCGACCCCGCGGAGGCAGCCTCCGGTCTCGGGGTGCTCTCCGAGGACACCCTCATCGCGCTCCTCGAACGGACGACGGGCGTCACCTTCGACGACGCCCTCCTCGAGACTCCGACGACGCCGTACGTCCGCTTCGGACCGGACACCGCACCGTCGGGCCCGTCCGCGGCGCCGGGCCTGACCGCGTCCGCGCCCCGCCGCCGCAGCCTCCTCGACCGGATCCTTGGCCGCGGCTGACGTCATCCCGTCCGACGAACAGCCGCCCGACGTCGGCTGAGGACCGCCCCGACGCCGCTGCTTCGGTGGCTACCGGTAGCCGTCCTCCTCCTCCGCCATGACCTGCATCGCCTCGAGCGCCGCGTTCTCCTCGACGATCTCGGCCGCACCCGCGGCCCGGGCGTCCGCGATCTCGGCCTCGTCGTCCCGTCCGAGGGCACGCAGGGCGTCGGCGAGCCCGATGGCGAGGCTCTGCTCGACGTCGGCGTAGTCCTCATCGCCCTCCCCGACGAGGTCGAGCCCCTCCACGTAGGTGTCGACGGCCTCCTCGTGGCGCCCCTGGGTGTCCAGCGCCGAGGCCAGTCCGTCGAGCGCCCGGGCGAGGAGGTCGGTGGCCTCCTCGTCGGCGCGGAGCCGCTCGAGCACGGACCGGTAGATGCGTTCGGCCTCGACAGGGCGCCCCGTGCTCTCGTGGAGCTCCCCGATGTCGTCGACCACCATGAACTCCTCCCACAGCAGCTCCGGGTCGCCGCTCAACAGATCCCGGGCCTCCTCGAGCCGGGGCAGCGCGGCCTCGGGGTCGTCGAGCCCGGCGAGCGTCCGGCCGATCTGCTGGATGACGTGGGCGCGTTCGTTGATCGTCGTCGGGCCGTCGTCCCAGGCGGCGAGCGCGCGCCGGTAGGCGGGCAGCGCGGCGCGGGGAGAATCGGTGGCGCGGTGGAGGTCCCCGAGCAGGCGCCAGGCCCGGCCCAGCTCCTTGGCCGGGCCGCCCGCCGCCTTGAACGCCGCGATGGCGCGGGCGACCGACCCGCGCGCCTCGTCGAGGTCGCCGTCCCTGTGGTGGAACCGGGCGAGCGCCAGCCACGCCGTGCCTTCCGCGGCGCCCGCGTCCTCCGTGTCCGCCCGTGCGGCCGCGAGGTTGGCCTCGTGCTCGGCGAGCTGGACGTCCCGGGGGAGTGCCATCAGGCGGAGGAGCTCTTGGAGCTCCTCGTTCTCCTTCCGGAGCACCTCGCTCTTGCGCCGCAGCGCGTCTGAGTCATCCTCCGCGGCGATCGCGGCGCGTGCGTGATCGTCGTCGGTGGTCGATGGATCCTCGTGCACGTCGCCTCCGGCTGTCGGTCGAGCGGTCTCGTCGGTCGAGCGGTCAGGTCAGGCGGGTCACCCACGCGTGTGAGCGCAGCCCGCCGGCGGGCCCGCTGCCCCGCCCGTCTCCCATCGTGGTCCCCGGGCGGCCGGCGGACAACGCGGATCCCCAGGGTGGAACACTCGGCCCGTGTCCACACCCCCCGAGCACCCGGACTCCGCCCGCGCGGCCGAGCCGGACGCAGCCGTCACGCGCACCGACGTCGCCGTCGTCGGCCTCGGAGCCTGGGGCTCGCAGGCGCTGTGGCGGCTCGCGGAGCGGGGTGTCGACGTCGTCGGGGTCGAGCAGTTCGACGTCGGGCACGCCCTCGGCTCGACCCACGGCACCACCCGCCTGTTCCGCGAGCTGTGCCTGGAGCACCCCTGCCTCACTCCGGTGGCCGGCCGCGCCCGCGAGCTGTGGCGCGAGCTCGAGAACGTGACCGGGACCGAGCTCCTGCGGCTCACGGGAGGCGTCATGGCGGGACCGCCGGACGGTCGCGTCGTCACCGGCGTCGCGTCCGCCGCCGACGCCGCCGGCCACCGTGTCGAGCAACTCGGTGCCGTCGAGGCCAGGGACCGGTTCCGCGTCCTGCGCCAGCTGCCCGACCACCACGTCGCGCTCCTCGACCCGGCCGCCGGCCTCGCGCGCCCGGAGGACGGGGTGCGGGCCGCGGTCGCCGCCGCCACGGCCGCCGGCGCACGAGTGGCGCGCGCCCGTGTCGACGGGATCGACGAGTCAGGGTCCGGCGTCGTCGTCCGCCTGGCAGGCGGGGGACGGATCGAGGCGAGCCAGGTGGTCGTCGCCGCCGGCGCCTGGACGTCGCGGCTGGTGGACCTCGATCTGCGCCCCCGCCGCGTCCCCATGTTCTGGTTCGACGGCCGCGACTCCGAGGACCTCGTGCCGGGCGGGATCCTCGACCTCGACCGGTTCCCGGTCATCATCCGCGAGCTCGACGACGGGCGGTGCATCTGGGGTCATGGCGCCTCACGGCCGGGGGAGCGGGGCGGGTTCTCCGTCAAGCTCGGCCTCGACGACGACGGGACCGACGGCCTCGGCTTCTCGGACGCCGACCCGGACCACCTCGACCGTTCGATCGACCTGCGCCGGGATGCCGCGGCGCTCGCCGACGCGGTCGCGACCGCCTACCCGGACGTGGACCCGACGCCGCTGTCCGGTGTCGCCTGCATGTACACGCGCTCGGCCGACGGCAACTTCCACGTCGGCCGCGTGCCCGGCCGCGACCGGGTGCTCGTCGCGGCCGGCGACTCCGGGCACGGGCACAAGCACGCTCCGGGGGTGGGGGAGCTCCTCGCCCAGGAGGCCGTGGGGGAGGGCCCGTTCGCCGACGTCGGGTTCATGCGCGTCCGTCGGTAGTCCACGACGAGGCGCGGCCACCCACCGGCACCCCACCCAAAATGTTAATGTCCGCGTATGAATGCGGACAACAAAGCATGTGGGCTCGACCCGTCCTCGGAGTTCGTCGAGCTCGCGGCCGAGGTGATGGGCCTGCTCTCGGACCCGACCCGGGTCCGCATCGTGCTCGCCCTGCGCCGGTCCGAGGAGCTGGCGGTGGGCGCGCTGGCGGAGATCGTGGGCAAGAAGCCGTCCGCGGTCTCGCAGCACCTCGCGAGGCTGCGGATGGCACGGATGGTCACCACCCGGCCCGAGGGGACGAGCGTGCTCTACCGGCTCGCGGACGAGCACGCGGTGGCCCTCGTGGTCGAGGCGGTGCGGCAGGCGGAGCACGCGGTGGCCAACGGGCAGAACCCGCCCCACCACCACACGCCGACGCCGTAACCCCGGCGCCGTCCACCGCTCGCGGATCACGAGGTCCCATGCTCACCGTTCTGAGGAACCCCACCTACGCCAAGCTGTTCGTCGCGCAGGTCGTCGCGCTGCTCGGCACGGGCCTGCTCACCGTCGCCCTGGGCCTGCTCGCCTTCGACATCGTGGGCGGCGACGCCGGGGTCGTCATGGGTGTGGCAATGACGATCAAGATGATCGCCTACGTCGCCGTCTCTCCCGTCACCACGGCGCTCGCGGCACGCCTGCCCCGCAAGCCGGTGCTCGTGGGCGCCGACCTCGTCCGCGCCGGTGTCGCGATGTCCCTGCCGTTCGTCACCGAGGCGTGGCAGATCTACGTCCTCATCTTCCTCCTCCAGTCCGCCTCGGCGACCTTCACCCCGACCTTCCAGGCCGTCATCCCCTCGGTGCTGCCGGACGAGCGTGACTACACCCGCGCCCTCTCGCTCTCGCGCCTGGCCTACGACCTGGAGTCGCTGATCAGCCCGATGCTGGCCGCCGCGCTGCTGACGGTCATCACGTACAACAACCTGTTCGTCGGCACCGTGATCGGGTTCCTCGCCTCCGCCGTCCTCGTCGTCGCCTCGCGGTTCCCGCACATCGAGCCCCCCGAGCCCGCGCGGTTCTTCGACCGCCTCACCCGCGGGGTGCGGTCGTTCTGGGCGAGACCGGAGCTGCGCGGCCTCATGGGACTCAACCTCGTCGTCGCGACGACCACGGCGATGGTCATCGTCAACACCGTCGTGCTCGTCCAGGGCGACCTGGGCCGCACGCGGTCCGACGTCGCCCTGCTGCTCGCCGCCTACGGGGGCGGGTCGATGGTCGTGGCCCTGTGGATGCCCAGGCTCCTCGACACCCTGCCCGACCGCCGGGTGATGCTCACCGGCGGCATCGCCCTGCCCATCCTGCTGGCCGCCTCGGCCGGCGTGATCGGCGCGGAGGCGGTGGCCACTCAGTGGGTCGCGCTGCTCGTCCTGTGGTTCCTGCTCGGCGCGGCGACCTCGACGATCCTCACCCCCTCGGCCCGGCTGCTGCGCCGCAACAGTCACGAGGGCAACCGGCCCGCCGTGTTCGCGGCGCAGTTCTCCCTCTCGCACGCCTGCTTCCTGGTCACCTACCCGCTCGCCGGCACCCTGGGCGCCGCCATCGGCCTGCCTGCGGTCGCGCTCGTCCTCGTGGCCGTCGGCGTCGTCGGCGCCGTCCTGGCGCTGGTCACCTGGCGGTCCGACGTCCCGGTCGCCGTCGGCCGCTGAACGCTCACCCCCGCACGGGGGAGCGGACTCCCCCGACCGGTTGATCCCCGCCGCCCCACCGTCCGCCACACTGTCGGTCATGGTGCAGTCCGCGCTCGGGTTCGTCCTCGTCGTCGCCACGGCGGTGGTCAACGCCCTGATCGTCGCCGTCGTCGCGCGCCGGCTGCTCGGCGCACCGGTGGGCTGGCCGCGCACGATCATCGTCGCGCTCATCGGCAACACCGCCGCCGCGGCGCTCCTCAACCGCGTGCTCGAGGGACTGCACATCGGCACGGACCAGCCCCTCGCCGGCGCGGCGGACCCGCTGCCGCTGACGGTCATCGTCGTGCTCGGCGCCGCCTGGGTCCTCGTCCTGGAGATCATGGTCCTCGCCGTGCTCGAGGCCGTCGTCCCGACCGGCGCGCTCCCGTCCCCGATCGCGTTCGTCCGGGGGACGCCCGCCCGGTTCCGCCGCGCGCGCCGCTACGCCGAGGTCGTCCAGATCGCGGCCCGCCACGGGCTCGTCGCATGGTTGCGCCCCCGCATGCCCAGACGGAGCGACGACGCCGCCGCCCCGCACACCACCGCCCGGGCCCTGCGGCGGGCGCTCGAGGACGCCGGCGTCACGTTCGTCAAGCTCGGCCAGATGCTGTCCACGCGGCCGGACCTCGTGCCCGCCCCCGTCGTCGCCGAGCTCTCCCGCCTGCACTCCGACGTGCCTGCGCTCTCGTGGGAGGAGGTCCGCCCGGTGGTCGACGCCTCCCTCGGGCGCCCCCTGGAGGAGGTCTTCGCCCACGTCGACACGACCCCGCTCGCCGCCGCCTCGGTCGCCCAGGTGCACACCGCCCGCCTCCACGACGGATCCGACGTGGTCCTCAAGATCCAGCGCCCGGGTGCGCGCCAGCAGGTCACCGGCGACATGGACATCGTCCTGCGGCTCGCGGACCGGCTCGACCGCACCACCTCATGGGGCCGCAGCCTCGGCCTGCGCACGCTCGCCCGCGGGTTCGCCGACTCCCTCGACGAGGAGCTCGACTACCGGGTCGAGCTCGCCAACATGCAGGCGATGGCGGCGTCGACCACCACGGACCTCGTCCACGTCCCGCGCGCCCACCCGGAGATCAGCTCGCGCACCCTGCTCGTCATGGAGCGCATCGAGGGGGCGCCGTTGTCCTCGCCGCGCGCCGACGTCGACCGGCTCCGCCTCGACGAGCGGGACGCCCTGAGCCAGGCACTCGTCGGCACGATCCTGCGCCAGGTCCTCGTCACGGGCGTCTTCCACGCCGACCTCCATCCGGGCAACGTCATGCTGCGCCCCGACGGCACCCTCGGCCTCCTCGACCTCGGATCCGTGGGGCGCCTCGACTCCGGCTCGCGCGGCTCTCTCGGTCTCGTCCTCGCCGCCGTCGAGCGCGGGGACGCGATCGCCACGACCGACGCGCTCGTCGACCTCCTCGACCGCCCGCCGGGGCTGGACGACCGGGCGCTCGAGCGGGAGGTCGGGCAGCTCCTCACCCGCCTCGCCGTGCTGGACCCCGCCGGCTCGTCGGCCGTGTTCGCCGACCTGCTGAGCATCGTGCTGCGCCACCGGTTCACCGTCCCGCCGCAGCTGGCCGGGGCGTTCCGGGCGCTCGGCTCGCTCGAGGGCACGATCGCGCTCCTGCACAGCGAGGTCGACCTCGTCTCCGCCGCCCGCGCCGAGGGCCGCACGCTCTCCCGCGAGAAGCTGGGGCCGAACGCCGTCAAGGACGCCCTGCTCGGGCAGGTCGCGTCCGTCCTCCCGATGCTCCAACGCCTGCCGCGCCGCCTCAACCGGCTGACGGAGGACCTCGAGGCCGGCCGCTTCACGATGAACACCCGCGTGCTCGGCCACGAGGACGACCGCGCCTTCGTCACCGGCATCCTCCAGCAGCTCATCGTCGCGGTCCTCGCCGCCGCGCTCGGGCTCGCCGGCGCCCTGCTCATCAGCACCCCGGGCGGCCCCGACCTGGCCGAGGGCATCCGCATCCTGCCGGTCGTCGGAGCTGCGCTCCTCCTCTTCGCGTTCACCCTCGGTGCCCGCGTCCTCGTCCAGGTCTTCCTCGGGGACCAGGACCAGGCCCGACGTCGGAGCGAACGCCGCTAGCGCCCCACCGACCTGCGCCGGGCGCGCCTCCTGCGGGAGGATGACGCATGCCGTCGTTGCCGAAGCTGCCCACGTACGCCGACCTCGACCGGGCGCTGGGCTCGACGTTCGCGCTCAAGTGGGTGATGAACGTCTGGCCGCCCATGCTGTTCTCGGGCATCCGCATCACGCACATCTCCCCGGACGCGCGCGATGTGCGCGTGCGCCTGGCGAAGAACCCGCTGACCTCGAACTACGTCGGCACCCAGTTCGGCGGCTCGCTGTACGCGATGACCGACCCGTTCTGGATGCTGCTCGTGGGCCGTGCGCTCGGTCCCGGCTACACGGTGTGGGACAAGCGCGGCGAGATCGACTACCTCCGGCCCGGGCGGACCGCGGTCGAGGCCGAGTTCCGCGTGACCGACGAGCTCCTCGAGCAGATCCGGTCGGGTGCCGCCGACGGCGCTGCGCACCTGCACTGGCTGAGCACCGACGTCGTGGCCACCGACGGCACCGTGGTCGCCCGCGTCCGCAAGCAGCTGCACGTCCGGCTCAACCCCACATCGACGCTCCGTGAGCCGGAGGAGGCGGTGGCCCGCGACGTCTGAGCCCGCGGTCGGCGACGCTTGAGCCGGCGGTCCGCGACGCCTGAGCCGGCGGCCCCGCACTACCCTGGTCGCCACCCGTGCGGACGGCGCGCCCCGCGCACGTCGAGCTGCGGCGTGAGACGGAGGAGAGCATGCGGATCGGTGTCCCCACCGAGGTCCTCGACCACGAGGGGCGGGTCGGCCTGACGCCGGCCGGCGTCCAGGAGCTCGTCGGCGACGGGCACGGTGTGGTCGTCCAGTCCGGGGCCGGCGTCCACTCGGGTCTGACCGACGACGACTACGCGGCCGCGGGTGCCACGCTCACCGACGACCCGGCCGAGGCGTGGGCCGCGGACCTCGTCGTCAAGGTCAAGGAGCCGGTCGAGGCCGAGTTCCCCTTCCTCCGCGACGGCCAGGTGCTGTTCACCTACCTCCACCTCGCGGCCGACCGGCCGCTGACGGAGCGGCTCCTCGAGGCGGGGACCACGGCCATCGCCTACGAGACCGTCCAGGACGACTCGGGCCGCCTGCCTCTGCTCGCGCCGATGTCGCAGATCGCGGGCCGGATGGCGGGCATGGTCGGGGCGAACCTCCTCGACGCGACCCGCGGCGGGACCGGCGTGCTCATGGGCGGCATCGCCGGTGTGGCCCCGGCCGAGGTGGTCGTGCTGGGGGCGGGGGTCGCCGGCGCCGGTGCGGCGACGTTCGCACTTGGGATGCACGCCTCCGTCACGGTCTTCGACAACCGCATCCCGGCGCTGCGCCGCCTCGACGACTCGTTCGGTCCCGCCGTGCGTACGCTCGCGGCGACCGGCCAGGCGATCGAGGAGGCCGTTCTGCGCGCGGACCTCGTCGTCGGGACCGTGCTCGTCCCGGGCGCCCATGCGGCCCAGCTCGTCGGCCGGGACCTCGTGGGGGAGATGCGGCCCGGTGCCGCGCTCGTCGACATCTCGATCGACCAGGGCGGCTGCTTCGAGGTCTCGCGCCCGACCACCCACTCCGCGCCCACGTTCCGGGTCGGCGAGCAGACCGTGTACGCCGTCGCGAACATGCCGGCCGCCTTCCCACGGACCTCGACCTTCGCGCTCACCTCGCTCACGCTGCCGCATGTCCGGGCGCTCGCGGGGGAGGACGGGTGGCGTGCGGCGCTCGACGCTGACCCGCACCTTGCCAAGGGGCTCAACGTCGACGCGGGCGGCGTGCGTCACGCGGGGGTGGCGGAGGCGCACGGCCTCGAGCTCGCCGGCTGACGCGGCGGCGGCCGGGCGGCGGCCACCGATCCGGGCCACCGTTCCCGGCCACCGCTCCGGGAAGCCGCCCCCGGGCGCCCGGGTCGACGCCGCCGACCTCGTCGAGTCCTCGCTGCGCCGGGCCAACCTGTGGAACGAGGTCGAGGACGGGCGCGACCGGCCCGGCCGGCTCGTCGAGTACGACACCACGGAGACGATCTTCCAGAACCCGGCCAACCAGCAGACCGTGGACTACGTCACCGGCCGCTTCGGCTGACCTCGCACCACCACGCACGACGACGAACGGCGCCGCCCCCTCGCGGGGAGCGGCGCCGTTCGCGGCGCTGCGGGCTCAGCCGCGCGCGCGGAGCGCCTCGAGCAGCGCCGGGACTACCTCGTGGAGGTCGCCGAGGACCCCGAGGTCGGCGAGCTCGAACATCGGGGAGTCCTCGTCGTCGTTGACCACGACGATCGTGCCGGAGCGCTGCATCCCGGACGTGTGCTGGACGGCGCCCGAGATGCCGAGCCCGATGTAGAACCGCGGCGCGACGACCTCGCCGGTCTGCCCGATCTGCGCGGCGAACGGCACCCAGCCCTCGTCGACCGCGGAGCGGGTGGCGCCGACGGCGGCGCCGAGCGCGTCCGCGAGCTCCTCGACGATCGGCCACTGCTCGCCGGAGCCGACCCCGAGTCCACCGGCCACGACCACGTCGGCCTCGGTGATCGCAGGTCTTCCGCCGTCCGTGACGGCCACCTCGCGGCCGATCACCGCCGCCCCCAGGGAGGTCGGCGCGGGCAGCTCGACCCGGCGGCCGGCACCCGGTCCGGATGCGGGGGCGACGAGCGAGGGGTCGACGACGACGACCGCCGTACCGCCCGTCTGGACGCAGCTGACGACCCACTGGTTCCACGCCACCGACTTCTTCGTGCTGAGGGAGCCGTCGTCCTGGCGGGTCACGGTGTCGGCGCCCCACAGCGGGGCGACCCCGAGGCGGACGGCGAGCCGACCCGCCGCCTCGCGGGCGTCCGGCGTGGCGGGGGCGAGGACCACCGTCACGTCGTCGAGCAGCTCGACCGCACCGGCGAGGGCGTCGACGAGCGGAGAGACGAGGACGTCGGCGTCGGGGGAGGGAGCCAGGGCGACGACGTCGGCACCCGCGGCGGCCGCGGCCGCGGCGAGCGCGTCGTGCTCGGCGGCGGGCGCCGAGGCCACGGCGGCCACGTCCCCGGCGTCGAGCGTCCGGGCGAGCGCGAGGAGCGCGAGGGAGTCCGGCGTGGGCGCGGCGGCGGCGGTCTCGAGCAGGACGAGGGCGGTCACTTCGCGGCTCCGATCGTTCCGGTGGAGGTGAGGAGATCGATGATCCGGACGACCGCCTCGTCGGTGTCGGTGACGAGCTCGGCGCGGGTGCCTGCCGCCACCTGCTCGGCGTCGGTGACCCCCCATGCCCGCTGCGGACGCTCGACCTCGAGGTCGTCGAGGCCGAGGACCTCGACCGGCTTCGTGCGGGCGGAGCGCAGGCCCATGAAGTTGGGGATCCGCGGCTCGGCGGCCTGCTCCACCACCGAGGCGACCAGCGGCAGCGGGGCGCTGACCGTCCGGGAGACAGGGCCGGTCACGCGCCGGCCGGTGAGGACGCCGTCCGTCAGGGCGACGTCCTCGATGTGCGTGACGTGCGGGAGCCCGAGCAGCTCGGCGATCATCGCCGGGATCACGCCGCCCATGCCGTCGGTGGCGAGGTTGCCGGCCAGCACGAGGTCCGGCTCGAGGCGGGCGAGGGCGGCGGCGAGGACGCGCGCGGTCGTCAGGGAGTCGGACCCGGAGAGCCGGTCGTCGACCACGTGCACGGCGTCGTCCGCGCCGGCGGCCAGCGCCTTGCGCAGGGAGGGCTCCGCCAGAGCGGGCCCCATCGTCAGGGCCGTGACCGTGTCGCCGTCGACCCGCAGGTCCTCGGCGACCGCGATCGCCCGCGAGTCGGTCTCCGATAGCACGCCCGGCTCGCGCACGATCTGCCAGTACCTCCCGGCGAACACCACCGGCTCCTCGGGATCCGGGACGTGCTTGACGAGCACGACGATCTTCACTGCTGGCTCCTCACGATCGGGTGGGACCGGCGTCGTCGTCCGACGGGCGTGCGCGCGCGTCCCGGTGCATCCCGGACATCCTCCCTCACCCGCTCGGGGGCGCGACGGCGCGGACCCGCCGTGGCGGCCGGTTCGTGCCGCTTGGGCCGACGCCCAGCAGGCGCGGATCGGCGACGAACGGGACCTACGTCCCCGTGCGCCGCCTGGAGGACCCGGCGGGGCCCGACGACGGGGCCGCCCGGCCGACGGGCGCGCCCCGAGGCCCAGGTTCGACCGCCCGGTGGCCTGGACCACACCCACTCTCACCTGCGTGCACATGATGTGCACAGGTTCCCCGACGCGACGTCGCCCGGACACCTTCGGTCCACCGGACCGACAGGTTGGCGACACCGCCCCGGGGTGGGATGTCTCCGCCACTTCCCCCCGCTCCTCGGAGGACACCCATGTCAGTTGTGCCCGCACGACGGCGACCACGCGGCGTCACCACCGCGCTCGGTCTGCTCGTCACCTCGAGCTTCACGGCCGCGCTCGTCGCACCCGCCGCCGCCACCCCGCTCCCCGAGCCCGACGCGCCCACCGCCGAGGACACCGCGGAGACGGACTCCGCGGCCCCCGCCGACGCGGCGCCGGCCGAGACGCCGGCCGAGACGCCCACCGAGGGCGGCGAGGCTCCCTCCGAGGGGCCGGCCCCCGAGGAGACCGCGGTCGCGGACGACTACCTCGACGTGTCCAACGAGGGCACCGCGATCGTCAGCGAGCAGACCGCCACGCAGATCGCGCCGGGCGCGGTCCTCACCGAGTTCACCCGCCTCGAGTCGGCCGGGTGGCTGCAGGGCGCGATCCTCGACATCGACCTCACGAGCCCCGCGATCTCGCTGGACTACATGGACTCCGGTGAGGTCGCCGGCACCTCGACCATCTCCGAGATGATCGACGAGGCCGACGCCGTGGCCGGCATCAACGGATCCGGCTTCGACATCGGCAACTCCGGCTCGTCCAACGGCGTCGGCGTCGACCCCGAGACCGGGATCATCACCTCCCCGAACCCGAGCGACTCCTCCGCGCTCGTCATCGACTCCCAGGGTCTCGGCCTCATCACCGAGGTCTTCATGGAGGGCGTCGCCGTCGCGCCCGACGCCGGGTGGGAGCTCCCGCTCACCGGCGTCAACGCCTCGGAGTGGGACACCTCCGGCGTCGGCGTCTTCAACGACCGCTGGGGCACCTACGCCCGCGCGAACAACCTCGACGACCGCGCGAACGCCGTCGAGGTCTGGGTCGACCGCAACTCGGTGGTCACCCAGGCGGCGGCGCCCGTCGGCGAGGGCGAGATCCCCGCGGGGACCCGCATCGTCGTCGCGCCCGCCGGTGAGCTCGCCGACCAGCTGAGCTCGCTGGCCGTCGGCGACCGCCTCCAGACCAGCTACTCCGTGCGCTCCGACGCCGACGAGGTCGTCCTCGCCATCGGCGGGCACGGCGGCGGCAACGCGATCCTGCTCCGCGACGGCGTCCTGCACGACGCGTCCGACAACAGCCTCGCGCCCCGCACTGCCGTCGGCCTCGACGAGGCCGGCGAGCACCTCTACCTCGTCGTCATCGACGGGCGGCAGGCCAACTCGCGCGGCATGAGCCTCGACGAGACCGGCGAGTTCATGCAGCAGATCGGCTCGCACAACGCCCTCAACCTCGACGGCGGCGGCTCGACCCAGATGAACGCCACCCAGCCGGGCGAGGCCGACGACGACATCGTCAACAGCCCCTCCGACGGCACCGAGCGCAGCGACAGCAACGGGCTCGGCCTCATCGTCGGCCCGAGCTCCGGCGTCGTGCAGGACTACACCGTCCGCGGCGCGGACCGCGTGGCCAACACGAACCGGGTCTTTCCTGGCATGCACCGCCAGCTCGTCGCCCTCGGCTACGACGAGGCGATGCGCGCGGTCGACACCCCCGCCGAGACGTGGGCCTCCTCCGACGAGTCGGTCGCGACGGTCGACGCCGACGGCCTCGTCGCCGCGGGGGCGTCCGGTGCCACCACGGTCACCGCCACCACCCAGACAGAGGCCGGCGCCGCCGACGGCGAGCTCGACCTCGAGGTCCTCGGTGAGCTCGTCCGCGTGACCGCCGACCGGAGCGTCATGCAGCTCGGCGCCCCCGGCGAGCCGGTCACCGTCTCGCTCACCGGCTACGACCAGCAGGGCTACGAGGCGCCGGTCGACACCGCCGACATCCAGGCGTCCGTGGGCGAGGGGTTCACCGTCACGCCCGCGGGGTCGACGGCGTTCGTGGTCGACGCGACCGTCGAGTCCGGCGCCTCCGTCGTCGAGCTCGTCGTCGGCGAGCACACCATCCGCATCCCGGTCACCGTCGGCACCGAGCGTCTCGAGGTCACCGACCTCTCCGACGCCGCCGGCTGGACGTTCGGCCAGGCGCGCGCCTCCGGCACCATCGGCGTGACCGAGGGCCCCGAGGGACAGCCGGCGATCGAGGTCGGCTACGACTTCACCCAGTCGACCGGTACGCGCGGCGCCTACGCGATCGCCCCGGCCGCGATCGAGATGCCGGGTCAGCCGACCGCGGTCTCCCTCACCATCCGTGGTGACGGGACCGGCATCTGGCCCCGCCTCCAGGTCCGCGACGGCGACGGCGTGGTCCGTCAGCTCGACCCGATCAACATCGGCGCGGAGTACATCGACTGGACGGACGAGTGGCGTGAGGTCCAGTTCGGCGTGCCCGAGGGCGTGCCGTACCCGATCTCGCTCGAGCGCGTGCGCTTCATGGAGCAGAGCGCGGCCGACCAGTACACGGGATCGGTCGCCTTCACGGACATCGAGGTCATCGTCCCGCCGGACGCCGAGCAGATCAGCACCCCCGTGTGGGAGGACCACTCGCTCTCGCTCGCGAACGCGGCCGACGACGCGGGGCTGCGGGTGGCGGTGATGTCGGACGCGCAGTTCGTGGCGCGTGCGCCGGAGTCGCCGCAGGTCGAGAACGCTCGCCGTGGTCTGCAGGAGATCGTGGCCGAGGACCCGGACCTGCTGGTCATCAACGGTGACTTCACCGACGAGGCGGCGCCGGAGGACTTCGACCTCGCGCGCCGGATCCTCGACGAGGAGCTCGCCGAGACCGACCTGCCGTGGGTCTACGTCCCGGGCAACCACGAGATCATGGGTGGCCCGATCAGCAACTTCGTCGACGAGTTCGGCGAGACGTCGACGGTCCGCGACGTGGCCGGCACGCGCATCATCACCCTCAACTCCTCCACCGGTCGCCTCGGGGACGACTTCGGGCAGATGGTCATGCTGCGTCAGCAGCTGCTGCTGGCCCAGCTCGACCCGGAGATCACGGGCGTCATGGTGTTCTCGCACTACCCCCCGCGCGACTTCCTGCCGGGATCCCCGTCGGACATGGCGGACCGCCTCGAGGCCGCGACGCTCGAGTCCTGGTTGGGCGAGGTCGAGGACTCGGGCCGTTCGGTGATGTTCGTCGGCGCGGGCGTGGGGGCGTTCGACGTGTCGACCCGTGACGGTGTCGAGTACCTGACGAACGGCAACGTGGGCAAGTCTCCGAACTCGACCCCGGACCGCGGCGGCTTCTCGGGCTGGTCGATGATCGGACTGCAGCCGGAGCACGGCATGTGGAACGAGTCCGACGGCGAGTGGTCCGAGATCGAGATCCGCCCGCTGGTCGACACCCTCGAGGTCTCCGGTGGGGACGTCGTCGAGAGCGGGGCCGACCTCGACCTGGACGGCACGATCGTCCAGGACGAGCGCCGCGTGCCGGCGAGCTGGCCCGTCTCCGTCCTCTGGGCCGGCGACGGCGAGAACGTCGTCCCGGCCGGCGCCGAGGTCCCCGAGACCGCGGTGGCCACCGTGGAGCCGGCGACCGGTGTCGTCACGGCCGTCCCCGGCCGCGCCTTCGTCGACGGCGAGCTCGTCACGCTCGCCGACGGCGAGACCCCGGGCTACGCATCCGGCCACGAGGCCGTGACCGCGACGGTGTCCCTCACCGTCAACGACGCGACGACGGAGCACGCCGTCGAGGTCGAGGTCCCGTCCTTCTCCGCGGAGCCCGCTCTGGAGAACGGGTTCTTCCTGGATGATGACTGGGCGGGTCTGCATGAGCATGTGTTCCGGTTCGGCCGGTCGGGTGATGAGGTGTTCGTGGGTGACTGGGACGCCGACGGGGCCGACACGCTCGCGTTGCGTCGGGGGAACGTGTTCTACGTGTCCAACACGTTGGGTTCGGGTGTGGCGGACGAGGTCGTGGTCTACGGCCGGTCGGGTGACACGATCCTGGTTGGTGACTGGGACGGTGACGGTGCGGACACGTTCGCGGTGCGTCGCGGCGCGGCGTACCACCTGCGTAACGACATGACGTCCGGGCCGGCGCACGAGATCGTGACCTACGGGCGTGAGGGCGACGTGGTGCTGGTCGGTGACTGGGACGGCAACGGCACCGACACGCTCGCGGTGCGTCGTGGGAAGACGTACTTCGTGCGGAACACGATGACCGATGGTGATGCGGACACGGTGTTCAACTACGGCCGAACCGATGACACGGTCGTGGTCGGTGACTGGGACGGGGACGGGCTGGACACGTTCGCGGTGCGTCGTGGGAACGAGTTCCTGCTGCGTAACGACCTGGTGGACGGGTTCGCGGAGGTCGAGCACGTCTACGGCGAGGCCGATGATGTGGTGCTGATCGGTGACTGGGACGGGGACGGGGTCGATTCCCCGGGCCTGCACCGCTGACCGGTAGCTGACGCACCCCTGTGGCGGCGGGGCTCACCCGAGAGGGTGAGCCCCGCCGTCGTGCGTCCGGGGTCCTGTCGCCGAGATTGCGGTTGGGGCCCCAACCACAATCTCGACGACGACGAACCGCAATCTCGACGACGACGAACTGCACTCTCGACGTGTGGGTGGACGTCCTCCCGGTAGGAGTCGTTCGGCGCTCCGACCTGCATCGATACCGGTGGCGGCAGCCCTGAACGGACGTCTCGACGACACCTTCGATCCACCCCTGCGACAGGTGGTCGCCATCGACCCGGCGTCCAATAGGTGCACCCCCGTTCGATGTTCTGCCAAAGGACTGCCATGTCAGCTGTGCCCGCACGGCGGCGCCCACGCGTCGCCGCCACCCTCATCGGTCTGCTCGCCTCGGCGAGCGTGACCGCGACCCTCGTCGCTCCCGCGGGAGCGACGCCGGTCGCCGACCCCGACCGGCCCACCCTCGACGACACCGCGGAGCTCGACTCCGGTGCCGAGAGCGAGTCCTCGGCGCCCACCGCCGAGTCTCCCTCCGCCGGCCCGGGAGAGAGCCCGACCGACGGCGCCGAGCCCGACGCTGCCGAGATCGCCGACGACTACCTCGACGTGTCCAACGACGGCACGGCGATCGTCAGCGAGCAGACCGCCACGCAGATCGCGCCGGGTGCGGTCCTCACCGAGTTCACGCGGATGGAGTCGGCAGGCTGGCTGCAGGGTGCCGTCCTCGACATCGATCTGACCAACCCGGCGATCTCGCTGGACTACATGGACTCCGGTGAGGTCGCCGGCACCTCGACCATCTCGGACATGATCGACGAGGCCGACGCCGTCGCGGGCATCAACGGTTCGGGCTTCGACATCGGCAACTCGGGCTCGTCCAACGGCATCGGCGTCGACCCCGAGTCGGGCATCGTCACCTCGCCGAACCCTGGCGACAACGCGGCCCTCGTCATCGACTCGCAGGGCCTGGGCCTCATCACCGAGGTCTTCATGGAGGGCGTCGCTGCGGCGCCCGACGCCGGGTGGGAGCTCCCGCTCACCGGCGTCAACGCCTCGGAGTGGGACACCTCCGGCGTGGGCGTGTTCACCGACCGCTGGGGCACGTATGCCCGGGCGAACTCCCTTCCGGACCGCGCGAACGCCGTCGAGGTGTGGATCGGCCGAGACTCGCGGGTCACGCAGGTCGCGGGGCCGGTCGGCGAGGGCGAGATCCCCGCCGACGCCCGCATCGTCGTCGCGCCCGCCGGTGAGCTCGCCGACCAGCTGAGCACGCTGGCTGTCGGCGACCGCCTCCAGACGACCTACTCCGTGCGGTCCGACGCCGACGAGGTCGTCCTCGCGCTCGGCGGCCACGGTGGTCGCAACGCCATCCTCCTCCAGGGCGGCGTCCTCCACGACGCGTCCGACGAGAGCCTCGCACCCCGCACCGCGGTCGGCCTTGACGAGGCCGGCGAGCACCTCTACATGGTCGTCATCGACGGCCGGCAGGACATCTCCCGCGGCATGAGCCTCGACGAGACCGGTGAGTTCATGCAGCAGATCGGCTCCTACAACGCCCTCAACCTCGACGGCGGCGGCTCGACCCAGATGAATGCCACCGACCCGGGGGAGACGGACGACGAGATCGTCAACAGCCCCTCCGACGGCGAGGAGCGCGAGGACGCCAACGGCATCGGCGTCATCGTGGGCCCCAGCTCCGGCATCGTCCACAACTACTCCGTGCGCCCCGAGGTGCGGATCGCCAATGCGCACCGGGTCTTCCCCGGCCTGCACCGCCAGATGGTGGCGCTCGGCTACGACGAGGTCATGCGCGCGGTCGGCACCCCCGCCGAGTCGTGGGTCTCCTCGGACGAGGTGGTCGCCACGGTCGACACCGACGGCCTGCTCACCGCGGGTGCCACGGGCACCACGACGGTCTCGGCGTCGACGGAGAACGAGGTCGGCACCGCCACCGGTGAGGCCGACGTCGAGGTCCTGGGCGAGCTCGTCCGGCTCGAGGCCTCCCCGAACGTGCTCTCCCTGCCGGACCCCGGCGCGAGCACGCCGTTCACGCTCTACGGCTACGACGCCGAGGGCTTCATCGCGCCGATCGACGCCGCGGACGTGACGATCGAGGGCGCCGACGGCGTCGTCGAGCTCACCCCCGCCACGGCCAGCACGTTCGACATCAGCGCGCTCGTCGACTCCGGGTCCGCGACCCTCACGCTCAGCGTCGGCGACGTCGAGGCCGACCTGTCGGTGATGGTCGGGCTGGAGGAGCTCGAGATCACCAGCTTCGACGAGGAGGGCGGCTGGTGGCACTACGGTTCGCGCAACCCGAACTCGTCGTCGCGCATGGTCGAGGAGGGCCGGACCGAGGGCGACACCTCGGCCATCGAGGCCACCGCGGTGTTCAACGAGTCCACCGCGACCCGCACGATGAACTTCCGGTCCGAGATCAACGCGTTCCCGGCTCCCGAGGGGCAGCTGCAGACGCTGTCGGCCTGGTTCCGTGGCGACGGCCGGGGTACCCCCGAGATCTACTTCTCGGTGTTCGACGCCGAGGGAACCTTCCGCTTCATCTACGGCGGCACCGTGACCGGCACGGAGTGGCAGCAGCTGACGGTCCAGGTCCCGCAGGACTGGCCGCACCCCATCCAGTTCGGCCGTGTCGCGCTCTACGAGTCGTCGGCGAGCGAGCAGTACGAGACGACCGTCCTCATCGACGACGTCACCGCGACGATGGCGCCGATCGCCGAGGCACCCGAGGTGCCCGTGTGGGAGGACCCGTCCCTGTCGACGGCCAACGCGGCCGACGACGCCGGGCTGCGGGTGGCCGTGATGTCGGACGCGCAGTTCGTGGCGCGTGCGCCGGAGTCGCCGCAGGTGGCCAACGCTCGCCGTGGTCTGCAGGAGATCGTGGCGGAGGACCCGGACCTGCTGGTCATCAACGGTGACTTCACCGACGAGGCGGCGCCGGAGGACTTCGACCTCGCGCGGCGCATCCTCGACGAGGAGCTCGCCGAGACCGACCTGCCGTGGGTCTACGTCCCGGGCAACCACGAGATCATGGGTGGTCCGATCAGCAACTTCGAGGACGAGTTCGGCGAGACCCACACGGTCCGCGACGTCGCCGGCACCCGCATCATCACCCTCAACTCCGCCACCGGTCGTCTGGGTGACGACTTCGGGCAGATGGTCATGCTGCGTCAGCAGCTGCTGCTGGCCCAGCTCGACCCGGAGATCACGGGCGTCATGGTGTTCTCGCACTACCCGCCGCGCGACTTCCTCCCCGGCGCGCCCTCCGCGATGGCCGACCGCCTCGAGGCGGCCACGCTCGAGCAGTGGCTGGGCGAGGTCGAGGACTCGGGCCGTTCGGTGATGTTCGTCGGCGCCGGTGTCGGTGCGTTCGACGTGTCGACCCGCGACGGTGTCGAGTACCTGACCAACGGCAACGTGGGTAAGTCCCCGAACTCCACCCCGGACCGGGGCGGGTTCTCGGGCTGGTCGATGATCGGTATCGACCCCGCCAGCGGCATGCACGACACCGAGGGCGAGTGGTCCCAGATCGAGATCCGTCCCCTCGTGGACAGCCTGGAGATCGGGGGCGGCGACGTCGTCGAGCTCGGCGGTTCGCTCGACCTCGAGGGCACCGTGGTCCAGGACGAGCGTCGGGTCCCGACCGACTGGCCGGTCTCGGCCCTGTGGTCGGGCGACGGCGAGACGGTGGTCCCCGCGGGGACGACCGAGCTGCCGGCCACGGCCGTCGCGACGATCGAGCCCGCCACGGGCATCGTCGCCGCGGCACCTGGTCGCGCCCTGGTGGACGGCGAGCTCGTCGTCCTCACCGAGGGTGAGACGCCCGGCTATGACGACGGGTCCGCCGCGGTCCCGGTGACCGTCACGCTCGAGGTCAACGACTCGGTCGCCGAGCACGAGGTGGACGTCCACCTGCCCGTGTACTCGAGCACCCCCGCTCTGGAGAACGGGTTCTTCCTGGATGATGACTGGGCGGGTCTGCATGAGCATGTGTTCCGGTTCGGCCGGTCGGGTGATGAGGTGTTCGTGGGTGACTGGGACGCCGACGGGGCCGACACGCTCGCGTTGCGTCGGGGGAACGTGTTCTACGTGTCCAACACGTTGGGTTCGGGTGTGGCGGACGAGGTCGTGGTCTACGGCCGGTCGGGTGACACGATCCTGGTTGGTGACTGGGACGGTGACGGTGCGGACACGTTCGCGGTGCGTCGCGGCGCGGCGTACCACCTGCGTAACGACATGACGTCCGGGCCGGCGCACGAGATCGTGACCTACGGGCGTGAGGGCGACGTGGTGCTGGTCGGTGACTGGGACGGCAACGGCACCGACACGCTCGCGGTGCGTCGTGGGAAGACGTACTTCGTGCGGAACACGATGACCGATGGTGATGCGGACACGGTGTTCAACTACGGCCGAACCGATGACACGGTCGTGGTCGGTGACTGGGACGGGGACGGGCTGGACACGTTCGCGGTGCGTCGTGGGAACGAGTTCCTGCTGCGTAACGACCTGGTGGACGGGTTCGCGGAGGTCGAGCACGTCTACGGCGAGGCCGATGATGTGGTGCTGATCGGTGACTGGGACGGGGACGGGGTCGATTCCCCGGGCCTGCACCGCTGACCGGTAGCTGACGCACCCCTGTGGCGGCGGGGCTCACCCGAGAGGGTGAGCCCCGCCGTCGTGCGTCCGGGGTCCTGTCGCCGAGATTGCGGTTGCGGCCCCAACCACAATCTCGACGACGACGAACCGCAATCTCGACGACGGGCGTGGACGCGCAACCTCACGTCGGCGGATCGTGCCAGGCTCGTCCTCGGGCCGGAACCGGCCGCTGCCGAGCAGATCAAGGAGCAGGGATGTACTTCATCGTCGTCCGGTACGAGGTCAAGCCGGAGAGCGTCGACGCCTGGCCGGAGATCGTCCGCGAGTTCACCGAGCGGACGCGGCAGGAGCCGGGCAACCTCTTCTTCGAGTGGTCCCGCAGCCTCGAGCGGCCCAGCGAGTACGTGCTCGTCGAGGGCTTCACCGACGACGGCGCCGCGCCGCACGTGAGCAGCGACCACTTCGCCGCCGGGCTCGAGACCATGCGCCCGCACCTCGTGAGCACGCCGCGGATCATCTCGCGCCAGGTCGACGGCGAGGGCTGGGACGAGATGGGCGAGCTCCAGATCCCCTGACCGACGCTGCGGCGGGCGGCACGGGTCGGGGTGCGTGGGCCGGTAGCGTCTCGGTCATGCCCGACGCCCCCGCCCGCCGCCCGCTCCCGCCCAAGTGGTCCCAGCTCGTCATCTCGATCGCGGTCGGCGCGCTGCTCGGCCTGCTGTGGGGGCTGTGGCGGGGTGACCTCACACGGTGGCTGCTGCTCGGCGCGATCGTCGGTGCCGTCAGCGGTCTGTGGTCCGAGCTGCGCCTCGCGCGGGAGAAGCGGGACCGCGAGAAGTAGCCGACGCGACGGGCGCGATCCGCGACCAGGAGCCGGGGGCCCCGACCGGGAGCATCGCGACCCGACCGGCTAGCACGACCGGCCCCGTCGTCGAACCTCACGCCCGCGCGGAGACCGGGAACCTCTCCCCTGGGCACGGCCCGAAGCAGGTGCGGGCCCGCTCTACTCTTCTCGCATGATCATCTGGGGATCGCGCACCAAGCGCAAGCACGTCCTGACGACCAACCTCGTGTGCAGCCGCTGCCACAACCCGGCGGCCACCCACCTCTTCATGCTCATCGCGAAGTTCACGCTGTTCTTCATCCCACTCTTCCCGTACTCGAAGAAGCGGTTCATGGAGTGCACGTTCTGCGGCTCCCAGACCCAGCTGAGCAAGGAGCAGTTCGAGCAGATCGAGCAGGCGGCCGAGCAGGGCGGCGGTTCGATGCCCGGCTACCAGGGCGCGGCGCCGACCGCTCCCCAGGGGTACGGCCAGCAGGGCTACCAGCAGCAGAACCAGCAGCCGCAGCAGCCCCAGCAGCAGTACCCGGGCGCGAACTACGGCCAGCAGGGTCAGCAGCCCCAGCAGCAGTACCCCGGCGCGAACTACCACCCCCAGGGCTGAGCCTCCCGCCCGAGGTCACCGGCCCGGCCGGTCGGCCCTCACCCGGCGCGGCCCAGGTCGGTAGCCTCGGGCGGTGAGCACCGCCGCCGACATCCCGCAGCCGCCCGCCCCTCGCCACGTCGAGCACCACCGCGTCCATCACGGGCACGACGTCGTCGACCCGTTCGACTGGATGCGGGACAAGGAGTCCCCGGAGCTGCTCGCCCACCTCGAGGCCGAGAACGCCTACGCGGACGCCCGCACCGGCCACCTCGCGGACCTCGAGGCCCGCATCGTCTCCGAGATCAAGGACCGCACCCAGGAGACGGACACCGACGTCCCCGTCCTCGAGCGCGGCTGGTGGTACTACACCCGCACCCACGCCGGGAGGCAGTACCCCACGTGGCACCGGGTCGCCGACACCCGGTCCGGCCGGCCCGACCCGTCCGGCACCATGGCCGGCGAGCAGCTCGTCCTCGACGGCAACGCCGAGGCCGAGGGGCAGGCCTTCTTCAAGGTCTCCGAGATCGTCGTGGCCCCCGACGCCCGGCACGCCGCGATCGGCATCGACCTCGACGGCGGCGAGCTCTTCGACGTCCGGGTCGTCGACCTCACCACCGGCGAGACCGTCGACGACTCCGTCCGCGGCGTCGGCTACGGCCTGGCCTGGACCACCGACTCGACGCGCCTGATCTACGTCCGCACCGACGACGCCTGGCGCCCCCACGAGGTGTGGAGCCACGCGGTCGGCTCGGACCCGACCACCGACGAGCGACTCGTGCGCGAGGACGACGAGACCTACTGGACGTGGATCGAGACCTCCCGCGACGGCCGCTGGCTCGTGGTCCACCACGCCGCCACTACGTCCGGGGAGGCCCTGCTCGTCCCCCTCGACGCCGACGCGCTCGTCCCGCAGGTCGTCTCGCCCCGGCGTCCGGGCCTCGAGTACACGGTCGAGGTCGCCGGCGACCACCTCCTCGTCGTCCACAACCTCACGCAGAAGGACTTCACGCTCTCGGCCGCGCCGCTCGGCCCCTCCGCACCCGAGGACTGGAGCGACCTCCTGCGGTCCGCGGACGGGGAGCGGATCCTCGCCGCCCACGCGTTCGCCGGGCACGCCGTCGTCGAGCTGCGCGCCGGTGGCCTGCCCGCCCTTCGCGTCCTCCCCCGCACCGGCTCCGCCGGGAACGACACCCCGCCCGACGACGACGCCGCACCCACCGGTGGCGGACCCGCCGGCGGCGCGGGACCGGCCTACGGGCCGGCGCGCGACGTCGTCGTGGACGGGGAGCTCACCGCCGTCGCGCTGGGCGAGGTGCGCGAGTGGGAGAGCGACGAGATCCTCGTCGAGACGCAGTCGTTCCTCACGCCGCCCACGGTCTCCGCGCACTCCCTCGCCGACGGGTCGGCCGTGGTCGTCAAGCAGAAGGTCGTGCCGGGCTACGAGCCGGAGCGGTATGTCGAGCGGCGCGAGTGGGCCACGGCCGGCGACGGCACCCGCATCCCGCTCTCGATCGTCCACCGGGCCGACGTGACGGCCGACGGCACCGCCCCCGGCCTGCTCTACGGGTACGGCTCCTACGAGGTCTCGGTGGACCCGGCCTTCAGCGCCGAGCGGCTGCCGCTGCTCGACCGGGGCGTGGTGTTCGCCGTCGCGCACGTGCGGGGCGGCGGCGAGCTCGGCCGCTCCTGGTACGAGGACGGCAAGCTCGACCGCAAGCGCAACACCTTCACCGACTTCGTCGACGCCGCCCACCACGTCCTCGACACCGGGCTCGTCGCGCGCGGACGGCTCGCCGCCCAGGGCCGCTCGGCCGGCGGCCTGCTCATGGGCGCCGTGGCCAACCTCGCCCCGGAGACGTTCCGCGTCATCCACGCCGGGGTGCCCTTCGTCGACGCGCTGACGACGATCCTCGACCCGTCGCTGCCGCTGACCACGGGGGAGTGGGAGGAGTGGGGCGACCCGCTGCACGACCCGGCGTTCTACGACTACATGGCGACCTACGCCCCCTACGACAACCTGCGCGAGGCGCCCTACCCCGCGATCCTCGCCACCACCTCGCTCAACGACATCCGGGTGATGTACGTCGAGCCCGCCAAGTGGGTGGCCCGGCTGCGCGAGGTGACGACCTCCGACCCCGCCGACCGACCCGTGCTCCTGCGCTGCGAGATGGTCGCCGGGCACGGCGGGCGCTCCGGCCGCTACGACCGCTGGTCCGAGCGTGCGGCCGAGTGGGCCTTCGTCCTCGACCAGCTGGGCGTCGCCGATCGTCCCTGATCACCCGCGGCGACGGCGCGACATCCCGCCCGGTGGGGCGATCGTCGGCCACCCTGGGCGCATGAGGACGGGATCGGGCGCGCACCGGGTGCCGGAGCCTGCCCGCGGGACGCCGTCGGCCTGGTGGTACGTCCTGCGTCGGACGATCACCGAGTTCGTCGACGACCAGCTGATCGACCGCGCGGCGGCCCTCACGTTCTTCGCCGTGCTCTCGGTGTTCCCGGCGCTCGTCGCGCTCGTGTCCGTCCTCGGCCTCTTCGGGCAGGGGGCGACGACGACGAACGCGATCCTCACCATGCTCGAGGGACCGCTCCCGTCGGACCTCGTCGCCCAGCTGCGCGAGCCGGTCGCCTCCGTCACCGAGAACCGGGGAGCCGGACTCGGACTCGTGCTCGGGCTCCTCGTCTCGATGTGGACGGCGTCGAACTACGTGTACGCCTTCAGCCGGGCGATGAACATCGTCTACGACACGGAGGAGGGGCGGCCGCTGTGGAAGCACCGTCCCGCGATGTACCTGCTGACGGTGGTGCTCATCCTGCTCGTCGGCGTCGCGGCCGTGCTGCTCGTCGTCACCCGGCCGGTCGCGCAGTGGCTGGGTGACCTCGTGGGCCTCGGCGACACGTCCGTCCTCGTGTGGAGCATCGTGCGCTGGCCGGTCCTCGTTCTCGTGGTGATCGTCGTCATCGCGCTGCTGTACTACGCCACGCCCAACGCCCGCCTCACCCGGATGCGGTGGATCAGCCCGGGCGCCGCTCTCGCGATCCTCGTCGCCGCGCTGGCCACGTTCGGGTTCGCGGTCTACGTCTCGAGCTTCGGTCGGTTCAACGCCACGTACGGGGCGCTGGCCGGCGCCGTCGTATTCCTTCTGTGGCTGTGGGTGATGAACCTCGTGCTCCTGCTCGGCGCCGAGCTCGACTCCGAGCTCGCCCGGATGCGGCAGCTGCGCGCCGGGGTGAGCGCAGAGGTCGACCTCCAGCTCCCCGTGCGGGAGGAGACGAGGACGCGGAAGGTGCGGGCGCGGCAGGCGCGTCAGGTGGACGAGGCGCGGGCGATCCGGGTCGCGCACGCCGCGCGGACGGAGCCGGAGGGCGAACGGTAGCGGTGCGGCCGACCCGACGTGCGGTCCCGCGCGCCGGGTTCAGGAGTCCTGGGCGTCCGGCTCGTCGTCGGAGGTCTCGCCGTCCGACGTGGAGGAGCTGCCCTGGTGCACCGCGGTGGCGGCCATGGCGGCCTCGTTGCGCGGGCTGAGCGCGAGGACGGTGCGTGCGACGACGACCGCGAGCGCGAGGACGCCCACGACGACGAGGATCCAGGTCCAGTCCGGCATGTCTCTCCTTGTTCGCGGCGCCCTCATCGTACGGCCGACCGCCCGGGGCGCGCGGTGTGCCCGAGGGCGTCAGGCCGCGAGCATCCCCAGCACGACCCGGGCGCTGAGCCCGGCCACGTGGTCGACCTCGAGGTGGAAGTCCTGGTCCGCCGACGGGCCGCACAGGTCGGAGATGCCGCGGACCGAGATGACGGGGACGTCGGAGTCGGTGGCGACCTGGGCGATCGCCGTCGACTCCATGTCGGTGCTCAGGGCGTCCGGGAACGCGGCCCGGTAGGCGTCCACGTTGACGGCGGTGACGAACGCGTCCCCGCTGAGCACGAGTCCCGGCCGGACGGGCACGCCGACGTCCTGACCGGCGGCGACACCCGCTTCGACGAGCTCGGGGACCACGGGGAAGACCGGCGGCTGGCCCGGGACCTGCCCGCGCGCGTAGCCGAACGCGGTGGCGTCGGCCTGGCCGTAGACCAGCCCGGTGGCCACGACGACGTCCCCGACCTCGACGTCCGTGTGCAGCCCGCCGGCCGAGCCGGCGGACACGACGACGCGCGGCGCGTAGGAGAGCAGTGCCCAGGTGGCGGCGGCGGCGGCGTTGACGAGGCCGACCCGCGTGCGCACGAGCACGAGGTCGAGGCCGCGGACGGTCGCGCGCAGGGCGCGGGCGTCACCGGGTGCGTCGAGCTCGACGGGGTCGGTGGCGTCCTCGAGGAACGGGGAGAGCTCCTCGCCCATCGCGCAGAGCACGACGGCGTCGACGGTCTCGAGGGAGTTCTTGGCGGCGCGGGCCTCGCGGGCGGCGGCGCGGCTCTCGAGGAGGCGGTCGATGGGTGACATCACGGGCGCCCCTCGTCGTCGTGCGTGGTGGCGTGCGTGGTGGGGTCGTCCGTCCCGGGCTCCGCCATGACCTGGCCCCACTGCTCGCGCGCGGCGAGCATCGCGGCGGCGGCCTCGCGGGCGCCCTCGAGGCTGTGGCTCGCGCCCCAGCCGCACTGCACCTCGTTCGCCGCGGGGACCTCGGTCTGCTCGGTGACGGCGCGCAGGGTGTCGGCGAGCACGGCCATCGTGCCGGGCAGGTCCGGGGCGGCGGCGCGCAGGAGGTAGAAGCCGGTCTGGCAGCCCATCGGGGAGAAGTCGACGACGTCGTCGGCGTGGTCGCGGACCGCCTCGGCCACGGAGTGCTCGAGGGAGTGCACGACCGGCATCTCCAGGTGGGCGACGTTCGGCTGGGTGAACCGGATGTCGTACTTCGTCAGGACGGCGCCGCCGGGCAGCTCCTTGACGTCGGCGACACGGACGTACGGCGCTGACACGGCGCGGTGGTCGAGGTTGAAGCTCTCGACGTTCATCTGTGGCACTGCGCGTTCCTCTCGTCCAGGGGGGACACGGTCATCATCCCAGGCCCGTGCCCGTGAGGACCGGCCTCCCGGCGTCGGGCATCCCACACGGGACGGCGTCGGGCATGGGGCGGAGATCTCGCACGGGACGGTGAAACCGCGCGGGGCGGCCGTCGTGCGCGGGGTGGGGCGTCGTGCGGGGAGAGCGGGTCGAGGCCCCCGCTCCGGGTAGCCGTCCCGGCGCGGGAGCCTCGTGGTCGTCGAGGACGACCCGCGCGGCGTGCCGTCCCCCAGGACTCCGCGCCGCGCGTGACCGGTGCCGCCGGCGGAGAGCCGGCGGCGGGTGCGTCGCACCCGGCCCGCGATACCGGGCCGGATGGACGGGTGCGCCGGGGCCCGACCCGCGGGGTGCGTTCCGCGGGTCGGGCCCCGGGCGGGGCGCCGACGGTTCGTCCCGGTCAGGCGCCCGGGTGGCGGTGCGCAACCCCCCGGCGACGCACCGCCTGGATCAGGCCGCCTCGCGGCGGACCGTGCGGTACCAGCCGCCGACCATGGGGGCGACTACCCAGATGGCGGCCGACGTGGCGATCTGCGCCCATCCGGTCGCGTCCATCCCGTCGTCCATGAACATCTGGGTCCAGGCGAGGCTCGGGTCGACCCACTGGAGCACGTCCTGCAGGTCGGGGAAGAGCCCCGAGACGGCGCTGAGCACCATCGGCAGGAGGAAGAACAGGACGATCGCGATCGCCGGTGCGTGCAGGAGCAGTCCGAACGCCACACCCATGAGCGTGTAGAGGACGACGTTGAGCAGGAGGCCGCCGATGATCTCCGAGTCGAGGGCCCAGTCGGCCGTCACGGCGGAGTCGGTCGCGGCCGAGAGGGCGTGACCGCCGGCGGCGAACGCGACCGAGATGACGGTGATGACGAGCGCGAGCACGAGGGCGGCCGCGATCTTGGCGACGATCACCCGGGAACGCCGCGGCTCGAGGGCGAAGGTCTGCAGGGTCGTGCGCTGCGACCACTCCTGACTGGCGGCGAGCACGCCGACGATCGGGAGCAGCACGAGCTGGACCTGGAGCAGGATCGAGAGGTAGCCCTCGAACGGGAGGCCGTCGGTGGCGCCGGCCAGCGCGACGATGAGCATCGCGGCGAGGTCGATGACGAGGATCGCGGCGAGCAGGCCGAACCCGGAGCGGGTGTCGACCATCTTGCGCAGCTCGACCTGGACGAGCCGGCCGAGCGAGATGCCGGGGGCGTCGGGGACGGCGGTGGTCGCGGTGGTGGGGGCCGCGGCAGGTGCGGCGGACGCAGTCTGGACGTTGGTGGTCATGCGGCACGCTCCGAACGGTCGTCGTGGGCGGTGGTGGTGAAGAAGAGCTCTTCGATGTCGGTGGTGGCGAGCAGCTCGTCCTTGGCGCCGGCGGCGAGGAGGCGGCCGTTGCCGATGACGAGGAGGTCGTCGGCGGCCTGGGCCACCTCGCTGAGCAGGTGCGAGGACAGCAGGACGGTGCCGCCGCGCTCGGCGTGGCCGCGCAGGAGCTGGCGCATCCAGCGGATGCCCTGCGGGTCGAGGCCGTTGACGGGCTCGTCGAGGATGAGGACCTCCGGGTCGCCGAGGAGGGCGAACCCGATGCCGAGCCGCTGACGCATCCCGAGCGAGTAGCCCTTGACGCGGCGCTTCGCCTCCTTGGCCGTGAGGCCGACGGTGTCCAGCACCTCCTCGACGCGCGAGGTCGGCAGGCCCATCGTCAGGGCGCCGAGGGTGAGCACCTCACGGCCGGTGCGCCCGTTGTGCTGGGCGGAGGCGTCGAGGAGGACGCCGACGTGCCGGCCGGGGTTCGTCAGGTCGGTGTAGCGACGCCCGAGGACGGTGGCGGTGCCGCTGGTGGGCGTCGCGAGCCCGACGATCATCCGCATGGTGGTGGACTTGCCCGACCCGTTGGGACCGAGGAAGCCGGTGACGCGCCCGGGGCGCGCGATGAAGGACAGGTTGTCGACGGCGGTGGCGGGGCCGTATCGCTTGGTCAGTGCCTCGGTGGTGATCATGGATCCAGGATGGCCGGGCGGGAGGGGTGTGCGGATCGACCGAACGGGTCGCTTCCCGGAGCCTCGAGGCTGGTCCCGTGGGCCGGAGGGCGTACGACGGAGGAGGGAGGGGGTCCACCGCTGGGTGGACCGCGCTCGCCCGAGGGCGGAGGGGGTCGATCCGCGTGCCGGACGTCTCGCGCGGCCGCGGAACCTACTGTGGCGGCATGACTGCGTCCCGGCCCGAGCGCGACGGCGTGGGCGCGGGCACGCCCGTGGACGTCGACGCGCCTGCCGACGCCGACGTGCCGGCGGCCGACGTGCGTGCCGCCGACGCGCCCATGGACGTCCCCGCGGACGAGGCGACCGAGGACCTCACCGTCCGCGCACGGTGGTGGCGGCGCGCCCTGCCCTACGTGTTCGCCGGCGGCTGGGTCCTGGTCGGGATCGCCATGCTCCTGCTCATCGGCATCATCCTGCCGGCGGGCAACGACGTCGCGATCGTGACGCTGGCCCTCGACGCCGTCCTGGGCATCGTGTGCTTCGGCCTGCTCTTCGTGCGCAAGCGCTGGCCGCGCACGGTCACCATGACGATCACGATCGTCGCGTCGACGCTGTCCTTCATCGGCGTGGGGGCGCTCATCGTCGCGCTCAGCAGCTACGCGGCGCGTCCGGTCCGCGACGGGAGGCGGCTGCAGCGATACGCGTTCTTCGGCGTCGTGACCCTCGTCGTCATCGTCGGCGGGATGGTCTACGACTGGGTGACCCGCAGGTTCGTGGCCATGCCGCCCGAGGCCGACGTCATGGTGTCCGGCAACCAGGCGGACGCGCCGCTGCTCGCGTCGACCACCGGCATCGTCACCTCCGTCGTCGTCTCGTTCCTGCTCGTGGGCCTCTGCTTCGCGGTCGGCTCCTACGTGGGCGCCCGCCGGGCGCTGCTGGCCGAGCTCCAGCAACGGGCCCGGCGCGCTGAGGCCGTGGTCGAGGCGTCGACCGAGCGGGCGCGGACGGCCGAGCGCAACCGCATCGCGCGCGAGATGCATGACGTGCTCGCCCACCGGATCTCGCTCGTCGCCCTCCACTCGGGGGCGCTGAGCCACCGCGACGACCTGCCCCCGGACGCGGTCCGCGAGGCCGCCGGCGTCATCAGCTCGAACGCCCAGCTCGCCCTCACCGAGTTGCGCCAGGTCCTCGGCGTGCTGCGGGCCGACAACGGCGGCGACGGCGGCAAGGGGCACCGGGAACCGCCGCAGCCGACCATGGCGGCGATCGACGGTCTGATCACCGACGCCCGCACGGTCGGGTCCCGGGTGCGGCTGTCCGTCATCGGCATCGGCTCCCTGCGGATGCCGGCGGCCCAGGCGCTGACGGCGGGCACCGGCGTGGACGACGTCCTCGCCACTCTCTCGCCGACCGTGTCCCGGACGGCCTACCGGGTCCTGCAGGAGGCGCTGACGAACGCCCGCAAGCACGCCCCCGACGCCGTCGTCGACGTCGAGCTCTCGGGTCGCCTCGGCAAGGTGCTCACCCTGTCGGTCACCAACCCCATGCCGTTCCCGCGCCCGACGGGCGAGGGCGGCGACGGGGTGTCGCTCGGGGGGATCGTGGGATCGGGGAGCGGCCTGACCGGGCTCGCCGAGCGCACCGACCTCGCGGGCGGCACCCTCGACCACGGGGTCGAGCCGGACGGTACGGGGCGCACGGTCTTCGCCGTGCGCGCGTGGCTGCCCTGGGACGAGAGCGTCGGCGGCTGGCGCGGCCGCGGGGGAGGATAGGGGCATGAGCGAGCCATCAACGCCCACCGCCGGTGCGCCGGTGCGCGTGGTCCTCGTCGACGACGACCCGCTCGTGCGCGCGGGCCTGCGCATGCTGCTCCACGGCGGGGACATCGAGATCGTCGCCGAGGGCGACGACGGGCGCGTCGCGCAGCGGCTGGTCGAGGAGCACCGCCCCGACGTCGTGCTGATGGACGTGCGGATGCCCGTGATGGACGGCGTGACCGCCACCCAGCGGCTCACCGACTCCGGCACCGCGACCCGGGTGATCGTGCTGACCACGTTCGACTCCGACGACATGGTGGTGAGCGCCCTGCGCGCCGGTGCCCAGGGCTTCCTGCTCAAGGACACGCCGCCGGGCGACCTCGTGGCGGCCGTGCGGCGCGCCGCGCGCGGGGAGCCCGCGCTCTCGCCGTCCGTGGCGGCGCAGCTCATGGCGCGCGTGGCCGCGCCCGAGGAGGTCGACGACGAGCAGGCCGCGGCCGAGGAGGCCCGCGCCGCGTTCGCCGAGCTGACTGAGCGCGAGCAGGACGTGGCCCGCGCCGTCGCCCGCGGACTGTCCAACGCCGAGATCGCCGCCGAGCTCTACCTCGGGGTGGCGACGGTCAAGACCCACGTGGGTCGCGTCTTCAACAAGCTCGGGGTGGCCAACCGGGTCCACGTCGCCCGCATGGTCCAGGACGCCGGCGAGGCCCACTGAGCCGCTCGCCCCTGGTTACCGGCGTTCGTCGAGATTGCGGTTGGTGCACGTCGAGATTGCGGTTCGTCGTCGTGGTCGAGTGTGCGGTTGAGGACTGTCGAGAGTGCGGGTGAGGCGCGCGCCGCGCCCCCGCGACGACGACCCCGGCGACACGCCCGGGATCCACGCGCCGGCGTGATCGCCACCCTGTGGACGACACGCCGAGGAAGCCCCGACACGCCGACACCTTCGACGTGCCGAGCGGTGGACAGGGGCGGGTGGCTCGTCGTCGTCCCCAGGTGTGTGGAGGGCGGTCCGCCGCTCGTCCACGGGTCCGGCTCTCGATGTCGGTGGCCTCCGGCAGGCTGAGGAGACCGCAGGAACATGCGGCGCGGGTCTCTCTCGAGGTGGCAGGAGGGCGGGTACCGACCGTCCACCGCCGCTCCACAGGAACCCGTCGGACGCGCACAGGAGGGGACGATGGGCTGTGGACAGAGCGAGTTGTGGACGACACGACACCACAAGACCTAGTGGTCGTCGCAGCGGCCGACCCCCAGGTGTAGTGTCGATGGTCCGAGGTCATTGATCGCCTCGTCCAAACCACACGCTTGTAGTTTCACGCGCGGAAGTCCGCGCCGTCCCGGACAGGCCCCACGGAAGGAGACCGGCTCGCCATGAGCATCACCGTCTACTCGAAGCCGTCGTGCGTGCAGTGCGATGCCACCTACCGCGCGCTCACGAAGCAGGGCCTGGAGTTCGACGTCGTCGACGTCACCGAGGACGCGGAGGCGCTCGCCTCCGTCCAGGCGCTCGGCTACCAGCAGGCGCCCGTGGTCATGGCCGACGGGGACCACTGGTCGGGGTTCCGCCCCGACCGCATCAAGGCCGTCGCCGCCGCGCGCGCCGCGGCGGTGGCCTGACCGGACCGGGAGGGGGTCGGCGTGGCGCACGTCGTCTACTTCTCGTCCGCCACGAACAACACCCACCGGTTCGTCGACAAGCTGGACCTGCCGGCGCACCGCATCCCGCTCCGTCGCACCGAGCCGCACCTGCGGGTCGATGACGAGTACGTCCTGGTCGTCCCCACGTACGGCGGGGGCAACGGGAAGGGTGCGGTGCCCAAGCAGGTCATCCACTTCCTCAACGACGAGCACAACCGCTCGCTCATCCGCGGGGTCGTCTCCGCGGGCAACCTCAACTTCGGGTCGGCGTACGGACTGGCGGGGGAGATCGTCTCCGCCAAGTGTCGCGTCCCGCACATGTACCGATTCGAGCTCCTGGGCACGCCGCACGACGTGACCCGGGTCAAGGAAGGACTGAACGCCCTGTGGCCACCACGCTGACCGACACCGGGTTGGAGGCTCTGTCGTCGCCGGAGCTGGACTACCACGCGCTCAACGCGATGCTCAACCTGTACGACGCCGACGGCAACATCCAGTTCGACGCCGACCGCCAGGCGGCGCGCCAGTACTTCCTCCAGCACGTCAACAAGAACACGGTCTTCTTCCACAACCTGCGCGAGAAGCTCGACCACCTCGTGACCGAGGGCTACTACGAGGGCGAGGTGCTCGCGAAGTACAGCCACGAGTTCCTCGAGAGCCTCTGGGACCAGGCGTGGGCGAAGAAGTTCCGCTTCGAGACGTTCCTCGGCGCGTTCAAGTACTACACGTCGTACACGCTCAAGACCTTCGACGGCAGCCGCTACCTCGAGCGCTTCGAGGACCGGGTCGTCATGGTCGCGCTCACGCTGGCCGACGGCAAGGAGCAGGCCGCGCGGGACATGGTCGACGAGATGCTGGCCGGCCGGTTCCAGCCGGCCACGCCGACCTTCCTCAACGCCGGCAAGGCCCAGCGCGGCGAGCTCGTCTCCTGCTTCCTCCTGCGCGTGGAGGACAACATGGAGTCGATCGCCCGCGGCATCAACTCCTCCCTGCAGCTGTCCAAGCGCGGCGGCGGCGTGGCCCTGTCGCTGACGAACATCCGTGAGTCGGGCGCGCCGATCAAGAAGATCCAGAACCAGTCCTCCGGCGTCATCCCCGTGATGAAGCTGCTCGAGGACTCCTTCTCCTACGCGAACCAGCTCGGCGCGCGCCAGGGTGCAGGTGCGGTCTACCTCAACGCCCACCACCCGGACATCTACAAGTTCCTCGACACCAAGCGGGAGAACGCGGACGAGAAGATCCGCATCAAGACCCTCTCCCTCGGCGTCGTCATCCCCGACATCACGTTCGAGCTGGCCAAGACGAACGAGGACATGTACCTCTTCTCGCCGTACGACGTCGAGCGGGTGTACGGGGTGCCGTTCTCCGAGATCTCGGTGAGCGAGAAGTACCGCGAGATGGTCGAGGACGGCCGGATCCGCAAGACGAAGATCAACGCGCGCCAGTTCTTCACGACGCTCGCGGAGATCCAGTTCGAGTCGGGCTACCCGTACATCGTGTTCGAGGACACCGTGAACCGGGCCAACCCGATCGACGGCCGGATCAGCATGTCCAACCTGTGCTCGGAGATCCTCCAGGTCTCGACCCCGTCGACCTTCAACGAGGACCTGTCCTACGCCGAGGTCGGCAAGGACATCTCCTGCAACCTCGGTTCGCTCAACATCGCCAAGACGATGGACTCGCCGGACCTGGGCAAGACGGTGGGCACGGCGATCCGTGCGCTCACCGCCGTCTCCGACCAGTCGAACATCTCCTCGGTGCCGTCGATCGAGCGTGGCAACGACATGTCGCACGCGATCGGCCTCGGGCAGATGAACCTCCACGGCTACCTCGCGCGCGAGCGGATCCACTACGGGTCCGAGGAGGGCCTCGACTTCACGAACATGTACTTCTACGCGGTGGCGTTCCACGCCGTGTCGGAGTCCAACAAGATCGCCACCGAGCGCCGCGAGACGTTCGCCGGCTTCGAGCGTTCGGCCTACGCGAGCGGGGAGTACTTCGACAAGTACACCGACCAGCTCTGGGAGCCGCGCACGCAGCGGGTCCGGGAGCTGTTCGCGGACGCCGGCGTCGCCCTGCCCACCCAGGACGACTGGCGAGCGCTCAAGGCCTCCGTCCAGGAGCACGGCATGTACAACCAGAACCTCCAGGCCGTGCCGCCGACCGGGTCGATCTCCTACATCAACAACTCGACGTCGTCGATCCACCCGATCGTCTCCAAGATCGAGATCCGCAAGGAGGGCAAGATCGGGCGCGTGTACTACCCGGCGCCCTACATGACGAACGACAACCTCGAGTTCTACGAGGACGCGTACGAGATCGGCCCCGAGAAGATCATCGACACCTACGCCGAGGCGACGCAGCACGTCGACCAGGGCCTGTCGCTCACGCTCTTCTTCAAGGACACGGTCACCACGCGCGACCTCAACCGGGCGCAGATCTACGCCTGGCGCAAGGGCATCAAGACGCTCTACTACATCCGCCTGCGTCAGCTCGCCCTCGAGGGCACCGAGGTCGAGGGCTGCGTCTCCTGCATGCTCTGACCCGTCCGACGACGCCGCTCACCTGAGCGGTCACGTCACCCGAGCACGGCCCCGGTCCGCACGCCCCTGAGGCGCGGACCGGGGCCGTTTCACGTGCTCGGTGGTGCGGGTCGGCGCGGGAGGGGAGCGTGGTTCCGCGCGCGGAGCCGCGCGGAACCACGGCCGACGGGCCGTGCACGACGTCGATAACACCGCGAGGGAGTTTCCTCACAGATCACGCAGAGGTATCGACCGGGTAACAAGTCGGCCATTACGGTGTGCGGGCCCGCGAACCCGACCTCGAACGCGTGGTTCCCCCCGGACCCAGGCACGCGACGTCGACGGCGCCGTCGCGCCGGACGGGCGGCCCTGTCCCCCAGCCACCGAGGTCATCATGAGCCCCCGTCCCGTCCAGGTCCTCGCGCTCGCCGCGGCCGCCACGGTCGCCGCACCGGCGTTCGCAGCCCCCGCCGCAGGCGCGTCCCCCGCTGCATCCGCGGCCGTGATCGACGCCGCCGCCGACAGCGCGGTCGCCCCCGTCGTCGGGGCCGCAACCGCGCTCCCCATGCACGGCGGTCCGATCGGCGACGACGGCGCGCAGTTCTACTTCCGCACCTCGGCCGGGGACCGGTCCGTGCGGTACGGGTCGGTCGGCGACGTCGCCTATGTGGGCGACTGGAACGGCGACGGCGTCGACACCCTCGCCATCCGTCGCGGGACCACCTTCCACGTCACGAACTCGACGACGTCGGGGGTCGCCGAGTACACCGTCAGCTACGGCCGGGCCGGCGACGACTACCTCGTCGGCGACTGGGACGGCGACGGGATCGACACGCTCGCCGTGCATCGCGGCTCGCAGGTGCTCATGTCCAACGACGTGCGCCCGAACCACGCCGACGTCGCCCTGTCCTACGGGCGGGCGAGCGACGACTACCTCGTGGGCGACTGGGACGGCGACGGCGTCGACACCCTCGCGATCCACCGGGGCACCGAGTTCCACCTCCGCAACAGCAACACGTCCGGCTGGGCCGACCAGGTCGTCCACTTCGGCAGCAGGGGCGACACGGCGATCTCCGGCGACTGGGACGGCAACGGCGTCGACTCGATCGGCGTGCACCGCCCGTCGCGCGCGGCCTTCTACCTGCGCAACGCCGTCAGCTCCGGCCCGGCGGACCAGGTGATCCGGTGGGGCCGCTCGACCGACCAGGCCTTCGCGGGCCGGTGGACCGCGGGAGCGGCGGACTCGGTCGGTCTTCAGCGCCCCGCGCCCCGCGCGGCGGCCGCCTCGAGGCCGGCCCCCTCGCCCGCGCCCAGCACGCCCCGCGAGATCGGCCGCACGATGGCCGCCGAGCGCGGCTGGACCGGTTCGCAGTGGACGTGCCTCGACCAGGTCTACACGTACGAGTCCCGGTGGGACCCGCGGGCGTCCAACAGCTACAGCGGCGCGTACGGCATCCCGCAGGCGCTGCCGGGCTCGAAGATGGCCTCGCACGGCGCGGACTGGCGGACCAACCCGGCTACGCAGATCGCCTGGGGCAACGACTACATCGCCGGCCGGTACGGCACCCCGTGCGGCGCGTGGTCGCACATCCAGTCGCGCGGCTGGTACTGAGCTCCGCTCACTCGTCGAGACTGCGGTTGGGAACCGTCGAGAGTGGGCGGTTTCAATCGGTTGTTGCAACGTGCGCCTTGGGAGGGTGTACGGATGGCTGGGAAGAGATTGACACTTGAGGAGCGGGCGAAGATCGAGGCGCTGTTCGGTCAGCGATTGACGTTCCCGCAGATCGCTGAGCGGATCGGTCGTCACCGGACCACGGTGTGGCGCGAGGTCACTCGCAATAACTCCTACCGGGGCGCTCACCTGGACACACCCGGGACGCGTTCCCCGGCGGGACGCCGGCAGGCCAATCCCGCCGGTCGTGGTGGCGCCTACCGGTGGGCGTACTCGTGCCGGAACGCGCAGCGCAGGGCCGACAAGCGGGCCCGCAGGCCCAGGCCCGGCAAGTTGACCGGCGATCGCCGCCGCGGGGTGACCTCGGGTCGCGGCCGGCTATGGCCCCTGGTGCGGGACAAGCTCGAACAGCGGTGGTCTCCGCAGCAGATCGCACACTGGCTTCGTCAGGAGTATCCCGACCGGCCGGAGCGATGGGTGTCCCACGAGACGATCTACCAAGCGATCTACTACCAAGCTCGTGGCGGGCTGCGCAGCGAGATCGCACGCCAGGTCGCACTCCGTACCGGGCGGACCAGGCGGCGCCCCCAGTCCCGCCTCGCGCGGGCGGCACACTCGGGCAAGGCCTGGACCCATGGCCTGAACATCAGCACCCGGCCGGCCGAGGTCGAAGACCGGGCCGTGCCCGGGCACTGGGAAGGTGACCTGATCATCGGTGCGCGTAGCGCGTCGGCGATCATCACCCTGGTCGAGCGTTCCACGCGGTACGTCATGCTCGGCGCTCTACCGGAGAGCAGGGTCTCCGAGCAGGTGATCGACGTGCTGATCGAGACGATGGGCCGCCTGCCGGCCGAGCTGGCCGCGACTCTGACCTGGGATCAGGGCGCTGAGATGGCCAAGCACGCCCACTTCACGCTGGCGACAGACTGCCGGGTCTTCTTCTGCGACCCGCACTCGCCCTGGCAGCGAGGCTCGAACGAGAACACCAACGGCCTGCTGCGGCAGTACTTTCCCCGCTCGAGTACCGACTTCCGCACCTACGCCCAGCGCGACCTCGACGCCGTCGCCCGCGAGCTCAACACACGACCACGCATGACACTGGGCTGGCAGACTCCAGCGAAACGACTCAACGACCTACTCGTTGCAACAACCACTTGAAACCGCCGTGCGGCTCAGGGCCGGAGCTTCCCTCACTAGTCGTGGCAGGGTGAGGGGATGACGCACCTGGCGCTCGGGGCGATGGGCGGCACCATCGCGATGTCCACGTCCACGCCCGGCGAGGGTGCGGTCCCCGCGCTGTCGGCGAGCGACCTGCTCGAGCTCACGCCAGGCCTCGCCGACGTCGCCGAGATCTCGGCCGAGCAGCTGACGAACGTCCCCTCGGCGTCGCTCACCCTCGACGACGTGCTCCGCGTCCACGCATGGGCGGACGCGAGGGTGCGCGCCGGCGTCGACGGCATCGTCGTCACACACGGGACGGACACCCTCGAGGAGACCGCCTACCTGCTCGACCTGCTGTGGGGCCACGACGTCCCGATCGTCGTCACGGGCGCCATGCGGTCCGCCGCGATGGCCGGCGCCGAGGGGCCCGCGAACCTGCTGGCCGCCGCCGTCACCGCCGCCTCCGCCGACGCCCGTGGTCTCGGCGTGCTGGCCTGCCTCAACGACACCGTCCACCTCGCCGCCCGCGTGACGAAGGTGTCGTCGACCGCGCTCGAGACGTTCGAGTCGCCCGGGACGGGGCCGGTCGGCGTCGTCGTCGAGGATCGGTACTGGCCGAGCTGGACGCCGGTCGACCGCCTTCCGGCACTCGTCGCCCCGCCCGACGGTCGCGTGGCCGTCCCGCTCCTCGAGTCCCCCTTCGACGACGACGGATCGGTCCTGCGAGCCGTCCTCGCCACCGGCGTGCGGGGTGTGGTGCTCGCCGGGACGGGCGTCGGGCACGTGTCGGGAGAGGCCGCCGAGCTCGTGTCTGCGGCGATCGACGACGGCGTGACGGTGGTCGTCGCGTCGCGCACCCTGCGCGGCGGCACGACCACGCGGCTCTACGGGTTCCCCGGTTCCGAGCAGGACCTCATCGCGCGGGGTGCCCTCATGGCCGGTCGGCTCTCCGCGCGCAAGGCCCGGCTGCTGCTGCACCTGCTGCTCGCGGGCGGGGCCGATCCCGCGACGATCGCCGACGAGATCGCGGCCCGAGGCCGCTGAGTCCGAGGCCGCTGACCCGCACTCTCGACATGTTCGTCAGCTGCGGCCACCCGCCACGCGCACGTGGATCGCGACCTTCACCCGGTTGTCGACCCCGAGCTTGCCGAAGATCCGCGTGACGTGGGACTTCACGGTCGTCTCGGACATGTGCAGCGCCGCAGCGATCTCGGCGTTCGACTCGCCGCGGGCCACGGCGTCGGCGACCTCCCGCTCGCGCGGGGTGAGCTCGTCGAGGAGCCGCCGGGCGGCCGCGACCTCCGCGGTGTCGTCCATCGGGGCGTAGGCGTCGATGAGCGTCCGGGTCGCGGCGGGGGAGAGGATCGCCTCGCCCGCCGCCACCGATCGCACGGCGTCGACGATCTGACGCGGCCCCGCGTCCTTGAGCAGGAAGCCGGCGGCGCCCGAGCGCAGCGCGCCGAACACGTACTCGTCGAGCTGGAACGTCGTCAGCACGCAGACCCGGGCGGTCGGGACGGCCCGCGTGATCTCGGCGGTCGCGGTGATGCCGTCGAGGACCGGCATCCGCACGTCCATGAGCACGACGTCGGGGCGGTGGGCGATCGCCGCCTCGACCCCGGCGCGCCCGTCGGCGGCCTCGGCCACCACCTCGAGGTCGTCGACCGAGGCGAGGATCATCGACAGGCCCGAGCGGACGAGCGCGTCGTCGTCGACGACGAGGACCCGGATCATGGCGTCTCCCTGGTCGGACCGGTCGGGGTGGGTGCGGCGGGCGCAGGCGACGTGTCAGGGGTGGTGCCCGGCGCAGCTGCCGACGGTTCCGCGGGGAGGTGGGCCCGCACGATCCAGTACCCGGCGTCGTCGTGCCCCGTTCCAGGAACGGGTCCGGTTCCGTCCCCCGGCTCCTGCCCGGCGCTCAGCGTGCCGCCGACGCTGCGGGCGCGCTCGGTGAGCCCGCGCAGCCCGAGGCCGGTGCGCCGGGCGTCCTCCGTCGACCCTGCCGTCGCCGAGCCGGCCGAGCGGCGGGGCATCGCGTTGCGCACCCTCACCCGCACGCCGTCGGCGCGGTCGGCGGCCACCGTCACCTCGACGACGGCTCCCGGCGCATGGCGCAGCGCGTTCGTCAGCGACTCCTGGACGATCCGGTACGCCGCGCGGCCGGTGGCGTCCGGGACCTCGGCGCCGGGTTCGACCGCCACGTCGCGGCGCACGGTGGCGCCGGCGCGTTCGGCGTCGTCGAGCAGGGTGTCGACGTCCGCGAGGCCGGGCTGCGGGCCGAGGGCGGCGGGGGCGTCGTCGGTGCCGAGGACGTCGAGGACGGCGCGCAGGTCGCGGGTGGCGGCCGTGGCGGCGGCGCGGACGGCGGCCGCGTGCCGCTCGACGACCTCCGGCCCGGCCCCCGGGTTGACCTCGAGCGCGCCGGCCTGGAGGTTGATGAGGGCGAGCTGGTGGCCGACGGCGTCGTGCATCTCGGCCGCGATCCGGCGCCGCTCGGCGAGGACGGCCTCCCGCTCCCGGGCGACCCGGGCGTCCTCGGCCAGCCGGGCCCGCTCGGCCTCCTCGGCGGCGAGGCGGCGCCGCGCGGCCAGGTAGGCGGCGAGCAGGGCGGGCACGACCACGGCGGCCGCGACGCTGAGGGCCACCTCGAGGGCCGTGGCCCAACCACCCGGACCATCGACCCCGCCACCAGCCCCACCACCACCGTCCCCCGTGACCCAGACGTCGGCGACCCGCTCGCCCCACGGGGAGAGCTGGGTGAGGGCGGCGAGGAGGAGAAAGCCGCCCGCCACCAGGTCGCGGCGGCGCAGGACGAGGGCGAACACCCCGAGCGTGACGAGCGAGGACCCGGTCAGCGCGCCGAGCAGGAGCGTCGCGGCCGGGAGCACGAGGGGCGCGCGCACCCGGTGCAGCACGCCCACGACCACGGCCGGCAGGAGGACGAGGGCGACGACGTCCTGCCACGGCGCGTGCTCCGGCTGGAGCAGGTTGGAGACGTAGTCGCCGACGACGAGGACGAGATAGACGGCCGAGCGCCACAGCCCGGGGCGACGGCGGGCGGCGCCTGGATGGGCGCCGCCCGGGCGGGCGGTGCCGGGGCGGGCGGTGCCGGGGAGGCCGGTGCTGCCCAGCGCACCCCGTCGCTCGCCCGTCGTCCCTCCGACCTCGGTCACCCCGACAGCGTAGAGAGCGGAAGCGCCGGGCGACCCCGACGTTCGGGCGCGTTCCGGCCGCCGCTCCTCCGACTTTCGTCGGGGGCAGGTCTGACCGCACGGCCGAGGATCGCATCCCGCTGGATCACGAGGCTGGAGCCATGATCACCACCGAGCTCCTCACCAAGACCTACGGCCGGCGCACCGTCGTCGACGACCTGACGCTCACGGCGCCCGCCGGTGCCGTGACCGCGTTCCTCGGCCCCAACGGGGCCGGCAAGTCCACCACGATGCGGATGGTCTGCGCGCTCAGCCGGCCGACGTCCGGCACGGCGCTCGTCGACGGCCGCCCCTACACGGAGCTCGTCAACCCGGGCCGCGTGGTCGGCCAGCTCCTCGACGCCGCCGCCCTCCACCGCGGCCGCACCGGGGCCGAGATCCTCGAGCTCGCCCTGCTCACCGTCGACCGGCCGGCCCGTCATGCGGTCGAGCTGCTCGAACGGGTCGGCCTCACCGACGCCGCCGACCGCCGCGTGCGCGCCTACTCACTCGGCATGCGCCAGCGCCTCGGCCTGGCCGTCGCCCTCGCCGGCGACCCGCGCGCCCTCATCCTCGACGAGCCTTTCAACGGCCTGGACCCCGAGGGCATCCGCTGGTTCCGTGGCGTGCTGCGCGACTTCGCCGACGACGGCGGAACCGTTCTCCTGTCCTCCCACCTTCTCGCCGAGGTGCAGACCGTGGCGGACCGGTACGTCGTCATCGGGGCGGGGCGCCTGCTCGCGCAGGGGACGGCGGCCGAGGTCGTCGGCGCGGGGTCCGTGCGGGTCGACGCGACCGACCGGTCCGCGCTCCTCGCCGCCCTCACCGCGGCGGGACTCGACCCCGTGACCGGGACCGACGGCGTCGACGTCCGGGCGAGCGCCGACGAGGTGGGCCGCGCCGCCCAGGCCGCCGGCGTGCCGCTCACGCTCCTCGCCCCCGCGAGCTCCGCGCTCGAGGACGCCTTCCTCTCCCTCACGGCCGCCTGAGAAGTGATCGCGATGACCGCCCCGACCAGCGCCGCCGGTACCCGACCCGGCGCCGACGCCGGTACCCGCACCACCACCGGCTCCCGCACCGCCCCCCGTTCCCCGCACGCACCGGAAGGACCCGAGATGACCACCACCGAGCTGGACGCAGGACCCGCCGCCATGGGCGGCACCGTCACCACCACGCCCGACGACGAGGCGACCCCCGTCCGTGGCCTCACCACGTGGCGCCGGCTGCGGATCGAGCTGCGCAAGTCGGTCGACACCGTCTCCGGCGCCGTGCTCACCGCCGTGACGCTCGGGGCTGCGCCGCTCCTCGTCGTCGCCGCGATCGTGGCCGAGGGCGCGGCCGGGACGACGGTCAGCTTCGTCCTCGGCGCCGGCTCGATCGCCGCGGCGCTGCTCCTGCCCGTGCTCACGAGCCTGCTCATCACCTCGGAGTGGGGGCAGGGATCGATCGTCTCGACGTTCGCGATGGATCACCGTCGAGGGCGCGTGATGGCGGCGAAGATCGCGGCGGGCCTCGTCGTCGGGCTGGTCGTGGCTCTGTCCTGCCTCGTGGTGGCGATCGCGGTCTCCGCCGTGGCGGGCGTGGACCTGGGCTCCGCCGGCGAGCTCGTGTGCGTGTGCGCCGGCGTGACCGCGGCGCTCCTGCTGTACGCCGCGCTCGGGTCCGCCTGGGGCGCCGCGACGCTCAGCACCCCGCTCGCGATCGTCATCGGCCTGGCCGGGCCGCAGGTCGTCAACTCGCTCGAGCTCATGCTCGGGGACCGCTTCGCCGAGATCGCCCCGTGGCTCGCGTTCAGCCAGGCCGTCGGCGACCTCACGCAGGGCACGGTGGCCAGCTGGCCGCACCTGCTGACCGCCGTCGGGCTGTGGATCGTGGCGCCGATGGCCGTGGGCGTATGGCGGGTCCGCCGGGCCGACGTCTCCTGACCCGGCTTCTTCGTCGAGATTGCGGTTGGTGCGCGCCGAGATTGCGGTTGGTGCACGTCGAGCATGCGGGTCAGGACCGCCGGGAGCGGTGCGGACAGGTGTCGAGAGTGCGGGTGGGGGGAGCCCCACCCGCACTCTCGACCGCTGCGATCCACGACCGTCTCAGCGACGACGAAACGTACTCTCGACCGCTGCGATCCACGACCGCCCCGGCGACGAACCGCAATCTCGACGACGACGAACCGCAATCTCGGTGACCGGGCTGAGCCGCACTCCTGGCACATCGCGGCTCCTCAGCCGCACTCTCGACACCGGGACTATGCTGACCGCAACCTCGACCCGGGCAGACAGGGACCCGCGTCATCCCGAGCCGGCCCCAGGGCGGCACCCGGTCGAGGTGGGCACGGGTGACGCGGAACCGGGTCGGACGGCCAGGGCCGACCGGCGGCGCCTACCACCGTGACCCCGACCGAGAGCGCCCCCCGATGACGGCACAGGCCGCACGATTCTCGACCCCGCACGCCGACGCACCGGCCGACGCACCCCCCGACGCCCGGGCCGGCTCGCCGATGCTCACTCTCGACGGCGTGGGCAAGACCTTCGGCGCCGGGAACGGCACCGGCACCGTGGCGCTCACGGACGTCGACCTCACCGTCTCCCCGGGCGAGCTCGTCACGGTGGTCGGCCCGTCGGGCTGCGGGAAGTCCACGCTCCTGCGCCTCGCGGCCGGCCTCGACCGGCCCACCGCCGGCACCCTGACGACCCGGACGGACGCGATCAGCTACGTCTTCCAGGACCCCACCCTCCTCGAGTGGCGCACGGCGCTCGGCAACGTCGAGCTCGCGGGCCACCTCACCGGGGTGCCGCGGGCGCAGCGCCGCCGCGAGGCGCTCGCCGCCCTCGAGCTCGTCGGACTCGCGGGCTCCGAGGACCGCTACCCGCGAGAGCTCTCCGGCGGCATGCGGATGCGCGTCTCGCTCGCCCGCGCGCTCGTCCGGGAGCCCGAGCTCGCGCTGTTCGACGAGCCCTTCGGCGCCCTCGACGAGATCACTCGCCTGACGATGCAGACCGAGCTCCTGCGCCTGTTCACCACCGCCTCCTTCGCCGCCGTGTTCATCACGCACTCGGTGTCCGAGGCCGCCTACCTCTCCACCCGGGTGCTCGTCATGAGCGGCAGGCCCGGCCGGATCGTCGCCGACGTCCCGGTCCCGTGGGGCCGCCATCGCCCGCCCGAGCTCCGCTACGAGCCCGAGTTCGCCGCCCTCACCGGCGAGATCTCGGCCGCGCTGGGGGCCCACGCATGAGCGCCCGAGACACGGACACCGCTCCCAACGACATCGCCCCCGCGGTCACCGGCCGGCCGTCGGAGGACCCCCGGTCCTCACCCCGCCCGACGACGAACGACCCCGCCCTCCCCGCCGACGCCCCGTCGTTCCCTGCCGAGCCCACCCTCCAGGGTGCCGATGCCCGCCCGGACCCGGGCTCCGGCGTCGGGGACGCTCCGGCACTTCCGCGGCGCACCCGGGGGAGCGGCCCCCGCGCGTGGCTCGGCGCGGCCTGGCCGGTCGCCGTGGCGATTGCGGGCATCGTGGCGATCTGGTACGCCGTCTCCTACCTCGTCCTGCCCGAGGACCAGCGGTTCCTGCTCCCGCCGCCGCACGAGGTCTACGCCGGCGCGCTCGCCGACGACCGCGTGATGGGCCCGATGCTCGACGCCCTGGGGAACACCGTGGTGGTGGCCATGGCGGGCCTGGGGTTCGCCGTCGTGCTGGGTGTGGCCTGGGCCGTGCTCATGTCGCTCGCCGGGTGGGTGGAGAAGGTCCTCTACCCCTACGCCGTCATCCTCCAGACGATCCCGATCCTCGCCCTCGTGCCGCTCATCGGCATCTGGTTCGGCTACGGGTTCCCGGCGCGGGTCATCGTCTGCGTCATCATCGCGCTGTTCCCGATGATCTCGACGACCCTGTTCGGGCTGCGCTCCGCCGGCAGCCCGGCGCACGACCTGTTCACCCTCCACCGCGCGAGCCGCTGGCAGCGCCTGCGCCACCTCACCCTCCCCGCCGCCGTGCCGTCGATGTTCACGGGCCTGCGCACCGCGGCGGGGCTCTCGGTCATCGGCGCGCTGGTCGGCGACTACTTCTTCCAGCAGGGTCCGGCCGGCATCGGCGGGCTCCTGCGCACGTACACGCTGCGCCTGCAGATGGACGCGCTGTTCACGGCGATCACGCTGACCGCGCTGTTCGGCGTCGTCGTGTTCGCGGTGTTCGCGATCCTCGACTCCCTCGTCATCAGCCGCTGGTACGGACCGCGCGCGTGAGCCGCAGAACCGGAGACCCCATGACTCCCCGACGACGAACGACGCCCCCGACGACGACGAACCCCGCCCCGGGCGTGCACGAACCGCAATCTCGACGACGACGAACCGCAATCTCGACGACGAACCGCAATCTCGACGGGTACGAACCGCAGTCTCGACGGAAGGGGCGGGGCGGGGTGGCGCTCGTCGGGCTGGCGATGGTGCTCGCGGCCTGCGGCGGAGGGTCCGACGACGACGGGGCGGGCGACGGCCCCGCGCCCGGGACGACCGCGGCCGAGGCGGGCAGTGCGCTCGACCTGGCCGAAGTCTGCCCGGCCACCGTCGTCATGCAGCAGGACTGGCAGCCACAGGCCGAGCACGGCGCGATGTACGAGCTCGTCGGCGAGGACCACGAGATCGACACCGAGGCCAAGTCCGTGACGGGCTCCCTCGTGGCGGGCGACGTCGACACCGGCGTGCAGATCGAGGTGCGCCCGGGCGGGCCGAACGTCGGCTTCCAGTCCGTCGCCGCTCTCATGTACCTCGACGACGACATCACCGTCGGGGCCGTCAACACGGACTCGGCGATCGTCAACCACGAGGCGCAGCCGACGGTCGCGGTCGTCTCCCAGCTCACGGTGTCTCCCCAGATCCTCATGTGGGACCCGGAGACGTACCCGGAGGCCGAGACGGTCGAGGACATCGTCGCGACCGACGCCACGGTGGTGACGAGCGGGCCGGTGCTGCCCGCGCTCGTCGCGTCGACCACCGAGTTCGACCTCTCCCGGTCGGACACGAGCTACGAGGGGACGCCGGCCCGGTTCGTCTCCGACCCGAGCATCGTCCAGCAGGGCCTGCTGACCAACGAGCCGTACGTGTACGAGAACGAGGTCGAGCCGTGGGGCCGCCCCGTGGCGAGCGGGCTGCTCGCCGAGGTGGGGCACTCGACCTACCCCGGGCCGGTCGCCGTGCGGGCGGACCGGGTCGAGGAGCTCGCGCCCTGCCTCGAGCGGCTCGTCCCCGTCCTCCAGCAGTCGCAGATCGACTTCCTCGCCGACCCGGGCCCGGCCACGGACCTCATCCTCGACCTCGTCGAGAGCTACCAGCTCTCCTGGACCTACTCCGAGGGCGTGGCGCAGTACTCGGTCGAGACCCAGCTGGCCGAGGACCTCGTGCACGACGATCCGGCGTCGGGGACGTTCGGGGCGTTCGACCCGGAGCGGATGCAGGAGATCGTCGACACCTACCTGCCGGTGCTCGTCGACCAGGGCGCGGTGTCCTTCGACACCCTCGACCCGGCGCAGCTGTACACGAACGAGTACCTCGACGACTCGATCTCCATGGCAGATCAGTCCTGACGCGGTGAGCCGGGCCACGAAAGCGCATGATCCGGTCACAAAGGGTTAACGATCACCCATCCGTGCCAGATCGTTGATATTCGTTGGGGTTCCACCGGATTCGGGCCGTGGGACGCAGGGAATACGGTCATCGTCATGTTTGCCATCCCTCCACCTGACCCCCACCCTTGAACGGTCACAGCGCTGCTCGGCCGCGCCCGGAAACGGATCCGGCCGGGCCAGGTGCCGCCCTCGCATCCCGGGGACGATGCCGGCCAGGCGCGTGCTCGTGACGACGAGAAGCCTGGTGCGCGCCGAGCGGACCACCGTGTGCCGTCCGAGGACGGGACGCGGACAGGCTCGGATCACGGAGGACAGATGGTCGCACTCAGTGCACGGAACGTCTACAAGGTCTTCGGCCGCCAGGGCCGTCGAGCGGTCGATCGCCTCGAGAAGGGCGCGAGCCGCGACGAGATCAAGCACCTCGGCACCGCGGCCGTCATCGACGCGAGCTTCGACGTCGAGCCCGGCGAGATCTTCGTCGTCATGGGACTGTCCGGCTCCGGCAAGTCGACCCTGATCCGCACCCTCAACGGGCTCCACCCCGCGACCTCGGGGAGCATCGAGATCGGCGGGACCGACATCGCCAAGGCCTCGGGGGCCGAGCTGCGGTCGATCCGCCGCACGAAGGTCTCGATGGTGTTCCAGCACTTCGCGCTCCTCCCGCACCGCACCGTCCTCGACAACGCGGCCTACGGGCTCGAGATCCAGGGTGTCGGGCGGTCCGAGCGCCTCGAGCGTGCCCGCGAGGTCGTCGAGATCACCGGCCTGGGCGGCTGGCAGGACGCCGTCCCGGCCCAGCTCTCCGGCGGCATGCAGCAGCGCGTCGGACTCGCCCGTGCGCTCGCGTCGGACACCGAGATCCTCCTCATGGACGAGGCGTTCTCCGCGCTCGACCCCCTCATCCGCCGCGAGATGCAGGACCAGCTCGTCGAGCTGCAGACCAGCCTCGGCAAGACCATCGTCTTCATCACGCACGACCTCAACGAGGCCGTCCGTCTCGGCGACCGCATCGCGGTCATGCGGGACGGCCGGATCGTGCAGATCGACTCCGGCGAGAAGATCCTCTCCGACCCGGCCGACGAGTACGTGGCCCGCTTCATCGCGGACGTCGACCGGTCGCGCGTCATCACGGCCGGTTCGGTCATGACCCGTCCGGCGACCACCGTGTGGGAGAACTACGGCCCGGGCGAGGCGCTGCGCACCCTGCGCGACGGCCAGGTCTCCGCCGCGTACGTCATCGACCGGCGGCAGAAGCTCGTCGGCTCGGTCTACGACGACGAGCTGCTCGACGCCCAGCGTCGCAAGGAGTCGACCATCGCGCCGTACATCCACCCGGACGACAGCGCCGTCAACGTCGACACCCCCATCTCGGAGGTGTTCGCCCCGGCCGCCGAGGCCCGCCTCGCGGTCGCGGTGACCGACGACGACGACCGGCTGCTCGGCGTCGTCCCTCGCGTGTCGCTGCTCGAGGCGATGGTTCCCAACGAGCTCGAGGACACGGGGACACCGGTCGAGGAGCTCCCGCCACCGGACGCGGCGGGCACGGGGGGTGACGCCGGTTCGACGACCGGCGCCGCCTCCGGCGCCCACCTCGCCGCGGCGACCGACGGCACGACCACCGACAGCACGACGACCGAGACGGAGACGCGATGAACGACGACCTGCTCTTCCGCGTCCCGGTCGGCGAGTGGGCCGACGCGGCGGTCGACTGGCTCACCAGCACGCTGGACGCGTTCTTCGACCTCATCGGCGTCATCTTCAGTGGCGCCTACGACGGCCTCGTCGTCGCCCTGAGCGAGCCCCCGTTCTGGGTGATCATGGCGATCCTCGTCGCCGCGGCCTTCCTCGCCAAGGGATGGCAGCTGGCGCTCGGATCACTCCTCGGCCTGCTGCTCATCTACGGCATGGACCAGTGGACGAACGCGATGATGTCGCTCGCCCTGGTCCTCGTGGCCAGCATCATCGCGGTCATGATCGGCATCCCGCTCGGGATCTGGGCGGGGCTCAGCTCGCGCGCGTCGGCGATCGTGCGCCCCTTCCTCGATCTCATGCAGACGCTGCCCGCGTTCGTCTACCTCATCCCCGCCGTCGTGCTCTTCCGCGTCGGCGAGGTCCCGGGCATCGTCGCCACGATCATCTTCTCCCTGCCGCCCGCCGTGCGCATGACCGAGCTCGGCATCCGGCAGGTGGACCCCGAGGTGGTCGAGGCCGGTCAGGCCTTCGGCTCCACCCCGGGTCGCATCCTGCGGCAGATCCAGCTGCCGCTCGCCCAGCCGACCATCATGGCCGGCGTCAACCAGGTCATCATGCTCGCGCTGTCGATGGTGGTCATCTCCGGCATGGTCGGCGCCCCCGGCCTCGGTGCGGAGGTCTACTCGGCACTCACGCGCATCAACATCGGGCTCGGCTTCGAGGCCGGCCTCGGCGTGGTCATCCTGGCCATGTACCTCGACCGGCTCACCGCCTCCCTCGCCCAGCACGGCGCGGTCAACCGCGCCAACCGCATGGCGAAGGGCTGACCCGGACGATCCCGCGCCCCCGCGCAGAACGACACCCCTGAGGAACCCAAGGAGAGACATGCGAACCAAGCGACTCATCACCACAGCGGCCACCGTCTCGGCCCTCGCCCTCACCCTCGCCGCGTGCGGCGGAGGAGAGGACGAGTCCGAGGACACGGGCGGCGACACCAGCGGCGACTCGGGCGAGGGCGGCGGCGACTCGGGCGAGGGCGGCGGCGAGGGTGGCGAGATCACCATCGGCGTCCACTCCGGCTGGGAGGAGGGCATCGCCGTCTCCCACCTGTGGCAGGCCATCCTCGAGGAGCAGGGCTACGACGTCACGCTCGAGACCGCGGAGGCCGGCGTGGTCTTCACGGGTCTCGCCGAGGGCGACTTCGACCTCAACTTCGACACCTGGCTGCCGAACACCCACTCCGACTACATCGAGCAGTACGGCGATGACCTCGAGGAGCTGGGCATGTGGTACGAGAACGCCCCGCTCACCATGGCCGTGAACGAGGATGCGCCGATCCAGTCCCTGGACGAGCTCGCGGACAACGCGGACGAGTTCGGCAACCGCATCGTCGGCATCGAGCCGGGCGCCGGCCTCACCCGCATCACCACGGACGAGGTCATCCCGACCTACGGCCTGGAGGACATGGAGTACGTCATCTCCTCGACCACGGCGATGCTCTCCGAGCTCAGCGCCGCGATCGACGCCGGTGACAACGTGGTCGTCACGCTGTGGCGCCCGCACTGGGCCTACGACGCCTTCCCGATCCGCGACCTCGAGGACCCCGAGGGCGCCTTCGGCGAGCCGGACAACATCTACACGTACGGCAACGCGGAGTTCTCCTCGGAGTTCCCCGAGGTCGCCGAGTGGATCTCGGGCTTCACGTTCGAGGACGCGCAGCTCGCCGAGCTCGAGAACATCATGTTCAACGAGATGGGCGGCAACTCGAACGACGAGGCCGTCGACCAGTGGCTCGAGGACAACCCCGACTTCATCGACTCCGTGGTCGGCGGCGGCTCGGGCTCCGAGTCCGGCTCCGAGTCCTCCTCGGAGGACGGCGCCGAGACCGAGAGCTGATCCCGCGCCGCTGATCGAGCGGCGACGCCGGGCGCGGCCCGGCACGAACGAGCACGACGCGCGGCCCGCCCCGGCCTCCGGGGCGGGCCGCGCGGCCGTCCGGGGGCGCGGCGACGCGGGTAGCCGGACGGGGAGTCGACCGGGAACGACGAGGATCCGGTGGACGGCGGCGGCACGGGGCGCCGGACCCGAGGTCGCCGAGGATCGATCCCCACCGACGGAGCGCGCAGCTGGGCCGCTCCTGGCAGATGAGCAGTGGAAGGAACCATATGCGCACCATCACCCATCGCACCGCGTCCGTCTCGGTGGCCGTGGCAATCGCCCTCACCCTGGCCGCCTGCGGCGGCTCCGACGACGACGCGGGCAGCAGCGACGAGCCCGTCGTCATCGGCATCCCGGCCGGCTGGGAGGAGGCGCTCGCGACGGGTCACCTGTGGCAGCGGATCCTCGAGGACCGGGGGTACGAGGTCGAGCTCGAGACCGTCGACATGGCGGTGCTGTGGACGGGTCTGGCCGAGGGCGAGTACGACCTCAACTACGACGTATGGCTCCCCGACGCCAACGCGCCGCACATCGAGGAGTACGGCGACCGGGTCGAGGAGATCGGCATGTGGTACGAGGAGGCGCCGATGACCATCGCGGTCAACGAGGACGCCCCCATCACGTCCCTCGACGAGCTCGCTGACCACGCCGACGAGTTCGGCAACCGGATCGTCGGCATCGAGGAGGGGGCCGTGCTCACCGGGCTCACGGAGGACGAGGTGATCCCCACCTACGGGCTGGAGGACATGGAGCTCGTGACCTCGTCGACCACCGCGATGCTCTCCGAGCTCGACGCCGCCGTGTCGTCCGGTGAGAACATCGTCGTGACATTGTGGCGCCCGCACTGGGCGTACGACGCCTTCCCCATCCGGGACCTCGAGGATCCGCAGGGAGCGCTCGGCACCCCGGACGACATCTACGTGTACGGCACCGCGGGCTTCTCGGAGGACCACCCCGAGATCGCCGAGTGGCTCAGCGGCTTCTACATGACCAGCGACCAGCTGCACTCCCTCGAGAACATCATGTTCAACGAGCTGGGCGGCGAGTCGAACGACGAGGCCGTGGACCAGTGGCTCGAGGAGAACCCCGACTACGTCGACGCGATGCTCGCGGGGGAGTACGCGGGAGGGCCCGGCGCAGAGTCGAGTTCGGAGTCCGGTTCCGGATCCGGGTCCGGGTCCGGGTCCGGGACGGAATCATCCGACGACGACGAGAGCTCCGAGACCGAGAGCTGACGCCCGGGGCGGGGGACGGTCGGCGTCGGTGCGCTCAGCGCGTGGCGTGCGGACCGGCCCCCGGCCCCAGGCCGTCCGGGGCGCGAGCCCCCGGTCGCGGCACCGTCGGCTCCGCGTACCCGGGTGGCCGCGGCGTCCGGAACCTCAACCACGACACCACGCTCACGAGCGGCACGAGGACCGCGACGAGGACCGCCACCAGGACGAACGCCTCGCCGTCCTCGAACGCGACGAGCCCGACGAGCGGCCCGGCCGGGGCCATCAGCCAGGCGGCCCCGATCCGGGACACCTTCGCGACCCGTGAGCGGGGCGCCAGTAGCCGCGGGTCCCCCTTCCGTGGCTGTGCCTCGCCGGCCCAGACCTGCGCGGTCGCCCCGCGCAGGGCGAGCAGAGCCGTAGCTGCGGCAACCGCTGCGAGCCCGCTCTCCGGGTGCCGGGAGAGGTCGATAGCCGGCAGGACCACCAGCGGCGGGATCGTGAGCAGAGCGGCCTGGACGAGGTCGACGAGCAGCACGGCGCCGGTGCCCATCGATCGCGTGTCGCCGCGTCCCTCGTACCAGGGTCGGCCGTTGCGCCACCGCCGGTAGACCGGCAGGACGACGAGAGCGACGACGAGTCCGACGGCCGCGGCCGCAATCGCCGCGGCCGGCGCGCCGTCGGTCCCGTCGAAGAGGTCGACACGCAGACGGCCGGTGTCGTCGAGCAGCGCGGGGGCGAGGGTGGCGGCGACGACGACGGCGACGACCGCCATCGTGGTGGTCGCTACGAGGTCCCAGCCCGCCGACGGCCACGATCGGCGTCCCGGCCACAGCTCGTCGGCCGGCCCGCGGTCGGGGGCCGGCCAGGGCCGTCCGTCCGGCGGCCGGCTCATCGGTCCTCCCTCGGCGCCCTGCTCATCGGCACCCCCGTGGCGCGCAGCTCATCCGCGCCCCCTCGGCGCGTCCCTCACCCGCGCACCTGCTGCTTGCGGCGCGCTCGTTCCTGGCGCTCGGCGATGATCCGCTCGCGTCGTCGGCCCTCTTGCCTGTCCCAGCGGTCGTTGAGCCGGAGGAACACGCCGGCGGCCGACCCGAGCACGAGGATGATCGCGAGCATCATGCCGAGCACGGGGCGAGGCTCGGGCACGAGCGCACCCGCAGCCGCCCCGGCGGCCGCGAGCACGAGGCCGAGCAGCATGCGCAGGAGCCGGGACGGGACGGCGCGCCGGACGAACCCGACCACCGGCTCGTAGCGCGCGGACTGGTTCGGTACCTGACGTAGGCCGGTGTGGAGGAGCGGCCAGCGCACGGCCCACATCGCGGTGAGGACGCCGAGCACGACCGCGCACGTCGCCCCGGTCAGGGCGAGGTGCCGGTCGCCCCGCTCTGCGGCGAGCACGGTGAGCACCACGGGCGGCGCGTAGAGCAGGACTCCCTGGACCTGGTCGAGGACCAGCGCGGTGGGCAGGCTCATCGACCGGCGGTCGCTGCGCGGCGTGTACCAGGACCGGGCGTCCATGCGGAACCGCTGGACGATGCGGACCACCGCGTAGGCGACGGCGCCGGTGCAGGCGGCGATCGTGGCGTTCGCGCCGGGTGCGTCCGGATCGGCGTACGTGGCCATGAGGTGGAGGACGCCGACGGCGGCGGCCGTCATGAGGAGCGCGCCGAGCGTTGTCGCCGCGATGTCCGAGATGCTCGACCTGCCGCCGTCGAGCGGCGGCTGCTCCCAGGTCATCGCGCCCGCTCCTCCGGTCGGGTGCCGCCGGGGGCCGTCGAGAAGGCCTTGCGCTCGACCTTGTCCCACCAGGCGTGGATGCCGAAGAAGATCCAGCCCGCGATCGCCATGACCACGAGGATCCCGACCATCATCCCGGCCTCGGGCGTGGGCTCGGGGACGACGACGGCCACCGCGCCCGCCGCCGAGCCGAGCACCACCCCGAGCAGGAACCGTGTCCAGCGCGTGGCCCGGCCGCGCCGGGCGAAGCCGTCGACGACCTCGTGGATCCACTCGTGGCGGAGGTTGCGCCGGAACCCGTCGCCGCGCAGCGGGTCGCGGGAGCCCCACACCGCCAGCGTGAGGCCGACGAACATGGTCGAGGCGAAACCGGCGAGCGAGAGCAGGCGCTCGCCGGCCGCCGCTGCGCCGATCGCGAGGCCCACGGGTGCCGCGTAGCCGAGCAGGGCCTGCGCGAGGTCGAGGCCGAGCGCGGTGAGCGGGCCCATCGAGCGGGCGTCGCTGCGCGCGACGTACCAGGCACGCTCGTGCACCCGGAAGCGCTGGAGGAGGAGCACCACGCCCCCGACGACGACACCCGCGCCTGCCGCCAGCGTCGCGATCAGCCCGGGGGCCATGTCGTCAGGCCCGTCGGCGTCGATGAGGACGGCCGCCGGCGCGGCGACCGCGGTGAGGACGATCGAGGCGATCGTCGTCGTCGTGAGGTCGGAGCGTGTGGACCTGCCCGGGTCGATCGGACGTCCGGAGCGTGCGCGTGCGTCGTCGCGGAGCTGATCGACCGACAGGCCGCCCGGTCCCCCGGGCGGGAGCTCCCAGAACCGGCCGTTCCACACGCCGCCGTCAGCACGGCGTGCGCCAGGTGGCGGCGCGGCGTGCTGCTGCGCCATCAGAGGCCGCCCGGGAGGATGTGCCCGAGGAGGTAGCCCACCCACGAGACCACGAGGGCGCCGACCAGCAGGATGAGGCCGAGGACGACCTGCTCGCCGCCGTACCCCGGCACGAGGAGGATCGGCGCCAGGCTGAGCAGCCCCAGCAGGAGCGCGACCAGCGCGCGGGAGACGCGCGTCCGGCGGGTCGCCCGACGGTCGTCGGGGCCGTGGTCGAGCAGGCGCCAGGGGATGCGCAACGCGGCGACGTAGCCGAAGGTGGCCGACGCCAGCGCACCCGCGAGTGCGAGAGGTGCGTCGTCGAGGCCGTTGCCGGCGCCGGCGACGACCGCCGCGGGGACGATCGCGAGGAGGCCGCGCAGGAGGTCGAGCCACGGGTTCTTCGGCTCGGTCACGTTCCGTGCGCCGCCCGACCAGCGTCGGTAGGGCAGGGCGGCGAGCAAGATCCCGTAGCCGAGCAGCGCGACGACGAGGACGCCGGCGACCGTGATCACCTCGTCGAACGTGGTTCCGCGGAAGTCGGGGATCTCGCCGAGGATCGGGAGGGCGACGGCCGCGGCGGCGGTCGCGAGCAGCGCGCCCGTCCCGATGGCGATGGTGCGGCGGCGGGCGAGCCGGCGGACCGTCGTCCGGGCGAGGGGCGGTGCCTGGGCGGCATGCCGGCCCTGGACGGTGTGGGCGCCGGGCGACGGGTGCGCCCCGTAGGGGTCGTGCATGCCCGGACGGTCGTGCGCCCCGTGAGGCGAGCTACCGGGTGGTGGGCCCGCCGAGGGGCCGCCCGGCCCGCCGGGCGGGAGCTCCCAGAAGCGGCCGTTCCACACGCTCCCGTCGGGGGCGCGCGTGCCGGGCGCCGGGACGGGGTGATCGCCGTGCAGGGTCATGCGCCCATTGTCGGGTCTGCGGTTCCGTGTGGGCGCCGGGTCCGGGACCGGAGCCAGACCACGAACGTGATGATCGGGAGCATGACGGCAGTGACTGTGGCGCCGGCGTGGATGAAGTCGGTGTCATCGAACGCGAGCAGCCCGACGAGCGGGGCACCCGCCGCAGCAACCACGGCCAGTGCGACCCGGAGGAACGTCGCGCCCCGACCGCGTCCCACGAGCGGACGGCTGTCGCCGGTACGTGGAGACGGTTCTGCCGCCCAACCGAGCGAGCCGAGGGCACGGGAGATGTGCAGGAAGGCGGCGGTGCTCACCATCGCGAGGCCGACCTCCCGGTCCGCCCGCACATCGGTCGTCAGCAGGATCAGCGCCGGCGGAAGAACGAGGAGCACCGACTCGACGAGGTCGACGCCGAGGCACGCCCCCGGACTCATCGAGCGGGCATCGCCGCGGCCCTCGTACCAGTCTCGGCGGTCGCGCCAACGGCCGTGGAGCCGCAGGACCACGAGCGAGAGGACCAGGGCGATCGTGGTCGCGGTGAGTGCGGCGCCCGAATCTCCCTCGGGCATGCGGCGCCCGCCCTCGAGGCGGAAGTCGCCCTGTTCGTCGATCAGGAGCGAGGCGAGCGTGGCAGCGAGGAGGGTGGCGATCAGCGAGGTGGCGGTGACGGCCGCGACGTCGGCCGCCGCGGAGAGCCACGGGCGTCGTCCCGCATGCCGGTCGTCCCACGGGCCCCGGACAGGTGGCGAACCGGGAAACGGGTGGGCGTTCGCCCCGTCGGGCGTACCCGAGAGCAGGCCGGGGGCCTGGCCGCAGTGGGGCCCGATGTGCCGGTCAGGATGCTGCGGACCGGGGTGAGGCCCGACGAGTCGGCCAGGATGCTGCCCGGGGTGCGGGCCGCGGTGAGGTCCCGGATGCGGGCCGTGCGAGTTGGTCACCCCGGCATTCTCACCGGCGAGCTCCTGGTCGTCACGGTCCTCACGTGGTCCGTCCTCCCCACGACCGTCCGACCGCCGGTCAGGGCGGGGCGTGGTGACCGGCGCGTCGACGTCGTACCTCACCTTGTCGGTCGGCGACGCCGTCGGTGCTTCGTGGGACGATGGGCGCACCGTCCCCGCGCCCCGCGCGGAGTCACCCGACCGCGCGCACGGCCCGCGCGGCTGCACGACAAGGAGCACCGTGTCCGAGAAGCTCAAGCTCGTCTCGTCGGTCCAGGCGATCAACTGGAACCGCATCATCGACGACAAGGACCAGGAGGTCTGGGACCGCCTGACCTCGAACTTCTGGCTGCCGGAGAAGGTGCCGCTGTCCAACGACATCCAGTCGTGGGCGACCCTGACCGACGACGAGAAGCTGATGACGACCCGCGTCTTCACGGGCCTCACGCTGCTCGACACGGTCCAGGGCACCGTCGGCGCCGTCAGCCTCATCCCGGACGCCGTCACCCCGCACGAGGAGGCCGTCTACACGAACATCGCGTTCATGGAGTCGGTGCACGCGAAGTCGTACTCCTCGATCTTCTCCACCCTCATCTCCACCGCCGAGATCGACGAGGCGTTCCGCTGGTCGGAGGAGAACGAGAACCTCCAGCGCAAGGCCGCCATCGTCATGGAGTACTACCGCGGCGACGACCCGGAGAAGCGCAAGGTCGCCTCGACGATGCTCGAGTCGTTCCTCTTCTACTCCGGCTTCTACGCGCCGATGTACTGGTCGAGCCGCGCAAAGCTGACGAACACCGCGGACCTCATCCGCCTCATCATCCGCGACGAGGCCGTCCACGGGTACTACATCGGCTACAAGTACCAGAAGGCCCTCGAGAAGGCCTCGCCGGAGCGTCGCCAGGAGCTCAAGGACTACACCTTCGAGCTGCTCTTCGAGCTGTACGAGAACGAGGAGCAGTACACGGCGGACCTCTACGACCCGCTCGGCCTGACCGAGGACGTCAAGGCGTTCCTCAAGTACAACGCCAACAAGGCGCTCAACAACCTCGGCTACGAGGGCCTGTTCACGTCCGACCAGACCGCCGTCAACCCGGCGATCCTGTCCTCGCTCAGCCCCAACGCGGACGAGAACCATGACTTCTTCTCCGGCTCCGGCTCGTCCTACGTCATGGGCAAGGCGGAGAACACCGAGGACGAGGACTGGGACTTCTGACGTCACCGGCCGCCGGCTGACCGGCGGTCACCACCCGACGACGACGGCGCCGCATCTCGCGCAGGGGCGGCGCCTTCGGCGTCCACGACCGAGGAGGACCGATGAGCGAGGGGGACCGATGACCGGGACGCCACCCGCGGACACCGTGGCCGGGCTCGTCGAGCTGGCCCGGCGGCACGGGCTCGACATCGATGCGGACTCGCTGCGGCTCGAGGAGATCGGGCTCGACTACCGGGTGGCCTTCGCGACCGCGAACGACGGCGAGCGGTGGGTCCTTCGGGTCCCGCGGCGGCCCGACGTGGCGGAGCGGATCGCCGACGAGGCCGCCGTCCTCGACGCCGTCGGTCCTCGCCTCACCGTGGCCGTCCCCGACTGGCGGGTCCGGTCGGCCGAGCTCGTCGCCTACCCGCAGCTGCCCGGTGAGCCGGGTCTGACGATCGACGCCGCGGGCGAGCCGGTGTGGCGGGTCGACCCGACCTCGACGGCGTACGCGCGAGCCTTCGGCGCGCTCGTCGCGGAGCTGCACGGCATCGACGTGGAGGTGGCGCGGGCCGCCAGGATGCCGGTCGAGTCGCCCGAGCAGGTCCGACGCCGGTGGTCCGGCCAGGTGGACCGGGTCGCCGAGGGGTTCACGGTGGCGCCCGAGCTGCTCGAGCGGTGGCGCTCCTGGCTCGCGGACGACTCCTTCTGGCCGACCTGGTCGGTGCTCACGCACGGCGAGCTCTATCCCGCTCACGTCCTCGTCGACGCCGACGAGCGGCCGACGGCCGTGCTCGACTGGACGACGGCGAAGGTCGGCGACCCCGGCGCGGACCTCGCCCTGCACCACATGACGGCCGGCACGGCGGCCTTCGCGGTGACGCTCGAGGCCTACGAGGCGAGCGGCGGCCGGACGTGGCCGCGCCTGGCCGACCACTGCGCCGAGATCGTGGCGGCGAACCTCGTGGGGTACGGGATCTACGCGCTCGAGACGGGTGACCCGACGCACCGGGCCGCGGCCCAGGAGCTGCTCGACCCGGCCTGACGGCTACGCGTCGTCGCGGTTCCGGCGGCGGCCGGGAAGATAGGACGTCACGACGGCGACGAGCAGTCCTGCGAACCCCCCGATCACGGCGCCGCGCGCGACGCTCGGGGCGATACCGGTCGCGTCCGGGCCGGCGACCTCGACCGACGGCAGTGCGACGAGGGCGTCGCCGGTGAACAGCGTCCAGGCGAGCGCGGCGAGCACGAGCAGGAGCCCGACGCCGGCGACCGCCCAGACGCGGGTCTTCTGCCGGGCCGGGAGTCGGCCGGCGAGCTCCGCCAGGTCGACCCCGCGGCGCCGCGCCCACAGCATCATCGTCCACGAGGGGATGGCCGTGAGTGCGACGGCGACCACCGGCACGACGAGCGAGCCGAGGACCGCCGCGACGAGCGCGATGCCCAGGCCCGCGTAGATCCCCGCCGACATGCCGACGGCGGCGGCCTCGTTGGCCACCGCGTGCTCGCGCTCGTCGCCGATGACGGACGGTGCGGAGACGGATCGGCGCGGGTGGGCCGCAGGCGTGGTGGGCTCGGGGTGATCGGTGCGGGGCGACGCGTCGTCGGTGGTGGCGAAGGAGGACTCGGGGCCGGCGGTGCGGTCGTCGGTGCTCATGAGGGGTCTCCTGTGTGGCTCGGGGTGGCGTCGGGGTGCGCGCCGAACAGGTCCTCGACCGTGGCGTCGAGGACGCGCGCGAGGCGGAGGGCGAGGAAGACCGAGGGGGCGTAGTCGCCCTGCTCGATCGCGATGACGGTGTGGCGGCTGACGTCGACCAGCGCGCCGAGCTCCGCCTGCGTGAGGCGGTGCTGCTTGCGGCGCTCGCGGACGGGGCTCTCGGTGCCCGCGTCGGTGCGCGTCGGTGGCGTCATGCGTCGATGTTAAGGATCCTCGACATTCAATGTCAAGGATTCTCTACATTCTGTGTCGAGGATGTTCGACATCCTGGTCGGGTGACAGGCGAGGAGGTCAGCCCTCGGGGACGGTGACGAGGTAGTCGCCGGCCTCGTCGTCCCACTCGAGCTCGACGTGCCCGCCCGCCTCGGCGCCCCGCACGAACTGGAGAAAGCTGCGGTAGCCGAGCGCCTTCTCGCTGAACTCCGGTCGCTCCTTGCGCAGCCGGTTCTTCAGGCCGGACAGGGCGAACGCGCCGTCGTCGTTGCCGTCCCCCTTGGCGACGATCTCGACGAGCACGTCGAACGTGTCCTCGAGGTCGCTCCCGCGGTCGGGCAGCGAGACCTCGGGGTCGCCCGTGGCGGGGCCGGGGGAGAGGTCGACGACGCCCCGGCCGGCCAGGTGCCGCAGCACCTCGCCGAACGAGCGGAACCCGAGGTCCGACTCGCTGAACGTCGGGTCCTTCCGCAGCAGCGCGCGCTTGAGCACCGACGCGGTGACGGAGTCCGCCGTCGAGGCCAGACCGGCGAGCGTCTGCGCCACGCGGACCTCGATCGGCTCGGACTCCGCAGCCTCGTCGGGGGAGCCGTCCGCGTCCTCGGCCGGGACGACGGCGGAGGGGGAGGCGGGGGTGTCGTCGTCGGGCGTGCCGACCCGTGCCGAGCCGGAGGAGTCGGCCTGTCCCGTGCCGCCCTGGCCGGTTCCGGCACCGCCGCCGGACGTCGAGCTGGTCCCGCCGGCGCCGCCCGCGCTCCCCGCGCCGGCGCCACCCGCGCTCTTCGCGGTCGAGCCGGACCCGCCGGCAACCGACGACCCCGCGCCGGTCCCGCTGCCCGACGGCAGCACCACCTGCGCGCCGTGCCGCGCCTGGGCGGCGGGACCCCGGGCGTGCGCGCCTCGTCGTCGGGGGGCCTCGTCCCCGGGCTCCACGCCCTCGAGGCGGTCGTAGAAGAGGAACTCGTCGCAGGCCGGCGGCAGGAGCCGGGAGGTCGAGAGCTCGACCCCGACGCCGATCACGCGCTTGTCGAGCTCGCGCAGCTTGTGGACGAGCGGGGAGAAGTCGCTGTCCCCCGTGCACAGGACGAAGGTCGAGACGTAGTCGCGCTCGAAGGCCATCTCGATCGCGTCGACGACCATCTTGATGTCGGCCGCGTTCTTCCGCGAGGCGCCCATGCGCTGCGGGATCTCGATGAGCTCGAACTGGTGGCGCGTGAGCATCCGACGGTCCTCGTCGAAGTACGACCAGTCGGCGTACGCGCGGCGGGTGAGGCTGCGGCCGCGGACGGCGAGCGCATCGGCGATCGGCCCGAAGTCGAACGTCATCCCGCCCAGGTGGTCGCGCGCGCCGAGCGCGAGGTTCTCGTAGTCGAGGAACACGGCCATCCGTGCGTCGTCGTCCATGTGGCCAGCCTATGGCGCCGCTCGGGCGGGAAACTCCGCCGACGACGCGGGCGCCCATGGCGCCACGGCCGCTGACGAGACCTGCGACACTCCCGCACCCGCCGAAAGGCATTGACCCCGCCCCGCTCACTGTGTCTACTGTCTATGCACAGTAGCAACACAGGAGGTGGACCATGCTCGTCGTCGACGGACTGACGAAGCGCTACCCGGGATTCCGGCTGGAGGACGTGTCCTTCGAGATCGAGCCCGGCTACATCACCGGCTTCATCGGCGTGAACGGGGCCGGCAAGACCACGACGCTCAAGTCGATCCTCAACATCGTGCGTCCCGACGCCGGCACCGTGACCTTCGAGGGCCGGGACATCTACGCCGACGAGGCCGGGGCCAAGCAGCTCATCGGGGCCGCCCTCGGTCCGCTCGACGTCTACCCGAAGCACCGGGTGCGCACCGTCGTCGACGTCTACCGGCGGTTCTACGACCACTGGGACGGCCGGCTCTTCGCGCACTACCTCGAGCGGTTCGGCATCGGCGACGCCAAGAAGATCAGCGAGCTGTCGACCGGCATGCGCGTCAAGCTCGGCGTGGCCATGGCGCTCTCGCACGGCGCCCGGCTCATCCTGCTCGACGAGCCGACGAGCGGGCTCGACCCCGTGGCGCGCGACCAGCTGCTCGGGGTGCTCCAGGAGGTCGTCGAGGACGGCGACCGCGCCGTCCTGTTCTCCACGCACATCACGAGCGACCTGGACAAGATCGCCGACCTCATCGTCTTCATCCGCGACGGGCACGTCATCGCGGACGACACCAAGGACGACCCCATCGACGGCCACCGGCTCGTCGGCGGCTCCCGCGAGGAGCTGACCGACGACCTGCGCGGCCGGCTCATCGGCCACCGCGACCACGCGTTCGGATTCTCCGGCCTCGTCCGCACCGCCGACCTGGCCGAGGTCTCGCCGCACGTGCAGGCCGAACGACCGAACCTGGAGGACCTCATGGTCTTCTACGACCTGGAGGGAGCACGATGAGCATCGCCACGCTCGTGCACAAGGAGGCGCGCCTCGTCGTGCCGCCCGCCTACCTGGGGTTCGCCGCCCTCACGCTGTTCAACCTCATCCCGCACTACCCGATGATCATCGGCGTCAGCTACTTCATGCTCGCCCTGTTCATCGCGCTGTCGGAGGCGAACGCCAACAGGGACCATGTCTTCAGCATCTCGCTGCCGATCGCGCGCGCCCGGCTCGTGACCGGCAAGCACCTCATCGTCGGCGCGGTCGAGCTCGTCCAGCTCGCCGCCCTGGCGGTGGTCGCCGTCGTCGTCGCGCAGATGCAGCCGGGAGGCAACGCCGTCGGTCTCGACGGCAACCCCGCCTTCTTCGGCTTCGTCCTGCTGGCCTACGGCGTCTTCAACATCGTGTTCCTGCCCGGGTACTTCACCACCGGGCACCGCATCGGCCGCCACGGCGTGCTCGCGGGGATCGCCTTCGCGGTGGTCTACGTCGCCGCCGAGCTGTCCGTCGCCCTCGTGCCCGGCGCGAGCGGGGTCCTCGACACGCTCGACCCCGCCGACGCCGTACCGCAGCTGCTCGTGCTCGTCCTCGGGGCGCTCGCGTTCATCGGCCTCACCGCCGCCTCCCACCGCCTCTCGGTGCGCGCCTTCGAGCGCGTCAACCTGTGAGCGCGGCGGGTGGGATGGACCTCGTCCTCTCACCGCGCGGCAGCGACCCGATCTACGAGCAGATCCGGTCGCAGATCGCCGCCCAGATCCTCGACGGGTCGCTCGCCGCCGGCGAGATGCTGCCGTCGATCCGGTCGGTCGCCAAGGAGCTCGGGATCAGCGTCATCACCATCAAGAAGGCCTGGGAGCTCCTCGAGGCCGACGACCTCATCTACACCCGCCAGGGCAAGGGGGCCTACGTCTCCGAGCACGCCGCCGACGGACTGAGCGCCAAGCGTCACGCGTTCGCCGTCGAGCGGTTCCGCACCAACGTCGACTACTACCGCTCGCTCGGGCTCACGCGCGAGGAGCTGATCCGCATCGTGGAGGAGGAGTACTGATGTCCACGACGAAGAACCCACCGACCACCCGCGCCGCCCCCGCGACGAGGCGGCTCGTCCACATCGACCACCTCCGCGTGTTCGGCACCCTGCTCGTGGTCGCCCACCACGTGGCGCTCGCCTACGGCAACCTCGGGATCTGGCCGAACTGGCAGGAGCCGGACTCCGAGCTCGCGGCGCTCCCGCTCGACCTGCTCGTGCTCGTCAACCAGACGTTCTTCATGGGCCTGTTCTTCATGCTGTCCGGCTTCTTCGCGCCGGGATCGGTCGACCGCAAGGGGCCCGGGCGCTGGGCGCTCGACCGCGTCAAGCGCCTCGGCCTGCCGTTCGTGGCGTTCATGGTGCTGCTGCGCCCGCTGTACTCGCTGCCGACCTACCTCGACCAGCCTCCGGGTGAGCGCGAGCCCTACTGGCTCTTCTACCTCACCGACTGGGAGGTGGGGCCGATGTGGTTCGTCCTCGCGCTGCTCGTCCTCTCGCTCGGCTACGCGCTGGTCCGGGAGCGTCGGCCGCGGACGAATCCTCTCCCGACGACGCCGCGCACGGTGCGATCGGCCGGCGCCTCGGCGGCCCGCCGCGCCCCGGTGCCTGACCGCACGTCGACGGCGGGGCTCACCACGCGGGGGACCGCCGTCTCCCTGCGCGCACGGCACGTCGTCGCGTTCGCGATCGGGCTCGGCGTCGTCTCCTACGTGTGGCGGATCTGGTTCCCGACCGGCTCGTTCATCCCGGTCATCGGGATCCCGAGCCCCGGGTACGTGCTGCAGTACGTGGCGCTGTTCGTCGTCGGGATCCTCGCCTTCCGCCGGGGCTGGTTCAGCGGGCTGCCGCGCCGCGCGGGCCTGCTCGGTGCGGGCCTCGTCGTCGCGTCGTTCGTGCCGATGGTCCTCGGCGGTTACCGGACGCTCGACACGGCCGACCCGGTGCCGGCGGGCCCAGACCCGGCGCACCTCGGGTTCGCCCTGTTCGACGCGCTGTTCGCGGTCGGGGTCATCCTCGTCCTGCTGCGCGTGTTCGAGCGGTACGCGTCCCGGTCGACGCCGGCGGGCCGGTTCCTCACCCGGAACGCCTTCGGCGTGTACGTGGTCCACGCGCCCGTCATCGTCGGCGTCGTCGCGCTGCTCGGCCCGCTCGGCCTCACGCCGGTGGTCGCGTTCGCCCTCGCGCTGGTGATCTCCGCGAGCGTCAGCTGGGCGGTCGTCGCGCTCCTGCGGCGCAGCCGGCTGGTGCGGGAGGTCATCTGACCCGGACCGGGAAGCGTGACCGACGGCGGGGGCCGGACGAGTCTATGCTCGTCCGGCCCCCGCCGTCGTTCCTGGTCGGCGCATCCCCGGCGGGTCGCACGTGCGAGCACCGGTGGGCGCGCGGGTGCCCGGACGCCCGGCGCGAGGAGCGCCGGACCTCACCCGCGCAGGTCGTGCCAGAGTGAGGCCCACTGCTCGGGCCCGACGTCGCGGGGCAGCGCCCGCCCGTCGACGCCGGCCCGGGCGAGCGCCCGCTCCGCCGCCCGGCGGTCGACGCGGGCCGCGCGCTCGACCACTCGGGCGATCCGCCCGCCGCGGCCGGTGAACACCGCGCGGACGAACGCCTCGTAGCCGCGCCGCTGGGAGACCGGAACGAGTGGGCGCGGTCGGCGCACGATGCTCAGCACACCGCCGTCGACGCCGGGCACGGGCCGGAAGTGCCGGGCCGGCACCCGGAACTCGATCCGGACCTCGAACCACGGCGCGCCCTGGGCGGTCATCATGGTGCCGCCTCCGACGCCGGCCCGCTTCCGCGCCACCTCCCACTGGGTGAGCAGGACGGCGTGCTGCCACCGGCCGGCGGTGAGCAGCCGACGCAGCAGCGGGCTCGTGAGGTGGAAGGGGATGTTGCCGGCGACGACGGGGGCGTCGAGCGGGACACGCATCGCGTCGTCGTGCTCGATGCGCACGGTGGCCGTGCCGGTGCCGGTGCCGGTGCCGGTGGTGGTTCGGGGGTCGGCTGTCGTCGCGGTACCGCTGCGACGGAGCATCCGGCGCAGGCGCTCGACCCGGTGCTCGTCGATCTCGACGGCGGTCAGCGGACGGCCCAGGCGGGCGAGCTCGCGGGTGAGCGCACCGTCGCCGGCGCCGAGCTCGAGGATCGCGCCGTCCGTCTCGCGCACGAGGTCGGCGAACCGCCGCACGGTGGGCGGGTGGTGGAGGAAGTTCTGGCCGAGCTCGTGCCGTCCTCCGGCGGCCGAGCGAGGGGCGGTGTGCGGGGTCGTGCGTCGAGGCATGGGTGGGCTCCACGAGAAGGAGGTGGAGCACCCCGGGGCAGGGTGGCGGTGTGCGTGGGCGCTGCGCGTCCGAGGTGCGAAGGGCTCTCGGAGCGACGACGCGTCGACGCCCGGCGCCGGTGGCGCGGGGCGGACGGACCTGCGGGTGGGACCGGACGCGCCGTCAGGCGCGGCGGTCGCGGTAGTCGCGGGCGGCCGTCGTCGCGGGCCCGCTGCACAAGATGCCTGCCATACCGCGATGCTAGACAGCCGCGGGTCGGCGGCGTCCAGGGAATTCTCGGGGCGACGGGCAGGTGGGGACGGCACGGCCGACGGCCGGCACGCCAGGCACGACGGCCGGCACGGCAGACGGGAGGGCCGACGACGACGGGGGGTTCGTCGTCGTCGGCCCTGTGGTCCGCAGATCGGGTGCGCGGGGCTATGCGGGACGGGCCCTGGTCAGAGGATCGCCTCGAGGAACGACCGGGTCCGCTCGTGGCTCGGGTTGGTGAAGATGACGTCGGGCGGCCCGTCCTCGACGATCTGGCCGCCGTCGAACATCATCACGCGGTGGGAGACGTCCTGGGCGAACTGCATCTCGTGCGTGACGATGAGCATCGTGATGTCCGTGTTGTTCGCGACCTCGCGCAGGACCCACAGGACGTCCTTGACGATCTCGGGGTCGAGGGCGGAGGTCACCTCGTCGAGGAGCAGGATCTCGGGGTCCATCGCGAGGGCGCGGGCGATGGCGACGCGCTGCTGCTGACCGCCCGAGAGCCGCGTGGGGTGCTCGTCCGCCTTGTCCGAGAGGCCGACCTGCTCGAGCAGCTCGAGACCGCGGCTGCGCGCCTCCTCCTTCGAGCGGCCGAGCACGTGGATCGGCGCCTCGGTGATGTTCTCCAGCACCGACATGTTGGGGAAGAGGTGGAAGTGCTGGAAGACCATCCCGATCCGGGTGGTCATCCTCGCGACGTCCTTCGCCCTGCGCTCGACCCGTCGGCCGCCGCGCAGCTCGTGGGTGAGCGGCTGGCCGTCGACGTAGATGTAGCCGCCGGTGAGGTGCTCGAGCGTCATCACGAGCCGCAGGATGGTCGTCTTGCCGGAGCCCGAGGGGCCGATGAGCGTGACCCGCTCGCCGCGGTCGACGCTGAAGTTGAGGTTCTCGAGGACGGTGTTGTCGCCGAACTTCTTGACGACGTTCTCGAACCGCAGCTTCGGCTCGCCCGTGGCGGGGCTCGGCGTGATGCCGGCACCGGGCGCGGAGTGGTCAGTAGGTGGCAAGGCGATTCTCCATCTTGCGTAGCAGGACCGAGGTGCCGTAGCTCGCGACCAGGAAGATGAACCCGGCGAGCACGAGCGCCTCGGTGTAGGTGAACGTCCTCGAGCCGTACCGCTCCGCCTCGCGCACCATCTCGGTGACGAAGATGACGGTGAGGAACGGGGTGTCCTTGAACATCGAGATCACCCAGGTGCCCAGGGCGGGCAGGGTCGTACGGATCGCCTGCGGGATGATGACCTTGACCCAGGTGCGGGTGCGGGACATCGACAGGGCGGTCGCGGCCTCCCACTGTCCCTTGGGGATCGCGTCGATCCCGGACCGGTAGACCTCCGCCATGTAGGTGGCGTAGTGGATCCCGAGGACGACGATGCCGATCGTCAGGCCGTCGATGCTGTTGAACGTGTAGTAGGCGAACAGCAGCTGGATGACGACCGGGGTCATGCGGATGAACTCCATGACCGCGTGCACCGGCATCCAGAGCCACTTCGGCATCACCCGGCGGGTGATGGCCACGATCAGGCCGAGCACCGCCGCGATCGCCGACCCCAGGACGGTCGCGACGAGCGTGACCTGCAGGAAGGTCATGAGGAGGTCGGGGAAGACCTCCGCCGCGCGGTCCCAGCTCCAGATGTCGTCGTTCACAGTGGGGTCACCTCGCTCGGCTTGCCCGCGGTCACCTTGAACATCTGGTTGAGCGGTGCGGCCTGGCCGAGCTTGTGCTTCGCGTGCCGCTCGAGGAGGGCCGCGAGCAGCACGATGACCAGCGAGATGAGGAAGTAGATGACCATGCCGACGCCGTACGAGAAGAAGGTGCTCCCCGTCTGCTGGCGCAGGATGTCCGTCTCCCACGTGAGGTCGTGCATGAGGATGATGTAGGCGACGGCCGTGCCCTTGAGCAGCATGACAGCCAGATTGCTCAGCGACGGCAGCATGATCGCCCACGCCTGCGGCCAGATCACGCGCCGCATGTGGTGCAGCGGGCTGATGCTCAGCGCCGTGCCGACCTCCCACTGGCCCTTGGGCACGTTGTTGATCGACCCGCGGACGACCTCCGCCCCGTACGCGCCGTAGTTGAACGACAGGGCGAAGATCCCGCAGAAGAGCCCCGTCAGCGTGATCCCCACCTGCGGCAGCACGTAGAAGAGCACGTAGAGCTGCACGAGCAACGACGTCCCGCGGAAGAACTCGATGAGCAGGCGCGCCGGGATCCGCAGGTACCAGTGCTCGCTACGGACCACCAGGCCGAGCACGATCGCGATGACGAAGGCGCCGATGATCCCGCCGGCGGTGAGCTGGAGGGTGACGAGGACGCCCTCCCACAGCCGGGGGAGCGCCTCGACGAGCGTGTCGAGGTTGTCGCTCACGCGATCAGATGTCGCCGGCGCAGAGCTGCTCGGTCGACAGCTCGCCGGTGGGGCGCTCCTCGGCCGTGAAGCCGAACTCGCCGACGATCTCGAGGTAGCGCTCCTCGTCCTCGACGATCTCCGCGAGCACCTCGTTGTAGGCGTCGCGCAGCTCGGTGTCGGCGTTGCGGAACACGGTGCCGCCGGCCCCGACCTGCTCGACGCCGTCGATCTCGGCCACGAACGACTCGGTGACCTCGATGCCGGCGTCCGGGTTGTTGTCCGCCATCCAGTTGAGCGAGATGCCCGTGAGGGCGAAGACGTCGGCGCGGCCGTTGACGACGGCGTCCATGCCGTCCTGCGGCGTGCCGACCTCCATCGAGTCGATGCCGAGGTCGGCGGCGTAGGTGGACTCGATGGCGCCGGTCATCGACGCCATCTGCACGTCGGACTCCTGGACGGACTGCATGCTCGGCTCGAGCCCGTCCGGGTTGCCCTCGGGAACCATGAGCGCGGTCGTGTACATGAACTCCGGCTCGGAGAAGATCGCCTGCTCGCAGCGCTCCGGGAGGATCGACATACCGGCGGCGACGACGTCGAAACGCTCCGCGTCGAGCGCCTGGATGAGCTGGCCGAACTCGGCCTGGACGCCCTCGACCTCGTCGACACCGAGCTCCGCCCAGATCGCCTCGTGCAGGGCGACGGTGGCGCCCGTGAGCTCTCCGCCGTCCTCGAAGCTGTACGGGGCCTCGCCGGCGAAACCGACGGTGACGCTGCCGGCCTCCTGGAGGTCCTCGAGCGTGAGGGCCTCGCCGCTGCCGCCGCCGCTGTCTCCGCCACCGCCGCCGCGGTCGGCCGACTCCTCCTCGCTGGCGCAGGCGGCAAGGGTCAGCGCGAGGGCGGCGAGGGTCGCGGTGGGGACGATGGTGCGGGCGCGACGCTGTGCGTTGGTGGTCAAGGGGTTCCTTCCGGTGGGCGCCCGGCGCCATGGTGGACAGACGCGCGAACGTTGCGTGACAGCGCCCGAACGTGCGTACGGGCCCTTGAGTGGCCCCACCGTATGGGGGGTCGTCCCGGTCATCAACCGGCCGGATTCGGGCGTCCAGGGGTCGTTTTGGGGTGGTCGCGGATCGGGACCTTTTCCCATGCTGGTGCGGATCGCGCGGGGTCGGCGAGTGGCGTGGGCCACGACGGGGAGGCCGCTTTTGAGGTCGGGCATTGTTACCCGCTTGTGATTGTTCGACGCGATCGTGACCGAGAACTGTGACGGTTCGGGCAGAGGGGGTGCGTCGTCGTGCTCGTCGAGGAGGTCGGGACGCTGCTGCCCGCGCGCGGAGGACGACCACCCGTCAGGGGGCGGTGACGTCCTGGGGCTCGTCCAGCTCGCTGATGACGGACGTGGTCGTCGCTGTGCCCGCCGAGGTCGTCACGTTGTTGACGGACCGGAGTGCGACGTAGTCCTGGGTGAGGAAGTACTCCACGGCGATCTCCTCGCCGTTCGCGCCCTCGCCCGTGCCCGTGACGACGGCGACCTCGGTGCCGTCGATCGTGGCCGAGCCCGTCACCGCCACGTCGATGGGTTGGGTGCCCCCGGCCGCGACCGAGGGGTCGTGCAACTGCTGGAGCGACCGGGCCGCACCCTCGGCGCTGCTCAGCCGGGGGATCTCGGCTGCCTCTGCCGGCTCGAGCCAGTCGCCCTCGTCCGTCGCGGCCCACCAGTCGTCCCCGACGACGAGGACGTGGGCGACCCCGAGGTCCGCCTCGACCGCGAGCTGCTCGCCGGTGGAGACGCGCAGCTCGGTGCGGGCGTCGGCTCCGGCGTCGGTGGTCTGGACGTAGCCGGCCGTCTCCGCGAGGGACTCGACCTGGCAGGCGGCGAGCTCGGTGGTCGTCAGCTCCGTGCGCCCCTCGGCGAACGGGTCGGTGCACAGGCCCGACGCCGAGTCCCGGGGCTCGGAGGTCTCCTCCGACAGCCAGGCCGGGTGCTCATCGACCTGGTCGGCGACGGGCGCGAGCTCGTCGACCGGGGTTGCCTCGGAGGTGTCGCCGCTTCCGCCCGATCCGTTGCCGGAGTCGCTGGAGCCGTCGGAGCCGTCGGAGTCGTCGCCCGAGCCGCATGCCGCCAGGGTGGCCGCGAGCGCGAGCACGGTCGCCGCGAGCGTGCGACGTGCGCGTCCCGGTGCGTGGCGACGCGCGGCCGGCCGCGGCTGAGTGCCGGCCCCGGTGGCGACGGGGCGGCGGACGGATCGGTTCGGCTGGCGCACGTCGACAGGGTGGCACGCCGGGCCGCCGCGGTGGTGCCGCGTGCAGGGCCCGTCCCGCGCCGACCCGGCCACCGCCGGGGCTCCGTCCCGCACCGACCTGGTACCCGCGCCCTGTCGGTCTCGGGACGGCCGCACATGGGTCCTCAGGCCTCCCCGGGTGGTCGGCCGCCTGCCACACTGGAGGCATGCGACTCCCCGTCTCGCGACCGGTCAGGGTCCTTGTCGTGTGCACCGGCAACATCTGCCGATCCCCGATGGGTGAGCGGATGCTGGCGGACGAGCTCGAGCGCGCGGGCGTCGATGCCGACGTGACGTCGGGCGGGACGTCCGACTACGAGGTCGGTAACCCGATCGACCCCCGTGCGGCGAGCACGCTGCACCGACGCGGCGTCCCGGTCGAGGCACACACGGCGCGGCAGGTCACGGCCGAGGATCTGGGCGCGGTCGACCTGGTGCTGGCGATGACCGAGGAGCACGCCGTGTGGCTGCGTCGGCTGGCGGAGCGGTCGGGCGTGGACCCCGGCGTCATCATGCTGTGGCGCGCGGCGGAGGGACCGGACGCCCCCGGTGCGGGGAGTGCGCGCGACGTCGGGTCGCTCGACGTCCCGGACCCGTGGTGGGGCGACGACTCCGACTTCGAGTCGACCTACGAGCTGCTCGCGCCCGGTGCGCGCATGCTCGCGGCAGCGCTCGCCGCCGGGCGGACCGAGCTGCACCCCTGACACTGCGCGGCCCGTTCGTCGAGACTGCGGTTGGGGCACCAACCGCACTCTCGACAGGTCGGGGTGCTCCCAACCGCAATCTCGACGAGCACCAACCGCAATCTCGATGGCGACGAACCGCAATCTCGACGAGCACCAACCGCAATCTCGGCGAAAGTGAGAGCGGGCGGGGCTACTCGATGCCCATCTCCGCGTTGCCCTCCTCCTGCGCCTGGGCGAGCGCCTCCTCGACCGGGATCGCGCCGAGGAACATGTCCTGGAAGATCGGGGTGATGACGTTGGAGCCGGCGTTGATCTCGGCGCCGATCGGCGAGGGTGCGGTCGGCTCCTGGGCGGCGTCGACGAAGACGGACACGTCCACGCCCTGCTCGGCCCAGTAGTCGATGTATCCCTGCTGGGCGTCCACGGCTCCGGGGAACGCGGCACCGGTCTCGCCGAGCGGGGCCTGCCCCTCGGCGGACCCGAGCCAGCGCAGGACCTCGGTCGTCGCGTCGAGGTGCTCGGACTCCGCGTTGCCGACGGCCGCGACGCCGTGCACCACACCGATGCGCCCCTCCGGCCCGCCGACCATCGGCGCGATGCCCCACTCGAAGTCGGCGTTCTCGGCGATGTGGGGCAGGGAGTACGGGCCGGACTGGAACAGGCCGAGGTCGCCCTGGACGAACAGGTCGCGCGAGAAGTCGCCGTTGACGTTGGTGTCAGCGGCCGACGGCGCCACCTCGTGCGTGTTGACGAGGTCGACGAGGTACTGGAACGCCTCGATGCCCTCGGGGGAGTCGAACGCGAAGCCGTCGGTCTCCGGGTCCTGGAACAGCGCGCCGTTCTGGGCGAGGAAGTCGACGTAGATCGCCTGGAGGTCGGCCTGGCTGTTGAAGCCGTAGGTCTCCCGCGCCCCGCCGTCGAAGCCGTCCTCGCCGGGGTGGCGGCCCTCGGAGTCGGTGGTCAGGGCGGTCGCGGCCTCGAGGAGCGTGTCGCCCTCGCCGGCGCCGGGTCGCCACTGGAGGTCCTCGACGTCGATCCCCGCCTCCTCGACCAGCTCCGCGTTGTAGAACAGGGCGATCGAGTCCCACAGCTGGGGCACGCCGTAGTTGACGCCGTCTCGCGTGTAGAGGTCGACCACGGACTGCTCCCACTCGTCGTGGTCCTCGCCGAGGGCCTCGTCGATGTCGATCAGCGTGCCGTTGTCCGCGTACGTGCCGAAGTTCGAGGTGTTCGTCCAGAAGATGTCCGCCATGTCCCCGGACTGGACGTCGAGGGGGAGCTGGGTCCAGTAGTCGGCCCAGGGGATGACCTCGACCTCGACGGTGATGTCGGGGTTCTGCTCCGTGAACGCGTCGAAGGAGGTCTCGTACGCCTCGGCCGCCACCTCGTCCCAGAGCCGGACGGTGACGGTGGTGCCGCCCTCGCCGCTCCCGGACTCGCCGGAGGAGTCGTCGGACCCCGGCGAGCACGCGGCCAGGGTCAGGGCCGTCGCCGCCAGCAGGGCGGTGGTGGTCAGCGGTCGACGGGCACGGCGCATGGGGTCCTCCAGGGAGCCTCCGGTCACGGGAAGTTGAATATTACATGAGTTGACCGTCACATCCCGCGGATGTTCGCGGGTCGGGACGTGGGACGAGGGTGACGTCGGCCGGGTCTGCGGTCACCACGCGGGACCGGCGACGATCGGGGTCGGCCACCACTGATGGTCGACGACGACGATCGGGTGGGCCGTCAGCGCACCGCGCCCACGCCGATCGCCCGCGTGATGTGCCGCTGGAAGATGAGGAACAGCACGATGAGCGGCGTCATCGCCACGACGGCGGCGGCCATGACGAGGACGATCCGGTCGTCGTACTGGGTCTGCATCGCCGACGTCGCCGTGGTGAGCACGTGCCACTCCGGCCGCGGCGCGATGATCGACGGCCACAGGAAGCTGTTCCACTGCGTGACCACGGTGATGAGCAGCAGCGTGACGACGATCGGCCGGTTCATCGGCAGCACGACCGACCACAGCCGGCGCAGGACGCCCGCGCCGTCGAGGGTGGCGGCGTCGAGGAGCTCGCGCGGCATCGACCGGAAGTTCTGGCGCAGCAGGAACACGGCGTAGGGGGAGCCGAGGACGAACGGGACCACGAGACCGGCGAACGTGTTCTTCAGGTCGGCGAGCGTCATCATCGTGTACAGCGGGATGATCGTGACGACCGCCGGGACCATGAGCGTGGCGAGGTAGCACCAGAACAGCAGCTCGCGCCCCCGGAACTCGAGCGTGGCGAACGCGTAGGCGGCGAGGATCGAGCTGACGAGCTGACCCACCACGAGCACGACCACCATCTGCAGCGTCACCGCGAGCGGGACGATGAAGTCGCCCTCCTCACCGAACAGGGCGCGGAAGTTCTCCAGCGTGAGCGGGTCGGGCAGGGCGAGCGGTCCGTCGGCCACGTACTGCCGGTTCGTCTTCAGCGCCGTCATGAGCGGGAGCAGCAGCGGGGCGAGCGTGACGACCGCCCCGGCGAGCAGGAGCAGGTAGGTCAGTGCGTGCGCGGCGCCGCGCCCGAGCGAGAACGGGCGACGGCGGCGCGCGGGGCGGGGGGCGTCGTCGTCGGGGGAGGTCTCTGGTGGAGGACCGGCCGCAGAGAGCTGGGTGTCCGGCTGGTTGGTGCTCATGACATGTCGTAGGTGGTGCGCGACGCGAACCACCGTTGCTGGACGAGGGTGACGACCACGAGGAGGGCGAACAGGACGACAGCCATCGCCGACGCGCTGCCGAGGTCGAGGGCGACGAACGCCTCGTGGTAGATCCGGGCGGCGATGACGTCGGTGCTGCCGGAGGGGTACCCGGGGCTGCCGCCCGTGAGGCCGTACACGAGGTCGTAGACCTGGAAGCTCGAGATGATCGTGGTGACGAGGACGAAGAACATCGTGGGCCGCAGCAGCGGGATCGTCATCGACGTGAGCAGCCGGAACGGTCCGGCGCCGTCGAGCCGGGCGGCCTCGTAGATGCTCGGCGGGATCTGCTGGAGACCGGCGAGGAAGAACAGCGAGACGTAGCCGATCGAGGACCAGGCGGAGACGACGGCGACCGCCGGCAGCGCGAGGGCGGGGTCGCTCATCCACTCGACGCGCTGGCCGAGGACCGCGTTGACCGCGCCGTTGCTGGGCGCGAGCATCCACTGCCACACCACGCCCAGGGCGAGCGGGGAGCACACCCACGGGAGCACGTAGATCACGCGTAGCATGCCCGAGCCCGGCAGGTGGCGGTTGAGCAGTACGGCGAGCCCGAGGCCGGCGCCGACGGTCAGCGGGATCGCGATGAGCACGTACAGGGCCGTGACGAGCAGGGAGTTGCGGAACTGGGAGGAGCTCGCCAGATCGACGTAGTTGTCCACCCCGGCCCAGGTGGGCGGGGAGAGCAGGTCGTAGTCGGTGAGGCTCATGGCGAGCACGAGCAGGACCGGAACCGCCAGGAACGCGATCAGCCCGATGAGCGACGGCGCGAGGAGGGCGTAGGCGGCGGCGGTCTCCCGGCGGCGCCGTGCGCGGGCCGACGGCGGGAGGGCTGCGTGGCTCGTCCCGCCCGTCGACGGCGGGGGGCCGGAGGGGGGCGGCGTGGCGGCCGGAGGTGCGGAGGCCGGTACCGGGGCGGACCGGGCGGTCGGGGTCACGCCGCCCCCCGGACGTAGGTCCACTCGATGACCGCGGCGCTCGTGCGGGTGCGGGGGCAGCGGCGGCACAGGTAGGTCGCGCGCGGGCGCTGGAAGCGCTGGTGCTCGTGCCCGGCGGGGCAGCGGCCGACCCAGGGGGCGGGGACGGTGGGGCTGTCGGGCCGGGTGGTGCGGCGCGGGGTGCCGCCGATGCGGACGACGGCCGCGCGCCACCGGGGGCCGTGGCCTGCCTGGGCTCCCGCGAGGGCGTGCCCGATCTCGTGGAGGATCACCTCGCGCACCTCGTCCTCGGTGTAGAGGCCGACGAGGTGGCGGGACAGGGTGATCCGCTGGTCGCGGTAGTGGGTGGCGCCGGCGCGTCGGACGGCGCGGTCGAGCCCGACGGACCACCCCCGCAGGCCGTGCTCGGCCACGAGGGAACGTGCGAGGCGCAGCGCGCCCGGTGCGTCCATCGCCCTACGCCCGGCCGGTGTCCGGGTCCGCGTCGGCGTCGCCGGCCGGGTTGGTGTCCGGGGCGTGGCCGGTGGCCGGGCCGGGGTCGTCCGCCGGGCCGGCGGAGCGGTGGTCGTCGCCGGGCGGGGTCGTGCCGGCGGGGGGCTCGTCGTCGTCGGAGGATGCCCGGCGAGCCCGGGCCGCGCGCCACGCGCTGAGGGAGGCCACGAGGATGACGGCGAGCATGAACCAGCGGACGGGGCCGCGCGTGGCGCTCGCGACGATGACGACGATGACCGCGAACGCGATGACCGAGACCGTCGGCATGCGGTGGAGCGGCGAGCGGCCGAAGCGGACGGGCTCGTAGGGGCGCGAGGCGTCGTTGCGGCGTCGGCCGTCCCGGTGCGCGTCGTCGCGCTCCGGCGAGTCGTCCATGGTCACCGGGCCACGGTACGTTCCCCCGCCGCCGGTGGTCCCGCGCCCGGCCGACGACGTGTGGATCCCCACGCGGGAAGCGCCCTGTGGTGACGGCGTGCCGGCGGTGCAGCCGGGGTGAGGCCGGTGGCGAGGCGCGAGGCCTTCGTAGACCGGTGGAGGGTGGACCCGCCGGGTACCGTCGCGATCATGGACGGCCCGGCGACGCATCCCGACCGCGGTGCGCCCGAGGCGGTCCGGCCGTCCGACCCCGACGAGCTCGGCGCGACCGCCGTCGCGAGCGGAGAGGACGTCGACGTCGACGACGGCGCCGGTGCTCTGCGCGACGACGGTGTCCTGCGCCAGGACCGCGACGACGAACCCCTCCGCGACGGAGGCGGCGAGCGGTGGGGCGAGTACGTCGGGTCGCGGGAGCCGCGGCCGGGTCCGACCGGCTGGGTCCCGGTCCTCTCACCGACCGGCGACCCCGACGGCGAACGGCTCACCGTCCGGCCGCGCCGCCTCCCCGGAGACCTGGGCGTCGACGGGGCGACCGACGAGAACGGCCACCCGATGGATCGCGGGCGGGAGGATGCGCGGGAGGTCGACGTCGTCGTGATCGGTGCCGGCCAGGCCGGCCTGTCCACTGCGAACCGGCTGCTGCGGCGCGGGTTCGTCGGGTACTCGGGCGACCCGGCCGAGCAGGTCGGCGCGCCGCGGCACCGGGGGGACGTGCGGGACTTCGTCGTGCTCGACGCCGAGGACGGGCCCGGCGGGGCGTGGCGGCACCGCTGGCCCACGCTGACGATGGCGACCGTCAACGGGATCCACGACCTGCCGGGCGCGGGTTTCCCGCAGCCGGACCCGCGCGAGCCCGCGGCCACCGCCCTCCCGCGGTACTTCGCCACGTACGAGGACATGTTCGACCTGCCGGTCCTGCGGCCCGTGGTCGTCACGAGCGTCGAGCGCGTCGACGACGACCCGCGCGGCCGCCTCCTCGTCCGCACCGACCACGGGAGCTGGGCTGCGCGGGCGGTCATCTCGGCGACCGGCACGTGGTCGCGACCGTTCTGGCCGAGCATCCCCGGGTCGGAGACGTTCCGCGGTCGGCAGCTCCACACGCACGACTACGAGGGCCCCGAGGATCTCGAGGGCGAGCGGGTGGCGATCGTCGGGGGCGGCATCTCCGGAGTGGGGCACGTCCTCGAGATCGCGCGCGTGGCGGAGACGTTCTGGTACACCCGCACGCCGCCGCGGTGGAAGACCGACATGTTCGACCAGGACGCCGGGCGCGGGGTCGAGGAGCGGGTGGCCGCACGGGTGGAGCAGGGACTCAGGCCGCTGCCGGTGGTCGCCGAGACGGGGCTGTTCCTCGGGCCGGCCACGCAACGCGCGATCGACGCCGGGATCCTGGAGCGGCGGCCGATGTTCGGCTCGATGACGACGAGGGGCGTGGTCGAGGCCGACGGGACCGTGACGCCCGTCGACACGATCGTGTGGGCCACCGGCTTTCGCCACGAGCTGCGCCACCTGCGGCCGCTGCGGATCCGAACGCGCGACGGCGGGGTGCTCGTGCGCGGGACCGCGGTGGTCGACGAGCCGCGGCTGCACCTCGTGGGGTACGGGCCGGCGGCGTCGACGATCGGGGCGACGCGGGCCGGGCGCCGCGCGGTCGCGGCGATCGTGGAGCTGCTCGACGGGTGACGGGAGCGGCCCTTCCCACCAGTGAGGGACTTTCGCCCCCAATGGTGGGCTTTGACGGTCCCGGAAGCGGCCCCCACGCCCGCGGACAGCGGCCTGACTACGCCCGGATGTCGGCGAACTCCGGGTGGCTGTCCATGTAGTCGACGACGAACGGGCACACCGGCCGCGCCGTCCCGCCACGCTCGCGCACGTCCGTCAGCGCGAACTCGACCAGCCGGCCGGCAAGCCCCTGGCCCCGCTGCTTCGGGTCGGTGAAGGTGTGGTCGAAGACGTGCATGCCGCCCTCGAGGACATAGGTGGCCTCGCCGGCCTCCTCGCCGTCGACCGTGATGACGTATCGGCTCTTCGCGGGCTCGTGGGAGATCTCGGTGCTCATACGGCGACGCTACGGCCCCCGGCGCCTCAGCGCTCGGGGGCCGTAACTGGTGTCGTTCGTCGTCGGGCAATGGTGGTTGTGATGGCCGCGGCAGCCGCCGGATCTCCGGAACGGCAGGTCACCCCGGCGCCATGCCCGACACGGCTGCGTCAGCCGGCGGCCAGCTGCAGGCTTGAGTCGATGGCGTCGACCATCTCGGTCGAGTCGCCGTTGACCGTGACGGTCAGCTGCATGAGCTCGCCCGTCGCGGAGTTCTCCACGATCCAGTGGACCTCGCCCGGCTCCAGCCCGATCGTCTCGAACCGGTAGATCCGCATGCCCTCGGGGGCGGCCACCTCGGCGTCGTCCCAGGAGATGCGCGGCGGGAGGTCCTCCGACATCGTCGCCTCGAAGTCGGCGATCTCCTCCTCGAAGGAGTCGTCCATCGCGTGGTTCTGCGGGCCCTGCACGACGAGCTGCTCGGACGCGTGCGGGTCGGTGGCCTCGGTCGCCGGCATCGCCCAGGTCCAGTAGCCCTCGTCGTCACGGTCGGCCTGCGCGTCGGCGGGGAGCTCGAAGGCCACCCAGCCGGCCTCGGCCAGCCCGGCGCCGGACTCCGCCGGCGGCTCCTCACCCTCGGCGGGCGGCTCCTCGCCCTCGGCGGGCGGCTCCTCGCCCTCGGCCGGGGGCTCCTCCGCGACGGGCGGCTCCTCGCCCTCCGCAGGCGGCTGGGCCTCGCCCGGGTCGGTCTCGGCGGGCGCCTCGTCCTCGGGTGCCTCCTCCTCCGGCGCCTCGCCCTCGGGCGCGTCGGGCTCGTTCTGCTCCGGAGGCGCGACGTTCGAGTCGGGCGGGGTGGAGCCGTCCGGGTCGACGGTGTCGTCCCCGGTGCTGCACGCGGCGATCGAGCCGGCGAGCAGGAGTGCGGTCGTGGTGGCTGCGGCGTATCGGCGGATGGTGGACATGGTGTCCTCCTCTCGGGACCGGTGGTCCCTGTGGACCCGGTCGGGTCCGTCGCGTCGTCGGGGATTCCCCCTCGGTCATGGAGGCGATGACCTGCCACCGACTTGCGTGCCAACGACGCTATGAGCCGCCCGGTGCCGCCGCACGGCCGGTCGGCGGGTACTTGATACCGGGGACCTCTGTCCCCGGCGTGGGACGTCGCCGCAGGTCCGGGGCGAGGACGCACAACCTTGCACGACGACGAACCCCTCGTGCCCCGCCGCGCGGTGCTGCCGGCGCCTGCGCGTCCGCACCGATCACCGCGGCCACGGCCGCCCGTGACTACGGCACGTACGGGGCGTGCGGCACGGGCCGCTGGTCGTCCTCGATGTACGCCCAGGCGCACGGGAAGTACCCCGGCATGCCGGCGAGCGCCGCGGGCTGCTCGTCGTACATCAGGTGGACGAGCATCCAGTTCGGGCGCCACAGGAAGTGGTGGCCGGACACGTCGACCTCCATCCACCAGTCGGGGGCGGGCTCCCCGATCGGCGCGGAGCCGTCGGTCGGCGCGGCGTGGATCTCGACGTCGCCCGCGGGCCACATCTCGTCGCCCGCGTACTCGACCTGCGGGCAGATCCCGCCCTCCCCGGACATGCCGCCGGCGAGCACCGGCCAGCCGTCCTCGAGCGTCACCTGCCGGGTCACCGGGATGGTCCCGCCATCGACACAGGGTGCAGCGCTGCCTGCCGGTCGAAGCTCCTCGACGACGACGAACACCTCCCCCTCGCCGGTGACCGAGAGGACGTCGTCGCCGCAGCCCGACTGCCGGGCGATCGGGCTCTCCACCTGCACCGCCGCCTGCGACTCGGGGTCCCAGCGCCAGACGTACCAGGTCTCCTCGTACGCGTTGCCGTCGAGGACCTGCAGCGACGCGGCGGCGTCCTCGTGCCCGTCCCCGTCGACGTCGGCGTAGGCGACCGCGTCCGACACGGTGAACTGGCGCAGCCCGTCGCCCTCGGCGGGCACCACGGACTCCCCGGTCAGTGCCTGCCGCCACGACTGCGCGGCGAGGTCGACGTCGCGGATCGAAGCCCCGGGCTCCTCCGTGGCGGGCGCGTCGGTCGGCTCGTCGGCGCCCGATCCGTCGGCGGGGAGGGCCTCGCCCGTGGCCGCACCGTCGCTCGCCGCCTCGCCGGAGGCGGACTCCACGGCGTCCGGCGAGCCGGCGTCGGCTCCGTTCCCCGTGTCGTCCCCGGCGGGGTCGGCGTCGTCGGGCGGCGCCTCGGCGGGCGGACTCGCGGATCCGTCGTCCTCGGTCGATCCGCCGCACCCGGCCAGGGCGAGGGCGAGCGCGACGAGAGGCACGGTGCGTCGGAGCGGGGAGGACATGGGTGGGGCCTTCCTCGTCGATCCCCCTGCGTCGGCGCTCGGGGGTGCGCCTGCTCAGATCCTTGTCAGTCCGCCCCCCCGGCCGCAAGACCCTGCACGACGACGAACCACGCCGCGTCCGCTACGCCGCACTCTCGACCAGAGGACGGGCTAGCCCGCGAGGGCCGCCGCGATCGCCTTGCGCACCCGGGTCGTCGAGACCTTGACCGGCGTGCCGAGCTGCTGCGCGAACAGGGAGACCCGCAGCTCCTCGATCAGCCACCGGACCTCGTCGAGCCTGGTGAGCGCCCCGATGTCGTCGCCGGCCCGCTGCCGCGCGGTCGCGAGCTCGTCGACCATCTCCTGGACCTGCCAGGCGGCCGCGTCGTCGGCATGGACGTTCTGCGCCGCCCGCTCGAGCCGGCGCTGCGCGGCCGTGAGGTACCGCGCCACGTGCACGAGGTGGGCGGGCCCGGTGGCCGAGACGAAGCCGTCGAACACGAGCTCCCCGACCGCCGCGCGCACGTCCGTCACCGCCCCGAGCAGGTGGATGCTGTTCGAGTCCTTGATCGTGGCCTGCAGCTCGCGCCAGGCGTTCATGATCCGCACGACGATCCCCGCCAGCTCGGCCACCCGGTCCTCGAGCCGGGTGCGCACGTGCGCGACCAGGGCGTCGAACTGGGACTTCTCCCGCAGCATCCCGGCGCCGCCGGTCACGTGCTCGGCGCACCAGTCGTCGACGATCTCCGTGGCGGCGGCGAGCTGGAGGTCCGCCACGAGCGCGCCGGTGCTCGGGTAGGGGGAGGTGGCGAGGGCGAGCGCGTCGGCGCCGGTCCACCGGGTGGAGACGCGCTGCTCGGCCAGTGCGGTCGCCGCGAGGGCGAGCCGGCGCACGCCGCGGCGGTGGGCGCGGACCTGGGCGGCGGCGTCGGGCAGCACCCGCAGCGCCACGTCGGTCCGCTCCTCGACCAGCGCCGGGTAGCCGCGGACCACGAGTCCGGCCGGGCCGAGCGTCTCGACGCTCGCCGGGATCGTCCCGCCGCTCACCTCGGGCCAGCCGGTCAGCTTCTCCTGCTCGACGCCGGAGCTCGCCCCGGGTGCACCGGGTCCGCCTCGGCCGGCGTCACCTCGCCCGGCACCTGCTCCGCGCGAGCCGGCACCGCCGCCGGCGGAGCCGGCGTCGTCGCCCCGGTCGTTCGTCCCCGGGCCGCCGCCGGACCGCCCGGGCGAGCCTCCGGCGTCGGGCCCCGTTCCTCGGCCCTTCCGGCCGCGACGCGAGCCGCGAGGTCCGTCCGCGCCCGGGTGGCCGGCCTCGGCCATGGCCACCGCGACGGCGCCGCGGACCGCGGAGGCGACCGCGGACTCGACGGCGGGGGCGAGCTCCCGCTGGAGGGAGAGCAGCGAGTCGCCCTCGCCGAGCACGGCCCCCTTGGCGGAGACGACGCGGAACTTCATCCGCAGGTGACCGGGCAGCTCGGCGGACTCGCGCCAGGCGGCCTCGTCGATCTCGACCCCGCGGACCTCGCGCACGGCGCTCGCGAATGCGTCCTGCCAGGCCGGCACGGTGGTCGGGTCGACCCAGCCGCCCCTGGCCTCGGCGTCCCCGGGCGCGGCGGCGACGGCCTCGTGCCAGCCGGGCATCGCGGCGAGGACGGCGCGGGCGACGTCGGGCGCCGGCACGAGCTCGCGCCGCACCCGCTTGGGCAGGGCCCGGATCGTCGCGACGGCGAGCTCGTCCAGGTAGCTGGGCACGAGCCAGTCGAATCCCTCGGGGCGCAGGCGGCCGAGCACCTCGACCGGGACCGTGGCGGTGATGCCGTCGGCCCAGGCACCGGGCGTGAAGTCGTAGGAGAGGGGGAGGGTGAGGTCGCCCTGCCGCCAGGTCGAGGGCTGGTCGGCCTCGGTCACCGGGTTCTCCGGGACGAGGTCGGCGAGGGTGAGCGTGAGCAGGTCCGGCTGCTCGCGCTTGGTGCGCTTCCACCACGTGTCGAAGTGGCGGGCGGAGACGGCCTCGGCGCCGACCCGCTCGTCGTAGAAGGCGAACAGGGTGTCCTCGTCGCCGACCACGCCGCGCGTGCGCAGGCGGGCCTCGACCTCCTTGGCCTCCTCGACGACCGCGGCGTTGTCCGCGACGAACCGGTGGTGCGTGCGCCACTGCCCCTCGACCAGGGCGTGGCGGATGAACATCTCGCGGGCCAGCTCGGCGGCGGTGGTGTCGCCGATCTGCTGGTCGCCCAGCTTCCCGAGCAGGGCGGGGCGGTCGGCGGCCAGCGTCATGCCGTAGAGCAGGACGCGCTCCTTGACCATCGCGGCCCCGTTGCGCGTGGACCAGTAGGGCTCGGAGTACGTGCGGCGCAGGAGGTGCTCCGCCGCACGCTCGACCCAGTCGGGGTTGATCCGCGCGACCGTGCGCGCGAACAGGCGCGACGTCTCGACGAGCTCGGCGGCCATCACCCACGCGTAGGTCTTCTTCGACAGCCCCGATCCCGGCCACACGACGAACCGGGTGCCGCGGGCGCCGGCGTAGTCGCGCTTGCGCTCGTCGTAGGACCCGAGGTTGGACAGCAGGCCGGTGAGCAGGGCCTGGTGGACGGAGTCGGCGCTTGCGGCGTCCGAGCTGCGGCCGAGCGCGGCGACGGTGGAGGCGACGAGGTCGGTGTCCGGGGTGTCGACGTCGGCGGCCGGCGGGAGCGCGAGCGGCTTGAGGTGCAGGCCGAGGGGCTTGGCCAGCTGGCGGAGCTGGGTGACCACGTCCTGCCACTCGCGGATGCGCAGGTAGTTGAGGTACTCGCCCTTGACGGTGCGTCGGAAGGCCGAGCCGGACAGGTCGCGCTGGAGGGTGCGCAGGTAGCGCCACAGGTTGAGGTAGGCGAGGAAGTCCGAGGTGTCGTCGGCGAACCGGCGGTGCTTGGCGTCCGCCTGGGTCTGCTTCTCGACCGGCCGCTCGCGCACGTCCTGGACGGACAGGGCCGCGACGACGATCATCACCTCCGCCGCGCAGCCGAGCCGTTCGGCCTCGAGCAGCATGCGGCCGAGCCGGGGGTCGACCGGCAGGCGTGCGAGGTCCCGGCCGACGCGGGTGAGCTCGGTCGAGCCGGGCTCGAGGGCGCCGATCTCCTCGAGCTGCTGGACGCCGTCGCGCACCGCCTTCGTGTCCGGCGGGTCGACGAACGGGAACTGCGCGACGTCGCCGAGCCCGAGCGCCGCCATCTGGAGGATGACCGAGGCCAGCGAGGTGCGGAGGATCTCCGGCTCGGTGAACTCGGGTCGGTTCTCGAAGTCGCGGCGCGAGTACAGGCGGATCGCGACGCCGTCCGCCACGCGGCCCGAGCGCCCCGAGCGCTGGGCGGCGCTCGCCCGCGAGATCGGCTCGATCGGCAGTCGCTGGACCTTGGTGCGCGTGGAGTACCGGGAGATGCGCGCGGTGCCCGGGTCGATGACGTAATGGATCCCCGGCACGGTCAGCGACGTCTCGGCGACGTTGGTGGCGAGCACGACGCGCCGGGTCTGGTGCGGGGCGAACACGCGGTGCTGCTCGGCGGCGGTCAGGCGCGCGTAGAGCGGGAGGATCTCGACGGCGCCCGGCACCGTCGAGCGGCCGCCCGGTGCGAGGTAGCGCTCGCCCAGGTGCTCGGCGAACGCCACGTGGGTGTCCCGGATCTCGCGCTCGCCGGAGAGGAAGACGAGGATGTCGCCCGGTCCCTCGGCCTCGAGCTCGTCGTAGGCCTCGAGGATGCCGGTGACCTGGTCGATCGGCTCGTCGTGGCCGGTGGAGGCGTTCCGGTTCGTGGGGGTGGTGCGGGTTGCGGGCGCGTTGCGGCCGGCCGCCGAGGAGTCGGGGCGCCGGGCGGGGGGTTCGTCGTCGGGCCGTTCGTCGTCGTGGGCGTTGTCGGTCTCGTCCTCCGTGTCCGCGACGAGCGGGCGGTAGCGGACATCGACCGGGTAGGTGCGGCCCGTGACCTCGACGACCGGCGCCGGGCCGGCCATGCCCGCAGCCTTGCCGAAGTGCTCGGCGAACCGCTCGGAGTCGATCGTGGCGGAGGTGATGACGAGCTTGAGGTCGGGGCGGCGGGGGAGGAGCTGGGCGAGGTAGCCGAGGAGGAAGTCGATGTTGAGGGACCGCTCGTGGGCCTCGTCGACGATGATCGTGTCGTAGCGGCGCAGGAGCGGGTCGCGCTGGATCTCGGCGAGCAGGATGCCGTCGGTCATCAACTTGACCAGGGTCGTCGCCGAGACCTCGTCGGTGAACCGGACCTGGTAGCCGACCTGCTTGCCCATCTCGACGTCGAGCTCGGACGCGATCCGCTCCGCGACGGACCGCGCGGCGAGCCGGCGGGGCTGGGTGTGGCCGATCATGCCCTCGACGCCGCGGCCGAGGTCGAGGCAGATCTTCGGCAGCTGGGTGGTCTTGCCGGATCCGGTCTCGCCCGCGACCACGACGACCTGGTGGCTCGCGATCGCCGCCGCGATCTCGAAGCGGCGCTCCGCGACCGGGAGCTCCTCGGGATAGCTGATCACGGGGACGGCTGCGCGCCTGGCCTCGATCTGCTCCGGCGTGAGGGGGCGGGGGCCGCGGGCGACCCGGTCGGCGCCGCGGGCGGCTCCTCGGTTGCGGCGGTTGCCGCGGTTGCGGGTCCGGCCTCGGTTGCCGGTGGAGCGGGAGGCCATGGTGTCGCTGCCGGAGCTCGTGTCGGTGCCCCCGTTGCCGTTGCTGCCGCCGTTTCGGCTGCGGCTTGAGCGCGTGGTGCCGGCTCCGTTCCGGGTGGGGCCGTCGTTGCCGCGCCGCTGCTGCTCCCCCTGGTCGGGGGTGCGCGGATCGGGGTCGGCGGAGGTCACGGGCGTCCATTCTTCGGCATCGGGCCACCAGGATGCACCGGGAATCGGGTGACGAGGGGCGCACGGGGCTCGTCGGGGGCAAGCTGTGTGCGCCGAGTGAGCGGGATCCGTGTCGAACAGTCTGTCTGTGTGCCGAACAGAGGGTTGGTGTGTCGAACAGTCGGTTTGTGTGTCGAGAGGACCCCCGCCGCCCGACGTCTCGGTGCGTTGACCGACTCCTCGGCGGGGAACCGACTCCCCGGTGCGTTGACCGACTCCTCGGCGCTGAGCCGCACGCAGGCTGAGCCGCACTCTCGGCGGGAAACCGACTCTTCGACGACGAACCCCCCGCCGCTCAGCCGCACTCTCGACGCCAACCCCGGGAACGGGGACCGCTACCCCGGGTCGGACTCCCCGCCCGGGGGTGGCTCGACCACGGTGCCGTGACCGACGATGGAAGGTATGCGCAGGGGGGCGAGGGTGATTGCCGTGGTCGCGGCGGTGCTCGTCGCGCTCGCGAGCCTGTACTCGCTGCGCCCCCTGTGGCTGAGCGAGCGGATCCCGGTGGCGCAGGTGGTCGCGCTCAAGGGCGTCCTCGCCGCCGTCCTCGTGGGGCTCGGTCTGGCGATCGCGCTCGCGGCGGGGCTCGTCGTCCACGCCAGAAGTCGTCGGCTGCGGGTGAACTCGGCGGACGAACCCGGGGCCCGGCGCCGGACCGCGCGCATGACCACCGCGGTGACCGTGGTGCTGGTGGGCGGCGTCGTCACGGCGCTCTCCGGCGTCGCGCACGGGCTGGCGCTCGCCGATCGGGGCACGTCCGGCGGGCTCGGACCGGTCTCGGACGACCCGCCGACCGCGGACTCCTTCACCGTCCTCACGCTCAACACGCTCGGCGGGGCGAGCTCGCCGTCCGACGTCGTCGCGCACGCTGTGGCCACCGGCGCCGACGTCCTCGCCCTGCCCGAGACGCCCGCCGAGCTGGCCGTGCGGATCAGCGACGGACTCGAGCAGCGCCTCGGTGAGGGCTTCACGTCCTACACCGACGGGTCCGGCCCCATCGGGTCGACCTCCCTGGTGGTGGCGGACGCGCTCGGGCCGTACGAGCAGCTGACCGGCGCGACCACCGGCGGGTTCGGGCGCGTCCACCTCGACCCGGTCAGCGACGACCCCGACCAGCCCGCCCTCGTCGCCGCCCACCCGATCCCGCCCGTGAGCGGCAACATGGCGGCCTGGCGCCAGGAGAACCTCGCGATCCTCGGTACCTGCCAGCGGGCAGCGCGGCCCACCGTCATCGCCGGCGACCTCAACATGACGCTCGACCACGGCACGCTGGTCGGCATCGACGACCCGGGCGGCCGCTGCCACGCCGCGGGCGTCGACGCCGGGATCGGGGGGATCGCCACGTGGCCGACCTCCTGGCCGACCTGGGCCGGCGCCGCGATCGACCACGTCCTCGTGGCGGGAGGGCTGCGCGGGGTCTCCGGCACGGTGGACGAGGTCGGCGGGTCGGACCACCGGGCCGTGGTGGTCGAGGTGCGGCTCGTCACCGCCGCGGAGACCAGCGTGCCGCGCGTGCCGGGCGGCGAAGGTTCGGACGCCCGGTCGCGCTGAACCCGATATCCGGGTACGACAACGACCACCACCCCCGACGACGACGAACCGCGCGTTCGACCACCGTGGCGGCTCCCAACCGCAATCTCGACGACGACGAACCGCAATCTCGACAACTGTGGCGACTCCCAACCGCAATCTCGACGACGACGAACCGCAATCTCGACGACGGGGGAGGGGCGCGTGACCGGTTCGAGACCCCGTTCCTGCGGACCCCCGCGCGCGGGTACGGGACACTGACCCCGTGCGCATCGTCATCTGGATCGTCGTCGCGGTGATCGGGCTCCTCGCCGCCCTCACGCTTGATCCCGAGCTGCCCGGGCGGATCGTCCCTCCCCTTGAGGGGCTCTCCGGGATCGCACCGATCGCCCAGGTGGTCGCGCTCAAGGGCTGGCTCGTCCTCACCCTCGCGGTGATCGGGGTCCTGTTCGTCGGCATCGGACTCGTGCGGCGCCAGCTCATCCAGGCGGGCACGGCGATCATGGTGCTCGGCGGCATCCTCGTGGTCGTCGCGATCGGCCACCTCGCGATCATGTTCGACCGTGGCACGTCGGCGGCCACGGAGATCAGCCGCACCGACGACACGGCCGCCGCGCCCGACGCCGCCCTGACGATCCTCACGGTCAACATGGAGGAGGGCGACGTCGAGCCGTCCGACCTCTCCGCACCGATCGTCGACCAGGGCGTCGATGTCGTCGTCCTGCCCGAGATGCTCGAGGAGAACGCGACGGCGCTCGCCGCCGAGCTCACCGAGTCCGGGCACCCGTTCACCGCCTACGGGGCGGGGTCCGCCACCGAGGACCGGGGCGCCACGGCCGTCCTGCTCGCCGACTCCCTCGGCGGCTACGTCCCTGTCGACGCCGAGCCGACCGCCGAGGCATTCGCCCTGCGCCCCGTCTCCGGGGTCGGGCCGACGATCGTCGCCGTCCACCCGACCGCGCCCCGGCCGGACGAGATGGACGTGTGGCGCCAGGAGGTCGAGCAGGCGCTGACCTGGTGCCGCACCGGCTCCGGCCCGGTCGTCGTGGCCGGCGGGCTCAACGCGACCGTCGACCACGCGCCCGCCCGGGACCTCGGCCGCTGCGTCGACGGCGCCCAGGAGGCCGGCCTCGGCGGCGTGGCCACGTGGCCCGCGAACATCCCGTGGTTCTTCGGCTCGCCGATCGACCGCATCCTCGTCGACGAGGCCAGCTACCGGGTCGCCGAGGGCGCGGTCTTCGACGTCGGACGGGCCACGCACCGCGCACTTGTCGTGCGGGTCGAGCCGGTCGGCTGAGCGTCCGGCCGCAGATCTGGCGAGTGAGCGGATGACCTTTGCGCGGCACTGAGCCGCACTCTCGACGACGAGACGGGGTCGGGCCGCCGAGGCGGTGGGTGCGAACGCGGTGGCGGCGTCGTCGGGGGAAAAATCGCGTGCGGGCGCGCGCCCGCCGGCGCCATCCTTCCCGCATGACTTCCACCGACGCACGTGTGACGGTCGAGCGGCCGGCGGGGCTGCCCGCGGACGTCCACCTGTTCCACCTCGCGGCGCCCGCGGCCGAGGAGCTCGACGCCGGCGCCGCGCCGTCGGCCGCCTTCCGCGCCCTGACCGAGATCGACGGCGAGTACCTCCTCGAGCGGCTCGGCGACACGGACCTGCTCGGCGACCCCGGTACCCGCCTGCGGACGTACGCCGACCAGACCTCGGTCCTCCGGGTGGGGATCGTCGCCGCCACGGGGCCGGCCGCCGACCGGCTGGCCGCGGACGGCGCGACCGCGACACCCGCTGCGGTGGCCGCCGGCGCCGAGGACCCCGGGCCGGGGACGGACGACGTCGTCGGGTACCTCGCCCTCGACCTCGACCTGCTCGACAACACCACCTCGTGCGGCGTGGAGGTCTACGTCCGCGCCCCGCACCGGCGCCGCGGGATCGGGGACGCGCTGTGGCGGGCGGGGACGACGATCGCCCGGGCGGACGGCCGCACCACCGCCCAGGCGTGGGTGGACCACGAGGCGCCGGTCGACGGCGAGGAACCCCTGCGCCCGACGAAGAGCGAGGGGGCGATCGCCCGCGACCTGCCGGCCCGCTTCGCGATCGACCGCGGGCTCGTTCTCGAGCAGATCGAGCGCCACTCGGTCGTCCACCTGGCGGGTCGGGCCGACAACTGGCGCGACCTGCTGGAGGCCGCGCGCGCCCGGATGGCGCCCACGGACGAGATCGTCACCTGGGCGGGCGCGACCCCGGAGGCCGAGCTCGCCCACGTCGCCGAGCTCATGCGCCGGATGAGCACCGACGTGCCGCTCGGCGGGCTCGAGTGGGAGGAGGAGGCCTGGGACGCGGACCGCGTGCGGACCACCGAGGCCGCGCGGCTGGTGTCCGGCGGGCGCACCTTCCTGCACTCCGCGGTGCGCGACACGACCACCGGCGTGCTCGTCGCCTTTACCAAGCTGTCGATCCCGATCGGCCGGCCCGCCGCGTGGCAGGACGAGACGCTCGTGATGAAGGAGCACCGCGGCCGCCGCCTCGGGACCGTGGTCAAGCTCGCCAACCAGCTCGCCCTGCTCGAGCAGTTCCCCGCGGTCGAGCGGATCCACACGTGGAACGCGTTCGAGAACCGGCACATGCTCGACGTCAACCACGCCGTCGGGTTCGAGCTCGCGTCGCTCGCCGGCGCCTGGCAGGGGCGGCTCGGCTGACGATCAGGCGCCCCTCAGGCGGCCGAGAGCAGGTCCGCGAGACGGGCGAACGCCGTCTTCCAGGTCGACTTGAGCTCGGGGATCGCGTCGCCCGACGCGAGCCCCGTGTGCTGGACGGACAAGCGCACCCGGTGCCGGCCGTCGGCGCTCGGCTCGAGCCGGTCGATGCGCAGGGTGACCCGCTCGTCGCCGTCGGCGAAGCGCACCGACGTCGGCTCGGTCTGCCCCGTGACCTCGAGGTGCTTCTCCATCCAGTCGTTCCGCAGCGACTTCTCGGCGAGGTAGGGCCACAGGTCATCGGCCGTGACGTACAGCGTCTTCGACGCCGACGCCTCCCAGCCCCCGTCGCGCCGCTGCCCGGGTTCGCGCAGGCCGCGCGCCTGCTCGTACGCGACGGTCACGCCCTGCGCCCACCACCCGTCGACGTCGTGCTCCTCGCGCAGCCACGTCGCGATGCGGGTGTGGTCCCAGGTGGCGGCGTCCTCGGCGTCGAGGAGCGCGAACCACTCCTCGCGCGGGCGGCCCGTCGCCTCGCGCACCTTCTCGTCGCTCACCGTGTTGTCGATGGACCGCGCTCCCGAGGACATGTGATCCAACCTACAACCGGGGCACGACGACGAACAGCGCCGTTCGTCGTCGGACCGTGGCTGTGAGCCGACCCGGTGACAGGTCCGACCTCTGATCCGCACTCTCGAGCGCATTCATCGAAACTGCGGTTGGTGCACGAACCCCCGCTCGACCAGCCGGGGTGGCGCCGCGCCCGCTCATCGAGATTGCGGTTGGGGCCCCAACCGCAATCTCGGCGACGACGAACCGCAATCTCGACGGGTTGTGCGGCTCCCCACCGCAGGGCGGTTTCAAGTGGTTGTTGCAACGAGTAGGTCGTTGAGTCGTTTCGCTGGAGTCTGCCAGCCCAGTGTCATGCGTGGTCGTGTGTTGAGTTCGCGGGCGACGGCGTCGAGGTCGCGCTGGGCGTAGGTGCGGAAGTCGGTACTCGAGCGGGGAAAGTACTGCCGCAGCAGGCCGTTGGTGTTCTCGTTCGAGCCTCGCTGCCAGGGCGAGTGCGGGTCGCAGAAGAAGACCCGGCAGTCTGTCGCCAGCGTGAAGTGGGCGTGCTTGGCCATCTCAGCGCCCTGATCCCAGGTCAGAGTCGCGGCCAGCTCGGCCGGCAGGCGGCCCATCGTCTCGATCAGCACGTCGATCACCTGCTCGGAGACCCTGCTCTCCGGTAGAGCGCCGAGCATGACGTACCGCGTGGAACGCTCGACCAGGGTGATGATCGCCGACGCGCTACGCGCACCGATGATCAGGTCACCTTCCCAGTGCCCGGGCACGGCCCGGTCTTCGACCTCGGCCGGCCGGGTGCTGATGTTCAGGCCATGGGTCCAGGCCTTGCCCGAGTGTGCCGCCCGCGCGAGGCGGGACTGGGGGCGCCGCCTGGTCCGCCCGGTACGGAGTGCGACCTGGCGTGCGATCTCGCTGCGCAGCCCGCCACGAGCTTGGTAGTAGATCGCTTGGTAGATCGTCTCGTGGGACACCCATCGCTCCGGCCGGTCGGGATACTCCTGACGAAGCCAGTGTGCGATCTGCTGCGGAGACCACCGCTGTTCGAGCTTGTCCCGCACCAGGGGCCATAGCCGGCCGCGACCCGAGGTCACCCCGCGGCGGCGATCGCCGGTCAACTTGCCGGGCCTGGGCCTGCGGGCCCGCTTGTCGGCCCTGCGCTGCGCGTTCCGGCACGAGTACGCCCACCGGTAGGCGCCACCACGACCGGCGGGATTGGCCTGCCGGCGTCCCGCCGGGGAACGCGTCCCGGGTGTGTCCAGGTGAGCGCCCCGGTAGGAGTTATTGCGAGTGACCTCGCGCCACACCGTGGTCCGGTGACGACCGATCCGCTCAGCGATCTGCGGGAACGTCAATCGCTGACCGAACAGCGCCTCGATCTTCGCCCGCTCCTCAAGTGTCAATCTCTTCCCAGCCATCCGTACACCCTCCCAAGGCGCACGTTGCAACAACCGATTGAAACCGCCCAGTCTCGGCGTGCACCAACCGCAGTTTCGATGAAAAAGGCACGGCTACCAGCCGCGCGCCTCCCATGAGTCGAGCGCGGGGGCCTCGGCGCCCACCGTGGTCGGCTCGCCGTGCCCGGGCGCGACCGTCCACGCCAGGTCGAGGGTGAGGAGTCGCTTGCGGATCGAGGTGATGATCTGGTCGAAGTCGCTGTAGTCCCAGCGGGTGGCGCCCGGGCCGCCGGGGAAGAGCGTGTCGCCGGTGAGCACGGTGGCGGCGTCGGGCACGAGGAACGAGCAGGCGCCGGGCGTGTGGCCGGGCGTGTGCGCCACGGTGACCTGCGAGCCCGCGACGTCGAGGACCAGGTGGTCGGCGAGGTCGCCTGTGGCCACGTCGGGGTGCGAGCCCTCCCAGAGGAACCGGTCGGCGAGGTGGAGCAGCGGCTCGACACCCCACTCGCGGGCGAGCTCGGGGGCGGGACCGACGTGGTCCCAGTGGCCGTGCGTGAGGACGAGGCCCACCACGCGCCGGTCGCCGACGCAGGCGCGCACGGCGTCGGCGTCGTGGGCGGGGTCGACGACGAGGACCTCGCGCTCGTCACCGACCAGGTAGGTGTTGTTGGGGAAGGCCCCGCCGTCCGGTCCGGTGCCGACGATCTCGTGCCGTTCGACCTGGACGGACATGGCGGGGCCTTCCTTCAACGGTGGTGCGTCAGAGCGAGTCGACGGCGGTGACCGTCACGGGGACGTTGCCCCGGGTGGCCTTGGAGTAGGGGCACAGCTCGTGGGTGCGGTCGACGATGGTCTGCGCCTCGTCGATGCCGAGGCCGGGGATGTGCACCTCGTGGTCGACGGTGAGGGCGAACGACTCGCCCTCGGGGCCGAAGCCGACCTTGGTGCGGACGGTGGCCTCGGAGACGTCGACGTTCTTCTCCTTGCCGGCCAGGCCCAGCGCGCCGGTGAAGCAGGCGCCGTAGCCGAGGGCGAAGAGCTGCTCGGGGTTGGTCCCCTCGCCGGAGCCGCCCATGTCCTTGGGCGAGGTGAAGGTGAGCTCGAGATGGGGGTCCTCGGAGACGCCGGTCCCCGTGCGGCCACCGGTGCTGGTGGCGGTGGCGGTGTACACGATCTTGTCAGGTGTGTTGGCCATGTGAGCCAGCCCATCACCCTTCGTGCGGACCCGCAACAGGTGTCCGGCGCGTCGGGAGCACAATGGGTGATCGTGATGACCATGTCCCGTCCCGACGTGCCCGCCCAGGCGCCGGACCCGGCCCGGATCCGCCGTTGGCGAAACAACCTCGCCGAGGAGCGTGCCGAGGGCGCGACCTACCGGAACCTGGCCGAACGGAAGACCGGCGAGGAGCGCGAGATCCTCCTCGGGCTCGCCGAGGCCGAGAAGCGCCACGAGCAGCACTGGCTCGACCTGCTCGGGCCCCATGCCGAGCGGCCCGGCCGCGCCTCGATGCGCAGCCGCCTGCTCGCGTGGCTCGCGCGCAGCTTCGGGTCGGTGTTCGTCCTCGCCCTCGCCCAGCGCGCTGAGCTGAGGGCGAACTACGACGACGACGCCGACGCGACCGAGCGGATGGCCGCCGACGAGCGCGTCCACGGCGAGGTGGTCCGGGCGCTCGCCGCCCGCGGCCGGGCCCGGATGTCCGGCACGTTCCGGGCCGCGGTGTTCGGCGCCAACGATGGCCTGGTCTCCAACCTCGCGCTCGTCCTCGGGATCGGCGCCACCGGCGTGAGTACCTCCGTGGTGCTCGCGACCGGGATCTCCGGCCTGCTCGCGGGGGCGCTGTCGATGGGCGCCGGCGAGTACGTCTCGGTGCGCAGCCAGCGCGAGCTCCTCGAGTCCTCCACGCCGAGCACCCGCAGCGCCCACGTGGTCCCGGCGCTCGACGTCGACGCCAACGAGCTCTCCCTGCTCTACCGCGCCCGCGGCATGTCCGCCGAGGAGGCCGACGCGCACGCCCGCGCCGTCATCGCCGCCCACGCGCACCAGCCGGCCGCCGGCGCGGCGGAGGACGAGCCCCGGCCGGCCGAGGCCGCCTACGAGGAGGTCGGGACCGCCTGGCAGGCGGCGTCGTCGAGCTTCCTGTTCTTCGCCTCCGGCGCGATCATCCCCGTGCTGCCCTACCTGTTCGGCATGACCGGCCTCGCGGCCGTCGCGGTGGCGAGCGCGCTCGTCGGCGTCGCGCTGCTGATGACCGGCGCCGTGGTCGGCATCCTCTCCGGCTCCGCGCCGCTGCCGCGCGCGCTGCGCCAGCTCGCGATCGGGTACGGGGCGGCCGCGGTGACGTACATCCTCGGCCTGCTCTTCGGCGGCGCCGTAGGCTGAGCGGGCCATGAGGCGCCCCTGCCCGGACGAAGGAGTTCCCGCATGCTCGTGATCGTCGCCCCCGACTCGTTCAAGGAGTCGATCGACGCCGCCGACGCGGCCGCCGCCATGGCCGCCGGGATCCGCGACGCCGTGCCGGACGCCGAGGTGCGCGAGCTGCCGATGTCCGACGGCGGGGAGGGCTTCACCGAGTCCGTCGCCGCCGCGCTCGGGGCCCGCACGATCGACGTCCCCGTGCGCGACGCGCTCGGACGCGAGGCCACCGGGCAGGTCGCGATCGCCGGGCGGCGGGCCGTGCTCGAGGTGGCGACCGCCGTCGGGCTCGGGATGATCGACCCCGGCGAGCGGGACATCATGGGCGCCGACTCCACGGGGGTCGGCGAGCTCGTCCGGGCGGCGCTGGACGAGGGGGCGGGCGAGATCGTCGTGGGCCTCGGCGGCTCCGCGACCAACGACGCCGGCGCCGGCATGCTCCGCGTCCTCGGGGCGCGGTTCCTCGACGAGGCCGGGGCCGAGATCGGCACCACCCCGCGCGAGCTGGCGCGGCTGGCCGAGATCGACCTGTCCGGGCTCGACCCGCGCCTGGCAGACGTCCAGGTGCAGGCCGCGTGCGACGTGAGCAACCCGCTGCTGGGTGAGGCCGGCGCGAGCGCCGTGTTCGGCCCGCAGAAGGGCGCGACGCCGGAGCTGGTTGCCGAGCTCGACGAGATCCTCGCCCGGGTGGCGCGGGTCGCGGGGCACGAGGGCGAGGGCGGGGCTGCGGGCGTGCCCGGCGCCGGTGCCGCCGGAGGGCTGGGCTACGCCCTCATCGGGTTCCTCGGGGCGACGATGCGGCCGGGCGTCGAGCTCGTCGTCGACACCGTCGGGCTCGAGGCCGCCGTGGCCGGGGCGGACCTCGTGCTCACCGGCGAGGGGTCGGTCGACGCGCAGACGCTGTCCGGCAAGACGCCCGCCGGGGTGGCCGCCGTGGCCGCCCGCGCCGGGGTGCCGTGCGTGGTGCTCGCCGGTCGGGTCGCCGACGACGCGAGCGTCCTGCTCGAGCACGGGGTCACCGCGCTCGTGCCGATCGTGCCGGGCGTGACCGACCTGCCGACGGCGCTCGCCGAGGGCGGGGCGAACATCCGCCGTGCGTCGGCGACGGTCACCCGCATCTTCGCGGCGGGTCGCTCAACGACCTGACCGACCAACTCTTCGTCGAGATTGCGGTTGGTGCACGTCGAGATTGCGGTTCGTCGTCGCCGAGATTGCGGTTGGGGCCCCAACCGCAATCTCGATGAAAGGGGCGACTGCGGCTCAGGGGCGAGTCTCGTGTCGAGAGTGCGGTTCAGGGCCGCCCGGACAGGGTCGGCCTACTCGTCGAGGTCGTCCTCATCGTCGTCCCAGTCCCACTCCTCGATGACGACGACCTCCCACTCCTCGTCGTCCTCGTCGGTGTCCCAGTTCGCGCGGGTGACGGCCTCGGCGGCCTGCGTGACGGGGTCGTCCACGAGGACCACGAGCGGCGGGGTCATGAAGGAGGTGGCGATGGCGATGCCGTACCCGTCGGTGCGGCCGGGCGAGACCATCGTCCGGGCGGCGGAGGCGGCCACGTAGTAGGAGAGTGCGTCGGTGTCGATCGTCCAGGCGTTGACGGCGGGGGAGGGTGTCGGGTCGGACGGCATGGGGGTGGATCCGGAGTCGTGCACGGGTCCATCATGCGCACGATCTCCGACAACCGGCGACGTCGTTCCGCCGTGTCGCCGCTCACCGGTGCGAGCGGGCCACCACGGTCACCACAGGTCGAGGTGCACTCGCAGGGCGTCGTCGAGCCTGTTCTCCAGGTCGGCCGGCAGCCTGCCCACGGCCTCCCGGAGCCGGCGCACGTCGATCGACCGCACCTGCTCGGCCTGCGCCTTCGAGTCCTGGCGGAGTCCCGAGCTCCCGGCGGGGACGAGGACCTGGAACGAGTAGACGGCGGCCACGTTGGTCGTCAGCGGGACCACGGTGACGACGCCGTGCCTCCGCTCGACCGCGGCCGACGTCGCGCCGTCATTCCCGACGACGACGACCGGCCGGACCTTGTTCGCCTCCGCGCCCCGCACGGGCTCGAGGTCCGCCAGCCAGATCTCACCGCGCCGCATCGCCGCTCAGACCCTCATCGCTCAGCCCGTCTCCGCTCAGCCCATTCCCGCCGAGCCCGTTCCCACCCAGCCCGTCCGTGGTCGCCCGGTCCCACGCCTCGGACTCGTCGGACGCGTCCCACTGGTCGAAAGCGGCCGCGTACTCGGGCCTGAGCTCCTGCGCGCGCAGCGATCGCACCGCGCGCTGCAGTGCGGCGGAGCGGGACGACAGCCCGGCGCGGGCGGCGTACTCGTCGAGGAAGCGCACGTCGTCGTCGGGGATGCTCACACTGACCTTCATACCCGCGATGCTACTCCGGTAGCACCCCGCGTCGACGGGACACTCGACCCACCACCGGCCGAGCCACCGGCTGACCGCGCACGTCGCACCCCGCCGATAACGTGACGACATGGCCACGATGATTCCCGACGACGTGCGTTTCACGGCCGGTCTCCACGGGGAGGCGACGGTCTGGTCCGCCCTCCGCGAGCAGCTCCCGGAGAACGCCGTGGTCCTCCACTCGACGGCCGTGCGGCAGCAGGGCACCGAGCGCGAGGTCGACCTGCTCGTGCTGTGGCCGGGGGTCGGCGTCATCGTGGTCGAGGTCAAGGGCGGGTGGGTCGAGTACCGCGCCGGCGTGTGGCGCAACGGCCGCGGGCGCAGCGAGGCGCAGCCGATCGAGGACCCGGCCGACCAGGTCAACGACGCCCGGCACCGGCTCGTCGAGTGGCTGCGCGACCGGGGGACCGCGGCGAGGCGGGCGACGCAGGCGCGCTGGGTCAGCGTCGTCGTGCTCCCGGCGGTGGACGTGCCCGCGGACTGGCACCGACCCGGCCTGCCGCGGGAGTGCCTCGTGGGCCGCCAGGACCTTGACCGGCTCGCGGAGCGCCTCGCGGTCGCGGCGAACCTGCACGGTCAGGGCGTGCGCCCCCTGGACGACGACGACACCCACGCCCTCGTCGGCGCGATCGTCCCCGAGCTCGTCCCGGACGAGGTGCAGTTCCAGGTCGCCGACCAGGCCGAGGAGGTCCGACGGCTCACCGCCGAGCAGGAGGACGTGCTCGACGCGATCCGGGAGTTCCCGCGCGCCCGCGTGATCGGCGGGGCGGGCACCGGCAAGACCGTGCTCGCGCTGCGCAAGGCCCGCCAGCTCGCGCACGACGGCGAGCGGGTCGCGCTCATGTGCTACACCGTGGGGCTCGCGAAGTCGTTCGAGCGCGAGGTCGCCACGTGGCCGCGGAAGGACCGGCCGGCCTACGTCGGCACCTTCCACGACCTCGCCCACCGCTGGGGCGGCGCCGAGGGCGACAGCAAGGACCAGTCGTACTGGGAGGAGGCGCTCCCGGAAAGCCTGCGCGCCAACGCCGCGACCCTGCCGCGCGAGGAGCGCTTCGACGTGGCCGTCATCGACGAGGCGCAGGACTTCGGCGACTCGTGGTGGGACGCCGTCACGGCCTGCCTGCGCGACGGCGACGAGGGCGGCCTGTTCGTCTTCCTCGACGACGGCCAGAAGCTGTTCACCCGCCACGGCCGCGACCCCATCGACCTCCCCCCGGTCTCGCTCGTGCGCAACCTGCGCAGCTCGAAGCAGATCGCCCAGCTCGCCGGCGCGTTCGCCACCACGCCGACCAGCCCGAAGGCCCGCGCCCGCCGGCCGGTGCTCCACCTGGACGTCCCCGCCGAGGCTGCCGTGGACGCGGCGGACGACGTGGTCGACGCCCTCATCGCCGACGACGGCGCGGACGGCTTCACCGCCGGCCAGATCGCGCTCCTGACCACCGGGTCGCGCCACCCGATGCAGCCGAGCATCTACGAGGAGGAGGCGCGCGAGGCGTACTGGGAGGAGTTCTTCGACGGCCAGGAGGTCTTCTACGGGACCGTCCAGGGCTTCAAGGGGCTCGAGCGTCCGGCGATCGTCCTGTGCCTCAACGGCGTCCACGAGGCCGCACCGGCGCGGGACCGCATCTACACGGGCATCTCGCGGGCGACGACGCTGCTCGTCGTCGTCGGGCCCCGTGCTCTTCTCGAGGAGACCGGCGGCGAGGCGGCGCGACGCCGGCTCAAGGACGTGCGGCCGTGGACGGTGCCGGGCGACGCTTAGCCGGCGGATCCGAGGACCGGCCGACTACCGGGAACCGGGCCGGCACGGAAGGATCGTGGCCAGCGGGCGACGAGAGGGAGCCCGACGACGAAGGAGCGGCTTGTGGCTGTCGGACGGATCATCGACAACGCGTCGGTCATGGACATGGCCGAGATGGACGAGAAGTGGGGCCGGATCCTCGCGCACGGCGAGAAGTTCGAGCTCGGCTACAAGACCATCCGCGACCGGTTCATGTTCACGAACTACCGCGTGATCCTCATCGACGTGCAGGGCGTGACCGGGTCGAAGGTCGACTACCACTCGGTGCCCTACCGGGCGATCACCCAGTTCTCGCTTGAGACCGCCGGCACCGCGGACCTCGACGGCGAGCTGAAGTTCTGGGTGAGCAGCCAGGCCGACCCGTACGTGCGCAAGCTCGGCCGTGGCGTGGACCTGTTCGTCATCCAGGCGCTGCTCGCGGGGTACATCGCGCACGTGTGACGGGGTGGTGCGGGCCTTGACGGCCCGGTGACCCGGCGGTCCCGGCGACCGTTGCCGCCGGGACCACTCGGGCCACCAGGCTCAGTCGATCGCGATCCGCACGTCGCCGCCCGCGGCATCGACGCCGTCGAGCATCGACGACGGGATGCGGAACGCCCGCCCGGGCGCCGCGGGCCACGCGAGCCGCTTGCGAGCCAACCGGTGCCCACCCTGGGACACCGTGACCACCGGCCGCGGCACGAGCCGGTCCACCCAGCACACGAGCCGGTCCCGGGCCGGGGCCGGCCCGCCAGGGGCCAACCGCGACGGCGACACCCACCTGATGGGGTCGTCCGCCACGAGGCGGACGCTCGCCTCGGGCGCCGGTCGGCCGCCGAAGTGCTCGAGGATCCGCTCAGCGGCGACCGCGCCCTCGATCGCGACGACGTCGGCGGTCTCCACGGGGTGGTTGACGTTCCCGACGGCGAACACGTTCGCCTTCGAGGTCCGCATGGCGGCGTCGACGACGGGGGACCCGCTCGCGGGGTCGAGCTCGACGCCCGCCGAGCGCAGGAGTTCGTGGTCCGGGATCCAGTCGCCCGTGAACACCACGGTGTCGCACTCGAGGACCTTCCGGTCACCGGTGCGGGTGTCCTCGATCTCGACCCCGGTCACGCGGCGGCGACCCTGGATCGACGCCACCCTCGACGTCGTCTCGACCCGGGTGCGGAACGCGACCCGGCCGGGGATTCGGAAGAGCGAGTACGACTCGCCGACCGGGTGCTCGGAGACGAGTGCCTCCGTGCGGCACCCCGACTCCGCGAGGGTCATGACCGCCGACCAGCTGACGAGCTCGGCGCCGACGACGACCGCCCGCGTGCCGACCTTCTGGTGCTGGACGTGGACGAGGTTCTGCAGCTGCCCCGTGGTGAGCACGCCGGCCGGCCGGGTGCCGGGGACGAGCCGCGCGGTGCGGGGGCGCTCGCGGGCGCCGGTGGCGAAGCAGAACACGTCCGGCCGCACGAGAACGCGCCCGAGGGGCGTGGTGACCTCGAGGGTGTCGTCGTCGGCCCATCCGGTGACGGTCCACCCGGTGAGGATCTGGGCGCCCGCCGCGCGGGCGTCCTCGACGAGCGTCGTCGCGTAGGAGGGGCCGGACATGAAGCGCTTCCGGTCCCGGATCCCGTAGCCCGGGTGGTCGGAGTGCCGGGGGATGCCGCCGGCCTGCTGCTCGCGGTCGAGGACCACGACCTGGTCGAGGTGGGGAGCGAGCCCGGCCGCGGCGCTGAGGCCGCCGGGTCCGCCGCCGATCACTGCCACGGTAGGGGTGAGGAGCTCAGGCATCGTCGGCCTCCGTCGTGATCCCGCACGCGTGGTGCTCGACGAAGAGTCGCTGGACCTCGGCGCCGCAGTAGAAGCCCTGGCAGCGCCCGTTCATCGCCCGCGTGCGGCGCCGCAGCCCCTGGAGACTGCACGGCGGGACGGTCGAGGTCATGGCGTCGCGGACCTCTCCGCGTGTCACGCGCTCGCAGAAGCAGACGACCGTGCCGTACTCGGGGTCCTGCTGGATGAGGTCGTCGTCGGCGAAGGGTCGCACCTGGTGCTCCCCGAGCGGCGGCATGACCGGAGGGGCGGGCAGGCCGCTGCGCTCGTCGAGTTCGAGGTCGGCCCCCGCGGCCTCGAGGAGCTCCACCACGTGCTCGGCGACCGCCGGCGCGGAGGTGAGCCCGGTCGACCGGATGGCCGCCGCGACGACGTACCGCTGCTCGGCGTCGACCTCGATGAGGTAGTCGGACTGGTTGTTCGCCGCGCGCAGTCCCGCGTACGAGGCGGTGACCTCCTCGTCCAGGAGCGTGGGCATGATCCGGCGGCCCTTCTCCAGGAGGAACTCGAACCCGTCCTCGCTGGTCGAGGTGTCGGCCTTGTCCTCCATGTCCTCGGCGGTGGGGCCGAGCATGATGTTGCCGAAGATCGTGGGACTGATGAGCACGCCCTTGCCGACCTTCGACGGGGCCGCGAGCACGATCGTGTCGACCAGCGGTGCGGCGAGCTTGTCGTAGACGAGCAGCTCGCCCTTGCGCGGGTGCACCTCGAGCCGGGAGTAGCCGAGCATCTCGTCGACGGCGTCCGCCCCGAGCCCGGCGGCGTTGACGACCCACCGGGCGGTGACGTCGCCTCGGTCGGTGCGGAGCGTCGTCGTGGAGGGGCCGACCTCGACCGACTCGACGCGATGCTCGCGCAGGAAGGTCGCGCCGCGCGTGACCGCCTCGGTGGCGAACGCGAGGGGAACCGACCAGGCGTCGATGACGGCCTCGTCGGGGACGGTGAGCCCGCCGGTGACGCCCGGGCCGAGGTTCGGGAGGCGGGCGTACACCTCGTCGGGACCGATGATCTCCGAGGCGAGGTAGCCGTTGTCCACCGCCTTGGCCTGCAGTCCGGGCAGCGACTCGGCCTGCTCCTCGTCCCACGCCACGAGGATCGCCCCGGTCTTCCGGAGCCCGATGTTCGCCGCCGCGCAGTACTCCGTGAGCAGCTCGTAGCCGCGGGCGACGAGCCGGGCCTCGAGCGTGCCTGGCTTCGCGTCGAAGCCCGTGTGCAGGAGGGCGGTGTTGGCCTTGGTCGTGCCCTCGCCGACGTCGTCCCGGGCGTCGATCATGACGACCGAGCCCGTGGTGCCGGACAGACGGCGGGCGATGGCGGCGCCGACGACGCCGGCGCCGATCACCGCGACGTCGTAGGTGGTCTCGGTCATGTCTCATCCTGTCGAGCGGTGGCCGGGTCCTGGGCGGGGGCGAGGGAGTCGGTGCTCGCGTCGTAGGCCGGGTAGCGCTTGAGCGAGATGGCGTAGGCGAGCGCGGTGGCGGACACCGCGGCGGCGATCTTGCCGACGATCATGGGAGTGATCATGTCGGGTGCGACGCCGGCCGTGAAGCCGAGGTGGTCACCGAGGAGCGCCATCGCCGAGATCGACCACGCCGTGTTGATGAAGATGCCGCGCCGGTCCATCTGGCCCATGAGCTTGAAGGTGGGGATGGCGTTGGCCAGCGACATCACGAGGCCGCCGGAGGCCACGTCGTTGACGCCGAGGAGGCGCCCCATGCTCGACAGGGGCTTGGCCGCGACCTTGGTGACGAGGTACATCAGCGGGAAGGCGCCCATGAGGAACAGGCAGATCTGGGCCACCACGGTGAGGCCGTCCATCACCGGGGCGAGCTCCCACCCGCTCGGCATGATCTGCCAGCCGGTGAGGAACTCGAAGGAGCCGATCGCGAGGGCGACCGAGATGATGGCGACGAGGAACTTGCCGAACAGGAGGAAGCCGCGCGTCATGGCGCCGGGGAACTTCCACAGGCCGAACGCAATGAGCAGCGCCGCGATGACGATGGGCACGAGGTTGCTGAGGATGAGCATGAGGTCGAAGCCGGCGACCAGTCCGCCGACGAGCACGCCGACGGGGATCGTGATGACGCCGACGAGCACGCCGGACGCGAAGTAGGGGCGGTTCTCCTCGGAGACGATGCCGAGGCCGACGGGGATGGTGAAGACGACCGTGCAGCCGAGCATGGCGGCGAGGATCGCGCCGGCGAGCAGGCCCGCCTCCTCTGTCTGGGCCATCTCCATCGAGAGGTGGTAGCCGCCCATGTCGTTGGCGAGCAGGGAGCCGGCGAACATCGCGGGGTCGGCGCCGAGGAGCTCGTAGATCGGCACGACGACGGGGTTGAGGACCTTGGACAGGATCGGGGCCAGGGAGATCATCCCGACCATCGACAGGGCCAGGGGCCCGAACGTGTTGATGCCCTCCTCGAACTGCTCGCCGAGGCCGAAGCGGTTCCCGATCGCCCTGTCGAGGCCGCCGATGACGAGGAAGACGGCCATGATGACGACGATGATCTCGTTGATGCCCATGGTCAGAGTCCCATCGTGGTCTCGACCGCGTTCCGCCACGAGGTGCGGAACTCGGTGACGTCCTCGAGGGTGCGCTCCGGGGTGTAGGTGGCCTCGGGCTCCCAGGAGAAGGGCGCGTCCTCGACCGCCATGTCGGGGTGCAGTGCGAGCCGCATGCAGGCGGCCGTACCGAGGGCGGTGGCATGCGCGGAGGGGTAGGTGTCGACGGGCGCCTGGAGCATGTCGGCCTGCGACTGCATGAGGCGCACGGACTTCGTCAGTCCGCCGTCGACGCGGAGCCGGGTGAGCGGCTGACCGAGCTCGGGGAGCGTGAGGTCGGCGAGCTCGGCGATCTGCGCGGCGATGCCGTCGAGGACGGCGCGGACGATCTGGGGCTTCCCGGTGGAGAGCGTCATACCGACGACGAACGCCCCCGCCTCCGGCTTCCACCACGGTGCAGCGAGGCCGGCGAAGCTGGGCGCGCAGAGGACGCCGCCGGTGTCGTCGGCGGCGATCTCGTCCATCTCGGCGGGGCCGGTGATGATGCCGAGCTCCTGCATCCAACGCACGGCGGAGGCGGCCGTGTAGACCTGGCCGTCCGAGCAGTAGGAGGTGCGGCCGCGGAGGCGCCACGCGACGGAGGTGGTGAGGCCGTTGTCGAATCGTGGGGCGGTCTCACCCATGTTGACGAGGATGAACGCGCCGGTGCCGTACGTGCACTTGGCCTGCCCGCGCTCGAGGCAGCCCTCGGCGAACAGCGCGGCCTGCTGGTCGACGATGAGACCGCCGACGGGCACCTCGGCGCCGAAGACGGAGGTGGTGCCGACGATCTCGTCGCAGGCGACGATCCGGGGGAGCTTCTCGTCGGACAGGTCGAAGAGGTCGACGAGGTGGGGGTCCCACTCGCCGGAGTCGACGTCGACGAGCAGGGAGCGCGACGCGGTGGAGACGTCGGTGACGAACTCGCCGGTGAGGCGATGGAGCATCCACGTGTCGGTCGTGGTGACGACGCCCTCGCGGGTGAGGTTCTCGCGCAGCCACGTGAGCTTGGGGGCGGTGAAGTAGCAGTCGAGGACGAGCCCGGTGCGTCGGTGGACGTCCTCGGAGTGCTCGCGCAGGCGCTCGACGACGGACTCGGCGCGGCGGTCCTGCCAGACGATGCAGGTGGTGAGCGGGTCACCGGTCTCGGGGTCCCAGGCGAGGACGGTCTCGCCCTGGTTGGCCAGCGAGACGCCGTCGATCGGGCGGCCCGCCTCCTCGACGGCCTGCTTCCCGGCGTCGACGACGGAGGCGTAGAGCTCCTCCGGGTCCTGCTCGACGGCGCCACCGGGGAGGTACTGCGGATGGATCGGGATCTCGACGACGGCGTGGATGCCGTCGGCGTCGACGACGATCGCCTTCGATCCTGAGGTGCCCTGGTCCAGAGCGAGAATTGCCACAATGCAACCCTTCGTGTCGTTGCGGTCCGGACGATGGTGTCCGGTTCGTCCCGTGCGCCCGAGATCGGGCACTGCGGAGAGCCTGGGCCGGTGTGGACTTGCGGGCAACCTGTGTGGAATGTTGTGGAGTGTCGGGCGTGGCCCGGTCCTGAGCCGAGGAGGTGGGCGTGCTCGTCCAGCAGAGGTACCGCCACATCGTGCGGGCACTGCAGTCGCAAGCGTCCGTCTCGACGATTGACCTCTCGCGGGCCCTGCGGGTGTCGGTGGAAACGGTTCGGAGGGACCTCGTCCATCTCGAGCGTGAGGGGTTGCTCAGGCGCGTCTACGGCGGCGCCGTCTCGGTGACACGGCAGCGCAGCAGCGAGCCGTCGTTCGACCGGCGCAGCGGGATCCGGGAGAAGGAGAAGCGCGTCGTGGGTGAGCTGGTGCGGTCGCTCGTGCGGCCGGGGCAGTCAATCTTCCTCGACGTCGGAACCACCGGTCAGGCGGCCGCCGCTGCCCTGGCACCGTCGTTCGAGGGCACGATTGTCACCCACTCGCTGCTCGTTGCGAACGAGATTGGACGCGGTGCCGGCGCCGAGCTCGTGCTCGCCCCGGGCCGATTGAGGCGGGGGGAGTGGTCGGTGTCCGGGACGGCGACGCACTCGTTCATCCGGCAGATGCACTTCGACGTCGCGCTCCTCAGCTGCGGGGGCGTGGACGCGGCGGCCGGCCCCACGGACTTCGACTTCGACGACGTGGAAGTCAAGCGCACGGTGGCGCGCCACAGTGAGCGGTCCTACATACTCGCGGACTCCTCGAAGCACGGCGTGGTGGGGCGGTACGTCATCGGCGAGTGGTTCGACGTCAACGGACTGGTGACCGATGCGGCGCCGCCCGAGGGACTGGCGGTGGCGGTGCGTGCGGGTGGCGGTGAGGTGATCCGGCCGGGTGCGGCGGGAGCGCCGGAGCAGGCTCGGCCGACATGAGTGCCAATGGAGAGCGCTGTATATGAGGAGCAACTGGTCAGCGTGGAGGTGACGAGTTAGCTCGCCGCGACAGTGGTCGAGGAGAACATGTCGGCTGGCATCGGGGTCTCGAGTTGCCAGGTGAATGCGATCGGACGCTCACCGGAATGGGAGACATAGGGGCTCTTCCGGATTGAGGGTGTAGACGGCCTGGCGCGGTGGTGAGCGAGGTGCCGGCGTGTCAGCGTCCAGATAGGGGTCGAGGTCTTCCGATGATGGGGGTTCTCACGCCACCCACCGGGAAGACCTCGACGTGCCTGACGCTACCTTCGCCCGCCCTGATCTGACCACGTTCGCTCGTCTGGACGAGCTCGGCTTGGAGGTCGTCGGCCAGCGCATCGAGCCTGGTCGGGCGGTCCTGGCCTGCAGGGTCGTCGAACCGGACAGCTGGTGCCGGCGGTGCGGGTGCGAGGGCGTCGCGCGGGACACCGTCACGCGCGAGCTCGCTCACGAGCCTTTGGGGTGGCGTCCCACGACGCTGGAGGTGAGGGTGCGTCGGTACCGGTGCACGGGCTGCGGGCACGTGTGGCGTCAGGACACGACCGCCGCGGCCGAGCCGCGCGCTCGGCTCTCCCGCCGCGGGTTGCGGTGGGCGCTGGAAGGGATCGTGTGCCAGCACTTGAGTGTCGCTCGTGTCGCCGAGGGGCTGGGGGTCTCGTGGAACACCGCCAACGCCGCGGTCCTGACCGAAGGACGCCGCGTCCTCATCGATGATCCGACCCGGTTCGACGGCGTCAGCGCCATCGGTGTCGACGAGCATGTCTGGCGCCACACCCGCCGCGGCGACAGGTTCGTGACCGTGATCATCGACCTCACCGCTGTTCGCGAGGGGACCGGCCCGTCCCGGCTGCTGGACATGGTCGAGGGCCGCTCGAAACACGCCTTCAAGCAGTGGCTCGCGGGCCGGCCGCAGGACTGGCGCGACGGGGTCGAGATCGTCGCGATGGACGGCTTCACCGGGTTCAAGACCGCCGCCGCCGAAGAGCTGCCCGACGCGGTCGCCATCATGGATCCTTTTCACGTGGTCCGCCTCGCTGGCGACGCGCTCGATGACTGCCGGCGCCGTGTCCAGCAGGACACCTGCGGGCACCGGGGCCGCAAGGGCGATCCGCTCTACGCCGCCCGCCGGACCCTGCACACCGGCGCCGACCTGCTCACCGAGAAGCAGTCCCAGCGCCTGGAGGGCCTGTTCGACGGCGACACCCACGTAGCGGTCGAGGCCGCCTGGGCCGTCTACCAGCGCATGATCGCCGCCTACCGCGTCCCCGACCGCGCACATGGTCGCCAGCTCATGGCCCAGCTCATCGCCTCCGTCAGCTCCACCGTGCCAGCCGCCCTGACCGAGCTGCGCAAGCTGGGCAGGACCCTGAAGCGCCGCGCCGCCGACGTGCTCGCCTACTTCGACCGGCCCGGCACGTCCAACGGCCCCACCGAGGCCATGAACGGCAGGCTCGAGCACCTGCGCGGCTCGGCCCTCGGCTTCCGCAACCTGACCAATTACATCGCCCGATCACTACTCGAGACGGGCGGATTCCGACCCCAACTACACCCTCGAATGTGAAGAGCCGACATAGGTTGCGGGTCCGAGGTATAGATATGGACTTGTACCGAATTCGTCCTGGCCCTCTTGGCGAACGAACAGAAGTACAGTGCTCGAACCGGAAATGTATCTCCTGCCGGTGCTGGAATTGATGCTTGTCGTCGACTGACTTTCCCAGTGAAACAGCTCGCGACTGATCGGGAAGTCTCGGTACATGGTTGTTGGTGAGTACCGTTCCTCGGTCTTGTTGAGTGTGACGAAGAATGCATCCACGTTGAGATTCGGTTCGTAGAGTACGCCCTCGCGGAACGAGTTCGGCTTGCGGGTGAGTGACGAGTAGCCGAGCGCCACGAGAACTTCTTCACGCTGGTATCGAGCATGGATGCGAAGGGGGAGTGTCGCGAGTCGACCGGGCGTCGGCGCAACCGGACGGCGCGCGGACTCGTAAGCGAGATCAATGACGGTCCTGAGTTCGTCGACGAATTCAGGCTCCTTTGTGAGGGTCCGCAGCCCTTCTGTCGCGCTCGCGTGGCCACCACCGCCCGGCCAGAGTGAGAAGAAGAGCATCTCTGCCAGTTTGTCGTCCAGAGATAGGTCTCCGCCCTCTGTGATTTCCTGAAGTGTCCGCTGGTAGCCCTCATGCCGAATGGGATCATCGACGTGCGTGAATGCGCGTAGGCGCTTAGCGAGTACTGCCTCGAGGTTCGACCCTTGCGATTCGAGATGCCCAGCCTCGCGGCGCAGCTCAGTCCAGGAGCGATTGCCTTTGCGTAGAATTGTCGCAAGCGTGTATCCGGTGCGATCGATGAAGTTGGGAAGATCAATATCTGGATCGAGTGCACGGAGTTGAGCAACGAGATGTGGCCATCGTGCATTGATTTGTGCCTTGAGGCTTCGAAGCACCACCTCCTGTGCGCGCCGATCGAGGACCACTTGACTACCTGCGGGAAGGAATGGAAAGCCGTCCTTGAGATCTTTTTCGAGGCGCCGCGGTGGACGCCCTGTCAGTGCCTGGAGTTTCAGATCAAACCTGAACTCCTCTCGCTGGTTGCCAACGAAGTCGAGGACCGTAAGAACTGGTTTGTCTGGGCGCTGTCGGAGCCCTCTGCCGAGCTGCTGGAGGAAAATCGTGGCACTGCTAGTCGGCCGCAGGAAGAGGATGGTGTCGACGTCAGGTATGTCGATCCCTTCATTGAAGAGGTCGGCTGAGAAGATGATGTTAACGTCGCCCTTACTGAGGCGTTCAAGTGATGCTCGTCGATGTTCAACGGTACTGCTTCCGTCGAGGGCAATGGCGTTGATGCCTCGTTCCGAGAACACTCGAGCCATGTACTTGGCGTGCTCGACGCCTACGCAGAAGCCGAGGGCGCGCATTGAGTGGACGTCAAGTACCTTGTCGTGAACCTCCCGAAGTATCACGCGGCTTCGCGCATCGTTTCCGGTATACAGGTTCTCGAGTTGTGCCGGTTCGTAGCGACCGCGCACCCAAGGAACGTCGCGCAGGTCGGTACCGTCGGAGCACATGAAATAGTGGAAGGGCGACAGAATCCCAGCATCCAGTGCTTCCCACAGCCTCAATTCAGCTGCGGTCCGCCCGCCAAAGAATCCACGCACGTCGAAACCGTCCGCTCGTTCGGGCGTGGCAGTCAGACCGAGGAGCTCGCGTGGCGTCAGGTGTTCGAGCAGCGCTGTGTAGCTCGCGGCTGCGGCGTGGTGGAACTCATCGATGACGACGATGTCGAACGCGTTAGGTGGGACCGTGCGAACGTCGGTGGATCGGAGCGACTGAACGCTGGCGAAGACATGTTTCCAGCGCTCGGGCCGGTTGCCGGCGACGTATAGCTCTCCAAAATTTGGGTCGGAGAGCACTTCCTGGTAGGTGCGCCGGGATTGCTCCAGTATTTCCGCTCGATGGGCGACGAATAGGAGACTCGGATAGGTTTTTGTCGATGCGTTTGAGAGGCGCCTGTAGTCGAGGGCGGCGACGACAGTTTTCCCAGTTCCTGTCGCCGCGACGACGAGATTGCGATGCCGGCCGTGAAGCTCACGTTCGGCTTCGATGGCATCAAGAATATGTTGCTGAAAGGCGTAAGGCCTTACGTCGAGTCCGGAAAGGTTGAGGCTCTGGACCCCAGCGGTCTTTTTTCCGCCGGCCACGGCGAGTGCGTGATCGAGTTGGTTGCGCTGTGATAGGTCGGTGGGATCGTACGGCCTGAACGTTGGGTCGTTCCAGTAGGTATCGAATGTCCCATTGAACTTCTGAATCAGATGGGGTGTGGCGACATTCGAGAGGCGGACGTTCCACTCGAGCCCGTCAAGTAGTGCGCTGCGGGAAAGGTTGGACGAGCCAACGTACGCGGTGTCGAATTCGGATTTGCGATGAAACAACCATGCTTTAGCGTGAAGTCGAGTCTTTGCCTCGTCGTAGTGGATTCGGACCTCGGCGCCAAACTCCTCCACGAGACGGTCGATCGCGCGCCGTTCAGTGGCGCCCATGTAGGTCGTTGTGATGACCCGAAACGGAACCCCTCTGTCTCTCAGCTCTCGAAGGTTATCTTCGATCACGCGCAGACCGTGCCACTTAACAAATGCACAGAGCAGATCGACCTGATCGGCCGAGGCCAGTTCCGCGCGTAGCTCGGCTCCGAGACTTGGCTCACCTCGCACATTTGTCAGGAGCGCCGCGTCGCTGAGTGGTGTGGCGGGGCGCGCAGGTGCGTCAGGGCTTGTGTGATTCGCGAGGCGCCGGAAGTAGCGCAACTGGCGGGGAGGATCGTCGATGATCTCCTGAGCGTCGATCGCTTCGATGAGTCGATTGGCTAGGTGGTTGCGTTCGGCGCCGTGTCTCGAGCGAAGGGCGTGCTCGACTAGCTGCCCCACGTGTCGGGCAAGGACGTGCGGTTGTTCGGCATCCTCGACGTCCTCCCACGCAGCTTGCGGTGCGCCGAGGCTCGCGATCTCGTTGAGAAGTCGCCGCGTGCCGAGGGATTTGTAGAGTCCGTCCTCCATGCCACGAGTCTTTCACTGTGTGGTGCATTGATACCCGGTTTGCGTGAATCTGGTGCGTGAAACGGAGTTGCGACGGTGCATGCAGTGCAGTTTGTGGTGGGGTACTCAAGATCGCCGCAGAGGTTGGTTTATTACGCGTCACCCAGTCGCCTCGTAGAGGTGCTGCGGCCGCCCCGACCGCCCGAACCTGGGCCGGACCTCCGCCAGCCCCGTCGCCGCCAGGTGTTCGAGGTACCTCCGCGCCGCCACGCGGGACATGCCGACCCGCTCCGCCACGTCGTCCGCGGAGACCGGCCCGCCCACCTCGCGCAGAGCCTCGGTCACCATCTCCATGGTCCGCTGCGCAAGGCCCTTGGGGAGGTGGGTGTTCGTCGTTGTGCGGGGTGTTGCTCGTCCTCCGCCGAGGAGCCTGTCCACCTGCTCCTGGCTCATCGGCTCGGTGGCCGCGTCCTGCACGAGTCGGCGGTGCCGGAGGTAGTCCTCGAGCCGCGCCTGGAGGTCCGCCCGCGTGAATGGCTTGACCAGATAGTGCAGTACCCCGCCGGCCATCGCCGTGCGCACCGTCTCGACCTCGCGGGCGGCAGAGATGACGACGACGTCGACCTCCCCGTCCTGCCGCAGCTGCCGAAGCACCTCGAGCCCCGAGATGTCCGGCAGGTAGATGTCGAGCAGCACGAGGTCCGGCGCCAGCTCGCGCGCCCGCGCCACCGCATCGGCGCCCGTATGGACCACGTCGACCACCGTGAAGTGCTCCGTCGACTCCACGAAGCTGCGATGAAGAGAGGCGACGTTGAAGTCGTCGTCGACCACGAGCACCCGCAGCGGAGTGCCGGTCTCCGCAGTACCCACCTGCGGTCCTCGCACCATCGCCGCGCCCATCACCGCACCACCTCCACCGGTATGCCGGCCGACTCCGAGCCACCGACCGCCGCGGCGAACCTCGGCGCCGGAAGCGTGACGACGATCCGCGCCCCGCCGTGCGCCGAGTCGCCCACCTCGATGCCGCCGCCGCGCCGGTCGACCACCTGCCGCACGAGTGCGAGCCCGATGCCGCGCGAGCTCGCCTCGTCCTTCGTCGTCACCCCGGGCTCGAAGACCCGCTCGCGCTCGCCCTCGTCGATACCGGGCCCGTCGTCCTCCACGGTCAGGACGGCCACCCCGTCCTCCCTCCGCGCACCGACCATGACGAGCCCCCCGCTCCCGGCGGCGTGCACGGCGTTGTCGATGAGGTTGCCGAGGATCGTCACCACGTCGGTGGTGCCGTCCGGCTCCACCCGGACCCCGTCGTCGATCTGCACGCGGACGCCGCGCTCGTGCGCGATCGCGGTCTTGGCCAGCAGCAGCGCCCCCACGGCCGGGTCGGTGACACCCGGGAGCGCGCTGTACATCCCCACGGCGCCGGACCGGCCCGTCCGGGAGATGAACTCCATCGCCTCCTCGGTGCGGCCGAGCTCGATGAGCCCGGAGACCACGTGCATGTGGTTGGCGAACTCGTGGGCCTGCGCGCGCAGCGCCTGCGTGAGGTCCCGTGCGCCGTCGAGGTCCCGCACGAGCGCGTAGATCTCGGTCCGGTCCCGCAGCAGCAGCACCGAGCCCACCTCGCGGTCACCGACCTCCGCGCGGTCGACGCGGACGAACAGGATCTGCTCGCCGACGAGCACGAGGGTCTCCCGCTCCACGTCGGGCCCCGCGAGGATGTCGGTGATCGCCGGGTCGAGGACGGCGGCGGCCTCGGATCCGATGCAGTCCTCCGGCAGGTCGAGCATCTTCCGGGCCTGGTCGTTGGCCAGCGCGATGCGGTTGTGCTCGTCGACGGCGACCATCCCCTCGCCGAGCCCGTGCAGCATCGCGTCCCGCACCTCGCGCAGGGAGGCGATCTCCTCGGGCTCCATCCGGTAGATCCGCCGCCACACGAGCCGGGAGATGTAGACCGCCCCGAGGGTGCCGACGAGCCCCGCTCCGAGGAGCCAGACGAACAGCTGCGGCAGGTCGTCCATCAGCTCGGCGCGCAGCGTGGCCTCGAGCGTGCCCACGGAGACCGAGCCGATGATGACGCCGTCGTCGAAGATCGGGACCTTGACCCGCCAGGACTCGCCCATCGTGCCAGTCTGGGTGCCTACGTATACCCGGCCGGACAGCGGCTCGCTCGGGTCCGTGGAGACCATCTGCCCGATGTTCTCCTCGTTGGGGTGGGAGTACCGGATGCCCTGGTCGTCGGTGACGACCACGTAGGTGACGTCCGAGGCCTCCCGGATGAGCTCGGCGATCGGCTGGATGATCGCGGACGGGTCCGGGGTGTCGTAGGCGTCGATGACGGACGGCAGCGTGGCCACCGACTGGGCGACGCCGACCATCCGGTCCTCGTGCGAGTCGCGGATCTGGGCCTCCTGCATGCGCAGCGCGACGAGCCCCACGGTGCCGATCGTGAGCACCACGATCGCCGCCTGGAGCAGGAGGAGCTGTCGCCGCAGCGACATCGGCCGGCGCATGGTCTCAGCCTGCCACGCCGCCGGCGGCCCGCCCCCGAGAACGCCCGCGACCAGAACGACCGAAACGACCGGAACGGCCCTTACGACCACTACGGCCGCAGCCTTCTCCGGCCAGGGACCTTCGTCCTAACTTCGCCGCACCCGCATCGCTCAAGGAGGAGCTCATGTCCCTGCGCCGCACCGCCGCAGCCCAGCGCCGCAACACCCGCAGCACCACCCGCCGGACCACCACCGCCCTCGCCGTCGGGGCGGCCGCCGCACTCGCGCTCGCCGCCTGCTCCGACGCCGAGGGGGAGGACTCGGGCGACGGCGAGGTCGAGATCGACAGCGTCGAGATCATCGTCCCCGCCGACCCCGGCGGCGGCTGGGACCAGACCGGCCGCACCATGCAGTCTGAGATGCAGGACAACGACATCGTGGGCGACGCCCAGGTGGTCAACGTCGGCGGCGCGGGCGGCACCGTGGGCCTCGCCCAGCTCGCCACCGCCACGAACGAGAACACGCTCATGGTCATGGGCTACGTCATGGTCGGCGCGATCGAGACGAACCAGTCCGAGACCACCCTCGAGGACGTCACCCCGATCGCCCGGCTCACCGAGGAGCCCCTCGTCGTCGTGGTCCCCGCGGAGTCCGAGTACGAGACCATCCAGGACCTCACCGACGACATCATCGCCAACGGCCAGGACGTCTCCGTCACCGGCGGCTCGGCCGGCGGCGTCGACCACATCCTCGCCGCCCAGCTGCTCACCGAGGCCGGGATGGACCCCGCCGACGTGGCGGGCGCCCTCAACTACATCCCCTACTCCGGCGGCGGCGAGTCCCTCGCGGCGCTGCTCGGCAACAACGTCGACGCCGGCATCTCCGGCGTGGCCGAGTACGCCGAGCAGGTCAACGCCGGCACGCTGCGGGCGCTCGCCGTCTCGAGCGAGGAGCCCTCGCCCGCGCTGCCGGACACGCCCACGCTCATCGACCAGGACGTCGACCTCGTGCTCACCAACTGGCGCGGCGTGGTGGCCCCCGGCAACATCGACGACGCCCAGGCCGAGGCCCTCACCCAGCTCGTCACCGAGATGCACGACGCCGACTCGTGGGCGGATGCGCTCGAGGCCAACAACTGGGACGACGCCTTCCTGGCCGGCGACGAGTTCGCCACCTTCCTCGAGGAGGACATCGAGTCGGTCCGCCAGACGCTGACGGACATCGGGCTGGTCTGACGTGCCGGCCCCCAGCTCCGGCGCCGGCGCGAGCCCGCCGACCGCCACCACCAACCCCACCAACCCCACCACCGACCCCGCCACCACCGCGACCGCCGCCGGCACCACGCCGGCGGCGGCCCGGCGGCCGAGGCCCGTCGGCGAGATCGTCTTCGCCGTCGCCGTCGTGGCCCTCGGCGCCTACGTCCTGCTCGACGCGGGGAACATCAACGTCCCCCTCACCGCCGGCGCGATGGGCCCGCGGACGATGCCCTACCTCGTCGGCGGGCTCCTCGTCCTCAGCGGGCTCGGCGTCCTCGCCACGATCGCGCGCGGCGGCCGCGGCGAGGCCGAGGAGAGCGAGGACACCGACTCGACCGCGGGCACCGACTGGCTGACGGTCGGCATCCTCGTCGCGGTCGTCGTCGCCCACATCCTGCTCATCGAGCCGATCGGCTGGCCCTTCGCGGCCACCGTGCTCTTCGCCGGCACCGCCGTCACGCTCGGCGCCCGGCCGATCTGGCGCACCGTGCTCGTCGGCCTCGTCATGGCCCTCGTCATCCAGGTCGCCATGGCCGGCGGCCTGGGCATCTCCCTGCCCGCCGGCCCGCTCCTGGAGGGGGTGGAGATCTTCCGTGGATAACCTCTCGCTGCTCATCGAGGGCTTCGGCGCCGCGCTGCAGCCGATGTTCCTCCTGTACGCCCTGCTCGGCGTGTTCATCGGCACCGCCGTCGGCGTCCTGCCCGGCATCGGCCCCGCCATGACGGTGGCCCTGCTGCTCCCGCTCACCTACACGCTCGAGCCCACCGCCGCGTTCATCATGTTCGCCGGCATCTACTACGGCGGCATGTACGGCGGCTCGACCACGTCGATCCTCCTCAACACACCGGGGGAGTCGGCGTCGATCGTCACTGCGCTCGAGGGGCACAAGATGGCCCGCGCGGGCCGCGGCGCCGCGGCGCTCGCGACCGCCGCGATCGGCTCGTTCGTCGCCGGCACGCTCGCCACCGTCGGCCTCACGTTCGTCGCCCCGATCGCTGCGCGGTTCGCCGTCAAGCTCTCCTCGGCGGACTACGTGGCGCTCATGGTCCTCGCGTTCCTCACCGTCGGCGCCCTGCTCGGCTCCTCGGTCACGCGCGGCATGGTCGCCCTCGGGCTCGGCCTGTTCATCGGGCTGGTCGGCGTCGACGCGATCTCCGCCCAGCAGCGCTTCACGCTCGGCATCCCCGAGCTCACGGACGGCATCGACGTCGTGCTCGTCGCCGTCGGGCTCTTCGCCGTCGGCGAGGCCTTCCACGTGGCGTCCCGACTGCGGAAGGGACCCGTCGAGGTCATCCCCGTGACCGGCGGGTGGCGCAGCTGGATGACGAAGGACGACTGGCGCAGGTCCTGGAAGCCGTGGCTGCGCGGCACCGCCGTCGGCTTCCCCATCGGGACGATCCCCGCCGGCGGCGCCGACGTCGCGACCTTCCTCTCCTACGCCACCGAGCGGCGCCTGGCCAAGGGCGAGCGGAAGAGGAGCTTCGGCAAGGGCGCCATCGAGGGTGTCGCCGGACCGGAGGCGGCCAACAACGCGGCCGCGGCGGGCGTCCTCGTCCCGCTGCTCACCCTCGGGCTCCCGACGACGGCGACCGCCGCGATCATCCTCGCCGCCTTCCAGCGCTACCAGATCCAGCCGGGCCCGCTGCTGTTCGAGAACCAGTCGGCGCTCGTGTGGACGCTCATCGCGGCGCTGTACATCGGCAACGTCATGCTGCTCGTGCTCAACCTGCCGCTCGTGGGCATGTGGGTGAAGATCCTGCAGATCCCGCGGCCCTACCTGTACGCGGGCATCCTCACGTTCGCCGGGCTCGGCGCGTTCGCGGTCAACTTCACGACCGCCGACGTCGTCATGCTCCTCGTCATCGGCCTGCTCGGCTTCTTCATGCGCCGGTACGGCTACCCGGTGGCGCCGATGGTCGTCGGCCTCATCCTCGGGCCGATGTTCGAGGCGCACCTGCGCCGGGCGCTGTCGATCTCCCAGGGGGACCCGGTGGCGCTCGTGCAGTCGCCGTTCGCCCTGTTCGTGTACATCGCCCTGATCGTCATCTTCGCCCTGTCGTTCTGGCTCAAGCGGCGCCAGCGGCGCCTCGACGCCGACGTGCTCGCCGAGTCCGGCGAGGGGGACGGGGAGGTCGGCGGGGGAGACGACACGACGGAGCCCGACGGCGAACGGCCCGACGACGACACCCCCGTCGTCGACTCCGCGCCGGCCGCCAGCGCGGGACCGGACCGCACCGACAGGGAGACGTCATGACGATCGTGCTCGGCTACATCCCGACGCCGGCGGGCACCGCCGCGCTCGAGGCGGCCCTCGAGGAGGCGCGGCTGCGGGGCGAGCGGCTCGTCGTCCTCAACACCACGAGGGCCGACCGGCTCGTCGACCCGCGGTACGCCCAGGCGGGGGAGATGGCGGAGCTCGACGCGGCGCTCGCGGCCTCGGGCGTGGAGCACGAGGTGCGGCACGGCGAGTCCGACGGGCTGGCCGGCGACGACCTCGTCGCCCTGGCCACGGAGCTGGACGCGACGATGATCGTCATCGGCCTGCGCCCGCGCTCGCCGGTCGGCAAGCTCGTGCTCGGCTCCGCGGCGCACGCGATCCTCCACGACGCCCCGTGCCCGGTGCTGGCGGTGAAGGCGGCGGGCTGAGCCCTCCTCGGTGCGTCGGTCGGCGGGTCACTCGGCCCGCCGACCGACCGATCCGCCGACCGACCGATCCGCCGATCGGCTGATTCGACCGCCGCCTCGCCCCGCAGCACCTACGGAGCGAGCCCGCCGCGTCGCGCCCGCCTGGCCCGGTGCGCCAGGAGCACCGAGGCGCCGAGCACGGACAGTGCCACCACGGTCCAGTTGTACGTGGTGTACGGCGTGAAGAGGTCCATGAAGGCGAACGTCTCCGGTTCACGAATCGTCCGGGGCGCGTCCTGGACGAGATCGGCCCCCCTCCTCGCGGTGTAGAGCGCGGGGAGAGCGAGCAGGAGCAGACCCCAGCGTGAGCCGAGCGTGAGCCCGAGGAGGACGAGGGCGAGGACGGCGGCGAGCGCGGAGAAGCGCAGCGCGGCCCAGCTGACGATCTGGGAGCCGCGAGGTGGGTCCTGGTAGATCGACGCGGCGGACAGCCCCTGGACGACGACCGGCCACAGGACGAGCGCGCACCCGAGCACGACGATGCCGATCGTGTACGGCACGGTGGTCCAGCGGGACCGCGGCGCATCAGGTGGCGTCACAGCGCGAGCGTAACGGCGTTCCAGGAGGCCGATCCGCCGGGTCGCGGGTCCATGTGCCCACCGGTCCACCGGGCCGCCGGCCCGCCGGCCCGGGGGTCCGTCGCTCCGTCGGCGCACCGATCCGCCGATCGGCTGATTCGCACGTCCTCGTGCGTTTCTAGCGTCGTCGGCATGACCTCCCGACCCGCCACCACCGAGACCCCGTCCACGGACCCGCCGGCCCCCGATCGGCCGCCCGCATCCGGAGCGCCCTCCTCCGGTCCTTCCTCCTCGAACCCGCCGCCACGCCCCCGCGCGCTGGCCCCCGACCTCGCCCGCGGGCTCATGCTCGCGCTCATCGCGGTTGCGAACGTGGCGATCTACCTCCACGACCGCCCCTACGGGCTGCGCCAGCACATCGTCGAGGACGGGGCGATCGACCGCGCCGTCACCTTCCTCGTCACCCTCACCGTCGACGCCCGCGCCTACCCGCTCTTCGCCGCCCTGTTCGGCTACGGCCTCGTCCGCATCGCCGACGGGCAACGCCGTCGCGGCGCCTCCCCGCTCGAGGCCCGCCGCATCATCCGCCGACGCTCCGTCTGGCTCGTCGCCCTCGGCGGCGCGCACGCCCTGCTCGGCTTCTCCGGCGACATCCTCGGCTGGTACGGCCTCATCGGCCTCGTCCTCGCCTCCGCCCTCGGCGCCCGCGACCGCACCCTCCTGTGGGCCGCCGGCGCATGGCTCGCCGTCGCGTCCGCCGTCCAGGGGCTGACGTACGCCGACCCCACGATCACGAACCAGCGCGGCCACCTGTGGTCCTTCGCCATCTCCGACCCGCTCGAGGCCCTCGCCTGGCGGCCGCTCGAGTGGGCGGCGGGCCCGGTGGGTCTGCTCGCCGTCGTCGCCCCGGTACTCGTGGGGATGTGGGCCGCCCGGCGCCGGATCCTCGAGAGCCCGACCGAGCACGCGACCCTCCTGCGCCGCACCGCCGCGATCGGGATCCCCGTCGGGCTGATCGGCGGCGTCGGCACCGCGCTCGCCACGGCTCACGTGTGGGAGCCGTCGGGCGTCGTCGTCGCCCTGCTGTCCTGGCTGCACATCCTCACGGGCGTCCTCATCGGCCTCGGGTACGCCGCGGCCATCGCGCTCGTCGCCGCCCGCCTCACAGCACCCCGCACGACGGCGAACCCCCTGTCCGCGCCCGTGGCTCGCATCGTCGAGGCCCTGCGCGCCACGGGGGAGCGGTCGCTCAGCTGCTACCTCGCCCAGTCGGTCGTGTTCGTCGCCCTGCTGCCGGCCTGGACCCTCGGGCTCGGCGGGACGCTCGGCACGGCGGAGGCCACCGCCCTCGCCCTGCTCACGTGGCTGCTCACCGTCATCGGTGCCGACGCGCTCGCCCGCCGTGGCCGACGCGGACCCGCCGAGACGCTCCTGCGCCGCCTCACATATGGCCGGGCCCGTCGCGGCGACCGCCCTCTACGGTGAGACGCATGGCGGGCGGCCCATCGGTGAGCCGGACCGAGCGGGTCTGGCTGCTGCTGCCATATGCCCTCCTGCTCGTCTCCGCGCTGCTCACCGTCCTGCTCGGCGGGGTCGACCGGGACGAGCTCCCGGTCCTGCTCGGCGGGAGCCTCGTCGTCGTCGCCTGGCACTCGTGGTGGGCGCTGCGCCACCGGTCGTGGCTCGAGACCCGCGTCGTCGCGGCGGTCGTCTACTTCGTCGGCCTCGTGGCTGTGTGCGCGCTGCTGCTGACCGTCTCGTTCAACTTCCTCCCGCTCTACGTCGTCTGCTTCCCGCTCGCGTTCGAGGTGCTCCCGGGCCGGTGGGCGTACGCCGGCGTCGCCCTCGTGGCGGGCGTCATCATCGCCGGCCCGGGATGGGTCACGTGGTCCGTGGAGAACGTGGTCGTCACGCTCTCCGCGGGGGCCGTGGCCGCGACCGCCGGCTGGTCGATCCGCCGCCTCGAGGAGGAGTCCGCCCGGCGCCGCGCCGCCGTCGAGGCGCTCGCCGCCGCGAACGCCGACCTCGCCCGCGCCGCCGAGGCGAACCGGGTGCTCCAGGACCGGCTCGTCTCGGAGGCACGCACCTCGGGCGTCTCCGCCGAGCGGGCCCGCCTGGCCGGCGAGATCCACGACACCCTCGCGGCCGACCTCGCCGGCGTCGTCGCCCAGCTCGAGGCCCTCGACGCTGAGCTGGCCCCCGACCACCCCGCCCGCGACCGCGTGCGCACGAGCGTCTCCCTCGCGCGCGACGGCCTCGCCGAGGCGCGGCGGTCCGTGCACGCCATGCGCCCCGCGCCGCTGGCCGAGCACTCGCTGCCTGCCGCGCTCGGCGAGACCGCGGCGCGCGTGCGGGAGACCCACGGGTTGCCGGTCGACGTCACCGTCACCGGCGAGGAGCGCGAGGTCGACGCCGCCGCCGAGGACGTCCTCGTGCGCGCGGCCCGGGAGGCGCTGACCAACGTGGTGCGGCACGCCAGCGCCGGCCGTGCACGCGTCACGCTGTCCTATCTCGACGACTCGGTCGCCCTCGACGTCGCCGACGACGGGGACGGGTTCGCTGCCGGCGCCGACGGTGCTCCCGATGCATCCGCCGGACCTGGAGATGGTGGTGCGTCCGGCAGCTCGAATGCCTGGGGTGACGACGACCGGCATACGCGGACCGGCCACGGGCTCGCCATCATGCGGGAGCGGGCGAGCGAGGTCGGAGGGTTCGTCGTCGTCGACTCGACGCCGGGGGAGGGGGCCGTCGTCACGGTGACCGTGCCGACCCGAGCCGCGGCGTCTCGCATCGAGCCAGCACCGACCGAGCTACCTGCCACCGAGCCGACGGGCACCGTGACATGACCGCAGCGATCCGGCTCCTCCTCGTCGACGACCACCCCGTCGTCCGCGACGGCCTCCGCGCGCAGCTCGACGCCGAGACGGACCTCGCCGTGGTCGCGGTCGCCGCGAGCGCGGAGGAGGCGCTCGCGGTGCTGGGGTGCGAGGCGGTCGACGTCGTCGTCACCGACCTGCGCATGCCCGGACGTGGCGGCGTCGAGCTCGTGCGCGAGGTCCGCGCCCACCACCCGTCGGTCGAGATCCTCGTCCTCACCACCTACGACACCGACGACGACGTCGCCTCGGCGCTCGCCGCCGGCGCGACGGGCTACCTGCTCAAGGACGCCCCGCGGGCCACCGTCGTCGGCGCGGTCCACGACGTCGCCCGGGGCCGGACCGTGCTCGCCCCGTCCGTGGCCGGCCGCGCCGCGCGTGGGACGGAGGCGCCGGAGCCTGTCCTCAGCGACCGTGAGATCGAGGTGCTGGCGCTCGTCGCCGCCGGCCGGACGAACCGGGACATCGGGCGGGCGCTGTTCATCGGCGAGTCGACCGCGAAGACCCACGTCCAGCACATCCTCGCCAAGCTCGAGGTGCGCGACCGGGCGGCCGCCGTCGCCGCGGGCTACCGGCGCGGGCTGCTGTGACGGCGGCTCGTCGTCAGGCGCCGGAAGCCACGAACCGCGCGTCGACGCTGGCCGTGATCTCGATGTCCTCCGGAAGCAGCGTGAGGTCCTGCTCGCCCGAGCCGGCGAGCGCGGCCCCGCGGGCGTACGGGGCGGCGGCGGGCTTCTCCGCGCGGCGGTCGTGGCCCAGCATCCCGGAGTCCGCCACCTCGAGCGGCCGCACGTCCCCGAGCCCCAGCGCCGCCGCGTAGGCGACCGCCTTGTCGCGTGCGTTGACCACGGCGCCCGTCCGCGCCTCGCGCACGAGCTCCGCCTTGCGTACCTCGGTCAGCGACCACGCCACCTTGTCGACGGCGAACCCCAGCACCGACGACATCTCCCGCAGCCACGTGCTCAGCCGGGCGAAGTCGCTGAACTTCACCTCGAGGTCCGTCCGCGCGTGGTGGACCTGCGGCAGCTGCTTGCCGTCCTTGTTCCACGGGCGCGTGGTCCACGTCCGCACGTCCTGCGCCGACCACCACGTCACCGGGCCGCGGGACGGGTCGTGCAGATCGGTGATGCTCGCGTGCGCGCGGCCGGCGGAGCGGACCACGGCGTCGTACACCGCCTTCGGATCGGCCCCCTCGAGCGCGATCCGCGCGTGGACCGTGCCCCGCTCGGCCGGGTGGAACCGGCGGTGGGACCCGCGGACGGTGATCTCGACGTCGCTCACCGCGCCCACGCTAGCGGGCCGTTTCTCCCGCCCCGGTCCGCCGGGGCCGGTCACGTCGCCCGGTCGACGGCGACGAGACCGCTCGCCAGCTCGAGATACAGCGCGACCGGCCCCCCGGCCAGGCGTTCACGGGTCTCGGCAGCCAGGCCCACGTCGTCCGTGATGACGGCATCCGCCCCGCCGGCGAGGCGCTCGCGGAGCGGACCGAGGTCGTTGACGGTCCACACGTAGAGCTCGCGCCCCTGTGCCCGCGCCTGCTCGAGCATCCGGTCGTCGAGCGACCAGTTCTCGATGACGACCGCGTCGGTAATGGTGGCGGGCAGCTCGCCGACCTGGAAGCCGACCACGTAGGCCGTCCGTCGGTCCGGGTCGATCCGCGTGATCTCCTCGATGAGCTCGCGGTCGAGGGACTGGATCATGTGCGTGTGGTCGGGGTCGAGCCGGTCCATCTCCTCGGCCAGCCGGCGTGCGTGGCCCTCGCGCTCCTGTCCGTGGGGCTTGACCTCCACGAGCAGCCGGACCCCTCGGGCATCCGCCGCGCGGACGTACTCGGCCAGGGTCGGGACCTGCGCGGTGCGACCGCCCTGGCTGAGCGTGAGGCCGGTGACCTCCTCCTCGGTGAGCTCGTAGACGTCGCGATCGTCCCCCGTCATGCGCTCCAGGCCGACGTCGTGCATGACGACGAGCCCGCCGTCGCGGGTCTCCTGGATGTCCGTCTCGACCACGTCGGCCCCGGCGTCGGCGGCGGCGTGGAGACCCTCGATGCTGTTCTCGACCTCCCGGTCGGGGTACCCGCGGTGCCCGATGATCTCCGGCGAGGCCTCCGCGGCGACGTTCGCCGCCTCCGCGGACGCGACCACGCGAGGCGTCGCGATCAGCAGCGCGGCGACGACGAGCACGGCCGATGCCGCGCGGGTGCGACGACCGGCCGGAGCAGGAGCGGTGACCTCGACGGGCTGCCCGCCCGCCAGACGGAGGTAGCAGACGAGGAAGAAGGCGACGACGGCGGACGAAGCGCCCGCGACGACGAACCGCGCCAGGTCCAGCAGCCCGACGACGACGCCACTCACGGTGGCGGTCCGACCCGCCGCGACCGGCACGAGCCCGATCGCGCCGAGCACCACCATGACCAACGAGGCGGCCAGGAGTGTCGCCAGCAGGATCGCCCCGAAGCCGAGCAGCGGGCGCCAGGTCGTCATGCGCACGCTGCGACGCATGGCACCCAGGATCGAGACGTCGCCGCCGGCGAGGAGGGCGGGGAACAGCAGCAGCCGCAGCACCCCGTAGACGATCGCGCCCATCACCACCGTGTAGAGGACGGTGCCGGACGTGGTCTTCAGCAGCTCACCGCTGATGAACCGCGGGAGTGCGACGTGCTCGGTGAGGACCGAGGAGAACCCCACCTGCGAGATCGGCAGCAGCACCGTCAGGTACGGGACGAGCAGGAGCCCCTGCCAGCCGATGGCCCTGCTCGCGATCGACCGCGCACGGCGCAGCACGTTGCCGAAGGTCACCGGTTCGCCCGCGAGCGCCAGGTGGGCGATCACCGCGAACAGCGTGATCTCGGCGAGGACGAAGAGAGTCGCCACCACCGCGATCCCCACGAGCACGAGCAGGGCGAGCGGCGAGGTGAGCAACGTGTCCAGCGTGTAGAGGTTGGCGCCGTCGATCCCGAGCTGCCGCAACGTCCATCGCATGAGCGAGACGAGCAGCGGCATCGTCCACAGCAGGGCGCCCTGCACGCACAGCATCGCCACGAGCACCGCTGCCCATCGGGCGCGGATCAGCCGGGCGGTGGTGCGCAGCGCGCCCGCGATCGTCGCGCGGGTCGTGAGCGTCGCGGTCTCAGGTGCCATCGGTGCCATGGAGGGGTAGGCGCGGGCGGGCAGCCGGCGCGATCCGGGCAGCCTGCGCAGTGGGGGTGCCCGCTCTCGTGCGGGGAGATCGAGAGTCGCGTGCCATCCGGCGGTCGCCCTCCCTCCGGGGGCAGGTGGGACGCGTACGCCGACGCGCCAGCTGATGCCGGGCGGCCGACCGTACTCCTCGTCGCGGACCGGGTCCACGGAGATGAACGGACAGGCCTCGAGCCCACGCGGTCGGTGAGCTCGCACGCCGACCCCCGCTCGGGCGGGGCCACCGAGCCGACCTCACCGGACCGACGTCACCGGACCGACCTCACCGAGCCGCCCCAGCGCCCGCGCTATCGAGCCGGCTCCGACCAGACCCCGCGCCGCGCGGCCTCCTCGGCGTATACCTCGAACGGTCGTGCCGGCCTCCCGAGCACACGCTCGACCGTGCCTGTCGGCGTCGTGTCTCCCGCGGCCCGCAGGGGCGCGAACTGCGCGACGATGCCGTCGACCACCGGCTCCGGCAGGCCGGCCCCCGCCATCGCCTCCCGGTACGCGCCCGGCTCCCCGACGTACGTCACGGTCCGACCGGTGGCCCGCCCGATCGCCGCCGCGGCCTCGCCGAACGAGATCGCCTCCGGCCCGGTCAGCTCGAGCACCTCGCCGATATGGTCGTCGGTGGTCAGCGCGCGGACCGCGACCGCCGCGATGTCCTCGGCGTCGACGAACCCCTGCCGACCGTCACCGACCGGGAGCGCCACGCGGCCCGCGCGCACGTCGTCCCGGAGGAACGTCTCGAAGTTCTGGTCGAACCAGTCCGGCCGCAGGATCGCCCACTCGAGGCCCGAGCCCCGCACCGCGGCCTCCGCGCGCTGCAGCCGCTCGACCGACATGACGTCGATGCCGCGGTCGGAGTGCAGGACCACCCGCCGCACGCCGGCGCTCGCCGCCTGCTCGAGGAAGGCGTCGGGGAGCTCGCCGTCGTCGGGCAGGAGGAGGTAGAGCCGGTGCACACCGTCCAGGGCCGCGTCCCACGTCCCCGGCTCCCCCCAGTCGAACGGCGGCTCGGTCCCGCGCGCGGCCGGGCGCGACGCCACGCCCGCCGCACGCAGCTGCTGGACGACGCGTGAACCGACCGTGCCGGTGCCGCCGAGGACGAGGATCGGGTGGTCGTTGGTCGAAGCCATGCCGCATGCTCCCGCGCACCACCGACACGGGACGACCGCGACCGCCGATGCCCGTCGCCGGGCGGGAGCCACGCCGCCCGGCCGTGCCTCAGAGTCGGACCTCGGTCAGCGGCGAGCCGGTATCGACGTACAGGGAGCCGCCCGGCACCACCGCCTCGCGCAGACACCGGATTGCCGCCTCGTAGAGATGCGGGTGCCGCCCGTCGAGCGCGCCGACCCGGCAGGCGAACGCGAGGTCGAACGGCGCGACGCCGTCGGGAAGTGCGACGTTCTCGACCGGCGCGCACAGCGTGGAGAGCGCGCCCGACGCCACGAGCTCGGCGCACGCCTCCTCGGTCCTGCGGACGCCGGTCGCCGACCGGTCGACGACGAGCACGTGCCCGTCCGGCCCGACGCGCGCGGCGACCTCCCGCGCCGCGGCTCCCGGCGCCCCGCCGATCTCGAGGACCCGGAGCCCCGGCCGCAGCGGGAGCGCGTCCACCACGCGCAGGAGCCGAGGCGACAGTCCGTCGACCATGACCGGAAGCGTCCCACGGTCGATGGTCCTGCGCAGCCCGCCCCGGCGTCACGCCGACGACGACCACACCCTCAGTGCCCGCGCGCGATCCACTCGTCCAGGTGCGGGGCCTCGGCGTCGATCGTCGTCGTGCCCCCGTGCCCGGTGAGCACCCGGGTCTCGCCCGGGAGCGTGAGGAGGCGGTCCCGGATCGACCCGATGATCGTCGGGAAGTCCGAGAAGCTGCGACCCGTCGCACCCGGGCCGCCCTGGAAGAGGGTGTCCCCGGTGAGGACCACGCCGAGGTCGGGCACGTGCACGCAGCACGAGCCGGGGGAGTGGCCGGGCGTGTGGAGCACCCGGAGCACGGAGCCCCCGACCGCCAGCTCGAGCCCGTCCGCCAGCTCCTGGTCCGGGGCGAGCTCCGGGTTCGTCACGTCCCACAGCATCCGGTCGTCCGGGTGCAGGTAGGTGGGCGCCGCCGTCGCCTCGCGCAGGGCCGCGACCGCGTGCAGGTGGTCGTCGTGCCCGTGGGTGAGCACGATCGCCGTCACCTTCCGTCCCGCGACCGCCGCGATCACGGGGGCGGCGTCGTGGGCGGCGTCGACGATCACGCACTCGTCCGCGTCGCCGATCACGTACACGTTGTTGTCGACGTCGAACGTCTCGCCGTCGAGGGTGAACGTCCCCGACGTCACCACCGTCTCGACCTGCAGCGCGCTCATGCCGGCACCTCCTCGTTCTCGCGACCCGTGCCCGGCAGGACGACCACCGAGCGCAGCACCGACCCGTCCACCATCTTCCCGAACGCCGCCTCGACGTCCACGATCCCGATCGTCTCCGTGACGAACGCGTCGAGGTCGAACCTGCCCTGCAGGTAGAGGTCGATGAGCATCGGGAAGTCCCGCTCCGGCAGGCAGTCGCCGTACCAGGCGGACTTCAGCGACCCGCCGCGGCCGAAGACCTCGTCCAGCGGCAGGGTGATCTCGGTGCCCGGCGACGGGACGCCGACGAGCACCACGCGGCCCGCGAGGTCCCGGGCCTCGAACGCCTGCCGGTACGTGGCAGCCACCCCCGCGGCGTCGACGACGAGGTCCGCGCCGAACCCGCCGGTGAGCTCGCGGATCCGGGCGACGACGTCCTCGCTGCCGGCGTCGATCGTGTGCGTGGCGCCGAGGTCCCGCGCCCAGGCGAGCTTCCGCTCCTGCAGGTCGACGGCGATGATCGTCGTGGCCCCCGCGAGGCGTGCGGCGGCCACGGACGCGGCTCCGACCCCGCCGCACCCGATGACGGCGACCGACTCGCCCCGGCGCAGCTCGCCCGTGTTGAGCACGGCGCCCGCCCCGGCCATGACGCCGCAGCCGACGAGGCCGGCGGCCTCGGGCCGGGCGGCCGGGTCGACCTTCGTGCACTGGCCCTGGGCCACCAGGGTCTTCTCGGCGAACGCCCCGATGCCGAGCGAGGGGGTCAGCTCCGTGCCGTCCTCGAGGGTCATCCGCGTGGTGGCGTTGTGGGTGGCGAAGCAGTAGTGCGGCTCGCCCCGGTAGCAGGCCCGGCACTCCCCGCACACGGCCCGCCAGTTGAGGACCACGTAGTCCCCGACCTCGACGTGCGTGACGCCCTCGCCGACCTGGCTCACCGTGCCCGCGGCCTCGTGGCCGAGCAGGAACGGGAAGTCGTCGGAGACGCCGCCGGCCACGTAGTGGTGGTCGGTCTGGCACACGCCGCACGCCGCGACGTCGACGACCACCTCGCCCGGACCCGGGTCCGGCACGACGATCGTCACCACCTCGACGGGCGCGTCCTTCGCGCGGGAGACGACGGCCTGGACCTTGTGCGGCATGGGGGCACCCTTCGGCAGCGCTGGCGGGAACCCGTCCAGCCTGGCCCACCGTCGTCGCGGCGGCAACGCGTGCCCACGACGACGAACGACGCGCCCGGACCTCCGTAGACTGGAGCCCCCGAGCCTGAGGTGGTCCTGTGCCCACGACCGGCGTCCAGCCAGCCGTCACGTCCGACGCCCCCGAATGGTTCGGCTCCGCCGCCCGGGGCAACGCGTCCTTCCCGCTCCTCATGGGCGTCTACGTCATCGTCTACTCGGTGTGGTGGGCCCTCGCCTGGGGATGGGTCGGCATCGTGGCCTTCGCCCTGGCGGCGGCCTACGCCGGCTGGTTCGTCGCGCGCGGCATCCGCCAGATCCGGCACGCCGCGCGCTTCCCCGCGGAACCGACCGCCGAGGACCGGCGCATCGGTCGTGCGATGGGTCTGCTCAACTCCGTCACGCACCCGATCTGGATGCTCGGCGGCGTCGTGCTCGTCCTCGTCGGCCAGGCCCGGTTCGTGCTGCCGCTCATGGTCATCGTCATCGGCGCGCACTTCCTGCCGATGGCCCGCATCCTCGGGCGCCGGATCGACTACCTGCTCGGGCCGATCGCCATCGCGTTCGGTGCGGTCGCCGTGGTCCTCGGGCTCGACGACTCGTACGGCTGGCTCGAGGTCTTCGCCGTCGCCGGTGTGGGTGGTGCGCTCTCCACCGGCGCCTACGCGGCCTACATGGCGCGGGCGTACACGCGGCTGTGCGAGCGGGCGGGGATACCTGGCCCGCGGTGACCGAGCGGGGGAGCGACTATGCGACCGCGTGGAAGGTGAGCTTGAGGCCGAGGGCGTCGGAGACCTTGAGAACGGTCGACCAGGTCGGATTGCCCTGGTCGGACAGCGCCTTGTAGAGGCCGTCACGGCTCATCCCGACACGGCGAGCAAGCTCGCTCATGTTGCCGGAACGAGCGATGACTCCCAGGGCGCGGGGTACGGCGGTGGGATCCTCGGCAGACTCCTCCAGAGCGATCTGCAGGTAGGAGGCGACGTCGTGGATGTCGTCGAGGTAGTCGGCCGGGTCGAAACGCGTGTACTTCTCAGTGCTCATGATCGTCCTCCGTCGAATGCCACTCCGAGGCGAGCTGGTGCGCCTTTGCGATGTCGCTCTGTTGTGTCGACTTGTCGCCACCGCAGAGCAGGAGCACCACACGGGTGCCGCGTTGTGCGTAATAGACCCGATAGCCCGGCCCGTAGGTCAGCCGGAGTTCCAGGACACCCCCGCCGACTGCCTTGGCATCACCAGGATTGCCGTGGGCGAGTCGGTCGATCCTCGAGAGGATCCGTAGCCGTCCCTGCCGGTCCTTCAGTTTCCGAAGCCAACGATCGAAGTCTGGGGTGCTGAGGACCTCGATCATATGTCGAGTATAGTCGACAGATCGTTCCGGCTTCAAGACCTTGCTGATCGATCAGCCTTGGCGCACGCGGGCTCCGCTCCCGCCTACCCCCACACGCGGGAGACGAGCTCCTCGCCGATCGGGATCGCCGACGTCGCGGCCGGCGAGGGGGCGTTGAGCAGGTGCACCTGGCGCGGCGTCGAGGCGATCTCGAAGTCCTCGACCAGCGACCCGTCCGGCCGCACCGCCTGCGCGCGCACGCCCGCGCGGTAGCCGACGAGGTCGGTGGAGTTGAGCGACGGGCAGTACTTCGCCACCTCGGACAGGTAGCCGTCCGGCACGAACGAGTTCCACAGCTCCTTGACGCCGGTGCGCCAGTGCTTCTGCCCCATCTTCCACAGGCCGCCGAAGCTGACGGCGTCGCGGGCGTCGTCAGCATCGAACCCGAACCGTCCGGTCTTCTCCCGCGACAGCGCGAGCACCGCGTTGGGGCCGAGGAGGATCTTCCCGTCCACGGTCGGGGTGATGTGGACGCCGAGGAACGGCAGTCCCTCGCCGGGCACGGGGTAGATGAGCCGCTCGACGAGCCCGGACCGGTGGCCGGGCAGCGTGTAGTACTCGCCCTTGAACGGCACGATCTTGATCTCCGTGGGGACGTGAGCCTTCGACGCCACGCGGTCGGCCTGCAGCCCGGCGCACGCGACGAGCCGGCGCGCCCGCACGGCCTCCCCGTGCTCGAGCGAGACGTCCACCCCGGTCTCGGACTCGGAGATCCACGCGACCTCCGAGCGCACCCGCACCTCCCCTCCGAGGTCGGTGACCTCGTCCGCCAGCGCGCGGGCGACCTCACCGAAGTCGACGACGGCGGACCGCGGCGAGTGCAGCGCCGCCAGCCCGGTCACGTTCGGCTCCATCTCGCGCAGCTCGGTGGCGTCGACCTCGCGGACCTCGATGCCGTTCTCCCGGGCGTTGGCCGCGAGGGTCGCGAGCCGCGCCTTCTCCTCGTGATCGGTGGCCACGACCAGCTTGCCGATCTCGCGCACCTCGATGCCGTGCTCGGCGCAGAACTCCTTCGTCGCCCGCTCGCCGGCCTTGCACAGCCGTGCCTTGAGCGAGCCGGGCGCGTAGTAGATCCCCGCGTGGATCACCCCGGAGTTGTTCCCGGTCTGCCCGGTCCCGACCTCCTCGGCCTTCTCGAGCACGAGCACGCGGGAGTCGGGCCGGGCACGCAGCAGCGCCCGCGCGGTCGCGAGCCCGACGATCCCACCTCCCACGACGACGACGTCGTACGTGACCTGACCTGTGGCGTCGGGCATTGTTCTTACCCCTTGATCCGTTCGTACGTCTCGATGAACGTCCGCGGCGGGGTCGCCGCGACGGTGGTGGCGAGCAGCTCGGCGTCCACCTGCTCGTCCTTCTTCAGACGCAGGCACGACTTGCCCATGTCCAGGTGCCCGGTCGAGGCGGCCCACGCCTGCCGGAACGCCTCCGCCTCCTCGGCCTGGGAGTACACGCCCATGAGGTAGACGGACACGTAGCCCTTCTGCCCCTTGAGCGCGACGTACTGGAGCGGCTGCCCGTTGTAGGTGTCCGGGTAGTCGGCCAGCGGGATCGCCCAGGTGACGAACCCGCGGTCGACGCTGCGCTCGTACCCGGCCGGCATCGCGCCGTCGACGATCCGGTAGAGCCGCTCGGCGAGCGCCCGGAAGCGCTCGGGGGCGGCGTCGATCGCGTCCGCCACGTCCGGGGGCAGGGCCCCGTCGACGGCGGGGCCGACCTCGACGTCGGGGCCGTTCGTGCCGGTCATGACGCGGGCACCTCCTCGCCGCGCTCGCGCTGCTCGCGTCGCTGCCGCTGGGCGGCCAGGACGGCGGGGAGCTCGTCCGCCAGCGCGTAGCCGTCCTTGCCGTGCACGGTGGGCACGCCGTGCTCGGTGGCGGCCGAGCGGCCGCGGATCGGCATCTCGGCGGACTCGAGCGTGCCGTGCGCGAGCACCTGCTCGGCGGGGGAGAGCTGGCGGATCCCGATCGCCCACACGTTGCGGGGGTGCTCGCGGGCCACGTCGTCGTAGATCATCGGGTCGTGCTGGCCGTCGTCGCCGACGAGCAGCCAGGAGATGTGCGGGAACGTGATCATGAGGTTCCGCAGCTGGACCCGCTTGTGCTCCTTGCCGGAACGGAACAGGCCGGTCGTCGTCGGCCCCCAGTCCGTCATGAGCATCGGTCCCACCGGCAGGCCGTGCCGGAGCATGAAGCGCTTGAGCGTGGGCACCACGTTCCATGCGCCCGTGGACAGGTAGAAGATCGGCGCGTCCGGGTGGATGTCGAGCACCTTGGCGTACAGCTCGGCCATCCCGGGCACGGCCTTGCGGGTGTTCGTGTGCCGGACGAACGAGTTCCACGCGGCCAGCGCCGCGCGCGGCAGCATCGTCACCATCACCGTGTCGTCGATGTCGGAGATGATCCCCACCCGGGTCGTCGGCGCCACCACCAGGGCGTCCGTGACCGTGGGTTCCGCGGCCTTGGCCTCCAGCGTGACCGGGTGCCACCCGGGCTCCAGACCGTGGTTGGAGACCATGACGTCGATGTAGCCGGAGCGGTCGGTGGTGGTGGCGACCTCGCGGCCGTTGACGCGGACCGTCACGGGCAGGTGGCCCACCTGCGCCGTGAAGAACTGCCGCCAGCCGCGCCGGGCCTCCTGCGCGGTCTTCGCCAGGAACTCGCCAGCGTTGTCGCTCAGCGCGGGGTAGCGCGCGGGGCGGGTGGCCTCGCCGTCGCCGTGCACGTCGACCCAGGGGTCGGACTCGGGGGTCGCGTCCGGGTCGCCCATGATGACGCGGCCCATGACGTGCAGCGACTGCACCGACCCGTAGCCGGTGAGACCGATGATCCGGGGCCGCCAGCCCCGCCGCTTGAGCATGTCGACCGAACGCTTGTTGATGCCGTCCTCGAACGCCATGCCGAGGTTCGCGAGGGACATGGGGCCAGCCTAGGTGCTGCCGGCGGGGCGGCACGCAGTGGTTACTCCTCGACGCCGACCATGACGCTCGACGCCTTGATCACCGCCACGGCCGGCGAGCCCTCGGTGAGGCCGAGCTCGTCGATCGAGCCGTTCGTGATGTCGGACGTGATGACGATGCCCGGCGCGATCTCGATCTGGACGATGCCGTTGACGGCGCCGCGCTCGACCGCGACGACGGTGCCGGGGAACTGGTTGCGTGCGGACAGCTTCATGGCCTGCTCCGTGCCTGTCGGGAATGGTGCTGGGGGTTCGGGGTCCGACGTCGGGCTCCGGCCCTCGGGCCCGGACGCGCGAGGTGACGCCGGGGTGGTCAGACGCGCGGGTCCCGGGGGTCGTGCACCTCGACGTCCGGGGGCCCCGTGCGCTCGACCCGGGTCACGTGCTTCGTGCGCCGTCGGGACACGATCTGGATGATCCCGATGATGACGGCGACGACGCCGACCCCCATGAGGATGTAGCCGACCATCGTGAGGTCGACCTCCGCGATCGAGTCCTGGACCGCGAACGACAGGATCGCTCCCGCCGCGATGAGGATGATGCCGAGGGCAGCCATGCTCGCCTCCTCGTTCGGTTCGGGACCCGTGGGCCGGGTCCTCGGAGCCCCAGGATGGCAGGTGGGCCGTGCGCGTGCGCGCCGAGAGGTCGACGCGGCCCCCGGAAAACACGTGGCTGCCGCGATCCGGCGGGTGGCACCCTCCGGGACCGAGACGTCCACCGAGGGGGAGACATGAGCGGCCCGACCACCGACGAGACCGACCCGCTGCCGCCGAGCGGGACCGGGGCGCGGCTCGAGATCAACTCGCCGCTGTCCTCGGACACGGTGCGCAGGCTCGCCCGCGCGGCCACCGCGCACGACCCCACCACGATCGTCGACCACGGCTGCGGGTGGGGAGCCATGCTGCTCGCCTGCCTCGAGGAGGCGCCGCGGGCCCGGGGGCTCGGGCTCGACGTCCACGGCCCCGACATCGTCCGGGCCGGCTCCGACGCCGAGCGCCGGGGCCTGGCCGACCGGGTCGAGTTGCGCGAGGCGGACGCCACCGGGTGCACCGACCGCGCCGACCTGCTCATCAGCCTCGGTGCCTACCAGGCGTTCGGCAGCGTCCCCGAGGCGCTCGTGGCCCTGCGCGAGCGGCGCGCCGGGGGCGGACGGCTGCTGTTCGGCTGCGAGACCTGGGCCGGGACGCCGACCGCGGACGAGCTCGCCCACATGTGGGACGGCGCCTCCACCGACGACTGCCGCACGCTGGTGGAGGTCGTCGAGGACGCGTACGCCGCGGGCTGGGTGCTGCTCGGCATGCACGAGACGACCCGCCAGGAGTTCGACGACTTCGACCTCGGGCACCTGCGCGAGCGCCAGGAGTGGCTCGCACGCCACCCGGACCACGCCGACGCCGACGAGATCGCCCGCGAGGTGACCGACTGGCTGCGCGGGCACCGGCGGCCGCTCGGCTTCGTCACGCTCCTGCTCGGCTGACGGCGCCGCGGTCGGCCGAGCGGCCGGGGCGACGTCAGGCCTCGACGGCGCCGCGCTCGCCGAGTCGCCGCGTGCCGGGCGCCGCTACGTCCCGGGTGCCGCTACGTCCCGAGAGCGGCTACGCGCCGAGGGCGTTCCCGACGACGGCGCGCGCCTCCTCCTGGACCTGCGCCAGGTGGTCCTCGCCCTTGAACGACTCGGCGTAGATCTTGTAGACGTCCTCGGTGCCGGACGGGCGGGCCGCGAACCAGGCGTTCTCGGTGGTCACCTTGAGGCCGCCGATCGCCTCGCCGTTGCCGGGGGCATCGACGAGTCGGGCCGTGATCGGCTCGCCCGCGAGCGACGTGGCGGCGACGTCGTCGGGGGAGAGCTTCTTCAGGCGGTCCTTCTGGTCCGGGGTCGCGGGCGCGTCGATGCGGGCGTAGGCGCTCGCGCCGAACCGCTCGACGAGACCGGCGTGCCGCGCGCTCGGCGAGGTCCCGGTGACGGCCGTGATCTCCGAGGCGAGCAGGGCGAGGAGGATGCCGTCCTTGTCCGTGGTCCACACAGTCCCGTCGGTGCGCAGGAACGAGGCGCCCGCGGACTCCTCACCGCCGAACCCGACCGTGCCGTCGAGCAGGCCCGGCACGAAGTGCTTGAACCCGACCGGCACCTCGATGAGCCGGCGGCCGAGCGAGTCGGCCACGCGGTCGATGAGCGACGAGGACACGAGGGTCTTGCCGATGGCGGCCTCGGGGCGCCAGTCCGGGCGGTGCGCGAACAGGTAGTCGATCGCCACGGCGAGGAAGTGGTTGGGGTTCATCAGCCCGCCGTCGGGGGTGACGATGCCGTGCCGGTCGGCGTCGGCGTCGTTGCCCGTGGCGATGTCGTAGGGGGCCGCCTGGCCGTCCGTGGCCGCCATGATCTCGCGCAGGGAGGCCATCGCCGACGGCGACGAGCAGTCCATCCGGATCTTGCCGTCCCAGTCGAGCGTCATGAACCGCCAGGTCGGGTCGACCTCTGGGTTGACCACCGTGAGGTCGAGGCCGTACCGCTCGCCGATCTCGCCCCAGTAGGCCACCGCGGCGCCGCCGAGCGGGTCCGCGCCGATCCGCACGCCGGCGGAGCGGATCGCGTCGAGGTCGAGGACGTTGGACAGGTCGTCGACGTAGGCGGACATGAAGTCGTGCGTGCGGGTCGACTCGAGCGCGAGCGCCTTGTCCACCGGCATCCGCTCCACCTGCCCGACGCCGGACGCCAGCAGCTCGTTCGCGCGGGCCGCGATGGCGGAGGTGGCCGCCGAGTCGGCCGGCCCGCCGTGGGGCGGGTTGTACTTGAAGCCGCCGTCGCGGGGCGGGTTGTGGCTCGGCGTGATGACGATGCCGTCCGCGAGCCCGGGGCCGTCGAGGCGGAGGCCGCCCGTGGTGCCGGCGCCGTTCGCCCTCAGGATCGCGTGCGAGAGGGCCGGGGTCGGGGTGTAGCCGTCGCGGGCGTCCACCCGCAGCTCGACTCCGGCCGCGCCGAGCACCTCGACCGCCGTGGTCCACGCCGGGTCCGACAGCGCGTGCGTGTCCTTGGCCAGGTAGAGCGGCCCGTCGACGCCGGCTCCGCGGCGGTGCTCGACGATCGCCTGCGTGATCGCGACGATGTGCGCCTCGTTGAACGCCGTGTCGAGGCTCGAGCCGCGGTGGCCCGACGTCCCGAACACCACGCGCTGGGCGGGATCCTCGGGATTCGGGGTGCGGTCGTAGTAGGCGCCGCGGACCGCGTCGACGTCGATGAGGTCGGAGGGCTGAGCAGCTGTGCCGGCGCGCGGGTCCATGAGGTGATCCTGCCAGCAGCCGCGCCGATGTTCGAGGGGGGAACGCACCCGACGACGAACTTCCGGTGGCGCCGCCGTTCTCATCGCCGACCCCAGTCGTTGTGTGCCGACCCAGGTACTTATCGCCGACCCCAGTCGTTGTGTGCCGACCCAGGTGACGGCGTCGGTGGGGTCGGCAGGTAGTTGCTTGGGTCGGCGCACGACTATATGGCTCGGCGCACGACTACATGGGTCGGCGGGAACTGTCGGGCTCGGCGTGGGGGAGCGGTGCCGATGGGCAGCCGGTCCTACGCCTGTCACTATCTGTCGGTGACCGACCCCTATGCGCACGGCCCCAGCGCAGGGCCGAACGGCTACTCCCCGGTGCCCGGCGGTGCTGTGCCGGGGCCGGGCAGCCAGGTCCACGGGCCGAACGGCTACGCCGCAGGTGCGAGCGGCAACGCCTACCTGGCCGGCCCTGACAGCAACGCCTACGGCCGCCCCGACCACGGCAACCCGTACGCCGTGCCGCCGCCCGGGCTGCCCGACCGCGTGCGCCGCCCCGGCTGGATCACCGCCGCCGCGATCATCGTGTGGTTCTTCGCCCCGTGGGCGCTGCTCGCCGGACTCTTCGCCATGTTCATCGGGGGGATCAGCCAGATGTGGGGCGAGTCCGACAGCACGGTCTTCGGTGATCTGCAGCCGGGGGCCGCGCTGACACTGATCGGGCTCGGGATCGTCGTCGTGTCGGTCCTCGCGATCGTGCTCGGGGTGCAGCTGTGGCAGGGCAAGCAGGTCGGTCGGATCGGGCTCACCGTGATCATGGCGGGTGCGTTGGTCTGGCTCGTCGTGCACACGTGGGGTGGCGAGGGCAGCCCGTGGCTGGGCGTGGTGCTGGGGGTGTTCGTCGTCGTCGCGATGTGGTTGCCCGCCAGCACCCGATACGTCCGCGAGCGCGCGGCCCGACGCCGCTGATCCGATCGAGCTCGACCGCCGCGCACGGGGGGAGGACTACCCGGTGGGCGCTCGTCACATCTCGGTCGTCGCGTCGCCTGGACTGCGACACTCGAGCGGTGTCGAACAGCTACGGGCAGGACGGATGGGGCCAGTCCCCCCAGATCGGTTACCCCTCCTGGGGGCAGAGCGACGGGCGCGGGTACGGTGCGCAGACCGCGTACGGGCAGAGCCCCGCGGACCCGGGCGTCCCCGTCGCTCCGCAGTACGGCGGCTACGCCCCGCAGGGACAGAACGCCCAGTTCGGCCAGCCGCAGTACGGGCAGCAGCCGTTCGGCGGCTACGCCCCGCAGGGGCAGAACGCCCAGTTCGGCCAGCCCCAGTACGGGCAGCCGCAGCTCGGCCAGCCCCAGTACGGCCAGCCCGGTGGATTCCCTCCGTACCCGAACCAGGACGGCAACCCCTTCGCCGCCCCGCCGAGCTACGGCATGGGCGGTCCCGGTGGCCACGTCGAGCGCCCCGGCATGCTCAAGGCCGCCTGCATCATCCTGTGGGTCGGAGGCGCCCTCGCGGTTCTCGTCAGCCTGGTGTTCTTCGCGACCGACCCCGCGGAGGCCGGCATCTACGGGATCGAGAACTCCACCTGGAAGCTCATCTGGTTCGGCGTGCTGATGGCGAGCGCCCTCGACATCGTGCTGCCGGTCTTCGTCTGGAAGGGATCGAACGCTGCCCGTATCGCGGTGACGATCTTCATCGGCCTGTCGACCCTGGTGAGCCTCGGCAGCTTCGCCAACGGCGCGGACGCCGGCTCCGGAATCGGGGGAATCGCCGTTTCCGTCCTCGTTCTCGTCTTCCTGTGGCAGAGGTCGAGCACCGAGTACATGGCCTATCGCAAGCGCCTCAAGGACTCGGGGCGGCAGGTGCTCTGACGGGCGACGGGGGACGGCGGCGCTGAAGCGTCTCCGCCCACTCCTCACGTCCGTCGGGGAGAACACCGGACGATCCACCCCCGCACACGTGCGCGACCGGGGAAATGTGCCCGACGGGCGCTCGTCACACTTGGGTTCTCGCACCGCTGAGACTGCAACAATCAAGGCATGTCGAACAGCTACGGGCAGGACGGGTGGGGCCAGACCCCGCAGCAGGGCGACCCCTCCTGGGGCCAGAGCCAGCAGGGCGAGTACGGCGCGCAGACCCCGTACGGGCAGAGCCCGGCGGACCCGGGCGTGCCCGCGGCCCCGCAGTACGGCGCGTACGCCGACCCGGGGCAGCAGGGCCAGCCGCAGTACGGCGCGTACGCCGACCCGGGGCAGCAGGGCCGGCCGCCGTACGGCGCCTACGCCCCGCAGGGCCAGAACGCCCAGTTCGGCCAGCCGCAGTACGGCCAGCAGGGTGGCGCTCAGTACGGCCAGCAGGCCGGTCTCCCGACCTACCCCAACCAGGACGACAACCCCTTCGCCGCGCCGCCGGCCTACGGCATGGGCGGCCACGGCAGGCCCGTCGAGCGGCCCGGCATGCTCAAGGCCGCCTGCATCATCCTGTGGGTCATCTCGGGCCTGGCTCTCCTGGGCGGGTTCGCCTACCTCGCGCTGGACCCGTCCGACGTTGCTCCCGCGGGTACCTACATCCGGGAGGACGACCTGCGGGCCATCGGCGTCGGGGTCCTGATCGGGGCGGTGCTCTACGCCTTCCTCACGGTGCTCGTGTGGCGCGGGAGCAACGTCGGGCGGATCATCCTCACCGTGCTGCTCGTCCTGTCGGTCCTGGGGGCACTCGCGAACATCGCCAGCGGCGCGGCGGCCGGGGTCGTGACGCTCCTCCTCGTCGTCCTCGTCCTCGTCTTCCTGTGGCAGAAGACCAGCAGCGAGTACATCGCCTACCGCAAGAGCACCAAGGTCTGAGGTCTGTCGTCGTCGGGCCCCTGCACGAGCCCCGGCGCCACCCCACCCCACTGGACGGACGGCCCGCCGCCAGGGAGGCTGGACCCATGCCCATCCCCGACGCACCTGCCGACGTGACCATCGCCGACCTCCCCGGCGAGACCATCCCCGAGGGCTACACGCTCCTCGACGTCCGTGAGGACGACGAGTGGGAGGCCGGCCACGCCCCCGGCGCCGTCCACATCCCCCTCGGCGAGCTGACCGAGCGCGCCGACGAGCTCGGCGACGCCGACCTGCTCGTCATCTGCCGCACCGGCGGCCGCTCGGCCCGCGCCGCGCAGTGGCTCAACCAGTCCGGGTACGACGCCTGGAACGTCGACGGCGGGATGGCCGGCTGGGCCGCCGCCGGCCGCGAGATCGTCTCCTCCGACGGATCCGTGCCCGAGATCATGTGACCGACCGCCGCGGCCCGGGCGCTCCCGGCGCCCCCAGGGCCGCGGCGCAACTAGGCTTGCGCGTCATGGGTAAGGCATCGAGGCGCCGTGCGCGCCAGCAGGAGCGTCCGACGCGGGTGCGCCCGCCGAAGGTGGAGTACGTCGAGCGTCCCTTCGAGGGGCTGGCGGCGGAGACCGACCTCGTGGCCATGCGCGAGATCGTCCCGGCGGCGACGATCCCCGTCCGCACCACGGCCGAGCACGGCGGCGCGGACGTCCTCATCGCCAGCCTGCTGCCGGACCTCGCCCCGGCGCTGCGCCGCGAGGACGGCACGATCCTCGTCGGCATGCAGACGGCGAGCAGCTCCGGCGACGCGTCCCGCGACGTCGCCCACGCGCTCCTGCGCGCCCTCGAGCTCGAGCCCGGCCAGCCGCTGCCCGTCGGCGCGCTGCCCGAGCCCGGCCCGCGCCTGCAGGACATCCTCGACCCCGCGGTCGAGCCGACCATCGACGTCCACGCCGACTTCGGCTACTGGGTCTCCGCCGACCAGCAGGACGAGGCCGAGGTGGCCCAGGCCGTCAAGGACAGCGCCGACCAGATCGTCCCCACTGTGCGGATCGACTCCGCCGGCTCCGCCTACTGGTGCCGGATGGGCCGCGAGTTCGTCCGCTGGGTCCGCCCCGAGGACCCCGAGACCGTGTTCGACGCCCTCGCCCGCCTGCACGCCGCGCGCGAGTCCGCCATCGAGGAGGGCACCCGGTTCGTCGGCGCCTTCCGCACGTGCGGTCTCCTCGTCCCGGTCTGGGAGCTCGCCCCGGGCACCGAGGCCGACGACGTCGAGGGCCCGCTCGGTGAGCTCGGCACGCGGCTCGACGCCGCCCTCGCCGTCACCGAGCCGCTGACCGCCGACGAGCGCCGCGCCCGCGCCGGACTCGTCAGCCGCCAGGTCTCCCTCCGATAGGTCTCGCACCGGTCGTTCCCGCTCTGCCGGGCCTCGCTCCGGCAGGTCTCGCGACGCCGGCACCGCGCGCCACGCCGGGTCCCACGAACGCGGACAGGTGGGTCGCCCCGCGCCAACCTGGTTAGGGTGGGACTGTGGCGCAGGACTCCAGGCGGGTGGCGGTGGTCGTCCCGGCCAAGGACGAGGGCACGCACATCGCTGCGACCATCCGGGCCTGCCGGGCGATCCCGCACGTCGACCTCGTCCTTGTCGTGGACGACGGCTCGACCGACGACACCCAGCACGTGGCCCGCGCGGCCGGCGCCGTCGTGGTCCGCCACTCGGTCAACCGGGGCAAGGCGTCCGCGATGGAGACCGGCGCGTCCGTCGTCTCGATGCGCGACCTGCCCGACGCCCCGCCGCGCGCGCTCCTGTTCGTCGACGCGGATCTCCAGGACTCCGCCGTCGGGCTCGCCCCGCTCGTCGAGGCCGTGCTCGCCGGGGACACGGACCTCGCGATCGCCGTCCTCCCGCCGCAGAAGGGCTCGGGCGGCCGCGGCCGCGTGGTGCGCATGGCCCGCGCCGCGATCGAGTCCGCCACCGGGTTCGTCAGCGCGCAGCCCCTGTCCGGCCAGCGCTGCCTCACGCGGCGCGCCTACGAGTCCGTGCTGCCGCTCGCGCGCGGCTGGGGCGTCGAGGTCGGCATGACGATCGACCTCCTCGTCGCCGGCCTCACCGTCCAGGAGATCCCCTGCGACGTCAGCCACCGCGCCACGGGCCGCGACATGGCCGGCCGGATGCACCGCGCGCGCCAGTACCGCGACGTGGCCATGGCGGTCGCCGGACGCGCCTCCCGACGCCACAACGTGCCGATGAGCCGCCGCGGCCCCGAGGCCGACGACCAGCAGCCCGGCGAGCCCTACCGCGCCTGGGCCCCGCGCAGGCCGGAGGACGGCGACACCCCGCCCGACGACGAGACCCCCGCCGGGGACCCCACCGCCGACGGGGCCGCCCAGGTCGAACCGCAGGGCCAGCCGACGGCGGAGACCCCCGCGACCCCGGACCCCCCGCGCTCGGCGGACTCGCCGGCGTGACGCGGCCCCGGCCCGACGTCGTGCATCGGGTCCGTCCCGACGGCGCACCCCGCCCGCGCCCCACCTCCGAGTAGGGGACGCGCATGGAGGCCATCGCCCTCGCGACCGCGATCGGCGCGGTCGTCGGCGTCGTCGTCGGCACGCTCGGTGCCGGGGGCGGGGTGCTGACCGTCCCCGCGCTCGTCTACCTGCTCGGCATGGGCCCCCACGCGGCGGCGACGGCGTCGCTCGTCATCGTCGGCGTCACCTCGCTCGTCACGCTCGTTCCCCACGCCCGGCGCGGCAACGTCCGGCTGCGCGGCGGCCTCGTCTTCGGCGCGGTGGGCGCGGTGGCGTCGGCCGGCGGGGCGTGGCTCGCCCACCTGGTCGACGGCCCCGCCCTCATGGCCGCGTTCTCCGTGCTCCTCCTCGGCGTCGCCGTGCTCATGGCCAGGCGCGCGTCCGCGGACCGTCGCGACGCCCGCGAGGCGGAGCTGAGGGCACTCGCGGACGCCGGCGATAACGAGAGCGAGATGCCCGACGACGACGCCACCACCGGTGCGCCGCAGGATCTCCCGCAGGCGGACCGGGCTCCCGCGGGACGGCGGTGGCGCGGTGCCCTCCGTCTGATCGGGCTCGCGGCGGTGGTCGGGCTGCTCACGGGGTTGTTCGGCGTCGGGGGAGGTTTTGCGGCGGTCCCCGCGCTCGTGCTCGCGCTCGGCTACCCGATGCGCGCGGCCGTGGGCACCTCGCTGCTCGTCATCACGATCAACTCCGCGGCGGGGCTGCTCGCCCGCGTGCCGCAGGGCATCGACCTCGACGTGCCTGTCGTCCTCGCCTTCGCGCTGGCCTCGACGCTCGCCGGCCAGCTCGGTGCCCGACTCTCGACCCGCACGCCGCCGGCCACGCTGACGACCGTCTTCGCCGTGCTCCTCGTGGTGGTCTCGGTGCTCACGGCGTCGCAGGCGCTGCCGGACCTGTTCGCCGGCTGACCCTCGCCGGTCCGCGCGGGTCAGGCGTCGACGGCGGTGCGCGCGCCCTCGTCGCCCCGGTCGTCCGCCTCGTGCAGGGGCCCGTGGCGGGGGCGCTCGAGCAGCCACGACGCGAGCAGCGCGAGGGTGAGCGGAACGGCGAGCGCCACGCCGAGGGCCGGGATGACGATCCCCGAGTCGTTGACGGCGAACCCGATGATCCACAGGATCAGCAGGGCGACCGCCGCGGGCTTCAGGACCTGGGCGGCCTCGGGGAGGGCGAGCGTCGCCGTCGTGCCCGGTGAGGAGGTGGCCGCCGCGTCGTTCGCCGTCGTGCCGTTCGTCGTCGTGCCCGTCTCCGGGCGGCGGACGAGCCAGCCGTAGTCCGAGGTAGCGGCCGTGTCCGGCCGGCGCAGCGGCCGGGCCACGAGGACCACCACGACGATCGCTCCGACCGCCGCGAGCACCGTGAGCGGGGAGGACACGAGGATCTCGAGGTTGCGGCCGAGCTTGCGCCAGATGACGTCGAACGCGCCACCGTCGAGGAGCGTGCCGACGAACCGGCCCAGGTGCGTGCGCTCGTCGGGTGGGCGGAGCCAGTCGAGCAGCGAGACGGTCGCGACCACGGCCACCGTGACGGCCCCGATGAGCAGCACGCGCGGCCACGTCACGCGGACCCCCGCCACGAGGAGCGCGAGCACGACGAACGCGGGGATCATCGCCGGGGGCCCGCCGAAGTCGGCGCCGAATGCGGGCCAGCCGTCGATGGCCGTGGCCACCGCGCCGATGGCGAGCGCTGCCGCGGCGGCCGCACGCCCCCGCCCGCGGGCGACGAGGGCCTGCGCCGCGGTCGCCGCGAGCAGCAGGGACGCCGTGGCGAACAGCGCGAAGTAGTGGTTCGACATCCCGAAGTACCGGGCGCCGATCTGGGGCTGCGTGCCGAGCACGGACCCGAGGAAGAGGTGGGAGCCGAGCATGACGTCGGCGGCGATGACGACCGCCGTCACGCCGGAGACCACCGCGGTGGGGCCGACCAGCGAGTGCCGCCACGGCCCGCCGACGGCGACGAGGGCCAGCAACAGCGCCCCGGCGACGGTGACGCCGGCGAGCGCGAGGCCGGCCGGCTCGAACCGCCACCACGGCAGCAGCGAGGACGCGATGAGCGCCACCGGCAGGGAGGCGACGACGAGGGCCGCCGCGCGCAGGACCCGCAGGACCCGGTGGCGCGCCCGCTCGGTGCCGCCGAGCGCGGCGAGGACGCGCCGGTTGAGGCCCACGAGCGCCGCCGCGCCGAGCCCGATGTTGAGCCCGACCAGCCACAGGACGGCCGGCGAGACGAGCGGGGCCACGGCGAGCGCCCGCACGCCGACGTCGCGCAGGCCCGCCGCGCGGTCCGCCGGGTCGTCGTCGCCGGGCCGGGTGACGAGCGCGGAGCCCACGAGCCCGGTCGGCTGGTCGACGTCGAGCAGGGAGAGCACGGTGGGCAGGAGGTCGGGCGCCTGGACCATGCCGTCCGTGCGGGTGGCCGGGGAGGTGGCGAGCCCGGAGCCCTCGCCCGCGCCGGTGAGCGCGAGCGCCTGGAGGGTCGAGGTGCGGGTGCCGTCGTAGAGGGAGGCGAGCAGGATCGTCGGCTCGCTGCCGGTCTCGGCCAGGGCGTCGACGACGGCGCCCACCCGGGCGTCGAGCTCGGCGGGCGTGCGGGCGCCGGGGGGCTGCTCGCCCGGGGATTCCTCGCCCGGTGCGGCCTCGCCCGGTGCTGCCTCGCCGTCCGGGGCGCGTCCGGTGGCGTCCGCGGGGTCGAGGTCGACGACGACAAGGTCCGCTCCGTCCTCGATCGCGGAGGCGGTCAGCGCCCCGAGCTCGGCGTCGTCGTCCGTGGTGGGGCGTGCGTCGGCGACGGTCCCGTCCGGCTCGGCGAGCGCGACCGCCGCGCCGCCGCCGATCGCCACCGCGCTGCGACCCGCCTCGGCGAGCGACCCGCCGAGGGTGCCGGGCACGGCGTCGAACCGGTCGGTACGGGCGCCCTCGACGTACTCCGACCAGCCGGGGACCTGCCACTCGCCGCCGGTCTCGGTGCCGGTCTCGGTGCCGACGGGCGCGGGTGGGAGGCAGTCGCCGCCGTCGCGCTCGCCGGCCGCCCGCTGACCCGCCGAGAGGGCGAGCCAGCCGTCGGTGCGGCACGTGGTCGAGCCGACCGAGCGGACGACGAGGTTGGCGGAGTACCCCTCGGCTGCCAGCTCCGCGATCCGGGGCGTCTCTCCGTCGTCGATGTCCTCCCAGGTCAGACCGCCGGTGCCGAGGACGACGACGGGGGTGTCGTCGTCGGACGTGTCTGCAGGGGTGGCCCCGTTCGCGAGGAGCGGGAGGATGAACGGGCTGATCATCGCGATGAGCACGAGCACGCCGAGGACCAGCACGACCCTGCGCCGGCGGTCGTCGCGCCTCACGCGAGGACCCGGATCGGGCGGTGCGGGCCGAGATTCATGCGTCCGAGGGTACGTCGCGGGCGGTGGCGGGCCGGGGGCGGGTCGGTGCGGGACCGGTCACGGCCCCGCGTGGTTAGGCTCGGCCGGTGCGCTACACCTACCTGGGCCCCGCGGGCACGTTCACCGATGCCGCGCTGCGGCAGATCCTCGACGACGACGCCGACGTGGCCGAGCCGAGCACCGACGTCCCCGGGGCGCTCGCCGGCGTGCGCGAGGGGCGGTTCGACCGGGCCGTCGTCCCGATCGAGAACTCGGTCGAGGGTGGGGTCAACGCCACGATCGACTCGCTCGTGGCCGGCGACGAGCCCCTCGTGGTGGTCGCCGAGATGCTCGTGCCCATCGAGTTCGAGCTCGTCGCGCGGCCCGGCACCGAGCTGGCCGACGTCCGCCGCATCGCCACCCATCCGCACGCGTGGGCGCAGTGCCGCGGCTGGGTCGCCGAGCACCTGCCGGGCGCGGTCCACGTCCCCGCGACCTCGACCGCCGCGGCCGCGGACATCCTCGCCGGGGAGGGTGATCCCGGGTTCGACGCCGGGATCGTCTCCCCGCTGGCCGGCGCCCGGTACGAGCTCCCGGTACTCGCCCACGACGTCGGCGACAACCGCCGCGCCGTCACCCGCTTCATCGCGGTCTCCCGGCTCGTGCCGCCGCCCCCGCCGACCGGCGCCGACAAGACGACGCTGCTCGTCCACCTGCCCGACGACGAGGCCGGCGCCCTGCTGACGATGCTCGAGCAGTTCGCGGCCCGCGGGGTCAACCTCTCCCGCATCGAGTCGCGGCCGATCCGGGACGCCATCGGCCGGTACGCCTTCTCGATCGACGCCGAGGGGCACGTGGCGGACGAGCGCGTCAAGGCCGCCCTGCTCGGGCTCAGGCGGGTGTGCCCGTTCGTCCGGTTCCTCGGCTCCTACCCGCGCGCCGACCAGCGCAGGCCGGTGCTCGCCCGCGGCACGTCCGACCAGGAGTTCCACGAGGCCCGCGCCTGGGTGACGGCGCTCGCCGACGGAAGCGCCTACTGACCTCGTCGCCCCCTTCCTGGCGAGTGAGCGGCTTTCCTCCTGACGAGTGAGCGGGCTTCTGCCCGGTCCGACCAACCGCAATCTCGACGGCTACCAACCGCAATCTCGACGAGCAGGTCCTCAGTCGTCGGTGGATGCGTCCGACATGGCGTCGACGAGCTGGGCCGCCAGCTGCCCGTAGTGCTGCGACAAGGTGCTGCCGGGCGTCCAGATCTCGAAGGGGCGCTTCCGGGTGGCGGGCTCACCGTGCTCGGCCGGGACCACCGGGACATGCGGGCTGAGCACGAGGGGCGACCACGCCTTGTCCGTCGGAACCTCCGCGAGCTCGGGCTCCTCGGTCGACGACGCATTCTCAGCCGGCCCGCCCGCCGGGGCGCCGACCACCACGCCGCGGAGTCGGACGAGATCGGACCGGTTGCCGCCCTCGTCGTGGATGAGCCGGCGGTAGGCCTCGACGCTCGCCACGATGTTCGACACCTCGGCGAGGTCCTTCGGCGATCGGGTGGTGGTGACGACGACGTCGGACGCGGCGTTGAGGGCCGTCACCAGGCGGGCGCCCGAGCGGATCCGACCGCAGTCGATGACGACGAGGACGTAGTCGTCGGCGGTGGTCAGCGCGTGGTGGAGCTGCGGACCCGCGCCGGCGCGCGGCTCACGGGCCGGGCCGGACGACGCCGGGACGAGCCGGAGCCGCTCGTGGTCCGTGGTGGGGACGGCGAGGGACCGGGCCCATCCGAGGGGGTAGTCGTCGTCGAGGATCGCGCCCACGTCCTGGCCCTCCTCCCACGGCTCGGCCTGCAGCCACCGGGTGGCCTCGCCGTCGGGGGAGAGGTCGATGAGCAGGACCTCCTCGCCGGCGCGCGCGGCCTCGAGCGCGAGCGCCACTGCCGTCGTCGTGCCGAAAGCGGTCGTGCCCGCGTGCGACAGCGCGAGCACCTGGCGGTCGGAGCCGGAGGTCGAGGTCATGACTGCACGCTATCGACCGGGCGTCCGGGGCGCGTCAGCCCTCGGGGCACACCTGCTCGGTCGCGAGTCGGACGTCCGCTCACTCGCCGGGAGGACGTCCGCTCACTTGCCGGCCAGGAGGCGCAGGTGCGGGTGCTAGCCTCCAGGAATGCCGCACATTCGGATCCGCACCGTTGCCGACCTGCTCGGAGTCTCCGACGACACCGTCCGCCGCTGGGTCGACCAGGGGCGGCTCGAGGCGGGTGGCGACGGCGGCCGGCTCTCCGTCGACGGCGCCTTCGTCGCCGCGCTCGCCCAGGAGCTCGCGAGCGAGAAGCACGTCGACTCCCTCGACGACGGCATCGAGCGTCGCTCGTCGCGCAACCACCTCACGGGCATCGTCACGCGCATCGTCTCCGACACCGTGATGAGCCAGGTCGAGCTGCAGTGCGGCGCCTACCGCGTGGTCTCGCTCATCTCGACCGAGGCCGTCGAGCAGCTCGGCCTCGAGGTGGGCTCGCCGGCGACCGCCGTCATCAAGGCGACCAACGTCTCGATCGAGGGCACCGGGACCTGACCGAGCCCGTCGTCGGGCGGTCGGTGAGCGACCTCGGCGTGGGCGGGCGGCCCCGGGGATCAGTCCTGGAGCTTCTCCGGGTGGCGCTCCGCCGGCTCGCCGGGCACGTGCTCGCCGGTGCGGGCCTGGAGCCGGTCGGGAGGCACGGGGTAGCGCATCTGCAGCGCCCCCTTCTCGACCCGGACCTCGACGGCGCCGGACGTGCTCAGCAGGTCGCCGTCGAGCTGGACGTGGGCCGCGTCCTCGGCCACGACGCGCACGCGACGCGCCGGCTTGAACAGCAGCTCGCTGCCCGGGAGCTCGCCGGTGCGGCGCCGGCCGGCGCGCTGGGCGAGAACGGAGATCCCGAGGTTGGCCCAGCCCACGATCCCGAAGCGCGTGTCGACGGTGACGACCTCGAGCACGCCGTCGTCGAACCGTGAGTCGGGGGACAGGACGAGGTTGCCGGGCAGCAGGCCGCAGTTGGCGAGCATGACGGTGCGGATCTTGAGGTGCTCGGGCTCGGCGTCGTCGACCGCCACCGAGACCTTGAGGCGCGACTTGACCATGTTCTTCACGCCGCCCACGAAGTAGGCGACCCAGCCGATCCGCGACTTCAGGTCGTCGTCGGTCCCATGGACCATGTCGGCGTCGAAGCCGAGCCCGGCGATGACGGTGAATGCGTGCCACCCGTCGCGGCCCGCGCCGGACTCCTCGACGAGGATCCCGTCCTCGTCCTGCGGCACCTCACCCTGGTCACGGACACGGAGCCATCCGACGTCGACCGGACCCGTCGGCTCGGTGGTCGCGATCCGGACGAGCTCGTCGGTGCGCTCGAGCGGGAGGCCGAGGTTGCGGGCGAGCAGGTTGCCGGTGCCCAGCGGGATGACGCCCATCGGGGTGCCGGTCCCGGCGAGGACCTCCGCCACGGCGCGCACCGTCCCGTCGCCACCCGCGGCGACCACCGTGCTGGCCCCGGCGCGCAGAGCCTCTTCGGCCTGGCCGCGGCCCGGGTCGTCGGCGGTCGTCTCGAACCACAGCGGCTCCTGGCGGCCCTCGCGGACGGCGGCGGCCCGGAAGAGGGTGCGCAGCTCGTCGACGTCGACGTTCTTCGACGGGTTGACGACCACGGCGACCGGCGGGGGAGCGGGCCGGGCCGCCTCCTCGGCGGCCCTCGCGGCGGCCTCCTTCCGGGCCGCGCGCTCCTCCTCGAGCACGCGTGCCGCCTCGGCGTTCGCGGCGGCCGACTCGCGCTCGAGCTGGCCCCGCCTGCGGGCGACGGAGATCGTGACGAGAAGGACGGGCAGCGCGATCACGATCGCGACGACGAGGACGATCAACCATTCCGTGGGCACGCCTCACGGTAGCCCGGGCCGCGCCGACGTCGCGCGCCACGGCTGGTGACGCGCGGCGTCGTGGACCGCGGCGGGAAGGAGGGGTGGGCGTCAGGCGATGCGGACGGCGGTGCCCGAGGCGGTCACCATCATCATTCCCTGGCCGACCGACTCGTAGTCGATGTCGACGCCGACGACCCCGTTGGCACCGAGCTCGATCGCCCGCTGCACCATCTCGCCGAGCGCGGACTCACGGGCGCCGCCGATCTCGCGCTCGTAGCCCTCGGAGCGACCGCCCACGAGGTTGCGGAAGCCCGCACCGATGTCCTTGAACATGTTGATGCCGACGACCGTCTCGCCGGCGACGACGCGGAGGTACTCGGCGATGTTCGCGTTCTGGATGGTGGACGTGGTGGTGACGATCATGGGGGCACCCCTCGGGTCTGGGTCGGGCGGTTGACAGGTGGGCCGCACGCGGTCCGGCGCACATCCTGGCACCACCGGGGGCACGCGGGGGCGAGCACGGACGGGGACCGGTTCCCCCGGCGGCATAGGCTCAGGTCATGATCGATGTGCGTGCCCTGCGCGAGGACCCCCAGCCCGCGCGCGACAGCCAGGTGGCCCGGGGTGCCGACCCCGCCCTCGTCGACCGGATCCTCGAGGCGGACGCGCGGCGCCGCACCGCCCTCGGCGAGTTCGAGTCGCTGCGGGCCGAGCACAAGGAGTTCTCCCGGAGCGTCGGCAAGGCCTCGCCCGAGGAGCGGCCCGCGATCCTCGCGCGCGCCAAGGAGATGGCCGGCGAGGTGAGCGCGGCGCAGGAGCGGGCCGACGCCGCCGGGGCCGAGGCCGACGAGCTCCTGTGGCAGATGCCCAACATCATCGCCCCGGGCATCCCCGCGGGCGGCGAGGACGACTACGAGGTGCTCGAGCACGTGGGCACGCCCCGCGACCTTGCCGCCGAGGGCGTGACCGTGCGCGACCACCTCGACATCGCGGAGTCGCTGCGCGCGATCGACATGAAGCGCGGCACCAAGGTCTCCGGCGCGCGGTTCTACTACCTCACCGGCATCGGCGCCCGCCTCGAGCTCGCCCTTCTCATGCGCGCGGCGGACCGGGCGGAGGCCGCCGGCTTCACGCTCATGACGACGCCGACCCTCGTGGGCCCCCAGATCATGGCCGGCACCGGCTTCCTCGGTGCGCACGCGGACGAGATCTACCACCTCCCGGCGGACGACCTGTACCTCACCGGCACGTCCGAGGTGGCGCTCGCCGGCTACCACGCCGACGAGATCATCGACGTCAGCGGCGGCCCGCTGCGCTACGCCGGCTGGTCCACCTGCTACCGCCGCGAGGCCGGCTCGTACGGCAAGGACACCCGCGGCATCATCCGGGTCCACCAGTTCAACAAGCTCGAGATGTTCTCCTACGTCCACGCCGAGGACGCGGCCGACGAGCACGCCGGCCTGCTCGAGCTCGAGCGGGAGATGCTCGACGCCGTCGAGCTGCCCTACCGGATCATCGACACCGCCGCCGGCGACCTCGGGTCCTCGGCCGCACGCAAGTTCGACTGCGAGGCGTGGCTGCCCAGCCAGGAGCGCTGGATGGAGGTCACGTCCACCTCGAACTGCACGACCTTCCAGGCCCGCCGCCTCGGCACGCGCGAGCGCACCGAGAAGGGCACGACCCCGGTCGCGACCCTCAACGGGACGCTCGCCACCACGCGGTGGATCGTCGCGCTCCTCGAGAACCACCAGCAGGCCGACGGCTCGGTCCACGTGCCCGAGGCGCTGCGGCCCTACCTCGGCGGCCGCGAGGTCCTCGCCCCGGTGGCCGCGTGACGCGGCACGAGGACGAGGCCCTCGTCGCCACCCCCGCCGGGGACCAGGCGATCCTCGACGCCCAGACGGACCTGCCCCCCGAGGCCGACCAGCCGGTCCACGCGCGGGACCACGGCGAGAACCTGCCCGACGACGACGGGGCCGCGCCGTCGGCCGACCCGTCTGCCGAGGGGCGGGCGACCGTTGCCGACGCCGACGCCGACGCCGACGCCGACGCCGACGCCGACGCCGACCCGGACCTCGGGCCCGCCGGGGCCCACGTCGTCGACGACGAGGCGGACGCCGCCGTCGTCGAGGGTGACGAGGCCGAGGCCGAGGTCGACGGGGCGGAGGTCGAGGCCGAGGCGGACGTCGAGCTCTGGGACGACGGGGAGCCCGACGACGAGACGGATGGTCGGCGGAACGTGCGGCGCACGGCCCCCGCCGTCGGGCTCGCGCTCACCCGGGCCGCCTCGTGGGCGCGGAACGTCGTGCGGCGTCGCCCGCGGACCCACCCGCTCGTCGAGGCCGTCGCCGCGCTGCCGGAGGCGGGGCCGGACCTGCTCGTGGCGCTCGACATCGACGGGACGATCCTCCACCACGACACGACGCTGTCGCCGCGGGTGGCCGAGTCCGTCGCCGCGCTGCGCGACACGGGTGCCCACGTCATGCTCGCGACCGGCCGCTCGGTGTTCGCCACCGTGCCCGTGGCCCGCCGGCTCGGCCTGACCAGCCGGTACGCGATCTCCTCCAACGGAGCCGTCACCGTGCGACTGGACGAGGAGGCCGAGGGCGGGTTCGAGCTCGACCACGTCGTCACGTTCGACCCCGAGCCGGCGCTGCGCGCGCTGCACCAGGCGATCCCGGACGGGGTGTTCGCCGTCGAGGACGTGGGCACCGGGTTCCGGTTGTCCTCGCCGTTCCCGCCCGGCGAGCTCGGCGGCGAGTGGGAGCTCGTCGACCTCGAGGACCTGTGCTCGCGGGAGGTCACCCGGCTCACCGTGCGGGCGGCGCACCTGGACGCGCACACCTTCCAGGAGGCGGTCCACTCGGCCGGCATGCAGTCGGTGACCTACGCGATCGGGTGGTCGTCCTGGGTCGACGTCGCGCCCGAGGGGATCTCCAAGGCGACCGCGCTCGAGCGTGTGCGGGACCTGCTCGGCGTGGACCGGGCGGCGACGGTCGGCGCCGGCGACGGCTCGAACGATGTCGAGATGCTGTCCTGGGCCGGGCTCGGCGTGGCGATGGGCGGCGCGCGGCCGGAGGTCAAGTCCTACGCCCGCACCGAGGTCGCGCCCGTCGAGGCGGACGGCCTGGCCGACCTCCTCGACCTGCTCGCCGCGCCCCGCTGACGCCCTGGGCGCACCTCCGACGACGCCCTGGGCGCTCCTCCGACGACGCCCCCGGCCGGTCCCGACGGTGGCCCGACCGACCCCGACGACGACGCCGCCCGTCCCCGCATCGGCGTGACCCGTTCGAGACCTCGATCGTGGCGCTGTGGCGGGTCGCCCGGCCTACGCTGACCTCGTTCACGATGTGGAGAACGGTTGGCCGAGGAGGGCGAACGATGGCACGACTCATGACGCGACGACGCAGCATGACGGTGGTTGCGGGACTCACGGTGGCAGCGATGCTCGCCGCCTGCGGCGGCGGTGGTGACGACGAGTCCGACGACGGCGGCGACACCTCCGAGGAGGGCGGCTCCGACGGCGCCGCGGGCGGCGGCGAGGACGGCGGCGACGGCGGTGGCGAGGTCGAGCTGCCCGAGCTCGAGGGCTACGCGGAGCTCGACGGCGAGTCGATCGTCGTGGCCTCGGACTGGTCCGGCGCCGAGCAGGAGAACTTCGAGATCGTCATGGACGCCTTCGAGGAGGCCACCGGCGCCGAGGTCACCTACGAGTCCTACGGGAACAACGTGGCCACGACGATCGGCACGCGGGTCGAGGGCGGCAACCCCCCGAGCATCGCGCTCATCCCGCAGCCCGGCCTCATGGACCAGCTCGCGGCCGACGGCAGCATCGTGCCCCTGTCCGAGGACACCCTCGCGGCGGTCGAGGAGAACTACGCGGAGACGTGGATCGACCTCGGCTCGGTCGAGGGCGAGGTCTACGGCGTGTGGTTCAAGGCCGCCAACAAGTCGACCATCTGGTACAACACGCAGGTCTACGAGGACGCGGGCGCCGAGGTGCCCGAGACCTGGGAGGACTTCGTGTCCACCCTCCAGCTCGTCTCCGACTCCGGAGTTCCGGGGCTCTCGGTCGGTGCCGACGTCGGCTGGCCGCTGACCGACTGGTTCGAGAACGTCTACCTCCGCACGGCGGGGCCGGACATGTACGACCAGCTCGCCGACCACGAGATCCCGTGGACCGACCCCAGCGTCATCGAGGCGCTCGAGGCGCTCGCCGAGGTGTGGAGCAACGACGCGCTCCTGCTCGAGGGCGGTGGGCAGCGCTCGTTCCCGGACTCGGTGACGTCGGTGTTCTCCGACCCGCCCGAGGCCGGCACCGTGTTCGAGGGCGACTTCGTGGCCGGCAACATCGCCGACCAGACCGAGGCCGTCGTCGGTGAGGACGCCCTGTTCTACCCCTGGCCCACGATGAACGACTCCGCCCCGTCCGTCATGGGCGCCGGCAACGTCGCGGTCGCGTTCGACGACAACGAGGCCACCGCCGAGCTCATGCGCTACCTCGCCTCGCCCGAGGCGGCGAACATCTGGATCGAGCTGGGCGGCTTCACCTCGCCGAACCAGAACGCGGACCTCGACCTGTACCCGGACGAGATCTCGCTCGAGATCGCCCAGCAGCTCGTCGACGCCGAGGTCTTCCGGTTCGACCTGTCCGACCTCGCGCCGTCGGCCTTCGGCGGCACCGAGGGCGAGGGCATGTGGCAGATCCTCATCGAGTTCTACGAGGACCCCTCCGACCCGGAGGCCACGGCCCAGGCTCTCGAGGACGCTGCGGCCGCCGCGTACGGCGACTGACGACGTGACCACGGCCGAGACCACCACGGCCGCACCGGGCGGGGGGCGCGCACGTCGCGCCCCCCGCTCGGGGACCAGCACGTGGGTGGTCCTCGTCATCCTGCTCGGTCCCGCGGTCCTGATCCTCGGGGCGCTCGTCGCCTACCCGATCGTCTTCTCGCTCGTCCGCGGCCTGTTCGACCAGTCCGGCGAGACCTTCGTCGGCCTCGGGAACTACGTCGACATGTTCACGGACGCCCAGACGTTCCGGGCCCTGCGCAACAACGCGATCTGGGTGCTCGTCGCGCCCGCGGTGTGCACGGTGCTCGGGCTGATCTTCGCCGTGCTCATGGAGCGGATCCGCTGGCAGACGGCCTTCAAGCTCATCATCTTCATGCCGATGGCGATCTCGATGCTCGCCGCCGGCGTCATCTTCCGGTCCGTCTTCCAGCAGAACCCGGACATCGGCCTCGCCAACGCGGTCATCGTCTCCGTGCAGGAGATGGTCGGCGCCGAGTCCACGAGCTACCCCGACGCGCGGCCGCGGCCCGAGGGTGCCGTCGAGCTCCAGGAGACCGGCGAGATGACGTCGACCGAGGAGGTCGCGGCCGGCTCCGTCGTCGAGATCCCGCTCGTCGGCATCGCCGAGGAGAGCCGGCCCGCCGACGCCGTCGACGCCGTGGAACCGCCCGCGGCCGGCGACGACCAGGTGACCGGCGCCGTGTGGTTCGACTTCATCGTGGGCGGCGGCGGCACGAACGGTGAGGTCGGGGACGGCAAGCCCGGCCTCGGCGGGATCGACGTGGTGCTCACCGACGCCTCCGGGGCCGAGGTCGCCACCGCGGTGACGCAGGACGACGGGACCTTCGTCGTCGAGGGGCTCGACCCGGGAGGCGAGTACACGCTCACGCTCCCGGCGAGCAGCTTCGCCCCCGGCGCCTCTGGCATCGACTGGCTCGGCCCGGGACTCATCACGCCGGTGACGATCCTCGCCTACGTGTGGATCTGGGCCGGTTTCGCCATGGTGATGATCGCGTCCGGCCTGTCCTCCGTCGACCGCTCCCTGCTCGAGGCCGCCCGGACCGACGGCGCCAACGAGTGGCAGGTCTTCCGGCGGATCACGGTGCCCCAGCTCGCGCCCGTGCTCATGGTCGTCATGGTCACGCTCGTCATCAACGTGCTGAAGATCTTCGACCTCGTCTACGTCATCCCGCCCGGGGTGTCGAAACCGGCCGCCGACGTCATCGCCACCCGCATGTGGACCGTGTCGTTCGGCGGGGGCAACGACCAGGGCCTCGGCTCGGCGCTCGCGATCTTCCTCCTGCTGCTCGTGCTGCCGGCGATCCTGCTCAACATCCGCAACTTCCGACGAGGAGGTCAGGCATGACCGCCGTCGTCGGCACCACGCCGCCCGTGGACGACCCCGAGGCCGGCGGTCCCGGAGGGACGGGGGGACCCGGAGGCTCCGGCCCGGGCGCCACGCCCCCCGCCACCCCACCCGGCTCCCGCCCCGGCGGCGGCTCGAGGGTCGCGCGGTTCCTCGGCCGCGGCGTCGTCAACGTCGTGCTCGTCGTCGTCGCGCTCGTGTGGCTCGTCCCGACGGTCGGACTGTTCTTCTCCTCGCTGCGCAGCTCGCAGGCCAACGCCCAGTCGGGCTGGTGGACGGGGTTCCTCGACCTCTCGCAGTTCTCGGTGGACAACTACCGGAACCTGCTCGAGGCGGACTGGATCATGTCCTCCCTGTGGAACACGGTGCTCATCGTGGTCCCGTCCACGCTGCTCGTCGTGGGCCTCGGGGCGATGGCCGGCTACGCGCTCGCCTGGGTGCGGTTCCCGGGGCGCGACTGGCTGCTCATCGTCATCATCGCGTTCATGGCGGTGCCGCTCCAGGTGGCGTTCATCCCGCTCGCGCGCCTGTTCGGGGACATCGGGATCTTCGGCTCGATCACGGCCGTCGTCCTGTTCCACACCGCGTTCGGCCTGCCGTTCGCCGTGTTCCTGCTGCGGAACTTCTTCATGCAGATCCCCGCGGAGATGCTCGAGGCCGCGCGCATCGACGGCGCGAGCGAGCTGCGGATCTTCGTCCGCATCGCCCTCCCGCTGGCGATGCCCTCGATCGCCTCGCTCGCGATCTTCCAGTTCCTGTGGTCGTGGAACGACATGCTCGTCGCCCTGCTGTTCTCCTCCCCGGAGAGCCAGCCGATCACGGTGGCGCTGCAGTCCCAGCTGCGGCAGTTCTCGTCGAACATGGACGTGCTCTCCGCGGGCGCGTTCCTCTCGATGATCGTCCCGCTCATCGTGTTCTTCGCGTTCCAGCGGTACTTCGTCAGCGCGCTGATGGCGGGCTCGCAGAAGTAGGTGGGGGACCGCGCCCGTCCGCCCACGACCTACGATGGCGGGGTTCACCCGTCGCGGTGGGTCGAGGAAGGGCGGACGATGGCACGGAGCACGAGGCGAGGTCGGGGCGCGGCCCTCGGCGCGGCACTGGTCACGGTGGCGCTGCTCGCGGCCTGCGGCGGCGGGGCCGAGGACGAGAACGACGACGCCGACAGCTCCGCCGACCCCGGCTCCGCACCGGACGGCACGGCCCCCGACGGCGCCGAGGACCCGACGGCACCGCCCGAGTCCTCCTCGGAGGGCACCGCAGGGTCGCCCGAGACCCCCACCGACGGGGGGGCGGTGCCCGAGGAGGTCCTCGCCCCCGAGCTCGAGGGCTACGCCGACCTGTCCGGGCAGACCATCGAGATCGCCACCCGCTGGACCGGGAGCGAGCGCGACCGGTTCGACCAGGTGCTCGACGCGTTCGAGCAGGCCACCGGTGCCCGCGTCGACCAGCTGGGCCTCGGCGGCAACCCCGTCCTCGCCATCACCGAGAGCCTGGACAACGGCCGGCCCCCGAACGTCGCCGTCGTCGGGAGCCCCACGCTGGTCCGCTCGCTCGCGGAGGACGGCGCCATCGTCCCGCTGGCCGAGGAGGTGCGGGCGACCATCGAGGACAGCTACGCGCCGACCTGGACCGACCTCGGCTCGGTGGACGGCGACGTCTACGCCGTCTGGATGGAGGCGACCTCGAAGTCGCTCCTCTGGTACGACGCTGCGGCGTACGCGGACGCCGGCGTCGAGGAGCCCGCCACGTGGGACGACCTCCTCGCCGGGCTGCGTGAGCTCTCCGGCACCGATGTGGCGCCCGTGACCGTGGGCGTCGACTACGGCTGGCCGCTGACGGACTGGTTCGAGAACGCCTACCTGCGCCTCGCCGGGCCCGAGGCCTACGACCAGCTCGTCGACCGGGAGATCCCCTGGACGGACCCGAGCGTGGTCGAGACCCTCGAGGTCCTCGCCGAGGTGTGGGGCGACCCCGAGCTCGTGCTGTCCGGCGGCCTCGACCGCTCCTACCCGGACACGGTCGAGAACGTCTTCAGCGACGACCCGAGCGCCGCCACCCTCGTGGGCGGCGAGTACGTGGCCGGCTCGATCGAGGGACAGACCGACGCGGTGGTCGGCGAGGACGCGATGTTCTTCCCGTGGCCCGAGATGGACGGCTCGGCGCCGACCGTGGTGGGGGAGGCCGGCGGGGCCGTCGCGTTCGACTCGGAGCCCGGCACGGCCGAGCTCATGCGGTACCTCGCCTCGCCCGAGGCGGCGAACATCTGGATCGCCCTGGGCGGCACGACGTCGCCGAACCAGCGGGCGGACCTCGACCTCTACGAGGACGACCTCTCGCGCGAGATCGCGCAGCAGATCGTCGGCGCCGAGGTCTTCCGCCTCGACCTGTCCGACCTCGTCCCGCCGGACTTCGGCGCGAGCCAGCTGGAGGGCCTGTGGCCCGTCCTCATCGACTTCTACGAGGACCCCTCCGACCCGGCTGCCACCGCCCAGGCGCTGGAGGACGCGGCCGCCGACGTCTACGGCGACTGAGCACACCCCGCACGACGACGAACCGCCGGGCCCGGTGCGGACCCGGATCGGAGCGCCCGGGGCGCGGCGTCGTCAGACGGTGAGCAGGATCTTCCCGAACGACCCGCCGGCGGCCATCGTCTCGTGGGCGCGGGCGGCCTCGGCGAGCGGGATCCGCTCGGCGACGACCGGGACCACCGTGCCGTCCTCGACCCACGGCCACACGCGCTCGCGGATGTCGTCGATGAGCGCGGCCTTCGACGCCCGGGAGCGGGTCCGCAGCTTGGCCGCGGTGATCGTGCCCGAGCGGGCGAGGAGGGCGCCCAGGTCGAGCGTGCCCTTCGCGCCGTCGAGGAGGCCGATGACCATGATCCGGCCGCGCTCGGCGAGCACCGAGACGTTGAGGGCGAGCCCGCCGGCCCCCAGGATGTCGAGGACGACGTCGACACCCCGGCCGTCGGTCGCGGCGAGGACCTGGTCGGCGACGTCGTCGGACGTGTGGTCGATCGCCACGTCGGCGCCGAGCTCGAGGCACCGGGCCGTGCGCTCCGCACCGCCCGCCGTGGTGATCACGCGCGAGCCGTAGGCGTGCGCGAGCTGGATCGCGATCGTCCCGATGCCGCCGGACCCGCCGTGCACGAGCACGGTCTGGGACGGGGCGAGGTGGCCGAGCTCGACCATGTTGGCCCACGCGGTGCAGATCGACTCGGGCAGGGAGGCGGCGTCGACGAGGTCGAGGGAGTCGGGGACCCGCAGGAGCTGGCCCACCGGGACGACCGCGCGCGTGCCGTAGCCGCCGCCGGCGACGAGCGCGCACACCCGATCGCCGACCGCCCAGCCCTCGACGTGGTCGCCGAGCGCGGAGATCGTGCCGGACAGCTCGAGGCCGAGCACCTCCGACTCGCCCTCCGGCGGCAGGTGGCCTCCGGTGACCTGGAGGAGGTCGGCCCGGTTGACGCCGGCGGCGACGACGTCGACGAGGACCTCGCCCATGCCGGGGACGGGGTCGGGGGCGGTGGCCAGCTCGAGGCGGCCGCCGTCGGAGATCGAGATCGCGTCCATCCGCTCATCGTGCCCCAGGAGGGAGCGCGGGGAGCGGAGGTGAGAACAGGACCAGGTCAGGACGAGGTCCGGGCGAGGTGCTGGCGAAGTGCTGCGGCCGGACCGTGCACCTCGGGGCGGACCCGAGCCTGTCGGGCGGGATCGTGCCGGATCGTAGGATGGTCGCCGGTCCGTCCCGGTACTCCTGCCGGTGCGCGGGCCGGCGCCCGGCCCGGCCGGGCGAGGAGGGTTGACAGAGCGGCCGAATGTGACGGTCTTGAAAACCGTTGTGGGAAACCACCAAGGGTTCGAATCCCTTACCCTCCGCCGGTTCGGCCGCGAGCGGCGGTCGGCGGCTCGACGTGGGGCGTCGTCGTGCGAGTTCGTGACGAGTGTTGCCCGCGCCTCACGCTCCCGCGTTGGAACGCCGGTCGCCGTCCGGGTACGGTGGACGCTGCATCTGGAGACGTCGCATAGTCAGGCCTAGTGCGCATCCCTGCTAAGGATGTAACGGGGTAACCCGTTCGTGGGTTCAAATCCCACCGTCTCCGCCGCGTGCCGAAGGGCCCGGGAACCGCGCGATCGTGCGGTTCCCGGGCCCTTCGGCCGTCGTGGCTGCGCTCAGGAGGCGGCGATGAAGCGCTCCGAGTTCCCCTCGAAGTCGTAGGTGTCCGCGACCCGCCACACGCCACCCTCGATGGCGTCGACACGGACCATGGCGCACTCGTTGCCCGTCGCCGTCCCGCCCTCGTAGAGCTCGCCGGAGTCCATGAGCGAGTCGGGGACCACGCCGCAGTACCCGCTGTAGGTCACGGCGTCGGTCCCGACGAACTCGATGTTGAGGTCGAGCCACGCGGTGCCGTTCTCGTTGCCGAGATAGGTCGCCGTCACCGGCACCACCACGTAGTTGTGGCCGTCGTCCGGCGGCTCGTTGAACATGTTCTCGTTGGCGATGGTCTGGTTCGCGTCCTGGACGGTCGAGCCGAACTGGACCTCCCAGTCGCCGACGCGCACCACCGTGTCGATCGGGGCGGGGTTGTCGCGGGAGGTGCCGAGGTCGCCGTCCGGTGCGGGCTCGGTCGACGGCGCCGGCTCGGTCGTGGGAGCCGGCTCGGTGGTCGGCGCGGGCTCGGTGGTCGGGGCCGGCTCCGTGGTGGGCGCGGGGGTCGGTGCCGGCTCGGTCGACGGCGCGGTCGGTGCCTGGGGAGTCTGGGGTGCCTGCGGCGCGAGCGCGGTCGGGACGTCCGGACCGCCGCATGCGGCGAGGCTCGCCGCGGCGAGGACGGGAAGGGCGAGGGCGGCGAGTCGACGGCGCACGGGGGCTCCTTGGTGGGGGATCCGGATCTGCGCACATGATCGCACCGTTGTCACGCCGTCATGCCCGCTCCGGCCGACTCCTGCGACACGTTTGTGTCACGGCCGGGTGCGCTCCCTGGTGCTAGCGTCGCAGCCGATGCCGGGTGCGCCACCCGAGACCGGCCGACGACGCCCCCAGGACCAGGACGGACACGACGATGAGCAGCTACGGCGGCGGGAGCAACCCGGGTCAGGGCGGCCGGCCCGGTGGGTACGAGGACCAGTTCAACCAGGCCTACGGCAACCAGGGTCAGGGCGGCTACGGCAACCAGGCCTACGGCAACCAGCCCCAGGGCGGCTACGGCAACCCCGGCGGGTACGGCGCGGCGGCGAACCCGTACGGCGCGGGCGACGGGGTGATGCCGGGCAGGACGCAGAGGAGCACCACGGGCCCGAAGATCGTCACCTTCATCGGGCTCGGTCTCATCGTGCTGGCGATCGCCGCGATCATCTTCGCCGTCGGCCGCATCGGCGGCCTCGTCTCCGACGCCGACTTCACCACCGTCGGTCCCGGCGGCGCGCAGATCGAGGCCGAGGCCGGCGAGGAGTGGGCCCTCTACGCCACGAACAGCGAGAACCCCGAGGCGCAGACGCAGACGTGCCAGGTCTCCGGACCGGACGGCGCGCAGGTCTCGCTCGACGACCCGAGCACCGACATCACGGTCAACGACTACTCCCTCGGTCACCGGTTCACGACCGACCAGGCCGGTACCTACACGGTCACCTGCAACGAGAGCGCGTTCGTCGGCCACAACGTCAGCGGCGGGGAGATCGCCGCACCGATCGTCGGCATCATCGGCGGGATCCTCGGGGGGATCCTCGGCGTCATCATGCTGATCATCGGCGTGATCTGGTGGATCGCCCGCCGCAACTGACGGCGCGTCCTCACCCGGCCGCGACGTACCGGACGATCTCCTCCTCGACCAGCTCCTCGGTGTCCGGGTCCTGCGACCACCCGGTGGTGCGGACCTCCCAGTGCCCGGACTCGGCATCGCCCCGGGTCATCTCCATGCACACGTCGTGGGTGATCGTGCCGCCGGGGACGGAGTCGACCCGGTCGATGTACTCCCAGCTGCACTGCGCGGACTCGTCGCCGTAGGACCGTTCGGTGCCGTCCTCGGCGATCCACACGAGCGACACGTCGTCGAACGGTGAGGCGGGCACGGAGGCCGTGTTCGTCACGGTGACGTTCGTGTCGATCCGGCGCGCGCTGCTCGAGAGCGGGTCCTCGTCGTCCTCCGCGCGGTCCCGGACGGTGACCGGGTCGATGCTGACGACCCACAGGCCCGCGCGCACGGGGGTGCCGGCCGGTGCGGGGGCGGCGGGGTCGGTCCCCGCGCCCGCCTCGACCACCGGGACCTCGAACGGCTCGAGCGAGGTCGCGGCCGTGGCCGTCGCGACGTGCCGGACCGGGACGGAGCGCTCGGGGCCGTAGCTCGTCACGCGCCAGGCCCCGCCCTCGACCAGGTCCTCGTCGACCTCGGCGCACAGCTCGCCCTCGGCCTCACCGCGGGGGGTGGCGCCCGCGCGGTCGAGGTCGTCGATCTCGAAGCCCTCGCCGCCCGAGCACGAGTACCGGGTGTCGTGGAGCTGGCCCGCGGCGTCGACGAACTCGACGTCGAACTCGTACCGGCGCGAGGAGTCCGTCCCGGCCGAGCCGTCCTCGGTCACGGCGATGTCGGCGAGGACGAACGCGTTCCCGTCCTCGGGCTCGTCGGTGAAGGAGTAGCCGTCGACCTCGAGCTCGTCCTCGGTGCGGGCCTCGTCGATCGTCACGCTCGTGTACCCGACCTCGTGGGACTCACCCGCGGGCAGGGGCTCGCGGGAGTCGATTCCCTCGAGGTTCCCGGGCTCGGGGGCGGTCGACGCCGCGAGGAGCTCGGGGGTCGGGTCCACGCCGAGCTCGACGTACCGGTAGGAGGCGCCCCAGCCCACCGCGCCCTCGGTCAGCTGCCATCGGGCGCCGGCCACGGCCTCGATCGGCGCCGCCTGGCACAGCGAGATCTCGGCGGTCCCGCCGGGCTGGATCGGTCCGAGGGGGTCCGTCGGCCGGCTCGCCGGGTCGCACTCGCCGATCGCGAAGAGGGACCCGCCTGCCCAGTCGACGAGCTCGAGCCCGCCGAGCGCCGGCTGGACCGGCTCGGTGCCGAGGTTCGTCACCGCCACGGTGGAGCCCACGAACATCTCGTCGGGGTATGGCTCCGGCTCCTCCCCGTCCTCGTCCGGCAGCAGCTCGGGGTCGAGGTCGCTCGGGCCGATCGCGACCGCGAGGTCGCCGACGCGGATCGGGGTGCCCGACGCCGCCGGGAGCTCGATGTGCCGACCCGCGGCGGTGTCCGTCACCGGGAGGGGCGGGAGCTGGGCGGGCGCCTCGTCGCCGACGAGCACGTAGCGCCGCTCGGCGGCCTCCTTGCCCGAGCCGGAGCCCACGGTGCCGCCGCCGTCGTCCGCGTCGCCCGTCCCGTCGTCGCCCGTCCCGCCCGAGACCCCGGAGCCGACCGACGGCCCGGCACCCTCCGAGCCGTCGACCACGGCCCAGACGGCGCCCTCGAGCGCGTCGGCGGGGATGACGGTGCACCAGCGGGCGCTCAGGCTCTCGCCGGGCGCGACCTCCGGTGCGTCGGCGACGGTGGCCTCGCCCTCGCACGCGTTGCCCGGGTAGGAGGCGCCGGAGGTGGTGACGAGCTCGAGCCCGAGGTGGTCGGCGGGCGTGAGCGGGGCGGTGGAGTCGTTGGTCGCGTCGACGAGGACCGACACGATCCGCTGGTCGTCCGCCGGGGCCGCGAGGAGGTCGACCCCCGCCACGGGCCGCGCGGTCGCGTCCTGCTCCGTGTCGCCGAGCGTGACGGTCCACGCGCCGGTCGTGACGGTCGACCCCTGCGGGGCGGCGGCCTGCCAGGACGGTCCCGCCTCCGACGGGATCGGCTGCACGGAGAGCCCGGGTCCCGATCCCGAGCACGCGGTCAGGGTCGCGGCGCCGGTCAGCACGAGGGCGACGAGGGCGGGGCGCGTCCTGGGCATGATCTCCACTGCTCTTCGAGGTCGGATATCGCCATTGTGGCGGGGCCCGGGGCGCCTCGGGCCGTTCCCGACGGGGAGGGGGACCCGGCGGCCGCCGTTCGTCGTCGGGGGAGGTCCCGGGGCACGTGCCCGGGGGAGCGGGTGTCCGACGACGAGACCCCCGCCGGGTGGCCGGTCCGGATGGCGGGACCCGGCCGGGGGCGACCCCACCGCGCCGCGGCGCGCGCCTAGCGTCGTGGGCATGGACCTGCTGCTCGTGCGCCGGCTCTGGCTCGACCAGGGCCGGGCGCGCTCGACCCGATGTCGCTGACGCGGACCTGCCCGCGCACGCGACCCGGCCCGGACCGGCCACCACCCGTTCTCACGACCACAGGAGTCCCCATGACCACTGCCGACCAGACCACCGCGACCCAGGACGTCGCCCGCCTCGTCACCGCCACCGAGCTCGCGGAGCTCAAGGACCGCCCCGGGGTCGTCGTCCTCGACGCCACCTCGATCATCCGGCAGCCCGACGGCGACGGCTTCTACGACGCCGCCACCGGCCGTGACGTCCACGAGGAGGGCCACGTCCCCGGTGCGGTGTTCGCCGACCTGCTCGAGGACCTCGCCGACCGTTCGAACCCCGACTTCTGGACCGCGCTGCCGCCCGAGGATTTCGCCGAGAAGATCGGCGCCCTGGGGGTCGGCAACGACACCACCGTGGTCGTCTACGACCAGGGCCAGACCATGTGGGCCACGCGCCTGTGGTGGAACCTGCGCTACGTGGGGCACGACGACGTCCTCGTCCTCGACGGCGGTCTGCCGGCCTGGCGGGCCGCGGGCCTCGAGGTCGCCGCCGGCGCCTCGCCGGCACCCGAGCCGCGGACCTTCGTCGCGCACCCGCGCCCGGAGCTCTACGCCGACGTCGACTCGGTCGCCGCCGCGATCGACGACCCGCGCACCGTCCTCGTCAACAGCCTCGACCGCGCCACCTTCACCGGCGAGCGCGTGACCTACGCCCGGGCCGGGCGCATCCCGGGTTCGAAGCACATCTTCTTCGGGGACCTCCTCGACGCCGACGGGCTGGCCGCCGAGGTGGACCAGGTGCGTGAGACCGGTGACGCGGCGGAGGTCATCGACGGCGAGCCGTCGGTCATCACGTACTGCGGGGGCGGGATCGCGGCCACCTACGTCGCCTTCCAGCTCGCGCGTGCGGGGCGCGGGGACGTCGCCGTCTACGACGGGTCGATGACCGAGTGGGCGAACAACCCGGCGCTCCCGCTCGAGACGGGTGAGCCCGTCGCCTGACCGGCGCGCCGCCCGTCACGACGAACGACGGCGCCCGGCCCCTTGTCCTTGGGCCGGGCGTCGTCGCGCGACCGTGCATCGTGTCGCGCGATGCCGCCCAACCGTGACCGCCGGGCCATGTACCGCACGATCCTGCGGGAGTAGCGTCCTCTCATCGGACCGGCACGAGCCGGCCCGACCGCCCACCGGGGTCCGGTGACGTGCCCCGCGGATCACGCAGGAGTGAGCCATGGGGACGAACCGCACGACCGCCCGCCCCGTCGCAGCCTCGACGCTCGCCCTCGGCCTGCTGGCCGGCGCGTCGCCCCCGGCCCTCGCGGCGGGCGAGGGCAACGACGACTTCGGGGAGGTCTATTTCCTCAACGACGAGTGGACCGGCCGGGCCAACCACGAGGTGGTGTTCAGCCTCCCGGTCGAGATGGTGTTCATGGGGGACTGGGACGGCAACGGGACAGACACCTTCGCCCGGCAGCGCGGCAACGTCATCGACGTCGTCAACCTGCTCGGGCCCACCGAGTTCGACCTCGCGTTCCGGTTCGGCCGGATGTTCGACACCCTCTACACGGGTGACTGGGACGGCAACGGGACCGAGACGTTCGCCGTGCGCCGGGGCAACCAGTACCTCATGCGCAACACCCTGACCGACGGACCGGCGGACCGCGTGGTCCACTTCGGGCGGGCGGGTGACACCGTGCTCGTGGGGGACTGGGACGGGGACGGCGTGGACACGTTCGCCGTGCGCCGGGGCAACACGTACTTCCTGCGGAACTCGCAGACCTCGGGTCCGGCCGACCTGGTCGTGGACTACGGGCGCGCGGCCGACCAGGTGGTCGTGGGGGACTGGGACGGGGACGGCCGTGACTCGCTCGGCGTGCGCCGCGGCAACACCTACTACCTCAGCGACGCGATCGCGGACGGCCCCGCGGAGATCGTCCTCGACTACGGGCGGCCGACCGACAGCGTGCTCGTGGGCGACTGGGACGGCGACGGCGACGACACCCTCGGGGTACGCCGTCCGTCACCGGTCGAGGACGTTGTGCTCCGGGCGGTCCGCGCCGCGTCCGACGGCGACCGTCCCCTGCTCGACCACCTGAGCAGCAACCACGCGGAGCAGCAGCTCTGGTACGCGTTCCAGAGCTTCTACGACCCGCCCCAGTGGCCGACGCGCGTGACGGGCTGCGGGCCCGTGCCGGGCGGGATCGTCATGTGCCACGTCCGGTCCGACGACTATCCCGTGGCGATCGGCTACGCCTACGCGGCTCCGGACGGCGTCACCACCTGGCAGGTCGTCGACTACGAGATCGTCGCCGACTGGTGAGTCCCGGGTGCCGGGTGGCTGGTGCCCGGGGAGTGACCTCCTGCCGGGCTTCGGCAGGTGGCGGTGACGCCCCTGTGGCCAGGTCACGAATGGGTCACGGACCAATCAAAGCAGTGTACTCCTTCCGTGGGACCGACGCACCCCACCCCTGTGGCCAGGTCTGATGTCCCCTCCGTGCGGTGTTGCCCACGCCTCGGCGAGTTCGGGACGGTCGTGCCGTGCGACCGGCGGACGCCGGTCGTGACACACGACCCGGGGGCCGGTCGGTGCTCGGGGAACCGATACCAGGGGGACATCCACCATGAGCACCTACCGCGCACCAGCCAACGCCCGACCATCGCTCACCCGTCGCATGAGCATCCTCGGCGCCGGGCTCGCGACGACCGGACTCGTCGCCGCCGGCGCCACCGCCGCGAGCGCCACCGGCAGCCCGAACAACGACATCGGCGAGGGCTACTACGCGAGCAACTCCTGGGACTCGACGACCGGGACGCACTTCTCCTTCGGCGACACCCTCTCCTCGGTCTTCGTCGGTGACTGGGACGGCGACGGCGTCGACACCTTCGCCGTGCGGGAGGGCAACGTCATCAGCTACACCAACACGTTCGGCCATGTCGACCACTTCGAGGCCGTGTTCGAGTACGGCCGGGAGGGCGACCAGCTCGTGGTCGGCGACTGGGACGGCGACGGCGCCGACTCGTTCGGCGTGCGGCGCGGGAACGCGTACCACCTACGCGACGAGATGTCCGGCGGGCCGGCGGACACGATCGTCAACTACGGCCGCGCGGACGACACCGTGCTGGTCGGTGACTGGGACGGCGACGGCGCGGACTCGCTCGCCGTGCGCCGCGGCGCCGAGTACTTCCTGCACAACTCCCTCGAGTCCGGCCCGGCGGACGAGCACGCGGTCTACGGCCGCGCGGACGACACGGTGCTGGTGGGCGACTGGGACGGCGACGGTGCGGACTCGCTCGGCGTGCGCCGCGGCATCACCGTCTACCTGCACAACTCGATCACGACCGGTGCCGCTGAGACCGTCCTCGACTACGGGCGCTCCGACGACGGCCTGATCGTCGGCGACTGGGACGGCGACGGCGTCGACACGCCGATGGTACGCCGCGCCGACGCCGTCGAGGATGCCGTCCTCGCGGCGGCGACCGCCGCGGCCGAGGGCCGTTCCGCGGACCTCGACGCGGTGACGAACGTCGACGGATACGACGAGCTCTGGTACGCGTTCCAGGGCTTCTACGACCCGCCCATGACGCCGTCGAGCATCCAGGGCTGCGGCCAGGACTTCAACACGGGCGTCATCTACTGCGACGTCTACGCGGACGGCCACGAGAGGCCCGTCGGTCGCGCCGAGGTCGCCCCGCTGGGGGCCAACGAGTTCGAGATCATCGGTTACGAGATCTTCGCCGACTGGGAGGGCACTCCGCAGTAAGGAGCGGGATGGACCTGCCCGGGTGATGCCACGGGCGGTGACGACCCCGCCGGTGCGCCGCGGGACCGGACGATTCCCGGTCCCGCGGCGCACCGCTGTCCCGACGTGCTCATGTGCGCGACATCGGATGTGACCGCTGATACGTTGCGCCGTAACCGGAACCACGCAGCGGTGCGTGGTGGGGGACGGTTCCCACCGACTGCCGCCTGCGACGACGCAAGGAGCAGTCGATGTCGACCCCTGAGATCAAGGAGAGCACGTCGCGCGCGGCAGGTCTCGACGCCCTCCCCGCCGACCCGAGGACCCGCAACCGGCGCTGGATCGGGCTCTCGCTCGGCGTGGTCCTCGCCGTCATCATCTACTTCATCTTCCCCAAGGACCTGTCGCCGGAGCTCGTCGAGAGCCTGGCCGGCAAGGAGATCGAGGCGTCCGGCCACCACATCGCTCTGACCGCGGCGATCGCCGTGCTCATGGGCGTGTGGTGGATGACGGAGGCCATCCCGCTCGCGGCCACGGCGCTCGTGCCGCTCGTGGCGTTCCCCGGCCTCGGCGTGGTCGGAGTCTCCGACGCCGCCTCGCCGTACGCCTCGGGCACGATCTTTCTCTTCCTCGGCGGCTTCTTCCTCGCCCTGACCATGCAGCGCTGGAACCTCCACCGCCGCATCGCGCTCGCGGTCGTCCTCGCCGTCGGCACCAAGCCGAAGCAACTGGTGCTCGGCTTCATGGTCGCCACCGGGTTCCTCACGATGTGGGTGTCGAACACCGCCACCGCCGTGATGATGCTGCCGATCGGCCTGTCCGTCCTCGCGCTCGTCGGGACCCTGCGCGGCGACGACACCAAGCGGTCGAACTTCGGCACCGCGCTCATGCTCGGCATCGCCTACTCGTCGTCGATCATGAGCCTGTCCACGCTCATCGGCACGCCGCCCAACGCCCTGCTGCGCGCCAACCTCGCCGACAACTACGACATCAACCTCAACTTCGGCACGTGGATGCTGTTCGCCACCCCGCTCGCGATCGTCTTCACGCTCATCTGCTGGTGGCTGCTCGTCAACGTCTTCTACAAGCCGGAGATGAAGGAGATCCCCGGCGGGCGTGGGGTCATCCAGGAGGAGTACCGCAAGCTCGGCCCGATGTCCCGGCAGGAGATCCTCACACTCATCATCTTCGTCGGTGTCGCCCTGGCCTGGGTCACGGTCCCGCTCATCTGGGAGGAGTCGAACTTCTCCGACGAGGTCATCGCCATGATCCTCGCGCTCGTGCTGTTCATCGTCCCGGCCGACGTCAACAAGGGCGTCCAGCTGCTCGACTGGGACACCGCCAAGGAGGTCCCGTGGGACGTCCTGCTCCTGTTCGGCGGCGGGCTGTCCCTGTCCGCGATGTTCACCGCCACCGGCCTGTCGGACTGGATCGGCGAGGCCGCCGGCGGGCTGGCGGGTGCCCCGGTGATCCTCATCATCGCCGCCGTGACGGCCCTGGTCATCTTCCTCACCGAGATGACCTCGAACACCGCCACCGCCGCCGCGTTCCTGCCGATCATGGGAGGCGTCGCCACCGGTATGGACGTCGACGTCATGCTGCTCATGGTCCCGGTGGCGCTCGCCGCCACCTGCGCGTTCATGCTGCCGGTCGCCACCCCGCCGAACGCCATCGCGTACGGATCGGGGTACCTCCAGATCTCACAGATGGTGAAGGCGGGAGTCTGGCTCAACATCATCGGCATCGTCCTCATCACCCTCACGGTGATGACGCTGGGGCAGTGGGTACTCGGAATCGCGATGTAGGTCGAACCACCCGACCCGACCCGGGTCGGGAGACCGCGACCGGCCGGGTCCTGCGCGGAGTGCACCGCGCGGGGCTCGGCCGGCGTCGTCCGCCCGTGAGCACACTCACGCAGGTGGGGGAGGCCAGGGGGTCGGGGCCGTTGTAACCTGGTCCCTGCCCTTGAGGCGTGCGCCCGTAGCTCAATGGATAGAGCATCTGACTACGGATCAGAAGGTTGGGGGTTCGAGTCCCTTCGGGCGCGCAGATGCCCCGGTCGCGTATGCGACCGGGGCATTCGCCATTCCTGGGCCCCTTGCCGGGCCGCACCCCTGTACGGCCCCGCTCGACCTCGACCCCTCCGGTCTCGGGCCCCACACCCGCGACGACGACGCCGTGCCCCGCGACGACGACGCTGTGCCCCCGCTCACGACTAGTTGCATGCTGCAAGCAACGGAGTATCGTCGGACCAGTGCCTGATGCTTCATCCCTTTCGTCCCCCTCGCCCGACCCGGCGAGCGGCGCGTCCCCGACGGACGCCGCTGCGCACCACGTCGTCGCCGGCGCCACGCCTGACGCCACGTCCGACGACCGCCTCGCCGTCGTCGCCGACCTCGTCCTCGCGGTGCTCGAGGCCGGCCGCGTCACTCGAGGCCTGGGGGAGGCCGTCAACAAGCTGACGGGCATCCGCCGCGCCGACTACCTCACGCTGCTGCGGATCCAGGAGTCCGACGCCTGCCGCATCTCGGACATCGCCGCGGGCCTCGAGCTCGACGTCTCCGTCATCTCCCGGAAGATCGCGTCCCTCGACGAGCTCGGCCTCGTCTCCCGCAGCCCGCACCCCGACGACGGCCGCGCGCAGGTCGTCTCCGTCACCGACCTGGGCCGCGAGACGATCGGGCACAACCGGCGCCTCTACACCGAGGCCATCGCCCGCATGACCGCGCAGTGGGACACCGCCGAGCTCGAGACGCTCGCCGCGGGCCTGCACCGCCTGGGCACCCACCAGCCCGAGTCCGCCGTGGCCGCGGCCGACGCCGCCGAGCCGGGCACCACCGACACCACCACCAGCACGAGCAGGAGCACCGAATGACCGCGGCACGCCGCACGAAGGACCTCACGAGCAAGCGCATCTATGCCGGCATGACCCTCGAGCAGGCCGAGGCCGCCGAGGCCGAGCACAGGCGGATCATGGCCGTCCTCACCGGCCTCCTGCTCACCCAGTTCTTCGGGATGATGGCCAACACGATCGTCGGCAACGCGATGCCCGTCATCGCCGCCGAGGTCGGCGCCGCCCCGAGCCAGTACGTCTGGATCATCACCGCGGCGATCCTCGCCAACACGGTCCTCACGCCGATCGCCGGCAAGCTCGGCGACCTGTTCGACAAGCGCCGGCTGCTCATCATCTTCATCGGCATCTTCATGCTGGGCTCGCTGCTCTCGGGCCTCGCCGTCAACGCCGAGATGCTCATCGCCGTGCGCACCCTGCAGGGGATCGGGATGGGCGGTCAGGTGATGATGTCGATCGTCATCATGGCCACGATCATCCCGCCGCGGCAGCGCGGCCGGTACAACGGCTACCAGGGCGCGGTCATGGCCGTCGCCACGGTCTCCGGCCCGTTCGTCGGCGGCGTCATCGTCGACACCCCGTGGCTCGGCTGGCGCTGGTGCTTCTTCGTCATGATCCCGTTCATGGCGTTCGCCGCCTGGGTCGTCAGCTCGCGCCTCAAGCTGCCCGCCGTCAGGCGGAGCGGCCGGGTCCACATCGACTACCTCGGGGCGCTCCTCATCGCCGTCTCGGCGTCCGCGCTGCTCATCTGGATCTCGATCGGGGGCACCTCGTTCCCCTGGTCGTCGTGGCAGTCGTACCTCATGGTGGGCGGGGCGCTCGCGGCGGCGGCGCTGTTCGTCGTCGTCGAGACGCGGGTCCCCGACCCGCTCATCCCGCTGCACATCCTCGGCTCGCGGACCACCGTGCTCGCGATCGTCGCCTCGATCGGCGTGGGCTCGATGATGTTCGGCTCGAACGTCTTCCTCGGCCAGTACTTCCAGTACGGGCGTGACTTCTCGCCGACGATCGCGGGCTTCCTCGGGCTGCCGCTGATGTTCGGGCTGCTCATCGCCTCGACCTGGTCGGGCCGGATGGTCACCGCCCGCGGCAGCTGGAAGTGGGCGGTCGCCTCCGGCATGGGGCTGATGACCCTCGGGACGCTCGCCTTCGGCCTGATCGTCCACCAGGACACGTCGCTGTGGATCACCTCCACGCTGCTGTTCGTCGCCGGCTGGGGCATGGGCATGTGCCTGCAGAACATCGTGCTCGCGGTGCAGAACACGGTGGGCCTCGAGCACATGGGGGCGGCCACCAGCTCGGTGACCTTCTTCCGCAACCTCGGCGGCGCCCTCGCGATCCAGGTGCTCGGCATCCTCTACGCGAACCAGGTGGCGAGCCACATGCGCTCCGCCGGTCTCTCGCTTCCGGAGGGCTCCGGTGCGCAGGGCTCGCTCGACCTCGACGCGTTCCCCGCGCCGGTCGAGGCCGCGTTCCGCACCGGCTACGCGGAGGGCATCGGCCCGGTGTTCCTGGTGTGCGCCCTGATGGCCGGCATCGGGTTCGTCGCCGCGCTGTTCATGCGCGGCACGTCGCTGCGCGAGACGGTCGACGTCGAGAAGATCGTCGCCCCCGACCCGGCCGCCTCCTCGTCCGGGATCGTCGCCCCCCGCGGGACGACCGCGCCCGACGACGACGCCGCGACGCTCGAGGGGAGTGCCGCCCCGGCGGGGCGCGGGTTCGAGGACCCGGACCAGCGGCGGTCGCCGGGTGCGGGCGCCGAGGCCGGCGACGACGCGCCGGTCGTCGTCCGCAAGGACCCCGGGGGCAGGGAGCCCGCCGGCGTCAGCGGTCCCAGGGGCGCGCGCACGCCCAGGCGATGACCTCGGAGGCGTAGAAGGACCGGGCGGGCTCCGGCGACAGCGCGAGGTCGTGGATCCCGCCCGGCACCTCGAGCACGTCGACCCGTTCCCCGAGCAGGGAGGCGCTGCGCCGCATCGTGCGCACGTCGAGGACCACGTCCGAGCTCGACAGGTCCGCGGGCCCCGGGTCCACGCGGGCGCCCGAGCGCCGCGACATCGCCAGCAGGACCGGCTCGGCCACGTCGGCCCGGCCCCGCTGGACCGCGCGCTGCGCGCGACGCACCGCGCGGAAGAAGCCGGCGTGGACGGGCATGGACGTCGTCGGCTTGAGCGAGGGTGGGACGTCCCAGCCGCCGCCGTCGGGGCTGGTCAGCCAGTCGCCGTACGTCCCCGTCAGTGAGGAGATCGGCAGGCGGGGCGCAAGCGGGGCGAGGCGGTCGACGAGCGCGGTCGCCACGACGTCCGTGGGCCAGCCGCGCCCGAGGTCGAGCCAGGGCGAGTTGAGCAGGACGGCGTCGACGGCGCCCGGGTGGTCGTGCGCGAACAGGACCGCCTGCAGGCCCCCGGTCGAGTGGCCGAGCAGGACGACCTCCTCGGCGCCCTCGCTGCGGGCGAGGTCCACCGCGAGCCCCACCTCCTCGTGGCGCACGTGCATCATGCGGATGTCGTCGCGCACCTGCCCCGGACGCAGCGAACGGCCGGACCGGCGCATCTCGAGGGCGTAGAGGTCCCAGCCGGCGTCGTGCCACGCGGCCTCGTGCTCGGCGTGGAAGAACGTGTCGATGAAGCCGTGGAGGTAGACGACGGCCCGGCCGTGCCGGCCCACGCCGGAACGATGGACCACCGTGGCGACGTCGCGGACGCGGCGCGAGTGGCCGCCGTCGGTGAGGCTGAGCGGGACGGTCCGCGTGACGTACGGGGTGCCGAGGACGTCCGAGACGGGTGCGGAGAAGTCCGCGCTCGTCGTGACCGGGGGTGTCGTCGAGGCACGGCGGGGGGACGACGGTGCCACGACGCGCTCAGTCGACGATGCCGTAGAGCCGGTCCCCGGCGTCGCCGAGCCCGGGCACGATGTAGGCCTTGTCGTTGAGGCCCTCGTCGATCGCGGCCGTGACGACCGTGACGTCGCCGCGTGCCCCGATGGACTCCTCGAGGTGGCGCAGGCCCTCGGGCGCCGCGAGCAGCGTGATGCAGGTGACGTCGCGCGCGCCGAGGTCGAGCAGGTAGTCGATCGCCGCCACGAGGGTGTGGCCGGTGGCGAGCATCGGGTCCAGGACGAAGCACTGGCGGCCCGAGAGGTCGTCCGGGAGGCGGTTGGCGTAGGTGATCGCCTCGAGCGTCTCCTCGTCACGCTTCATGCCGAGGAACCCGATCTCGGCCGTGGGGACGAGGCGGCTCATGCCCTCGAGCATGCCGAGGCCGGCGCGCAGGATCGGGACGACGAGCGGCCGGGGGCGGGCGATGCGTACGCCCGTCGTCGTCGTCACCGGCGTGGTGATCTCGCGCGGCTCCGTTTGGACGTCCCGCGTGGCCTCGTAGGCGAGGAGCATGACGAGCTCCTCGACCAGGAGCCGGAAGGTCGGCGACTCGGTGCGCTCGTCGCGCAGGGTGGTGAGCTTGTGGGCGACGAGCGGGTGCTCGACGTGGTGGACGCGCATGTGACGAACCTACCGTCGCGGGGGCGGGCCGGTGGCGAACGGGGGAGCGCGGCGGGTGCGCCGCGCGCTGGCACGATGGCGTCATGACGAGCGCCGCGACCGGAGGGACCCCGGCGCCGGGACCCGGGTGGGACCCGCCGATGGCGCGGGCGCTCGAGCTCGCGCGGGCGGCGGGGGCGGCCGGCGACGTTCCCGTGGGCGCCGTGGTGCTGGGGCCGGACGGCTCCGTCCTCGGCGAGGGCGCGAACCGCCGGGAGGCCGACGCCGACCCCACCGCGCACGCCGAGGTCCTCGCCCTGCGGGCGGCCGCCGCGGCCCGGGGTGAGTGGCGGCTCGACGGCTGCACCCTGGTCGTCACGCTCGAGCCCTGCACGATGTGCGCCGGGGCGCTCGTGCTCGCCCGCGTCGCGCGGGTGGTGATCGGGGCGTGGGACCCGAAGGCCGGCGCGACGGGCTCGGTGCGCGACGTCGTGCGCGACGCCCGCCTCAACCACCGGGTCGAGGTCGTCTCCGGCGTGCGCGAGGCCGAGTGCGCCGCCGTGCTCGAGACCTTCTTCCGCTCCCGCCGCTGACCCACCGCCTTCGTCGAGATTGCGGTTCGTCGTCGTCGAGATTGCGGTTGGGAGCCGCGCTACTGGTCGAGAGTGCGGCGTAGCGGCATCGAGAGCGCGGTCGGGACCCGCGCGCCCCGACCCGTCAGCCCCGGCGGTCGTCCCGGCGGGCGTCGATCCGGCCGGCGAGCCGGCGGACGTCCTCACCGAGCTGTGCGAGCCGCGCGTCGTCCCAGTCCTCGAACCAGGCCTCGACCTCGCCGGCCAGCCGCGCGCGCATCCCGGCGAGCTCGGTGGCCCCTCGCTCGCTCAGCCTGACCCGGCGCGCGCGGCGGTCGGCCGGATCCGTCTCGACCACGACGCTGCCGAGCTCGGCGAGCCGCGCCACCGCCTTCGACACTCCCGGCTGCTGGATGTCGATCGCCGCCGCGATGGCCGCCACGCCCTGCCCGTCCGGGTGCCGCTCGAGGTGCGTCAGCAGCGTCATGTGGGTGAGCGACGTGCCCAGCGGCGCGAGGATCTCGCGCGACCGCGACTGGAACACCTGCGCGAGCATGCCGAGGTCGCCGACGAGCCGCCCCGTCGTCCCCGGTCGATCTGCCTCTTGTGGATTCATTCCACGGACCGTAACATCCATTCCGTGGAATACATCGACTCGGAGGGAAGCACCATGACCAGCACGACGACGGACGAGACGCACGGGGCCGGCGCGATCGCGAGGCCCGGCGACGGCGATGCACCAACGGCAGGCGCAGGCCCCGCCCGCACGCTGCGCCGCACGAGCTCGTGGTGGGACGCGCCGGCCCGCCTCTCCCTCGCCGCGCACGTCGGCGCCACGATCGCGACGCTCGTCGTCGTCGGCGTGGTCAACACCGTGCTCCAGCGCATGTACGACGCGACCGGCTACCCCGTCACCTTCGCCGAGGGGCAGACGACATTCTCGGCCGCGACCGTCCGTGAGCACCTCGGGGTGCTCGAGTCGCTCGGCACGCTCGACGACTTCACCCGCACCCAGCTGACCGACTTCGGCTTCCTCGTCGCGTACGGGCTGTCCGGCCTGGTCCTCGGGGCGCTCCTCGTCCGCCTGCTCCCCGGTCGGTGGCGGCTGCTGGGCCGGGTCACCGCCGGCGGGCTCGTCCTCGGCGCGGCCTTCGACGCCCTGGAGAACCTCGTCTCGTTCGGCATGATCGCGGACCCCGCCGGCTTCCCGGGCGTGCTCGCGCTGCTGCACTCCTCGTTCGCGGTGGCGAAGTTCGCCACGATGGGCGCCGGGATGCTCGCGGCGACGATCGGGGTCGTCGCGTGCGTCGTGGTCCTCGTCCGGCGCCGCGCCGCGCGGTAGGGCCACGTCCCCGACGACGACGAACCCCTACCGGTCACCCGTCGCCACGCGGGTGGCCGGTCGTCGTCAGCGCTGCCAGGCGGGGCGTGCCGCGCGGCGCTCGCGCAGGGCCCGGTCGAGCGCGGGGAGCGCCCGGGTGGTGGAGGCGGAGAGCGTGGCGGTGGCCGAATCGTCGGCGCGGGTCGGTCCCCGGTTGATGACGACGAGCGGGAACCCGGCCTTGACCATCCGGTTGACGATGCGGCGCACGCCGAACACGGACAGGGTCGAGCCGGCCACGAGCAGGGCGGTCGAGGCCTCGGCGAGCTCGGCGGCGCGGCGCGTGCGGGAGGGGTCGGCGGTGCCGCCGAAGAACACGACGTCGGGCACGAGGACGCCGCCGCACACCTCGCAGTCGACGACGTGGAAGTCGGTGGTGTCCTCGAGGACCGCGTCGGCGTCCGGGGCGACCTCGACGTCCCGCAGCCGCAGCAGCCGCTCGCGCCAGCCGGGGTTGGCGGCGACGAGGCGGTCGTCCTGCTCGGCGCGCGGGATCGTGCGGCCGCAGCTCAGGCAGCGCACCCGGTCGTAGCGGCCGTGCAGGTGGACGACGGTGGGCTGGCCGGCGCGCGCGTGGAGGAGGTCGATGTTCTGCGTGACCACGCCGGTGGCGAACCGCTCCCGCTCGAGCTGCGCGAGGGCCCGGTGGCCGAGGTTCGCGCGCCGGTCGGCCATGTAGCGCCAGCCCAGGTGGTTGCGCGCCCAGTAGTGCGCGCGGTGGGCGGGCGAGGTGAGGAACTGCTGGTACGTGATCGGCCGGCGCACCGGGGAGCCGGGGGAGCGGTAGTCCGGGATGCCCGAGTCGGTGGAGATGCCCGCGCCGGTGATGGCGAGGAACCTGCGGCCGTCGAGCGCGTCGGCGAGCGGCTGGACGGCGGCGTCGATGTCGGTCGGCTCCGGCGGCAGCGAGCCCGCGGGCGGGGGAGGGGGCGGCGGGATGAGGCGGAGCCGCGGCGTCGTCGTCGTGCTCGTGCGCCCGGGGGTGACGGCCGGCGCGGACGTGCCCGGCTGCGTGCCGGAGCCCGGCGTCGTGGCGGCGCCCGGCGCGAGGTCCCGTCCGGCGTCGTGGCCGCGCGTCTCCCCGGCGCCCACACCCGGGAAGTAGTCCTCGAGGGTGTGGCCGCTCCCGGTCGACGACGGCGGCTGAGTCACCAGGTCAGGGTATGGGGGAGAGGTGACGGAGGCGTGTGCGACGCGTGAGCGTGACGCGTCTCGCGCCGGATCGGTGCGGAGCGCCGGTGGGCCGCGGGTACAGTGGTGCGCCGAGGTAGCGTGTCCGAGCGGCCGAAGGTGCAGCACTCGAAATGCTGTGTGGTTAACAGCCACCGTGGGTTCAAATCCCACCGCTACCGCCACGCGCAAGGCCCCGAGACCGTTGGGATTCCAACAGTTTCGGGGCCTTCGTCGTTGCTGCGCGGGTCTCCGGCTCAGCCGACCTCGACGTAGCGGATCTCGTCCTCGCCGCCGTCGACGCTCCCGACCGTGATCTCCCAGACGGCGCCCTCCAGGTCCTCCGGGGGAAGGGTCACGCAGACCCGGTACGTGGTCTCCCCGCCGGGGAGGACCTCCCACAGCCGGTCCTCCAGCCGGCAGGTGTCGTAGGCGGCGTGCGACTCGCCGTTCCCGTCGATCAGCGCGACCTCCGGGAGGTGGCTGTACGTCCACGGATCTGCGTCGGGGCTCGGCGGCCGGTGGCCACTCGTCACGGGGACGACGACAACGGCGGCGTCCGCCGGGACGTCGTCGAGCGCGCCCTCGGCCTCGACGAGTGCGCGCGCGTCCGTGTCGGTCGCGCCCAGGCTCACCGCCCACGGCTCCGCCTCGAGGCGGGCGTCGACCGGTGCGGGGTCGTCGGCGGTGAGGCCGAGGTCCGCATCTCCGGCGGGCGGCTCGGCCAGGTCGAGGCCGGTCCCGGCCTCGTCGACGGACACGTACCTGGGGTCGTAGGACGGGGTGTCCGCGTCTCGCCCGGGCTGGACCTGCCACAGTCCGTCCGTTGCCCCCGCCGGAACGCTCGCGGTCACCCGAACGTCGAGGTCACCGCCCGGAGGGAGGTTCTGCCCGGGGTCGATCCGCTCGCCCGAGTCGTCGTCGACTTCGGTGCGCTCGGCCCAGCGGACGGCGCCGTCCGACCCGACGAACTCCACGCCGTCCAGGAGCTCGATGAGGCTGCGTGAGGAGTCGGTCGTGTTCGTCACGGTGAGGACGGTCCCGACGTCGACGAAGGACGGTCCGTCGCCCGCTGCGGCGGGGTCCGGGTCGCCGACGGTGGTGGCCGACAACGAGACGGTCGCGTCCGGCGAGAGGTGGACCTCGTCGCCGGCGGCGGCGGGGGTCGCGACGAGGTGGCCGTCGGTGAGGGCGGGCTCGGCCGGCGGGGCGTCGGGGTCGACGAGCTCGAGGTGGCGGACCTCCGTCGGCAGCGCGTCCGTCGTCCGGTTGTCGACGCGCCAGCTCGCGGCCGGCGCCAGGTCGGCCGGGATCTCGTTGCAGATCTCGACCGGTGCGGACGACCCGGGCATGAGGACGCCGGTGGGGTTCCCGAACGCGGCATAGGCGTCGTCGCCGAGCCCCTCGCACCTGTCCGTCACGGGCCGGCCCGACGGCTCGGCCAAACGGATGTGGGGCAGGGCGTCCAGGTCGACGATCTCCTCGCCCGTGTTCGTCACGGTGAACGTGGTCGAGGCCTCGACGTCGACGGCGTCGAGGGCGGGGCGAGTGCTCGACTCCGCGACCGAGTACGTCACGCCGTTGAGCTCGATCGGCTCGCCCACCGGCACCGGGTCGAGGACAGAACCGTCGGCGTCGGTGACGGCGTCCGGTTCGGGCAGCTCTTCGGTGGTCGGAAGCCGGTCGTCGAACGAGGCGAACCGGTACTGCGGGGGGTCGGCCTCCTCGTCGTCGTCCGCGTCCGGGTCGGGCGCCGTGCTGACGAGCCACTGCCCACCCTCGGCGAGCTCGGCGGGGACGTCCCGGCAGATCCAGCCCTCGAGCGGACCCTCGTGGTCGGAGTCGGCCTCGGCCTCGAAGGCCGCGTCGCGCAGCGAGTCGTCGACGGTGCACGCGGCCTCTGTCTGCGAGGCGAAACCGTCGGCGCCGAGCACGTGGAACTCGACGTCGCTGGTCGGGTAGGTACTCGATGCGCCGTCGGTCGGGTCGGCCGTCACCCGCGCCCGGACATGCGCGTACCCCTCGCCGGGCTCCTCGGTGGTGCCTTCGCCATCACCCTCCTCGCCGTGATCGATCTCCGTCTCCTCGACGGTGATCTGCCAGCCCTCGATCTCGACGGACTCCCCGGCGGGAACCGGGTCCTGCCACGTCTCGCCGGTCCCGCCCTCGGCGGAGGGACGGTCGTCGTCCTCGCCGCACGCGGCCAGGCCGAGGCAGGCGAGGACGGCGGCGGTCAGGGCGGCGGTGACGCGTCGCACGGGAGGCCTCCTCGGGTCGGGGATCACCATGCTTGCGCACAGTCGACGCCGGGGAGGCGGTTCGGGAGGGGACGGGCACCCCTGCCCCCGAACCGGCGGGACCGGGCGTCCGACGGTGTCAGTCGAGCGCCACGTACCGCGTGCCCAGGGCGATGTCGACGCGCCAGACCGCTCCCTCGACGTCCTCGGGGGCCACGGCGGCGCACACGTCGAACGAGGCGCGACCGCCCGCGAGCACGCCGGAGACCCACCACCAGGACTCGGCCGGCCGGCAGCCGGACCCTACGCCGATCACCTCGCCGTTCGGTCCGACCAGCTCGGGCACCGGGATGAGCGCACCGATGTCGGCCACGTAGGCATCGTCCCCCGGTAGGTAGGCGGTCGTCACCGGTGCGACGACCAGGACGGCATCGGAGGGGACGTCGTCCTCGATGTGCACGCCGGACGCCGCCGCCTCATCCCGACCCAGCAGCTCTGCGGGCCCCATCTCCAGCTGCCACGGCGCCAGCTCGACGAGGGCGCCTGCCGACGCCGGGACGTCCAGGGCGTCGCCGAGCTGCGACGACTCTGCCGGCTCGGTGTCGGCGAGATCGACACCTGCGCCAGTCTCGTCCTGGGCGAGGTAGCGGACCCCATAGATCTGGCCGTCGGCCGTAGATCCAGGACCGACCAGCCAGACGCCGTCGGTCGGCCCCTCGGGGAGAAGGGTGGCAAGTCGGACGTCGACCGACTCCCCGACCTCGACCCGCGGGTCGGCCCCTGCGTCGTCCCCGACGGCTGAGACGACGCTCCGACGAGTGGCGCCGTCGGGCATGACGAAGGCCGTGTATCCCACGAGGTCGTCGACGGTGCGGGCGGTCGGGCCCGTGTTCGTCACGGTGAGGACGGTCGAGACGGACTCGAGCGACGAGCTCGCATGGTGCGCGGCGAGCCGGGGGTCCGGTCCGGGCCCGGGTTCGACCGTCGAGGGCGCCGCCGAGACGGTGCCCTGGTCCGAGAGCCGGACCGACTGTCCGGTCGCGGCGGGTGCGGCCGGCAGGTGTCCGACGGTGTCGGCCGGATCCGCGGCGGGTGCGTCCGGGGCGTCGAGCTCGAGCTGGCGGACACCCTCGCTGCCGGGAGGCTCCGACCAGCCGGCGTCCCCGACACCCCAGGCCGCGACGGGGACCCATGCCTCGGGCACCAGGACGCACAGGTCGGTCGAGATCGATCCGCCAGGAACGAGGTGGCCGGAGAGATCGGCCCGTCGCAGGTGCCCGTTCTGGGACCGGGCACAGGGTTCCAACGCCATCCTGCCCGCGAGCGTCTCCACCCACGGGACCTGGACCTCGCCGATGTCGACGGTGGTGTCTCCCGTGTTCGTCAGCGTGAGCCGGGTCGAGACCTCGGCGGTCCCGGCACCAGAACCGGCGACGGCAGGCGGAGCGACCGTCGACTCGGAGACGGCGAAGGCCAGCCCGTCGACCTCCGTGGCACGGCCGACGGGCACGGGTGCGACGGCCGACGTCGTCCCCGGGTCGACCAGGTCGGGCTGCGCCGGCTCGGCGACGGCGGGGAGGCGGTCGTCGAAGGACGCGAACCGGGCCTCGGGCTCGTCCGGGGTGCGGCCCGTGCGCAGGAGCCACTGGGCACCGTCGCCCGCCACCAGGTCGGCGGGCACGTCGACGCAGATCGATCCCTCGAACGCGTCGTCGCCGGCGTCGTCGGCGTCCGACGCGGCCTGGCTCAGGGAGTCGTCGGCCGAGCAGTACCCCTGCCCGAACGGCGCGTGCCCGTCCGCACCGAGAACGTCGAGGACGAGGGTGTCGTGCAGCTCGACGGCACCACCGGCGTCGGTCAGGTCGACCGAGACGCGGGCCGTCACGTGTGCGCGCCCCTCACCAGGCTCGTCGTGCTCCCCTTCCCCGGCATCCTCCTCGCCGAGCTCGATCTCCGTCTCCTCGACGGTCACCGAAGCGCCTGCGATCTCGACCGGTTCGCCGGCGGGGACCGGGTCCTGCCAGGTTGCGCCGGTCCCGCCCTCGGCGGACGGGCGGTCGTCGTCCTCGCCGCACGCGGCCAGGCCGAGGCAGGCGAGGACGGCGGCGGTCAGGGCGGCGGTGACGCGTCGCACGGGAGGCCTCCTCGGGTCGGGGATCACCATGCTTGCGCACAGTCGACGCCGGGGAGACGGTTCGGGCGGGCACGGGCACCCCTGCCCTCGGCGCCCGGAGGCCCGGACGTCAGAGCGCGGCCGCCTTGGCCCGCAGCACCTCCGCCTGCCGCTCGTTCCTCGCGAGCCCCGCCGCGGTGACGAGCTCGGACCGTGCCTCCTCTATGCGGCCCAGCCGGGCAAGGAGCTCGCCCCGCACGCTCGGCAGCAGGTGGGACCCGCGCAGCCCCGCCGAGCCGGCCAGCCGGTCGACGAGGGCGAGCGCCGGCGCGGGACCTCGGGCCTCGGCGACGGCGACCGCGTGGTTGAGCGCGACGACCGGACTCGGCGCGAGCCGGCCGAGCGCCTCGTAGAGCACGACGATCCGCTCCCAGTCGGTGTCCTCGAAGCGGCGCGCCACCGCGTGGCACTCGGCGATCGCGGCCTGCAGCGCGTAGGCCCCTCTGCCACGTCCGACGGCGTCGCAGCGCGCCAGCGACTCCCGGCCGCGCCGGATCCGCCCGTGGTCCCATCGGCTGCGGTCCTGGTCCGCGAGCAGCACCGGGCTCCCGTCCGGCCCCGTTCGCGCGGCGAACCGTGAGGACTGGAGCTCCATCAGCGCGAGCAGCCCGTGCACCTCGGCCTCCCGTGGCAGCAGAGCGGCGAGGACCCGGCCGAGCCGCACCGCCTCCTGGGCGAGGTCAGCCCGGACCCACCGCTCGCCGGCGGTGGCCGAGTACCCCTCGGTGAAGAGCAGGTAGACCACCCCGAGGACGGGGCCGAGCCGGTCGCGCCACTCGTCCGGCTCGGGGGTCTCGAAGGGGACCTTTGCCGCGGTCAGCGTCCGCTTCGCCCGCACGATGCGCTGCTGGACCGTGGGTACGGGGACGAGCAGCAGCCGCGCGATCTCCTCCGTCGTCAGGCCCGCGACCACCCGGAGCGTGAGCGCGACCCTCGCCTCCCGCGAGAGCACGGGGTGGCACGCGGTGAACACGAGCCGCAGGACGTCGTCGGGGATCGGCTCCCACTCGATCTCCTCGGTCTCCGAGAGATCGCGGGCGATCTCCCGGTAGCGGACGTCGAGCCGCTCCCGACGACGCCACGCGTCGATGGCCCTCCGCTTGGCGACGGCCGTGAGCCAGGCGCCCGCGTTGCGCGGGACGCCCGACTCGGGCCACCGGACCAGCGCGTCCGCGACGGCGTCCTGGGCAAGGTCCTCCGCCAGCCCGACGTCGCCCGTCACCCGCGCGAGCGTGGCGACCACGCGAGCGCCCTCGATGCGCCACACCGCCTCGACCGTGCGGCGCGCTTCCGCGTCGGCCGCCTCGCGTGCCGCGTCGTCGTCGGGCCGGGTGGTGGTCGTGCCGGCCCTGTCGGGCGCGCTCGCAGGGGCGGGACCGGCCCGTGCCCCGTCGTCGGGCCGGTCCCCGCGGGGCCCGGAGGCGCTCAGCCCCGGGCCCCCTGCTCCTTGCGCCAGCCGCGCTCCTTCTCGAGGAACTCGTTGCCCTCGAGGTCGGCGAAGTCGGACTCCTCGTGCACGCGGCGGACCTCCAGCTTGCTGCCGGGGCCGAGCGGGCAGCGGCTCGCCCACTGTGCGGCCTCCTCCTTGGTGGCCACCTCGATCACCCAGTAGCCGTTGAACAGCTCGTGGGTCTCGCCGTAGGGGCCGTCGGTGACGATCGGCGTCTCGCCGTCGAAGTCGACGACGAACCCCTCCTCCGGGCCCGCCAGGCCCTCGCCGGCGACCATCACGCCGGCCTCCATCATCGACTCGTTGTAGCGGCCCATGGCGTTGAAGATCTCCTCGAAGTCGATCTCCTTGGAGGCCTCGAGGGCGGCGTCGGTGCTGCGCATGATCAGCATGTACTTCATGGTGGTGCCCCTTCGTCGTGGAGGCGCCGGTGCGCCTCCTACCCTCCCGTCGAACGGAGCGCGCCCGGATCGACATCGGCCGTGACGGAATCTCGAGCGGCGGGACGGGCGACAGCCTTCCAGGCGGTGGCGGGTGGGTCGAGAGGATTCGGCGCCCACCGCGCGGCCCACCCCGCGCGGCCCACCCCGCGCGGCCCACCCCGCGCGGCCCACCGCGCGCCGCGCCGGTGCCCACCGTGCGGTTCGCGTCGTCGTCGGACGCGGACGTTCCCTCCGAGGCGCGAACGAGCCCCCGACCCGTGGGGGTCGAGGGCTCGCGGTGCGTTCGCCGGCGGTGCCGGCGTCGGCGGGTGGGTGTCAGGCGCGCGGGGCGTCGTCGCCGTCGATGCGGTCCTGGACGCCCTCCTTGAAGTTCTCGGCGCCCTGCTTCGCCTTGGCGGTGTTCTTCTCGATGTTGCCCTCCGCCTGCGTGCGGCGGTCGTCCGTGGCGTCGCCGAGCTTCTCCTTGGCCGCGCCCTTGATCTCGTCGAACTTGTCACCGAGGCCCATCGGGCCACCTCCTGATGTCGTCGACCTCCCGGCGATCGCCGGGCGTGCATTCCACTGTTCCGCGCCCGGCGCCGCGCCGCAACCGGACGGGTGTGCCGACGGGCGCGCGTTCGCCGCACGCGAGATCGGGGGCACGGCCGACTGGCGGCCTCCGGTCCCACGCCGTCCCGCCGCTCGAGATGTTCACCCGGAGGACACGGCCTGGCCACCGCCCGCTCGTACGTTGAGCATTCTCCCGCCCCACCGACGAAGGTGACCCCCACATGACCCTCAGGCGCTTCCGCGTGTGCGGAGCCGCGATCCTCGGCTCCGCCCTCGTCCTCCCGATCGCGGCACCCGCCGTCGCGGGCCCCGGCTCCGTCCCGGGCCGCACCGCGATCGTCCCCGAGCCGATCGTCCACTCCGCCGACGACCCGTCGGTCTCCCTCGACCCGCTCGGCACGTTCGAGTCCGGCGCGTTCGACGAGGCCGCCTCCGAGATCGTCGCGTTCCACCCGGCCACGCAGCGCACGTTCGTCGTCAACGCCCTCGCCGGCGTCGTCCAGGTCATCGACAGCGCCGACCCGGCGAACCCCGTCGAGGCGGACCAGATCGCCGCCGCCGGCGTCGCGGTCGACGGCGGGGGCACGATCCCCGAGGGCGCGATCGCCAACTCGATCGACGTGCGCGCGGACGGCCTCGCCGTCGTCGCCGTGGAGAACCCGACCAAGACCGACAACGGCTGGCTGATGTTCGTCGACGTCAGCGGCGAGCCCACCGCGCTCGGCGCCGTCGAGGTCGGTCCGCTGCCCGACTCCGTGGCCCTGACCGAGGACGGGGGCCACGCGGTCGTCGCCAACGAGGGCGAGCCCGCGGACGACTTCTCGGTCGACCCCGAGGGCTCGATCTCCGTCGTCGCGCTCCCCGCCGAGGTCGCGGCCGCCACGGCCGACGACGTCGAGACCGTCGCGTTCCACCAGTACGACGATGCGCCCGACACCCTCCCCGAGGGCGTGCGCGTCTTCGGCCCCCAGGTGCCGAACACGAACGACCAGCCCGAGCGGCGCATCTCGCAGAACCTCGAGCCCGAGTTCGTCACGACCGCCGGGACCACCGCCTACGTCTCCGTCCAGGAAGCCAACGCGATCGCCGTCGTCGACATCCCGACCGCGACCCTGACCGCACTGCTCCCGCTCGGCTTCGTCGACCACTCGGTCGAGGGCCACGGCATCGACCCCTCGGACCGCGACCCCGAGGACGCGCCGACGTTCAACATCCGCACGTTCGACAACCTGTTCGGCATCCCCATGCCGGACACCGTCGGCGCCTACACGGTGGGCGACCAGGACTACATCGTCACCGCGAACGAGGGTGACGCCCGCGAGTGGGGCGACTACGTGGAGTCCGTGCGCGTGAAGGACCTCGAGGACGACGGCCTCGGCCCCGTCTCCGAGGACGCCTTCCCGGGCCTGCTCGGCGACGACCAGCTCGGCCGCCTCAACGTCTCCCTCGAGGAGGGCTTCAACGAGGAGACCGGGCAGTACGAGGAGCTCTACGCGTACGGCTCCCGCTCGTTCTCGATCTTCTCCGCCGACGGCGAGCTCGTCTTCGACTCCGGCGAAGACTTCGAGCGCATCACGCACGCGGCCGCGCCCGAGTTCTTCAACTCCAACCACTCCGAGTCCAACCTCGAGGGCCGCTCCGAGGACAAGGGCCCCGAGCCCGAGGGCCTCGTGCTCGGCGAGGTCGGCGACCGCACCTACGCCTTCATCGGGTTCGAGCGCGTGGGCGGCATCGCCGTCTACGACATCACCGACCCCGCGGCGTCGGAGTTCGTCACCTACGTCAACAACCGGGACTTCTCGATCTCCATGGAGGACGAGGAGAACCCGGAGGCCGCGCTCCCGCAGGCCGGCGACCTCGGCCCCGAGGGGCTCGCGTTCGTCACCGCCGAGGAGTCGCCCACCGCGGCGCCGCTGCTCATCGTCGGCAGCGAGGTCTCCGGCACCACCACGTTCTTCCAGGTCACCGACCTGCTCGAGGACCCGGAGGAGCCCGAGGAGCCGGGTGAGCCGACGCCCCCGACGCCGGGTCGTGGGTTCTACCTCAACAACGGGTGGGACGGCCAGGCCGAGCACGAGTTCTCCTTCGGTCGTCGCGGTGACGACGTCCTCGTGGGTGACTGGGACGGTGACGGGCAGGACACCCTGGCCGTGCGTCGCGGGAACGCCTACTTCCTCACCAACTCGCTGTTCGGTGGCGACGCCGAGATCGAGCTGACCTATGGCCGCGCCGGCGACACGGTGCTCGTGGGTGACTGGGACGGCGACGGCGTGGACACCTTCGCCGTGCGCCGCGGCAACGCGTACTTCCTCTCGAACAGCCACGAGTCTGGCTGGGCGGGGACCGAGCTGGACTACGGCCGTGCGGCGGACGAGGTGCTCGTGGGTGACTACGACGCGGACGGCACCGACACCTTCGCGGTGCGCCGCGGGAACGGGTACTTCGTGTCGAACTCGCTGGAGTCGGGCTGGGCGGACGCCGAGCTCGAGTACGGGCGCGACCACGACGAGGTCTTCGTCGGTGACTGGGACGGGGACGGCGTGGACACCTTCGCGTCGCGTCGCGACAACCTGTTCCTGGTCTCCAACAGCCTGGAGTCGGGCTGGGCGGACATCGAGCAGAACTACGGCCGCTCCGGCGACGAGGTCTTCGTCGGCGACTGGGACGGCGACGGCACGGACACCCTGGGCGTCCGCCGCTGACGATCCCCGGCTCGCGAGTCAGCAAGGCTGACGAGTGAGCGGACAGCTCGGCACGAACGAGGGGCGGGCGACCTGTGGGTCGTCCGCCCCTCGCGCGCGTCAGTGGCGGGCGTAGATGCGGGTGAAGTTCTCCAGCACCTTGTGGGCCGCCGAGACGTCGACGTCCTGCACCGCACGCTCGACCAGGGCCTGGTCGGTGGGGTCGAAGTAGCCGGCCATCCGGTAGGCCTCGATGCGCTGGAGGATGCCGGGCACGTCGAGCTCGGGGTGGAACTGGGTGGCGAACAGGTTGTCCCGCACCCGGAACATCTGCACCGGGCAGCGCTCGGAGGTCGCGAGCAGCTCGGCCCCCTCGGGCAGCTCGCGGACGGCCTCCTTGTGGCCGACGAACGCCTGGAACCGCCGCGGCATCCCGGCGCACAGCTCGTGGTCGAGACCCGCGTCGGTCAGCTCGACCGTCGGCGCCGAGATCGGCTCGGCGTACGTCCCGTCGACCACGGCGCCCCGGTGCCGCGCGAGCGTGCCGACGCCGTAGCACGCGCCGAGGAACGGGAAGTCCTCGGCGACCACCACGTCGAGCAGCTCGGCGAGCTCCGCCTCGACCCGCAGCTGCGTGTCCGACTTCGTCTCCTGCGGGACCGACCCGGTGAACGGGCTTCCCCCGACGACGATGCCCGACAGGTCCCCGAGGTCGATGTCCGGCAACGGCCCCTGCTCGAGCCGGACGCGGACGAGCTCGTCGGCGACCAGACCTGTGTAGCGCAGCAGCTGCTCGTACTCCGCGTCGGCGACGGCTGTCTCCGGGCGCGTCGCCAGGAGGAGGAACGGCTTCATGGGCGCGATGCTAGGTCGGCGCCCCGGCGGCGGCGCGCGGGCTCAGAAGAATGAGCGCAACGTCTCGACGAAGAGCTGGATGAGCACGTGGACGCCGACGGTGAGGTAGCCGAGCACGGTGCCCGTCAGAGCGACCCCGCGGCCGCCGGTGTACGGCTGGCGGGAGAGCCGGTAGAGCGTGACGTGACCGAGGGCGATCGCAGCGAGCCCGACCCACGGGATGATCCCGAGGAGGCCGACGATGAGAGTGAGGATCGCGAGCCCGTCCGTGCGGGGCGGCCGGCCCGAGTACCCGGGCCCGCCGAGCGTGGCTTCGAGGTCGACGAACTCGGTGCCCGGGAACGGTTCGGGCCCGGCCGCGGCCGGGGCGCTGGGGGCGGGGGCACCCGACCAGGCCCAGGGCAGCTCGGCGACGCCGTAGGGCGCGGTCGCCGGGCCGCCCGGCGCGGGGGCGGCGCCGTAGGAGGTAGCGGTCTGCCCGGCGTCCGGACCGGTGGGGACGGTCCCGGTCCCGCCGAAGCGACCGACGGTGCCGGAGGGGAGCTGCCAGCCCTGGTCGCTCATCGCTCCTCCGTCCCTCGCGGTTCGTGCTCGAGCCCGCGGCCGCCGGGCGCGCGGGGTGCCGGGCGACGCGCCGGGCCGTGGGCAGCATCCCACATCACCCCGGTCGTGTAACCGGCGGCGCCGCGCCGCCGGACGGGAGCGCGTCGGCGCGCCAGTAGCATGGCGCGGGTCCCGCCCGGGGCCGCTGGTCGAAGGAGCACGGATGGCGTCGGGTCGCACGGAACGCAGCAGTCGCAAGGGTCTTTGGACCGTCCACGGGGACGGCCGGGTCGTGGGCGCGGGTGACGTCGTCGCCCCTGACGAGCGGCTCTCGTGGCCGGCGACGATCGGCATCGGCGCCCAGCACGTGGTGGCCATGTTCGGCGCCACCTTCCTCGTCCCGCTGCTCACGGGGTTCCCGCCCGCGACGACGTTGTTCTTCTCCGCCGTCGGGACCCTGTTGTTCCTCGTCGTCACCGGCGGGCGCCTGCCGAGCTACCTGGGCTCGAGCTTCGCCTTCATCGCCCCGATCACCGCGGTCCAGACCGTCCACGGGGACCCGACGCCGGAGGAGATGGCGCTCGGGCTCGGCGGCGTGCTCGTCACCGGCGCGGTGCTCGCGCTGGTCGGCCTGCTCGTCCACGTGGCCGGCTCGCGGTGGATCGACCTCGTCATGCCGCCGGTCGTCACCGGCACGATCGTCGCGCTCATCGGCTTCAACCTGGCCCCGGCGGCGTGGAACAACGTCCAGCTGGCGCCCGTCACCGCCGTCGTCACCATCGTGTCGATCCTGCTCGTCACGGTCCTGTTCAAGGGGCTGCTCGGGAGGCTGTCGATCCTCGTGGGCGTGCTCGTCGGCTACGCCACGGCGCTCGTGCGCGGCGAGGTCGAGCTCGACGCGGTGCGCGACGCGGCGTGGATCGGGCTCCCCGACCTCTCCACCCCCAGCTTCGACGTCAACGTCCTCGGCCTGTTCGTGCCCGTCGTCCTCGTCCTGGTCGCCGAGAACGTCGGCCACGTGAAGTCGGTGGCCTCGATGACCGGGCGCGACCTCGACCCGGTCACGGGCCGTGCGCTCATGGCCGACGGCCTGGCCACCGTCCTCGCCGGCTCCGGCGGCGGGTCCGGCACCACCACGTACGCGGAGAACATCGGCGTCATGGCCGCGACCCGCGTGTACTCGACGGCGGCCTACCTCGTGGCCGGGCTGTTCGGCCTTGTGCTGTCGATGTCGCCGAAGTTCGGCGAGCTCATCGCGACGATCCCCGCCGGCGTCCTCGGCGGCGCGGCCACCGTGCTCTACGGGATGATCGGCATGCTCGGCGCCCGCATCTGGGTGCAGCACCGCGTGGACTTCTCCGACCCCGTCAACCTCAACACCGCGGCCGTCGCGCTCGTCATCGGCATCGCGAACTTCACGCTGGTGATCGGGGAGATGACGTTCGAGGGCATCGCGCTCGGCTCGTTCGCCACGCTCGTCGTCTACCACGGCATGCGGCTCATCGCGTGGCTGCGCGGGACGGGCCAGGAGTCGGCCTCGCCGGCGTCGGTGCCTGGCGGGGACGAGGTCCGCGGGCGCGGGGGCGCCGAGGGCTGAGGCGTTCGTCCCGGGCCGGGACGGGCGCCCGCGTCTGTGCACGTGTGCCGTCCCCGGGGTGCTCCCGCGGGGCCGCGCCGCAGGTCACCCCTCGGCGGTGGGGGCCTCCTCGATCGGCTGGCAGTCCTCCGGGGCGGCGAGCGGCTGCGACTGGTCGAGGGCCGAGACCTCCTCGGGCGGGAGCATCGCGTCGTAGGCCTCGCCGAGGACGATGTCGATGGACTCGTCCGTCCGGTCGTCCATCGTCACCTCGGCGCTGGGGAAGAGACGTGCGACCGAGTAGGCAGGAACCACGCCCGGCGCGCCCGCGATGATGCGGACCGCGCCGGTCAGCGGGCTGCCCGCCCAGTTGCCCTGCTGGTTGACGACGATCCCCGTCGCCGTGAGCTGCTGCGCCGTGGTGCCGGCGAGCCCGCCGCGGTCGGTCGCGTTGAAGACGTTCGCGGTGATCTCGTCGAGCGGGCGCGGGGTCGAGCCGGGCGGCGGGCACACCTGGGCTGACTCGGACGTCCCGGTCCCGTCGGACCCGGACTCGGGGTCCGCGCTGAACTCGCGGTCGAACGGGCTGGGCAGGATCTGCGCCCAGATCGCTGCGGCGACGAGCGCGATGAGCAGCAGCACGGCCACGAGGCCACCGATGACGGTCGTCTGCCGCTGACGGATGGCGCGTTGCCTGCGCTCGTGCGGCGTCAGCTTGTTGCGGGCCGGGTTCACCGGGCCACCGTAATCGACTCGGTCACGTGCGATCGGTAGGCGGTCGCCGGTGGGCGAGAGGCTGGCGGCGCACCCGGCTCTCCTGCGCCGCGGTCGGCGGCGGGGGAGGCGGGGGCCCGAGGGAGGAGCGCGGCGGCGGGGGCGGGGCCGACCCGAGGTCCGGGCGTGCGCCGCGGGACCGGCTCGACCGGCGGATGGGCGCCTCGATCGCCGTGTGGGTGCCGGTGGGGTTCGTCGGGTCGTCGAGGTCGAGCACCCTGGCGTGGATGACGGTGCGCTGCTGGAGCGCGGCCCGCAGCGCGCGGTGCAGCCCGTCCTCGAGGTAGTGCGTGCCCTGCCAGCGCACGACGTGCGCGAAGAGGTCGCCGAAGAACGTCGAGTCCGACGAGAGCAGGGAGTGCAGGTCGAGCTCTGCGCGCGTGGTCACCAGCTGGTCGAGCCGGACCTGGCGGGGCGCGACGACCGCCCACTCCTTGGGCGTGACCAGGCCGTGGTCGGGGTACGGGCGCCCCTCGCCGACAGCCTTGAAGATCATCGCGTGCTCGTTGCTCCTTGCTCGTGCCGGGGGCCTGCGCCGGGCCTCGTGGCCGCCGACGGCAGGGTGGTGCGCCTTCGATCGTAGGCGGGGGGCCGTCCGCCCGCTCGATCCGTGCCCCGGCGTCTGGTTGCCGTTGCGTCACGGAGGCACGCGACCGTGCAGGGGCTCGGTGGCCGGGATCCGGTTCGGGAGCTCGGTGGCCGGCCCGGGGGCTCAGTGCGCGGCGCCGGCCGCCTGCCCGAGGACGTGCCGGACGAGGGGGGCGACGACGGCGACCGTGTCCCGCACGCCGCCGGTCGATCCGGGCGCGGTGGCGACCAGCGCGGCCCGCTCGCCCCGGTCGGTCAGGCCCACCACGCCCCGGGAGATGACGGCGTGCGGCGTGGCCGCGAGGCCGTGCGCGCGGACCTGCTCGGCGACGCCCGGCAGGTCGAGCGCGAGCAGGGGCGCCACCGCCTCCGGGGTGACGTCCCGCGGACCGACCCCCGTGCCGCCGGTCGTGAGCACGAACCGGGCGCCGGCCTCGAGCGCCGAGCGCAGCGCGCCCTGGATCGCGTCGACCTCGTCGGGCACGACGACGACGTCCCCCGCCACGAGCCCCTCGGACGCGAGCAGGTCCCGGGCCAGCGGGCCCGAGCGGTCCTCCTGGGTCCCGGCGTGGCAGCGGTCGGAGACGGTGATGACGGCGGCGGGCACGTCCGGTGAGCTCGGCATGCCCCCACCGTAGGAGGGCCGGGGCGGATGCCGCACGGTTCACCGCCGGGGGTTCGTCGTCGTTGGGGATTCCGCATGTGCGACAAACGCCCCGGACGTACCCCGCATGTGCGGTGCTAATCTGACCGCCGCGCCGATTCCTCGGCGTCTCCCCGGATCGGAACGGATGGTTGTCGTGCGACGCAGCATCGGACGGGTGGCGTACGCCGCCGGCGCGCTCTCGGTCGCCCTCACGCTCACCGCCTGCGGGTCGGGCGACGACGAGGGCGAGTCCGGCTCGGACGGCGCCGGCGGTGGCGACGGCGGCGGGCTGACGATCTACGTCGCCGCCTCCATGGTCGACGTCCTCACGGCCGCGGCCGACGAGTGGACGGAGACGTCGGGTGTCGAGGTCTCCGTCGTCGGCGGCGGCTCGAACGACCTCGTCGACCAGCTCGTCGAGGGCGCGCCCGGTGACCTGCTCGTCACCGCGAACACGCCCACGATGGAGCGGGCGGTCGAGGAGGGTGCGGCCGAGGACCCGACCGACCTCGCCTCGAACACGCTCGTCGCGGCGCTCGCCCCGGACAACCCCGGCGGTATCGAGACGAGCGACGACGCGTGGGGCTCCGACCGGCTCGTGGTGTGCGCCCCCGAGGTGCCCTGCGGGACCGCGACCGAGTCGCTCGCCGAGCTCAGCGGCGCGGAGTACGACCCGGTCTCCCTCGAGCCCAACGTCACCGACACGGTCGGCAAGGTCGAGACGGGCGAGGCCGACGTCGGCATCGTCTACCAGACCGACGTCGGCGACCTCGAGTTCGTCGAGCTCGACCAGGCCGACGAGGTCGTCAACGTCTCGCAGGTCGCGCTCACCGCGGACGCGGGCGAGGACGCGCAGAGCCTGCTCGACCACTTCCTGTCCGAGGACGTGCGCTCGAGCCTCGACGAGGAGGGTTTCGGCCGCCCGTGACCCGCACCAGCTCCCCCCGCCCGGCCGCGGCCCCACCGTCCGCCGCGGTCGGTGGGGCGGGCCGGCACCCGGCGGTCGTCGCCGTCGGGCTCCTCGGTCTCGCCTGCCTGGTCGTCCCCCTGCTGGGGCTCGTCTCCCGGGTGGACTGGGCCGGCCTGCCGGAGACCCTCCGGCGTCCCGACCTGCTCGAGGCCCTGTGGCTCTCGCTGCGCACCTCGGCCACGGCGGCCGTGGTGACGATGCTCCTCGGCGTGCCGCTCGCGCTGTGGCTGTCCGGGCAGGCGCGACTCGCCCCGGTGGCGCGGCTCCTCGTCCTCCTGCCGCTCACGCTGCCGCCCGTGGTGGCCGGCCTCGCCCTCGTGGCGACCATCGGGCGCAACTCGCCGGTGGGCGCGGTGCTCGGCGCGATCGGCCTCGACATCGGCTTCACGACCACCGCCGTCGTCCTCGCGCAGGTCTTCGTCGCGCTGCCCTACGTGGTGGTGACGGTCGAGTCGGCCCTCCGCGTGCTCGACCCGGCGCCGGCCGACGCCGCGCGCGCCCTCGGTGCGGGGCGCTGGACGGTGCTGGTGCGGATCATCCTTCCCGCGGTCGCACCCGCAATCGTCACCGGCGCGGCGCTCGCCGCCGCCCGGGCCCTCGGAGAGTTCGGCGCGACCCTCACGTTCGCCGGCTCCCTGCCCGGCGAGACGCAGACGATGCCGACGGCGATCTACCTCTCCCGCGTCTCCGACCCCGAGGGCGCGTATGCCTTGGCGCTCGTCCTCATCCTCACAGCGATCGTGCTCATCGGCTCCGGCATGTGGCTCGCGGGCCGGCTCGCCGCCGGCGGTTCGCGTCGGGGCGTCGAGGACGATCCCGAGCCCGACGACGACGATCGGGTGCCGCTGCCGACCGCCCGTCCCTCCGACGCCGACGACGCGGTGGGAAGCCCGCGCGTCGACTCTCCTTCTGCCGAGAGTGCGGGTGGGAGCTCGCGTGCCGAGCCTTCTTCTGCCGAGAGTGCGGCTAAGGGCGCCGGTGCAGGGACCGATCCGGGACCGGTCGGGCTCGACGTCCGCGTCGCCCACCCCGTCCGGGACGTCGACGTCGAGGTGACCGTCCCGGCCGGCTCCGTCGTCGCGGTGGTCGGGCCCAACGGCGCGGGGAAATCGACCTTCGTGTCCGCCCTCGCCGGACTGCTGCCCGACGCCGAGACCGACGTGCGCGCCGGCGTCGGCTCGAATCCCGCGTACGGCACCGACGAGGCTGACGGCACACCCGCCACGAACGGCCCCGCCGGTGCGATCGCGCCGAGGACGGCCCTGCTCAGCCAGAACCCCGGGCTCCTGGTCAGTCAGAGGGCGGTCGACGCCGTCGCGCTCGGGCCGCGCATCCGCGGCGCGCGCACCCAGCCCGCCCGGGAGCAGGCGCGGGCGGCGCTGCGCCGTGTCGGTGCCGCGCACCTGGCGGACCGCCGCGTCGGCACGCTGAGCGGTGGGCAGCGCGCCCGGGTGGCGCTCGCGCGGGCGCTGTCGGTCGATCCCGACGTGCTCCTGCTCGACGAGCCGTTCGCTGCCCTCGACGTGGGGGCGGCCGCCGAGGTCCGGGCGGTGGTCCGTGACGTCATGCGCGGTCGCACCGGCATCCTCGTCACCCACAACCTGCTCGACGTGGCCACGCTCGCGGACCATGTCGTCGTGCTCACCGACGGCCGCGTCGCCGAGTCCGCGCCCGTGGCGGAGTTCCTCGCGGCGCCGCGCTCGGGCTTCGGGCGCCGCCTCACCGGGGTGACCTCGCTCGTCGGCGAGCGGACGGCCGGCGGTGGGGTTGCGGTCGCCGGGGTCGAGCTCATCGGCGTCGGGACGGCCTCCGACGGGGCGGGCGGAGGTACGGCTGCGCGCTCCGGGTCGGACGGCGACGCGCCCGCCGGGGGTCGATGCCTCGTGCACGTGCGAGCCGCGGACGCCCGGGCGAGCCTGGACGACGGCCCCGGCGTGCTGAGAGCCCGCCCGGTCGCGGTGACGGCCTCGATCGGCGCGATCCGCCTCGAGGTCGAGCTCGACGACGGTCAGACGCTCGACGTCGACGTCCCGCCCGGCTGGCCGGGGCTCGACTCGGACGTCGTCCAGGTCAGCGTCGAACGGTTCGTCACGAGCGACGACGACGGAACTGTCTGGGCGGACCGCTGACGGCCGGGACGCAGAAAGCGGGTGGTGCCTGCGATGCGCCGCGCCGGAGACGCGCGGTGCCGGCGTCGTCAGTGGGTGGCGCGGGACTCCCACCAGTCGGCCGTGTACCGCAGCCCGCCGTACCGCGGAGGGGTCACGGTCGCGGCGGGGCGGAACGACGACTCGACGTCGTCGACCAGCTCGGTGGACGGAAGCATCCAGGCCGCGTCGGGCGAGAGGGCCGAGGGGGCGCCCCGGAGGTCGTCCCCGGTCACGGTCGCTTGCGGCCTCGTGGGGCTGGTGGTCGCGTCGTTGCTGACCATCGCGGGTCTCCCTCCAGTTTCGTCGAAGTACCCAGGACCTACCGTCCCTGGTAGATGCGTGACCGTAGTCCATCACGAGGACGCGCGATGACGGGGGACGACACGTGGACAGTTCTCTCCGGGTGGCCCGAGCGGCGCGCCTGTGGACCCACGTGCGTGTGTCGCGAGCGGCGGTCGGTGGTGCGAGTCGCGACGGGTGGTGCGGACTTGGCGCGGGGCTGCGACCGGGGGAGGCTGACCGCATGGTGACGAGCAGGGCGCACGACCCGGGTCCGACGGTCGGCATGCTGCTCGCCGCCGGTGCGGGGCGGCGCTACGGCATGCCGAAGATCCTCGTGCCGGGCTGGCTCGCGCACGGCGTCGACGCGCTCCGCGTCGGCGGGTGCGACGAGGTCCTCGTCGTCACCGGTGCGGCCAGGCCCGAGCTGCCGGACGGCGCGGCCAAGGTGCACTGCCCCGGGTGGGAGCGGGGGATCGGCGCCTCGCTGCGCGCCGGTCTCGACGCGGTGCCGGCGGGGACCCGGCGCATGGCGATCCACCTCGTCGACTACCCGGACATCGGGCCCGACGTCGTGGCGCGGGTCCTCGCCGCCGCCGACGACGACCTCGTCCGGGCCTCGTTCGCCGGGCGGGCCCGGCACCCGGTCGTGGTCCCGGCCGCGCACCTTGGCCCCCTGCTGGCGGAACTGACCGACGACGACGGCGCAGCCCCCTACCTGCGCACCCAGGAGGTCCGGCTGGTCGAGTGCGGCGACCTGGCCGGGGGTGAGGACGTCGACACCCCGCGGTGACGGGCCTCCCGAGGGCGTGCGGACGAATGACGCCGCGCCGACCGTGGCGGTCGACCTTGACGCCCGTCCGATAGTCCGGCCAGGATGGTCCGAGACGGACTACGCGACGAGGCGACCGGATCGTGCCGAGCCGCCCGCCGGTCCGTCGGCACCGCTGCGTGGACACCCGGGTCGGTCGAGCCGGCCCAGAGGCGCAGGGCGCACCGATCCGGCGACCTGGAGGACGACACGATGACGGACCACGTGCAGGGCGAGGGAGTACCCCCCGGGGCCGACCTGCGGGGCTGGCTGGACCACCTCGCCGGAACCGACCGGCTCTCCGTCACACGGACGGGGCTCGGTCTCCGGCACGAGGTCGCCGCGGTCGCCAACCGTCTGGACGGGACGTCGGCCTCCCTGTTCCCGCACCCCGACGGGCACCCGGGCTCCGTCGTCTCGGGACTCCTCTCTCAGAGGTCCTGGATGGCGGAGGCCCTCGGGGTGGACGAGGGATCCCTCGTCCGCACCTTCGAGGAGGCGTGCCTGTCGCCGGTCCCGTGGGCCGAGGTCGCTGACGCCCCGGTCCAGGAGGTCGTGCACGACGACGTCGACCTCGAGCAGATCCTCCCGATCCCCACGCACAACGAGCACGACAGCGGCAGCTACATCACGGCCGGTCTGCTCATCTCGCGTCAGCGATCCACCGGTGCCCAGAACGTATCGATCCATCGCCTGCAGGTCAGCGGGCCCGACCGGCTCGGCGCCCTGCTCCTGCCCCGCCACACCCTGCGGTTCTTCGAGGAGCGGGAGAACGACGACGAGGACCTCGACATCGCCGTCGTCGTGGGCGTCGACCCGCTCACCCTCATGTCCTCGCAGGCGATCGTCCCGCTCGGGCAGGACGAGCTGGAGATCTCGGGCGCGCTGCGCGGCGCACCGCTGCGCGTGACGCGGTGCCTGACGAACGACGTCCGCGTCCCGGCCGACGCGGAGATCGTCATCGAGGGGCGCCTGGTGGCGAACCGGCGCGAGCCCGAGGGGCCGTTCGGGGAGTTCCCGCAGTACTACGGCGAGCGCGCCGAGCGGCACGTCATCGAGGTCGACCGTGTCACGCACCGCCGTGACCCGGTCTTCCACACCATCGTCGGAGGCGGGCTCGAGCACCTCCTGCTCGGTGGCATCCCGCGCGAGGCCTCGTTCCTGTCGCACCTGCGCAGGAGCTTCCCCTGTGTGCGGGACGTCCACCTCTCCCTCGGAGGCGTGTCGCGCTACCACCTGTACGTGCAGGTCGACTCGCCGCAGCCGGGCGAGGCGAAGAACGTCATCCTCGGGGCGCTCGCCACCCACTACGACATCAAGCACGTCACGGTGGTCGACACGGATGTCGACCTCCACGACCCGCGGGAGGTCGAGTGGGCGGTCGCGACCCGGTTCCAGGCGGACAGCGACCTCGTCGTCGTCGAGGGATCCCAGGGGTCGAAGCTGGATCCCTCCACGCAGGCGGGGGTGGGCGCCAAGCTCGGGTTCGACGCGACCGTTCCCGTGGGGTCGCCCGACATGAAGTTCCTCCGGATCCGCGTCCCCGGCGAGGCGGAGGTCGACCTCGACGCGGTCGTGGATCGATCGACCGGGGACTGGCGCAACTCCGTGGCGACGCGGTAGGGAGTGACGATGGACCTCAGTGACATGACCCCGCGCCTCATCGTCGGCATCACCGGTGCGTCCGGCGCGGCCTACGGCGTACGGATGCTCGAGGTGCTCCGGGACACGCCGGTCGAGACCCACCTCGTCGTCAGCAAGGCCGGCCGCCTGACGCTCGCCCAGGAGACGGGCATGCGGATGTCAGACCTCGACGACCTCGCCGACGTCGTGCACCCCAACCACGACATCGGAGCGACGATCTCGAGCGGCTCGTTCCGGACCATGGGGATGGTGGTGGCCCCGTGCTCGGTCAAGTCCATGTCCGAGATCGCCTCGGGTGTCACCTCGTCGCTCATCGCACGCGCCGCGGACGTTCAGCTCAAGGAGCGGCGGCGCCTCGTCCTCATGGTGCGGGAGACGCCCCTGCACCGGAACCACCTGCGCAGCATGGCCGAGCTGAGTGAGCTGGGCGCCGTCATCGCGCCGCCGGTGCCGGCCTTCTACACCCGTCCGACGTCCGTCGAGGAGGTCGTCGACCACTCGGTCGGGCGTGTGCTCGACCTCTTCGACATCGAGGTCGGTCTCGTGTCCCGATGGGCGGGAGTGTCGACGAACGCGAGGACGCCCGACGACGCTCGCTGAGCCGGGTGCGTCGATCGCCGGCGGCGGCCCGATGATTGGATGGCACGACCGTCGACGTCGAGGAGAACCCGATGCCTGAGAACACCGCCCGCTCCGCGCAGGTCCTGTCGCTGCCGGAAGGCGCGACGCCCGAGGTCGCGCCCGATGCGTTCGTCGCCCCCGGCTCGACCCTGGTCGGCCGTGTTCGCGCCGGCGAGCGCTCTAGCGTCTGGTACGGCGCCGTGCTGCGGGCGGACCTCAACGGCCAGGAGATCGTGCTCGGCGCGCGGAGCAACATCCAGGACAACGTGAGCGTCCACGTCGAGGTCGGGCACTCCACCCGCATCGGCGAGGGCGTGTCCGTCGGGCACAACGCCGTGGTCCACGCGGCCGAGATCGAGGACGACGTCCTCATCGGCATGGGCGCGGTCGTGCTCACGGGCGCCCGGATCGGCGCCGGCAGCCTCATCGCCGCGGGGACAGTCGTCCTCGAGGGCACGGAGATCCCGCCACGCTCGCTCGTCGCGGGGGTCCCGGGCAAGGTGCGCCGACAGACCACCGACGACGAGGTCGAGGCGATCCGTCGAAACGCCGAGACCTATCTCGAGCTGTCGGAGACCCACGCGGCCGCGCGCGGGGCCTGAGCGTCCGCGTCGCCCGCCGCCCGCCGGGCCGCGGCGTCGGCCCGCAGCCAGAAGTCCTCGACGAGAGCGCTGAACGGCTCGCCGACCAGCGGCACCATGTGGTTCCGCCCGGGCAGCACCGCACGTTCGGCCCCCGTGCCCGCAGCGAGCGTGTCGGCCACCGCCTCGAACCCGGCATGGTGCCCGCCGGAGACCACGAGCACAGGGAACGGGGCGGCGCGGAGCGCGGCAAGATCGGGGCGGGCCTCCCAGGGGCCGCGGGAGCCCATGACGGCGCGGACGCCGTCCGCGAGCGCGGCGGGAAGCGGTGGCCGTGGCCACGGGCGCTCGCCGATCGTGCGGGAGAAGCGGTCCCAGAACTCGAAGGGGTCCTCGACCTGTTCCGCCCACAGCGCCATGAGGCGCTCGCGGGTCTCCACCACCGTCGGGGCATCGGAGACGCCGAACGCGGGCGGCTCGACCAGCGTGAGCGACCGGACTGCGTGCGGCGCCAGGGCGGCGACGTACATGGCCGAGACGCCCCCGTTGGAGTGGCCAACGAGGTGGGCACCGTCCCCGAGGAGCCGGGCGTGCCCGGGCGCCTCCGTCTCGAAGTCGACCCGCACCCGCGGGCTGCAACCGTAGCCGGGCCGGTCCGGCGTCACGAGCGTCCACCGCTTCGCAAGCCCCCGCTGCATGCGCCACCCCGACGCACCCGTGGCGGCGTCGCAGTGCAGGAGAACCGCACGCGGGCCGCTCCCCGTCTCCGGCGCGTGGACCCCGCCTCTCATGCCCCCTGCCGCCGCTCGACCTGCGCGCTGACCTCGTCGGCGAGATCCGTCCAGAACTCCAGCGCCGCGTGCTCGATCCGCTGCCCGAGCCGGAGCGAGCGCAGCCGTGGTTCGAGCCGCGGATCTCCCTCGTATCGCGCCGCCATGTCGTCGTACACGCCGAGACGTTCGGTGTGCTGCCGGACCTGCTCCTCGGCGAGGCTCAGGAGGTCCTCGTCGGTGGCCAGCTCGCCGAGGAACAGCTTGAGCTCGGCGACGTCGCGGATCTGCATCGGGTCCGTCACCGGCTCGGCGAGCCACCGGGTGAGCTCAACGCGTCCGGCGGTGGTGAGGGAGAAGGTCTGGCGGCGCCGACCGTCGGACTCGGCCTCGACCTCGAGCAGTCCCGCCTCGGCGAGCCGGCGGGGCTCCGAGTAGAGCTGGGCGTGCGGGAAGGGCCAGAAGTAGCCGACCGAGCGCCCGACGGCCCGCTTGAGGTCGTACGAGGTGGACGGGCCGCGCAGCCCGATCAGTCCGAGGACGACGTAGGACGTCGTCGAGAGGCGCACCTTTGACATGCCGTCGACCGTACTCTAGGTTCATCCTCCGAGACGGACCGTACGAAACGGAGCGTAGAGGGCGACGTTGCCCCGTGGACGGAGGATGCGATGACCGGGGACGAGCCGGGACGGGAGAAGTTCGTGGGGCAGGGCCTCGCGCGCCTCGAGGACCCCGCGCTGCTCACGGGCCGCGGGCGATTCCTCGACGACCTCGACCCGCTGCCCGGCACGCTCGTCGCCGCGGTCGTGCGCAGTCCGCATCCGCACGCGTACATCCGGTCGGTCGACCTCGAGCGGGCGCGCGCGTACCCCGGCGTCGCTGCCGTCATCGGCCCCGACGAGGTGCTCGAGGCGCTCAAGCCGTTCCCGCTCTCGCTCCGCGCCCCGATGCCCTACTACCCGACGGGCACCGACAAGGTGCGGTTCGTCGGTGAGCCGGTCGCGGTCGTCGTCGCGACCGACCGGTACACCGCGGAGGACGCCGCCGAGCTCGTCCGGGTCGACTACGAGCTCCTGCCCGCCGTGGTCGACACCGCGAAGGCGCTCGAGCCGGGTGCGCCGCTGCTGCACGACACGGCGGAGAGCAACGTGGCCAGCGATCGCACCTTCACGTTCGGCGAGGTCGACGACGCGTTCGCCGCCGCCGCGCGCGTGGTGACCGGCGAGTACAGCTTTCCGCGGTACTCGTCGACCCCGATGGAGTGCTACTCGGTGATCGCCGAGTGGCGGGACGAGGCCGACGGGCCGCGCGTCACCGCCTACTCCAACTTCCACGGCCCGTTCTCGATGGTGCCGGTGCTGTCCGGTGCGCTGGGGATCGGGCCAGCCCAGCTCCGGCTGATCGTGCCCGAGGACAACGGGGGGAGCTTCGGCATCAAGGCCGGCATCTACCCGTACATCGCGCTCATGGCCCTCGCGAGCCGGCACGCGGGGCGGCCCGTCCGCTGGACCGAGGACCGCAACGAGCACCTGCTCGCGAGCTCGGCCGGCTCGGACCGGCTCATGCGCTTCTCCGCCGCCATCGACGCCGACGGGATGGTCCAGGCGCTCGACGTCGACTTCACCGAGAACGTCGGCGCCTACCTCCGACCCCCGGAACCCGCGACCCTCTACCGCTGCTTCGGCAACATCACCGGGGCCTACCGGATCGACGCCGTCCGGCTGCGGTCCCGCGCCGTCGTCACGAACAAGACGCCCACCGGGCTCAACCGGGGCTTCGGCGGCCAGCAGCTCTACTTCGGGCTCGAGCGCGTGATGGACAAGATCGCCCGCACGACCGGTACCGACCCGGTCGAGCTGCGGCGCCGCAACCTCGTGCGCACCGGCTCGTTCCCGTACGCCACGCCGACGGGCGGCATCTACGACTCCGGGGACTACGAGAGAGCCGTCGAGATGCTGCTCGAGTCGACGGGCTACGCGCAGCTGCGCGCCGAGCAGGCCGAGGCCCGGGCCCGGGGCGAGCTCGTCGGCAGCGGGGTCGCTCTCGTCGTCGAGCCCTCGGCCACCAACATCGGCTACGTCGGCCTCGCGACGCCGGCGGAGGACCGCCCGCCGGGGCGGGACAAGTCCGGGTCGACCGAGCACGTCCGCGTCACGGTCGACCCGTTCGGGGTGGTCTCGGTCCTCCTCGGCACCGTCCCGCAGGGTCAGGGGCACGCGACCGTCGCCCGTCAGGTCGTCGCCGACCAGCTCGGCCTGCCGCTCGAGCAGGTGGTCCCCAAGGTCGACATGGACACCGACAGCACCCCGTGGACAGTGACCTCGGGCAGCTACTCCTCGCGGTTCTCGCCGCTGCTGACCTCCGCGATCGTCGAGGCGACCGACCGGATCTCGGCCTCGATCAAGGTGGCCGCGAGCGTCCTCCTCCAGGCCGAGCCGCACGAGCTCGAGCTCGCCGACGGCCTCGTCCGCGTGGCTGCCGAGCCCGACCGGTCGGTGAAGTTCCGCCACGCGGCGGGGGTCGTGCACTGGGACCCGGGCTCGCTGCCGGACGGCGTGGACGCGTCCCTCTACGCCGAGGCGGCCTTCACCCCGCCCGAGGCGAAGGCCCCCTCGCGCACGGACCAGGTCAACTCCTCGCTGTGCTACGGATTCGTGGCCGAGCTCGTCCAGGTCCGGATCGACCCGGAGACCTACGAGATCTCCATCGAGAAGGTGACCGGCGTGCACGACGCGGGGACCGTGCTCAACCCCCTCCTCATCGAGGGCCAGGTGCACGGCGCGATCGTCCACGGGCTCGGTGGCGCGCTCTACGAGGAGATGGCCTACACCGAGTCCGGCCAGCCGACCTCGACGTTCATGGACTACCTCGTGCCGACGTCGGCCGAGGCGATGTTCCCCCTCGTGGGGAACCGGATCGTCACGCCGTCCCCGGTGACCCGCCTCGGCGCGAAGGGCTCCGGCGAGGGGAGCTCGATGAGCTTCCCCGTCGCGGTCGCCAACGCCGTCGAGGACGCGCTGTCCGAGCACGACGTCGAGATCTCGCGCCTCCCGCTCCACGGCAACGTCATCCACGACCTGCTGACCACCTCCCGCTGACCCACGAAGGAAGAGAGCCGACATGCCCCTGACCGGTGGAGACATCCGACTCGAGCGCAGCCACGACGGCCGCGTCGCCAACCTCACGCTCGACCACGGGCGCTTCAACATCGTGACGATGGAGACCCGCGCGCTCATGGCGGAGCGGTTCGCCGAGATCGACGCCGACAAGAACATCGGCGTCGTCGTCATCCGGGGCGAGGGCGAGCACTTCACCTCGGGCGGTGACATCGCCGGCTTCATGGAGGTCGAGCCGTTCGACCTCACCGACCTCGGCCAGGACATCACCGCGCCGGCGCGCTCGCCCAAGCCCGTCATCACCGCGGTGGACGGCTACTGCTTCGGCGTCGGCTTCGAGCTCGCCCTGTCGACCGACATCCGCCTCGCGACCGCGCGTTCGGAGTTCGCGCTGCCCGAGATGCGGCTCGGGATGATGCCGGGCAGCGGCGGGACCCAGCGGCTCGCCCGCCTCATCGGGCTCTCGCGGGCCAAGTACCACGTGCTCACGGCCGAGCGGATCAAGGCGCAGCAGGGTCTCGACTGGGGCCTGCTCGCGTCGGTGTCCGAGGACCGGGACGGGCTCGAGGCCGAGGTCGAGCGCATCGTGTCGACGCTGCTGGGCTACTCGCCGGTCGCCCTGCGCACCGCCAAGGAGGTCCTCGACCGCGGGATCGACGGCCCCCTGGCCACCGGTGTCGAGCTCGAGCGCAAGTCGTACTCGATGCTGCGCGCGACCCACGACTTCGCCGAGGGCGTCGCCGCGTTCACCGAGAAGCGCTCGCCGGTCTTCGAGGGCCGCTGACATGAAGGCCGCCCCCTTCGCCTACGTCCGTCCGACCCGGCTGGCGGACGTCGTCGCCGAGCTCGTCGCAGCGGACGAGCAGGGCGGCGGCAAGGTCATCGCCGGTGGACAGTCGCTCGTCCCCGTCCTTGCGATGCGGCTCGGCCGGCCGGGGACCCTCGTCGACATCACCCAGGTCCCCGAGCTCGGTCAGGTCGGTGTGTCCGACGGCGTCCTGCGGATCGGGGCGGCCGTCCGGCAGCGGCGCATCGAGCGTGAGTACCGAGGCACCGTCCCGTTGCTCAGCCAGGCACTCCCGTGGATCGGCCACCGGGAGATCCGCAGCCGGGGCACGGTGTGCGGTTCGCTCGCACACGCCGACCCCTCGTCGGAGCTCCCGGCGGTCGCGCTGTGCTTGGGCGCCACGCTCGACGTCGCGGGGCCGGACGGCCGGCGCCAGGTCGCGGCAGACGACTTCTTCGTCGGCGCGATGACGACGGCGCTGGGGCCGACCGACGTCGTGACCTCGGTGCGGATGCCCCTGCCGGGGCGGGGCGAAGGGTTCGGGTTCTCCGAGGTCGCTCGCCGGCACGGCGACTTCGCCCTCGCGGGCGTCGGTGTCCGGGTGCGGATCCGCGACGGCGAGATCCGCGACGCCCACGTCACGAGCTTCGGTGTCTCCGATCGCCCGCAGCGCCGGGACCTCGGCCCCGCGCTGGCCGAGGCCATCACGCGTTCCGACGGCTCGGCCACCGACCTGGCGTCCCGGCTGACCGAGGCGACCGACGCCATGGCCGCCGACGTCGTGACGACCGGGGGCGACTCGAGCGGGTCGCCCGCCTACCGGCGTCGGCTCGTCCGCACGCTCGCCGCCCGCGAGCTGGCCCGCGCATATACCTCGACCCTCCGGAGCGTCGCCGCATGAACCCCCCACGCCCGTTGTCCGCCACGCTCGACCGCCTCACCGGCCGCTCCGGGCGACAGGAGGAAGCTGCGTCCGAGACCCTCAGGGTCGAGGCGGGGGAGACCCTACGGGTCTCCTTCACCGTCAACGGCCGCCCCGCCACCGTCGACGTCGCGCCCCGCGTCACGCTCTCGGACGCGCTGCGCGACCACCTCGGCCTCACGGGCACGCACATCGGCTGCGAGCACGGGGTGTGCGGGATGTGCACCGTCGTGGTCGACGGCGACGCCGCGCGGGCCTGCCTCCTCCTGGCCTGCCAGCTCGAGGGCGCCGAGATCATGACGGTCGAGGGCCTCGGCAAGCCGGACGACCTCCACCCGCTCCAGGAGTCCTTCGGCAAGCACCACGCGCTCCAGTGCGGGTTCTGCACGCCCGGCCAGCTGATGAGCGCCTACGACCTGCTCGACCACGAGCCCGGGATCGACCGCGAGGAGCTGCCGGAGAAGATGTCCGGCGTCCTGTGCCGCTGCACGGGGTATCGCAACATCATGGACGCGGTCGCCGAGGTCGCCGAGGAGCATCCGGACGGCGTCCCGGCGCCCCGCAACTGCGCCTCAGCCGCGCTCCTCCCACGCGACAACGGGGGCGGGCGTGCGTCCGCCGCCGCGGAGCACGCGGAGGACGAGGACACCGGTCCCGTCGAGATCCGTATGCCGCAGACCGAGCCGACCGTGGCGATCGAGGTCGACGAGCAGGTCCGGGCCACCCCGGACGAGCTCTGGGCCGTCATGGCGGACACCGATCGGCTCGCCCGCTGCCTGCCGGGCGCCGAGCTCGTCGCCGACCTCGGGGACGACCGCTACAAGGGCCGCATCCGTGTGGCGCTCGGCCCGGTCAAGCTCGCCTTCGTCGGGGACATCCACGTGGCCGAGCGGGACGAGACCGACCGACGGATCGTCGCGCTCGCCCAGGCCGAGGACGCGGGCGGCGGGAACGTGCAGGCCGAGGTCCTCCTCTCCGTCTCGCCGGACGGTGAGGGCAGCGCCGTCCATGCCGAGGCCGACCTTCACATGACAGGACGGATCGCCCAGTTCGGGCGGTCCCTCGCGGGGGACGTGAGTCGAGAGATGTTCGGGCAGTTCACACGCGCGCTGGACGCCACGGCGCGCGGCGAGGAGCCCGTCACCACCGCACCACCGAGCGCGATCGCCATGGTCACGCAGCTCACCGCCGCGCGCCTGCGCGGCGTCGTCAACCGCATCACGAGGAGGAACTGATCGATGGAGATCGGACGCACGCTCGCCTGGACCGCGGAGCGGTTCCCCGACCGGCTCGGCTTCGCGGGGTCGAGGCGCATGACGTATCGCGAGTGGGACGAGCGCACGAATCAGATCGCCAACGCCGTGCTGGCGCTCGGCGTGCAGCCGGGCGACCGGGTGGCGATGTTCCTGTCGAACTCGGAGGTGATGGCGTCGACGCACCTCGCCCTGCAGAAGCTCGGGGTGCTCTCGACCCCGTTCAACATCCGGCTCTCCGGGCCTGAGCTCGCCTACTGCCTCGATGACGCCGAGCCCAAGGTGGTCGTCGTCGACGACCTTGCCCGGGCCGTCGCCGAGGAGGCCCTCGGGATGGCGACCGTCGCCCCGATCCTCCTGCACGCCGGTTCCGAGGTGCTGGCCGGCTCCGAGGACTTCGAGACCGTGGTCGCCGCCGCGGGTAGCGAGGCCCCGGACATCGTCGTCACCGAGGACGACCCGGCCGTCATGCTCTACACGTCCGGGACCACGGCGAAGCCCAAGGGTGTGCCGCGCACCCAGCGCAATGAGTTCGCCGCCTCTGCCGCGCACGTCATGCAGTGCAGCTACCAGTACGGCGAGTCCATGCTCGGCGCCATGCCGATGTACCACACGATGGGCCTGCGCTCGCTGCAGTCGATGCTCATCCTCGGCGGCACGTTCGTCGAGATGCCTGTCTACAACGCCCCGAAGGCTGTCGAGCTCATCGAGGCCGAGGAGATCTCGGCCCTCTACCTCGTGCCGACCGCCTTCTGGGCCCTCGCGCAGACCGGGCAGCTCGACCGGGTCGGGCGATCCGTGCGGAAGCTGGCCTTCGCAGGTGCGGCGATGACGTCGACCCTCTGCGAGCAGCTCGAGAAGGCCATCGAGCCCGAGGTGTTCGTCAACCACTACGGCTCCAGCGAGGTCTACACCTTCGCCATCGAGGAGAAGGCCGCCCGCAAGCCGGGCAGCGCCGGCCGTCCCGGGCTCTACTCCCGCCTCCGCGTGGTCGATCCCGGCTCGACGGACGTCCACGAGCAGCTGCCCGTCGACGTCGTCGGAGAGATCGTCGCCTCACTCGACTCCGACGAGGCGTTCCAGGGCTACTGGAAGCGACCCGACGCGGACGCGAAGTCGATCCGTGGGCGGTGGTACCACACCGGCGACCTCGGGCACATCGACGCCGACGGCGACCTCTGGGTCGACGGGCGGGTCGACGACATGATCATCACGGGCGGGGAGAACGTCCACCCCATCGAGGTCGAGGACGTCCTCTCACGCCACCCCGGCGTGTCCGAGGTCGCCGTCGTCGGTCTCAAGGACGAGAAGTGGGGCCAGGCCGTCACCGCGTTCGTCGTGCCGAGCGACGAGGCGGTCGACCCGACCGCCTTCGCGGCCGAGCTCCAGGAGTGGAGCCGGAACGAGGCTCCCCTCTCGCAGTACAAGAGGCCCAAGAAGGTCCTCGTCATCTCCGCCATCCCCAAGAGCCCTGTCGGGAAGATCCTGCGCCGCAAGCTCCTGGCCGGCGATTACCAGCTGCGTGTCGAGACGAAGGAGTCCAGCGCATCATGACGATCCACGAGCAGGAGCGCGATCAGGAACCCACACCCACCGTCGTCGAGCGAACTCTCGTCGAAGGTGGGCCCGGCTTCGCGTCCGGTCTGCGCGACCTGCCCAAGCACCTCAACATCTCGACCATCGGCGCCGCGTTCGTCGCTGCCATCTTCGGCTGCACCGGTCCCGCGCTCATCGTCATCAACGGTGGCCAGGCGAACGGCCTGACGGATGTCCAGATCTCGTCGTGGATCTTCGGCATCTACGTCTTCGGCGGACTCATCTCGTTCGTCATGGCGCTGTACTACAAGCTGCCGATCGTTGGGGCGTACAGCATCCCGGGAGCTGTCCTCGTCGTCGCAGCGCTGGCCGACTACACGTTCGGGGAGATGGTCGGAGCGTTCATCGCGGCCGGCGTCATCGTCCTCGTCATCGGACTGACGGGCCTCGTGCGGAAGGTCGCCACCTGGCTCCCGTTCCCGATCGTCATGGCGATGATCGCCGGGGCGCTCATCAGGTTCGGCACCGGGGTGGTCGACGCCGCCCAGGCGCTCCCGGTTGTCGTCGGTTCGGCCATCGTCGGGTACCTGCTGCTCTCGCGGTTCATCAAGAAGGTCCCGGGCGTCGTCGGTGCGCTCGTCTTCGGCGCGGTCGCCGCGGCGATCACCGGATCGTTCACGCCGCTGCCGGGCGGGCTCGTGCTCACCGCTCCCGAGCTCGTCATGCCGTCCTTCAGCCTCGGCGCGATCCTCGCCGTCGGCGTCCCGCTCGCCCTGCTCGTCATCGGCGCAGAGAACGCGCAGGCGATGGGTGTCCTCATGGTCGAGCGGTACCGGCCGCCGTTCAACTCGATGACGATCATCAGTGGAGTGGGCGGCATCCTCGCGCCGCTCTTCGGCGGCCACAACGCGAACATCGCGGGGCCCATGACCGCGATCTGCTCCTCGGAGCAGGCGGGGGAGGACAAGGACGGTCGCTACGCCGCCGCCGTCGTCAACGGCATCCTCTTCGTCCTGTTCGGTGTGCTTGCCAGCGTGGCGGTCGGGGCAGTCAGCACGTTGCCGCCCGAGCTCACCGCGGCGCTCGCCGGACTGGCCATGATCGGCGTGCTGCTCCAGGCGTTCCAGTCGAGCTTCCGGGACAAGCGCTTCCAGATCGGAGCGCTCGTCGCACTCGTCGTCGCCATGAGCGGACTGACCCTGTTCCACATCTCGGCGCCCTTCTGGTCGCTCGTCATCGGAGTCGTCACCTCGCTCGTCCTCGAGCCGAAGGACTTCGTGCGCCGCGACGACTCCTGACAGCCGGGCGAGTCACGACGCCCCCTCCTACACCACGCACGTCAACTGCATCTATTGGCACCAAAGGTGGTCTCGATGAACAGCACGACACACTCGTCGGCACAGGCCGGTACCGGGCGCAGCCCGCTCGCCGCAGCCTTTGCCTCGGTCATGGGGTGGGCGTTCGACCTCTTCGACCTCTTCATCCTGCTCTACGTCGCCGGACCGGTCGGCGCGCAGATCTTCCCGGTCGAGAGCGAGACGCTCAGTCTCGCCCTCGTCTTCGTGTCCTTCGCCGTCAGTATCGTCATGCGCCCAGGTGGCGCAGCCGTGTTCGGCGGCTGGGCGGACAAGGTCGGCCGCAAGCGGATCATGGTCCTCGTCCTGGCCGGCGTGGGCCTCTCGACCGCGGCGATGGGACTCATCCCGTCCTACGCCACCATCGGCCTCGTCGCACCGATCATCTTCCTCGTCCTGCGCGTCATCCAGGGCATCTTTGTCGGCGGTGTGACCGCCGTGACGCACACCCTCGGCACCGAGAGCGTCCCGCCGAAGTACCGCGGCATGATGTCCGGGCTCATCGGCGGCGGTGGCGCCGGTCTCGGCGCAGCTATGGCGAGCGTGGCCTTCATCGTCATCAGTGCCATCTTTCCGGGTGACGAGTTCATTGAGACCGGCTGGCGCTACATGTTCTTCACTGGTCTTCTCGGGGCGATCCTCAGCCTCTTCGTGCTCCGCAAGGTCGAGGAGTCACCGATTTGGCTGGCTGCCAAGGAGGCGAAGGCCTCGGGCAAGGTCGCGACGAAGCCGCTCAGCTTCAAGGATCTCGTAACCGGGAGGTACGGCAAGATCACCCTGCTCAACATTGCCGTCGCTGCCGGTGCGGGCGCCCAGTACTACCTCACCTCTGGCTTCCTGCCCACCTACCTCGACGTCGTCACGCCGGTGGAGGCCGACACGCGTGGATGGGTGCTCCTCGCCGCCAGCCTCATCGTGGTTGTCGCTGCCACCGGGGCGGGCCACCTGAGCGAGAACTTCGGCCGGCGCCGCACCATGATCGTCATCGGCGCCATCAACCTCGTCGCCCTGCCGCTCATCCTCTGGATTATCTCCGAGACGGACCCGAGCTCAACCGTGGCGATCCTCCTGTGGTGCTGCCTCCTCGCGGCCATCGCGAACGCCGCATATGCACCGGTGATGATCTTCCTCAACGAGCGCTACCCGACCGAGATCCGTTCCCGCGGCACTGCGGTGTCGTGGAACACCGGATTCATGCTCGGCGGCCTGCTGCCCACCTTCGTCACGCTCCTGAGTCCTGAGACGAGCGACATCCCGTCCCGACTCATGATCTTCGTTGCCGCCTCCGTGCTCGTCTTCATCATCGCGGTCGTGCGCAGCCCGGAGACTCGCGGAGCCATCGAGACCAGCGACTGACCGACATCCTCGAGAAGCAAGGAGTACATCATGGGAGACAGCTACGAGGGCCGATCGGTCCTGCTCACCGGAGTCGCCGGCGACATTGGACGGACCTATCTGACCGAGCTCGTCCGCGCGGGCGCCAACGTTGTGGCCACCGACCTGAAGAGCACGGCTGACACTGCCGAGGCGGCCGTCGCCGAGGCCAACGGCCTCGGCGCGGGACAGGCGGTGTTCGTGCCCGCCGACATCACCGTTGCGGCGGACATGGACGCGGCGGTCCGAACGGCGACGGAGCAGTTTGGCCGGCTCGACTCACTGATCAACAATGCTGCGATCTACCACGGGCTCGGCCCGAAGCGGCCGCTCGTGGAGCTCACCGACAAGGATTGGGAGCTTGTGCTCCGAGTCAACGTGGTCGGCACGTGGCAGGCCATCCGGTCCGCAGCCCCGGCTCTTGCGGACGGGGGAGGAGGCCGGATCGTCAACGTCGCCTCTGTCGTCACCCGCAACGGTGCTGCCGGATTCGCCCACTACGTGGCCTCCAAGGCAGCCGTCGAGGGTCTGACCCGTGCTGCGGCGCGGGAACTGGGCGCTGCGGGTACCACGGTCAACGCCGTCTCGCCGGGTCTGGTCGACGACACGGGGTCGCGTGCGGTCAACACGGACGAGTACATGCAGCGCGTGGCATCGACCCGCTCGATCCAGCGGGCAATGCTGCCCGATGACCTCGTGAGTGCCGTCATGTGGCTCGCCGGCCCGGACTCGGGATTCGTCTCCGGCCAGACGGTCATCGTCGACGGCGGTGGGGTGTTCGCATGACCTCGGTCCTCCTGCCGGTCGAGCAGACCGAGGTGGAGATTCCCGGAGACGCGACGCCGGCCGAGATCGACGAGGCCGTCGCCGCCTCCGTCGCCGCCGGCCGAGGCGCATGGGCACGGGACCACAAGGCGCGTGCGGCCGCGATGCACGCGTGGGCGGACCGGATCGAGGCGGAGCGGGACGACCTGGTCGACCAGCTGATCCGGGAGACCGGGAAGATCGCCGCCGAGGCCGGTGCCGAGGTGGCCGGCAGCATCGATTCGCTGCGGTTCAACGCGGGACTGTGCCGTCTGCCGCTGGGGCGTGCGGGATCGCTGTGGGACGGTAGCGAGTCCCACCTCGTGCGCGAGCCCGTCGGGCCAACGGTCTTCATCACGCCGTGGAACTGGCCCGTCCTGCTCCTGCTCCGGGACATCGCACCAGCGTTCGCCGCAGGGGTCACCGCTCTCGTCAAGCCCAGCCCGCAGACCTTTCACGTCACCGAGCGGATCGTCCGGCTCGGTCACGAGTCCGGTATCGATCGGGACGTCCTCCAGTGCCTCCCGGGCGGTGCCGAGGTCGGATCGGCGCTCGTCCGCCACCCCGGCACCGCTGCCGTAGCCATCACCGGTTCGACCGGTGCCGGTCAGGCGGTCCTTCGCGATGCCGCCGAGACGATGACCCGGCCACTGCTCGAGCTCGGAGGCAAGGCCGCGATGCTCGTACTCCCGGACGGGGACCTGGACCAGGCGCTGGCGTTGGCGGCACGCAACTCGGTGACGACTGCGGGACAGATGTGCATGGCATGTACCCGTGTGCTCGTCCACGAGGACCAGATCGGTGAGGTGTCTCAGCGGCTCACCGAGCTTGTGAGCGGTCTGACGGTCGGCGACCCCCGGGACCCGTCCGCGGACCTCGGCCCGCTCATCTCGCAGGCCGCGTTCGAGAAAGTCGAGTCGTACGTCGACATAGCTCGGCGTGACGCGACCGTCGTCGTCGGCGGGGAGCAGGTCCACCCCGACGGTGCTGCCGGGTACTTCCTCTCCCCGTCACTCGTCACCGATGTCGATCCGGCTTCCGTGCTCGTCCAAGACGACATCTTCGGCCCGGTCCTCCTGCTCGAGTCGTACCGCGACGAGGCGAGTGCGCTGGAATTGGTCAACGCCACACCGTTCGGGCTCGCCGCCTCGGTGTGGAGCCGCGACGCCGGACACGCGCTCGCCGTTGCGCGTGGCGTCAAGGCAGGCACCGTGTGGATCAACGGGTACAACCGTTCCTACGCGGAGACACCGTCCGGCGGGTACGGGATGTCCGGCCTCGGCCGCACCCGTGGCGTCGAGGGCATCGAGCAGTTCACGGAGGTCAAGCACGTCCACATATCCCTGTAGTCCGTGTCCAGGTGCCCGGTCTTTCCGACCGGGCACCTGGAACTCGTTCTCACACGGATGATCAGTCCACCGAGAATTCACCAGAATGTGGGCGATCGCGATTCCGGCAATTGCGTGCGGAAAGGTATCACGGATCGTGATGATCTGGATCGCCAATGGGTATTGGATTACCGGAACCGGTGCCCGTAACGTCCTCATCACCTGAAATGCATGGACGACGGGGCCAGCGTGGGTCCCGCGAGTCTAACGACGGGATGTTCGGATGAGTTTTCAAACTGCTGTTCTTGGCGTCACCGGAATTTATCTGGCGGTCACCGTGGTGATCAGTTTTGCGGTGCGTCGGTCATCGAAGGATGCAGAGGGATTCACTACGGGCGGAAAGACGTTTCCGGCCATTCTGATCGGTCTTCTCATGGCCTCGGAGTTCATTGGTACGAGCGCCAGCATGGGGACCGCCCAGGGGGCCTACGAGTACGGGATCTCGGCTGCCTGGAACCTTGTAGCGCTGGGTATCGGGTTCGTCCTGTTCTCGTTCTTCCTCGCGCACAAGTACAAGTCGCTGGGGCAGAACACCATCTCGGGCGTGCTCAAGCACGGGTACGGAGAGCGCGTTCGGTTGGCCACGTCGATCATCATGATCGTGGCCCTTGGCACCGTGGCCGTTGCCGTGTTCGCCGGTGGTAGTGCGGTCTTCACGAGCCTGCTCGATGTCGACCGCACGACTGCCACGGTTGTGACCGCAGGTCTTGCCGTCCTGTACGTGGCGGTGGGAGGTATGCGGTCGGTCGTCTACACGAACGTCGTGCACGCGCTCGTCATGCTGACGGGCATCGTGCTGGCGGCGGTCCTTCCGTTGCGGCGCGTGGGGGGCCTCGCAGAGCTTCGAGCGCAGCTGCCTGACCAGTTCTTCGACGTCACCGGGGTGGGCCTGGGGCAGATCGTCGCCTGGATGATCGCCGGTGCCGGGGCAACCTTCGCCACGCAGTACATCATTCAGGCGATCGCCTCGGTGGGGGACGAGAAGAAGGCGAAGTGGTCGAGCGTCTACTCGTCCCTCATGCTCATTCCCTACGGCATCTGCGCGGCCATCGCCGGCATGTGCGCGCGCGTCCTCTTCCCGGAGATCGACTCGTTGCAGGCGCTGCCGGAACTCGTCGTCAACATGCACGCGCTGACGGCAGGGATCGTCATCTCGGGACTGGTTGCCGCGCTGCTCGGCACCATCAGCGCGATCACACTCGCGATCTCGACCCTCCTGCTGAAGGACTTCTACCGACCGTTCCTCAACCGGGACGAGGACCCGCGCAAGGACGTGGTCTTCATCCGCGTCGCCACTGTCGTCGTGGGCATCGTGCCCATGATCCTTGCGCTCTACGCCAGCGATGTCCTCGCGGTCACGTTCCTGGGGAAGGCGCTTCGCTCGGCCCTCGCCGTTCTCGTCCTGCTCATGTTCTACGCACCCCGCTTCGGGAGCCGAAACGGTGCGCTCGTCAGCATCGTGGGCGCGCTGATCGCGACGGTGGGCTGGTTCCTGGCGGGCAACCCTTTCGGTGTCGACAACGCCTATGTCGCCATCGCTGTCCCTCTTGTCGTCATGACTGTGGCGGAGATCGGCTCCCGCATGCGGCGAGGCGGTGACTCGGTCGCCGACGGCCCGCGCAGCGAGGCGAGCTTCGGGGGTGGTGGCGGTTCGGTCGAAGCTGAGCGAGAGTCCTCCGCGCCTCGCGCTACCTCATAGGTACCGCCCGGAAAGGGGGCCGACAACGTTGTGGAGCTGCGACAGCTGAAGTACTTCACGTGCCTGGTGCGCGAGGGAACCGTGACCCGTGCGGCCCAACGCCTGGGCATCGTTCAGCCCGCGCTGTCGGCGCAGATCGCGAAGCTCGAGCACGAACTGGGTCACGACCTGTTCGAGCGTACCCCTCGAGGGATGGTCCCCACCCTCGAGGGGCGCCGGGCGTACAACACGTTCGCTCCGCTGCTCGACCAGTTCGATGCGGCGCGCGAACTTGTGTCGACGCCGGTGAGTGCCGAGACAGAGGTTCTGCGCATCGGTGTGATCTCAGGTGCAACGGACCGGGCTCTGCTCGGTGCCGTCGAGGCATTCGTCCCCGACCACCCGCATGTTCTCCTCCAGATCGTTCCGGGCTTCAGCGCCGATCTCGTTACGCGGCTCCGGGCGGGCGAGTTCGACACAGTGATCATCAACGAGTCGTTCCGGTACGACGGGCTCGTCGGCCGCGAACTCGTCGATGAGGAACTGTGCCTCGTGGCCGGTGAGGGAGCGCCGCCCCCGGTAGCCGATCCCATCCCGCTCCCGTGGCTCGCGAGCGCACCTCTTGTTGTCCCATCGGGCAGGCATGGGCTGCGTCGGATCGTCGACAGTGTGCTCGGACCACGGGGCCTCGCGCTTCGACCGCTCATCGAGATCGATGACCTCGGGCTCATACTCGATCTGATCGAAAAGCTCCCGTTGTGCGGGATTCTGCCGTTGAGCCGGATCAACGCGGACAGTGGAGTGCGCCGCTATCGCCTGACACCGCCCATCATGCGGCGAATCGTCGGGGTCCGTGACCCGGCGCGGCCGCCCACCGACGCCGAGAACGAGTTCGTCGATCTGCTGGCCACGAGCTTGCGCCGCCTGGGCGGCAGCGAGAGCGACGCCACCGGTGAGGCCCACACGTCATCGGACTGACTCGACGGCGGTTTCACTTCCTGCAACCATCCGGTTCGGATGGTCTGTTAGGTAGGATGTGTTGCCCAGGGCTACCTGTCGTGGCCGACAGAAGGAGAGCGCGATGAAGGACATCCTCGACGCCGTGCGCGGCTGGGACGAGCCGTACGCGATCGCCACCGTCATCGACACGTGGCGGTCGTCGCCGCGGCCTGCCGGTGCGTCGATGGCGGTGCACGCGGACGGTCGTGTCGTCGGCAGCGTGTCCGGGGGCTGCGTCGAGGGCGACCTCTACCTGCGTTGCCAGGAGGCGCTCGAGACCGGGGTCGCCGAGGTGGTCCGGTACGGGGTGAGCGACGACGAGGCGTTCGCCGTCGGGCTCACGTGCGGGGGCGAGCTCGAGGTCCTCGTGCGCCGGGTGGACCCGTCCGACGATGTCGTTGCCCGTCTTGCCGAGGCGGTCGATGCGCGGACACCCGCCGTCGTCGCCACCGTGGTCGACGGCCAGCGGCCGGGGACCACGATGCTCATGGTCGACGGTGAGCGGCACGGATCGACGGGGAACTACTTCCTCGACAGGGCGATCGTCAGCGACGCGCTCGGCCTCCTGCAGAACGGTGCCACCCGCACGATCCACCTGGGACGGGACGGCGAGGGGCGCAAAGGGGACGTCACGGTGTTCGTCGAGTCCTACGCACCACCGCCCCGGATGATCGTCTTCGGCGCGATCGACTTCGCCGGCGCGCTTGCCCGGCTCGGCACCTTCCTCGGCTACCGCGTGACCGTCTGCGACGCCCGGCCGGTGTTCGCCACCCGCGCACGCTTCCCCGACGCCGACGAGGTCGTGTGCGCCTGGCCGCACGACTACCTGGCCTCGGCCACCGGCCTCGACGAGCGCACGGTGCTCTGCGTCCTCACGCACGACCCGAAGTTCGACGTCCCCGTCCTCCTCGAGGCGCTCGGGACCGACGCCGCCTACATCGGGGTGATGGGAAGCCGGCGTACCCACGAGGACCGCAACGCCCGGTTGCGCGAGCACGGCGTGACCGAGGGCCAGCTCGCCAGGCTGCGGTCGCCGATCGGGCTCGACCTCGGCGCGCGCACGCCCGAGGAGACCGCGGTCTCGATCGGCGCGGAGATCGTCGCCGCACGGTGGGGCGGCAGCGGCCTGCCGCTGGGCGAGCTGAGCACGCCGATCCACGGTCCGGCCGAAGTCCCGGTGCGAAGCCGGGTGCGGGCTGCAGCGTCCTGACGGGAGTCGCCCGAGCACACGGCCTCGCGCGGGCCTCAGCCTCCGCGTCGTTCGCCCGCCGCGCGCGGGGCCTGAGCCCCGCCGGCGTGGCCCGGCCTCGGGCGCGGATCAGCCCTCGGGCCGCACCCAGTCCCCGGACCGCCCGCCGGACTTGGCCACGATCATCGCGTCCCGGATGGCCACCGTGCGGTCGATTCCCTTGAGCATGTCGACCACGGTGAGTGCGGCGACGGTCGCGGCGGTGAGCGCCTCCATCTCGACGCCGGTTCGGTCGGCCGTCCGGACGGTCGCGCGGATCGCCACCCGGTCCTCCTCGAGGGAGAGCTCGACGCTCGCGCCGTGCACGCCGATGACGTGCGCGAGGGGCAGCAGCTCGGGGGTCTTCTTGGCCCCCTGGATGCCGGCGATGCGCGCGACGGCCAGCACGTCGCCCTTGGGGACGCCACCGGCGCGAAGCGCGGCCATCGTCTCCGGGGCGCAGGTCACCGAGGCGTCGGCGGTCGCCTCGCGCACGGTCGGGGTCTTGGCGGTGACGTCGACCATGTAGGCCGTGCCGTCCGCGCGCAGGTGGGTCAGCTCGCTCATGCGCCCCATCCTCGGACACCGAACGCCTCGAGGCGGTCACCCGTCCGCACGCCGTCCACCTCGGCGGGCACGATCGCGAGCGCGTCGGCCAGGGCGAGGGTGGCGGCGAAGTGCGACTTGGCGCCCTGCGGGTGCGGCGGCTCGGCGAGGATCTCCCCGTCCTCCCCGCGGGAGAGGACCACCGGGGCGTACTGGCGCCGGCCCGGGGGCGTCGGCCAGTCGCGGCCGGCCACGACCTCGAACGTCCGCCGGTCCGGGTCCGCGCCGGTGAGCACCGCGAGGAGCGGGCGGACGAGCACGTGGAAGGTGACGAACACGCTGACGGGGTTGCCGGGCAGCGCGACCACCGGGACGCGCCGTCCGGTGGAGTCGGCCACCGTCCCGAAGCCCTGCGGCTTGCCGGGCTGCATCGCGACCCCGAGGAAGTCGATGCCGCGAGTCTCGAGGCTCTGCCGCACCACCTCGTGGGCGCCGGCCGAGACGCCCCCGGCGGTGACGACGAGGTCGACCTCGGGCAGCGATGCATCGAGGGTGGCGAGGAAGGCGTCGACGTCGTCCCGGCTGCGCCCGTGCACGGTCGTCCCGCCCGCCTCGGCGACGAGCCCCGCGAGGAGGAGCGAGTTCGAGTCGGGGATGTGGCCCTCGCCGGGGATCTCGCCCGGGGCGACGAGCTCGTCCCCGGTCGTGACCACAAGGACCCGCGGCCGGCGCGCCACGGTCAGGCTGCTGTGCCCCACCGATGCCGCGGCGGCGACCTGGGCCGGGCCGAGCAGGGTGCCGGCGGTGAGGACCTGGTCGCCCACGGCCACGTCCTCCCCGCGGTGGCGGAGGTACACGCCGGCGACCGGCCGCTCGTACAGGCGGACGCGCGCGGGGGCGGGCCCGGGCCCGGGGGAGTGGTCGGTGGCCTCCACGGGGACCACGGCGTCGGCCCCCTCGGGGATCGGCGCGCCGGTCATGATGCGCTGCGCCGTCCCGGGTGCGAGCGGGGCGCCGACCGCGCCGGCCGCGACGTCGCCGTCGACGGGGAGCGAGAGATCGTCGTCGGGCAGGTCCGCGAGGTCCGCCGCGCGCACGGCGAACCCGTCCATCGAGGAGTTGGTGAACGGGGGGACCGGAGCGAGCGCCTCGACGTCGGCGGCCAGCACGCGGCCGCGCGCCTCGCCGAGCGGCACCCGTTCGAGGGTGCGCTCCGGCTGGGCGGCGACGACCCCGCGCGCCGTGTCGAGGATGCGGCCGAGGTGGGTCTCGACGTCGACGAGCGGGCTCATGCGTCCTCCCGAGGGACCGCGTACTCGAGCTGGTCGATCTGCTGCGTGCGCGCGTCCCCGACGAGCACCCGTCCGAAGAGCGGCGACCCGGTCCCGACGATGAGCTTGACGGCCTCGACGGCTTGGGTGGAGGCGACCTGCCCGACGACGGGGCCGAGCACGCCGATCTCGTGGGAGGTCTGCACGGTGCCGGCCGCCGGCGCCTCGGCGTGCAGGTCGCGCAGGCCGAGCGGCCGCCACGGGGCGGGCGGCGCCGTCCAGAACACCGACGCCTGCCAGATCATCGCCATCACGCTCGCCCACACGAGCGGCTTCCCGTTCGCGGCGCACCAGTCGCCGACCAGGTACTTCGTGGCGAAGACGTCGGAGCACTCCATGACGAGGTCGATGTCGTCGCGCAGCGCGTCGAGGGACTCGGGTGTCGCCGGCCCCATCGGCACGATCTCGATCTCGGAGTTGAGTGCCCGCAGCGCCGCGGCGGCCGAGTCGGCCTTGAGGGTGCCGACGGTGGCCTCGGTGTGGATGAACTGCCGCTGGAGGTTGTTGAGCTCGACCTCGTCGGCGTCGGAGACGTAGATCGTGCCCACGCCCATCGCCGCCAGGTAGAACAGGACGGGCGACCCCAGACCGCCGGTCCCGACGACGAGGACCCGCGCCGCCGCGAGCCGCTGCTGCCCGCGCTCGCCGTAGCCCTCGACGAGCAGCGAGCGCCGGTGCCGGTCGTACGCGCCGGCCGGCAGGGGCTGAAGCGGTCGGCCGAGCGGGATCTCGAGCGACGGCAGCGGGGCGGGGGCGGGGCTCACGGGAGGGCGCTCCATTCGGTGGATCCGTCGGTGAAGGCCTGGTGCTTCCAGATCGGCACGCGGGACTTGATCTGCTCGATCAGCTCGGCCAGGGCGGCGAACGTCTCGGCGCGGTGCTCACCCGCGACGGCGGCGATCAGCGCGTGGTCCCCGATCGCGAGGTCGCCCACCCGGTGCTGCGCGCCGACGGCGTGGATGCCGGGCCGGTCGAGGAACTCGTCGACGACCTCCGCGAGGAACCGTGCCGCGTCGGGGTGGGAACTGTAGGCGATGCCGGTGACGCCGCGGCCGCCGTCGTGGTCGCGGACCACGCCGGAGAACGACGCGACGGCGCCGCAGCGGTCGTCCGCGCACGCCTCGGTCAGGGCCGTCGGGTCGAGCGGGGTGTCGAGGACGTCGGCGGCGACGCGTCTCGCCACGCTCAGCCGCCCGCGAACGGGGGGAGGCAGTCGACCGTCGCGCCCGCGGGCACCTCGGCGGAGCCCTCGGTGCGGCGGCCGTCCAAGAGCCAGGTCGCGACGTCGAGGACCTTGGTCAGGCGCTCGTCGGCGGTCTCGCGCAGCGCGGCGACGACCGTGTCGACGGTCGCGCCGGCGGGGACCTCGACCGTGGTGGTGCCCGTGCCGGCCGCCTCCGCGGCGCCGGCGAAGAACCGGACGGTGGTCGTGAGGGTTGTCGTCGTCGTGGGCGTGGCCTCTGTGGTCACGTCAGCCTCCAATGGCGGACATCGTGCGGGACGGGGCGGCGAAGGAGTCGTCGGTGCCGAAGCCGTGGGCGCGCGGCTTGCCCCACATGGCCTCCTGCCAGCGGCGCGAGACGGCGGCGTCGTCGGAACCGTCGCGCAGGAGGCCGCGCAGGTCGGTCTCCTCCGTGGCGAACAGGCAGGAGCGGACCTGGCCGTCGGCGGTGATGCGGGTGCGGGTGCAGGCCGCGCAGAACGGCTCGCTCACCGATGCGACGAGGCCGACCGTCCCGTCCGGCAGGCCCGGCGCCGTGACGTCCTCGACCTCGGCGGGGGCGGAACCACGGGGGCCGGGCCGCTGGGTGAGGGTGAACCCGGCGTCCGTCAGGGCGTCGCGCAGGTCCTGGGCGGTGACGACCTCTCCGCGCTTCCACGACTCCCGCGGGCCGATCGGCATGTACTCGATGAATCGCAGCTGATAGCCGCGTTCGAGGCAGAAGCGCAGGAGCTCGGGCGCGTCCTCGCGGTAGGAGCCGGCCTGGGGGACGGCGTTGATCTTCACCGGTCGGATCCCCACGCGGTCGACGGCGTCGAGCGACCTCAGGGCGTCGTGCAGCCGGTCGCGGCGGGCGGCCGCGGCGTACCTCTCGCGGTCGAGGGAGTCGATCGAGATGTTGACGCGGTCGAGGCCGGCGTCGACGAGCGAGTCGATGCGCTTGTCCAGGCCGAGGGCGTTGGTCGTCAGCGCGATGTCCGGCTTGTTCCCGTCGTGGTCCCGCAGCGCCGCGGTGCCCGCGATGATGTGCTCGAGGCCCCGCCGCAGCAGCGGCTCACCGCCGGTGAAACGGACCGTGCGCACCCCCAGGTCGCGCACGGCGATGGTGACGAGGCGGACCACCTCCTCGTCCGTCAGCACGTCCGGCGTGGGGAGCCAGTCGAGGCCCTCGGCCGGCATGCAGTACGTGCAGCGCAGGTTGCAGCGGTCCGTCAGTGAGACCCGCAGGTCGGTCGCGCGGCGGCCGAACCGGTCGGGCAGGCCGCGGGCGCCGGCCGGCAGCGGCGTGCCGGGCGTGGTGCCACGGTCTGCGGCCGACGGCACCGTCGGGACCGGCAGGAGGACGGGCGCCTGCGAGGACTGGGCGGTCATTTCGCCTCCCTCGACGACGACGGACTTCCAGCGTGTGGAGCAACGGCCAATCTATCAACTGCGACCAGCGCGAACAGTGGGGTGCCGCACAGTGACCGGGTCGTGGACGCGGGTCGACGACAGGTCCAGGCTCGGGCAACGGTGGGCCGCATGACCAGGACCAACGTCACCCGGTTCGCGGTGTTCACTGCGCTGATGATCGCCTGCCAGCTGCTGGGTGCGTGGCTCTTCCCCGACCGCTGGACGGGGGCGACGAACCCGTGGGTGATCGTCGGATTCTCGCTGATCGCCGGGGTCGTCTACGTCCTCGTGATGGCGCTGCTCGATCGGCGGGCGCGGGCGCGGAGGTAGCTGGACAGGTCGGCGGCGGGATCGGGTGAAGCTGGGCGGAGCCGCCCAGAAACGAGTTGAGCCGCCCCGCCGATCGTGATCGGCGGGGCGGCTCAGGTCCGTCGGCGGAGGATGGGGGATTCTCCGGCCAACCATTCGTGACCTGCGACAACGCAGGTTCGTGAAGTGCTGTCCTACTCCGGTCCCGAACCTCTCGGAGGGGACCAAGACCATGCCGACCACCACGACCCGCCCGAAAGTCCCGCCGATCGTCTGCCAGCCCTGGTGTCGCGACGGCGACGGGCACGGCGACGAGAGCGGCATCGACGATCAGCGGTGTCAGACGGAGTCGACGAACGTCGTCAGCAGTCTCACGCCGCGATGGGATGCCGGCGGCACCTGGTACGACACCGAGCTCGAGGTCTTCGCGATCTCCGGGCCGCGCGTGCACCCGGCAGTCGTGCTCTACAGCACCTGTGGCGACTTCGAGTGGCACCTCACGGCCTCCGAGGCTCGGACGATTGCGACGGCGCTGCGGGAGCGCGCGGACGCTCTCGAGGGGAGGGACCGATGAGCGTCACGACGTCGATCCCGACGCACCGACCCTGGTGCGACTCCGAGGCGTGCACGACCGACGACGGGGTGTGGACGATCCACCGGTCCACGCCCGTCAGGCTCTCCTACCGCGGAGGGTCCCTCGAGGGGTACGTCTCCGACGTCGAGAACCACGACGGTCACGAGCCCGACGAGCCGGTCGGCGTGTGGCTCGAGGGCGGCGCACAGGACGTCATCACGGCCGCGCAGGCGCGCGAGATCGGGATCGCCCTGCTCGCGCTCGCCCAGCGGGCCGAGGACGCCGTCGCAGCGGGCCGCTGAGGGTCGCCCAGGGGCGTCGGGACTGCCGACATCCCTGGGCCTCCCTGAGCGGCTCACAGCGAGTCTCTCGGCGCGTTCCTGCCCTCCCCGCGCGAACTCAGGAGGGTCCGGTCAATCAGCTGCACGAACGGCGTGCGGCCTCACCTGCTCAGGGCCCGAGCGGGTGTCACGGCGAAGCTCGCTCCCGATTCGGGGGCGGGCCGCTCGTCGTGGCCCGACGCGGTAGGGGTGCTGGTCCGTGGGCAAGTTCGGGGGTGACCCGAAGGGTCGGGGGATGCTCAGGGCGAAGAGTGCCCGCAGGGCTCCGCGCCGTTCGGTGACCGACTCTGTGGTGCCGCCGGCCTCCGAGCCTCGCGTTATTCACGGATCCGTTAATAGCGATCCCGAACCCGTCACGGCCAGGTCGTCGGTGACGGCTCTCCGAGGATGTCGAGGACGCGGTCGATCGCCTCACGGCTGCGGGCCAGGTCGTGGTACTCCCGCTCGGACAGCGCCGCCCGGTTGCGCGGCAAGCGCTCGTCGCCCGCGAGCCGCTCGAGCCGCTCGACGACCCGGCGGAGGTCGTAGCTCGCATCGTGGAACGCATCCGGCAGCGGCCTGCGCCGACGCTTGGGCTTCTCTCCCTCGAGGCGCACCCGGTACGCCTGCGTGCGACAGCGGCCCGAGCAGTACCGCGCATCGGCCCGAACAGGATCGAACTCATCCCCACAAACGTCACACGTCACTGGCATGTGACAGATAGTGCCACGGCCCTGCATCCGTCACAAGGGAACACGCCGTGACGGATAGAGTCGGAAGCGTGGTCAAGGACGGTGCCCGCCAGGTTGATCGCGTTGCGCCACGTGCTCCCGCTATTACCGGATTCGGTAATAGCGACACTGCCGCGCTTCCAGCGCCCGCTCTCCCGACGCCCCGCGTCGCTCAGCACGAGCGCGGTGGACATCGCGCGGGAGCCGGTGGAGGGCGGTACGGTCCCGAGCATGGCCGACTCGATGACTACTGCCGAGAAAAAGAACTACAGGCCCGAGCCCTGCGCGGTGTGCGGTTCCCGAGTCGTGGTCGTGGGATGGAACGACGTGTCGAGCTTGGCCGACGCCGGCGGTCACTGGCTGCCCAAGCGGAAGTGCACGAACAGGGCGTGCCGCTCCAACGCTGGGATGATGACCGATCCGCGGCCGTAGCGGTCACCGCTCGGGAGGCAGGCCGAAGTGTTCGGTGACGCCGCGGTGCAGGGCGCGCCTCTCGTGCAGCTGTCGGGTCATCACGGTCCGGTAGAACATGTCCAGCCGGCCGGCGGGCCATCCGTGCTCAGCGTCGAACTCCTCGAGGGAGGAGCGCCAGGCATCGAACCGGTCCCGCCACGAGCGGCCCGCCCAGTCCGCGGGGTCGAAGACGAGCAACCGGGCAGGGACCCCGCCGATGTCACGTCGCTTGCGTCGCACGTCAGATCTCCCTCGGGTCGAACGGGCCGTCGGGGATCTGGTCGATCGTCAGACCCTCGGCGGCCTCCTCGCCGACCTCGTCCTGCCACGCCGCCCGAGCGTCGAGCCACTGAGCGAACCGGCGGTACGGGGTCGCGGCCGTCCAGTCCTCGTCTCGGAACTCGACCAGGTGCGCCGGCGCGACCGGGACGAGGCCGCGCTCGGCCCTGGTGCGGCGCCTCACCGTCCCACGCTCATCGAGGCCGGACGGACCCCGGAGCGCTGCTGCGGGAGCCGGCCCACGCTCTGGTCGTCGTCCAGCGGGATGCGCAGCGACGCGATCAGCTTCGCCAGGGTGACGCGCTGCTGACGGGCCTCGACGAGAGCCGGGTGCGCGCGCAGGCCCTGTGGTGACACGTTGGTGACGCCGTCCTCGCGCACGATGCGCTCGAGCTCGGCCAGGGCGTCGACCGTGCGGGCCGCCTCGAGCAGCACGCTCAGCTCGTGCTCACCGAGCTCGAACTCCTCGGCGACGGACTTCCAGAGCTTGCGGCCGGGGGCCTTGAGGCCGGCAGGTGTGCGGTGTTCCATGTCATTTCCTCTCGTCAGGGTCGGATATAGGTCGAATCACTCAGGTCGTGGGCAGGTATGTGTCCTATGCCTCGGAGAAGCGAAAGGGTCTGGGAGCGGGTCCCTTCCCCAGGGCCCTCTGAGGTCGTCGCCCTCCGGCGGTCTCGGTCGTCGAGGTGCTTGAGGTCCGCGGCCGCGACCACGTCGAGGTCCGCGTCGACTCACTGCCGGCCGTGCCGATCACGGCGTCGTCCCTGGCCTGCTGAGCGAACCTGAGCGCTTGATGATGTCCGCGTGCGGCTTAGCGCCCTTGGCGCGGTTACAAGCACGATGGCTGGGCTTCTTGTTGCTCAGGGCGTCGCTGCCGCCGCGGGCGAGCGGGATCACGTGGTCGACGACGAAGCTGCCGGGGTCGTAGGTCGGCAGGGAGTAGTCGATCTCGCCGCCGCAGATGTGGCAGGGTCCGCCGGCGCGGCGCAGGATCGCGCGTGCTCTGTCTCTGACTGTGGTGTTACGGCGAACCATGAGCACTTCTCCTTGGTTGGTGAGCAGTGTCGTTGACGCTGAACGCTGTGACCGCTGCGAACTCGAGCGAACTGCTGCGACCTGCGCTGTCGTGGTGGGCGCCGGGGATGCTGGCGGGGCCGGGGCCTGCTGGTGGCCCGGGGTGGCTGGCGGGGCCGGCGGTGTCGTCGGGGGTGGCTGGTGGCCCGGGGGCCTCCTGAGGGTCGGGGGTGGGCCTCGCGCGCGGCCGGTGCGTCTCTCGACCAGCGGGGGTGCGCGCGGGGGTCTAGCTGTAGTCGTCCTCGGGGTCGGGGTCGGGGTCGTGTCGGACGTACCTGGCGAAGACGCTCACCAGGGCCCACGCGACTTCGGCGGGCCCGTTCGGGCCGGCGTCCATCGCTTTGGCGACGGTGGCGAAGATGGCTTCCTCGTCGCCGATCTGGTCGCTGAGTGTGGCGATGAGCGCGAGGGCCCGATCGTTGCTCTCCGCGTTGACGGTGGTCATGGTTGGCGCTCCCTACTTCCAGTTGTCGAGGACCAGCGGGCGGATCCGGTTGTGACCGACGCGGCCGGCGAGGGCGCGGCCGAGCGCGTCGGGGTCCTCGATGCTGGGAGCGTTGGGGTCGAGCCGGTTGGAGCGGCGGGGGTGCCGGCCCTCGGCGATCGCCTGCTGAGTGGCCCTCTCGCGGTCGTGGAGGTCCTCGCGTCGCTCGGCGGCGACCCGTGCGCGACGCTCGGTGAACTCTGCCGGGGTGGCGAGCTCGAGCGCGTGGCCGGCGCGGATCAGGACGTCCGGGGTCGGCCGGTTCCCGAGGGCGTCGAGGTCGGCGAGGGTGAGGTCGGCGAGGATCAGCGGCTCGTCACTGGCGACCACCTGGGCGTTGCCGGTGGACCGGGCGAGGAGCTTCCAGGTGTCGGTGAGCCGGCTCGCGATGTTGAGGGCAGCCCGGGCCTTGGCCCACAGCGCCATCCGGTCCGGGTTGAGCGCGGACGCAGACTGGATGTCGGTGAAGCTCACGCGCTCGTCGATCTCGGCGATCGCCTTGGTCAGGTCCTCGGAGATCCCGGCGACGATCCCCCGCCACATCTTGACGAGCTCCGGGGTGTGCTGCTTGAGGAGCGCGGCCTCCCGCTCGAGGCGGATCTGCTTCATGAGGCCGTCCATGTCGACCTGCTTGCGGAGCTGGGTCAGCGCGCTGAGCCGGAGCACCTCAGGGTCCTCGGTCAGGCTCCGACCCCCGGCGACGGCGGCCCTGATGGCTCTGCCGAGGTCGTCGGGCCCGGGGGTGGCGCTCTTGGTGGCGTCGTCCATGTGCGCGGCGAGGTCGGCCAGGCCGGTGGTGATGGCCTTGGGCACGGTGGTGCCGGTTTCCTTGGCGAGCCGCTGCGTGCCCTGGATGGCGGCGCGGACGACGGCGAGGTCGCCGCGGGCGATGGCGTGGTCAGTCATGGGATTTCCTTCCGGTTGGTCCGACGCCGGTCGGCGACGGAGGTCTGTGGTGCGGGGATCAGGCGGACGGCGTCGCATCCGGCGCAGCGGGCGACGGACAGGCCGGGCAGCGCACGGGAGTGCGTGACGTGCCAGCCGGGTAGCGGGCACCCGTGCCGGTGCTGGACGCCGTCGTGGGCGACCTCGGGGCGCGTCGCGCTCATGCCGCCCTCCCGGTGTCGCAGGACGGGTGTGTGCCGGTGCCGTCGTCGAACGCGAGGGCGGTCCCGCAGACCGAGCAGGTGGTCGAACCGGGTGCCGCCGGTTCCGACGCTTCCGCCGGTGCCTCCGGTTTGATGGGAGGGGTAGTGGCGGAGACCGGCGGACCGGCGGAACGTGACGTCAGAGCCTCGGCAGCGGCCCCGAACTGGTCGCGTCGGTACCCGCGTGGGCTGTCCTTCACTGCGATGTCCTCGCGCGTGCTGCGGATGCCGTAGCCACTGCTGAGCATGCGTCCGAGTCGCTGAGCGGTCAGGGCCTTGCCGTAGCTCGAGCTGTCGCCCCACATGTCGGGGTGCCAGGCGACCAGGGAGTCGACGAGCTCGGTCGTGCGCCAGAACTTCTCCCCCTCGGGCCAGCCCTGGACGATGTGACGCAGCAGCAGGACAGCGGGCTTCTCCACGGCGAGTCCTTCCTCTCGATCTCGGCGGACCTGTTCGACGTCCTCGGCGGCGAGCTCGCGCACGGTCTCGAGCCACCGGCCGCCGGCGGCGTTGGCGACCCGGGCGAGCGGGAGCCACTTCTCTCGGAACCGGCCCACGACGCCGGGCGGGAGCTCGGGGCGCTCGGTGACGTTGGCCGTCACGCCCCACCGGAACAGGCGGTCGCCGAGGTCACGAGCCTCGTCGTCCTTGAGCTCCCAGTCCGATTCCTCGGCCTGTCCGCGCCAGTCCGGCAGGAGCAGCACGCGCACGATCCGGGTCCGGGTGTCGTCGGGCAGCTGGGGCTGGTTGCCGGCCATCGCGACGGGGGCGAACGTCGAGAACTCCTTGGCCTCCCAGCTGCCGCCCTTGACCGGGACGAGCGTCGGCCGGGTGCCGCCGACCTTGTATCCCGAGTTGAGGATCGCGACGATCTCCCCGACGCCGTCCCTCTTCGGGTCGAGCGTCCGGTCGACCTCGTCGAGCAGGACCGTGCGCGGGTCCTCCCCGACCACCCTGGCGAGCAGCGCCGGCGACGAGAGCGACGACGCCTGGATGGGCCGGTACGTGAGCCGCTCGAGGTGCTCCAGGACGGTCGTCTTCCCGGACTCGGGCACCGGAGAGTCGATCTGGAGTCGCGGAGTCGTGTAGAGCCTCGGGGCGACGTGAGTGTGTGCGGCCCACAGGGTCAGCACGTCAAGGTCTCCGGGCTGCATCACGACGATGTGCCGGGCGAGCCACGCCCGCACCTCGTCGAGCAGGGCTCCGCCGGTCTCCGCCGCTTCACCCCCCACCCCCTCATATGAACCGGAGGGAGCGGCGGAACGTGCGGAAGCGGCGGACGTCGACGCGACCTCGAACGGGTCTTCACCGCCGGGGACGTCCTCCGCTGCCGGCTTGTCGAACAGCTCGTAGATGCTCTTCTGCTCGCTCACGAGATCCCCCGATCCGCGAGCAACGCCCGCTGACGAGCCGCACGTTCGTGCTCACCACGACGCTCGGCGGCGAGCGCGAACGGGCCCCGGTCGGCAGCACCTCGAGCTGACGCGACCGCGACCCGCTGGATCGCTGCGAGCTCGGCCTCCTCGAGACGACGACCGACCTCGACCCCGGCCACGTAGCCGGCTTCGAACCACTCGAGCGCGATGGTCTGCGCGCGCGGGGCCATCGCCCACAGGTCTGGCGAGATCACCGAACCACCGCCTCGGGCACGATCCGAGACAGGACGATCCACGCCGCGTCGCCGCGCTCGTCCGCCCTGCGCACCGCGGCCTGCGCGGCCGGCAGATTGAACAGCACGCGCCGGCGGAACCTGTTGTTCTTCGGCGAGTAGAGGACGAGGACGAGCGCGTCGCTGACGTGCTCGACGACGTCGTGCTCGGAGATCGTCGGCAGGGGCGTGGCGGCCGGGCTGACGTCAGCCGCGTCGACTAGGCTTGGGATCGGTTGGTCTGCTTCGCAGTTCTCTCGCTCGCCCCCGGTTGTGCGGCCGGGGGCGGCGGCATGTCTGGGCTCAAGCAACGCGATCACCGCCGCGGTACGTGGTGACCGGCTTGAGCGCCTTCTCGAGGTCGTGAGGGCGGATGCGGATGTTCCGGCCGAATCTCACGGCCTTGAGCTCGCCGCGAGAGATCATCCGGCGGACGGTGTCTCTCGAGGTGCCGAGAATCTCGGCGGACCTCGGGATCGTCAGGAGCTCGTCGTGAAGTCCTGGGGTGGGGCGGGACATGAGAAATGCCTCCTGGGGACGCTGAAAGAGCGCCGTCCACTAGGAGGCATTACCGCGGTGGTGTCGCCACCGCTCGTCATACGCGGGTCAGGATACGCGCAAGGGTGTGCAGATTGATGCGCGACACGCCTTGAGTGCGCACGAGGTCGAGCGCGGTGTCGAGGGCCGACGACGTGGCCCGGACTGTTTCGGAGCAGTACCGGCACTCGAGCGACGTCTGATTGTGCGTCGGCCCAGGGGCGATTGCGGCCTGCCCGGGGAACAGTCCCTCGAGGAGTGGCCGCGCGGCCCGGTTGCGTTCATCGTCCTCGGAGAGCACCCACGTAGACGAGCTCGGCGCGTCAGCGAGGCCCGCGAGGTTCGGGCGCGCCGGTCCACTCGGCGTGTGGTTCACCATGACCCACCCGCTTTCGCGAGGGGCGAGCAGTCGCGCACTAACGTCGGCGGCCGGCGCGAACAGTGCCACGTTGGCTGTCTTCCCCGGGTGTTTTGGGGAGTCGCAGACGATCCACATTGCGGTCACCCTCATCGTCCGTCCCCGATCGTCGCGTTCAGCCGGTCCGTGAGCTCGCGGTCCCGCTGAGCGGTTGAGTGCTGGTAGCGCATCGCGGTCTCGATGTTCCGGTGCCGGCCGCGCCGCTTGAGGTCCTCGAGCGTCGCGCCGGCCTTCCCGTACTCGGTGAGGCCGGTGTGTCGTAGCGCGTGGAAGCGGAACCCGGGACGAACGGCATCCCGGGCGACCCTCCACGCGCGGTCGAACGCGGATTGTGAGATCGGAGCCCGCGAGTCTCGTGGGCTCGGCAGCAGCGGCGCGGTGGGGTCCGGCGCGACGAATCGCTCGACGTGCCGGGCGAGCTCGGGGACGACCGAGGCGGGGACCGCGACGGCTCCCACCGAACCGGACTTCGGCGCCGTGTAGCCGGGCGGGGTCGCCTTGGAGTTCCACTGCCGGCGCACGTGCAGCAGGGTCCTGGTCGGGTCGTCGAGGTGCTCGAAGTCGCGCCGCTGCAGCCCGAGCACCTCACCCTGGCGGAGTGCGCACCACGCGGCCAGCATCACGGCGATGCGCAGGTGCTCCGGCATCCCGGCCGCCATGGCACGGACGTCCGCAGGGGACGCGATGTCCTCGCCGTCGATGCGCTCGACCGTGCGGGCCTCCTTCGGGACGGACACTTGCACGGGCGACTCGGTGAGTCCGCCGGCCCGGGCGGCGACGGCGGCGCGGAACATTGCGCGGACCGTGCGCGCGACGTTCATCCACGGACCGCCGCGCGCCTTCACCTCGTCGATCAACTCGTCGATCTCCGCCGGCGTGATGCTGACGAGCTGGCGGCGTCCGAGCTTCTCGAGCACGTGGACCTTGAGGGTCGAGCGGTAGGACCTCAGAGTGCCCTCGGCCTTGTCGAGCGACTCGAGGCGCTTGAGCCAGTCCTCGGACCATTCCTTGACGGTGAGCGCGTTCAGGCGGGCCAGCTGCTCTTCGTCCCGGATCGTGCGGCGCTGCTCGGCGGGCGGGATGAACACCTGCCGGGCGATCTCGCTCCGAGCGATCTCGAGGGCAGCACGTGCGTCGCCGATCGTCCAGAACGAACCAATCGAGTACTGATGCCCGCGCCACGTAACGCGCGCGCGGAACATGCCGTCGGTGCGCCGGTCGATGCCCCGCGGCAGCTTCTTCGCCGGCTTGCTCGCCATGTGGTCCTCGCTCCGTCCTTGACGGCGTCCTGTCATAGTCCTAATATCCTGCCTATAGGTGCATACTAGTGCCTACTACTGACAACAGGACAGAGGGCCGGAAACGGCGGCGTGGCAACGAAAAACCCCGGACCCTTGCGGATCCGGGGCTTCTCCCTGCGGAGGATGGGGGATTCGAACCCCCGAGGGCTTGCACCCAACACGCTTTCCAAGCGTGCGCCATAGGCCACTAGGCGAATCCTCCTGGGCCGCGGGCCGGAGCTCGCGGTACCGAGGATCCAGCGTACCCGAGCCGACAGGCCCCCTCGCCCCCCTCGGGCGAGGGACGGGCCACAGTCCTCGGCGTCGGGCCCGACGGCTTGTAGACTGCCCGGCAGACCCCCCGTGCGGCGGCATCTCGCTGAACCCCCCCAGGGCCGGAAGGCAGCAAGGGTAGGCGGGCTCTACCGGGTGCGCGGGGGGTCCCTTCATGCCCGGACGCCTCTGCGACGACGCACGTACATCCCGGCTCCACAACCGCTCGGGCTGCACCTTCGTCCCCAGGTCCTCGCCGCGCGCCACGCGACGTCCCCGCCCCCGGTTAGGGTCGACCCCGTGACGACAGCCCTGTACCGCCGGTACCGCCCGGACACCTTCCAGGAGGTCGTGGGCCAGGAGCACGTCACGGAACCCCTGATGGCGGCGCTGCGCACCGGCCGCATCACGCACGCCTACCTGTTCTCCGGTCCGCGCGGCTGCGGCAAGACCACCTCGGCGCGCATCCTCGCGCGCTGCCTCAACTGCGCGCAGGGGCCGACCGACACCCCGTGCGGTGAGTGCGACTCGTGCGTCGAGCTCGCGCGCGGGGGACCGGGGTCGCTCGACGTCGTCGAGATCGACGCGGCCAGCCACAACGGCGTCGACGACGCCCGCGAGCTGCGCGAGCGCGCCTCGTACGCCCCGGTGCGGGACCGCTACAAGGTCTTCATCCTCGACGAGGCGCACATGGTCACCCCGCAGGGGTTCAACGCGCTGCTCAAGCTCGTCGAGGAACCGCCGGAGCACGTGAAGTTCGTGTTCGCCACGACGGAGCCCGAGAAGGTCATCGGGACCATCCGGTCGCGCACCCACCACTACCCGTTCCGGCTCGTCGGCCCCCGGGTCCTCACCGGCTACCTCGGTTCGCTCGCGCAGGCCGAGGGCGTCGAGGTCGCCGAGGGCGTGCTGCCGATGGTCGTGCGCGCGGGCGGGGGGTCCGTCCGGGACTCCCTGTCGGTGCTCGACCAGCTCGTCGCGGGCTCGTCCGGCGGCACCCTCGCGCTCGACCGCGCCTCCGCGCTGCTCGGATTCACCGACTCCGCGCTGCTCGACTCGGTCGTCGACGCCCTCGCCGACCGGGACGGAGCCGCGCTCTTCGACGTCGTGGACGACGTGGTGGCCACCGGCCACGACCCCCGGCGCTTCGTCGAGGACCTCCTCGAGCGCCTGCGCGACCTCGTCGTCCTGTCCGTCGCCGGCGAGCAGGCGGAGACCGTCCTGCGCGGCGTGCCCCAGGACCAGCTCACGCGCATGCAGGAGCAGGCCCAGCGGATGGGCCCCGCCCGCCTCAGCCGGTCGGCCGACCTCACCAACGCCGCGCTGTCCGAGATGACCGGCGCGACGAGCCCGCGCCTGCACCTCGAGCTGCTGTGCGCGCGGATCCTCCTGCCCGGTGTCGGGGACGCCGAGGCCGGCATCCTCGCGCGGGTCGAGACGGTCGAGCAGGCGCTCGCCTCCGGGGCAGTTCCCCCGCACGACGCCGGAGCCTCGCTCCCGCAGTCCTCTCGGGCCGGGGGGAGCGCACCTTCGGATCGACGCACGCCCGACGGCGGGCGCCCGTCCGACGGGTCCTCACCTGACGGACGCCCGACGGCGGGGCCTGGCGGCCCAGGTGGCGCGACGGGGGCGGAGGCATCGTCCGAGCACGGCGGCGCGCCGGCAGGCGGACCTGCGCCGGCCGAGCCGAGTCGCGCGCGGGAGGGCATCGGTGCGAATGCCGGTGGAGGCGCAGCGACCCCGGGCCGTGGCACGTCCGAGCCGCAGGCGGCCGCGCCCGCCGCACCGGACTGGCGCGACCTGCTCTCGCCCCCCGGAGCGAGCCGGCCGGCGCCGGACTCCGCGCCGGCGGCCGAGCAGCCTGTCCCGTCCACGCAGGAGCCGGCGCCCGCTCGACCCGACCCGTCGGCGCCCGAGCAGCAGACCGCGTCAGCTCCCCGACAGGTACCCGAGCAGTCGGCACCGCCGGCGCGCGAGGAGGAGCCCGCGTCGGTTCCGGGCCCGGCGCCCGGGCCGAACACCGACCAGGCCGGAGGGCGGCCTGCGCCCGGCACCTCCGCGACCGCCGGCGCCCCGGCTCCCGCCGAAGCGACCCCACCGGACGCCGGCGGGGCCGACGGCATCGGCCCCGATGCCGTGGCCGGACGCTGGTCCGAGGTCGTCGACGTGCTGGCCGGTCTACGCCGTGCCTCCTGGGCGCTCGTGTCCCAGAACGCGGTCGTCGGCGGCGTGACGGCCGACGAGGTGCGGCTCGACTTCCCGAGCGCCGGCCTGGCAGACGCGTTCCGCAACGGCGGGCACGCGGAGCCGGTCGAGGAGGCGCTGCGGCGCACCTTCGGCGTGCGACTCCGGGCGACCGCCGGCATCGCGGGAGCAGCTCCGGCCCCGGGTGGGGGAGCGGGTGGCCAGGGTGCCGGCGCGCGCGGTCGTTCGCCCCGGCCCGAGCGGCCCGTCGGCTCGCGCGGCAACGGGTCCGACGACGACCCCGGTCATCGCCGGCCGCAGGACGTCCCGACAGACGCGCCGGTCGCAGCTCCCGGCGTCCCGCTGACACCCGAGGGTGAGCCCGCCGCCGACCCGGACGGCGGCCCGTCCTCCGACGCCCACGCCGAGCCGAACGCCGACGGTGGTGCGTCCACGGACGCTCACGCCGAGCCGAACGCCGACGACGACCGTGTGGCCGACCCGACTGCCGACCCGACCGCCGGGCCGGCACCCGCCGCTCCCGCCCGCCCCGACCCGGCCCCGGCAGCCGCACGAGCGCCCGAGCCGGCCCCGGTCGGCCCGGACGGGTGGCCCGCCGTCGCCGTACCCGGGCGCGCCCTGCGCGCCGCTGCGGCCGAGGATCCGGGGCCGGGCGCTCCCTCCGTGGCAGCGGGTTCTGTCGCCCCTGACCCCGCCGCCATTCCTGGCGCCACTGTTCCGGCCGCGCCCGCACCCGCAACGACCTCCGCTGTCCCGCCCGCCGACCCGGCCTCGACCGTCACCTCCACCGGTCCCGTCGCGGCCCCGAGCCCCGACGAGGACGACCTCGCCGACCTGCCCGGCCCCGACATCACCACCGAGGACGGCTGGTCGGAGCCGGCCGGCGACCGCGCACCGGTGGACGAGGCCGTCGACGAGAGCTCCGTCGTCGGGCCGGACCACGGGGCCGACACCGAGGTCAGCGGCGCCGTCGCGCCGAACGACGACTACCCGCCGCCGGACGACCGTTACGCGCCCGAGGACGACGGCGCGGAGGCGCCCGTCGTCCTGCCCGGCCAGCGCCCGCTCGACGGGACCCCCGACCCCCACCCGGCGGGGCCCGGGCAGCCGCAGAGCCCGGGCGGGTTCGGCGTCCCGCGGGTCGACCCGGCGGACGACCAGCCCTCGCCGGACGACGAGGACGCCGAGCAGTCCGGGCTCATGGGCGTGGACCTGCTGATCTCCGCGTTCGGTGCGCGGATCCTCGAGAAGCGGTCGCCGAGCTCCGACGTCCCCCCGGGGACGTAGGCTGCCTGCGTGTACGACGGCGCTGTTCAGGATCTGATCGACGAGCTCGGGCAGCTGCCCGGGATCGGTCCGAAGTCTGCCCAGCGCATCGCGTTCCACGTGCTCGCGGCCGAGCCGGACGACATCGCCCGCCTCGCCACCGCGCTGGTCGAGGTCAAGGCCAAGGTCCGCTTCTGCGACGAGTGCGGGAACGTCGCCGAGGCCGAGCTGTGTCGCATCTGCGCCGACGAGCGCCGCACCTACGCGCTGCTCTGCGTGGTCGAGGAGCCCAAGGACGTCGTGGCCATCGAGCGCACCCGCGAGTTCCGGGGCCGCTACCACGTGCTCGGCGGCGTCATCGACCCGCTGCGCGGCATCGGGCCGAACGACCTGCGGATCGCCGACCTGCTCACACGTATCGGCAAGCACCCGGTCGAGGAGGTCATCCTCGCCATGGACCCGAACATCGAGGGCGAGGCCACGGCGACCTACCTCATCCGCCTGCTCGGCCAGCTCGAGATCCCCGTCTCGCGCCTCGCCGTCGGGCTCCCCGCCGGCGGCGACCTCGACTACGCCGACGAGGTCACCCTCGGCCGGTCGTTCGAGGGCCGCACGCGCATCTCCTCCTGATCGCCGGCCATGCCCGAGATCGACCTCACGGTCCTCCTCCTGCTGGTCCTCGCCGGGCTCGCCGCCGGCTGGGTCGACGCCGTCGTCGGCGGCGGCGGCCTCATCCAGCTTCCCGCCCTCCTCCTCGTGCCGGGCATGAGCCCGCTCGCGGCGGTGGCGACGAACAAGGTCGGCTCGATCATGGGCACGACCGTCAGCTCGATCACCTACTACCGCCGCGTCCACGTCGACCTGCGCACCGCCCTCCCGATGGCCGGGGCTGCCCTCCTCGCGGCGATCGGCGGCGCCGTCATCGCCTCCTCGATCCCCGAGCAGGCGTTCACGCCGATCATCCTCGCGGCGTGCGTGGCGGTCCTCGTCTACACCGTGGCGCGGCCGAACGTGGGCCGTGACAACGCGCTGCGGCTCACCGGCGCCCGCCACCTCGCGGCCGCCTGCGCGATCGGCGCCGTCATCGGCCTCTACGACGGGGTCATCGGTCCCGGCACCGGGTCGTTCCTCGTCATCAGCCTCGTCGGCCTGCTCGGCTACGCGTTCCTCCAGGCCTCGGGCATCGCGAAGATCGTCAACCTCGCGACGAACCTCGGCGCGCTCCTCTTCTTCGTCCCCGCCGGGCACGTGGTGTGGGCGGCCGGTCTCGCCGTCGGCGTCGGCAACCTCGCCGGCGGCTACCTCGGCGCGCGCATGGCGGTCGCGCGCGGATCGGGGTTCGTCCGGGTGGTGTTCGTCGTCGTCGTGTCGGTGCTCGTCCTGCGCCTCGGCTGGCAGATGGGGGACGAGCTCGGCTGGTGGTAGTCCGCAGGGAACCCGCGTGAGCCGTCGCTCAGGTCCGCGGACCGGGACCACCTGTCCACCTTCCGGGCATCCCCCTATCCTTGTCGGCACGACGGAGTCGGCGGTGCCCTGACCGTCGGTCCACCGACGAGATCTTGGAGGCACCACCAGTGGCACGTGTCGTGCAGAAGTTCGGCGGATCCTCCGTCAGTGACGCCGAGGCGATGCGGCGGGTCGCCCGCCGGGTCGCCGCCACGCGGAAGGCTGGCCACGAGGTGGTGGTCGTCGTCTCCGCGATGGGTGACACGACGGACGACCTGCTCGACCTCGCCGGTCAGGTGACGGACGATCCGCCCGCCCGCGAGCTCGACATCCTCCTCACCGCGGGCGAGCGCATCTCGATGTCGCTCCTCGCGATGGCGTTGACCGCCGAGGGCGTGAGCGCCCGGTCCTACACGGGGCAGCAGGCCGGCCTCGTCACGGACACGTCCTACGGGCGCGCCTCGATCCTCAAGATGGCGCCCGGCCGGATCCTCAAGACCCTCGACGACGGGCAGGTCGCCATCGTCGCCGGGTTCCAGGGAGTCAACGAGAACAACGACGTCACCACGCTCGGCCGCGGCGGCTCCGACACGACCGCCGTGGCGCTCGCCGCCGCGCTGGACGCCGACGTCTGCGAGATCTTCTCCGACGTCGACGGCCTGTTCACCGCGGACCCGCGGATCGTGCCCAAGGCGCGGAAGATCGACCGGATCTCGTTCGAGGAGACCCTCGAGCTCGCGTCCCACGGCGCGAAGATCCTCCACCTGCGGGCCGTCGAGTTCGCCCGCCGCTACGGCGTGCCGCTGCACGTGCGCTCGTCGTTCTCGCACCTGGAGGGGACGCTGGTCACCTCCGAGAACACGTACGAAGGAGACGACATGGAAGAGCCGATCATCTCCGGCATCGCCCACGACCAGAGCCAGAGCAAGATCACGGTGGTCGACGTGCCGGACATCCCGGGCTCCGCGTCGCGCCTGTTCCGGGTCGTGGCCGCCGCCGAGGCGAACATCGACATGATCGTCCAGAACGTCTCCGCGAAGGCGACGGGGACGACGGACATCTCCTTCACGCTGCCGACCGACCAGGTCGCGGCCGCCCGCCGCGCGCTCGAGGCGGCGCGCGAGGAGATCGGCTACGGCGAGCTCCGCGCGGACGAGGAGGTCGGACTCCTCTCGCTGGTCGGCGCCGGCATGCGCTCGAACCCCGGCGTCTCCGCCCGGCTCTTCGACGCCCTGTACAACGCGGGCATCAACATCGAGATGATCTCGACGTCGGAGATCCGCATCTCCGTCGTCACCCGTTCGGAGGACCTCGAGGCCGCGGTGCGCGCCGTCCATACGGCCTTCGACCTGGACGCGGAGGACACCGAGGCGGTCGTGTACGGAGGGACCGGACGATGACGATGACAGGACTCAAGGTCGCGGTGGTCGGGGCGACCGGCCAGGTCGGGCGCGTCATGCGCGCGCTTCTCGAGCAGCGGGGGCTCACGCCGGAGCAGGTCCGGTTCGTCGCCACCGCGCGCTCGGCGGGCACGCGGCTGCCCTTCGCCGGTGGCGAGGTCGTGGTCGAGGACATCGAGACCGCCGAGCTCGCGGGCATCGACGTCGCCCTCTTCTCCGCCGGCGGCGGCACCTCGCGGACGTGGGCACCGAGGTTCGCCGAGGCCGGCGCCGTGGTGGTCGACAACTCCTCGGCGTTCCGCAAGGATCCCGAGGTGCCGCTGGTCGTGTCCGAGGTCAACCCGCACGCCGCGGCGAACCGCCCGCACGGCATCATCGCCAACCCCAACTGCACGACGATGGCCGCGATGCCCGCCCTCAAGGCGCTGCACGACGCCGCCGGGCTCGTCCGGCTCACCGTCACCAGCTACCAGGCCGTCTCCGGCTCCGGCGTGGCCGGCGTGAAGGAGCTGGCCGGCCAGATCCGTGCCGGAGTCGAGCAGGATTTCGAGGCGCTCGCGCTCGACGGCTCCGCGATCGACCTGCCGGTCCCCGAGGTCTACGCCGAGCCGATCGCCTTCAACGTGGTGGCCCTCGCCGGCAACCTCGTCGACGACGGCTCGCGGGAGACCGACGAGGAGCAGAAGCTGCGCAACGAGTCGCGCAAGATCCTCGAGCTGCCCGACCTGCGCGTGTCCGGCACCTGCGTGCGCGTGCCCACGTTCACCGGCCACGGGATGGCCGTCAACGCCGAGTTCGAGCGGGAGCTCACCCCCGAGCGCGCCCTCGAGGTGCTCGAGGCCGCCCCCGGCGTCGCGCTCGACGACCTGCCGACCCCGCTCAAGGGCACCGGCCGCGACGAGACGCTGGTCGGTCGCGTCCGCGCCGACGGTGCCGCGCCCGACGGGCACGGGATCGCGATGTTCGTGGTCGGCGACAACCTGCGCAAGGGTGCCGCCCTCAACACCGTCCAGATCGGGGAGCTCGTCGCCGCCGAGCTCGGCCGCTGAACCCGGACAGCCGCACGCGGCCCGTCCCTGCCGACCTCGGCAGGGACGGGCCGTTCGGCGTTCGCGGCCGGCCAGCTCTCGGTGCGTATGCGGTCCCCACCGACGGCACGCCGTAACCAGCGTGGCTGCTGTTACTCGTGTGACTCATGGTGTTCCATAGGGGGCGCCGCCCGGCGGGTGGTGTCGAACGGAGGGAGCACACGGCATGGCGATCGGTGGACGGATCCGGGGCCTGGACGGCCTGCGCGCGCTCGGCTGCGCGCTCGTCCTCGTCTACCACCTGCTGCCCGGGCTCGCCCCGGCGGGCAACGTGGGCGTCGACGTCTTCTTCGTCGTCTCGGGCTTCCTCATCACCACCCTGCTCGTGCGCGAGATCGGCCGCACGGGGTCCGTCGACGTCCCCGGATTCGTCGTCCGACGGGTCAGGCGCCTCGCCCCGGCCGTCGTCACGTGCGCGCTCGCCGTCACCGCACTCGCCGCGCTCGTGGGCGGCGACGTGCTCGTCCGGATCGGCCGCCAGCTCGTCGGCACCCTGACCTTCACCGCCAACTGGTTCCAGGTCGCCGACGGCCAGAGCTACTTCGACCAGCAGACCCCGGCGCTCCTCACCCACGCGTGGTCCCTCGGGGTCGAGCAGCAGTTCTACCTCGTGTGGCCACTCGCCCTGCTCCTCGTCTGGAAGGCGCCGCGCGGCATCCGCCCCTGGCTCGCGCTGACGATCGGCGCGGCCTCGGTCGCGCTGGCCGCCGGCCTCGGCGGCTCCCGCGCCTACCTCGGCACCGACACCCACCTCTACGGGCTCATGCTCGGCGCCGCGCTCGCCCTCGCGCTCGCCCCGGGCCGGCCGCGCAGCCGGGACGGCCTCTGGTACCCCGCCGGGCACCCCGCCCGCCGGAGCGCCGAGGGAACCGTCGGTCCGGTGCAGGCCGCCGTCCGCGGGGGCGCCGGTTGGGCTGCCCTGCTCGCCCTCGTCGTCCTCGCCGTCGTGGGTTCGGCCGCGAGCGACCTCGCCACCCCGTGGCTCCTGCTGGCCGCCTCGGTCCTCGCCGCCCTCGTGGTGCAGGCGATGACGCCCGCCGTCCTCGAGCAGCCGGCCGGGCGCACGCTCGTCCGCGTGCTCGAGCTGCCGCCGGTCGTCTGGCTCGGCGAGCGGTCGTACTCCATCTACCTGTGGCACTGGCCGCTCCTCGTCCTCGCCCAGGCGCAATGGCCCTACGCCGATCCCCGCCTCGTCGCCGCCGGCGTGCTCGCCGGCACCGTTCTCGCCGCCGAGGCGAGCTACCGGTGGGTCGAGACCCCCGTGCGACGCCTCGGCGTCCGCGGCGCCGCCGCCTCGCTCAGGCGCCGGTCTCTCACCCTCGGCGTGCCCGTGGTGGCCGCGTCCGCGGTCGTCCTCACCGGCACCGCGTGGGCGGTCGACCAGGCGCCCGACCGCACCTCGACCGAGGAGCTCTTCGCCTCCGGGCCCGGCACGGGCGGCGTGCGGACGTATCCGGCGCCCGGCGAGTCCGACGAGACCGGGGACGCCGGCGGGTCCGACGCCGGTGAGACCCCGGACGACGGCGCCGGCGACGGGTCTGCCGGGGCGGACGAGCACGGCCCGACCGGCGAGCCCGGCGGCGCCGAGGACCCGGCCGGAGAGAACCCGTCCGCCGAGGGGGAGCCCGGAACGACCGGCACGAGCCCCGACGACGACGAGCCCCCGTCCGGTGAGTCCCGCTCGGAGCAGGGCGAGCCGGGGCAGGGCGGGCGCGAGGGCGGCGAGAGCGCGTCCGGGGAGTCCCCCTCCGGAGACGGCGCGCCCAGCGCCGGGTCGGGTGTGGCCGGCGCCGACGTCAGCGTGGTCGGGGACTCCGTCACGCTCGCGTCCGGTCCGGCCATCGGCGAGGCGCTGCCCGGCGTGACCGTCGACGCGGAGGTCTCCCGCTCGTTCGGCTCCGAGGTGGGGATCGTCGAGCAGATGGCTCGGGCCGGCACGCTCGCCGACCACGTGGTCGTGGCCGGCGCGACGAACGGGACCGTCCGCGAGTCCGAGATCGACCAGCTGGTCGAGGCCGCGGGGGACAGGTGCGTCGTCCTCGTCACCGGCTACGGGCAGGACAGCGCGACCTGGATCCCGGAGGCGAACGGGGCGATCCACGAGTCGGCCGAGCGGCACGAGAGCGTCGTCGTCGCCGACTGGCACGCCGCCGTCGAGGACGATCCGGAGCTCGTCGGCCAGGACCACATCCACCCGGGCAACGACGGCGCGCGGCAGTACGCGGCGACCGTCGACCAGGCGCTCGGATCCTGCCCCTCCTAGCACATTCCGGCGCCGCGCGCAGCGGCTGAGCGTGGGCAGAGGTCTCTCCTCCTCGGGACGGAGACTTCCGGCCGGGAATTCACCCTCGTGAGGGTGAGGTGCGGACCGGGCGGAAGGCAAGATGGGTTGTGGGCGCGGGGGCGTCCGCAGCAGTACACCGTGGCGCGTCCCGGACGATCCGGGGGGACAGCCGGGATGCGCCACGGATCTGCTTCCGCCGTCCGGACGGGTCGCAGGGGGACTCGTCGGGACAGCGCAGATCTTCACGAGGGGCCGCAGGCACACAGCCTGCGGCCCCTCGTTCGTGTCCGGGACTCGTCGTGGGGCCACGCATGACGAAGGGCCGCCTCCCTGCCTCTCGGCAGGCCGACGGCCCTCCAGCTGGTCGGGGTGACAGGATTTGAACCTGCGACCTCTTCGTCCCGAACGAAGCGCGCTACCAAGCTGCGCCACACCCCGTGGCAACCGGACCAGAATACCCGCTCGACCGGCACCCGCCTGCCGCCGACCAGGTGGCACGCCACACATGCCGCGGCGGCGTGACGCCCGTTCGCGCCGGTCCCTGCCCGGCCGGCGATGCCCACCGGTCGTGGCACACCGGGCAACGGCCACCCGGGCAGCGGCCCGGACTCAGCCCTCTCCGCGGGGCGTGACGAGCGTGAGCACGGTGGCCTCCGGCCGGCACGCGAACCGCACCTGGGCGTAGGGGCTCGTGCCGAGGCCGGCCGAGACGTGCAGCCAGGTCGAGACCTCCCCGCCCTTGCGGTCCGGGCGCTCCCCGGGCCAGCCGTGCAGCCCGGACGCGCGCCCGGTGTCGAGGTCGCAGTTCGTCACGAGCGCCCCGTAGAAGGGCACGCGCACCTGCCCGCCGTGCGTGTGCCCGGCGAGGATGAGGTCGCAGCCGTCGTCGGCCATGTCGTCGAGCACGCGCGTGTAGGGCGCGTGGGTGACGCCGAGGTGGACGCTCGGCCCCTCGGGCACCTCCGCCGCCTCGGCGTCGGGGGCGGGGAAGCGGTCCCGGTCCAGGTGGGGGTCGTCCACGCCGACCGCGGTCACGCGCACGCCGCGCACCTCGACCGATCCCCGGCGGTTGGTCAGGTCGACCCACGCCCCCGAGGTGAGCATCGCGCGCAGCTCGTCGGTCGGCAGCGGCGTCGTCGGCGGGTGGTCCTCCTCGTCCTCGGAGGAAGGGCCCGCGAGGTAGCGCAGGGGGTTGCGCCAGCGCGGGGCGACGTAGTCGTTCGATCCGAACACCACCAACCCCGGCACGTCGAGGAAGCCGCCGAGCGCCTGGCGCAGGGGCTCGATCGCGTCGGGCGAGGCGATGAGGTCACCGGTGACCACGACGAGGTCGACCTCGACGTCCTTGAGCGAGCGCAGCCAGCGCAGCTTGGCTCGCTGGGTGGGCAGCAGGTGGAGGTCCGAGAGGTGGAGGATCCGCAGCGGCTCGCTGCCGGCGGTCAGGGTCGTCACGCGGTCGTGCCGCAGCGTGAACATCCGGGTCTCGGCCAGGCCCCACGTGGCCACGCCCGCGGGAACGGCGGCCAGGGCGTACGGCCACGCCGCGCGTCCGACCGTGGCGGCCCCCCGGCCGACGCTGCGCAGGACGCCGCGCCAGGGTGCGGCCATCAGTCGTCACCGCCCGACGGCGCCTCGGTGGTCGGGTCCTCGTCCTCGTCCTCGTCCGGTGGCTCCGTGGTGGGATCCGGCGTGGTCGGCGGCTCGGAGCTCGGCTCCTCGCTCGCCGGGCCCGAGGACGGGTAGATGTTGACGGTCGACCCGCGCGGCGCGGACGAGCCGGCGGCGGGGCTGCTCGCCGCGACGCCGCCCGCGCGCCACTCGGACGAGCGCTCGGCGCCCACGCTCACCTCGAAGCCCGCGCGTTCGAGGAGGGTCGTCGCGTCGTCGACCGAGTATCCGACGACGTCGGGCACGGCGACGCTGGGTTCGTCGTCGTCGTCCGAGGTGGAGGGCCGGTTCGCTGTCGCGTCCGGGAACTGCAGCACCGGCTCGCCCTCGAGGGCGCGGTTCGTGTACTCGGAGAACACCATCGCCGGGTAGAGACCGCCGTAGACCTCGGGGTGGAACTGGCCGTTGATCGTCGAGTCGAACATCGACTCGTTGGAGTCGATGTGGCCCATCCAGATCGCTGTGGCGAGCTGGGGGGTGTACCCGGAGAACCAGGCGGCGGCGTCGGCGTTGGCGGTACCGGTCTTGCCGGCCGCCGGACGGTTGTCCTCGAGCACGGCGTTGGACCCGGTGGCCGTGGGCTGGACGACCGACTCCAGGGCCGTCGTCACCTCCGCCGCCACCTCCGGCGCGAGGACCTCCGCGCAGTTCGAGGGCGGCACCGGCACGTCGTTGCCGGCCGAGTCGGTGACCTCGAGGATCGCGACGGGGTCGCAGTGCACGCCCCCGGCGGCGAGGGTCGCGAACGCCTCGGCGATCTGCAGGGGCGTGTTCTGGTTCGTGCCGAGCACCATCGAGGGGCGCGGCATCATCTCGGTGCCGTTGGCCTGGGTGTCGATGCCCATCGCGGCCGTCGTGTCGAGGATCGCGCACAGGTCCATGTCCGCGGCCATCTCGATGAACGGGGTGTTGATCGAGCGGGCCGTGGCGTCCCGCACGGTGACCATGCCGTTGGCGGCGCCGAGGCCGCTCTCGAGGTTGCCGGGCTCGTAGTTGTCCCGCAGCTCCGGGGCGCACGAGATGTTCCACTCCCCGCGGGGGAACATGCGGTCGGTGGCGTTGACGCGGTCACGGATCGAGTGACCGGAGTTCACCCACTCGACGAGGGTGAACGTCTTGAACAGCGACCCCGTGAGGAAGCCGTTGCCGCCGCCGCGGTCCGTGCCGACGTTGAGGTTGATGAGCGTGGCGTCCTGGTCCGTCTCCGTCGGTGGCCCGTAGTTCGTGTTCTGGACCATGGCCTGGATGCGTCCGGTGCCGGGCTCGATCGAGCTGAGCGCCATCCGGATGTCCGAGGGGTCCGTGACGGGGACGTTCGCGGTCACCGTCTCGTAGGCCGCGGCCTGCCGCTCGAGGTCGATGGTGGTCGTGATGGTCAGGCCGCCGCGGTAGAGCATCCCCTGCCGGTCGGCCAGCGACTCGCCCCACGACTCGTTCGCGAGGAGCTCCTTGACCACGTAGTCGCAGAAGTAGGCGGCGTTGCCGGCGGCCCCGCACCCGTTCTGGGTGTAGGTGACGTCGAGCATCTCCTCGACCGGGGTGCCCACCGCCTCCTCGTGCTGCTCGTCGGTGATGTACTCGAGCCGCAGCATGTTGTCGAGGACGAGGTTGCGGCGGACCTCCGCGTTGTCCGGGTGCGCGACCGGGTCCCAGCGGGCCGGGGACTGCGTGATGCCTGCCAGCAGGGCCGACTCGGCGACGCTCATCTCGGCGGCCGAGTGGTTGAAGTAGTGCTGCGCCGCCGACTCCACGCCGTAGACCGAGGGACCGAACTGGGCGATGTTGAGGTAGCCCGTGAGGATCTGGTCCTTCGACTGCTGCTGCTCGAGCGCGATGGCGAGCTGCGCCTCGCGGAGCTTGCGGCCGAGCGAGGTCTCGACCGCGCCCTCGATGGCCTCCGCATCGCCGGACCGGCGGCCCTGCTCGATGAGGAGGTTCTTCACGTACTGCTGCGTGAGGGTCGACGCCCCGGCGAGCGCGCCGCCGGTGAGGTTGTTGACGGTCGCCCGCATGATGCCCTGGAGGTCGACCCCGTTGTGCTCGTAGAACCGCTCGTCCTCGATCGCCACCACGGCGTTCTTCATGTCGGCGTCGATCGCCTCGGACTCGACGATGATCCGGTTCTCCGCGTAGAACGTGCTGAGCACCGTGCCGTCGGAGGCGAGGATCGTCGACCGCTCGGAGGGCTCGGGGATGCCGAGCTCGGCCGGCAGGTCGCTGAACAGCTCCGTCCCGGCCCGCGTGACCTGGCCCGTCGTCGCCACGGCCGGCAGCACGAGCGCCGCGCTCAGCAGGCCCCCCATCACCGAGACCAGGACGAACGCGAGCAGCGTGACGATCGCCTGGTCCACGCGCAGGGCGCGACGGGGCCGTGAGGAGCTGCGACTCATGTGCGTCAGGGTACGCAGCGCGGTGCCCGTCGGGGTGAGCGACAGGTCACGCGGGGGAGAGGACTTCGTGGCGAATTGGTCTCATCTGTGAGAATGGGTCTTCCCATAACCCAGGAATCCGGGCTACTTTCGGCGGGTCGCGTTTCGTTCCGGCAACGTCCGTCCCGGTTCGTCGCGGCACCGGCTGCAAAGAAAGGTGTATCGCGTTGAGTGACGCAAGCTGGACGATGAGGGCAGCGTGCGCTGATCTGGACCCCGACGTGCTGTTCGCCGAGGGCCCCGCGCAACGACAGGTCCGGTCCGTGTGCTTCGCCTGCCCCGTCCGACTCGAGTGCCTGGCCGACGCGCTGGAGGCGGGACCGGTCCAGGGCGTGTGGGGCGGTCTCACCGAGCGCGAGCGCCGCGCGCTGCAGCGCCGGTACCCCGCCGTCACCTCCTGGAGCGAGGCCCTGCGGCGCGAGGACGACGCCGTCATCGCGCAGCTCAGCCAGGCCGAGGCTCCGCGCCTCCTCATGGCGCGCGCCACCAGCTGACCCACCGGGCGGTCGGCAGGTGCCCCCGGAGGTCCCGCCGCCATAGGATCGGCGCATGACTACCTGGGAGTACGCGACCATCCCGCTCATCAGCCACCAGACCAAGGCGATCCTCGACCAGTGGGGCGCCGACGGCTGGGAGCTCGTCCAGATCGTCCCCGGCCCCGAGGGCACCACGAACCCGGTGGCCTACCTCAAGCGTCCGACGGGCGCCTGATGGGCGCCGAGGCCCGCCTGGCCGAGCTGGGGATCCAGCTGCCGCCGGTCGCCACCCCGGTCGCCGCCTACGTCCCCGCCGTGCGGACCGGCACGCACGTCCAGACCTCGGGCCAGCTTCCCGTCGTCGGCGGCGAACCCACGCACGTCGGCCTCGTCGGCGCCGGTGTCTCGCCCGAGGACGCCTACGCCGCCGCTCGCACGGCCACGCTCAACGCCCTGGCAGCGGTCCGCTCGCTCACCGGGTCGCTCGACGCGATCACGCGGGTCGTCAAGGTGACCGGCTTCGTCGCCTCCGATCCCGGCTTCACCGGGCAGCCCCAGGTCGTCAACGGCGCCTCCGAGCTGCTCGGGGAGATCTTCGGCGACCTCGGCACGCACTCGCGCTCCGCGGTCGGGGTCGCGGTGCTCCCGCTGGGTGTCCCCGTCGAGGTCGAGCTGCTCGTCGAGGTCTCGCCCGACGAGGCCTGAGCCCGGCCCGTAGGCGCCCACCCGCGCACGGCGGCGGAACCTGCGCGGGACGACGGGACCCATGCACGACGACGGCGCCCCGGCCCGCAGGCCGGGGCGCCGTCACGCCGTGGTCGGGTCAGCGGGCGCGGCGGCGCAGGCGCTCGATGTCGAGGAGCAGCACGGCGCGACCCTCGAGGCGGATCCAGCCGCGGGAGACGAAGTCGGCGAGCGACTTGTTGACCGTCTCGCGGGAGGCGCCGACCAGCTGGGCCAGCTCCTCCTGGGTGAGGTCGTGGGGGACGTGGACGCCCTCGGAGGTCGACTCGCCGAACCGGTCGGCGAGGTCGAGCAGTGCCTTGGCCACGCGACCCGGCACGTCGGAGAACACGAGGTCGCCGAGCGCGGTGTTCGTGCGGCGCAGGCGCTGGGCCAGCGAGCGCAGGAGGCGCTTGCCCAGGCCCGGACGGGTGTCGATGTACTCCATGAGGTCGCGGTGCTCGAGGACGAGCATCCGGGTCGGCGCCACAGCGGTCGCCGTCGTCGAGCGGGGTCCCGGGTCGAACAGGGTGAGCTCGCCGAGGAGCTCGCCGGGGCCGAGCACCGCCAGGAGGTTCTCGCGGCCGTCGGCCGAGCGGTGCCCGACCTTCACCTTGCCGTCGAGGAGGATGTACATCCGGTCGCCGGGCTCACCCTCTCGGAACAGGATCTCCCCACGGCGCAGCTTGATCTGCCCCATGACCTGCAACAGGGCGGCGCGATCGGCCTCCTCGAGGTCCTCGAACAGCGGGACCGAGTCGATGACGTCACCATCCACGGCGCTTCTCCTTCTTCTCGCGGCGGCAGTACCTCGGGGCACTACCTCCCCATCCTGCCATCACCTGTGACGCGGGGCACCCAGCCTCGCCGCGACGTACCATCGCTTCGTGGTCCGGGGATCTGCGCAGACGGCCGCCGAGGTGTCGGTCGGACGCCGCGAACGAGGTGGTGCGGGCCGTGGCGGCGGCACCCGGCGCGGTCGGGAGATCGACGCCGCGCTGCAGCGCGCCTACCCGGACGCCCGCTGCGCCCTCGACCACCGCAACGCGTTCGAGCTGCTCGTGGCCACCGTGCTGTCGGCGCAGACCACGGACGAACGGGTCAACACCGTCACCCCCGAGCTGTTCGACCGGTGGCCCACGCCCGCCGATCTCGCCGCCGCGTCCGAGGACGACGTGCGCGCCGTCGTGCGCGTCCTCGGGTTCCAGGCGCGGCGGGCGGGCCAGCTGATCGGTCTGGCCGCCGCCCTCGAGCGTGACCACGCGGGGGAGGTCTCCGCCGACCGGGACGCCCTGACCGCGCTGCCCGGGGTCGGGCGCAAGACCGCCCACGTCGTCCTCGGCAACGTCTTCGACGTCCCGGCGATCACGGTCGACACCCACGTGGGCCGGCTCGCGCGGCGCCTCGGGCTCACTGCGGCGGACGCGCCCCTCGCCGTCGAGAAGGACCTGGCCCGCGAGCTCCCGGAGGCGGACTGGACCTTCGCCTGTCACCGGCTCATCGCCCACGGGCGCGCCGTGTGCACGTCGCGCGCGCCCGCCTGCGGCGCGTGCGTGCTCGCGGACCTCTGCCCCCGCGTCGGGGTGGTCTGACCCGGGGGCAGAGGTCCGGGCCGTCAGGCCTGGGACATCCCCTTGGCGATCTGGTCCATCACCGTGGTGTCGGCCAGCGTCGTCACGTCGCCGGCGTCGCGGCCCTCGGCCACGTCGCGCAGCAGGCGCCGCATGATCTTCCCCGAGCGGGTCTTCGGCAGCTCGGCGACGACGTGGACGGTGCGCGGGCGCGCGATCGGGCCGATCTGGGTGGCGACGTGCGTCCGCAGCTCGGCGACGACGTCGGCGCCCTCCCCGACCTCGTCCGCCTCGTGGACCGCGTCCCCGCGCAGGATGACGAACGCGACGACGGCCTGGCCGGTCGTGTCGTCGCTCGCGCCGACCACCGCGGCCTCGGCGACCTTGGGGTGCGAGACGAGGGACGACTCGATCTCGGTGGTCGAGAGGCGGTGCCCGGACACGTTCATCACGTCGTCGACCCGGCCGAGGAACCAGATGTCGCCGCGGTCGTCCTTCCGGGCGCCGTCGCCGGCGAAGTAGCGGCCCGGGAACCGCGACCAGTACGTGTCGACGAAGCGCTGCGGGTCGCCCCAGATGCCGCGCGTCATCGACGGCCACGGGGCGGTCAGTGCGAGGTAGCCGCCCTGGCCGTTGCTCACGACCTCGCCCGCGTCGTCGAGGACCTCCGCCGAGATGCCGGGCAGGGGCTGGGTCGCGGAGCCGGGCTGCGTCTCGGTGACGCCGGGCAGCGGGGCGATCATGATGGCGCCGGTCTCGGTCTGCCACCACGTGTCGACGATCGGGGTGCGCTCGCCGCCGATGACGCGGCGGTACCACATCCACGCCTCGGGGTTGATGGGCTCGCCGACGCTGCCGAGCAGCCGCAGGCTCGTGAGGTCGAACTTCCCCGGGACCTCCTCGCCCCACTTCATGCACGTGCGGATCGCGGTCGGGGACGTGTACAGGAGCGTGACGCCGTACCGCTCGACGATCTCCCACCAGCGGCCCTGGTGCGGGGCGTCGGGCGTGCCCTCGTAGACCACCTGCGTGGCGCCGTCGGCGAGGGGGCCGTAGGTGACGTACGAGTGCCCGGTGACCCAGCCGACGTCGGCCGTGCACCAGTAGACGTCCTGGCCCGGCTTGTGGTCGAACACGTTGCGGAACGTGTACTGCGACTGGGTGAGGTAGCCGCCGGTCGTGTGGAGGATGCCCTTCGGCTTCCCCGTGGTGCCCGAGGTGTAGAGGATGAACAGCGGGTGCTCGGCCTCGACGGCGACCGGCTCGTGGGTGGCCGGCGCGGCGGCGAGGGCCTCGGCCCACTCGACGTCGCGGCCATCGGTCCAGTCCGTGTCCTGGCCCGTGCGGCGCACCACGAGCACGTGCTCGACGTTCGTGCCGCCCTTGGCCAGCGCGTCGTCGACGGCCCGCTTGAGGGGGAGCTGCTTGCCGCGCCGCCAGCCGCCGTCGGCCGTGATGACGAGCCGGGCGTCGCCGTCGATGATCCGCGAGTGGAGGGCGTCGGCCGAGAACCCGCCGAACACGACCGAGTGCACGGCGCCGATCCGCGCGCAGGCGAGCATCGCGACGACGGCCTCGGGGATCATCGGCAGGTAGATCGCCACGCGGTCCCCGGTGGTGACACCGAGCGCCTCCAGCGCACCCGCGGCGCGCGAGACCTGCTCGAGCAGCTCCGCGTAGGTGAGGTCGTAGCGGTCGCCCGGCTCGCCCTCGAAGTGGATGGCCACGCGGTCGCCGTTGCCGGCCGCCACGTGCCGGTCGACGGCGTTCTCGCACGCGTTGAGCGTGCCGTCGGCGAACCAGCGGGCGACGGGCGCGCCCGACCAGTCGAGGGACTCGGTGGGCACCGTGCGCCAGGTGAGCAGGTCGCGGGCCTGGTCGAGCCAGAACGCCTCGCGGTCGGCGGCGGCGCGCTCGTAGAGCTCCGCGCCGGCGTTTGCCTGTGCGGTGAAGTCCGGGTCGGGCGCGAACGTCCGCGTCTCGGTGAGGAGGTTGTCCACGCCGCCGGTCAGGTCGTCGGTCGTCAATTCGGGGCCCCTTTGCCGTTGCGGGCCACGCGGGCCCGGTTCGTGTCCGGGAACGAGCCTAGCCCCGGGGCCGGGTGGCGCGCTGCTCCTCCGCGGCGAAGACGCCCTCCGCGCGGCCGGCCCTGCGCGCCCCGTGCGTGGCGGCGGCGACGCCGACGAGCGCGAGCCCGTACAGCAGCAGACGGCCCGACGATCCGTCGGTGACGAGGTGGGCGGCCACGTTCTCGCCGAGCGCGCCGACCCCCGAGAGGTCGCTGATCCCGTCGAGGACCGGCTGGATCAGGTCGGACAGCGGGCCGGGCACGACGAGCCAGGCGGCGCCGAGCAGCGTGCCCACGACTCCCCACACCCAGGCGCCGATCGAGCTGACCCGGGAGAGGAGGACGAGGAGCAGGACGAGGACGGCGCCCGCCCCGAGCTCCGCCACGTGCTCGACGACGACGTCGCCGGTCACCCAGGCGGTGTTCTCGCCGTTGGTGAGCCGACGGCCCGCGTCGGTGACGAGGTACCAGGCGACCGGGGCGAGGACGAGCGAGGCGAGGAGGACCCACAGGTGGGTGCCGGCGCCACGGCTCGGCGGGGTGTCCTGGGGGGCGTCCCCGCGCCAGGTGTCGGGCAGTCCGTCCTCGGTCGAGCGTCGGTCGGTGGTCCGGCCCGTGGTCCGGGCGTCGGCCGAGGTGGCGCCGGCGGCGGTCCCGCTCGCGGCCCCGGCGGCCGTGCCCTCGGGCGTGCGGCGGCCGCGGGCGGCGAGGCCGGCGGCACCGGTGGCGAGCGTGGCGGTCGCCGCGCCGGAGCCGGTCCCCGGGTCGTCGGTGGTGGCGTCGCCGGCGGCATCCGGTGTGCGGGTCGTGGCTGTCCCGTCGGAATCGGCGGACCCGGCGGCGTGCCCGGTGGCCGAGTCGGCGGACCCGGCGCTGCTGCCGCTGCGGGCGACGGCCGCGCGGGACGCGGCGAACAGCGGCGTCCAGGAGTCGTCGTCGTCCGAGGTGTCGTCGCCCGAGGTGTCGGTGTCGGAGGGCTCGGCGGCGGACGCGTCGATGGCCTCCGAGCCGTCGGCCGGGGAGTCGTCGTCGGCCGTGGCGGTCGCTGCGCCCGTCGCGGTCGCACCGGCGGCGGTCGCACCGGCGGCCCCGGTACCGGTGGGGCGGTCGGTGGCGGTGGGGACCCCGTCGCCGCCGGAGGCGAAGGCAGCGTCCCAGCTGTCGGCGTCGACGTCGTCCTCGGTGGGCGATGCGTCGCCGGGTGCGTGGATAGCCGTGCTGGCGGCGTCCGCGTCCCCGGTCTGGTCCTGCGCGGGGCCGTCCAGCGGCCGGGTCTCGTCGCCGTCGGGAGCCGTCATCGGCCGCGTCTCGTTCGTGTCGACGGCCCGGGTGTCGTCTCCGGCACCGCCCTGCGGGTGCTCGTCGAGGTCCTCGCCGGTGGGTGCGGGCGGGGCGTCGATCGACGTCTCCCATGCCTCCGCCGGGTCGGCTGCGCGCGCACCGCTCCCGGTCGCGCCGTGCGGGGCCTGGTCGTCCACCGGGACCGCGTCGTCGGTCTGCGGCTCGTCGGTCTGCGGCTCGTCGGTCTGCGACTCGTCGGCGTGAGTGGCCGGGATCGCGCCGGGCTCGTCGACCTGCGCGTCGGGGGCCACCTCGACCTCGTCGACCGGCGCGGTGGCGTCGTCGGCGGGTGGGACGTCGCGGGGTGCGTCGTCGTCGGGGGCGTTCGTGCCTTCCACGGACCGCTCCGCCTCGTCGGACCCGACCGCCGGCATGCGCGCGAGGGTGTCGTCCCCGCCGTGCGGACGGAGCCGCTCGGGGGAGGAGGTGGGCAGGAGGGCGCGGCGCCGGGCCGCCGCGAGCTCGTCGTCGGCCGACGTGCGCGACCCGTCCGTGCTCGGGTTGTCCGTCACCGTGACTGCCTCCTCGGCCTGGCGTGGGTACGGCGGGACCGCCTCCCACCGCTCGTCACGCCACGCTACGACCGCACCCGGCACGCGCCGCGGAGGCGCCCCGGCGCGTTGCGGGCGTCACACGCGGCGGGAGCGTGCCTGCCGCGCGGCACGGGAGACCTGGGCGATGGCCATCTCGGTGCGCTCGTAGCGTTTGCCCGAGCGGCGCGCCCAGTGCGCCCCCGAGACCCCCATCGCCAGCACGATGCCGAGGACGAGGAGCGTGCCGTCCGCCAGCGCGCTCGAGGACTGCCCGGGGTCCAGCTCGACCGGGGAGGGGCCGGTGCCCAGGAGCGAGGTGTGCAGGAGGCAGAGCACGACGAGCAGGCCGCCGGCGATCTGCCCGCCGATCGAGGAGATGCCGGCGGTGGCCGCGCAGGCGGCGAGGACGAGCGCGCCCAGGAGAAGGAGCCACGACGTCCATCCGTTGCCGTCCGGCACGCCCGGCGACGCGAGAGCGACGAGCCACGCGCCCAGTGCCCCGAGGGCGACGGCCGGCGCGGTGGCGAGGACGTGGTCGCCGCGGCGCGGGCGCTCGTGGCCGGTCGTCGCCTCGGCGCGCTCGTCCGACCGGCCGTTGCGGCGGGCGATCGAGGTCCCGATCGCGACGCCCGCGACGAGGACGACCGCGACCGTGGCCGTCCCGTGCTCGGCGAGGACGCGCAGGCCGTCCGCGGCCCGGCGGAACGGCGCGGCGACCTCGGCCTGCGCGAGCCGGTCCGACGAGAGCGAGACCACGAGCCAGGCGCCGAGCGCGTACAGCCAGGACGTGAGGGAGGAGAAGACGGCCGTCGCCCACCCGACGAGCCAGCTGAGCGTGAGGGCCGCGAGGGTGAGGCCGAGGAGCGCGGCTGTCGGGCCGAGCGCGGTACCCGTACCGGACGCCGCGACCACCCGGTCCGAGGCCCACGGCAGGACCGCGAGGACCCCGACCGTGCCGGGGACCAGGAGGATCGCGAACACGACGGCCCAGGCGTGCTGGGGCAGCCGGGTGCGGCGCCGGTACGGGCGGCTGCGACGGGCGCGTCCGGCCGAGGTCGCGCCGGTGCGGGCGGCTCGCGTGCCGGTGGCACCGGGGGTGGTGGCTCCTGCTGTGGTGGCGTCACCCGTGTCGGGGCGGGGCGGGGCGCCGTCGGTCTCGTCGGGCGTCTCCGCGGACTCCGGAGTGGGAGGGACTCCCGACGGCGACGACATCGAGCACTGGCCCTCCGGTCGGGCGCCCGCGGGTCGGGCGAGTCGGGACCAGGGTAGTCGCGCGGCCGAGGTGCCGAGCGACGCCGGGAGGGGGCCGTGCTCCCCGCCTCGACGGTTCTCCGGTCGGCGGCGCCGAGGTGGTCGGCGGGCGACCGGCGCACGGGCACGCGGGTCCACAGGGCGTCCTCACGGCGATCTGTCCACAGGCGGGACGCCGGGGGAGCGCGCCGAGCTCGTGCTGCGGCAGCGTCGGTCCGGACGGCGCAGGGTGCGCCGGGGAGTGGGGAGGACCATGGGTGGGACGACGGCGGTCGCGGCCGTGCGAGGAGGGGACCCGGACTCGGCCGGCCGGGCCGCGGTGCGGCGGCTCGCCGACCTCGGCGGCCTGCGGGTGAGCGACGACTGGCGGGGCGCGGCGATCGTCCTGGACGACGTGGGCGCGGGGGAGCTCGTCGTCGTCGCCGGACCCGAGGTGGGTGCCCGCCTCCAGGTGCCCCGGGACGAGGAGCGGCTGCTCGACCTGCTGCTGGGCGCCGTCACGGCGCGTGCCGTCCGGGTCGGCGTGGTCGGTGCGCACGGCGGGGCGGGCGCCACGACGTTCGCCGTCGCGCTGTCCCGCGTGCCCGTGCGGGCCGGGACCCCGACGGTGCTCGTCGACCTCGACCCGGCCGGCGGGGTCGTCGAGCTGCTCACCGGGCTCGAGCGCGACCCCGGCACCCGGTGGGCGGACCTCAGGCGCCAGGAGGGCACCCTGCTGCCCGACCGACTCACCACCTCGCTGCCGGCGTTCGAGCACGTCCGCCTGCTCGGCGGCGACCTGCGCGGCGGGGCCGACGTCGACGAGCCGGTCGTCACCCGCGCCGTGCGAGCGGTCGCCCAGGCCACCGACGTCATGGTCCTCGACCTGCCGCGGACCGTGCTCGCCCGCTCCGACGACGGACGGCACCCCCTGGTCGAGGAGCTCGACCACCTGCTGCTCGTGGCTGGCGCCGGCCTGCGGGGTGGTGGTGCGGCGGCGGCCGTGGCGAGGTCGCTGGCGGCGACGCCGGGCGGGCCCGAGGTGTCCCTCGTCGTGCGCCGTCGGGCCGGCGAGGACGTCCTCGCGACCGACGTCGCGGAGGCCTGCGGGCTGCCGCTGCGCACTGTCGTCAAGCACGTGCGCTCCCTCGAGGCCGGGGTCGAGCACGGGGTGGTGCCGGGCACGCGGCGCGGCCCCCTGCGGAGCGCCGCCGAGGAGGCCGCCGGGGCGCTGGGGATCGCCTCGTGAGGGCGCGCCCGACCGCCCGGTCCGGTGCGTCCTGGGTGCGCGCCGAGGTCGCGGCGGGCCGCACCCTCGGCGAGGCCCTCGACGCCGGGACCGCCGGGGCGCTCGGCTCGGGCACCCTCCTGCGGCTCGAGCACGACCTGCGGGCCGAGCTCCTCGGCGCGGGCACGCTGCTCGCCCCGCTGCTCGCCGCCCCCGACGTCACGGACGTCCTCGTCAACGGTCCCACCGGCGTGTGGGCCGACCGTGGCGACGGGCTCGTGCGCGTGCCGGACCCGCGGCGGGTCCTCGGTGACGAGGGCGCGGTGCGGGGACTGGCCACCCGGCTCGCCGCGGCGTGCGGCCGCCGCCTCGACGACGCCGCTCCGGTGGTCGACGGCACCCTGCCCGACGGGACCCGGCTGCACGCCGTCATCCCGCCGCTCGCCGCCGACGGCACGACGATCTCGCTGCGCACCTTCCGGGACACGACCCTCTCGCTCGCGGACCTCGTGGCGCTGCGAGCCGTGCCCGCGCACGCGGCGCCGGTGCTGCGCGCGCTCGTGACCGCGCGGGCCAACGTCGTGCTCTCGGGCGCGACGGGCACGGGCAAGACGACCACGCTCGCCGCGCTCCTCGGCCTCGCCGACCCCGGCGAGAGGATCGTGTGCCTCGAGGACTCGGTCGAGCTGCGGCCCGCCCACCCGCACGTCGTCCACCTCCAGGTACGGCGCCCCAACGTGCAGATGGCCGGCGAGATCACCCTCGCGGACCTCGTCCGGGCCGCCATGCGCATGCGCCCGGACCGCATCGTGCTCGGCGAGTGCCGGGGCGCCGAGATCCGGGACGTCCTCGGCGCCCTCAACACCGGGCACGAGGGCGGGTGGGCGACGGTCCACGCGAACACCGCGCAGGACGTGCCGAGCCGGCTCGTCGCGCTCGCGGCGCTCGCGGGCATGTCCGAGTCGACCCTCGCCGCGCAGGCCGCCTCCGGGATCGACGCGGTCGTCCACCTGCGGCGCACCGACGGACGGCGGCACCTCGCCCAGGTCGGGGTGCTGCACCGGATCGGCGACCGCCTCGAGTGCGTCGAGGCGCTGACCGTCGCGGCGGACGGGCGGGTGAGCGCCGGGCCGGGCGTGGACCGGCTGGCCAGTCGGGTCGGGGATGCGGCCGTGGCTGCTGCGCTCGGGGCCGGTGCGAGAGTGGCGGTCGCATGAGCCCCGGCGCGCTGGGTGCGGGCCTCCTCGTGGCGCTCGCCGTGCTGCTCCTCGCGCCGCCCCCGCGGCGGGTGCGGCGACTCGCCCGGCGTGCGAGCGGTGTGGCCGGGGTGGGCGCTGCTCGGGGTCGTCGCGGGCGCGTGCGACGGGCACGCCTCGACCCCGGACTCCTCGTCTCCGAGGTGGCGATGCGTCTGCGGGCGGGGTCGGACCCCGCCCGGGCCTGGGCGCTCGCGCTCGACCGCTCCGGGATCGCCACGCCGGCGGGTGCGGCTTCCGGGGTGTCGACCGTGGGTGCGTCGGCCGCGTCGAGAGGTGCGCCGACGGTCGGATCGGCGGGAGCGTCGTCGGGTGGGGCGAGGGCTGCATCGTCGGGCACACCCGTGCGCGGCGCCGTGCTCGACGACAGCGGCGTGCCGGTCGAGCTCATCTCTCTGGCCGAGCGGCTCGGGGTCGGCCGGCGGGGTGCCCGGCCTGGTGCCGGTCCCGGTGCCGGGGGCGACCCCTCCGGCGGTCGTCCGGGCCTGGGACGGCGCGAGGGGCCGAGGCTCGGCAGCCGGGCGGAGCGGGCCTCCGCCCGAGGGGCGCTCGCCGGCGTGGTGGCGGCCTGCCGCGTCACGCACGCCACCGGTGCGCCGCTCGCCGAGATCCTCGACCGCAGCGCGTCCGGCATCGCCGAGTCCGCCCGCGCCGCCGGCGCCCGCACCGTGGCCCTCGCCGGGCCGCGCGCGACCGGCCGGCTCCTGGGCTGGCTCCCGCTGCTCGGCCTGCTGCTGGGGGCGGCCGTCGGCGCCGACCCGGTCGCGGTCCTCCTCGACGGCGGGATCGGTACCGTCTGCCTCGTCCTCGGCCTGACGTTCCTCGTCGCGGGCTGGTGGTGGGTGCTCCGTGAGGAGCGCCGGGCCGAGACGGCCGACGCATGAACCTCCAGCTGCTCCTCCTCGCGCTGGCCGCCGTCGCACCCTGGCTGCTCACCCGTCCGGCCCCGGAGCCGGAGCCGCCCCACCGCCCGGAGCTGCCCGGTCTCCGCCTCGACCCCGCCGTCCTGCTCGACCTGTGCGCGGCGACGCTCGCGGCCGGGAGCTCGGTCCCCGGCGCCCTGCGTGCCCTCGGGGACTCGGTGGCCGAGATCGGCGACGGCACGGTCGCCGGCTCCCTGTGCACCGCGGGCGAGCTCCTGCTCCTCGGAGCGCCCTGGGAGGAGGCGTGGGCCGACGTCCCGCCGGACGCGCGGGCGCTCGCCGACTGCCTCGAGCCGGCGTGGAACGACGGCGCCGACCCCGGCCCGCTCCTCGACGTGCGGGCGACGAACCTGCGGGCCGACCGGGCGCGCGTCGCCGAGGAGGCCGCCGCGCGCCTCGGCGTCCGTCTCGTCCTCCCGCTCGGCCTGTGCTTCCTGCCGGCGTTCGTCCTGCTCGGCATCCTCCCGGTGGTGCTCGGCGCCGGCCTCGACCTCCTCGGCGGTTGAGCGCTCCGGTCCCCACAGGCTGCCGTGCTGCATCCCTGTGCACAGGCCGAGGCGGGTGCCCGACGGCGGACCGCGCGATCTCGGCAGCCTGGTCCTGCGAGCCCGGCACCGGGTCGGGCGCACACCGGTTGGAACCGGGGAAGGACTGACGACATGCACACGATCACCCAGGCGGCCCACCGCCTCAGCACCACGCTCCGTTCGCGGCACGAGCTCGCGGCGGAGGACCCCGAGGCGGGCATGGCGACCGCCGAGTACGCCATCGGCACCGTGGCGGCGGCGGGCCTGGCCGCCGCCCTCATCGGGATCCTCAACGGCGACGCCGTCATCTCCATGGTGACGGGGCTCATCACGCGGGCGCTCGGAGTCTGATGTCCACGCGCCCACAGCCGGGGGTCGGGCCCAGTGCCCGGCCCCCGGCCGCGCGCCGGGCTCCCGCCCCTGGGGACACCCGCCCCGACGACGACGAGCGCGGCATGGTCACCGCCGAGCTCGCCGTCGTCCTGCCCGCCGTCGCCCTCGTCCTCCTGCTCGTCCTCGCCGCCATCGCGACCGGGGCGCAGCACATCCGGGCGACGGACGCGGCCCAGGCGGGTGCCCGGGCGGCCGCCGCGGGCGAGAGCTCCGAGGTGGTCCTCGCCCACGCGCGGCAGCTCGCCCCGGACGACGCGACGATCACGGTCCGGCGGGACGACGGCCTCGTCGTCGTCGAGGTCGTCGCCGGCTGGCCCGGCCCGCTCGCCGTGACCGGCGGCCAGGTGACGGCGAGCGCGAGCGCCGTCCCGGAGGAGGCGCTGGTCGGGGGCACGCCGTGACGGGCGGGTCCCGGGAGGCGCGTGGCGAGCGCCGGCCCCGGACGGACCCCGAGCGGGGAGCGGCGACCGTCCTCGTCGCCGGGGTCGTCGCCGCCATGCTCGTGCTCCTCGTCGGCGTGCTCGCCCTCGCCCGCGTCCAGGTCGCGCGCCAGGAGGCCCAGGGCGCAGCGGACCTCGGGTCGCTCGCCGCGGCGGGTGCCGTCCAGCACGGCACGGTGCCCGCCGAGGCGTGCGCGCGGTCCGCCCGGGTGGTCGGGGAGAACGACGCGGTCGCGCTCTCGTGCACGGTCGAGGACGAGGAGGTGGTCGTCTCGGCGACCGTCGTCGTCGACCTCGGCGTGCTCGGGACCTACGACGCCGTGGCCCACGCCCGGGCCGGACCGGTGCGGTGAGTGCCTGGCGTGGGGCACGCCGACGCCCGGGGAGCTGTGCGGCGACCGCGGGCCGTCGGTCGGGACCCGGTCAGATCTCGCCGGCGGGCGGGACGAACGGCTCGGCGTCGGGGTGCTGATCGGCGGCCTCGGACAGGAGGGTGAGCAGCCGGATCGCCCCGGCCTTGTCGAGCGGTGAGTTGCCGTTCCCGCACTTGGGCGACTGCACGCAGCGCGGGCAGCCGGCGACGCAGGGGCACGTCCGCACCGTCTCGAGCGTGGCGCGGACCCACTCGACCGAGGCGTCGAACCCGCGGCGCGCGAACCCGGCGCCGCCGGGGAACCCGTCGTGGACGACGACCGTGGGCCGTCCGGTCTGGTCGTGCGCCTCGGTCGAGAGCCCGCCGATGTCCCACCGGTCGCACGTGGCGAGCAGCGGCAGCATGCCGATCGAGGCGTGCTCGGCCGCGTGCAGCGCCCCGCCGAGGCGGCCCGGATCGATGCCGGCCGCCTCGACCGTGTCCTCGTCGAGCGTCCACCACGTCCCCACGGTCCGGAACGTCCGGGCCTCGAGGTCGAGCTGCTCGACCCCGATCTGCCGCTGGTCCGGGACCCGGTAGCGCACGAACGAGTCGACCCGGCCGGTGATCTCGACCTCGCCGGTGGCCCAGCGCACGCCGCCGCGCTCGACCACGGTCTCCTCGGAGAGGAACCGGACGCTCGAGCTGCTGCGCGCCCGCGTCCGGTAGGGGAGGTGGGCGCCGTCGGTGACCATTGCGACGTCGTCGACCCGCGTCTCGACGAGCAGCACCCGGCCCTGGTGGACGTAGACCGCACCCGGGTGCACGGCGGTGTCGGCGCCCGCCGCGTCGACCGTGCCGAGCACGGTGCCGGTGGCGGACTCGACGATCTGGACCTGCCGCTCGGTGCTGCCGCGCAGCGAGGTGAGGTCCTGCGCGCGCACGCTGTTGGCCACGTCCCAGTACCACCCGGTCGGTCGGCGGCGGAGCAGGCCGAGCGCGTTCGTCAGGTGGTCGAGCAGGGCAAGACCACGCTCGTCGTCGATCCCGAAGAGCGCGAGGTCCGGCTCCGTCAGCGGGAGCTCCGCGGCGGCGGCGCACAGGTGCGGGGCGAGCACGTGGGGATTGGCCGGGTCGAAGACCGTGGCCTCGACCGGCTCCCCGAGGACGGCCTCCGGGTGGTGGACGAGGAAGGAGTCCAGGGGGTCGGCCGAGGCGACGAGGACCGCCACGCCGTCCGCGCCCGCGCGACCGGCCCGCCCCGCCTGCTGCCACATCGACGCGCGCGACCCCGGCCACCCGCACAGCAGGACCGCGTCGAGCCCCGAGACGTCGATGCCGAGCTCGAGCGCGTTGGTCGTCGCCATCGCGAGGACCTCGCCCGAGCGCAGCTGTGCCTCGAGCTCGCGCCGCTCCTCCGGGAGGTACCCGCCCCGGTAGGCGCGGACGGTGTCGGCGAGCGCCGGCGAGACGAATGCCAGGTGCCGGCGGGCGGACTCGGCGAGCGCCTCGGCCCCACGGCGGGAGCGGACGAACGCGAGCGTCCGGGCGCCTGCCGGCACGAGGTCAGCCACGAGCTCGGCGCACTCGGCGAGCGCGGAGCGGCGCTCGATCTCGTCGGCCTGGTCCCGGTCGAGTCCCTCCTCCTCGGCGGCGACGGCGTCGGCGGGCAGCGCCCACGGGTCGTCGTCGGAGCCCCCGCGTGGGGCGTCGTCGACGAGGCCGCCGCCCGCGGTGCCCGTCCTCGCCCGCTGAGCCGCACTCTCGACGTCGTCCACCTGAACCGCACTCTCGGCAGTGGCGGAACCCCAGCGGTCGGCCGGGGCCGGCTGCCACAGCGCGAGGTAGCGGTCGCCGGCGGGGGAGGCGTCGTCGTCGACCACCACCACCTCGTCGGGGGACGTGCCGACGATCCGGGCCGCCGCGACACCGGGCTGCGCGCTCGTCGCGGACAGGCAGACGACCGTCGGGTCCGCGCCGAGGTGCCGGGCCACGCGCAGGAGCCGGCGCACGACAAGCGCGACGTGCGCGCCCAGGACGCCGCGGTAGGCGTGCGCCTCGTCGACGACGACGACGGACAGCCCGCGCAGCATCCGCTCCCAACGGCGGCGCGAGGGCAGCACCGAGTAGTGGACGAAGTCGGGGTTGGTGAGGACGACGTCGGCGTGCTCGCGTGCCCAGTCCCGCTCGGCGTCGGGGGTGTCGCCGTCGCACGTCGCCACGCGCGCCGAGGCCGGTGTGCTCGCGGCGAGGAGGGACTCCAGCGCCGTTGCCTGGTCGTGGGCGAGGGCCTTGGTCGGCGCGAGGTAGAGAGCGGTGGGGCGGCGAGTGTGGCGGGCGATCGACCCGGCGTCGGGCCCGACGGCCGCGAGCGCCCCGGCGCGGACGGCCGAGAGCGCGGGGAGCCACACCGCCATCGACTTGCCCGATCCGGTGCCGGTGGCGACGGCGGTGTGCCGCCCCTCGTGGACGGCCTGGGCGGCCGTCACCTGGTGCGTCCATGGTCGTGCGACGCCGAGGCGGCGGTACCCGGCGACGAGGTCGGGATCGGCCCAGTCGGGCCAGTCGGCCGTGCGCGCGGGTCGCGCCGGCAGGTGTTCGAGGTGGACGAGGCGCTCGTCGTCGGCGCCGATGCGGCGCAGGAGGTCGACGAGGGAGGTCACCGGCACATTGTGCGCCGAGGCCGTGAACACCTCGGGACGGACCGGGACCAAGGTCCCGCTCCGTCGTCGAGATTCCACGGGGCGACCGTTATGCACCACTACATCTTGTGTCGCAGAGAGAAATGACCACAAGATCTAGTGGCGTGACCTCTAGCGTGCGGAACTCACCCGGCCGATCGGCCGGACCGTCGGAGGAGGACGCACCGTGAGCGCAGCACCCCTCGTCGACCCCAGGAGCACGATCGAGGAGTACCTCGACCGCGCCGACTGGCGGGTCAACGCCAACGCCAACCAGGGCTACTCGCTCGGTGGCCTCATGCTCAACACCTCGGGGAAGGTCGTCGCCAACTACTGGCTCTCCCACGTCTTCGCGCCGGAGGCCGGGGCCGCCCACCGCGAGGGGGACCTGCACATCCACGACCTCGACATGCTCGCCGGCTACTGCGCCGGCTGGTCGCTGCGCCGGCTGCTCGAGGAGGGGTTCAACGGCGTGCCCGGTGCGATCTCCTCGGCCCCCGCGCGGCACCTCTCGTCGGCGTGCGGCCAGATCGTCAACTTCTTCGGCACCCTCCAGAACGAGTGGGCCGGCGCGCAGGCGTTCTCCTCGTTCGACACCTACCTCGCCCCGTTCGTCCGCCTCGACTCGATGACCGACGACGAGGTCGAGCAGTGCATGCAGGAGCTGATCTTCAACCTCAACGTCCCCTCGCGCTGGGGCACCCAGACCCCGTTCACCAACCTCACCCTCGACTGGACCTGCCCGGCGGACCTCGTCGACGTCCACCCGGTGATCGGCGGCGAGGTCTGCGACTTCACCTACGGCGACCTGCGGGCGGAGATGGACGTCGTCAACCGTGCCTTCCTCACGGTGATGAGTCGCGGGGACGACGCCGGGCGGGTCTTCACGTTCCCCATCCCCACGTACAACATCACCAAGGACTTCGACTGGGACAGCGACAACGCGCGGCTCCTGTTCGAGATGACGGCGCGGTACGGCCTGCCGTACTTCCAGAACTTCATCAGCTCCGACCTCGACCCCGGGATGATCCGGTCGATGTGTTGCCGGCTCCAGCTCGACCTGCGGGAGCTCCTCAAGCGGGGCAACGGCCTGTTCGGGTCGGCCGAGCTCACCGGGTCCGTCGGTGTCGTCACCGTCAACATGGCCCGCCTCGGCTACCGGTTCGCCGGGGACGAGGGCGCCCTCGTCGCCGAGCTCGACCGGCTCGTCGATCTCGCCGCCGACGTCCTCGAGCAGCGCCGCACCACCGTCCAGGACCTCATCGACCGTGGCCTCTACCCGTACACGCGCCGCTACCTCGGCACGCTCGACAACCACTTCTCCACCATCGGCGTCAACGGCATGAACGAGATGGTCCGCAACTTCTCCGGCGACCGGCTCGACCTCACCGACCCGGAGGGCCACGAGATGACGGCGCGGATCCTCGACCACGTGCGCGCGCGTCTGGTCGACGTGCAGGAGTCGACCGGCCACATGTTCAACCTCGAGGCCACGCCCGCCGAGGGCGCGACCTACCGGTTCGCCAAGGAGGACCGGAAGCGGTTCGCCGGCATCCTCCAGGCCGGCACCGAGCAGCAGCCGTACTACACGAACTCCTCGCAGGTGCCGGTCGCGCACACCGACGACCCCTTCGAGGCTCTCGAGATGCAGGACGAGCTGCAGCAGAAGTACACCGGCGGCACGGTGCTCCACCTCTACATGAACGAGCAGCTGTCCTCCGGGGTGGCCTGCGCCGCCCTCGTGCGCCGCGCGCTCGAGCGGTTCCGGCTCCCGTACCTCACCGTCACGCCGACGTTCTCCCTGTGCCCGACGCACGGCTACCTCGCGGGCGAGCACCTGTTCTGCGACCGGTGCGCCGCGGAGCGGCCCGACGCCGAACCCGTCCCCTGCGAGGTCTGGACCCGCGTCATGGGCTACTTCCGGCCCGTGTCGAGCTTCAACATCGGCAAGAAGGGCGAGTACGCCGAGCGGACGATGTTCACCGAGGCGGCTGCCGAGCCGCACCTGGTGGGCGCGGGCGCATGACGACCGGCCGCGCGCCCGTGAGCGCTGACGACCTCGAGCTCGCCGGCCTCGTGCCTCTGAGCGGCGTGGACTGGCCGGACCACCTCGTGGCCACGGTGTTCACCCAGGGGTGCCCGTGGGCGTGCGGCTACTGCCAGAACGTGGAGCTCATCGACCCCCGGATCCCGGGGCAGGTCCCGTGGGAACGGGTGAGGGACCTTCTCGGTCGGCGCCGCGGCCTCCTCGACGGCGTCGTGTTCTCCGGTGGGGAGGCCACGCGGCAGCCGGCCCTGCTGCCGGCGGTGCGCGAGGTGCATGCGGCGGGCCTCGGCGTCGGCCTGCACACCGCCGGCGCGTACCCGGACCGGCTCGCCGCCGTCCTGCCGCACCTGGAGTTCCTCGGGCTCGACGTCAAGGCGATGCCCGAGGACTACCCGGTGGTGGTCGGCCGCGGCGGGTCCGGCCGCCGTGCGTGGCGCAGCCTCGAGCTGGCGCTCGCCGCCCGCCGGGCAAGACCCCTGGAGCTCGAGGTCCGACTGACCGTCCACCCCGGCGGGGCCGGTGCCGACCGGGCGGTCGAGCTCGCGCGCCGGCTCGACTCTCTCGGGGTGCCCGTGCTCGCGCTGCAGGAGGCGCGTGCCCGGGGCACGACCGAGGAGTTCGGCGCCGCGCTCGGGGGCGCCTCGGCGGTGGTGGGTCCGGGCTGGTTCGACCGGCTCACCGCGGAGGTGCGGTCGGCCTGGCCGGGCGAGCTGCGCGTGCGGCCCGCCTGAGCCGCGCTCAGCTGGAGGTGACGGTGGCGGTGACGATGGCCGCGGTGACCGCGGCGTCGATGGCGCCGACCGCGTCCTTCACGGCCTTGGCGGACAGGTCGCCCTCGGCCATCTCCCGCACGCGGCGGCGGATCTCGCGGTTGCCGAGCCCGTCGACCGGCAGCACCTTGTGCGCCATGTCGATCGCCGAGAGGACGGACAGGAGGGCGATGACCCGCTCGTCACCCCTGCCGGTGGCGATGCCGTCGGTGAGCGCCGCACGCATCTGCTGCTCGTGGGTGGCGTCGGCGGTCGGCCAGGTCGTGGACGGGAAGAGGCCGAGCACCCGGCCGCGCTCGCGGCGCAGGATCCCGCGGGCGGCGAGCGACTCGAGCAACGGCTCCTTGGCGGCCCGGCCGAGGCGGGTGACCAGCTCGTTCGTCGAGCGCTCCTTGGCCGCGACCTCGGCGAGCGCCTCGGCGAGGACCTGGTGCCCGGGGGCCGGCGCGTCGGTCGGGCGGACGGTCGACCGCTTGAACATGCCCGAGGGGTCCCCGATGACGACCCAGCCGCCGAGCGCGAGCTCGGCGAGCAGGGCGCCGCCGAGCGCGGCGTCGAGGGAGGAGTGCGCAGTGAACCGGCCCGAGTCGTCGTCGAGCAGGAGCAGGGTGAGGTCTTCCGCGAGGAGCATCACACCGACACGGTAGCGCCGGTCAGGGTGCGGGCCCCTGACCCGCGCACGTCCTGGTCGGCTCGGCCGGTGGCCACGCCCGCGGTTGCGCCCGTCGTCGGGCTCAGCCGGCGGTGACGGCGCCGCCGGCGACCTCGATCGGGAACGGCTCGGCCGCCCAGCTGATCGGCTGCTCGAACGCCGCGCCGGGGGAGAAGAGATCGCCCTCGACGACGAGCTCGTAGTCGCCGTCCGGCAGCGGCTCGACACCGACCTGGTCGGTCGGTGCGTGGTCCCCGCAGGGCACCGGGACCGCGGTCGTCGTGCTCTCGGCCGGGGCCCCGATCTCGATCGGGTCCGCGAGCTCGGTGAACGTCACGGCCTCCCCCTCGGCGGCCATGACGGCGGACACGGAACCTGATGCCGGGTCGACGAGGACGACGAAGACGTCGCTCGCGAACAGGTCGATCGAGTCGTAGCCCGGGCCGCCGAGCTCGACCTCGATCTCGAGCTGCGCGGACGTCGAGCCGTCGAGGAGCGTCACCGCGACGTGGTCGACGGCCGAGGTGTCCCCCGTGGGCCGGTAGACCTCGTCGATCGGGGTGCCGCAGACCTCGACCGCTCGTTGGGTCCAGGCGACGTCGCTCGGCGCGGCGCTGGACGGTGTGTCCGGCTCCTCCGGTCCGCCCGTGCCCTGCGGCCCGCCGGTGCAGGCGGCCAGGGCGAGCGCCGAGCCCGCGGCGGCGAGGAGTGCGGCGGAGCGTCGGGGACGCTGCGTGGGCAGTGCCGAGTGGGATGCCATGCGGTCATCGTGCCGGAGGGGCGACAGCGCGTGGCACGGCGTGGGAGGGGAGAGGTCCGTCAGCCGGTCCGGCGTGCGACCAACGCCTCGACACCATCGAGCAGGAGGTCGAGGCCGAACACGAAGTCGGAGTCGAGAAGCCATTCCTCACCGCCCGAGAACACCCCGGCCCGCGCGACCGCCGCCACCTCGTCGAGGCCGCGCGTGGACGCGAGCGCCGCGAGGAGCCTGCCGTACGCCTCGACCTCGGCGAGTCCCGCGTCCGCGCGGGCACCGGCGGCCCGACCCATGGCCACGGCGAGGGACGCTTCGGAGAACGCGTAGGCGTTGAGCGTGGTGAGGACGTTGATCTTCTCGCCGCCGTCGAGCGGGGTGCCACGCAGTCCCTGCAGCCCGTGCTCGAGCCACGCGATCGACCTCGGTCCCAGCGGCGGCCCGTTGCGCGGCGTGTCGACGAGCCACGGGCGGGTGATCAGCTGGTCGCGGCTCGCCCGGGTCCAGCCGGCGAGGTAGCGGCGCCAGCCCGAGTCACCGACCTCAGGTGGCTCGTCGAGGACGGCGTCCGCCATCGCCTCGAGCAGCTGGTCCTTGCTGTCCACGTGCCGGTAGAGGGACATCGGGGCCACGCCGAGCCGGCTCGCGACCGCGGCCATCGAGACCGCGTCGAGTCCCGCCTCGTCGGCGATCGCCACGGCGGAGCCGACGACCTGGGCGAAGCTCAGGCGGGCCTTCGGCCCACGGCGGGAGGGCTCGACGAACCCCCACTGCCGGGCGAGGCCCGTTGGCATCGCCGCCAGGACGTCCGCCGCCTCGTCGTCCGTTGCGGACATGTCCCTCCTCACCTCGCGATCACCCTAGACGTCGCCCGCCACCGGCATTAGCGTATGAAGTACACCGTAGGTAATACGCAATAAGGAGCACCTATGTCGGCACCAGCCATCGAGGTCGTGGGCCTCGAGAGATCCTTCGGCGCCGCACGCGTCCTGCAGGGCATCGACCTCACGGTCGAGGAGGGCGGGCTGCTCGCCCTCCTCGGCCCCAACGGCTCGGGAAAGACGACGACCGTGCGGATCCTGTCCACCTTGCTCCCCGCCGACGCGGGCACGGTGCGCGTGGCGGGGTTCGACGTCGTGGACGAGGGGCCGGAGGTGCGCGCCCGGATCGGCCTCACCGCCCAGCAGGCCACGGTCGACCCCCTGCTCACCGGCGAGGAGAACCTCCTGCTGTTCGGCGGGCTCACCGGTCTCGGTCGGAACGGCGCCCGACGGCGTGCCGCCGAGCTCCTCGAGACGTTCGACCTCACGGGCGCCGCACGCCGGCCGGCGGGTACCTACTCCGGAGGCATGCGGCGCCGGCTCGACCTGGCGGCCTCGATGGTCGCCCGGCCGAGCATCCTCTTCCTCGACGAGCCGACCACCGGCCTCGACCCGCGCAGCCGCGCGGACCTGTGGACGGTCGTGCGTGAGCTGAGCGCGAGCGGCACCACCATCCTGCTGACGACCCAGTACCTGGAGGAGGCCGACCAGCTCGCCGACCGGATCGCCGTCATCGACGGCGGGCAGATCGTCGCGGACGACACCCCGGCGGCCCTCAAGCGACAGGTCGGGACCGACCGCCTCGCGCTCACCCTGCCGATCCGCGATGCCGCCCGGGCGGCCGTGCTCCTCGGGCCGGCGGCCGTCGCCGTCGAGGGATCCATCGGCGACCGGGCCGGGATCGAGCTCCCGCTCGCGGACCCCGACCACCTCCGCCGGGCGCTCACCGTCCTGGCGGACGCCGGGCTCCAGGTCGACGACGTCGACCTGCGCCGCCCCACCCTCGACGACGTCTTCCTCACCCTGACAGGAGCCCGCGCATGACCACGCCGACCACTGCCCTCGCCACCGCGTCCCGGACCGACTCCCGGTCGGGACCACCGGACGCGGGATCGGACGGGTCCCGCCGCGGCCACGCGCTCGGGGACCTCGCACTGCTCACCCACCGTTCGCTGCTTCGCGAGCTCCGCCAGGTCGACGGCATCATCGTCTCGCTCCTTCTGCCGGTGATGATCACGCTCGCATTCGTCTACGTGTTCGGCGGGGCGATCGACCTCGGGGGCTCCGACCTCTCCTACGTGGACTTCGTGGCGCCCGCGATCGTCGTGCTCGCCGCCGGGTACGGCGCGGCGAACACCGCCGTCGGCGTGGCCGAGGACATGACCGGCGGGATCGTCGACCGGTTCCGCACCCTCCCGGTCGCGTCGTGGACGGTGCCGTCCGCCTACGTCGTCGCCTCGGTGGTTCGCAACCTCGTGACGACGGCGGTCGCCCTGCTCACTGCCGTAGCGGTCGGGTTCCGGCCGGCGGCCTCGCCGTCGGACTGGCTGCTGGTGCTCGCTCTGGTGACCGGCTACATCCTCGCGCTGTCGGCGCTCGGGGTCGTCTGGGGGCTCCTCGTGCGCTCGGCGCAGGCCGCCGGCGCGTTCGCGTTCTTCGCCCTCTTCCTGCCGTACGCGTCCGACGCGTTCGTCCCGGCGGAGTCGATGCCCGGGGCGTTGCGCGTCTTCGCCGAGCACCAGCCGATGACTCCGGTGGTCCAGACGCTGCGCGGGCTACTCCTCGACCAGCCGGTGGGCGACGCCGGGTGGCTCGCCGCACTCTGGCTCGCGGGCGCCACGCTCGTCGGTGTCGTCCTGGCGGCGTCCCTCTTCAGGCGCCGGGCGCGCGGCTGACGCTCGCTCGCCCGGCGTCCGCGTGGCTGACGCTCGCGCGGCGGTCGCCGTTCAGCCCGTGCCGGTGACGAGGTACTGGTTGTCGTGCGGGTACCTCGTGTCGGCCACGTGCAGCTCGCCGTCCTCGACCGTCAGCGGGATGTGGTCCGTCGACCAGGTTCCTCGCGGGCCGGACGCCTGCCCCGGCTCCGGCTCCAGGTCACCCCGGAGCACGAGCTGGTAGTCGCCGTCGGGCAGTCGGTCCCAGGCCGCCTCGTCCTCCGCGGCGAGCTCGGCAGGGCAGGCCCACGGCTCGATCTCGATGGTCGTGGTTGCCGGCTCGGAGCCGACGTCGACGGCCGGTTCCGCGGGGACGGCGGCGCTGACGGCGCCGTCGACGACGGCGTGCCCGACCCATCGCAGGGCCTCCGCGTCGCGGATCTCGACGGACACCTCCTCGAGGCGCTGCGTGGAGGTCGCGTCCTCGGGACCATGGAGGGTGAGCTCGAGCGCGAGCACGCCGTCGGCCGTGCGCTCGGGGAGCACCCGACGCTCGTAGGTCTGGACGAGCTCGGGGTCCGGCGGCGGGGCGGCCGTGCGCACCGTTGCCGACACGGGTGCGGCCCGGTGGCTCCCGTCGTCCACCACCTCGGCGACGTCGGCCGGTCCGCCCGCGTGCGCGCCGGCCGCCCCGGTGTCAGTGCCCGCCGGCGCGGAGCCGTCGATCTCGCCGTCGGTGCCGTCCGAGGCGCCGCTGCCGTACGCCTCCTCCCAGGTCCGGCCGCACTCGGTGCGCGCCACGTCGGTGACCTCGACCATCGGCTCCTCCGGGCCGTCCTCCGTGCTCTCCGTGCCTTCCGCGGGGCCCGTGCCGGTTCCGGTCGTGGTGGGCTCGTCCGTCCCGCCACCGCACGAGGCAGTGAGGAGAGCGAGGGCAGCCAGCGCGGGAAGTCCCCGCGTCCACGCGGGGCCTGGCGCTGTCGCCGTCCGGCGGGCGATCGCTCTCGACATCGTCGTCTCCTGTCGTCAGTTCCCGTACGAGTTCGGTCCGTCGTAGCCGGCGCCGTCGACGACGCCGCCGGTGACGGTGACCCTGGTGTGGTCCTGCCCCCACATCGCGTGCCCGGTGCGGCCGTCCTCCGGCTCCTCGGCGGGCGCGAGGCTGCCGAAGATCGACAGGTCGTAGCTCCCGTCGGCGAGGGGGTCCGCCGTGAAGCTCGTCGCATCGCCGTCGGGGCAGGCCACCGGCACCACCTCGACCGTGGTGGTCGTCCCCTCGGGGGACGGCGCGATCGGCTCGTCGAGCGGGAGGCGCTGGGTGAGCTCGCCGTCGTGCGCGGCGAAGCCGACCCATCGCTGGTCGTCGTCGGTCGTGAGGAAGGAGACCGAGAGGGACTCCGTGAGGTAGGGGTCGTCCCGCTCGGGGCCGGTGAGGGTGATCTCGAGCCGGAGGACCGGGTCGCCCGGGTCGGAGACGACCTCGACGCCGACCTCCTCGACGATCCCCTCGTCCGGCATGATCCGCGACCGCGGGGAGGGCGCCGCGGATCGTGCTGGGTGCGCCTGTGCGCTCGCGGCCGGAACGGCCCCTGCCTCATCCGGGAGCCGGGCACCCACCTGCACGGGGCCACGCTCGGTGTCCTGCTCGCCTCTCCCGCCGCCGCTCGGACCGGTCGTGCCGGGCCAGTCGATGTACATGTCGGCGGTCATGCGCGTCTCGGTGCCGCACAGGCCGTCCGCGCTCCCGCTCATCGTCAGCTGCTCGCCGTACGGGGCGGGCAGGTTCGTCACGCCCGACCCGTCGGAGCCCCCGGACCCGCCGCCCCCTCGCGTCCCGGGCGCCTCCGTGTCGCCGCACCCGGCCAGGAGCAGCGCCGCGCCGAGCACCGCGAACCCCCGGCGCCGCAGGGCGAACCGGTTCCTGCCACCCGTGTCGGTACCCATCAGCCTTGCTCCTCCTCCGCGTTGGGGCCGTCGTAGCCGACGCCCGAGACCACTCCGTCGGTCACCGTGACCGGCATGGGCTCCACCGCCCAGCTCGTGTAGAGGCCAGGGTCGTCGTCCTGCCGCTCGACGGGCTCCGCGGTGCCCTCGACGACCATGAGGTAGTCGCCGTCGGGCAGCGGCTCGGCGATGAGGACCGGTGACGGGTCGCCTGCCGTGGTCGGGGGCGGAGGGTCCGTCGGGCACCCGTACGGGGCCACCTCGATCCGTGTGGTGCCACCCGCGGGTGAGACGACGAGTGGCTTGTCGAACGGCACAGGGTCGACGATCTCACCGTCGACGACGACGAACCCCCGGTTGGGTCCCTCGTCGTTCGCCGGTCGGAACCAGATCCGCGCGGTCTCGGCCTCGTAGCGGGGCTCCCCGCCGGGACCGGTGAGGGTGATGACGAGCTCGAGCACAGGGTCCGTGGGAGGGGACACGACGTCGACGGCGACCTGCTCGACGACCCCGTCGGCCGGGGGGATGAAGGTGCGCGGACTGGTGGCGTGGGCCGCGTGGACCGCCCGGACCGCGTGGACCGCGGAGTCGGCCCGACGGGTCGAAGCGGTGGCCGTCGAGGGCATCGCCGTCCGTCCGTCGGCGCCCCGCGGCGCGTCCGGGAGGCTGATCTGGGTCTCCGGCCTGTCGGTCGCGGTCCCTCCCTCGCAGCGGGGCTCGAGCGCGATACGGGACATGACCGGCTCGCCGTAGGGCGCAGGGAGGCCGGACGCACCGCCGGTTCCCGGCGCGGAGCTTCCCCCGGTCCCCGGTGCGGTCGACCCGCCGGTCCCCGGCGCGGTCGCGCCACCGTCGCCGCCGGCCGACCCCTCGTCCGCCCCCGCGCACGCAGGCAGCAGCAGCGCGGCGATCGCCGCGGCGACCACCGCGGCGCGCCGGGTGCGTGGTCGCGGGACTGGGGGGACGGTCATGCACCGCAGGATGGCCGAGCGCCGTGCGCTCCACAACGCCGTCCCGGGGGAGCGCTGACCGGGGAGCCCTGCCCCTGCCGTCGGCAGGCCACGACCGTCGCCGTCGGCGTGTGCCACGCGTTGCGGCCGGCGGGCCATGCCGGTTCCCGTCGGCGTGCCACGCCCACCAGGGACGACGCGCCCGCCGAGTTCGGTTAGTCTCCAACGAAGATCAGCCGGCCCCGGGGGCGGCCGCGACGATGCCGCCGACGGCCCCCGGGAACGGCTCTCGTCAGCGCCGTCCGCGGCGCTCCTCACCGTGGAGGACCCGTGCAGGATCTGTCGACCTCGTCCCTCGTCATCGCCGTGTGCGTCGGAGTGCTCGCCATCGGGGCGCTCGCCTTCGCCCTCGTGCTGCGCCGCCAGGTGCTCGCCGAGCAGACCGGCTCGGAGAACATGGTCTCGATCGCCAGGGCCGTCCAGGAGGGGGCATCCGCCTACCTCGCGCGCCAGTTCCGCACGCTGGGGCTGTTCGTCGTCGTCATCACGGGGCTGCTCCTGCTGCTGCCGGGGGACATGGACGTGCGCATCGGCAGGTCCGTCGCCTTCCTCGTCGGCGCCGTGTTCTCCGCGACGATCGGGTACCTCGGCATGTGGCTCGCGGTCCGCGCCAACGTGCGCGTGGCGGCCGCGGCGACCCGCGCGGACGGCCGGGCCGACGGCGCGCGGATCGCCTTCCGCACGGGTGGCGTCGTCGGCATGAGCGTCGTCGGGCTCGGACTGCTCGGCGCCGCGCTGACGGTCATCGTCTACGGCCCCGAGGCCCCCACGGTGCTCGAGGGCTTCGGCTTCGGTGCCGCGCTGCTCGCCATGTTCATGCGCGTGGGCGGCGGCATCTTCACCAAGGCGGCCGACGTCGGCGCGGACCTCGTCGGAAAGGTCGAGCAGGGCATCCCCGAGGACGACCCCCGCAACGCCGCGACGATCGCGGACAACGTGGGCGACAACGTCGGCGACTGCGCCGGCATGGCGGCCGACCTCTTCGAGTCCTACGCCGTCACCCTCGTCGCCTCCCTCATCCTCGGCCGCGCCGCCCTCGGCGAGCACGGCATGATCCTGCCGCTCCTCGTCACCGCGGTCGGCGCCGTCGTCGCCGTCCTCGGCGTGCTCACCACCCGCGTGCGCGGGGCGGAGTCCGGGCTCAAGGCCATCTACCGCGGGTTCTACACGGCGGCCGTCGCCGGCGTCGTCCTCGCCGCGATCGCCGCGTTCGCCTACCTGCCCGCCTCGTTCGCCGACACGCTCGGGACCACGGGGGCGATCACGGACGTCCCGATCGACGACCCCCGCGTCGTCGCCTCGCTCGCCGTCCTCATCGGCGTGGCGCTCGCCGGCGTCATCCTCTGGCTCACCGGCTTCTACACGGGCACCGGCACGAGCCCCACGCAGCGGGTCGCGGCCACCTCCCGGACCGGCGCGGCCACGGTCGTCCTCGCCGGCATCGGGGTGGGCTTCGAGTCCGCCGTCTACACCGCCGGCGTCATCGCCGCGGCCATCTGCGGCTGCTTCCTGCTCGCCGGTGGCTCCGTCTGGCTCGCCCTGTTCCTCGTGGCGCTCGCCGGCTGCGGCCTGCTCACCACCGTCGGCGTCATCGTCGCCATGGACACCTTCGGCCCCGTCTCGGACAACGCCCAGGGCATCGCCGAGATGTCCGGCGAGGTCGACGAGGAGGGCGCGCAGATCCTCACCGACCTCGACGCCGTGGGCAACACGACCAAGGCCATCACCAAGGGCATCGCCATCGCCACCGCGGTCCTCGCGGCGACCGCCCTGTTCGGCTCGTACGCCGACGTCGTCTCCACTGCAGTCGCCGACCTCGCCGCCGACGGACGCGCCCAGGCCGGCGGCATCGTCGGCGCGATGATGAGTTACGAGCTCATCAGCCCCGTCACCCTCGTCGGCGTCATCCTCGGCGCCGCCACCGTGTTCCTCTTCTCGGGCCTGACGATCGACGCCGTCACCCGCTCCGCCGGCGCGATCGTGCGCGAGGTGCGCCGCCAGTTCCGCGACCTGCCCGGCATCATGACCGGCGAGCAGCGCCCGGAGTACGGCAAGGTCGTCGACATCTGCACCCGCGACTCCCTGCGCGAGCTCGCCACGCCCGGCCTCCTCGCCGCCCTCGCCCCGATCGCCGTGGGCTTCGGCCTCGGGGTCGGCCCGCTCGCCGGGTTCCTCGCCGGCACCATCGCCACCGGCGTCCTCATGGCCGTCTTCCTCGCGAACTCCGGCGGCTCGTGGGACAACGCGAAGAAGATCGTCGAGGACGGCCACCACGGCGGCAAGGGCAGCGCCCAGCACGAGGCCGTCGTCATCGGTGACACCGTGGGCGACCCGTTCAAGGACACCGCCGGTCCCGCCATCAACCCGCTCATCAAGGTGATGAACCTCGTCGCCCTGCTCATCGCGCCGCTCGTGGTCCAGTGGTCCGTCCCCGCAGACGCCAACCACACCCTGCGGATCGCGCTCGCCACGGTGGCCGGTGCCGTCGCCGTCGGGGCGGTCCTGCTCTCGCGCCGGCGCGCGGTGCGCGAGGAGCAGCGCGAGCTCGCCGAGGCGGGACTCTCGTAGTCTCGACGGGTGCCCGAGCTTCCCGAGGACGTCCTCGCCGCCGCCTGGCGCCGGGTCGGGTTCACGCCCGACGGCGTCGCTCACCTCCTCGGCCCGCTCGCCGAGTCGCTCCTCGCCTCGGGGAACCGCGCGCCCGCGCTGCGCGCGCTCGAGCGCGCGGCTGAGGAGGGGGCGAGCCCTGCGGGCGACCGCGAGCTCGCGGCCTGGGTCCGGCTGCTCGTGCTCGGGGAGAGCGTCCGCGCCGAGGATCTCTCCAGCGACGGCACCGACGATCCGTCCCTCGTCGTCGTACTCGTCGCTCTCGGGATCGCGGAGTCCGACGGCGAGAGCGTCACCCCGCTCGTGACCGTCCGCCCGGTCGACCTGGGGGAGCGCACCGGCTGGGCGGTCTCCGACCCGCTGGTCCCGGGCCGCGAGCCGGCGTCCGACCACGTCATCGGGATCGGCTCCGCCACGACCACCCTCGACGCCCTCGCCGTGCGGCCGGCCGCCGGGGACCGCGTGCTCGACGTCGGCACGGGGAGCGGCTACCTCGCCCTGCGCGCCGCCGCGGCCGGTGCCCGGGTCGTCGCCACCGACGTCAACCCCCGCGCCCTCGCCCTGACCGGCCTCGGCGCCGACCTCTCCGGCCTCGCGGTCGACGCGCGCCTCGGCTCGCTGCTCGCCCCCGCGCGCGGACGCTTCGACCGGATCGTCTCCAACCCGCCGTTCGTCGTCTCCGGGCGCACGGGCGAGGGGGCGACGTACCGCGACGGCGGGGCCCCCGGGGACGCCCTCGTGGCCGAGCTGCTGCGCGGCGTCGGCGACCACATCGAGCCCGGCGGGACCGCCCAGCTGCTTGCGAACTGGGAGGAGCGCGCCGGTGAGGACTGGACCGCGCGCGTCGGCGGCTGGGTGGACCCTGCGCTCGACCTGTGGGTCGTCCGGCGCGACTCGATCGACCCCGCCACCTACGTCGACACCTGGCTGCGGGACGGCGGCACGCACCCCGCCGCGGGTCGCGCGGCGTTCGAGGCGGCCGCCGAGCGGTGGCTCGGTGACCTCGAGGCGCGCGGCGTGACCGCGATCGGGATGGGGCACGTGACCGTGCGAAGGCCCGGCGTGGACGAGCCGGCGGGTGCGCCCTGGCGGCGGCTCGAGGACGCGCAGGGCCTCGGCAGCGGGCGGCTCGGCGACCACGTGGCCGCGGTCCTCGACGCCGTCGCGCGCCTTCGGCCCGCCCTCGACGACGACGACGCACTGCTCGCCACGACCCTCCTCGTCGCCCCCGACGTCACGGAGGTCCGCCACCACCGCCCCGGCGCGGCCGAGCCCGAGGTCATCGAGCTCGTCCAGGGCGGCGGGTACGCGCGCACGATCCGCGCGACGACGGGCCTGTCCGCCGTCGTCGGGGCGTGCGACGGGGAGCTGCCGCTCGGGGTCCTCGTCGACGCGGTGGCGGGTCTGCTGGAGGTGCCCGCGACCGATCTGCGCGCCGAGCTCACCTGGTGGCTGCGCGAGCTGCTCGTCACCGGGATGCTCGTCCCCACCACCGACCACCCCGAGAAGGAGCACCCGTGAGCGCCTCGCCCGCCACATCCTCCGAGCCCGCAGAACCAGCCGTGGATGCGCACTACGACCTGATCATCATCGGTACCGGGTCCGGCAACTCGATCCCCGGGCCGGAGATGGACGAGACGTCGATCGCGATCGTCGAGGAGGGCAGGTTCGGCGGCACGTGCCTCAACGTGGGCTGCATCCCGACGAAGATGTACGTCTACGCCGCCGACGTCGCCCACGAGGTGGCCGCCTCCGGCCGGCTCGGGCTCGACGCCCACGTGCACTCGGTGGACTGGCCCGGCATCGTCGAGCGGGTCTTCGGGCGCCGCATCGACCCGATCGCCGCCGGGGGCGAGGAGTACCGCCGCGGCCCGCGCACGCCGAACATCGACGTCTACGACCAGCACGCCGTGTTCGTCGGGGACCGCACCCTGCGCACCGGGCAGGGGAGTGGGTCGAGGGTGATCTCCGGCGACCAGGTCGTCGTCGCCGCGGGCTCGCGGCCGTTCGTGCCCGAGGCGATCGAGGCCTCGGGCGTGCGGTACAGCACGAACGAGGACATCATGCGGCTGCCTGAGCTGCCGGCCTCGATCGTCATCCTCGGCGGCGGCTACATCGCCATGGAGTTCGCGCACGTCTTCGAGTCGCTCGGCACCGAGGTGACGATCGTCAGCCGGTCCCCGCTCCTGCGGCACCTCGACGCCGACCTGCGCGACCGCTTCAACGAGATCGCCGAGGAGCGGTGGGACGTGCGCGCGGGCCGGGCCGTCACCGACGTCGCGGAGTCGGGCGGCGAGGTCCACCTGAGCCTCGACGACGGGACGACCGCGTCGGGCGAGGTGCTGCTCGTCGCGACCGGGCGGGTGCCCAACGGGGACCGGCTCGACGTCGGCGCCGGGGGCGTCGCGACGACGGCGGACGGGCGCGTGTCGGTCGACGAGTACGGCCGCTCGACCTCGGCCGAGGGGGTGTGGGCCCTCGGCGACGTGTCCTCGCCGTACATGCTCAAGCACGTGGCCAACGCCGAGGCCCGGGCGGTCACGCACAACCTGCTCCACCCCGGCGACCTGCGGCCCATGCCGCACGAGCACGTGCCTGCGGCCGTGTTCACACACCCGCAGATCGCCACCGTGGGGCTGACCGAGGAGGACGCGCGGGCCGCGGGGCACGACGTGGTGGTCAAGGTGCAGTCCTACGGGGACGTCGCCTACGGGTGGGCCATGGAGGACACCACGGGTATCGCCAAGCTCGTCGCCGACCGGACCACGGGCAAGCTGCTCGGCGCGCACTACATGGGGCCACAGGCGTCGACCCTCATCCAACAGATGATCACCGTCCTCGCGTTCGACCTCGACGTCCGTGAGGTCGCGACGCAGCAGTACTGGATCCACCCGGCCCTGCCCGAGGTCACCGAGAACGCGCTGCTGGGGCTCGAGCTCGACCGAACCGGCGCCTGATCGCTGCGAGCGCCCGGGAACATCGCGCCGCCCGATCCGTTGACCCTCACGTGAAGCGCATCGGATTCCTCTCCTTCGGCAACTGGCGGGACATCGGCGGCAGCGGTGTCCGCACGGCCGCCGACGCCCATCTGCAGTCCATCGAGCTCGCCGAGGCGGCCGAGGAGATCGGCATCGACGGCGCCTACTTCCGGGTGCACCACTTCGCCCCGCAGCTGGCCTCCCCGTTCCCGCTGCTCGCCGCCGTCGCCGCCCGGACCTCCCGCATCGAGATGGGCACCGGCGTCATCGACATGCGCTACGAGAACCCGCTCTACTTCGCGGAGGAGGCCGCGGCCACCGACCTCATCGCGGGCGGCCGCCTCCAGCTCGGCATCTCGCGCGGCTCACCGGAGCCCGCCCTCGACGGCGCCGGCGCATTCGGCTACCGGGCCCCGGAGGGGGAGTCGATGGCGGACGTCGCCCGGACCAAGGCGGACATCGCGCGGCAGGCGATCCGCGGCGCCGGGGTCGTCATGTCGGACCCGAAGCAGACCGGCGAGAGCGTGCCGCTCGCGGTCCAGCCCCTGTCCGAGGGGCTCGACCGTCGCCTGTGGTGGGGTGCGGGCAGCCGGGCCACCGCGCGGTGGGCCGCGGAGGAGGGGTACAACCTCATGTCCTCGACCCTGCTGACCGAGGACACCGGCGTGCCCTTCGACGAGCTCCAGGCCGAGCAGATCCAGGTCTTCCGCGACGCGTGGGCCGAGGCCGGCCACGACTGGACCCCGCGGGTGTCAGTCTCACGCTCGGTGTTCCCGATCGTCTCCGACCTCGACCACCGCTACTTCGGCTCGCGCAGCGAGGAGAGCGAGGACCAGGTCGGCGTGCTCGAGGGCGTGCGGGCCCGGTTCGGCCGCACGTACGCGGGAGAGCCCGACGTCGTCGCCGCGGAGCTCGCCTCCGACGCCGCCGTCCAGGCGGCCGACACCCTGCTCGTCACGGTCCCCAACATGCTGGGCGTGGACTACAACGCGGCGCTGCTCGAGTCGATCGTCACGCACGTCGCGCCGGCGCTCGGGCGGGACTGAGCCGCCCGTTCACGCCCGCTCGAGCAGCACCATGACCTCGTCGTGCGCCGTGTGCGGGAACATGTCGAACAGCCGCGCCGCCACCGGCCCGAGCGACGGCATGAGCGCGAGGTCCCGCGCGAGCGTCGTCGCGTTGCACGACGAGTAGAGGACGTGCCCCGTGGCCGACCCCTCGAGCCACGCAGCCAGCTCCGCGGACAGCCCGCGCCGGGGCGGGTTGACCACCACGAGGTCCGGGGCCGACGACGACGCCGCGGCCCAGGCGGTCGCGTCGCCGTCGTGGAAGCTCACCCGGGAGTCGAGACCGGCGCGCCTGGCGGCGCCGCGCGCGCCGGTGATCGCGTCCGCCGACGTCTCGATCCCCACGACCCGGGTGGCGGGTGACCCGCCGGCGATCGCGAGCGCGAACCCGCCCACGCCGCAGTACAGGTCCCACGCCGTCGTGGGCCCGATCTCCGCCGCCCACGCGGCCGCCTGGCCGTACATGGCCTCGGCGATCGCCGTGTTCGTCTGGAAGAAGGAGCGCGGCGGCAGCTCGAGGTCGAGCGGTCCGCCGGGCAGCGAGAGCCGCATCGGCAGCACCGACCGCTCGGTCAGCACGATCTCCTCGTCGCCCTCGAGCAGGGCGACATGGGTGGGGAGCAGGTTGACCGTGACGACGGCGAGGTTCGGCAGGGCCGCGAACAGCTCCGGCAGGTGTCGCCGGATCCGGCCGAGCCGGTCGCGCGAGCGGAGCACGAACCGGACCATCAGCTCCCCGTCCGGCGAGACCGTGACGAGGACGTGCTTGAGCTCGCCGCGCCGCCCGGGCACGTCGTAGGGGGTGAGGCCCGCGCGCGTGACGAGGCCCGCCAGCACCGGCAGGGCCTCGGTGATAGGCGGCGGGTAGAGGTGACATCCGCGCAGGTCCACCCCGGCGCCCGCCGGGTCGAGGATCCCGAGCGTCGGCGCCGCGGTCGTCCCGGCGACCACCATCTTCGCCTTGTTGCGGAACCACTCGTCCGCGGATGCGACCGGCTCGAGCCACGCGGTTGCCGGCACCGAGTCCAGCAGCTCTCGCCGGCCCGCCACCTTGGTGGCGAGCTGCTTCTCGTACGGGGTGCGCAGGAACGTGCACGAGCGGCAGCGGCCGTCGTCGAAGTACTCGCACCTCACCCGCGCACGGTAGCCCCGAACGACCCGCTTGACGCCGTCGCCTACCATCCGAGGAACCGGGCGACCGGGAGCGGTGCGCCGACGCGCTGTTACCGTCGGCCACAGACCCTCCGGCGCCCCGCCCCCTCACGCCACAGCAAAGGACCCTCCCGCGCATGCCCCGCAAGCTCGTCATCGTCGAGTCGCCCGCCAAGGCCCGCACCATCGGCGGCTATCTCGGCCCCGACTTCGAGGTCGAGGCCTCGATCGGGCACGTGCGCGACCTCCCGCAGCCCTCCGAGCTGCCCGCGGACATGAAGAAGGGCCCGTACGGGAAGTTCGCCGTGGACGTCGAGGGTGACTTCGAGCCCTACTACGTGGTCGACGCCGACAAGAAGAAGAAGGTCGCCGAGCTCCGCCGCAAGATGAAGGACGCCGACGAGCTCTACCTCGCCACTGATGAGGACCGCGAGGGCGAGGCGATCGCGTGGCACCTCCACGAGGTGCTCAACCCGAAGATCCCCGTGTACCGGATGGTCTTCCACGAGATCACGAACGACGCGATCAGCCGCGCGCTCGAGAACCCGCGCGAGATCGACGCCCCGCTCGTCGACGCGCAGGAGACCCGCCGCATCCTTGACCGCCTCGTCGGCTACGAGGTCTCCCCGCTGCTGTGGCGCAAGGTCCGCTCCGGCCTGTCCGCGGGCCGCGTGCAGTCCGTCGCCACGCGCCTCGTGGTCGAGCGGGAGCGCGAGCGGATGGCCTTCCGCGCCGCGTCCTACTGGTCCGTCAAGGGCACCTACTCCGCGACCGACGCCCCCGAGACGTTCGACGCCAAGCTCCTCGAGCTCGACGGCGCCCGCGTGGCCACGGGCCGCGACTTCGGCGACGACGGCGAGCTCACCGGGCGTGCCCGCGACGTCGTCGTGCTCGACGAGGCCGCCGCGACCACCGTGGCGGAGGCGCTCAAGGAGGCGACCACCGCCGTCGAGGGCGTGGAGACCAAGCCGTACCGTCGCCGGCCGGCGGCGCCGTTCACCACGTCGACCCTCCAGCAGGAGGCCTCCCGCAAGCTCCGCCTCGCCTCGCGCGAGACGATGCGCGTGGCCCAGGGGCTGTACGAGAACGGCTTCATCACCTACATGCGGACCGACTCGACGAACCTCTCGTCCGAGGCGATCGGGGCGGCCCGCCGCCGGGCCACCGAGCTCTACGGCCCGGCGAGCATCCCGGACAAGCCGCGGTACTACGCGGGCAAGGCCAAGGGTGCCCAGGAGGCGCACGAGGCGATCCGGCCCGCGGGCGACCAGATGCGCACCCCGGACGAGGTGGCCACCCAGCTCGACCCGGCCGCCCTGCGCCTGTACGACCTCATCTGGAAGCGCACCGTCGCCTCGCAGATGATCGACGCCACCGGGTCGACCGCCACGCTGCGCGTCGCCGCCGACCTCGCCGGCAGCCCGGCCGAGGCCGACCGGGCGATCCTTACCGCGTCCGGCACCGTCATCACCGAGCGCGGCTTCCTCGCCGCGTACGAGGAGGGGCGCGACGCCGAACGGCACGGCGACGCCGACGGGGACGCCCGCCTGCCCAACGTCTCCGCCGGGGACGTGCTCGAGGTCCAGGGCGCCGAGGCGTCCGGCCACGAGACCTCCCCGCCGCCGCGCTACACCGAGGCCTCGCTCGTCAAGGCGCTCGAGGAGCGCGGCATCGGCCGCCCGTCGACCTACGCCGCGACGATCGGCGTCATCACCGACCGCGGGTACGTCACGCGCCGCGGCCAGGCGCTCGTGGCGAGCTGGCTCGCGTTCTCCGTGGTCCGTCTCCTCGAGGAGAACCTCCCGCGGCTCGTCGACTACGACTTCACCGCGGAGATGGAGAACGACCTCGACAAGATCGCGTCCGGCGACCTCGACCGGGTCGACTGGCTCACCCACTTCTACCGCGGGGGCGAGGGCCGCGAGGGCCTGCGCGCCCTCGTCGAGGGCCTCGGCGACATCGACGCGCGCGCCGTCAACTCGATCGACATCGGCGAGGGGATCACGGTCCGAGTCGGCCGCTACGGTCCCTACGTCGAGGAGGCGCCGGCCGCGGACGCGAAGCCGGGGGAGGACGGCGCCGCGCCGGTGGGCCGCCGGGCGTCGATCCCCGACGACGTCGCCCCCGACGAGCTGACCGTGGCCAAGGCGAAGGAGCTGCTCGAGGCTCAGGCCGACGACGGGCGCGAGCTCGGGACCGACCCCGACTCGGGCCATACGATCATCGCGAAGAACGGGCGCTTCGGCCCCTACGTCACCGAGGTCCTGCCCGAGCCGGAGCGCACCGCGTCCGGCCGGAAGAAGCCGGGCCAGCCCAAGCCGCGGACCGCCTCGCTGTTCAAGGACATGGACCTGTCGACGATCGGCATCGACGACGCGCTCAAGCTGCTCTCCCTGCCCCGCGTGGTCGGCCAGGACCCCACGAGCGGGGACGACATCACCGCCCAGAACGGCCGGTACGGGCCCTACCTCAAGAAGGGCACCGACTCGCGCTCGCTCGAGACCGAGGACCAGATCTTCGGCATCACCCTCGAGCAGGCCCTCGAGATCTACGCCCAGCCCAAGCGCCGCCGGGGAGCGACCGCCCGGCCGCCGCTCAAGGAGCTCGGCACCGACCCGGTCTCCGAGAAGCCGGTGATCGTCAAGGACGGGCGGTTCGGTCCCTACGTCACCGACGGGACGACGAACGCCACGCTGCGCAAGGACGACCCCATCGAGACGCTGACGAACGAGCGCGCCTACGAGCTGCTCGCCGAGAAGCGGGCGAAGGGACCGGCCAAGAAGCCGGCGCGGAAGGCGCCTGCGAAGAAGCCCGCGGCGAAGAAGCCCGCCGCGCGGAAGCCGGCGGCCAAGAAGCCGACGACGGGGACGTCGTAGTTCCGTCCACAGGTGTCGGTGCTGCGGCGATCGGTGTGGGCCGGCGTCGTTACCCTGGCCCGGTGAGCGCACCCGTCGGACTGCTGATCTCCCTCGAGGGGGGCGACGGCGCGGGGAAGTCGACCCAGCAGGCCCTGCTCCTCACCTGGCTCGTGGCGCGGGGGCGCGAGGCCGTCGCCACGCGCGAGCCCGGCGGGACGCCGCTCGGCGCCGAGATCCGCCGCCTCATCCTCCATGGCGAGCACGTCGACCCCCGCGCGGAGGCGCTGCTCTACGCCGCCGACCGCGCCCACCACGTCGCCTCGCTCGTCCGCCCGGCCCTCGAGCGCGGCGCGGTCGTCGTCACGGACCGCTTCGTCGACTCCTCCGTCGCCTACCAGGGGGCCGCCCGGGACCTCGGGCCGGGCGAGGTGCGTGACCTCTCGGCGTGGGCCACAGGTGGGCTCACGCCCGACCTGACGATCCTGCTCGACGTCGATCCCACCGTCGCGGCCGCCCGCCGTGGCGGGGAGCCGGACCGCCTCGAGCGCGCCGGCGACGCGTTCCACCTCCGCGTGCGCGAGGAGTTCCTCCGGATCGCGGCGGCCGAGCCGGACCGGGTCGTCGTCGTCGATGCCGCCGGGACGCCGGACGAGGTGCACGCGCGGGTGCGCGTCGCCGTCGAGAGGGTGCTCGGGGGCGCGGCGCCCGGCGCCGTTCCGGGCGCGGACGCGGACACTGGCGGGGACGGTGACCGGCCGTGAGCGTCTGGGACGGCCTGGTCGGGCAGGACGCCGTCGTGGAGACGCTCCGCGGTGCCGCCCTCGCCGCGCGAGGCGCCGACGAGACCGGGGACGAGTTCTCCGCCGGTTCCGCCGACGCCCCGGCCACCGCCGCAGCGGCCCCGGCCCCCGCGGGTGGCGACACCGTCGGTGCACGGATGACGCACGCCTGGCTCGTCACGGGACCGCCGGGGTCCGGCCGCTCGGTCGCGGCCCGCGCCTTCGCCGCCGCGCTCATGTGCACGGCCCCGGGCGAGCCCGGCTGCGGCGAGTGCGCCGCCTGCACCACCGCGCTCGCGGGCACGCACGCCGACGTCACGGTGCTGGCCACCGAGAAGGTGACGATCTCGATCGACGAGGTGCGCGAGCTCGTCACCCTCGCGCAGCGCGCACCCGGGTCGTCCAGGTGGCGCGTCGTCGTCGTCGAGGACGCCGACCGGATGGTCGAGCGCACCTCCAACCTCCTGCTCAAGTCGATCGAGGAGCCCCCGCCGCGCACCGTGTGGCTGCTGTGCGCCCCGAGCCCGCGGGACGTCGTCACGACCATCCGCTCGCGGTGCCGGTCGATCCACCTGCGTATCCCCGACCCGGCCGCCGTCGCGGACCTCCTCGTGCGCCGGGACGGGGCCGACCCGGACGTCGCGCTCGAGGCCGCCCACGCCGCCCAGTCCCACATCGGGCTCGCCCGGCGCCTCGCCCTGCACGAGGACGCGCGGGAGCGGCGCCGTGACCTCCTGCGGGTCCCGCTCGAGCTCCGGTCCGTGGGCGACGCCGTCCTCGCCGCCGCCCACCTCGTGGAGATTGCGGCCGCCGACGCCGCGGCGTCCACCGAGAACCGCAACGCCGCCGAGCGCACCGAGCTGCTGCGCACCCTCGGGGCCGAGGACGGCGGGCGGCTCCCGCCGGCGCTGCGCGCCCAGGTCCGCCAGCTCGAGGAGGACCAGAAGCGGCGCACCACCCGCGCGCAGCGCGACGTCCTCGACGGCTCCCTGCTGGCGCTCATGTCCCTCTACCGGGACGTGCTCCTGCGACAGCTCGGCTCCACGGTCGAGCCCGTCAACACCGCGGCCGCCGACGTCGTGGCCGAGCTCGCCCGCGGCTCCACCGCCGAGACGACGCTGCGGCGCCTCGACGCCGTCTCCACCGCCCGCACGCGGCTCACGCTCAACGTGCCGCCGCTGCTCGCGACCGAGGCGCTCATGGTCGAGCTGTGGTCCGGCACGGACCTCGAGCGCGTCTGAGGCGTCGGCGCCGGCGGCCCCCCGCGGGGGGTGGCGTCGACCCCGGCCGGGCGCGGTGCCGACCGGCCCCGCCAGGCACGCAGCCGCCGTCCCCCGACCGCCCGGACGCGCAGGTGGGACGGGGAGTGGTGCCCTGCGGGGCTGATCGCCGCCGGCCCGGCACGTGCCTTAGGTTGGTCGGCATGCCGAGGCTCCTTCGAATCGTTCCCGCGCTGGCTGCTGCCACGCTCGTCCTGGCCGCCTGTGGTGGGGAGGTCGACGACCCGACGACGGACCCCGGCAGCGGTGGCGAGTCCGGCTCGGAGTCCGGGTCGGGCGCAACCGGCAGCGGCGCGGGCGAGGAGATGCCGCCCGTGCCCGAGGGGCTCGAGACCTACTACGAGCAGGACGTCGAGTGGACCGACTGCGGTGAGTTCGAGTGCACCGACATCGAGGTGCCGCTCGACTACGACGCCCCCGACGGCGAGTCGATCACCCTGGCCGTCAAGCGGCTCCCGGCCTCCGACGGCGAGCCGGTGGGCTCGATGCTCATCAACCCCGGCGGCCCCGGCGGCTCCGGCGTCGAGTTCGTCGAGTACGCCACCTCGTCGATCTCGCCGGAGGTCACGGCCGCGTACGACATCGTCGGGTTCGACCCGCGCGGCGTGCAGAACTCGACCCAGATCGACTGCGTGGACGACGCGGAGCTCGACCGCCTGCTCTCGGAGGACTACCCGGACACGCCCGAGGGCGACGCCGACTGGCAGGCCGACGCCGAGCTCATCGGCGCCGGCTGCGAGGCGGAGTCCGGTGACCTCGCGGGCAACGTCGACACGGTCTCGGCCGCCCGGGACATGGACGTCCTGCGCGCGGTGCTCGGCGAGACCCAGCTCGACTACCTCGGGTTCTCCTACGGCACCCTGCTCGGCTCGACCTACGCCGACCTGTTCCCGGAGAACGTGGGCCGCATGGTCCTCGACGGGGCGCTCGACCCGACCTCGTCCGGCTTCGACATCACCGTCGGCCAGGCCGGCGGCTTCGAGGGCGCCCTGCGCGCCTACATCGAGGACTGCCAGTCCGGCGCGCTGTGCCCGCTCACCGGCTCGGTCGACGACGGCGCCGCCCAGATCGTCGAGCTCCTCGAGTCGGCGGAGGCCAACCCCCTGCCGACGAGCGACCCGGACCGGCCGCTCACCCAGGCGCTCGCGCTGACCGGGATCATCCTGCCGATGTACGACGAGTCGTCCTGGCCGATGCTCACCGCGGCCCTCCAGGCGGCGATCAACCTCAACGAGGGCACCGCGCTGCTCCAGTTCGCCGACATCTACAACACGCGCAACGACGACGGCAGCTTCGCGGACAACTCGACCGAGGCCAACTGGGCGATCAACTGCCTCGACTACCCGACCGTGGAGCACACGCAGGCCGAGCTCGACGAGCAGGTCTCCCAGCTCGAGGAGGTCGCCCCGACCTTCGGCCAGTTCTTCGGCGGCGAGAACGACCTGCTCTGCCTCAACTACCCGCACGAGTCCGAGCGCGAGCCCGGCCCGGTGGCCGCAGAGGGCTCCGGCCCCATCGTCGTCATCGGCACGACGGGCGACCCGGCCACCCCGTACGAGTGGGCGGTCGGCCTCGCCGACCAGCTCGACGAGGGCGTCCTCGTCACGTACGAGGGCGAGGGGCACACGGCGTACGGCCGTTCCAACGAGTGCGTCCAGGGCGCCGTCGACGAGTTCTTTCTCGAGGGCACGCCGCCCGAGGACGAGCTCACCTGCTGATCGGCGCGGGGGAGTGCCCCGGGGGAGCGACGCGCGGCAGGGCGCCCTTGAGAGTGCCCGGGAGGCGCGCCCCGGGTGTGACGCATGGCGCGTCGATCCGGCTGCGGGGGTGCGCCGCCGGCCGCTAGCATGGATGGCGCTGCTCACGGCAGCACGCCGCCTTAGCTCAGTCGGTAGAGCGATTCACTCGTAATGAATAGGTCGGGAGTTCGATTCTCCCAGGCGGCTCGGAACAGGCCCCTGACCGGCGATCCCGCCGGTCAGGGGCATTTCTGTCCCGGCTCGGTCGAGGCTCGGTACCTCCGGCTGTACGTCCGGCGAGCCGTGACGCCGTGCGCTTCTTCGTCGGGTGATTCGCGTCGCCGATACCGACCGCGCGCCGGTGGACGGTGACCGACGACGTCGACGTCGGCGCTGCGTGCAGGTGCCGTGGCACGCGTGCTGCGCGCGGCCGGTCGCTCTCACCGTGGCGACCGCGGAATCACTTTCCGGGTCCGCCCCGGAGCGGTCGTGCCCGCATCTTCGGGAACTCCGCACGGCCCGCTGCTCGGCGCACCGGCCTGTCGTTCCGATTGTCCGGGGACTATCCTGGCTGCGTGGACTACGTGATCGCCCTGGTGCCGCCGATCGGACTGCTGATCGCGCTCGTGGTGATCGTGCGCGCATTCCTCGGTGCGGATCGTTCCGAGCGGGAGGCCGAGAAGGCATTCCGGGAACGGCACCCCGATCTCGATCTCGCCCCGCTCCCGGCGTCGCCCTCGAGCGTCGCCGGCGCACTGGCGGCCGAGGAGCGAGCGGCGTCGGAGCAGGGTGCCGTCAAGGGCGCGCGCGGGCGTCCTGCGGGGTCGGCGGACGCCGGCGGAGCCTCGGTCGCCCCGGGCCGGTCCGGGGCTCCTGAGCGCCCCGAGAGCTCCGTCCGCTAGGACGACGGACGGGGGACCGCCCGTCGCTGTCGTGCGCCCTGGCACCCCCGGGCCCGAGGCGTTCGGCGGGCGTGGATCCTTCGCAGCCGCGAGAGCCGCCCCCACCCCCCGGCGGGCGTGGATCGCTCCTCGCCACGAGAGCCACCCCCACCCCCGCGGCCGTGAATTGTTCGTCGAATCGCTCACAGGTCGCCCGTGAGGTGCTCGAGCGACCGTGCCCGATCTGCCGTGATGACATTGATGGCCGATTCTCGGACGGGAGAAGCACATATTGTTCGGGGCGGTCGACAACTTCACCGGTGTGTGCAAATTCATTCCCGCGCCTCGATCACGCGAATGCCGTGCATTCGACGTGACACTGATCGATGAATGCGTTTATGCTTCATGCAGCCGATTGACGACCTGTGATCGGTATGAATCCCGGGGAGGGGCATCATGGTTCGCCAGACTATTACCAAGCTCATCGACGATATCGACGGAACGCCCGCCGACAGCACTGTCACCTTTGCTCTCGACGGTGAGCGTTTCGAGATCGACCTCTCGGACGCGAACGCCGCCAAGCTGCGCGAGTCCTTCGCGCCGTGGGTCGCCGGTGCGCGCCCCGTGCGTGGCGGCGGCGCCCGTCGGTCCGGCGGAGCCGCCCGCTCCGGCGCACCGCGTCGCTCGCGCAGCCAGAGCGCGTCGGAGGCCCAGGCCATCCGCGAGTGGGCGCGCGAGAACGACATCGAGGTGAGCGACCGCGGTCGCATCAAGGCCGAGATCGTCGAGCAGTACAACAACCGCTGACCCGACCGGTCGGCCGACGGACGGCCCGCGGACATCGGTCCGCGGGCCGTTCCGCGTCCGTGGCCGGGCCTCTCCCTCACGGGTGATCGGTGGAAGGATGGAGCCATGAGCTACCGACTTGTCCTGCTCCGCCACGGCGAGAGCGAGTGGAACGCCAAGAACCTCTTCACCGGCTGGGTCGACGTCCCCCTGTCGGAGAAGGGCGTCGAGGAGGCCCGCCGCGGCGGCACCCTGCTGACCGACGCCGGTGTGCGCCCGGACGTCCTCCACACCTCGCTGCTGCGCCGCGCGATCATGACCGCCAACCTCGCGCTCGACGCCGCGGACCTCCACTGGATCCCGGTCCACCGCCACTGGCGCCTCAACGAGCGCCACTACGGGGCGCTCCAGGGGAAGAACAAGAAGGAGATCCGCGACGAGTACGGGGAGGAGCAGTTCATGCAGTGGCGCCGCTCCTACGACGTGCCGCCGCCCCCGATCGAGGCCGGCTCCGAGTTCAGCCAGGACGCCGACCCGCGCTACGCCGGCGAGCCCATCCCGGCCGCCGAGTGCCTCAAGGACGTCCTCGAGCGGGCCCTGCCGTACTGGGAGGACGCGATCGTGCCCGACCTCAAGGCCGGCCGCACCGTCCTCGTGGCGGCCCACGGCAACTCCCTGAGGGCCATCATCAAGCACCTCGACGGCATCGACGACGAGACCATCTCCGGCCTCAACGTGCCCACCGGCATCCCGCTGCTCTACGAGCTCGACGAGGACCTCCGGCCGCTGACGCCGGGCGGCCAGTACCTCGACCCCGACGCCGCCGCAGCGGCGATCGAGGCCGTGGCCAACCAGGGCCGCTGACCCCGAGCTCTGTCCGACGCACGAACGACGGCGCCGCCCACCCTCTCGGGTGGGCGGCGCCGTCGTTCGTGGCTCTGGCCGCGCGGACGGGTCAGAGACCGCCGGTCTGCTCGTCTGTGGCCCCGGCCTGGCCAGGCTCCCCGTCGCTGATGGCGTCCGTCGTCGTGCCCGTGACGAGGTAGTTGATGCGGTGGGCGGCCGAGACGCCGTGGTCGCCGAAGCGCTCGAGGTACCGACCGATGAGGATGACGTCGACGATCTCCTGGCGGCTGAGCTCGATCGAGTCGTCGAGGACGGTCTCGAAGGTGCGCAGGTGGAGGTCGTCGAGGATGTGGTCCTTCTCCTCCAGCTCGCGGGCCTTGTCGAGGTCGGCCCCGCGGACGAGCTCGACGACGTCGGCCGCGACGCGGACCGCCTCGTCGGCCATCTGGACGAGCAGCTCGTGCGCCGCGCCGCCGACCACCTGGTCGGGGAAGCGGCCGCGGGCGACGAACGCGACGTGCTGGGCGAGGTCGCCCATGCGCTCGATCGTCCCGGACAGGCGCAGCGCCGAGATGACCTGGCGCAGGTCGCGCGAGACGGGCGCCTGCAGAGCGAGGAGCGCGATGCCCTGCTCGTTGAGCTGACGGTCGAGCTCGTCGATGCGGTCATCGGCGTCGATCACCTGCTCGGCGAGCTGCAGGTTGGCGGTGCGCAGCGACTCGGCGGCCTTGGTCATGGCCTGGCTCGTGGCCTCGGCCATGCGGACGAGGTTGTCCTGCAGCTGCTCCAGGTCGTGCGTGAAGATCTTGCGCATGGGTGGCCTCCGCGGCTCTCGAGATGGCGACCGCATCGCGGCCCCACGGTCCAAGGGTAGCCAAGCCGCGCCCGGTGAACATGTGGTGGACGGGCGGTGGCCCGGGGGGAACGCCGCGGGGCGAGGTCGGTGAACGTCCGTGATCCAGCCTAATCTCGTGGGCGTGCACGACTCCTGGCAGCTCTGGGTGGTCGCCCTGCTCGGACTGATCGTCGGGCTCGGGGCGGGTCTCGCCCTGCGCTCGTCGGACCGCGAGCGCGACGCCGAGCTCGAGCCGGCGGGCACCGCGCCGGGCCTCGACGACGACGTCATCTCGGTCCTCACGGTGCTGCCCCAGTCGATCGTCGTGCTCGACGCCGACGACGACGTGGTGCGCGCCTCCTCGGCCGCCTACGGCTTCGGCCTCGTGCGCCACGACCGCCTCGCGCACGCCGAGCTCGCCGAGATGGTGGCCCGGTTGCGGCGCGACGGGCAGATCCGCGACGCCGAGCTGGCACTCCCGCGCGGACCGGTGGCCGGTGCCGGCACGGTGCACCTCCAGGTCCGGGTCGCCGCGCTCAAGGGCGGCCGGGTGCTGCTCCTGGCCGAGGACCGCACGCGCGCGAGGCGGGTGGAGGACATGCGCCGGGACTTCGTCGCGAACGTCTCCCACGAGCTGAAGACCCCGGTCGGCGCCATCGCGCTGCTCGCCGAGACGATGGACGACGTCGCCGACGAGCCGGACAGCGTGCGGCACTTCGCCGGGAAGATGGAGACCGAGTCGCGGCGCCTCGCCGAGCTCGTGCAGGACATCATCGATCTCTCCCGGCTCCAGGAGCCCGACGCGCTCGTCGACCCGGCGGTCGTCGAGGTCGACGAGGTCGTGGCCGAGGCCGTCGACCGCGTCCGTGTCGAGGCCGACGCCCGCGAGGTGTCGATCCGCTCCGGCGGCGCGCAGGGCCTGCGCCTGTACGGCGACCAGGGCATGCTCACCACCGCCGTGCGCAACCTGCTCGACAACGCCGTGCGGTACTCGCTGGCCGGCTCGACCGCGTCGGTCGGGGTCTCCCGCGCGGACGGTCTCATCCGCATCGCCGTGGTCGACCAGGGCCCCGGGATCCCCGCGGACGCCCGCGACCGCGTGTTCGAGAGATTCTTCCGCGGCGACCTCGCCCGGTCCCGCGAGACGGGTGGCTCCGGCCTCGGCCTGAGTATCGTCAAGCACGTCGCGGCCGACCACGGCGGCCGGGCCGAGCTGTGGTCCACCGAGGGCCGGGGCTCGACGTTCACGCTCGTCCTGCCCGAGGCCCAGGAGCCGGGCCCCACCGATCCATCCGACGACGAGGACGACGCCACCGGCGGCGACCCCGGTCGACCGCCATCCGAGGAGGAGCGCTGATGACGAAGATCCTGCTGGTCGAGGACGAGCAGACCTACCGCGAGACGCTGACGTTCAAGCTCGAGCGGGACGGGTTCACGGTGGAGGCCGTCGGCGACGGGACCGAGGCGGTGGCGGCCTACGACCGGCACGGCGCGGACCTCGTCCTGCTCGACCTCATGCTCCCGGGCCTGTCCGGCACCGAGGTGTGCCGGCAGCTCCGGCAGCGCTCCCAGGTCCCCGTCATCATGCTGACGGCGAAGGACTCGGAGATCGACAAGGTGGTCGGGCTCGAGCTCGGCGCCGACGACTACGTGACCAAGCCGTACTCCTATCGCGAGCTCGTCGCGCGCGTGCACGCGGTCCTGCGGCGCGGCCCGGCCGTCGAGGCGGGGGAGTCGTCCGTGCTCACCGTCGGCCGCGTCCGGATGGACGTCGACCGGCACGAGCTCACCGTCGACGGCGAGTCGGTCGCCATGCCGCTGCGCGAGTTCGAGCTGCTCGAGCTGTTCCTGCGCAACCCGGACCGGGTGCTCACCCGCGGCCAGCTCATCGACCGCATCTGGGGCCCGAACTACCACGGGGACACCAAGACGCTCGACGTCCACGTCAAGCGCGTGCGCGGCAAGATCGAGGTCGACCCGGCGCACCCGCAGATGCTGCACACCGTGCGCGGGCTCGGCTACAAGCTGGTCACCGACGGCGACTGAGCTCGGCGTCGTCGCGCAGGGGAGGGGCGGATGCCCCGCCCGGGCCGGCGGTCCTGCGGAGGGCGCGACTCAGGAGGAGGACTCGGAGCCGGACTCCGGCGAGTCCGCCTGCTCGAGGAACTCCGAGTACTCGGCGAGCGTGCCGTCGAGGACGGGGATCTCGATGACCGAGCTGAAGCCGCCGGGGCCCTGGACCGCGGTCGGCAGCGTCGAGCCGGGAGCGCCCTCGACCGCCTCGATCGTCACGTTCGCCTCGTGCAGCGGGATGTGGCTCTCGGCCGGCACCTCGAAGGGCGCTGGTGCGCCGGTCTCCCCGACGTCGAGCTGGACCGTCACCGGCTCGAGCGTGTTGTTGACGATCGACCCCACGACGTGGCCGACCTCGCCCTCGCCCTCGGTGAGGACGAGGAGGTTCTCGACCGCGACCCCGTCGGCGACCTGGACCCGCGTGCCGTCGGACGGGGCGTACGGGTTGAGCGTCGTCACGTCGGCCGCCAGCATGCAGGACGACAGCAGCGCGGCGGACGCGACGGCGACGCCGACGCGGGTCAGGCGCTGGGGAACGGCCATGGTGAGGCTCCTTCAGGGGGGTGGTCGGGACCTGTCGCGAGGGTACTAGACCTGCGTCGACGTCGGCCCCGTCAGGCGGTCCGTCGAGTCTCACGAGGCGCGGAATCACGCCGAAACGGCGTGGTAGAATGGCCTGTCGCCAAGCCTGAGGGAGTACTTCACACATGACGTTCGTAGTGGGCGAGACGGTGGTGTACCCCCATCACGGGGCCGCCCTCATCGAGGACATCACGGTCCGCACGATCAAGGGCCAGGAGAAGACCTACCTCCACCTCAAGGTGGCCCAGGGCGACCTGAGCATCCAGGTGCCGGCCGAGAACGTCGACCTCGTCGGTGTCCGCGACGTCGTGGGCGAGGAGGGGCTCGAGAAGGTGCTCGACGTGCTCCGCGCGCCCCACACCGAGGAGCCGACCAACTGGTCGCGCCGCTACAAGGCCAACGTCGAGAAGATCGCGTCGGGTGACATCAACAAGGTGGCCGAGGTCGTCCGCGACCTCTCCCGCCGGGACACCGACCGCGGCCTGTCCGCCGGCGAGAAGCGCATGCTCGCCAAGGCGCGGCAGATCCTGTCCTCCGAGCTCGCGCTCGCGAAGGACATCACCGAGGAAGAGGCCGAGAGCCTGCTCGACGAGGTCCTCGCCGTCGGGGCCGAGGCCGCCGCGGCCGCGGAGCCCGTCGCCGACGCCCCCGCCTCCTGAGCGGGACGGGCCGGACCAGGTCGTGACCCGCGTCCACTGCGTCCTCGTGGCCGCCGGGTCCGGGACCAGGCTCGGCGCGCGCGGGCCCAAGGCTCTCGTCGAGCTCGGCGGTGAACCGCTGCTCGTCCACGCCCTGCGCGGGCTCGCCCTGGCCGGGGTGCTCGACTCCGTGATCGTCGTGGCGCCGGTCGACCGGACGGACCACGTGCGCGGGCTCGCCTCGGCGACGCTCGCCGAGCACGGGTACCGCGGTGGGGTCGACGTCACCGCGGGCGGCGCGACGCGACAGGCGTCCGTCGTGGCCGGCCTCGCGGCGCTCGACACCCTCGCGAACCCTGACGACGACGACGTCGTGCTCGTCCACGACGCCGCCCGCTGCCTCACCCCGACCGACCAGGTGCGCCGCGTGGTCGACGCCGTCCGCGCCGGGCACGGCGCCGTCGTCCCGGCCGTCCCCGTCACCGACACCCTCAAGCGGGTCGCCGACCCGGTGCTCGGCGGCGTCGAGCCGGTCGTGGCCACCGTGGACCGCTCCGAGCTGCGAGCCGTCCAGACTCCGCAGGGCTTCACGATCGGCGTCCTGCGGTCCGCCCACGAGACCGGGGCCCACCGCGCGGGCGACGAGGCGCTGGCCGCGTCGGACGATGCGGGTCTCGTCGAGGCGCTCGGCGGGCCGGTCGCGGTTGTGGCCGGTTCGACCGCCGCCCTCAAGGTGACGACCCCGTTCGACCTGCGCGTGGCCGAGCTCGTCCTTGCCGACCGTGGTGGTGCCGCGGACGGTGCGGGTGCCGTGGACGGTGCCGTGGCTGCGGTGGGGGACTGAGGCCGCCATGTCGTTGCCCCGCACCGGAATCGGGACCGACGTCCACGCCGTCTCGGCCGACCCCGACCGGCCGATGATGCTCGCGTGCCTCCAGTGGCCCGGTGTCGTGGGGCTCGAGGGGCACTCCGACGCCGACGTCGCCGCCCATGCCGCCTGCGACGCCGTGCTCTCCGCCGCCGGCATGGCCGACCTCGGCACGCAGATCGGCACGAGCGAGCCGCGTTGGAAGGGGGCGTCGGGCGCGGAGCTGCTCGCCGAGATGGCGGCGCGCGTGCGGGCGGCGGGCTGGGAGATCGGCAACGTCGCCGTCCAGGTGATCGGCGCGTTCCCGCGCCTCGGACCGAGGCGGGAGGGGGCCCAGGCCGCGATGACCGCCGCGCTGGGCGCGCCCGTCTCGTTGTCCGCGACGACCACCGACGGTCTCGGGTTCACGGGTCGCCGCGAGGGCGTGGCGGCGGTGGCGACGGCCCTCGTCGCCCGCACCGGAGCGTGAGCGGATCCTGGCGCGTGAGCGGACGCCGGACCGGCACGAACCCACCGCACGTCTGACGGCCCTGAACCGCACTCTCGACCACTGGTGGGGTGCTGAGCCGTTGCCACGGCGACGACCGGCCGGACCGATTCGTCGAGATTGCGGTTGGGGCCCCAACCGCAATCTCGACGACGACGAACCGCAATCTCGACGGAACTGAGTCGCACTCTCGACCAGGTGCGCGGCTCCCAACCACAATCTCGACGGCGACGAACCGCAATCTCGATGAACGGGGTGGGGGGAGGTGTCAGCGGCGGGCGTCCCGGGGCGGCGTGAGGTCGCGGGCGCTGACGGGGATCAGCAGCGCGAGACCGACGGCGAGCACGAGGACGATGCCGAGGATGCCCCAGTACTGGACGTCGTTGCCGGACAGGTCGGTGACCTGCCGGCCGACCCAGAGCGCGACCGCGAACATCGAGGGCGCGAGGAACGACACCGCGCGACCCGTGGTGGCGTACAGGCCGAACACCTCGCCGTCCTTGCCCGGGGGGATGAGCCGCGCGAGGAAGGTGCGCGAGGCGGACTGTGCCGGGCCGACGAACACGCACAGCACGAGCCCGAGGACCCAGAAGAGGGATGCACCCAGGTCGTGCAGCGCGAAGATCCCGATGCCCGCGACCACCATCGACACGAGCGAGATCACGATGACCCGCTTGGGCCCGAACCGGTCGTCGAGCAGGCCGAACGAGATGGTCGCGACGCCGGCCACGACGTTCGCGGCCACCGCGAAGATGATGACCTCGCCGGCGCTGAAGCCGAACGTGCCGGCGGCGATGATGCCCCCGAAGGTGAAGACCCCGGCGAGGCCGTCGCGGAACACGGCCGAGGCGAGGAGGAACCACACGGTGCGCCGGTCGGTGCGCCAGAGGGAGGCGATCGAGCCGAGGAGCCGCTTGTAGGACTGGACGATCGACTCCTTCGGCGCCTCGGCCTCGGCGCCGGTGCGGTCGCGGAGCCGGGCGGAGTCGCGCAGGGAGGTGACGACGAGCGGCGCGGAGAAGAGCACCGTCCACGCGGCCGCGACGAGCGTGGTCACCCGGACGTCCATCCCGTTCTCGCTCGTCACGCCGAACAGGCCGACCTCGGGGTTGATGAGCCCGAAGTAGACGACGAGCAGCAGCACGATGCCGCCGACGTAGCCCATGCCCCAGCCGAAGCCCGAGACCCGACCGACGTTCCGCGGGGTGGAGATGTCGTTGAGCATGGCGTTGTAGTTGACGCCCGCGAGCTCGGACGCGACGTTGCCGACCGCGAGCAGGATGAGCCCGAGCCACAGCCACTGGGCCTCGAACGACCCGTCGGCCTGCACGGCGGGGGCGACGAAGAACATGCACGCGGTGACCACCGCGATGACACCCGTGTACAGGGCGAGGTTGAGCGCGCGGTGCCCGGACCGGTCCGCCCGCTGCCCGGTCACCGGGGCGATGAGCGCGATGACGACCCCCGCGACGGCGAGCACGGCGGCGAGCATGCCGTCGGCCCCCTCCCCGAACAGGTCCTCGTTCGTCAGGTACACGGAGAAGACGAAGGTCGTGATCACCGCGTTGAACGCGGCCGAGGCCCAGTCCCACAGCCCCCAGACGAGAACCTTCGACGGGCGGGCGATCCGGCGGGCCTCCGCGCGCAGGCGGGCCGCCGCGGGGTCCGGGCCCGCCGCGGGGGCGGCGTCGTCGTCGGGCATGGTGCCGGTGGTCGAGGTGCGGGGGGTGGTGGCGGGCGCGCACCGCTCGGGGCGGACGTGGCCGGGGGGCTCCGGGGTGGTCACCCGCGCAACCTAGCCGCACCTGGTGTCGGGAAGGTGACATCGGCGGGTTCGTCGGCGTCGTCGTTAGGCTGTCCCGGTGAGCCTCCTCCTGCACGACACCGCCTCCCGACGGGAGATCCCCCTCGACCCGGTCACCCCGGGCAAGGTCGGGATCTACCTGTGCGGCGCCACCGTGCAGGGTGCTCCCCATGTGGGGCACCTGCGCTCCGCGATCGCGTTCGACGTCCTCGCGCGCTGGCTGCGGCGCTCCGGGCTCGACGTCACGCTCGTCCGCAACGTCACCGACATCGACGACAAGATCCTCGAGAAGTCCGCGCTGGCGGACGCCCCGTGGTGGGCGTGGGCCTACCGGTTCGAGCGCGAGTTCACGGCGGCCTACGCGGCGCTCGGCGTCCTCCCGCCCACCTACGAGCCGCGGGCCACGGGCCACGTGACCGAGATGGTCGCCCTCATGCGGCGCCTCGAGGAGCGCGGCCACGCCTACGCGGGCGACGCCGGGAACGTCTACTTCTCGGTCCGCTCCTTCGACGACTACGGGGCCCTGACCAACCAGCGTGCGGGCAGCTCCGTGGTGGACGAGACGGACGTCGCGCCCGACAAGCGCGACCCGCTCGACTTCGCCCTGTGGAAGGCGCCGCGACCCGGCGAGCCGGAGTCGGCCGCCTGGGACACCCCCTACGGCCGCGGTCGGCCGGGCTGGCACCTCGAGTGCTCGACGATGGCGCACCGCTACCTCGGTGAGACGTTCGACATCCACGGCGGCGGCATCGACCTGCGCTTCCCCCACCACGAGAACGAGCAGGCGCAGTCCCGCGCCGCCGGGTACGGGTTCGCGCGGATCTGGATGCACAACGCCTGGGTGGTCGTGGCCGGCGAGAAGATGGGCAAGTCCCTCGGCAACGCCCTCACGGTCGAGCAGGTCCTCACGCGGGCCCCGGCCCCCGTCGTCCGCCTCGCGCTCGCCTCGGTGCACTACCGCGGCGCCGTCGAGTTCTCCGACGTCTCGCTCTCGGAGGCCGCGGCGCAGTGGGAGCGGATCACCTCCTTCGTGCTGCGGTCCGCCGAGGCGACCGGGGAGGCGGGCGCCGAGGAGCTCGCCGCCGCAGACGCGCTGCCGGCGGAGTTCACCGCCGCGATGGACGACGACCTCGGCGTCTCGGCCGCGATGGCCCTCGTCCACGCCGAGCTGCGGGCCGCCAACGCGGCGCTCGCCGACGCCCGCCCTGCCGACGCGCACACCGGCCAGGTCCGGGTCCGCGCGATGCTCGACGTCCTCGGGCTCGACCCGCTCGCCGAGCCCTGGCGGGCCGGGACGACCGGCGCTGCGGGGGGAGCCTCCGGGGGGAACGCGGCGCACGACGCCCTCGCGGCCCTCGTCGAGTCCGCGCTCGAGGAGCGGTCCCGGGCGCGGGCGGACAAGGACTGGGCACGGGCGGACGCCGTGCGCGACAGGCTCACCTCGGCCGGGATCTCGGTCGAGGACGGTGCGGGCGGGGCCCGCTGGCATCTGGCAGGAGGTGCCTGATGGCCGGGAACTCCCAGCGCCGTGGCGCCGTACGCAAGGCAGGCTCGAAGAAGGCGCCCACCAAGGGGTCGGGCGGCCAGCGCCGCCGCGGGCTCGAGGGCCGGGGCCCGACGCCGAAGGCCGAGGACCGCGAGTACCACCCGGCGGCGAAGCGGGCCGAGGCCAACCGCCGCCGGGCGACCAACGACCCCAAGGCGCAGGCCGCCCTCGCCGCCGACCGTGCCGCGAAGCTGCGCAACCGCCTGGGCATCGCGGCGGACGCCGAGCTCGTCGTGGGCCGCAACCCCGTGGCCGAGGCCGTCCGCGCCGGCGTGACGATGTCCCACGTCCTCATCTCCGGCGCCGCTGCCTCGGACGCCCGGCTCGCCGAGCTCGTGCGCACCGCGACGGCGCTCGGCGCCCCGCTGGTCGAGACCACCCGCGTCGACCTCGACCTCCTCACCGACGGCGGCGTGCACCAGGGCGTGGCGATCGCCGTCGCCCCGTACTCCTACGCCGACCTCACCGACCTCCTCGACCGGGCCGAGCACCGCGGGGGAGCGCCGCTGATCGTCGCCCTCGACTCCGTCACCGACCCCCACAACCTCGGGGCCGTGCTCCGGTCGGCCGGGGCGTTCGGCGCCGACGGCGTGCTCCTGCCCGAGCGCCGCTCCGCCGGCATCACCTCGACCGTGTGGAAGGTGTCGGCCGGCGCCGCCGCCCGCGTCCCGGTGGCTCGGGAGACCAACCTGACCCGCGCGCTCACGGACGCGAAGAAGGCCGGCTGCTTCGTCGTCGGTCTCGACGGCGAGGCGACCACCTCGATCCGGGACCTCGAGCTCGCGACCGAGCCCCTCGTGCTCGTCACGGGCTCGGAGGGCAAGGGGCTCTCGCGGCTCGTGCGCGACACGTGCGACGTCGTCGCGTCGATCCCCATCGCCCCCGACGTCGAGTCCCTCAACGCGGCCGTCGCCACGGGCGTGGCGCTCTACGAGATCTCCCGACGACGAGAAGAGGCGCTCGACGACCGCGCGGCGGACGCGGGGCCGGCAGCGGGGTCGGAGGAGCAGCGATGAGCGACGCGGGCGTGGCGCAGTACCTGGACGAGGCCGCCGAGTCGGTGCTCGCCGGCGACGGGCTCGTGCTCGACGAGCGCGACCCGGACGTCCCGCTCCCGCTGCGCGACCTGTGGGGCTTCTACCGGGCCCTCGCGGTCGACCGGCCGTGGATCCTGCGGGGCGCGGTCGCGGCCGAGCTCTGGGGGGCCAGCCTGCTGCTGCGCAAGCGGTCCTTCGGCGCCCGGTCCGCCGGGGTCCTGCTCCTGGCCGACGCGGTCGGGGAGCTGTTCCTCCAGGCCTACGCCCGCCGGCACACGGACGAGGACGGGCGCCTCGTCCTGCCGCCGCGGCCGCGCGACACCTCGGCCTGAGCCGGAAGGACGAGGCCCGACGGCGAGGGGCTGTCGGCCCCTGGGCGTCGCGCCGTGGCCGGGCGCCCCGGAGGCGCCGCGCGCCGGTTCAGGGGTTGTCGGTGTCGATGACCCGGCGCTCGTCCATCCGGTGGCGCAGCTCGGTCTCGATGTAGGACTGCACGGCCTCGGAGGTCGGCACGTCGCGCCCGTGCGCCTGGGACATGTACCAGCGGTGCTCGAGGATCTCGTGGAAGATCTCCGCCGGCTCGAGCTTGCGGCGCAGCTCGCGCGGCACCGCCCGGACGGTCGGCTCGAAGACCTCGCCCAGCCAGTCGTGGGCGACGACGGCGAGGTCGTCCCCGGGTCCGCCGCGGGTGGCGCGGAACTGCTCGAGGTCGTTGAGCATCCGGCGGCCCTGGTTCTCCTGGACGTCGAGCCCGGTCAGGCGCATGACCTGCCGGTGGAAGTGGCCGGCGTCGACGACCTTGGGCTGGATGGAGACCGTCGTGCCGGACACGTCGGTCGTGATGTCGATCTCGTCGACGTCGTAGCCCAGCTCGTTGAGCCGGTTCATCCGCTGCTCGACCCGCCACAGCTCGCCGGCGCTGAAGCTCTCGCGCCGGGTGAGCTCGGCCCACAGCGACTCGTAGCGGGAGACGATCTGGTCGCCCACCTCGATCGTGTCGATGTCCTCCGGGGCGATCTCACCGGCCTGGAGGTCCATCAGCTCGCCGATGATGTTCGTGCGGGCGAGGTCGAGGTCGTAGCTGCGCTTGGCGTCGGACAGCGGCGGGTGCAGCTCGCCCGTCTCGGCGTCGACGAGGTAGGCGGCGAACGCACCGGCGTCCCGGCGGAAGAGCGTGTTGGACAGCGAGACGTCGCCCCAGAAGAACCCGAGCAGGTGGAGGCGGACGAGGAGCACGGCCAGGGCGTCGATGAGCCGCCCGATCGTCTCCGGGCGCATGTGTTGGCTGAACAGCGCGCGGTAGGGCAGGGCGTACTCGAGGTGGCGGGTGACGAGGGCGGAGTTGAGGGGTTCGCCGTCGGCCCCCGTCCGACCCGTGACGACGGCGAGGGGCACGACGGCGGGGGCCTCGAGGCGCCCCAGGGTCCGCAGGACCTCGTACTCGCGGTAGGCGACCGACTCGCCGATCTCCTTGACGGCGACGAGTCCGGTCGAGGTGCGGACGAACCGGACGACGTGCCGCGAGAGCCCGCGGGGGAGTGCCGCGAGGACGTCCTCCGACCACTCCTCGAGCGGGACGTCCCAGGGCAGGGCGAGCAGGCCGGCGTCGACCACGGACGCGGTGATCTGCCGTTCCTGGGCCACTGGTGGAGCTCCTCCTGCTGCGGGTCGGGCGTCGGCGACCCGGCTCGGGGCGCCGGGGCGCGGCGACGGGGGCGTTTCCTGGGGCGCTCCCGAGGGCGTTCCCGGGGCGCGGCGTGCGCGCCGCGCCCCGGGTGGGTGCCTCAGTGGGGCAGGCGCTCGCCGGTCGAGGGGGAGAAGTCGTGCTGCTCCTCGGGGCGGATGGTCACGTGGATCGTCGAGCCCTTGTCCGGGACGTCGCGGGGGTCGATCCGGATGACGACCTGGTCGGGGTCCTCGCCCGAGCCGACCTTCGCCGCCGCCTCGCGGCCGACGAGCGAGCCGTAGACGTAGGCGTCCGAGCCGAGCTCCTCGACGAGGTTGACGGAGACGGGGAGCGCGCCGGGGGTGCCCTCCGAGACCCGCTCCGTGGACTCCGGTCGGAAGCCGATCGTCACCGCGCTCGCCCCCTCCTCGCGCAGCGCCGCCAGGCTCGCCGGGCTCAGCGGGATGCGGGCCTCGCCGAGGGTGGCGTGGTCGCCGTCGAGGGTGAACTCGCCGATGTTCATCGCGGGCGAGCCGATGAACCCGGCGACGAACACGTTCGCGGGGCGGTCGTACATCTCGCGCGGCGTCCCGACCTGCTGGAGCACGCCGAAGTTGAGGACCGCGATGCGGTCACCCATCGTCAGGGCCTCCGTCTGGTCGTGCGTGACGTAGACGGTGGTGACGCCGAGGCGGCGCTGGAGCGACGCGATCTGCGTGCGGGTCTGGACGCGCAGCTTGGCGTCGAGGTTGGACAGCGGCTCGTCCATGAGGAACACGCGCGGCTGGCGGACGATCGCGCGGCCCATGGCCACGCGCTGGCGCTGACCGCCGGACAGCGCCTTCGGCTTGCGCTCGAGGTAGTCCGTGAGGTCGAGGATCTTCGCGGCCTCCTCCACGCGCGCGGCGATCTCGGACTTCGGCGTCCCGGCGATCTTCAGGGCGAAGCCCATGTTGTCGGCGACGCTCATGTGCGGGTACAGCGCGTAGTTCTGGAACACCATCGCGATGTCCCGGTCCTTCGGCTGGACGTCGGTGACGTCGCGGTCGCCGATGAGGATGCGACCGGCGTTGACGTCCTCGAGCCCCGCGAGCATGCGCAGGGACGTGGACTTTCCGCAGCCGGAGGGGCCGACGAGGACGAGGAACTCGCCGTCGGCGATCTCGAGGTCGAGCGCGTCCACCGCGGGCCGGTCGGAGCCGGGGTAGACGCGGGTGGCCTTGTCGAAGGTCACTGAAGCCATGGTGGTGGTATCCCTTCACCGGCAGGTACGTGCCGGACGATCCGTCGTGAAGAGCGCGGGTGTGTCTACACCGACACGCGCGGGCGCCCCTGTGGCCGACCGCAGGAGCATCATGGCACGCGGCCGGGTCCCGCGGTGGGGCCGGAAGGACCTTGCGCCGAGGTGCGCGGGAGGGCGAGGCGCTCCGTCGGTCGGACGCCCGCCTGCGCGGCCGGTCAGCCGCGCAGGCGGGCGAGCCGGTCGAGCACCGCGGCGACCTCGTCGGGGTCGCCGACCCGGAACCGGGCCGCCGTCTCCCCGTCGCCGACCTTGAGGCCGAGGTCGGCCCCCGTGAGGACGGCGAACGCGTCCTCGTCGGTGCGGTCGTCCCCGGCGTAGAGCACGGCGTCGGCGCCGGTGTCGGCCCGCAGGTCGAGCACCCCGTCGCCCTTGGTCACGGTGAGCACGGCCATCTCGAGGACGTCGTGGCCCGAGATGACGCGGACGCCCGGCAGGCCGGCGGGGCCGGTGAGCAGCGCGGTCGTCGCGGCCCGTGCTGCGTCCTCGCCGAGGCCGCGGGTGTGCAGGGTGACGGAGGCCGGCTTGGCCTCGAGGTGGGTGCCCGGGTGCTCGGCGACGATCCGCTCGGTCTCTCGCAGGACCTCGGCGCGCAGGGCGACGAGCTCGTCGTCGAGGTCGATCGGGTCCGCGGTGATGCCGCCGTCGGCGGTGATCCGGCCGCGCTCCGCGCCGTGGGAGGCGACGATGCGGGTCCCCTCCGGCAGGTCGGCGAGCGAGGCGAGCGTCGTGGCGTCACGGCCGGAGACGACCGCGACGCTGACGCCCGGCAGCTGGGCGAGCTGGTCGACGGCCCACACGGCGGCGTCGGTCATCCGGGAGGTCAGCGGGTCGTCGACCAGCGGGGCGAGGACCCCGTCGAAGTCGAGGGCGACGAGGAGGTGCTCGTGGCGGGCGAGCGCGCCGACCGCCTCGTCGAGCTCGGGGTCGAGGCGCACCGTGAACATCGGGGAGTCGATCCCCGGGCCGGGCACGCCGCGGTCGGCGCTCACGTCGGGCTGCTCGTTCATCGGTCCTCCTGGGTGCTCGCGGCCCCGGTGGCGGGACCGTCGTCGTCGGGTGCGTGTCCGTCGTCGTCGGGTGCGTGTCCGGCGTCGTCGGACGTGTGACCGGAGCCCTCCGCGTGGGCGGAGCCGTTCCCGTGGCCGGAGCCCTCGGCGAGGCCGCGCGGGTGGGCCTGCGCGAGGTAGCCGAGGAAGTCGTCGGCCCAGCGCTGGACGTCGTGCGTCATCACGCGGCGGCGCATCGACCGCATCCGGCGGCGGCCCTCCTGCGCGTTGAGGTGGGTGGCCTGGACGATCGCGGCCTTGAGCCCGTCGATGTCGTGCGGGTTGACCATGAACGCCTGCGGCAGCTCGTCCGCTGCGCCCGTGAACTCCGAGAGGACGAGCGCGCCGCCGAGGTCCTCACGGGCGGCGATGTACTCCTTGGCCACGAGGTTCATGCCGTCGCGCAGCGAGGTCACGAGCGCCACGTCGGCCGCGAGGAACATGGCGGCCATCTCCTCGGGCGGGAAGGACTGGTGGAGATAGCTGATCGGCGCCGAGCCGATGTCGCCGTGGTCTCCGTTGATCCGGGCGACGGCGACCTCGACCTCGTCGCGCAGCACCTTGTACTGCTCGACCCGCTCGCGCGAGGGCGAGGCGACCTGGACGAGCACGGTCTCGTCGGCCTTGAGCAGGCCGTCCCGGACCAGCTCCCCGTACGCCTTGATCCGGTGGAGGATCCCCTTGGTGTAGTCGAGCCGGTCGACGCCGAGGAGCACCGTGCGCGGGTCGCCGAGCTCCTTGCGGATCGCCCGGGCGCGCTCCCGGACCTCGGGGCGGGCGGCCTTCTCGGCGAACCCCTCGGAGTCGATCGAGATGGGGAACGCCCGCGCACGCACCGAGCGCTCCTCCGGCAGCAGCGAGCTCGGCCGGACGCGGACCTGGTCGCCGCGCGTGGGGTGGTCGGTGAGGCGGCGGACCGCGCGCAGGAAGTTCCCGGCGTCGGACTCGCGCTGGAAGCCGACGACGTCGGCTCCGAGCAGACCGTCGACCACCTGGCGGCGCCACGGCAGCTGGGTGAAGATCTCGACCGGCGGGAACGGGATGTGGTTGAAGAAGCCGATCCGGACGTCGGGGCGCCGGGTGCGGATGAGCGACGGGACGAGCTGGAGCTGGTAGTCGTGCACCCACACCGTGCCGCCCTCGGCGACGGTCTCGACCGCGGCGTCGGCGAACCGCTGGTTGACCCGCCGGTAGGCGTCCCACCACTCGCGGTGGAACTCGGGCTGGACGATGACGTCGTGGTACAGCGGCCACAGGGTCCCGTTGGCCATGCCCTCGTAGTAGCGCTCGACCTCCGTCGCGCGCAGGGGGACGGGCACGAGGTGCATGCCGACGGCGTCGAACGGGGCCGGCGTCTCCTCGTCCTCGGCGGTGGCGCCCGTCCACCCGATCCACGCGCCCTCGACCGACTGCATGATCGGTGCCAGCGCGGTGACGAGGCCGCCGGGCGAGCGGCGCCACTCGGTCTCGCCGTCCGGTCCCTCGACCGCGTCGACGGCGAGCCGGTTGGCCACGACGACGAGGTCGTAGCCGTCGCCGGCCGCGTCGACCGGGCCGGTGGTCGCGTCGTCGTCCGTGGTGCTCGTGCTCGTGGTGCTGCGCGTCATCCTGCGTCCTCCTCCGGCGCCACCTGGGCGGCCGCTCCCACCGTAGGCCCACGCGTGCGCGGCTGCACCCGGGTGCGGGCCCTGCGCCGGCGGGGCCGTACCCGGGCCCCGGCCGGGCATCAGGACGGGGCGACGTGCGGGGAGGCCTCGCCGGGTGGCGGACCGGCACGGGGCGCGCGGCCCGGATAGCCTCGGCGCGTGGACAGTGCTGCGGGCCCTGAGCGGGCGGCCGGAGGGTGGGACGGTCCCGACGTTACCGCCGCCCGGGCCGCCGCGACGTCGCGCGACGCCGGACGCGCACGGACCAGCGAGCACGTCCGGGAGCTGGGCGGCTACCGGCTCCTGCGCCGGATCGGGTCCGGAGGCATGGGGGAGGTGCACGAGGCCGTCGACGGCGACGGCCACCGCGTGGCCCTCAAGCTGCTCCACCCGCACGTGGCGCGCGAGGCCGCCTCCCGGGACCGCCTCGCGCGCGAGGTCCAGCTCCTCCACCGGGTCCGCGCGCCCGGGGTGGCCCGGGTCATCGACGCCGAGGTAGAGGACGAGGAGGCCTTCGTCGTCACCGAGCTCGTCGACGGCCCCACCCTCGAGGCGGACGTCGCGGAGCACGGTGCGTTCTCCGGCGAGGAGATCGTCATGCTCGCCCACGGGCTCGCCGACGCCCTCCGCGCCATCCACTCGGCGGACATCGTCCACCGCGACCTCAAGCCGGGCAACGTCATGCTCTCCCCGGAGGGCCCCGTCCTCATCGACTTCGGGATCGCCCAGGTCGTCGACGACGAGCGCCTCACCCAGACGGGCCTCGTCACCGGAACGCCGGGCTACCTCGACCCCGAGGTGCTTGCCGGCGCCGAGCCCTCGCCGGCGTGCGACTGGTGGGCCTGGGCCGCGGTCCTCGTCCACGCATCGACGGCGCGCCCCCCGTTCGGGAAGGGGCCCACCGCCGCCGTCCTCGGCCGGGTGGCCACCGGGCGCGTCGACCTCGAGGGCGTCGACCCGATGCTCTCCCGCGCCCTCGCGGCCGCGCTCAGCCCGGACCCCGCCCACCGGCTCGACCCGGAGACCGTGCTCGCGGTCATCGACGGTGAGATCTCCGGGGCGGACCTGGACGCGCGGATCGCCGAGAGCGCGCGCCGTGCGCCGTCGTCGGCCGTGCACGGGGTGCTGCCCGCCGACGGCGCCGCGACGGGCGTGCTTCCCGCCGCGGACCCCGGGTCCGGCGACGGCTGGACCCGGCGGCCGGTCCACGGCTCCGGCGACCGGTACGAGCCCGCCGGATACGGGCAACCGGGGCAGGGCGACGGTGTCGGAGCGCCGGCGCACCACGGTGGCCACCCCGGTGGCCACGCTGCCGAGGGCCGCACGCAGGTGGCCGACCAGGGGTGGGCCCAGGGCGCCGGCTACGGGGCGGCCGGCGCCGGCGGATCAGCCGCGGCGGGCGGTTTCGCCACGGCGGGAGGCGAGGCGCCGCCCGTCTACCCGGCACCGCGCAGCTACCCGCCCGGCTCGGGCGACCGCTGGTCGGGCGACCAGGCGCACGGGGGCCAGGGGTACGCGGACCAGACCGTCGGCGGCGCTGCGCACGGTGACTGGGCGCGGGACGACCGCACACGTGACGGTCGGTCGCGCGGTGGCTCCGGCGGCCGTCCCCCCGGCCCGCTCGGGCTCGACCGCCCCGAGCCCGCCGCCGGGCCCTACGGCCAGAGCCCCGAGGGGATCGCGGCGTACGGCAACACGGGCACCTCCCTCCCGGACGGTCAGACCGCGCGTTCCTTCCTCGGGGAGGACGGGCGCGTGCCGGACTGGGCCCGGCCCCCCGCGAAGCGGACGGGGATCGCGGCCGCCGCGGGACTCGCACTTGCGGCCCTCGCCCCGCACGCGCCGGGCTGGTTCCTCGTGCTCCTCGTGCTCTCCGCCGTGCTCCTCGCGGCCTGGGGGCAGGCCGACGGCGGGCGCCGCAACGCCCGGCTGCGGCGCGGGGTCCGGGCGGGGGACACGGGGCGGATGCTCGCCGCGATGCCCTGGCACCTCGTGGTCGGCGCGTTCACGAGCGCGATCGGCGTGGTCATCGGCCTCGTCCTTGCGGCGTCGGTCGTCCTGGGCGCCGAGCTGCTCACCGGCGAGCCGGCGACTCCACCCATCCTCCTGCTCGCCGGTCTTCTCGCCGTCTGCGGCGTCTGGCTCGCACCGACGGGCTCCAACGCGCGCGAGGGCTTCCGCTCGGTCGTCGGCACCCTCGCACCGGGGCGGCTCGCGCGCATCGTCCTGGTCGCCGCGCTGCTCGCCGTCGCCGTCGTCGCCGGTGGGACCGCGCTCGTCGGCGCGGCGCCCGACCCGCTGTGGTGGCCCCTGCCCGACCTCACCTCCGTCGTCGCCGACTGACCGGCGCCGGGCGCCGGGTGCGTCCTCCGGGGGCGCGTCGCCGTCGGACCGTGACTCCTCGCCGGCTCGCCCGCGGTCGTTCCCCGGACCTTCCCCCGCCCCCACCCGGCTGAGACACCGGCCACGTTCATCCGTCCGCGTGGTCGACGCCGCCCCGCCGCGCGACGCCCGCGTCGTAGTGTGGGGGCGCCTCCGGCCTGTCGCGGGAGGTCACGGCACGACGGAGGACTTCACCCATGGCCAACAAGGACCGGCTCACCGCCAACGAGCGACGCGAGGCAGCCCGCGAGCGCGCCCGCAAGCTCAAGGCCGAGCAGCAGCGTCGGGCCCGTCGGAACCGCATCCTCACGATCGCGGCCGTGGTCGCGGGTGCCGTGCTCGTCGTCGGCGTCATCGGCTACATCATCTGGCAGGGGACGAAGTCCCCCCTCGACGAGTACGCCGGCCCCGTGCCGGAGAACGTCGAGGAGGACGGCGCGATCATGGTCGGCCAGGACGGTGTGGCCGGCTCCACGACCGACGGCGCGCCGGTCGTCGACGTCTACGCCGACCACACGTGCTCCTACTGCGCGAACTTCGAGGAGGCCAACGGCGAGGGCCTGCAGATGCTCGTGGCCGAGGGCGAGGCCCAGGCGGCGCTGCGCCCGGTGGGTCTGCTCGACCGCTCGGGCGACTACTCGGACTACTCCGGCCGCGGTGTCGAGGCGATGTACGTGGTCGCCGACGGTGCGCCCGAGTACATCTTCGAGGCCAACGACGCCCTGTTCGACCTGTGGCTCTCCAGCCTCGAGGCCACCCAGTCCACGGGCCAGGAGCCCACGGACGAGCAGATCATCGCCGCGCTCGAGGGCGTCGGCGTCCCCTCCGACGTCGCGTCGAGCATCACCGACGACGAGTTCGCCGAGTACGTGGCCGCGGCAACCGAGCAGGCCGTCGCCGACGGGGTCGAGGGCACGCCCACGATCCTCATCGACGGCGACGAGTTCACCGAGGGCCGGTACACGCCGGGCGGCCTCTACCTCGAGGTCACCGGCAACGAGCAGCCCGCCGCCGAGACGCCGAGCGATGCGCCGGCCGAGTCGCCGAGCGGTGAGAGCCCGACCGTCTCCCCCTGACACCTCGCGTACCCTCGGCGCAGGCCCGGCTCCGGCCGGGCCTGCGCCGACTTAGCTCAGCTGGTAGAGCTCCCGCCTTGTAAGCGGACGGTCGCGGGTTCGAGTCCCGCAGTCGGCTCCAGGGCCAGCCGCGGCCAGTGCGCGACGTCGCGGAGCAGCTGCCGGTCGTGCGTCGCCACGACGACCGCCGCCTCCGTGCCCTCGAGCGCCTCGGTCAGCTCCTCGACGAGCGCGATCGACAGGTGGTTCGTCGGCTCGTCGAGCAGGAGGACGTGCGGCCGCGAGGCCAGCGCCAGCGCGAGGTCGAGCCGGCGCTGTTGGCCCATCGACAGGTCGCCGACGGGCTTGCGCTGCTCGGCGGCGCGCAGCAGACCCAGGCTCGACAGGCCGACCACCAGGCTCTCCGGCAGCACGCCGTCGCTCACGAGTCGGCCGACATGGTCCCGGTAGACCGCGTGCGCGGATCGCCGGCCCGGGCGCGGCGACTCCTGCCCGAGCAGCTCGACCCGGGCCCGTCGGGCGGGGCGGGCGGTGCCCGACGTCGGCTCGAGGCGTCCCGCGAGGACGGCGAGCAGGGTGGACTTGCCCGCCCCGTTGGGCCCCGTGACGACGAGCCGGCCACCCGAGGGGACGTCGAGGGTGACGGGCCGGTCGAGGCGCCCGTCGACGGTGACCTCGTCGGCGCGGAGCATCGTCACGCCGGACCGCCCCCGCAGCTCGGGAAGCGAGAGTCGCAGGGGCGGCTCGGGCACCGAGAGCGCCTGCGCGTCGAGGGCCTCCTGCCGCCGGTGCACCGAGGCGACCAGCCCGGGCGCACGCGACTGTCGCTGGTGCTTGCCCGTGCCCTTGTCCGGCCGCCAGCCCGTGACGAGGCGGTCCTGCGCGGCCGCGAGGTCCTGCTCCAGCTGTGCACGGGTGGCCCGCTCGGCCTCGAAGTCGGCGACCCAGCGCTCGTACTGGGCCCGGCGGCCCTCCTGGTAGCCGGCGAACCCGTCGCCGTAGACGGTGGGGCGGCCGTCCGGGCTCGGGTCGAGGTCGAGGATCGTCGTCGCGACGTCGGTGAGCAGTGCCCGGTCGTGGCTGACGAGCACCACACCGCCCGCATGGCCGCGCAGGGACTCGGTGAGGTGGTCGAGGCCGGCGGCGTCGAGGTGGTTGGTCGGCTCGTCGAGCAGCAGGAAGTCGTGCTCCGCTCCGAGGAGTGCGGCCAGGCGTACCCGGTAGCGCTGCCCGACCGACAGCTCGGCGAGGGGCCGTGCGCGGTCGGTGACGGCGCTGAGGCGCTCGAGCGCGACGTCGACCCGGCGGTCCGCGTCCCAGGCGTCCAGCAGGGTCGCGGTCTCGAGGGCGGTGGCGTAGCGCGTGTCGGCGCCGCTCACACCGTCGGCGAGCTCCGCCGCAGCCGAGTCGAGCTCGGCGAGCGCGCGCCGGGAGTCGGCAAGCTCGTCGTCGACGAGGTCGCCGACCGTTCGCCCGTCGTCGGAGGGCATCTCCTGCTCGGCGACGCCGATCGTGCCTGTCCGCACGACCGTGCCGGTGTCGGGCGTGAGGTCGCCGACGAGGACGTGCAGGAGGGTCGACTTGCCCCGGCCGTTCTCGCCGACGATCCCCCAGCGGGAGCGGGGCGTGACCGCGAGGTCGACCCCGGTGAGGACGGGGTGACCGCCGCGGGCCAGGGTGACGTCGGTGGCGGCGAGCTGCGCATGGTCACGCGCGGGCAGGGTCGGTCGCAAGGGTGGGGTGAGAGTCATCAGGTCCTCCGGACGGAGGCGCGTGCGGCGCTCCGTCTCACGGGTGCCGGCCGCAGGGCCGGTCAGCGGGTGGGGTCCGTTCGGCCGACCCGCGGGCCGCAGGGGCGGGCGGGTCGGGGACGGGGTCCCTCAGAGGAAGAGGAGCTGATGTGCCACGGCACCCATCGTAGGTGCCGCGCGCGGCGCGTGCCGGTGATTTTCGCTGACGGGCGACGGGCGGACGGGTGCGGGGCCGAGGTCTACGGCAGCCGCCAGTCGATCGGCTCCGCCCCGGCGGCGACCAGGAGCTCGTTCGTCCGCGAGTAGGGGCGCGACCCGAAGAACCCGCGGTAGGCGGACAGCGGCGACGGGTGCGGGGACGCGACCACGGGCGTGTCGCCGAGCATCGGCCGGAGCGTGCCGGCGTCGCGCCCCCAGAGGATCGCCACGAGCGGCTGGTCGCGGCGGACGAGCACCTTGATCGCGTGCTCGGTGACGGCCTCCCAGCCCCAGCCCCGGTGCGAGCCCGCGGCGCCGGGTCGGACGGTGAGGACGCGGTTGAGGAGCATGACCCCGCGCTCGGCCCAGGGGCTGAGGTCGCCGGTCGAGGGGGTGGGGGCCCCGACGTCGTCGGCCAGCTCTGTGAACATGTTCCGCAGGGACTTCGGCACGGGCCGCACGTCGGGCGCGACCGAGAAGCTGAGCCCGATCGGGTGCCCCGGCGTGGGGTAGGGGTCCTGGCCCACGACGAGCACGCGCACGTCCGCCAGCGGGTAGGTGAACGCTCGCAGGACGTTCTCCGCCGGCGGGAGGTACGTGCGGCCGGCGGCGAGCTCGCCGCGCAGCTTGTCGCCGAGGGCGGCGATCTGCGGGGCGACGGGCTCCATCGCGGCGGCCCAGCCGGGATCCATCAGCTCGGTCAACGGGCGGGTCGGCATACCGGCGAGGCTAGTCGGGGACCGGGTCGGCGGCTGGGCCGCGTCCCGTGGCCGGACCGGGTCCGGTGTCCGAGCCCGGGGGCGGGTCGGCGTCCGGGCCGGTGGCCGGAGCGGGACCCGCCGCGCCGCCGCTCCCGCCGAGATACCGGGCGAAGCGGACGAGCAGCGGCAGCGTCCACATGACGACGAGCAGGCGCACGAGGTGCATGCCGGCGACGACCGCGCTGTCGACCTCGAGGGAGATCACGGCCGCCACCATCTCCCCGACCCCGCCGGGAACCATGCCGAGGACGGCCTCGGCCGGAGGGAGCAGGCCGAGCCCGTGCAGGGCGAACCCGAGGCCGACGCCGAGGCCGACCACGAGGACGACCGCGATGACGCCCGGGGTCAGCAGCCGGGCGAACTCCTTGAAGATCTCGGGGCCGATCGTGGCCCCGATCGCCGCCCCGACGAGCACCTGCGCGACCGGTGACATGGGGGCGGGCATGACGGTGGTGCCGCCGATGACGAGGTGGGCGGCCGCGGCGCCGACGACCCCGCCAGAGATCGGCCACATGGGGACGCGCAGGAGGCGGAAAAGCGCGGCCACCGCCACGCCGCCGCCGAGGATGGCGAGGACCTCGAGCCAGTTCATCGGGTGGAGAGGTAGGCGACGAGCAGCGGGAGCGCCACGAGCACGATGACCATGACGCGGACGGTGTGGATCGCGACGACCACCGACGTGCGTGCGCCCCAGTCCATCGACACGGCGACGATCTCGCTCAGCCCGCCCGGAGCGGTGGCGAGGACCGCCGTCATCGCATCGACCTTGTAGCGGCGCACGAGGAGGAGCGCGAGCAGGACGTTGAGGAGCAGGAGGAGGGCCACCGAGGCGAGCACGGGGAGCGCGATGCGCGCGAGCACGGACAGGGCGTGTGGCTCGAGCCGCACCCCGGTCAGGCACCCGATAAGGACGAACCCGACGACGCGGAACCCGCGCGGCATCGTCACCGCCGACGTCCCCGGGATCGCCCGGTTGGCGAGCGCGGCACCGATGACCGAGCCGAGGAGGATCCCGGCCGGTACGCCGAGAAGGTCGAGCAGGGCCGCCCCCGCCGCCGCCCCGGCGAGGACGCGCGCGATGCCGCCGAGGGATGCGAGCCGCCCGCGCCCGTCCGTCACAGGCCAGCAGCCCCGGGGTTGACCTCGTCGTCGGACAGGGTGCCGTCGAGGTGTGCCTCGAGCTGGTCGGCCGCGATCGTCGCGAACTCGTCGAGGACCTCCTCGACAGTCCACCCGATGTGTGGCGTGATGAGGGCGTTCGGCAGGGTCCGCAGGGGAGAGTCGGGGGCCAGCGGCTCGTCCGCGAACACGTCGAGCCCCGCAGCTGCGAGCGGTCCGGAGCGCAGCGCCTCGACGAGCGCAGGCTCGTCGACGATCGCCCCGCGCGAGGTGTTGACGAGGACCGAGCCCTCGCGCATCGACGCCAGCTCGGTCGCCCCGAGCAGCCCGCGCACCTCGTCGGAGAGGCGCAGATGGATGCTGACGACGTCGCAGGCGGGCAGGAGCTCGTCGAGCGGGACCCGCGGGATGTCGGGGTTGGGGCTCGTCGCGCCGGGGCGGGCCCAGCCGACGACGTCCATCCTGAAGGCCTCGGCGATCCGGGCGACGTTCGCTCCGTGCCGCCCGGTGCCGAGCAGCCCGAGGCGGCGCCCCGCCAGCGTGCGGCCGGTCAGCGCCGGCCACCCGCCCGCGCTCATCTCGCGCACCGCGGTGGGTAAGTGCCGCAGCGCGCCGATCATCAGGGCGAACGTCAGCTCGGGCACCGCCGCGCGGGGGCCGTGCGCGCGCCGGCCGTGGGTGACGACGATCCCGCGCTCGCGCGCGGCCCCGAGATCGACGTGGTACGCGTGCCCGCCGGACTGCAGGAGAACCTTGAGCGACGGGAGCCGGTCGAGCGCGGCGGCGTCGAACCGGGTGCGCTCGCGCACGGCCATGACGTACTCGACGTCTGCCAGGTCCGCGTCGGGGACCTCGGCGAGCGGGCGATCGAGCACGGTGACGTCGGCGCGGGTCCGCATGCGCGCGATGCCCTCGGAGCGGGCGAGGAGGCCCTCCCAGTCGTCGAGGACGACGACGCGCGGGCTCATGCGGTCGCTGCCGCGACCGGCGCGCCGACCTGGGCGGAGGGGTCGACGGCGGCGGTCGCGTCGGCGATCGGGGACAGCGAGATGCCGCCGCTCGACGACGAGGGTGTGTACCGGGTGACGATGGACGAGTACCTCGAGAACGTCGACGCGGACACGGAGATCTGGCTGTCGTTGTTCGACTACACGAGCTGACCTCGATCCAGGAGAGCAGGCGACCGCCCGGGCACGGCACCAGCCGTGCCCGGGCGGTTCGCGTCCCCGCGGAGTCAGGTCGGTACCCGACGTCGGCCAGACCCGTGCCGAGCACCACCGCGCGGTGAATGACAACGCTGTCGTTCTGCCCCTACCATGGCCATCGCGAGACCCCCGCCGGCCGATGCCGACGGGCCGACCAGGACGGACGAGGAGCGTGGCATGTCGGCAGCGGTACCCGAGGCCGGATCGGGCACGGGGCGCGCCGCGGCGGACGGCCTCACCGAGGTCGAGGCCGGCGTGCTCGACGTCGAGCGGCGCTGGTGGCGCTACTCCGGCGTCAAGGAGACGGCGATCCGGGAGCGGCTCGGCATGAGCGGGACCCGGTACTACCAGATCCTCAACCAGCTCCTCGACTCCGAGGCTGCGCTCGCCCAGGACCCCATGCTCGTCAAGCGGCTCCGCCGGCTCCGGTCCGAGCGGCACCGCGAGCGCAGCGTGCGCCGGCTGCAGCTGCCCTGAGAGACGGGTCCGTGTCCCCTGAGCGAGGGTCCGTGACTGCCCGCCGTCGCCGGGTAGCGTGACCCGCGTGAGCGCTCCTGACCAGTACCCCGAGGACGAGTTCGACCGGGCCGCGCGCGAGCGTGCGGCCCACGGCTCGCACCGCGAGCGCGCGCGTCGCGCCTCCATGCTCCCGCTCATCGCGGTCCTCGCCGCCCTCGTGGTGGTCGTGTGGGTGGCCGCGCTGCTCATCGGCGGGGGCGACGACGAGACCGCGACCGAGCCCGGCCCGGCCCCGAGCCAGGGACCGGTCGAGAGCCCCTCCGAGGAGGGCGGCGGCGAAGCACCGTCGGACGGCGGGGGAGAGGCCCCCTCCGAGGGTGGCGGCGAGTCTCCGTCCGAGGGCGGCGAGGACGCACCTGCGGGCGACGTCGACCTCGCGACCGACGTCCAGGTCCTCAACGGCGCCCGCGTGGCCGGTATCGCGGGCCGCACGGCCGAGACGCTCGGCGCGGCCGGCTTCACCAACGTGACGGCCGACAACATCGGCGACGGCCCGCCCGAGACGTCCACCGTCTTCTACGCGGACCCCGCGGACGAGGCCACGGCGCAGGAGGTCGCGGACGCCCTGGGCATCGAGGCCGTCGAGGAGGACGCCGAGCAGGCCGCGGCGGCGTCCGTCGTCGTCGTGCTCCGTCCCGACTTCCAGGAGTAACCGCCTCCCGGACCGGCCGCGCGCCGGGCCCGCGCCGGCCCCGACCTCCTCAATTCGCTGGCCGCCCCTGCGACCTTCGCGCAGGATGGGTGACCCGGTCCGCGGAGCCGGACCGTCGAGGAGCGAGAGGAGGCGTCATGTCTGACAGCGAGACTCAGCCGACCGCCGAGGACGTCAAGGCGAAGATGCGCGAGGCGCTCGAGCGGAAGAAGGCTCGGGGCACCGCGGCCCACGGTGACGGCGGCCACGGCGAGGGCAAGGCGCATGACGTCGCCGCGCCCGACCTCAAGCGCACGTTCCGACGCAAGTCGGGCTGAGCCGGGGCTGCGGCCGTCCACGGGCGGCCGCAGCTCACCTCAGTCGGCCGATCCCTGCCCCTCGGCGGTCGGGATCTCCGCCGGCAGCTGACCGGCCTCCTCGAGGGCGAGGACGGCGAGCACCACGTTCGCGGCGGACCACGCGAGCGGCGCGACCGCGGCGGGCGACCCGTCGGCGAGGACCTTCTCCGGGATCGCACCCGAGGCCGTGCGATGGGCCTCGACCCACGCGAGCCGACGCACGGCGTCGTCGGGCCGATCGTTGACCGCCGCGACCCACGCGTACAGGCTCGTCTGCGGGGTCCACGAGATGCCGTCCCGCCGCCAGCTGCTGCCCGGCGCCAGCCCGCCCGCGGGCCGTGCCATCTCGCCCGCGGACACGAGCCACGCGGCCTCGGCCCCCGCCGGAGGTGCCTCGGTGAACGGCGGGAGCAGGAACGACGTCGAGGCGTCCCGGCCCGACACCCCGCGAACCGCCGCAGTCGGGTCCCACGAGGCGTACCGCGTCCAGCCGCGCACGCCGTACGACGCCTCGAGCGCCTGGCCGAGCGCGTCCGCACGCCCTCGCGCCCGGTCGGCGAGCTCGTCCTCTCCGAGCGCCTCGAGCAGGGCGGGCGCGGCCTGCAGCCCCGCCCACTGGGGCGCGACGGCGCCGAGCGGCAGCCGGTCCTCGGGGATCTCCCAGTAGTCCGACGTGGGCTCCGGGAGCGGGCTCGGTCCGTCGGTCGCGGCGAGCACCGCGGTGACCGAGTGCTCGATCATCGGTGCGAGCGCCTCGAGGACCGCAGCGCAGTCCGGGGGATCGCCGGTCCCGGCGTCGGCGTCGGCGCCGGCACCGTCGTCGGTCCCGGCCTCCTCGCCCCCGCCGGCCGCCTGCTCCTCGCAGGCCTCGACGGTGAGCCCGGCGGACCACAGGAGCCACCCGGGGCCGTCGCCCTGGGGCGGCCGGTCGTCCGGCGTCCCGGACAGGTCGGGCAGGTAGCGGGGCGCGAGCAGCCCGTCGTCGGCCTGGGCCTCCCCGACGGCGACGAGCGCGTCCGCCGCGTCCTCGACGTGCCCGGTCCGGGCGAGCGCGACGGCGACGAACGCGGTGTCGCGCGGCCACACGTACTGCCACCGCGGATGCCAGGCGGCCAGCACCACGCGCTCGTCGGTGTCCGCGACCGGTCCGGACGTGCCGCGGCCGCCCTGGAGCGCGTGCAGGTCGAGCAGGGCGCCCGCGACCAGCTCCTCCCACTGCGTGCCGTCGCCGGGGACGATCCCGTCCGCGAGCCACCGCCGCTCGCGCGCCGCCTGGAGGCGGGCGGCCGGGAGGTCGGTGGCCCTCTCCGGCACCACCACGCGCGACCCGGGCAGGTACTCGGCGTCCCGCCCCGCGGGCAACGAGCGCACGAGGCCGTCCGCCCCGGTGCCGAGGCCGTCCTGGTAGAGCGCGATGTAGGCCGACGTGCCCCCGCGCTGACCCTGCACCACGTTCGCGCCCGTGACGAGCGCGAGCGAGACGAAGGCGAGCACCGCAGCGATCGCCACCCGGGTCCGGGTGCGGGTGCGGCGGCGTGCGGGGCGCGTGGCGTCGGAGCTGCGCCCGGTGCCGTGGTCCCGCCCGGTGCCTGTCTCCGCACCCTGCGGAGCGGTCGGTCGGTCGGCGGCCACCGGGGCACCCTACGTGCGCCGCTCGCGCGGCGGGGCCACGCCCCGGTCTCCTTGCACTCGACCATCGAGAGTGCCAGACTCGGAGTTAGCACTCTCGACCCGAGAGTGACAATCCACCGGCCCGGTGAGGCCGTCCGCCGACGCGGGACATGAGCGCGTCGCGCGGCGGTCGTCCGTCGCGGGCACCTCGGCCGGAACGCCACCACACCGTGGAGGAACACACCAGCATGGCCAAGAGCATCGCTTTCGACGAGGAGGCCCGGCGCGGGATGGAGCGTGGGCTCAACGTCCTCGCCGACACCGTCAAGGTCACCCTCGGCCCCAAGGGCCGCAACGTCGTCCTCGAGAAGAAGTGGGGCGCCCCCACGATCACGAACGACGGCGTCTCGATCGCCAAGGAGATCGAGCTCGAGGAGCCGTACGAGAAGATCGGCGCCGAGCTCGTCAAGGAGGTCGCCAAGAAGACGGACGACGTCGCGGGTGACGGCACCACCACCGCCACCGTGCTCGCCCAGGCGCTCGTGCGCGAGGGCCTGCGCAACGTCGCCGCCGGCGCCAACCCGATCGCGCTGCGCCGCGGCATCGAGAAGGCCGTCGAGGTCGTCGTCGAGCGCCTCTTCGCCGACGCCAAGGAGATCGAGACCAAGGAGCAGATCGCCGCGACCGCCGCGATCTCCGCCGGCGACCCGGCCATCGGCGAGCTCATCGCCGAGGCCCTGGACAAGGTCGGCAAGGAGGGTGTCGTCACCGTCGAGGAGTCGAACACCTTCGGCCTCGAGCTCGAGCTGACCGAGGGCATGCGCTTCGACAAGGGCTTCCTCTCGCCCTACTTCGTCACCGACGCGGACCGCCAGGAGGTCGTCCTCGAGGACGCCTACGTGCTGCTCGTCGAGTCGAAGGTCTCCAGCGTCAAGGACCTGCTCCCGCTGCTCGAGAAGGTCATCCAGTCGGGCAAGCCGCTGGCGATCATCGCCGAGGACGTCGAGGGCGAGGCGCTCACCACGCTCGTTCTCAACAAGATCCGTGGCACGTTCAAGTCCGCCGCCGTCAAGGCGCCCGGCTTCGGCGACCGCCGCAAGGCGATGCTGCAGGACATGGCCATCCTCACGGGCGGCCAGGTCATCTCCGAGACCGTCGGCCTCACGCTCGAGAGCGCGGACCTCGACGTCCTCGGTCGCGCCCGCAAGGTCGTCATGACCAAGGACGAGACCACGATCGTCGAGGGCGCCGGCGAGGCGGACCTCATCGAGGGTCGCGTCCAGCAGATCCGCGGCGAGATCGAGAACTCGGACTCGGACTACGACCGCGAGAAGCTCCAGGAGCGTCTCGCCAAGCTCGCCGGCGGTGTCGCCGTCATCAAGGCGGGCGCGGCCACCGAGGTCGAGCTCAAGGAGCGCAAGCACCGCATCGAGGACGCCGTCCGCAACGCGAAGGCTGCCGTCGAGGAGGGCATCGTCGCCGGTGGTGGCGTCGCGCTCATCCAGGCGGCCACCGCGCTCGAGTCGCTCGCGCTCGAGGGTGACGAGGCCACCGGTGCGAACATCGTCCGCACCGCGGTCGACGCCCCGCTCAAGCAGATCGCGGTCAACGCCGGCCTCGAGGGCGGCGTCGTGGCGGAGAAGGTGCGCGGCCTCCCCGCGGGCCACGGCCTCAACGCCGCGACCGGCGACTACGAGGACCTCCTCGCCGCCGGCGTCAACGACCCGGTGAAGGTCACGCGTTCGGCGCTGCAGAACGCCGCGTCCATCGCGGGCCTGTTCCTCACGACCGAGGCGATCGTCGCCGACAAGCCGGAGAAGGCCGCCCCGGCCGTCCCGGGCGGCGACGACATGGGTGGCATGGGCGGCTTCTGATCCGCTGAGCCCACCCGGGCAGCACGTCGACGGCGGGCCGTCTCCCCTCGCGGGAGGCGGCCCGCCGTCGTCCGTCCGGGGAGTGGCCGGGACCAGGTCGTCGGGGCCGGCCGGTCAGCGCCGCCTCGTCAGGAGCAGGCAGTCAGGAGCAGCCGGTCAGGCGTCGTCCGCCAGCGCGTGGGCGGGGAGGATCTGCGCGGTGGCCGAGCACAGGACGGTGATCGGTGTCGGGTCGGCGGTGATCCCGGGGAGCGGCTCGATGTCGAGCAGGACGAGCGGATGCTCGCCGGACCCGTCGTGGTTCGGGGCCGTGCCGAGGTCCGGCCCGCTGCCGGAGGTCGTCGCGCCGCCGTCGGCGGCCGTCCCGTGCTCGATGCACACGCCCCACGAGCTCGGCGTGCGCGATCCGTCGGCGAGCTCGAGGGGGAGCGGCGCGAACGCCCGGCCCACGTACGTCTCGCCGGGGGCGAGCACGATGCCGCGGGCGTTGAGCGGGACGACGGTCTGCGGCGCGGCCCGGCTCGTCAGCCAGGCCACCCCGCCCTCGACCTCGACCGCGGACGGGATCGCGGCCGGGTCGGAGGCAAGGTCCTCGGCGGTCGGGTTCGCGGTGCCGATGCCGCGGACGAGCAGCATGTCGGCCGCGCCGGTGTTCGTCACCTCGTAGACCGCCTCGAGCGACGGCTGCGCCGGGTCCGCTGCCGCGCCCGTCGTGTCGAGCTCGACCGTGAGGGAGAGCCCGTCCGCCGCGGTGGAGCGGGTGACGCCGTCGGCGTCGTCGGCGTCGGGAGTCTCGACGGGGACCTCCTCGCCGGCGGTCCCGGCGGGCCCGACCGGGGCGTCGTCGGCGCACGAGGCCAGGCCGAGGGCGAGCAGACCTGCCGCGACGGCGACGGCAGGACGGGGGCGCAGGCTCATCGGCCCAGCGTGGCAGAGATCGGCGGCGCACGGAGGCGGTCGGAGCGTTCGTATGATGCGACCGGGCCGCCGGTCGGCGGCCGCGACCGAGAGGATGTCCCGTGTCGATCGTCGTGGGCTACGTGCCGACGCCCGAGGGGCGCTCCGCCCTGCGTCGGGCCGCCGAGGAGGCCCGGGTCCGCGGTGCCAAGCTGCTCGTCGTCAGCTCCCAGCACGGCGGTCGCACGTGGGACCCCGCGGAGGCCGCCCGCTTCGAGGACGACCTCGACCGCGTGCGCGCCGACCTCGAGGCGGCGGGCGTCGAGCACGAGGTGCGCACGCTCGTGCGGGGGTACGACCCCTCCGACGACCTCGTCGAGGTGGCTCGCGCGGAGGACGCCCACATGATCGTCATCGGGCTGCGCCGGCGCTCCCAGGTCAGCAAGCTCATCCTCGGCTCGAACGCCCAGCAGATCCTCATGAAGGCCGACGTCCCGGTCCTGGCCGTCAAGGGCGCGCCGGAGCCGTGACGGGCCCGACCTCCGACCGCCGCGCGCCGGCGGACCGGCCGAGGTGCGCCGGGTGAGCGCACCGACCGGCCCGTCCCGCCGCCTCCCGCGCGGCGCGAGCGTGGCGTTCCTCGTCGTCGCCGTCCTCGTCATCGGGCTCAACCAGCGACCGGCGATCACGGCCATCCCGCCGATCCAGGACGTCATCGCGTCCGACCTCGGCATGGGCCCGGCGGTCACCGGCGCCCTGACGTCGGTGCCGCTCGTCTGCTTCTCCCTCGTCGGCCTCGTGGTGCCCGCGCTCGTGCGCCGGCTCGGGGTGGACCGGCTCATGCTCGTCGGGCTGATCCTGCTCGGGGTCGCGGTGGCGGCCCGGCCCTGGGGCGGCGCGGTCGTGCTGTTCGCCGGGACGATCCTCGTGGGCGCCGCGATCACGATCGCCAACGTCCTCCAGCCGGTCGTCATCCGTCGGGACGTTCCCACGCGCGTCGGAACGCTCATGCCTGTCTCGACCGCCGCCCTGTCCACCGGGGCCGCCCTCGCCTCGCTCGTGGCCGTCGACCTCGAGCAGTGGCTCGGCTGGCGCGCCACGCTCGCGCTGCTCGCGGCCCCGATCGCAGTGGCCGTCCTCCTGTGGGCCGTCCGGGTGCGGGCCACCTCGGGGGAGGACGCCGACCCGGCCGGCACGACGACGACAACCGGATCGACGCCGGAACCCGAGGCGACGAAGACAACCGGATCGACGCCGGACCCCGAAGCCCTCGTGCGGCCGAGCGTGGAGACGTACCCGGAGCGACGGTCCGCGTGGGCCGAGGGGTCGAGCTGGTGGCTCGCGGCCTTCTTCGGGCTCCAGTCCACCCTGTTCTTCTCCGCGGCGGCCTGGCTGCCCTCGATCCTCGCCGATCGCGCGGAGGCGAGCCGCTCCGACGGCGGGATCGCGCTCACCGTCTACTTCCTCCTCGGCGTCGTCGGGGCGCTCGCCACCCCCGTCGTCGTGCGGCTGCTGGGGAGCTACCGCCGGGCGTCCCCCGTGCCCGGCGCGGGGTGGGCGATCGGGATGGTCGGACTGCTCGTCGCCCCGGACGCGTGGCTCGTGTGGGTGATCGTCGCCGGCGCGGGGCAGGGGATGGGCATCAGCCTCGGCCTCACCCTCGTGGCGGTGCGGCCGGTCGACGTGGTCCACGGCCGGAGCGTGTCCTCGATGGCGCAGTCGGTCGGTTACGCGATCGCCGCATTCGGCCCGGTGGTGCTCGGTCGGGTCTACGGGCTCACCGGCGACTGGGTGGCCGGCTGCCTGCTCATGCTCGGGCTGTCGATCGCCCTCGTCGTCACGGGCTTCCCCGCGTCCTCGCCCCGGCCGCTCGGCCTCCCGCGAGGGGCCTGACCGCCCGAGCGGGAACGTCCCGGTCCGCACCGGGTGCGTGGCGTGCGCGGGCGCGCGCACCGGCCGGTCTGACGTACGTCGCGGGTCGGATCCGCGGCTCCCGACCCAGCCGATCGGATCCGCGGCCCCCGACCTAGCCGGCCGGATCCGTGCTGCTCGTCCCGAGCTCGGCGATCTCGGCGGCGACGTTGACCCGGGCCCGCTCCTCCCAGCGGGCACGACCCTCGGGGGTCGAGAAGATCGGACCACCCTCGGCGAGCGCCCGCAGGACCGCGGCGCGGCCGGACGCGAAGTCCTCGTCCGGCACGTGGGCGTACTCGGCCCGGACGTCCGCGGCGTACTCGGCGTAGCGGCCCGCGGGCGCGGCGAGGATCGCCAGGTCGGCGTCGCCGAGCAGCGCGGCGTCGCGGTCGCCTCCCGCGTGCTCCGCCGTGGTCAGCACGAGCCGCGCGACCTCGTCCGCGAGCCCGGGGGAGCCGGCCGGGCCGATCGCCGGGTCGGCGAGCGCGGCGGAGGCGAGCTCGGCCGACGCCCGCTCGTCGTCCGGCGTGCGACCCCCGTGGACGGCGTCGTGGAACCAGGCCGCCAGCTCGACGGCGGGGGAGACCTCCGCGCCGTCGGCCGCCAGCTGGTCGAGGTCGAGCAGGATCCCGTCGAGGTGCCGCACGTCGTGGTACCGACGGTGCGGCTCCTGCCACCGCTCGAGAAGGTCGTCACCGAGCCCGACCCAGGCGTCGGTCGCGCCGACCCCGGCGATGCGCTCGCCGAGGCCGGCCCAGCGTGCGCGCAGGTCGGCGACGAGCCGCCGGCGCCGCTCCTCGGTGCGCCGGACGAGCGCGACCCGGAGCCCCGAGCCGGACAGGCGCCGGAGCAGGGTGCGGCGGTCCACCCGCTCGGCTCCCGCAGCGACCAGGGCGTCGAGCGCGCCGGCCGGCACGTCGTAGTGGTCGAGGTCGAACGACCTCGGCGGGAGGCGCTGGTCCCGCGCGAACGCGTGGAGCTCCTCGAGCGAGACGTCCGAGACGAGGTGCGACCACGTGGTGCCGTGGGCGGGCCACAGCGGGTCGTCCACCAGGAGGGCCATGCCCCGATGCTAGGGGGCCGTGCGGCCGGCGGGTCCGAGCCGGCCGCGCCGCCCGGCTCACACCGCGAACATGCCGTGCGCCGCAGTCTCCGCCTCGTCGTACCCGCGCGCGGCCGAGTCCAGCGCGAGCGAGATCTGGTCGAGGTTCGCCTCGACCTGCGACTGCACCGTGCGCCACTGGTCCGAGCAGGTGCCGAACGCGACCGACGCGCCACCCGTCCACGTGCTCTGCAGCGCCACGAGGTGCGCCATCATCGCGGCGACCTCGCCGCGCACCGAGCTCGCCGTGGTGCGCACCTGCGCCGCCGCAGTCGCGACCTCGCCGCTGTCGACCTGGAACCGTGCCATGACCTCCCCCGTCCCGGCCCCGCCCGGTGCGGGGCCAACGGGGGTGACGCTACGAACGCGCCGGACGTGGCGCCGCGCGCCGACGCCCCACCGGTGGACAGGGTGGTCGTGGGACGAGCTGTGGAGACGGCGTGCCGACAGATCCGTTTCGGCGTGCGCCGGACCCGCGAGTCTCGGACCGCGAGGTTCGGGCCCGCACGGCTCGGCACGGCCGGGCGCGGCTCCGTCCCGGCGCGCGGACGGTCAGCGACGCCGACGGCGGGGTGCGTCGTCGGGCCCGCGCTCCATGCCCGAGCGCGTGGTGAGGTCGTCGGGCGTCGGGGCGGACTCCTGAAGGTCCGTCGGGACGCGTCGCTCGCCCGGGCGGGCGGGCTCGGTCGGTTCGTCGCGTTCGGGCTCGGTCGGACGGACTGGCGGGGACGGCCTCGGCGGCGGGGGGAGCGGGGCACCTCCGGCTCGTGGGCGGGCGAGCAGCTCGTCCGGCCCCATCTCGAGGGTCGAGGTGAGCGGGCCGGGCCGGTCCGCGGGACGGCCGGGGCCTGGGCCTGGGCCAGGTCCGGGGCCGGGGGTGGTGCCGGGCAGCCGGTCGGCGATCGGGACCCGCGCGGGCTCCGGCTCGGCCGCGTCGGCGGGCTGCACCGGTGCGGGGCGGAACGTCCCGGGACGGTCGGCCTCGGGCCGGCGACCAGGCTGGTCCGGGTGCAGATCGTGGTCCGGGTGCACGCGCATCGGGTGCTCGGCCGCCGGACGGCCGCCGGCCTCATCCGCTGCGACGCCCGCCTCGGCCGCCGCGACGTCACCCTCCGGCCCGGATGCGCCGAGACCGTCGAGCTCCGAGCGGAGGATCTCGTGCTCCGACGTGAGGTTCTCGCGGGCCGCGTCCTCCCAGTCGGCCGCCATCGGGCTGGCGTAGATCCGCCGGCGCCCGAGCAGCGCCTCGACGATCGCCAGGCGGGCCTGGACGTAGTGGCGCACGGGGATGTGCGCGTACTCGGCGCGCACGGTCTCCCGGTAGGCGCGGTACTCCTGGGGACGCTTCGCCAGCACCGCCAGGTGTGCGTCGGCGAGCGCGAGCTGGTCGATGTCCCCGCGGTCGCCCTCGTGACCGCGCAGGTGGACGACGAGCTCCGCGACCCGGTCCGCGACGTCGTCGGCCACGCCGAGCCGGCCGAGCTCCGCGCGCGCCACGTCCGCGGACGCCACCTCGTCCTCGCCGGCGGCGCGGCGGTAGGCGTGCTCCTCGGCCACCGAGAACACGACCCCGTGGTACCAGGCGGCGAGCCGTACGACGTCGGGGTGATGGGTCTCCTGCGCGAGCTCGTCGACCTTCATCAGCACGAAGGTGAGGTGCTTGACCCCGTGGTGGTGGCGGCCGGGTGCCGACCACCGGGCGAGCAGGTCCCGGGCGTGCTCCTCGAGCTCGACGGCGGGTGCGGTCGCGCCGACGGCCGCGGCGCTGCGGGCGAAGGCGGCGGGGAGCCACTGGGGAGCGTCGGTGACGCCCATGTCGTGCGCCTTCCTCCGGTCGGGGCCTCGTGCGCGGGCCGTGCGGTCCGCGCCGACGATCGTAGTCGCGCACCCCGGGACCCGCGCACGGGCCGGTCTCCCCGTCGGCCGCGCGAGGACGGGCGAGGCGCAGTCCGCCGCGACTCCGGCGGACCGCGCGTGACCTTCGCGACCGGCGGGGACCTCGCGGGCCCGCCCGGGGCCAGTAGAGTGCCTGCGTGACTCAACCGTTGGACGGGGCGCACGTCCTCATCACCGGGGCCACCGGTTTCGTCGGCCAGGCCGTGCTCGAGCGACTGCTCTCGGCGTACCCCACCACGCGCGTGACGCTGCTCGTCCGCCCCCGTGGGGAGATCAGCGGCGCCGACCGGATCCGCCGCCTCACCCGCAAGCCCGTCTTCGCCTCCTGGCGCGAGAGCGTCGGCGACGACGGCGTCGAGCGCGCCCTGGCGGAGCGCGTCTCCGTCCTCGAGGGCGACCTGGGGAACGTGCCCGAGCTGCCGCGCGACCTCGACGTGGTGGTCCACTCCGCCTCCACCGTCTCCTTCGACCTGCCCATCGACGAGGCGTTCGCGTCCAACGTCGGTGGCCCCGTCGCGCTCTACGACGCGATCGCCGCGACTGGGGCCGATCCCCACGTCGTGCACGTCTCCACGTCCTACGTCGCCGGCCTGCGCAAGGGTGTCTCCGAGGAGACGTCCCTCGAGCACGAGGTCGACTGGGAGACCGAGCTCGAGGCCTCGCGGGTCGCGCGTACGCGCGCCGACCATGCCTCCCGTGACGCCGAGCGGCTCGGCGGGCTCCTCGACAGGGCGACCAAGGAGCACGGACGGGCCGGCGCGCAGGCGGTCTCCGCCGCCGCCGAGGAGGCCCGCGAGGCCGCCGTCCGCGACGAGCTCGTGGCCGCCGGGCGCAACCGGGCCCGCACCCTGGGCTGGCCGGACGTCTACACGTTCACCAAGGCGCTCGGCGAGCGGGTGGCAGAGGGCCGCTGGGGTGCCGGGCACCGGCTCTCCGTGGTCCGCCCCACCATCATCGAGTCCGCCCTCCGCCACCCCTACCCGGGCTGGATCGACGGCTTCAAGGTGGCCGACCCCCTCATCGCCGCCTACGGCCGCGGCCTGCTGCCGGAGTTCCCGGCGCTCGCCGACACGGTCCTCGACGTCATCCCGGTCGACTTCGTGGTCGGTGCGATCCTCGCGGCCGCCGCCGCGCCGCCCGAGCGTGGCGAACCCGCGTACTACCAGGTGGGGTCGGGGCTGACGAACCCGCTGCGGTTCGGCCGGCTCTACTCCCTCGTGCGCGAGTACTTCCAGGAGCACCCGCTCTCCGACGCCGAGGGGTCCGAGGTCACGGTCCCCTCGTGGTCGTTCCCCCACGGTCGCGCGGTGGAGCGGGGGCTCGCCCGGCGCGAGCGCCTCGTCGAGCTCGCCGACAGGGCGGTCTCCGCGCTGCCGGGGTCGAACCGGTCGCGCGCCTGGTCGTCGACCATCTACAAGGCCGGCCGCGACCTGCGCACCCTGCGCAAGTTCACCGAGCTCTACCAGCCCTACACGCAGACCGAGGTCATCTTCGACGACCGCCGCACGCGGGAGCTCCACCACTCGCTCCCCGAGGAGCGTCGGGCCGAGTTCGGGTTCGACGTCACCGACATCGACTGGCGGGTCTACCTGCAGGACGTCCACATCCCCAACGTGCCCGGGCTCATGCGCGATCGCCGGTCGGCCTCCCAGGGCGTGCGGCCGCCCGCCGGGGCGGACCTCGCACGGCGCGAGGACGTCGTCGCCGTCTTCGACCTCCAGCGCACGATCGCCCGCTCGACGCCGGTCGAGCACCTCCTGTGGGCCGAGCTCACCGCGAAGTCGCCCGGCTCCTGGCCGAGGTCGGTCCTCGAGGTCGTCTCCAAGGCCCCCGGCTTCCTCACGGCTGACCGGCACGACCGCGGCGAGTTCATCCGCAGCGTCATGCGCCGCTACGCCGGCGTGCCGGACGAGCGGATGCGCCGGCTCGTGCAGGAGCGACTCGCACCGTCGTTGCGCGCGAACCTGCACTCCGAGGCGCTCGCCCGCATCGCGGAGCACCGCGCAGCGGGTCACCGCACCGTGCTCGTCACCGGTGAGATCGACGTCTTCGTCGAGCCGCTCCACGACCTGTTCGACCACATCGAGGCCGGTCGGATGGAGGTCGGCGACGACGGGCGGTGGACCGGTCACCTCGAGGTCTCCCCGCTCGTCGGCGAGGCCCGCGCAGCCTGGCTCGTGCGCGCCGCCCGTGAGAACGGCTGGGACCTCTCCGGCTCGTTCGCCTACGGCGACGCGTACGCCGACCGGCCGTGGCTCGAGGTCGTGGGGAACCCGACCGCCGTCAACCCGGACTCCGCCCTGTACGCGTTCGCCCGCGCCCGGCGCTGGCCGGTCGTCAGCTGGACCGGCACCGCCGAGTCGCGGCTCGCCCCCGTGTGGCGCGCCGTGCGGGGAACACGCTCGTGACCGCCCGGCTGCACGGCCGTGCGCTCGTCACCGGCGGGACGTCGGGCATCGGGCTCGGGTTCGCGCGCAGGCTCGCGCTGGCGGGGCTCGACGTCGTGCTCGTCGCCCGGGACCCGGGCCGGCTCGAGTCGACGGCGGCGGAGCTGACGGCCCTCGGCGTCGAGGTCGAGACGATCGTCGCCGACCTCGCCACCCGGGAGGGGACCGACGTCGTCGGTGAGCGCCTCACCGACGAGGAGCGTCCGGTCGAGGTGTACGTGGCCAACGCCGGGCACGGCCTCTACGAGCCGCTCGCGACCGAGGACACGGCGCCGCACCACGCCGCCATCGACCTCATGATCCGCGCGGTCCTCGACACGGGCGCGGCCGCCGCGCGGGCGATGACCGCCCGTGGGCACGGTGTCATCATCCCCATCGGCTCGATCTCCGGCACGATCGCCACCGGACACTACTCGGCGATCAAGGCCTGGACGAACAGCTGGGCGGAGTCGCTCGCCACCGAGCTCGAGGGCACCGGCGTCACGGTCACCTGCGTCATGCCCGGCTGGGTGCGCACGGAGTTCCACCAGCGGGCCGGCATGTCGACGGGGAAGATCCCGGACGCCCTGTGGCTCGACCCCGACCAGGTCGTGGTCGAGGCGCTCGATGCGGCCGAGCGGGGCGACTACCGGGTCGTCCCGTCGTGGCGCTACAAGATCATCGCCTTCGCGGCCGAGAAGGGGCCCAAGGCCGCGGTGCGGGCGGTGTCCCGCGTGATCCAGGGAGGCAGACGATGACCGCAGCACCCGTGCAGCGGGCCGGGACGGGCGAGGACGCCGTCCCCGCGCCCTCCACGAGGCACGCCCACCAGGCCGCGCTGGCCGCCCGCAAGGCGGCGGGCCGACTGGTCGACGCGGCGGGCGACAGCCTCCTGCAGTACACCTCCGGCCTGTGGCGGGTCGGCCGCGTGGCCGCCCAGAAGGGTCCGCTCAACGCGCTGGTCCGCACCGTCACGCGCATCGACGTCGTCGGGCGCGAGAACCTCAAGGGCGTGCGCGGCCCGTTCGTCGTGGCCCCCAACCACAGCTCGCACCTCGACGCCGCCGTGATCCACGCGATCATGCCGTGGCAGCACGCCGGCCGGGTCGCCACCGCCGCCGCGGGCGACACGTTCTACACCAAGCGCGTGACGAGGGCGCTCACCGCCCTGTTCTTCAACACCTACCCCGTCGACCGGTCCGGCAACCGCCGCAAGGCGGGCCTGTCCGCGCGGCTGGTCGACGCGGGCGTGCCGCTGCTCATCTTCCCCGAGGGCACGCGCTCGCGCACCGGCGAGATGGCCCGGTTCAAACCCGGTGTCGCCGCCCTGTGCGTCACGCGCCGCATCCCCTGCATCCCGGTCGCCCTCATCGGGTTCCACGAGGCGATGCCGGTGGGCCAGTCGTTCGTCTCCCGCGGCCGCCCGCACCTCAAGGTCGTGATCGGCCGCCCGCTGCGTCCCCGGCGCGGCGAGCGGATCCGGGAGTTCAACGAACGCATCCAGGCCCAGGTGGCGGCGATGTACCGGGCGCGGACGCCCGACGTCGTCGTCGCCCGACCGGGCACCGGGAGCAGCGGCCGCACCGGCGGCCAGGAGGAGGCATCGTGACCGAGGTCCAGCACCAGAAGTGGTGGGGGTGGGGCGTCGAGGGAGTGACGTTCACCCACGACAACAAGCCCAACTTCGCCCCCTTCGTGCTGGACAAGGTCGGACTCGACCTCTCCCTGGGCGGCACCCCGCCGCCCGCGTTCGAGGACCTCGACGTCCCCGCCCCGCGGCTGCCGGACACGCTCGCCGCCGGCCTGAGCGGTGCCGTCGGCGACGCGCACGTGACGGTCGAGGACATGGACCGGGTCGTGCACACCTACGGCAAGGGCATCTCGGACCTCGTCCGGGTCCGGGCCGGCGACCTCCCGCGCGTGCCCGACGTCGTCGTCTACCCCGGCAGCGAGGACGAGGTGCGCGCCGTCGTCGACCTCGCCGACGCCGCGGACGCGGTGATCATCCCCTTCGGCGGCGGCTCCAACATCTCCGGCTCGCTCACCCCGCAGCCGGCCGAGACCCGCCCGATCATCTCCCTCGACATGGGGCGGATGAACAAGGTCCTCGAGATCGACGAGGACTCCGGGCTCGCCCGCGTGCAGGCCGGCGTGCTCGGCCCCGACCTGGAGGAGCAGCTGGGCGCGCTCGGCTGGACCTCCGGCCACCAGCCCGACTCCTTCCGGCACTCCACCCTGGGCGGCTGGGTGGCCACCCGCAGCTCCGGCATGCAGTCCGACCGCTACGGCGACATCGCCGACATCACCCGCGGCCTGCGCTCGGTGCTGCCCGGCAAGGTCGTCACGCTGCGCCCGCTGCCGTCGACCTCGACCGGCCCGTCGGTGCGCGAGATGATCATCGGCTCCGAGGGCCGCCTCGGCGTCATCACCGAGGTGTGGATCCACGTCCACCGCCTGCCCGAGAAGCGCCTCGTGGTGGCCTACCTCTACCAGAACTGGGCCTCCGCGCTCGAGGCGATGCACGACATCTCCACCTCGGACGTGCACCCCTCGATCACCCGCGTCTCCGACCCTGCCGAGACCCAGTTCTCGCTGTCCACCCAGAAGAAGCAGACCGGCATCAAGGGCAAGATCTCGACCGGCATCTTCGACCTGCTGGCCAGGCGCGGCTGGGACCTCGACGAGGTCTGCCTCAGCTACGTGGGCTACGAGGGGTCGCCCAAGCACGTGGCCTACCAGCGCAAGGCGGTCGGGAAGATCGTCGGCGCACACGGCGGCATCCCGCTCGGGACCGGCCCCGGCGCGCTGTACGACCAGAAGAAGTTCGACACGCCCTACATCCGCGACTTCCTCCTCGACATGGGGGCGCTGGCCGACGTCTCGGAGACCGCGGCCCCGTGGTCGCGGCTGCGCGGCATCTACCAGGGCGTGGTCGCCGCCGCCGAGGACACCTACGACCGGCTCGGCGTGCGCGGCTACATCATGTGCCACCTCTCGCACAGCTACCACTCGGGCGCCTGCCTCTACTTCACCTTCGCGTTCCCGGCGGACGAGTCCGAGGGCGCCGAGGCACCGCTCGACCAGTACTGGCACCTCAAGTCCGCGATCCAGCAGGCCTTCATCGACGGCGGCGGCACCCTGTCCCACCACCATGGCGTGGGCACCGACCACGCTCCGTGGATGGAGCAGGACGTCTCCGAGGCCGGCATCGACCTCATGGTCGGGCTGCTGCGCTCCGCCGACCCGCACCGCCGGCTCAACCCCGGCACGCTGCTGCCCGAGCACCGCGAGTGGTGACGGGAACCGCGACGCGCTGACCCGAGCGGTCAGGGCGTCCCTCGAGGCACCTGCCCGCATGGCGCCGTCGGGCGGTGGACGGCGGGTCCGTCGGACCTCGACGACCGTCAGACCGGGCGGGGTGCCTGCTCCTCGCCGGTGAGCATCCCGCCCGCCGTCGGTCCGGCCACCGGAAGCACGAGCTCGACGGTGGTGCCACCGCCCGGGGTCGCGAGGACGCGTGCCCGGCCGTCGTGCGCGCGGGCCACGGACGCGACGATCGCCAGGCCCAGGCCGGAGCCACCGCCCGCGGAGCGGGCCCGTGAGCGGTCGAGCCGGTAGAAACGGGCGAACACCCGGTTCGCCTCTTCCGCCGGGATGCCCGGACCGTGGTCCTGCACGCGCAGCACCACCTCGTCCTGGGCAGGGGGCTCGGCGGGCAGCGGCGCCGTCGCGGGCGGCGTCGGACCGCGGCCCGCGAGCAGCCCGAGCAGTCGCCGGTCCGGCGGACGTCGCGCCGCGGGGACCTGCGACCCGCGTCCGGGCGCCCGGCGTGGCACGGTGCGCTCCGGCTCCACGTCCTCGGACGGCGGGGCACCGGCGGCACGGCTGGGGTGCTCGCCGTCGTGCCCGGTCCCCGGGTCCGGTGATCCGGGTACGGGACCGAGCTGCCCCGTCGCCGCCCACGCGCCGGGGGACGCCGCCGCGGGGTCGGGCTCGGTCGACGCCGTCGACGACGCCGTGGCCCCCGACGACGCCGGACGAGCCGCCGGGTGCCCCTGAGCGGCCCCGGCCGCCGCCCCGGACGAGGCCGAGGGGACTGACACCTGCGGTGCCGCCGAGCGCAGGCCGACGAGGATCTCGACGTCGGTGCCCGCGGGCGTGTGCCGGACCGCGTTGCCGACGAGGTTGGCGAAGACCTGCCGCAGCTGGTCGGCGTCCGCGCGGACGACCGTGGGCCCCGCGGTACCCGGGAGCGGCAGGAGCGTCGCCCGCCGGGTCGGGTCGAGCGCCCGCAGGTCGCGCACGGCGTCGGTCCCGAGGTCGGTGACGTCGACGTCGGACAGGGTGAGCCGGCGGTCCTCGTCGATGCGGGCGAGCGTGAGGAGGTCCTCGACGAGCGTGCCCATGCGTCGGGCCTCGGCCTCGATCCGGCCCATCGCGGCGGGCACCTCCGACTCGGGGACGCCGCCCATGCGGTGCAGCTCGGCGTAGCCGCGCACGGTGGCCAGCGGGGTGCGCAGCTCGTGGGAGGCGTCGGCGACGAACCGGCGCATGCGGCGCTCGGAGGCCGACCGCGCGGAGAACGCCCGCTCGATCTGGGCGAGCATCGAGTTCAGCGACTCCGACAGGCTGCCGATCTCGGTCCCGGGCACGCCGGGTGCGACGCGGCGCGTGAGGTCGCCGGCCGCGATGGCGCCCGCGGTGCGTTCGATCGCCCGCAGGTCGCGCAGCTCGTGGCGGATGAGCAGGTACCCGCCCGTCGCGCCGAGCACCACCAGCGAGACCGAGATGAGGACGACGTACTTGCTGGTCTGCCGGACCGTGGCGGCCACGTCGTCCATCGGGGTGGAGATCGTGAGGACGCCGACCTGGTCGCCGGCGCTGCTGACCAGTGGCAGGGCGAGCGCGCGCCAGGTGACGTCGTCGTGCGTGCCGCGCAACGTGGTCGGCCGGTCGGCGGCCTGGTCCGGGAGGACGGGCAGGCCCACCGCGGACGACGTGCGGGGGTGCGCGATCGTCTGCGTCTCCTCGCCGTCGAGGGAGATGCTGACGACGTAGCGGGTGGGCACCACCTGGTCGCCGCCGGCGCGCAGCTCCTCGAGGTCCTGCTGGGCGATCGTGTCGACCGTGTCGTGGAGGTTCTCGTCGAGCTGGTCGACCAGCTGGCTGCGCAGCACCGCGACCACGGTGGCGCCCGCCAGCCCGAGGCCGAGGCCGAGCAGGAGGACCGTCGTGACGACGAGGCGCGCCGACAGCGACCAGCCCTCCGTCGGCGCGTGCCCCGCCCGACGCCGTCCGAGCGCGTGCATCAGCTGGTCGGCCGGCGCAGGACGTAGCCGAAGTTGCGTCGGGTGTGGATGAGCGGGACCAGAGCCTCGGCCTGCTCGCCCTCGAGGCCGAGGAAGTCCGCGGAGTCGACCTTGCGGCGCAGGTAGGAGATGTAGGACTCCACGATCGTCGCCTCGCCGTGCCAGTCGTACTCCCACACGTGGTCGAGGATCTGCGACTTGGACACGACCCGCTCGGCGTTGACGAGCAGGTAGCGCAGGAGCTTGAACTCGGTCGGCGCGAGGTTGACGAGGACCCCGGCACGCCGCACCTCGTAGGCATCCTGGTCGATCTCGAGGTCCGCGTACCGCAGCACCGGGTCCTGCTCGGGGCCCGTGATGCCGACCCGGCGCAGGACCGTGCGGATGCGCGCGACGACCTCCTCGAGGCTGAACGGCTTGGTGATGTAGTCGTCCCCGCCCACGGTCAGCCCGTGGACCTTGTCCGAGAGGTCGTCGCGCGCGGTGAGGAAGAGGACGGGCAGCGACTCGTCGTGCGAACGCAGCCGCCGCAGGACCGTGAAGCCGTCCATGTCCGGCAGCATGACGTCGAGCACCACGAGGTCCGGCCGGTTGTCGGCGGCCTTGCGCAGCGCCTCGTTGCCGTCGGCGGCCGGGGTCACCTCGAAGCCCGCGAAGCGCAGGGACGCGGTGAGGAGCTCGCGGATGTTGGGCTCGTCGTCGACGACGAGGAGGTGGGCCTCGGTCGGCGCGGGACCGGAGCCGGCAGCGGTGGGCATAGGACCCATGATCCACCCCGATCCTGGACGATTCCTGGGAGCGCGCCGGACGTCGCCGTCGGGCGGGTTACAGGAACTGGCTGGCGTCGAACGAGGCGAGCGGGATGACCCGGACGCGGGGGAGTGCGGTGGTGAAGGCGCGCACGTCGTCCTCGAGGTCGAAGATCTCCAGGCCGCGCGAGGTCAGGGCGGTGAGCTCGTGGTTGAGGAACTCGCGGAAGGCGAGGATGCCGACCCGGTGGCCGGCGTCGAGGAGGTCCTCCATCTGGGGGAGGAAGTCGCCGTCGTGGGAGACGAGGAGGACGTTGCCGTGGCCCTGCTCGAGGATCGCCTCGAGCATGCGCTGCACGCCGATGTCGACGACCTTCTCCGTGGTCGACCCGGCCAGCGGGATCGGCCGGTAGTCCATCGCGAGCAGCGCCTGGATGAACGACGTCGGCAGGTTGCCCGAGGTGGCGTTGAGGAAGAACAGGCCGCGCGCCTCGCCGCCCCATGCGTCGCCCGCGTGCGTGAGGACCCGGTCCCAGCGCGGCCGCTCCTCGGGGTTCGGGCGGTGGCCGAGGATGCTCACCCCCAGCGTGGCGTCGATGTTCTCGCCGTCGATGACGAGGTACGTGGTGGGGGCGTCGCTCATGAGGACAGGTTAGGCGTGGTGGGGGCGTGCGCGTGCCCGGGGTGGGTGCCGCGTGGGGCGGACCAGTGGGGGGACGGTGCGGGCGGGCGGTCGGCCACCGGCCATCGTGTGGCGAGATCAGGGGAGGCGGGCGAGAGACGGGGATTTTTCCCCGGGTCTCGGCCCACTTCCCCCGATCTCGTGACCCGGAGCCGCTGAGCACCCCTGATCTCGGCGAGCCTCCCCTGATCTCGGCAGCCGCGTGGCGGGCGGCCGGTCAGGAGCGCCCGGTCAGCGCACCGGTGCGGGCTGCTCGCGGTCCGTGGACCGACCGTCGCCGTCCGTGGCGGACCCGGCGTCGGCTCCCCGGTCGGCGCCGGCCCCCACAGCCACCTCGTCCTCGTCGCGGAAGAGGTCCTCGGCGTCGGCGGAGTCGTACTGCTCGCGATCGAGGATGCCCTCGCGGTGCGCCACGACGACCGGCACGAGCGCCTGACCGGCCACGTTGACCGCGGTGCGCCCCATGTCGAGGATCGGGTCGACGGCGAGGAGCAGGCCCACGCCCTCGAGCGGCAGGCCGAGCGTGGACAGCGTGAGGGTGAGCATGACGGTCGCGCCCGTCATGCCGGCGGTCGCGGCCGAGCCGACCACGGAGACGAAGGCGATGAGCAGGTAGTCCGTCAGGCCGAGCGAGAGCCCGAAGAACTGGGCCACGAAGATCGCGGAGATCGCCGGGTAGATCGCGGCGCAGCCGTCCATCTTGGTGGTCGCGCCGAGCGGCACGGCGAACGACGAGTAGCCGCGCGGCACGCCGAGATTCCGCTCGGTCACGCGCTGCGTGAGGGGCAGGGTGCCGATCGACGAGCGCGAGACGAACGCCAGCTGGATCGCCGGCCAGGCGCCGCGGAAGTAGCGCAGGACGGACAGGCCGTGCGCGCGCAGGATGACGGGGTAGACGACGAGCAGCACGAGCAGCAGGCCGACGTAGATCGCGAGCGTGAACGTGCCCAGGCTCCCGATCGAGGTCCAGCCGTAGGTCGCGATGGCGTTGCCGATGAGTCCGACCGTCCCGATCGGGGCGAGGCGGATGACCCACCACAGGACCTTCTGCACGATCGCGAGCAGCGAGGCGGACACCGAGAGGAACGGCTCGGCCTTCTGCCCCACCTTGAGCGCGGCGATCCCGATGACGAGGGAGACGACGATGATCTGCAGGACGTTGAAGCCCGGCGACGCGCCGACGCCGGTCACGGCCCCGTCCGCCGCCGTCTCGAGCCCGGCGTTGACCTCGAGCCCGAGGAAGTTCGCCGGGACGATGCCGGTGAGGAAGTCGAGCCAGCCGCCCTGACGCCCGGGGGCGGAGGCATCCTGGGCGTCGACGCCGGCGTTGCTGCCCGGCTGGAGCGCGAGGCCCAGGCCGATGCCGATGAGCACCGAGACGAGGGCGGTGATCGCGAACCAGATGAGCGTCTGAGCGGCGAGTCGGGCGCCGTTGGCGATGCCCCGCAGGTTGGCGATCGAGGTGACGATGGCGAGGAACACGAGCGGCGGGACGATCGCGCGCAGGAGTCCGACGAAGGTCGAGCCGATCGTGTCGAGCGTGGTCGTCAGGGCGTTGGGCTCGTCCTCGGGACCGGTCCCGAGCTCGAGGGCGAGCCAGCCGAGGAGGATGCCGGCGACGAGGCCGATGACGATCTGCGCGCTGAAGGACGGCAGCCGGAGGCGGCGCGCGGGCGCGGTGGTGGAGCGGGTGGACACAGGGGTGCCTTTCGTGGGGAGGGGGCGCGACGGCGCGCCTGCGCACGCCCGTGCGGGCGACGCGATGGGAGAGGTGCCGGTGGACCCGGGACCTCGGGCCGGCCGGGGTGGGCCCAGGCCTGGCGGTCAGCGCCGACGTACCGCGCGGGAGGGGGAGCGGCGGGTCAACGGACCGGCCGCGCGGGCACGGGCCGACACGAGCACGTCGAGCGCCGACCGAGGTCGACGTCGAGCCGCGCCGTGAGGTGCCAGAGGTTGCCCACCGATGCTCCCGGGTCGGGTCCGCGATGCGGACCAGGTAGTTGACGATTCACATACAAGCACACCCGACGGCGGACGGGAACCACCCGCACGGACCGTCCGCATCGTGGACAGGGCTCTGCCCGACGACGAACCCGGGGCGTCCGGTGCGGGACCGTGGTGTGCCAGGCGGCCGCGAGGAGCCGCCGGGGCGCCGGGCGATGAGGCGAGCGCCTCAGTTCTCGTCGTCGGCAGGGGTGGCCGTGCCACCGGCTGATCCGCCGCTGCTGCCGCCCGCTCCGCCGAGGTAGTACGGCGACAGCGCCGAGGTGCGCTCCGCCAGCAGCGCCGCGCAGGTGTCGGTCCGCACGATCCGGCCGCGGTGCATGACGTGGGCGATGCTCCCCACGGCGAGCGCGATCTCGACGAACTGCTCGACGAGCAGGATCCCGACGCCGGACGCCGCCAGCTCGACCAGCGCGTCGACGAGGGTGCGCACCATCTGCGGCGCCAGGCCGAGGGAGAGCTCGTCGACCATGAGGACGGTCGGCCGGGTCGCGAGCGCGCGGGCGACGACGAGCATCTGCTGCTCCCCGCCCGAGAGCAGTCCGGCGCGCACGTCGCGCCGTTCGGCGAGCCGCGGGAAGAGGTCGAAGGCCCGCTCGAGGGCGGACCCGGACCGGTCGACGACGACGAGGTTCTGCGCCACCGTGAGCCTGGAGAACACGCTGCGGCCCTGCTCGGCGTAGCCGAGGCCGGCGCGCGCCCGGCGGTGGACGGCCAGTCGGTCGATCCGCCGCCCGCCGAGCGCGACCGTCCCGGACGCGGCGGGGAGCATGCCGGCGATCCCGTCGAGCAGCGTGGTCTTGCCGGCGCCGTTCGCGCCGAGCAGCACCGTGATCTCGCCGCGGGGAACGACGAGGTCGACGTCCCGGCAGATCGTCAGGTCGCCGCGCTGGACGGTCAGCGCCTCCACCTCGAGCCCGTCGCTCATGCCGTCGCCTCCGTCCCGAGGTAGGCGGCCACCACGCGGGGGTCGTCGAGCACGTCCGCCACGGGTCCGCTCGCGATCACGTGCCCGTCGTCGAGCGCGGTGGCGCGGGTGGCCGCCGCCCGCACGAACTCCATGTCGTGCTCGATGAGGAGGGTCGCGCAGCCGAGCTCGGCGGGGATGCGGTGGACCCGGTCGGCCAGCGCGCGGCTCTCGGCCTCCCCGAGCCCGGCCGCGGGCTCGTCGAGCAGGAGCACGCGGGGGCCCGAGGCGAGCGCCCCGCCGATCTCGAGGATGCGGCGCGACCCGGCGTCCATCAGCCGGATCGGCACGTCGGCGTCCGGCAGCCCGAGGAACTCCGTGACCCGCGCGGCCCGGTCCGCGCCCGCGCGCCCGCCGGCCAGCCGCAGGTACTGCCCGACGGTGAGGCCGTCGATCGCGTGCCCGTGCTGGAACGTGCGGCGCAGACCGAGCCGGGCGCGGGCCCGGGCGGACAGGGCGTCGACGGGCGCCGCGCCGAGGCGCACCTCGCCGTCGTAGGCGGGGAGGAAGCCGGTGACGGCGTCGACGAGGGTCGACTTGCCCGCGCCGTTCGAGCCGATGAGCGCGTGCACGCCCGCCGGGTCGAGGCGCAGGGAGACGTCGTCGAGGATCGTCGCGCCCCCGAGCCGCACCGTCAGGCCGGCCACCTCGAGGGCGGGCCCCCGGTCGGTCGCGTCCGCCGACCGGATGGGCGAGGTGGCGGGGTGCGGCGTCGTCGTGCGGGGACCGTCCGTCAGGGGTCCATCTGCCGCGGCCACGTCCGCCACGGTGGTCGGCGACGTCGAGGGGCGCGGCGTCGTCGGCCCCGGGAGGTCGCAGGTCAGCCGCCTGCCGCGCACGGCACGCGTCTCGAGGCGGTCGCTCACCTGCTCCATGATCCCGCCGTTGCCCTGGCGCAGGACCTCGAAGGCGCCGAGGGCCATGAGCGCGTCGGCGGCGTCGAGGGGGAGGCCGACGCGGCGCAGGAGCTCGGGGACGAACACCGAGAACACGCCCGCGAGGACGGCGCCGCCGAGGACCGCCGCACCGCACAGGACCGCGGTGACGAGGTGGACCATCGAGGTCATCGGCGAGAACACGGCCGGCGTGAGCAGCCCGTACTGCCCGGCGAGCAGCCCGCCCGCGAGCCCGGCGATGAGGGCCGCCCACATGAACGCGCTCGCCTTCGCGCCGCCGACCCGGACGCCGAGGGCCGCCGCCGCGCGTTCGCTCTCGCGGACCGCCGACCAGCCGAGCCCGTGGCGCGACCGGCCGAGCGCGGAGAGACCGAGCTGCGCGAGCGCGAGGAGGACCCAGCACAGGGCGAAGAACCAGCGCGGGTCGCCGAACGGGTCGGCGGGCAGGACCGGCGTGCCCGAGCCGACGCCGGGGAAGCTGCCCTGGCGCAGCACGAGGTCGAGCGCGGTGGCGAACCCGAGGGTGACGACGGCCAGCTCGACGCCGCGGATCCGGGCGGTGGCCAGCCCGATGACGAGGCCGACCGGCGCCGCGACGAGCCCCCCGGCGAGCACGAGGAGCGGGAACGGGAGGTCGGGCACGGCGAGCGCGAGCCACGAGGTCACCCAGCCGCCGATCGCGGCGAACGACATCTGGCACAGCGTGATGAGGCCGGTCCGGTTCGTCAGCACGCCGATGCTGCGCGCGACCAGCGCCGTGATCGCCACCGTGCTCAGCAGGTAGACCCAGTAGACGGGCAGGACGAGCCCGAGGACCACGAGCACGACGACGAGGAGCGCGGTGGCGACCGTGCGGACGTCAGCGAGGCGCATCCCAGACCTCCCGCCTGCGCAGCCACATGAGGGCCACCGCGATGATGAGGAACGGGATCGCGCCCCGGTACTCGGCGATCGCGTCGATCCGGGAGCCGGCCCCCTCGACCGCCCCGACGGCGAGGCCCCCGAGCACGGCGATCCACACGCGGCTGAACGCGCCGAGCAGCGCGGCGGCCAGGGCCGGGACCACGAGGAAGGACATCGACTCGAACGTGGGGTTGCGGGTGGGGGCGACGAGCAGGAGCGCGAGGGTGGAGAGCACGCCGGTCGTGGCCCAGACGATCACCGCGAGGCGGCGCGAGTCGATCCCGAGCAGCTGGACGGTCACCGGGCGCTCGGACATGGCCTCGAGGCGCAGGCCGGTCTGCGAGTGGCGCAGCAGGAGGGTGAGGGCGCCCGCGATCGCGACGGTGAGCACGAGGGCGACCACGGTGGTGAGCGAGACCCGCACCCCGGCGACGTCGAACATGACGTCCGGGACGAGGCTCGGCATCACCCGGGGCGAGTCGCCGAACATCCGGAAGCCGGCGGTGAGGAGCACGACGAGGAGGACCACGGTGACGACCGCCCGCACGGTGACGGACGGCTCGCCGAACCAGCGGGCCATCACCCAGCCGGCGAACCCGGCCACGACGCCGGAGACCGCGAGGCCGCCGAGCGCGGCGAGGGGGAGCGGCACGCCCGAGCCGATCAGTGCGTAGCAGAGGTACGCGCCGACGGCGCCGAGCGCGGCCTGCCCGAAGTTGAGCACGCCGACCAGGCGGTACAGCACCACCACGCAGACCGCGAGGATCGCGTAGGCGGAGCCGGACACGAGCCCGGAGACGACGCCGTCGAGCATCAGCGGGTCCTGGCCGCCGTCGCCGAGGGCTCCCGGGTCGAGGAGGCCCCCCGCGCCGCGGGTGTCACGGGAGGCGCACCCAGTCGCTGACGGTCTCCCAGCCCTCCTCGGTGGCCTGGACCATCATGCTCGAGCGGTTGGGGTTGTGCTCGGTCGCGTCGCCGAAGGTGAAGGGCATGCCCATGAGCGGGTGCTCGATCTCGTCGAGCGCGCGGAACGCCTCGGTCACCGACTCGTTGGTGATCTCGCCGTCGATGCCCTCGAGCACCTCGACGAGGACCTCGGCGGCCACGTAGCCGCCCATCGACAGCGAGGTGAGCGGGACGTCGGCGTCGGTGAGCGTGGTGCGCCAGCCCTCGAGGCCCGGGGCGTCCCCGGTGTAGGGCAGGAACTCGGAGTTCGCGTAGAGGCCGAGCGTGCCCTGCTCCGCGAGGGACTCCTGGACGCTCACGCTGTAGGCCGAGGTGAGGGTGAGCCAGTCGATCTGGTCGAGCAGGCCCTGCTGGTCGACGGCGTTCATGAAGGCCACCGCGACCGGCTCGTTGGAGTTGAAGACGACCGCCTCGCAGCCCGCGTCGCGCACGGCGAGGATGGCCGGCGTCGGGTCGTCGCCGAGGACCACCGAGGTGTCGACGTGCGGGGCCTCGGAGCCGGTGTCCGCCTCCCACCGCTCGATGAGCTCGAGGTAGGGCTCCGTGAGGCCGGCGCTCTCCTGGATGACCGGGCACACGCGGTCGTGGCCGAGGTCCTCCGACGCGAAGTGGAGCAGGGCCTCGTACCCGCGGATCGTGCCGTTGTTGACCGGCGCGATGTTGGCCGACTCGAAGCACGACGGCTCGACCCCGGTCCCGGAGATCGCCACCACGTCCCGCTGCGCGTAGAACGCGGCGTTCGCGCTGCACTCGACGAGGCTCGCGGAGCCGGCGAAGGCGACGACGCCGCTCTCGTCGACGAGGCGCCGCGCGGCCTGGCTCGCCTGCGCGGGGTCTCCGCCGTCGTCCTCGGAGACGAGCTCGATCATCCGGCCGTCGATGCCGCCCTCGGCGTTGACGCGCTCGAAGACGGCCTCGGCAGCGGCGGGCACCTCGGGGAACGGGGCGGGGCCGGTGATGGAGCTGACCGCACCGACCCGGATCGGGTCGCCCTCCGCGCCGTCGTCGTCACCGCCGGAGCAGGCGGCCAGGGTGAGCGCCGCGGTGGCGGCGAGCGCGAGAAGCGTGGTCGTGCTGCGTGTGCGGGACGTCATCGTGCGGGGGACTCCTTGTGCCTCGGCATGCCTGTGGCCGCCGGATCCGCTCCGCTGCGGGCCGGCCCGACGGACGGCTGTGCGTCCCGCGCGCCACCTTCGTCCCGATTGTCACAACTTTGGGGACGGTGGACAACCGGTACTGCGGAAGGTGAGACGACGGGGCGTCGGGGCGGCGTAGCGCTGGAGGACCGTGACGAGGTGCCGAGACCACGAGGCGCCCGTGACCTCGACGGTCACGGGCGCCTCGTGGGTGGTCGCCGGCCGGATCCCCTGCGTGCCGGGGTCCGGGCGGGCAGAGCCTCAGTAGGCCGTGCGGTCCTCGGCCTGCGGCTCGTTCGTCGCGGCGTCGCCGGGGACGTACTCGCCGGAGTCGGACCCGGCGTCGGCGGTGATCGCCTGCGGCGAGCGACCGGCCTTGAGCGCGGCGAGGCGGGCGTCGATCTCCATGTCCTTGCTGTGGTCGGCCAGCTCGGCGAACTGGTCCTCGATCGAGCCGGCGTTGATCTCGGCCTGCCCGGCCACGTAGGCCTCCTCGCGGCGGACCTGGTCCTCGAAGCGGGAGATCTCGCTGGTCGGGTCGAGCACGTTGATCGACGAGATCGCGCCCTGGACCTGCTTCTGCGCGGCGGCCGACTTCTGACGGGCCACGAGCTGGTCGCGCTTGCCCTTGAGCTCCTCGAGCTTGCCGCGCATCTGCACGAGCCCGGCCTTGAGCTTCTCGACGACCTCGTTCTGCGAGTCGATCATCGGCTTGGCGGACTGGGCCTCGCCCTCGGCGGTGATCTGCTTGTTGAGCGCGATCTTGGCGAGGTTGTCGAACTTCGACGCGCCGGCGGCGTCCCCGGAGGTGCGCAGCTCCTCGGCCTTGTTCGAGGCGGCGAGCGCCTTCTGGCCCCAGTCGCGGGCGTCGCGGACGTCCTCCTGGTAGTCGCGCTCGGCGAGGCGCAGGTTGCCGATGGTCACGGCCACGGCGTCCTCGGCCTCCTTGATGGAGCTCGTGTAGTCGCGCACCATCTGGTCCAGCATCTTCTGCGGGTCCTCGGCGCGGTCCAGCAGCGCGTTGATGTTCGCGCGCGTCAGCTGGGCGATGCGCCCGAGGATGCTCTGCTTCTCAGCCATGTGATCTCCCTGTCGGTGGTGTCGCGATTGTCGGTCGTACCTACCGCGCCGCGTTCGCGACGCCGTCTGTCGGGGCCGGCTGGTGCCGGCCGGTCGTGGGGCCGGGACGGTCACGGCCCGGCCGGGGGTCGGTCGACGACGCCGGTCAGAAGCGCCCGCCGAAGCTGCTGCCGCCGAAGCCGCCTCCGCCGCCGCCGCCGAACCCTCCGCCGAAGCCGCCTCCGCCGCCCCAGCCGCCGTGGTGGTCGTCACCCCCGCCGAGGAGCCCGCCGATGATGCCGCCGATGACGAGGGAGCCGACGTCGACCCCGCCCCGGCGCGGGTGGTAGCCGCGGCCGTACGGGTTGCCGGCCCCGTAGCCGGAGCCGAGCTGGAGGGACGCGAGGTCCCGCTCGACGTCCTGCTGCGCCTCGCGGAGCATCGTCGTGGCGCGTCCGGCCGCGCGGATCGACTCGTCGGGGGAGGAGTCGAGCAGGGACCGGGCGCGCAGGATCTCGTCCTCCGCGCCGCGGACCTGCGTGCGGGCGTGCTGGCCCACCGCGCCGCGCCGCGTGTTGATGAGCTGGTCGACCGAGCGGTGCAGCCGCTCCGCCGCCTCGATCCGGCCCTCGGCGATCGAGCGGTTGCGGCGCACCACCTCGGCGCGCTCGCGCATGGGGGCGAGGACCTCGTCGATCGCGGTCTCGGCGCTGGTGAGCCGGTCGAGCGCGGCGAGCGGGTCGCCGCCCTGACGCGCCTCCTCGCCCTGGGCGATCGCGGCGACCGCCTCCTCGCGGGCCGAGCGGACGCCCGGGTTGTCGCGGGCGAGGCGGTCGGCGTCCTCGACGTCGGAGGAGATCGACGCGATCGCCTTGGCGAGGTTCGCCGAGGCGTGCTCGAGCTGCTGGCCGGCGCCGGCCACGCGGTCCGCGAGCTCGGCGGCCTGGTGGACGGCCTCCTCGGCCACGCGGGCGTGGGTGACGGCGGCGCGCCGGTTGCGGGTGGCGGCGGCCAGCCCCTCGTCCACGCTGCGCAGCGCCGAGTCGAGGAGCTGCTCGGCCTGCTCGGGGTCGTCCTTGACGGAGGCGAGCGCGGACGCCGGGTAGCGGCCGGTCAGCGCCCGCAGGTGGATGCGGGAGTTCTCGACCTCGCCGCGCACCTCCTCGGCACGCGTCCGGGTCTCCTCGAGGACCTCCTCGACCCGGGACTCGATGTTGCGCAGCCGCTCGAACTCCTCCTGCTGGGAGCTGAGCGTCGTGCGCACCACCTCGCTGCGGTCGAGGATCCGCAGGAGCAGCCGGCGCTCCTCGTCCTCGGACTCCGGGTGCTCGTCGTCGAGGGTGCGCCGCGCCTGGAAGGCCTCGTCGACGGCCTTCTGCGCCGCGGCGAGCGCCTCGGTGAACTCGTCCGTGCGACGCAGGCCGAACTGGGCCTTGGCGAACTCGAGCTCGGCGGCGGAGGAGCGCACGGCGTCGTCGGCGCCGACGAGCGCGGACCCGGCCTCCTTCCGCAGCTCCGGCAGGGGGAGTCGCGCCGGGTGGTTCTCGGGCAGCCCTTCGAGAGGGTCCTTGGCGCCGCTCTTCCCGGTCTTCCGGCGCCACGCGGCGAAACCGACGGCCCCGACGGCGACGACCGCGACGCCGCCGATGAGGAACCCACCGATCCCGATGCCGCCCGTCGCGTCGCCGAGCCCCTCGCCCCACGCGGTGCCGAGCTCGGACCACTCCCCGGCGTTGAAATGGTCGGCCACGTCGCCGTCGATGACGGACTGGACCTCGCCGTCGGACACCGGTGCGTTCTCGCCGACGGCTACCCCGTACGCGGACTCGTCGACCGCGATCGCGAGGAGGACCTCGTCGTCGGACATGTTGGACAGCTGCGCGGTCTCCTCGGCCCACTGCGGCGCGGACGTCCCGCCGAAGTCGGAGACGTAGACGATGAACGGCTGGACGTCGTGCTCCGCCTCGATCTGGTCGAACAGCGCCTCGAGGTCGGCCTCCTCGGCATCGCTCAGCACGTCGGCCTCGTCGAGCACGCCGTCCGGCAGGTTCGACGGGTCCGCCGCCAGTGCCGGTCCGGCCAGCAGGACGGGGCCGAGCGCGAGCGCGGCGATACCGAGCGGGGCGGCGAGGCGGCGGGGGCGACGAGAGGCAGGTCTCACCCAACGATCTTGGCGTGATGTGGCCGCCGTCGCAACGAGGGTCCGTCGCCTTCCGCCGCGGGCGGACACGTCCTGCCCGGTCGGTGCCGCTCGGGGGTCCGCCCCCGGCGGGTCCGGCCCTCGTCGTCGTGCCCGGTCCCGGTCCGTCGGGACGGACGACGACGCGCGACCACGTAGGCCGAGGCACGCGACGACGGGCGGTGTGGTGCCGGACCAGGCACGGCGGGGTGTCGGCGGCCGCGGGTATCATGTGCCGGTCGGGCCGAGGCGGGCCCGCCCACGCACGCCGACAGCCGTCGGCCCCGATCGACGAATGAGGTTCCGCGGTGCCCACCGGCAAGGTCAAGTTCTACGACCCCGACAAGGGGTTCGGCTTCATCGCCGGGGACGACGGTTCCGAGGTCTTCCTGCACGCCTCCGCCATGCCCGCCGGTGCCAGCCCGCGCGCCGGGGCACGCGTCGACTACGGGGTGGCGGACGGCCGCCGCGGCCCGCAGGCCCTGTCGGTCACCGTGCTCGAGGCCCCGCCGTCGGTCGCCAAGGCGCACCGCCGGCCGGCCGAGGACATGGCGACCATCGTCGAGGACCTCATCAAGACTCTCGACCGCGCCTCGAGCTCGCTCAACCGCGGGCGCTACCCGGACAACGGGGCCAAGCTCGCGGCGATGCTCCGCGCGGTGGCCGACCAGTTCGACGCCTGAACGCCCGTCTCGACCTCTGGGCCATCCGTCTCGACGGCTGAGCCCCCCGCGCGGGTGACCGACCGCATGCGCGGCGGCGCCCCCACGGCCGACCCCGGGGCCGCCTGCCCGCGGCGTCACGCCTAGACTGTCCGGGTGTCTGCAGCCCGCACCGCCCGTGCCCCCTCGAAGGATCAGGTCCTGTCCGGGGCCGTCGAGGTGGCCCGCTCTGCCGCCGAGGATGTCGCCATCGGCGGTCACGTCGGCGACCACACGGGCTTCGAGCTCCACGCCGACCGGGTCGGCACGCACTACTTCGCCTCGCAGGTCCCCGGCTACCAGGGGTGGCGCTGGGCGGTGACCGTCGCCCGCGTACCGCGCGGCCGGACCCCGAGCGTGAGCGAGGTCGAGCTCGTCCCCGGAGACGGCGCCCTGCTGGCCCCGGCGTGGGTGCCGTGGGCCGACCGCCTGCGCCCCGGCGACCTCGGCACGAACGACGTCCTGCCCTACGTGGCCGAGGACGACCGGCTCGTCCAGGGGTACGAGTTCACGGGCGAGGAGGACGACGCCGAGCGGCAGGTCGCCGAGGACCTCGGCCTCGCGCGCGCCCGGGTGCTCTCGCCCCGTGGCCGCGCCGAGGCCATGCAGCGGTGGTACGAGGGGGCTGCCGGCCCCGACGCGCCGGTGGCGAAGAACGCGGCGGGCCCCTGCTCGTCGTGCGGGTTCTTCATGCAGCTCGCCGGCACCGCGCGGACGATGTTCGGCGTGTGCGCGAACGAGTGGTCGCCCGACGACGGCCGGGTGGTCGCCCTCGACCACGGGTGCGGCGCCCACTCCGAGACCCGCGCGCCCGAGCCCGCCCCGCTGTGGGACGCGACCCCGCCCGTGCGCGACGAGGCCGACCTCATCGTCCTCCCGCCGCTCAACCCCGTGCCCGAGGAGCCGGCGGAGGTCGAGGAGACGGACGAGGCGTCCGGCAAGTCGTCGGTCGAGAAGCCGGCGGGGGCCGAGGAGCCGGCCACCGGGGACGATCCGGCCCCGCAGGACGGGCCCGAGGTGTCGGACCCGACGTGACCGATCCGCAGCAGGGGGATGCTCCGGACTGGGAGGCCCAGGAGCAGGAGCGCCAGAAGCTGGCGCTGAAGAACGTCGCCGGCTGGGCCGGCGGCTTCATCCGGCACCGCTGGACGGCGACCGGGCACGAGATCCGCCTCGGCGTGCGCAACGTGCTCGACCGGGACGAGCCGGCGGTCGGCACGATCCCCGCCGTCGTGTCGATGACGAGCTACGGCAAGCGCCTGCGCCGCACGGCCTACCTCGCGCTCGAGTCGATCGCCCGCGGCTCGGTGCGGCCCTCCCGCCTCATCCTCTGGGTCGACGAGCCCGAGGTCCTCGAGGACCCGCCGCAGACCCTGCGCCGCCTCATGGCCCGCGGCGTCGAGGTCCTCCCGTGCGAGAACTACGGGCCGCACAAGAAGTACTACCCGTACGTCGCGAGCCGGGAGCACCACGACCTCCCGCTCGTCACCGCGGACGACGACGTCATCTACCCCTACCGGTGGCTCGAGCAGATCTGGGGCGTGCACACCCAGCACCCCGGCGACGTCGTGGCGATGCGCGCCCACCGCGTCCGGCTGCAGGGGAAGATCCTCACCCCGTACCTCACGTGGCACCCGGTGCGCTCGACCCAGGCCTCGCACCGGCACTTCGCCACCGGCGTCTCGGGCGTCCTCCACCCGCCCGCCATGCTCGAGGCACTGAGGGAGTCGGGCACGACCTTCACCGAGCGCTGCCCCAAGGCGGACGACATCTGGCTGCACTGGCACTCCCTGCGCACCGGGACCCGCGTCCGCCAGGTCCACAACCGGCCGCGGGACTTCCGCGAGATCGAGCGGCCCTGGCAGACCGGCCTGTTCGAGTCGAACGGGTACGGCGGCGCCAACGACGCACAGATCAACGCGCTGTACACGGCGGAGGACATCGCCGTCATGGTCGACGACATCCCGCGGTGAGCCCCTCCTCCGCGCCACCGGCCGCGGACGGGCCGATGTTCCCGTTCCGGTCGGTCGTCCTCGGCGCGATGGTGCCGACCTTCCTCCTCGAGGTCGGCATCGGCGCCGCCCTTCCGGTCATCGTCACGCGGGCCACGGACCTCGGCGCCTCGCTCGGCGTCGCGAGCCTCCTGGCCGCGCTCGTCCCGGTCGGTCAGATCCTCGCGGACCTGCCGGCGGGCGGCCTCACCTCGCGGGTGGGGGACCGGTGGGCGATGGTCGCGGCGGGTCTTGTCGCCGTCGTCGGCTTCGTCCTCGGGGTGGTCGCCGGATCGGTCGTGGCGCTCGGCGTGGCGGCGCTCCTGCTCGGTGGTGCGCAGTCCGTGTTCGCGATCGCGCGTCACGCGTACCTCACGAGCACGACGGCGCCGCAACGCCGTGCGCGCGTCCTGTCGACGATCGCCGGGGTCTTCCGCGCCGGGCTGTTCGTCGGGCCGTTCGTCGGTGCGGCCGTGCTCCTTGCGGCCTCGACGAGGTGGGCGTTCGCCGTCGGCGTGGTGACGTCGCTGCTCGCGGTGGCGGTCGTCCTGCTCGCCGGCGGGTCCGAGGCCGACCGTCCCGCGGTGATGGCGCGGACGGCAGGTCGGCCGACGATGCGCTCGGTGGTCCGCCGGCACCGTGCCGTGCTCGCGCGCCTGGGCGCCGTGGCCGTGACGGTCGCGGCGGTGCGGGGCGCGCGGCAGACGGTGCTGCCGATCTGGGCGGAGCACATCGGGCTCGACGGTGCCACGACCTCGGTGATCTTCGGCGTCGCCGCGGGGATGGACATGCTGCTCTTCTACCCCTCGGGGCAGGTGATGGACCGGTTCGGGAGGCTGTGGGTGGGCGTGCCCGGGATGGCGATCATGGGCCTCGCGCTCGCGAGCATCCCGCTGACGGACTCGGCCGCCGAGCTGGGTGCGGCCGGCCTCGCGCTCGGCATCGGCAACGGGCTGACCTCGGGGATCCTCATGACGATCGGCTCAGACGCGGCCCCTCGCGAGGGCCAGGCCCAGTTCCTCGCCGCGTGGCGGCTGCAGGGCGACCTCGGCGCGGCGGCGAGCCCGCTCGTGCTCGCCGCGGGGCCGGCGCTGGGTTCTCTGGCCGTGGCCGTGTGGGTGACGTCGGGGGTGGCGGCGGTGTCCATCGCGGTGCAGCGGCGGTGGCTGCCGCGCTACTCCGTGCACGCTAGCCGGTCGACGCGGCGGGCTGCGGGCCTCAACCCCGACGGCTCGACCCCCACCCGCCTCGACGAGTGAGCGGGCGAGCTCATCGAGATTGCGGTTGGGGCCCCAACCGCAATCTCGGCGAGCACCAACCGCAATCTCGACGAACGGGGGGCTGCTCAGCCGCGGTCGACGACGTTGCGCATGGCCGAGACGTCCCCGGCCAGCAGGGCGCCCAGGTTGTGCTCGATCAGCTGCTTCCCGCCGTGCGCCCGGTAGCCCGCCACGTGCGGCGTGTAGACGAGGTTCGGCGCCTGCCACAGCCGTGACTCCGGCGGCAGCGGCTCCTGCTCGCTCACGTCGAGCCCGGCACCGGAGAGGGTGCCGGCCTCGAGGGCGTCGACGAGCGCGTCCTCGTCGAGGGTGGCCCCGCGGCCGACGTTGACGACGATCGCGCGGTCGGGGAGCAGGGCGATCCGCCGTGCGTCGAGGGCGAGCTCGGTCTCCGGGGTCGAGGGCAGGACCATGACGAGGATGTCGGTCTCCGCCAGCGCCGCGTCGAGCCCGTCCTGGGCGACGACGTCGTACCCGCCCCGCTCGCCGGCCGACCGCGCCACCCCGCGCACGCTCGCGCCCAGCGCGGAGAGGATCCCGGCGAGCCGCTGCCCGATGGACCCGAAGCCCCAGATCAGCACGCGCGCGTCGATGAGCGAGGCGACCCGCTCGGGCGGCTGGATCGAGCGCGGGCGGCGCAGCTCGTCGGCCCATCGCGACTCCCGCTGGGCCGCGAGCAGCTGCGGCATCCGCCTCAGCACGGTGAGCGCGAGAGTGACCGCGTGCTCGGCGACGGTCGCGTCGTGCAGCCCGCGTCCCGAGGTGAGGACGACGTCGGCCGGCAGGCCCGCCGCCTCGAACAGGTCGGTCCCGGCCGCGAGGGACTGCACCCAGCGCAGGTCCGGCAGGTCGCGGGCCACCGAGGTGAGCAGCGTCGGCGTGCCCCACGCGACGACGCCCTCGGCGTCGCGGTCCTCCGGCGGGATCTCGTGGCCCTCGCGGAGGGGGACGACGGTGACGCCGTCGGGCATCTCGAGGTCGAGGTCGGAGCGGTTGGTGACGAGCAGCTTCATGGCGACTTCCTCCGTCGGGACCGGGGTGCGCGGGCGGTGGGCGGGCGGTGCGAGGGGGCGGCGGCCGGGGACGACCGACGGCGGCGCGCCGGCCCCCGCCGTGGTCAGGGACTAGGGAGAACGGCCGGAGGCGTCCATAATGACCGACTGTGACCCCCGACGCAGACGCGACCGCCCCGGAGCCCACCTCCGGCCGCGCAACCCCAGTACCGGCGGACAACATGCTCGAGCGGCTGTTCAAGATCCGGCAGCGCGGCTCGACCCCGTGGCGCGAGGTCCGTGGTGGCCTCGTCACGTTCTTCGCGATGAGCTACATCATCGTGCTCAACCCGATCATCCTCTCGACGCCGGACTCGACCGGCCACTACCTCGGTGGTGGCACCGACGGCGCGAACTTCGCCGCCATCGCCGCCGGCACCGCGCTCGTCGCCGGCGTCATGTCGATCCTCATGGGATCGGTCGCCAACTTCCCGCTCGCGATCGCCGCCGGGCTCGGGATCAACGCCCTCCTCGCCTACACCGTCGTCAGCATGGAGGGCATGACCTGGGGCGACGCGATGGGCCTCATCGTCCTCGAGGGCATCGTCATCCTCGTCCTCGTGCTCACCGGGTTGCGGGAGGCGATCTTCCGCGCCGTCCCGCCCTCCCTCAAGACCGGTATCTCGGTCGGCATCGGCCTGTTCATCGCCCTCATCGGCGTGGTCAACGCGGGCATCGTCCGGCCCGGGGCGGGCACGCCGCTCGAGTTCGGCATCGGCGGCTCGATCGCCTCCTGGCCGCTCGTCGTCTTCATCATCGGACTCCTCCTCATCCTCGTCCTCATGGCCCGGAACGTGCGCGGCGCGATCCTCATCGGCATCGTCGTCGCCACCGTGATCGCGGTGATCGTCGAGGCGGTCGCGAGCCCGGGCGCGCAGACCCCCGACGGGTCGAACCCCGGCGGCTGGGGCCTCACCGTCCCGGCGATCGAGGGCAGCATCGTCCAGGTCCCCGACTTCGCCACGCTCGGCCAGTTCTCCCTGTTCGGGGCGTTCGAGAAGATCGGCTTCGTCGCCGTCCTCGTCCTCATCTTCTCGATCATGCTCGCCGACTTCTTCGACACGATGGGCACGATGGTCGCCGTCGCCTCCGAGGGCGACCTGCTCGACGCCGACGGCAACCCGCCGGCCACGCGTCGCATCCTCGTCGTCGACTCGATCGCGGCCGCCGCCGGTGGCGCGGGCGGTGTCTCCTCGAACACGTCCTTCGTCGAGTCCGCGGCCGGCGTGGCCGACGGCGCCCGCACGGGCCTGTCGACGATCGTCACGGGCGCCTGCTTCCTGCTCGCGACGTTCCTCGCGCCGCTCGCCGAGGCGGTGCCCTACGAGGCGGCCACCCCCGCGCTCGTCGTCGTCGGGTTCCTCATGATGCAGCAGGTCGTCGACATCCCCTGGAAGAACCTGTCGCTCGCGATCCCGGCCTTCCTCACGATCATCTTCATGCCGTTCTCCTACTCGATCGCGGTGGGCATCGGCGTCGGCGTCGTCGCCTACGCGATCCTCATGGCCACGACCGGCCAGGTGCGCAAGGTGCACCCGCTCATGTGGGGCGTCGTCGTCGCGTTCGCGATCTACTTCGCCCTCGGCCCGATCCAGGACCTGCTGGGGATCTGATCGATTGATGACGCAGGCGTCCACGGGCCCGAGGCGCGGGTTCCTCGGCTCGACGTTCCACTCGCTGCGGTACTTCAACTACCGGCTGTGGTTCTTCGGGTCGATGATCGCCAACACGGGCACGTGGGCGCAGCGCGTCGCCCAGGGCTGGCTCGTCCTCACCGAGCTGACGGACGACTCCGGCATCGCCATGGGCATCGTCACCGGGCTGCAGTTCCTGCCCGCGCTGCTGCTCAGCCCGATCGCCGGCGTGACCGCCGACCGGGTCGACCGGCGGAAGATGCTCATGCTCACCCAGGGGGCGATGGGCGCCCTCGCGCTCGGCCTCGGGATCCTCGTGCTCTCCGGCGCCGTCGAGCTGTGGATGGTCTACGGCTTCGCGTTCGCCCTGGGCTGCGCCTCGGCGTTCGACGGGCCCGTGCGCCAGACCTTCGTCTCCGACATGGTTCAGCCCGCGGACCTGCCGAACGCCGTGGGCCTCAACTCGACCTCGTTCAACCTCGCCCGCATGGTCGGACCGGGCCTCGCGGGCCTCGCGATCGCCTGGGTCGGGACGGGCTGGGTGTTCGTCGCCAACGGCGTGTTCTTCGGCGCGACGATCCTCGCCCTCACGCTCATGCGGGTCGGCGAGCTCAACCCGCGCGACGTCGTGCCCCGCGCCCGCGGCCAGTTCCGCGAGGGACTCGCCTACGTGCGCCACCGCTCCGACCTCGTCGTCGTCATGGTGACCGTCGGCGTCGTCTCCAGCCTCGGTATGAACCAGGCGGTCACCCAGGGCGTCATGGCACGGCAGGTCTTCGAGCGCGGCCCGGAGGAGTACGGGGTGCTCGGGTCGGTCATGGCCGTCGGGTCGCTCCTCGGGGCGCTCATGGCCACCCGACGACGCAACCCGCGGGTGCGGACCGTCATCCTCGCCGCGTTCGCGTTCGGGGTGGCCTCGCTGCTGTCCGCGCTGGCCCCGAGCTTCTGGTGGTTCGCGGCCTCGCTCGTGCCCGTCGGCTTCACGGTGCTCACCATGCTCACGTCCGCGAACGCCACCGTGCAGACGTCGACCGATCCCGCCTACCGGGGCCGCGTGATGAGCCTGTACATGATGGTGCTGCTCGGCACCGGCCCGTTCGGCGCGCCCCTGGTCGGCTGGATCGCCGAGCAGTTCGGCGCCCGCACCTCGATCCTCGTCGGGGCCGTGCCCTCGATCCTCGTGGCCGCGGTCGCCGCCCTGTGGGTCCGGCGCGCGTGGGACGTGCGGGTGGGGCTCGACCGCGAGCCGCGACGGCACCTCACCTACGAGGGGCCGCGCGAGCGTGCCGCCCGCGCCGCCGAGGAGGGGCGTCAGACCTGAGGATGCCGGGGGGCAGGAGCCTCCGCCGAGGTCGTGCCCGAGGCGCGGCTCAGCCCAGCGCCTCGACGACGTGGTCGATGCACGCCGTGAGGGCCTCGACGTCCGCGAGCGGCACGGCGGGGAACAGGCCGAACCGCAACTGGTTGCGCCCGAGCTTGCGGTAGGGCTCGACGTCGACCACCCCGTGCTCCCGCAGCACCGCGGCGACCGCGGCGGCGTCGACCCCCTCGAGGTCGACGGTCGCGACGACGGGGGAGCGGTAGGCCTCCTCGACGAACGGCGCGGCCCACGATCGCTGCTCCGCCCACGCGTACACGTGCGCGGCGTTCTCGGCCGACCGCCCGGCGGACCACTCCAGCCCGCCGCGCTCGAGCATCCAGTCGAGCTGCTCGGCCAGCAGGACGAGAGTGGCGAGCGCGGGGGTGTTGACCGTCTGGTCCTTGCGCGAGCTCGCGAGCGCCGCGCCGAGGTCGAGGAACGCCGGCACCCAGCGGCTCGCCGTCAGCTCCTCGACCCGCGCCACCGCGGCGGGGGAGAGGGTGGCGACCCACAGGCCGCCGTCGCCCCCGAACGCCTTCTGCGGCGCGAAGTAGTAGGCGTCGGTCGCGGCGAGGTCGACCGGGACCGCGCCGGCGGCCGACGTGGCGTCGACCAGCGTGAGCGCGTCCGCCCCACCGATCCGCTCGACCGGGGCGAGGGCGCCGGTCGACGTCTCGTTGTGCGGGTACGCGTGGGCGTCCACGCCCTCGACGGCGGACAGGCGCGCGATGGACCCTGGTGCTGCCTCGACCCGCACGCTGGGGGCGAGGAACGGCGCGCGGTCCGTGACGGTCGCGAACTTGCTCGAGAACTCGCCGTGCACCGCGTGCTGGGCGCGCTCGCGCACGAGGCAGAAGGCGGCCGCGTCCCAGAACGCCGTCGACCCGCCGTTGCCGAGGACGACCTCGTAGCCGTCCGGGAGCCCGAGCAGCTCCGCGACCCCCGAGCGCACCCGCGAGACGAGGCGCTCGACCGGCGCCTGCCGGTGCGAGGTGCCGAGCACGCCGGTCCCGGCGGCGGTCAGCGCCGCGAGCTGGCCGGCCCGGACCCGGGTGGGGCCGGAGCCGAAGCGCCCGTCGGCGGGCAGGAGGTGGGAAGGGATCGTCACGTCGGCCACCGGTCGATCATCCCACCGCAGCAGGGCCGAGGCTCCGGGCGTCCGCCGCCCGTGACCAGGCGACCGTCGCTCGTGGCCGGGCGTCTGCCGACCGGGTCGGATGTCGGGCCGGGCGGGTAAGGTCGAGGGTGTGCCCGGAGCGGGCACGCGGGGCAGCTGCCCCGCCACGTCCTCGTGCACCGGAGACACCATGAGCGATCTCATCGACACCACCGAGATGTATCTCAAGGCTGTCGTCGAGATGGAGGAGGAGGGCGTCCCGCCGCTGCGGGCGCGCATCGCCGAGCGGCTCGGTCACTCGGGCCCCACGGTCTCGCAGACCGTCAGCCGCATGGAGCGCGACGGCCTGCTCCACCTCAGCCCCTCCCGCGAGGTCGAGCTCACCACGGAGGGCCGCGACGCCGCCGTGCAGGTCATGCGCCGCCACCGCCTCGCCGAACGGCTCCTCGTCGACGTCGTCGGTCTCGACTGGGCGTTCGTCCACGAGGAGGCCTGCCGCTGGGAGCACGTGATGTCCGGACGGGTCGAGGAGCGCCTCGTCGACCTGCTGGGCGACCCGACCAACGACCCCTACGGCAACCCGATCCCGGGCACGGACGCCCCGGCGGCGGACCCGGGCATGACCTCGCTGTCCGAGGCGGTCGCCGACCTGCAGGACGGCGAGAGCCGCGAGCTCACCCTTGTACGCATCGGCGAGCCGCTCCAGGTGCACACCGGACTGCTGGCCGACATGCGCAGCGGCGGCCTGCTCCCCGGGGCGTCGATCACGGTCACGCGCCGGGACGACGTGCTCGAGCTCGACGCCGGGCAGGAGCTCGTGCTCGAGATGACGCCGGCCGACGGTCGTCACCTCGCCGTCGTCGCCTGACGCCTCCGCGCGACGAACGGCCCCGACGAGCCGCTCCCGCCCCGCCCCCGGGCGTGTCTCCCGCCCCGGCGCCGGGCGTGTCCTCGGCCCGCGCAGGTCACGGCCGATGTGGTTCCGTGACCTTCGGGTCCGCCCCAAGGGCGGGTCAAACCCTCAGGTGGCCGGGGTGTGGACAGAGCGTGACGGCGCGATCTCCCGCACGATTCCGCGGAATTCCGGCACCTGACCGGGGCCGCGTGTCCATTCCGTGACGTTCCACACAGTGTCGTTACCGAGGTGTGACTTTTGGTCTCGGAATGGTTACTGTCCTACCCGTGCCTCCCGCTGGGGGCGCACCCGGACGGACTTCGAGCCCTGTCGCCGCCCCGGGTAGGTGCGAACCACCGCGGCAGGGGCGGGGGAACCAGGTAGTACGGCCGGGCGACCGGTCTTGGGGTGAAGCGCGGCCTTCCGGGCTGCGCCGGACGCTCTCCCAGTCCGAACCCGACAGCTCACCCCGTAGAGGTCACAGGAGAGGTCCCCCATCGTGCAGAGCACTACCCGCCGCACAACGCTCGCCGCCGTCTCGGCGTCGATCGTCGTCGCGGTCGCCGCCTCGTCGGCATCAGCGTCCCCCGCCCCCGAGTCGGCCGTCGACAAGACCCAGGGCACGTTCGCCTCGGTCACCGACGCGGTGGTTCCCACGAACGCCGCGCTGACCGTGGCCGCCGACGCGGCCTACGACGTCGAGACCGCGTCCGTCTTCGGCACCGCCGACGCCGCCCCGGCCCCCGAGCCGGAGCCCGCGCCCGAGCCGGTCGTCCGCGAGGACGAGGCCGCCACCCGCGACGCCGAGCGCGAGCAGGTCGCCGAGGAGCAGGCCGAGGTCGCCGAGGCGCCCGCCGCGGATGCCCCCGTCGCCGAGCAGGCGCCGGCCGAGGCCCCCGCCGTCGAGGCCGCCCCGGAGCCCGAGGCCCCGGCCGCCGCCCCGTCGGCCGCCGGCAGCTCGATCGTCGCCATCGCCCGCCAGTACGTCGGCGTCCCCTACGTGTGGGGCGGCACCTCGCCCAGCGGCTGGGACTGCTCCGGCTTCACCTCCTACGTGTTCGCCCAGGCCGGGATCTCGATCCCGCGCTCCTCGGCGGCCCAGCGCGGCGCCGGCCAGGTCGTCTCGGCCGCCGAGGCCCGCCCCGGCGACCTCGTCTGGTGGCCCGGCCACATCGGTATCTACACCGGCGACGGCAACCACATCGCGGCCCGCAACCCGGGCACGCCGACCCACGAGTCGCCGATCTACCGCGCGAACCCCACCTACATCCGAGTGGCGGGCTGATCCATGACCACCACGTTCCAGGGTCTCCCCGCGCGCCGCACCGCCCTCGCGGCCGTCTCCGCCTCGATGATCGTCGCGGTCGCCGCGACCTCCGCCGCCGCCGACCCCGCGGTCGAGGCCGGCTCCAAGTCCACCGAGCGCATCTCGCAGGTCTCCGACCGCGTGGTCCCGACGAACGCCGCCCTGACGGTCGCCGCCGACGCCACGTACGACGTCGAGACCGCCAGCGTCTTCGGCACCGCCGACGCTGCCCCGGCCCCCGAGCCGGAGCCGGAGCCGGCCCCCGAGCCGGAGCCGGCCCCCGAGCCGGAGCCGGAGCCCGTCGAGCGCGAGGAGGCCGCGGCCTCCCGGACCGACGAGCGCGCGGAGGCGCCGGAGCCCGCCGTCGAGGAGGCGGCGCCGCAGGCCGAGACCCAGACCGAGGCGGCCACGCAGGCCGCCGCCGAGCCGGCCCCGGCCCCCGCGGCCAGCGCCTCGGGCAGCGCCGCGGTCTCGATCGCCCTCCAGTACCAGGGTGCGCCCTACGTCTGGGGCGGCACGAGCCCGTCCGGCTGGGACTGCATCGGTTTCGTCAGCTACGTCTACCGCCAGCTCGGCCACGAGGTCGGCAGCACGCCGGCCGCCGTGCTCTCCGCCGGCACCCGCGTGCCCGCCTCCGAGGCGCGTCCGGGCGACATCATCTACACGCCCGGCCACGTCGCCATCTACATCGGCGACGGACAGAACATCGGGGCCTGGAACGAGAGCATGGGCACCCGCGTGGGCCCGAACTCCTGGCTCGGCGCGCCGACCTACATCCGCGTCGGCTGACACCACCGCACCACCGACCTCGCCCCGTCCCGCCTCGAGCGGGGCGGGGCGTCGTCGTCGTGCCGTCGTCGTCGAGCTCGATGCCCGACGACGAACCCCGACGGCGAGGCCCGACCGCGCAGCGCACGGGAGATGCGCCCCCGTTCGTGACCTTGGTCCGGTCGCCGATCGCTCCTCAGGCGGCACAATGGTCCTGCACACGTCGCGAGGAAGGGTGAGTGCCATGACGCAGGACATCGTCGTCGGTGTGGACGGCTCGGAGATCAGCCTCGGCGCCCTGGACTGGGCCGCCCATGTCGCCGCGGTCCGCGGGCTCGGGCTGCACATCGTCTGCGCGTACCGGCTCCCCAGCTACATGGCCGCCGGCCGCGCGGGCACCGTCGTCGTCGACGAGGCCAGCGTGCGGGAGGCCGCCCAGGCGGTCGTCGACGACGCCGCGGCCCGCGTGGCCCACCACGGCGTTCCCGTGCGCACCTCGGTCGACCCCGGGGACCCGTCGGGCGTGCTCATCGAGCTGTCGAAGGACGCGCGGGCGGTCGTGTGCGGGACGCGCGGGGGCGGCGGGTTCACCGACCGACTGCTCGGCGCCGTGCCGTCCGCGGTGCCCGCCCACGCCCACAGCCCTGCCGTGGTCGTGCCCGCGCCGCGCGAGGAGCCGTTCGTGCCGATCCGGCGGATCGCCGTCGGCGTCGACGGCTCACCCTCCGCCCGCCTCGCGGTGACGGTGGCGCTCAACCTCGCCGAGTCCTTCGGGGCCGAGGTCCACGCCGTCGCCGCCGTCCCACTGACGGCCGGGGCGTCGGCGATGGCCTGGGTCCCCTCGACCGTCGACCACGAGGAGATCCTCGCGGACGTGCGTGCCTCGATCGACGAGGTCGTCGAGCCGCTCCTGGCCGGCCGGGACATCACCGTCCACCGCAGGGCCGTCGACGGGAACCCGGCGGCGGTCCTCGCCGAGGTTTCGGAGCAGGTGGACCTGCTCGCCGTCGGCAGCCGCGGGCGCGGCGGCTTCGCCGGACTCGTCCTCGGGTCCACCTCGCAGGCGGTCCTCGGGCACGCCAAGTGTCCCGTCATCGTCACGCCGTCCCGGGTGGAGGACGCGGGCCTGACCCCGGACCCGGCCTAGCCGCGGGACCCGGCCCCGGACCCGGCCTAGCCGCGGGACCCGGCCCCGGACCAGGCCGATGCGCGGCGCGGTCCAGGGGCGCGCCGGCGGGGGACGACGGAACGGGCCTGGCTCAGCGTCCGTCAGGCCGCGAGCTCCACGAGCGCCGCGCGCAGGGCGTCGAGCGCGGCCTCGAGGTCGGCCTCGTCGATCGTCAGGGGAGGGGAGAGGCGCACGGTGGCGCCGTGCGTGTCCTTGGCCAGGACCCCGCGACGCGCGAGCGCGACGCAGAGGTCGTGCCCGTCGGCGCGCCGTCCGTCCACCGTGAGGCCGCCCGGCAGGTCGATCCCGGCCCACAGCCCGATGCGCCGCGCGCGGGCGAGCAGACCGTCGGCCACGAGCGCGTCGAGGCGGGCCCCCAGCAGCTCGCCGAGGCGGGTCGCCCGGGCCTGGATCGTGCCGTCCGCCAGCAGCTCGCACACGGCGATCCCCACCGCGCACGCGAGGGGGTTCCCGCCGAAGGTCGACCCGTGGCTGCCGGGGGTGAGGACGCCGAGCACGTCCGCACGGCCGACGACGGCGCTGACGGGCACGATCCCGCCGCCGAGCGCCTTGCCGAGCGTGGTGAGGTCCGCGCGGACCCCCTCGAGGTCCTGGGCGAGGGTGGCGCCGGTGCGGCCGAGGCCCGACTGGATCTCGTCGAGCACGAGGAGCGCCCCTGCCTCCTCGGTGATCGAGCGGGCGGCCCGCAGGTAGCCGGCCGGCGGCACGACCACCCCGGCCTCGCCCTGGACCGGCTCGAGGAGCACCGCGACCGTGTCGTCGTCGACCGCGTCCGCCAGCTCCTCGGCGTCCCCGAACGGGACGTGGCGGAAGCCCGGCGTGTACGGGCCGTAGCCCTCCCTGGCGTCGGGGTCCGTGGAGAACGAGACGATCGTCGTCGTCCGGCCGTGGAAGTTGCCGTCGGCCACGACGATCGTCGCCCGCTCCGCCGGGACGCCACGGACCTGCGCGCCCCACCGACGGGCCACCTTGATCGCCGACTCGACCGCCTCGGCCCCGGTGTTCATCGGCAGCAGCATCTCGGTGGACGTCAGGTCCGTGGCGGCCGCCGCGAACGGCTCGAGCAGGTCGTGGTCGAACGCCCGGGAGACCAGGGTCGAGCGACCCAGCTGGGCGCGGGCCGCCGCGACGAGGTCCGGGTGCCGGTGCCCGAAGTTGAGTGCCGAGTAGCCCGCGAGGAGGTCGAGGTACCGCGCCCCGTCCGCGTCCTCGACCCAGGCACCCTCCGCGCGCACCACCGTCACCGGCAGCGGGGCGTAGTTCCGGGCCAGCCGGGAGGCGGGGGCGGGCACGGTCAGACCTCGGCGGCCCGCGCCGCGACCGGGGTGGCCGGCTCCGGATCCTCCGCGCCGTCCGGCACCGGCAGCGGCTCGGACGGCGGCAACGTCCGCGCGGAGGGGCTGATCCCGGGCGCCCCGGCGACCGGCGGGGCGCCCTCGTCGACGTCCGGCGCGGGGGTCAGCGCCGCCTCGACCTCGAGCAGCTCGAGCCCGCGCTCGAGGACCTCGGCCGGGATCGCCGGCATGGGGACGCCGATCGACGCGAGCGCCTCCGGCGAGGCGTCGCCCCAGTGGTAGGTCAGCCGGACGCGGGTGCGCGTGCCGCCCGGCCGCACGGCGGTGAGGTCGTAGCGCCAGCCCCAGCCGAGGCGACGATCCGGCGCGTTGACGATCCAGCCGATCGACCGTCCGGGGATGAAGTCGCTGACGGTGTTGACCGTCACGTAGTGGGCGCCCTCCTGGCCGTGCTGCATGTCCATCGTGAACTGGTCCCCGAGGGCCTCGATCGGCCGCGGCGAGCGCGCCCCGCGGAGCATGTCGCTGGCGTCGGCCGCCACGTGGAGGGCGGGCACGGACAGGACGCGCCAGATCGCGTCGATCGGTGTGTCCAGGACCTTCTCGATCACGAGCGCGGTCGGCGTCGTCGAGACGGTTGCGATCATCGGTGCCCCCGATCGTCGTGGCGCGACGTTGCGCCTGACGTGAAGCCTGCCACACGGGATGCCGTTCCGTCAGTCCGGGCCGCCATGTGGTCGGTCCGCGCGGGGCGGGCGGCCCGGGCGCGATAAACTTGGCGGGCCTTCTGGCCTTCGTAGCTCAGGGGATAGAGCACCGCTCTCCTAAAGCGGGTGTCGGCGGTTCGAATCCGCCCGAGGGCACGAGCGCCGCGGCGCCGACGTGACGCGCACGACCTTCAGGGGCTTGCGCGGACCGGTCGACGTCGGCAGAATGGGTGCTCGACGGAGCGTGACGCCTGCCCCCCCCTGCGCGTCACGCTCCGTTCTCATGTCCGCACCCTGCGAGGTCCCGACGACGAGACTCGTGGCGAGGATCCGTGCGGCGCCCGGGCCGCACGACGTCGCGGCACGACATCTCCGGCGGTGTGCGCCCGTGCTCCGCGCCCCACGCCGGTGCCCCGCCTACCCTGGTGGGATGACGCCTCCGCCGATCCCGCCCTTCCGCCGCGGCCGGGACAGCGACCGCTCGCGCGAGCGGACCGTGGCCCGGGGAGACCACGACCGGCCCGCCCGTCGCCCGGGGCGAGCAGCCCCCTCGACGCCGGAGGACCCGGCGAACGGTGACGTCCCCGAGCAGCACCCGGACGGTGGTGCGGGGGCGGCGCAGGAGGCGTCCGACGCGTCCGGGCAGGGCGCGGGCACGCCGTCGCCGCAGCGCCGCTCGAGCCGGACCGCCGTCGTCGCCCGCGCCGTCGAGCGGTGGGTCGCCGACCTCACCGCGCTCGGCGCCGAGGGCCTGGGGGACGACGACGACCTCGGGGAGGCCGTCCTCGACCTCACCCACGCCCACCCCGGCGGCACCGCCCAGCTCTACGCGGGTCGCCCCACGCGCCTGTCCAACCTCGTGCGGGAGCGCAACGCCGCCGTCGCGGCCCACCAGCACGCCCGGCTCGTCCGAGCCCGGGCCGAGGACCTCGCCCAGCGCTTCGGGGTGGCCCCGACCTACCTCGCGACCGGGGTCGCCACCTGGTCGGCGCTCCCGCCCCCGGTGGTCGACGGCGACGAGCACGACGCCGACCTCGACCCGACCGCGCCGCCCGCCGGCCGACGCGCGGACGAGGGCGCGGAGGCCCCGCTCGCGCGCACGATCCGCACGCCAGTCTTCCTGCGCGGCGTCCGCCTGCAGCCGGTCTCGGCCGACGGCGAGGTCGAGCTCACCCTCGAGCGCGCCGTCGAGCTCAACCCCGTGCTCGCCCGCGCGCTCACCGAGGCCGGCCTGCCCGGCGAGCCGACCGACCACCTCCCGGCGCTGGGACCGGCCTCGAGCCAGCGCGAGGCGCTCGCGGGGGTGGCCGAGCTCGCCGCGCGGTACCTGCCGGGCCTGGAGATCGAGGACCGGGTCGTCGTCGGCACGTTCCTGCACCCGGGACAGGTCGCGGTCGAGGACCTGAAGTCGATGGTCCCGCACCTCGCCTCGTCCGACGTCGTGGCCGCGCTGGCCGGCGACCTCGAGGCGCGCAGCACGCTCGCGACCACCCTCCCGCCCGACGACGGGACGGACCCGGACCCGGACGAGGAGCGCGCGGTCGGGGACGTCGAGGTGGCCGGCGAGCGCGCGGTGCGCCTCGTCACGCAGGGGTACCAGCTCGTCGTCGACGCCCCGCCCGGCGCGGACGACGTGGGCGTCGTCGCGGCGATCCTCGCGGCCTCGGCGGCCGACGGCCGGACCGTCGCCTACGTCCCCGGCGACCGGCGCACCGGCCGGTCGACCGTCGCCCATCTGCACGAGCTGGGCCTCGGCGAGCTCGTCCTCGACCTGCGGGCCGACGGCGGCTGGCGGGAGGAGGCCTCCCGGTCGATCCGCCGCGGCATGGAGGCGCCCGCCGTCACGGTCGACCAGGCGACGGTGGCCCGGACGCGCGAGGAGCTGCGGGCCACGCGCGCCGGCGTGCGCGAGCAGCTCGACTCCCTCCACCGCCGCCACGACGGTTGGGGCGTCTCGCTGTTCGACGCCCTGCAGGCGCTCGCCCGCCTCACCGCCCGCACGCCCGGACCCCGCACCGGTGCCCGCATCTCGGGGGAGGACCTGCGGGCGCTGACCGGGGACGCCCGACGCGGGGCCGCGGTCCGGCTCTCGCGTGCCGCGATCCTCGGCGCCTTCACGCTGCGCCGCTCGAGCACCCCCTGGTACGGCGCGCGGCTGACCACCAACCAGCAGGCCGCCGACGCGCTCGACCGGGTCCAGCGGCTCACCCGGGTCGAGCTCCCGGCCGTCGACGACCTCGTCCAGAGCACCGCCGTGCAGACCGGTCTCAGACGGGCCACCACCCTGCGGGAATGGCGCGAGCAGCTCGCGATGCTCGACGGCGTGGCCGACGCGCTCGACGTCTTCCTGCCGCAGATCTTCGAGCACTCCGCCGCCGACATGGTGGCGGCGACGGCACCGCGCAACGAGCGCCGCAGCCAGGAGGTCGAGCTGTCCGCGGGGATGCGCCGTCGCCTCACGCGGCAGGCCCGTGACCTCGTGCGCCCCGGCCGGTCGGTCACCGACCTGCACGCCGAGCTGCTGCGCGTCCAGGAGCAGCGGGAGATCTGGCGGCGCCACTCCACCGGCGGCGGCTGGCCCCGGCTGCCCGACGGGCTCGCCGACATCCGCGAGCTCGAGCGCGAGACGAGCGAGGACGTGGCCGCGCTCGGCGCGGTCCTCGAGCCCGACGACGACACCGTCGCGCTCGAGGACCTCGACCTGGCGGAGCTGCGGCGACGGATCGACGCCCTCGAGGCCGACACGACCGCGCTGCGGACCCTGCCGGAGCGGACCCGTCTCGTCGACGAGCTGCGCGCCGAGGGGCTCGGCGAGCTCGTCGACGACCTCGTCGAGCGGGCCGTGCCGGACGACCTCGTCGCGGACGAGCTCGACCTCGCGTGGTGGAGCTCCGTGCTCGAGCAGGTCCTCGCCGACGAGCCGGCGCTCGCCGGGCGCGACCCCGCCGAGCTGACCGCCGACCTCGCGGACCTCGAGCGGCGCGAGGCGGAGCAGCGGGCCACGCTCGTCCCGGCCGTGCGGTCCGCGACCGCCGACCGGCTGCGCCGCGCGGTGCGCACCCACCGGACCCAGGCGGCCCACCTGTGGGAGCAGCTCGCGGCCGACCGGGGGGCGACCCTCGGCCGGGCGCTCGCCGATCATCCCGAGGTGGCGCCGACGATCCGGCCCGTCCGGGCGGCCGCCCCGCTCCTGGTCGCGCAGATCATCCCGCCGGGCCCCACCGTCGACCTCGTCGTGCTGCACGGCACCGAGCTGCTGCCGCTCGCGCAGGTCGCCTCGGTGGCGGGCCGGGCGCGGCAGGTCGTCGTCGTCGGGGACGTGCGCCGTCACCCCGGCGGCGCCACCCACGCCCTCGCCGAGGTCCTGCCCGCCGTCGAGCTGCCCGCCGTGCGCGGGCCCCTCGTGCCCGGCGCGGCTCGGCTGCTCGCCACGCACGGCTACGAGGACTCCGTCGCCCCGGTCCCGTCCGTCCGCCCCGACGGCGGCGTCCGCCTCGAGCTCGTCGAGGGCTACGGGACGCCCCCGCCGGGCGAGGAGGTCGTCGAGAGCGTCGACGCCGAGGTCCGCGCGGTGGTCGACGCCGTGAGCCGGGAGGTGCACGACGCCCCGCTCGCCTCGATCGCGGTCGTCACCCCGTCCCCGCGGCACGCCTCGCGCGTCCGCGAGGCGCTGTCCCAGGCGGCGGCCGAGGACCCCGGCCTGGAGGCGGCGCTCGACCCCCGGCTCGTCGAGCCGCTCGTCGTGGCCGACCTCGCGGACGCCGGCGGTCTGCGCCGCGACGTCGTGGTGCTCTCGGTCGGGTTCGGCGCGAACGCGCACGGCCGGTTCGTCCACCGCTTCGGCGACCTGTCCGGCCCCGACGGCCGGACCCGGATGGTGACGGCGCTCGCCGCGCCCCGGGAGTCGCTGGTCGTCGTCTCGACGATCGGCCCCGGCGCCATCGACCGCACCCGTATCCACCACGAGGGCGCGCACATGCTCGCCGAGCTCCTCGACCTCGCCGGCGGTGCGGGGACCGTGCCCGACGCCGGGGCACCGGCCGACGCCGCGGGCGGGGCCTCCGGCGGGACCGAGGTCGCGGGCGAGCAGGCGGTCGGCGCCCCGCCCGCGGGCGAGGCCGGCCCGGATCCCGAGGTCGTCGCCGGAGCGAGCGACGGATCGACGACGGGCACCGAGCGCGCGTCGGCACCCGACGCCGAGGTGGAGCACGCCGCGTCGTCGGGCGCGGACGCCGAGGCCGTCGCCGCCGAGCGGCCGACGGACGACGCCGGGGTGGACCCGGGGGCGACGGCCCGGCTCGACGCCGTGGACGGGGGCGCCGTCGACGCGGAGGACGACGGCGACGAGCGCCCCGTCGCGGAGGACCTCGCCGACCCGGTCGCCGGCGAGGCGGCGCACGACGACGACACCCCCGACGACGACACCCCCGATCCCGTGCCGGCCTGGCTGCGCGAGGAGACGTACGGCGAGGTGCGGGCGGCGGAGACGACCGGGTCGCCCGAGGAGGACACCCGGGACGAGATCCTCGGCGACCTCGTTCGACGGCTGCGCAGGCTCGGCCTCGTCATCGAGGAGGACCTGCGCGGGGCGGTCGACGTGCCTCTCGCGCTCGGCCACCCGGACCTGCCGGGGCAGCGCCTCGTCGCGGTGCTCACGGACGCGGGGGAGGACGCCGGCGAGCACAGCCTGCGCCGCCGCCTCGACCGGGGCGCCGTGCTCGCGCGTGCGGGCTGGCGCGTCGAGCGCGCGTTCACCGTCTCGATCTTCCTCGACCCGCAGGCTGAGGCCGACCGCCTGCGCCGCGTGGTGCTCGACGAGGTCGCGGCCCGCCGCGGCGCGTACTCCGGGGTGTCCCCGGCCGCGCCGGCCACGGGCACGGACGCCGACGACGTTGCCGGACAGGGCACCGACGGAACCTGGCCGTGACCGGACGACGCCGACGGGTCATCGCCCTGTCGGCCGCCGACCGGCGCCGGCTGGCCGAGGGCGACCTCGTCCGGCCGGAGGATGCGTTCGACGCGCCCGAGCCGGTCGAGGACACCGCTGCGGCCGACGCGCCTGTGTCGTCGTCCGGTCCGCCCTCGGCCGCCGACCAGCGGCTCCTGCGCGAGGTCCCACCGCACTTCGGCCGCCTCTGACGTCTCCGACAGCTGGGACGCCTCGGACCTCCGGGGCGCCGCGAGCGCCGTCGCTCGTGCCGGGGGCGGTGCCGCGGACGCTGCCCGGGGCAGGAACGGGAACGGCCCACCGCCCCGCGGGGGGCGATGGGCCGTCGGTCCGCCGCCGGTGGGCGACGCCGGACCTGCGTGACGCGGAGGTACCGGTCAGACGTTGCGGGTGCGCAGGAGGTCGCGGATCTCCTCGAGGACGAGCACGTCGTCCGCCTTCTCCTCCGGCTCCTCCTCGTCCGTCTTACGACGCTCGGCGAGCTTGTTCATCGGCATGACCACCGCGAAGTACAGGGCGGCGGCGATGAGGAGGAAGTTGACGAGCGCGGTGACGATCGTTCCGGGCGAGATGGTGGCGCCGTTGACGACGAACTGGCCGATCGTGTCGAAGTTCGGCTGCCCGAAGATCGCGCCGATGAGCGGGAGCAGGACGTTGTCCGTGATGGCGGTGACGATCGGCGTGAACGCACCGCCGATGATGATGCCGACCGCCATGTCGATCGCGTTGCCGCGGGAGATGAACTCCTTGAAACCGTTGAGCATGCTGACCTCCGAGGATCTGTGCGGGTGGGACCGGGGGGTGACGAGAGTGGCGCCGGGTGCGCGCCGGCTCACGCCGGCCCCCGGTCAGCTCGGTCCGAGCACGACGCTCAGCGGGGTCCAGGCACTTGAGCCAACGAGGAGGGTAGCGGTGTCCGGCGTTGCAGAAACATACATGCGAGTGACGTCACTCTCGTCGCCGCCGCCGAGCAGACCACCCTCCTCGTCCTCGACGGCGCCCAGCACGAGCACGTTCTCGGCCACGACCTCGGCCGGTCCGCCGTCGGTGGGCGGGGCGAGCAGCGAGACGCGCAGCCCTGGCTCGGCGAGATGCGCGCTCCCGTCGTCCGCGACGAGCACCGCGACCACCACCTCGCCCGGCGCGGCGGCCACCCCGGCGCCGGCGAGCATCCCCTCGCCGAGAACCGTGCCCTCGGTGAGCCGTACGGCGAGGGGGCGGCCGACCACTGCCTCGACGTCGGCCGGCGCCCCTGCCGGCACGTCGCCCACGGGCAGGTCGCGGGTGCCGACGTCCCCGCGGCCGAGGACGTGGCCGGCCGGCAGGTCGGTGCTCAGCGCGACGGCCGTCGTGGTGGTCGGAGGTGGTGGGCTCAGCTCGCCGATCGCGACGGACGCGGCCCCGGCCAGGCACACCGCGGCGACGGCATGGCGCCAGCGCCACGCGCCGCGGCGCAGGCGGGCCCCGGCGCTGCGGGAGGGTGGGGAGGTGGCTCTCGTCATGCTCCGACGCTAGGCAGCGGGGAGAGCAGGAGGCCGCCGCGGCGTCGTCGCCTGTGGACGGGGCTTCGGCAGGGCGCGTTGTGCGCCCGGGTGGGTCAGGCGGCGGAGCCGGCCGCTGCCGTGCCCGAGGAGCCCGAGCCCGAGGACCCCGAACCCGAGGACCCCGAGCCGGCGCCCGTGGAGCCGGACGTCGACGCGGAGGCGGGTGCCGGCGTCGTGCCGGTCGAGGAGTCGGACGAGGAGCTCGACGAGGAACCGGCGACGCTCGACGACGAGCCGGATCCGCTCGAGCCGGACCCGGAGCGCGAGTCGGTGCGGTAGAAGCCGGAGCCCTTGAACACCACGCCGACCGAGCTGAACAGCTTGCGGAGGGCGCCGCCGCACTCGGGGCAGATCGTGAGGGCGTCGTCCGTGAAGGACTGCTTCGCCTCGAGCTCGTGGCCGCACAGCGTGCAGCGGTAGGCGTACGTCGGCACCTGGGAGGACCTCCGGTCTCGTGGGGCGGCGCTAGCAGTCGGCCCCGTCGAGTGCCAATGCTAGCGCCGTCGGCTCGACGCGCGCAGTGACCTGCGTCGCCGGTCGACCCGCGCGCCATACGCTCGGGCGGTGGCAGCCCGATCCTCGTCCTCCAGGTGGCGCACCGCGCTCGTCAGTCTTCTCGCCGTGGTGCTCGTCCTGTCCGTGGCGGTCGTCGCGGTAGCGACCTACCTCGTCCGGCGACCCCTGCCGGACCACTCGGGGGAGCAGCAGGTGCCCGGCCTCACCGCCGAGGTCGAGGTGCTGCGCGACGAACGGGGCGTGCCGCACCTGTACGCGGAGACCGACGAGGACCTCATGGCGGGGCTCGGGTTCGTGCACGCCCAGGACCGGTTCTTCGAGATGGACTACCGGCGCCACGTCACCTCCGGTCGGCTCTCGGAGCTCGTCGGCGACGTCCCCGCTGCGGTCGAGGCCGACATGGTCATCCGCACGATGGGCTGGCGGGAGGTCGCCGAGGAGGAGTGGGAGCTGCTCACCGAGGAGTCCCGAGCGCTGTACACGGCCTACGCCGACGGCGTGAACGCCTACCTCGACGGCCGCGAGGCCTCCCGGCTCGGCCTGGAGTACACCGTCCTGTCCCTCAGCACGGACGTCGAGGACATCGACCCGTGGACGGGCGTCGACTCGCTCGCCTGGCTCAAGGCCATGGCCTGGGACCTGCGCGGGAACTACAACGACGAGGTGGCGCGCGCGGGCGCCCTGCGGCCGATGTTCGGCGACGTCGAGGTCGTCGACGGCCTGTTCCCGGCCTACCCTGCCGAGGAGCACGCCCCGATCCTTCCCGAGGGCGGCGACGGGGGCGGGGAGTCGGCGTCCGCCGCCCCGGCTCCGGGGGACGGCGAGAGCCCGTCGGGGGAGCCCGGCGAGAGTCCCTCGGGTGACTCGGAGGCGCCGACCGAGGAGACGGACGCCGACGCCGCACCGGACGCGCAAGCCGTGCCGGGTGCCGAGGCCGGCACAGAGGTCGACACCGGTCCGGGCGCCGCCCCGATCCCGGGGGCCGGGCCGCTGGGCGGCGCCGTCACCGACCCGATCGCGGGGACAGCCTCCTCACTGACCTCGCACCGGGCGGGCGACGCCGTGAGCTCGGCGGGCAGCGCGCTCGACGCCGTGCCGGTGCTCCTGGGCGAGGGCGACGGCATCGGGTCCAACTCGTTCGTCGTGGCCGGGGAGCACACGGCGACGGGGGAGCCGATCCTTGCCAACGACCCGCACCTCGGGCTCGAGCAGCCCAATCTCTGGTACCAGGTGGGCCTGCACTGCGTGGAGCTGGACGCGGACTGCACGTTCGACGTCACCGGCTTCTCGTTCGCCGGCATGCCGGGCGTCATCATCGGCCACAACGACCAGCTGTCCTGGGGGCTGACGAACCTCGGCGCCGACGTCATGGACCTCACGCTCGAGCGGGTGTTCTCCGACGGCACCTACCTCCGCGGCGAGGAGCGCCTCGCGCTCGAGCGACGCACGGAGACGATCCTCGTCGACGGCGGGGACCCCGTCACCCTCGAGGTCCTGTCCACCGAGGCGGGGCCGATCGTCTCCGAGGTGCTCGGCGACACCCGGGCGGCCGCCGGTGTCCCCGTGCCCGAGGACTCGCCCGAGGCGCACTTCGAGGGGTACTCGGTGGCGCTGCAGTGGACGGCACTGACCCCCGGCCGGACCGGGGACGCGGTGTTCGCCCTCAATCGCGCCGCGACCGCCGAGGACGTCGCGGCCGCGGCCGAGCTGTTCGAGGTCCCCAGCCAGAACATCGTGTTCGCGACCGCCGACGGCGACATCGGCTACCAGGCGCCCGGCCGGATCCCCGTGCGCGGCGAGGTCCCGGACGCCGAGCTCCCCGCCGACGGCTCGTGGCCGCGCCCCGGGTGGGACGAGCGCTACGCCTGGCAGGGGTTCGTCGCGCCGGAGGACATGCCCGCCGCGCTCAACCCGGCCGAGGGGTTCGTCGTCGCCGCGAACCAGGCGGTGCTCCCGCCCGGGACGGAGCCGTTCCTCACGGGGGACTACGACGCGGGGTACCGCTCGCAGCGCATCCGCACGCTCCTCGAGGAGCGGCTCGCCGCGGGTGAGCCGCTGACCGTGGACGGTGCGAACGAGATCATGCTCGACGACGCCAGCCCGTTCGGCGAGGTGGTCGTGCCCTACCTCCTCGAGGTCGACGTCGAGGACCCGTTCGTGGCCGAGGCCGTCGCCCTCCTCGAGGACTGGGCGGAGCAGGGCTACCCGAACGACGTGGACTCCGCCGGCGCCGCCTACTTCAACGCCGTGTGGGTCGAGATCCTCGCGATGACCCTCGGTGACGAGCTGCCCGACGCGCAGGCGCCGAACGGTGGGGACCGCTGGCTCCTCGTGCTCGAGCAGATGCTGGCCGAGCCCTCGGACCGCCACTGGGACGACCGGACCACCGTCAACGTGGTCGAGACCCGGGACGAGATCCTCGGCCAGGCGCTCGTCGAGGGGCGCCACCAGCTCACCGCCCGCCTCGGGAAGGACCCGTCGACCTGGCGCTGGGGCGACCTCCATGTCTTCGCGCCGCAGCACCCGGTGCTCGGCGGGGACGGGGTGCCCGGCCTCGTGCGGCGGTACGTCAACCCCGAGCCGGTCGGCGTGCCCGGCGGCTCGGCGGTCGTCAACGCGACGAGCTACAGCACCTCGGCCCGCGACGAGTACGGGCGGCCGAGCTACGCGGTCACCGCGGGACCGTCGATGCGGATGGTCGTCGACATGGCGGACCTCGACGCCTCGACCTGGGTGACCACCTCGGGGACGAGCGGGCACCCGGCCTCGGCGCACTACACGGACCAGGCCGAGGCGTGGGCCGAGGGCGAGACCTTCCCGTGGGCGTTCAGCCGGGCGGCGGTCGAGGAGGCCGAGGACGACCGGTTCGTCCTCACGCCCGGCGGCTGAGCGCCGGGATCAGGCCCCGCGCGCGGGTGCGCTGTCCCCGCTGGCCGTCGTCTCGTACGGGTCGTCGGGCGGCAGCAGGCTCGTGGTCCCCGAGGGCTGGACGACGCCGGCCACCCGGACGTCCTGCGGGCCGTGGGGGAGCGGGCCGTCGACCAGCTCGTCGTCGAAAAGGACGGCCCAGACCGGCGTGCTCGGCGGGAGGTGCTTGAGCACCCGGTCGTACCAGCCACCGCCCTGCCCGAGTCGGTTGCCCTGTCGGTCGACGGCCAGGGCGGGGACGACGACGACGTCGGCCTCCGCGATCGCCTCGGATGGCATCGGGTCGCCGGAGGGCTCGAGCGGGCGGCCCGGGGCGCGCTCCGCGAGGTCGTCGGTGCCGCGGAAGGTGGCCCAGGCCCGGGCGAGCCCCGGCCCGAGCGCCGGCAGGAGGATCCGCACGCCCGTCTCGTGCAGGGTCTCGATCGTCGGGAGCGACGGCGGCTCGGCACGGCGGGAGACGTGGTGCGCGACCGTCCGTGCGCCGTCGAGCAGCGGGAGCACGTGGCGGGCGATCGCGATCCCGTCCCGGGCCCGGTCGGTGTCCTGCCGTCGCGCGCGGTGGTCCCTGACGGTCGCCCGAAGGATCTGCTTCGCGTCGTCGACCTCGAGATGGTCGACGCGCGGAAGGTCAAGGATGCGCCGGTGCATGGCCACCATCATGCCAAGGATCGGGGTCCGAGGCGCGGCGACCAGGGGGGAAGATGCCACCGTTTCGCCCCCGGCGTAGGCGGTGGCGCGGCGGTGCCCGACGTGGGCGGGCCGTACCCTCTCAGGCGTGCCCACGCCTACCACCTGGCCCGTCGAGCTGCACGACGACGAGCTGGTGCTGCGCGGCCTGCGCCGCCGCGACCGACGCCCCTGGCAGGCGCTGCTCGAGTCGAACCGGGCCTGGCTCGAGCCGTGGATGGCCGGGTCACCCGCGCCCGGGCGACCGATGAGTGTCGGTGAGCAGGTCGTGGCCAACCGCAGGGCGGCACGCGCGGGGGAGGCGCTGCCGTTCGTCGTCGTGCTCGGCGGCGAGATCGTCGGGGCCGTCACGGCCCAGCCGGTCACGCGCGGGTCCAGCTGGACGGCATCGATCGGGTACTGGGTGTCGAGGCACGTGGCCGGGCGGGGGATCGCGCCCCGGGCGGTCGCGCTCGTGGCCGACCATCTCATCGACGAGCTCGGCATCCACCGGGTCGAGATCGACGTGCGGCCGGAGAACGCGGCGAGCCTGCGCGTGGTCGCCAAGCTGGGCTTCACGGAGGAGGGCCCGAGGCGGGGGCTCATCTTCGTCGACGGCGACTGGCGCGACCATCGTTCGTTCGCGCTGCTGGCCGGGGACCACGGGCGCGGGCCCGGGGCGGTGCGGCGCCATCTCGACGGCGGTTCGTCGTCGGGCGGGACGGACTGACGCGAGGTCGCGGGACCGACCCGAGGTCGCGGGACCGACCCGAGGTCGCGGGACCGACCCGAGGACGCGGGACCGACCCGAGGACGCGGGACCGAACGGCCCGAGGGCGAGGCGCCGGTCGAACCCGGCCCGGCCCGGCGGTGGAACGGGACCGGCCCCGCCCCGCGGGTGCGGGACGGGGCCGGTGAGTGCGCGGCGCGCGGGGCGCCGGCGGCGGACTACTCGACGGTGCCGGTGAGCTCGCCCTCGAACTCCTCGCCGAGACGCTCGCCGGCGTCGTCGCGGGGCTCGTAGGACACCTCGACCGTGAAGGCCTCGCCCGGCTGGTAGAGCATGACCTCGCCGACCGAGTACTGCTCGCCGGTGCCGAGGACGTAGGTGTCCTCGCCGAGCGAGTCGCCGTTGACCGCGTTGTCGTTGACGCCGTTCTCCTCGAGCAGGTCGGTGTCGGAGACGGACGGCTGCTGCATGTAGGGCCAGGTGTCGTAGCTCAGGCCCGCGTCGACCAGCCCGTAGGTCAGGGTGATCGGGTCGCCGTTGTTGGTGACGACGTAGTTGAGGATGAGGACCTCGTCGCCCTCGTTGACGATCGGCTCGTCGGTGTCCGGGTCCGCCCAGATGCTCGAGCGCGTCGCCTGGCCGGTGCCGACCTGGTAGACGTCGACCGTCACGTCGCCGGCCTCGATCGTGCCGAGTAGCTCGCCGTCCTCGGTGACCTCGTTGGCCCAGGGAGCAGCGGAACCGGCGCCGGCGGACGCACCGCCCTCGTCGCTCGCGGACTCGCTCGGGGACTCGCCGCCGGCGGCGTCGTCGGAGGGGGTCTCCTCGGACTCCGACTCCTCGTCCTCGGAGGGGGTCTCCTCGGACTCCGACTCGGTCTCCTCGGTGGTCTCCTCCTCCTCCGGTGCCTCCTCGGAGGTCGGCTCCTCGGCGGGCGTCGCGTCCTCGCCGTCGCTCCCGCAGGCGGCGAGCGTGAGGGCGGCGGCCGCGGCGAGCGCGACGCTGGCGGTCATCCTCCGGGTGGTGGTGCGCATAGGGCTGGAGCTCCTGTGATCGTCGGGTGGGGATGCGGGGCGGCGGGCGCCCGGCTGCATCGGCCCCGGGGGGCTCGTCGCAGCGTAGCCAGGGGCGCCGTCCGATTCGGCGCAACGGTGCGGAATGCGGTCGCTGTCACGTCCGCGCGCCTCCCGGATCCTGCCCGCGCGCCGACCTAGCGTGGGATTCGTGGATCTTCAGGGCTACGTCCTCGCCGCGGCGGTGGTCATGCTCCTGGTCTACGCGCTGCCCGCCGTCGCGGACCGCCGTCGCCTCATGGCCGCCACGCGGCTCGAGGACCGGTACTCCGACCGGCTGCGGGTCGTGGCGACCGTCGGTGACGGCGGGCGCCGGGGTCGGGCCTCGCCCGGCCATCCCGGTCGGGTCGCGCGCAGCGCGGCCGACCGACCCACCGCACCGCTGCTGCTACCCGTCGGACCGGAGTCACGCGCCATGAGCACGATCAAGCCCCGCCTCTCCGAGCCGGCGCGGCGTGCCCGCGACCTCGCCCATGCCCGCTCGCAGCGGGCTGCCCGGATGAGTCGACGCGACGCTGCCCGCAACCGCCGCACGATGTACCAGGTGGTCCTCGGACTGCTCGCCGTCGCCGCCTGGGCGCTCGTGCACTACGCCGGCTGGCACCTGGCGGCCGCGATCGTGCCGAGCCTGCTGCTCGTCGCCGTCGTGGCCCTGTCGGTCCGGGCGGCCGGCGAGCGGCGGATGCTCAACTCGGTCGACCGCGCCGAGATCCGTCGGATCGACGGGGAGCTCAAGGAGCTCGCCCGCCGTCCGCGCGCGGCCGGCGAGCTCGAGGCCGGTGAGAGCGCCGAGGAGCGCGCGACCGGGGCGGGCCAGGACCGGACCCGCGCACAGCTGCCCGCCGCGGTCGGCTCGACGGACGCCGAGAGCCGTGCCGACGCCGAGCGCACGGACACGGACGAGCAGGAGGCCACGCCCGCCGGGCGCGCCGCCACGTCCGCCCCCGACGGCGTCGCCGCCCGCACCTGGGCCACGGTCGCCTCCGCGCAGCTCACCCCCCACAGCGACCCGCAGCCTGCCGCCGAGCCCCTGGGTCGGTCGGGCGAGGTCCGCGAGGACGGTCCTGCTCGTGCCCCCCGCACCGAGGACGCCCCGGGCGCGTGGACGCCGGTGCCCGTGCCTGCCTCGCGGTGGTCCGGCGACGGCTCGGGTGCGCAGCGCCGTACCGCCCCGGCCTTCGAGCCGCCCGTCGCGCCGTCCGCCCGCGTGCCGCTGCGCCCGACCCGGCCGAGCTCGGCCGGGTCCGTCGTGGCCGGCTCGGGCGCCGACGCCCCGGCTCCGGACGCACCGAAGGCCCCCGTCCTCGACCTCGACGCCGCACTCGCGCGCCGCCGGGCGAAGGGCGCCTGACCCGCACCTGCGGCCGGCCCTGCCGAGCGGTGGCGTTCGTCGTCGTCGGGGCCCCTCGGCATGACGCAGGACACGGATCGAGGCGCTGGTGAGGGGGTTGCGCGGTGCTAGACTTTTCTTCGCTCACCGGCCCGCCGGGGAGCATGGGGCTATGGCGCAGTTGGTAGCGCGTCTCGTTCGCAATGAGAAGGTCGGGGGTTCGAATCCCCCTAGCTCCACTCGAGTGGTTCGTGAGACAGCGACTCGTCAGCGGCTGGTTCCCCGGATGCGGGGAGCCGGCCGTTTCTCCGTCGGTAGGAGTGCGCGGGCGTCAGGGCGGTTGAGCTCGGACATTGATCTCGCTCCCGTCCGGAGCCTGCCAGGCTGTCGCGCGTCTGGCAGAGGAGGTCGCGCCGATTCTGATCCGCATGGTCAATCGCTTCGGGCCGACCGGACTGCCCTGCCGGGTCCGTTCGCGGTCGAGAGGTGCGACTCAGACGTCCGGTTCGGCTTGCGCGCTGCTCCTCTTGAGTTGGGCCGCAACGGCGATGGTCACGAGTGCCACGGCCGTGGCTACCGTGTTGGGGATGACGAGCGGCCAGTCGTGCCGGGCCAGTCCGTAGAAGGCCCACAGCAGGAAGCCCGGGATGAGCAGGGCGAAATAGCCGAGTGATACATCGTCGGCGGACCGAGTTCGCAGCATCCTGTGAATCTGCAGAGTCGGGGCGATCGCCATGACGACTCCCCACCCCGCCGCCGCCAGGCCAAGAACGTCGCTGAGCACCACGGGAGCCTCCTGCTGCTGACCCTGGCTCTGGTCCTCGTCCATAGTGCACGGGGGGCGACACGAAGATGCATCAAGACTATGTGAAGCAGCGCCCTCAACGTCGACATCGCCACCATCCTCCATCCGGCACTAACCGCATACACATACGCACATCTGATGACGAATCGTGTCTCGAGAAGTGACCGAGTATCACCACGCCTGCGTAGATTTGCAGCCAGCATCTCTTCGCCACGGCCGATGTTAGAAGGTCATGAGACGTGTGCATGCCCTGCGAAGGACACATTGCGCACAGTTGAGTCCCGGATAGTGGTGCAGCGCGGTGACCTCGTGGTCGTCTCAGATATGGGCGCGGTCGCCAGCGGCAAGATCAGTCTCAGGGGCACCACTTTGTCAGCATTGAGCTTCGGCTGTTTCCGCGCGAAACCGGCTCTTCACATTCGAGGGTGTAGTTGGGGTCGGAATCCGCCCGTCTCGAGTAGTGATCGGGCGATGTAATTGGTCAGGTTGCGGAAGCCGAGGGCCGAGCCGCGCAGGTGCTCGAGCCTGCCGTTCATGGCCTCGGTGGGGCCGTTGGACGTGCCGGGCCGGTCGAAGTAGGCGAGCACGTCGGCGGCGCGGCGCTTCAGGGTCCTGCCCAGCTTGCGCAGCTCGGTCAGGGCGGCTGGCACGGTGGAGCTGACGGAGGCGATGAGCTGGGCCATGAGCTGGCGACCATGTGCGCGGTCGGGGACGCGGTAGGCGGCGATCATGCGCTGGTAGACGGCCCAGGCGGCCTCGACCGCTACGTGGGTGTCGCCGTCGAACAGGCCCTCCAGGCGCTGGGACTGCTTCTCGGTGAGCAGGTCGGCGCCGGTGTGCAGGGTCCGGCGGGCGGCGTAGAGCGGATCGCCCTTGCGGCCCCGGTGCCCGCAGGTGTCCTGCTGGACACGGCGCCGGCAGTCATCGAGCGCGTCGCCAGCGAGGCGGACCACGTGAAAAGGATCCATGATGGCGACCGCGTCGGGCAGCTCTTCGGCGGCGGCGGTCTTGAACCCGGTGAAGCCGTCCATCGCGACGATCTCGACCCCGTCGCGCCAGTCCTGCGGCCGGCCCGCGAGCCACTGCTTGAAGGCGTGTTTCGAGCGGCCCTCGACCATGTCCAGCAGCCGGGACGGGCCGGTCCCCTCGCGAACAGCGGTGAGGTCGATGATCACGGTCACGAACCTGTCGCCGCGGCGGGTGTGGCGCCAGACATGCTCGTCGACACCGATGGCGCTGACGCCGTCGAACCGGGTCGGATCATCGATGAGGACGCGGCGTCCTTCGGTCAGGACCGCGGCGTTGGCGGTGTTCCACGAGACCCCCAGCCCCTCGGCGACACGAGCGACACTCAAGTGCTGGCACACGATCCCTTCCAGCGCCCACCGCAACCCGCGGCGGGAGAGCCGAGCGCGCGGCTCGGCCGCGGCGGTCGTGTCCTGACGCCACACGTGCCCGCAGCCCGTGCACCGGTACCGACGCACCCTCACCTCCAGCGTCGTGGGACGCCACCCCAAAGGCTCGTGAGCGAGCTCGCGCGTGACGGTGTCCCGCGCGACGCCCTCGCACCCGCACCGCCGGCACCAGCTGTCCGGTTCGACGACCCTGCAGGCCAGGACCGCCCGACCAGGCTCGATGCGCTGGCCGACGACCTCCAAGCCGAGCTCGTCCAGACGAGCGAACGTGGTCAGATCAGGGCGGGCGAAGGTAGCGTCAGGCACGTCGAGGTCTTCCCGGTGGGTGGCGTGAGAACCCCCATCATCGGAAGACCTCGACCCCTATCTGGACGCTGACACGCCGGCACCTCGCTCACCACCGCGCCAGGCCGTCTACACCCTCAATCCGGAAGAGCCGCGAAACCGAGCCGCTCGAACCGCCGCCAGATGTTCGGTCCGAGTCCACCTGCGTCCATTCGAGGAAGTCGTGAGACAGCGACTCGTGAACGGCTGGACCCCCGGGCGCCGGGAGTTCAGCCGTATTTCGTTGGTGGGCGTGCGCAGGCTTCAGGGCGGTTCGTGTTGCCACATCACGCCCACCGGTACGGTCGCCGGCATATTCCGCAGGGCTCGCAGCTGGCGGCCACGGCTAGGAGTGACGACGCCGTAGGTTGGGCACCCCATCAGCTGCCGCGGCGAGGAGACTGTGACCGTCACCAGTTCCTCGGTGCACTCGGGAGCCTCGACGTGCGCCCCGGGCTGTCCCACGAGGTCGTCCCGCCGTTGGCGTAGTTCAGTCGTAGAAGGGTGCACCAGGCCACTGAGTAGCGTGGCACAACGTCGAGGTCCCCGAGGGTGATCAGCATGACTCGTCACTGCTGGTCATCCAGGGGACCCCGACGCCTACCCCCGCAACCTCAACCCGGCGCGCCCCGCTCCCGACCGCTCACCCGAGCAGCCCCCGATGTCCGAAGAGCCTGTACTCGCCGCCGCGCTGTCGAACCTGTTATCTGATGGTCAGGTAACTCGCAGGGTGGTGATGCACGTCGGGTCATCCTCGTTCAGCGTGGTGATTGCCACTGTCCCTTCCTGTCCTTCATGCGCGATCGAGAGGGTTCCCTCGATGTCGCGAGGCACCCACAACCCGACGAAGCCGTTGTCGAACGTCTCGCGCGTCTCGTTGATGAGAACTTCACCGTCGGCGTCGGTGAGCACGACTTGAACGTCCGCATTGCCGAGTTCACCGATACAGGTGGTCAGGCTGTGGAAATAGCAGTCGTGCGTCTGCTCGCGATAGGGCGCGACGGAGACGTATACCTCGTCCTCGGGCATCGGCAGTTGTGCCTCGCGGCCCTGGTCATCGGTGAGCACGAGAGCGTCAGGCTGAACGGATGCGAGCAGATCAGATGGGCGATCGGCAACGGGCATCGTGTCGAGCCGCTCGATGACCTGCGCGGCGTCGAGTCCCGCCAGGTCGTGCGTGGAGAAGAACTCGCTGTCGGAAGCTTGGTTGCTGGATGGCGGCGTTGCTGATTCGGGGGTGGAGTTTGCGCAACCGGCGAGCACGAGGCCAGAGATGAGCGCCATGGTGGCTGCGGTGAGCAGACTCCCTCGTCGGGTCCTGGTGGGGTTGGTCATAGTTTGATCCTTTGAGACGTGGGGGCAAGCCGGTGTCGGAACGCTCGAGCGTTCCGACACCGGCCCGGACGGAGCGTTAGAGGGAGGCCAAGAGGTCTTCCATCTCCTGGATTTCTGCGGTCTGGTCGTCGATGATCGTTTGTGCGAGCTCGATCGCAGCCGGGTCGCTTCCGTCCTCGACCTGGGTCTGGGCCATCTCGACCGCTCCTTCGTGATGGACGATCATCTGCTCCAGGAACAGGCGCGACGCCTCGGTGCCACTGGCCGCTTCGAGGGCGGCGAGATCCTCCTCGGACATCATTCCGTCGCCGTGGTCCATCCCGTCCATCTCGCGTTCGTCCGGGTCGACGCCCCAGTCATCGAGCCAACCATTGAGCTGGTTGATCTCGGGGCCCTGGGCCGCCTTGATCTCCTCGGCCAACGTCGCCACCTCCGGGTCGACGTCGTCCTTGGCGAGGACGATGTTGCTCATCTCGATGGCCTGCTCGTGGTGGACGATCATCATCGATGCGAACATCACGTCCGCATCGTTGACGCCTGCTGCTTGCTCGGTCGAGTCGTCTTCCGTGACCGGCGTCGAGTCGTCCTCGCTCCCGGCGGAGCAGCCGGCCAGTACCAAGGCAGCGGCGAGGGCGAGCGCAGCGGTCGCCGCAGTTCGGGTAGTCATCAGTGTTCTCCAATATCAACAGTCGCTTGGATGGCACGCGAACCTCGATGGCATCGCGTGAGTGAGGTGGGGAACCCTGGGCGTTCTGGGACGCGCCGGGTTCACCGGCCCCTCACGTGCGACTGATGCAGAGAACGTGTAAGGACGGTGCCCTCAGTGGCACTCGGACGGTGAGGCGGACCTGGGGATGATCTGATCGTGGGTTGCTGTGCATCCATCCAGGGAGGAGACGCGGCGGCATCAGGACGAGCAGCGCGAGCAGAAGCGCGAGCACACACGCCATCGCCATCTCTAGATGGTCGCTGGCGCCGCAGTCCGCACACGCACCCTCGTGATTCTTGGCCGTGTCGCTGGATGTCTGCTGCCCTACTGCCGCGTGGTGGGCCTCTCCGGCCTCAGGGGCGGAAACTGAGATGGCTGCGGGCGCCTGGGCAGTCGGAGTGCCATGCAGGTTCAGCGTATGCATGGCGACCAGGCCCACGATGATCCCGGCAACAAGCAGACCACCCCAGAGGAGGCGCCGGAAGATGCCCCGAGGGGCTCTCTCGGATCGCGTCGCCGGCACGGACACCATCGGGCCAGGTTACCGACCGCCCCTGTGGTCGACCACAAGCCGCCCGGACACCTGACTCATGTGCAGGAGCACCACTGGCGGTGTCGGCCCCGGTCAGCGCAACCGGGGTATCGCCGAGGTGACGGACGGTGAACAGCGGGTCGATGGAGACAGGCCGGGTGTTGTTACCGGGCGTGCGGTGACCCTCGCCGGTGATCGCGATCGCGGAGCTGCTCACCGCGTTCCTTCCTGAGTCGCGGAGGCAGTGAACGCCGGCAACAGGATCGCCTAGATGAACCGCGGCGCGTCATCGGGGTCGAGGCAGAACGTGGCGGCTCCAACAATTGATTGATACCCGCTAGGGGTATAGGGTGACGGTCGTCGTACACAGATGAAGGAGTAGGAAGCTATGGCAACCACGACCGAGTACCAGGTGACTGGCATGAGCTGCGGACACTGCGAGAGCGCGGTCCGCGCCGAGGTAGGCGAGGTCCCCGGCGTCACCGGCATCGACGTCAGCGCGGCCACCGGCCACCTGGCTGTGACGGCCGATGGGCCGGTAGATGATGCCGCGGTGATCGCCGCAGTCGATGAGGCTGGTTACGCCGCCGTCAGGAGCTGACATGAAGGCGCCTGCGCGGCTCGGCCTGTACGGGCTGCTCCTGGTGGCTGTGTTCGCTGTGGCTGGATTCGTAGCGAACGCGGTGGTTTCCGAGGAGACCGTGCAGGGCTGGACGCACGACACCGACGACACCGCCCACCACGACGGAGAAGGTCTGATGAACGCCGTCGAGCAGGACGGTCGCGAGGCCGGAGTGTCGTCACTGGGCCTGAGCCTGGCCCAGGGGGGTTACCGGCTGGCCGCCGTGATCGCGCCGACCGACACGACCAGCGAGGGCGAGCTGTCCTTGACCGTGACCGGCCCGGACGGCATGGCGGTGACGGACTTCGAGGTGGAGCACGAGCAGGAGCTGCACCTGATCGCCGTCCGTGCTGACGGGCAGCACTTCCGCCACGTGCACCCCGAGATGGATGACGAGGGCACCTGGTCGATCCCCTGGCAGTGGGACGGAGCTGGCTCCTACCGGGTCTTCGCGGACTTTGTCCCCGCAGACACCGGAGAGGGCCTCACACTCTCGACCTCGGTCCAGGTGGCCGGCGATTACAACCCGGGACCGGCGACCGAGCCGGTTACCGAGACGACCGTGGGCGGCTTCGACGTCAGCGTGGAGGGCAGCCTCACCGCAGGTGAGGCGTCCGAGCTGACCATGACCATCACTCGTGACGGCGAGCCGGTCACCGAACTGGAGCCCTACCTGGGCGCATTCGGTCACCTGGTTGCCCTTCGTAACGGGGACCTGGCCTACCTGCACGTCCACCCGCACGGGGACGAACCCCAGGCTGGGGAGACCTCCGGACCCGAGATCGTGTTCGAGGCCACCGCGCCCACGCCTGGGAGGTACCTGCTTTATCTCGACTTCCAGATCGACGGCGAGGTCCACACCGCGCCGCTGGTGATCGACACGACCACCGACCCAGGCGAAGGCCCCGGCGGCGGGGAGCGCTCCGAGGACGGGCGTCCCGGCCAGGAGCCGGGAAACGCTGACGAGAATGAGGGCGGAGACGGCCATGACCACTGAGAACACCAGCACGGGCATCGCCAGCATCGAGCTGCAGATCGGTGGCATGACCTGCGCCTCGTGCGCGAACCGGATCGAGAAGAAGCTCAACAAGCTCGACGGCGTCACCGCCAGCGTGAACTACGCGACCGAGAAGGCCAGCGTCACGGGCCCCGACGATCTCGATCCGATGTTGTTGGTCGCCGAAGTCGAGAAGACCGGGTACACGGCCGCACTCCCGACCCCTACCAAGGGTTCCGATCAGAGCCCGGGCGAGGAGGGTGAGTCTGCCGCGGACGCCGAGCTGCGTTCGCTGCGCCAGCGGCTCATCGGCTCTGCCATCCTCGCGGTGCCGGTGATCGCCATGGCGATGATTCCCGCCCTGCAGTTCGACTACTGGGGCTTCGCGTCACTGGTGCTCGCCGCTCCGGTCGTGGTGTGGGCCGGCTGGCCCTTCCACAAGGCGGCGTGGATGAACCTGCGCCATGGCGCGGCGACGATGGACACCCTCATCTCGGTGGGCACGACCGCGGCGATGCTCTGGTCGATCGTGGCCCTGTTCTTCGGCACCGCCGGCCAGCCCGGCACGGTTCACCCCTTCGAGCTGACCATCTCTCGCTCCGACGGGCTCGGACACATCTATCTCGAGGTGGCAGCCGGGGTGATCACGTTCATCCTGCTCGGCCGCTACTTCGAGAAGCGCTCCAAGCGCCGCGCCGGTGCCGCCCTGCGCGCCCTGCTGGAGCTTGGGGCGAAAGAAGTATCGGTGCTGCGCGATGGAAGGGAGCAGCGGGTCTCCGTCGAGGAGCTGGCCGTAGGCGAGGAGTTTGTCGTCCGGCCCGGGGAGAAGATCGCCACCGACGGAACGATCAGCTCCGGCAAGTCCGCGATCGACGCCTCCATGCTCACCGGCGAATCCGTTCCCGTCGAGGTCGGCGAAGGCGACACCGTGGCCGGGGCGACCGTCAACGCCGGCGGCCGGCTCGTGGTGAAGGCCACTCGGGTGGGCTCGGACACGCAGCTGGCGCAGATGGCAAAGATGGTCGAGGACGCTCAATCGGGCAAGGCCGAGATCCAGCGCCTCGCCGACCGCGTCTCCGGGGTGTTCGTGCCGATCGCGATCGCGATCGCCGTTGCAGCCCTGGGCGCGTGGATCGGCGCCGGGTTCCCCCTGTCGGCAGGTTTCACCGCCGCCGTGGCGGTGCTCATCATCGCCTGCCCCTGCGCCCTGGGCCTCGCCACTCCGACGGCACTGCTGGTCGGCACCGGTCGCGGTGCGCAGATGGGGGTGCTCATCAAGGGCCCCGAGACCCTCGAATCGACCCGCAAGGTCGACACGATCGTGCTCGACAAGACCGGCACCGTCACGACCGGGAAGATGACCCTCACCGATGTCATCACCGCCGACGGGGGCGATCGAGCCGAGCTGCTGCGCCTGGCCGGTGGCTTGGAGGACTACTCCGAGCACCCGATCGCCCAAGCCATCGCGGCCGGCGCCACCAGCGAGGTCGGGGACCTGCCTGCGCCGGAGTCCTTCGACAATGTCGAGGGGCAAGGTGTGCAGGGCGTCATCGACGGCCACGCAGTGGTCGCTGGCCGGGAGTCGCTCCTGGCCGATTGGTCGATGCACGTGGACGAGAGCCTGCGTTCGGCCAAGCGGGCCGCCGAGGCCCAGGGCAAGACCGCGATCACGGTCGGATGGGACGGCGCCGCCCGTGGGGTCCTGGTCGTCTCCGATCAGATCAAGCCCACCAGTGCCCGGGCCGTCGCCCAGTTCAAGGAACTCGGACTGACGCCGGTGCTGCTGACCGGCGACAACCAGTCCGTGGCCGAGCAGGTCGCCTCCGAGGTCGGCATCGAGCAAGTCATCGCCGAAGTCCTACCCAAGGACAAGGTCGGTGTCGTCGCCCGGCTCCAGGACGAGGGCAAGATTGTCGCGATGGTCGGCGACGGCGTCAACGATGCCCCCGCCCTGGCCCAGGCCGACCTGGGTCTAGCGATGGGCACCGGCACCGACGTGGCGATCGAGGCCGCCGACATCACCCTGGTGCGCGGGGACCTGCGCGCCGCTGCGGACGCCATCCGGCTGGCTAGGCGGACGCTGCGCACGATCAAGACCAACCTGTTCTGGGCCTTCGCCTACAACACCGCCGCGATCCCACTGGCCGCCTTCGGTCTGCTCAACCCGATGCTCGCCGGAGCGGCCATGGCCCTGTCGTCGGTGTTCGTCGTGTCGAACAGCCTGCGGCTGCGGACCTTCACGGCCCGCGCGGACGACGAGAGCGCGGCGGCTCCTGCTGGCACGGCACCGGCCCGTGAGCCGGTGAACGTCTGACCGTCGTCATCACGCAACAGGAAGGGACACCCGATGACTGCACACGAGAACCTGAACCTGACCGACGTTTCGTCGAGTGGAGGCAGCTGCTGTGGACACGCGCCGAGCGCCGACGCCGTCGCACAGACCTCCGCTGAGGAGATGGCCGAGTGCCCCGTGATGGCCGGCACCCCGGTCGTCAAGGCAGAAGCTGAGAACGCCGGTCTGGTCCGCGATCACAACGGCCAGCGGTACTGGCTGTGCTGCGCGTCCTGCGGCCCATTGTTCGACGCCGACCCCGATCGATACGCGACGGTGGGCTGAGGCCGCATCCGTTCCCGCGCTCCTTCGACGCACGTCCTCGCAGAGCGCGGGCCCTTCGCTCAGGCTCCATTCCCAGCCTGGAGGACACACGAAAGAGGCGACCATGAGCCACCACGACCACTCAACACGATCACCCTCGACGCCCGACGACACGCGGCACCACGGGTCCGATCCGCATGCTGGCCACCACTCCCACACCCAGGGACATGACGAGGCCTCGGATCACTCCGAGGCGCACGGGAACCACGGTGGACACGGCGATCACGGACATGGCGGGCACGCGGGTCACGGAGACCATGTCGCGCAGTTCCGACGCCTGTTCTGGATCATGCTGGTCCTCGCCGTGCCCGTGGTGGGGTTCAACGACATGTTCGCCGATCTCATCGGGTACCCGTTGCCCGAGGCAGGATGGGTCCGTTGGGTGTCGCCGGTCCTGGGAACCGTGATGTACGTCTGGGGCGGCCAGCCGTTCCTCACCGGCGCGGTCTCGGAGCTCCGCGCCCGCAAGCCCGGGATGATGCTGCTGATCGGCCTAGCCATCACCGTGGCGTTCCTCGCCTCTTGGGGTGCGAGCCTGGGCGTCCTGGACCACGAGCTGAACTTCTGGTGGGAACTGGCGCTGCTGGTGGTCATCATGCTGCTCGGCCACTGGATCGAGATGCGTTCCCTGGCGCAGACCACCTCCGCCCTCGACTCCCTGGCAGCGCTCCTCCCGGACGAGGCCGAGAAGGTTGACGGCGACGAGGTCGTGACGGTCTCCCCCGGCGATCTCGTGGTCGGCGACGTCGTCGTCGTCCGTCCCGGCTCTTCGGTACCCGCCGATGGAAAGATCGTCGACGGGTCGGCCTCCATGGATGAGTCGATGGTCACCGGAGAATCGAAGACGGTACGCCGCGAGATCGGTGAGCAGGTCGTCGCCGGCACTGTCGCCACCGACTCCGGGCTGCGGGTCGAGGTCACTGCCACCGGTGACGACACCGCCCTGGCGGGCATCCAGAAACTTGTCTCCGACGCGCAGGCCTCGTCCTCGCGCGCACAGAGGATCGCCGACACCGCCGCTGCCTGGCTGTTCTGGTTCGCCCTCGGCGCCGCATTGATCACCGCGGTCATCTGGTCGCTGATCGGGCTGCCGGACGCCGCGGTGGTGCGCACCATCACCGTCCTGGTCATCGCCTGTCCGCACGCACTCGGTCTGGCGATCCCCCTCGTGGTGTCCATCGCCACCGAGCGCGCAGCCCGCGGGGGCGTGCTGGTCAAGGACAGGCTCGCCCTGGAATCGATGCGCACCGTCGATTCCGTGCTGTTCGACAAGACCGGAACGCTGACCAAGGGCGAGCCCACCGTCACCGCCATCGAACCGGTCGGGAACCGCAGTGCCGAGGACGTTTTGGCGCTGGCCGCGGCTGCGGAGTCCGACAGCGAGCACCCCCTGGCCAGGGCCATCGTCGGCGCAGCCAGTGCCCGCGAGGTTCCAGTGGCGAAGGCTCAGGATTTCTCCTCCTCGCCGGCGGTCGGGGTCAAGGCAACCGTCGACAGCTCCGTGGTCGAGGTCGGTGGCCCCTACCTGCTCGACCAGCACGGGCTGGACGAACTGCCGGTCGCCGACCAGTGGCGGAACGAGGGGGCGATCATCCTCCACGTCCTGGCCGACGGCGAGGTCATCGGGGCGCTACGTCTGGCCGATGAGATCCGCCCTGAATCCCACGATGCTGTCGACGCCCTTCACGCCGCCGGCGCCCAGGTCGTGATGATCACCGGGGACGCCCAGGCCGTCGCCGACACCGTCGCGCGCGAGCTGGGCATCGACCGGGTCTTCGCCGGCGTGCGGCCAGAGGACAAGGCTGCCAAGGTCGCCGAGCTCCAGGACGAAGGCAGGAAGGTCGCCATGGTCGGTGACGGCGTCAACGACGCCCCTGCGCTCGCCCAGGCCGATGTCGGCATCGCCATCGGTGCCGGTACCGACGTAGCCATCGGGTCCGCCGGAGTCATCCTGGCCTCCTCCGACCCGCGCTCGGTGCTGTCCGTCATCGACCTCTCCCGCGCCAGCTACCGCAAGATGAAGCAGAACCTGTGGTGGGCCGCCGGGTACAACCTGATGTCGGTACCCCTGGCCGCCGGTGTGCTCGCACCGATCGGGTTCGTACTGCCGATGAGCATCGGCGCAATCCTGATGTCGGCCTCCACCGTCGTCGTTGCACTCAATGCCCAGCTGCTGCGGCGCCTCGATCTCACCCCCGCGTCCAGCACGGCGAAGATCCTTGACCAGGCCACGACCGAATGAGCACCCGTCTGCTGTCGTAGCAGAGACCGCACGAATCCGGAGAAGACACGATGGACACCACCACCGCGACAGCAACCGAAGCTGACCACGGATACATCAGCGATAAGGACCGCTACCTGGCTCGTCTCAAGCGCATCGAGGGACAAGCCCGTGGAATCCACCGCATGATCGACGAGGACACCTACTGCATCGACATCCTCACCCAGATCAGCGCCGTCACCTCCGCGTTGGAGAACGTCGCCCTGGCCCTCCTCGACGACCACCTCAAGCACTGCGTCGTCCGGGCTGCCAAGGCCGGCGGCGCCGACGCTGACGAGAAGCTCAAGGAAGCCTCCGAAGCCATCAGTCGCCTCGTGAAGTCCTGAGGCGCGGCATGGATACGACCCGCGCGGTTGTGGGTGCACGGTCGTGGGGTCCTTCGCCGCTGCGTCATCGTGCTCATCACAACGCCGGGCTCCGGCACGCCGACCACGCCCAACGCTCGTCTGCGCTCAGTTCTGGACGCCCGGGCAGACCTCGCTGCCCTGTCCCATGTCAACCGTGAAAGAGACGTTCCGGATAATGCCTGCCCCTCGTCCACACCCAGATCCCGACCACCAGGCTCGTCGCGGCCCGGGACGGCTGCGCGCTGTCGTAGCGACCGTGTTCGCCCTTGCCATCACGCTGGCCGGATGCGCACCCGGCAGCGGCGGCAGTCCCGCCGAGGTGGCCGGCGCAGGCTACGTGTCCGGTGACGGGTCCCTGTCGCTGTGGACGCCCGACGAGCGCGGTGCACCGGTCGAGATGACGGGCACGAGCTACACCGGGGAGAGCATCGACCTGACCGACTGGCGCGGGGAGGTGGCGGTGGTCAACTTCTGGTATGCCGCATGTCCGCCGTGCCGGGCCGAGGCGCCAGCCCTCGAGGCCATCGCCGAGGACTACCAGGACCAAGGGGTCCGCCTGCTCGGAGTCAACCCACGCGATGACACGGCCACCGCCCAGGCCTTCGAACGTACCTTCCAGATCCCCTACCCCTCCATCCATGACCAGAGCGCACGTGCCGTGGCCGCCTTCCAGGGCCTCGTGCCCCTGCAGGCCATGCCCACGACCGTGGTTCTGGACCGCCAGGGGCGGGTCGCGGCCCGCATCATGGGCGAGTTCGACCCCACCAGCCTGCGCGGCCTCATCGACGACACGCTCGCCGAGAGGGCCGAAGACGCATGAGCTGGGACCAGGTCGGCTCGTTCTTCGCCAGCACCGTGCTCACCGGCCCCATGCTCGCCGCGCTGCCCGTAGCCGCGCTGGCCGGATTCATCTCCTTTGCCTCCCCGTGCGTGCTGCCGCTGCTGCCCGGCTACGTCGGCTACCTCGGCGGCATGGCCGGAGCCACCACTCCGGGTGCGCAGCTGGCCGGCGGGCAGCAGACCAAGGTTCGTGACCGGCGCCTGCTGGCCGGGGTACTGCTGTTCGTCGCCGGCTTCACCGCCGTGTTCGTCCTGCTCGGCGTCATCTTCGCCTGGCTGGGGATCCTGCTCGCTCCCTGGCTGGACATGATCACCCGCATCCTGGGTGTCCTCGTGGTGCTCATGGGCCTGGCCTTCACGGGCTACGTCCCCCTCATGCAGCGCGAGCGGCGCCTGCACCTGACCCCCCGGCAGGGCCTCTGGGGCGCGCCGCTGCTCGGCGTCGTCTTCGGGCTGGGCTGGGCCCCCTGCATGGGACCGACCTTGGCCGCGGTGCTCAGCCTCGCCTTCAGCGAGGCCGATCCCGCCCGCGGCGGAATCCTCGTGTTCGCCTACAGTCTCGGGCTGGGGATCCCGTTCGTCGCCGGAGCGATGCTGCTGTCCCGTTCCACCCGGGCGCTGAAGTTCCTACGGCGCCACCGCCTCACCTTCCAGCGCCTCGGCGGCGGGCTCCTCGTCCTGCTCGGACTGGCGATGATCACCGGGCTCTGGAACTGGATCTCGGGCTACCTGCAGGGCCTCGCCGCCAACTTCCAGACCATCGTCTGACTGTCAGGAGTCCCTTCACCGCCTGCTGAGGATGGGATAGGAGCGTCGACCACAGTCAGGCCCCTTCGCCTCACTGACCTCGTGCCCGTGACAGGACCTTTCTCTCCGTGCTCACCGGCCCTGCCCACGCCGCAGCAGCTGACCCACCGGCGCCACCCGCAGCGCTCGTGCCGACACCTGCCCGCGGCGCCGGGACGACTCAGTCCCGTCAACGACGACGGGGTCACCAGTCCGATGGACCGGTGACCCCGTCGGGTCCCGCTGCTAAGGAGCGCTGGGCGGACCGACAGAGGACGGCCCGCCCAGCGTGGATCAGCGGGTCTGCTCGATGCGGACGACCCCGAGGCTGTCCGCGCCGTCGCCGTCCCAGTCGCCGAACGCGGCGACGTCGCCGTCGCGCCCGTAGCGGGTCTCGGTCACCTCGGCGTCGGAGGCCATCTCGTTCGTCACGAAGAAGTCGGCGCCGCGCTGGAGGGCGAGGCTGTCCGCACCGTCGCCGTCCCAGTCGCCCACGAGGACGAGGTCGCCGTCGCGGCCGAGCGAGATCTCGCCGTCCACGCCTGCGCCGGTCGGGTCGTTCGTCCAGATGACGTCGGAGCCGCGGCGGACGCCGAACGTGTCCGTGCCGTCGCCGTCGAAATCACCCACGAGGAGGGTGTCCCCGTCGGCGCCGAAGGCGGCGAGCTCGATCTCGCCCGGGTTCTCGAGGTCGTTGATGATCTGCAGGACGTTGCCGTCGCGGACCGCGAACGTGTCCGTGCCGTCGCCGTCGAAGTCGCCCTGGACGATCTCGTCGCCCGGCTCCCCGAGCCGGAGGACCTGCTCGGCGGGGCCGGTGCCGAGGGTGTTCGTCAGGTGGATCTCGTTCCCGCGGCGCACGGCGATCGAGTCGGACCCGTCGCCGTCCCAGTCGCCGACGAAGATCTCGTCGCCCTCGACGCCGTAGAGGAAGTTGTGCGCGGCGTCGCCGGCGAGCTCGTCCGAGAGCAGGAAGCGCGGGGTGCCGGGCAGCTGCTCGGGCTCGGGCTCGGGGGCCGGCTCCGGCTCGGTGCGCGCGGCGTCGCGGGAGGCGGCGTCCGCCTCGCGCGCGGCGGCGGAGTCCCGGGCCTCCTGGTCGTTCTGCGCCTCGGTCTCGCCCTGCGGCTCCGCCTCGACCTGGGGCGCGGTCTCGGGCTCCGGGGCGGGCTCCGCGGGCGCGGGCTCGGCCGGCGCGGGGGTCGAGCCGCCGGGGCCGCCGCCCGGGTAGGTGGCGAAGTTCTGGGTGGCGAACACGCGCCCGTCGGCCGAGACGGCCACGCCGACGCCGAAGTGCGTGTAGGACCCGGTGAGCAGGATGTTGTTGTGCACCGGGGAGTTGCGCCACTGGCTCATGAAGTAGTCGGCCTGGTGGTCCGGGTAGATGCCCCAGGACAGGATCTCCGACGTGCCGGTCGAGCCGGCGGGGACGGCCGAGCGGCCGTAGTCCCCGCGGTGGACCATCGAGCCGATGCTCGCCTGGTGGTTGGACCAGGACTGCGCGACCGAGTCGATGGACCCGGTGCGCGTGAGCTGGGACAGGCCGTTGGCGGCGCGGTAGGCGTTGGTCTGGGCGGCGATCGCGTTGGCGACCTGGTTCTGCCAGCCGGCGTCGGTGCGGATGACGGGGCTGACGGTGCGGACGCCTGAGGGCGTCTCGGCCGCCTGGGCGGTCGTGACGGTCGCGCTCGCGGCGGCGACGGTCAGGAGTGCGGTGGCGACCCGGGGGGCGAGGGTGCGGCGCCGGACGTGGCGGCCGCGCGGGGGTGCAAACACGTCGGTCGGTTCTCCTCGTTATCGGAACGTGACCGCGTGAGACTAAGTCGTTACCATCGGTCACGTCGAGAACCTGTGTGACATCTCACCTCTTCCGGGCGGGGGCTCACCGAAGGCGTCAAGTTGCCTCCGCGCCGCCGCCCGGACAGCTGCACAAGCTCAGTGCCAACCCATGGTGACCGGAGCCCGATCGGTCCTGCCTCTGGGTGACGGCGTTCTCGTCTCGTGCGGAGGCCGCTTCCCGCGCTGCTACCGGCCGAGCCCGAGCCCGTCGACGACGTCGGCCACCCGCGCCCGTTGAGCGCGGGTGAGGGCCCGGATCGGCAGCGGTAGGCACCAGCCCGGGACGAGGCCGAGGTGCTGGGCGATCGCCGCGGAGACCCGGGCGCTCCCGCCGAGCTCGGGGAGGAGCTCCCAGAGCGGTGCGAGGCGTGCCGACTCCGCGGCCGCCTCCTCCGGACGCCCGGCCTGCACGGCCCTGGTGATCGTGAGCATCGGAGCGGGAAGCGTGCCTCCGACCGCGGTGTACCAGGCGTCGCACCCGGCAACGAGCCCGGCGGCCCCCAGGGCGTCGCCGGAGACCCCGACGGTGACGTGATCGGGGACGGCCGTGCGGATCGCGTCGACGTGCCGACGGGCCTGAGCGGGATCCGCGGGCACGCCGGGGATCTTGATCGACGCGATACCGGGTAGTGCGGCGACGCGGGCGTAGAGCTCGGTGGTGAAGGTGAACCGTGTGGTCGTGGGGTTGTCGTACACGACCACCGGCAGGTCCGTGTGCTCGGTGACGGTGCGGAACAGCTCGAGCACGTCGTCGTCGGTCAGCGGCTGGTACGTCATCGGCGCCAGCAGCACTCCTGCCGCACCCGCCTGCTCGGCGCTGTCGACGTGCGTGAGCACCTGCGAGGTGCGCAGCGCCCCCACCCCCACGAGCACCGGGACGTCCCGGGCGTGCGCGACGGCGAGCCGGGCCACCCGCGCCCGCTCCTCGGGGTCGAGGTAGGCGTAGGAGCCGGTAGAGCCGAGGGCGGTGATCGAGTCCACGCCCGCGTCGACGAGGCGCTCGACGAGTCCGGCGAACGCGGCCTCATCGAGGTGGTCGTCCGCGAGCGGCGTGAGGGGGAAGGCGCTCAGGCCCGTGAACATGCTCGACTGCCTCTTCTCGTCGTCGTGGTGGTCGTGGTCGTGATCGCGGCCGGATGCCACGCCGGGCCGAGCTCGACCCGGCCGTCGGCCACGCTAGACCGTGGGTGACCCGGCCGTGAGGCGGGCGAGGCGCTTGCGGGCCCTGCGCAGCGCCCGCTCGCCGTGCTCGATCTCGCCCGTGAGCAGCAGCCCGTACGCGAACGTGTCCTCGCCCTTCTTCCGTGCCCTGCGCGCGCAGTCGAGGAGGTGCTCCTGCAGCATGACGGAGTCCCGGTGCGTGCCCAGGCGTTTCTGGACGGCGTGCGCCTCAGCCACGAGGTCGGACAGCTCGGGATCGAGCTCGGTACCGTTCTCGTCCTGCACGGCCACGACGGCGTAGCGCAGCCGTTTGGCCTCCTTGCGCACGTCGTGCAGGAGCTCGAGGCGCCGGTCGTCGTCCGTCTCCGCGTCCGCCTGCTCGACCAGGTCGGTGATGACGTCGACCTGCGCCCGACCGAGCCCCGCCAGCGTGCTCGCCACCGCCCCCTGCGCCGCGTCGTCCGGGGAGGCGTCCCGCCGCACGGGGACCTCGCGCGCGAACCGCTCGATCCGCTCGAGGTCGGCCCAGTGTGCGGGTCCGGCCATCGCCGAGAGAAGCGCGCGATGCGCCTTGTCATAGTTGGCCGCGCGGGTCCGGCGCAGCCGCCGCCGTGCCTTGCGGGGGACCAGGTCCGCCACGGCACCCTCCGCCCCTCCGGGCAGGTCGGCGAGCCGGGCGTCGAGCGACTCGCGCAGCACCTCCGCGTCGCGGGCGGACGCGAGCGCCCGGCCGAGGCCCTTGAGGATGGCCGAGACCTCCTTCGCGGCCCCCGGCTCGAGCAGCGGTGCGTAGACCTGGACGATCGAGCGCAGCGTCCGAGCGGCGACCCGCATGCGATGGACGGAGTCCGGCACGTCGCACCGCACGAGCGGGTCCCAGCCGACGAGGATCGACACCTGGGCGGACAGCGCAGTCGACAGGGTCGCGGCCAGGTCGCCGGTCCGCCCCCCGGCCGCGGCCCCGCGCCGGACGGGCCGACCCCCGGCGGTCCGGATCTCGTCGTCGAGCGCCTCGAGCAGCTCGGCGTCGTCCGACGTCATCGACCACTCGCGGGACGACGTCGTCGTCGTGCCCTGCGTGGCGCTCCCGACCACGTCGTCGTCGAACGTCGCGAGGACCCGTCCGCCGGGGTCGAGGACGTCGACCGGTGAGCGTCGCACGGCGCGTGCCGCGACGACGTCCACCTCGCGCCCGCGCAGCAGCGCCTGCAGTGCGTCGGTGACCTCGTCGGTGACCTCCCCGTCCTGGTCCGGGTCGACCAGCACGAGGTGCCCCCCGCGGTGCGGGACCTCGACGGCGAGCGTCGTGGCGCCGTCGAAGGTCCGGCGCAGCGCCGCCCCGTGCGTCGCCAGGACCCCGTCCTCACCCGCCAGGGTCCCGTCGGGCGTGTCGAGGAGCTCCTCGTGGACGAGGACCGTCGGGCCCGCGCGCAGCCGGTCCACCCCTGGTACGCGAGGCCGCGCCGGGAGCGGGGTGTCCTCCGCGACGCCGTACCGCCTGATCCGTCCCGCGATCGTCAGGGCCATGGTCCAGGCTATGCGCCGCCCGGTCCGGTCGGTCCAGGTGCGGGGAGGAGGGCCACGCCTGGGCCCACGCGAGCGGCAGCATGCGGAAGTGCGGCAGGCACGGTGGATCCTGCGGGACGTGCTGGCAGGATCCCGCTAGCGTCGCCGTGAGGGCCCGCGGCGCGCGAGACGGCACCGCCGCCTGCGGTCGTTGCCGGCAGCGCTGACGGAGGACGGATGGCCAGGAGACGGACACCCCCGCCGGGCGACGCGCGCACGGGCGGCCACCTGCGCCTGGTCGGCGGGACCGACCTGGTGCCCCCGCCCGAGCTGTCCGTGCGCGGCCCGTACGGGCTGCCCACGGTGCTGCTCGGTCCCGGCCTGCCCGAGCTCCTCGACGACGTCGCGCTGCCGGACGAGGCCCGGACCTGGCCGAGCCCCGAGGAGGAGGCGGCGCTGCTCACCACCTCGAGGGCGGTCCGGTGGGCGCGGCAGCTGCTCGACCTGCTGGGGCAGGGCCGGCCGACCACGCGGACCGGGGCACTGCGACGTGGCGACACCGAGGAGGCCGCCGAGCTGCTCGGCATCAGGACGTGGAACGAACCCAGGAGCTCGATGTGGGACGTCCTCGAGCTGTCGGTCGTGTGGTCGGCGCTCGTGGGCTCGGGCGCCGTCACCCTCGCCGCCACCCGCGCCCGCCCCGGCCTGCCGGTCCTCGTCCGTGGCCCCTCGATCGACGAGACGGTGCGCCGCTCCCGACTGTTCCACTCCAACGTCCTCGGTGCCTTCTTCGCCTGGCAGACCGACCCCGGGCGCGCGGCGGCCGCTCCGGCGACCGCCGTCACCCTGCTCGCGGCGGCTGGGCCGGACGGCCTGAGCGTGCCCGAGCCGCGCAGGACGACCGAGCCGAGCGACGACTGGTTCGTGTGGCTCGATCTGCTCGCGCTCGCCCGCCTCGACGTCGTCGAGCGCACGGGTGACGTCTTCCGACTGCCGCGCGCGCTCGTCCCCGCGGTGGCCGTGACCGCCGAGCGGCTCGCCGACCCGACCGGATCTCCGCTGCCGCTCGGCCGGCGGCCCTGAGCGCTGCGGCTGGGTCGGCCTGCCGGGTCTCGACGCGGGAGTGCGCCGGCGGGCGCGGGCGGCGACGCCGCTCAGAGCAGGCCGCGCCGGTAGCCCGCAGCAACGGCCGCCGCCCGGTCCGGCACCTCGAGCTTGGCGAGGATGTTCTGCACGTGCGTCTTGACGGTGGCCTCGCCGATGAACAGCGCGCGCCCGACGTCCCGGTTCGTCCGCCCCTCGGCGATCAGGGCGAGCACCTCGCTCTCGCGGGCCGAGAGCAGGGGCGGGCGCTCCGCCGCGCCGGTCCGGCCGATGACCGAGGGCGCGAGGACGGCCCGGCCGTGGACGACCTCGTGGATCGCGGCGACGATCTCCGCGCGGCTCGCGTCCTTGAGGAGGTAGCCGCGGGCGCCGGCGGCGAGGGCGGGTGCGACGTCGTCGTCGGTGTCGTACGTGGTGAGGACGAGCACCTCGGTCCCCTCGTGGTGGGCACGGACGTCCCGGACGAGGGCGACGCCGCCGCGGCCGGGCATGCGCAGGTCGGTGACGACGACGTCGACCGCGTGCCGCCGCAGCAGCGCGAGCGCCTCCTCCGCGCTCGCCGCCACGGCGACGACGCTCAGGTCGGGGGCGGCGTCGAGCTGGGCCCGCAGCCCGTCGCGGACGACCGGGTGGTCGTCGACGAGGAGCACCCGGACACGGTCCTGACCGGGGGACCCGCCCGGTGTCCGGTCGCCCGGGCCGCTCATGGGCGCGCCCCCGTCGATGCATCGGGCCACTCGGCCGCGTCCGGCCGATTCGGTGACTTCCGCGCGTCCGGTGCTGCGGGCACCGTGACGGTGATGACGGTGCCCTCGCCGGGCGTCGAGTCCACCGTCATCGTGCCCCCGGCGGTCTCGGCCCGGCCGCGCATGAACGCCAGTCCCTGGCCGGATCCCGAGCCGGAGCCGGAGCCGGTGCCGGTGACGTTGCCCGCGCCGGCCCCGCCGTCGGATCCCACGCCCGAGCCGGAGCCTCCGTCGTCGTCGTCGGGTGCGGGCGTGGTGCCGGTGCCGTCGTCGGCGACGTCGAGCGCGACGGCGTCGTCGAGGTAGGACAGCGTGACCCGGACCTCGGTGGCCCGGGCGTGACGCACCACGTTGCTCAGCGCCTCGCGCGCGCTGCGGACGAGGACGTCCTCGACGTCGGCGGCCACCTCCCGCTCCTCGCCGGTGACGATCATCGTGACCGGCAGCCCGTGGGTCCGCTGCACCCGCGCTGCGGACTCCGCCAGGGCGGCCGGCAGTGCCTGATGGGCCAGCGGCCCGGGTCGCAGCGCCCGCACCGAGCGACGGGCCTCGGCCAGGCCGTCCCGCGCGAGCGTGACGCTGGTCCGGACGCGCCCGCGGGCCGGGTGGTCCTCACCGAGCTCCGCGTCGAGGGCCTCGAGCTGGGCGACGACGCCGGCGAGCCCCGCGGCGAGCGTGTCGTGGATCTCGCCCGCCAGGCGGGCCCGCTCACTGGCCACCCCGGAGGACCGGGCCTCCGTGAGGAGCCGGCCCTGCAGCGAGCGGTTCTCCTCGACGCTGCGGGCGAGGTCGTCGTTGGCCGCGGCCAGCGCGGTCACCGCGGCGCGTCGGCGGGCGGACTCGTGCTCGACGGTGCGGATCGACCAGCCGGCCAGACCGGCGACGAGGCCCGCGGCGAGCGTGACGACGGTGTTCTCCACGGTCGGGGTGACGTCGCCGGGTCCGGCGATGACGACCCCGGACGTGAGCGCGACCCCGACGTACGCCCAGCGGCCCGGCAGCGCGTCGAACGCGAGTGGGAAGCACACGACGTAGAGCGGGAAGAAGTTGAACGACTGGTGGAGCAGGACCGCGCACAGCGCGACCAGCCCCACGTAGTAGACGGCGGACGGGAGGAGGCGGGTGCCGAGGATTCCCGGGCGGAGGGAGAACCACCCGGTGTGCCAGGCCAGCAGCGCCACGCTCCCGCCGACGAGCACGGGCAGGTTGGCCCGGCCGGTGCCGTCGGCCAGGAGCGTGAGTACCGCGGAGGCGACGAGGAGGACGTAGGGCAGCAGGATCCAGACCCGATCGGTCCAGCTGCTGCGCGGTGCGTCCGCCATGACGGTCACCGTACGGCGGACCGCGTCGGCTGCGAAGGGACGCCGTACGTGAGCCGGCGCAGCACCGCCTCGGCAGGACCGCGTCGACCCCGCCGGGCGAGGGCGTCAGCGCCCAGCACGGTGAGCAGCCACGCGAGCAGGGCGAGCCCACTCGCCGCGGCGGTACCGAGGTCGCCCCCGAGCCCGAGCGTCCACGCCGGCAGCAGCGCGACGAAGATGACGGACTGGGCGAGGTAGCAGCTCAGCGAGCGCTCGCCCGTGGCCCGCAGCGCATCGATCACGCGCCTGCCCGCGCCGCCGTCGCGGTCCCTGCCCAGGCGGCGGGCGAGCAGCGTGACCGCCGCCGCGTACCCGAGCCCGGCAAGGACGCCGGTGAGGATGTGCAGCCACGACCAGCCGACGAGGGCGATGTCCCCCGGGGTCCACACCCGGGCGGTCGCCATCGCCGTGCCGACCCCGCCGAGCAGCCCGACCGTGATGCCGACGCCGGCCGTGCGGCGCAGCAGAGAGAGGTGCGCCTCGGGGCGTTCGAGGATCCGGCGCCGGCCCGCCCAGACACCGACGAGCATCGGCGCGCCGACGGTGAGCAGGCCGACCGGACCCATCAGCCACTCGACCGGGCGCCACACGAGCGCCTCGATCGGGTCGCCGATGGCGAACGACCACATGTGGCCGCGCTGGGTCGTCACGGCGCCGTCAGCGTAGACGAGTCCCTGGATCGCGGAGGCGACCACGAGCCAGACCACGGCCGCGCGCAGCAGCGCCCGGTCCGAGATCTGCAGCACCCCGGCGAGGACGAGACCGAGAAGCCCGTACCAGCCGAGGATGTCCCCCGAGAACCCGAGGAGGGCGTGGCCGGCGCCGAACGCGACGAGCCAGAGCGAGCGGCGGCGCAGCAGGCGCCGCACGTCGTCCTCGCCGAGCCCGCGGTCGCGCTGCCGGTCGGCGATCCGCACGAGCCCGTAGCCGAACAGCGCGGCGAAGAGCGGGTAGGCGCGGGCGTCGACGGCCAGGGCGACGACGAGGGTGACGGCGCGGTCGAGCACGCCGTCCTCGACGATGTGCTGGCGTAGCCCGTAGGGGCGGTCGTGCAGGTAGATCGCCACGTTGGCGACCGCGATGAGGGCGAGCATGAGACCGCGGGCGAGATCGGGGGCGAGCGCGCGGGCCGGTCCCGGGTCCGTGGTGGTGGTTGATCGGTCCATGCGGTCGACGCTATGGACGCGGACGCGCGGCCGGATCAGCCGATCGGCGGAGGGGGGCGCGGGACCGCGGCACTGGCGCACGACGCCCGCGATGGCGCAAGCTCGCCAGGATCGAGTCCGGCGGTCAGTCGGGCGGGCGGACGAGCTCGGCCGGCACGACGTCGACGTCGAACGGCGCGGTGAGGTGGGCGGCCGCGGCGCCGCTCGCACTCGCGACCTCCACGTACCGGCCGTCGACGAGGTCAAGGGCGAGGATGCCCGGCTCCTGAGGGTCCACGATCCAGTACGACTCGACGCCCGACTCCTCGTACTTCGAGCGCTTGAGCACCTGGTCCTTGCGGCGTGTCGACGGCGAGAGCACCTCGACGGCCAGCCGCAGCGGCGTCGTCACGTTCGCCGGGCCGGAGTCGCCGACCCCGATGACCAGCAGGTCCGGCTGCAGGGAGGTGCGGCGGTCCGGGCGCCAGTCGAACGGGGCGAGCAGCACCTCGCACCCGGGCGGACGGGCGGCGCTGAGCAGGAGGTGCAGGTTGCCGATGGCGCGCTGGTGGGCGAGGACCGGCGCCGGGGTCACGAGGAGGATCCCGTCGAGCAGCTCGTACTGCAGGCCGTCGTCGGGGATCCGGTCGAGGTCATCGACCGTCCACCCGTCCGTGCGCGGCATCACCGTCATGACGCTCATGGTCCTCCACCTCCGCCGTCGTGTCACTGCCCGTCATGCCACGAGCGTGGCCCGGCGGCCGACGGTGCGTCCGTGCGCGTCCACAGGTCGCGCGGCAGGGTGGGCCGGCACGGGCCTGTGGGCACAATGGCGTCCGGCCCGCCCCGGGTCCTGCGGGGCCCGGACCGGGAGGAGCTGCGGCGTCGTCGTGCCGAGGGAGGGAGAGCCGGTGTTCGTCAAGATCTGCGGGATGCGCACGGTCGAGGACGTGCGGGAGGCCCGCGGCGCCGGCGCCGACGCGGTCGGCATCGTCGTCAGCTCGACGAGCGTCCGCGCCGTGCCGCCCGAGGACATCCCCGGGCTCGTCCGCGCAGCGGGGGGCACGACCACCGTTCTCGTCGTCCACGACCTGCCGGTCGACGACGCCGTGGCTCTCGCGCGGGACGTCGGCGTCGACGTCCTCCAGCTCCACGGGTACGGCGAGGCCGACAACCTGCGCGGTGCCGCGACCTTCCCGCGCGTGTGGCGGGCCACCTCCGGGGCCGACGGACCGACCGAGGTCCGGGCGCACGACGAGGAGGTCCTCCTCCTGGACTCGGCGACCCCGGGATCCGGGGACACGTGGGATGTCGAGGAGCTGACCTCCCCGCACGGCCGGTGGATGCTCGCCGGCGGGCTCACGCCGGACAACGTGGCCGAGATGATCTCCCGTGTCCACCCGTGGGGCGTCGACGTCTCCAGCGGCGTCGAGGTCACTCGCGGCGTCAAGGACCCCGCGCTCATCCACCGGTTCGTCGCCGCCGCGCGCAGCGTGCACGACCGGTAGGCCCCCCCCCCACGGCGTCGGGCCGGATCGACCGGGGTGACGATCCGGGCCCCGGCCGATCGTCATCACTGTGCGCGACATCCTGGTTGCGTGAGACTGACGACGACGGACGGAGACGATCATGCGATTCGCACTGCTGCTGCACAACGGAGTGCCGGACCCGGGGCAGGTGTCGGACGAGGACATGGCGGACATGCAGCGCCTGTTCGGCGAGTACGCCGACGCGCTGACGCGGGCCGGCGTGCTCGTCGGCGCCGACATCCTCACCGCGCCCGGGGACGCGCGCACCGTCACGCGGCGGACGGGGGAGACACAGGTCCAGGACGGGCCGTTCGCCGAGACGAAGGAGGCGCTCGCCGGCGTGTTCGTCGTCGACGTGCCCGACGCGGACGCCGCACTGGCGTGGGCCGAGCGCTGCCCCGCCAGCTCCTACGGGACGATCGAGGTCCGCCCGGCCGCGACGTCGATCGTCGACGGGGCATGGACCGCCTGAGCGCCGGCACCACCCGGGACGCGCGCGAGGTCGCGCACGACGCCGCGGCGCGCGCGGCCCGGGACGCCTACGGTCGGGTGGTCGCTCTGCTCGCCGCCGCCGACGGGGACCTCCAGGCCGCCCAGGACGCCGTCGGCGACGCCCTCGAGCGTGCCCTGCGCACCTGGCCGGACCGCGGGGTGCCGGACGACCCGGCCGCCTGGCTCCTCGCCGTCGCGCGCAACCGGATGCGTGACCGGTGGCGATCCGGCGAGTCCCGGCTGACCGGCCCGCTCGACGACGACGTGGCCCGCCGTCTCGCCGTCGTCGACGAGATCGACCCGGACGCCGTGGGAGACCGACGACTCGAGCTCCTGCTCGCGTGCGCCCACCCGGACGTCGACCGGGCGGCCCGGACGCCGCTCATGCTCGACGTCGTCCTCGGCTTCACCGCCGCCCAGGTGGGACGGGCGTTCGCCGTCCCGGCCCGGACGATGGCCACGCGGCTGACCCGGGCCAAGCGGCGAATCAAGGCAGCGCAGGTCCCGTTCGAGATCCCCGACCGGCACGCCCTGCCCGAGCGGATGGCCGCCGTGCTCGAGGCCGTGTACGGCGCCTACGTCATCGAGTGGTCCACCGGTCAGGAGCCGAGCCGGCTGCCGCCGGAGGCCCGGCACCTGGCCGAGCTCGTTGCCCAGCTCGCCCCGCGCGACCCCGAGGCCCGGGGGCTCGTGGCGCTCGTCCTGCTCTCCGCCGCCCGCGCAGGTGCGGGGCTCGGCCCGGGCGGTGAGTACGTCCCGCTCGACCAGCAGGACCCGGCGCTGTGGGACCGTGCGCTGATCGCGCGGGCGCACGAGCACCTGCGCGCCGCCCACGCGCGCGGCGAGGTCGGCCGGTTCCAGCTCGAGGCCGCGATCCAGGCCGTCCACTGCGCGCGCACGCCGGAAGGGCCGATCGACTGGGCGACGCTGCGCCGGCTGCACCTCGCGCTCGACGAGCTCGCGCCGTCGCTCGGCGGCGCCACCGCACTCGCCGCGGTGCTTGGACGCACCGACGGACCGGACGCCGGGCTCGCCGTGCTCGACCGGATCGCCGACCGGACCAGCGGGTACCAGCCCGCCTGGGCCACGCGCGCCCACCTGCTGCGGCTGGCGGGCCGAGCGGACGAGGCCGCCGACGCCTACGACCGGGCGATCGCCCTCACGCACGACCCGGCCCAGCGCCGCCACCTCACTCGCCTCCGCCAGGAGCACGCCTGAGCCGCCCCCCTTCGTCGAGATTGCGGTTGGTGCACGTCGAGATTGCGGTTGGGAGCCACATTCCTGTCGAGAGCGCGGCCCAGCGCCCGCGTTCTCTCGTCGAGATTGCGGTTCGTGCGCCTCGCGCGCGTGCGGGTGGTGGACCCGAGCGCGCGCGTCGGCGGGGGACATCTGCCCCCGCCCCCTCGGTCGGGGCGCGGCGGACGGCACCTAGCGTGGTCCGCCGCGGTCGCCGGGCACCGGTGACCGGACCAGGAAGGAGCGCAGGTATGCGATGGACGCTGCAGCCGCAGCACCGGTGGATCGGCATGATCATCTTCGGCGTGATCTTCACGCTCCTGGGTGCCGGAGCGGCCGTGCTGGCGCTGGCGGTGGCATCTGGGACGAGCGACCGGCTCGCGCTCGGGTTCGTCGCCGTGCTGTTCCTCGTCGTCGGTGTCATCGCCCTCGTCCTCGCGCCGCGCGCCAGGCGCGAGATGGGGACGTCGAGCGCCGACGACCTCCGTCCCGCGGTCCCGGACCCGGTCGTCCAGGATCTCGACACCCCGTGGCCGCTCGCCGCGGTCGCCGCCGCGCTGGCCCACGAGCTGCGGGACACGCCGTACGTCGTCGCCCACAACGACGAGGTCATCCAGGTGCGGTGGGACCTGCAGGACCGGTCCTGGTGGGTGCTCGCCCAGCGGAACGGGACGAACCGCGTGTTCGAGACCCGCCTCGTCATGGCGGGCCCCGGCAAGGTCACGCGGTCCGACCACTACTACGCGCTCGACTGGCAGGCGGGCGTACCGGTCGTGGGCGCGCTCACGGGCAGCAGCGAGGGCGGTCGCGTCTGGCGCTTCGAGAAGCGCGTCGAGCTCGGGACGAGCGCCGACGGACCGACGACACCCGTGGACTACACGTTGAACACCGCCGACCTCAACACCCCGCTGCAGGCGGTCCTTGACCGGGCGGGATGGACGAAGCCGAAGCTGGGCGCCGAGGCCAAGGGTGCCCTCATCGTCGGGTTGATCGGCGCCTCCGCCGTCGTGATCGTCCCGATCGTGTTCCTCGTCCGGTGGCTGATGGGCTGACAGGCACCTTCTGCGCAAAGGGGTGCGGGTGCAGTTGTGCCTCATCGGGCGGGCGCCCGCGGGCACAGCACGGCCGCCGGTCCGGCCCCCGTGACGGAATACCGCCACGGGGACCGGCCGACGTCGACCAGTTGTCCGACCGCGAGGGGCCCTGGGTCAGACCCGTGCGAGCTTTCGCGTGAGCAGGCCGAGGACGATGAGCCCGCCCGCGAGAGCGGCGAGCGGGAGCGAGGCTCCTGCCCCCGTCTCCGGCAGCTCGTTCACCGGGCTCCCGGCGTTCGCCGACCCGTCGGTCGCGGGCGCCTGCGGAGTGGTGCCGTGGTCGACGACCTCGACCACGACCGGAGTGGTGGCGTCGACGTCCGGGCCGTTGCCGGGGTCGGTCCCCGGGTCGCTCGGATTCGTCGGGTCGGTCGGGTCCACCGGGTCAACGGGGTCCGTCGGGTCGGACGGGTCCGTGGGGTCGGTCGGGTCGACCGGGTCAACGGGGTCCGTCGGGTCGGTCGGGTCGACCGGGTCAACGGGGTCCGTCGGGTCGGTCGGCGTGACCTCGTCGACGATCTCGGTCTCCCCGATGATCGTCACCGTCGGGTCGCCGACGTCGATCGGCACGGTGATCGGCAGCGTGATGACGTTGCCGGACAGGACGTCCTCGATGAGCGACCCGGACGAGCCGGCGTCGGAGCCGGGCTCCTGGGTGACGACCACCTCCGAGACCGGGGCGACCGGTCCTGTGGTCGCAGCCGGTGCGGTCCGGTCGATGGTCGTGTCGCCGAGGAGGGACAGCGAGAGGTCGCCGACCGTGACCGGCACCGTGATCGGTGCGGTGACGGTGTTGTCCGCGACCACGTCGCTCAGCAGTCCGTCGCCGAGCAGGTCGCCCAGCAGGCCGTCGACCGGTCCGCTGTCCCCGTTCTCGTCCACGGGAGCGGCCTCGACCGGCTGGGCCGAGGTGTCCACGGTGGTGGTCGACACCGGCGCCGGGGCGGCCGGTGTCTCGGTGGTGTCGACGGTCGTCTCGCCGAGCACGGTGGCGGTGATGTCGCCGACGTCGACCGGGACGGTCACCGGCGCGGTGACGGTGTTGTCCGCGACGACGTCGCTGATCGCGGCGTCGTCGGCCGGAGCGGGAGCTGCGGGCGCGTCGACGGTGGTGGTCGACACCGGTGCGTCGGATCCCGTCGTCTCCGTGTCGCCGTCGCTCGGTGCCACGGTCTCGTCGATCGTGGTCTCGCCGAGCACGGTGGCGGTGATGTCGCCGACATCGACGGGGACGGTCACCGGCGCGGTGACGGTGTTGTCCGCGACGACGTCGCTGATCGCGGCGTCGTCCGCCGGAGCGGGTGCTGCCGGCGCGTCGACGCTGGTGGTCGACGTGGGTGCGGCGGCCGGCGCGGTCACCCCGGACTCCGTCCGCTCGACGTCGGTGGTGCCACCCACGGTGACGACCGGGTCGCCGGCCGTGACCGGTGCCGTGATCGGCAGGGTGGCAGTGTTGTCCGCGACGACGTCGAGCGCGATCGGCTCGTCGGGGTCCGTCGTCGGCGCCGGTTCGGCCGGCTCTGCCGGGACGGCCGTACCGGCGGCCTCCGGCAGCTCGGTGGGCGCCTCGTCGCCCGCGGACGCGTCGTCCGTCGTGATCTCCACCGTGGAGGTCGGCACCGCCTCGGCGGCCGGCACCTCCTCGGACCGGACGTCGGTGTCACCGAGCACGGTGGCGGTGACGTCCCCGAGGTCGATCGGGGCGGTCACCGGTGCGGTGACCACGTTGTCGGCGACGACGTCCTCGACGAGGCCGTCGAGCGTGGTGTCGTCGTCCAGCAGGCCGTCGTCGGCGTGGGCCGCTGCGGCCCCGGCGACGAGCAGCCCGCCCGAGAGCACTGTGACTCTCAGGGCATGGCGTAGCAGTGCATGCATGGTCTGTCTCCTTGGAATCTGCCGTGAGTGCGCGGATGCGCGTGGATGCGTGTGCCGGCACGCGTGCCGGCGGGCATCACTCAGGCAGGGGAGACCGGGACCTCGTGATCGACGTCGAGGAGGGCACGGTCGGCGGAGTCGCCGACCGGCCAGGACAGCTGGGTCGTGTCGAACTCGAAGCGGGCGCCGGGCGTGCTGTCGGCCCCGCCGGCCCGCACCGGAGAGTCGCCGCCCTGCGTGACGACCGCGAACGAGTGGCCCGCCTGGGCGACGGCGTCGAGGCCGTGCTGGGGACCCGAGTGCTCGGCCTCCGGTGCCAGTGCCTGCGACGGAGCGACCCGCGCGGCGACGTCGTCGGCGACCTGGACGGAGGTGGCGACGGCGGCCGGAACGACCTCGGGGACGTGGTCGGTCGCGACGTCGACGACGACGCCCGACTCCACGGCCGTGCGCGCGGCGGGCGTGGAGCTCGCGGTGATCTCGACCGCCGGGCTCTGCGACCCGGACGGGACGACCGACTCCGCCGGGTTGGGCGTCTGCGCCGGGCCCCCCGCGGGTGCCTCGGGCGCGACGGCGGTGGGCGGGACCTCGTCGGCTGCGGGCGGTGTGCCGGCGGGCGCGTCGTCCTGCGTCGGGCCGGGCTCGTCGAGCGACGGCGCGAGGATGCCGATGTCGACGACGTCCTCGACATCCACGACCGGCTCGGCGATCGTCACGACCTCGTCGACGGCGGGCCGCAGCGGAGCGACCACCGGGTCGACCGCACGGACCACCGGGGCGACGGCGTCGAGAACGGGGTCCACGACGTCGAGGACGGGAGCGGCGCCTGTGGTCACGGGCTCGACGACCGTGCCGACCGGCTCGAGCACCGGACGCAGCGAGTCCGTCACCGGTCGGACCGACTCGAGGGCCGGCGCGACGACCTCGTCGGTCACGGGCGTGAGCACGGCGTCGGTGACCGGCGTGAGCGGATCGACCACCTCTCCGACGAGCTCGCCGAGCGTCGTCGTCAGCTCCTCGACGGGCGCGGTCACCTCCTCGACGACGGGGCTCAGGGCGTCGGACAGGTAGGTGAGCGGGGATCGGTCGGCGGGCTGCCCCGCCTCGTCGGCGACCGGAGCGTCGTCGGCCGCGGCGGCGTCGCGCTCCGGGGTGGGCTCGTTCTGGGCGGCCGGTGCGGGCGCGGTTGCCGCGTCGGGCTGTGCGGGCTCGGTCTGCGTGGCCGGTTCGTGCGACTCGTCCGCGTCGACGTCGGAGGTGCCAGGCTCCGGGCCCTCGGTGTCCGCGTCGCCGGCGCCCTCCTGGCCCGGTGCGGCATCGTCGGCCGGGGCGGCGTCGCCCGGGGCGGGGGGTGCCACCTCCTCGCCGGGCGCAGCGAGCTCGTCGGCCGCGGCGGCGTCGTCGGTGACGGCTCCAGCCGGCACGTCGACGTCGACGGTGGTGTCGTGCTCGGGAGCGGGTGGGATCGCCGACGGGTCGTCGGTGGCCGCCTCGTCGGCGGCCACGGGAACGCTCTCGGCCGGCTCGGGGTCGGGCGATGGCGGGACGGCCAGCTCGACGACGGGGTCGATGACGTGCTCCGCCACCGGATCGACCACGTGCTCGCCGATTCCCTCGAGCACGGAGGTGAGCACCGAGTCCTGGGTGTCCCCCGTGGTGACGCCCTCGTCGTCGTCGGCTGCGGCCGGGGAGGCGAGCGCGATGCCGACGACGACGAGGGCGCCGGTCCCACCGAGGGCCCGCAGGCTCCGGTCGGCCCAGCGCGGCAGGCGTCCGCGCCCGCTCTGCACCTGGCCCTCGACCGGTCTCATGGCTTGTCTCGTCCCCCAGACGAATATCGCGTAGATCACACTCTATCGAGGCTGGCCGGGCCCGCAACCCGTGGGGCCGGACGATCGGGCTCCGGGACGGTGGAGCCCTCACGGAGGGGGAGGACCGGAGGGCGATGCGAGCGGACGGTCGCACGGTCGGCGTGAGGTACGACGCGGAGGAGTGGCGCCGTGGCATCCTCGGGCCCGCGACGACCGGCCGGAACGCGCGGGCCGCGCAACGGGCCGACACCGACACCCGGTGGCGAGCGCACCACGACGACAGCCTGACGAGGAGACGCATGGACCGGACCCCACGGCTCGCGAGCGAGGTCTTCCGGGGCAACGCCGCCGGGGGTGTCGCACTGGTGCTCACGCTCCTGGCCTTCGTCCCGATCATGATCTCCCGCGTGGCCGAGGTGGACGAGTACGCGACCACCGCGGAGTGGCTGCGGGACTACTTCCTGTCCCTGACCATGCCGATCTTCCTCATGTACTGGGTGCTCTTCGCGGCAACGCACGTCTTCTTCACCCACCGGGTCTTCACCCGGATGTCGGCGCGGGATCTCCGCCGGTTCGCTGCGGTCCAGCGGCGCGCCGGCCGGTCGTGGTGGCGGTCCGTCCTCGGCGAGTCGAGCGCCGAGTCGTGGACCGTCCAGGGCGGGCTCGTCGCGGCCATCGGCGTCCTCACGATCGCCCAGACCGATCAGTTCCGGACCTCGATCTGGATGATCCTGCTGGGCTTCGCCGCCGTCGCGGGGTCCTGGGCGCTCATGGTCTACGCGTACGCGACCAGGTACATGCGGCTCGACTCCGGAGGGGCCCTCGAGTTCGATCTGCTCTCCGAGCCCGGGTACCGGGACTACCTGACGATGTCCGTGCTCACCTCGACCATGCAGGGGTCCGGGGTGCGGTGCCGGACGAGCGGCGCCTGGTCGGTCATGCGGACCCACTCGATGCTCGCGTTCGCGTTCAACACGGTCATCGTCGCGATGACCGTCAGCCTGCTCGTCGGTGGCTTCGGTTCCTGAACGCGCCGCTTCGGCTCCTGACCGCGCCGCGGTGACCCCGATCGACCGCGGCCGATCGAGGTCACCGCGGCCCGCCCGCGAGGAACGTTCCCTCACCCCACCGGGAGGGTCGCGGTGACCGCGAACCCGCCCTCCGGCGTCGGGCCGATGTCCGAGGTGCCACCGAGCGCGCGGGTCCGGTCGCGGATGCCCGCGAGCCCGAGTCCGGCACCGGCCGACGCCGTCACCTCGCCCGTGGCGGGCCCGTTGACGACGGCGACACCCACCTCGTCCGCCCCGACGGCGAGCGTGACGGCCACCTCGGCGCCCGGCGCGTGCCGCAGGGCGTTGCTCAGCCCCTCCTGGACGATGCGGTAGGCGGTGAGCCCGGTGGCGGGCGGGACGGTCTCCGGGCCGGCGCCCCGGTGGTCGAACGTGATCGTCGCGCCGGAGCTGCGCGCGCCGTCGACGAGCTCGGCCACGTCGGTGAGCGACGGTTGCGGAGCGAGGTCCGCGTCCTCGGTGCCGCGCAGGATGCTGAGCAGGCCGCGCATCTCGGTGAGCGCCGAGCGGGAGGACTGCGCGATGGACGCGAACTCCGCGTCCACCTCCGGCGAGGTGTCGCTGAGGCGGAAGGGCGCCGTCGTCGCCTGGACGGAGATGACGGACATCGAGTGCGCGACGACGTCGTGCATCTCCTGCGCGATCCGGTTGCGCTCCTGGAGCTCGGTGCGCCGCTCGGACTCCTCGGCGCGGGCCCGCCGCTCCTCGGTCAGGGCGGTCCGTCCGCGCAGGAGGAGCCGGAGCCCGCTGCCGGCCGCGAGCAGGCCGGCCCCGATGCCCGCGGTGACGATCGCGTTGGCGACCGCACCGCCCGCGTCGGGCCGCAGGAGGACGGCCACGACCGAGAGGGCCGACCCGCCGAGCCAGAGGCCGGCGCCCCACCGCCACCCGTGCAGGAGCGTGAGGACGAGCAGGTTGAGGAGGAAGGCGATCATCGTCGGCACGGGCCAGGGCCACGGGGCCGACGACGACGCCGCTGCCGCCGCCGTGCCCACGGCCCCCGCGAGGGCGAGACCGAGCGAGACGGCGGGCCACCGCACGGCGAGGACGAGAGCCCCCGAGGTCGCGAACGCGAGGACCATGGAGATCGCGACGTGGACGTCGTGGACGTTCGTCAGCACGGGCCACGTGATCGGGACGAGGACGACGGCCGTGTAGATCGTCGCCAGCCAGGTCCAGCCGGTGCGCGGCGACCGGAGGGCGAGGAGGTTCCCCACCGGGTCGTGGGACGGGGTCCGCCCGGTCATCGCTGCTGCCCACCGATCGTCGTGCCCGTGGGTGTGCCGGAGAGCGCGACGGAGGTGGCGCCCGCGTCCATCAGTGCCATGAGGCGCACGACGGCCGGCGTGCTGATCGCCAGCAGGAGCCCGGCGATCCCGGTGACGAGGGCGTCGAGCCAGAAGCTCTGCGCCACGGACTCCGAGATCCAGCCGTCGGGCAGCTGGGTGAGGAGCCAGGTGAGGCCGGACATCGCGTCGTCCTCGGGCAGGAAAAGTCCCCAGAACCAGTAGGTGATCCCACCGAGCGCGGCGGCCGGCCAGATGATGGCGACGAGCCCGGTGAGCAGGCGCAGGGGGAAGGCGAGCAGGCCCTCGTAGAACAGGTCGAGCCAGCGGCGTCCGTCACCCAGGAGCTTGATCCAGCCGCCGATCCCGCCGCGGTGCTCGCGGTAGCGGGGCGGGACGACCTCGGCGCCCCAGGCCTGCAGCCGCGCCCGGGAGATCTGGGCGAACCCGGTGGCGACGACGAGGGTGAGCGGCAGGACGAGCGCGCCGATCCAGACGATGAACGTCGCGACCCCGACGGCGAAGAGCGTGACGAGCAGGACGAAGGCGATGATCGAGAGGATCATCCCCGGCAGGAGGTAGCCGAGGTCGCGACCGAGGGTGCGCAGGGTGCGGCCCGCTCGGCCCTGACTGTCGTCGGTCGGTGCGGTGGCGGTCATGTGGTCACGTCCGTCTCTGGTGGTTGAGGACAGTGTGTCGGAGCGGCCGGGTGCCGCGGTGGTCGTGTGCATGACAGGGACTGTCGCCGCGCGCCTCGCCGCTCCGCGTCACCCGCGGGTGTGAATCGGTCCCCTACGCACGGGGGAGGGGAGGCGCCGGAACGCCCCCGACGACGAGAGGCGTCCCCGGCTACCGTGTCCGGGTGAGCACACCGACCGGTACGGGCGTCGTGCGCGTCGCCGTCGTCGACGACCAGGCGATGGTCCGGCAGGGCTTCGGCGCCCTGCTCGACGCGCAGGAGGACATGACGGTGGTCGGCAGCGCGTCCGACGGCTCCGAGGTCGTCGACCTCGTGCGCCGCACCCGCCCCGACGTCGTCCTCATGGACATCCGCATGCCGAAGGTCAACGGCCTCGACGCCACCCGCGCCGTCTTCGCCATGCCGGGGGACGAGCACCCCCGCGTCGTCATGCTCACCACCTTCGACGCCGACGAGTACGTGTTCGCCGCCCTCCAGGCCGGGGCGAGCGGGTTCCTCCTCAAGGACGCCACCGCCGACGAGCTCGCCGGCGCCGTGCGCGTGGTGGCGGCCGGCGAGGCGCTGCTCTCGCCGTCGATCACCCGCAAGGTCATCACCGACTACGCGGCCCGGCCCTCGGGTCGGCCGGACCCCACCGTCCTCTCGCCGCTGACCGAGCGCGAGCTCGACGTCATGCGCCTCGTCGCGACCGGGATGTCCAACGGCGAGATCGCCGGCGAGCTGTTCCTCGGCGAGCAGACCGTCAAGACGCACGTGTCCCGGATCCTCGCCAAGCTCGGCCTGCGGGACCGCACGCAGATCGTGGTCACGGCCTACGAGTCGGGGCTCGTCGCCGTCGGACGGTGACCCGGCGGCTGAGCGGACGGCTGGTCGGCCGTCCGGCCGGGCGGTGCGCCCGGCGCGAGGTGCTCGCGGAGCGTTCCGCCCCGGTAGTCGCGACGCAGGCGCCCGCGGCGCTGGAGCTCGGGGACGACGCCGTCGACGAACTCCGTCAGCGAGGACGGGTACAGCGCCGACATGACGACGAAACCGTCGGCGGCCTCGGCGTCGACGATCGCGCACAGCTCGTCCGCGACCGTCGCCGGGGAGCCGGTGGGCTGGGGCTTGAGCTGGCTGATCGCCTGCCGCTGGGCGAGCTCGCGGACCGTGAGGTCCTCCGCCCGGCTCGCGCGCAGCAGCATGTCCTCGAACCCCTCGCTCCCGGTCGCGCCCCGGTGGGCGATGAGGAGGTCGGCGGCGCGGGCATCCGGGTCGAGGTCGTCCGCGTGCAGGAGGCGTCCGAGCATCGTGAGGATCTCGCGTTCGTCGAGCAGCGCAGCCATCTCCTTCAGGCGGGCGCGGGCTGCGTCGTCGGTCGCGGCCACCACGGGCTGGACCGCGGCCAGCACCCGCAGGTCGTCCGGGTCCCGGCCCCACGCGGCGGCGCGGGCGCGCAGGTCGGTGCGCAGCGCGCGCATCGCGGCCGCGTCCTCGGCGACGACGAACACCACCTCGGCCCAGCGGGCGGCGAAGGTCCGGCCCCGCTCCGAGGCGCCCGCCTGCATGAGCACCGGTCGTCCCTGCGGGCTGCGCGGCAGCGTGACCGGTCCTCGGCTCAGGGCGACCGCCTCCGGGTCCGCACCCGCACCCGCACCCGCACCCGCATCCGCGTCTGCCTCCGCACTCGCGCCTGTGTCCGGGACCCGGTGCACGTGCGCCGGGTCCGCGAACATCCGGCGTTCCCGGTCGAGCACGAGGGCGTCCGGCCCCCACGAGTCCCACAGGTCCAGGACGGTGCGCACCACGCGGTCGGCCCGGTCGTAGCGGGCCGCCTTGCTGGGCATCGCGGACAGGCCCATGTTGCGGGCCTCGGCGTCGGTGGTCGAGGTGACGACGTTCCACGCCGTCCGGCCGCCGGAGAGGTGGTCGAGGCTGAGCATGGTGCGGGCGATGGCATAGGGCGGCAGGAAGGTGGTCGACATCGTCGCGCCCACACCCAGGTGCGTCGTGGCCGACGCCGCCACCGTGGCCAGGGTGACGGGGTCGAGGTAGATCGCCCCCTTGCCGCCGGTGCGGACGGTGGTCGCGTAGTCGCCGGCCGCGTCCTCGGGGACGGCGAGGGCGTCCGGGAAGAAGATCATGTCGAACCGGCCGCGCTCGAGCGTGCGGGCGAGGTCGGCGTAGAACGACGCGCCCAGCCAGTCCCCACGCGAGAGCGGATGGCGCCACGACTCCGCGTACTGGCTGGTGGGGGCGTTGACCAGGGCGACGAGGTGCATGGGTCTCTCCGTCGGGGGTGGTGGTCCGTCGGTGGGCGTGTTCATCCGGCTATCCGAAGAGGGCACCGGGCCCCCGCAGCGTCCCGGCGAGGTGGCTGACGACGAGCACGGCGGCCAGCACGGCGAGCACACCGGCCAGCAGCGCCCAGTCCGCGCCGCGCACCGGGGTGGGCCGCCACGTGGTGCGGGGGGCGAGCCCCAGCCCCCGGGACTCCAGGGCCTGAGCCATCCGTTCGCCCTTGCGCAGCGACACCACGAGCAGGGTGAACACCACCCCGGCCAGGTGGCGCGCCCCTCGTGGGGGCCGGCCCCGCACGTCGGGGGAGCGCGCCGCGTGGGCGTGCCGGATCGTCGACCACTCGCGCGGCATCTCCTGCAGCATCCGGTACCCGGCGAGGACGGCGTAGGTCATCCGCGCGCCGAGCCGGGCGTTGTGGTGCAGGCTCGTCATCAGTGCCACGCCGTCGGTGGACAGCAGGAACCCGACGACGCAGACCCCGATGACCAGCGAGCGGACGCCGAGCGCGGCTCCCACCTCGAGCCCCTCGACCGTCACGCGCAGCACGCCCCACTGCCACAGCACCTCCCCGGGACGGGTGAGGACGTTGACCGACAGCACGCCCAGGCCGAACACGAGGAACGGGAGCTGCGCCAGCACCAGCGTGCGCGGCGCGGCCCGGGTGCCCACGGCCACGGCGGTCAGGGCCAGCGCGTAGAGCGCGAGCGGCGTGAGCGGGTCGAGCACGAACACGACCGCGAGCGAGACCGCGGTGAGCGCGGCGAGCTTGACCGTGGGGTTGCGGCGGCTCAGCGGGGCGTCGCCGAGCGGTGCCCGGGCGAGCGCGGTCATCGGCCCACCCGCTCGTCGAGCCTGCGCAGCACGTGTGCGAGCGAGCTGCCGGGCACGTGCGCGAGCAGCCAGGACACGAGCGGGGGCAGGCTGAGGCCCGCGCGCCGCACGAGGTCCGCATCGCTGAGCACCTCGTGCGTGGGACCGTCGGCGATCATCTCGCCGTCGGCGAGCAGGACCACCCGGGTGGCGAGCGTGGCGACGGTGCGCAGGTCGTGGCTGGAGAGCACGATCCCGCGTCCCGCGGTCGCCTCCGCGCGCAGCGTCTCCATGGTCGCGACCGCGTCGCGCCGGTCGAGCCCGAGGGTGGGCTCGTCCGCGAGGAGGACGGGAGCGTCGTGGGCGAGGACGGCCGCGAGGCTGAGCCGGCGCTTCTCCCCGCCCGAGAGCCGGAACGGGTTCTGCCCGGCCAGGTGCTCGAGCCGGTGACGCCGCAGGCGGTCCGCGACCGCGGCCTCGCCCGCCTCGCCGGTGAGCCCGTGCCCGATCTCGGCGGCCACGGTGTGCGTGAGGAACTGGTGCTCGGCGTTCTGGAACACCATGCCCGGAGCGTCCCCCGTGACGGTGCCGGCGAGCGGCGGCAGGAGTCCGGCGAGCGTGAGCAGCAGCGTGGACTTGCCGACCCCGTTGGGGCCGAGGACCGCCACGACCTCCCCGGCTCGGACCGTGAGGTCGATCCCGGTGAGCACCGGGTGGTCCTCGGGGGCCGGGCCGGCCCCCCGTCCGTCGTCCCGCCCACCGCGACGCCCCGCGCGCCGACGTCCGCCGCGCCAGGCCGCACGGCCGGCGCTCAGCCCGCGCGCGGACAGGAGGGGCGGTCCGGCAGTGGTCGGCGCCGACTCGGGCGCCGACACAGGCTCGGGCCCCGGTCCTGGATCGGTCTCCGGCTCGGTCCCCGGGCCCGACCCCGGTGCTACCTCGGCGGCGAGCCCGCGCAGGTGGTCGGTGCAGCGGGCAGACGACAGCCCGCCCGGTCCACCGCAGGCCGCCGCGAGCTCCGCCTCGAGCGGAAGCCAGCAGCCGGCCGCCACGAGCTGTTCGGCGTGCGCGAGCAGGATCTCGACGGTGTCGCCCGCGGCGAGCAGCGTGCCGTCGGGGCCGAGCACAACGGCGCGGGAGGGCAGCCCGGCGATGCCGGCCGGGCCCGCCCACTCGTCGAGCCGGTGCTCGACGAGCACGACCGCCGGGTGGTGGCGCCGCACCGCCGTGCCCAGTGCGTCGCGCACGGCGGCGATGCCGGCCGGGTCGAGCATCGAGGTGGGCTCGTCGAGGACGAGCACCTCCGGCTCCGTGACGAGCGCGGCCGCGAGCGCCACCCGTTGCGACTCGCCGCCGGAGAGGTCGGCGGAGGACCGGTCGCGCAGCGCGCCCGCGCCGACGGCGTCGAGCGCGGTGTCGATGCGGTCGTCGATCGCGGCCGGGTCGGTGCCGTGGTTCTCGAGCGGGAGCGCGAGCTCCTGCTCGACCACCGGGAGGCACACCGCGGCGCCCGGGTCCTGTGCGAGGGCGCCGATGCGGCGGGAGCGCTCGACCACGGGCGTGCCGAGGTCGTGCGCCCCGGCCACCGTCACCTCCCCCGTGACCCGTGCCGTCACCGTGTGGGGCACGACCCCGGTGATCACCTGCAGCACCGTGGACTTGCCCGAGCCCGAGGGCCCCAGGACCACCACGTGCTCGCCGGGCGCGGCGCCGAGCGTGACACCGCTCAGCGCCGGCTCCGGCCGGCGCGGGAAGTGCACCGACACGTCGGTCAGCGCGACGGCCGACGCCGCCGCCGTGCCCACGGCCGGACGGTCGTGCCCGGTGGCGGCCCCGTCGTCGGGGGAGGTCCGGGCCGGCCGTGCCGACAGGCCCGTCATGCCTGACCGGCCCGGCCGATGGCGAAGTTGTCCACGACCCCGGTGCGCGCGAGCGCGTCGACGACCACCTTGGCGAGGAGCCCGCCCAGGACGACGCCGGACAGCGCCTGGATCGCCAGGCGCAGCGCGAAGATGTCCTGCCCGTACCAGCCCGAGCGGAACGCGGAGTAGAAGAACACCAGCGTTGCGCCGAGGAGCCCGGCCAGGGCGAAGATGCCCCACCCGAACCTCCGGTAGCGGGTGAGGAAGAACGGGAGCTCGCAGCCGACGCCCTGGAGCAGGGCCGCCACGAGGAGCAGCGGGCCGACCGGTGAACCGAGGAACGCGAACTCGATGGTCGCGGCGAGGACCTCGGCGAGCACGCCGGCGCCGGGACGCCGCACGATGGCCACCGCGATCGGGGCGACGATCAGCCAACCACCGAAGAGGACGTGCTCGGAGAGGTCGCCCGCGGGGCCCATGAGGACGCGCAGCCCGCTCCAGCCCTGGACGAGAGCCCAGTAGGCGAACCCGAAGACCGCGCCGAGCACCACCACGATCACGAGGTCCTTCAGCGCCCACGGGCCGTACCCGTGGCTCTGGTCCGCGCCGCTCATGACGCCACCTGCTCGCTCGGCGAACCCACCGAGACCGTGAGATGGGTGACGACGTGCGGGACGCTCGCGCCGACCCGCGCCCACGCGTCCGTCGCCGTCGCCACGACCTCCCCGAGGTCGCCGGTGAGCATCGTCGCGTAGTGCGCGGCCTCGCTCGCCACGCCCCGCTCCTGCGCCTCGGTGATCGCCGCCATGATCGGCTCCATGTGGTCGCCGCCGGCGGAGGAGCCGTCGAGCAGCGGGTACAGCGACCACTGGGCGCGGGCCGGGATGCCGGTGGGTTCGAGCTCGATCGGTGCGGCCGGGTCGGTCGCCTCGACGAACGACCGCGGGTCGCAGGTCACCTCGCCGGGGCAGCCCCGGGAGAGCAGGAGGTGCGCCACCACGTGGCCGCCGCCGGTGCGGCGGGAGGCGGCCTCGACCAGCGCGACGGCGTACGCGGCCAGGCGCTGCTCCGCCGGCGCGCGCCGCGCCCCGACGTACGTGCTGACGGCATCGCTCTCGACGACGAGCCCGTCGGTGAGGCCGCGCTGCTCGACGTCGGTGATCGAGCCGAGGATGACGTCGACGAAGTCGTCGGCGTGCGGGTGGATGCTCAGCCGCATCCCGATCCCGAGCTGCTCGGGTGTCGGGTCGGCGGAGCCGGTGCCCGCAGCGGTTCGCGGGTCGACCTGCGCGTCGTCGAGGGCCTGGGTTCTGCCGGCGTGCGTGCTCACGGTGCCTCTCCCGGCCCGCGGGTACGTCGAGACCTCCCGGAGCGAGACGTCCGGCAGGTGCCCTGCTCCCTACGCCGGTGCTAACCGGATCAGGTTGACGGGTCTGCGGACTCTCCGCACTCTCAGCGCCGTTCGGCGCTCCCCGGGGGTTGCCGGCACGCTACCGGTCGGGCCTCGGTGCGTCGAGGCCCGACCGCACGTTGGACCCGCTGGTCAGGCGCGGGCGCCGAGGTCGGCGATGTGCTCGGGCAGCCGCTCGTGGCTCCCGTACATGAAGTGGTTGGCCATGTTCTCCGAGAACCGGCTCGCCTCCGTGGTCCGCCCGACCGCCACGGCCACCTGACGGATGTGGATCGGGGACGCGCCGCAGCAGACCCCGAGGTAGTGCGCGCCGAGCGCGTAGGCCTCGTGGGCGAACTCGCCGATCTCGTAGCGGTTCGCGTACAGCGGGTCGAGCGCGGTGGGGAAGGGCCGGCCGTGCGGCGCCGGCACGCTCGCGCCCGGGTCGGTGAGGCTGAAGAAGGTCGGCTCGGCCTCGGTGGTGCGGTAGGGGATCGGGAGGGCGCCGACGTGACAGCTCACGGTCTCCCGGATCCGGCGCAGCCACGGGAGCATCGTGTCCGGCCCCCGGAAGCAGTTGAGCCCGACGACGTCGGCTCCACCCTGCTCGAGGCGCTGCGCCGTCTCGACGATTCCCACGCCGTCGGCCATCTCCTCGAGCGCCATCGGCGCGAGCGTGAGGACCACCGGCAGGCCGCTCGCGCGCGCCACCTCGAGCGCGGTGAGAGCCTCGCCGGCGTAGTAGAAGGTCTCGCCGACGAGGATGTCCGCGCCCTCGTCGACCGCCCAGCCGACCATCTCCTCGAACATCGACCGGACCTCGGCCTGGGTGCCCGTGTCGGACGGGTCCCACACGTTGGTGTTGGAGATGTTGCCGGCCACGAGGTTCCCCGGCACCGCGTCGGCGACCTCACGCGCGATCTGCAGGGCCGCGCGGTTGAGGGGCTCGAGGAGGTCCTCCTTGCCGATCACCCGCATCTTCTCGCGGTGCCCGTTGTAGGTGAACGCTTCGACGACGTCCGAGCCCGCGCGCTGGAAGTCGACGTGCACGGCCCTGAGCGCCTCAGGGTGCTCGAGCGCCACCTCGGGCACGAACTCGCCGGCGGTGAGGTAGCCGCGCCGCTCGAGCTCGAAGAGGAAGCCCTCGGCGCAGATCACCGGCCCGGCGTCGAGGCGTTCGGAGAAGGTGGCGGGCTCGGTGGTCGTGGCGTGCGCGGTCATGCGGTGCTCCTCGTGGTGGTCTCGGCGAGTGCCGCAGTGAACCGCGCGGGGCGCTCGCTGCGCTCGCGCGAGCGGCCACGGCTCACCTGGTGAGACGGGGGCTCGACGACGACGGGCAACGGCGAGCCCGTGCGAGCGCCCGGATGGCTGCCCTCGCGTCGAATCCGATGATCGGAGACGATGCCGTCATGCGAACGGTCACTGCCGCGGAGGCGTCACGCCGGTTCTCCGAGCTGCTCGACGCGATCGAGGCCGGGGAGACGGTGATCGTGATGCGTGACGATCGACCGGTCGCCGAGGTCCGGCCCGCACGCCGTGCGTCGGGGCGAGAACTGAGAGCCGCGCTCGGCGGGATCGCACCACCCGACGATCGATTCGTCTCCGACGTTCCGGACGCCGTCGACATGCTCGACCCGGAGACCGGGGCCTCCCGGGGCGAACGCTGATTCTCGGTACGAACGTCCTCGTGGACCACGAGCGGGGCTGTCTCGACACGTTCGCGCTCGACGATGACGAACTCGCGGTTGCGGTGCGTTCAGCCCGCCGGGTCCCACACCGCTGAGGTTCCGCGCCGGTGGCTGCCGACCAGGTGCGTGTCGACGATCCCGACGGCCTCCATCAGCGCGAACATCGTCGTCGGACCGACGTGCCGGAAGCCTGCGGCCTTGAGCGCCTTCGCGAGCGCGACCGACTCCGGCGACGAGCTCGGGACCTCGGCGAACGATTGCGGCTCCGGCGTCACGTCGGGACGGTGCGACCACACGAGCTCGGCCAGCCCGCCGTCCGCCCGCAGCGCCACGGTCGCCCGGGCGTTGTCGATCGTCGACTCGATCTTGCGGTGGTTGCGCACGATCGCGGCGTCGGCCATCAGTCTGTCGACGTCCGCGTCCCCGAACGCCGCCACCGCGTCGGGGTCGAAGTCGTCGAACGCCTCCCGGAAGGCCTCTCGCTTGCGCAGGATCGTCAGCCAGGACAGCCCCGACTGGAAGACCTCGAGGCTGATCCGCTCGAACAGCCCCTGCTCGTCCCGCACCGGCATGCCCCACTCGGTGTCGTAGTACTCCCGCAGCGTCGGGTCGCTCGCGGCCCAGGCCGGGCGAGCCAGGCCGTCCGCGCCGACGACGAGCCCGTCGTCGGCTCGCGTCCCGCTGTCCCCCGACCCGGCGTCTCCCGCCGCCGTGGCGTTGCCTGCTGCCGCGGCGCCTCCCGACGCTGTGCCCGGCGTCGTCGTTCCCGCGTCCGTCTCGTCCCTGCCCGTCCCCGCCATGTCTGCATCGTCGCCCGGGCCGGGAGGCCCACGCACCCCGTGGTGGCACATCTGTGGATGCGGCGCTGCGACCGGCACCTGTGGACCGCCGTGCGGTGTGCCGCTGTGCCGACGCTCGCGGGGAGCGCCGGCACGCTGGAGGCGTCGGTCGTGGGCGACCGGGATCGGCCCGCACGGGCGCCCGGGACCTCCGCCGGTTACCGTCGAGCACATGGCCGAGACCCGCCCGACCGTCCCCGAGGACGCCCCCGAGGTCCCCGCCGCGACCGCCCGACTGCGCAGGACGTTCGAGGCGGGCGCGACCCTGGCGCGCACCGCGCGACGTGGACACCTCGCCGACCTGAGGCGCCTCCTCGTCGAGGGCGGCCCCGAGCTCGCGGACGCGCTCGCCGCCGACCTCGGCCGCCACCCCACCGAGAGCTGGCTCGCCGAGATCGCCTTCACGATCGGCGAGCTCGACCACACCGTGCGCCACCTGCGGCGCTGGACGAGCAACCGCCGGGTCCCGGTGCCTGCGACGCTCCTGCCCGCCTCGGCGAGCGTCGTGCGCGAGCCGCTCGGCGTCGTCGCCGTGATCGCGCCGTGGAACTACCCGGTCCAGCTCGTGCTCGCCCCGCTGGTCGGTGCGCTTGCCGCCGGGAACACGGTGGTTCTCAAGCCCAGCGAGATCGCCCCGGCCACCTCGCTCGCCCTGGCCTCGCTCGTGGGGCGGTACCTCGACCCGGGCGTCGTCGCGACCGTCCAGGGCGGCGCCGGCACGACGACCGCCCTCCTCGAGCAGCGCCTCGACCACATCTTCTACACGGGCGGCGCCCGGGTGGCCCGGATCGTCGCGACCGCCGCGGCGAAGCGCCTCACGCCCGTCACGCTCGAGCTCGGCGGGTGCAGCCCCGTGTGGGTGGACCCGCGCCAGGACCTCGCGGCGGTGGCCAACCGCATCGCCTGGGCCAAGTGGCTCAACGCCGGCCAGACGTGCGTGGCGCCCAACCACGTGTTCACCACCCCGGAGGCCGCGGAACCGCTCGCCGACCACCTCGCCGCCGTCACGCGGGAGATGTACGGGGCCGACCCGTCGACGAGCGACGACTACGGCCAGATCGTCAGCGGGGACCACCACGCGCGCGTCGCGGCGCTGCTCGACGACACCGTCGCCGCCGGCGCGACCCTGCATCACGGCGGCCGGCGCGACGCCGCCTCGCGATACCTCGAGCCGACCGTCCTCACCGGCGTCCGTCCCGACCACCCCGTGATGTCCGAGGAGATCTTCGGCCCGGTCCTCCCGATCGTCGCCGTCGAGGGTCTCGGCGAGGCGATCGGGCACATCCGCGCGGGCGAGCACCCGCTCGCCGCCTACGCCTTCACGGACGACGACGCCGACCGCACCCGCCTCGTGCGCGAGGTGCGGGCGGGCGGCATGTCGTTCGGGGCGCCCATGCTCCAGCTGTCCGTCCCCGGTCTGCCGTTCGGCGGCGTGGGCGAGTCGGGAACGGGCGCGTACCACGGGGAGGAGTCCGTGCGGCGGTTCAGCCACGAGAAGTCGGTGCTCGCCAAGCCGCTGCGCCCCGACACGCTCGCGCTGGTCAGGCCGCCGTACGGCCGTCGGACGGGCGCGATGATCCGGGCGATGTTCGGCGTCTCGCCCCGGCGGTAGGACGCGCCGAGGGTCGGCCGGTCACGCTGCGCCACACCGACCGCCGATGCTGTGCGCGGGAGGGGTCAGCCGCCCCAGACCCGCAGCTCCCACGCGGCCTCGGACAGGTTCCACGCCGTCCACGCCGGGTAGTACCAGGCCGAGACGGCGGCCACCGAGCCCAGCACGACGACGAGCGCGAGCAGGCCCGAGCGGTTCGTCGTCGTCGAGGCGTCCTCCGCGACCGCGAGGTCGAGGAGGGAGGGGCGGGGACGCGAGTCGGGCATCGCGGTCCGGTCGTCGGGACGCGCGAAGTGCCGGCGCAGCCACGCCCACCGCTCGGCCTCGCGCTCGACGTCCGGTCCGCGACCCAGCGGCGCGTCGGTCGGCGGCCGCAGGATCCCCAGGAGCCAGCCGAGCGCGTAGGTCAGGGCGAGGACGACGAACGCGACGAACGCGACCGAGTAGAACTGGAAGATCGTGCGGTGGGAGTACAGCACCACCCAGGGCAGCCACATGGACAGGTAGCCCGAGAGGATCACCCACGCGCGCCAGTCGCGCAGCCGGAGAGCCGCGTAGAGGACCACGCCGAGGGCGACGACTGCGAGCCACCACGTCAGCGGGTTGCCGATCGAGGTCACGCCGGCGATGCACTGCTCGTCGCCGCACATGCCGAGCGCCGACCGCTCCTCGCCGCCGGCCCGGTAGAACAGCGTGGGTCGCAGCTGGAGCAGCCACACCATCGGGTGCCCCTGCGACTCGTGCGGGTTGACCAGGCCCGTGTGGAACTCCATCATCCGTGCGTGGTAAGCCCACCACGAGACGAACGAGTCGGGCAGCCAGGACGGGTACCCGGTCTCGAGCCCCGCCGCCCGCTGGTCGGCGGCCCACGTGCGGTTGAACCCCGCCGACGACGCGAACCACGACGCCCAGCTCGCGAGGTAGGCGAGCGCGGCGGTGGGCACGAGGGCGAAGAACGCCGGTGCGCCGCCGCGCCACACGCCGTCCGCGATCCAGCGCCGCGACCCGACCGCCCGCCGGGCCGCGGTGTCCCACACGTAGACCATGAGCCCGAGGACGGCGATGGCGTAGGCGCCCGACCACTTGACGCCGCACGCGGCGCCGAGCACGACGCCGGCCGCGACGAGCCACCAGCGGATCCCCACGCGGGGGGCCGGCCCGGAGGGCAGGCGTCCGTCCGGGGAGGCGGCGATCTGCTCCGCGGAGCGGCGGGCGAGGATCGCCCGCGTCGACTCCCGGTCCTTGAGGACCAGCATCGTCCCGGCGAGGACGAGGACGGCGAGGAAGACGTCCAGCAGGCCGATGCGGCTCGAGGTGATGCCGACGCCGTCGACCGCGAGGAGGAACCCGGCGACCCCGCCGAGCAGCGCCGACCGGAACAGCCGCGTGCCCAGGTGGGTGACGAGGACGACCATGAGCACGCCCGCCACCACCGAGCTCAGCCGCCAGGACTCGGGGTTCTCGGGGCCGAGCAGGCGCATGCCGATGGCGATGAGCCACTTCCCCAGCGGGGGGTGGACGACGTAGTCGGCCTCGGTGCTCAGGGCACCGAAGTCGCCCTCGGCGAACCGGGGGTTCGCGTCGTCGCCCTCCCAGTCGCCCTCGTACCCGAGGGTGAGCAGGGAGTACGCCTCCTTGACGTAGTACGTCTCGTCGAACGCGAGGCGGCCGGGGACGCCGAGCCGGGGCAACCGGACGGCCGCCGCGAGCACACCCATGAGCAGCGGGACGAGCCAGCCGAGCAGGCGGGTGCGCGGGTCGAGGACCTCGCCGAGCGGGCGCAGCCCGAGCCGCGCGCGCAGGTTCTGCTCGACCTCGTCGGCTGAGCCGTGCATCGGGCGGGGGACGCCATCGCGGCGGAACCTGCCGGCAGCGCGTCCCCGACGGGACGTGGTCGCCGCTGGGTCGTCCGAGTGCTCGCCGGCGCCCGCGTGCCCGGGGTCTCCGTCGCCCGTGGGGTCACCGACGCGCCCGGGGGCTGCGCTCGCTCCGCCGCCGTCCGGGTCGTCCGCGGGGTAGGGCCCGGGTCCGCTCGACGTCACGCGGCGAGTGTAGGGAGACGGCGGGCCCGACCGGTGACCGTCCGCGGGGGACACTGACCACATGAGCGAGCAGTCCGGCGTCGTCATTCTGGCCGCCACCCCCATCGGCAACGCCGGCGACGCGTCGCCCCGCCTGCGCGCGGCGCTCGCGTCGGCCGAGGTCGTCGCGGCGGAGGACACGCGCCGGCTGCGGGACCTCGCCCGCCGCCTCGAGGTCAGCGTCACCGGGCGCGTCGTCAGCCTCTACGAGCACAACGAGGACGCGCGCTCGGCCGAGCTCCTCGACACCGCGCTCGCGGGCGGGACGGTGCTCGTCGTCAGCGACGCCGGGATGCCCGCCGTCTCCGACCCCGGGTACCGCCTGGTGCGCCACGCCGTCGACGCCGGGGTGCGGGTCTCCACGCTGCCCGGGCCGTCGGCCGTGCTCGCCGCCCTCGCGCTGTCCGGGCTGCCGACCGACCGGTTCGCGTTCGAGGGCTTCTTGCCGCGCAAGGCGGGCGACCGGGCGAGGGCGCTGGCCGCCGTCGCCGACGAGCAGCGCACGCTGGTGTTCTTCGAGGCGCCGCACCGGCTGCTCGAGACGCTGGCCGCGATGGCCGAGGCGTTCGGTGCGGACCGGCCGGCCGCCGTGGCGCGCGAGCTGACCAAGACATATGAGGAGGTCCGGCGCGGGACGCTCGGCGAGCTCGCCGCGTGGGAGGGCGAGGTGCGCGGGGAGATCTGCGTCGTCGTCGGGGGAGCCGCGCCGAAGGAGGTCACGCTCACGGACGGCGTCGGGGAGGTCCTCGCTCTCAGCGCGGACGGGATGCGGCTCAAGGAGGCCGCGGGCGAGGTGGCCGCGGCCACGGGGCTGCGCAAGAACGACCTGTACGCCGCCGCGCTGGAGGCGCGCTCCACGCACTGACCCGGAACATCCGAGTGCCTCATCAAAGGTTGACCCAGAGGGCGTCGCCGACATCGGCGGATACCGCGCCAGCGCCGTCGACGCAGGGGGGCACCCGGCCGGGCTGGCCGTGGACTTCATGACCGGTCAAGACTGCGGGCTTGGGGGATCGGGTCGTCGCCTACCTCACCGAGCACGCCGATCGTCTCTTGGTGGACTACATCATCTGACACCAGGCCATCTGGCACGCCGTCGAGCCGCAGGCTGGCTGGACGCCGTTGCCCGGCCGCGGCTCGGTGACCGCGAACCACGACGACCACCCCCACGCGAACCTGCGGCCGACCCCCTCCGCGAGCACGGGGGCGCTGGACTGCCTGCCCGCCTCCGCCGCGCTCTCGCCCGGGCAGGCGGGTAGTGGCCAGTCGGTGACGCCGGTCGACGGGTCCATCACCAGTTCCTACGGTCCCCGGCTGGGCCTGACGGGACACGTGATCGTCATCGACCACGGCGGCGGGCTGCAGACCAGCTACAACCACATGTACGCCGGCGGAGTGGGTGTCCGTGTCGGGCAGCGGGTGGGCGCCGGGCAGGTCATCGCCGCCGTGGGCAATGACGGCAACTCCACCGGTTGTCACCTGCATTTCAGGGTCTATGACCGGGGTCGGCACACCGCGCCGGAGACCTTCATGGCCACGTGGGGGTGGACGTGGGGCGAGCGCCGTCTGTGCGCGTGAGCTCGGCGCGGGTCGGGGTCCTCAGATCAGGGTTTGGAAGTTGGCGACGAGGCCCTGCAGGTAGCCCGAGACCCAGGTCCACAGACCGGTGACCATGGCCAGTCCGAGGAGGACGAGCAGCCCACCGCCGAGGCGCTGGAACGCGCGGCGGTGTCGGCGCAGGAAGCCCAGTGCCCGGGTTGAGCGGGACAGCAGCATCGCGCCGGCGACGAAGGGGATACCCAGCCCGAGGCTGTAGGCAAACACGAGGATCCCGCCGCGGGCGGGGTCGGCCTCGTTGAACGCGAGGCTGAGGACTGCCGCCAGGGTCGGTCCCATGCAGGGGGCCCAGCCCAGTCCGAAGACGACCCCAAGCAGCGGCGCACCCCACAGGCCCTGCCGGGGGGTCAGGTGCAGGCGCCGGTTGCGTTGCATGAAGGGGACGTAGCCCATGAAGGCCAGGCCCATGAGCACGACGACGCCGCCGAGGATGCGGGTGGTGAGGTCGAGCCAGGGGGCGAGCAGGATCCCGAGCCAGGCGAAGATGACGCCGAGCAGGACGAACACGGCGGTGAAGCCGGCCACGAACAGCAGCACCCCGGCGAGCAGCCGGCGGTCACGGACCTTGGTCTGGGGTCCGCCGATCAGTGGCGTGTCGGGTGTGGTGACCCCGGCCATGCCACTGAGGTAGCCGACGTACCCGGGCAGCAGGGGCAGCACGCAGGGGGAGGCGAAGGAGATGAAGCCGGCGATCGCCGCCACGGGAAGGGCTGCGAGCATGGGGCCGGTGAGCACGGTGCTGGCGAAGAAGGAGCCGAGCTGGTCCCACATCGTTCAGGCCCTCTCGGCGAGGGTGTCGGCGATCAGGCCGCGCGGCGTGGTGCGGTCGAACTGGCCGAGGATGCGCGCGGCGACCCGGCCCTGCTGGTCAAGGACGACGGTGGTGGGCATGGCCTGCAGCGGCACGACCCCACCCGTGGCCGCCGCGGCACGGGCGTCCCGATCATGCAAGGAGGGGTAAGGGACCTTGAAGGTGCGCTCGAAGGCCTGGGCGGTGGCGGCGTCGTCACGGGGGTTGACTCCCAGCATGCGCACCCCCTGGTCCTGGTTGTCCTCGGTGATGGCCTTGAGGTTTGGTGCCTCGGCCCGGCACGGGGGGCGTGCGGCGTACCAGAAGTTCCGCATGACCACGTTCCCGAGCCAGTTGACCAGGTCGATGCTCTCCCCGGGGTAGCTGGTACCCGTCATGTCGATCGGTTCACCGCGCTGGTCGGGGGTCCACATGGCCAGGGAGGGTGGCCAGGGCAAGCCGGGTCGCCGCGACTGTGCGCAGCTGCGGTGAGCCCGGCGGCCTGGGCCTGGGGCTGGGCCTGGGCCTGGGCCTGGGCCTGGGCCTGGGCCTGGGGCATGGTCAAGCATCGGTGAAGACTTTTCTTTCGCGTGGTTGGTGGTGTTCAGGGCAGCAGGGTCTGCCAGTAGGTCCAGAACTGGGCGCCGATGAGCGTCAGGATCACCAGGTACCAGCCGGTGAGGAGCACCCCGTGATACTCCAGCAGAACTCGGCGCAGGACGCGGGGCGCGGGCAGGTGGGCGGCGCTGAGGTTGTGCAGGGTGGTGTACCAGAACACGGGGATGGTCACGGCCCACACGACCATGCAGTACGGGCACAGCGCCTCGATGCGGTACAGGCTCTGGAAGATCAACCAGTGCACGAACCCGGCCCCGAAGGTGACCCCGGCCTGCAGGCCCAGCCAGAACCACCGCCGGTACCTGCCGCCGGCCGCCAGACCCATACCGACGGTGAGCAGGATCGCAAACCCGGCCACCCCGATGATGGGGTTGGGGAACCCGAAGGCATCGGCTTGGGGGGTGTTCATCACCGACCCGCAGGACAGCACCGGGTTGATGCTGCAGCTGGGCACGTAGGTGGGGTCGGCGATGAGGGCGATCTTCTCCACCAGGAGCACCACGGCAGCGACCAGCCCGATCGTGCCGGCCGCGACCAGCAGCGCCGTCAGATGGCGCGGCGGGCCGGGCGTGGCGCTGTCCGCGGCCCGCTGACCGCGAGGTGGTGCCAGGGGCAACATCTGATCAGCTGGCCAGCGCGGCGTCGATGAGGGCGCTGAACTCCTCGAGGCTGGCCGGGGAGATCATCTGCCCGTTGAGGAAGAACGTGGGGGTGCCCTGTACACCCAGCGCCACCCCGTCGGCCATGTCCTGGCGGACCCTGTCGAGGGTGGCCGGGTCGGCTACGGTCTGGTCGTAGGTGGCCATGTCCAGGCCGAGGTCCTGGGCGAAGGTGCGGAACAGGTCGGCCTGGGAGGTCTGCTGGTCGCCCCACTGCGGCTGGGTCTCAAACATCTTGTGGTACATCGCCTCGAACTGGCCCTGTTGGGCGGCGGCCTCGACCGCTACGGCCGCGTTCTCGGAGTTGACGTGGCCGGGGAGGGGGAAGTACCGGGCCACGAAGGTGACCTCTCCGGCGTAGTCCTGGCGCAGCTGCTCCACCGTTGGGTAGGCGGCCCGGCAGGCCTCGCACTCAAAGTCCATGAACTCCACCAGCGTCACCCGCCCGTCGGGGGCGGTGGACAGGTGGTGGCTGTCGTCGCGCACCAGCGGTGCGGCGGCGCCTTCGTTGGAGGCGTTGGCCGTGGTCTGTGGGCCGGAGCCAGATGTGGTGATGAAGACGATGGCCGCCACCACGGCGGCAAAGAAGCCCACGAGGAGCAGCGACAGCTTCACGTTCTTGGTCATTCGGATCCTTGCTTCACGCGATGCGTTCCACCGGCTCGTCGGTGCGGTGTGCGGCGGCTAGGTCTCATAGTGCGGCGTCGGCTGTACCGTACCTTCTCGCCCGGGTACCACGGCCACCGCGTTGCGCGGCCTGGTGAGGCCCGGGCCGCCGGTCTGGGGTGTCGTCGTCGGCGCCGCCCCACCGATAGAGCGCCACCAGCTCAGGCGATCGAGGTCGTTCGTCGGCTTGGGAGGGATGCGGCGCGAGCGTGCCGAGACCGGGCAGGAACCGGCCGACGCGCTGGGCGTAGCGGGTGTAGGCGGGGCCGTGGGTACGCAGCAGGTTGGACTCTTCGACGAGGCGGACCTGGATCTCCACGGCCAGGAACAGGCAGAGGAGCGCCGCGACGGTCACGCCGGTGGGGACCAGCAGGGCCAGTCCGAGCATGACGGTGAGCATGGCGGTAAAGATGGGCTTGCGGACCACGGCGAACATGCCCGAGGTCACGAGGTCGGTGCGCTCGGTGGTGTCCACACCTCTGCGCCAGGAGGCGCGCCGAATGCGGCCGCCAAGCCGGCCAGGTACAGGGTCAGTGCCGCAGCGGCGGCGGTCTCGGCGGCCATGGGTCTCCTCGGGTCGAGTCACAGTTCTGCGGCGGTCGGGTTCTCGGTCCTGTCGCCGCTGGTGAGGGCTACCAGCACCAGGGTTATGGCCCCACCAGTGATGTAGACGTCCGCGAGGTTGAAGGTGGGGAACCAGCCGGTGTGCAGGTAGTCGGTCACGACACCGTCGGAGGCACGGTCAATCAGGTTTGCCACCGCGCCTGCCATGATCACGGTCAGCGCCAACCACGTTGAGCGTGTTGCGGTGCGGGTGGCACGCCAGGCGAAAACAGCCAGCGCGCCGATGGCGAGCCCCGTGGTGGCGAGCACGACACCGGCTGGCAGATGATCGCCGAGACTGAAGGCCATTCCAGCGTTGAAACCGAGCCGAAGCTCGATGGGCCCCAAGTCCATCGAGTGACCGTCGGCCAGTGCCCCACCGGCCCACGCCTTCACCGCCAGGTCTACCGCCGCCAGCAGCACGACGGTGATGACGAGGGTGACCCGGGCCCTGGTGCCGCTCCTCGGTGAGGCGCGATTCGGTGTGGTCATGGGGCCGCCGTTCCTGTGTCGGTCGCGTGGACTCCTGCATCCTGCACGTGAGGGCTCACGGTTGCTCCTTCAAACGATGCGTCGAGCGTCAGCGACCTCATAGGCCGAAGGCACCGCCGTCGAGGAGGATGACGATGCCCAGGCCGATGAGGACGAGCGGGAAGAGGACGTGTTCCCAGCGTTCGAGGACCTCGGCGATGGGCCGGCGGGTGGCGACGTACCGCGCGGTGAGCACGAGCAGTCCGACCAGGGCGAGGAAGACGACGCAGTAGGCGATGACGGCGGTGGTGGAGGCGGTGGCGAAGACGGGGACGTAGACCCCGATGTTGTCCCCGCCGTTGGCGAAGGTCACGGCGGCGACGGTCAGGGTCCCGACCTGGCGGTCACCGACCTTGGCCTCGTCGTCGTCATCGTCATCTCCGCGGTTGCGCCACGCCTGCCAGGCCGCGTACAGGCCCAGGGTGAGGGGGATGAGACCGAAGTAGGGCAGGGCGGCCTCGGGCAGGAAGGTGCGAGCTCCCAGCGAGACCACCACGGCGACCAGCAGGATGCCGCCGAAGCCGAGGTATTGGCCGGCGAGGATCTTGCGGGTGGTGCCCGGTTGGCCGGCCCCGCGGGCGTAGAAGAGGGACAGGATGATGATGTCGTCGATGTTCGTGGCCACGAACAGGCCGATGGCCTGCAGGACGGGGGTGAGCAGTTCCATGAGTACCTTTCAGAGCGCAGCCGGCTGCCGCCGGTGCACGACGATGGCCCGCGGCGGGCGGTCAGTGTCCGGGGGTGGTGGTGTGGTGGGTGCGTGCCGCGCGCAGGCCGTTGAGGATGACCAGGACCTCGGCGACTTCGTGGATGAGGACGACGGCGGCCAGGCCCAGGACGCCGGTGACGGCTAGCGGCGGTAGGGCGGCGATGATGAGCAGCGAAAGGACGATGTTCTGGTTGACGATGCGCCGCCCGCGTCGGGCGTGGGTGATGGCCTGGGGCAGGAGGCGCAGGTCCTGGCCGGTGAAGGCGATGTCGGCGGACTCTATCGCGGCGTCGGAGCCGGTGGCCCCCATCGCGATCCCGACATCGGCCGCGGCCAGGGCCGGGGCGTCGTTGATGCCGTCGCCGATCATCGCGGTGGGCCGGCGGGCGCTGAGCTCGTCCACGGCGGCTGACTTGCCTTCGGGGCGCAGTTCGGCGCGGACGTCGCTGATGCCGGCCTGCGCGGCCAGCGCGCGGGCGGCCCGCTCGTTGTCCCCGGTGAGCATCGTGACGCCGATGCCCTGGCCCGCCAGGGTCTTGATGACCTCGGGGACCTCGGGACGCAGCTCGTCACGCACCCCGATCGCCCCGGCGACCGTGCCGTCGCGGTGGACAACAACGACGGTCATCCCCTGCGATTCGAGGTCACGGACCCGTTCGGTGAGGTGGCCGGGGTCGACCCCGCGCGGGCTGCCGGCCCTGATCATGACGCCGTCGACGGAGCCGTGGATGCCGAGGCCGGCTTCCTCGGTGATGCCCTGGGCCGCGGGGGTTGCGGGGGCGGCTTGGGTGATGGCGGCGGCGAGCGGGTGGGTGCTGTGCTGCTCGAGCGCGGCGGCCCAGGCCAGGACCCGCTCCTCGGTGCCATCGGTGGTGGGGACGACAGCGGTGACGGTGGGCCGGTTGGCCGTCAGGGTCCCGGTCTTGTCGAAGGCGACGTGTCTGATGTCGCCGAAGCGTTCGAAGGTCGCGCCGCTCTTGATGATGACGCCGAACTTGCTGGCCGAACCGACCGCGGAGACCACGGTGATGGGCACCGCGATCGCCAGCGCACACGGTGAGGCGGCCACGAGCACCACCAGGGCGCGGGTGATCCAGGTCTGCGGGTCACCGGCGAGGGAGCCGATGACGGCGACGAGCACGGCCAGGACCAGGACGCCGGGCACGAGGGGGCGGGCGATGCGGTCGGCGAGCCGCGCGCGTTGTCCCTTCTCGGCCTGGGCCTGCTCTACCAGGCTCACGATGGTGGTCAGGGAGTTGTCGGTGCCGGGTGCGGTCGCCTCCACCCGCAGGACCCCGGCGGTGTTGATCGCCCCGGCGGATACCTCGGCGCCCGGGCCGACCTCGACGGGGATGGACTCACCGGTGATGGCGGAGGTGTCCAGGCTGCTGTGACCGGTCCGGGCGATGCCGTCGGTGGCGATCCGCTCACCGGGCCTGACGACCATGACCTGCCCGGGGGTCAGGTCACGCGCCGGGACGGTCACGGTCTTGCCGTGGGTGAGCACGGTGGCGCTCTGGGGCACGAGCTTGAGCAGCGCGCGTAGCCCGGCGCGTGCCCGGTCCATGGCGCGGTCTTCGAGGGCCTCGGCGATGGAGTAGAGGAAGGCCAGGGCGGCGGCCTCCTCCACGTGTCCCAGGATGACCGCGCCGGTGGCGCTCATCGTCATCAGTAGCGCGATGCCGAGCTTGCCGGTGGCGAGCTTGCGCAGCGCACCGGGAACGAACGTGGAGGCCCCCAGCAGCAGGCCGACCCAGAACAGCACCAGCGCCGCTGTCGGGGCGCCGGTCCACTCACAGGCGACCCCGGCGACGAACGCTGCCCCCGAGGCGACGGGGATCATGACGGCACGGTCACCCCACCACGGGGCCTCGTGCTCGTCGTCGCTCTCGTGCTGCTCGACGGGGGCGTGGGTGGTCGCGCTCATGCGACGGTCCCGCTCGGGCAGCAGCCGGGCACCGTGCAGGTGGCATCCACGCACGGCGCGTTCTCATCGACGGCCAGAGTGACCTCGACCAGCGCGGTCAGCGCTGCCGTCAGGTGCGGGTCGGCGATCTCATACCGTGTCTGGCGGCCTTCGGGCTCGGCCACGACGATGCCGCAATGCCGCAGGCAGGTGAGGTGGTTCGACACGTTCGATCGGGTCAGGCCCAGGTCGCGGGCGAGCACCGCCGGATAGCTCGGCCCCTCGAGGAGCGTCATGAGGATCCGGGAGCGGGTGGGGTCGGCCATCGACCGACCCAAGCGGTTCATCACGTCCAGCCGCGAAGCAATAGTCAGCATGCGCTGACCATACAGCAGGCGCTGAACTCTCCGGTCGGCGCGGGTGCTCGCCACGCGCAATACCTGCATATCTCTATAGGTGTATGGTCATACTATGAGTGTTGCGTTGGCATCGGATGCCTGTGAGGTCGCCACCGCTCATCACCCGGAGAAGGTGGCGCTGACCCGGGAGAAGATCCCCGACGAGGGTGAGGCCGGCCGGTTGGCCGCGCTGTTCAAGCTGCTCGGGGACCCGCGACGGGCCCGGGTGCTGTACGCGTTGCTGGAGGCGGGCGAGCTGTGCGTGTGCGACCTGGCCGCCGTCGTGGACGTCCCGGAGGCGTCGTTGTCCCAGGTGCTGCGGGTGCTGCGCACCGCTGGGGTGGTAGCCAACCGGCGCCAGGGGCGGATGGTGTACTACCGCCTGGCCGACACTCACGTGCGGATGCTGCTGGACGTCTCCCGGGAGCACACCCGGCACGAGGGGCAGATCTGATGGGCGCGGGACACGGCCACGCCCCGACGGCCGGGCACGCCGGTGGCCGTTACCGCCGGCGGCTGGCCGGCGCGTTCGCCCTGACCGCCAGCTTCTTCCTCATCGAGCTCGTCGCGGGGCTGGTGTCGGGGTCGTTGGCGCTGCTGTCGGATGCCGGGCACATGGCCGCGGACGTGGTGGTGCTGGGTGCGGCCCTGCTGGCCACCCGGATCGCGAGTCGCCCGGACTCCACGGGCCGGCGTACCTACGGCTCCTACCGGGCCGAGGTGTTCGCCTCGGGCCTGGCGGTGCTGGCGATGCTCGCGGTCGGGGTGTATGTGGTGGTCGAGGCCATCAGCCGGCTGGGCGATGCGCCGCAGGTTGCCTCCGGGGCGATGCTCGCGGTCGGGTTCGCCGGCCTGGTGATCAACATCGCCTCCATGCTGCTGCTGCGCAGCGGGTCCAAGGAGAGCCTGAACGTCAAGGGCGCCTACTACGAGGTCATCGCCGACGCCGCCGGGTCGGTGGGCGTCATGGTCGCCGGCGTCCTGATCATCCTCACCGGCCAGCCGATCTGGGACATCGTGGTCGCGGCCTTCATCGCCGTCTTCGTCATCATCCGGGCGGTCGTCCTGGGCCGGCAGGTGGTGGCGGTCCTGGCCCAGCACGCCCCACAGGGGATCGACCCCGAGGATGTCGCCGGCGCCCTGGACGCGGTCGAGGGCGTGGCCCAGGTCCACGACCTGCACCTGTGGACCCTGACGTCGGGGATGAACGTGGCCACCGCTCACCTGGTTGCCGAGACAGGCGCCGACCATGGCACTGTCCTTGCCGGCGCCCACGGGGTGCTGCGTGATCGTTACGGTATCGACCACGCCACCTTGCAGGTCGAACCAGTTGCCGGCGGCGGCTGTCACGACCTGAGCTGGTAGCAGCCAGAACACGAGCATTCGCGCGTGGGGATACGCACCTTCAACTTCAAGCCGATGTCAAGGAGTCCGCGATGGCAGCACGGCAGGGCAGAGGTCCTCGGCCCGGTGACGGCCGACGACCGGGCCGGGCTCGGTATTTCGTGGCGCGGCTCGGCGCCGACCTGATCGCGCTGACGTCCGTGGCGATGACCGCGACCACGGTGGTGCGGTGACGGAGCGCGGTGGCCGCACCGCCCCGACGAGGAGCACGCTCGACAGTCTCCCCCCGGGGAGGACGCCGGTGGCCAGATCGGCGTGGCCGTGGGCGGTGGCCGCCCTGCCGCTGGTGGTCGTGGGTATGGTGGCGGGCCTCACGCTCAGTGGAGCGGCCGCTCCGCGCGAGCTCATCGACCCCGGTCCCCTGGTGCGGTGGGGCCTGCCACTTGTGACCGCACTGGCTCGCGTAGCCGCGACCGTGGCGATCGGAGCGCTCGTGCTGTGCGCGGTGGTCCTGCCTCGCGACACGCCCGGGCCGGCGCAGGACGTTGGTGGTCATCATTCGCTCGCGGACCGTCCGGCCACGGTGCCCGAGGATCCGACGTGGCGGCGCGTGGCCAACATCGCCGTCATCGCCGCAGCCGTGTGGGCACTGGCGCAGCTGGCGCACCTGCTCCTGACCCATGCCGCGGCGTTCGATACGGTGATCGACGGGCCTGGATACGGTGCTCAGCTCATCCAGTTCGTCACACAGATCGACATGGGCCGGTACCTGGGTGTGGCCACTCTCCTGGCCGCGGCCGTCGCACCTGCGGCCGCGGCGATCGGTGGCCACACGTCGGCGGCCTGGGCCGCCGTGCTGGCCATCGCCGCGTTCTCACCGGTCTCAGTGACCGGTCATGCCGCCGGTGCGGCCAACCACGACTTCGCTGTGACCTCGTGGTGGTTGCACGTAGCAGCTGTCGCGATCTGGGTCGGGGGCCTGGGCGTCCTGTGCGTGGTCGCCTCCCGGATCGGACCCGGCCTGGCGGAGGTCACTCAGCGGTACTCCCGCATTGCGTTCTGGGCCTTTGCGGTTGCGACCGTTGCCGGCGCGGCGAATGCGTGGATCCGGCTCTCCACGCCGCTGGACCTGTTCGTGCACCCCTACGGTCAGCTCATCCTGATCAAGGTGATCCTGACCGTGGCGCTAGGCCTGGCAGGCTGGCTTCATCGCATGAAGACCATCCCGGCGATCCGGCAGGCGCGCGCCCCGAGCGGGGGGGCCGGGTGGGCGTTCTGGCGGTTGGCCGGGGTCGAGGTCCTCATCATGGGCGCGGTGATCGGCGTGGCGGTGGCCCTCGGATCCTCCGCGCCACCAGAACCACAGGAGCCACCTGTCGATGCCAGCCTGGTCTACCTGCTGACCGGATACCCTGAACCCCCGGCCCCGACAGCATGGGCCTATCTCGCACAGTGGCGCCCGGATCCGCTGACCGCCTTCGTGGCCCTCGCCGCACTGGCGGCCTACCTCTCCTGGGTATGGCGGCTTCATCGCGGGGGGGCGTCCTGGTCGGCAGCTCGTACGACCAGCTGGGTGGCAGGAGTGCTCCTCTTCTTCTGGGCCACCAACGGCGGCGTCGCGGTCTACGGGAGCGTCTCATTCAGCGCCCACATGGCTCACCAGATGGTCCTCCTCGTGGTGGTGCCGATACTGCTCGTTCTCGGAGCGCCCCTCGCCCTGGCCCTGAAGGCACTACCGCCGCGTGCCGACGGTTCTCGTGGACCGCGAGAGTGGATGGGGTCCGTGAGAGACTCACGGGTCGTGGCGCTTCTCACGCACCCCGTCGTCGCCACTCTCCACGTTGGCGCGTTCCTCGTGGTCTTCTACTCCTCGCCGCTGTTTGCGGGCGCCCTGGACAGCCCCGTCTGGCACGCGCTGTCCATCGTGTACATCGTCGCGGCTGGCTCCGTCCTGGTTCATGCCCTCCTGGCCAGCCGCAGGCGTCGTGCGCCCCTCGCGCTTCGCCTGGCCGCAGCGATCGCCGCGATGGTGTTCTACGCGGTCGCCGGCGCGGGCCTTGTCTCCAGCACCGCACTGCTGGCTGCCGACCACTTCGGCCAGCTCGGACTGAGCTGGGGGGTTGATGCCCTGGCCGACCAGCGGACCGGCGGGCTGGTGCTGTGGGGTATCGGAGAGGCCGGAATGCTTGTCCTGGCTCTGGCACTCATCGTTGTCTGGATGCGCGCGCCCCTTGCGCCCGAGCGCAACGTCCGAGCTCCGTCTGCGGGGGCATGAGCAGGCACAGCCCCATGGGCGATGCGGTGCATGCCACACCATGTGCCGTGACCTTTCCGTTACACTCCTTCCGGTGATCCCGCGAGAGCCGGTGAGCGTACCTGTGTGAACTGCTGCTTGGAGACTGTTTGATTTCGGATGCATTCTCGCCGTCGTCGACGCCGTCGGTGACTCGCCGCGAACTACGTGCGGGCGACCGCAAGCGCCCCAGGCATCGCGCCACTGATAAGGGAAGCAGGCGGGCCACCGCCGACCTCTCTTCGAGCCCGGGATCCGCCGCCGCGACACCTCGCCCGGAGCGGGTCTCACGCAAGACGCGCTCGACCCAGGCCCTCGGTCAACATGAACCAGTTCATCGGGAGGCGAACGACCGTCCGGTGTCACGACGTGACATGCGGACCGAGCCGGCGCCACCGCGTGCACGGCGACGCTCGCCGTCCCGGCGAGGTCACCGGCGCGGAGCGATGCGGTACTCAGCCATCGCAGTCCTGACAGCCGTGACAGTCGTGGCGCCGATGCTGGGCACTATCTGCGTCGATCCCGCACACGCCCACTCAGACGAGACGCCGCAGTTCACGCCGCCCACCAGTCCAGACCTCGCCGGCCCTGAGGAGCTCGCGTCCCTCATCCCGACCCAGACGCCGGACAAGGTCGTCGCCGACGTGCCACCACCCGCGCGCACTGAGGAACAGGCGGCGAGGTCAGATGAGCGAGACCCGGTCAACGGCGAGACCCCGGAGGCGGCGACGCACGGTCCCGAGGTGGCCGCCGAGGAGCGGGCCACCGCGCCCGCAGAACCGCCGCCGACGGTAGTACTGCCTTTGGCGCAGAGTTCCTTCCGAGTCTCCTCCGTCTACGGAGGACGCGCCGACCCGTTCACCGGTGCGCCGACGTTTCACGAGGGTGTCGACCTGGCCGCGCCGATGGGCGCACCGATCTACGCCGTCGCCGACGGTGTTGTGGACTACGTGGGACCGGGCCGGGATGGGCGGTCCAGCATGATCATCGTCATCGCCCACGAGGTCGAGGGGCAGAGGTTCTACAGCTGGTACAACCACATGTACGCCGACGACCTGTACGTGCAGGAAGGCCAAGTCGTGAGCGCCGGTGAAGTCATCGCCGGCGTCGGATCCAACGGCAGGTCCAGCGGACCGCACCTGCACTTCGAGATCCACACCGATGACGAGCTGAGCACCACCGACCCGATCGCCTGGCTCCAGGGGCAGGACGCCGTGGACATCAGCGCTCTTGCGTAGCTCCGCTCGACGCTGGCCGCCGTGGCTCTCGAGCGACACCTGTGGGCTGACAGCTAGCGTCCGCGGTGTCATATGGTGCCCCCATGTTCGTTTCCAGCCACCGTCTGCGACGTGTGTGGGCCCGCCTCATCGCCCTCGTGTCCTTGCTGGCACTTGTTGTGGCCTTCCTCGGCGCGATGATCGTTTCGTCGGCCACGAGCGCAGCCGCCCACGACACCATCATCGACGCCGAGCCTGGTGAGGACGCTGTGCTGGACGCCGCACCTACCGAGATCGTCCTGACCTACAGCGCCGAGGTTCTCGACCTCCCGGCGGCCATCCTCGTCACCGACTCCGACGGCGAGGTCGTCGTCGAAGGCGAACCGACAGTCCAGGGCCGATCAGTCGTCCTCGACCTCCCCCCCGCCCTGGAGAACGGGACGTACGAGGTACTGTGGTCGGTGGTTTCCTCCGACGGACACCGCACCGAAGACGGGTACAGCTTCACAGTGGCCTCCAGCGGGCCGGACGCTGACCCGCAGGTCACCGTTCCTGATGACGCACCAAGCGAGGCTTCAACCGCAGACGCCACCGTAGGGCCGACGACGCCGGCCACCGAGGCCAGCCCTGACGCCGGTGCCGATGCCGATGCCGATGCCGATGCCGCGGAGACCACCACTCCATCATCAGGATGGCCCGTCGCCGTCATGATCCTCATACCGATCGCCATCCTGGTCGTCGCCGTGATCGCTGTCTTCATCTACCGTCGCCGGCAGGGGAACCAGCCGCAGTCCGCAGGGGACGCGTCGTGAGGGCCGTCTCCGCAGCGCTCGCCGCACTCGGTCTGGCGGCCACACTCTCGGCATGCGCGCCGGCCGGGACCTCGGCCGACGCGGGAGCCGTCGGCGCCGGCTATCAGTCCGGCGACGGCTCGTTCACCACCTGGGAAGCTACCGAGCGCGGTGAGTCGGTGGAACTGACGGGCACGACCTACGACGAGACCGAGATCAACCTGGCGGAACTGCGCGGGCAACCGGTCGTCGTCAACTTCTGGTACGCCGCCTGCCCGCCGTGCCGCGTCGAGGCCCCCGACCTCGCGCAGATGGCCGTGGACTACGACGGCGACATCGCCATGCTCGGCGTCAACCCCCGCGACGACACCGCCACCGCTCAGGCGTTCGAGAACACGTTCGATATCCCCTATCCGTCGATCCACGACGAGGGCGCTCGGGCCGTCGCCGCCTTCGAGGGTGTCGTCCCGCTGGCCGCCATGCCGACGACCGTCGTCCTCGACCGCGAGGGCCGCATCGCCGCCCGCATCGTCGGCCAGTTCGACCCGACCATCCTCCGAGGTCTCGTCGACGACGTCCTCGCCGAGGCGTGACCACGGGCGCCGTCACCTTCGTGGGTAGCGCACCCTGCCACGGGTTGAGAACGGCGACCGAGACGCATCCACGTCCGACTCGAGCAACCACCTGAAGCCGTGCGTGGCGCCGCCGTCCGCACCGTCACCACCGACTGGGAGCTCGACGTACTCCCTAGGACATCGCGCTACTGACTTCAGCCGATCCGACGGCTGGCGTTCGCCGGGCGCCCTCCCCGTCGCGGGTCAGCAGTCAGGCGCGAGAGCTGCGAAGGGCACCCCAGAGCCCGCTGCGGCAGATAGAAGCCGTGCAAGGGCCTGCTCGCGGCCGCGGAGGCCCGCCACCTCAGAGTGATCTGCTCGGGGTTTCTCGGACAGGGGCCGAGCTATTGTTAGGCGGCGGTTGAAAGCAACTGGTAGTTGTCGTGCACTTCGTGTGGTCGCTGCTCGCGGGTGGTGGGGAAGACCTCGCGGACCGCGGCCCAGAACCCGAGCGCGCCGTCGCCGACGGCGAGCACCGGGGCACGCATGCCGCGGCGCTTGCAGTCGCGCAGCAGGTCGGCCCAGGACTCGGTGGACTCGCGGTGTCCGTCATCGAGCGCGACGAGCTCCTTGGTGCCGTCGGCCCTCACGCCGATCATCACCAGGAGGCACACCTTGTCCTGGTCGAGGTGGACCTTGAGGTGGATGCCGTCCACTCACAGGTAGACGTCGTCCGTGTCGGCCAGGGAGCGGTCGTTGAGCGCGGCGGCCTCGTCCTGCCAGTCCTTGGTCAGCAGGGTGATCGTCGCCGCGGACAGGCCCGCGCTGGTGCCGAGGAGCTGCTCCAGTGCCGGGCCGACGTCCGAGGACGACAGGCCGTGCAGGTAGATCAGCGGCAGCACCTCGGCCACCTGCGGCGACTTCCGCGCCCAGGCGGGCAGGATCGCCGAGGCGAACCGCCGCCGGACGCCGTCCTCGTCGACGCGCTTGTCGTTGACCCGCGGCTGGCGGACCGGCACCGCGCCGGCCGCGGTGGCCACCTGACGCGGGGCGTGGAAGCCGTTGCGGACCACGAGGCGGTGCCCGTTCTCGTCGACCTCGTATGCGTGGTCCTCGATGTAGGCGGCGACCTCGGCGCGCAGCGCCGCGGCCAGCATCTGCCGAGCGCCGTCGCGCACGATCTCATCGAGCAGCGACCCGCCGGCCGCCACGGCCTGCTCGTCGTTGGTCTCGCTGCTCTCCTGGACTACCTTGAGCATGGGCGCACCTTCCCGAGCCGGCGCGTCAACGCCGACCCTGATCAGAACTTCCATGGGCTTCAGATCTTGCCCGGGAGGTGCGCCCGCTTCACGCCACCTCGTCGAGAGCCATCCACAGGTTCCGATCATTGCTCACGCTTCCACCCCTCTCGCGCATCGAGGCCACGGGTTGTGTCACGAGAACACCGACCCCGTCGGTGTTCTCGTGACACAACCCGTGTGTTCGACGAGGAATGCGCGCGCGGGCTGACACAACCCGTGTGTTCGACGAAAGAGTGGTCCTTCGGGAGAGCGCGCGGGGTCTCGGGCAGCAGCGTCAGCCGCGGACGCCCACGGGCAGCCCGGACTCCACGAGCTCGACCCCGCGGGCCGTGAGCAGCTCGCGGGCCATCTCCCCGAGCTCGCGCGAGACCGGCGCGGTGAGGTCGGTGAGGACCCGGACGGGGAGCCCGAGTCGTCGTGCGTCCAGGGCCGTGGCCTTCACGCAGTGGGACTCGGCCAGGCCGACGACGTCGACGCTCTCGATGCACCGCGACTCGAGGATCTCGGCGAGCGTGCGCCCTTCCGCGTCCACGCCGTCGAAGCCCGAGTAGGCGGCCTCGTAGGCGCCCTTCTTCAGGGAGACCTCCGGGGCGAGGTCGTCGAGCGCGGGGTGCAGCTCGGCCTCGTCCGTGCCGGCGACGCCGTGCGGCGGCCACGAGTCCACGAAGTCGGGTGTCTGAGAGAAGTGGTCCCCGGGGTCCACGTGCCAGTCCTGGGTGGTGACCACGACGTCGTAGGCGTCGCGGTGGGTCCGGGCGAACTCGGCCACGCGTCGCGCGATCTCGTTGCCGCCCTCGACCGCCAGTGCACCTCCCTCGCAGAACGTGGGCTGGACATCGACCACCAGCAGTGCGCGCCTGGTGCGGCGCCTGCGGTCGCCCTTCATGGCATGTGCTCCGTTCGACTGATCGTGTTCGGGTGAACTCGATGCCGCGCCATCCTGCCACCGAGTCGCCGCAATGACACATGGGCAGGTGAGACCTCCCGCACGTCGCCGCGCAACTACCCTGGAGCGCATGACCCACATCCTGTCCGCCGTGGCGTGGCCCTACGCCAACGGCCCCCGGCACATCGGCCACGTCGCCGGCTTCGGCGTCCCCTCTGACGTGTTCAGCAGGTACGCCCGGATGGCGGGTCACGACGTCCTCATGGTCTCCGGCTCCGACGAGCACGGCACGCCGATCCTCATCGCCGCCGACGAGGCCGGCGTGTCCGCCCAGGAGCTCGCCGACAGGAACCACCGCCTCATCGCGGAGGACCTGGTCGCCCTCGGCCTGACCTACGACCTCTACACGCGCACGACGGCGGGCAACCACCACAGCGTGGTGCAGGAGATGTTCGAGGGGGTCCACGCCAACGGGTACTTCATCGAGCAGACCACGCACGGCGCGGTGTCGCCGTCGACGGGACGCACCCTGCCCGACCGCTACATCGAGGGCACGTGCCCGATCTGCGGGGCGGGCGGCGCGCGCGGCGACCAGTGCGACACGTGCGGCAACCAGCTCGACCCGGCCGACCTCATCGACCCGGTCTCGCGGATCAACGGCGAGACGCCGAAGTTCGTCGAGACCCAGCACTTCTTCCTCGACCTGCCCGCGCTCGCCGAGGAGCTCGGCCGCTGGCTCGACGAGCGAGAGGCCGCCGGCACGTGGCGCCCCAACGTCATCCGGTTCAGCCAGAACATCCTCAAGGACATCCGGCCGCGCGCGATGACCCGGGACATCGACTGGGGCATCGCCGTGCCGCTGGACGGGTGGCGCGAGAACCCCACGAAGAAGCTCTACGTGTGGTTCGACGCCGTCATCGGCTACCTGTCCGCCTCGGTCGAGTGGGCCCGCCGCAGCGGCGACCCCGAGGCATGGCGCGCCTGGTGGAACGACGCCGAGGCGCTGTCCTACTACTTCATGGGCAAGGACAACATCACCTTCCACTCCCAGATCTGGCCGGCCGAGCTGCTCGCCTACTCCGGGAAGGGCGCCAAGGGCGGGAGCGCCGGCCGCCTCGGCGAGCTCAACCTGCCCACCGAGGTCGTCAGCTCGGAGTTCCTCACGATGGAGGGCCGCAAGCTCTCCAGCTCCAAGCGGGTCGTCATCTACGTGCGCGACATGCTCGAGCGGTACCAGGTCGACGCCTTCCGCTACTTCGTCGCCTCCGCCGGGCCCGAGGCCCACGACGTCGACTTCACGTGGGCCGAGTTCGTCCGGCGCACCAACGGCGAGCTCGTGGCCGGCTGGGGCAACCTCGTCAACCGCACGGCGTCGATGATCGCCAAGAACGTCGGCGAGGTGCCCGCCCCCGTCGAGTCCGAGGTGACCGACGTCGAGCGCGCCCTGGCCGCCGAGATCGCCGCCGGGTTCGAGACCGTCGGCGCGCTCGTCGGCGCCCATCGGCAGCGCGCGGCGATCGCCGAGGCCATGCGGCTCGTGGGCCTGGCCAACACCTACGTCACGGTGACCGAGCCGTTCCGGCTCAAGAGCGAGGAGCAGCGCCCGCGCCTGCTCACCGTGCTGCACACGCTCGCCCAGGCCGTGTCCGACCTCAACGTCATGCTCTCGCCGTTCCTCCCGCACTCGAGCAACGCCGTCGACGCGGCGATCGGCGGCACCGGGGACATCCAGCCGATGCCGCGCCTCGAGGAGGTCGACGACCTCGAGAACGACCGCAGCTACCCGATCATCACCGGGGACTACTCGAGCCCCACGCCGTGGGCGACCCGGCCCGTGCGGGTCGGTGCGCCGGTGGGCAAGCCGTCGCCGATCTTCACCAAGCTCGACGACGCCGTGGTGGCCGACGAGCTCGACCGCCTCGGCGTGGACGGGGCCGCGGCGGCCTCGGGTTCCACGGAGGCGGCCGGTCCGGCCGGTTCCGCCTCGTGAGCGGGGAGAACGGGAAGAAGAAGGAACGGGGCTTCCCGCCGGCGGGCGACCCGCTGCCGGCGGGCGTGGTCGACAACCACACGCACCTGCCGCTGCTGGCGGCCGACGGTTCACCGCTCGACCCCGACGATGCCGGGCTGCCCGGCGGCGCCGACCCCCTGACGACCGACGACCAGCTCGCGCGCGCGGCGGAGGTCGGGGTGCTCGGGCTGCTCAGCGTGGCCTGCGACGTCCCGAGCCTCGCCGGAACCGTCGCGCTCGCCCACGAGCACGCCGCGATCGCCGCCGCCGTCGCGATCCACCCCAACGAGTCGGCGCTGCACGCCCGCGCCTTCGACGTGGCGCCCGACGGCCTCGAGCCCGACGTCCGGGACCACCACGAGCTCACCCCCGCGCAGGCCTTCGACCGGGTGGCGGAGCTGGCGACGGACGACCGCGTGGTCGCCGTGGGGGAGACGGGGCTCGACTTCTACCGCACGGCCGCCGGGCGGGGGCACGACGCGCAGGTCGCCGCCTTCCGCGACCACCTCGCGCTCGCCCGCGAGCTCGGCAAGCCCGTCCAGATCCACGACCGCGAGGCCCACGAGGAGGTCGCCGAGATCCTCCTGCGCGACGGCGCCCCGGAGCGCACGGTCTTCCACTGCTTCTCCGGGGACGAGCGGCTCGCCCGGCAGTGCGCCGAGAACGGCTGGTACGTGTCCGTCGCCGGGCCCGTGACGTTCAGGAGCAACGATGCGCTGCGCGAGGCGATCTCGCTCGTGCCGCTCGGGCAGCTCCTCGTCGAGACCGACTCGCCCTACCTCACGCCCGTCCCGTTCCGCGGGCGGCCCAACGCGAGCTACGTGCTCCCGCGGACGGTGCGGGCGCTGGCGGAGCTGCGCGGCCTCGACCTCGCCGAGCTGTGCGAGCGGCTGACCGCGACGACCCGTGAGGTCTACGGCGGGTTCTGGGGATCCGTGGCCTGACGTGCTGCGTCCTGCACGTCGGGGGGCTCAGTCCGGCCGGGAATCCGCCGCCGACCCGCGCCGTCTCGCGTGTCGGGGGAGGGCCTCGGCCCGGTCACGGCGAGGTCACGTCCCCTGGTCGCGGGCCCGCGCGGACAGGGTCGCCGTCACGAGCCGTTCGTCGTCGTCGATCCCCGCTCTACCACGCGTTGTGGGCCACGTCGCACCGGGAGGTGCGCGCCGTCGTCGTGACCTTGACCTCAGAGCACCGTGACGACCTTGTTGTCAGATCACAGAACGGTTACGTTCGGTCACGCCCCCGGCCCCTGAACGAATGGATCGACCCCCCGTGACCGACACAGCCACGTCCACCAACCGCGCCGACCGGTTCCGCCGGCACCAGCGCGGGGTCATGGCGACCGTGCTGGCAGGCGTCGCGCTGCTCGGCGCCGGAGGCGTGATGGCCGCGAACGCCGGCCTCGGAGCGGACCCGGGCACCGGCTCCGCCGCGGGCGCCGCACTCGTCGAGCCGGTCGAGCGTGTCGACGCCGCCGGTCGCTCGACCGCCCAGCGCATCGCCCTCGACGCCGCCGAGGAGGCGTCCACCACCTACACCGTGACCGTCGACGGCGAGACCCTCACCTTCACGACCACCGCGCAGATCCTCGACGAGGCGCTGCACGAGGCCGGCATCCAGATCGGCGCCGACGACCGCGTGTCCGCCCCGCTGGCCGGCCCGGTCACCGACGTCGAGATCGTCCGCGTGACCACCGACTCGGTCACCGAGGAGGTCGTCGACGAGCACGGCACCACGGAGCAGGAGACCGACGAGCTCTACGTCGGCGAGACCCAGGTGCAGACCGAGGGCGTCGACGGCCGCGTCGTCAACACCTACCGCGTGATCTCGGCCGAGGGTGAGGAGGACGCGCGCGAGCTCGTCGCCAGCGTCACGGTCGACGAGCGGGTCGACGAGGTCGTCCTCGTGGGCACCCGCGAGCGCGAGCCGGAGCCCGTCCAGGCGGAGCCGGCCGAGGAGGCCCCCGCGGCGGAGGCGCCGGCCGAGGCCGAGGCCCCCGCGGCCGAGGAGCCCGCCCCCGCGTACACCGGCGGCGACCCCCGCTCGATCGCGCAGAGCATGATGGCCTCGCGCGGCTGGGGCGGCGACCAGTTCTCCTGCCTCAACTCCCTCTGGGAGCGCGAGTCGGGCTGGAACCACACCGCGATGAACCCGTCGTCCGGCGCCTACGGCATCCCGCAGTCGCTGCCGGGCTCGAAGATGGCCAGCCACGGCGCCGACTGGCGGACCAACCCCGCCACGCAGATCGCCTGGGGCCTGGACTACATCGCCGGCCGCTACGGCACCCCGTGCGGTGCGTGGGGCCACTCGCAGAGCGTCGGCTGGTACTGAGCGACCCGGGTCTGAGCGCCCGACCGGTTCGGAGCCTGATCGCCCGACCCGCAGACCGAGCGCCGAGCCGCATCCCACCGGGGTGCGGCTCGGCGCTTCTGCGTCCGGCAGGCGCCCCTGCCCGACGCACGTAGGCTGTCCCCTTGTGAACGAGCCGTCCGACGTCGCGCTGCTGGGCGCCTCGGACGTCCGCGCCCTGGCCGAGCGGCTCGGCGTGCGCCCCACCAAGACCCTCGGCCAGAACTTCGTGCACGACGCCGGCACCGTGCGCCGCATCGTGCGGGCCGCCGGCGTGCAGCCGGGCGACCGCGTCCTCGAGATCGGGCCCGGCCTCGGCTCCCTCACGCTCGCGCTGCTCGAGGCGGGGGCGGACGTCGTCGCCGTCGAGATCGACCCGGTCCTCGCCGCCGCGCTGCCCGCCACCGTCGCCGAGCGCGCACCGGGCGCCGCGGACCGGTTCGAGGTGGTCCTCGCCGACGCGATGCGCCTGGCGGAGCCGGACCTGCTGCCGGGCGCGGCGCCGACCAGGCTCGTCGCCAACCTCCCGTACAACGTGGCGGTGCCCGTCCTGCTCACCGCGCTCGAGCACCTGCCGACGGTGACGGAGGTCCTCGTCATGGTGCAGGCGGAGGTGGCCGACCGGCTCGCGGCCCCGCCCGGGTCGCGCACGTACGGCGTTCCGTCGGCCAAGGCCGCCTGGTGGACGAGGGCGGAGCGCGCCGGGACGATCGGCCGGCAGGTGTTCTGGCCGGTGCCGAACGTCGACTCGGCGCTCGTGCGGCTCACCCGGCGGCCCGAGCCCGTGGCAGGAGCGGATCGCCGCGAGGTGTTCGCCGTCGTCGACGCGGCGTTCGCGCAGCGGCGCAAGACCCTGCGCTCGGCCCTGGCCGGATGGGCCGGTTCGCCCGCCGCGGCCGAGGAGGCGCTGCGGGCGGCGGGCGTGGATCCGTCGGCGCGCGGGGAGACCCTGACGATCGTCGAGCTCGCCGCGGTCGCGGCCGCCCGCGCCGATGCCGCCGGAACGTCCCCGACGCCGGAGCCTCGCCCGGGTGCATCGGGGGCACCCGACGTCACGTCCGCCACCGGGGACTCCCCGACGGCGGAGGCTCGCCCGGGTGCATCGGCCGCCACGGGGGAGACCGTCACCGAGGAGGACGCATGAGCGAGATGTCCGCGCCCGAGAGCGCGCTGCCGGGCCCGGTCACCGTCCGCGCCCCGGGCAAGGTCAACCTCTCGCTGCGGGTGGGCCCGCCGCGCGCCGACGGCTTCCACCCGCTCGTCACGGTCTTCCAGGCGCTCGACCTCGGCGAGCACGTGACGGCGGCCCCGGCGCCTCGCGGCAGCACGACGGTCCGGCTCGCGCAGCACGTGGACGGCGTGCCGCTCGGCGCCTCGAACCTCGCGGCGCGGGCCGCCGAGGCGCTGCGGGCGGCGACCGGCGTGGACGCGGGCGTCGAGCTGACGATCCACAAGAACGTGCCGGCCGCGAGCGGGATGGCCGGCGGCAGCGCCGACGCCGCGGCGGCGCTCATGGCCTGCGACGCGCTGTGGGGCACCGCGCTCGGCGCCTTCGACCTGCACGCCCTCGCGGCCAACCTCGGCTCCGACGTGTCGTTCCCGCTGCTCGGCGGCACGGCGCTGGGGACGGGGCGGGGGGAGCGCCTCGTCGTGCTGCCGGACACCGGGGCGTGGCACTGGGTGCTCGCCACGCAGGCGACCGGCCTGTCGACCCCGGCCGTGTTCAACGCCTACGACGCGCTGCACGGGTACCCGCGCGGGGGGCCGCCGTCGGCGCCGAGCATGCTGCACGAGCCGGCCGCGCCGGACGCCCACACGCACTCCGACGACGCGGAGGCCGGCGGTCTCCACCCCGGCGCCCACGAGGCCGCGCTCGGCGACGCACTCGTCGAGGGCGACCCGGCGGCGCTCGGCCGCCTCCTGCTCAACGACCTCACCGAGCCGGCCCTCGAGCTGCGCCCCGAGCTCGGGGACGTCCTCGCGGCGTTCGAGCGAGCCGGTGCGCTCGGCGCCGTGCTGTCCGGATCCGGCCCCACGGTCGCCGCCCTCGCGCTCGACGCCGCGCACGCGGAGTCGATCGCCGCCGTCGTCCGGGCGGCCGAGGTGGCCGACCGGGTCCTCACGACGACGGCGCCCGCGCGCGGCGCCCACGTCGTCGACGCGGCACCGGGCCCCGCGGCACCGGGCGCTGCGACACACCCCGGGGGAGCGGCCTGATGGCGCACCTGCTCGGCGCGGAAGGGCTGCGCCTCATGGCGGGCCCGCGCGTGCTGCTCGACGGCGTCGGGCTCGGGGTCGACGACGGCATGCGGATCGGCGTCCTCGGCCGCAACGGCGCCGGCAAGTCGAGCCTGCTCGGCGCGCTCGCGGGCCGGCGTCCGCTCGACGGCGGGCGCGTCACCTCGCCGTCGGGCACCCGGATCGCCGTGCTCGACCAGAAGGACACCCTGCCGCCCGGGGCGAGCGTCCTCGACGCCGTGCACGGCGGGCTCGCCGAGCACGAGTGGGCCGGCGACCGCGCGGTCCGCGAGCTCCACGAGGGCCTGATCTCCGAGCTCTCCCTCGACGTCGACGTCGACACGCTCTCCGGCGGCCAGCGTCGCCGCGTGGCCCTCGCGTCCGTCCTCGCCGCCCCCGCCGAGGTGCTCGTCCTCGACGAGCCCACCAACCACCTCGACGTCGAGGGTGTCGCCTTCCTCGCCGCCCACCTGCAGGAGCGCTTCGCCTCGGGCCGCGGCGCACTCCTCGTCGTCACGCACGACCGTTGGTTCCTCGACGCCGTGTGCACGCGCGTCTGGGACGTCGTGCCCGGCCACGACGGCGCCGGCGGCCGCTCCCCGGTACCCGGCCACGTCGAGGTCTACGACGGCGGGTACGCGGCCTACGTGCTCGCGCGGGCCGAGCGCGAGCGCAGCGCGGCGGTGGCGGCGCAGAAGCGCAACAACCTCCTGCGCAAGGAGCTCGCCTGGCTGCGCCGGGGTGCGCCCGCCCGGACCTCCAAGCCGAAGTTCCGGCTCGACGCCGCGGCCGCCCTCATCGCCGACGAGCCGCCGCCGCGCGACTCCCTCGCCCTGACCGACGCCGCGGGCGCCCGGCTCGGCAAGGACGTCCTCGACCTCGAGGGCGTCACCGTGCAGTACGACGTGCCGCCCCCGATCCTCGACGACGTCACGTGGCGACTCGCGCCCGGCGAGCGCGTCGGCATCGTCGGGGCGAACGGCGCGGGCAAGTCGACCGCGCTGCGCCTCCTCGCCGGGCTGCAGGAACCGACGTCGGGGCGGGTCAGGCGCGGGAAGACGGTCGACCTCGCCGTCCTCACGCAGGACACCGGTGAGCTCGACGAGATCCCTCGGATGCGCGTGGTCGAGGCGGTCGCCGACGTCGCCGAGCACGTCTCGATGGGCGGGGCCGACCTCAGCGCGAGCCAGCTCATCGAGCGCCTCGGGTTCGCCCGCGAGCGACAGTGGACGCGGGTCTCGGAGCTCTCGGGCGGTGAGCGGCGTCGGCTCCAGCTGCTGCGCCTGCTCGTGGCCGGGCCGAACGTGCTGCTGCTCGACGAGCCCACGAACGACCTCGACACCGACACCCTTGCCGCGGTCGAGGACCTGCTCGACTCGTGGCCCGGCACGCTGATCGTCGTCAGTCACGACCGCTACCTGCTTGAACGCGTCACCGATCACCAGGTGGCCGTCATCGGCGGCGCGATCCGCGACCTGCCGGGCGGCGTGGAGGAGTACCTCGCCCTGCGGCGCGGCCAGCGCGCGTCCTCCGGGGAAGGACGGGTCCAGGCCGCGGGGCAGCGCCCGACGGCGGAGGGCGGGTCCGGCACGAACCTCGCCCCGGGAGGGGCTGCCGGGGGAGCCGTGGCCGGTGGCGCGGGCCGTCCGGCGGGCGCGACCGATGCTGCGCGCGAGCGCGAGGCGCGGAAGAACCTCGGGCGGATCGAGCGCCGGATGACGAAGCTGAGCGGCCAGATCGAGCGGCTCGACGCGCAGATGGCCGAGGCCGCCGAGCAGCAGGACGTCGGTCGGATCACCTCGCTCGCCGCGCAGTCCGACCAGCTGCGGGCGGAGTCGGACGCCCTCGAGGAGGAGTGGCTGCTCACCGCCGAGGAGCTCGAGGGCTGACGCGACGACTGGTGTCTTCGACCGGCACGGGTTCACCGGTCGACCACGTGACGGTCGTGCGCGAGCAATCGAATGTTCATATCCCCGTGATGTCGTGGGCGGACCCGTACCCATCCACGACGCGAGGACACCCCCATGCTCTTCCCACGCCCCGGGCGACTCCCGGCGGTCGCCGTCACGGCTGCCCTGCTCGCCACTCTCGCCCCCTCGGCGGCGGTCGCCGACGACGTCGAGGACGACCGCACGAACGTCATCCTGCTCATCGCCGACGGCATGGGGTACAACCACATCGACGCGGCCAGCCTCTACGAGCACGGCACCGCGGCCTACCAGGACCAGGCCGACAACCCCTATCTCGCGGCCCACGGCTCGGACAGCGTGACGTCGGAGGTCTACCAGGAGTTCGAGACGCAGCTCTCGGTGGACACCGGCTACGTCTTCAGCCCCGAGTACTCGACGATCGACGCGTGGGGGCACCCGCAGAACGCCACCCGCGACCAGCTCGACGGCTCCTGGCTCAACGTCACGGACTCCGGAGCCGCGGCGACCGCCCTGTCCACGGGCGTGCGCACGCGCGGCGGGTATCTCGGCTGGGACCGTGACGAGGAGCCGCTCACGGACATGGTCGACATCGCGAGCGAGCACGGCCTCGCGACAGGCGTGGTCACCAGCGGTCAGTTCTGGGGCGACACCTCGGCCGGGTTCGCCGTCCACGCCGACGACGGCGACGAGGACCTCATCATCGACCAGCTCCTGCGCCACGAGGACCTCGACGTGGTCATGGGCGGCGGCCACCCCGCGTACTCGAGCGACGGCGAGGCCCAGACGCCGAGCTACCACAACATCCCGCGCGAGGACTGGGAGGCGATCGCGGCCGGCGACACGAGCACGGGGCTCGCGGGCTGGACCCTGGTCGACGAGCGCGCAGACTTCCAGGCGCTCGCGACCGGTGACACCCCGGACCAGGTCCTCGGCGTGGCCCAGACGGCCGGTGCCCTCACCCATGACCGCTCCGGCGACCGGGAGATCCCGAACGCCGCGCCCGTCGCGGAGAACGTCGCTCGCCTCCCGGAGCTTGCGGCGGCGAGCCTCAACGTCCTGTCGAACGCGAGCGACGACGGCTTCTTCGCCATGATCGAGCAGGCGAACGTCGACGGCGCCGGCCACGCCGGCGAGCTCGGGCGCACGATCGAGAACATGCTCGACTTCAACGCCACGGTCGACGCGGTCGTCGAGTGGGTCGACTCGGAGTCCAGCTGGGAGGAGACCACGGTCATCGTCACCTCCGACCACGAGACGGGGAACCTCTGGGGCGGCGGCACCCTCGGCGAGGACGGCATCGAGATCACGGGGGAGTTCCAGCCCCTGACCGGGACGGCGGGCGAGCTGCCCGCGGCGGAGTTCACCGACTTCACCGACCTCAAGGAGAACGAGAACGAGGAGACCCCGCACTATCACACGCACCAGATCGTGCCGTTCTTCGCCCGCGGCGCTGCCGCCGAGGAGTTCGCGGCGGTCGCCGACTCGACCGACCCGGTGCGCGGGGACTACCTCGAGAACACCGACATCGCCGAGGTCATCCACGCGCAGATCCGGGCGGCCGCGCAGGAGCCGGACCCCGAGCCGGAGCCGGAGCCCGAGCCGCCGGCCCACCAGGACCACGGGTTCTTCCTCAGCAACGACTGGGAGGGCACCACGCACCACGCCTTCCGGTACGGCCGCTACTCCGACGACGTGCTCATCGGCGACTGGGACGGCGACGGCACGGACTCGATCGCCGTCCGCCGCGGCAACATCTATCTCGTCTCCAACGCACCGCGCGGCGGGAGCGCCGACCGCGTCCTGTCCTACGGGCGAGAGAGCGACGTCGTGCTGGTCGGTGACTGGGACGGCGACGGCGCCGACACGCTCGCCGTGCGTCGCGGGAACGCGTACTTCGTGGCCAACTCGCTGGGCGGTGGGAACGCCGACCACGAGCTGCGGTACGGCCGTTCGGGCGACGAGGTCCTCGTCGGTGACTGGGACGGCGACGCCACGGACACCTTCGCCGTGCGTCGCGGGAACGCGTACTTCGTGGCCGACACCCTGGACGGGGGTGACGCCGACCGGACGTTCGAGTACGGGCGCAGTGGTGACGTCACGCTCGCCGGCGACTGGGACGGTGACGGCACCGACACGTTCGCCGTGCGCCGGGGCAACGCCTACTTCGTGAAGAACAGCCTGTCCGGCGGGAACGAGGACGTCCTCGTGCACTACGGCCGGTCCGGCGACGAGGTGCTCGTCGGCGACTGGGACGGCGACGGCGCCGACACCCTGGGCCTGCGGCGCGCGCCCTGACCGGCAGGCGGCCGAGGGGGTGCTGAACGCGTCCCCTCGGCCGCCGGCGTCCGCGCGACACGCGCAATCTGTGATGCGGAGACATGTCGGAACTCGCTGACCAGAACCTCACTCCATGACAATGTTGTCGATGTGGGGCCGAGCGACGCTGCCGGCCCGTCCCGCCTGACCTCGGTGGACCCGGCCGGTTCGGGCCTCCTGACCGGCGCGAACCGCGAGCCGACGGGCCGATCGGCCCTCACGCCGTGAGATCGGCTCGTCCGTTGGGTCCCGGCACCCGGTGGCGGGCGGCGTCTGGACACCGTCTGGACATCGACTCGACAATTGTCCGACGTCGCCACCCGGCATTTCTCGACACCCCTCATTTCCCGGGACCGTGCGTGACCGATTCCGGCTTTCGGACGCGGCGCAAACGTCCGGACCATCAGGTGGTTGTTGACAGGTCGTCGGTGCGGGGGTTTCCTACAAAAAGGCATCTCCGTCAAGCCGGAGCGGCCCGCAGATCAGAGCGAACGTGTCGGTGAGGAAGTTCCGTCCGCGCCCGGGCGGCCTCGACCCGCGAGACGACCGTGGTGCCCACGGCGCCCGCCCGTCGGGCTCACCGTCGCGAGCGGCGGCGGCGAGGATCGAGCCGCAGCTCGCGCTGATCCGCGGCACACCGCGCGAGTCCGGCCTGTCGGAGGGTGGTGTCGTCGCAGTCGGACGGCGTGGGACCGGCCGGCCCCACGCCGGCCGGGTACGCCGAGGCCACCGGTCGCGGCTTCCCCCGGCCGACGATCGTGCGTCCCCTCGGAATGTTTCAAAGGAGCACATCGCCATGGCACGGCCATTCATTGTGGCGTCACACCTTCCTTCGTGCCCATTTGCAGGAATGGGCGTATTCAGAGATGGTGCCGGACGGGTGAATGAATCATGCGCGCTGCATTTTCCTGGCTGAACCCGGACGCGGACGGAATCTGGAGCGACGACCCGAACTCCGCGGTCGAGGAGCTGTTGCGCGCGGTCACCGTCGACCACGTTGGCGCCCTGCTCGTCGGGACGCCCGAGGACCGTCGAGCGGTGACCCAGGAGGCCGTCGACCGGCTCCGGGCCGAACGCCCGGTCTACCACCTCCACGGCAGCGAGTTCGTCGCCGATCTCCCGTACGGCGCGCTCTCGATCCTTCAGGCCCGCTCGGACGTCGGTCCCGCGCCGACCTGGTTCCGGATGGCGAAGGTCCTCGGCGACTTCCTCGCGCCCGAGGGGCAGGAACCGGCCGTGGTCTTCCTCAGCCGTCCGCGGCAGATGGACCAGGGATCGATCACCGTGCTCGCCCAGCTGGCCCACCAGCGGCGGGTCGTCCTCGTCGTGCAGTGCGACCGCACGACCGACGTGCCGGCCGATCTTGCCGCCCTCGCACGGGCCGGCAACCTCGCGCGGGTCGGCGTCCGTCCGCTCACGCCGAGCGGGACCCGTGCCCTCCTCGTCGACCATCTCGGCGGGCCCGTCTCCCGCGTGGCCGCCACGGTGCTGTGGCGGTACGGCGGCGGGCACCTCGGCAGGCTCCGCAGCATCGCCGACGACTGCGTCGCCTCCGGGAAGCTGCGCCGGTCGGACGGCCGGTGGGTCCTCGTCGACGGCCCGCTGCAGAGCGGCCGGGGCATCCCGGGCGAGGACGTCGTGCTGCGCCGCCTCCCCGCCGACCGCCGCGCCCTCCTCGAGGCGCTGGCGGTGCGCGGCTGCGTCGAGGTGGGCGGGCTCGTCCACGACGACTCCGGACGCGAGCTGGACGCCCTCCAGGCCCAGGGCATCGTCACGATGCGACGCACGCCGTCGGGCACGCTGGCGCAGGTCGAGCCGATGTGGCGCGACCGAGTCCTCGCCGGGCTCGAGCCCGAGCGGAGACAGGCCCTCGAGCAGGAAGCGACGGCGCGCGACGGACTCGCCCGCACGCTGAACCGTGCGCAGGACCTCCTCGCCTCGGTCGACGTCGGGGGCGCGCTCGCCGTGCTCGCGACCGTCCCCGCACTCGACGACCCGCGACCAGGTCCCGCGGACCCCGACCTCGCACCGCACGGTCCCGAGGAGCACGACGACGCACCCCCGCCAGGTGCGGCGGCGGATGTGCGGGGCCACCTGGTGTGGATGAGCGCCCGGGCACTCCTCGCGGCCGGCGACGTCGGCGGGGCCGACTCGCTGGTGACGGCCGCCGCACGTGCGGGGGACCCGTGCCTCATCGTGCTGTCCGCGACGATCGCCGCGCTCGTGGGCGACCGGCCGCGCAGCGAGCGCCTGCTCGCCGAGACGCGCGCGACCCAGGAGGGCAGCCGGCTCGACCCGCGCCCGGCGGGGCGCAACCGCGAGACCGTGCGGCTGCGCGCCGAGGCGACCTGCGCGGAGCTCCTCGCGCTCGGTGACGACCAGGACGCCGCGCGCTCGCTCGTGGCCGGCCTCGACTCCACGCTGTCCACGTTCCGCGCGCGGGGCGTGCTCGACAGCGTGATCGGGCCCTACGACCGCGCGGCGATCGCGGTGTCCATGCTCGAGACCACCGTGCGGTGCGGGGACCTCGAGCTCGCCCGGGCGATGGCCCAGGGGCTCGTGGTCGCCCGGCACGGCAACCCGCAGGCGGTGCTCGACGCCGAGCTGGTGCTCGCCGCCGTCGACCTGCTCGTCGGCCTGCCCGACCGTGCGGAGGAGGCTGCCCTGGAGCTGGTGGAGCAGGCGCGGGCGATGGGGAACGACCATGCCGAGGAGGTGGCTCTGACGATCGTCGAGTCGTGCCGGTCGGGGACCGGACGTCTCGACGAGACGTCGGTGCCGCGGTGGACGGAGCAGCGGGTGCGCCGGGCCGCGGACGGTCCGACCCAGTGGGGCCGGCTGGGCTGGTTGACGGCCGTCATCGGTGCGGTGACGCCCGATCCCGACCGCGCCGATGCCGGCGCCCCTGCCCGCCTCGCGGTGCTGGCCGACCGTGCGGCCGCGGCGGGCCACCACCTCGTCGAGATGCACGCGCTGCTGTCCGCGGCCCTGGTCGGCGACCGCGGGGTCGCCGACCGGCTCAGGGCGGTGGCCGCACGGACGCAGGCGGTCGTCTCGCGCGCCTGCGAAGCGCTCGGGGACGCCGTGCTCGACGACGACCACGTGCGGTCGGCGGCCGCCCTGACGGAGATGGCCGAGGCCGGGTACCTGGCCTGGCGCTACAGCGGCCCGGCGTCGATGATCGCGAGCCTCCCGGCGGCGAACGCGCGCCGGCTCGCCGGGGCGGTGGCACGGATCCAGGTGCCCGCCGCCCCGCAGGCGGCGGACGACACCCCGGGCTGGCTGCAGGCGCTGACGCCGCGTGAGCGGGAGATCGCCGGGATGGTGGTCGACGGGCTCTCGAACGCGTCGATCGCCCGCCGGCACAGCATCTCCGTCCGCACGGTCGAGGGACACCTCAACCAGGTGTACGCCAAGCTGCAGGTCCGCGGGCGGTGGGGGCTGAGCCGGCTCGCCGCCGAGTCGCCCGCGCTGCGCACGGCCGGGGACCCGGCATGACGGTCACCGCCGTCCCGCTGTGGGGTGCCGAGCTGGCCGCCCTGCACGACCGGCTCGCGGACGTCGACCGCGCGGGGGTCGTCGTCGTCGGCGGCCCCGGGTCCGGCACGACCTCGCTCGTCGGGGCGCTCCTGGCCGACGGGGTGGGGCCGGCCTCCCTCACCCTGCAGTGCGGGCCCGCCCTCGTCGACGTCCCCTACGGGGCGCTCGCCCCGTTCCTCACGGACCTCGATGCCGTCCGTGGCCCGGTCGACGTGCTGGCGGCCGTGCAGGCACGCCTGGACGGGCTGACCGGGCGCGGGGCGGCCGGCGCCGGCTCGCGCCCCGTCATCGTGGTGGAGGACTGCCAGTTCCTCGACGCGGCCAGCGCGTTCGTCCTCGCGCTGCTCGCCCAGAACCGTGAGGCGCTCCTGGTCGCCACCAGCGTGGGACTGCGGGGGGAGTCGGGCCTGGGCGCCCTGGTCGACACCGGACTCCTCGCCACCGTGACGATGCCGCCCATGGGGCACGACCAGACGCGTGACCTGTGCGCCTCGCTCGCCGGCGGCCGTCCCACGGACGGCGCCGTCGGGACAGTCGTCGGGATGACGGGAGGCATGCCCGGCCTCGTCGTCGCCTACATGGCCTCGGCCGCGAGCCAGGGGCAGATCGTGCGCGCGGAGGACGAGCACCGAGGCGGCCCCGGCGCGGACCTGTGGACCCTGCTGCGCCCGGCGCCGGCGGTCGACGAACGCCTCGTCGAGGTCGTCGAGGGCATGCAGTCCGAGCTCACCGAGCAGCAGCAGACGGTGGTGACCATGCTGGCGCTGGCCGGCAGGATGCCGGCGGCGGAGCTGCGCGCGCACGTGGGCGACCAGGTGGAGGACCTCGCCGACACGCACGTCACGCGGCCCGCCGAGGGCGGGACGGTCGAGCTGTCGGCCGAGCTCTACAGCGAGGTGCTCCGCACGATCACCCCGCCCGGTCGCGGCGCCGAGCTCCTCGCCCGCTGGGGAGCCGCCGGGAGTCACGCCGACGGCCGCGCCCTGCGGGGCCTGCCCGCCCGGAGCGTGGCGTGGGCGCTGGACAACGGGCTCCCCGTGGCCGATGTGGACCGGGTGGCCGCCGGGTACGAGCACCTGGCCGCGCGCGACCTGGCCGCCGCATGGTTCCTCGCGGCCCGGAGCGAGGACTCCTCGTGCGAGCGGATCGTGGCGCTGCGCGCCGAGGTCATGCTCGCCGCGACGCGGTCGGACTCCGGAGGCGCCGACCTCACCCGGCTCGTCGACACCACCGCCGACACCGACCTGCTGGTCGAGGCGCTGGTCGCTCTCGCCATGGACCGCGTCTGCAGCGGCGGCGCCCCGACCCCCGTCGCCGCGCTCGCCGAGGTCTGGCTCGAGTGCCAGGCCCGGGCGCTGCGGAGCGGGCGACCGGCCCCCGTGGTGCCCGTGCGCGTCGCCACCTGGCTGTCGGCGATCGACCGGCTCGACGCCCCCGGCGACGCGGCACGCCTGCTCGACACCTCGGCCGGGCTCACGACCGACCCGACGCTCCCGCCGGCGCTCCGGTGCGTCGCGCACTGGGTGCGCCGACGTCTCCTCACGCGGGCGGGGCGGCTCGTCGACGCGGTCGAGGAGGCCACGCGCGCCCACGCCCTCGCCTCGGCCGACCCGCGGACCCGCGCGCGCGTCGGCGGTCACGCCGCGGCCTACCTGGTGGAGTCGCTCCTGCTGGTGGGAGACCTGGCCGGCGCGGACCGGGTGCTCGCCGAGCAGCACGGCGGATCGAGCCACCGCTGGCACGCATGGGCGGGGACGGTCCAGGCGATGCGGGGCGCGCTCGAGCTCGCCCGCGGCCGGACCCGGCTCGCGCTGCGGCTGCTCCGGGACGCCGGCCCGGACCTCGACCGCTGGGACCCGGTCCACCTCACCCCGCTCGTCCGCTCGCTCGAGGCCGCCGCCTCCCCGCTGCCCGTCGGCGCACCGTCGGGTCGCGCCGGCGGACTCGCGGACCGGCTGCGCACCGAGGGCGGGTACGGCACCACCGAGCAGCGGCTGCTCGCCCTGACGATCGCCGAGATCGTCGACGACCCGGACGCGCCCGACCCGGACCGGGCGCCGCTCTGGCGACGTCTCGCCGAGGCCCCGGGGCTCGCGGATCACCCGGCCGTGCTCTGGCAGGCCCTCCTGGTCGCGGCCGCCGTGCGTGACCCGGACGGCGACCATGCCGAGCTGCTCGCCGGCATCCACGCGGCGAGCACGAGGCTCGACGGCAGACGGGCCGAGCGGGTCGCCCGTGCCTACGACCCGTCGATCGCCGACGACCCGGTCCGCCTCGCACAGGTCGCCGACCGCTGTCGCGGCGACGGCGACCCGGCGCTCGCCGCCGACACCTGGGCGCGCGTGGTCCGTCTGCACCACGGGGCGAACGACCTGCGGCGGCGCGGCGAGGCCCTGCGGCACCTGCAGGACGCGGTCGGTGCGCTCGGCGGGGTACCCGGCCGCTACGTGCGCGCGGCCCTCGACCTCGGCGCCCTCACCCCGAGGGAGCGGGAGATCGTCGCCCTGGCACTGGAGGGGCACCGGAGCGTGGAGATCGCCCGGATCCTCGTCGTCTCCCCCCGTACGGTCGAGGGACACCTCTACCGGGTGTTCAACAAGCTCGGCATCAGCGACCGCGCCGAGCTGCGCGACGTCTGGCGCTGACCGTCCCCGTCGCCTGACCGTCGCCACGAGCCGACCGTCCCCATCGCCCGAGCGCCCCCGGTCCCGCGACCGGGGGCGCTCGTCGCGTGCGGTCCCGGGACCGCACGCGCCCGCCGCGTCCGGGTGGTCGTGCGCGCGGGGGACGTGGGTCCAGGTGCCGTCCGGGTGGTCGGTGCGCGAGGCGGCCGCCGGCGCAGGTGGCAGCGGGCGGTGAGCGAGTAGCGGCCACGGATGCCGCCCCACGGGCACGTTCCTAGTGTCGTTCCCGAGCCGGCGGACCCGCCGCCGGAGCGCCGGAGACGTCCCCCCGACACCGCCGGAGCTGCCATCCCCCCGGAGCCCCTCGTGCCTCAGCAGTCGACGACGACCGACCACGCCACCACCGACCGGCGCACCGGCACCCTGTCCCGCACCGACGCGGGCGGGGCCGGCGCACCCGTCGACCTCCTCACCCCTCCGACCGGCCTCGACGTCGGCGTCGCGAGCCCCGCGCCGGCCGCACCGAGCCCCCTGCGCCCCGAGGTCGCCCCGAGCCAGGGTGCCGACCGCCGCGCGACCCACTGGTCCGCCAGCTACCGCCACCGCGTCCTCGCCACCGACCTCGCGGTCCTGCTCCTCGTCGTCGGGATCGGTGCCCTGGCCTCGCCCCGCCGGGGCGAGGGACCTGCGGAGGTCGCGATCGGCGTCGGGCTCGGTCTCGTGTGGCTCCTCGCGCTCCAGCTCTTCCGTACGCGCTCCCCGCGGCGGATGGCGGTCGGGGCCGAGGAGTACAAGCGGGTGGTCAACGCGACGGCGGCCACGGCGGGGGTGGCCTGCGCGGCCGCGGTACTGCTCGGCCCCGTGGCCTTCGCGGCCGTCCGCCCCCATCTCGTCCTCACCGTCCCGGTCGGCCTGCTCGCCCTCCTGCTCGGCCGGTGGTCGTGGCGGTCCTGGCTCCACACGCTGCGGCTGCGCGGCGCCGCCCTGTCGGACGTCGTCGTGGTCGGCGAGCAGTCCGACGTCGCCTACGTGACCCGGCAGATCGCCCGGCGCTCGGCCGTCTGCTACCGGGTGGTCGGCGTCGTCCTCGACACGGACCGCCCGCCGGCGGACCCGGCCACCCCGGGCGCGCCGCAGCCGGCCGCGCCCCTCGCCCCGCCCGGGGCGACGGCTCCGCCCACCTACTACGGGACCGAGCGCGTGCCGCAGGCGGTGACCGAGTTCGGGGCGGACGCCGTCATCGTGGCCGGCCCCCTGTCCGGCGGGACCCGGGCGATCCGCACGCTCGGCTGGGCGCTCGAGCCGACCAGGACCGAGCTCGTGCTCGTCTCGAGCCTCCTCGACGTCGCCGGTCCCCGGATCACGATGCGCCCCGTCGAGGGACTGCCGCTCATGCACGTCGACCGGCCCCGGTTCGAGGGCGGCCGCCACGTGGTCAAGCGGGCCCTCGACATCGTGGGGTCGACCGCGGCGCTGCTGCTCATGCTGCCCCTGTTCGCGGTCATCGCGATCCTCGTCCGGCGCGACTCGCCCGGGGGCGCGTTCTTCACCCAGACGCGCACGGGCCGGCACGGCCGGGCGTTCCGGATGAACAAGTTCCGCACGATGGTCACCACCGCCGAGGCGGACCGGGCGGCGCTCGCGGCACGCAACGAGGGTGCCGGGCCGCTGTTCAAGCTCAAGGACGACCCGCGGGTGACGAGGCTCGGTGCCGTGCTGCGCCGGCACTCCCTCGACGAGCTGCCGCAGTTCTGGAACGTCCTGCGCGGCGACATGTCGCTCGTGGGTCCCCGGCCGCCGCTGCCCGAGGAGGTGGCCGCGTACGAGGGCCACACCGGCCGGCGGCTCTACATCAAGCCGGGCCTGACGGGGCTCTGGCAGATCAGCGGGCGGTCGAACCTCGACTGGGAGGAGAGCGTCCGGCTCGACCTCTACTACGTCGAGAACTGGTCGGTCACAGGCGATCTCATGATCATGTGGCGGACCTTCAAGGTCATGGTCAGACCCGAAGGAGCGTACTGATGAGCATCGAGCCCGACGACACCCTGCACCCCCCGCTGCGGGCGGCGGTGATCGGTGCCGGGTACTGGGGCCCGAACCTCGCCCGCAACTTCGCGATGAGCACCGAGTGGGAGCTCGTGGCGGTGTGCGACACCGACCTCGAGCGCGCCGGCCGGCTCGCCCGACGTACGGGGCAGCCCGACGTCGTCGGATCGGTCGGCGAGCTGCTCGCCCGGGACGACGTCGACGCCGTGGCGATCGCCACCCCCGCGCGGACCCACCACGCGATCGCCATGGCGGCGATCGCCGCCGGGAAGCACGTCGTGGTGGAGAAGCCGCTGGCGGACACGACCGCGCGGGGTCGCGAGATGGTCGAGGCCGCCGACCGCGCCGGGACCGTGCTCATGGCCGACCACACGTACTGCTACACGCCCGCCGTCCTACGGATCAAGGAGCTCGTCGAGGCGGGCGAGCTCGGTGAGATCCTCTACGTGGACTCCACCCGGATCAACCTCGGGCTCGTCCAGCCCGACGTCGACGTCTTCTGGGACCTCGCCCCGCACGACCTGTCGATCCTCGACTTCGTGCTCCCCGGCGGCCTGGACCCCCTCAGCGTCGCGGCCGAGGGGGCGGACCCGCTCGACGCCGGCAAGGCCTGCGTCGGCTACCTCTCCCTGCCCCAGCGCTCGGGAGCCCACGTCCACGTCAACGTCAACTGGCTCTCGCCGACGAAGATCCGCCGGATGGTCATCGGTGGCAGCCGCCGCACCCTCGTCTGGGACGACCTCAACCCGCAGCAGCGCCTGAGCATCTTCGACCGCGGGGTCGACCTGGCGCGGCAGGAGGAGGTCCTCGGCGACACCGCCTCGCGCACGGACGTGACGATCTCCTACCGGACGGGCGACACGTGGTCGCCCGCGCTGTCCGAGTTCGAGCCGCTCGGCCTCATGGTCAGCCAGCTCGCGGCCTCCGTCCGCGACGGGTCGGTGCCCCCGACCGACGGACGGTCCGCCCTCCGTGTCCTCGAGGTGCTCGAGGCCGCGAGCGACTCCCTGGCCGGCAGGGGCCGGCACGTCGGCCTCGGCCGGTCGGTCGCCGTGGGGGCGGGGGACGCCCGCGCGTTCGAAGGGGTGCGGTGATGTCGGAGGTGACCACGCTGGACGGTGCCCGTGTCGTCGTCACCGGCGGTGCGGGGTTCATCGGCAGCCATGTCGTCGACGCGCTGCTGCGCGACCGGCGGCCGAGATCCGTCACCGTGGTGGACGACCTGACCAACGGTCGGCGCGAGAACCTGGCCACCTGGAGCGACGACCCGCGGATGGCTCTCGTCGTCGGCGACGTCCGCGACCGGTCCGTCATGGACGCCGTCCTCGAGGACGCGGACGTGGTCATGCACCTCGCGTGCCTGGGCGTGCGCCACAGCCTGCACTCGCCCGAGGAGAACCACTCGGTCAACGCGGACGGCTCGTTGACGGTGGGGCTGGCGGCGCGCGACGCCGGGGTCCGCCTGCTGCTGCACGTGAGCAGCAGCGAGGTCTTCGGCACCGCCCAGTACGCGCCGATGGACGAGCGACACCCGACCTGGCCGGAGACCGTCTACGGCGGAGCGAAGCTGGCCGGCGAGGCATACGCGCGGGCGATGGGACGGACGTACGGCCTTCCCGTGATCGTCGCCCGACCGTTCAACACATACGGCACCCGCAGCCACCACGAGGGGGACAGCGGGGAGATCATCCCGCGCACGATCGTGCGGATGCTCGCCGGTCACGCACCCGTGCTCTACGGCACGGGCGAGCAGACCCGCGACTTCATGCACGTGCGCGACACCGCCGCCGGGCTCGTCGCGCTCGCCGAGTGCCCCGCGGCCATCGGCGAGACCGTCAACCTCGGGACCGGCAGGGAGCTCGCCATGCGCGAGGTCTGCGAGGTGATCGCCGACGCCGTGGGGCGGCCCGACCTCGCGCCGGAGCTGCTGCCGGCACGCCCCGGCGACGTCGGCCGGCTGATGGTCGACGCCACGCGGATGGAGATGCTCACGGGATGGGCGCCGCGGACGGAGCTCGTCGACGGGATCGCCGAGCTCGTCTCGTGGTTCCGCGCGTCCGGGAGGACCGCGGACGAGCTGGCCGCCGAGGCGTCGACGACCAACTGGGGTCGGGCCGTGCCCGCCGCCCTCCGTGACGGGACGACCGCCGGCCGCGTTCTCGCACCGGCGCAGGCGGCCTCGCGATGAGCATCGAGGCTGCCGCGATGGACCGCATCAGCGTGATGAGGCCGTGGCTCGGGGCCGAGGAGATCGAGGCCGTCGCCGATGTCATCACCTCCGGGTGGGTGGCGCAGGGCCCGCGCACCGCCGACTTCGAGCGGGCGTTCAGCCAGGCGCAGGGGGTCCCCTTCGGGGTGGCGACGTCGTCGTGCACGACCGCCCTGCACCTCGCCCTCAAAGTCGCGGACGTCGGACCGGGCGACGACGTCGTCGTCCCCTCGCTGTCCTTCATCGCCACCGCGAACGCGCCGACCTACGTGGGGGCGCGTCCCGTCTTCGCCGACGTCGACCCCACCACCGGCAACGTCACCGCGGCCACGGTCGAGGCGGCCCTCACCCCGGCGACGACCGCCGTCATCGTGGTCGACCAGGGCGGTGTCCCCGTCGACCTCGGCCCGCTGCGGGAGCTGTGCGACCGGCGCTCGCTCGTCCTCATCGAGGACGCGGCGTGCGGCGCCGGCTCGACCTACGCCGGCGAGCCTGTGGGGGTCGGCGCGGACCTCACCACGTGGTCCTTCCACCCGCGCAAGCTGCTGACCACCGGCGAGGGCGGGATGCTCACGACCTGCCACCCCGAGTGGGCGGCGCGCGCACGACGCCTCCGCGAGCACGCGATGGACGTCTCCGCGGCCGACCGGCACACCGCGGTGCTCGCCGCCAAGGAGTCCTACACCGAGATCGGCTTCAACTACCGGATGACCGACCTGCAGGCTGCCCTCGGCCTCGTCCAGCTCGGTCGCCTGCCCGAGATGGTCCGGCGTCGCCGATCGCTCGCGGCCGACTACCGCACCGTGCTCGACAGCCTCCCGGACCTGCGCTGCGTGGCCGACCCGCCCTGGGGGACGACCAACTTCCAGTCCTTCTGGGTCGAGGTCCTCCCCGGCTTCCCGATGGGACGCGACGACCTGCTGGCCTGGCTCGCGGCCGACGGGATCTCCGCCCGCCGCGGCATCATGGCGGCCCACCTCGAGCCGGCCTACGCCGGGCACACCGGCACGCTCGGCCCACTGCCCGCGACCGAGCGGCTCACGCGCTCGACGATCATCCTCCCGATGTTCCACGCGATGACGGCCGAGGAGCTGGGGCGGGTGGTCGACAGCCTCGTCCTGGCGTCCCGGTCCCCGCAGCGGCCCTCGCGCCGGAGCCCGCTGGACGGGAGCCGGTGATGGCCGACATCCTCCTCGTCGCCGCGAGCGGTCTCGCCCGGGAGACGCTCGCCTCGGTCCGGGACGCCGGCACGGACCGGGTGGTCGGCATCCTCGACGACGACCCGGCGCTCGCCGGGACCACCGTGTCGGGGGTCCCGGTCCTCGGACCCGCCGCGCTGGCCGCGCAGCGGTCGGAGCGGCTGCTGCTCTGCCCCGGGCAGGGGGCCGCGCGGATCGCGCTGGCCGCCCGGTTGGCCGACCTCGGCGTGGGTGCCGAGCGGTACGCCGTGCACGTCCACCCCTCGGTCGTCATCGGCGCCGGCTCCGCCGTCGGCGCCGGCTCGATCCTGCTCGCGGGCTGCGTCCTCACCTGCGACGTCACCGTCGGTGAGCACGTCGTCCTCATGCCGCGCACGGTGCTCACCCACGACGACGAGCTCGCCGACGGCGTCACGTGCGCCGCCGGGGTCACGCTCGCCGGTCGGGTGCGCGTCGGGGAGCGGGCCTACCTCGGGATGCAGACGAGCGTCCGCCAGGACGTGCGCGTCGGAGCCGACGCCACGCTCGGGATGGGCGCGGTGGTGCTGCGCGACGTGCCGCCCGGCCGGACCTGGGTCGGCGCGCCGGCCGCCGAGCTCCGTCGCGACCGCGCCGGTGGTCCCGCACTGCCGCACCCGCGCCCCGTCGGGGTGCTGCCCCTGCTCACCTCCCACGGACGGATACGCGTGCCATGAGGATCCTCGTCTGCACCCCCGCGCTCGACATGGCCGGCAGCCGGCTCCAGGCGGTCGGGCTCGCCGACGCCGTGCGTCGCCGCGGGCACGAGCCCGTGCTCTACGCGCCGACCGGCGTGCTCGCCGAGCTCGTCGAGGCCGCCGGCCTGCCCTGGGTCCCCGCGCCGTCGGACATCTCCTCCCGCGCCTGGTCGCGGGGCCTCGCCGGGGTCGCCCGCGGGTGGGACGTCGACCTCGTCCACACCTACGAGTGGGCGCCGTCCCTGCGCGCGGCGTTCTCCGCCGGCCGCCGGTTGCCGCTGCTCATGACAGTCCTGGCCGCCGGGGCGCCGCGGTTCCTGCCCGCGCACGTGCCTCTCGTGGTCGGGACGCCCGCGCTCGCGGAGCGCGCGGCGGTGCGCGGCGGCGCCGTCCATCTCCTCGAGCCCGCCGTGCACACGGGCGACGCGGGGGGCGCGGGCGACCGCGCGGAACGGCTCCGGGCAGACGCCCGCGCCCGGTGGGGCATCGACGCGGACGAGCTCGTCGTCGGCACGGTCACCATGCTCACGACGGACCACGAGCGGCTCCAGGGCGTCCTCGAGGCCATCCGGGTGGTCGACCGGCTCTCCGGGACCGAGCGAGTGAGCCTCCTGGTCGCCGGTGACGGTGAGGGGCGGCAGGCCGTCGAGACCCGTGCCGCCGCGGTCAACGAGCGGCACGGCCGGGTCGTCGTACGGACGGTCGGGCTCCGGCTCGACCCCGACCCGGTCTACGCCGCCTCCGACGTCGTGCTCGGGATGGGGTCCTCCGCGATCCGGGCGATGGCCCACGCCCGACCGCTCGTCGTCCAGGGCGAGGCGGGCTTCTGGCGGGTCGCGGACTGGACCTCCGTGCGCGAGCTCCGCCACGAGGGGTGGTTCGGGCGCGGTGGTGCCGGCGCCCGCGACCTGCGCGACGCGCTCGTCCGCCTCGCGGCCGACCCGGCGCTCCGCGGCCGCCTCGGCGAGCTCGGCCGGAACGTCGTCTCCGAGCACCACGACCTCGACCGGGCGGCCGACCGGCTGGCCGACATCTACCTCGACACCGTGGGTGGACGCACGACCCGGACGGAGGCGGTGCGCTCCCTGGCGACCTCCGCGGCCGCCGGCGCCCGCTTCTACGCCGACCGACGACTCGGCTCCGTGGTCACCCGCGAGCGCTGGGCCCGAGAAGGAGCACTCCCATGACCACCCACCGACCCTCGACCGGGGACACCTCGACGATGGCCATCGTCACCCCGACCTACCGGCCGGACTTCCACAGCTTCCGGCGGCTCCACGACTCGGTGCTCAGGCACACCGACGAGTCGGTCGTGCACCACGCGGCCGTGCCGGGCATCGACGTCGACCTCTACCGGGGCATCGACTCGCCGCGGCTCGCGGTCTGGTCCTACCAGGAGGTCGTCCCCGAGGGCATCATCCCCACCGACCGGCTGGCGGCCGCCACTCGGAGAGTGCCCTTCCTGTCCCGGCGGCTCAACTGCGCGGGCGTGAGTCGGCGGAGGCCCTGGCAGCCGATCCGCGGGTGGGTGATGCAGCAGCTCATCAAGCTCAACATGGCGGCCCACGTCGACGCCGACGCGCTCGTCTTCGTCGACTCCGACGTCGTCCTCGTCCGGCGCACCCACGTGTCCGACTTCGTCCGCGACGGGTCCGTGCACTTCTACAGCAAGGACGGCGGCATCACCCGCAGCATGCACCGCCACCACCGGTGGTGCCAGGTCGCCCACGAGCTCCTGGGCCTGCCGTGGCAGGACCGCGACGCCTACCCGGACCACGTGGCGGGGATCGTCACCTACGACCGTGAGCTCGTGGACGCCGGCCTGGGCCGGGTGGAGGAGGTCACCGGTCGGCCGTGGGCGGTGGCGCTCGCGCGGCACCTGCACCTGAGCGAGGACGTCCTGTACGGCACGTACGTGCGCCACTTCGGTCGACCGAAGGACAGGGACTACGAGTCGGGGACGCCCCGGTGCCACAGCCACTGGTCCCCGACCCCGATGGACGCCGCGGAGGCCGACGACTTCGTCGAGGGCTTCGGACCGGAGCACCGGGCCGTCCACATCCAGTCGACGTCGGACACGGACGACGCCCTCGTCCGATCGATCGTCTCGCAGCTCGAGAAGGAGTACGCCTGATGTCCACCACGCAGCTCGCCGCGCCGGCAGGGCCGGCCGCCGATCCCACGCCCCTGGACGACGCCGCCCCCGTCCCCTTCCTCGACCTCGTCGCCCAACAGCTCGAGGTCGACGCCGAGGTCCGCGAGGGCCTGGAGCAGGTGCTCGCCACGGCCGGGTTCATCGGCGGCCCCTGGATCGACCGGTTCGAGCGGGCCTACGCCGACGCCGTCGGGGTCGGTCACTGCATCGGCGTGGGCAGCGGGACCGACGCGCTCGAGCTCGCCCTGCGCGGCGTCGGCGTCTCGCCCGGCGGCGAGGTCATCCTCCCGGCGAACACCTTCATCGCCACCGCCGAGGCGGTGAGCCGGATCGGCGCGGTGCCCGTGCTCGTCGACGTCGACCCCGACCACCTCCTCATCGACCCGAGCGCGGTCGAGGCCGCCGTCACCGACCGGACCCAGGCGATCGTCCCGGTCCACCTGTTCGGCCAGGCGGCGTTCGTCGAGCAGCTGGCTGTGGTCGCGGAGCGGGAGGGCGCGGTGATCGTCGAGGACGCGGCCCAGTCCCAGGGCGCCACCCGGCACGGACGGCCAGCCGGCTCGCTCGGTGCCGCGGCCGGCACGAGCTTCTACCCGGGCAAGAACCTCGGGGCGGCCGGCGACGCGGGAGCCGTCCTCACCGACGACGCCGACGCCGCCGCCCACGTCCGACGGCTCGGGAACCACGGGAGCGCCACGAAGTACCACCACGACGTCATCGGCATGAACTCCCGGCTCGACGCCGTGCAGGCCGTGGTGCTGTCCGCCAAGCTCCGCCGACTGGCCGCCTGGAACGAGGCCCGCCGAGCCGCCGCCGCCCGGTACGCCGAGCTCCTGGGGGACGTCGAGGGCGTGCGCCTCCCGTTCGCCGCCGAGGGGAACGAGCACGTGTGGCACCTCTACCCGGTGCGGGTCGCGGACCGGGACGCGGTCCTCGACCGGCTCCGGGTCGCCGGCATCGGTGCGGGCGTGCACTACCCGGTGCCGGTCCACCTCACGGGTGCCTACGCCGACCTCGGGCACGCGCACGGGTCGTTCCCCGTCACCGAGACCGCGGCGGGCACCATGATCTCGCTGCCGATGTTCCCGCACATCACGCCGGACCAGCAGGAACGGGTGGCCGAGGTCCTGCGGGCCGCCGTCGAGGTGCCGCGGTGACGACCGTCGTCCGCCCCCGGGAGGCGACCTCGACATGAGGATCGTCGTCTGCCCGCACGACATGGGCATGGGCGGCAGCCAGATCAACGCCCTCGACCTCGCTGCCGCGGTCCGCGACCGCGGGCACGAGGTGGTGGTCTACGCCCCGCCCGGTCCGCTCGTCGAGCGCGCGCGGGCCGCCGGACTGGACTGGCGTCCTGCGGCCACGGGGCTGCGGCTCTCGCTGCCCTGGGCCCTCGGGCTCATGCGACTCGTGCGTGAGTGGCGCGCGGACCTCGTGCACGCCTACGAGTGGGCGCCGTCGATGGGTGCCTCCCTCGGGGCGCACGGGTGGCTCGACACCCCGCTCGTCATGACGGTGCTGTCGATGGAGGTCCCCGGCTTCCTGCCGCGCCATCTCGACCTCGTCGTCGGCACCGAACGACTCGCCGCCGAGGCCGCGGGGGAGGGCTTCGCGCACCGCCACGTCCTCGAGCCGCCGATCGACACCGCGCTCGACACCCCGCGTCCGGCGGGGCCCGCGCGTCGCAGCCTCGGCCTGGACGAGGGCGGACCGGTGGTGAGCGTGGTCGGCCGGCTGACCACGGACCTCGACAAGTCCGCGGGGGTGATCGCTGCGATCGCCGCGGTGGGCACGCTCGCGGAGCGGCTCCCGGTCACCCTCCTCGTGGCGGGCGACGGCGACGACGCCGCCCGGGTCCGGATCGCCGCCGACGAGGTGAACGACCGGCACGGGCGACCCGTCGTCCGCATGCCAGGCACTCTCCTGGACCCCGGAGCCGCCTACGCCGCCGGCGACGTCGTCCTCGGGATGGGCAGCTCGATCCTGCGAGGGATGGCCCACGCCCGGCCCGCCGTCGTGCTCGGGGCGGGCGGGTACGTCCGGGCGGTGCGCGCGGACACGATGCCGGAGTTCCTTCGAGAGGGCTTCTTCGGCCACGGCGACGGAGGGCCGTACGCCCTGCGCGATCCCCTCGAGCAGCTGCTCACCGACCGCGCGGAGCGGACCCGGCTCGGCGAGTGGTCCCGACGGCTCGTCGAGCAGCGGTTCGGGCTCGACCGGGCGGCCACGGTGCTGCTCGACATCTACGCGCAGGCCCACGACAGGTCGCGCGGCGGTCGTCCCGTGCTGACCACCGCGCGGCGTGCGGCCTCCCTCGCGCGCTCCGCCGGTGCGATGTCCGGCTTCCTTCTCCACCGGGCCGGCGCGCGCCGCGGCCCACGGACCACGGCTGCGGCATGAGCGCGCCGCGCGACCTGCGTGCGGGGATCCGTCACGGGCTCGCCTGGAGCTCGGTGAGCAGCACCGTGCTCCGTCTCGGGTCGCTCGGGGTCGGCGTGTTCCTCGCCCGGATGCTCAGCCCGGGGGAGTTCGGGGTCTACGCGGTGGTCCTCACCGTCCAGACCGTGCTCATGACGCTCGCCGACCTCGGGCTCAGCGCCGACCTCGTCCGCTCGCCGGACCACGAGCGTCGCGCGCCCACGGTCGCCACACTCTCGCTCGTCATGTCGGCGGCGCTGACGCTCGCACTCGTGATCGGCTCGGGGACCGTCGCCGAGATCCTGGGTGCGCCGGAGGCCGGGCCGGTGCTCGCGGTCATGTCCCTCACCCTCGTCGTCGCCGGCGCGGGTGTGGTCCCGAACGCGGCGCTGCAGCGGGACTTCCAGCAGAAGCGGGTCTTCCTCGTCGGCGTCGCCGACTTCGTCGTCGGCACGACCGTGACGGTCGTGCTCATCCTCGCCGGGTGGGGCGTGATGGCGCTCGCCGTGGCCCGGGTCGTCGCCCAGGCCACCGCGGTCGTCCTCCAGTTCGTCCTCACCCGGCGGCGCCTGCACCTCGGGTTCGACCGGCTCCTCGTCCGCGACATCCTCGCCTTCGGCGTCCCGCTGGCCGCCGCGAACCTCCTGTCCTGGGCGCTGCTCGGCATCGACAAGATCGTGCTGTCCACCCTGGCCGGCACGACTGTCCTCGGCTTCTACTACCTCGCGTTCAACGTGGCGAACTGGCCGATGAGCGTCTTCGGCCAGATCGTCCGGTCGGTCTCGCTGCCGGCGTTCGCCCGGCTCGCCGAGGGGCGCCGCGACACCTCCTTCGCCACCGCCCTGGCACCGGTGTGGACGCTCTCGGTCCTCGCCGGGCTCATGCTGGCGACCCTGTCCGAGCCTCTCGTCGGCCTGCTCTACGGCGCACGGTGGTCGCCCGCCGTCGGGCTGCTGGCGCTGCTCGCCGTGTTCGGCGCGTTGCGCACGCCGGTCGACCTGGCGACCGCCTACCTGCTGGCGCGCGGCCGGTCGGGCTGGGTGCTGTGGCTGCAGGTGGGATGGATGCTCGCACTCGTTCCGCTGCTCGTGCTCGGTGCGCGCACGGCCGGTGGGACCGGGGCGGCCCTCGCGCAGGTTGCTGCCGCGCTCCTCCTCGTCTGCCTCGTCGGGTGGGTGCTGGCCCGGGCGGGGACCGACGTCGCCGCCGCGCGGGTGGCGCTCTGGCCGCCCCTTCTGGCTGCCGTGCCGGCGGGTGCGACCGCGCGGGGCGTGGCGGCGTTCGTCGAGAACGACCTGACGGCGCTCCTGGTCGGTGGCCTGCTCGGCACCCTCGTCTACGCCGCCCTCCTGCACCGCTGGTTCCTGGCGCGCCTCGCGCAAGCCCGTGAGCTGGGCTCCGACGGAGTGCTCGGAACCGCGGACGACGCACCGGCGGAGCCCGCGACGGACGGCGCCGGCCCGACACCCGTGCCCGCGCCCGTCCCCGTCCGCACGCCCACGAAGGAGTCGGCATGACCCTGTCCCAGGAACGCCGCGCCACCGGACGTGACCCGGTCGGCCGACGGCTGCGCGTCCCCCCCGTGCCGGTGGCTGTCGGGCCGGGGGAGCGCGCGAGCGTCACCGTCGTCGTCCCGTGCTTCAACTACGGGCGCTACCTCGTCGAGTCGGTCTCCAGCGTGCTCGAGCAGCCCGGCGTCGACGTCGACGTGGTCGTCGTCGACGACCTCTCCACCGACGACAGCGCGGCCGTCGCCGACACGTTGGCCGCAGCCGACGACCGGGTCCGGGTCGTCCGCATGCCGGAGAACCGGGGACCGGTCGCCGCGTTCAACGCCGGGCTCGAGCACGTCACCGGCGAGTTCCTCGTCCGGCTCGACGCCGACGACCTGCTGACGCCCGGCTCCCTGGCCCGTGCGGTCGCACTCGTCCGCGCCCACCCGTCCGTCGGACTCGTCTACGGCCACCCGAGCCACTTCGTCGAGGGCGGCCCGCGGCGCCCGGCGCGGACCACCGCCTCCGCCTGGACGATCTGGCCCGGCCACCAGTGGGTGCAGGACCGGTGCGCCGACGGGTACAACGTCATCACGTCCGCCGAGGTCGTCATGCGGTCCGACCTCGTCGCCCGTGTGGGCGGGCAGCTTCCGCTCGCCCACACGCACGACATGGAGATGTGGCTGCGGCTCGCCGCGTTCGGCGACGTCGGGTACGTCCACGGCGCGGACCAGGCGTGGCACCGCGACCACGACCTCAGCCTCTCCGCGCGCGAGGTCGACGTCGTCGTCGACCTCGCCGAGCGCCGGCTCGCCTTCCACGCCCTGTTCGACGGCGCGGCCGGCGGACTCGGGTGGGCGGCCGCCGCCCGGCGAACGGCCGACGCTGCGCTCGACCGGCAGGTGCTCGACACGATGACCCACGAGCTCGACGTCCACGGAGCGGTGACGGAGACCTACCTCCGGCTCGACGGGATGGCGATCGCACCGACTTCCGCCAACCTCCGACGCAAGCGGGCGATCGCTCGCCGGGCGGCACGCGGGCGCCGACCGGTGGACGTCCTCGCCGGGACCGCCCGGCGTGCCCGTGACCGCGTGCGACGCGCATGGACCGAACGCAGCTGGCACCGGAACGGGGTGTACTGACATGGGACTGACCGAGAACGTCCGAGCGAGCCTGCGCAGGGACGGGCTGCGCGGCACCGCGGGCACGATCGCCCGCCGTGGGGTCGAGCGCCTCGGCGCCGCGCGGGCCTGGGACGAGCCGCGGCTGCCCCTGCGGGACGAGCACGTCCACGTCGGCCCTCCTCCGCCGCCGATCCCCGGCCGGCAGAAGGAGAGCCTCGAGGTGGGCTGGGTCTGCACGCCTCCGGGCGCCGGCTCCGGAGGGCACACGACCCTGTTCCGCATGGTCCGAGCCATGGCCGAGCGCGGTCACCGGTGCACGCTCGTCCTCTACGACGCCACCGACGACGACGTCGCGCGCCGCGAGGAGACGATCCGCCGGTGGTGGCCGGGCCTCCCGGCGGGCGTCGCGAGCGTCGCGGACGGTCTGGACCGGTACGACGCCGTGGTGGCGAGCTCGTGGCAGACCGCCCACGTCGTGGCGTCGCTGCACGGCGGTGCGGTCCCCTTCTACTTCGTCCAGGACTACGAGGCCTACTTCTACCCGCGTGGCTACCTCTACGACCTCGCCGAGGCGACGTACACGATGGGACTGCAGACCATCGCCCTCGGCGGGATGGTCGCCGCGGCGATGCGCCGGGAGGCGGGTGCCGAGCCCGACCTCGTCGTCCCGTTCGGGTGCGACGTGGAGACCTACCGACTGCTTCCCGGGCGTCAGGAGACGCGCCGCGGCGTCGTCTACTACGCCAAGCGGAACGTCGACCGCCGCGGCTACCTGCTCGCGCGACGGACCCTCGAGCTGTTCCACGAGCGGTGCCCGGACGAGCCGATCCATGTGGTCGGCGACCGCATCCCGGGGTGGCGGGTCCCTGCGGTCCAGCACGGCTCGCTCCCGCCGCAGGAGCTCAACCGGTTGTACAACGAGGTGGTCGCGGGCCTGGCGATGTCGTTCACGAACATCTCCCTCGTGGCGGCCGAGATGCTGGCCGCCGGCAGCGTCACCGTGCTCAACGACGATCCTGGACCGCGGCTCGACCTCGAGCACCCGGAGGCCACCTGGGTGCCCGGACGTCCCGAGGCGCTCGCCGACGCCCTGGCCGCAGCCGTCGCGGTGTCGGACCCGGCCGATCGTGCCGACCGCGCCGCGCGCATCGCCGCCCGTCGGCCGCGTGGCTGGGACGTGGCGCAGCGGATGACCGCGGAGATGGTGGAGGACCGCGTCCGGACCGGGACGGGGCGCTACCCGTCGGCCGCCGAGCGGTCCGTGCGCGCGATCCGCCAGGACGCGCCGGCGGCCCCGTAGGAGAGGAAGAGCAGTCCCGCGCTGATGGGGAACGAGAGCCCGTCGAAGAAGGCGAGGGTGAGCGATCCGGCGGCGATCCCGGCCGCCAGGGCAGGTCCGGTGGCCAGCGAGTGCGAGACGGCCGGCGCCGGTGCGCCGCCGGGGCCGGCCACCCGGGGACGAGGGGCGGAACGCCACGCGCAGGCGATGCTCGTGAGGACGACCGCGGCGAACGCCGCGAGACCGAGGACACCGAGCTCGACGAGGATGAGCAGGAACTGGTTGTCGAGGATCAGCTCGTTCGGCTGGAACGTCCCGTACCCGTGGCCCAGCCACCAGTGCCGGCCGACGATCTCCAGGACCACGTCGCTGCTGCCCGTGCGGGACACCGTGCTGGCGTCGGACCCGATGGCGGTGAACAGGCCGAGCATCGTGCCGACCAGCCCGGGGACCGCGACCAGCATGGCCGCGCCGAGGAGGACACCGAGCAGTGCCCCCCGGAGCCGGTAGGCCGGGGGGACGCGGGGGGCGAGGACGAGCAGCCCGAACGCGACCCCGATGAGGGTCGACCGGGAGACCGACAGCGCCACGGCGAGCGCGATCAGCCCGGCCGGCAGCCACCGGACGAACCACGGACGACGCAGCTCGCTCATCCCCAGGGCGAGGGCGAGGGGGAGGGTGAGGCACAGCAGCGTCCCGTACTCGAGCGGGTGGGACGCGGTGCCGGCCGCGCGGACGAATCCGCCGCGGTCCATCACTCCCGCGAAGGAGCCGTCGACTGCGAACCCGGGGAGCGAGATCGAGGTGACCAGCGGTTGCCCGGTGACGAACTGGGCCAGCCCGAGGACGGACATCAGCGCGCCGGCCCAGGCGACCCGGCGCACGAGGGCGAGCAGCCGGGCCCTGGTCCGGATCCCGTCGAGCGCGACGAGCGCCACGCCGGACCAGCTGAGCACGCGGATCAGGCCGCTGTCTGCCGCGGCCGCCAGGTGCGTCGGCAACCCGTGCAGGGCCCCCATGCCGTACGCGGTCGCGACCACCGCGAGGAGCACGGCGAGGGCGACCCCGACGGGAGACGTGCGGCGGTGTCCGCGCCCGCCGCGGGAGACCGCCGTGAACGCCCACCACGCGAGGCCGGCCAGTCCCCACAGGAGGGAGAGCTGCCCCATCGTGCCCAGCGCGGGGATGACGAGGTAGGACGGGATCCCGAGCAGCAGCACGAGGTAGACGGTCAGGAAGGTCACCGCGTCGAACCGGACGCGGCGCGTGGCGGGGGTGCCGTCCGGCGGGACGACGACGGCGTGGTCGGCGAGCGTCATCCGGTCCGCCCCACGGACGTCTCGGACCGGTCCCTGCGCAGCTGCGTCCCCGCCCGGTCCAGCCCGGAGGCGACGGCGGTCGCGGCGCCGAGCGCGACGAGACCGAGGACCGCCGCCCCTTTGACCGCGCTGGAATCGGTCCTGCCGATCGAACCGATCGTGAACGTGTCCTCCTGCCAGAGCAGGCGGATCCGCGCGGCGGCGGGAACGCCGGAGCCGACCTGGATGTCGGTCGTCACCTCCGCCACCTGGGCGATCGTCGTGCGGATGGTGGCCAGGGCGGCGGCCTCCGTCGGCCCCGTCGCCGTCACGATCATCGACGGCCGGTCCTGCCACTCCTGCCACTGCGTGCCGGACCGGGACGAGGTGACCGAGACGCCGTCGAGGACCTGGTTGCCGAACAGGGAGGCGTTCGGGGTGGAGAGCTGGGTCGACGGGTAGCGCGCGTCGTACGCCTCGTCGACCGCGGCCGTGAAGGCGAGCATCGTCTCCAGGGAGAAGACGTACGGCGTCTCGGCCGAGAACTCGGGCGGCGGGCTGAGGGTGAGCTCCGCCCGGATCGTGGTGGCGCGCGGGGGAGCGGGTGCCGACAGCACCACGACGCCGAGTGCCACCAGGGCCACGAGGTACACGTACCAGCGGCGTCGGACGAGACTCGCCGCACCGCTCCTCATCGGTCCGGCGGGCCCGCGGACGCGGTGGCCAGCTCCGTCTCGCGCGGAACGGCGTCGTCCGCGGGCTCGTCCTGCGCCTCGGTGGTCGTGCCGCGCGCCGCTGCGTCGTCGTCCGTCGCTGCCTCCGTGACGTCCGGCCGGACGTCGGCGGCCGCCTCCCCGGGAGCGGTCGTGCCGTCGTGAGCCGGCCCGGTCTCCGCAGCCCCCGCGGCCTGTGGGTCCGTCACCGCGTTCAGGGGCTCCACCGGTGGACCGTCTCCCACGGCTCGATCGGTCGCGGCCGGCTCGATCTCGGCCGACCGGCGTTCGCGGCGACGCATCAGTGCGCCGTCGACGAGACCGGCGACCAGGAGCGTGCCCAGCCCGCCGGCGCCGAGGACGACGATGGCCAGGCGGGCGGCGGCGGTCCGGCTCGCGGTGGCGGAGTCGGCGAGGACCAGCGGCGAGGCACCGAGCCGTTGGCCGTCGGGGAGCCCGACCTCGTCCTGCATGGCGTCGAGGTTCTCCTCGACGTTCTCCAGGGCCCCGTGCATGACGGCGAGGGCGTCCTCGGGGGTCGCGCCCTCCACGGCCACCGTGACGATCGGGGACTGCGTGGTCGGGTCGGAGCCGAGCGTGTACGCGGTCCCCGGGTGCTCGGCCACGACGGACGTGTAGTTCTCGGTCGATCCCGCCCGGCGCAGCAGGACGTCGCGGGCGTCGATCATGCCGTTGAGGTAGAGGTACGGGTTTCCCTCGGCGCCCACGGTGTCGGTGGACGGCATGAGCAGGAGACTGCCCGTGGCCTCGTACGTGGTGGGGATCGACCGGTAGGCGTACCACCCGCCGGCAGCGGTGAGGCAGAGGCCGAGCAGCAGGACGTACCAGCGCCGCAGCAGGGTCGCGATCGTGTCACTGAGCTGCATGAGGGGCTCCTCCTCGTTCCCGGGGCACCCGGCTGCTCTCGTCCCGTTCCCACCCGGGGTCCGCCGACCGCGACCGCCGGGTCAGTCGGGGGACCGCCGCCAGCGCGGCGTAGACCGCGGCGTCGACGAGGGTCCGCGGGCCGCGCACCGAGGCGAGCAGCTCACGTGCCGTCGACCCCGCCGACGACGACGACGAACGGCCAGTCGACGACCTGCCCGACGACGAACGGCCGGACCCTGCACCAGCCGGAGCCGCGCCCGGCGACGCCGCGGTACGTGGATGCCGCGCGGCCCGCCCACGCTGCTCGGCCGGCCCCCGGTGCTGGCGCCGGAGCACCCGCAGCAGCGAGGCGACGTCCCGCGGCGTGCGGACGGGGACCGGGGGAGCGGCGACGACGACCTTCTCGTCGTCGTCGAAGGCCTGGTCCACGAAGTAGTCGTCCGCCGTGACGTCCGGGAAGGATCCGATCCGGGCGTGCCCCGCCTCGCTGAGCCCGAACACGCCGGCTCCCCAGATCGCGGCACTCGTGCTCGGCAGCCGGCGCCGCGCCCGGTAGTACGCGGTGACCGGCCAGCGCGCCGTGCCCGTGTCGTACCGGAAGGCCGGGCGGGCGACGAGCGCGCCGTCGGCGAGGGTCTCGAGGAGCCGCCGCAGCGTGGCCGGGGCGAGCTCGATGTCGGCGTCGAGGTACACGCGCGGCCAGTGCGTGGCCGCCCGGTCGCCCGCGTTGAGCGCCGCGGTCTTGGACGCGACGTCGATCTCGACCACCCGGACGCCGGCGACGGCCGCGGCGCGGGCCGCGGTCCCGTCGGTGCACCCGTTGCACACGACGACGACCTCGACCCGGCCGGTGGCGAGCGCGGGCGCGAGGGCGGCAAGGGTCCGTCCCACGACCGCCGCCTCGTCGTGCGCCGGGACGACGACGGTGCCGCGCGGGTGCTCGGCGGGGGCGCCCGCCGGACGCACCGCCGGCTCGTCGACCGGTCCCGCCGCCGGACCCGCGGCGGCCCCCGTCACGGGAACCGCCCCCGACGCCGGTCCCGCTGCCGGCCCGGGCAGCGTGTCCCACCGCGCCTCGTCGGCCACGACCCCGAGCACGCCACGGCGACCCGGCCGGTGCGCCCGCAGCGCCTCGGAGAGCAGCGTGCCCGCCCACCAGCGCCGCGCGACGCCCGCGCCGTGGTGCTTGCGCGCGTACCGCACGAGGTTGACCGCCATGAGGGCCCGCAGGCGCGGGGAGGTCCCGGACCCCGCGCCGGCGTGGACCATCGTGGCGCGCGGCTCGTACCGGGCGACGAGCCCGAGGTCGCGTGCGCGGCGGAAGTAGTCGGTCTCCTCGGAGTAGAGGAAGAACCGCTCGTCCCACTCGCCGATAGTGCGTGCCGCTGACGCGCTCACGAGGATCGCCGCCCCGGTCGCCCAGTCGATCTCGTGGCCGAACTGGTAGCTCTCCGGGGCGAGGTCGGTGCCGCCGAGGGCCGCCGGCCGCCGGGGCCACCGGTTGCCGAGGACCGCGTCGCCGAGGACGGTCGCGGCCGTGGGCTCCCGGTACAGCGACATCGCCGTGGCGCCGTACGTGTCGACGAGCCGGGGGACCACGAGGTCGGCGTGGCCCGAGCGCAGGACCGCCAGCAGCTCGGCGACCGCCCCGGGCCGGACCTCGAGGTCCGGGTTGAGGACGAGCAGCGCCTCGGCGTCGCCCGCCGCGCGCGCGGCGACGTTGATCCCGGCGGCGTACCCGAGGTTGCCGCCGGTGGGTACGACGACGACGTCCGGGTGCGCCGCGAGCCGCTCGAGCGTGCCGTCGGTGGAGGAGTTGTCGGCCACGACCACCCGGAGGCGCAGGTCCTCGGCCTCGGTGCGGAGGCTGTCGATCAGCGACTCGACGTGCTCGGCGCTGTCGTAGGTGACCACGAGGGCGGCGACCTCGGCCGGCGCGTCGGCCGGGACGAAGGTGCCGCCCCTCCCGGGGACGGCAGGTCCGGGCGTGGTCGACCCGGCGGGGCGGGGGGCAGCCGGTGTCACGTCCGGTGCGCTCGTCGAGCGGACCGGGGGCGACTGCACCGCCTCCGGCGGGTCGGTCGGGGGCAGCGCCCGGCTGTCGCGCCGGAGCTGGACGAGGCCCGGCGGGTCGTCGACCAGGTACCGGGTCGCGAGCCGGCGCGGCTCGCGCGCCAGGCGGTAGGCCCACTCGAGGCCGTGGTCGCTCGCGAGGCGCGGGGCACGCTGCACGGCGTCGGCGAGGAAGTCGACCACGGCGCCGAAGGCGAGCAGCACGTTCGCCCCGGTGGCCGGGCCGAAGCGGGACATCCACAGCTCCTGGCGGGGCTTGCCGAGGCCGACGACGAGCAGCTGTGCCCCCGACTCCGCGATGTCCGCGGCCAGCCGGAGGGAGGCGGCGTCGTCGGAGAGGTCGGAACGGTCGGGGGACCACATGCCGGCGACGACGAGACCCGGACGCGTCCGTGCGAGCCGTCGCGAGAGCAGGCGCTGGACGAGGTAGGAGCCGCCGACGAAGCCGACCGAGACCCCGGCCGCCTCGGCGGCGTCGAGCAGCGGGTCGGCGAGGTCGCTGCCGGCGAGGCGTGGCCAGGCGCGCCCGGTCAGGCGGTTCGCCCGGGACACCAGCGGCGCGCCGTCGAGGAGCGTGAGCCACTCGAGGGGGCGAGCGGTGCCGTCCACGTCGGTGCTCGTGGGGTGCAGCGAGTCGCCGAGCTGGTGGCGCCAGCGTCCGGTGGACCCGAACTGGACGATGTGGTCGAGGTTCGCGGAGATGACGGCGAGCGGCGGGAGCGCGGGGGTGTCGTCGTCGCGGTCGATCCCCGCCGGGCGGGACGCACGCCGGACGATCGTCGACACGGCGTCGGCCTCGCCCATGAGGTCGACGACGATGCCCGCGAGGTCCACCCGCTCGTGCGGGTGCGGGTGCGGCGTCGGGGGAGCGGGCGTGGGGGTCGGCGGTGCGTGCGGGGCCGGGACGAGCTGTGCCACGGCGTGCTGCACCACGGCGTGCTTCGCCTCGGCGTGCGGAGCAGCGGCGCCGGCCTCCGGCGCGCCGGTGACGACGGGCTCGACGACGGCCTCTCCGGCGCGCGTCTCGACGCTCGTGAGGGGGAGGTCCGGCGAGGCCGGGTCGGTGAGGGCGTCCCGGTCGGCGAGGGTGGTCATGCCGGGTCCCGGGAGGGGGGTGCGGGCGGCATCGTCACGACGCTCCTTGGGGGACAGGGGTCCTGCGGGTGCGCTCACGCTAGGACTGCCCCGGGCGCCGGACAACGGTGTTCGGGCGCCCGCGGGCCGATCCGGGAGGCGGTCGAGTACCGGGCACGTGCGTCCGGGTGGTCGCCGGGTGGTGGGTGCGCGCGGAGCACGTGGCCGGGTGCACGGGCCGCGCGCCGGGCGCCCGGATCAGCGCCCGCGGGCCCGGCTCAGTGCCAGCCGTCGAGCCAGATGTAGCAGGCGACCGTCGCGACGACGAAGAAGCCGAACATGACGACGGTCAGCCAGGCGTTGACCTCGGGGACCTCGTCGGGGTCCTCCTCGGTCGCGTCCTCGGGAGCCTCGGTGGCGTCGTCGAGGTCGGAACTCTGGTCGAGGAGCTCGTCCGCGGTCGGGTCGTCGACCGCGCCTCCGTGCCCGACCTCCTCGCGGGTGCGGCGCGGGTCCTGACCGGCGCTCATGCGGCACCCGCCAGGTGCGAGACGTCGGCGACGAGGCCGACCGCGAGGACGACGAACACGACGGCGATGAAGCCCGTGTACATCCAGCGGCCCTTGTGGTCGGTGGCCCAGAACCGCCGGAGCGCCGAGATGCCGCTGACGACCGCCACCGCGCACAGGGCGATGCCGACCGGCGCGGCGAGGACGCCGGCGATGCTGAGCAGCGGGACGAGCACCGGGATGAGGACGTAGGTGACGAGGCAGCGCACCGCCGAGACGACGAGCGAGAGCCGCAGCCGCCGGTGCGCCCCCGCGTCGAGACTGCGGTTGGTGCGCCGGACCCGCAGCAGGCGGCGCATGAAGCGGTCCGCCGCGGTCTCGCGGGAGTCGGTGGGGAAGGCGGGCGAGCGGGTCCCGGGCGCGACCGTGCGCGCGTCGTGCTCGGTGCGGGTGCTCACGGGTGCCTCTCCTGCCTCGGTGCTCGTCCGTCAGGGTACCGCCGCCGGGTCGCACCGGCGGGCGAGTCCCGCGCGGAGGTGCTCGACCGCGGCGTGGACGCGGGCCGGGGCGCGCCCGCCGCCGTCGTGCAGGGCGACCACGTGGGCGTCCGGGGTGGGGACGTCGGCGAGGACCTGGACGAGCGCCCCGCTGCGCACGTGCCGGCCGACGTCCCACGTCGACCGCATCGCGAGCCCTGCTCCGTCGAGGCACCACTGCGTGACGGCGGTCCCGTCCGTGCAGGTGAGGTGGCCGTCCACGGGCACGGCGACCGGCGCGCCGCCGACCTCCAGCTCCCACGTGGAGGACCCCTCGTCCTCGAGGACCACCAGGCACTCGTGGTGCGCGAGGTCCTCGACGGTCCTCGGTGTGCCGTGCCGCTCGAGGTAGGCGGGGGAGGCGACGACGATGCGCCGGTTGGGCAGCAGCAGGTGGAGCTCGAGCGTGGAGTCGGGGACGCGGCCCACGCGCACCGCCAGGTCGAAGCCCGGCAGCGAGGCGCCCAGCGGCAGGCTCGAGAGCTCGAGGCGGACGTCGAGGCCGGGGTGCTCGGCCTGCAGCTCGCGCAGGAGCGGGGCGACGTGGCTGCGGCCGAGCCCCACCGTGCTGACGACGCGGAGCGGCCCCGCGATCCGGTCCGGGCCCGGGCGCAGCGAGTCCTCGAGGTCGCGGACCTCCTGGAGGAGCTCGGCGGCGCGCTCGGCGTACCGGCGGCCCTCGGGGGTGAGCTCGAGCCCCCGCGCGCGGCGGTGGGCGAGCGTGGTGCCGAGGCGCTGCTCGAGCGCGCGCAGCCTGCGGCTGACGGCGGAGATCGACATCCCCCAGTGCCGGGCGGCCCCGGTGAGGGTCCCGGCCGCGGCGACGACCTGGACGAGCTCGAGGTCGTCGATCTCCGAGGGCATGCGTCGCTCCCTTGCTCGGGGCGCAAGCCGCATGTGTCGCGAGCGCCCTCCCGTGCCGCGGGCGGCAAGTCTAGCCTCGGTGTGGGACCACCTGTCGGGGGAGAGGGACACCTCGACGGCCCGACGACGAAGGAGCGTGCACGTGTTCCCCGACTTCCAGCCTCTCGACGTCGAGCTCGACGGTGTCCGGGTCCGCGGCCGTCTCGGGCCGAGCACCGGCCGGCCACCCCTGCTCCTGCTCCACGGCCACCCGGAGACGCACGTCATGTGGCACCGCGTGGCGCCGCAGCTGGCCCGGCAGTTCGACGTCGTGCTCCCCGACCTGCGGGGTTACGGCCGCTCCGGCCGGCCCGCCCCGGGACCCGACCACGCCGCCTACAGCAAGCGCACGATGGCGCGCGACGCCGTGGAGCTCATGGCGGCTCTCGGGCACGAGCGGTTCGCGGTGGTCGGCCACGACCGCGGGGCCCGGGTGGCGGCGCGTCTCGCCGGGGACCATCCGGACCGGGTGAGCGCCGCGATGCTCCTCGACGTCGCCCCGACGCTCGACATGTACGAGGCGACCGACCGCGCGTTCGCGAGCGCCTACTGGCACTGGTTCTTCCTCATCCAGCCCGCGCCGATGCCCGAGGCGCTCGCCGGGGCGAACCCGCGCGGCTACGTCGAGGGCGTGATGGGTGCGCGGCACGCGGGGCTCGCCCCGTTCCCTCCCGAGGTGCTGGACGAGTACGTGGCCGGGTTCGACGGCGCCGAGCGCGCGGCCGGCGCGGCCCACGACTACCGCGCCGCGAACGGCATCGACCTCGAGCACGACCGGGCCGACCGGGCGGCCGGCCGGCGGATCGAGGTGCCGCTGCGGGTGCTCTGGGCGCGGCACGGCGTCATCGAGCGGCTGTTCGACCCGCTGGCCCTGTGGGGACGGATCGCCGACGAGGTGTCCGGGCACGCCGTCGACTGCGGCCACTACCTCCCGGAGGAGGCGCCGGACGAGATCGTGCGCGAGATCCGGGAGTTCCTCGGGGCCTGAGTGGGGCGGCGCCGGGAGCGCCCGCGGCATCGCGGCGCCGCGATGCCGCGGGCGCCCGGGACGAACGGGCCGCCCGGGCGCCGCCCTCGTCAGCCCTGCGCGACGCGAGCGGCGATCGCGGAGCCGAGCTCCGCCGTCGTGGCCGTCCCGCCGAGGTCCGGGGTGAGCGTGCTCGCCTCGGCGATGACGCTCTCGAACGCGTCGACGACCGCCGCGCCCGCCTCGGTCTCGCCGAGGTGGTCGAGCATCATCGCGGCGCACCAGATCTGGCCGATCGGGTTGGCGATGCCCTTGCCCGCGATGTCCGGGGCCGACCCGTGGACCGGCTCGAAGAGCGAGGGGAAGGTGCGCTCGGGGTTGATGTTGGCGCTGGGCGCGATGCCGATCGTCCCGGTGGTGGCGGGCCCGAGGTCGGAGAGGATGTCGCCGAACAGGTTCGACGCGACGATGACGTCGAACCAGTCCGGGTGGAGGACCGCCTGGGCGGTGAGGATGTCGATGTGGAACTTGTCGACGTCGACGTCCGGGTAGGCGGCCGACATCTCGACGACCCGCTCGTCCCAGTAGGGCATGGTGATCGAGATGCCGTTCGACTTGGTGGCCGACGTGAGGTGCTTCTTCCGCTGCTGTGCGAGCTCGAACGCGTAGCGCAGGATCCGGTCGATGCCGGTGCGGGTCATCACGGTCTCCTGGACCACCGTCTCGCGGTCCGTGCCCTCGAACATCTTCCCGCCGATCGAGGAGTACTCGCCCTCGGTGTTCTCCCGGACCACGAGATAGTCGACGTCGCCGGGGGCGCGGCCCGCGAGCGGCGAGGGGATGCCCTTGAGGAGCTTGACGGGGCGCAGCGACACGTACAGGTCGAAGTGCCGGCGGAACTGCAGCAGCGAGCCCCACAGCGAGACGTGGTCCGGCACGACCTCGGGCCAGCCGACGGCGCCGAAGAAGATCGCGTCGAAACCCTTGAGCGTGGCGAACCAGTCGTCCGGGAGCATCTGGCCGTGCTCCTGGTAGTACGCGGCGCTGGCGAAGTCGAAGTGCTCGAGCTCGAGCGAGAGGCCGAAGCGCTCCGCGGCCGCCTCGAGGACCTTGACGCCCTCGGGGACGACCTCGGTGCCGATGCCGTCGCCGGCGATGACGGCGATCCGGTAGGTGCTCATGCTCTCCTCCACGGGGCAGCTCCGGCGGGGCCGGGTGCCACGACGCCGTGGGGGTCCACGCTAGGGGCGGCGCGTCGCCCGCGCGCGGGCGGGCCGGGCAAGAGTCGTTTGCGTGGGGCGCAACGCTGGGCGCCGGGGGAACTGAGCGGCGGCGGTCCGGGCAAGCGTCGGGATGTCCCCGCGGGCGGCGCCAGGCGTCCGTGCGTGCGTCGAGGGTGGGGGTCTCCCCCCGCACGGGCGTCAGCGGCCCGAGGGCGGGTCCGGCTCGAACTGGGCGGTGAGCGACCGCAGCTGGTCGGCCAGCTCGGCCGCCTCGTCCGGCGAGATCCCGGCGAGCAGCTCCCGCTCGGCGGCGAGGAGGGCGGTCATCGTGCGGTCGACGCGCTCGAGCCCCTCGTCGGTCAGCCGGACGCGCACCACCCGCTTGTCCGCCGCGTCCTGGGTGCGCTCGACGAGCCCGGCGGCCACCATCTTGTCGATCCGGTGGGTCATCGTCCCCGAGGACACGAGCGTCTCGGCCACGAGCCGGGTCGGGGTGAGCTGGTACGGGGCACCGGCACGGCGCAGGGCGGAGAGCACGTCGAACTGCCAGATCTCGAGGGCGGGGCCGGCGAGCGCGCGTCGCCGGGCGAGGTCGAGGTGCCGGGCGAGGCGGGTGACGCGGGAGAAGACCTCGAGCGGCGCGACGTCGAGGTCGGGGCGCTCGCGACGCCAGGCCGCGACGATGCGGTCGACCTCGTCCGTGCCTCGTTCCGCCATGGATCGAGATTACTCGACGTCGAGACACCTCCGGCGAATGAGCGGACGGTCCGCACGGACGACGACGAACCGCAGGCTCGATGGACCGTCACCCTGGACCGCACTCTCGACCAGATGGGGGCGCGCACCCGTTCATCGAGAGTGCGGTTGGGGCCCCAACCGCAATCTCGACGACGACGAACCGCAATCTCGACGAACGGGGTGGGGACGCGCACGACGACGGCGGGGGACAGGCGCTCCCGCGCCCGCCGCCCCGCCGTCGTCGTCGTGAGGGGTGTCAGCCCTTGAGGGCCTCGCTCAGCTTGAGACGCCCACCGGTGTGCAGGATGCCGCGACGGTAGACGCGGCCGGCGATCCAGATGAGGAACGGGATCGTCGCCGCGGCGATCGCCACGGCGATCAGCGCCTCGACCGTGCTGGCGCCGAAGCCCTGGCGCATCGGCATGATGAACGGCGAGAGGAACGGGATGTAGCCGAGGATCTGCGTGAGCAGCGAGTCCGGCTGGTTCGGGACCAGGTACATGGCCACGTAGAACGGGACGAACTGGGCGAACATCAGCGGGGTCGTCACGGAGCCGATCTCCTCCTGGCGCGAGACCAGCGCGGCGAAGCCGCCGAAGACCACGGTCCAGATGCCGAACCCGACGAGGAACCACACGAACGCCCACACCGTCACGGTGCCGATCGGGATGCTCAGCGACGGCAGGAGCCCGGCGATCGCCAGGGCGCCGATCATGCCGCCCACGATCACCACCATGTAGACGAGCGTGTACAGGCCGATGCCGAGCACCTTGCCGGTGAGCAGCTGGGTGGGCTTGATCGTCGCCAGGAGGACCTCCACCACGCGGGAGGTCTTCTCCTCGACGACGCCGGTCGCCACCGTGGCGCCCGCCGTGAGGATGGCGAAGAGCATGAGGGAGATCGTCGCGATCCCTGCGGCGTAGGCCTGCCCGTCGAAGTCGGGACTGTTGAAGCCGGTGGCCGCGCCCTCGAGGATCTCCACCTGCGGGGTGCTCGAGGCGATCGCACCTTGCACCTCGGCGGGGTCCCCGCCGAGCTCGGTGATCTGGGTGCTCAGCGCCTCGGTCTGCGCCGCGCCGGCGATGGTCCCGAGGAGCTGCTGGTCGGGATCGGTGCGGGCGTGGACGGTCAGCGCGTCGCCGTCGCGCGAGACGACGATCTCGGCAGGGTCCTCGTCCCGCTCGAGCTCCTCGGCGAAGGTGCCGTCGGCGGTCTCCTGGATGTCGAGGGGCACGTCCTGCGTGCTCGACGTCGTCTGCAGGTAGGGCACCAGCGACGCGGCGGACTCCTCGACGGCCACGACCGTGCCCGTGTCCTCGCCCTGGCTCGAGTCCCAGATCTTGTAGCCGACGCCCGCGGCGAGGATGACGACGAGCATGACGATCATCGAGATGATCGACGACTTGGCGAGCAGCCGCGTGCGGAGCTCCCGCTTGATGACCAGACCGACCGCGCTCATCGACGCGCCTCCTTCGTCTTCTTCCTGCCCGAGCCTGCGTCCTCGTGCCCGTCGCGCCCGGCGCTGCCGTCCTTCTCCGCGGCGGAGCTGTCGGAGACGACGTCGCGGAAGAGGTCGGCGAGCGCGGGGCGCACCGGACCGAACTCGACCACGGGGCCGTGGCGCAGCGCCTCGGTGATCAGTGCCTGCTCGGCGCCGGCCGATCCCTCGGGGAGCATGACCTGCGCGGCGGACTTGCCGGCCCCCACCTCGATGTTCTCGGCGACGGCGCCGGGGACCGAGCCGGCGATCGGGGCGAGGTCCAGACCCTCGGCGTCGACGACGACCCGCCAGACCGGCTGGCCCACCGTGCGGAGCTCGTCGATCGTGCCGAGCGCGACCATCTTGCCCGCGGCGATGATCCCGACCCGGTGGCACAGGCGCTCGACGAGGTCGAGCTGGTGCGAGGAGAAGATGACGGGGACGCCCGCGGCGGCGCGCTCCTTGAGGACGTCGCTCATCACGTCGACCGCGACGGGGTCGAGGCCGGAGAACGGCTCGTCGAGGACCAGCACCTCGGGCTCGTGGACCAGGGCGGCGGCGAGCTGCACGCGCTGCTGGTTGCCCAGGGAGAGCTTCTCGACGTCGTCGCCCCGCCGGTGGGCCACGCCGAGGCGCTCGGTCCACCTCTCCATCGCGGAGGTCGCCTCCTGCTTCGACATGCCGTGCAGCCGGGCGAGGAAGACGAGCTGCTCGCCGACCTTCATCTTCGGGTAGAGGCCGCGCTCCTCCGGCATGTAACCGACACGACGCCGGGCGTCGAGGTCGAGGACGCTGCCGTCGTGCCGGACCTCGCCGGAGTCCGCGGCGAGGACGCCGAGGATGATCCGCATGGCGGTGGTCTTGCCCGCGCCGTTCGACCCGACGAAGCCGAAGATCTCTCCGGCCCGCACGGTGAACGACAGGTCGGTCAGCGCCCGGACGTTGCCGTACGCCTTGCTGAGCCCGTTGAGCTCGAGATCACCCACGTGTCCCCCTTCGTCCGCTCTGGCCGACGTCGAGGGGTGCCTCTCCCTGCCGGCTGTGTGCGGGGCCAACCGTACGGGCTGTGACGTGAGCGACCGCCTGACGTCCGTCATGAATCGTCCGTGAGGCTCGTCCGCGCTCGCGGGGGTCCGTGGCCACGCCGGTGACCGGCGGTCAGTCACCGGCGGTGTCAGTCGCCGGTGGCGTGGATCCGGGGCTCCCGGCGCAGCCCCTCGAGACCGTGCCAGGCGAGGTTGACCACGTGCGCGGCGACGTCCTGCTTGCCCGGCGTGCGGTTGTCGAGCCACCACTGACCGGTCAGGGCGATGAGCCCGACGAGCATCTGCGCGTACAGCGGCGCCGCTTTCGTGTCGAAGCCCCGCGCCTTGAACTGGGCGGCGAGCAGATGCTCGACGTGCGTGGCGACGTCCCCGATGAGGGAGGAGAACGTGCCGGTGGCCTGGGCGACGGGGGAGTCGCGGACGAGGATGCGGAACCCGTCGGTGTGCTCCTCGATGTAGTCGAGCAGCGCGAGGGTGGTGCGCTCGACGATCGTGCGGGGGTGCCCGCCGACACGGATCGAGCCGATGAGCACGCCCTCGAGCAGCTGGACCTCCCGGTCGACGACGACCGCGTAGATGCCCTCCTTGCCTCCGAAGTGCTCGTAGACGACCGGGCGCGAGACCTTCGCGCGCTGCGCGATCTCCTCGACCGACGTGCTGTCGAACCCCTTCTCGGCGAACAGGGTGCGGGCCACGGCGACGAGCTGCTCGCGCCGCTGCCCGGCCGTCATCCGGGTGCGCTGCCGTCTCGTCTCGCTCGCCACGCCCGCCATTGTGCCTGGCGCCCGGTCCGCGGGACGGTCAGGCTTTGGCAGGATGGGTCAGCGCCTCGACCGCCCGCGTCGGCGGCCGGCGGCGGTCCGCCCTGGTGTAACGGCAGCACGCAGGCCTTTGGTGCCTTGAGGTCCGGGTTCGAGTCCTGGGGGCGGAGCCCCGGCGGTACAGTGGCCGGGTCGCGCGCCCAGGCCGCGCCGACGCCCAGGAGAGTCGCACCCGAGGAGAACCCGCGTGACCCAGACCCGTCCGGCTGCTGTCGTCGTGCTCGCCGCCGGGGCGGGGACCAGGATGCGCTCGGCCACCCCGAAGGTGCTCCACGCCGTCGGCGGTCGCACGCTGCTGGGCCACGCGCTCACGGCCGCCCGCCAGGTCGACCCGGAGCGTCTCGCCGTCGTCGTGCGCCACGAGCGTGAGCGCGTCGCCGCCTTCGTCACCGAGTCCGACCCCGCCGCGCTGCTCGTCGACCAGGACGAGATCCCCGGCACCGGCCGCGCCGTCCAGTGCGCGCTGGACGCCCTCGATGCCGCCGCGGCCGCCGACGGCTCGCTCCTCGTCATGGCGGGGGACACCCCCCTGCTCGACGGCGACACGCTCGCCGCCCTCCTCGAGGCCCACGCGGGCTCGGGCAACGCGGTCACGGTGCTCACCGCCGAGGTCCCCGACCCGTTCGGCTACGGCCGGATCCTGCGCGACGGCGAGCAGGTGGTCGGCGTCGTCGAGGAACGGGACGCGACCGATGCGCAGCGGGCGATCACCGAGATCAACACCTCGACCTACGTCTTCGAGGCGGCCGTCCTGCGGGAGGCGCTCGCCGGCCTCGGCTCGGACAACGACCAGGGCGAGGTCTACCTCACCGACGTCGTCGCCGCCGCCCACGGCAAGGGCCTGCCGGTGCGGGCCCTCAAGGTCGACGACCCGTCGACGGTCGAGGGCATCAACGACCGCGTCCAGCTCGCCGCGACCGCCGCCCGCCTCAACGACCGGCTCCTCGCGCGGTGGATGCGTGCCGGCGTGACGATCGTCGACCCGGGCACCACGTGGATCGACGTCGACGTCGAGCTCGCCCGTGACGTGACGATCCTGCCCGGCACCCAGCTCCACGGCACGACGGTCGTGGCCGAGGGCGCGACCGTCGGTCCGGAGACCACGCTCACCGACTGCGAGGTCGGTCCGGGCGCGAAGGTCGTCCGCACGCACGCCGAGCTCGCCGTGGTCCGCGCCGGCGCGAGCGTCGGCCCGTTCGCCTACCTGCGCCCCGGCACCGTGGTCGGCGACGAGGCCAAGGTCGGCACGTTCGTCGAGCTGAAGAACTCCACGCTCGGGCGCGGCGCCAAGGTCCCGCACCTCAGCTACGTGGGCGACGCCGACATCGGCGAGGGCACGAACATCGGCGCCGCGTCGGTGTTCGTCAACTACGACGGCGTCCACAAGCACCGGTCGACGATCGGCGCACACGCCCGGACCGGGGCGGACAACATGTTCGTCGCGCCCGTGCAGGTCGGCGACGGCGCGTACACCGGCGCCGGCACGATCGTCCGCCACGACGTCCCGGCGGGCGCGCTGGCGCTCAACGACTTCGGCCAGAAGGTGGTCGAGGGCTGGGTCGAGAGGAAGCGGCCGGGCACGGCGGCCGCGGAGGCGGCGTCGGCCGCGAACGGCTCGGGGGCAGGTGCCGGCGGCAGCTCGTCGTCGTCGGCCTCCGACCCGGAGCCGGCCGCGGAGGAGGACCCGACCACGGACGTGGGCCGGGACAGCGACGGCGCCGCGGCGCCCGGTGAAGGGAGCACCCGATGACCGGCATCCACGCCAGCGGCGAGAAGCGACTCGTGTTCGTCGGGGGCCGCGCGCACCCGGAGCTCGCCGACCACGTCGCCCGCGAGCTCGGGATCGACCCGCTGCCGACGACCGCGTACGACTTCGCCAACGGCGAGATCTACGTCCGGTTCGACGAGTCGGTGCGCGGCACGGACGCGTTCGTCCTGCAGTCCCACACCACGCCGATCAACCAGTGGCTCATGGAGCAGCTGATCATGGTCGACACGCTCAAGCGCGCCTCGGCCAAGCGCATCACGGTGGTCGCGCCGTTCTACCCCTACGCGCGCCAGGACAAGAAGCACCGGGGCCGCGAGCCGATCTCCGCGCGCCTCGTGGCGGACCTGTTCAAGACCGCCGGCGCCGACCGCCTGATGAGCGTCGACCTGCACGCCTCGCAGACGCAGGGCTTCTTCGACGGCCCGGTCGACCACCTGTTCGCCATGCCGATCCTCGTGGACTACGTCCGCGGGCGCGTGGACCTCGAGAACGTCGCCGTGGTCTCGCCCGACGCCGGGCGCATCCGCGTGGCCGAGCAGTGGGCCGCGAAGTTCGGCGGCGTCCCGCTGGCGTTCGTCCACAAGACCCGCGACATCACCCGGCCCAACCAGGCCGTGGCCAACCGCGTGGTCGGTGACATCGAGGGCCGCACCTGCGTGCTCGTCGACGACCTCATCGACACCGGGGGCACTATCGCCGAGGCCGTCAAGGTCCTCAAGGCGCAGGGGGCCAAGGACGTCATCGTCGCGGCGACCCACGGCGTGCTCTCCGACCCGGCCACGCAGCGGCTGTCCGACTGCGGCGCCCGCGAGATCGTCGTCACCGACACCCTGCCGATCACCAAGCACTTCCCGCAGCTGACGGTCCTGCCGATCGCCCCGCTGCTCGCGCGCGCGATCCGCGAGGTCTTCGACGACGGGTCGGTCACCTCCCTGTTCGAGGGCCGCTCCTAGGGACTGTCCGGGCCGGGTACCGATCAGCCCGCCGGCAGCTCCTCGGCCAGCCACGCGGTCGTCCCCGCCCACGCCGCCGCCGACGCCTCCGCGTGGTGGAACCCGGGCAGCGGGTTGTCGAACGCGTGCCCGGCGCCGGGGTGCCGCACGAGCCGGACGCCGTCGCGCGCCACGGCCTCCTCGATCCGGTCCACCTGGTCCGCGGGGATGAACGCGTCGTCCGTGCCCCAGTGGTGCAGGGACGGAGCGGTGACGCCGGGAGCCCGGTCGAGCAGGGTCGGCAGCGCCGAGCCGTAGTACGCGACGAGGGCGGCCACACCCTCGCCCTCCCTCGATGCCGCGTCGAACGCGACCCCGCCGCCCCAGCAGAACCCGAGGAGCCCCGCCGGACCGCCGACCTCCGAGCGCAGGTGGGCGAGCGCGGCCCGGGTGTCCGCCACCGCCCCCTCCCAGTCGGTGGCGCCGGCGATCCCCATCGCGCGCCCGAGCGCCGCCTCGTCCCCGCCCTCGACCACCTCGTCGCCGGTGCGCCAGAACAGGTGGGGGACGAGCACGGTGTACCCGAGGGCCGCGAGGTCGGCGGCGCGGTCGAGCACGTACCCGGTCACCCCGAAGATCTCCTGCACGACGACGAGGCCCGCACCCGCGCCGCGCGGTCCGGCACCCTCGCCGTCCGCGTTCGTCGTCGTCGGGCGGACGAGGTCCGCGGGCATGGGCCCGGCATCGGTGGTCACGGTCACGCGTTCGCTCGCCATGGACGTCAGTGTGCCGCAGGCCGCAGGATCGGGCCCTGTCGCGCAGGGACGGAGCCGCTAGACTCTCCGGGTTGCCTCGGCGAGGGACGACGGACGGGCAGGTGCCCGCATCCGGGCCACAGGTCCGGTCGTCCGTGATTCGACGCGGCGGAGCCCAGCGCGTCCGTCCGCCGTCCCGCGCCGAGGCCCGCCGCCCCGATCCGTCACGAACCCAGTGGAGCACCCATGGCTGACAAGACCGTCATCACCGCGAACGTCCGCACCGAGTTCGGCAAGGGCGCTGCCCGCCGCACCCGCCGCGAGGGCCGCATCCCCGTCGTCCTGTACGGCCACGGCACCGACCCGCAGCACCTCTCGCTGCCGGCCCACGAGACCTTCCTCGCGCTGCGCGGCAACGCCAACGCGCTCCTCACGCTCGACATCGAGGGCACGGAGCAGCTCGCGCTGACCAAGGACGTCCAGGTCGACGCCGTCAAGCGCACCATCGAGCACGTCGACCTCCTCCTCGTCCGCAAGGGCGAGAAGGTCGAGGTCGACATCACCGTCCACACCGTCGGCGAGTCCGCCCCCGGCACGATCCACACCGTCGAGAGCCAGACCGTCACGGTCACGGCCGACGCGACCGCGATCCCCGAGTACGTCGAGGTCGACATCGAGGGCCTCGAGGAGGGCTCCGTCGTCCGCGTCGCCGACCTGCCGGCGCTCCCCGGCTCCGAGTACGTCACCGACCCGGAGACCTCGGTCGTCCTCGTCACGGTCCCGCGCATCTCCGAGGAGGACCTCGAGACCCCGGGCGGCGAGGACGAGGAGACCGAGGGCGAGGCCGCCGAGTCCTCGGACGAGTCCTCCTCCGACGACGAGTCCTCCGACGACGACGCCTGATCCTTCCCGCCCCGGCCCACTGCGGGCCGGGGCGGACCGACCCCTGCGGGCGGCCTCGCCGTCGTCGCCCGCGCGCAAGGAGTGAACGCCCGTGGCTGACAGCGACCTGTGGCTCGTCGTCGGGCTCGGCAACCCGGGTCCGCGCTACGCGGGCAACCGGCACAACGTGGGCCAGATGATCGTCGAGCTCCTCGCGCAGCGGGGCGGCGCCGAGCTGACCACCCACAAGTCCCGCGCGAGCGTCGCGGACGTGCGGCTCGGCACCGGTCCGGGCGGAGTCCCCGGCCCTCGGGTGATCCTCGCCCGCCCCGGCTCGTACATGAACCTCTCCGGCCCGCCGGTGGCTGCGCTCGCGCAGTTCTACTCGATCGAGCCGGGCCGGGTCCTCGTGGTGCACGACGAGCTCGACCTCGCCCCGGACACGCTGCGCCTGAAGATCGGCGGCGGCGAGGGCGGCCACAACGGGCTGCGCTCGATCACCCGGTCCCTCGGCACCAAGGACTACGCGCGGCTGCGGGTCGGCATCGGCCGTCCGCCGGGCCGGATGGACCCCGCCGACTACGTCCTGCAGAACTTCTCCGCCGCCGAGCGCACCGAGCTCGGCGTCACGCTCGAGATCGCGGCCGACACGGTGGCCGACGTCGTCACCGAGGGGCTGCAGCGCACCCAGATGCGGCTGCACACGGCCGACTGACCGGCGCCGGCAGGCCGCCGCGTCACGTCCCATCCGTCGCCTGCCCCGGGTACGCCCGTACCGGCGGTCACGGATCGTCCGGCGCGGCCGACCGGCGCGGCCGTCACGGCCCGGTGACCGCTGCCCGCGCCGCCCCGCACCGGTCGTAGACTGCCTCCCGCTCCCCACTTCCTCGACCGGAGGACCCGTTGTCCCTCACCGGACTGCTTCCCCTGCTGCGCGAGGACCCGGCGATCGCCGCGCTCGTCGCGGCCGCCTCGGCCCCCGTCCTCGAGCCGCACCGCGCGACCACCGCCCCCGTCGGCGTCCGCCCCGCGCTCGCCGCGGAGCTGGCCGCGACCGACCGCCCGATCGTCCTCGTCACCGCCACGGGCCGCGACGCCGACGAGCTCGCCACCGGCGTGCGCGAGTTCCTCCCCGCCGACGAGGTCGCGACGTTCCCCGCGTGGGAGACCCTTCCGCACGAGCGCCTCTCGCCGCGCTCGGACACCGTGGCCCACCGCCTGGCCACGCTGCGCCGCCTCGTCCACCCCGGGCCGGAGGCGCGCACCGCGCGCCCGCGCGTCGTCACGGTGCCCGTGCGCGCGCTGCTCCAGCCGATCGTCTCGGGCCTCGCGGACCTCGAGCCCGTCCGCGTCCAGGTCGGCGACACGATCGCCCTCGACGACCTCGTCCGCGCCCTCGAGGCCGCCGCCTACACCCGCACCGACATGGTCGAGCGCCGCGGCGAGTACGCCGTGCGCGGCGGGATCGTCGACGTCTTCCCGCCGACCGACCCGCACCCGCTGCGCCTCGAGCTCTTCGGCGACGACGTCGAGGAGATCCGCCGCTTCTCGGTGGCCGACCAGCGCAGCCTCGAGGTCGCCGAGGAGGGCCTGTGGGCGCCGCCGTGCCGCGAGCTCCTGCTCACCCCGGCCGTGCGCGAGCGCGCGCGGTCCCTCATCCCGACCGTGCCGTCCGCCGCCCCGATGCTCGAGCGGATCTCCGAGGGTGTCGCCGTCGAGGGCATGGAGGCCCTGAGCCCCGTCCTCGCCGACGGCCTCGAGCCCCTCCTCGACCTGCTGCCGGAGCGCTCGCTCGTGGTCCTCGTCGACCCCGAGCGGATCCGCCGCCGGGCCGCCGACCTGGCCGCGACCACCGAGGAGTTCCTCGCCGCCGCGTGGACGTCCGCCGCGTCCGGGGCCGAGGTCCCGCTCGACCTGCGGGCCGCGGCCTTCGCCGACCTCGCCGAGGCCCGCGCGCTCGCCCTGGCCAAGGGGCAGGGCTGGTGGAGCGTCAGCTCCCTGCCGACCGACGAGGGGCTCGAGGACGCGACCGTCGTTCCCGGTTCCGCCGGGTCGGGCGGCGCGCCCGACGGCTCCGGCACCCCGGCCGACGACGCCGCCGATCCCGGCGGGTCCGCCGCCCGCGCCGCGATCGCGGCCGCGTCGGGCCCCGACGACGACCCCCGCACCGTCGCCGCGCGCGAGACCCGCCGGTACCGCGGCGACGTCGACGGCGCGCTCAAGGACCTCGCCGCCCTCGTCCACGACGAGTGGCGCATCCTGCTCACGACCCAAGGAGCCGGGCCCGCCCGCCGCCTGCGGGACTCGCTCGCGGAGGCCGACGTCCCGGCCCGCCTCGTCACCGACCTGCCCGAGGCCCCCGAGCCCGGCCTGGTCACCATCACGCACCCGGGGCTGGACCGGGGGTTCGTCGTCGACGGGCAGCGCCTGGCCGTCCTCACCGAGTCCGACCTCACCGGCCGCCCGGGCAGCTCCACGCGCGAGATGCGCAAGATGCCGGCCCGGCGCCGCACCGCCGTCGACCCGCTGTCCCTGCGGCCGGGCGACCTCGTCGTCCACTCCCAGCACGGGGTGGGCCGGTTCGTCGAGCTCGTGTCCCGCACCGTCGGCAGGGGCGAGACCGCCACCACCCGCGAGTACCTCGTCATCGAGTACGCGCCGTCGAAGCGGGGCCAGCCGGGCGACCGCCTGTTCGCGCCCACGGACTCGCTCGACCAGGTCTCCCGCTACGTCGGGGGAGAGGCGCCCGCGCTCAACAAGATGGGCGGCTCTGACTGGGCGGCGGCCAAGCGGAAGGCGCGCAAGGCGGTCCGCGAGATCGCCGGCGAGCTCGTCCGCCTCTACGCCGCGCGCCAGGCCACGGTCGGCCACACGTTCGGCCCGGACACCCCGTGGCAGCGCGAGCTCGAGGACGCCTTCCCCTACACGGAGACGCCCGACCAGCTGAGCGCGATCGACGAGGTCAAGGCCGACATGGAGAAGGCCATGCCGATGGACCGCCTCATCTCGGGCGACGTCGGCTACGGCAAGACCGAGATCGCCGTGCGGGCCGCGTTCAAGGCCGTCCAGGACGGCAAGCAGGTGGCCGTCCTCGTGCCCACCACGCTGCTCGTCAACCAGCACCTCGACACGTTCGCCGAGCGGTACGCCGGCTTCCCGGTCCGGGTCGCCGCCCTGTCCCGCTTCCAGAGCCCGGCCGAGGCCACGGAGGTCCGCGAGGGGCTGGCCGCCGGGTCGATCGACGTCGTCATCGGCACCCACACCCTGCTCACGGGTCAGGTGCGGTTCAAGGAGCTCGGGCTGGTGGTCATCGACGAGGAGCAGCGCTTCGGCGTCGAGCACAAGGAGACGCTCACCCAGCTGCGGACCAACGTCGACGTCCTCGCGATGTCCGCGACCCCGATACCGCGCACCCTCGAGATGGCGGTGACCGGGATCCGCGAGATGTCCACGCTGGCCACGCCGCCGGAGGAGCGGCACCCGATTCTCACGTACGTCGGTGCGCAGGAGGACAAGCAGGTCGGCGCCGCGATCCGGCGCGAGCTCCTGCGCGAGGGTCAGGTCTTCTACGTCCACAACAAGGTCCGCTCGATCAACGCCACCGCCCAGCACCTCGCCGAGCTCGTCCCCGAGGCGCGCATCGGCGTGGCGCACGGGCAGATGAACGAGCACCAGCTCGAGGCCGTCATCCAGGACTTCTGGGAGCGCTCGATCGACGTGCTCGTGTGCACGACGATCATCGAGACGGGCCTCGACATCGCCAACGCGAACACCCTCATCGTCGAGCGTGCCGACACGTTCGGCCTGTCCCAGCTCCACCAGCTGCGCGGGCGCGTGGGTCGCGGGCGCGAGCGGGCCTACGGTTACTTCCTCTACGACCCGGACAAGCCGCTGACCGAGACCGCGCACGACCGGCTCGCCACCATCGCCTCCCACACCGAGCTCGGCGCCGGCATCCAGGTGGCGATGAAGGACCTCGAGCTCCGCGGAGCCGGCAACCTGCTCGGCTCCGACCAGTCCGGGCACATCGAGGGCGTCGGCTTCGACATGTACGTCCGGATGATCTCCGAGGCCGTGGCCGCCTGGCGCGACGGGAAGGTCGAGCCCGAGCGCGTCGACGTCCGGGTCGAGCTCCCGATCGACGCCCACGTGCCCACCGAGTACGTCGACACCGAGCGCCTCCGCCTCGAGGTCTACGCAAAGATCGCCGCGGCCGACGACGACGAGGCCCTCGACTCCGTGCGCGCCGAGCTCGTCGACCGGTACGGGCCGGTCCCGCCGAGCGTCGAGCGGCTGTTCGCCGTCGCGCGCCTGCGGGCCCACGCCCGGGAGGCCGGCATCCAGGAGATCACCGCGCAGGGCAAGAACGTGCGGTTCTTCCCGGTCGAGCTCGCCGAGTCCCAGTCGCTGCGCCTCACCCGCGTCCACCGCGGGACGATGCTCAAGCCGGCCGTGCGCACCGCGCTCGTGCCGTGGCCGCTCACGCAGAAGGTCGGCGGGCGACCGCTCGCGGACGTCGACCTGCTCGCGTGGGTCGAGGAGGTCGTCGCCCTCATCGGCACGCCGGTCGGGGCGCCGGCCGGTGCATGGGCCGGCGCGGGCGCGGGTGCAGGCTCGGGCGCGGCGGGGGCATGACCGTGCACGACGCCGGACGCACCGCCCTGCGGTCGACCCTCGCCGCGGCCGTGCTCGTGGTGGGGCTGGCCGCCGGGCCGGCGGCCGCTGCCGCCCCGGACGTCACCGACACCTCCACGGCCGCCGCGGCGTCGTCGTCGACGTCCCCGGGCGAGCCCGACAAGCCGGGTGCGGGGGAGAGCGGCTCCGGCGAGGCAGGCTCCGACGGGTCGCGCACCGACGCGTCCGCCGAGGCCGGCAGCGGTGGGCTGCTCGACGGTGCCACCGCGTCCGCGACCGACTCGGGCAGCGGGTTCGAGATCCTCGAGGCCGCGGAGCTGCCCATCGGGATGCAGCCGTGGCTCGTCCGCGTCGCCGCGGCGACCACGCTCGCGCTCGCCGGCATCGGCGTCGTGCTGGCGGCCACCTCCGCACCGCGCAGACCGGGTCGGCGACGCGGTTAGCATGGTGGCGCTCACGGCCGTGCCGCGGGCGAGGACGACAGGAGGAACTGTGGCTCGCACCATCCGATCGGCGATCGTGCCCGCGCTCGCGCTGGGCGCCCTGCTCGCCGGCTGCTCGGCCAACCCCGGCACGGCGGCCGTCATCGACGGCGAGGAGATGTCCGAGCGCGAGGCGCAGTCCGTCGCCGGAGAGCTCGTCGGGGTGTTCGGCCAGGAGCTGACCACCGTCGACGCCGTGATGAACTACGCGTACTCCGACGCCATCACCCGCGTCGCGGGCGAGAACGGACTCACCGTGAGCGACCAGGCCGTGCGCGACCAGCTCGCCACGATGACGGAGCAGAGCGGCTACACGCCCGACGGCGACTACCTCCCGCAGACCCTCGAGATCGTCGAGTCCCTCATGCTGGCCGGCCAGCTCCAGTCGGACCAGGCGCTGTCCACCCAGGTCACGGAGGCGATGAGCGAGGTCGACATCGAGCTCAACCCCCGGTACGGGACCGTCGAGGGCGGCCAGTACGCGCAGCCGGCGCATCCGTGGCTGCAGGCGGCGCCCGCCGGGGAGGGCATGCCGGTCGTTCCCTGACCGGGCCGCTCGTCGGTCGTGAGCCGGCCGGGTCCGTGTGCGGTGCGCCGCGGCGAAGGTGCGATGTTCGTCGTCGTGCATGGGTGGGGGCATCGCCCCGAGCGCTGCACGTACTCCCGGAAGGCCGGACAGCACTGACCCCGGCCGCTCGTGGGGACTAGCGTGGAGCCCGACAACATCCGGGCATCCCCGACACAAGGAGAACCTGTGGCCACCATCCTCGAAGTAGCGGCACGCGAGATCCTCGACTCCCGGGGCAACCCGACCGTCGAGGTCGAGATCGGGCTGGACGACGGCGTCGTCGCCCGCGCGGCCGTCCCCTCCGGCGCGTCGACCGGCGCGTTCGAGGCCGTCGAGCTCCGTGACGCCGGCGACAAGCGCTACGGCGGCAAGGGCGTGCAGCAGGCACGCGACAACGTGCTCGAGATCCTCGCGCCCGAGATCCTCGGCCTCGAGGCGTCCGAGCAGCGCTTCATCGACCAGACGCTCCTCGACCTCGACGGCTCGGCCAACAAGGGCAAGGTCGGCGCCAACGCGATCCTCGGCGTCTCGCTCGCCGTGGCCAAGGCCGCCGCCGAGTCCGCCGGACTGCCGCTGTACCGCTACCTCGGCGGCCCCAACGCGCACCTGCTGCCGGTGCCGATGATGAACATCCTCAACGGCGGCTCGCACGCCGACTCGAACGTGGACATCCAGGAGTTCATGATCGCGCCGATCGGTGCGACGAGCTTCGCCGAGGCGCTGCGTCAGGGCGCCGAGGTCTACCACGCGCTGAAGTCCGTGCTCAAGCAGCGCGGCCTGGCCACCGGCCTGGGCGACGAGGGCGGGTTCGCCCCCAACCTCGGCTCCAACCGCGAGGCGCTCGACCTCATCCTCGAGGCGATCTCGAGCACGGGCCTCTCGGCCGGCACGGACATCGCGCTCGCCCTTGACGTGGCCTCGACGGAGTTCTTCTCCGACGGCGCCTACCAGTTCGAGGGGAAGTCGACCTCGAGCGACGAGATGGTGGCGTACTACCAGCAGCTCGTGGCCGACTACCCGCTGGTCTCCATCGAGGACCCGCTGAGCGAGGACGAGTGGGGCGCGTGGAGCCGGCTCGTCGGCGCCGTGGGGGACAAGGTGCAGATCGTCGGCGACGACCTGTTCGTCACCAACCCCGAGCGGCTCGCCCGCGGCATCGCCGAGAAGGCGGCCAACTCGCTGCTCGTCAAGGTCAACCAGATCGGCTCGCTCACCGAGACCCTCGACGCCGTCGCGCTCGCGCAGCGCTCCGGCTTCACCGCGATGGTCTCGCACCGCTCGGGCGAGACCGAGGACGTGACGATCGCCGACCTGTCGGTGGCCGTGAACTCCGGCCAGATCAAGACCGGCGCCCCGGCGCGCGGCGAGCGCGTGGCGAAGTACAACCAGCTGCTGCGCATCGAGGAGGAGCTGGACGAGGCGGCCGAGTACGCCGGCCGCAGCGCCTTCCCGCGTCACCAGGCCTGACCCTCCCCGTTTCGTCGAGATTGCGGTTAGGAGCCGGACAGTCTCCGGTTGTCAGCTGTCGAGAGTGCGGGTGGGGGGCTGAGCTCCCTCGCCCCCGGTGGTCGAGAGTGCGGGTGGGGCCTGGCTCCACCCGCACTCTCGACGTCTCCGGACCGCACTCTCGACCGAGGCTCGTTCCCCGCCGCACTCTCGGCCGGGACGCCGTTCCCGACCGCAATCTCGGCGGGCACCAACCGCAATCTCGGCGGGCACCAACCGCAATCTCGACGGGCACCAACCGCAGTCTCGGCGGGCACCAACCGCAGTCTCGGTGAGGGTGTGGCGCGACTCGCGCCACGCCGGTCCCCGCCCCTGCCGGACCCGTGAGGGACGATGACGCGGTGAGTCGTCCGCCCGCCGCCCCCCGCAAGCCCGGGGCACCCCGCTCGTCCGCCGCCCGCGGCGCACGGTCGCGCCCCACGGGCCGCACCCGCCCCTCCGCGGACCGGGCGAGCAGGCCGACCACCACCGGCCGTGGCCGGGACGGGGACGCCGGCCGGACGAGGGCCGGCGGCTCGCGCGGTTCCAGCACACCGCCGTCGCCCGGGTCCGGCGGGGGCTCGCGCGGCAACCGTCGCCTCGCGATCGCCACGTCCGACGGCGACCGGCCGATCCTCTCCCTGCGGGCCCTCGCGCTCGTCCTCACGCTCCTCGTGGCCTTCGCGATCATCGCGCCGACGGCCCGCCACGCCCTCCTCCAGGCCGAGCAGCTGCGCACCGCCGAGGACGCGCTCGCGGCCGCGGAGGAGGAGGAGCAGCGCCTCACCGACGAGCTCGCCCTGTGGGACGACCCGGAGTACGTCCAGTCCCAGGCGCGCGAGCGGCTCGGTTACACGATGCCGGGGCAGACGCCGTTCGTCGTCGTCGACCCGGAGGCCGTGACCGGCGGCCGACCGGTCGAGGAGGTCGAGGAGGCCGCCCGCGAGGAGGCGATCGCCGCCTCGCGCCCCTGGTACCTCAACCTCCAGGAGTCGGTCGAGGAGGCGGGCGCGATCCCGGGCGCCGACGCGACCGAGGGCGAGGAGGGGCAGGACGTCCCCGAGCCCGAGCTGCCACCCGAGGTGCCGAGCGACCAGGAGATCCCGTCGGGCGAGACGGTGCCGGACTGATGAGCGAGAGCCCCGTCGCCCAGGCCGACCTCGACGCGCTGCAGGACCAGCTCGGACGCGTCCCGCGCGGCGTGATCGCGATCGCCGCGCGCTGCCGGCACGGCCGCCCCACCGTGGTCCGGACGGCACCCCGCCTCGAGGACGGCACGCCGTTCCCCACGAGCTTCTACCTCACCTGCCCGCCCGCCACGCGCGCCGTCTCCACGCTCGAGGCCGAGCACCTCATGGCGGACATGCAGTCCAGACTCGCCGCCGACGACGACCTGAGGTCCGCCTACGCCGCCGCTCACGAGGACTACCTCGCCCGGCGCGCCGAGCTCGGCGAGGTCGAGGAGATCGCCGGCATCTCGGCGGGTGGCATGCCCGAGCGCGTCAAGTGCCTGCACGCCCTGCTCGCGCACACCCTCGCCGTCGGGCGCGGGATCAACCCGTTCGGCGACGAGACGCTCGACGTCCTGGCCGCGCGCGGGATGTGGAGTCCCGAGACCTGCACCTGCTGAGCGGGTTGTCCCCGGCGCGTGACAGCATGACCCGGTGACTCGAGCGGCAGCCATCGACTGCGGGACCAACTCCATCCGACTCCTCGTCGCCGACGTGCCCGGGGCGGGCGGCGCGGCGCTGGACGATGTCGTGCGCGAGATGCGGGTGGTCCGCCTGGGCCAGGGCGTCGACCGCACCGGCCGCCTCGCGGAGGACGCGCTCGAGCGGACCTTCGCCGCGGCCCGCGAGTACGCGCAGCTGTGCGAGCAGCACGGTGCGGAGCGGATCCGATTCGTTGCCACGTCCGCGACCCGCGACGCCGAGAACCGGCAGGTCTTCGTCGACGGCATCCGCGAGATCCTCGGCGTCGAGCCCGAGGTCGTCACGGGGGAGGCCGAGGCGGCGCTCTCGTTCGCCGGTGCCGCCTCCGTCCTGGCCGAGGGGACGCCGGGGCCGGTGGTCGTCGTCGACATCGGCGGCGGGAGCACCGAGCTCGTCGTCGGGGACCCGCGGTCCGCGACCCCGGACGCGGCCGTCTCGCTCGACGTCGGGTGCGTCCGCCTCACCGAGCGGCACCTCGTCGCCGATCCGCCGAGCGCCGAGCAGGAGGCCGCGGCGCGCGCCGACGTGCGGCGGCTGCTCGAGGACGCCGACCTCCCGCTGGGCGGCGTCCGCACGCTCATCGGCGTGGCCGGGTCCGTCACGACCGTCACCGCGCACGCGCTCGGCCTGCCCGCCTACGACCCGGCCGCCATCAACGGCTCGGTCCTCACCGAGGCGGCCGTCCTCGCCGCCTGCGACGAGCTGCTCGCCGCCTCCCGCGCGCAGCGCGAGGCGATGCCGTTCATGCACCCCGGCCGGATCGACGTCATCGGCGGCGGCGCGCTCGTGTGGAGCGAGGTCGTGCGCCACGTGTCCGAGCGGACGGGCGGGGCGGGGACGGCCGGCGTCGTCACCTCCGAGCACGACATCCTCGACGGCATCGCGCTCTCGCTCGCCTGACGGGCTAGTCGCGGTGGTCGGCGGCGCGTTCGTCGTCGTCGGGCGCGGCCGTGTCGCCCCGCACGGCACGGCGCTCGGTCTCGTCGGCCAGGTCGTCGAAGCTCCTCCGACGAAGCGGGACGCCGGTGAGGTAGGCCGCGCGGGCCACGACCATCGTGCCGACCGACGAGGTCGCGAGGTGGATGCCGATGACGAGGAGCGCGAGGCCGAGGTTGCGCCACGAGGGCATGATGAGGAGGCATCCGACGACGACGAGGATGATGCCGAAGCCTCCGGCGGTCCCGACGCCCGAGATCCGCATGTACACGTCGGGGAAGCGCACGAGTCCCAGCGCGGCGGTCGCGAACACGAGCGCGCCGAGCACCACCACGACGTTGCCGACCACTGCCATCACCTCCGTCATCGCCGCCCCCTCGTCACCGCGCGCCCGAGCGAGATCGCGCTGAGGAAGGCCACGAGCGCGACGACGAGCAGGAGGTCGAAGGCGAAGACCATGGAGGTGAGCACGCCGGCAAGGGCGATCAGTCCGATGACCCCGAAGGACAGCAGGTCGGCGCCGACGGCGCGGTCCGCGTCCGTCGGGCCGACGAACATCCGGTAGGTGGCGACCACGGAGGTCACGCCGACGATGACGATCGCGACGACGACGCCGGTCACGAGGCCACCCCCGTCCGTCGCAACGCGTGCAGGAGGTGGGACTCCATGTCCCGCAGCTCGGCGCGCAGCTCCTCGGCGTCCGCGCAGTAGAGGCCGTGCACGTACAGGACGCGGCTGCCGTCGGGTCCGGATCGTTCGTTCCCGATCGTCAGCGTGCCCGGGGTCAGCGTGATGAGGGCGGCGAGCAGGGTGACCTCCAGGTCGGTGCGGCACCGGGTGACGAGCCGGGCGATGCCCGGCGTCGAGTCCTGTCCCGGCGTGAGGTTGTCCTTGAGCACGGCCACGTTGGAGATCAGCAGCTGCCACGCGTACCAGAGGGCGAACCACGCGATGCGGAACGGCCACGTCAACCAGCTCATCGACCCAGCACCGCCTCGACGTACGTGGACGTGTCGAGAAGACCCTGGGCGGCGGTCTCCGAGAGCCCGAGGAGGAGCTCGCCGCCGAGGCCGAGCGCGACCGTGACGGCCGCGAGGGCCACCGCCGGGGCGGCGAGCGCGGCGCCGACCCGCCTGCCTCCGTCCTCGGGGACTGGACTCTCCGCGGCGGTCGCGGTGTCGTCCGTGGGGTCGGTCGTGGGGTCGGTCGCCGTCCGGGCGGCCGTCACCGTCGCGGTGGCGGCCGCGTCGTTCGTCGTCGTGCGGGGCGCCTGGTCGTTCGTCGCCGGGCGAGCACCGGCGGAGGCCGGCGGCACGGAGTCACCCTCCTCGGCGAAGGGGGCTGCGTCCGCGTCCTGCTGGGTCGCAGCGCCCGAGGCCGCGGACCCGGCCTTCCGGTCCCAGAACATCCCGGACCAGATCTTCAGCATCGACAGCAGGGTGACGAGGCTGACGGCGAGCATGACGACGACGGCGCCGATCTCACCGGCCCCGATCGAGGCGGTGATCAGCGAGAGCTTGGCCACGAAGCCGGAGAAGGGAGGGATGCCCGCGAGGGAGAGTGCGGCGACGAAGAACGCGACCGCCAGCACGGGTTCGCGTCTGGCGATGCCGCTCAGCGCGCCGACCCTCCCGGTCCCGTAGCGGACCTCGATCGCCCCGGTCGACAGGAAGAGCGACGCCTTCACGATCATGTGGTGCAGCAGGTAGAAGATCCCCGCGGTGAGCCCGGCGAGCGTGAACAAGGCGACCCCGAGGAGGATGTAACCGATCTGGCTGACCATGTGGAACGCGAGGATCGAGCGGGTCGTCGTCTCGCCGACCGCGCCGAGCACGCCGATGACCATCGTGGCGGCGAACGCGACCACGCCGATCCACAGGTACCGCGAGTCGCCGTCGAAGAGGACGGCGTAGATCCGGTAGATCGCGTAGATCGCGACCTTCGTGTTGAGACCGGAGAACAGCGCGGTCACGGCCGGTGAGGTGCCCGGGTAGGCCTTGGCGAGCCAGCCGTGCACGGGGACGACGGCCGCCTTGATGCTGAGTGCGAACAGGCACACAGCGCCCGCGGCCGCCACGAACGGGTCCTCCGCGGCGGCCCCCTGGAGCTCGGCGAGGTTGACCGTGCCGGCCACGCCGTAGACGAGCCCGACGCCGGAGACGAAGAGCGTCGACGTCAGCATGTTGACGGTGACGAACAGTCGCGCGCCGGCGATCTGACCGAGGGTGGCGGAGGCGGGGCGCGCGAGCACGTAGAGGCCGTACGCCGGCACCACCATGACCTCGATGAAGACGAACATGTTGAAGATGTCGCCGGTGAGCAGGATGCCGTTGACGCCCGCGGTGAGCACGAGGACCAGCGGGCCGAAGTAGCGCGAGGCCGCGCGTCCGGATGCGTGGGCGAACGCGGTGCAGGTCAGGGTGAGGATGCCGGTGACGACGAGCATGAGGGCGGAGAACATGTCGGCGACGAACGGGATCGCGATCCCCGTCTCCCACATGCCGACGTCATGAGCGATCGCCCCGCCGTCGCGGAAGTGGGCCACGAGCGCGACCCCGCCGGCGAGCGACGCCGCGAGCACCGCGAAGGACGTGACCGCCTGCACCCGCGGACGATCCCCGACGACGACGAGAAGGCCACCGACCAGGAGCGGGACGGCGACGAACAGCGGAAGTACGGCGGCGTTCACGAGCTCACCGCCGGGTCCTCGGCCGGTCGTGCGCGGGTGCTGCGTGGGTCGGCGTCCCGGTGCGAGGCCGGGGCGTCGGCGGGCTCGCTCCAGTCCCCGTCGGAGTCGGACGGGCCGAGCCGCTCGGGACCGGCCCCGTCGTCGTCCTCCATGGAGCCGTCGGCGGTGTCGTCGTCCTGACCCCCGGCCACGGCAAGGACGAGCATGACGACCGTGATCGAGAAGGCGATGACGATCGCGGTGAGCACGAATGCCTGGGGGAGCGGGTCGGCAGTCGAGGACGGGTCGTCGGGCGTGCCGAACGGCAGGCCCCGACGGGACGTGCCGCCCGCCGCGATGAGGACGAGGTTCGCGGCGTGGCCGAGCAGGACGAAGCCCAGGACGACCCGCAGCATCTCGCGCTGCATCATGAGGTAGACGGCGCCGGCCACGAGGATCGCGGCGGTGAGGGCGACGGTCATCGTGCCTCCTCCGTGTCGGTGGGGATGGCGTGCTCGCGCCGGGGCGCCGCGTCGGTCGGGCCGGTCTGTGCCGTCGGCGTGCCGGGCCCGGTCTGCGTCGTCGGCCGGCCGAGGAGGTTGAACGAGGCGAGGACGAGGCCGAGGACGGCGAGGTAGACGCCGATGTCGAAGACGAGCGACGACATGAGGTGGTACCCGAGGATGTCGGTCGACAACGGGGCGAGGAACGAGCCGTCGAGGTAGCCCGCGAGCCCGGACCCGGCACCGACCATGATGCCGAGGCCCGTGAGCAGGAGGTAGGGCCAACGGATCGGGGCCTTGCTGTCCGCCGGGGCGGCGAGGTACAGCAGCGCGAAGCCGCTGCCGCCGACGAGCGCTGCGATGAAGCCGCCGCCGGGCTCATGGTGCCCGCGCAGGAGCAGGACGGCCGACAGGATCACGGCCAGCGGACCGACGACTCGCGCCACGGTCCGGACGAACACGGTGTTCTCGCGGGGGTCGGCGATGGGGGAACGCGGGTCGATCGGGGACGGGCGGCTGGGTGTGAGGCGGCGCGACCGCACGACGACGGCGACCACGAGACCCGCGACGCCCAGCACCGTCAGCTCACCGAGAGTGTCGAGGGCACGGAAGTCGACGAGGATCGTGTTGACGATGTTGGCACCGCCGGTGATCGACTCGCCCTCGGTGAGGTAGTAGGTGCTCGCCGACGACGGTTCGCGGCGGCCCGTGAGCACGAACACCCCGGCGAACGTGGCGAGGCCGGCCGCGGCCGCGACGACGGCGGCCGGGACCCGCTTGCGGAGCGGGGACCTACGGAAGTTCTCGGGGAGCCTGCGCAGGAGCAGGACCATCACGCAGACGGTGAGGATCTCGACGAGGAGCTGGGTCAGGGCGACGTCCGCGGCGCCGAGGACGACGAACCACAGGCTGATGGTGAAGCCCGCGAGACCGGTGACGACGACGGCGGAGATCCGCGACCGCGCCCGCACGGCCGCGACGACTCCGGCGGCGACCAGCGCGACGAGCACCCAGTCCAGCGGTCGGGTCGGGTCGCCCACCTGCGCCGGCAGCTCGTCCGTCCGCAGGAGCATCCAGCCCGCGATCAGTGCGAGGGACGCCGCCGGGATTGCGAGGTGACGGCGCGGGCTCATCGGTGAGGTGAGACGGCCGATGCTGCCACCGAACGAGATCGTGCCGCGGCGCAGGGCGTCGACGACGTCGAGCCCCGAGAACGGGAACGCGAGCGGTTCGAGGAGGCGGTCGACCCGGGCGCGGGTGAGGACGAGGACGACGCCGAGGGAGATGATGCCGGCGGACACCCCCAGCGCCGGGGTGAGGCCGTGCCACAGGGCGAGGTGGACGTCGAGCCCCGCGCCGGTCGAGCCGCTCGCGCCGGCGGAGGCCAGCGTGTCCAGCAGGAACGGCGCGAGGCCGAGCACGAGCGTGGCGAGCGCGCCGAGGACGGGGGGCGCGAGGAACACGGGATCGCCGTCGTGGACCTCGGTGGGGGAGGAACGCAGCGACGCCGCCGGTGCGCTCGACGGGTCTGTCGTCGTCGGGCGTGTCGGGCTTGTCGTCGTCGGGCGTGTCGTCGACGGGTGGTCGATCTCGGGCCGACCGGTGCCGCGACCGGCGGCGCCCAGCACGAATCGGGCCGAGTAGGCGAACGTGAGCACCGACGTCGCGGCGGCCGCCAGCGTGATGACGACCGGTACCCACCCGGGTCCCGGGGCGCCCAGGAACGCGTCGAGCAGGGACTCCTTGGAGACGAAGCCGAGGAGGAGCGGTACGCCCGCCATGGAGGCGGCGGCGAGGGCTGTGGCGCCCGTCGTCACCGGCATACGGATGCGCATCCGGGCGAGCTCGCGCAGGTCCCGGGTCCCGGCCTCGTGGTCGATGACGCCGACGAGCATGAACAGCGTGGCCTTGAACAGGGCGTGCGCGATCGTGTGGACGACGGCGGCGGTGAGGGCGGCCTCGGTCCCCACGCCGATCGCGGCGACGAGCAGTCCCAGCTGGCTGATCGTCGAGTAGGCGAGCAGCTCCTTGAGGTCGTGTCGGCGCATCGCTCCGGCCGCGCCGATGAGCGCCGTGACGAGGCCGGAGAAGATGAGCAGCCACGACCAGATCGGCACGCCGGACAGCACGGGCGAGAACCGCAGGAGCAGGTAGATGCCGGCCTTGACCATCGCGGCGGCGTGGAGATACGCGGACACCGGCGTGATGGCGACCATCGAGTCGGGCAGCCACGCCTGGAACGGGAACTGGGCGGACTTCGTGAAGGCGGCGACGGCGAGGAGCACGGCGACCGTCGTGGTGAAGGTGCCGTCCTGCGTCCACACCGGGTCGCGGAGCACCTCGCTCAACCTGCTCGTACCCGTGGTGGCGATCATCGTCGTGACGGCGGCGAGCAGGCTCAGGCCCCCGGCGACGGTGACGAGGAGGGTGCGGACCGCGGGCTCGTGGGCGTGGGGGCCGGACCGTGAGATGAGGAAGAACGAGCACAGGGTCGTGATCTCCCATGCGACGAACATGACGACGAGGTCGTCGGAGAGCACGAGGAGCGTCATCGCCGCGGCGAAGAGCGTCATGAGGAGGTAGAACCGCGACTGCGTCCCGCGGCCGAGATACCGGCTGGCGTAGACGAGGATCGCGCCGCCGATGACGAGCACGAGCAGGGCGAACACCAGGGCGAGGCCATCCAGCCTCAGCGCCAGGTCGACGCCCAGCGTGGGCATCCACGACCACACCTCGTCGACCGGCTCGTCGACCCCGTCGTAGGCCGTGACCAGCAGCCCTGCGCCGATCAGCAGTGGCAGGGCCAGTGGGAGGCCGGCGCCGCGTCCGAGGACGCGCCCGAGCGGGATCGCGGCCACGCACGCGAGGAGCGTGGCCAGAAGTGCAAGGGTGAGCAACGGTGCCGCCTAGGAGGTGATGGGGGACTGGTCTGTCACTGGCCGCACCCGCACGGTCTCGCTCGCGCGGATGGGCCGGCCGCACTCATCGGGTCGGCGGGAATCCCGCCAGCGGTGCGCCCCAGGATGACACCTGACCGTTGGTGCCCACGTGCACGGGCAGCGTGCAGACCGACGCGGCGACGGCGGCGTCGGGCACGAGGTCGACGGTGACTGGCATCGGCGGCAGTGTATCCACGCCTCGGTGGACTCCCGCGCGGTTTCAGGGTGTTGCCGTGATGGTGCCGGTGGTGTCGGCGGTGGTGACGGCGTCGTCGTCGGTTCGGATCGTGCCCGGGTACGGCACGATGGACCCTTGCCTCGCGAGAGCGGGCGCCCCCATAGCCCAATCGGCAGAGGCAGCCGGCTTAAACCCGGCCCAGTGCGGGTTCGAGTCCCGCTGGGGGCACATGAGGACGCGGCGCGGCGCCTGCCGACTCAGCCGTGTCCGCCGCCGGACCGGTCGCGACTGCCGGGCCGACCTCGCCCGCCGGGCCGGTCGCGACTGCCGGGCCGGTCGCGCCTGCTGTGCGGGCCGCGCTTGCTTGGCCGGTCGCGCCTGCAGTGCGGGCCGCGCCTGCCGGGCCGGTCGCGCCTGCTGTGCGGGTCGCGCCTACCTGGCCTGCCGGCTGGGCTTCGGCGCAGGGTTCATGAGCTCGACGACGGGGTCGAGGGCCAGGTGGGTGCCGTCCGGCAGGCGATCGAGAATCCGGCGGACGGCGACGGCCGGATCGGTGGCCTCCGCGGCGGTGAGGTGGAGAACCTTGTGCCCGGCCCGCTCGAGATCGTGGTACCGTCGGCGCTCCTTCAACAACGCGTCCGACGTGGTCGTGGGATCGGTGCCGTACTTGGTCCGCCCGTCGAACTCGACGACGAGCCAGAGCGGACGCCCGTCGTCGGAGGTCCCGAACCGGATCGCGAGGTCGACCCACCAGCGGTGGTGCTCGGTCTCGATCCGGCACTGCTGAACCGCGTCCCGCACGCCCCAGGTGAGCACGATCCAGCGGAGCCGGGACTCCCACGCCGACTCCGACCACGGTGAGGCCCAGCCGATCAGCTGGATGGCGCGACGGACGCCGCGAGCGCCGCGGAACTCCGTCCGGAGCCGATCGATCAGACGCGCGCGGAGCTGGGCCGCGTCCCGGTCGACCCGCTCCCGTTCCCGTCGATCGGCGCGGCAGAGCTTCGCGAACACGTGGTCGAGGGGAAGGATCGCGGACTCCGGGTCGCGCAGACGAGCCAGGTCGATCGCCGTGCGTTCGAGCGTCGTGACGAGGATGCCGTCGATGGACTCGACGTCGTCGGGCCGGACCGAGAATCTGTGAATCTCGACGTCCGCGGCAGACACCGCACTCCCGCGCGCCGGGTAGAGAACGGGCACGCTCGTCGGGAAGCCCCACAGGTGCAGCCCGTGGAGCGCCGCCGCCGACTCGAGAGTCAGGGCACGCCTCGACCGGGCCTGTCGTTGCACCGCGACGCACCTCGCCCGGTAGACCTCCCGCCGTCGAGCGGGACCGGAGAGGTCACGCCGCACCACGGCGACGGCGCCGCGCCGGACCCTGACGGTCTCGTGCGCGGGGTCGCCGGCCAACGGGTCCGAGCAGCGGCGGCGGTCGCCGAGGAGCAGCCGGGGCGTCGGCGGCCGTGGGACCCGTGCGGCGTTCGTCATGAGCTCGAGACTGGTCGACGGGCGCCGGCCGGGCGGTGGTACCGCGCTGGCCCTGTGGACAGCGGGGGCCGGGGGGCGCCTGTGGGCTGCGGTGGCTGCCGGGTGGTCCGGCGATCGGGACCCGCGGCGCCGAGGGGGCGTCGAACAGTCGGTGGACGTGTCGAACAGTCGGTGGGCGTGTCGAACAGTCGGTGGGCGTGCCGATGAGTCGGTGGGCGTGTCGAGTGGACCCCCGCCGCCTGTCGTTTCGGTGCGTTGACCGACTCTTCGGTGGTGATCCGACTCCTCGGCATCTCTACTGCCCCTCGGCGGGCCGACCGCTTGCTCAGCGGACGTGTCGAACAGTCGGTGGACGTGTCGAGTGGACCCCCGCCGCCTGTCGTTTCGGTGCGTTGACCGACTGTTCGGCGGTGATCCGAATCCTCGGCGGCTCTTCAACCCCTCGGCGGGCCGACCGCTTGCGCAGCGGACGTGTCGAACAGTCGGTGGGCGTGTCGAACAGCGGGTGAATGTGTCGAGGAGTCGGTGGACGTGTCGAGTGGACCTCCGCCGCCTGTCGTTTCGGTGCGTTGACCGACTCTTCGGCGGCGATCCGACTCCTCGGCAACTCTTCAACCCCTCGGTGGGGTGCCGAGCAGTCGGCGGAGGTGCGGAGCTCAGCCGCGACTCGCACCGCCCGCGCCACTCGGGCCGGCCACACCAGTGAGGCCCGGATGACGCTCGCACCGCCCGCGCCACTCGGGCCGGCCACACCAGTCAGGCCCGGATGACGTCCGCACCGCCCGCCGCCACTCAGGCCGGCTGCACCACGCCCGTCTCGTAGGCGAGCACCACTGCCTGGACGCGGTCGCGCAGCGCGAGCTTGCCCAGCACGGCCCCCACGTGCGTCTTGACCGTGGTCTCGGAGACGACGAGCTCCCCGGCGATCTCGGCGTTCGAGAGCCCCTGGGCCACGAGGGTGAAGACCTCGAGCTCCCGCGACGTGAGGCTGCCGATCCGCGGGTCGCGCTCGGCGGGGGTCTGCTCCCGTCCCGTCGCGGGCAGTCGAGGGCCGAACATGTCGAGCATCCGGCGGGTGATGCGCGGCGTGATGACGGCGTCGCCGCTCGCCACGCGCCGAATGGCCTCGACGAGGTCGGCGGGCGGCGTGTCCTTGAGCAGGAAGCCGGAGGCACCGGCGCGCAGGCCGGCGAACGCGTACTCGTCGAAGTCGAAGGTCGTGAGGATGAGGATCCGCGCGCCCGGGTGGGAGCGCACGATGCGGGTCGTCGCGTCGATGCCGTTGAGCTCGGGCATGCGCACGTCCATGAGGATGACGTCGGGGCGCAGCGCGGCGGCCTGGGCGACCGCGGTGCGGCCGTCCCCGGCCTCGCCGACCACCTCGATGTCGTCCTCCGCGTCGAGGACCATGCGGAAGCCCATCCGCAGGAGCGCCTGGTCGTCCGCGAGGAGCACGGTGATCACGCCCTGGTCGCTCGACTCGTGCCGGTCGGTCATGTCCGTGCCTCCATCGTCCCGGCGCCCACTCGCAGGCGCGCCTCCACCCGCCACCCAGTATCCGTCGGGCCGGCGGTCACGCTGCCGTCGAACACGGCCACCCGCTCGCGGATGCCGATGAGACCCCGCCCCGATCCGCCCGGCACCGTGGGCTCGCCCCCGGCGACGTTCTCCACGGTGATCGTCACCTGGCCCGCGGTGCGCGCGATCGTCACCGTGATGGCGGGGGAGCCCGGGGCGTACCGCAGCACGTTCGTCAGGCACTCCTGGACGATCCGGTAGACGGTGAGGCTGAGCGTCGTGTCGTCCGGCAGCGGCAGGCCGGTGACCTCGAGGGAGACGGGCAGCCCGGCGCCGCGGAAGGACTCGACGAGGGAGTCGAGCTCGCCGACCACCGGCTGCGGCGCGAGGGGCGCGCTCACGCCGGGAAGGCGGGAACCGGCCCCGACGACGGGGGCAGCGCGCGTGTCGTCCCGCAGCATCCCCACCATCCGGCGTGTGTCGCCGAGCGCCTCGCGCCCCGTGCCGGCGAGTCGCTCGAGCGCGGAGCGGGCGCGGGCGGGGTCGCGGTCCATGATGCGCACGGCGCCGTCGGCGAGGGTGACCATGACGGACAGGGAGTGGGCGAGCACGTCGTGCATCTCGCGGGCGATCCGGGTGCGCTCGGAGCTCACCGCGAGCTGCTCGCGCTGGTCCCGCTCGAGTGCGAGGCGCCGTGCGCGGTCGCCGAGCTGGGCGACCCGGCGGCGTCGCTCGCGCAGGTTCGAGCCGACGAGCGCGGCCACCGCGATGACACCGGCGGCCTCGGCGCCGTCGAGCATGCGCGTCCCCTCGCCGCCGAAGACGAGGTACGCGCAGACGGCGACGACGACGGCGGACACCGAGGCGACGACCGTCGTGCGCCCGGGCCGCTCGAGGGCGATGGTGAGGACGAGCACGGCGACGGCGACGATCTCGACAGGGGAGATCCGCGGGGTGACGAGGATGTCGAACACCGGCAACGGTGTCGTCGGGTCGTAGGACCAGATGGTGACGACCGGAGGGTCGGGCTCGAGCCCGGAGTCGGCGATGCGGGCGAGGACGGGCACCGTGAGGGCGACGCCCAGGAGGACGAGCGGGGCGCGACGCCGCAGGAGGATGACGGCCCCGAGCGCGAGGGTCTCGGCGATGCCCACGACCGCGACCGGCGTGTACCGGCTGAGGGCGCCGACGATCGCGAGCCCCAGCATGACGACCACGTACGCCGTGGCGAGGACGAGGTCGAGGGCGCCCGGGTAGCGGGCGAGGAGTCGGCCGAGTGCCCCGGTCAGGAGCGGGTCGGTCCCCCGGTCGGCCCACCCCTCCGCCCCGAGGGCGTCGTCGTCGGCCGTTCCCGTCCCGGCCGTCCCCCTCCCGGCAGCCCCCGTCCTGGCCCCGGAACGCGAGGCGCCGTCCCCGTCTGGCCGCGGGTGCGCGGAGGTCGCCCCCGGGGAGCCTGGCCGCTCCCCGGGCGCCGTGACCTCCTCGACCGCCACCGGTAGTGCCGTCAGGCGTCGCGGCGGACCATGAGGACCCCGCCGACGGCGAGCGGGACGGCCGCCCACGCGGTCGACACGAGCGCGCCGACCGTGTCGGAGTAGGCCTTCTCCATCCCGAGCATGCCGGTCTCCGGGGCGAGGTAGTCCGCCGCCACGTTGGAGGGCAGGAGGTCGCGGACCGTCGAGACCCACTCCCAGGGGAGGAACTCGAGGATGATCGGGACGAGCATGAGCAGGACGAGCACGGCGGAGATGCCGGCCGCCGTCGAGCGGAAGATCGCGCCGAAGCCGACGCCGAGCACCCCGCACGTCACGGTGTAGAGGACGAACAGGCCGACCACGCGCCACGTGTCGCCGTCCGTGAGGCTGACGGAGTCCATGACGTCGCTGAGGTAGGGGTTGCCCACCGCCCAGGTCGCGAGGAAGGCGACGAGCGTCTGCACGGCGATCGCGATGACGATGAGGACGGTCTTGGCGAGCAGGACCACGATCCGGCTCGGCTGGGCCGCTAGGGTCGCGCGGATCATCCCCGTCGAGTACTCCGACGTCATCGTCAGCACCCCGAGTATCGCCGAGGTGGTGGCGAGCATGCCGGCCACGAGGACGAGGAGGTAGACGCCGTTGATGTCGCCGAGGCCGGGGAAGCCCGACTGGTCGACCGAGTCGGTGATGCCCCAGACGGTGGCCCACTGGAACGCCACGTAGAGCAGGACGCCGATCCCGAGCACCCACCAGGTCGAACGCAGCGAGAAGAACTTGATGAACTCGGACCGCAGGGTGCCGAGCCAGGTGACGCGGCCGCGGGCGGCGGGCGGTGCGACTGCGGTGCTCATCGGGTGACCTCGCTGCCTGAGTCGTTGCCGGCGCGGTACTCGACCGAGTCGTGCGTGAGGGTCATGAAGGCCTGCTCGAGGCTCGCGCTGCGCGGGCTGAGCTCGTGGAGCTCGACACCGGCGTGGTGGGCGGCGGCGCCGATCTCGGGGGCGGAGAGGTCCTCGACCTCGAGCGACCCGTCCTCGGCCCGCCGGGCGACGGCCTGCGGCGGGAGCGCGGCGAGGAGCTGGTCGACGTGCGGGGTGCGGACGACGACGACGGGACGCACCGAGGCGTCGATGACGTCCTTGACCGGGCCGCCGGTGATGATGCGCCCCTTGCCGATGACGAGCAGCTGGTCGGCGGTCATGCTCATCTCGCTCATGAGGTGGGAGGAGATGAAGACGGTCCGGCCCTCGTCGGCGAGGCGGCGCACGAGCGTGCGGACCCACTGGACGCCCTCGGGGTCCAGGCCGTTGACCGGCTCGTCGAGGATGAGCACCTTGGGGTCGCCGAGCATGGCGGCGGCGATCCCGAGCCGCTGCCCCATGCCGAGCGAGAAGCCGCCGACCCGCTTCTTGGCGACCTTGCTGATACCGGTGAGCTCGATGACCTCGTCGACGCGCCGCCGGCCGATCCCGTGCGTGGCGGCCAGGCCTCGCAGGTGGGAGCGGGCGCTGCGGCCGGGATGGACGGCCTTGGCCTCGAGGAGCGCGCCGACCTCGTGCAGCGGCGCCCGCAGGTCCTGGTACCGCTTGCCGTCGATCGTCACGGACCCGGCCGTGGGGCGGTCGAGGCCCATGATCATGCGCATCGTCGTCGACTTGCCCGAGCCGTTGGGCCCGAGGAAGCCGGTCACCGTGCCGGGGTGGATCTGAAAGTCCACCCGGTCGACGGCGAGTGTCGGTCCGTAGCGTTTCGTCAGGCCCTGGGCCTCGATCATGTGTCGCTCCCCGGCGGGTGTGGTCCACCGCGCCCGGCGCGGACGCGGTACGCAGGCCAACCTAGTACGTGGCGGTCGTGCCCCGTGGGTGGATATTCCTCTACGCCCTGGGGTGAACGCCCCGCACGGGACCTGTCGTCCGGCGGATCACCGGATAGTCTGGGGTGGAGACACGCCGTCGGCGGACGTCGTCGGTCGCGACACCCATCACGCCCCCCGTGCCTCAGCGGGTAGGAGGATCCCTTGAGCAACCCATACTTCAACCGGAGCGTGTTCTCCGACGATCCGAGGCAGCGCAGCCGCGCGGCCGCATCGACCGCCACCGCCCCGCAGGGCTACGGCCAGCCCGGCTACGCGCAGCAGGGCCAGGCCGGCTTCGGCCAGCAGACCCAGCCCGGCTCGATGCCGATGGGCGGGTTCGAGCAGCAGTACTCGGGCGCGGCCGCCGCGCCGGCCGACACGGGCCGCCTCACCTTCGACGACGTCATCGTCAAGTCCGGCCTCGTCCTCGGCACCGTCATCCTCGTCGGCCTCGCGACCGCGTTCCTCACCCCGATCGAGAACGCGTTCCTCCCGATGATCGTCGGCGCCATCGGCGGTCTCGTCCTCGGGATCGTCAACGCGGTCCGGCGCAGCCCCAGCCCGGCGCTGATCCTCGCCTACGCCGCGCTCGAGGGCCTGTTCCTCGGGGCGTTCTCGATGGTCCTCGAGGGCCAGTTCCCGGGCATCGTCATCCAGGCGGTCCTCGCGACCTTCGCCGTCGCCACCGTGACCCTCCTGCTGTACACGTCGCGCGCCGTGCGCGTGACGCCGAAGCTCACGCGCTTCATGCTCATCGGCATGCTGGGCTACGGGCTGTTCTCGCTCGTCAACTTCGGCATGATGATCTTCGGCTTCTCCGACGACCCGTGGGGCATGCGCTCCGGCGTCGAGATCATGGGCATCCCGCTCGGGATCCTCGTCGGCGCGTTCGCCGTGCTCCTCGCGGTGTTCAGCCTCCTGCACGACTTCGACGGGATCGAGCGCGGGGTCAACGCCGGCCTGCCCCGCAAGTACGCGTGGGCGGCGGCGTTCGGCCTCGCGGTCACGCTCATCTGGCTCTACGTCGAGATCCTGCGCATCCTCGCGATCCTGCGCGGCAACGACTGATCCGAGGCACCCGCTGACGACGGCGGCCGGTCACCCCACGGTGACCGGCCGCCGTCGTTCGTCCGTTCGTCGAGATTGCGGTTCGTCGTCGTCGAGATTGCGGTTGGTGGACGTCGAGATTGCGGTTCGTCGTCGTCGAGATTGCGGTTGGGGCCCCAACCGCAATCTCGACGAACGTGCGCGCGTCCCTGCTGGTCGAGCGTGCGGCTCAGCGGTGCCGAGAATGCGCTTCACATCCGACGACGACGCCGCCACCCGATCGAGCACCACCCGCGGACGGCGCCGACCGAGATGAGTGCCGCCCGGGATCAGTGCCGACCGAGATGAGTGCCGCCCGGGATCAGTGCCGCTCGACGCCCACGATGTCGATGACGAACACGAGCGTGTCCCCGCCGCCGATGCCGGCCTGCGGGACGCCGCGCTCGCCGTAGCCGTGCTCCGGCGGGATCGAGAGCAGGACCCGGGAGCCGACGGTCTTGCCCGGCAGCCCCTCGTCCCAGCCGCCGATGACGACGCCCATGCCGATGGGGAACGAGATCGTCTCGCCGCGCGGGTAGGAGCTGTCGAACACGCCGCCGCCCCACACCTGCCCGTGGTAGTTGACGACGATCGTGTCGCCGGCCTCGACGACCTCGCCGTCGCCGGGGGAGAGGACCTCGACCTGGAGGCCCTCGGGCGCGGTCGGGGTCGGGAACGTGAGCGTGGGGCTCTCGCCGAAGGAGCCGGTGGCGGTGGGCAGCTGCTCGGACATGAACATCCTTTCGTCTGGGGTGCCGCGCAGGGCGGCCGGTGCGACCACGCTACGGGAGGCGGGCCCGTCGGCAGGAGCCGCGTCGGTCCCGGTCGGGGCAGCCTGCCCGACGACGACATGCCCGACGACGACATGCCCGACGACGACCTGCCTGACCCCGTCATCCCTGGTCGACGAACCCCGAGGTGAACGCCCGCACCACCGCCTGCGTCCGATCCCGCACCCCGAGCTTGGCGAGCAGCGACGCGACGTGCGTCTTCACGGTCTCGACGCCGAGGAACAGCTCGGCCCCGATCTCCGCGTTGTTGTGCCCCCGGGCGAGCAGCCTCAGGACGTCCTCCTCACGTGCCGAGAGCGCGGGGAGGGCGGGTCCCGGCGGAGACGTCGCGCGCACGAGCTCGCGGATCGACGCCGGGAACAGCAGCCCCTCGGCCGCCGCCACCGTGCGCACGGCGTGGACGAGCTGGTCGGCGCCCGCCCGCTTGAGCAGGAACCCGTGGGCGCCGGACTCGAGCGCGTCGAGGACGTAGCTGTCGTGCTCGAAGGTGGTGACCACGAGGATGCGCGGCGGGTCGGTGAGCCGCAGCAGCCGCCGGGTGGCCTCGATCCCGTCGATCCCCGGCATCCGCACGTCCATGACGACGACGTCCGGCGAGAGTCGCCGCGTGGCCTCGACGGCCCCCGCCCCGTCCTCGGCCTCCCCGACGACGTCGAACCCCTCGGCGGCGAGGATCGCCGCGAACCCTGACCGCACCATCGCGTCGTCGTCGACGACCAGCACCGCCGTCATGGCTCCTCCTCCACCCGCGCCGGGAGCGTCGCACGGACCTGCCAGATCGGCTCGCCCCCGGAGGGGGGCGCGAGGCCGACGACGAGCGAGCCGCCCAGCGCCTCGACCCGTTCGCGCATGCCGAGCAGTCCGTGACGTCCCGGGCTCCGCCGCCCCCGGCTCCGCCGGCTCTGCTCCGGGCGACCCTGCCCCGGGTGGTCCTCCACCCGCATCCGGTTCGCGATGACGATCTGAAGCAGGCCGTCCGTCACCGAGACGCTCCCCGTCGGACCGTCCACCCCGTGGCGCTGCGCGTTGGTCAGCGCCTCCTGGACCACGCGGTAGGCGACGGCCGCCGTCTCGTCGTCGACCTCGCCGGGGCGTACGCCGACCTCGACCCCTTCCGTCCCGCCCGGGGCGAGGTCCCCGAGGAGCGCGAGCACGTCGGGCAGGCCGTTCCGCTCGGGTTGCGTCGCCGTCCGCCCTGCCTCGTCCCCCTGCCGGAGCATGCCCAGCACGTCGTCGAGCTCGGCGACCGCGCGCTGCGCGAGCCCGGTGATCCGGCCGAGCGACTCGCGGGCCAGCTCCGGGTCCCGCGCGGCCACGCGCGCGCCGGCCTCGGCCTGGACGCCGATCGCCGTGAGCGAGTGCCCGATCGAGTCGTGCAGCTCCCGGGCGAGTGCGTTCGCCGCCCGCAGGCGCGTCCGCTCGGCGTCGGCGTGCGCGAGCCGGTCGGCGGGCGTCGGCCCGAGCACGCGCGGGGCGAGCCGCTCGAGCAGCCGGACGAGGAGCGGCTGCAGCGCGATCCCGCCGGCCAGGAGTGCCACACCGAGCCCGACGAGCACGACCGGGTGCGCGTCGGCGATCTGGAACGGCACCGCCGTCTCGCGCGTGACCGGGGCGAACGCGGCGACGACGAGGACCACGCCCTGCGGGACCGCCCACAGGATCGTGCCGAGCGAGACGCTGCCGAGGAGCAGGACGACGCCGGCCCACAGCAACCCCCGCCCGCGTGCCTCGAGGGAGGTCGTGTCGAGCGGCTCGGGCAGGTCGGTCGCGAGCAGCGCGCGGGCGAGCGCGACCTCGGCGGCCCGGACCGGCGGAGCCAGCAGCAGGGTCACGACGACGGCCGCCGATACCGCGACCAGCGCGGCGACGGCGACCTGCGCCGGACCGTCGGTGGACACGATCGTCACCGTGAAGCCGTACCCGAGCCACGCGACGAGCGCACCGCACGCGCCGCCCACCAGGAGGTGAAGCAGCCCTCGGATCCAGCGGCCGGCCACCCGCCCATCGTGGCAGCACGCGCTGCGCCCGGGATCCCTCGCGCGAGGGAGCGCGTCCACCCGGCAGGGGGTGGTGACGGGCAGGCGGCCGGCGGGAGCGTCGGGGCATGCACACCACCGACACACCCACCACGACCACGCACGACGACGAGACCCGCCCGCGCCCCGCCGTGCTGACTCCCGACCGCCCACCCGGCGGGCTCCCACCCGGCGGGCTCCCGCCCGACCGCGCCCCGACCACCGGCGCCCCGACCACCGGCGACCCGACCGACCGGCGGCCGACCGACGAGCTCCCGCCGGTCGGCCCGGTCCGGCGCGGCCTCGCGGCGTTCGCCATCCTCATGACGCTGCCGTACCTCGCCCTCAAGGTCGCCTGGCTCGCCGGGTCCGACATCGGGCTCGCCGAGGCGGGGTTCGGGGACAGCCCCGGCATGATCGCCCTCAACGTCGCGACCGCCGGGCTCGACGTCGTCGCCCTCGTCCTCGCCGTCGTGCTCATCACGCGCAGGGGGATCCGGGCGCCCGCGTGGCTCACGCTCCCGCCGCTGTGGATCGGTGCCGGCCTGCTCGGGCAGATCCTCGTCTCCATGCCGGTCCTGCTCGTGGCGGGGATCGTCGACCCGCCCGAGCCGACCACGGAGCTCCCGCCGATCGAGGGCTGGGTGTTCGGCATGGTCTACGCCGGGTTCGCGGGCCTCGGCATCGGCCTCCTCGGCGCGTTCGCCGTCTACACCTGGACGCGGTGGGGCCGGCGCACGCTCCCGCCCGTCACCGGCGGCGCCCGCGCGTGGCTCGCGACCGCCGCGACCGCCGTGCTGGGCGCGAGCGTCGTCCACCTCCTCGTCACTGACGCCGGTCTGGTCCAGCGGGTCATCGACCTCGGGATCGGGAGCGTCGCCGCCGGCGCGCTGTGGGCGCTGCGGACCGACGGCGCCCGGCGCGTCGCCGTCGTGCTCGCGTTCGCCGGGACCGGCGCGCTCGCGGCGTGGGGCACCTACCTCGGCGTCGTGACGATCGTGCCCAACGACCTCGTGGTCTACGACGACCTCCCGTGGGGCACCGTCGTCGCCTCCGCGCTGCGGGCGCTCGCCGGGATCGTCGGCGGCCTCGCGCTCGTCGCCCGGCTGCGCGGCAGCGGCAGGTAGCCCGACCCCGGGACCCGACCTCCACGGCCCCCTCGTCCTTGCGACGATGGGGCCGTGGACGTCGATCAGATCTGGCCGGCCGTGTGGGAGCGCACCCGGCCCACCGATACCCCCGAGGTGGGCACGTGGGCGCTCGTCGCGCTCGGCGCGGCGCTCGCCGTCGTCCTCGTGCCGGTGCTGTGGCGTCTCGTCCGTCCGGCCGTGACGATCGCCCACGAGCTCGGGCACGCCGGGGTCGGGATCCTCGTGGGGCGCCGGTTCACCGGCTTCGTCGTCAGCTCGGACATGTCGGGCCACGCCGTCACCGTGGGCCCGCGGCGCGGGTTCGGCCGGGTCGCCACCACCTGGGCGGGCTACCCCGCGCCGGCGTTGCTCGGCGCCGCCCTCGTCAACGTCGGCCTGCGGGGCTGGGCGGGGATCGCGCTGCTCGCTGCCCTGCTCGTCCTCCTCGTCTCGCTCGCCTTCTCCCGTTCGCTGCACACCGTGGCCGCGGTGCTCGGGGCGGCGGCCGTCGTCGGCGGCGTCTGGTGGTTCGGCGGCCCCGACGGCGCGGCGATCCTCACGCTCGCGGCCGGCGTGTTCCTCCTGCTCGGCGCGTGGCGGCACATCGCCGTGGTGGCGACGACCGGCCGGCGCGGCGACGACCCCGCCCAGCTGGCCGACCTCACCCGCGTGCCGTCCTGGCTGTGGACCGGGACGTTCGTGCTCGTCGCGGCGCTGTGCACGTGGTGGGCGTGGACCGCGCTGTCACCGGTCCTGCCGGCGGACCTGCTGTCCTCGTTCTGACCGGCTGGTGACAGGCGCCGCCCCGGGGCGAAGGATGCGGCGCAGCGCGGCTCCGTAGGCAAGACGCGCGACGACGGCGAGGGCCGGGTCCAGCACGCGCGGCACCCCGGCCACGGCGAGCTCCGCGTCCCACCGCACGACGGCGCCGCCGGCGGCCGGCGCGACCCGGGCGAGGACGACGCCGCGCAGCACGCGCCCGGTCTTGACGAACCGCACGGCGCCGCCCGAGCCTCCCCGGTCGCGCGTCGGCCCCCCGGTCGACGCGACCGAGCCTCCCGGACGTTCCGCCCCTGCACCGGCGCCGACCGCCTCGTCGGTGCGCAACCGGTCGACGACCATGTGGTCGTCCATGTACAGCGGTCCGAGTGCGGTGCGCATGGTGAACCTCTCGCCCCGCAGCAGCGGTCCACGCCGAGCGCGGCCACGCAGCGTCGTCAGCGGCACGACCTCGGCGTGCAGCGCCGGGTCGAGCACCCGCGCGAGGGCCCGATCCGCGTCGAGACCGGTGCGGACCACCACCGCGTACCGCGCGCTCACGGGGCGCTCACAGCTCGCACAGCAGGGTGTCCGCGCCGCCGACCGCGCCGACCCGCACGAAGCCGGCGCGGTCGTAGAGCCGCCGGGCGCCCACGTTGTCCCGCTCGACGCTCAGGCTCACCGCGCGTCGGCCGTCCCGGCGGGCCCGCTCGAGCAGCACGGCGAGCAGCGCTGAGCCGACGCCGGCGCCCCGCGCGGACGGCGCCACCCCGATCGACAGCTCCGGGACGTCCTCGGCGACGAACCCGTACCCGGGCCCGTCGGCGGGCAGGAGGCGGAGCCAGGCGACGCCGAGCACCTCGCCGTCGCCACCGACCGCGACGACGCCGCCCTGGTCCGGCGTCCAGCCCTCGACGTAGCGCGCCACGTCGCCGTCGGCCCGCAGTACCTCGACCGGGCGCTCCTCGCCGCCCCGCCAGGCCGTTGCACGGGCGAGGCCGCGCCACAGGTGGGTCTCGTCGTCGGCGCCCGCCGGGCGGACCGTCCACGGCCGGCGCCGCGCGAGGAACACGTGCTCGCGGCCCGGGCGGTCCGGCGCATCCCGCACCTCCTCCACGGCGAACCCGGCCGCGAGCAGGTCCGCCGTCACCTCGGCCCGGTCGCGGAACCGCAGTGTCGAGTCGGAGACGACGACCGCGCCGTCGGAGTGGAAGGTGTGGGTGAACCGGAAGCTCACCAGCGGCAGGTCGACGGCGAGGAGCGTGTACTCCTGGGTGACCTCGCCGGTGCCGGGCACGTCGATCGTCTCGGGCGCGTACCGCCGTCCCCAGTCCTCCCACGCCCGGGCCTCCGGGCGGCGCGTCTCGAACGCGAGCAGGCCGCCCGGCGCGAGCGAGCGCCGCAGGTGCCGCAGCGTCGCCGACCAGTCCTCGTCGGTGAGGAAGACCTGGGCGACGTTCGCCGTCATCACCGCGAGGTCCGCCCACCCGGCCGGTGCGTCCGCGGCGGTGCCGACCACCCAGCGCACGGCGTCGGCCCCGGGCTTTCCGCGGGCCACGTCCACGGAGGCGGCGGCGGGGTCGATGCCGACGACCTCGGTCCCGGCCGCGGCGAGGCGGATCGCGAGCGTCCCCGTCCCGCAGCCCAGGTCGAGCACCCGGGCCGCGCCCGCCTCGGCGACGAGGTCGACGTAGGCGTCGAGGTCGGAGCGGTCGGGGTCGAACGGGTCGTAGATCGGGGCAAGGCGGGCGTCGTCGAAGATCGGGTCGGGCACGCGGCCAGCCTCCCGCGCGGCCCGGGCGCTGCGCCACCGGAATCCCCGTGCCGCGAGGGCCCGGAGGTCCGTAGCCTGCGCGCCATGCCTCGCGTCGTCCTCATGTGCGGCCCCGCCGGTTCCGGCAAGTCGACCGTTGCCCGCGAGCTGGAGGCGGGCGGGATGGTGCGGCTCTCGATCGACGTCGAGGCATGGGCGCGAGGCGAGCGGACGATGCCGCTCGACCCGCGTGTGCGGGACGAGATCGAGGACGAGCTCAGGGCCCGGCTGCTCGATCTCGTCCGCGCGGGTCGCGACGTGGTCGTCGACCTCTCCTTCTGGTCACGCGCGATGCGGGACGACTACCGGGCGCTCCTGAGCGCGACCGGGATCGTGCCCGAGACGATCTACCTGGGCACGCCGAAGGACGTCTGCCTCGCCCGCCTCCGTGCCCGGGCGGCGGCGCATGCGGACGACTTCGCCCTCGACCCGGCCCTCGCCGAGCGGTACTACGACCATCTCGAGGTCCCGACGCCGGAGGAGGGACCGCTCACGGTCCTCCGGTGAGCCGGGCGTCGCCCCGGTCCGCAGCGCCGAGCCCGCCAGGGATCACAGCGCGACGACGCCCTGCACCACGACGATCTTGACGACCACGGCGAGGGCGAACAGGGCGGAGTAGCCGGACTCGGCCCGGTCGTCGTCGACGATGGACGTCACGTGCCCGAGCAGCACCGGCTGACCGATGAAGCCGGCCATGGCGCCGGCCGTACGCGCCGTGGACAGGCCGGCGAGACGGCCGAGCAGCGCGAACAGCGCGAGGACGACGAGCAGGAGGACGACCGATGAGAGCGCCACGGCGAGCCCGGTGGCGGTGAACGCGGTCGAGCCGAACGCCTGCCCGCTCGCGAGGCCGACGGTGGCGAGGAAGAACATGAGCCCGAACTGCCGGATCGTCAGGTTGGCGGCCAGCGGCATCGTCCACACGAGCGGCCCGGTGCGCCCGAGCCTGCCGAGCACGAGCCCGACGACGAGGGGCCCCGCCGCGCTGCCGAGCGCGAGGCTCGCGCCGCCGCCGAGCGGGATCGCGACGAGGCCGACGGCGACACCGATCGCGATGCCCAGGCCGAACGGGAGGAAGTCGACCTCGGTGACGCGGCGCTCGGAGTCGCCGAACATGCGGCGCAGGTCACCGAGCCGCTCGCGGGGGAACACGACGCGGATGCGGTCGCCGAGCTGGAGCGTCATGTCGTGCTGGGCGAGGAGGTCGCGGTCCCCGCGGCGCACGCGGGTGATGACGCCACCGAACCGCGCGGGGATCCTCAGGTCGGCCACCGTGGCCCCGGCGACCGCATGGTCGGACAGGACGAACCGCCGGTAGGTCACCACGGAGTGGTCGTCCGCGAGATCGATGGGTGCGGCGGTCCCGAGCGCGTCCGCGGCGGTGCGGACGGCGTCGGGCACGCCGACGAGGAGGACGCGGTCCCCGGTGCGCAGGGCGTCGTCGGGGTCGGCGACCGTGACCGCGCCGTCCCGCAGGAGGTAGGAGACGCGCACGCCCGCCGGTTCGCCGGGGAGGAAGGCGATGCCGGGGATGTCGGCGATCGGCCGGGGACGGGTGACGTCGACGGTCAGCGTGAGCAGGCCGGCCGCGGACAGGGGAGCCGGGTCGCGGCGCGCCGGGAGGTCGGTGCGGGCCACGCGGGAGAGGACGAGGAGCGTGACGACGACCGCGATCGGGTAGCTGATCGCGTAGCCGACGGCCGGGTCCGTCGATCCGCCGAGCGCGTCGCTCGCGGCGGCCATCGCCGGCGTGGCCGTCAGGGAGCCCGAGAAGAGCCCGCCGGTGATGCCGGGCCCGAGGTCGAGCGCGGTCCCGGCCACCACGGCGAGCAGCCCGAACACGACGACGAGGACGGTGGCGCCACCCATGAGTGGCGCCTGGCGCCGGAGGTCGCGGAAGAACGACGGGCCGGCGGCGACGCCGATCGTGTAGACGAACAGGGTGAGCCCGATGGACTGCGCGAGCGCGAGCCCCTCGCCGAGCCGTGGGTCGAGCGCGCCGAGCGCCAGCCCGACGAACAGCGCCCCGGCCGCCCCGAACCGGAGCGGGCCGAAGGGGATCGCGCCGAGGGCGGTGCCGAGTGCGACGACGAGGAAGACCGTCAGCAGCGGCGTCCCCGCCAGGATGTCGAGCACCCATCCACGCTAGCCCCGCCGGGTGAGGGCGCGGCTGTGATGCGTGCGGCAGACCCGCGGCGCTCGCGGACGGACCCGTGCCGCCTGCCGGTCGTCAGTTCCTCTTGCCCCGGATGAGGTCGAGCGCGATCGTCGCCCCGATGACCGCCAGGCGCTCCCGCGGGCCGGCCCGGTCCTCGAGCTCGACCACGTAGCGATCCTTGCCCGAGAGGAAGCCGGCCGACGACCGGGACACGCGGGCGACGCGCGTGCCGCCGTCGACGACCTCGAAGTCGAAGTCCCAGAAGCTGCCGTGCAGCTCGAGCAGCCCGCCGTCGGTCACCTCGATCTCGACCTTGGTCGCGAAGAATGCGCTGCGCTGGACGACGTGTGCCAGCGCGGAACCGGCGCCGTCCGTGAGGACGTACCGGTCCCGGCCCCAGTCGCGCGTGTCCTCCACGTGCATGAGGACGGTGCCGTCGGCGTCGGCCACCTCGAACGTGCGGCTGCCTCCCCAGAAGCCCGAGCCGGTGGTGAGGACGCGGCCGACCGCCCGGTCGTGCTCGTCGAGGATGTCGAAGTCGTTGGACAGGAACGACGTCACCTGGTGCATGACGACGACGTCCTGGTCGACCAGCGAGGGCGTGCTCGCCTGGGCTCCCGCGTCCTCGCCGGTCCGCCCCAGCTCGCTGCCGTCCGCAGCGGTGGCGCCGGTACCCGCTGCGCCTGCAGCGACGCCTGCCGCGGCGCTGTCCCCCGTGGTGGCTGCCGGGTCCGGCTCCGCGTCGCTCGGCGCCTGCGTGGCCTCCTCCGGCAGCGGCTCCGGGTCGCTGGCCCAGAACGCCTTCGCCTCGGCCACGCGCTCGGGGTGCGGGTGGTTCTCGTTGAGGAGCTGGAGGCTGACGACGCTCAGGTGCGGGTTCGCGCCGCGGTCGGCCACGAGGAGGACGGGCTCGGGGCCCAGCTCGGCGCGCACCTCGGGAGAGCCCAGGGCGGAACCGAGGGCGGCGAACAGCTGGAACTCCCACTCCTCGCGCTCGGCCTCGGAGACGTGCGTGCCCGCCCAGTGCCCGATCTCGATCTCGAGCGCGCGGAGCCCGGCCGACGCCGCGACCTCGGTCGTGGGCCAACCCGGGGCCCACCACCGGGCCCGTGCCCCGTCGTCGGACCCGGTCGTCGAGGTGTCCGCAGCCGGGCCGACCGCACCGCCCGCGTCCGCCGGGGCCAGCGCGGGGACCCACGAGCGACCCGCGGAGTGCACGACCGCCGCCGCCGGCACGGTCCCCGGGTCGCGGCCGGCGAACAGCTCGCGGAAGACCTGGGCCAGAACGGCCCGGAGACGGGGGGCAAGGGTCTCGAGGAAGGACTCCATGCCGACACGGTAGGAGGACGCCGACCCCGCGGACCCGTCGGAGCGGGGGAGCGCTCTCCACCCTGTGAGAGGCGCGTCGACGCCGCGACGTGCGGACCTCGCGCCGTCGGTGCAGGGGCTTGCTCCTCACACCGTGGCAGGGGCCAGACTCGTGCGCATGGCCGACGACCGACCCCTCGCCATCGGGCAGTTCTCCCAGCGCTGCCGCCTCAGCGTCCGCATGCTCCGGCACTATCACCAGCACGGCGTGCTCGTGCCGGACCACATCGACGACGGCGGCCGCCGCTGGTACGCGCCCGAGCAGCTCGCCGACGCCGCCGACGTGCGGCGCCTGCGCGACGTCGGGTTCTCCGTCGCGGCCATGCCGGCCCTGCTCGCCGCCCGCGGCACCCCCGCCCTCGCCGACGCCCTGCGCGCGCAGCGCGTCGTCGTCGAGCAGGAGCGCCGCGACGCCGCCGCTCGGGTGAGGGCCATCGACCGCATGATCGACCAGGTGAGAGGACAGGACATGAGCATCGAGATCGACCGACGGACCACGGTACCCATGACGGTGGTGGCTCTGCGCGGCACCATCCCCACGTACTCGGACGAGGGGCAGCTGTGGGGGCGGATGATGCCCGAGCTCGAACGCCAGGGGATCCGGCCGACCGGGCCGGGCGGCGTGTTCGAGCACGACCCGACGTACGTCGAGCGGGACCCGGACGAGTCGGTCTACCTCCCCGTGGCACCGGGCACCACCGCCGAGGCCCCGCTGGAGGTCGTCGACGTGCCCGCCCAGGAGGTCGTGGTCGCGCGCGTCGTGGGCCCGTACGACCAGATCAGCGACGCGCACGCCCTCATCGGCGACCGCGTGACCACCGACGGCCTCACCTTCGCCGAGCCCGCGGCGGACGGACTCGTGGGCAAGGTCTTCAACACCTACTACTCCGACCCCTCGAGCACCCCCGAGGACGAGCAGGTGACGGAGGTCCACCACCCCGTCGTCGCCGGCTGACCCGCGGCATGCCCGACGACGGCGCCCGGCCGGCCGGAGCGGACCGGCCGGGCGCCGTCGTCCGCGCCTCGCGGGCGGGCGACCGCCGTCGCGGTCCACGGACTCCGGGCGTGGCTGGCACGATCGGGGGGTGACGGATCCCGACGACCAGCCGACGACGATCCGCGTCCTCGGCGCCGCCGTCCACAACCTGCGCGGCATCGACGTCGACCTGCCGCTGCGCCGCCTCGTCGGCATCGCCGGCGTCTCCGGCTCGGGCAAGTCCTCGCTCGCGATGGGCGTGCTCTACGCCGAGGGGTCGCGCCGGTACCTCGAAGCGCTGTCCACCTTCACCCGCCGCCGGCTCGCCCAGGCGCCGCGGGCGGCGGTCGACTCCGTCGAGCACGTGCCCGCGGCCCTCGCCCTGCGTCAGCGCCCCGGCGTCCCGGGCATCCGGTCGACGTTCGGGACGACGACCGAGCTGCTCAGCGTGCTGCGCCTGATGTTCTCCCGCCTCGCCGCGCACCGCTGCCCGAACGGCCACACCCACCCGCCGACCCTCGACGTCGCCGCCGAGGTCCCCCTCACGTGCCCGGAGTGCGGCGAGGTGTTCGACCCGCCGGGCGCCGAGGACCTCGCCTTCAACGCGGCCGGCGCGTGCCCCACCTGCTCCGGCACCGGCGTCGTCCGGGACGTCGACGACGACACCCTCGTGCCCGACCCGTCGCTGACGATCGACGAGGGCGCCGTCGTGCCGTGGCGGACCTTCAACTTCAACGTCCAGCCGGACATCGTGCGCGAGATGGGCGTGCGCACCGACGTCCCCTACCGCGACCTCACCGACGACGAACGGGCGATCGTCCTGTCCGGCCCCGAGGAGAAGCGCCACATCACGGTCTCCACCCGCAACGGCCTGCACGAGCTCGACTTCACCTTCCGCAACGCGCGCCTCACGGTGACCAAGGAGCTCGACCGGGCCGGCGACGAGAAGCGCCTGGCCCGGGTGTCGAAGTTCCTCTCCGAGGGGGAGTTCCGCGCGTGCGGCGGGACCCGCCTCTCGGACGCGGCCCACGCGCCCCGCATCGGCGGGAGCAGCCTCGCCGACGTCACCGCGCGCACGCTCGACGACGTCCTCGCGTGGGCGCGGACCGTCGGCGCCGACCTCCCGGCGGAGATGCGCCCGATGGCGGACGGCCTCGCCGAGACGCTGGACCGGATGGGTTCCCGGCTCATCGACCTCGGCCTCGGCTACCTCTCCCTCGACCGCGCCGGCTCGACGCTCTCGACCGGCGAGCGGCAGCGCGCCCAGCTCGCCCGCGCGGTGCGCAACCGGACGACCGGCGTGCTCTACGTCCTCGACGAGCCGTCGATCGGGCTGCACCCGGCGAACGTCGACGGGCTGCTCGGTGTCGTCCGCGACCTTCTCGCGGACGGGAACTCGGTCGTCGTCGTCGACCACGACGTGGCGGTGCTCCGGGAGACGGACCACCTCGTCGAGATCGGCCCGGGCTCCGGCCCCGACGGCGGCCGCGTCGTCGTCTCAGGAAGCGTCGCCGACGTCGTCGCGCACCCGGCGTCCCGCCTCGGCGGCTTCCTCGACGGCAGCGAACCCGTCGTCGTGCGCGAGCGCGCAGCCGCGGGGGACGTGTTCGCCCACGGCGCCGTCCACCTCGCCACCGACGCGATCCACACCGTCCACCCGCTGACCGTCGACGTCCCGCGCGGCCGGCTCACCGCCGTCACCGGGCCGTCCGGCTCGGGCAAGACGACCCTCGTCCTCGAGGGCCTCGTCCCCGCGCTCGCCGCGGCCGCCGCCGGCGAGCGGCTCCCGTCGCACGTGCGCGACCTCGACCCGGCGGGCATCGAGCGCGTCCAGCTCGTCGACGCCACCCCGATCGGGATCAACGTCCGCTCGACCGTCGCCACCTACTCCGGCGTGATGGACGAGCTGCGCCGCACGTTCGCGCAGGAGCCCGACGCCGCGGACCGGGGGCTCACCGCCGCCGACCTCTCCCACAACACCGGGTCCCTGCGCTGCCCGCGGTGCGACGGCACCGGCCAGGTCACGCTCGACGTCCAGTTCCTGCCCGACGTCGACGTCCCCTGCCCGGACTGCCGCGGCACCCGGTTCGCCCCCGACGCCGACGAGGTCCGCCGCCCCGTGCCCGGCGGCGGCACGATCTCCCTGCCCGAGCTGCTGGGGCTGACGGCCGCCCAGGCCCTCGACGTCGTCGGTGACGTCCGCCCGGTCGCGCGCCGGCTGCGCACCCTCGTCGACCTCGGGCTCGGCTACCTCACCCTCGGCGAGGACACCCCGGCGCTGTCCGGCGGGGAGGCACAACGGCTCAAGCTCTCCGCCGAGCTCACCCGCCGCCAGGAGGGCACCCTGTTCGTCCTCGACGAGCCGAGCGTCGGCCTCCACCCGCTCGACGTCCGCGTGCTTCTCGACGTCCTCCAGCGGCTCCTCGACCGCGGGGCGACCGTCGTCGTCATCGAGCACGACCTCGACGTGATCGCCAACGCCGACCACGTCGTCGACCTGGGGCCCGGCGGGGGAGAGGACGGCGGGCGGATCGTCGCCACCGGCACCCCGGACGAGGTCGCCGCCGACCCCGCCGGGCTCACCGGCCGGTACCTCGCCCGCCACCTGGGCACCCGCTGAGCGAGGCGGTCCGTGGCCCCGCCACGGCGTCGTCGGGCTCCTCGATCGGATAATCTCGACGTCGAACCATCCCCGGCCCCCGAGGAAGAGGCTGCACGACGATGTCCACGATCATCTTCACGCTCACCGACGAGGCGCCCCGGCTGGCGACCTACTCCTTCAAGCCGATCGTCGAGGCCTACGCGGGCGCCGCGGGCATCGAGGTCGAGTCCCGGGACATCTCGCTCGCCGGCCGCATCCTCGCCGCCTTCAGCGACCGGCTCCCTGCCGACCAGGTCGTCTCCGACTCCCTCGCCGAGCTCGGCGAGCTGGCGCGCCGGCCCGAGGCCAACATCATCAAGCTGCCCAACATCTCGGCCTCCCTGCCGCAGCTGCGCGCCGCGATCGCCGAGCTGCGCGAGCAGGGCGTCGACCTCCCCGACTACCCGGAGAACGCGGACACGCCCGAGGCCGCCGACGTCCGCGCCCGCTACGACGCCGTCAAGGGCTCGGCCGTCAACCCGGTGCTCCGCGAGGGCAACTCCGACCGCCGCGCGCCCGTCGCCGTGAAGAACTACGCGAAGGCGCACCCGCACCGCATGGGCGAGTGGTCCGCCGACTCGCGCACGAACGTCGCCACGATGGGCGCCGGCGACTTCCGGCACAACGAGCAGTCCGTCGTCGCGCCCGCCGAGGACGTGTGGCAGATCCGGCACGTGGCCGCCGACGGAACTGCGACCGTCCTCAAGGAGCGCGTCCCGGTCCAGGCCGGCGAGGTCGTCGACTCCTCGTTCATGTCCGCCGCGGCGCTCGACCTGTTCCTCGCCGAGCAGGTCGCGCGCGCCACGGCCGACGGCGTCCTCTTCTCGGTCCACCTCAAGGCCACGATGATGAAGGTCTCCGACCCGATCGTGTTCGGCCACGTGGTCCGCGCCTTCTTCGCCGACGTGTTCGACCGCTTCGGCGACGACCTCGCGGCCGCCGGACTCAGTGCCAACGACGGCCTCGGCGCGATCCTCGCCGGCGTCGACGCCCTCCCGAACGGGGCCGAGATCCGCTCCGCGCTCGACGCTGCGATCGCCGCCGGCCCCGAGCTCGCCATGGTCGACTCCGACAAGGGGATCACCAACCTCCACGTGCCGTCCGACGTCATCGTCGACGCCTCGATGCCCGCGATGATCCGCACGTCCGGCCACATGTGGGGCCCGGACGGCGAGGAGCACGACACCCTCGCGGTCATCCCCGACTCCTCCTACGCCGGCGTCTACCAGGCCGTCATCGAGGACTGCCGCGCCAACGGCGCGTTCGACCCGGCCACGATGGGCACCGTCCCCAACGTCGGCCTCATGGCCCAGAAGGCCGAGGAGTACGGCAGCCACGACAAGACCTTCGAGATCTCCGCGCCCGGGACGGTCGAGGTCGTCGACTCCAGCGGCACCGTCCACATGTCCCACGACGTCGAGGCCGGCGACATCTGGCGCGCCTGCCAGACCAAGGACGCCCCGATCCGGGACTGGGTCAGGCTGGCCGTCACCCGCGCCCGCGCGACCGGCGTCCCCGCCGTGTTCTGGCTCGACGAGGCCCGCGCCCACGACCGCAATCTCATCGAGCTGGTCCGCACCTACCTGAAGGACCACGACACCGAGGGCCTGACGATCGAGATCATGGACCCGGTCTCGGCCACCCGGTACTCGGTCGAGCGCATCCGCCGCGGCGAGGACACGATCTCCGTGACCGGCAACGTCCTGCGCGACTACAACACCGACCTCTTCCCGATCCTCGAGCTCGGCACGAGCGCGAAGATGCTGTCGGTCGTGCCCCTGATGAACGGCGGCGGCCTGTTCGAGACCGGCGCCGGCGGCTCCGCCCCGAAGCACGTCCAGCAGCTCGTCGGCGAGAACTACCTGCGCTGGGACTCCCTGGGTGAGTTCCTCGCGCTCGCCGAGTCGCTGCGGCACCTCGCGGACGTCGACGGCAACGCCGGCGCCCGGGTGCTCGGCGACGCGCTCGACCGCGCCACGGAGAAGCTGCTGACCGAGGGCCGCTCGCCGGCCCGTCGCCTTGGCCAGATCGACAACCGCGGCTCCCACGCGTGGCTCGCCACCTACTGGGCGGCCGAGCTCGCCGCGCAGACCGAGGACGCCGCGCTCGCCGAGCGCTTCCGCCCCGTGGCCGCGCAGCTGGGCGAGCAGATCGAGGCCATCGACGCCGAGCTCATCGCCGTCCAGGGCAGCCCCGCCGACATCGGCGGCTACTACCGGCCCGACGACGCCAAGGCCTCCGCGGTCATGCGCCCGTCCGCGACCCTCAACGCGATCGTCGACGGGATCTGACGGGCCGGAGCCCTCCCCGACGCGCAGCGGCCGCCCGCCGGCAGGTGGGCGGCCGCGGTCGTCGCCGGGCCTTCGTCAGGCCACGTGGCAGGTCAGCCCGTTGGGGCCGTGGTTGCAGTAGCCGCGCGGGTTCTTCTCCAGGTACTGCTGGTGGTAGTCCTCGGCGGCGTAGAACGGCTGGTCGCCGAACGCGTCGATCTCGGTGGTGATGGCGCCGCCGCCGACCTCGTCGATCGCGGCCTGGAACGTGGCGCGCGTGCGCTCGGCGGCGTCGCGCTGCTCCTCGGTGGTCCACCAGATCGCCGAGCGGTACTGCGAGCCGACGTCGTTGCCCTGACGGTCCTTCGTCGTCGGGTCGTGGTTCTCCCAGAACGCCTTGAAGAGCTCGTCCGGGGTGACGACCGCGGGGTCGTAGGCCACGAGGACTGCCTCGGCGTGCCCGGTCATGGCGGTGCACACCTCCTCGTACGTGGGGTGGGGCGTGTAGCCGCCCGTGTAGCCGGCGGCAGTGCCGACCACACCGGGGATGCGCCAGAAGATCCGCTCGACACCCCAGAAGCAGCCCATGCCGACGTAGAGCTCCTGGGTGCCCTCGGGCCACGGGCCGAGCAGCGGGGCGTCGAGGACGATGTTGCGCTCCGGCGGGGCGTACGCGGGCGTGGACCGGCCCGGCAGCGCGGTCTCGGCCGAGGTGGGGCGGACGGGGCGGGCGAACAGGCTCATGGGCTGCTCCCTTCGTCGGGCGCCCGGGGGCGCGGTGGGACGGTGCGCGGTGGCACTGCGCGCGGCGCCGGCGGCATCCCGGGCGCGATCACGCACGGCCCGCGCCTCGCGTCTGCTCCCGTCAACGTACTCGGCCGTCCGCCTGTTCCCGAACTACGCTGGGAGACCGCCCGTCGACCCCGAAGGACGCCATGGCCCGCCTCCGACGCTCCATCCGTTCCGCGCTGGGATCGACCACGCGCCGGGCCACCGCGGCGGTCGCCGCCGCGGCGCGTCCGGCGCGCAGGGAGCCCGACGACGGGCCGGGGGAGACGGCCCGACCGGGGGAGTCGCTCCGGGCGGAGGAGGGGCGGCTGCTCAGCCGGACGGGGGCGGGCCTCGTGCCGGGCGACGTCGACGCCGGGGCGGCCGGCGCGGACGACGAGCTGCGCGCCGCCCCCGACCGCACGGTGCCGTGGACGATGCGGGCGATCGCCTCGTGGTCGTGGCGGATCGTCGTCATCACGCTGGCCGCCGCGATCATCGGCTGGCTGCTCGTCCAGCTGCGCACCATCGTCGTCTCGCTCATGGTCGCGATGCTGCTGTCCGTCCTGCTCGCCCCGCTCGCGAGCTTCCTCCGCCGGCGCGCGCGCTTCCCCCGGGCGATCGCGGCGCTCGCCTCGCTCGTCGTGCTCGTCGCGGTCGTCGCCGGGCTCCTCGTCCTCGCGGGGCAGTCGATCGCGTCCGGCTTCCAGCGGCTCGCCGACCAGGCGCTGCTGGGGATCGACCAGCTCGTCTCGTGGCTCGGCACCGGTCCGCTCGGGCTCGACCAGGCGGACATCGACACGGCGATGGAGCAGGGCACCCAGGCGATCTCGCAGAACTCGGAGACCCTGGCCACCGGCGTCCTCACCGTGACGTCCTCGGTCGCCGAGATCTTTGCCGGCTTCTTCATCGCCATCTTCTGCACGTTCTTCTTCCTGTCCGACGGCCGCTCCCTGTGGGGCTGGGTCGTGCGGCTGACGCCGGCGCGTGCCCGACCCACGATCCACGAGGCCGGGATCCGGGCCTGGTACACGGTCAGCGGCTACACGCGCGGGCAGATCGTCGTGGCCTTCGTCGACGCCGTCGGGATCGGCCTGGCCGCGGCGCTCCTCGGCGTCCCGCTCGCCCTGCCGATCGCCATCCTCGTGTTCCTCGGCGCCTTCATCCCCATCATCGGTGCGCTGATCTCCGGCACGGTCGCCGTGCTCGTCGCGGTCGTCGACTCGGGCATCTACATCGCGCTCGCCATGCTCGGGGCCGTGCTGTTCGTCCAGTTCATCGAGAGCCACGTGCTGCAGCCGATGATCCAGTCGCGCGCCGTCCAGCTGCACCCGATCGCCGTGCTGCTCGCGGTGGCCGGCGGCACCGCCGTGGCCGGCCTGGTCGGGGCGCTGTTCGCGGTCCCGGTCGTCGCGGTCGTCAACTCGGTCGGCCTCTACCTCGCGGGACGCGACCCGCAGCCGCACCTCGCCAAGGACCTGCACCGCACCGGGGGTCCGCCGCCGACGGTCCTCGAGTACGCCCCGACGGCGGACGAGCCCGACGAGGAGCCCTTCGCGGACGTCTTCGCCGAGGAGCACGTGGCCCGCCCCGACGCCCCTACCGTGGGGCGTGACCCGTCCGACCGACCCGGGGGAGCACGCTGACGTGACCACGCCGACCGGAGACCACCTGCCCACCCGCGCCGAGCTCGACGCGGCGCGCGAGATCGTCCGACCGGTCGCGCACGAGACGCCCGTGCTGTCCTTCCGCTCGATGGCCGAGCGCACCGGGGCGCCGCTGTGGCTCAAGGCCGAGCACCTCCAGCGCACGGGCTCGTTCAAGATCCGGGGGGCCGCGGTCCGACTCGGCCGGCTCTCGGACGAGGAGCGCGCGCACGGCGTCATCGCCGCCTCGGCCGGCAACCACGCCCAGGGCGTGGCGCTCGCCGCGCGCGAGCTCGGCGTCCCGGCCCGGATCTACATGCCGGACGACGCGGCGCTGCCCAAGGTCGCGGCCACCCGCGGGTACGGGGCCGAGGTTGTCCTCACCGGGCGTCACCTCATGGACTGCCTCGCCGAGGCGGAGGCGGACTGCGCGGCCTCGGGACGCACGCTCATCCACCCCTACGACCACGCCGACATCGTGGCGGGCGCCGCGAGCGTGGGACTCGAGATCCTCGAGCAGGTCCCCGACGTCGCGACGATCGTCGTCCCCACGGGCGGCGGCGGGCTGCTCGCCGGGATCGCCGCAGCGGCCCACGCGGTCCGGCCCGGGGTGCGGGTGGTCGGGGTGCAGGCGGCGTCCGCGGCGGCGTGGCCAGCCTCCCTCGCGCAGGGGCGGCCCGTGCCGCTGGACGAGGTGCGCACGATGGCGGACGGCATCGCCGTCGGGACGCCCGGCACCGTGCCCTTCGAGATCGTGCGCGCGCTCGTCGACGACGTGCGGACGGTGGGGGAGGAGCAGCTCTCGCAGGCGCTCCTCCACCTCGTCGAGCGCGCCAAGCTCGTGGTCGAGCCCTCCGGTGCGGCGGGGCTCGCGGCGGTCTCCGCCTCCCCGGGCGACTTCGCCGACGGTCCGACGGTGGTGGTGCTCTCCGGCGGCAACGTCGACCCGCTGCTGCTGCTGCGCGTGGTCCGGCACGGCCTCGCCTCGGCCGGCCGGTTCCTGTCCTTGCGCGTGCGGGTGAGCGACGCCCCCGGCTCCCTGGCCGGCGTGCTCGCCCGGCTCGGCGAGCTCGGTGCCAACGTCGCCTCGGTCGAGCACTCGCGCACCGCCGGCGGCCTCGCGGTCGACGAGGTCGAGATCGCGGTCGAGATCGAGACCAAGGGGCCCGAGCACGGCGACGAGGTCCGCGCGGCGCTCACGGCGGACGGGATCCGGGTCCTCGACGACTCTCCGTGACGCCCGGGCCTCCGACGCGCGAGGGCCCCGCTCGCGCATCGGCGAGCGGGGCCCTCGGGCGTCGCGGACCTGAGGCCCGTCAGCGTCAGACCGTGAAGGGCTTGACCGTCTCGAGCTCGACCGTGATGGTCGCGCCGTTGGGTGCCTCGTAGGAGGTCGACTCGCCGGCGCTGCGGCCGAGGACGGCCTGGCCGAGCGGGGAGGACTCCGAGAAGACCTCGATGTCGAGGCCCTCGGCGGCCTCGCGCGAACCGAGCAGGAACGTGCGCTTCTTGCCGGCGATCGAGGCGGTGATGACCATCCCGGGCTCGACGACGCCGTCGTCCGCGGGGGGCTCGCCGACCTGGGCGACGCGCAGGAGCGCGGTCAGCTGCTGGATGCGGGCCTCCTGCTTGCCCTGCTCCTCGCGCGCCGCGTGGTAGCCGCCGTTCTCCTTGAGGTCACCTTCCGAGCGGGCCTGCTCGATCCGCTCGGCGATCTCCTGACGACCGGGCCCCGACAGCTCCTCGAGCTCGGCGGTGAGACGGTCGTAGGCATCCTGGGTCAGCCAGGTGGTCCCGGTCTGCTGGGACATCACGGCTCCTTACGTCGAGTGATGGTGTCCGCCGCCCGGCGGCGGACGGAAACCGCCCGGGCCCCAGGCGGGTCCGGGCGGTGCATGAAACGGCCATCCTAGCACCATGACGCCGATTCGGAAGGGTTCGGGCCGCTCTCGGACGTCAGGCGACCCGGCAGGACTCGGCGTGCCCGGACGCCGCGCGCTCGGAGGTGAGGACCGGTTCGACGGCCGCCGTCCGCCGCTCGGTCACGGGGCCGAGGCGTACCTCGCGGACCCCGACCTCGGTGAAGTCGCGGTTGACCGCGCGCAGCGTGCACACGACCTCCGTGCCCGGGTCGGCGACGACGACGAACCGCACCTCGACCTCGTCCGGCCCCTCGACCGTGTACCCCACGTGCTCGACCGAGACCGACGGCTCCCTCGACATCTGCCAGGCGAGGACTGTGGCGCCGGCGACGAGCACGAACGCACCGAGCAGGGGGACCAGCCACTGCGCGCGGCGGTTGCCGGTCGGGCGGCCGCGGCCGTAGCGCCGGCGCACGAGGTCGGGGTCGATGCCCGGGCCTGCCGCAGCTCCTGGCTGCGGGTCCGCGGAGGCGGGCCCGGGGCCCGCGCCCGGGCCCTCGTCGGTCCCGTTCGCCGTCGTGCCGCTCGTCATGCCTACGCTTCCTCCGTGGGTCCACCACCCGGGGGCCGTTCGCGTGCCGAGGCCCGGGTGTTGGACCATTGTCCCCGACGGCGCCCCCGCCGTCCGAGCCGCGCGCCGCGGTCCGAACCTGACGAGGAGTACCACCGTGACGACCCGCACGCTCCGGCTGATGGCAGTGCACGCCCACCCCGACGACGAGGCCAGCAAGGGCGCGGCGACGATGGCGCGGTATGCGGCGGACGGGCACCGGGTGCGGGTCGTCACCGCGACCGGCGGCGAGCGGGGCTCGGTGCTCAACCCTCGACTGCAGGGCGACCCCGAGGTCGAGGCCAACATGGTCGAGCTGCGCAGGAAGGAGATGGCGGCGTCCGCGGAGGCCCTCGGCATCGAGCACGCGTGGCTCGGGTTCGTCGACTCCGGGCTCCCCGAGGGCGACCCGCTGCCGCCGCTCCCCGAGGGGTGCTTCGCGCTCGAGCCCGACGAGGTGGTCGTCGGCGCACTCGTGGCGCAGATCCGCGAGTTCCGTCCGCACGTGATGACCACCTACGACGAGAACGGCGGGTACCCGCACCCCGACCACGTGCGCGTGCACGAGATCTCGATGCTCGCGTTCGACGCCGCCGCGGACCCCGAGCAGTTCCCCGAGGCCGGCCCCGCGTGGGCGGTGCAGAAGGTCTACTACGACGTCTCCTTCTCCGGGGGCCGCATCCGCGCCGTCCACGAGGCTCTGCTCGAGCGTGGCGCGGAGTCCCCGTTCGCCGAGTGGATCGAGCGCCGGGAGAGGCGGGACGAGGACGCCGGGGTGGAGCGTCGTCCCGCGACGGCCGCCGTGCACGTGGCCGAGCACTTCGCGGCACGCGATGCCGCGCTGCGCGCGCACGCCACCCAGATCGACCCCGACGGGTTCTTCTTCTCGGTCCCGCGCGACCTCGAGGCGCAGGTGTGGCCGGTCGAGGAGTTCGAGCTCGTGCTCTCCCGCGTCCCGGTCTCCGACGCGGTGGAGGACGACCTGTTCGCCGGCGTGGTGCCCGAGGGGCTCGCCGACGGGTCGCCGGTCACGGTCCTCGGGGCCGACCTCGCGGGGGCGGGAACCGACTCCGACGCCATGGGCACCGGGCACGGGTCCGACCGGACCGCGCGGTGACGCCCGGGGCGGTCGTGGCCGGCGGGCTCGCGGGCCCGTGGTCGGCGGGGGCCGAGACACCGACCGGCGAGCTGCAGCCGTGGGACGTCTCGCCGGGGATCGAGGGGTTCTTCGCGTTCTTCGCGCTCGCGGCCGTGGTCGTGGCGCTCGGGTTCCTCGTCGTGAGGCAGATGCGCCGGGTCGACCAGAACGCGCGGGTGCGTGCGGCTCAGGAGGCCAAGGAGCGGTCCGAGGCGGACGGCGGCGCGGGGGTGACTGAGGCCGAGCAGGACGCTCCGCGGTCGACGGAGGCCGAGTAACGGGTCGTCGCCGGGCGCGCGGGTGGCGTTCCGGCGGGGGCGTCGTCGCCCCCGCCGGCTGCCGGGCCGATCAGGGGTAGGGGCGCCAGATGATCTTGCCGGGCTTGCCCTTGCCCGAGTCGGGGCTCGCCGTCGCGTCGCTGTCCGCGCCCTCGAGCGGGAGGGCGGCGGGGTCGGTCTCCGGCTCGACGAGGACGGTCACGCCGTCGTCACCGGCGGAGCGGGCGGCACCGGAGTGCTCGACGATCACGATCTCGGACTGGTCGACCACGAGGTCGGCGGGCGGGATGTCGGCAGCGAACACGGTGTCCTCCAAGGGGGGCGGCGGTGCGTCGGTCGAGCACCTGGACCCATGGTCCCCCGTCCGGGAGGTGGTGGGTAGGTCAAACCGGCTCGTCGCGGCAGAGACAGGCGGAGGTCACACGATCGGGACGCGGAATCCGGTGGGGTCCGTCACAAATCGCCCGGCGTCGTCGTCCCCGTCCCCGTCCTCGTGGTCGAGAGTGCGGGTGAGGGAACGGCAGGGGGCGTGCTCGTGGTCGAGAGTGCGGGTGAGGGAACGGCAACCGGCGCGGTTTCTGCCGAGAGCGCGGCGGAGGCGCCTCAGTCGTCCTTCTTCTTCTTTTTCTTGCCGTCCTTCTTCTTGTCCTTCTTCTTCTCGGACGGCTTGTCGTCGTCGTCCTTCTTCTTGTCCTTCTTGCTCTTCTTGTCCTTGTCCTTGTCCTTCTTGTCGTCCTTCTTCGTGTCCTTCGCGTCCTGCTCGTCGGCGGCGTCCTGCGGGTCGGCCGACGAGGCGGCGACCTCGGCGAGGGCCTCGGCGAACTCGCGCTCGTCGGCGAGGGTCTCCTCGACCGTCTCCTCGCGCTCCTCGTCGGTGGGGACGTTGTCGGGATCCATCGTCCGCAGGAGGGCGGCCGTCTGCGTCGCCACCCGCCAGCGGGGCCGGGGCCAGCGCGGGTTCATGTCGATGAGCGCCTGGGTGACGAGCTCCGTCACCGCGAGCCGCGCGTACCACTTCTTGTCCGCGGGGATGACGTGCCACGGTGCGACGTCGGTGTTCGTCCGCGCGAAGACGTCCGCGTAGGCCTCCTGGTAGTCGTCCCACTTCTTTCGGGTGGTGACGTCGTTCGGGTTGAACTTCCAGTGCTTGTCCGGCCGGTCGAGGCGCTCGAGCAGTCGCAGCCCCTGCTCCTGCTTGGAGACCATGAGTGCGACCTTGACGATCGTCGTGCCCCGCGAGGCGACCGTGCGCTCGAACCGGTTGATCTCGGCGTAGCGCTTGCGCCAGACCTCCTCCTCGACGAGCTCGTCGACCCGGGCCACGAGCACGTCCTCGTAGTGCGACCGGTCGAAGACCCCGATGCGTCCCGGCCGCGGGAGGGCCCGGCGGATGCGCCACAGGTAGTTGTGCCTCTTCTCCTCCTCGGTGGGGACGCCGAACGAGTGCAGGTCGATGCCCTGGGGGTCGACCATGCCCATGACGTGCCGGACGATCCCGCCCTTGCCCGCGGTGTCGAGCCCCTGGAGCACCAGCAGGACGGAGCGCTCGCCGCCCGACCGTCCCTCGGCGAACAGCCGCTCCTGCAGCTCGGAGAGCAGCAGGCCGCGCTCGGCGGTCAGGGCCTTGCCGTCGTCCTTGTCGCCGTCGAACCCCGGGGTGCCCCCGCGGTCGAACGTGGCGAGGTCGAAGTCGGGCCCCGGCCTCAGCAGGTCGGCGGGCGAGGCGGTCCAGGTGAGGTCGTCGGCCACGGTCAGCTCCTTGTCGCGGTGGGGCCTCGACCCTAGTAGGACTGCGACGCGGACGCCCAGGTGGGGTGCGCCGTCGGGCGGGGTCCGGACGCGACCGATCGGGCCGGGGCCCAGACGGGGCCGGCCCGCCGAGGAGCCGGGGGACCGGGGCTGTCAGGCCGCCGCGAGGCAGGCGACCGCGACGGCGCCGGCGTGGCAGCCCCACCCCAGCACCGTGCCGACGTGGAAGATCTCGTGGAAGCCGAAGACCCGCGGTGCGGGGTTCGGACGCTTGAGCGCGTAGGCCACGGCGCCGAGCGTGTACGCCAGCCCGCCGGCGGCGAGGAGCCAGACGACCGCGGGGCCGCCCGTGTGCCAGAAGTCGGGCATGAACCACACGGCCACCCAGCCGAGCGCCACGTAGACCGGCGTGTAGACCCACCGCGGGGCCGAGAGCCAGAACATGCGGCTGAGCGTGCCGAGCAGCGCGCCGCTCCAGACCACGGAGAGCAGGATCGTGGCCGTCCGTGGCGGGAGGAGGATGGCGGCGAGCGGCGTGTACGTGCCCGCGATGAGCAGGAAGATGTTCGTGTGGTCGAGGCGCCGCAGCAGGGTGGCCAGGCGTGGCCGCCACGTCCCGCGGTGGTAGATCGCCGAGGTGGCGAACAGCTGGACCGCGGTGAGCGCGAAGACCGCGCACGTCACGCGGGCGGTGAGCGTCGGTGCGGTGACCACCAGGGCCAGGCCGACGACGAGCGCGATCGGCGCCGTGACGAGGTGGATCCAGCCGCGGGCGAGCGGCTTGGCCTCGTGGGCCCCGGGGGCGACGGAGTGCGCCCCGGGGAGCGCGGTACCCGCGGCGTCGGCCGGGGTCCCGGTGTGCGCGGCGTCGGCCGGGGCACCCGGCTCGACGTGGTCGTCCGGGGCGACGGGCGCGGGCGTCCCGGGAGCGGCGTTCATGACCAACAACCTACACCTGTGTAGGTTCGCGCGGTACGCCGCCCCCGATGCTCGACGACGATCCAGGCCGGGCGGTGCGCGGACGCCCCGGCCATGGTCGCTACGCTGCGGGGATGGTCGCACCCGGCGACGATCGGACGGAGGTGGACGGTGCGCTCGAGCGACGTGCTGTACTCGCTGTACGAGCGGCGCCTGCTGGCCGAGATCGACCGGACGCGGATGCCGAAGCACGTCGGGGTCATGCTCGACGGCAACCGGCGGTGGGCGCGCTCGGTCGGTGCGCAGACCGCGGACGGTCACCGACGCGGGGCCGACAAGGTCCACGAGCTGCTCGCGTGGTGCGAGGAGGTCGGCGTCGAGGTCGTCACGCTGTGGATGCTGTCCACGGACAACCTGCGCCGCGACCCGGACGAGATCGCCGACCTGCTCGAGATCATCGTGGGCTCGGTCGCATCGATCGCCGCGACCGCCCGGTGGAACGTCCGGCTCGTGGGCTCGCTCGACCTGCTGCCGCCCGACATCGCCGACCGGCTGCGCGCCGCCGCCTCGCCGACCGGTGACGCCCTGGTCGTCAACATCGCCGTCGGCTACGGGGGGCGCGAGGAGATCGCGGACGCCGTGCGGGCGCTCCTGCGCGAGCGCGCAGCCGAGGGGCGGTCGCTCGAGGAGGTCGCCGACTCGCTGACGGTCGCGGACATCGACGGCCACCTCTACACCTCCGGCCAGCCCGACCCGGACCTGCTCATCCGCACCTCGGGCGAGCAGCGGCTCGGCGGGTTCCTCCTGTGGCAGTCCGTGCACTCCGAGCTGTACTTCTGCGAGGCCTACTGGCCCGACTTCCGCCGCGTCGACCTCCTGCGGGCGCTGCGCGACTTCTCCCACCGGGAACGCCGCCTCGGCCGCTGACCGCGCGCCGTTCGTCGTCGTCGGACGGTGATCTCCGTGACACCCGCGTGTCGGTCACGTGAACAGTTGACGAACCTGCTCGCCGCGCCCGCGAGCCTCACGCCCACGCTGTCGGGCGCGGCGTAGTTTCGATACCGACGGACGGCACGCTCGCCGTCCTCCGGGAGGTCGCCCATGGCGCACACGTTGCGCGTGACGGGGGCCGGCCGGCCCCCGTGGGCCGTCCGCCCGCCCCGAGTCCGAGGCCGGCGCGTCGAGTGCCGGGCCGAGGGTCCTGACCCGCGCACCAGCGCCGGAGGGAGCACGACGTGAGCACCACTGCCGCCCAGCACACCGCGTCCGAGCCCGTCACCACCACGGGGAGCGAGGTCGCCGCCGAGCTCGGCGTCCCGGAGCCGCAGGGCACCGCGCTGCGCACCTACGTCCTCGACACCTCGGTGCTGCTCTCCGACCCGCGGGCGATGACGAAGTTCGCGGAGCACGACGTCGTCCTGCCGGTCGTCGTGGTCACCGAGCTCGAGGCCAAGCGGCACCACAGCGAGCTGGGCTACTTCGCCCGCGCCGCGCTGCGCCTGCTCGACAGCCTGCGCGTCAAGCACGGTCACCTCGACCGGCCGGTGCCCGTCGGCACGGACGGCGGCACGCTGCGGGTCGAGCTCAACCACTCCAGCGACCAGGTCCTCCCCTCGGGGCTGCGCCTCGGGGACAACGACACCCGGATCCTCGCCGTCGCGGCGAACCTCGCGGCCGAGGGCAATGCGGTGACGGTCGTGACCAAGGACCTGCCGATGCGCGTCAAGGCCTCGGCGGTCGGGCTCGACGCCGAGGAGTACCGCGCCGGCCAGGTCGTCGACACGGGTTACACGGGCATGGCGACGGCGGACGTCACCGAGTCCGAGATGGCCCAGCTGTGGAGCGACGAGTCGCTCGAGGTCGGGGACCTCGCCACCCCCGGGGACCTGCCCGACCAGCCCGTCAACACCGGGATCGTCCTTCACTCGCCGCGCGGCTCGGCCCTCGCACGGACCTCCGCGGGCGGGCGCCTGACGCTCGTGCGCGGCGACCGCGAGATCTTCGGGATGCGGGGGCGCTCCGCCGAGCAGCGCGTGGCGATCGACCACCTCGTCAACCCCGACGTCGGGATCGTCTCCCTCGGCGGCCGGGCGGGCACCGGCAAGTCGGCGCTCGCCCTGTGCGCGGGCCTCGAGGCGGTCCTCGAGCGGCGCGAGCACAAGCGGATCCTCGTGTTCCGCCCGCTGTACGCCGTGGGCGGCCAGGAGCTCGGCTACCTGCCCGGCACCGAGGCCGAGAAGATGAACCCGTGGGCGGACGCGGTCTTCGACACGCTCGGCGCCGTCGTCGACTCGCAGGTGGTCGAGGAGGTGATGGGCCGCAACCTCCTCGAGGTCCTGCCGCTCACCCACATCCGCGGGCGCTCGCTGCACGACGCGTTCGTCATCGTCGACGAGGCCCAGTCCCTCGAGCGGAACGTGCTGCTGACGGTCCTGTCCCGGATCGGTCAGAACTCGCGGGTCGTCCTCACCCACGACGTCGCGCAGCGCGACAACCTCCGGGTCGGCCGTCACGACGGCGTCGCCTCGGTGGTCGAGGCGCTCAAGGGCCGCGAGCTCTTCGCCCACGTCACGCTCACGCGCTCCGAGCGGTCGGCCGTGTCCGCCCTGGTCACCGACCTGCTGGAGACCTACGAGGTCTGAGAGCCGGAACCGCGCACGTCGCCCCGGTCCCGCTCAGGGGCCGGGGCGACCTGCGTCCGACGACGACGAACCGCAGTCTCGACGGTCAGGGGGTGGGGGCGGGCGCCGTCAGCGGCGTCTCCCCGACGTCCCCGACGGCGTCGACGAGCAGCGCCGTCCCCTCGGCCAGCGTGTACTCCACGCCGACGACGGCGGTCTCGCCGGCCTCGACGGCCCGGCGCACGTGGGCCGAGTAGTCGACGAGCATCTCGACGGTCGCGCGGACGTGCTGGCGACGCAGCTGGTCGGTCGGCGGGAGCGTGAGAGCCACGTCCTCGGCCGGCGTCGCTTCCCGACCGGCGTCGGTGTCGTCCTCACCGGGCAGGACGGCACGCGTGACGAGCGAGGGGATGACGCGGTCGACGATCGTGCGGACGAAGCCCGTGGGCATCCGGCCGGTCGACAGCGCCTGCACGGCGGCCCCGACGGCGCCGCACGAGTCGTGCCCGAGGACCACCACGAGGGGGATCCCGAGGATGTCGATCCCGTACTCGATCGACCCGATGACGGTCGTGTCGAGGACGTGGCCCGCCGTGCGCACGACGAACAGGTCGCCGAGCCCCTGGTCGAACACCAGCTCGGCGGCGACCCGGGAGTCCGAGCACCCGAGCACGACGGCGAACGGCTTCTGGTCGACCGAGACCTGCGTCCGCCGGGCGGCGGACTGGTCGGGGTGCTCCATCGTGTCGGCGACGAACCGGTGGTTGCCCTCGCGCAGGCGCGCCCACGCCTCGGCGGGCGTGGGTCCGGCGCTCACGCGGTCGCCCCCGACCCGGCGGCGCCGTCCTCCTCGCCCGAGGGCTCGGCCTCGCTGCGCGCCTCGTCCAGTGCCCGGCGGGCGCCGTCGAGCCAGGACTGGCAGCGGTCCGCGAGGGCCTCGCCGCGCTGCCACAGCGCGAGGGCCTCCTCCAGCGGGAGCTCACCGGACTCGAGGCGACGGACCACACCGACGAGCTCGTCGCGTGCCTGCTCGTAGGACAGGTCGGCGACCCCCTCGGCGGGGTCGGGCGCGTCGCCGGATGCCGACGCGTCGGACGCCCCCGCTCCCGCATCCGCGGCGTCACCGCGGGTCTCTTCGGCGGGGGAGCCGGGGTCGGAGGCGGTCCGGGCCCGGCGCTGCGGGTCGAGGGAGTCGGGGTGCTGCATCCTCACGTTCACGCCGTCAGTCAACTACACCTCGCGGGTGGCGACGACCTCGACCCCGAGGCGGCCCGCGTGGAGGATCGCCTCGAGCCGGTCGCCGGTGGCCACCTCGGCCTGGTCCCGCACCACCTGGCCGTCGCGCCGCCGCAGCACGGCGTACCCGCGCGCGAGCGTGGCCGCCGGTGAGAGTGCGAGCAGGCCCCCGTGGGCCCGGGCGAGCTCGGCGGACGCCGCGGAGAGCCGCCCGTCGAGGGAGGCGCGGGCGCGGTGCCGCAGCGCGGCGACCTCGGCGGTGGGCCCCTCGAGCATCGACTCCGGGCGGGCGAGCACCGGCCGGGCACGCAGCGCCGCGACCTCGGCGACCGCGCGGTCGAGGCGGGCGAGGACGGCGCGTCGCACCCGCGTGCGGGCGTCGTTCACCCCGGCGCTCTCGCGGGCGAAGTCGGGCACCACGCGCCGGGCGGCGTCCGTCGGTGTCGAGGCCCGCACGTCCGCCACGAGGTCGAGCAGCGGCGAGTCGCCCTCGTGGCCGATGGCGGAGACGACCGGCGTGCGGCACGCGGCGACCGCGCGGACGAGCGCCTCGTTGGAGAAGGGGAAGAGGTCCTCGACGGACCCGCCGCCCCGGGCCACCACGAGGACGTCGACCTCGTCCATGGCATCGAGCTCGGCGAGCGCGGCGCTGACCTGAGGGACCGTGTCGACGCCCTGGACGGCGACCTCGCGGACCTCGAACCGGACCGCCGGCCACCGCAGCCGCGCGTTCGTCAGGACGTCGTCCTTCGCCTTGGCGTTGCGTCCGCAGACGAGCCCGACGACGCGGGGGAGGAACGGCAGCGGACGCTTGCGCGAGTCGTCGAACACGCCCTCGGCGGCGAGGACCTTGCGCAGCGCCTCGATGCGGGCGAGCAGCCCGCCCACGCCGACCGCCCGCAGGTCGTCGGCCCACAGGTTGAAGCTGCCGTTCTTCGTCCAGAAGCTCGGCTTCGCGTGCGCGACCACGTGGGCGCCGGGCGCGACCTCGTCCGGCAGCGCGCGGGCCGCGATGGAGATCCGCAGCGACATCTCGGCGTCGGTGTCCCGCATCGTGAGGAACGCCGTGCGTGCGCCGGGCCGGCGGTTGACCTCGACGAGCTGCCCCTCGACCCAGAGCGCCGACATGCGGTCGACGTACTCGGCGATCTTCTGCGAGAGCAGCCGGACCGGCCACGGCGCCTCGGGCGTGGTGGCGGCGGCGGTGGCGGGCAGCGGCGCCCGCTCACCGGCGTTCTCGGCGCTCACGCGCGGGCGAGGATCGCCTCGGCGTCCGGGTCGAAGTCGTCCGCGAGCGCGGAGAGCCGCTCGACCTCGGGGGTCTCGCCGATCGCGCGGGCCGCCTCGCGCAGGGCGAGGACCGCGAGGACGACTCCGTGGTTCGGCACGTGCGACGCGGGCACCGGGCCCTGGCCGCGCCACCCGCCCTTGCGCAGCGCGTCGAGCCCGCGGTGGTAGCCGGTCCGGGCGAACGCGTAGGCGGCGACCGGGTCGTCCGCGAGCGCGGCGCGGGACAGGGTCGCCCAGGCGAGGGACGAGGCGGGGTGCGCGGCGGCGACCTCGCGGGCGTCGGTGCCGGCGTCGAGCGCGGCTCGGGCCGGGGCGTCGGGGCCGTCCTCGGGGAGTCGGACGGGGTCGGGCGCGAGGAGGTTGTCTGCCATGTGCCCATCGTCGCACCGCGGCCCGACAGGGGCGCTCTGTCCGCCCCGCGCGCTGCCGGTTCGGTCGGACCTGCCTACGCTCGACGTCGGACCACCTGCACGACGACGGACGAGGACCCGCGATGACTCACCCCCACGACGACGAGATCGACCCGACCGTCGCCGTCCCCGGCTCGATGGCCGCCCAGGTGCGCGCGTCGAGGCGACCGCTGGCCGAGCGGCAGGCGGGGGCGGGGGCGGGACCGGCCGGTCCGACGACGACGAACGGCGCGCCGGGTGGTCCCGGTGGCGTCACGGCAGGCCGGTCCGGTGCGGGCGGAGCGCCAGGGGCCGACGCGACCGCCCCGCTGGCGCCGGTCGACGCGCAGGCGACCGGCGACCTGCCGCCCACGCAGGCCCAGGGGGAGGGGGCCTACCGGGTGCCCACGGACGGATCCGCCCCGACTCCAGGACGTGGTGCGTTCGACTCCGCCGCGACCCCGCAGGACCCCGGGGCGCAGGTGTCCACCGCCGAGATCCCGGCCCTGTCCGAGCCGGCCCCGACGGGCTGGGGCCCCGGCGGACAGGGCGGCCCGGGATGGCAGGCCGGCCCGCCCCCGGGTGGGCCGGGGTTCGGCCCCTCGGGACCCGGTGGCCCGGGGTACGGGCCGGGTGGTCCCGGTCCTGGCGCCCAGGGCGCGCCCTACGGTCCCGGGGCTCCCTACGCGCCGGGCCGTCCGCCGTCGGGGGCCGCTCCCTACCCGGGCCCGCGGCCGGCGGGCACCCGGAACGGTCTGCCGCCGGCGAACGGGGCGGTCGTCACGCTCTCGGTGCTCTGGCGACTCGCCGTCGCGGCGCTCGCGATCTGGGCGCTGTACGAGACGCTCGTGCCCGTCTACGAGGCCGGTGGCTGGGAAGGCGTGGGCGCGCAGCTGACGTTCTTCACCACCGTCAACACGATCCTCGTCGCCCTCGTCATGGTGCTGTCCGTGCTGCGGGTGCTGGGGCCCGGACCCGCGCGGAACCGGCTCGAGGGGCGGCACGGCTGGTTCCGGGGCATGGTGACGACGTACTCGGTGATGACCTCGGTCGTGTTCATCACGCTCCTCGAGGGCGCCCTCGACGAGCGGCTCTCGCTCGTCGTGCACCTCGTGCTGCCGGTGGCGATGGTCCTCGACTGGCTCGTGGTGGGCCGCAACCAGGACCGGGTCCCCGGCTACTGGCCCGTCCTGTGGGTGCTGCCGATGTTCGCCTACCTCGCGCTCTACATGTGGCAGTCGGACCGCTGGGGATACGCGATCTACCCGTTCGTCGATCCCGGGGCGTCCGACTTCGTCTCGACGGTCGCGTTCCTGCTCGGCGGGTGGCTCGCCTGCGGGTACCTCGTGTGGGGGATCGGCCGCGCCCGGGGAGCGGTCCTCGGCCGCTGACGGCCCCACCCGGCCCCGTGTGAGGCCAGCCTCCTCCCGGCCGGGGCTTGCACCGGCCGCCTATCCTGGAGGCGTGACCTCCACCGACACGATCCAGTCCCTGGCCGGCGCGTCGGCGTTCCCGCAGCAGGTCGAGTCCTTCGACTCGCCCGAGGGGAAGCGCATCCTCCTGGCCACGCCCCGCGGCTACTGCGCCGGTGTCGACCGGGCCGTCGACGCCGTCGAGAAGGCCCTCGAGCTCTACGGCGCCCCGGTGTACGTGCGCAAGGAGATCGTCCACAACAAGTTCGTCGTCGAGACCCTGTCCCGCCGCGGCGCGATCTTCGTCGCCGAGACCGACGAGGTCCCCGAGGGCGCCCGCGTCGTGTTCTCCGCGCACGGCGTCTCCCCGGCCGTGCACGCCCAGGCCGCGGCCCGCAACCTCGCGACGATCGATGCCACCTGCCCGCTCGTGACCAAGGTGCACAAGGAGGCCGTCCGGTTCGCGAACGACGACTTCGACATCCTCCTCATCGGCCACGACGGCCACGAGGAGGTCGAGGGCACCCAGGGCGAGGCGCCCGAGCACATCCAGGTCGTCAACGGCCCCCACGAGGTCGACCAGGTCGAGGTCCGCGACCCCGAGCGCGTCATCTGGCTCTCCCAGACCACGCTGAGCGTCGACGAGACGATGGAGACCGTGAACAAGCTCCGCGAGCGGTTCCCCGCGCTGCAGGACCCGCCGAGCGACGACATCTGCTACGCCACGCAGAACCGCCAGGTCGCGGTGAAGAAGCTGGCGCCGGAGTCCGACGTGGTCATCGTCGTCGGGTCGGCGAACTCCTCGAACTCGGTCCGCCTCGTCGAGGTCGCCCTCGACGCCGGGGCCGGCTCCTCCTACCGCGTGGACACCGCCGACGAGATCGACCCGGCCTGGTTCGACGGCGCGACCTCGGTGGGCGTGACGTCCGGGGCGTCCGTGCCGGAGATCCTCGTGCGGAACGTGGTGCTGCGGCTGCAGGAGCTCGGGTTCCTCGCCGTCGAGGAGGTGCGGACCGCCACGGAGGACGTGCTCTTCTCCCTCCCGAAGAACCTCCGCGCCGACCTCAAGGCGTCCGGCGTCCAGGTGGACCAGCCGCGCCGGGCTCGCGCCCCGCGCGCCCAGGCCTGACGGCGCTGCCCCTTCCAGCCTCGGCCTGACGACCTCGGCCTCCGGCTCGACCGCGAACGGCGCGCCCCGGGGTGCGTGACGCTCGCCCCGACATGCCGCGCGAGGCCTTCGGTTCCGCGCCGCCGCGCGGTAGGATCGGGCGAATCGCACGCGTGCGACGCGTGGACCACACGGTGGTGGTCGGCCGCGCGCGGCGGTCCGGAGGTGAGGAGATGTCCGAGACGCAGAGGTCAGGTGGGCACTGGTCCGGCGAGAGCTGGAACACCCCGCAGTCCGACCACACGTTCGCCCCCCGCGGGAAGGCGTTCGCCAACCGCACCCGCGGCGCGCACAACCAGCCGGTCACCCCGTTCAACGAGCAGCCGCACGACCGGCGCGGCGCCGGCGTCATCGAGAGCGTCGTCCGAGCGGTACGCAGGTGGCGGACCCGCTCGACCGTCTGAGGTCCCCACCCGGGCGGGCGCCGTCGGAACGAGCGACGGATACGCTCGCCCGAGTGGCTGCGCCGGACGCGGCCCGCTCCCGACGCCGATGCGTCGGAGCGCCACGTACCGACGGAGCGGAGGTCTCGCGATGAGTGATCAGCAGTACGGGGGTCAGGGCTGGAACCAGCCCCAACAGGGCGGGGCACCCGCCTACGGCCAGAGCGGATGGGGCGAGCAGCAGGGTTACGGCGCGCCGTCCCCCTACGGAGGTCAGGACCCGTACGGCGCGCAGGGCGGCTACGGCTCGCAGCCGGGGTACGGGGCGCAGCCGGGCTACGGCGGTCAGTCCCCGTACGGCGCGCCCGGCCAGCAGGGCTTCCAGGGCGCCCAGGCCTACGGCTCCCCGCAGGGCTTCGGGGCGCCCGTCGGCAGGCGCGTCCCGCTGCCGGTCGGCGGCTGGATCCTCGTCATCGGCTCCGTGATCGCCGCCATCGGTTGCTTCCTGCCCTGGCTCGAGGTCTCGGTGTTCGGGCAGTCGGACAGCATCAACGGCATGGAGGACGGCAACGACGGTCTCCTCATCCTCCCGATGGCGGTCCTCGCCGCGGTCGGCGGTGTCCTCATCGGGATCCGGAAGGGCGCCGCATGGATGGCGATCGTCGGGCTCGTCCTCGCCCTGGCTGTCGCCGGGATCGGCCTCTACGACCTCGTCGACGTCAACGACGAGATCGAGGCGCAGGGCGCCCAGGAGTTCATCGACATCGGGTTCGGGCTGTACGCGGTCGTCGCGGGCGGCGTCGTCGGGCTCGTCGGCGGCATCATCGCGCTCGTCAAGAAGACGAACGCCTGACCCGGAGCGGCGCGCGGCGCGACCGATGAGCGGGCGGAAGGACTGGGGCCACAGCGGCACCAGGCGTCGCTCGAAGGCCGGCCGCCCGCCGCGCTACGGGTTGCACGGCACCTATGGGACCGGTCCCGCGGACGTCCCGCGCGCGCCGCAGATCCAGTTCTCGGCGCCGCCGGTCGAGGTCCCGCCGCGCCGCCGCGTCCGCCGGCGCCGGCTCGACGAGCTGCCGATCCACGGGTGGATGCTGCTGGGCGGTGGTGTCCTCTCGGTGGTCGGCTTCTTCTTCCCGTGGGTCACGATGGAGCGCGGGCTGCAGCCGGACCTCATCCACCACGGGACGGACGAGAGCTCGTCCGCGGTGGTGATGATCGTTCTCGCGCTCGTCGCCGTGGCGGCCGGGGTGACGTTCCTCGTCGTCCACGCGCCGGCGTGGCCGGGAGTCCTCGGTGCCCTCGCGGCGCTGTCCGTCGCGGCGACCACCGTCCACGACCTCGTCACCCTGCGCGGACGGATCGAGGCGGAGGACGCCTGGAACCGCATGGATGTCGGCTACGGACAGATCGTCGTCGTCATCGGCGCCGTGACCACGTGCCTCGGCGGCGTCTGGGCGGCCCTCGCGGCCGGCGTGGAGGACGACTGACTCGAGCCGCGTCCCTGCGCCCTGCCGTGCTCCGCCACGCGGGCCGCGGCGGCACACCCCGCCCAGCGGCCACGGGTCACCGTCGGGGACCCGCGGCTGCCCCGGGCGGCCGCCCCTCAGCCGGCGCGCTCCCCGCGCACGGCCCGCACCTGCGCCGCCCCGTCCTCGACGTCCGACGCGGCGAGCTCCGGCGCCGTGAACGCCCGGACCTGCGCGTCATCGGCGTCGATCGGCGCGAGCTCGAGGTCCTTGGCGCCGAGCGACTCGAGTGAGCGCGCGGTGACGAGCAGGCGCCCCTCGATCGAACCGACGGCGCTGTTGTAGTGCCCCACGGCTGAACGCAGGGAGGACCCGACCCGGCCGAGGTGCCCGGCCACGGTCGCCAGGCGATCGGCGAGGGTGCGGCCGAGCTCGAGCAGCTCGCCCGCCTCGTCGGCCGCCTTCTCCCCGCTCCACACCGAGGCCACCGCGCGCAGGAGGGCGAGGAGCGACGACGGCGACGTCGGTGCCACCCCGCGCGCGAGCGCGTGCTCGAGGAGCCCCGGGTCGGCCTCGAGCGCCGCCCCGAGCAGCGGCTCCGAGGGCAGGAAAAGCACGACGAGCTCGGGGCTCCCCGGGAGCTCCGCGTGGTAGCCGCGCGACGCGAGGGCGTCGACGTGCCCGCGCAGCGCCTTCGCGTGGGTAGCGAGCAGCCGTTCGCGGCGCTCGGCGTCGGCCCCCCGTGCTCCGGGGTCGATCGCGCTCGCCTCGAGGTAGGCGTCCATCGGGACCTTCGCGTCCACCGCGAGCGTGCGCCCCCCGGGCAGGTGGACGACGAGGTCCGGGCGGGCGGCCGAGCGCGAGCCGGCGATCGAGCCTGCGGTGCGCTGGGTGTCGAAGTCGACGTGCGCGAGCATCCCGGCGGACTCGACGACCCGGCGCAGCGTCACCTCGCCCCACTGGCCGCGTGACCCGCCCGCGCGCAGCGCCCGGCCGAGCTCGCCGGTCGCGGCCACGAGCTCGGCGTCCGCGCGGCGGGCGGCCGCGAGCTGCTCGTCCAGCGCGGCGGCGCGCGCGGCACGCTCGCGCTCGAGCAGCTGGACCTGCCGGCCGACGTCGGCGAGCCCGGAGCGCAGGGGGGCGAGCGCCTGGAGGACGTCGGCGTCGGAGGTGGCCCGCTCGCGCATCTCCGCGACCTGGGCGGACAGCTCCTCGGCCCGGGCGCGTGCGGCGCCGAGCTCGGCGGCGTCGGTCGCCGCACGGTCACGACCCGAGCTCGCCCGCGCAGCCTCGCGGCGCCCGACCACGAGTGCGTGAGCGCCGGCACCGACGGCCGCCCCGACGATCAGGGCGAGGAGGACGACGAGCACGAGCACCGGGGCAGGGACGGTCATGCCGCCATCGTCACAGGAGCCGCCGACACCGGAGGGGCGGCCCGGATGGGCGCCCGGGCACCGGACGCGGTCGTCGGGCTCTCGGTGCCGGCCTCCGAGCGCCGTCCCGGTCACGCCGCAGCAGGACAGGAGGCCTCGGCACGGCGTCGTCCGTGGTGGGACGATGGCGCCCCTGCGCGGCCGACGGTGGTCGCGAGCCCGCGTGGTCCTGCGAAGGAGATCGCCATGACGCTCGAGATCGTCAGCCAGTCGCTCGTCCAGGAGCTCCTCGTCATGGAGATCCCGCCGGTGGACAAGGTCCTGCGGACCATCGGCGTCTACCTCGCGGTCGTCCTCGTCGTGCGCGTGGCGGGCAAGCGGATGCTCGCGCAGATGAACAGCCTCGACCTCGTGGTGGTCCTCCTGCTGAGCGAGGCGATCCAGAACGCGATCATCGGCGACGACTTCTCCGTGTCCGGAGCGGTGCTCGGCGTGGTCGTGCTCGTCGCCACGAACGCGGGGCTCGAGCGTCTGGCGGCACGCTGGGGTTGGGCACGCACCCTCCTCGAGGGGCGGTCGACCGTCCTCATCGAGGACGGCAGGATCGACGACGCGGCGTTGCACCGGCTCGGCATGACGCGCGAGGAGCTGGCGATCGCCCTGCGCGTGCAGGGTGCCGACTCGGCGGCGGAGGTGGAGAAGGCGACGATCACGCAGGGCGGTCAGGTCGGGGTCGACATCCGACCGGAGGAGCAGTCCGCGAGCCGCGCCGACCTCGAGCGGGCCGTCGCCGAGCTGCGGGAGCTCATCGAGGCCCGCCGGACCTGACGGCGCACCCGACGACCTACTCCGTCAGCAGCCCGTACGGCGAGATGCGCCGCAGGCGGCTCGCCGCGAGCGCCGTGCAGACCCACGCCAGGGCGACGAGCCCGGCCACGATCGCGAGCGGCAGCCACGGGGGAGCGTCGAGCTCGATGCTGCTGTGGCCGACGCCCGCCAGCATCGATCCGGCCACCGGCTCGGCCGCGAAGCCGGCGGCCCCGGCCCCGATCGCCGCGGCGAGCGCGACCACCGGGAGGATCGTCGCGAGCACCTGGCGGACGAGGTCCCGTGAGGTGAAGCCCAGCGCCTTGCGGATCCCGAACGACCGGTGCTCGCGCACCACCATCGTCGTGACGAGCAGACCGACCACGAGGGTGACGATCACGACGCCGAGGGCGGCGAGGGCGACCGTGAGGCCGCTGATCATCGTCGAGTAGACGCTCACCTGCCCGCCGATGGTCGTGCGCAGGTCGTAGCTGCTCACGAGGTCGTCGCCGAGCGCGGGTCGCACGCCCGCCGCGACGTCCGCCGGCGAGTCCCCCGCGGAGGCGTACACGGCCATCGACGTCAGCTCGCCGTCCGGCTCGAGCCGGTGCCACGCGGCCTCGGTCATCCCGCCCGTCATCCCGGCCTGCTGCGTGGTCTGCACGATCCCCACCACGAGGTAGTCGGCCTCGGCCCCCTGCACCGTCACCGGGACCTGGTCGCCCACCTCCGCCTCGAGCCGGTCGGCCGCGGTGACGCCGAGCATGATCTCGTTCGGGTGGACCGGGTGGCGCCCGGCCGCCAGGGAGCTCCGCTCGGGGTGCCCCTGGTCGGCGGCGACCTGGATCCGCAGCGGCAGGCCGTCGACGGTCAGACCCACGAGCTGCCGGTAGAACGCGTCCTCGACCCCGTCGACCGCACGGACCGTCTCGAGGGCCTCGGTCCGGTCCGTGTCCGCACCGACCACCACGAGCACGTCCTCGAGGTCCCCGACCAGGAGCTGGACGAAGTCCTGCTCGGAGCGGCCGAGCGTCCCGGCGATCGCCGCCCAGGTCGAGCCCGTGAACGCGACGATCGCCAGCACCACCCCGAGCGCGACCGCCTGCCCCGGCGCGGACACGAGCCGCTTGAGGCCGAGCACGAGGTTGAGCGGCCCGCGGGTGCTGGCGAGCGGCAGCCGGTCCCGCCCGGGCACATGGGCCGGCTGCCCGCCGCGCAGCGCCACCACCGGGGGGATGCGCCGCAGCCGCCGCGCAGCGAGCGCGGCCGTCCCCGCCGCCACCGCCCCGAGCACGCCGACGACGACGAACGCGCCCGGCCACGAGATGCCCGCCTCCCACGGCAGCCCGGTCTGTGCGGCCATCGACGACTCGAGGAGCGGGAGGACGAGCGGGGAGAGCACGACCCCGACGCACGCCGCGAGCACGACCGGGATCGCGACGAGGAGCACGATCGACGCGGTGACCTGCCCGGCGGAGAAACCGACCGCGCGCATCGCGCCGATCGCGCGGACGTCCTCGCGCACGAGGTTGGCCACGAGGAAGCGGACGACGACCGCGGCGACGACCGTGACGACCACCGCGAACGCCCCGAGCATGGCGGCGTAGATCGAGCTGCCGATGACGATGGTCGACGCGATCGTCTCGAGCGTCATCGTGTACGACCACGTGTTGTCCGTCGCCGAGACGAGCCCCGCCGAGGTGAGGGAGTCCGTGACGGCGCGGGCGACATCGTTCGCAGCGTCGGCGTCGGTGGTCTGCGCCCGCAGCAGGCTCGCCGGCACGAACGCGTCCCCGAGGTCCTCGGCAGTCGCCGCGAACGTCTCGGAGTCGAGTGCCACGAGCGGGAAGCCCATCGTCGGGACGCCGAGCGTGACCGTCTCGACGAAACCCTGGACGTGGAACGTCACCTCCCGCGCGCCGACAGTGACGACGAACGGGTCGCCCGGCTCGTAGCCGCCGCCGGTGGAGAAGATGAGCGGCAGGTGGACGGGGTTGTCGACCGGCGGGTGGTCGTTGTCGATCGCGCGGATCTCGTCGAACGGCCGGTCGGCGTCGAGGTCGACGACGAGCAGGTCGCCCGTCTGCGTCGTGTCCCCGTACGCGTACTCGGCCGGCGCGGTGAGCACGGGCTCGACGCTGTGCGCCTCGACCCCGGCGCTGCCCGTGGCCGCCGCCACGGCCACGTCGGTCGCCTCGCCGGCCGGGACGACGGAGACGACGTCGGCGCCGTCCAGGGCCTCGGTGCGGCTCTCGACGAGGCCGGGGTAGTCGAGGGTCATCACCGCGGCGACCGTGCCGAGCAGGCCGGCGAGCACGGCGAGCAGGGCGAGGGCGACCGTCTGGCGGCGGTGGCGCCTCAGCTGGCGGCGCAGCAGCAGCCGGACCGGGGACATCCTCACCACCCCAGATCGGTGAGGAAGGCGGTGAGGCGCTCGCGGCGGGCGTCGTCGTCGCCGGTCCACCGGCCGAGCTCGAGCTCGCCGTCGATCGTGCCGTCGCGCAGGTAGAGGATCCGGTTGCCGCGCAGGGCGGACCGGGTGTCGTGCGTGACCATGACGATCGTCTGGCCGCCCGCGTTGACCTCGGTGAGCTGATCGAGCACGCGGCCGCCGAGCGCGGTGTTGAGCGCGCCGGTGGGTTCGTCCGCGAAGACGACGTCGGGCGAGTTGACGAGCGCACGGACGACGGCGGCGCGCTGCGCCTCCCCGCCGGAGAGCATCGACGGGAGCTTGTCGTGGTCCGCCGGCGCGAGGCCGACCTGCTCGAGCAGCTCGCGGGCGCGCGCGGTCACCCGGCGCCGGTCGCGGTCGACGAGCAGCCCGACGGCGAGGACGTTGTCGAGCACCGACAGGCCGTCGAGGAGGTGGACCTGCTGGAACACGAACCCGCAGTGGCGGCGCCGGAACCGGGCGAGCCGGTCCTGGCCGAGCGACGAGATCTCGGTGCCGGCCATCGTCACCGTGCCGAGCGAGGGGCGGTCCATCCCGGACAGCGCGTAGAGCAGTGTCGACTTGCCCGCCCCGGACGGGCCCATGATCACCGTGAGGTCCCCGCGCCGGATCGTCAGGTCGAGGTTCTTCAGCACGTGCTGCTGGACGCCGTCGCGCGAGAACGTGGTCGAGAGGCGCCGGGCCACGATGACGTCCTCGCTCCCTGGCGGCGTGGCGTCGGTGCGGTGCGTCCCGGCGGGGGCCCGGGTGGCGGTGTCGTGGCTCATGACCTCAACGTAGGAGCGGGGAGGCGCGAGGGTCCTTGCCGAGTTCCGACGAGTTCCTGAACTCTTCTCCTCACCTCCGGTAGAACCCCGCCCGACGACGAACCCCCGGCGGCCCCCCGCTCAGCGGTCGAGCGGCAGGGTGAGGTCGACGGCGAGCCCGGCGGTGGTTCCCCGCAGCTCGAGGTGCCCGCCCATCCGCTCCATGAGCCGGGCGGCGGTGTAGAGCCCGAGGCCCTGGCCGGGGATGCCGGCGGACCCCGTCCCGCGCACGCCTCTGCCGAGCACGGCGGTCAGCTCCTCGGCGGGCAGGCCCGGACCTGAGTCGGTGACGGTAAGCGTGACCGTGTCCGCGGTCGCCTCCCCGTCGACGTCCCCGGCCGCGTCCCCGCCGGCGGCCGTGATCCCGTCGGCGTCCACCCGGCCGGTCACGGTCACCGGGCCGCGCGCGTACTTGGCGGCGTTGAGCAGGACGTTGTCGAGCACCTGCGCGAGGCGGCGCGGGTCGGCGCGCACGAGGACCTCCGGTACCGACGCCTCGGTGACGAGGCCCGCCGTGTCCGCCCCGCGCACGAGGGCGGTGAGGTCGTCGGGCGTGAGCGTGCGGGGCTCGACCGCGAGGTCGGTGGCGGCGTCGGCGCCGGCGGCGGTGAGGTCGTCGGCGAGCTCGCCGATCTGCGCGGCCTTGGCGAGGACCACGTCGAGCCGCTCGCGTACCGCAGGGTCGTCGGTGCGCAGGGCGAGCAGCTCGGTCGTGGCAACGATCGACGCGATCGGCGTGCGAAGGTCGTGGCTCAGCTCGGCGACCAGCTCGTGGCGCGCGGCGACGGCCTCGGCCTCCGCGGCGCGCGCCCGGGCGAGCTCGGTGCGCAGCAGGTCGAACGATTCGGTGAACTCCCCGAACGGGCGTCCGCGGTCCATCGCCAGCGGCACGTCGAGGTCGCCCGCGGCCACGGCGGTGGCGTGCCGGCGCAGCCGCGCGAACGGCCGCAGGACGCCCCGCTCGACCGACACCCACACCAGCATGACGAGGGCGGCGGCCGCGAGGACGAGGACGCCGGCCCGCACCCGGTCCGCGCGAGCGGCGTCGGCCAGGGCGTCCGCCTCCGCGTCGCGCACGAGGACCGTCCCCACGCGCCGGCCGTCGACGACGACCCCGAGCGAGGAGGCGCGTGCGCGGACCGCGTCGAGCTCGTCGGCCACGGGCTCGCCGCGGGCCAGGAGGACGGTGCCGTCGTCGTCGAGCACCGTGAAGTCCGGCCCCGGCGGGTAGTCGGCGAGATCGAGGTCGCCCCAGGAGGCCTCGGTGCGGGCGCGGACGTCGTTGGCGGCGACCGGGTCGCCGTCGGGCGTGGTCGGCGCCGGTGCGAGGAGGAGCCACGCGCCAGCCGCGAGGAGGAGGAGCACGGCGACGACGACGAACCGCCGCCTCGTCACGGCGTGCGGCCCTCGAACAGGTAGCCGCGGCCCCACACGGTGCGGACGTAGGTGGGGGCGTCGGCGTCGGGCTCGATCTTCGTCCGCAGGCGGCGCACGTGGACGGACAGGGTGGACTCGCCGGTGAACGTCGAGCCCCACACCTGCTCGAGCAGCTCGGCCTTGGGCACCACGCGCCCGCGGTTGGCCACCAGGTGGCGCAGCAGTCGGTCCTCCATCGCGGTGAGGGAGACCTCGGCGCCGGCCACGTGGACGCGGCCCGTGGCCGCGTCGACCCTCAGGTGATCGTCCGCGTAGCCCGCGTCCGCGCCCGAGGTGCCCTGCGGCGTCGGGCCGGTCCTGCGGTCGAGGATGCGGCGGACCTTGGCGAGGAGGACCGCGAGGGAGAACGGCTTGCGGACGTAGTCGTCGCCGCCGATCGTCAGGGCGTGGACCTGGTCGTCGTCGGAGCCGCGGGCGGAGAGGAAGACGATCGACGCGTCGGACGTGGCGCGGACCCGGCGGCACAGCTCGAACCCGGACATGCCGGGGAGGTTGATGTCGAGCAGCAGGACGGTCGCGGTGTCGGTCGCGAGGAGGTCGAGGGCGGCCTCGGCGGTGGTGACGTAGGTGGAGCGGACGTCGAAGCTCGCGAGGTACTCGGTGGTCGAGGCGGCGAGGGGTTCCTCGTCGTCGATCATCAGCACGTCGTGGTGCATCGCTCCTCCGCCCGGCCGGTCCGCGCCGGTGGTCCTGTCCCGTAGTTGTACCAGGGGCGGGGTACCCCGGATCACCGGGGGACGGCTCGCACGGTCGTCGATAGTTTCGCGGCATGCACTCGTACCTGGCGGAGGGGGTCGCTCGGCTCCGGGCCACCGGCACCCTCGTGCTGCGGGGATCGGCGACGAGGGCGCCGGTGGTCGAGACCGTCGCGATCGTGCTCGTCGTGCTCATCGGGGGCGTGCTGCTGCACGCCCTCGCACTCGTGGCGGCATTCATGGAGTTCGGCTTCCTCTCCGTGGTCCAGATGCTCGGCGGCGTGATCGTGCTGTGCGTGGCCGGCATCGTCGCGCTCGCCGTCGTCGGTACCCGGAGCGCTCGCCTGCGGGCGAGCGAGGCGGAGCCCGTGGTGCTCGACGACCGCGGGCTCGCCATGCGGGGCGTGGGCCCGTTGCCCTGGCACGCGCTCGGGCCGGCGCGGATCTCGACCTGGCGCGGGGCCGACGGCGAGGCGCGCGGCAGGCGGGGGAGCGTCCCGCTCACCGGTCTCGGGATCCAGCTCGTCGAGGGTGAGCTCACGGGGCGTGACTGGTTCCGGCTCCGGGCGCGGGTGCGGCCCTCGTGGACCGGGCAGCCCCCGGCGATCGACCTGCCCGGCGTCGTCGGCATGTCCGCACGCGAGGTCGCGATCCTCGTCAACGCTGCCCGGGACCTGCACCTCGGGGTCGCCCTGTCCGCCCCGGACCGTGGCGAACGGCTCCCGTCCGTGGCCGACGCGTACCGGTTTCCGACCGACGAGGACGCCTAGACTCCCCGGGTGGCACTCACCATCGGAATCGCCGGCCTGCCCAACGTCGGCAAGTCGACCCTCTTCAACGCCCTGACCCGCGCGAGCGTGCTCGCCGCGAACTACCCGTTCGCGACGATCGAGCCGAACGTCGGCGTGGTCCCGCTGCCCGACCCGCGCCTGCAGGTGCTCTCCGACATCTTCGGCAGCGAGCGGACCCTCCCGGCGACGGTCTCGTTCGTCGACATCGCGGGCATCGTCAAGGGCGCGAGCGAGGGGGAGGGGCTGGGCAACCAGTTCCTCGCCAACATCCGTGAGGCCGAGGCGATCTGCCAGGTCACGCGCGCGTTCAGCGACCCCGACGTCGTGCACGTCGACGGCCAGGTCGACCCGGCCGCCGACATCGAGACCATCACCACCGAGCTCGTCCTCGCCGACCTGCAGACCCTCGAGAAGGCGATCCCGCGCCTCGAGAAGGAGGCCCGGGTGAAGAAGGGGGAGCCCGAGGTGCTCGCGACGGCCAAGGCCGCCGTCGAGATCCTCGAGCGCGGCGAGACGCTGTCCGCCGCCGGCGCCTCGAAGGGGCTCGACCAGGAGATCCTCGCGACCTTCCAGCTGATGACGACCAAGCCGTTCATCTACGTCTTCAACACCGACGACGACGGGCTGGCCGACGCCGACATGCAGGCCCGGCTGCGCGAGCTCGTGGCCCCCGCGGAGGCGATCTTCCTCGACGCGAAGTTCGAGTCCGAGCTCGTCGAGCTCGAGCCCGACGAGGCCGCGGAGATGCTCGCGGAGTCCGGACAGGACGAGGCGGGCCTCGACCAGCTCGCCCGCGTCGGCTTCGACACCCTCGGGCTGCAGACGTACCTCACGGCCGGGCCGAAGGAGGCCCGCGCGTGGACGATCGGCAAGGGCTGGAAGGCCCCGCAGGCCGCCGGTGTCATCCACACCGACTTCGAGAAGGGCTTCATCAAGGCGGAGATCATCAGCTTCGACGACCTCGTCGAGGCCGGCTCCGTGACCGAGGCGCGCTCCCGCGGCCGGGCCCGTATGGAGGGCAAGGACTACGTCATGCAGGACGGGGACGTCGTGGAGTTCCGCTTCAACGTGTGATCACGCGTCCGTCCAACGGGACGGTCATGGAGGTCGACGTCAGCTCCCAGAGTCTCGATGATGCGGCGGCCATGATTCGCCCGTGGCGCGGTCGCTTCGGCTTGGTCCACCGGGCCCGGCCGCGTGTACGTCGACATGCGCGGGGAGAACTCAGTGAGTCGGTCTGCGCATTCGTTCAGTCGGTTGGGAACGGGACCTTTGTGAGGTTCTGGGTCAACTCCCACATTCGCCTGGCGTCGTCGGTGCTGCGCAGGCGCGAGTAGAGCTTCTGCTCGGCGGGTCGCCCACCGAGGCCGCGTATGCCGTTGGGTCCGAAGAGCTTCCCTCCTTGTTCCCCGGGGGTGGTGGCGGCCATGAGCGCGGGCAGACCTGCGGTGGCAACCGTTCCCATGATGCCGACCCTGGACAGGAAGGTGATCAGCCCGCGTGCGCGCACCGCCTGGGTGCGTCCGATCTCGGGGCGCACGTCGAGCAGACTGGTGGGGGCGACACCGGGGTGGGAGAGGTTTGCGGTGATGCCCCAGCCGTTCGCCTTGCTGCGCCGGTCGAGCTCGAGCCCGAAGAGGCCGTAGGCGATCTTGGAGTGGGAGTACGCGCCCATGCTGTCGTAGGAGCGCTCCCAGTTCGGGTCATCCCAGTTCACAGCTCCCTGATTCGCAGCGATGCTGATCTGCAGCGTGACTCGCGCTTCACCCTCGCGCAGGAGCGGCAGTAGATGGCTGATGAGGGCCGCGTGGCCGAGGTGGTTCGTGCCGAATTGAATCTCGAATCCGTCCTGGGTGACCTGTCGTTCGGGCGGGTGCATGATGCCGGCGTTTCCGATGAACATGTGGATCGGGTGGCCCTCGTTCCTGAGGGTTTCGCCAAGCGCTGCCGTGGAGTCCAGCGAAGACAGGTCCAGGTCTCGCAGCGACACTCTGGCCGTGGGGGTCCGTTCACGGATCGTCGCGAGCGCGGCTTCCCCCTTGCGTGGATTGCGCACCGGGAGGACGAGGTCTGCTCCGGCTGCGGCGAGTCGAGTCGCAATGACCACGCCCATACCGTCGCTGCCGCCGGTGAGGACGACCCGTTTGCCGGTGAGCTCGGGGACGGAGAGATCAATGGGGGTACGGGCCATGAGGGTCACCTTCTCTTGCCTGTGGGGCTGGTCTGCCCGCGTGTCGAGGTGTCTCAAGCCTGAGCAGGTAACACGTCCAGATCCAGGACCTCCCGATCAGTGGCTGAGCCGCGTCGGTCGTTCATTCGCGCAGGGGTGGACCGGCGGACCCTGGCTACGGGCCCACCGTGGGCGGGAGACTGGAGAGGAGGAAAGGACGCGCATGGAGATAGATCGGGTCGCGCTGGCAGAGTTCTTACGCCACCGCCGAGGAGTTCTACAGCCCGAAGACGTGGGAATGCCCCGCGGGGTGCGTCGCCGTACCGGCGGTTTGCGCCGCGAGGAGGTAGCGGCGTTGTGCCACATGTCGCCCGACTACTACGCAAGACTCGAGCGAGCACGTGGTCCGCACCCTTCAGAGCAGATGATCGCATCGATGGCGCAGGGCCTTCACCTGACTCATCACGAGCGTGATCATCTCTTCCGTCTCGCCGGCCATACGCCTCCGCCGAGTGGCACAGCGAATGAGCAACACATCGCGCCGGGCCTCCTTCGGATCCTCGACCGACTCGACGACAGCCCTGCCGAGATCGTCACCGAACTCGGCGAGACCCTCCGGCAGACGCGGATGGGCGTCGCGCTCACCGGCGACCTCACTGCCTACACCGGCCCCTCACGCAGCATCGGTTATCGGTGGTTCACCGACCCCACCGCCCGGTCGCGCTATGCGAGTGAAGACCATGGTCGACTCTCTCGCGTGTTCGTCGCCGGCTTGCGCGAAGCCACCGCAAGACGCGGCCCTGATTCCTACGCCGCATACCTTGCCGGGGCCCTCGCCGGTGAGTCTGAGGAGTTCCGCGCTCTCTGGGATCTCCATGAGGTGGGGCTCCGCCCCGCGCCCGGGAAGCGCTTCATCCACCCTGAGGTTGGGCTCCTGGATCTGGCTTGTCAGACTCTCGCGGACCCCGAGCAGTCGCACCTTCTCCTGGTCTACACCGCGAAGCCCGGCAGTGAGAGCCACGAGAAGCTCCAGTCGCTCTCCGTCATTGCTGGCGCGCAGCGCTGATCTCCCGGTCGAGGCGGCAGCGCCGTCGCTCCTGAAGAAATAGCCCTACGTGTCGGGACGTGGTGGAGTTCCGGTTGAACGTCTGGCGTTGATGACGCCGCGGAGGAGCGCGTCACGACCCGTGCGGCTGGGGCGCGGTACCAGGAGCCGAGGGCATCAATCGTCGACGTAGGTTCTCGATGCGCGTGCTATCCGTGCCACGAGATCATCCGGGACCGGCTTGCGCGGTGCGAAGGTGATTCCGGTCTTGCTCGCCTTGAGGCCTGCTTCTGCTATCTCTTCGGCGTGATCTGAGATCGCGGGGGCAAGGAAGTACAGCCCGACCTGCTTGCTGAACGCCGCGTAGCTCGCGACGACCGTGCCTTGGATCCTGAACCCCGGCATGTTGTACGCCGTCATCTCCTCTGCTTCCGGCAGGGCCCCGCGCAGCAGATCCCGCAGGTGAGCGAGAACGGGGCGGAACGCCTCAGGTGCTGCGGCGATGTATGCATCGTGGTCGGTGATAGTGGCCATGTCTCCGCCATCCTCTCAGCTGTGGGAATTCTAGCCTCGTCCGTTCGCCGGAATCCATGAGCGGGTTCGGGGAGGGAGGCGTGATCCGCACGGCCGGCGACTGTCCACGCATTGACGGGTGTTCGTGTGATTCCCCGACGTGTTTCAGGCTGCAGTCCGAAGGGCAGCTCACTTAAGGAAGGGGGACGTTGTTCGACGACGGAATGCGGTGGAGTTCCGGTCCGACAACTGATTCTCCTGCGCCGAGGACGAGCGAGGCTCGGGGCGTGAGGTCAGAGCACCCCGCGCCGCGCTGCGTGCTTGCGGTAGATCGTCACGGCGGAGGCCACTCGCGGGTGCGTGTCGTCGTCGAGCAGGTCGGCGATACCGAGGCCACGTGCCACGTCGGCATCCGACCCCTTCTTGATGAACCAGAGCGGGGCGGTGACGGCGGATCGCCGGCGGAGGGGGTCCTCCGAGCGGGCGAGGTCCTCGAGGATCGAGAACGCGCATGCGCCGACGAGGATCGGCCACCCCAGCACGCGGGGCGCCGCGCGATCGACCATGTCCCACGTCGTGATCGCGTCGTGGTGATCGAGGTAGACGGCGGCAAGGTTCGCGCGCTCGTCGTCGGTGAGCCGGCGCCGGGCGCGGAAGTCGAGGATGCAGAAGGCGGCGAGCCGTGGCTCGTACGCCGGGTGCGCGAGCAGTCGTTCGAGCTCGTCCTGCGGAAGTCCGGTCGCGCGCTTGGCGATGTCGAACAGCGTCCCCATCCGGACGCCGAGGACGGGCTCGTCCGGCGAGACCCGTGTCCGTGTCCGAGCGACCTCTCCGGGGTCGGCCGCGTCCTGCAGCGAGGCGACGAGGTCCTGCGCCGTCGTCGGCGAGCTAGCCATGGCTCGACCCTAGGGCGCCGGTGCCGCCAGCTCCGGCGGTTCCGGCGTCAGGCGACCAGGAACTGGGCGACGGGCTCGGCCTGGTAGTGCTCGGCGAGCGGCTTGCCGAGGTGGGGGTCGGGGCGGCTCGGGTCGGCGCCGCGGCTGATGAGGGCACGAAAGATCCGGGTGAGGTCGTCGACGAGCTCGGGGTTGAGCGGCTTGGGGTCCACCCAGTCCGGGTCGCTGTGGCGGTAGGACGGGAGAATCTGCCGCGCGTCGAGCACGGCGCGTGCCAGTGAGGAGTTGCCGTAGGAGTCGAGGGCCTGTACGTCGGCGCCGGAGTCGAGCAGCAGCTCGAGCGCGGCGAACGCGGCATCGGACGTCTCGGCCGAGTTGCGCAGCTGCCAGGGGTTCTCCTCGCGCCAGGTGGGACGCAGCCAGCGCGACCGCATGACGGCCGCCATGATCGCGTCGTGGAGGACCGGCATCGCCCACGGCTCTCGTTCGCCGTGCTCGATGTAGTTCGGGTCGGCGCCGTGGTCGAGGAGCAGGGCGCCGATCTCGAACTCACCGGTGCGGTACGCGACCTGAAGGGGTGACTGCCCCTGGTACTTCTTCGGTGGCGCGGAGGCGGCGAGCGTGACCATGTCCGGGTTCTTTGCCAGTCGCGCCCGGACGGCGTCGACGTCCCCCGCGACGATCTCCTTGAAGGCGATCTGCATGCTGCTCCCCGTTGTCCGTGCCCGGCCCGAAACGCCGTTGTCGCGTCAATGTAGCGTCGCCCGGGGCGTGCCGGACCTCCGGCTGCCCCGACCGATCTGGAGACGGGACGACATGACCGTGACACCGCACGTGGTCCGCCGGGGCGAGGGCGTCCCGATCGTCGCCGTCCACGGCAACGGCGTCGATCACCGCCTGCTGCTCGCGCTCGACGACGACCTGGCGGCCGCGGGGTCCGTCGAGCGCATCTACCTCGACCTGCCGGGCTTCGGCGGGACACCGGCGCTCGACGGCGACGGCGGGCTCCCGGAGCTCGCCGACTGGCTGGTCGCGACGGTGCGCGAGCTCGTCGGCTCCGATCGTTTCGCGCTGCTCGGCAACTCGCTCGGCGGGCTCCTCGCCCGGCACGTCGCCGCCCAGCTGCCCGACCAGGTGCTCGGGCTCGCTCTCCTCGCGCCCGTCGTGGACCCGGAACCGTCACACCGGACCACGCCTGAACACATCGTGCTCGAGCGCGACGACGACCTCCTGGCGACGCTGACCGCGGACGACCGGGAGGAGTTCGCCGGCGTGACGGTCCGCCAGGTTCCCGCCGTGTGGGAGTCGTACGCGGAGCATGCGCTGCCGGGGATCCGCGCGGCCGATCCGCGCGCGATGGAGCGACTCTCACGGCGCTACGTCCTCACGGCGACGCCCGAGACGCCGGGGACGACGACGAACACCCGCGACTGGCCGACCCTCATCGTGGCCGGGCGGCAGGACCACGTCGTCGGCCATCTCGACCAGGCCGAGCTCGCTGCTCTGTATCTGCGCGCGACCTACCTCGCGGTCGACGCGGCGGGGCACAACGTCCATCTCGAGCAGCCGGAGCTGGTCGGCGACGCCGTCCGCGACTGGGCGCGTATACTCTTGGTATGACAGTGACGACGATCAAGGTCACCGCGGAGACTCGTGACCGGTTGAAGGGGCAGGCCGCCGCGTCCGGTCGCACTCTCGGCGAGTACGTGGCGCACCTTGCGGACAAGGCGGATCGGGACGCTCGCTTTGCCGAGATCCGCGCGGCGCACGACTCGACCTCGCCCGAGATGATGGAGAGCTACTGGCGGGAGAGTCGCGAGTGGCTCGACGCTGATCTTGGCGCGTGAGCCCCGTCGTTCAGGGGACTGTGCTGTGGGGGTACCTCGACCCCACGGTCGGGAAGGAGCAGTCCGGGCGTCGCCCGCTCGTCGTCGTGTCCTCGGAGGACTACAACTCCCTGGTGACCGGGCTGCTCGTCGTCGTGCCGGTGACGCGTGTCGGACGCGGGTGGCCCAATCACGTCGAGCTGGTCGGCAGTCTGGGCGGGCTGACAGGCTTCGCGATGACGGAGCAGCCGCGGACCGTGAGTCGTGACCGGTGCGGCGAAGTCATCGGCCTGGTCGATGTCGCGTGTCTCAGGATGATCCTGCGGTACCTGGCCGACTTCCTCGGTCTGGACTGACTCCGGGCGCCCCCGCTCAGCCCTCCCTGATCTTCACGCCGGCCCGGGGCGTCCCGCGCACCCGACGCAGGTGGTCGCCTCCGGCCGGACCGCGAGCCGTGCCGACGGGATCGGGCGGCCGCACACCGCGCAGAGTCCGCCCTCGCCCCGGTCGCGCCGGGCGATAGCCCCGTCGATCTCCTCGAGCGCCTCGAGCCGCATCCGCCGCAGTCCCTCGAGCCGCGACCACTGGACGGACAACGGCTCGCCCTCGGGGTCGTGCTCGTCGTCGTCGGACCCGCCCCGGCGCGCGTTCCGGAGCGCGTCGAGCGTGTCCTCGACCTCCACCAGATTCGCTGCCGCCTTCGCGCGGCGAGCCCCGAGGCTGTCGCCGTCGGTGGGCGGCCCCGCGTCGCTCCCCGTCATCGACCCAGTCTGCCCCGGAGGGCTGGTGCGACAGAGCCGGACGGGCGTCGTCGTCGGCTCGTCCGGGGCGATCCCGCGCCACAATGGCGCGTGCCCACGACCTCCACGTCCGACGATGATCCCTCCGTCCGGGGCGCCCTCGTGGTCGACATCCGCCGGGTCGACGCGCACCCCGGTGACCAGCTGGACCTGGACCGCCGGGTCGAGGTCCCCGCGGACGCGATGCTCTCGGACGTTCTCAGCCTCGTGGTCGAGCCGTTCCTCCGGATCGCTCCGCGGTCGAACTGGCGCGTGAGGGCTCGGGTCGAGGGTCGGTGGGCCGACGTCGGGACGGCGATGTGGGACTCGAGTCGGCAGAGCCTCGCCGCGGAGCTGACCGCGCCGGACCGACCCGCGCGTGAGATTTCCGCCAGGTCGGTTCTCGAGATCGCCTGCCCGGCACTCCCGTACGGTCCGCGGAGGGCATAGGCGCCGCGCTGGCCCTACTCGCCGAACCGGTGGCATGGTGAGGACGAGAGCAGACCAGAGCAGTCCACACGGCCTCGAGGAGTCTTCGGCGATGAGCTTTTCCGTCTACCTGTCCGGCGAGATCCACACCGACTGGCGCGACGAAATCCGGCGTGGCGCGGAGGCCGCCGGCCTAGACGTCACGTTCAGCGCGCCGGTGACCGACCACCCCGCGAGCGACGCGGCTGGCGACCACCTCGGCGAGACCCCGAGCCAGTTCTGGCGCGACCACCAGTCCGCGAAGGTCAACGCCATCCGCACGCGCACCCTCATCGAGCAGAGCGACCTGGTCGTCGTGCGTTTCGGGGACAAGTACAAGCAGTGGAACGCGGCCTTCGACGCCGGCTACTGCGCCGCGCTCGGCAAGCCCTACGTCACCCTCCACGACGAGGACATCATCCACGCGCTCAAGGAGGTCGACGCAGAGGCGAAGGCCTGGTGCACGACCACCGACCAGGTCGTGGAGACCCTGCGATACGTGCTGCAGGGGTAGGGCCGGGAGGCGGCCGCCGGCCGCCCGCCGGTCGACCTTGAGCTCGGCTCCGCGCAGCAGCTCGACGGCCTGGTCGCCGAGCGTCGGTAGGGACGATCCGATCGGATCGGATCGGCACGGTCGGGCGCTACTCGGTCCGGCCGACGATGCTGGTGGTCGGAGGGAGCACCCGTGATCGACCATCTCAACCGCCTCGTCGACGCGATCGAGTCGGACCTCGGTACTGATCCCGACGTCGACGGGCTCGCCCGTCGCCACGGCACGACCGGGTACCACCTGAGGCGCATGTTCTCCTCGCTCGCCGGCATGCCGGTGAGCGAGTACGTGCGTCGACGGCGGATGACGCTCGCCGCGTCGGACCTGATCGGGGACGACGATCTCCTGACGATCGCCGTGCGCCACGGGTACGGATCGACCGAGGCCTTCGGCCGCGCCTTCCGTGCCGTGCACGGCGTGAGCCACGGCGAGGTGCGTCGGCACGGCGGCCCCCTCCGCAGCCAGCCACAGCTCAGGTTCCGCCTGACCGTCGAAGGGAGCACCCCCATGGACGCCCGCATCACCGAACGACCCGCCTTCCGACTCGTCGGCCACGCCGCTCGCGTGCCCCTCATCCACGAGGGCGTCAACCCGCACATCGTCGAGCACGTCGAGGCCATCCCGTCAGCCGAGCACGCCCGGCTCAAGGCCCTCGGCACCGGTGAACCGGCGGGGTTGCTCCAGGTCAGTGCGGACGTCGATCCCGACTACACGGAGGGCACCGAGCTCACCTACCTGCACGGTGTGGCCATCGACGCCGGGACGGAGGTCCCCGACGACCTCGACGCGCTGGACATGCCCGCCGGCGCGTGGGCCGTCTTCCGGACCTCAGGCGAACACCCGGCTGCGCTACAGGCGGCATGGGCCGCGACGGCCACCGAGTGGTTCCCTTCCAACCCGTGGCGCCTGCGACCCGGCCCGTCGATCGTCGCGGTCCTCGAGCGCGCCGACGACTTCAGCACAGCTACCTGCGAGCTGTGGCTTCCCGTCGAGCGCGAGTGATCGGGACCCTCCTGCCGCGTCATCTCTTGGCGTCGCCCCTGCTCGCCGCTGCGGCCGACGCGGGCCGTCTCCGCCGTTGCGTCGGCTTGCGTGGTCGATAGGACGACCCCAGGTGCGACGGGTGCTACGGTTGACACGTGGCCACCGACGTCTCGCACCGGGAGTTCCGCAACCGCAGCGGCGAGGTCCTGCATGCCGTCGCTGCCGGTGAGTCGTACACGGTGACGAGCCGGGGGAAACCCGTCGCTCGGCTGGTCCCGATCACCGGGACTGCTGATGACCTGCCGCTGCACCGGCCCGCATCGACGCGCGGAGGGTTCTCCGACCTGCTCCGGTACTCGGTCGGGACGACGAGCGCCGAGACGATCGACGACCTGCGGGGCGAGCGTTGACGAAGTATTACCTCGATACGTCGGCAGCGGCCAAGTTGCTGGTCGAAGAGCACGAGAGCGCGCCGCTTGCCGCCTGGGCCGACGATGCCGACGTCATCCTGGTAGCCACGCACCTTCTCGAGACCGAGATGCGTCGGTTCGCGAATCGCCATGTTCTGCCGCAGGCCGCAGTGTCGGCGATCCTCGAACGGGTCGACCTTCATGACCTGCCACCGAGCCTTTTCCGTGAGGCGGGATTGCTGGCCGGCACGATGCTGCGCTCCCTCGACGCCCTGCACCTGGCCGCCGCGATCCGCCTGGACGTCGAAGCCCTGGTCACCTACGACAACCGCCTCGCAGGGGCGGCCGAGGAGCTGGGCATGCGGGTGCGTGCTCCGGCAGCGTGAGTGTCGGCCCGTGGGCACTCGCACGTTCCGCGTCGTGCGCGACCGACCGTGACTCCCGTGCCCGTGCCCGTGCCCGTGCCCGTGCCCGTGCCCTCGTCAGGAGAACCGGACGAACGCGCGCACCGGGTGTTCGAGCTCGTGGGCGGCGGTGAATCCCAGCGACGTGTAGAAGGCGTGCTGCCCGGGCTCGTCGTCGGTGATGAGCACCTGCTGGCGCACGTGCGCGAACGGGGAGAACGCGAGCCGGACCAGCTCGCGGCCGATGCCCCCGCGGCGGTGACCCGGATCGACGAGGACGTCCTGCAGGTAGGCGATCGTGTGCCCGTCGCCGACCACTCGCGCGAGCCCGACGAGGCGTCCGTCCTCCCGTGCCGTCGCCACGGAGGCCGAGCCGGCGACGGCGGCCGCCAGCCGGTCCGGGTCCCGCGTGTAGGCGGTCCACCCGACGGCGTCGTACAGCTCGGTGAGCTCGTCCCCCTCGGGGGTCGCGTCGAGCTCGTAGGTCGGTGGCATGCGGTCATCGTCCCAGGGCGTCTGGCGAGCTCGCGCTGGCATTGAGCGCAGCAATGATGCCGTCGTCGCCGCGCGCACGCCGTTCCACACGTCCCCGGATGACGACGCCGTCCACAGCCCTCCTCCCGTGCCCCGTACCGGGAGTCGTCGCTCCGCAACGATCACGTCATGGGAATTCGCTACTACGCCTACGCATTCGACGCCTCACGCACTCAGCGTGCGCTCGCCGACCCGTACTCGGTCATCGGCGCGGACCCCCTCGCCGACGCGTGGGGCCTGGTGCCGTTCGCGGGCGGCGGATCGACGAACTTTCAACGGTCCGTGCCCAAGCGAGACCTGCTGTGCCTGGACAAGGCATGGTCCGAGCTGCAGGCCATGACCGCGGGTCCCGGCGGTAGTTCGTCGGGTGCTCGGCCCGCCTACCGGATGTTTGAGGGTGCGGTCCGGTGGACCGAGCTCGGTTGGGACGCATGGGTTCGCGCGATCACCCCCAGCGAGGCGGACATGATCCTGCCGGACCTGCGCCGGCTGGTCGATTCCTACGTGCCCGTGCACTCCGACCCGGCTGTGACAGCCGGCGGAGAGATCGAGAAGTGGGCCGACTACGTCGGTGCGCACCTCGACGCCGCGCACGAGTTCGTCGACGGTGTGGTGAGGGACGGTCGTGGGTTCGCCTACCTCATCGGGTGAACGGCACGTCGTCGTGGCAGCTGTGTCGCAGGAACTCGACTCACACGACTCGCTTTCAGGGTGGGGGCGGTCGGCACGACGAGAGGCTCCTCGAGTGCTAGCGTCTGTGATAGCACCTGGAGGTGGTCGCGTGGCATCCATCGTCGTCCGCGGGCTCGACGAGTCTGTGAAGGATCAGCTGGCAGCTCAGGCCAAGGAGCACGGCCGCTCGATGGAGGCAGAAGTGCGAGAGATTCTCACTCGTGAGGCCCGCCGCCCCCATATCGGCCGCGCCCTGATGGAGGCCGCTCGCCTTGCCGGCGGAGTGGACGAGCTCCCCGTGCCCGAGCGGAGCGACGTCGCACGGTCGGTGGATCTGTCGTGATCGTGCTGGACACCAACGTCATCTCCGAGGTGTTCCGGCTCCGGCCCGACGATCGTGTCCTGGGCTGGCTCGAGTCGCTCTCGGGCGACGTTGCCGTCACAGCGATCACCATCGCCGAGCTGTTGGCGGGTGTGCGGAGGCTTTCTCCCGGTAGGCGCCGCACAGACCTCGGTCTGAGGATCGACCTGGCCCTGCGGCCGTACCGCGAGACATCGGCGATCCTCGCCTTCGACGACGCGGCTGCCGAGCAGTACGCCGAGGTGCTCCATGAGCGAGCGGCGCGGGCGATGCCGATCAGCACGGCTGACGCCCAGATCGCGTCGATCTGTCGGTCGCGCGGAGCCACGTGTGCGACCCGGAACGTCAAGGACTTCGCGCATACCGGAATCAACCTGGTCGACCCATGGAGTGCCGGATGACAGTCACGCTTCGCCCGCTCGCCGTCGAGGACGCATCGCCGATGGCGAGCGTCCTCGCCGACCCCGGGCTGTACGAGTTCACCGGTGGCGAGCCGCCGTCGGCCGACGAGCTCCGACGGCGGTACACGGCGCAGGTGCGCGGCGGTCCGGCGGACGGGAGCGAGGTCTGGCTCAACCGCGTCGTGCTCGTCGGCCCGGAGCGGGAGCCCGCCGGCTACGTCCAGGCCACGATCACCGACGACGGCGCGACGGCCGAGATCGCCTGGGTGATCGGCGCGCCCTGGCAGCGGCGCGGGTACGCGGGGCACGCGGCGCAGCTCCTCGTGGCCGAGCTCGCGGAGCGCGGAGTGACCGCCCTCGTCGCCCACGTCCACCCGGACCACCACGCCTCCGCCCGGATCGCCGAACGCCTCGGCCTCACCCGCACGGACGTCGTCGTCGACGGGGAGATCCGGTGGGAAGGGGCGCCGAGGGAGGACGTCTGAGAATCTCTCCCATCCGGTTGTCGATTCCGCACATCCTCGTCCGTCATGCTCATGAGGTCGCGACCGCGGCCCGGCCGGCGGACCGCGCCGGCCCCAGCACAGGAGGTGGGAACGATGCCCAAGTTCGTGGTTCTACTGATGGCCGACGGCGACGAGAAGGCGTGGGACACGCAGACCCCCGAGGAGCAGGGGGCGCTGATGGAGAAGTTCGGCGCCTTCGGCGAGGCCTGCGCCGCGCGCGACGGGGTGGAGATCCTCTCCGGGGAGGCCCTCGCCGACGGCGACGCCGCCAGCACGGTGCGCACGCGCGACGGGCGCCTCACCCACACCGACGGCCCGTTCGCCGAGGCCGTCGAGCAGCTCGGCGGCTTCTACCTCCTCGAGGCACCTGACCGGGAGACCGTCGTCGAGCTCCTCGCCGTGCTGCCGGCGTACGACATGCAGATCAACCCGGTGCAGGAGATGTGAGGGTGCGCCGCTACCTCGTGCTCATCGCCTACGAGCCGTGGGACTGGTCCACGGCCACCGAGGAGCAGCGGGACGCGTTCTTCGCCCAGCACGGTGCGTTCTCCGCGTTCGTCGCCGAGCACGGCCGGGAGATCGCGAGTGCGGCGCTCGGGGACGCGGAGACCGCGACCACGGTGCGCCACGTCGACGGGCAGGTCGTCGTCACCGACGGCCCGTTCGCCGAGACCGCCGAGATGATCGGCGGCTACTACGAGCTCGAGCTGCCGGACCTCGACACGGCGATCGCCGCCGTGTCCCTCCTGCCGCCGAGCTACTCCCTCGAGATCCGACCGGTCGTCGACGTCGCGTGACCCAGGACGTGCTGGCGCGCGTGGTGCGCGAGGAGTGGGGCCGGCTCGTGGCCCTGCTCCTCGCGCGCTACCGGCGCCTCGACCTCGTCGAGGACGCCCTCGCCGACGCCGTCGAGGCCGCCGCGCGCACGTGGCCTGACGGCGGCGTGCCGGACAGCCCGGCCGCGTGGCTCCACCGCGCGGCCGGCCGGCGCGTCCTCGACCAGCTCCGGGCCGAGGCGATGCGGCAGCGCCGTGCACCGCTCCTCGTGACCGAGGCCGAGCACCGCGCCGACCGGGCGGGCGTGCGGGCGGACACGGGCGACCTCGTCGAGGACGACGTCCTGCGCCTCGTCCTCATGTGCACGCACCCGGCCCTTGCCCCGGAGGTCGCTGCCGCACTCGCCCTGCGACTCGTCCTCGGCATCACCACGCACGACGTCGCGAAGCTCTTCCTCGTGCCCGAACCGACGATGGCGGCCCGGATCACCAGGGCGAAGAAGAAGATCGTGGCCGCCGGCATCCCGTTCGCCGTCCCCGACGCGAGCCTGTTGCCCGAGCGCCTCGACTCGGTGGCGCAGACCGCCTACCTCGCCTTCACCGCCGGGTACGCGCCCGGCAGCGGTCCTGACCTGCTGCGCACGGACCTCGCGGGCGAGGCGGTCCGCCTCGTCCGCGTGACCCGGGCGCTGCGCCCCGACGAGCCCGTCCTCACCGCGCTCCTCGCCCTCGTGCTCCTGCAGCACTCGCGGCGCGACGCCCGGGTGGGGCCCGGCGGTGAGCTCGTCCTGCTCGCCGACCAGGACCGCGCGCTCTGGCGCCGGGCCGAGATCGACGAGGGGCTCGACCTGCTCGAGACCCTCGCGGAGCCGCGCCCCATGTCCCCGGCGGCGGCCGGGTACCTCCTCCAGGCACGGATCGCCGCGGAGCACGCCACGGCACCGACACCGGTCGACGTGAGGTGGACGCGCATCGTCGGGTACTACGACCTGCTGCTGCGCGTGACGCCGTCGCCGGCTGCCGAGCTCGCCCGCGCCGTCGCGGTCGCCGAGGCCTCGGGCCCGGAGGACGGGCTGCGCGCCGTCGACGGTGTGGACATGCCCGGCAGCCACCGGCCCGCCGCTGTCCGGGCCGAGCTGCTCGCCAGGCTCGGCCGCACGGGAGCGGCCCGCGCCGCCTACGCGGACGCGATCACGTTGTGCCGCAACGACGCCGAGCTCGCCCACCTGCGCGGACGACTCGCGCAGCTCGCCGAGGCGTGAGGGGGCCGCCCGGTGCCGCGGTGCCGGGCGACCGTCGGCAGCCCCGGTGCCGCCGGCCGCCGGCGGCCCCGGGCGCCGGGCTCGGCACCGTACGCGGTCCGCCGAGCCCGGCACCATACGCGGTCCGACGGCCCCCGTCAGTCGATCGGCCGCCTCCGGTTGCGTTTGATCTCCGACCGGACCTTCTTCGCGGCCAGGCGGCGCCGCTGGGATCCGCGGGTCGGTCTGGTCGGTCGACGCACGGTGGGCGGCATGACGGCGTCCCGCAGGAGCGCCGCGAGGCGCAGGCGGGCGGCGCCGCGATTTCGGTACTGGGAGCGGTGCTCTGCCGCCGTCACGGTGAGCACCGCTCCGTCGAGGCGCGTCGCCAGCGCCTCGAGCACCCGTGGCCGCTGGGCGTCTGTCAGCGCGGTCGTCGTCGAGAGGTCGAGGCTCAGCTGGACCCGCGAGTCCGCCGTGTTCACGCCCTGTCCACCTGGACCGGACGCGTGGGAGAACTGCTCCACCAGCTCGCCGGAGGGCACGACGAGGCCCCGCGGGGCACCCGGCCCCGGCGGCACGCGCAGGTCGTCCATGCCTGCCAGCATGGCGCACCGCTTCGTCGTCTCAGAGGCGGCAGCACGTGTGGCGTCACCCGCCCGTTCCCGTGCGACCGGAGCGACTCCCGGTTTGCACGTCACTGTCTGCTGAGTAACGTAGGCGCGACTGTCAGGTGCACCACACGAGTCGGTCGCAAACGGATCGTGGCCGGCGACTCCACGATCGAAGGAGCCGACCACCGATGCTCAATCGACTGCACGACCTCCTGCGCCTCCGGACATCGCCCGCGATCTTCTTCGGCTCGGCGGCGATCCTCATCGGCTTCGTCATCATCACGATCGTCTTCACGGGCCCCCTCGACTCCGCCGTGGGCGCCGCCTCGAGCTGGCTGATGACGAACCTCGGCTGGTTCTACATCCTCGGCGTGACGGTCTTCCTCGCGTTCCTCATCTTCATCGCCGTCGGCCGGTTCGGCCGGGTCAAGCTGGGGCCCGACGACGAACCCCCCGAGCACTCGGGGCCCGCCTGGTTCGCCATGCTGTTCGCCGCGGGGATCGGCAGCATCCTCATGTTCTGGGGGGTGGCCGAGCCGATCAGCCACTTCGGGGATCCGCCGCGCGGGGCGTCCCTCGGCATCGAGCCGTCGACGACGGCTGCTGCGGCCGACGCCATGAACTTCACCTTCTACCACTTCACGCTTCACACCTGGACGATCTTCACGCTGCCCGCCCTGTGCTTCGCGTACTTCATCCACAAGCGCAACCTGCCCCCGCGCGTGAGCTCGATCTTCCAGCCGCTGCTGGGTGAGCGGATCCACGGGCCGATCGGCAAGCTCATCGACATCGTCGCCATCGTCGGCACCGTCTTCGGCATCGCCGTCTCGGTCGGCCTCGGCACGCTGCAGATCAACGGCGGTCTGTCCCAGCTGTGGGGCGTGCCCGAGAACGCCGCCTGGCAGCTCATCATCATCTCGGTGGTGTGCGGCGTCGCCCTCATCTCGGTGGCGCTCGGCCTGGAGAAGGGCATCAAGGTCCTCTCGAACGCCAACATCGTCATGGCCGTGGCCCTGCTCCTCTTCGTCCTGTTCGCGGGGTCCACCCTGTTCGTCCTCAAGGGCACGATCGAGTCCCTCGGGTCCTACCTCGTCAACCTGCCCGAGCTCGCCTTCTGGAACGACACGTTCGCGGACACCGGGTGGCAGAACACGTGGACCGTCTTCTACTGGGCCTGGACGATCACGTGGTCGCCGTTCGTCGGGATCTTCATCGCCCGCATCTCCAAGGGCCGCACGATCCGCCAGTTCGTCTCCGGCGTGCTCGCGATCCCGGCGGGGTTCTCGGTGATCTGGTTCGGCATCTTCGGCTTCTCTGCCTTCGACATCGAGCTGAACGGCGAGGGGGGACTCGTCGAACGAGTCGTCGACCAGGAGGACGTCCCGGGCGCCCTGTTCGCGTTCCTCGAGCACTACCCGGGGGCCGGGGTCATCTCGGTCATCGCGATCATCCTCGTGGTGATCTTCTTCGTCACCTCGGTGGACTCCGCCGCGCTCGTGACCGACACGATGGCGAACGGGCACGAGGACTTCAACCCGCTCGGTCAGCGCATCTTCTGGGCGATCGCCGTCGGCCTCATCACCGCCACCCTGCTCGTGTTCTCCGGGCAGGGCGGGCTCAAGGCGCTCGAGTCGACGATCATCCTCGTCGGACTCCCGTTCTTCGTCATCGCGTACTTCCAGATGTACGCCCTCATGCGCGCGCTGCGGGAGGACGCGGGCGAGCTCCCGCCGATCCGGACGAGGCGCTGGAAGAAGGTCCTGCCCCCGGAGGAGCTCGAGCGCCGGCACGACGAGGACGAGCACGACACGACCGACGTGGTCGTCACCCCCGAGGCCGCGGAGGAGGCGCCCGAGATGCGCGACCCGTACGTCGAGCGGCCATCGAGGCGGTGGCGCCGCGAGAAGGGGCGGACGCTGTCGGCCCGCACGGGCAGCGCGCCGAAGGAGTACGGCCGGGCCGTCGACATCGACGACCCGCGCTGACGGCCGACCGACGGCGACGTCTGGTCCCGTCGGCCGACGACACGTTCGTCGGCCGACGGGACCGTCGTCGCGTGGCGGGGCCCGGGCGCGCTACCGCTCGGGTGCCTGAGTCGGGCCACGCTCGCGCCCGGCCGTGAGTCCCGGACGAAGAACGATCCGACGACGCCGAGTGCGCCGATCGCCCCGGCCACCGCGAACGCGACGTTCGCACCGTGGATGGCTCCCGACGGCCCGTAGACCTCGGGGTCGCGGGCGGCGCCGGACATCACGGTGACGAGCACCGCGGTCCCGACGGAGCCGGCCACCTGGCGCAGCGTGTTGTTGAGCGCCGTGCCGTGGGGGATGAGGCTCGGCGGCAGCACGTTGAGCGCCGCCGTCGTCACCGGCATCATCACCATGGCCGTGCCGAGCATCCGCACGGCGTTGACCGTTGCGATGTAGGCGAAGGTGGTGTCGGTCGACAGCCGCGCCAGCATGAACGTGGTCGCCGTCAGCAGGACGAACCCGACGATGCTCAGCGCCTTCGCGCCGAACCGGTCGAAGATGCGGCCCGTGACCGGCGACATGAGGCCCATGACGGCCGCGCCCGGGAGGAGCGCCAGCCCGGACTCCATGCCCGAGTAGTCGCGCATCTCCTGCATGTAGAGCGGGAGGACGAGCATCCCGCCGACCATCGCCATGAACACGCACATCCCGAGCGCGGTGTTGAGGGCGAACATCGGGTGGCGCAGCACGCGCAGCTCGAGGATCGGGTCCTCGATGGTCAGCTGCCGGTGGACGAACGCCACCAGCGTGAGGGCCCCGACGACGAGGGGCACGATCACCTGGGCGCTCGCCCAGCCCGCGTCCCCGGCGGCGCCGAACCCGAACAGCAGGCCGCCGAAAGCGAGGGTCGACAGGACGATCGAGGCGACGTCGAGACGGGGGTCCGACCGCTCGGTGACGTTCCGCAGGATGACGTAGGCGACGATCATGTCGATCACCGCGATCGGCAGCATCATGACGAACAGCGACTGCCACGGCAGGTGGTCGATGATCCAGCCGGACAGGCTCGGGCCGATCGCCGGGGCGAACGCGATGACGAGCCCGAACGTCCCCATGGCCGTGCCGCGCTTCTCGAGCGGGAAAACCGCGAAGAGGATCGTCTGGGCCAGCGGCATGATGATCCCGCCGCCGGCAGCCTGGATCACGCGACCGACGAGCAGCACGGGGTACACCGGTGCCACCGCGCAGACCACCGTCCCCACCGTGAACAGGCCCGTCGCGGTGAGGAACAGGGCGCGGGTGGTGAACCGGCGGATGAGGTAGGCCGTGACCGGGATCATGATGCCGTTGACCAGCATGAAGATCGTCGTCACCCACTGGACCTGGCTGGCCGAGATCCCGAAGTCCGCCATGAAGGCCGGCAGCGCCGTGTTGAGCAGCGTCTGGTTGAGGATGATGACGAAGGCGCCCGAGATGAGCACCGTCAGCAGGACGTTGCGGTTGACGGGCGCGGGGGAGCGGGTGCCGTCGCGGGCGGTGCCGTCGCGGGCGGCGCCGTCGTCGGACGAGGAGCCGCGCTCGTGCTCCGGTAGAGTGTCGTCGCTGGTCAGGGTGCAGCCTCTCGGTCCGTCCGCCCGCGGCTCGCGGGGGACTGTCGTCGTCGGAAGTGTCGGTCGGGTCTCGTGCGCGGCCGGGTCAGCCCGTGAGCCGCACGTCGGGCTCGGCGATGCCCTCGTGCTCGAGCTCGGCGAACGCGGCGTCGACAAGGTCGGCGAGCGAGGCCTCGTCGCCCGTCGTCCACCGGCGGATCGAGACCCGCAGGACGCCCACGGCCGCGAGGAGGGTGGGCCGCAGGTCGTCGGGCCCGGTGCCGAGGCGCTCGGCGAGAGCCTCGGCCAGGCTCTGCTCGAGGCGCACGTACTGCGCCAGCTGGCGCGTGAGCAGGGGCAGGTGCGCGTGGACCAGGCGTTGCCGTGACTGCAGGCGCTCCCGGTCCGGCCGGACCTCACCGAGCCGGTAGCTGCTGACGATGCCGACCCGGATCGCTCGCAACGGCGGCTCGTCGGGCGGCCGGGCGAGGATCGATCGACAGAAGACGTCCGCCGACTCGGAGGTCTCCGGGACGATGGCGTCCTCCTTGCAGGAGAAGTAGTTGAAGAACGTGCGGGCGGACACACCGGAGGCCGCGCTGATCGCGTCGACGGTGAGGGACTCCATGCCGTGCTCGAGCGCCAGGTCGAGGGCGGTGCTTCGGATGGTCCGGTGCGTCTCCTGCTTGCGCTGCTCCCGCCTGCCGAGGGGGGCCGGTGCGGTGCTCGGGTCGGTCATCGACGACGACGCCAGGTCCGAACATGCAGACTCTGCAAGTTCAGCGATGTGGCGAGGAGGCGTCGTCGTCCGGCGCGGCCGCGCAGGGCACCCGGCCCGGGCAGGATCAGGAGGTCGCCCATGTCGCCGGTGTCGTGCGTGCCGTTCAGCGGATCTCGAAGTCAGGCTGTCGTGCGTCGTCGTCGCCCGCAGTGCGGCGGGCGACGGCACCGCCGGGGGCTGTTCGGGCGTCGACGGGCCGGACGTCGACCGCGTCCACGCGCGCCGCCGGCGGACCTGAGCGGCACCACTCGAGCACCGCGTCGACGTCGCGGCGCGCACCCGTCAGGAGGGCCTCCACCCGGCCGTCGCCCGTGTTTCGGACCCAACCCGACACCGACCGTGAGCGCGCTGCCTCCCGGCACGCCGCCCGGAAGCCGACGCCCTGGACCCGGCCGCTGACGATCACTCGCACGGTGGCCATCGCTCGTGTCCCCCTCACCGTCCGCGGGGCGGTGCCAGGTCCGGGACACCGCCCCGCACGGGCCGGCTCCCGCCGGCCCGGACGGTTACGCGAGGTTGTCCTCGGCGAAGACCGTCATCGCGTCCCGGACGTAGGCCGCGTAGCTGCGGCCCTCGTCCGAGTATGTCGCGCCGAAGCGCGGGTCGTCGACGTACATCTGGCCGAGGCCGATGAACGCTTCCCTGCTCGGGGACGTGCCGCCCCACCCGGATCCGATCCAGTCGTACTGGCGGCGGGCCAGCGCCTGGACCTCGTCGCTGCGGACGTCGAGGCCCCGCGCGGAGGCGTCGCCGAAGCCCTCGGCGACGTCCTGGATCTCGCGCTGGAAGGCCGCCTTGTCGGCATCGGTCAGCGAGCGCCACCAGGCGTCGGAGTCGGTGTAGGCCTGGTGGCCCCACCGCTCCTCGACCTCGTCCTTGTGCTGTGTGTGGTCGAACCCGTCGAACATGTCGCGTGCCACGAGCTCTCCTCCTTCGTCGATCATGGTGATGGTGGACCGCACCGATCCGGCGACGACGCGGAGCCGCTCGCTCTCGAGGTCGAGCCGCTCCGCGTGCGCCCGCAGCGCCTCGGTGACCGGCACGTCCTCCTCGAGGACCTCGCCGATCCGCGGCAGACCCAGCCCGAGCTCGCGCAGGACGAGTATCTGCTGCAGCCGCAGCAGGCCCGCCCGGTCGTAGAACCGCACGCCCCCGTGGCCGGTGCGCGCCGGCACGAGCAGGCCGACGGCCTGGTAGTGCCGCAGCGTCCGGCTCGTCGTACCCGTGAGCCGGACGATCTCCTGCATCGACCATTCCTGGTCCGGCATGGCTCCTCCGTTCGTCGCGATCGGTGCACGCACCACCGTTCCGCTTGACGCCGCGTCAATCGCAAGGGGCGGTGGCATCGCCGTCGTGTGGTCCCGCTCACGGCCACCAGCCGGTGCTCGGTGGTCATTCGTCCGGCGTCGGTCAGCGCCGGCCTGTCCCGGGCGCTCAGCCGTCCGTGGGCAGCGCGCCGAACTCCGTGAGCATCCCGAGGACCCGCTCGTCCATCGCGACCTGGGCGAGGAGGATGCCGATGCTGCCGTCGGGGGCGACGAAGAAGTCCGTGCCCAGCCCGCCCGACCACCCCCACCGGCCGGCGGACGGCCCGGACGTCGTGACCGAGACGCCGTACCCCCACCCGGTGGAGTCCCAGAAGCCGGGGAAGAAGCTCTCCGGCGTCTTGGCGGTCTCCGGGACCTGGTCCGTGCGGAGCGCGGTGAGCAGCTCCGCGGGGATCAGCTCTCCCGCCGCGAGCGCCCGCAGGAACGCGTGGAGGTCGGTGAGCGTGGAGACGAGCTCGGCGTGCCCCACCTCGAAGGGCGGGGCGACGTAGAAGCCCCCGCCGGCCGGCTCGATCTCCTCGAACCCGTCGGCCCCGCGGCGGTAGGCGGCGGGGAGCCGGTGGGCCCGGCTCGCCGGGACGACGAAGCCCGTGTCCGTCATGCCGAGCGGGCCGAACAGCTCGTCGGCCAGGACGACGGCGGTCGAGGTGCCGGCGACCCGGCCCAGCAGGATCCCGAGGATCCCGAACGAGTGGTGGTACCGCCAGCCCTCGCCCGGCTGGACTGCGAGGGGCAGCGTGGCCAGCGCGGCGAGCCAGTCGTCCTGGCCGAGGCGCGGCGGGGCCTCGTCGGCCTCGGTCCCGTTCGCCGCCATCGCGTCGGCGAGCGGGGAGCCGGGAGCGAGGGCGCCGTAGCCGGACATGTTGGTGAGGAGGTGGCGCAGCGTGATCGGTCGGCGCGCGGGCACGGTCTCGTCCAATCCCGCCGCCGGGTGGACGAGGACACGCCGATCGGCGAGCTCGGGCACCCAGTGGTCGACCGGTGCGTCGAGGTCGAGGTCGCCGCGCGCGACGAGCCGCAGCGCCGCCACGGCGGTGACGACCTTCGTCATCGACTGGATGCGCACGATCGCGTCCGGGGACGCGGCGGGTCCGCCGACGGTGAGGTGGCCGACCGCGACCGGATCGAGGTCCCGGCCGAGTGTCGCAACCACCCCGGGGACGGTGCCCTCGTCGACGTGGCGGGTGAGCGCGGACCTCGTCGTCGCGGGCATATCGCCAACCTACCGCCGGAGCCCGGCGGGCGGAACGGGAGGGCGGCCGCGGTCCGGGCGTCCGTCCCGGGGCGGGAGTTCACCGAACGGGCCCGTCCGGTTCACCTTCGGATGACATCGTCCGGGTTGCCCGTCACACGGCTCCCCCTCCGGCTCCCTCGGGCCGGCCGTACCCGTCTGGAGAGATGTCAACGATGCGTAGATCTTGGACCTCGGGGCTGCTCGCCTCGGCCGCGGCGCTCGCGGTGGTGACCGCCACGGTCCCCGCCGCTGCCACCCCCGACGACGGCGGGGCGATCCCCCTCCCGGCGGCCCCCGGCGCCGCGCAGCCCGACTACGGTCCGGTCGAGCCGGACCCGGGCCAGGTCGCCGCGGGTGAGCCGACCGTCAACGTCGACGAGGGCGAGCGCGTGAGCGGTGTGCACACCGTCGTCACCACCCCGAGCGTGGCCGGCGAGAACCCCGCGAACATCGAGATCGACGGGGTCGCCGACGAGGACGCGCGGGTCACCCTCGGCGCCGAGGCGCTTGCCGAGACCGATGCCGCGTTCGTCCTCGACGTCACCGCCGCGGTCGAGATCGCCTACAGCAACTACCTCATGGTCAACGGCGAGCGGGTGGGGATCCTCGAGCAGATCGCCAACGTCAACGACCACCCGATCAACCTCCCCGCCGACCTCGTCACGCTCGGGCACAACGAGATCGAGTTCCACACCGGGACCCGCGCCTCGACCTGCGGCATCAACCACGACGACGTCGTCATCGGCAACTTCCGCCTCCAGATCCCCGGCGGCGAGCAGTTCAGCAACCCGGCCAACCCCACCACCGGCCCCGCCCCGGGCGCGGACGGGCTGTACAACATCGGTGACGGCAACTGCGGATCGAGCAGCAAGCCCCGCTTCCTCACCACGGAGTTCACGGTCGACGCCGAGCCGAACGAGCACTCCGGCCTGCTCCTCGAGCTCGACACCACCGCGCTCGAGGACGGCGAGCACACCCTGACCGTGACGACCGACGCGGGCGCGACCACCGAGCGCACGATCGTCGTCGACAACACCGGCCCCGCGCTCGTCTCCTCCACGCCCACCGACGGTGACCACCTCCTCGGCGACGCGGTCGTCACCGCCGAGGTCGCGGACGAGGCCGGCGTGACCGGCGACGTCGCGCTCACCCTCGACGGCACCCCGATCGCGGCCGGCACCACGATCTCGTCCGACACCCTGAGCGAGGGCGCCCACGAGCTCGTCGTCGAGTCGACCGACGCGCTCGGCACCACCTCGCGCCACGTCGTCGAGTTCACCTCCGCCCCGAACACCCCGGGAATCGCGGACCTGTCGCCCGCGACCGGGACCGCCGGCGTCGGGCTCGACGCGCCGCTCGCGGCAACGGTGACGGACCCGCACGGCGACGACGTCGACGCGACCTTCTACGTGGCCGAGCCCGAGCTGCCGTCGGCCGCCTACCAGGGCACGACCGAGGAGCTCCCGCTCGGCCAGCTCGACCTCACCGGCCAGGAGGAGGCCGACGCCGCGCCGCTCGCCCCGGGCGACGACGAGGTGCTGCGCAGTCCTGCGGCCGAGGGCGTGACGTACCAGCGGTTCGACGTCCCGGTCGAGAGCGACGGCGAGCAGATCGTCTCCTGGTCCGGCGAGGTCGACCCGGCCCGCGGCGCCCGCCTCTACGTGTGGGACGGCGTCGAGCTGGCCTGGGACCTCCTGCAGGACGCCCGCGGCACCGCCGACGGCGCGACCGAGCTCGGCGGGACCGCCGACGCCCAGCACGTCGACGACGGCACCGTCCACCTGCTCGTCGAGGGCTACGACCCCTTCGCCGACGACATCGAGGACCCCGTCGCCGACTCGTTCCGCGACCCGGAGACCTACGACTTCGCGATCGCGCACAACACGGACACCCAGTACCTGTCCGAGGGCGCCGTCGACCAGGAGGGCGCCGCCGCGGACCGCTTCCGGGACGCCTACGTCGACACCACGCAGTGGATCGCGGACAACGCCGACGAGCGGAACATCGCCTACGCCCTGCACACCGGTGACCTGGTCAACGACGACACCGTCGTGACCGACGACCCGGACTGGATCGCCCACGCCCGGGCGCAGTACGACGTCGCCGACGAGGCGCAGTCGATCCTCGACGATGCCGGCATCCCCAACGGTGTCCTGCCCGGCAACCACGACAACCGGTACGGCAACGACAACTCGCTCTACAACGAGTACTTCGGTCCGGAGCGGTACGAGGCCCTGTCCGAGAACTGGGAGAACGCGGAGTACGGCGGCCCGTGGCGCGAGGGCGACAACCAGAACCACTACGACCTGTTCTCCGCCGGCGGGCTGGACTTCGTCGTCGTGCACCTCGGCTACCTCGCCACGGCCGAGGAGCTGGCCTGGGCGAACGAGATCCTCGCGCAGTACCCGGACCGCAACGCGATCCTCGCCTCGCACGAGTACATCAACGCCTCGACGGCGCCGGACGCGCGCGGGGCGACGCACACCGCGCACTGGGGCCAGAACCTCTGGAACGACGTCGTCACGCAGAACCCGAACATCGTCCTCGTGCTCTCGGGCCACGTCCACGGCGTGGGGACCAACGTCCGGCACGACGTCGCGGAGCCCGGTCACCACGTGGTCGAGCTGCTCGCCGACTACCAGGAGTACCTGGTCGACGACGAGAAGACCGCCGGCTTCATGCGCCTGCTGCAGTTCGACGTGGACCGCTCGGAGCTGACGGTGGACACCTACTCCGCCCGCCTCGACAACTTCGGGGCGAACGAGTTCGACTCGGCCACCAACCGTGACTACGACGGCACCGAGGACGACTTCACCGTGCCGATCGACCTCACGACGCGCACCACCTCGATCGCCACCGACTCGGTGCTCGTCACCGCCTACTCCGACGAGGAGATCGGCACCGACACCGTCGCGTCCGGCGAGACCGCGACCGTCGAGTGGTCCGGCCTCGAGCCGGCCACGACCTACGGCTGGTACGTCGTCGCGCAGAACGCCACGGGCGGAGAGGCCGTCTCGCCGGTCGCGACCTTCACGACGACGTCCGACGGCGGCGAGGAGCCCGGCCCCGACCCGGAGCCGGAGCCTGGGCCGGAGCCGGTGCCGCCGACTCCGGGGCGTGGGTTCTACCTCAACGACGGCTGGGACGCGGTCGCGGAGCACGAGTTCTCCTTCGGCCGGGTCGGTGACGAGGTGCTCGTGGGTGACTGGGACGGTGACGGGAGCGACTCGCTCGCGGTCCGTCGCGGGAACAGCTACTTCCTGTCCAACTCGCTGTACGGCGGGAACGCGGACGTCGAGCTCGACTACGGCCGGGCGAGCGACACGGTGCTCGTGGGTGACTGGGACGGTGACGGCGTGGACACCTTCGCCGTGCGCCGGGGGAACAGCTACTTCGTGTCCAACACCCTGGAGTCCGGGGACGCGGAGACCGAGCTGGACTACGGCCGCGCCCCCGACGCCGTCCTCGTGGGTGACTACGACGGCGACGCGATCGACACGTTCACGGTGCGTCGGGGGAACCGGTACTTCATCGCCAACTCGCTCACCGGTGGGAACGCGGACTCCGAGCTCGCCTACGGCCGGGCCACGGACGAGGTGTACGTCGGTGACTGGGACGGTGACGCGGTCGACACGTTCGCGGTGCGGCGTGGGATCACGTTCTTCGTCTCGAACTCGCTGACGTCCACGGTCGCCGAGATCGAGCAGGACTACGGCCGCTCCGGTGACGAGGTCTTCGTCGGCGACTGGGACGGCAACGGCACCGACACCGTCGGCATCCGCCGCTGACCCACCTCACCCGCCGGAACGTGAGGCGGATAGTCTGACCGTTCGCCGCTGACCGACACGTCTGTCGGCGGCCCAGGACAGGCACGGAGGCCCGGGACCCCATCAGGGGTTCCGGGCCTCCGTCGTGGATCACGGGACCACCCGGCCCCCGCACCGTGAGGAACGCCAGTGAACGACACGACCGCCGCGGGCACGACCGCCGCGAGCACGGCACCCGCGGGCCCCACCATCTGGCTCGTCGCCACGCTCGCGCTGCTCTCCGCGGTCTCCCCGCTGGCGACCGACATGTACCTGCCCGCCTTCCCTCAGATGCAGGACGACCTCGGGACCACGGCGGCCTCCGTCCAGCTCACCCTCACCGCGTTCATGGTGGGGCTCGCGCTCGGTCAGCTCGTCATCGGCCCTCTCTCCGACGCGCTCGGTCGGCGCGGGCCGCTGCTGATCGGCACGATCGTCTGCCTGGCGGCGAGCATCGCCTGCGTGCTCGCCCCGAACGTCACGGTTCTCGTCGTCATGCGCTTCGTCCAGGGCATGAGCGGCGCGGCCGGGATCGTCCTGTCCCGCGCGGTCATCACGGACATGACCCGCGGGGCACGCACCGCCCGGCTCATGAGCCTGATGATGGTGCTCGGCGGCCTCATGCCCGCGCTCGCCCCGAGCATCGGCGGCGGCATCCTCGCGGTCGGGGACTGGCGCACGATCTTCCTCGTGGTGTGCGCGCTCGTCGGCGTGATGGTGGTGCTCGTCGTCGTCGTGGTGCCCGAGTCCCTGCCCGCCGGGCGGCGCGGGTCCGGGGGCCTGCGCCGACTGGTGGTCGGTGCCGGCGAGGTCCTGCGCAACCGCACCTACCTCTTCGCCACCGGCGTCTTCACCCTCGGCTTCGCGGCGTTCTTCGGCTACATCTCGGCCTCGCCGTTCGTCCTGCAGAACATCCTCGGCCTGGGCGAGCTGCAGTACGCGGTCGTGTTCGGCGTCAACTCCCTCGGCATCATGGCCACGGGCGGCCTGGCGATGAGGCTCGCGGGTCGGGTGCCGATCCTGTCCGTCGTCGGCGTGGGGCTCGCCCTGCTCGCGGCCGGCGCCGTCGCGCTCCTCGTGCTCGCGCTCGTCGGCCCCACCCTCGTCCCGACGCTCGTCGCGATGTTCGTCGTCGCCGCCTCGATCGGGCTGTTCATGGGCAACTCGTCCGCGATCGCGATGCAGGCCCTGACCTCCTCGGCCGGGACCGGTTCGGCGGTCCTCGGCGCAGCCCAGTTCCTCCTCGCAGGACTCATCTCGCCGATCGTCGGTATCAACGGAGAGGACGACGCCGTGCCGATGGGGCTCGTCCTCGTCGTCGGATCGGCCCTCGCCTGGGTCTCCTACCTCGCGCTGCGCCGCGAGCCTGCCGGGTCGGACCGCACGACGACGAACCTCGCCTGACCGCTCCCGATCGCCCGGTGCCCGCGGGCGGACGTGGATGCGCCCCCGTCCGCGCGGGGGGTCGGGGCGCGGCCGTCGTGCGCGGGGCTCAGCCCAGGAGGCCGGGCAGCTCGTGCAGCGAGCTGATCCGCCAGCGCGCCCCGCCGTCGTCGAGATCGAGTCCCGGCGTGACGACCGCGGCGCTGTCGACGCCCGCCCCACGGGCGGCCTCGGCGTCGATCGGGCGGTCACCGACGGCGAGGCAGCCCGCCGGGTCCAGCCGGTGCCGGCCCAGCACCTCGGAGTACATCGTGGGGTCCGGCTTGCGCGGGAACCCGTCCGGCGCGCACAGGAGGTCGTCGACCTCGAGCCCGAGGCTCGTCAGGAGGCTCGTGGCGCTCGCCCGGTCGCGGTGCGTGACCACGAGGTTGAGGCCGCCGAGCGCACGGGCCGCGGCCATCGCCTCGCGCGCGCCGTCCATCACGGGCGGGGGAGTGCGCACCCAGCCGGCCTTGAGCTCGGACTGCGACTCCTCGAGCTCGGCGGCGTCGATGTCGTAGCGCCGTGCCAGCTCCTCGACGGCGACCCCGGTCGAACGCCTCGTCAGTGCCGCGACCTCGTCCGGAGTCACCTCACCCCCGTGGCGCCGGACGACCTCGACCATCGCGGCGTCGACCGCGGGGTAGGTGTCGACCAGGGTCCCGCCCATGTCCCAGACGATGTGTCGCCGCATGCGCCCAGTCTGCACGTGCGGACGGTTGCCCGGTGGTCGGGCACGACCCGCGCGACCGGCCCGACCGCCCGTACCGGCGCCCTCGGCACGCCCTGCCGGGTCCCGGTACGCTCTGCCGGGCCCGGCACCCTGCCGGCGGCCGCACGGATCCGTGCCGCTGCGCGCCCGGCGACCCGCCGGCGACCCTGGGCAGACGGCCGGTGCGGTGGTTGGATGACCGCATGGACACACCCTCGGGCGAGTCGCGGATCGTGCACGCCAGCGCGGAGGTCGCGGCGCCGGCCGCCGAGATCTTCGAGCTCATCGCCGTGCCCGCCAACCAGCCGCGCTGGGACGGCAACGACAACCTCGTGCGGTCGTCCCGGTCCGAGCAGGTCCGCGAGGTCGGCGAGGTCTTCGAGATGCTCAACACGAGCGGCAAGGTGCGCGCCAACACGATCTCCGAGCTCGAGCAGGACCGGCTCATCGCCTGGATGCCCGGCGGGGTCGGCGAGGAGCCCGCCGGGCACGTGTGGCGCTGGGAGCTCGAGGAGATCGGCGAGGGCCGCACGCTCGTCACCCACACCTACGACTGGACGCAGCTGCACGACGAACGCCGCCACGAGCGCGCACGCTCGACCACGAGCGCCAACCTCCTCGCCTCGATCGAACGGCTCAAGGCGCTCGCGGAGAGCTGACCCGCGAGCCGGCGCTGCGCGACCGTCCGGCTCAGAACACCGGCTTGCCGCCGGTGACGCCGAGGACGGCGGCGGAGACGTAGCTCGCCTCCTCCGGCGAGGCGAGGAACACGAAGGCGCCCGCCACCTCCGACGGCTGGCCCGCCCGTCCCAGCGGGGTGTCACCACCGAACGCCGGCATCGAGTCCGCGCCCTTGGTGGCGGGTTGGAGCGGCGTCCAGATGGGGCCGGGAGCCACCGCGTTGACGCGGATCCCGCGTTCGCCCAGCTCCTGCGCCAGGTTGACCGTGATGTTGGTGATCGCCGCCTTCGTCGACGCGTAGTCGATGAGGCTCACCGACGGGTCGTATGCCTGGATCGAGGCGCAGTTGATGATCGAGGATCCGCGGCCGAGATGCGGGAGGGCCTCCTGGGTGATCCAGAACAGCGCGTAGAGGTTGACCTTGACGATCGCGTCCATCTGCTCGGTGGTGACGTCCGCGATCCCGTTCTCGCGACGTGCCCACTGCGCCCCGGCGTTGTTGACGAGCACGTCGAGACCGCCGAGCCCCGCGACGGCGTCGCGCACCACCGTCCGGGCCGTCTCCTCGTCCCGGATGTCGCCCGGGACGAGAACGGCGCGTCGTCCCGCCCGTTCCACCCACGCCGCGGTGTCCTCGGCGTCGGCCTGCTCGTCGGGAAGGTAGGACAGCGCCACGTCGGCGCCCTCACGGGCGTAGGCGATCGCCACGGCGCGACCGATGCCGGAGTCGCCACCGGTGATGAGCGCACGGAGCCCGGCGAGCCGGCCGTTCCCGCGGTAGGACTCCTCCCCGTGGTCGGGTCGGGGCTCCATGGCGGCGGTGAGACCGGGCGGTTCCTGCTCCTGGGCGGGGAACCCGCCGTCCTCGCCGGCCAGCCGTGCGGCGTCGGTGCCCACTCGGTGGAGGTCGTTCTCGCTCATGTCTCCAGCCTCGCACCGGGGCGTCGGTCGCGCGAGTGGAGGCGGGTCGGTTCACCGGGTCGTCGGTCGGGCGAACGGAGGCGTGGATGGATCCGCCGAGCTGAACCGGACGCACCGCGGCCCCGACGCATCTGCGTCGGGGCCGCATGGCCGGCCCGTGGGCGGGCCGGGGCGATCGGGGGCGGATCAGCTCGCGGGGGCCAGCGACTTCTGGTCGTCGGCCGCGAGGTCCGGGGCGACCTGCTCGAGGATCGCGCGCTCGACGGCCGTGTCCGCGGCGCTCTCCTCGATCTCCAGCCCGATGGCGAGCTCGCTCACCAGCGGCACGAGGGCGTCGCGCATGAGCGTGCGCTCGCCGAAGGAGATGCCGGACTCCTCCTCGCGGCGGCGCAGGTCGCGGACGACCTCGGCCACCTTGACGAGGTCGCCGGACGCGACGCGGTCCTGCGCCGACTTCATGCGGCGGGACCACACCTTCTCGAACGGCAGCGAGTCGGCGACGAGGACGTCGAAGATCGCCTCGATGCGCGTGGTGTCCATGACGTCCCGGACCCCGACCTCGTCGAGCATGTCGACCGGGACCGCGACCGTGAGGTCCTGGCCGAGGACCTCGAGCCGCGCGTAGGAGATCTTTCGTCCCTTGACCGTCCTGCTGAACACCGAGTCGACGGTGCTCGGTCCGTGGTGGGGGTGGACGACGGTCTGACCGGGAACGACGGGCATGGATCTCCTCTGCTCGGGACGACCGGTCCGGCCGCCCGCTGGCGCGGCGGTCGTCCGGACGGCGGCGGATCGCTCGCGGCGCTCGTGCGGACATGGGCACAGACGGCTCGGTGAACCGTCCGAAACCTACGGACCTGCCGAACAATTATGGCACAGTGCCGCCGAAAATGCCAGTGTGATGTCGTCCGCTAACCGGTGACGAGGTTCGCGGCACACTCACTGGCAGGCTGGGGCCATGGCGGACGCGGAGATGTACATCGTCAACTACCGGTGGGCCGAGGCGGGACCGGAGCCGTGGGACGAGTCGTCGATCGTCACCCTGCGGGCGGACCTGGTCTCGTCCGAGGACGGCGACACGGTGTGGTCGGCGATCGAGGGGTGGTGGTCCGACTCGCTCGAGAGGACCGACGACGACGCGCCCACCGCGCACGAGGGTGGGTGCGTCGTCCCACGTCCGGAGCGTGCCGGGCCACGGATCGTCGTCCTGCTCCGCGCGCGCGGCGAGGCGGCGTTCGACGAGATCGCCAGGTTCGCCGCGTGGGTCCACCGGTTGGCGACCGTGGCCGAGCCCGCGGTGGCCATCACCTGGACCGAGCTCCCGCACACGAACGCCGGCGACGAGTCCCGGGCGCTGGAGATCCTGCACGGCCCGGCCGGACAGGCCGGCAGGGCCGGGTGAGCGTCGTCGTCGAGGGATGGGAGGCGGGCGCGACGATGCGGGACCTCCGACGGCGCCCCGGGGGTGTGCGCCGCCGTCGCCTCCCGCACGACGGCGGCAACCGGTCGGTGCGACGCCGTGTGAGCGACGCAACGATCAGGGCGTCGAACGGGCGACGACGCGCCGATAACGGTGACCTGCGACCGACCGCCCGGCCCGGCGATGCATCGAACAGCGCTGCATGTACTTACAGTGTGTGGCATGGCTAGACAGCGGACGTACGACGACACCCTGAGGGACCGCCTGATCGACGAGGCGGCCCAGGTGATCGCCGACCACGGGGTGCAGGCGCTCTCGGTCCGCGACGTCGCCATGCGCGCCGGGACCACGACCAACGCGATCTACACGTTCTTCGGCAGCCGTGGCTCGCTGGTGGCCGAGGTCGTGGCCAAGGCTGACGAGTCGTTCGTCGAGGCCCACCGGGTGGCCGCGGGCGAGGGGGCCGACCTCCTCGACCTGTACGCCATCGGCAAGGCATACGTCATGTGGGCGGTCGAGTACCCCACGATGTACGTCATCCTCACCGACCGTGCGGGCGCCCGGCTCGACCCGCCGCCGTGGGCGCCGCACATCGAGCACGGCGCCTCCGAGGACGGCGCGCCGATCGTGCGCACCGTGAGTCGGCTGATGGCCGAGGGCGTGCTCACCGCGGCCGACCCGGTGCTCGTCAGCACCTACCTGTGGGCCGGCGTGCACGGATACGTCGAGGTCAACCGACTGCTCGACGGCCAGGTCCCGGACGGGTACGACCTCGTCGAGTACCTCCACGCGCTCATCGCGCCCTGGGTGGCCACCGACGCCGACGGGAAGCCGGTCGTCGACCTCGACGAGATCGGCCGCGGGGTCTGACGAACGCGCCGACGTCGGTCGTCGACGTCCGGCGTCGAGCGCAGTCGGGCTCGTCGCCCGGGCCCGGGCGGGCCGGGGCAGGAGCCCCGGCGCGGGTCAGGCCAGCATGAGCAGGCTGAGCGCCATGACGGCCATGCCGGCGAGCAGTCCGTAGACCGACCAGTGGTGGTGCCCGTACGCCTCGGCGGTCGGGAGCAGCTCGTCGAGCGAGATGAACACCATCACCCCGGCGACGGCGGCCAGCGCGAGGCCCGTCACGGTCGGCGTGAGGAACGGCGCGAGCAGGCCGAACCCGATGAGGGCGCCCGCCGGCTCCGCGAGGCCGGCGAGGAACGCCCACCGGAGCGCGGTCCCGCGCGAGCCCGTCGCCCGTCGGATGGGCACCGCAACCGCGATCCCCTCGGGCACGTTGTGGATGGCGATCGCCACCGCCACCGGGATCCCGATCTCCGGGTTCTCCAGGGCGGTGATGAACGTGGCGAAGCCCTCGGGGAAGTTGTGCAGGCCGATCGCCACGGCGGTGAACGTGCCCATGCGCAGCAGCGCGGCCGCCTCCCGCTCCGCCGCGGTCCGTTCGACGGGCGGTACCTCGTGCGGGTTCGCGGCGCCCGGGACGAGGCGGTCGATGATCGCGATGACGGCGATGCCCCCGAAGAACCCGGCCGTGGTCGCCCACGCCCCCGGACCGTCTCCCAGCGCGCCGCCGAGCTCGGCCAGGGACCCGGGCAGGATCTCGACGAACGAGACGTAGATCATCACGCCCGCGGAGAAGCCGAGCGCCGCCGAGAGGAACCGGTCGGACATCGCGTGCCGGGACAGGGCGACCAGGGCGCCGACCGTCGTGGCCAGGCCCGCCCCCAGCGTGAGCAGGAACGCGAGCACCGCACCCTCGGGCACCGCCCACCTCCTCGTCGTCCTGCGGCCGTGCCGCCGTCGGGTCCCGGGAGCCGCTCGGCCCCGGCGCGGACGACCGCCCACCGGTCGCCCCGGTCAGGGTAGGTGGGGGAGCGGGGTGCGACGGACGGCGGCGCCCCCCCGTCGTCGCCCGCCGATAGGCTCGAGGCGGCACACCCGACCGACGAGGAGCAGCGTCATGTCCTACGACAACCCGTACGCGACGTCCGGCGGCCCCGAGCACGGCCGGGGGGACGGCGCACCCGGCTCCGACGAGCGCACCTTCGCAGTCATCGCGCACCTCTCGGCGCTCGCCGCCATCTTGCTCTCGGCCGGCTGGCTCACCTTCCTCGGCCCGCTCATCGTGTGGCTCGTCCTGCGTGAGCGGGGCCCGCTGGTGCGCGCGGCCTCTGCCGGAGCCTTCAACTTCGCGATCGGGATCACGATCCTCGGCATCGTCGCCTGGATCTGCTTCTTCACGCTCATCCTCATCCCGGTGGCGATCATCCTGTGGATCGTCGCGTTCGTCGCCCAGGTGTGGTGCTCGATCCGCGGCGCGATGGCGGCCTCCCGGGGCGAGCTCTACCGCTACCCGTTCCAGGTGCGGATCCTCGGCTGACCGGCGCCGCGCCGGGCGTCATCGGTCGCTCGGGGGCGGCTCGACGACCCCGGTTCCCGGTGTTCTCGCAAGTCAGGGGCGTTACGAGAACATAACGAAAGAAACTCAGATGTTCCCGGGATGCGCGCGCCGCTTCGCGAGCATGGTTACAGTGCGCCTCAACCGTGACGGACAACGACCCGTTCGCGCGGACAGACGGCTGGTCAGGCCACCCCCGTGGCCGTGACCACCATCCTGAGGAGGAACATTGAAGATCCGGCGCTTCACCGGGCTCGTCGCGGCTTCCGCCGCCACCGCCCTGGTCCTGGCAGCCTGCGGAGGATCGTCCGACGACGACAACGGCGGCGACGACGACGACACCTCGCAGACGGACGGCGCGGGCGGCGACTCGCCCGACGACGACCCCGACGCTCCCGGCGGCGACGCCGAGGGTCTCAACGAGTCGACGCAGATCAGCCTCGGCTGGAACCAGCACTTCTACGAGTACAACGGCAACACGGAGACCGGCAACGCGGCCTCGAACAACAACATCCTCCACCTGATGAACAACGGCTTCGCGTACTTCAACGAGGAGCTGGAGTTCGTGCCGAACGAGGAGTTCGGCACGATGGAGCTCGCCGACGACGGTGTGACGGCGACCTACACGATCGCCGACGGCGTCACGTGGTCCGACGGCACGCCGGTGAGCGCGGTCGACGTGCTCCTGCAGTGGGCCGCCACGTCCGGCCACCTCAACACCGTCGAGGCGGAGACGGACGAGGAGGGCGAGGTCACCAACCAGGACGAGCTCGACGCCGGCGTCTACTTCAACGGCACCTCGCCGACGGTGGCCTACTTCCAGCCCACCCCGGAGATCTCCGACGACTACACGACGCTCACCGCGACGCTGAGCGAGCCCTTCGCCGACTGGCAGTTCCAGCTCGCGTCCGGCTTCGTCCCGGCCCACGTGGTCGCCATGCGGGCCCTCGACATCGACGACCCGCAGGAGGCGCTCGACACGCTCGTCGAGGCGATCCAGACCAACGACACCGAGGTGCTCTCGCCCGTGTCCCAGTTCTGGAACGAGGGCTTCCAGTTCGACGGCGCGCTGCCGGACGACGAGCTGCTCTACCTCTCCAACGGCGCCTACCTCCTGACGGAGATCAGCGGCGAGGAGTACGTCGTGCTCACCGCCAACCCGGACTACACCGGTTCGCAGGCCGCCACCTTCGAGACGGTGACCGTGCGGTTCAACGGTGACCCGAACGCGCTCGTCGACGCCATGGAGAACCAGGAGATCGCGGTGGTCTCCCCGCAGGCGACCTCCGACCTCCTCACGCGCGTCGAGGGCCTCGGCGAGCCGTACTCCTTCACGCAGGAGGACACGGCGACCTACGAGCACATCGACCTCGCCCAGAACAACGAGGGCCCGTTCGACCCGGCCACCTACGGCGGCGACGCGGAGACCGCGCGCAACGTCCGCGAGGCCTTCCTCCGCGTCATCCCGCGTCAGGAGATCCTCGACCAGCTCGTCATCCCGCTCAACCCCGAGGCCGAGATCCGCAACAGCCAGACGCAGGTCCCGGGCTCGCCGAGCTACGACGAGATCGTCGAGGCCAACGGGATGACGTCCTACGACGAGCCCGACGTCGAGGCGGCCACGGCGCTCCTCGAGGAGGCCGGCGTCGAGACGCCGATCGAGGTCCGGTTCATGTACGACACGGCGAACAGCCGCCGGTCGAACACCTACCAGCTGCTCGCCTCGGCCTACGAGGAGTCCGGCCTGTTCACGCTCGTCGACGCGGGCTCGACCGACTGGGGCTCGCTCCTCGCGGACACCACCGTCTACGACGCGGCGCTGTTCGGCTGGCAGTCCACCTCGACGGGTGCGACCAACTCCCAGGCCAGCTTCTACACCGAGGGCATCAACAACTTCTACGGCTACTCGAACCCCGAGGTCGACGCGCTGTGGGACGAGATCGCCACGACCGTCGAGCCGGAGGACCAGGCTCCGCTCCTCGGTGAGATGGAGGCCCACCTCGTCAACGACGCGTTCGGCCTGGTGCTCTACCAGCACCCGGGTCTGACGGCGTGGAACAGCGACGTGGTCGAGGAGATCACGCCGATCACCATGGCGCCGACGATCTTCTGGAACTACTACGAGTGGACCCCGGGCGGCGCCGCCACGGCAAGCTGACCCAAGCCGTCACGCCTGACGGATCGACGAGAGGCGCCGGGACCCCGGTTCCGGCGCCTCTCGCGTGCCCGGAGGACACCCCAGCGCGCGTGCCTCAGGACACCCCGACGAACGTCGTTCGTCATCACAGAGCCGCGTGTAGGCTCCCAAGCCACGTGCCCCAGCGAGAAGGTCTCACCACATGATTCGGTTCCTGGTTCGGCGAACAGCCACCGGGCTCGTCGTCCTGCTCGTCTCGAGCTTCCTCATGTACGGCATGCTGTCGGTCTCGATCAACCCGCTGCAGGACCTCGAGGAGTCGACCGCCCCGAACAAGGCGCAGCTCATCGCCCAGCGGATCCAGGACCTCGAGCTCGACCGGCCGTGGATCGCGCGGTTCTGGGACTGGCTGACGGGCGTGGTCACCGGCGACCTCGGCGTGGCGTGGCGCAGCGGGCGTGAGGTCGAGTCCGTCATGGGCGACGCCCTCATCGACACGCTTCAGCTGGTCACCGCGGCGACGTTCCTCGCGATCTTCCTCGGCGTCGCGATCGGTATCGCCTCGGCGCTGCGGCAGTACTCGACCTTCGACTACGTCATCACGCTGGTCTCGTTCGTCCTGTTCTCGCTCCCCTCGTTCTGGGTGGCGGTGCTGCTCAAGCAGGGTGGCGCGATCTGGTTCAACACCTTCCTCGCCGACCCGACCCTCAGCTACACGACGATCATCGTCATCGGGGTGCTCACCGGACTCTTCTGGTCGCTCGCCGTGGGCGGCGACGTCCGCCGCCGCCTGACGGTCGGCGGCATCGCGGCCGCCGCGTCGATCGCCGTGTTCGCCTACCTGCAGGAGAGCGGGTGGTGGAGCGAGCCGCACATCTCCGGCGTCCTCTTCCTCCTCCTGTCGCTCGCCACGGCTCTCGTCATCACCCTGCTGACCACGGGCCTGTCGAACCGCCGCGCGCTGCTCACCGGCGTCGCCGTCGTCGTCGTCTTCCTGGCGCTCCACCGGTGGATCAGCCACGGGCTGTTCGTCGACCTCACCGACTCGATGACCTGGGGCATCATCGGCTTGTTCGTGCTCGGCGCCGTCGTCGTCGGCATGGCGGTCGGCGCGGCCTTCCGCGGGCCGGACTGGGTGCAGTCGATGCGCGTCGGCGGGATGACCGGCGGCATCGTCATGGTGTTCATCGTCATCGACCGCTGCATGCGCGCCTGGCCGGCCTACTTCAACGCCAACGCGATCAGCGGCCGGCCGATCGCCACGATGGGCTCGGACACGCCGAACCTCGGTGGCAACTTCTGGATCCAGGCGATCGACATGTACACCCACCTGATCCTGCCGACCCTCGTGCTCATGCTCATCTCGTTCGCCCAGTACACGCGCTACGCGCGCGGCTCGATGCTCGAGGTCCTCGGCCAGGACTACATGCGCACGGCACGCGCGAAGGGCCTCAACGAGCGGACCGTGATCATGCGGCACGGATTCCGCAACACCCTCATCCCGCTCGCGACGATCGCCCCGGTCGACGTCATCACCCTCTTCGGCGGCGCCATCATCACCGAGCAGATCTTCGGCCGTCCCGGGATGGGACGACTCTTCGTCGACTCCCTCAACGGCGCCGAGATGGATCCGCTCATGGCCTACATCGTGCTCACGGCGGCTCTCGCCGTGCTGGCGAACATCGTGGCCGACATGCTCTACGCCGCCCTCGACCCACGGATCAGGCTCAGCTGATGACTACTCCCCACACGCCCGAGACGCCCACCGGGGCGGACGAGTCGCGGTCCAGCCGCGAGGAGAACGAGCTCGAGCTCCGCGACGTCGCCGGCCTCACGCAGGGCCAGATCGTCCGGCGCCGGTTCTTCCGCCACGCCGGCGCCATGGTCTCGCTCGTCTACCTCGGACTCATCACCATCCTCGCCTTCACCTCCGTCGGCTTCCTCGGGATCGACGGCTGGTGGCAGTGGGGCGCGCGCGACCGCGACCCGGCCGGCAACGTCAACGAGCTCGGTGCCCCGACGCTCGAGCTGTTCCCCGACGGCGGCGGCCTCATCTCGATCGGCACGCACCCCTTCGGGCAGAACGAGATCGCCCAGGACCTGTTCGCGCAGGTGATGTACGGGATCCAGACCTCGCTGCTCGTCATGGCGATCATCGGCGTCATCGCCGCGGCGATCGGCGTGCTCGTCGGCGCGCTCTCGGGCTTCTTCCGCGGCTGGATCGACAACCTGCTCATGCGGATGACCGACCTCGTCATCACGGTGCCGACCGTCGTGCTCGGCGCGGTGCTCGGCACGCTGCTGGGCAACCCGCACACGATGGACCGGATCTACAGCATCCCGCTGTTCGGGACCGTGCTCGGGTGGATGTCCTTCCCCGTGCTCTTCGCGATCGTGCTCGGCCTCGTCCTGTGGACCGGCATGGCGCGACTCGTGCGCGGCGACTTCCTCGCCCTGCGCGAGCGTGAGTTCGTCGACGCCGCGCGGGTGGCGGGTGCCTCGAACTCGCGGATCATCTTCAAGCACATCCTCCCCAACGCCATCGGCGTGGTCATCGTCAACGCGACCCTGCTCATGGCGTCCGCCGTGCTGCTCGAGACGTCGCTGGCCTACCTCGGCTTCGGCATCCTGCCGCCCGACTACTCGCTGGGCTGGATCATCTCCGAGTACCAGGGGGCGTTCGCGACCCGCCCCTGGGCCTTCTGGTGGCCCGGCTTCTTCATCATCTCGATCGCCCTGTCGATCAACTTCATCGGCGACGGCCTGCGGGACGCGTTCGACCCGCGGCAGCGCCGCAAGCCCTCGGCCCGTGCGCTCCGCCGCGCCGAGCGCGGGGCCGCCGACCGCAAGGCCGAGCAGGTGGCCGCCGCGACGAGCGCCGGCTCCGCGGCCGGCACGGTCGACGACACGGACGACCGGCGATGACGGTCGCCGTCCCGGGCTCAGCCCAGCAGCAGCGCCAGCACCACGAGTGCGGCCAGGGCGCCGAGCGGGAGCACGTTCCAGCTCGTCGACACCGGCGGCACCGGTGCGTCCGCGTCCAGGTGGCCGTCGCGGCGCAGGGCGTCGCGTCGCGCGGTGATCGCCGACGCGACGACCTCGGCGGTGCCGTCGTGCCGCTCGACGGGGGCGGCCCCCGGCTCGCGGACCGGCGTCTCGTCACCGCCGGACCGGTCCTCGACCTCCGGCTCGCTGCCGCGACCACGCCGCAGGCGGCGTGCCGAGGCCGACGACGCCGGCACTGCCCAGGAGCCGAAGCGCCCCTCGTCGGTCACGACGGTCAGCGACCAGCGCGACTCGACGTCCCGCAGGGCCGGCCAGGGCACGTGGACGTCCCGGAGCAGATCGAGCACACCGATCCCGCCGTCGGAGACCTCGACCGCGGGGCGCCACCACACGACGTGCAGGACGAGTGCGGCGCAGGCGATCCAGGCCAGCGCTCCCGGCCCGACGCCGTCGACCAGGACCATGACGGCCGCCAGGGCGCAGACGACCCAACCGGCGACGGCGATCGGCCGGGCCGCGCGCGTACGGAAGACCAGGGTGGGTCGCATTCGTCGATCCTCCCACCTGCGAGCGGCACAGCCCGTGCCCCGCTCGCCGGCACGACCCCGAGGATGACCACGTGACTGAGACCATCGAGACCACGCCCTCCGCGAGCCGGTTCGCGGACCAGGACCCCATCCTGCGGGTGCGTGACCTGACGATCGAGTTCCTCGTCGACGACGAGTGGTTCACCGCCGCCGAGGACCTCAGCTACGACGTCCACCCCGGCGAGGTCCTCGCGATCGTCGGCGAGTCCGGGTCCGGCAAGACCCAGTCCTCGATGTCGCTGGTCGGCCTCCTGCCGCCCAACGGCCGGACAACCGGCTCGGCGCGGCTCGGGGAGACCGAGCTCGTGGGCCTGCGGGGCCAGCGACTGCGCAACGTCCGTGGCGACGAGATCGCGGTGATCTTCCAGGAGCCGATGACGGCGCTCAACCCCGTCTACACGGTCGGCTTCCAGATCGTCGAGACGCTGCGCACGCACCAGTCGTTGCTGCCGGCGGCGGCGAAGAAGCGGGCGATCGAGCTCCTCACGCTCGTCGAGATCCCCGAGCCCGCGCGTCGCTTCGACTCCTACCCGCACCAGCTCTCCGGCGGCCAGCGACAGCGGGCGATGATCGCCCAGGCGCTCGCCTGCAACCCCCGGCTGCTCATCGCCGACGAGCCGACGACCGCGCTCGACGTCACCGTCCAGGCGGAGATCCTCAAGCTCATGCGGGACCTGCGCGAGCGGATCGACGCGGGCATCATCCTCATCACCCACGACATGGGTGTCGTCGCCGACATGGCGGACACGATCCTCGTGATGAAGGACGGGCAGATCGTCGAGCGCGGCGTCGCCGACGAGATCTTCCACCGGCCGCAGCACCCGTACACCCGCCAGCTGCTGTCCTCGGTGCCCCACCTGGGCTCCCACACCTCCGCGGACGAGTCGTTCGCCCCGGAGGCGGAGGACGGCACCGGCGGGGCGCGGCCCCGGACCGACCGCCTCGAGGTCAGCGACCGCGCCGCCGCGCCGTCCCCGTCCGGTGCCACCGCGGGCACCGCCGAGGTCACCCCGGTCATGCGGGCCGAGGACGTCGTCCTCGAGTACCCCAAGCGCGGCCGGCAGAAGGCCTTCGTCGCGGCCGAGGACATCAACCTCCACATCAACCCCGGCGAGGTCGTCGGTCTGGTGGGGGAGTCGGGCTCCGGCAAGACGACGATCGGCCGCGCCATCGTCGGCCTGCTCCCGGTGAAGTCCGGGTCGCTGGTCGTCGACGGCATCGAGATGCGCGGGGCGAACCGGTCCGCGCTCAAGCCCCTGCGCAGCCGGGTCGGCATGGTCTTCCAGGACCCGGGCTCGTCCCTCAACCCGCGCCTGCCGATCGGCGAGTCGATCGGCGAGCCGCTGCTGCTCCACACGGAGCTGTCGAAGGCGGAGCGCAACACCCGGGTCGAGGACCTGCTCGACAAGGTCGAGCTGCCGCGCGTCATGCGCAACCGCTACCCGCACGAGCTCTCCGGCGGCCAGCGCCAGCGCGTCGGCATCGCCCGCGCCCTCGCGCTCGAGCCGACGAACCTCGTGGCCGACGAGCCGACCTCGGCGCTCGACGTCTCCGTCCAGGCACGCGTGCTCGAGCTGTTCAGCGAGCTCCAGCGGGAGACCGGGTTCGCCTGCCTCTTCATCAGCCACGACCTCGCCGTCGTCGAGATGCTGTCCTCCCGCATCGCCGTCATGCACAAGGGGCACCTCGTCGAGACCGGTCACTCCGGCCAGGTCGTCAACGACCCGCAGCACCCCTACACGCAGCGGCTCATCGCGGCCGTGCCGGTGCCGGACCCCGACGAGCAGGCGAAGCGCCGTCGCACGCGCGACGCCGTCCTCGAGGCATACGCCAAGGCGGGCGAGGACGGGGAGGTCGTCGTGGACTCGCCGACCGACCGGGACGACACGGTGCGCCGCGCGGAGGAGCGCGACAGCGTGGAGGCCCTCGACCGGCTCGACAACGAGGGCCACGACGCCCAGGACCCGGGCTCGTCCGAGCGCAAGCACTGACACGCCGAGCTGCGCCCGTTCGGGCCCGCTCGCAGGCCCGGGTCGGGGGAATCACGGCCGCGGGGCAGGACGGGGGCGCGCCCGCGCGCGTAGGATCGCGGTTCGGGGCACGTGCCGCGACCGGCGAGCCGACGCCCCTGCCGATCGGTGCGCACCAGCGCGTGGACGCCGGAGGTAGCCACCGGACCCGAAGGAAGCACTGCCATGCCCCAGCGCCAGGACCTGCGCAACGTCGCGATCGTCGCCCACGTCGACCACGGCAAGACCACCCTCGTGGACGCCATGCTGTGGCAGTCCGGGGCGTTCGGGGAGCACGACCACGTCGACGAACGGGCGATGGACTCGGGCGACCTCGAGCGCGAGAAGGGCATCACGATCCTCGCGAAGAACACGACGGTCAACTACAAGGGACCGGCGGCCGCCGCCGCGGGCGCGCCGGACGGCGTGACGATCAACGTCATCGACACCCCGGGGCACGCCGACTTCGGCGGCGAGGTCGAGCGCGGCCTGTCGATGGTCGACGGCGTCGTCCTGCTCGTCGACTCCTCCGAGGGCCCGCTCCCGCAGACCCGGTTCGTCCTGCGCAAGGCGCTCGCGGCGAAGCTGCCGGTCATCCTCGTCGTCAACAAGGTCGACCGCGGCGACGCCCGCATCGCCGAGGTCGTCGAGGAGGCCACGGACCTGCTCCTCGGCCTGGCCTCCGACCTCGCGGACGAGGTGCCGGACCTCGACCTCGACGCCGTCCTCGACGTGCCCGTCGTCTACGCCTCCGCGCGTGCGCGCCGCGCCTCGCTCACGCGTCCCGGGGACGGCGAGATGCCGGACTCCGAGGACCTCGAGCCGCTGTTCGCCACGATCCTGCAGACGATCCCCGGGCCCCGCTACGAGGAGGACGCTCCGCTCCAGGCGCACGTCACCAACCTCGACGCCTCCCCGTTCCTCGGCCGCCTCGCGCTGCTCCGCATCCACAACGGGACGATCCGCAAGGGCCAGACCGTGGGCTGGGCGCGGCAGGACGGCACCGTGGCCAACGTCCGCATCTCCGAGCTCCTGCGCACGGAGGCGCTCTCGCGGGTGCCCACCGAGTCGGCGACCGCCGGTGACATCGTCGCCGTCGCCGGGTTCCCGGACATCACGATCGGCGAGTCCCTCGTCGACGCCGACGACCCGCGCCCCCTGCCGCTCATCACGGTCGACGACCCGGCGATCTCGATGACGATCGGCATCAACACCTCGCCGCTCGCCGGCCGCGTCAAGGGCCACAAGCTCACCGCCCGCCTCGTCAAGGACCGCCTCGACCGCGAGCTCATCGGCAACGTCTCCCTCAAGGTGCTCCCCACCGAGCGGCCGGACGCCTGGGAGGTCCAGGGGCGCGGCGAGCTCGCGCTCGCGATCCTCGTCGAGCAGATGCGCCGCGAGGGCTTCGAGCTGACCGTCGGCAAGCCCCAGGTCGTCACCAAGGAGGTCGACGGCAAGCGGCACGAGCCGATGGACCGGATGACGATCGACGTCCCCGAGGAGTACCTCGGCGCGGTCACGCAGCTGCTCGCCGCCCGCAAGGGGCGGATGGACTCGATGGTCAACCACGGCACGGGCTGGGTCCGGATGGAGTTCCTCGTCCCGTCCCGCGGCCTCATCGGCTTCCGCACCCGGTTCATGACCGAGACCCGCGGCACCGGCATCGCCTACTCGATCGCCGAGGGGCACGAGCCGTGGCACGGCCCGATCGAGCACCGTTCGACCGGATCGCTCGTGGCCGACCGCCCGGGAGCCGTCACGCCGTTCGCGATGATCAACCTCCAGGAGCGCGGCTCGTTCTTCGTCGAGCCCACCGCCGAGGTCTACGAGGGCCAGATCGTCGGCGAGAACTCGCGCAACGAGGACATGGACGTCAACATCACCAAGGAGAAGAAGCTGACGAACATGCGGTCCGCCACGGCGGACTCGTTCGAGAGCCTCGTCCCGCCGCGCAAGCTCACCCTCGAGGAGTCCCTCGAGTTCGCCGCCGACGACGAGTGCGTCGAGGTCACCCCCGAGATCATCCGCATCCGCAAGGTCATCCTCGACGGCACCGAGCGCGCGCGGGCCGCCGCGCGGTCCAAGAGGCAGGGCGCCTGATGACGGCGGCCGCGGGACCGGGCCACGCCGGGGGGCCGCAGGTCGGCGGCGAGGCACCCACCGGTCACGCGGCACCGCGCCGCGGCGTGGGGGAGTGGGTCCTCGAGGCCGTCGTCACCGTGCTCCTCACGGTCCTCGTGGCCGTCGCGGGAACGGTCGTCCACCGGATGGAGTCGGGCGGCCTGCCGCTCGGGATCACCCTGGGGATCGCGCTCGCACTGTCCGGCGCCGTGCTCGTGCGCGCGGTCTGCGGCACCACGGCCCTGCTCGCGTACGGCGCGCTGGGGATCGGCGTCGTGCTCCTCATGACCTACTGGGGACCGGGCGAGGACGTCCTCGTCACCTCCACCCCGCGCGCCATGCTGTGGATCCTCACGATGCCGCTCGCCGCGGCGATCGGGTGGGCCGCCCCGCGCGCCTGGTTCTCGTCGTCGAGCGTGCGGTTCGGCCACCGGCGTGCCGCAGGCACCACCGGGCACGACGACGAACGACGCGATGCGCCCGCTCATGTCGACGGGGGCGCCGGCCGGGACACGCGCCCCCACGGAGAGGTGCAGGTGGGCACGGATGCGTCCGCCGGCACCGGCACCGACGCGTCCGCCGGCACCCCCGCCGTCTCCGACGAGGGCGCCGGGACGCAGCGGTGAGGGGCGACGCGCTCGAGGAGGGCTTCCGGGCGGCGCTCGCACGCCGGCCCGCGGGGATCGCCGTGCTCGGCGTCCGCGCCGGAGGTCATCCCCTTCTCGTGCCGGTGACCGACGTCGCGTCGGCGTCGCTGCGTCCGCCGATGGTCACCGTCTCGGTCTACGCCGACTCGCGCGCCGCCGAGGCGCTCGAGGACGCACCGGAGTGGGGGCTGTCCGTCCTGGACGGCTCCACCGAGGCCGGTGCCGCGCTCGCCCGCGTCGCGGAGCCCGGCCGGCCGCTCGTCGGCCAGGCCGTGGGCATCGAGCTGGTCGAGCGTGCCGGGGACGCGGTCCTCCTCGAGGCGGCGAGCGCGCACCTCGTGCTCCGCACGTCGTGGACGCGGCTCGCGGGCGACCACGTCGTCGTCGCCGCGGACGTCCTCGAGGCGCGGGCCACGGGCCGGCCCGGCGCCCACGTCCACGCCCTCGGGCGCGCGCGGCCGTGGTCGCCTCCTGGACAGGGCTGACGTCCCCATCACGGCGTCCGCGCGCCGCCCTCCACGTGCGATGAGATTCCCTACGATGGACCGGGCCGCAGCGATGACGGCCACACACCACGGAACGAGGAACGCATGACCCGCCACGCCCGCGACGCAGGCCCAGCCGACGGCCGGAGGCGGCGCCGCGGTCGCGGCTGGCTGATCGGGCTCGGCGTCACGGTCCTCGTGCTCGCCGGTGCGTACTTCGGCGTCGCGTGGTTCATGGGGGACAAGGTGCCGACCGGCACCGTCGTCGCCGGCGTCCAGATCGGCGGGCTCGAGGCCGAGGAGGCCGTCGAGGAGCTGCGCACCGGCCTGTCCGACGAGGTCGAGGCCCCCGTCCGGCTCACGCTCGACGGCAACGAGGCGGAGATCAGCTCCGCCGAGGCCGGCCTCACCTTCGACGCGCAGAGCACGGTCGACGGCCTCACCGGCTTCGCCCTCGACCCGCGCGTGCTGCTCGGCCACTTCACCGGCCTCGGCGCCTACGACCCGGTCCGCAGCGTCGACGAGCCCGCGCTGCTCGCCGCGATCGAGGCGGCCGAGGAGGAGCTCGCCACCGAGCCCGTGGACGGAGCCATCGAGTTCAACGGGTCCACCCCGAGCGTCACCGACCCGGTCGTCGGTCAGCAGATCGACGCGGAGGCCACCGGCGAGATCGTCGTCGAGGAGTGGCTCGTCTCGACCACGCCCATCGAGGCCGTCGCGACCGAGGTCCAGCCCGAGATCGGCGAGGAGGAGATCGCGGCCGCGCAGGAGTCGATCGTCGCCCCGCTCACCTCCGGCCCGGTCACCGTCCAGGTCGGCGACTCCGAGGTGGACCTCGGGGTCGACCAGCTGACGGCCGCCGCGACCATCGAGCCCGTCGACGGGGCGCTCACCCTGACCATGGACGGCGACCAGCTCGCCGACGCCGTCCTCGAGTCCGGTCCCGACATCGGCACCGAGCCCCAGGACGCGCAGATCACCCTCCGCAACGGAGGGCCCTACATCGTCGGCAGCGAGACGGGCGCGACCCTCGACCCCGAGGGCCTGGGGGCGACCGTCGCGGCCGCGGCGACCTCGACCGAGGACCGCGTCGCGGTGGCCGACGTCGTCGAGGAGGAGCCGGAGTTCACCACGGAGGACGCCCAGGAGCTCGGCGTCCTCGAGGTCGTCTCCGAGATCAGCACGCCGCTCACCTCGGACGACGTCCGCACGCAGAACCTCGTCAACGGCACCGCGCTCGTCACCGGCACCCTGGTCCTGCCCGACGAGCAGTTCGACCTCGCGGCCGAGCTCGGCCCGATCACGGAGGAGAACGGGTTCGTCAGCTCCGGCGTCGTCGAGAACGGCTTCAACGCCACGGCGCTCGGCGGCGGCGTCTCCCAGCTCTCGACGAACATGTTCAACGTCGGCTGGGAGGCCGGGCTCGACGACATCGAGCACCGTCCGCACAGCAAGTACTTCGACCGGTACCCGATGGGCCAGGAGGCCACCCTCTGGGTCGACGAGGACAACCCGGAGAACTCGATCAACATGATCTGGGAGAACAACACGCCCTACGGCGTGCTCGTCGAGGCATGGGTCGCCGACGGCGAGGTCCACACCCGCCTGTGGTCCACCCCGTACTGGGACGTGACCACCGAGATCCAGGGCCCGTACAACATCACCGCGCCGCAGGACGTCGTCAACGACTCGCCCTCCTGCGTCCCGGAGTACGGCGGCGTCAACGGGTTCTCGGTGACGGTCTCCCGCGAGCGCAGCCACGAGGACGAGACGCTGCCGCGCGAGGAGTACGAGTGGACCTACTCCCCGCACAACCGGGTCACCTGCGGCTGACCGAGCCTGCTCGTCAGGGCGTCAGGGCGTCCGGCGGGGCGCGGGCCGCTCGGACCTCCGCCTCGGGCCGGCCGCGGGGGCACCCGGTGCCCGGACAGGATCGCCGCCACGGGCACGACGACGCGGCCCCGCCCGGTCTCGACCGTGAGGCCGTCCTCGCCGGATGCGACCAGGTCGCCGAGCGCGTCCCGGGCGTGGTCGCCGTCCCGGAACCGGACCACGACCCGGTCGCCGAGGGACCACGTGCGCCAGGCGACGCCGCCCGGCCCGGGGTAGCCGTCGAAGGTGTGGGCCATGCGCCTCAGCGTCGCACACCTGCTCCGGCCGGTTCGTCCGGAACGACCGGTCCTGCGCCGGAACGGGTGTCTCGCGAGCGAGCCTGGGCCGCGCGCCACGCGAGTCTCGTGGGACGATGGGGGCATGACGTACGTGATCGCCCAGCCCTGTGTGGACGTGCTCGACCGCGCATGCGTCGACGAGTGTCCGGTCGACTGCATCTACGAGGGCGACCGCATGCTGTACATCCACCCCGACGAGTGCGTCGACTGCGGCGCCTGCGAGCCGGTGTGCCCCGTCGAGGCCATCTACTACGAGGACGACACCCCGGCCGCGTGGTCCCAGTACTACGACGTCAACGTCAACTTCTTCTCCGACGTGATGCCCGGCCAGTCCGAGCCGGTGGGTTCCCCCGGCGGCGCGGCCCGCACCGGGCGGCTCGGGTTCGACCACCCGGTGGTGGCCGGGCTCCCGCCCCAGGCCTGACGTGACCCTGCACGGCGACGCGCTGCCGGACTTCCCCTGGGACTCGCTCGCCGGCGCGCGCGAGGTGGCGACCGCCCATCCGGGCGGGATCGTCGACCTGTCCGTCGGGACCCCCGTGGACCCGACGCCGGCGGTGGTCCAGGACGCGCTCCGGGCGGCCGCGGACCGGCCTGGCTACCCGACGACGATCGGCACCGACGAGCTGCGCGCCGCGATGGTCGACTGGTTCGGGCGGCGGCGCGGCGTTCCCCTGACCGAGCGCGGCGTGCTGCCGACGGTCGGTTCGAAGGAGGCCGTGGCGCTCGTTCCCGCGATGCTCGGGATCGGCGCGGGGGACCGGGTCCTGCACCCGGCCGTCGCGTACCCCACCTACGACGTCGGGGCCCGGCTCGCCGGTGCCGAGCCGGTCGCCGTCGACCCCGCGCGGCCGCAGGACTGGCCGCGGGACGGCGTGCGGCTCGTCTGGCTCAACTCCCCGGCGAACCCGCACGGGCACGTGCTCGGGGTCGACCAGCTCGCCGCCGCGGTGGCGTGGGCGCGGGAGGTCGGCGCGGTTGTCGTCGCCGACGAGTGCTATGCCGAGCTGGCCTGGGAGGAGCCGTGGGCGAGCTCCGGCGTGCCCAGCCTGCTCGACCCGCGGGTGACCGGCGGCGACCACACCGGCCTGCTCGTCGCGTACTCGCTGTCCAAGCAGTCCTCGATGGCCGGCTACCGCGCGGCCCTGCTCGGGGGCGACGAGGCGCTCATCGGTCGCCTGCGGGAGATCCGCAAGCACGCCGGGATGATGGTGCCCGCCCCGGTCCAGGCGGCGATGGCCGCGGCCTTGGCGGACGACGCCCACGTCGACGCGCAGCGGGCCCGCTACGGCGCTCGGCGCGAGCGGCTGCTCGGCGCCGTCAGCGCGTACGGCCTCGCGCCCGACCCGGACTCGGTGGCCGGTCTCTACCTCTGGCTCGGCCGGGAAGGCGCGCAGGGGCGCGAGCTCGTCGACGAGCTCGCCGCGCTCGGCGTCCTCGTGGCCCCCGGCGAGTTCTACGGCTCGCTCGGCGAGGGCCGGGTGCGCATGGCGCTGACGGCGAGCGACGAGCGCGTCGACGCCGCGGTCGCCCGCCTCACCGACGGCGAGTGAGCCGGGCGGTGCTCGACGGCACGGTCGAGCACCACGCGGGCGGGGTTCGTCGTCGTCGGCGGGTGTGACCCGTGGGCGCCCGTGACCTCCGACCGGCGGTATCTTGGACGGTGGACGACCTCCGACGGGGGCGGTGCTCCGCCCCTCGTGCGCCCACGAGGCGCTCACCATCCACGAAGGGGACCAGCATGACCGAAGACGCCACGCTCACCGTCGACGACAAGACGCTCTCGCTGCCGAGGGTGAAGGCGTCCGAGGGCAGCGACGGTCTGACCATCGGCAAGCTCCTCGGCGAGACCGGCACCGTCACGCTGGACTACGGGTTCACGAACACCGCGTCGACCGAGTCGGCCATCACGTACATCGACGGGGACGCGGGCATCCTCCGTTACCGCGGGTACCCGATCGAGCAGCTCGCGAAGCAGTCGACCTTCCTCGAGACGGCCTACCTGCTCATCTACGGCGAGCTCCCCGACGCCGAGACGCTCGAGGCCGTCACGCGCCGCATCAAGCGCCACCGCGTGCTCCACGAGGACTTCAAGGGCTTCTTCACCGCGTTCCCGCCCAACGGCCACCCGATGTCGATGCTCCAGGCCGGTATCGCGGGGCTCGGCACGTACTACCCGCACACGCTCGACCCGCACGACGAGTACCAGAAGGAGCTCTCCACGGTGCTCCTCATGGCGAAGCTGCCGACGATGATCGCGTACATCGCCAAGCGGGCGTCGGGCCTGCCGCTGCTGTACCCGGACCAGTCCTACAGCTACACGGCGGACTTCATGCGGATGACGTTCGACCTGCCCTACCAGCACCGCGACGTCGACCCCGAGATCATCCGGGCGCTCGACCTGCTGCTCATCCTCCACGCGGACCACGAGCAGAACTGCTCGACGTCGACGGTCCGGATGGTCGGCTCGTCCGACGCGAGCATCTACGCCTCGATCTCCGCCGGCGTGGGCGCGCTGTCCGGCCCGAAGCACGGCGGTGCGAACGAGGCCGTCCTCGAGATGCTCTCGCGCATCCAGGGCAGCGACGACTCGGTCGAGACGTTCATGAAGCGCGCGAAGGACAAGAACGACAACGTCCGGCTCATGGGCTTCGGGCACCGCGTGTACAAGAACTACGACCCGCGCGCCGCGATCGTCAAGAACGTGGCGCACGACGTCCTCGAGCGCCTCGGGACCGACGACGAGCTGCTCGACATCGCGATGAACCTCGAGGAGATCGCGCTGAACGACGACTACTTCGTCGAGCGCAAGCTCTACCCGAACGTCGACTTCTACACGGGGCTCATCTACAAGGCGATGGGCTTCCCCACCCAGATGTTCACCCCGCTGTTCGCGCTCGGGCGCCTGCCCGGCTGGATCGCCCAGTACCGCGAGATGATCGAGGACAAGAACACGAAGATCGGCCGCCCCCGGCAGGTCTACACCGGCGCCACCGAGCGGGACTACGTCCCGATCGAGAAGCGCTGAGCCGGTACCGGGGGCGCAGGCGGTCCGCCGCCCCGCCCCCGGTCCCCCCGTACTCGTCGAGAGTGCGGTTCGCACGCGTGGCCGTCGCGGTTCGTCGCCGGCCGCGGCCGAGCAGAGAGGCGGGTCGATGGAGACCCTCTACCCGGACAGTGACCTCTACCGGTACGCGGACCTGCTCACCGGGGTCGAGCGGGCCGAGATCCTCCGGCTGCGCGCGGTCCTGGCCGAGCACCTCCCGTCCGAGGTGCTGGCCGACCACTGGGACCGGGCCGCATTCCCGGCCGACGCGGTCGAGCCCCTCGCGGCCGGCGGCTTCATCGAGCCGGAGGCCCTCGGCGGGTCACCCGTCCGGTGGCTGTTCCAGGGCTTCCGCTCCTTCGAGCTCGCCCGCCACGACGCGTCCGTCGCCACCTGGTACAACGGGCAGGCCTCGCTGTTCCTCACGAACATCGAGGTCGGCGGGTCGCCGGAACAGGTCGCGCGGTGGCGGCCCTCGGTGGTCGACTTCTCGGCGCGCGGGGTCTTCGCGATGACGGAGCCGGACCACGGGTCCGACGTCGCCGGGGGCCTCGAGACCACCGTCCGGCGGTCCGGCGGGGACTGGGTCCTCGACGGCACCAAGCGCTGGATCGGCTCGGCCGCCTACGCCGACCACCTCTGCGTGGTCGCCCGCGAGCCCGACCGCGGGCCGGTGCGGATCCTCGTCGTGCCGGCGGACGCCGACGGCGTGCGACTCACCACCATCGAGCGGAAGACCTCGGTCCGGATGGTGACGAACTCGGTCATCGAGCTCGACTCCGTGCGGGTGCCCGACGAGCTGCGGCTGGCGAACGTCGAGTCCTTCGCCGACGTCGGGGCCATGCTGCGGCGCATGCGGATGACCGTGGCGTGGCACGCCGCCGGGGTGCAGGCGGGGGCGTTCGAGGCCGCGCGCCGGTACGCCCGCGCGCGCGAGCAGTTCGGCCGCCCCATCGGCGGGTTCCAGCTCGTCCAGGACAAGCTCGCCCGGATGCTCGGCAACCTCACGAGCACGCTCGGGATCGTCGTGCGGCTCTCGCAGCGCCAGGACGAGGGCGTGTTCGACGAGGTCGAGTCGTCCCTGGCCAAGCGCGAGACCTGCCGGCACATGCGCGAGACGGTGGCGCTCGCCCGCGAGGTGTGCGGCGGGAACGGGATCACGCTCGACTCGGACGTCGCGCGGTTCCACGCCGACGCCGAGGCGATCTACACGTACGAGGGGACCGACGACATCAACGCACTCGTCGTGGGCCGGGCGATCACGGGGCTGTCCGCCTTCACGCGGTAGGGCGCGAGGGCGGGCGGTTCGCCGTCGGGCGGGGTCGTCAGGCCGTGCGCATCTGACCGGCCAGCGGGCACGCCCAGATGTCGGCGCCGCCGCGCCCGACCTTGTGGACGTGCGCGGTGACGGCCTTGTAGGACTGGAACAGCGTGGTCTCGGTGTACCGCACGCCGATCGCCCGGCAGTGCTCCCGCACCATCGGGGCGACCTTGCGCAGGTTCGGGCGGGCCATCGACGGGAAGAGGTGGTGCTCGACCTGGAAGTTGAGCCCGCCCATGAACGTGTCGACCCACCTGCCGCCGGTGATGTTGCGGCTCATGAGGACCTGCCGCTGGAGGAAGTCGACCTTGAGCCCGCGTGCGACGATCGGCATCCCCACGTGGTTCGGGGCGAACGACAGGCCCAGGTAGGCGCCGAACAGCCCCATCTGGATGGCGATGAAGGCGAGGGCCTTGCCCGGCGACAGGACGAGGAACACGAGCGCCACGTATGTGCCGAGGCGGAACGCGATGAACGCGGCCTCGACCCAGCGGTGCTCGAGCTTGGTGCGGGAGAACAGGCGGGCGATGCCCTGGACGTGCAGGCTGAGCCCCTCGAACGCGAGCAGCGGGTAGAACGTGTAGGCCTGGATCCGCGCGAAGAACCGGCCCACGCGGCTCCGGCGCGTCTGCAGCGCCTCGTTGGTCCAGATGACCGGTCCGGGCTCGATGTCCGGGTCCTTGCCGAGCTGGTTGGGCGCCGAGTGGTGCTTGTTGTGCTTCTTGTTCCACCAGCCGTGGCCCATGCCGGTGACGAGGTTGATGAGCACGAGGCCGGCCCACGTGTTCCACCGGCCCGAGTTGAAGATCTGGCGGTGCGCGGCGTCGTGGCCCATGAACGCGGTCTGCGTCATGAGCAGGCCGAGCGCCGCCGCGATCCCCATCTGCCACCACGAGTTCCCGATGAAGAGGAACGCCACGACGAGGCCCGCCCCGATGACCATGAGGATCGCGAACTTCGTCCAGTAGTACGCGTACGCCCGGCGCATGAGTCCGGCGTCCTTCACAGACTTCGTCAGCGTGGTGAAGGAGCTGACGTAGCGCTCGCCGGCGCCGCGCATGGGGCGCTCGGGGCGGGACGGCGGGGCGGGGGCGAGGTCGGTCACCGACACGGTGGGCCTTCTTCCGGGGGAGCTCGAACGAAGCAGGTCGCCCCGAACTCCCTCGACCGTACTGCGTCGGGGCCCGGCCCGTGGGTCGGTCCAGCCGCGGGATCGCGCATCTCTCGCCCGACGACGACGAACGACGCCCCCGACGACGAACCGCAACCTCGACGTCGACCACCCGCAACCTCGAGGACGACGAACCGCAATGTCGGTGGGCGTGAGCCGCACCCTCGACACCGACGACGAACCGCAATCTCGACGACGACGAACCGCAATCTCGACGACGACGAACCGCAATCTCGACGGGCTGCGGGTCAGCCGATCGCGACCTGGCCCGGTTCGAGGCCGGCGGCGGCGTCGACGACCGACTGCTCCACGGGTGAGAGACCGGAGCCGACCTCGTCGAGCGCGGTCCACCCGGCGTCGTCGCCCTCGGAGCGCAGCCACACGCGCCCGTCGGTGGCGACGGCCAGGGCATCCGTCTCGGTGGCCGTCGCCACGCCCCAGTGGGCGACCCCCCAGCCGGCGGCCGCGCCGGAGTCGTCGGAGGCGGCCCCGTCCGGCAGCCCGGCGGAGTCGAGGACGAGCACGCCCGCGTCGCGCTCCTCGGGCGTGAGCCCCAGGTCGCGCAGGGCGAGGTCGGTGACCGTGGCGGTGGCGAGGGAGTCGGTGGCGTTCTCGGCGTCGTCGGGCATGGACAGGCGGCACGTGAGTCCGCCCTCGACCTGGCCGACGAGGTTGGCCGCGAACGCGCGGGCCATGGGCTCGTGCTGGGCGTACGCCTCGGGGTAGCCGGAGCGCTGGACGGCCTGGGCGGCGTCGTTGATCGACATCTCCTCCCAGCCGTCAATCGTCACGAGCTCGTCGTAGAACCGGCCGGTCGAGTAGACGGGGTCCATGATCTCCTCGACCGAGCCCCAGCCCTGCGACTCGCGCTGCTGGAAGAGGCCGACGGAGTCGCGGTCGCCGTAGTCGATGTTCCGCAGCTTCGACTCCTGCATGGCGGTCGAGATCGCCACGGTGGTCGCGCGGATCGGCAGGTCGCGCTGCTGGGCGAGGCCGACCATGAGGGCGGCGTTCGCGGCCTGGTCGCCGTCGAGGGTGGCGGAGAGGTCGCCGCCGGCCTCGGCGCGGCACGTCCCGGACGCGGGGGAGCGCACCACGTAGGTGAGGATCGCGACCACTCCACCGACGGCGACGGCGAGGACGAGCGCGACCACGGCGAGCCCGCCGAGGCAGGACAGGCCGGAGCGGGTGCCGGGCTCGTCGCTCACGCGCGGGGTCGGGTCAGGCGTGCAGGGCGTCGTTGAGCGCGACGCCGTGCCCCTCGCGGGCGAGGACCTGGACCGCGCCGGTGACCGAGTGGCGGCGGAACAGCAGGCCGCTCACGCCGGACAGCTCGCGCGCCGAGACGACCGTCTCCTCGGGCAGGACGGTGACCTTGGTGCCGGCCGTGACGTAGAGGCCGGCCTCGACCACGCAGTCGTCGCCGAGCGAGATGCCCACGCCGGCGTTCGCGCCGAGCAGGCAGCGCTCACCGATCGTCACCTGCTCGGTGCCGCCGCCGGAGAGCGTGCCCATGATCGAGGCGCCGCCGCCCACGTCGGAGCCGTCGCCGACGACGACGCCCTGCGAGATGCGGCCCTCGACCATCGAGCGGCCGAGGGTCCCGGCGTTGTAGTTGACGAAGCCCTCGTGCATGACGGTCGTGCCCTCGGCGAGGTGCGCGCCGAGGCGGACGCGGTCGGCGTCGCCGATCCGCACGCCGGACGGGACGACGTAGTCGATCATCCGCGGGAACTTGTCGAGGAGCTGGACCACGAGGTGGTGCCCGGCGTCGGCGGCGCGCAGGCGCGCGGCCGGGAGGTCGGCGGGGGCGACCGGGCCGAGGGACGTGAAGGCGACGATCGGGAGGACGCCGAAGATGCCGTCGAGGTTGACCGTGCGTGGCGCGACGAGGCGGTGCGAGAGCAGCTGGAGGCGCAGGTACGCGTCGGCGACGTCGGCCGGGGCGGTGTCGAGGTCGATCGTCGTGGTGACGACCTCGACGACGACGCCGCGGACGGCGTCCGTGCGAGCGCCCGTGGCGATCTGCGCGAGCGCCTCCGCGTCGTGCGCGGCGGGCGGGGCGCCCAGTGCGGGGTGCGGGTACCAGACGTCGAGCGTCTCGCCGGACTCGGTGCGGGTGGCCAGGCCGTGGCCCCAGGCGCTGCGGGAGGTCATGGAGCCAGGATAGGTCGCGGCCGCGGGGCAGCGGCGGCCCGTCCGGCGTGAGACCGGTCCCTGGCCGCGGTCGTGGCGGTGCCGGCGCGCTGCCGCGAGCACGACCGGCGCGGTCGGCGCGGTCGGCGTCCGGAGCGGTCAGCCCTCCGCCTTGATCCGGGCGTCCCGCATCGGGGAGAGCGTCACCACGAGGGTCGCGACGGCGAACACCGCCGCGACGGCGACGAACGTCCACCGGTACCCGATCGCACCGACGAGCACGCCGCCGGCCAGCGCCCCGACGAGGGCCACGGTCCGGTTGGCCGACCGCCTGCCCGCGTTGACCCGGCCGAGCATCGCCCGCGGGGTCCGCAGCTGCCACCAGCCCATCTCCGGGGCGTCCTCGACGCCCATCCCGAAGCCGTGGACGAGCTGCACCCCGGCGAGCCAGACGACGAGCAGCCAGACGTCGGCGTCGGCGGGGGTGAGGGCGCCGGCCACCCAGGCGGGCACCATGAGGGCGCGCCCGAGGACGACCGTGCGCCCGGCGCCGAGCCGGGCCGCGACGGTGGTCGAGGTGAGCGTGCCGACCAGGGCGCCGACCCCGCCCAGCGCGAGGACGAGACCGTACGCGGCGGCGGAGAGCTCGAGCTCGCGCAGCACGAACAGCCCGAGAGCCGTCGTCACCGCGCTGTTGGCGAGGAACCACACGTGCGTGGAGATCGCCAGCGGCGCGAGCGTGCGGTGCCGGTAGACGAAGCCGAGCCCCTCGGCGATCCCGCGCCACAGGCGGGGCCGGTCGGGGTGCGGCGGGGGCTCCTCCTCGCGGATCCCCGCCACGAGCAGGGCGGACGCGAGCCGGGAGATCGCCGTGACGACGAGGGCGAACGGGGCGGTGACGAGCGCGACGACGGCGCCGCCCAGCGCGGGCCCGGACGTCTGCGCGACCGTCGAGGCCTGGCCGATCCGCGCGTTCGCCGCCACGAGCGATCCGCGGGGGACGAGGTCGGGGAGGTAGGTCTGCTCCGCGGCGGCGATGACGACGCCACATGTGCCGACGGCGACCAGCACGAGGGCCGTCAGCCCCACGGTGAGCGCGCCCGCCAGGTGGAGAAGGGGGATGGCCGTGAGCAGGAGGGCCTGGACGATGTTGGTGATGACGAGGGTGGGACGGCGCCGCCAGCGGTCGACGTAGGCGCCCGCGATCAGCCCGACGAGCAGGTAGGGCAGGAACTGCGCCGCCCGGACCGCCCCGACCTCGGCCTCCGAGGCGTGCAGGACGTCGATGACGAGGACGTCGACCGCAACCACCGAGACGGCCGCCCCGACCTGCCCGACCGAGGTGGAGAGCCATAGCCCGCGGAAGCCTTGCCGGCGCAGCGGTTCGACGGGACACGACGGGCCGGTGCCGGCGTCGGTGGAGCTCACGCGCGTCCGCCGCGTCTCACGCGCGCGGACGGGACTGTGAGCGCCTCACGAGAGAGGGGCCGACGACGACGGCGCCCACCGCCCGGCACCGCTCGGCGAGCGCGCGGTCGGCCGTCGCCACGACGACCCGCACGAAGCCCGGCTCCGGCGGGGCGGGGGAGTTTGCCGCGAGCGCGGCGGCGACCCGGACGATCTCGTCGTCGCCCTCGCCGGGGGCCTCGTGGACCGTGACGTCCGCGGTCGAGCCGACCCCGCGCGCGGCGCCCTCGGTGACGAGGTGGATCTCGGGGAACCAGCGCGTCCCGGGCAGGCCGACGGCGTCGGCGGGCAGCCCGTTCGCGGCGAGGTCGGTGAGGGAGTCCCGCAGGCGCACCGTGGCGGCGCGTCGGTCGCGCCACCAGCCGTCCGGCACGGAGCCGACGACGTTCGCCGAGTCGACGACGAGCACCACGCGCCCGAGCATCCCGGCGAGCTCGTCGAGGGAGTCGGCGAAGGCGGGCAGGAGGGGTAGGTCCCCGGATCGGAGCTCTGGGGCGCCGACCCAGCGGACCTCGAGCGACTCGGCGTCGGTCGCCGCCACGCGGGCGGACGGGGCGGCCCGGGCGACGACGGTCGTGTACGACCAGTCCGGGTGGGTGAGGACGCGGGTGGCGAGGACCCGCAGGTGGCGCTCCTCGATCCCGGACTCCTCGGCGGCCTCGCGCATGGCCCCGGTCAGCGCTGTCTCGCCGTCGGCGATGGCGCCGCCCGGGATGCCCCACGTCCCGCCGTGGTGGGACCACGCGGCACGGTGCTGGAGGGCGAGCTCGACGCCGGCCGCGTCCGTGGGCCCGGCTGCGTCCACGGCCCTGCTCGCGTCCTCGACGGCGGTCGCACCGGGGGTGGCGCCGTCGTCGTGCCCCGACACCGGCCGCCACGCGAGGAGACCGGCCGCGCCGTTGAGGCCCCAGTGCCGGGCGCCGCAGGCGCACTCGACCCAGCCGTCCCCCGGCATGCGCATCGGGCGTCGCGCGGACGGGGGAGGGCCGGGGGCGGTCACGGGGCGGGCGGCAGCGGGACCGGCGACGGCGTCGTCTCGGGGGTGTCCGTTCCCGGGGCGTCCCCGCCCGGGGCGCCGTCCCCCGCGGGGGGCGACCCTGCGGCGTCGGGCGTGGCGTCGGACCCGGCGTCGACGATCGAGCAGATGACGGTCCCCGCCGAGACGGTGGCGCCGGCGGTGCCGGACAGCCCGGTCACGCGGCCGGCGCGATGCGCGGCGAGCGGCTGCTCCATCTTCATGGCCTCGAGGACCACGACCGTCTGGCCGGCCTCGACGAGGTCGCCCTCGGCCACGGCGAACGTGACGATCGTGCCCTGCATGGGGGCCTTGAGCGCGTCGCCGCCCGAACCGCCGGCACCTCCGGTACCGCGGGCGGCACCGGAGCGGCGCAGGGGCCGGCGGACCGGGCCGCGGCCGAAGCGGTTCTGGGAGATCCCCAGGCCCGCGGGGATGACGACCTCGAGGCGCTTGCCGCCGACCTCGACGACGACCCTCTCGGTCGGGGCCGGCTCCGGCGCGGGCTCGTCGGCCGGCGGGGTCTCGGGGCGGGTGCTCGGCAGGCCGCTGAGCTCCTCGGCGTAGTCGTTCTCGATCCACGTGGTGTGGACGCGGAAGGCCTCGGGGCCGTCGGCGGCGACGTAGTCGGGGTGGTCGAGCACCGAGGCGTGGAACGGCAGGACCGTGGGGACGCCGGCCACGCGGGTCTCGCGCAGGGCGCGGCGCGCGCGCTCGATCGCCTGGGTGCGGGTGGCGCCGGTGACGATGATCTTGGCGAGCATCGAGTCGAACGCGCCGGAGATCTCGTCGCCCGCGACCACGCCGGAGTCCACGCGGATGCCCGGGCCCGCGGGCCACGCGAGCTCGGAGACGGTGCCGGGCGCGGGCATGAAGCCGGACGCGGGGTCCTCGCCGTTGATCCGCAGCTCGATCGAGTGGCCGCGCAGCGGGACCTCGTCGTAGCCGAGGGGCTCGCCGGCCGCGAGGCGCAGCTGCTCGCGCACGAGGTCGATCCCGCTGACCTCCTCGGTCACCGGGTGCTCGACCTGGAGGCGGGTGTTGACCTCGAGGAAGGAGATCGTGCCGTCCACCCCGAGGAGGAACTCGCACGTGCCGGCGCCGACGTAGCCGGCCGCCGAGAGGATCGCCTTCGACGACTCGACGAGACGCGCGTTCTGCTCGTCCGTGAGGAACGGCGCGGGCGCCTCCTCGACGAGCTTCTGGTGCCGGCGCTGCAGCGAGCAGTCGCGGGTGGAGACCACGACCACGTTGCCGTGGGTGTCGGCGAGGCACTGGGTCTCGAGGTGCCGGGGGCGGTCGAGGAACCGCTCGACGAAGCACTCGCCGCGCCCGAACGCCGCCGTGGCCTCGCGGACCGCGGAGTCGTACTGGGCGGTGACCTCCTCGGCGCTGCGGGCCACGCGCAGGCCGCGGCCGCCGCCGCCGAAGGCCGCCTTGATGGCGAGCGGGTAGCCGTGCTCGGCGCCGAACGCCTCGATCTCGGCCGCGCCGGCGACCGGGTCCTTCGTGCCGGGCACGAGCGGGGCTCCGACGGACTGGGCGATCCGGCGGGCGGTCACCTTGTCGCCGAGCGACTCGATCGCGGCCGGCGGCGGGCCGATCCACAGGATCCCGGCGTCGGTGACGGCGCTCGCGAACTCGGCGTCCTCGGACAGGAAGCCGTAGCCCGGGTGCAGCGCGTCGGCGCCGGAGCGTCGGGCGGCGTCGAGGACCTTGCCGGCGTCGAGGTACGTCTCGGCGGCGCGGGTCCCGGACAGGGCGTAGGCCTCGTCGGCGAGCAGCACGTGCTGCGCCTCGCGGTCCTGGTCGGCGTAGACGGCGACGGTGGCGATCCCGGCGTCGCGGCAGGCGCGCACCACCCGGACGGCGATCTCGCCGCGGTTGGCCACGAGCACCTTGCGGGGCAGCGGGTACGTCCCGTCGTTCGCCATGCCTCTCCTCGCTGCCGGTGGGTGCGCGGACGCCTGCGTGCGCGCGTGCCCCGCTACGTTAGCCGAGGGTGCGTCGAGGCCCAATCAGGGGTGGTGTGACGTTCTGCGCGGCCCGCCCGATTCCCGCCGTGGTCGAGAGTGCGGGTCAAGGCCCCCGCAGTCGTCGAGATTGCGGTTCGTGCACGCCGAGATTGCGGTTGGTCGCCCCGCGTCGGTCGAGAGTGCGGGTCAGTGCGACCTGCACCGAGGTCGTGGTTCGACGTCGTCGAGGGTGCGGTTCGTCGTCAGGCCCAGAGCTCGGTCACCGAGACACCGTGCTGCCCGAGCAGGTCGCGCAGCAGCGGCAGCGAGACCCCGACGACCCCGTGGAAGTCCCCCTCGATCCCCGCGACGAACGGCCCCCCGATCCCGTCCACCGTGAATCCGCCGGCCACCTTCAGCGGCTCGCCGGTCGCCACGTAGGCGTCGATCTCGTCGTCGGAGAGGTCGGCGAAGAGGATGACGGCCGAGGACACGCCCCCGACGCCGACCCCGCCGTCCCGGCCGGCCCCGGCGTCGACGAGCCAGTGCCCGGTGTGCAGCACGCCCGTGCCGCCGCGCATCGCGCGCCACCGCCGGGTCGCCGTCTCGGGGTCGCCGGGCTTGCCCACCACCTCGACCCCGGCGCCGAGGTCGGCCTCGAGCATGGAGTCGCACCCGAGCACGAGGACCCGCTCGCCGGGCGCCGGTGCCAGGTGGCCTGCGACGTCCTCCGCCTTGGAGCGGGCGAGCGCGAGGACCTGGTCGGCGGGCGAGAGTGGGGGAGCGCCCGCCTCCGCCGCCGCGCGCGCCTGCGCCTCGAGCACGGCGGGCTCGTCGACGTCGGAGACCTGGACGTCGTGCACGATCTCCGCCGCGGTCAGCGTGGCGGTGCGGGCGGGCGAGGCGGAGGCGAGCAGGAGGCGAAGCACGAGCGGCAGGCTATCGGCGGTACGGACGGCTCCCAACCGCACTCTCGACGCGCAGGCGGTCTCCCAACCGCAGTTTCGGCGTGCACCAACCGCAATTTCGACGTGCACCAACCGCAATCTCGACGAAACGGGGGCGAGGGTCAGGCGAGGGCGCGGCGGAGGGTGTCGAGGCCGACCGAGCCGACGTCGAGCGCCCGCCGGTGGAACCGCCTGAGGTCGAAGTCGGCGCCCTCGCGCTCGGCGGTCTCGTCCCGGATCTGCTCCCAGATCCGCTGGCCCACCTTGTAGCTCGGCGCCTGGCCGGGCCAGGTCATGTAGCGGTCGAGCTCGAAGGCGAGGAAGGCGTCGTCGGAGTTCGCGTTCTCCTGGAGGTAGGGCCACGCGACCTCGGCGTCCCAGGGCCCCGTGCCGAGGTCGGCGGGGCGGGGCAGCCCCAGGTGCACGCCGATGTCGAGGACGACGCGGGCCGCGCGCATCCGCTGGCCGTCGAGCATGCCCATGCGGTCGCCCGGGTCGTCGAGGTAGCCCAGCTGCTCCATCAGCCGCTCGGCGTACAACGCCCACCCCTCGCCGTGGCCGGAGACCCACACGCCGACCCGCCGGTAGGTGTTGAGCAGCGACGAGCGGTAGGCCGTCTGTCCGGTCTGCAGGTGATGGCCGGGCACGCCCTCGTGGTAGACGGTCGTCAGCTCGCGCCAGGTGCCGAACTCGGTCACGCCCTTCGGCACGGACCACCACATCCGGCCTGGCCGCGAGAAGTCCATGCTCGGCGCGGTGTAGTAGATGCCGCCGGTCTGGGTCGGGGCGATGCGGCACTCGAGCCGGCGCACCGGCCCGGGGATGTCGAACGAGGACTCGGCCAGCTCGGCGACCGCCCGGTCGGAGGTCTCCTGCATCCACGCCTGCAGCGCGTCGGTGCCGTGGAGCTTCCGCGCCGGGTCCGCGTCGAGCCGCGCCATCGCCTCGGCGACCGTGGTGCGGGGCCCGTACAGCTCCGCCGCGACGGCCTCCTGCTCGGCCGTGAGCCGCGCGACCTCCTCGAGCCCCCACGTGTACGTCTCCTCGAGATCGACGTCCGCACCGAGGAAGTAGCGCGAGTGCAGTGCGTAGCGCTCGGCCCCGACGGCGTCGCCCGCCTCCGCGTGCGGCGCCAGCTCCGTCCCGATCACCTCGGCGAGAGCGCCGTAGGCCGCCCGCGCCGCCTCGGCGCCCCGCGTCAGGTCGGCGGCCAGCTCGGCGGACGGCTCGGCGCCGTCGACCCGGGCCCCGGCCGCGAACGACGTGAAGAAGGAGTCCTCGCCGGCGAGCTCACGCGCCTGCTCGACGCCGATCCGCACCTGGCGCTTCGACGGGTACCTCCCGCGGGCGGCCTGGGCCCGCAGCGACTCCGTGTAGCCCGCCAGCGCGTCCGGGAGAGTGCGGAGGCGCTCGGAGATCCACGACCAGTGCTCGGCGGTCTCGGTCGCCATGAGGTCGAACGTGTCGCGAAGGAACTGGATCGGTGAGGAGAGGTTGTTGATCGGGGCGAGGTCCTCGCCCGCCTCGTGCAGCGCGATCTCGGCGCCGAGGCGCTCGCGCAGGACGTCGGCGGTCACGGCGTCGACGTCGTCGGCCGGCTCGATCCCCGCGAGCTCGGCGAGCGTGCCGCGGCGCTGGTCCGCCCGGGCGGCCACGCCGGCGGGGGAGAGGTCCGGCCACTCGTGCTCGTGCCCGGGCAGCCCCATGTCGGTCGCCTCGGTCGGGTCGAGGGCCGCGGCGGCGGCGAGGTGGCGCTCGGCCAGCTCGTCGATCGCGGTGGCGGTGCGCGGGGCGGGCTCGGGCGTCGTCGTGGTCACCGGCCCAGGCTAGGGGTGCTCCGACTCACCCGGCGAGCGCTTTGTCGACCACCTGCTCGCCGGCGCGTACGCACCACGAGGAGTGGCCGGTCCCGAGGTCGACCGGGGCCGGCTGCTCCTGCGCGCACGCATCGATCGCGAGCGGGCAGCGGGTCCGGAACACGCAGCCCGACGGCGGGTCGATGGGCGAGGGGACGTCGCCGGCGAGGATGATCCGCCGCCGCTCCCGCTCGGCGACCGGGTCCTCGAGCGGGATCGCGGACATGAGGGCCTGCGTATACGGGTGCCCGGCCGTGCCGTAGAGGGAGGACGCCGGGGCGGACTCCATCGCCCGTCCGAGGTACATGACGAGCACGTCGTCGGACATGTGCTCGACCGAGGCGAGGTCGTGGCTGATGAACAGGTACCCGAGCCCGAGCTCGGTCTGCAGCTCCTTGAGCAGGTTCATCACCTGTGCCTGGACGGAGACGTCGAGGGAGGCGGTCGCCTCGTCGAGGATGAGCAGCTTCGGCCCCGAGGCGAGCGCGCGGGCGATGCACACCCGCTGGCGCTGACCGCCGGAGATCTCGTGCGGGTACCGGTCCGCGAACCGCTCGGGCAGCCCCACGAGGTCGAGGAGCTCGCTCACGCGCCGCCGTCTCCCCGCCCGCTCGCCGATCCCGTGGATCCGCAGGGGCTCGCTCACCGACGTGGCCACCGTGCAGCGCGGGTCGAGCGCCGCCCGGGGGTCCTGGAAGACCATCGCGACGTCGCGGCGCAGCGCCTTGAGCTCGGCGCCCCGCGCGGCGAGCACGTCGCGCCCCTCGAGCCGCACCGTCCCCGAGGTAGCCGGCACGAGGCGCATGATCGCGTTGCCCACGGTGGACTTTCCCGAGCCGGACTCCCCGACGAGCCCGAGCGTCTGCCCGGCCCGGATCGTCAGCGAGACGTCCTCGACGGCGTGCACGCGCGCCGTGCGGGACCCGCGCACGGGGAAGCGCACGACGAGGTCCTCGACCTCGAGCAGCGGCTGGTCGCTCATGCGTCCTCCTCCACGAGATCCGACTCCGCGCGAGCCGTACCACCACCGTCGATCGGCCCCATGTCCGCCCGGTACCACGACCGGGCGAGGTGACCGGGGGAGACCTCCCGCAGCTCGGGGTGCTCGCTCTCGCACCGGGCATCGCCGCGGACCGAGCAGCGGTCCCAGAACACGCAGCCGGGCGGCACGGCGCGCGGGTCCGGCGGCGCCCCGGGGATCGTCGTCAGCGGCGAGCCGTCCCCGCCGGCACGCGGGCGGGACTCGAACAGGCCGCGCGTGTAGGGGTGCGCCGTCGACCGGAAGAGCTCGACGGTCTCGGACTGCTCGACGATCTCCCCGCCGTACATGACGACGACCTCGTCGGCGATCGACCCGACGACGGCGAGGTCGTGGCTGATCCACACGACCGCCGTGCCGAGCCGCTCCCGCAGGTCCCGCACGGCGTCGAGGATCTGCGCCTGGATGGTGACGTCGAGGGCGGTCGTCGCCTCGTCGGCGATGAGCAGGTCCGGGTCGCACGCGAGCGCGATCGCGATCATCACGCGCTGGCGCATCCCGCCGGAGAGCTGGTGGGGGTAGGCGCCCAGGCGCCGCTCGGGGTCCGGGATGCCGACGAGCTCGAGCAGCTCGAGGGCCCGGGTGCGGGCCGCTCGGCGCGTGAGTCCGAGGTGCTCGATCGTCCCCTCGGTCAGCTGCCGTTCGACGTCGAGCAGGGGGTTGAGCGAGGTGGCCGGGTCCTGGAAGACGAACCCGATGCGCCGCCCCCGCACGCGCCGCCGCTGCTCGGCGGACATCGTCAGCAGGTCGACCGGCCCGGCGTCGTCGTCGTCCGCGGCAGGTCCGAGCAGGGACCGGCCCGTGACCCGGGCCCGGTCCGACCCCATGAGGCCCGACGCCGCGAGGACGGACATCGACTTGCCCGACCCGGACTCGCCGACGATCCCGAGCGTCTGCCCCCGCTCGACGGACCAGGAGACGTCGCGGACGATGCGGGCGTCGCGGATGGACACGTGCAGACCCTGGACCTCGAGGGCCGGTGCGGCGGTCATCGGCGCTCCTCTCCGGCGGTGCCGCGCACGTCGAGGACGTCGCGCAGGGCGTCGCCCAGCAGGTTGAAGGACAGCACGGTGAGGAACACGGCCATCCCGGGGAAGACGGCCATCCACCACTGCTGCGGGAACTCGCGCGCGACGTTGAGCATGCCGCCCCAGCTGGGGGTGGGCTGCTGGACGCCGAGGCCGAGGAAGCTGAGCGCGGCCTCGGACAGGATGGCGAACGCGAGGGACAGCGAGGTCTGGACGATGATCGGCGCCACCGAGTTCGGGAGCACGTGCCCGAGCATGAGCCGCGCGGGTCCTGCGCCGAGCGAGCGGGACGCGCTGACGTAGGTCTCGGTGCGCACCGACAGGGCGGAGGCCCGGGTGACGCGCGCGAAGATCGGCGTGTAGACCACGGCGATCGCGATCGTCACGCTCGTCGTGCCCTTGCCCATGATCGCCACCACGGCCATGGCCAGCAGCATCTCGGGGAAGGCGAACATCACGTCGGTGATCCGCATGATCACCGTGTCGAGGATGCCCCGGAAGAACCCGGACACGAGGCCGAGCGTCACGCCCGCGACGAGCGCGATCGAGACGGACACGAGCGAGACCTGCACCGAGATCTGCGCGGCGAGGATGACGCGGGAGAGGATGTCGCGTCCCACCTCGTCCGTGCCGAAGGGGTGGGCGAGGCTCGGCGCCTGCAGCATGGCGGACGTGTCGACCTCGTTGATGCCCTGCGGCGCCACGAGGTCGCCGAAGATCGCGAGGAGGACGACGAGCAGGAGGAAGCCGAGCGAGATCACGGCGACGGGCCGGCGGAGCAGCCGGCGGACCGGGTGCCGACGCTCGAGCGGCGGCGCGGCCACGGCGGTGGTGGCGGCAGCGCCCGCGCCGTTCGTCGTCGGGCCCGTGGGTGTCTCCCCCGCCGGGGACGGGGCCCCGGAGGCCGGGTCGTGGTCGTCGGTGGTCATGCGCCCTCCGCGATCCTCGGGTCGATCGCCGCGTAGGCGAGGTCGACGAGCAGGTTGACGACGAGGAAGAACGTGGCGATGAGGAGGACCGCGCCCTGGACGACCGGGTAGTCGCGGGCCTCGACGGCGTCGTAGACGAGGTACCCGAGCCCGGGCCAGGCGAAGACGAACTCGACGACGATGACCCCGCCGAGGATCGCCGCCACCTGGGTGCCGACGATCGTGACGACCGGGACCATCGCGTTGCGCAGGACGTGCCAGGACAGGATCGTCGAGCGGCGCAGCCCCTTCGACTCGGCCGTGCGCACGTGGTCCATCGCGAGGACCTCGAGGACGGACGAGCGCACGTACCGCGTGAGGATCGCGCCCGCGACGACCCCGACCGTGACCGCCGGCATGATGACGTGGCTCAGCCAGTCCACCGGGTCCTCGGTGATCGAGGTGTACCCCGACGGCGGCAACCACCCCAGCTGCGTGGAGAAGAGCAGGATGAGCAGGGTGGCGAGGAAGAAGTTCGGCAGGGACACCCCGAGCTGGCTGACCGCCCGGGTGATCGAGTCGGACACCGAACCGTGGTGCGTGGCCGTCCAGACGCCGAGCGGGATCGAGACGAGCAGGGCGATGACGATGCCGACGCCAGCCAGCGACACCGTGGCCGGCAGCCGCTCGGCGAGGATCTGCGTGACCGGCTGGCCGGAGCGGAAGCTGACGCCGAGGTCGCCCGTCACCGCCCGGCCGACGTAGGAGAAGTACTGCTCGACGAGCGGCCGGTCGAGGCCCGCCCGCTCGCGCAGCGCGTCGTAGGTGTCCGGGTCGAACCGGGTGCCCATGGCGATCCGCACCGGGTCGCCCGGCACGAGGTGGACGATCGCGAAGACCACGACCGTCACCCCGAGCAGGACGATCAGCGAGTGACCGATCCGGGTGAGGACGAAGCGCACGGGAGGTCCCGCCTCAGTCGGCGATCTCCGCGTCGCGGAACCGGATCGCCCGGTCCGGCAGCGCGGTGTAGCCGGAGAGGTCGGTCGACCAGGCCTGCACGACGTCGGGGTTGTAGAGGTAGATGTAGCTCGCGGTGTCCGCCACGCGGGTGGCCACCTCGTCGTAGATCTCCTCGCGGGCGGCCTCGTCGGTCTCCGTGCGGCCGGCGTCGAGCAGCTCGTCGAGCTCGGGGTCCGCGTTGCCCTGGTGGTTGTTCGACCCCTCGGAGTGGTGCTGGCTGTAGTAGAAGTCGTCGGGGTCGATGTTGCCGAGCCAGCCGAGCATGAGCATGTCGAAGTTGCCCTCGGTCTGCTCGGACAGCCAGGTGCCGAAGTCGAGGGTGTTGATCGTCGTCGTGATCCCGACCTCCTCGAGCTGGCTCGAGATGATCTGCGCGGCGGTGACGGTCTCCGGGTACTCGGAGGTGACCATGAGGTCGATCGTCAGCGAGGCCGGGTCGACCCCGATCTCGTCGAAGAGCTCGAGCGCGCGGTCCGGGTCGTGGCTGTAGGTCGTGTACTCGGTGAACCAGGACGAGGACTCGGGGATGGCGGTCTGGTTGACGGTGGCGGCCCCGAACATCGTGGCCTCCGTGATCGCCTCCCGGTCGATCGCGTAGGCGATCGCCTGCCGCGCCTCGACCTGGTCCCACGGCTCGTTGCCCTGGTTGAGGGCGAGGTACCAGTAGTCGTTCGACCCGACCTGGCCGATCTCGAGGGCGTCCTCGCCGGAGAGCGTCTCGACCTGCTGGGGCGGCACGTTGTCCGTCCAGTGGATCTCACCGGAGCGCAGCGCGGCCAGCGCCGTCGACGCCTCCGCGATGAACTGGAACTCGACGCCGCCGATCGCCGGCTCCCCGCCGAAGTAGTCGGGGTTGGCGGCAAGCTCGACGGCCTGCCCGGAGGAGTAGGTCTCGAACGAGAACGGTCCGGTGCCGATCGGGTCGGTCGCGATGTCGCCGGAGGAGGCGTTCTCCTCCTGGACGATCGCGACGCCCTTGTACCCGCCGATGCTCGCGAGCAGGTTGGGGGAGGGGGCGCTGACCTGGATCTCGACCGTGAGGTCGTCGGTCGCGGTCACCGACTCGACCGCGGCGAACCGCCACGAGGCGGCAAGCTCCTCGTCGATGATCCGGTTGAACGAGTACGCCACGTCGTCGGCCGTGAACTCCGAGCCGTCGTGCCAGGTCACGCCCTCGCGCAGCTGGAACGTCCAGGTGAGCTGGTCCTCCGAGGTCTCCCACGACTCCGCCAGGGCGGGCTGCATCTCGAGGTTCTCGTCCGGCTCGACCAGGGTGTCGAAGACGTTCTCGAGGATCTGGAACGAGAAGTACGAGGTCGTCGAGTGCGGGTCGAGCTGGTCGGGCTCGCCGGCGATCGCGGCCACGAGGACCTCGCCGGAGGAGCCGGACCCGCCGGACCCGTCGGATCCGGACTCGCCGTCGACGTCGACCGACTCGCCACCGCCCCCGCAGGCGGCGAGGACGAGCAGGGCGGCTGCCGCCACGGCCGTCGGGCGCAGGACGCGGGCTGTGAGGCGCATGGGGGATCTCCTCCGGTGCGGGACGACGACGTCGTCGTAATGAACGTGAGTTCACTATGCTTGGCGTTGGCGGGCGATGCAAGCCCGAATGATGATCGGCGTCACATCGTGACGCGGACGAGACCGGCGTCGACGCCGGAGGTAGGAGGGGGCGTGACCTACTCGATCGTCGCGCTGTCCGACGACGGCGCATCCCTCGGCGTGGCGACCGCGTCGGCGTCGCTCGCGCTCGGCGGGATGGTGCCGGCGCTCGCCCCCCGGGTCGGAGCGCTCGTCACCCAGGCGTGGACGAACGTGACCTTCCGTCCGCGCGGCCTCGAGCTGCTCCGGTCCGGGCTCGCGCCGGCCGATGTCGTCGACGTCCTCGCAGCCGAGGACGAGGGGATCGAGCGGCGCCAGGTGGCCCTCGTCGACGCCCGCGGGCGGGTCGCGAGCCGCACGGGGAGCGGGTGCACGCCGTGGGCGGGGGGCCTCGAAGGTGACCGTGTCGTGGTGGTCGGCAACTGCCTCGCGGGGCCGGGCGTGCTCGACGCGATGCTGGCGGCCTACCGGGACTGCGGGGCGTGGTCGTCTGCTGAGCCGCAGTCTCGATCAGTCGCCGAGCCGCACTCCCGACGACGAACCGCAATCTCGACGACGACGAACCGCAATCTCGACGACGACGAACCGCAATCTCGACGACGGACTGAGCCGCACTCCCGGCCGGGCGGGGCGGGGGACCTCGGACGGCGACTCGTGGCTGCCCTGGCGGCGGGCGAGGCGGCCGGGGGAGACGTGCGCGGGCGGCAGTCCGCGGCCCTCGTCGTCGCCGCCGTGGACGAGGACGACGTGGCCCCGCCGCGGACGGCGCTCGACCTCCGGGTCGACGACCACCGCGACCCGGTCGTCGAGCTGGGTCGGCTGCTCGCGCTGGCCACCGCCGAGGGGGAGGCCGCGGAGGTCGAGCGCAGCGACGGGTAGTGGGCGAGCCCTCCGGCGGCTCAGCGGCTCAGCGGCACGGTGACGCCGAGGACGACGGCCTCGTCGGGGCCGGGGTTCGCCCACCAGTGGCCGGTCGAGCAGTCGTAGGTCAGGGTGTCCCCGGCGCGCAGCCGGCTCGTCCGTCCGTCGACGGTGACGTCGAGCTCGCCGGAGAGGACGTGGACCGCCTCGGTGCCGAGGTGCCGGTAGGGGCGGGACTCGTTCGTCAGGCCGACGGGGACGACGGTGCGGATGACCTGCAGCGGGGCGTCGAGGCTCGGGGTGAGGAGCTCGCGCTCGAGTCCGGGGCTCTCGTCGGGGGTCCGCAGGCGTCGCCCCTCGCCGGCACGGACGAGGGCTGACTGGCTCTCGCGGCGCGGCTCGAGGAGGTCGGTGACGCCCATCCCGAGCGCGTCGGCCAGCGAGCGGAGCGTGCTGAGCGCGGGGTTGCCCTGGCCGCGCTCGAGCTGGGAGACCAGGCCGACGGACAGGCCCGCACGGGCGGCGACGTCCCCGACCCGCAGGCCGAGGCGCAGCCGCTGGGCCCGGGCGGTCTCGGCCAGGTCGGCGGCGGGGCCGCCGGGGACGTCGTCGTCGCTCGCGGCGCGCGGTGTCATGGCGTCGACCCTAACCAGGGGCGTTCGTCGCCCGCCTATCGTGGCTCCGTGCGCCGGTCCGACTACCCCGACCTCGTCCCTGCCGCCGGTCTCGAGACTGTCAGGCCGCACCGGCTCCGGGACAACCTCCGGCGCGTGGTGCTCTGGCTCGCGCCCGTGCTGGCGCTGGGCGCCGTGGTCCTCGTGGTCGAGCACTGGTGGCGCAACGGGACGGACGCTCCGATCCCCTGGGGCCTCCACGTCGTCGTCCTTGCCCTCTCGACGGTCGTGGTCCTCGCCATCCTCGTGCTCGTCCTGCGGCAGCATGGTCGCCCGCTGGAGGTCGACCTCGTCGGCCGGCGCGTGCGGGTCCGGGACGAGACGGTCGGGTTCGAGGCGATCGCCGGGATCACGCCCCACGCGGACGCCGCCCGGCGCGGTGCCTTCGGCAGTGGTGTGCGGGCGTCCGCGAAGGAGGGCGCGGCGATCTGGGTGTGCCTGGCGTCGGGGGTTCGGGCCTCGAGGGCGCTCTCGGGGCCGCTCGGTGGCCGGCTCCGCGAGCGGGACGCCTGGTTGCTCGCCGAGCTCGCCCGCGTGAGCGGCGCCCCCGACTCCGACCTCTCGCGGCGCCTGATCCACGAGGCATACGGCTGGCCGCCGCCGCGCTGACCGACGGCCGGCCGACGACGCATCGACGCGGCCGCGGCCCCCACGCACGACGACGGGGCCACCGGTCCGGGTGGACCGACGACCCCGTCGTGGCGTGCAGGCGCCGGGGCGTGGCGGGCCGGTAGAGGACGGCCCGCCACGCGTCAGCGGGTCTGCTCGATGCGGACGACCCCGAGGCTGTCGGAGCCGTCGCCGTCCCAGTCGCCGAACGCGGCGGTGTCGCCGTCGCGCCCGTAGCGGGTCTCGGTGATCTCGGCGTCGGAGGAGTTCTCGTTCGTCACGAAGAAGTCCGCGCCGCGCTGGAGGGCGACGCTGTCCGCGCCGTCGCCGTCCCAGTCGCCCACGAGGACGAGGTCGGAGTCGCGGCCGAGGGAGAGCTCGCCGTCGACGGACGCGCCGGCCGGGTCGTTCGTCCAGATGACGTCGGCGCCGCGGCGGATGCCGAACGTGTCGGTCCCGTCGCCGTCCCAGTCGCCGACGAGCAGCGTGTCGCCGTCGGCGCCGAAGGCCGCCAACTCGATCTCGCCCGGGTTGTCGAGGTCGTTGACGATCTCCATGACGTTGCCGTCGCGGATCGCGAAGGTGTCGGTGCCGTCGCCGTCGAAGTCGCCCTGGACGAGCTCGTCGCCCGCGTCGCCGAGCTCGACGACGTGCTCCGCAGGGCCGGTGCCCAGCGTGTTCGTGATGTGCAGCTCGCTGCCACGGCGTACCGCGATCGTGTCGCTGCCGTCGCCGTCCCAGTCGCCGACGAAGATCTCGTCGCCCTCGACCCCGTAGAGGAAGCTGTGCACGGCGTTGCCGGCGAGCTCGTCGGACAGGAGGAAGCGCGGCGTGCCGGGCACCGGCTCGGGCTCGGGGGCCGGCTCCGGCTCGGTGCGGGCGGTGTCGCGGGTCGCGGCGTCGGCCTCGCGGGCGGCCTCGGCGTCCGTCGTGGGCTCCTGCTCGATCTCGGGCTCGGCCTGCGGCTCCGCCTCGGCCTGGGGCTCGGCCTCGACCTCGGGGGCGGTCTCGGCGGGCGCATCGGCCGTGGGGGTGGAGCCGGAGGGGCCGCCACCGGCGTAGGTGGCGAAGTTCTGCGTGGCGAACACGCGCCCGTCGGCCGAGACGGCCACGCCGACGCCGAAGTGCGTGTAGGACCCGGTGAGCAGGATGTTGTTGTGCACCGGGGAGTTGCGCCACTGGCTCATGAAGTAGTCGGCCTGGTGGTCCGGGTAGATGCCCCAGGACAGGATCTCGGAGGTCCCCGAGGAGCCGGCGGGCACGGCGGAGCGGCCGTAGTCGCCGCGGTGGACCATGGCGCCGATGCTCGCCTGGTGGTTGGACCAGGACTGGGCGACGGAGTCGATCGAGCCGGTGCGGGTGAGCTGCGAGAGGCCGTTGGCTGCGCGGTAGGCGTTGGTCTGCGCCGCGATCGCGTTGGCGACCTGGTTCTGCCAGCCGGCGTCGGTGCGGATCGAAGGGGTCACGGTGCGGACGCCGGCCGGGGCCTCGGCGGCCTGGGCGCTCGTCGCGACCGACGTCGCCGCGGCGACGGTCAGCAGTGCGGTGGCGACCCGGGGGGCAAGGGTGCGGTGCCGTGCGTGGCGGCCGCGCGGGGGTGCGAACACGTCGGGGGTTCTCCTCGTTATCGGAAAGTTACCGGGCGACGCTAAACCGTGACCTTCGATCGGGTCGAGGAGTTGTGTCATGTCTCACCGGTCGCTCATCGACCGCTCATCGGCTGCTCGCCGACCGCACCCCGGCCGGCCGCGAGCACCCGCAGGACGCCCGCACGCCCCCGGTAGCCTCGGCCGCGTGACCTCACCAGCACCGACGCCGCCCGGACCGCAGCCGATCACCCGGGGCGCGATCGTCGACAACGCCCCTGTCCTCCTCCTCATCACGGTGGGCGTCTCGCTCGTCGGCGCGTTCGCCGGGTTCGCCGCCGGTGGGGGCACCACGGCATGGACGATCGGCGGGTTCGGCATCGGTCTCGTGCTCATGGTCGGCATCCTGTGGCTCACCCTGCGCCCCTACGTGCGCGTCGACGCGGACCTCGGCGCCGCGACGATCGCCGCCAAGGGCCGCACCGTGCCGCTCGCCGAGATCGACCAGCTGCACATCGGGCCGGCGAGCTTCGGCACCTTCGGGAAGCCGGGCGTCCACATGGCGTTCGGGCGCGGCACCGACGTCGTCGCGCCCGTCTACCTCCGGGGCGCCCCGCTCCGGCGCCTCCCCGGGCCGCAGGCCCAGCTGCTCGCCGAGGCCATCCACCGCACCTCGGCGGCGCCCGCGGCCGACGCCGTCGAGGCGCTCGTCGTCAGCGGCATGATCGAGCGGCCCGCCTGGCACGAGGTGCCCGACCCCGACCGGCCCGAGGGCATGGTCCGCTACCTCCTCGTGGGCCCGCTCACCGGGCGTCCCGACCCGGCCGGCCTCGCCCGCGTCGCCGCGAACCTCTCCCTCCCCGTCGAGGCCCTGTCCGCGACCATCGGTGGCAGCGTGCGCGCCTCCCGGGAGGTCGCACGGGCGCTCGCCCGGGCCGGCATCCAGGTCGAGCGCCTCCAGGGACCCGCCGACGACGCCGCCTCCGGCGGGGCGGGCACGAGCGACGGGCCCGGCGTCGATGCCGCCGTGCTCGCCGAGCGGGCCCGCGCCGTCACCGTGCTCACCGAGGGGCCGCGCGACCTCACGGGCATCACCGGTGAGGACTCGACGGCCGCGGTCTTCGAGTACGTGCGCCTCGTCAATCCCGCCGGCGCCCGACAGATGCTCGAGCAGCTCGCCTCCGCCCGGCCCGCGGCACGGGACAAGCAGCTCGACTCCGACGCCGGCCTGCGCAAGGTGTGGGCGCGCTACGGCCACGAGGTCTCGGCCACGTGAGCCGCGGACCCGCGGCGTGAGCGGGCCCGAGGAGCTGGTCCGGCTCACCCCGAACCTCTACCGGCACAACCTCCACGTCGTGGTGATCGGTGTCGCGCTGCTCGGGCTCGCCGGCGCCATGGTCGGGGTCGGCCTGGCCGACCTCCGCGGTGAGATCGCGGAGGTGCGCAGCGGGGAGGTCGTCGTGGGCGGCGCGGCCGGAGCGCTGACGGGGGCGGTCCTCGCGCTGCTCCTCCTGCGGCAGGTCGCCCGGCGGTACCCGCCGGTCACCGCGGATCTCGACACTGGCACGATCCACTCCGGCGGTACGGCCACGCCCCTCGCGGACCTCGACAGCTTCCGCGCCGGCTCCCGGCCCGGCGCCACCTGGTGGGCGCCGACCCCGACGTCCGCGCCCCAGGAGCTGGAGCTGAGCGCGGGCGGTGTCGTCGTCGCCCGCATCCTCCTCATGGGTGTGCCGCTCGTGCGGCGGCTGCCGCGGCGCCACGTCGAGCGGGTCGCCGACGTCCTCGGGCGCGCGGGTGGGGCGACCGCCCCGGTCGTGCGCGCCATGGTCGAGCGCGGGCTGCTCGACCCGCCGGGCTGGCTCGAGCCGCCCGCGGACGGCACGCCCGAGGCCACGGTCCGGTCCGTCCTCCGCGGGGCCGTCGTCGACCGACCCGAGCCTGCCGGCACGCGCGCGGTCTCCCGGAGCCTCGGCGTCGACCCGGATGCCGTCCGCCTCGTCATGCTCGGCGACCCCGGTGCGGCGCGCGCCGTGGTGGCGGCGCTCGTCGCGTCCGGGGTCGACGCCGGCCGGCTCGGCGCGGCCTCGCGCGGGGGCGGGGAGATCCTCGAGCCGCTCGAGCCGGAGTCGGGGAGGGTCGTCCTCGGCGAGGTCTCGACCCCTGTACTCGATGTCGAGGTGGTCCGGGCGCTCGCCGTCCTGACCGGTTCGCGCGACGTCACGGCCGTCGCCGCGCAGGACGGCCCCCGGTACCTCGCCGAGCTGGGCATGCTGCTCAGCCCCTCGGCCACGGGGGAGGTCGTCGAGTGGCTCCGGCGCTCCGGACCGGTGGGTCGCGCCGTCATGCTCCGGATCTCGGCGCGCCTCCGGGGGATGTGGGAGCTGTTCGGAGCCGGCACGGGCCACCCGTCCTGAGAGGCGGGTGCGGCCCGCGGGCCCGGATACCCTGACCCGCGTGACCGGACACCAGCCGCCGTGGTCGCCCACGAGCGGGACGCCGTCGTCTGGGCATGGCGCCCCGCCGCCGGGGCATGGCGCCCCAGGGCCGGGCCACGGGCTGCCGGGTCACGGGACACCGGTGCGCGGTCCGGTCACGATTCCACGCCCGTCCCTCTGGGGAACTCTCTGGCGCGCCCTCCTCTACGCCGTGCCGTGCGGGGTGATCGGGTACTTCCTCCTCCAGGTCGAGGGTGGCTGGGGTCACCGGGACCAGGCCACGCCCGAGGAGGCGCTGGTCGCCGCCGTCGGCACCGTGCTCGTCATTCTCGCCGTGCTCGGGTTCGTCGGGGCGCGGCTCCGCGGGCGGATCGTCGTCGACCTCGGCGCCCGGACCGTCACGGTGCGCGGCGAGCGCACCTCGCTCGACGACCTCGCCGACGTCGGCTTCCTGCCCTACTTCAAGCGCAAGGGCGAGCGGCCCGACCCGCGGGCGCTGCCGCCGGCGCAGGGCTACCCGGCGGGCGACACCATGATCTACGTGACGCTCCGGTCCGGCACGCAGGCCGCCCGACCCTTCCGGATGCGGATGGTCGCCCCGACGATGCCCGAGTCCGACGCGCGGCTCCTGCACGAGATCGCCGTCGCGGTGCGCGCCCCGAGCCTCGCGCAGCTGACGACCGCATTCGCGAAGCAGTACGGGTGGGCCGTCCCGGAGCCGTTCCCGTCCCCTCGCCCGGTCTCGCCACCGGGCCCGGTCTCGCCACCGGGCCCGACCTCGCTCCCCGGCTACCGCTGAGCGGACCAGCGCCAGGCGCCCGCGCCCGCGCGTCGAACGCCGAGCCGGTGGGCGTGGTCGCCCCAGGCCGACGTCGCCCGACCGGCACCGCCGGACCCCGCCGCGCCGGCCGTCACGCCGCCCCGGGGCCGTCCCGCCTCGCCCGTCCCGCCGCCGTCCGCGTCGTCGGTGCGCGCGAGCGCCCGCGCCGTCGCGAGGCCGGCGAGCAGGGCCGCGAGCTCGTCCTCGTCGGGGGTCCCGGAGACCACCGTGAGCGCGGCGAGCGCCGCGACGTCCTCGGTGGACGGGCCGTTGCCCAGGTCGCGGCGCGCGTCGGCGACGAGCTCGTCGTCGCCCTCGGGCCCGGACCAGTCCCGCGCGTCCCCCTCGGTCACAGCGGGATGTTCCCGTGCTTCTTCTCGGGCAGGGTGGCGCGCTTGGTGCGCAGCGCCCGCAGCGCCCGGACCACCTGGGAGCGCGTCTCGTGGGGGGCGATCACCGCGTCGACGTCGCCGCGGCGGGCCGCCTCCCACGGGTTGATGAGCGCGTCCTCGTACTCGCCGGTCAGACGGGCGCGCTCGGCCTCGACGTCGCCGCCCTCCTCGCCGACCTTCTTCAGCGCACCGCGGTGGAGGATGTTGACCGCACCGCCGGCGCCCATCACCGCGATCTGCGCCGTCGGCCAGGCGAGGTTGATGTCGGCCCCGAGCTGCTTGGACCCCATGACGATGTAGGCGCCGCCGTACGCCTTGCGCGTGATGACGGTGACGAGCGGGACGGTGGCCTCGGCGTAGGCGTAGATGAGCTTGGCGCCTCGGCGGATGATGCCCTGCCACTCCTGGTCCGTGCCCGGGAGGAAGCCGGGGACGTCGACGAGCGTGAGGACGGGGACGTTGAACGCGTCGCACGTGCGGACGAACCGGGCGGCCTTCTCGGCGGCGTCGATGTCGAGCGTCCCGGCCATCGAGCTCGGCTGGTTCGCCACGATGCCCACCGGGCGGCCCTCGACGTGCCCGAACGCGGTGATGATGTTCGGCGCGAACGCCGCGGAGACCTCGAGCGCCTCGCCGTAGTCGACGATGTGCTCGATGACCGTGTGCATGTCGTAGGGCTGGTTGTCCGAGTCCGGCACGAGGTCGTCGAGCTCGTGGTCCACGGCCACGATCTCCGCGGAGTCCTCGGCGTCCGCCGGCGGCCAGCTCGGCGGCTCGGAGAGGTTGTTGCTCGGCAGGAACGAGAGCAGCGCGCGGACGTAGTCGATCGCGTCGTCCTCGTCGGACGCGGCGTAGTGCGCCACCCCGGAGCGGGTCGAGTGCGTCGAGGCCCCGCCGAGCTCCTCGAACCCGACGTCCTCGCCCGTGACCGACCGGATGACGTCCGGGCCGGTGATGAACATGTTCGACGTTCCCTCGGCCATGACGATGAAGTCCGTCAGCGCGGGGGAGTACACGGCACCGCCGGCGCTCGGCCCGAGGATGAGCGAGATCTGCGGGATGACGCCGGAGGCAGCCACGTTGCGGCGGAAGATCTCCGCGAACTGGGTGAGGGCCGCGACGCCCTCCTGGATGCGGGCACCGCCGCCGTCGGAGATCCCGATGATCGGCACCCCGGTGCGCAGGGCGAGGTCCATCACCTTGGCGATCTTCTGGCCGTGCACCTCGCCGAGCGAGCCGCCGAGCACCGTGAAGTCCTGGCTGTAGACACAGACCTGCCGGCCGTCGATCGTGCCGTGGCCGGTGATGACGCCGTCGCCCGAGACGCGCTTCTTGTCCAGGCCGAACGCGGTCGAGCGCAGCGTGGCGAAGGCGTCGAGCTCGGTGAAGCTCCCGACGTCGAGGAGCGCCTCGATCCGCTCGCGCGCGCTGCGCTTGCCCCGCTTGGCCTGCTTGGCCGCGCCGGCCTCGGTCACGGCGTCGATCTCGCTCTCGCGCCGGCGGGCGAGGTCGTCGATCTTCGACCGGGTCCCGCTCACGCCGTCGGGGCCGCTCGCCTCGTCGGGTCCTGTCGCAGGGTCGGCTCCGGTCGTGCCGGTGGGGTGGGGTGCTGCGTCGCTCACCCGTGGCAGCCTAGATGCTCGACCGGCCACCCCGACGCCGGGACGCGGGGCGAGGACCGGGAATCGATGCCACCCGGACCGCGTCTCCACGCATCTCGACACAGATCCCCCACGTGTCGCACGCTCGGCGGGCGCGCGGGGCCACGACGCGTGGTTGGCTCTGACCATGAGCACCTTCAGCCGCGTGGTCGAGGTCGACTCGACCGGTTCGACGAACGCCGACGCGCTCGCACTCGCGGACACCGACCCCGAAGCCTGGCCGCACCTGTCCGTGCTCGCGGCGCACCACCAGACCGACGGACGGGGCCGCGCCGGGCGCGAGTGGGTCACCGCGGAGGGCTCGGCCCTCACCGCGTCGATCGTCCTGCGGGTCGACCTGCCGCCGGTGCGCACCACCTGGGTGCCGGTCGTCGTGGCGCTCGCCGTGCGCCGGGCGCTCACCGACCTCGGCGTGCCCGCCGCCACGAAGTGGCCCAACGACGTGGTCCTCCTCGGCGCCGGTACCGATCCGGTCGACGGCTGGGGGCGGGCCCGCAAGGTGGCCGGCATCCTCGTCGAGGTCAGCCCACGCACGCGCGCGCTCGTCGTCGGAATCGGCGTCAACCTCGCCCCCGGCAGCGTGCCGGTCGAGTGGGGGGCGAGCCTCGGCGACGTCGGCGTCGTCGCCACGCCCGCGCAGGTGCTCGAGGCGATCGGCACGCACCTGCCGGGCCTGCTCGACCGGCTCGTGGCGGCGGGCGGCGACGCGGAGGAGGCGGGGCTGGCCGACGAGGTGGCCCAGGGGTCGATCACGATCGGGAAGTCCGTGCGCGTCACGCTGCCCGACGGCTCCGAGATCACCGGCCGGGCGGAACGGCTCGACCCGACCGGCGCGCTCGTCGTGGTCGACGACTCCGGCGAGGAGCACGTCCTCGTCACCGGCGACGTCACGCACGTGAGGTTCGTCCAGGTCGACCCGGCGCTCCCCGCCGGGGACGGGACGGCGGGGGACGGGACCGTCCTGCACGACGACGAGGTCGCGCCCTGATCCCGGCCTGAACGCCGCCGACCGGCCACAGGTCGGAGGGCCCACCCACGACCGGCGGGCACCCACTACGATCGCCCTGTGATGCAGCGCACGCCGGAGGGCCGACCTGCCGTCGGCCCGTCCGACGGTGGGGCCCGCGTCGACCCCGGCGCCCCTGAACTTGCCGAGAGTGCGGCTCAGGCGCCGGCGGCCACCTCCGACAGTGTCGAGAGTGCGGCTCAGGTACCGGCGGAGGCAGCGATCGGCCCCGGCACGGTCGACGACCGGGTGCGCGCCCTCATCGGTTCCGACGCCGTGTACACGATCCGCGAGCTGGCCGAGCAGGCCGGGACCTCCCTCGAGCTCGCCCACACGTTCTGGCGGGCGATGGGCTTCCCCAACGTCGGCGAGACGAGCGTCGTCTTCACCGACTCGGACGTCGCGGCGCTGCGCTCGATGGCCACGCAGCTCGACGACGGCAGGATCGACATGTCGACCGCGATCTCGCTGCTGCGCGCGCAGTCGCACACGACCGACCGGCTCGTGCTCTGGCAGACCGAGGCGCTCGTCGAGGGGATCTCGCGCCAGCGCGGGATCGACGACACGTCCGCCCGGCGCCTGTTCCTCGACAAGGTCGGCGACCACACCGACGTGCTCGAGAAGCAGCTGAGCTACGCCTGGCGGCGCCAGCTCGCCGCGCTCCTGCGCCGCACGGAGGCGGAGGTCGCGAGCCGCGAGCCCGCGACGGCGCCGGGATCGGCCGGCTCGGCGGAGCGCTACCCGCTCACCCGCGCGCTCGGGTTCGTCGACATGGTCGCCTACACGCGCCGGTCGACCGAGCTCGGCTCCGCGGCGCTCGCCGACCTCGTCCAGACCTTCGAGTACACCTCGCGCGACGTCATCACCTCGGCCGGCGCCCGCATCGTCAAGACGATCGGCGACGCCGTCCTCTACGTCGCCGACGACCTCGTGCTCGCCGCCGAGGTGTGCGTCGACCTCATCGCCGCGCTCACGGCGAAGGAGCGCATGCTGCCGGTGCGCGCCTCCCTCGTCTGGGGCGAGGTGGTCTCCCGGTTCGGCGACATCTTCGGCCCCAGCGTCAACCTCGCCTCGCGGCTCGTCGACGTCGCCCCGGCCGGGTCCGTCCTCATGGACTCCGCCACCGCGGACGAGCTCTCCGCCCGCGACCGGGTGGGTGAGTTCCGGATGGTCCCGCTGCCGGCCGCCGGCCTCGAGGGGATCGGCCAGGTTTCGCCGGTCGAGCTCGTGCGCGCGACCGGCTGAGCCCCCACGCCACCGGCTGTGCCGCCACGCGACCGGCTGAGCCCGCGTCGCGATCCGCCGAGCCCCCGACGCGACCGCCCCGGCACGTCCACGACCCGTCGACTTGACCAATCGTTGACGATTGCGCCTACGATGCAGATGTGACTGACGTGCTGCTCGTCGAGGACGACCCTGCGATCGCCGAACCGCTCGCCCGCGCCCTCGGCCGTGAGGGTTACGAGGTGCGCTCCCACACCACCGGAGGTGCCGCCCTCGAGGACGTCGCCCGTGGCGCCGACCTCGTGGTCCTCGACCTCGGGCTGCCGGACATGGACGGCCTGGACGTGGCCCGTGCGATCCGTTCACGCGGCCTGACCGTGCCGATCCTCGTGCTGACGGCCCGGGCGGACGAGGTGGACCTCGTCGTCGGGCTCGACGCCGGGGCGGACGACTACGTCACCAAGCCCTTCCGACTGGCCGAGCTCCTCGCCCGCGTCCGGGCGCTCCTGCGCCGCGCCGGTGGGGACATCACCGAGGAGGACGAGCTGGTGGCGCAGGACGTCCGCGTCGACGTCGCCGCCCACCGCGCCTTCCGCGGCACCCGCGAGATGCACCTGACCGCGAAGGAGTTCGAGCTCCTGCGCGTGCTCGTGCGGGACGCGGGCTCGGTCGTCACGCGCGAGGCGATCATGCAGGAGGTGTGGGGGACCGATCCCACGGGATCCACCAAGACCCTCGACATGCACGTGTCCTGGCTGCGTCGCAAGCTCGGCGACTCCGCGGACCAGCCGCGCTACATCACGACCGTCCGCGCGATCGGCTTCCGGTTCGAGACCTCCGGAGGGTGATGTGCGCCGCCGCGCGATCCGCATGATCGTCGTGGCGGTGACGGTGGCGGTCCTCGTCGTCGGCGCACCGCTCGCGGTGTTCGGCGGGGCGATGATCTGGGGCGACCAGCGCGCCACCCTCGACCTGCGCAACTCCTCGCTGTCCCGGTCGGTCGAGCGCCGCATCGCGACGAACGAGGAGCTCGACGACGACATGCTCGTCGCGTGGGTCGGCGGGCAGAACAACATCGAGGCCAACATCGTCGTCCGCAGCCCCGAGGGCGAGGTGTTCAACGGCGGACCGGCCATCGAGGGCGACGTCATGCGCTCGGTGAGCCGCACCCCGTCCGGCGCCGAGGTGATCATGGAGATCCCGATCTCCCAGGTGTGGTTCCGGGTCATGCAGGTGGTCGGCATCATCGCCGTCACCTCGATGATGGCCCTCGGCATCGCGGTGGCCATCGGCTCGCGGCTCGCGCGGCGCCTGTCCGCCCCGCTCATCTACCTCGCCGCCTCCGCCGAGCAGATCGGGTCCGGCCAGGTGCGGCCGCGCATGCAGGTCTCCGGCATCGAGGAGATCGACCTCGTCGCCGATGAGCTCGTGCGGACCTCCGACCGCATGGCCGGCCGGCTCGCCGCCGAGCGCCAGTTCGCCGCGGACGCGTCCCACCAGCTGCGCACCCCGCTCGCCGCGCTCTCGATGCGCCTGGAGGAGATCGAGATGACGAGCGAGCAGGAGGAGGTGCGCGACGAGGCGCGCCGCTCGCTCGAGCAGGTCGAGCGCCTGACCGGCGTGGTCGACGACCTGCTCAAGACGTCGCGCTCCGCGGGCGGCGGCTCGACCGAGGTCGTCAACCTCGACGAGATCTTCGCCCAGCAGGACGAGGAGTGGCAGCAGACCTTCCTCGCCGCGGACCGCGACCTCTCCTTCACCGACGACGCCGACATGCCCGTCCTCGTCACGCCCGGCTCCCTGTCCCAGGTGCTGGCGACCCTCATCGAGAACTCGCTGAAGTACGGCGCCGGCAGCACCACCGTGACGACCCGCTCGGCCTCCGGCGCCAAGGGCGTGTTCATCGACGTGGCCGACGAGGGCGACGGCGTCTCCGACGAGCTGGCGCCCGAGATCTTCACCAAGCACGTGTCCGGCAAGTCCGGGACGGGCCTGGGCCTGGCGCTCGCGCGCGAGCTGGTGACGGCCGACGGCGGCCGGCTCGAGCTCACGCAGCGGCGGCCCCCGATCTTCCGGGTGTTCGTCCACGCGGTCCCGCGCGAGCTGACCCCCGAGGCCGTCCTCCCGCAGGGCGCCCTCGTGTCCGTGGGCCGCAGGCGCGGGCGCCGGTGACCGGGGGCGGGCGTCGCGACGGGCCCCGGGGTGAGGCACGCCCCGGTCCGCGCCGCGGGCCCGGCCGCACCGAGGTCTCCGTCGCCCTCGTGTCCGTGGTGGTCCTCGCCGTCGTCACGCTCACCCACCTGGTCGCCCAGCTCACCGGGCCCGGCTGGCTGCGGGAGGTCTCGCAGCCGCTCCTCCTGCCGCCGCTCATGGTCGCGGTCCTCGCCCTGACCCCGGCGCCCCGCTCGCACACGACCTCCTGGGCGCTCGCCGCGCTCGCCCTGTCCTGGGGGGGCGACCTCGTGCCGCGCTTCCTCGACACGGGTGGGTTCGAGGCGATGCTCGCGCTGTTCCTGCTCGCCCACGTGAGCTGGGTGATCGCGCTGTGGCCGCGCCGTCGGGGCACCCCCGTGTGGCGCGCGCCCGTGCTCGTGCTCCCGTTCCTCGGCTACGGGATCGTGCTCGTCATGCTGTGTGCGCAGGGCGCGGGCACGCTTCTGCCGGCCGTCGTGGCCTACGCCGTGGCGATCCTCGCGACCGCGATGCTGGCGCCGGCGCTCGGCACGGCCGCCGCCGTCGGCGCGCTCGTCTTCATCGTCTCGGACTCGCTCATCGCCCTGCGCACGTTCGCCGGCCTCGAGCTGCCCGGGAACGGGATGTGGGTGATGCTCACCTACGTCGCCGCGCAGGTGCTGCTCGCCGCGGGCGTCGTGCGGGTCCAGGGCCGCGAGCGGGCGCGCGGCTGACGCACGCACATCGCCGCTCGCTGCCGGTCAGTAGTCGCCGGTCAGCGGTCAGCGGTGGCGCTGTCGCTGGACACCGACCCGTGCACGACCGGATCGGAGCCCACCGGGTCGGAACTCTGCGGGTCGGACCCGCCGCCGGCGGGCGCACCGGGCGCGGCGGGATCGTCGTCGGGCGTGGGGGTCTGCCCGTCCGCGCCGCCGCCGGACGAGTGGTCCTCGGTGAACACGACGTACCGGTAGCAGACGTACCGGAACGCGGTGCCGAGCACGAGCCCCACGCCGTTGGCGGAGATGTTGTCCGCCAGCGGCGAGGTGAGGCGGAGGACGTAGTGCGAGAACGCGAGGCAGCCGACGGCCACGAGCATGCCGCCGATGTTGACGAGCAGGAACATCAGCGCCTCGCGGTGGGCGGCCGAGCGCCGTTTCTCCCGGAAGGTCCACAGCCGGTTCCCGGTCCAGGCCACGACGATCGAGACGGCGACCGAGATGACCTTCGCCGTCAACGGCTTGTCGATGAGGAGCTCGCCGGGGCCGAAGCGCAGGAGGTTGAACAGGCCGATGTCGACGACGAACGCCGAGAGCCCCACCGTGCAGAACCGCAGGAACTCGATCCACCACTCCCGCCAGGTCTGGCCGCGCAGGAGGAGATCGATGAGGCGTCGCACCGGACAACTGTAGGCGGGCGGGGCCGCGCGGACGGGGCCGGTGCGGGGGAGTTCGCACCGTCTAGGCTGTCTCCCCGTGACTCGACGGACCGTGGCCGTGATCGGTGGTGGGCAGCTCGCCCGCATGATGGCGCCGGCGGCGCTCGCTCTCGACGTGCACCTGCGGGTCCTCGTCGAGTCCGCGGACGCGCCGACCGCGCAGGTGGTCCCCGACGCCGTGGTGGGACGGGCCGACGACCGCGACGCCGTGCTCCGGCTCACCGAGGGCGCCGACGTCCTCACCTTCGAGCACGAGCACGTCCCCGCCGAGGTCCTGGCCGCCGTCGCCGCCACCGGCGTACCGGTCCGCCCCGGTCCGGACGCGCTCACGCACGCGCAGGACAAGATCGTCATGCGCGAGCGCCTCGGCGCGCTCGGCGTCCCGTGCCCTTGGTGGACCACCGTGGCGAGCGCCGACGAGCTCGCCGCCGCCCTCGCCGAGGCCGGCGGTCCGGTCGTCGTCAAGACCGCCCGCGGCGGCTACGACGGCAAGGGCGTGCGGGTGGTCTCCGCCCCGGGCGACGTGGCGGACTGGCTCGCCGACCTCGCCCCGGGCGCGCGGCTCCTCGTCGAGGAGAAGGTGCCCTTCACGCGCGAGCTCGCGGCCCTGACGGCGCGCCGGCCGGGTGGCTCGGGACCTGACGCAGCGGGCCCGGACGGCGCCACGGGCGAGGTCCGCAGCTGGCCGGTCGTCGAGACGCGGCAGGTCGGCGGGGTGTGCGCCGAGGTGCTCGCGCCGGCGCCCGGCCTGACCGATGAGCTCGCCGAGCAGGCGCGCGCGATCGCCGAACAGGTCGCGACGGGGCTCGGCGTCACGGGTGTCCTCGCCGTCGAGATGTTCCTCGCCCCGGGCGACGACGGCGAACGGCTCCTCGTCAACGAGCTCGCCATGCGGCCGCACAACTCGGGGCACTGGACGATCGACGGCGCCGTGACCAGCCAGTTCGAGCAGCACCTGCGGGCCGTTCTCGACCTCCCGCTCGGGGACACCGCCCCGCTCGCCCCCGCCGCGGTCATGGTCAACCTCCTCGGCGCCGAGCGGCCCGAGCCGTCCGCCGCGTACCCCGCGGTCCTCGCCGGGCACCCGCGCGCGAAGGTCCACCTCTACGGCAAGGAGGTGCGGCCGGGCCGCAAGCTCGGCCACGTGACCGAGGTGGGGGAGGACCACGGGGGGCTGCTCGCCTCCGCGCGGGCGGCCGTGGAGCTGCTGCACCGCGCCTGAGCCCGCAGGGATGCCAGGATGAGGCACGGGCGGACGCGCGTGCCGCCGGAGCCGGAGGGGACGTCGTGGTCGAGGTCGGGATCGTCATGGGGTCGGACTCGGACTGGCGGGTGATGTCCGCCGTCGCGCTCGCGCTCGACGAGCTCGGCGTGAGCCACGAGGTCGACGTGGTCTCCGCCCACCGGATGCCGGACGAGATGCTCGAGTACGGGCGCGCCGCCGCCCGCCGCGGGCTGCGCGTCATCGTGGCCGGCGCCGGCGGGGCCGCCCACCTGCCCGGCATGCTCGCCGCCGTCACCCCGCTCCCGGTGATCGGCGTGCCGGTGCCGCTCGCGCACCTCGACGGCATGGACTCCCTCCTCTCGATCGTCCAGATGCCCGCGGGCGTGCCCGTCGCGACGGTCTCGATCGGCGGGGCCCGCAACGCCGGCCTCCTCGCCGCCCGGATCCTCGGCGCCGGCGAGGGCGCGCGGGCCGAGGAGCTGCGCGACCGGATGATCGACTTCCAGTCCGACCTTGCCGACTCCGCCCGCGCCCGCGGTGCCCGGCTGCGCGCCTCGCTCGCCGACGACCACCGGGACGACTGAGGTGGCGGTGCCCCTCGAGGTCGGTGCCGGTCTCGAGGCTGACGGCCGCCTCGCACACCTGCGCGCCCTCTACACCGACCTCCACCGCACGCCCGAGCTCGGCCTGGCGGAGCACCGGACGGCCGAACGGGTCGAGGCGGAGGTCACGGCCCTCGGGCTGACGCCCGTGCGCATCGGCGGCACCGGCGTCGTCGTCGTGCTGGAGAACGGGGACGGGCCGACCGTGCTCGCCCGCGCGGACATGGACGCGCTCGCCGTCACCGAGGCGACCGGCCTCGCCTACGCGTCCGAGGTCGAGGGCGTCATGCACGCGTGCGGGCACGACATGCACACCGCCGCCCTGGTCGGCGCACTCGGCGTGCTCGCCGAGCGGCGGGCGGACTGGTCGGGCACGTACGTCGCCCTCTTCCAGCCCTCGGAGGAGGACGCCGCCGGCGCGCAGGCGATGATCGACGACGGCCTGACGGACAAGGTCCCGACGCCGGACGTCGTCCTCGGCCAGCACGTCATGCCGATCGCGGCGGGCACGGTGGCGATCGCCCCGGGGCCCGTGCTGTCGATGGGGGACTCGGTGCGGATCACCCTGCACGGCCGCGGCGCGCACGGGTCGATGCCGCACACGGCGGTCGACCCGGTCGTGCTCGCCGCCGACGTCGTCCAGCGACTCCAGGGCGTCGTGGCCCGGGAGATCGAGCCGGGGACGTTCGCGGTGGTCACGGTCGGCGCGGTGCGGGCCGGGACGTCGGCCAACATCATCCCCGACCGCGCCGAGCTCCTGCTCAACCTGCGCAACTACGACCCGGTCGTGCGCGAGCAGGTGATCGAGGCGGTCGAGCGCATCGTGCACGGCGAGTGCGAGGCGGCGGGGACGCCGCGCGAGCCCGAGTTCGCGTACTACGACCAGTTCCCGCTCACCGACAACGACGAGGCCGTGGTGGCGCGCACCGCCGAGGGCCTGCGCGCCGACCTCGGCGCCGAGGCGGTGCTCGAGGCGACCCCGATGACGGCCTCGGAGGACTTCGCCCGGATCGGCGACGCGTTCGGTGCGCCGTACGCGTACTGGTTCGTCGGGTGCGTCGACGCGGACACCTACGACGACGCCGCCGGTCGCGACGCCGTGGCGACCGAGATCCCGGCCAACCACTCGCCGATGTTCGCGCCCGTCATCGACCCCACGCTCGAGGTTGCGGTTCGTGCGCAGGTCGCGGCCGCGCGGGCGCACCTCGGCGCCGGGGCGGACGACGCGGGGGCGTAGGAGGCTCGGTCGGCCCTCGCTGAGCCCCTGGTCCGCCCTCGCTCAGCCCCCGCTCAGCCCTGCGCCGGCCCGCCGGCGAGGTCCGAGCGCGCCTCCTCGGCTCCGTTCGCGGCCTGCTCGATCAGCGGGTGGTCCGGCGGGAGCAGGCGCTCGAGGTCGCCGCTCAGCTCCTCGAACTGGGCCAGCGCCCGGCCCGGGTCGACCTCGAGGGTCGCCCACGCCTCGCGGTGGCGGGCGTCGAGCGTGGAGAGGTGCTCGGGACCGACGCCGGGCCGGTTCGACCGCAGCGCGACCAGCTCGGCGAACACCTGGCGCGCCTCCTCGAACCGCCCCTTGGCGGCGAGCAGGTCTGCGCTGCGGGCCGTCGCGATGTCGGCGAGCTCGAGGTCCTCGGGGCGGTACCGGCGCGCGTCACGGCCGAGGAACATGTTGGCGTCGAGGGCCTCGTCGAGCTGCCCGGCCTCGACCAGGGCGGTGACGTGGCGGGCGCCGGCGCGCAGGGCGGTCCCCGAGGTCGGGCCGTCGAGCGAGGAGACGGCCTCCGCGCGGCGGGCGTAGGCCTCGACCGCGCCGTCCGGGTCCTCCGCGCGCGTGCGGGCCTCGGCGAGCAGGAGCAGCGCGTCGGGGAGGAGCTGGCGGTCGGCGGGGGAGTCCGCGCGGTCGACGAGCTCCTGGGCCCGCTCCGGCTCGACGCCGGTGGTCGCGGCCGCACGGAGGTCGTCGGCGAGCGACGAGCCGCCCGACGCCGAGCCCACCCCGGACATCGCCCCGGTGCTCGCGTGCGAGCCGGTCGTCACGGGCGCGCCGGTGTCGTCGAGGTCGTCCGAGCCGTCCGGCCCGGCGAACCGGTCGTGGTCGGGCACCTCGTCCGCGGCCGCGTGTGCCGCGCCGGCCGCGTGCGCCCCACCGTCCGCGTGCGCATCGGCCTGGTGCGGGCCGCCCTCGCCGAGGCCGTCGACGTTCGCCCCACCGGGCGCCCCGTCACCGCCACCGACGCCGCCGGCTCCGTTGCCCGCCTCGCGCCCGTGCGCGGCGGCGTACGACCCGCCACCGGCGGACGACCCGCCACCGGCCTCCTCGAGCTCACGCTCGAGCGACGGCGTCTCCTCGCCCCGACCCGAGGCGCGCAGCGCGTCGATGAGCGCGGAGATGAGACCGGTGCGGGTCTCGGCGTCCTCCGGGCCGAGCTCGCGGGCAAGAACCACCCCGGGGCCGAGGACGTCGACGGCCTCGTAGTGGCGACCGAGCAGCCCGAGGGCCTTGCCGAGCTCCCCGCGCACGAGCAGGACGTCGGCGTCGGCGGGGCCGTAGAGGGACTCGGACCAACCGAGGACGTCGCCGAGGGCGGTGACGGCCGCGGCGTGGTCCCCGGCGTCGAGCAGGTGCCCGGCGCGGTCGACCTCGGCGCCGAGCCGGGCGTCGTCCTCGGGCGTGGGGCGCCGCGGGGCGAACCCCTCGTGGGCGTCGGTGTTCATCGAAGTCCTTCCTCGCGCGACCGGTGCGCCGCGCACACCCCCGACGCTAGCCGCCCGCGGGGGTCGTCGGCTCCTCCGAGGACGGGGCGATCGTCCCGTCGCGGACGGACTCGAGCCACGCGGGCATCGCGTCGGCGTCGAGCAGGACGGTCACGCCGAGGCCGCCGGCCCGGTAGGCGGGGTCGGCCACGGGCGGTGCGCCGACGAACCCGCCGTTCGAGGCGCCCCGGAACGCGAGGGCGAGCCGGCCGAGGTCGACGATGCCGGTCTCCTCGTCGGTGATGAGGACGTCGGTGCCGGTCCGGGCGAGCGAGACGTGGCGTCGCGGGTCGAGCAGGGTGCCGGGCGTTGCCACGGAGTCGGCGATCGCGCCGATGACCTGGCGCTGGCGCAGCCCGCGGCCGATGTCACCGGTGGGGTCGGAGTAGCGCATCCGGGCGAACGCGAGGGCGGTCTCGCCGTCGGAGACGTGGCACCCGGCCTGCCAGCTGAGTCCGGAGAACTCGTCCTCCACGTCGTAGTCGAGGCAGAGCTCGACCCCGCCGACCGCGTCGACGATGTCCGAGAGTCCGCCCATGCCGATCTCCACGTAGTGGTCGACGGTGAGCCCCATGAGCTCCTCGACGGTCTGGACGAGCAGCTCGGGCCCGCCGAGCGAGTAGGCGGCGTTGAGCTTGTTGTCGCCGTGCCCGGGGATCTCGACGAGGGTGTCGCGCGGCAGCGAGATGAGCGAGGGAGTGCCGGACTCCGGGTCGTGCAGCACGAGGATCGAGTCCGAGCGCGAGCCCTCGACCCCGTCCTCGATGGCGCCGCCGCGGGTGTCGGTGCCCGCGAGGACGTAGGTGGTGCCGGTCGTGTCCTCGGCGCCCGAGAGCGCGGTGGTGTGTGCGATCCGGCCGTCGGCCCAGATCGCGAGGCCCACGGGCCACGCGACGACGAGCACGAGGAGGGTGACGAGCACGAGGGCGATCACTCGTCCCGGCCGACGACGACGCCGCTGCCGCGGGGGCCGACCCGGCGGCGGTGGCGGGCGGTGGCCGGGGTCGTCGGGATACCGCGGACCACCGGGGTGCTGCGGGCCGGGGGCGTGCTGCGGCTGGTCCGGGTACTGCGGCCCGGCGGACCGGCCGGCCCGCGAGGACGACGGCGGTGCGTACGACGGCGGGGGCTGTGCGGCCTGCGCGTGGCCGTCGTTCCAGCCGTCCGCCACGGCGGCGGGCATCGCGCGGGTGGCCCCGGCGTCGCCGTGCCCACCGGCGCGGGCGGCCCCGGCGTCGCGGGGCCCACCGACGGGGGCGCCACCTGCGTCGGCGCGCGTGGGGATGCCGCTGCGGTCGGCGGCCGCGCGGCGCGGGGAGGCGGCCGGGCTCTGACGGATCGACCGCCGCACGGTGGCGTTGCCCTGGTCGTTCGGCGGAGGAGGCGGCGCGGCGGACGAGCGGCGCGGGTTCACCCGGGTCGCGCCGGTGGCGGCACCGGCGCCGTCACGCGCACCGTCGGCCCCGGAGCCCGCGGGACGCTCGGACCGCGGCGGTCGCTGCGGCGCACCGTCGGACCGGCGCCCCCGGCGGGGTGCGTACGACGGCGGAAGCTCGTCGTCGTTCATCGTGTCCCCCCGGGTCGTCGTCCAGCGATCCGCAGGCTATCCGCGATCCCGACCGACCGGGTGGCACCACCCCGTGGAGTGGTCACCGGGTGCACGGCGGGAGGGGGGCGGCCTCCGGCTCGGCCGTCGGGGCGGGCGGGGCAGCGTCGTCGGGCGTGCCGTGGCTGTCGGCCTCGTCGGTGGGGGTCTCCTCCGCCGCGACCGCGTCCCGTGCCTCCTGGGCCAGGTCGCCGCCCGTGCCGATCGCCGTGCCGGTCTCCTCCGGGGCCGCGCCGTCCGACGCACCCTCCGACGCCCCCTCGGACGCGCTCTCGCCCGTCCCCGCGGAGTTCGACTCGTCGGTCGGGGTCCCGCCGCCGAGCTCGGGGTCCGCCGCCGCGGTCGTCCCCGGGATCGGCTCGTCCTCGCGCAGGGCGGCCCACACGTCGTCGGCCTCCTCGGTCGGGGTGACGCGGTAGCCCGCGGGCTCCCAGGGCATCGTGAGGAACCCGATGTTCTCGCCCTCGAGGCCGCGCAGCGAGACCGCGAGGCCGGCGAGGTTGCGGATGCTGCCGAACTCGGGCGAGGTCGTCAGGGTCTGCGTGCCGGCGTCGAGCACCGAGTACAGGCGCGGCAGGTCGAACAGGACGCGGCTGGAGAGCACGTCGCGGGCGATGGCGCTGACGAGCTGCTGCTGCCGGCCGATCCGGGAGATGTCCGAGCCGTCGCCGAGCGTCTGGCGGGCGCGCGCGTAGCCGAGCGCCTCCTCGCCGTCGAGGATCTGGCAGCCCTCGTCGAGCTCGAGCCCGGCACCCGGGTCGTCGATGTCCTCGTCCACGTACATCGGGACCCCGTCCAGGGCCTCGACGACGCCGATGAACCCCGCGAAGTCGACCACCATGTAGTCGTCGATCCGGACGTCGGACATGCCCTCGACGGTGGCGATCGTGCAGGCGGCGGCCGCGCTCACGTCGCCGTGCTGACCGCCCGTGTGGAAGGCGGAGTTGAACATCCCGGCCTCGACGGGCTCGGTCTCGGAACCGTCCTCGAGCGTGCAGGAGGGGATCGGCACGAGCGTGTCCCGGGGGATCGAGACGATGTCGACCCGCTCCCGGTCCGAAGAGATGTGGACGATCATCGTGGTGTCGGAGCGCATGCCCTCGACGTCCTCCTGACCGCCCTGGGCGCTGTTCGCGCCCTCGCGGGTGTCGGAGCCCATGACGAGGATGTTCATCGCCTGCCCGGCGTTCGGGTCGTCCGGGTCCTCGACGACGGTGGGGCGCTCGTCCTCGTCGAGGAGGTGCGTGACGTCCTCGGTGGTGATGTTGCCCTGGAGGTCGTTGTACATCGCGGCGACCGCACCGATCCCGACGGCGACGACCGCCGTGGCGGCCCCCGCGATGATCGGTCCGCGGCGCCGCCGCCGCTGCGCCGGGGCAGGCTTGCGGTGCCGGGGCTGGTAGGGCTCCTCGCGCGGCGTCTCCGGCTCGGCCGCGCCGTCCTCGGCGTCGGGCGGCATGACTCTCACGATACGGCCGGGTGGCCGAAAGGTGGACGTCCGTCGACGGCATGGCGGCGGGGAGTTCTGCCCCCGCGCTGGTCCTCGGCCCGCGATGTGGGAGGCGTCTCGTCCCAGGTGGGGCCGGTGGGTCGGTGGTGCGGGTGCTAGCCGTCGGCCCGGCGGTCCTCGACGGGGTCGTCCGCGTCACGCAGGGGTTCGTCGTCGGGCGCGTGGCGGGTGTCGTCGTCGGGGGTGTGCGGGGTCCCCGACGGTGCGCGCCGGACCTCGCCGTCGGCCTCCCGGATGGCGAGCCGCCGGGCGAGGATCGTCGTCTGCCGGTCGCGCCGTGCGTGCCCCCGGGCCGTGACGACCACGTAGCCGAAGAACACGACGACGAGGATGTAGAGCACGAGGTCCGTGCCACGCCCGACGCCGACGAACCGGGCCACCGACGAGACCCACGAGGGGAACAGCACCGAGATCGCGGCGAGCGCCATGAAGCCGAGGAGCCCGAGCCGGCGGATCGCCTGGTGGCGGGAGCCCGCCGTCGACCGGGTGAGCAGGACGGTGAAGGCGACGACGGCGACGAGGAGGAGGATCTGGATGATCCGCGTGTCTCCGGAGACGGGCATCAGCGGATCACCAGCTCCCACAGGATGTTGACGGAGTTGAGCAGCGACTGGCCCTTGGCCTTGGAGTAGTCGGTGTAGACGATCTCGATCGGGTGCTCCGACCACGGCAGCGACGTGCGGCCGAGCTGGAGCACGATCTCGGTGGCGTGCGCCATGCGGTTCTGCCGCAGGTCGACGTGCCGGGCGGCGTCGCGTCGGATGACCCGCAGACCGTTGTGGGCGTCGGTCAGACGCATGCCGGTGGACTGGTTGGTCACCCACACGGCCGTCTTGAGGACGAGCCGCTTGAGCAGGCCCGGCTTCGTGCGGTCGTCGAGGAAGCGGGAGCCGAAGACCACGGCGAGGTCCTCGGTGCGGGCCCTCTCCACCATGTCGACCGCGTCGACCACCCGGTGCTGCCCGTCGGCGTCGAAGGTGACGAGGTAGCGGGCGTCGGTGCGCGTGAGGACGTACTCGATGCCGGTCTGCAGCGCCGCCCCCTGCCCGAGGTTGAACGGGTGCGTGACGACGACGGCGCCCGCCGCGGCGGCCGCGGCCCCCGAGGCATCGGTCGACGAGTCGTCGACGCAGACGATGTGCGGGAACGTCTCGCGCGCCTCCGACACGACGCGACCGATGACGGACGCCTCGTTGAAGACGGGGATGACGAGCCAGGCGTCGTCCACGGGTGGCACCATGGGCATGGGCCGCATTGTCGCAGGCTCGTGGACGACAGCAGGGCAGCGTGCCGTGCGCGGGCCGGTCGCGTGAGCGGCTCGCCCGGGGCGGGGCGTCGGCCTCGACACGAAGGGCAGCGCATGACCGCACGGATCGTGGACTCCGCCGACGTGGCGGAGACCGCTCGCATCGGCGACGGCAGCTCCGTCTGGCACCTCGCGCAGGTGCGGGAGGACGTCGAGATGGGGGAGGGCTGCGTCGTGGGGCGCGGCGCCTACATCGGCACCGGCGTGCAGATGGGGCGGCACTGCAAGGTCCAGAACTACGCGCTCGTGTACGAGCCCGCGCGGCTCGGCGACGGCGTGTTCATCGGGCCCGCGGCCGTGCTGACGAACGACACCTATCCCCGTGCGATCAACCCGGACGGCTCGCTCAAGTCCGCCTCCGACTGGGACGCGGTCGGCGTGACCATCGAGGAGGGCGCCGCGATCGGCGCCCGCGCCGTGTGCGTCGCGCCCGTGACGGTGGGCGCCTGGGCGACCGTGGCTGCCGGCGCCGTGGTGACCAAGGACGTCACCCCGTACGCCCTCGTGGCCGGCGTACCCGCGAAGCAGATCGGATGGGTAGGACGTTCGGGCGCCCGACTCGTCCAGGACGGGGAACAATGGCGGTGCCCGCTGACCGGGCAGCGGTACGTCGAGACGAACGGCGTGCTGACCGAGACGGAGGAGAACGCGTGAACGACGAGCTGCCCATGATCCCCGCGGCGAAGCCGGTCATCGGCGACGAGGAACGCGCGGCGGTCGACCGCGTGATGCGGACCGGCATGATCGCCCAGGGGCCCGAGGTCAAGGCCTTCGAGGAGGAGTTCGCCTCGGTCCTGGCCGCCGGCCGCACCGCCGTGGCCGTCAACTCCGGCACGTCCGCCCTGCACATGGGCCTGGTCGCCGCCGGCATCGGTGAGGGCGACGAGGTCATCGTCCCGTCCTTCACGTTCGCGGCGACCGGCAACTCGGTGGCGCTGACCGGCGCGACGCCGGTGTTCGCGGACATCGAGCCCGAGCACTTCTGCCTCGACCCCGAGTCGGTGCGTGCCGCGGTCACCGAGCGCACGCGCGGCATCATGCCCGTCCACCTGTACGGGCACCCGGCGAACATGGACGCGCTCCAGGCGATCGCCGACGAGCACGACCTGCAGATCTTCGAGGACGCCGCCCAGGCCCACGCCGCCACCTACCGCGGCCGCCAGGTCGGCACGTTCGGCGCCTTCGCCGCGTTCTCCCTCTACCCGACGAAGAACATGACCTCCGCCGAGGGCGGCATGGTCACCACGGGCGACGAGAAGCTGGCCCGCCGGGTGCGCCTCCTGCGCAACCAGGGCATGGAGAAGCAGTACGAGAACGAGGTCGTCGGCTACAACACGCGGATGACCGACGTGCACGCCGCGATCGGCCGCGTCCAGCTCGGCAAGGTCCTCGGCTGGACCGAGCGGCGCCGGGCCAACGCCGCGTTCCTCGACGCCAACCTGCGCGGCGTGGTGGTGCCCCCGGTCGCCGAGGGCGCCGAGCACGTCTACCACCAGTACACGGTCCGCGTGCCCGTCGAGGGCGACGGCGGCGCCGAGCGCGACCGCATCGTCGCCGCGCTGCGCGCGGAGCACAAGGTGGGCTGCGGCGTGTACTACCCGATCCCCAACCACCGCCTCGAGTCCCTCGCCGTCTTCTCGCCGGGCCTCGAGCTGCCCGAGACCGAGCGCGCCGCGCAGCAGGTCATCTCGCTGCCCGTGCACCCCTCCCTCGAGCAGGGCGACCTCGACCGCATCGCGGCCGCGGTCGAGGCCGTGACCGGGGCGGGGGCCTGATCGCGATGGGAGACAACGTGGCTGGAACGACTGCGACCGATGCCCCGCTGCGCGTGGGGCTCATCGGGCTGGGCTCGATGGGGCGCCACCACGCCCGGGTCATCCGGGAGACCGAGGGCATGGACCTCGTGGCCGTGGCCGACCCGGGTGGCGACCGCTTCGGCGTCGCCGGGTCGCTGACGGTGGGCAGCGACGTCGAGTCGCTCATCGACGCCGGCATCGAGGCGGCCATGGTCGCCGTGCCGACGATCTACCACGAGGAGGTCGCCCTCAAGCTCGCCGAGGCCGGCATCCACACGATGGTCGAGAAGCCCATCGCGCACGACGTCGCCGCAGGTCGCCGCGTCGCAGGCGCCTTCGAGGAGGCCGGGCTCACCGGCGCCGTCGGGTACGTCGAGCGGTGCAACCCGGCGATCGTCGCGCTGCGGGACAAGCTGGCCGAGGGGTTCCTCGGCGAGATCTACCAGATCCAGACCTTCCGGCAGGGCCCGTTCCCGGCGCGGATCTCCGACGTCGGCGTGGTCAAGGACCTCGCGACCCACGACGTCGACCTCGCCGCGTTCGTCGCCGGCTCGCCGTACAGCTCGATCTGGGCGCGGACCACGCACCGCTCGGGTCGCGAGTTCGAGGACATGGTGCTGGCCACCGGACAGCTCGCCGACGGGACGATGGTGGGGCACACCGTCAACTGGCTCTCGCCCTTCAAGGAGCGCCGGACCGTCGTGACCGGTGAGCGCGGGGCCCTCGTGGCCGACACCCTCAACATCGACCTCACCTTCTACGCCAACGGCACGATCCCCACCGAGTGGGACGCCGTGGCCGCCTTCCGCGGCGTGTCCGAGGGCGACATCACGACCTACGCGATCCCCAAGCGCGAGCCGCTGCGGGTCGAGCAGGAGCGGTTCCGCGACGCCGTGCGCGGGGAGGGCGACGAGGTCGTGTCGATGGCCGAGGGTGTGCACACGCTCGAGGTCGTCGAGGCGATCCTCTCCGCCGCCGGCGACGGTGTGGCCGTCCAGCTGTAGCCGCTGATCGCTGACGCAGCACCACGAGGGGCCGACCGTCACCGGTCGGCCCCTCGTGCCGTTCGCCCGCGCGTGCCGACCGGCAACCTGCTCGGCGACCACACAACTTCTCGCCGAAAGGACGGTCTCCCGCCGAGGAGTCGGGTTGTGCGCCGAGAGTACTCACGGCCGGAAGGTGTCAACCTGTTTGGAGTCGTTGGGTTGATTGTTCGGTGTTGAGAGTGACGTTCGCTAACGGTGCTCTGATTCGGGGGGTGCGGGGGTAGCGCTCGGGGTGGCGGGCGGCCAGGTCTTCGAGAGTGGACTGTCGCTGGTGATGGACAGTGCGCCAGCTGCCGTCATGGACGCTCTGCGGTGTGTGGCCCTCGAGCGACGTGTGCCGGTGAGTGGTGTTGTAGTCGGTGATCACGGTCGTGGCCCAGCGACGAGCATGGGCCATGTCGTGGAACCAGCCGGGATAGCGGGACTGGTACTTCGCTGTCTTGAACCATGATTCGGCGTACGGATTGTCGTTGGAGACCCGGGGCCGGTTACGTGAGCGGGTAATGCCCAGCTCGCGGTAGAGGTCGGACAGGGTGTCGGACATCATCGACGGGCCGCCATCGGAGTGCACGATCTGCGGGTGCGTGCCCTGCGCGTCGAACGCGGTCTCGAACATCGCTCGGGCCAGGTCATCGTCCTCGCCCTGTTCAACCCGCCAGCCCACGACCAGGCGCGAGAAGACGTCGATGACGAGATAGAGACTGAGCCACTGCCCGTGGTACTTGCCCGCGAGCTTGGTGATGTCCCAGCACCAGACCTGGTTGGGCGCGGTGGCTCGGAACTGCGGCATCGCGCTGGCCCGCCGCCGGCGCCGGGGCCGGCTGGGCCGTTGCGGCCCCAGATGAGCAGCGGCGAGCCGGTGCCACGTCCTGAGCGAGGCGATCGGATCGCCCGCGTCCAACGCGTCGTGCCACGACGAGTACACGCCGCGACCGACGGCGAACCCCTGGGCGATCAGTCCCAGGATCTGCTCCCGCTCGGCGTCGGTGACCCGGTTGGGATAGTCCCGCCGTGCCTGCGGAACCGGACCGGGCACCCGGTCGCGGGGATGGCGGCGGTAGTGCCACGTCGCGCGACTGATCCCGAGCAGTTCCAAGGTGGCGCGCTGACTGGTCCCATAGCTCTTGATCTCAGCGACCAGCTCGTTCTCGAACGCGATGAAGTCCGAACCGCCCGTCGCCGTACCCGAGCCGGTGGTTGGGTTCAGCTCTCGTCCTTGGGCTCCTGCTGCTCGCCGGCGCGGTCGTGCAAGAGCCCGATAGCTTTTCCCAGCGCATCGTTGACCTCCTGGAGTCGCTCGATCTCAGCGGCGTGTTCCCGCCGATCGGCCTCCCGCGCAGCCTTCTCCGCCGCGAGCTGGACCTCGAGCTGTTTGAACTTGGCTCCACCAGCGACATCCATCAAGGAAGTGTCCCTGGGAATCAGCTCGGCATCCAGATCGCCAAAGAAGAACGCCTTACGCCAACGACTCATCGTTCGCGAGTCGATCCCCCTCTCTGCGAGCCATGCCAACTTCTGACCGTGCTCGACAACCAGGTACTCGGCCACGAACTCAGCCTTCTCCTGCGGAGTGCGCAGACGTGCCAACATCGACCTCCTCGATCGACTCACACCCAGGCTGACACACAGGGGGCGGGGGTCCACTCGGCACCTCGACCGACTGTTCGGCACCTCGACCGACTGTTCGGCGCCTTGACCGTCCCTTCGGCGCACCTCCGCCCCACCCACCTCCGTCACAATGGCCTCGTGACCTCCCGACGCCCGCGCGTGACCATCGCCTCCCGCATCTGGTCCCCGGAGCCCGCGGCCGCGTCGTTCCGCCTCGCCGCCCTCGCCCGCGGCCTGCGTGAGGCCGGAGCCGCCACCCGCGTCCTCACCGCGCGCCCGCCCGCCGACGCCACGATCGACGACCACCCGGGCACCCGCGTCTCCCGCGCCCCCGTCCTGCGCGACGCCGACGGCTACCTCCGCGGCTACGTCCCCTACCTCTCGTTCGACGTCCCGCTGTCCGCCCGACTCCTCCGCGACCCCGCCCCGGACGTGTACGTGGTCGAGCCGCCGCCCACCACCGGCCTCGTCGTGCGCGCGGTCGCGGCGATCCGGCGTCGCCCGTACGTCGCCTACGTCCCGGACATCTGGTCCGACGCCGCGACCTCCACCGGAGCGCCCGGCGCCGTCGTCGAGGTGCTGCGGCGCGCCGAGTCGGCGGTCCTGGCCGGCGCGGCGGCGACGATCGCGGTGTCGGACGACGTCGCCGCCCGGGCGGAGGAGCTGGGCGCGCGGGGCGTCGTCGTCGTGCGCGGGGGAGCGGACACCGAGACGTTCACGCCGGCCGGGCCCATGCCCGACGACGACGATCCCCGCCCCTACCTCCTCTACGCCGGCACGGCCTCGGAGTGGCAGGGCGCGGACGTCTTCCTGCGTGCGCTCCCGCGGGTGCTCGAGCAGGTGCCGGACGCGCGCGTCGTCGTGCTCGGCCAGGGCAGCGCGTGGCCCGAGCTCGAGCGCCTCGCCGCGCGACTGCCGAGCGGGGCGGTCGAGCTGCGCGGCCTGGTCGGTCAGGCCGAGGCCGCACGGTGGCAGCGGGGCGCGCGGGCGGCGCTCGTCTCGATCCGCCCCGGCATCGGCTACGACCTCGCGTACCCCACGAAGGCGTACGCGGCGTGGGCGTCCGGCGTCCCGGTCATCTACGCGGGCCCGGGGCCGGCGCGCGCGGACATCGCCGAGAGCCGGTTGGGCTGGGCGGTCGAGCACGACGCCGACGACGTCGCACGGGCGATGGTCGCCGCCCTGACCGGCGAGCGCGGGCCGGGTGACGCCGCACGCCTCGCGGGCTGGGTCGCCGAGAACGCGTCGTCGTCGGCGGCGGGTCGCGCGGCGGCCGACGTCGCGCTGGGGGCGATCCGAGCTCAGTCCGCGATGACGCCGTAGACGTAGATGCCGTCGTTGTTGCCCGCCGTGCATTCCGGCTGCGCATCGTCGTAGAGCTCGGCGACGCTGCCTCGCCAGCCGCTCCTCAGGGGGTACTCGGTGCCCATCTCGATGAGGCTGTCGTCGGGAAGGCGGACGACCGGTTCTCCGTCGTCGTCGACCGCGGCCTCGGCACCCTCGGGGAAGATGACGAGCAGATCTCCAGTGTGGTTGTAGACGCCCTCGATGACGACGCAGCCGTCCTCGATCTCGAACGTGCTGTGCAGCTGGACGTCTTCTGCTGCGAACGACATGTCCTCGCCGGCATCGATCGTGGCGACGTCGAAGTCGTCCGCCGATGTCACGGACGATTCGGAGCCGCACCCCGCGAGAAGGCTCGTGCTCGCCAAGAACGTGAGTGCGGAGCGTGGCCTCATGGTGGAGACAGTGTCTGCGTTATCCACCTCGCGGGGAAGACCCCGAGGCGCACGCGCGGCAGGGCGTATGTCCCGCACCACGGTGGCTCGAGGCGGCTGCCGCCGAACGGCGCCCTAACCAGGTCGTCGGCTCGTACCCTCAGGAGGTGAGACGTGGACTTCTCGGCATCCTCGCACTCTGCCTGCTGGCACTGAGTGCCTGTGGAGCAGGCGCCCCCCCCGAACCGGACTACGAGGTCAACGGCACCGAGCCGCGCCTGATCCGTCCCGAGCCGTACGAACGGACCACCGAGTCGGTCATCGATCTCGACGACCCGGATCGGCCGGTCGACGCGGACGGTGTCGCCCATTGGGAGATCCCCTGGGAACGTGGCACGCGCTGGTACCACCCCGTCGACCTGGCACGCTACGGCCTCGGCCTGCTCGAGTCGTATCGCGCGACCGGAGAGCAGGTGTACCTCGACCGGGCCGTCGCGAACGCCGAGTACCTGCTCGACGGGTCCGTCGAGAGCGACGGCGCCCGGTGGTTCCCCTACCCCTTCGACCACTCCCTCAACAGTGACGAGGAGGGAATGGTGCTGCTCGCCCCCTGGTACTCCGGGATGGCGCAGGGCCAGTCGTTGTCACTCTTCGTCCGTCTGCACGAGGAGACCGGTGACGATCGCTGGATGGACGCGGCGGACGAGACCTTCGAGACCTTCCTTGCCCGCCCCGGCGACGGTCCGTGGTTCTCTCACGTCATCGACGGCCACATCTGGTTTGAGGAGTTCGTGGCCGACAGCATCGAGACGACCCAGGTCGTCAACGGCCACATGTACGCGATGTTCGGACTGTACGACTACGCCGTCGCGACGGACGACCCGCACGCGGCGCAGCTGTTCGACGGCGGCGCGGCAACCATGATCGAGACATTCGACCGCTACCGCGTGCCCGACGGCATCTCCTACTACTGCGCGGCCCAGTACTGCCGGGACGAGAGCTGGCAGCCGGACAGCTACCACCGAGGGGTAGCAAACCAGTTCGACTCGTTGGCACTCATGACCGGCGACGGACGGTTCGTCGAGATGGCCCGGACGTTCCGCAGCGACTACGCCGCGTCGGGCGCGGACGGATAGGGCGGTCGGACGAGGACTGCCGACGAGCAGTCGCCTCCTCCACGTGCCCCACTGTGCCGGTGCGCCGGTCAGTCGGGCAGCTCGACGCCGTTGATGAACATTGCCTCGGTCTGGCCCCCTGTAAATGCCGGGGTCGTGGCGCCGTACAGGGCCGGGATCGTTCCGATCTGGCCCTTGTCCACCGAGTACTCGGTGCCCAGGTCGGCAATCGCGCCGTCGGGAAACAGGACGGCGAGGTTCCCGTCGTCGTCGGTGACGGGTGCCGCGCCCTCGGGGAGCGCCGCCAGGCGCGTGAGGCCCTGGCCGACTGTGCTGACGACGACGAGGCAGCCGTCCTCGACCTCGAGCCGGCCGTAGAACATGTCGTCGGTCCCCGTGGACGACAGTCGCACGGTCTCCGGCAGCGTCGCGATCGAGAACTCGCCGGCGACGGCGTCCACGGTGGCTGGCTGGAGGACGAGGTCGTCCCCACGACCCGCCGCGCTGACCTGGACGACGATCGAGTCGATGACCGCGGCCTCGTCGACGTCGAGGGGAGTGGGACTGGACCCGTCGAGGTCGAGCGCGCCGGAGGCCAGGTGCTCCTCGATCGCGTCCGCCTCCGCCTGGGACGCCACCTCGACGTTGATCTCGCCCGAGACCGGGTCCGTCACCGTCGAGGCGCCCGCACCGAGGTGCTCGACCAGCGCCATGTGCACGGCGACGCCGATCGACTCGGCGGTCCCGGCGTCGTACGCCGCGCCGCCGTGGGCGACGATCCCGGGCTCGGCCGCCAGCTCGTCGACGACGTCGGCGGGGACGTCGCCGGTGAAGTACAGGTGGGCGGTGGCGTCGTCCCGGAGCTCGGAGACGGCGAACGTATCCGCGTGGCGGGTCGCGATGTCCGTGACGATCGGCGCGGCACGCTCCTGCATTGCGATGCGGTCCTCGAGCTCACCGGGCTCGATCTCGCCGCGGGCGATCTGGGCCTGGAGGTCCTCCCAGGCGGCGTCCGAGATCCCGTCGGGCCGGTCGGGGATGGCGGCCGCCGAGCTCGTCAGCACCGCGGTGGCGGCGCCGACCGCGAGCAGCGCCGCCGCGAGTCGTGGTCCGGGTCGCCTCATCGCGCGTGCCGTCCTGTCGGGCCGGAGATCGGTGTCATGGATGACTGTACGGGCCTCACGTGGAGAGCACGGGGGGCGGGTGCGCATCGAGAGCGAACCGTGACGAGCCCGTGCTCGCCTGCTCCAACCGCGCCTGATCGAACCGCGCCTGCTCCTACCGCTCCTGCTGTTCCAACCGCGCCTTGTCCCGCCGGTCCTTCCACCGCCGCATCCGTCTCTCGATCGGCCGCTCGACGAACGCGTGCAGCGCCCACGCCGCCACGATCGACGGCACGAGGACGGCCGCGTAGATCAGCAGGTTGGCCCACCCCATGGGCTGGAGGCCGAACCACGTGCGGCAGGCGTAGATGAGGGTGGCGTGCAGGAGGTAGAAGGCGAAGCTCCACTCGCCGAGCCGCACGAGCCAGCCGGCCGGCGCCCCGCGCCCCGACCCGTCCGCGCGACCGCGCAGCTCCCGCACCGCGTAGGCGAGGATGACCACCCCGCACACCGCGGGGATCGCGACCGGGGTGAGCGGGCCGAGCCGGAGCGCCTCCCACGCGTCCGCGGCGCGCAGCGGCCCGAGGAACACCCCTGCGCACACGGCGAGCAGCAGCCCGAGCGCCACGGGCACGGGCAGCCGCGGCCGCCACCCCAGCCGGACGGCGTGCGCGAGCGCCATGCCCAGGCAGAACTCCCACAGCCGGAGGACCGGCCGCGGCAGGTGGGCGAGGGCGTCGATCTCGGACCGCGCGAGGTAGAGCACCGCCGCCGTGAGCGGGATCGCGAACAGCACCGCGAGAGCGGCCCTGCGTCCGGTGCGGCCGAGCACGCGGTCGAGCCACGGGTGCGTCGCGTAGAAGAACGCCTCGAGCGAGAGCGTCCACGACGCCGGGTTGCCCGAGAACACGACCTCGTTGTTGCTCGACCACCCGTGCAGCAGCACCACGGACAGCAGGAGGACGAGGGACAGCGGCCGTACCCAGCTCTCCTCGACGTCCGCGGGCGGCCCGACGAACACCGCCACCGCCAGCAGCAGCGCCACCATGTGCGCCGGCCAGATCCGGGCGAACCGCCGCCAGTAGAACGTCGAGACCGGGGTGCCGGGCCGGGCCGACCACGTGAGGACGAAGCCCGACAGGACGAAGAAGAACGCGACGCCTTGCGCCCCGAGCCGCAGCGGTCCGGAGATCGGCAGCGGCGCGAAGTTCGTCATGTGGTGGGCGAACACCGCCAGCGCGGCCCACCAGCGCAGGGCGGTGAGCGAGTCGAGCCGGGGCAGCGTGCCGGGGGTGCCCGGCGTGGTCCACGGGCCGCGGGACACCTGGTCCGTCCGACTCGCCGCGCGCTCCCCGCCCTCCCCGCGCTCCCCGCCCTCCCCGCGGGCCGCGCTCACCCGCGCGACCCCGACGACCCTGCGCCCGCCGCGGACTCCTCGCGCCTCGCCAGCCTCTCGGCCGCGGCCACGCCGTGCACCGCACGACCGACGACGCCGCGCCGCAGCCACTCCCACGCCGTGCGCACGGCGGGCAGGTCGACGGCGACGGCCACGTCCGCCTGCCCGGCCAGCGACTCCGCGGTCGCGTCGGCACGGGCGGCCCGCCACACGGTGCGGGTGTCGTCGACCGGGCTGAGGGTGGCGAGCAGCCGCCCGGGCACCGAGCGCCTCGTGGCCGCGTCGAACGACCGGTACCTCCCGGAGCCCGCGATCCTCGCGAGCGGCCCGTGGTCCTCGGCGATCACGTGCACGACGTCGACACCCGCCACCGGTGCGACCGGCGCCGTGCGGCACACGAGCGTGACGTGCGCCGGCGCCCCCGGGCTCCCCAGCCGCTCGGCCAGGTCCCCGGCCCCCGCGGACCGCGCGAGCACCTCGTCCGCCGGATCCTCGGACCCGACGACGAGGACGAACCGTCGGGGTGCGTCGTCGCCGGCACTGGTATCGGCACCGCCACCGAGGGCCGGCACAGAACCGGCGGGCTCCGCAGCAGGGGGTTCGTCGTCGTGCGGGTGCTCGTGCGCCCGCACCTCCGGCACCGGAAGGCCGAGCTCTGCCGCCCGCCGCGCGACGAACTCACCGAGCTCGGCCACCCGAGGGGCCAGCTGCTCCTCGCGCGCGTACCGCCGGGCCCACTCGCGGGTCTCGGCCACGGAGCCCGCGGTCGCCGAGCGCGCGAGCGCAGCGCCCGCCACGAGCGCGTCCGCGACGTCGTCGGCGGACATCGACTCCGTCAGCACCCACGCGGGATGCCCGTCGAGCACGGAGGACGCCGCCGACTCCGGCCCGTGCACCGACACCACCGGCAGGCCGGTCGCGGCGTACTCGAAGACCTTGCCGCTCGTGACGTACCGCCCCGGGATGAGCGGGAGCGCGAGGACGTCGAAGCCCGCGTACACCGACGCCACCTCGGCGCGCGGGACGGGACCGCCGTGCTCCACGCCGTCGCCGGCGAACTCGGCGAGCATGGCGAGGGTCCGCTCCTCGGGCGCGCCCTGGTGGCCCACGTGGCCGCGCAGCACGAGCCGCGCCCGCGCGAGGTCCGCGCTCCGCGCCCGCGCCGCCCGCCAGCCCTCGAGGAGCTCGCGCACCGGCACCGACCCGTACAGGGTGCCGAGGTAGCCGAAGGTGAGGGGGGCGTCGTCGTCGGGGGCGGAGGTCGGGCGCAGGGAGTCGATCGCCTCGCCGAGGTCGCCGTCGTACCCGTTGGCCACGACGTGCGTGCGGTCGGCGACCTCCGGCAGGGTCTCGTCGTACCAGTCGCGGATCGGGGCGTTGACGAACCACGCCTCCTCGGCGCCGAGCAGGAGCTCCCGCTCGGTGCGCCACGCGCGCGAGCGCTCGCCGGACACGCGCCGGCCCGTCGTCACGTCGAGGGCCCAGCCGTCGCGGTAGTCGAGGACGTAGGGCACGTCGGCGCGCCGGGCGAGGTGCTGCCCGGGGACGAAGTCGACGTGCGGGTTCGACGTGCCGAGCACGAGGTCGACCGGGTGGCGCTCGTGGACCTGCTCGGCGGCGGCGCGCAGGTTCGCGGCCCACCCGCCGTAGACGCGCTCGGGGAAGCTCAGCTCGCTCGACCGCATGAACGCCGAGAACCAGCCCGGCTCGGAGGCCACGCGCGCCCGCGAGTACCCGGCGAGGTCGGTCTCGATGTGCGCGAGCTCCTGCTTGACCCGCAGCACCTCGATCGCCGGGTGCACGCGCCGCTCGAGCGAGAGGTCGGCCCCGAACAGCTCGGTGAACAGCTCCCGCGGCGCGGTGAGGACGGTGACGTCCCACCCGGCCTCGGCGAAGGCGTTGGCGGTCGCGAGGGCCCGGTAGACGCCGGAACCCCGGCACGGCGGGAAGCCCCAGGCGACGTAGAGGAGGTGTGGACGCACCCGGCAAGGATAGGGAGAGCGCCCGGAAACGGGTGTGCGACCCCACCGGCGTGCGGCCGTCCCGGGTGTGGGGCCGCGTGGCACGATGAACGGCACGCGCCGGTCGGCGCGCCCCACGGACGCCCCGGCGCCCGGACGACGAGCAGCAGGAGCACGGGTGAAGGACCTTCTGAGGACGACGCGGACGCTGCTGCCGATGCTCCCCGACGGCGCCCGCCGCTACCTCCTCGTGTACTCGACGGTGACGGCGCTGCTCGCGCTCCTCGACGTCGTGGCCCTCGGCATCCTCGCGCTGGTCATGGCCCCGATGGTGTCCGGCCAGCCCGTCAGCCTCCCGCTCATCGGCGAGATCAGCATCGACCAGTACATCTGGGTCCTCCTCGCGGTGTGCGCGCTCATCTGCACGAAGTCGATCGCCTCGCTCGCCATGCGCTGGGTGGCCACCCGGAAGTTCGCCGAGTACGAGATGGAGATCGGGGACCGGCTCTTCCGCGCCTACCTCCACTCGCCGTGGACCGACCGACTCTCGCGCAACTCCGCCGAGCTCGTCCGCATGGCCGACGTCGGGATCGCCAACACCACCTCCGGCCTGCTGCTGCCGGTCGCGAGCCTGCCGACCGAGATCGCCACGACGCTCGCGGTGCTGCTCGTCCTCGTCGTCGCCGAGCCGATGATCGCTGCGATCACGGTCGTCTACCTCGGGGCGCTCGCCGCGCTCCTCTACCTCGTGGTCAACCCGAAGGCCCTCGTGGCCGGCCGCGTCAACCGGGACTACTCGCTCAAGACCGCCCGCCTGATGACCGAGATGGTGGCCACGCTCAAGGAGATCGTCCTGCGGGACAAGACCTCCGAGGTCGCCGACGTCGTGTGGGACAACCGCAAGCACGCCGTCCGCGCGCGCTCCAACAGCCAGTTCCTCGGACAGGCGCCGAAGTACGTGCTCGAGGTGGCGCTCATCGGCGGGTTCGTGCTCGTCGGAGGCGTGGGCTACTGGCAGGGCGGGGCGACCGAGGCGTTCGCCGCGGTGGCGATGTTCGGCGTCGCGGGGTTCCGGATGATCCCCGCGATCACGCGCATGCAGGCGATCCTCACGCAGACCTCGACCACGCTCCCGCACGCGAAGCGGGTCATCTACGACATCCGTGCCTCCGAGAAGTTCATCCGCGACGCCGAGACCGTGGGCCGCGAGCCGATCGTCGGGGAGCCGACGGAGCTCGTGCTCGAGGGAGTCGGCTTCACCTACCCCACCTCGCAGACGCCCGCCGTCCACGACATCGACCTCACCGTCCGCATGGGCACCCACGTGGCGCTCGCCGGCTCGTCGGGCGCCGGGAAGTCCACGCTCGTCGACATCCTCCTCGGGCTGCTCGTCCCGCAGGACGGCATCATGCGGATCGGGGACCAGGACCTCGACGACGTCCTGGCCGACTGGCGCTCCCGCGTGGGCTACGTCCCCCAGGACGTCTCGCTGTTCAACGGGTCGATCGCGCAGAACGTCGCGCTCGCCTGGGGCTCGACGATCGACGAGGACCGGGTGCGCGACTGCCTGCGGCGCGCCCAGCTGCTCGACGCCGTCGACGAGCGCGGCGGGCTCGACACCCTCGTCGGCGAGCGCGGCCTCGCCTTCTCGGGCGGTCAGCGGCAGCGGCTCGGCATCGCCCGGGCCCTCTACACCGACCCGCTCGTCCTCGTCATGGACGAGGCCACCTCGGCGCTCGACACGGCGACCGAGGAGGCCGTCACGCACGCGCTGCGCGAGCTGCACGGCGAGGTCACCGTCGTCACCGTCGCCCACCGCCTCTCGACGATCCGCCACGCCGACGAGGTGTGCTTCATGAGCGGCGGCACGATCGCCGCGCGCGGCACGTTCGAGGAGGTCGTCGCTGCGCACCCCGAGTTCGCGCACCAGGCCAACCTCGCCGGGCTGGCGTAGGGCAGCGGCCGCCGGATGGAAGAATCCCGCCCATGACTCAGGCGGCCCGGCTGCTCATCCTCTCGTTCTCCTCGATCGCCACCGATCCCCGCGTCCTCAAGCAGGTCCGGTACCTCACCGACCGCTACGAGGTGACGACCTGCGGGTACGGCCCGGCGCCCGAGGGCGTCGCCGACCACGTCGAGCTCCCGGCCGGCCGGACGAACAAGCTCGACGGGCGGCTCATCACGCTGCGCGCCTACCGGGCCGCGCTCTGGCGGCAGAACGGGATGCGGACCGCGCGCTCGCTGCTGTCCGGTCGCGAGTTCGACGCGGTGCTCGCGAACGACATCGAGGCCGTGCCGGTCGCGCTCGGGCTGAAACCCCGGGGTGGCGTGCACGCGGACATGCACGAGTTCTTCCCGCGGTGGCGCGAGGACGACCCGCTGTGGCGGAAGCGCATCGGTCCCTACTACCGCTACCTCTGCCGGCGGTACCTGCCGCGCGCGGCCGCGGTGACGACCGTGTCCGGCGGCATCGCCCGCGCGTACACGGAACTGACCGGTGCCGACGTCGGCGTCGTCACCAACGCGACCCCGTTCCACGACCTCTCACCGACGCCCGTGGCCACCCCGATCCGGGTCGTCCACTCGGGCGCCTCGATCCGGCGCCGGCACCTCGACCGGATGATCGAGGCTGCGGGCAAGGCCGCCGACGCCGTCACGCTCGACCTCTACCTCGTCAAGCACGACCCGGCATGCTTCGACGAGCTCCAGGCCCTCGCGGCGACGACGTCGAACGTCCGCGTGCTCGACCCGGTGCCCTACGAGAGCCTCATCGACACGCTCAACGGCTACGACGTCGGTCTCTACGTCCTGCCTGCCACCGGCTTCAACCACGAGCACGCGCTGCCGAACAAGATCTTCGACTACGTCCAGGCGCGGCTCGGGATCGTCGTCGGGCCGTCGCCCGAGATGGCGCAGGTCGTGCGGGAGCATGAGCTCGGGGACGTCACGGACACCTTCGAGGTCGACGACGTCGCCGCCACGCTCCGTGCCCTCGAGGCCGAGCGGGTCGAACGGTGGAAGTCGGCCGCGCACACGGCCGCGACCGAGCTCGCCGCGGAGCGGGCACTGGAAGGCTGGGGACGGCCGATCGCCCATATGGTCGGCGCATGACCGACCGCCGCTCGCTGCTCATCCTGTCCTTCTCGAAGATCGCCACCGACCCGCGGGTGATCAAGCAGGTGCGGTACTTCGCGGACCGGTACGACGTGACGACCTGTGGGTACGGGCCCACGCCCGACGGCGTGGTCGAGCACATCGAGCTCGACGGCTCGCTCCCGCGCAAGCTCGACGGGCGGATCATCACGACCCGCATCTACCGGCTGGCCTACTGGCAGCAGCCCGCCATGCGCGGCGCTCGCCGGCAGCTCAAGGGCCGCACCTTCGACGCCGTCCTGGCCAACGACGCCGACGCCCTGCCTGTCGCGGTGTCGCTCAAGCCGCGGTTCGGCATCCACGCGGACATGCACGAGTACTTCCCCCGGTGGCACGAGGAGGACGAGGCCTGGCGGCGCAGGATCGGCCCGTACTACCTCTGGCTGTGCCGCCGGTACCTGACGCGCGCCCGCTCGGTGACGACCGTGTCCGGAGGCCTCGCCCGCGAGTACGGGACGATCGTCGATGTCCCGGTCGGCGTCGTCGCCAACGCGACCCCGTTCCACGAGCTCGAGCCCGGTGAGGTCGGCGAGCGCATCAGGATCGTCCACTCCGGCGCTGCCATGCCCCGGCGGTACCTCGAACGCACGATCGAGGCGGCGGGGCGCCTGCCCGGGAGCGTCGAGCTCGACCTCTACGTGGTACCGGTCTACAAGGACTACTTCGCCGACCTGCAGGCGCAGGCCGCGGCCACCGAGAACGTCCGCGTGCACGAGCCCGTGCCGTACGAGGAGCTCGTCGGCGTCCTGCACCGCAATGACGTCGGCATCTTCGTGGTGCCGCCCGTGACGTTCAACCTCGAGTGGACGCTGCCGAACAAGATCTTCGACTACGTCCAGGCGCGCCTGGGCATCGTCACGGGCCCGAGCCCGGAGATGGCGTCGGTCGTGCGGGAGAACGGGCTGGGCGCGGTCACCGGCGGCTTCGAGGTCGACGACATCGAGGCCACGCTCGCCACGCTGGACAAGGAGACGGTGGCCGGATGGAAGTCCGCGAGCCACGCCGCAGCCCGCGAGCTCGCCGCCGAGGCCGAGGTCGAGAAGTGGGGCGACGCGATCGAGAAGCTGCTGACGAGCTAGATCTCCGCGACCCCGAGGAACGGCGCCAGAGCCGCCGCCGAGGCCCGCCCGTCGTGGTGCGTGCGCGCCCAGTCCGGCCCACGAACCGCAATCTCGGCGAACCGGTCGCGGTCGGTGAGGATCTCGTCCATCACGTGCGCGAACGTCTCCGGGGTCGCGTCGACGACGGGCAGGTCGCCGTCGAGCCGCGCGCGTACCCGCTCGTGCACGTGCCCGACGACGAGACGCCCCGCTGCCATGGCCTCCGCCGCCAGCACACCGACGGCGCCGAGCAGGATCTGGTCGACGACGACGTCTGCGCCGGCGACGAACTCCGTCATCCGCTCGTGCGGGACGTCCTCGAGCCGCCGGTAGGTGATCCGCCCCTCGGCGTCGAGCGCCTCGAGCACCGGCTCGATGACGGCCGTCCCCTTGAGCGCCGGGTTCGACGGCGCGTGCAGGACGATCGGCCGCTCGTGCCCGAGCGCCGGCACCGTGTGGGGCGCTGCGAACCCCTCGACGTCGACGACGATCGGCAGCAGCGTGGCCCCCGGCGCGAGGTCGAGCTGGTCGGGGGTCGTGACGAACGCCGGCAGGCCCTCGACCTCGAGGAGCCGCTGGGCGGCCCGGATCCGCTCGCGCGCGGCGTCGTCGACTCGCACGGCGTCCCGGTAGGGGCTCGTCGGGTAGAGCTCGGCGTGCCGGTCGGGGTCGCGGATCTCGGAGCCGTGGAACACGACGCCCGGTGTCACGCCCGCCGCCCGGTACCGCTCGATCTCGTCACGGTCCGCCACCGCCGTGGTCATCGTCGTCGGGGAGTAGCCCGTCTCGAACAGGGCGTGGCTGAACCGCGCGAGCACCCCGTCGCGCCACGCCGCCCGGCCCGGGCGCAGGGCGAGCGGCAGGGCGACATCGGTCGGGTAGGAGAAGCGGTCGACGCCGCCGGGACGCTCGAGGGTGACCGAGCGCGCGGCCACGCCGCCCAGGTGCTCCTCGACGGCCCGCGCCCACAGGTAGCCCTGGCCCGCCGTGTTCGTCGGGCCGACGAGCAGTCCCGCGGTGCGGTCGTCCGGCAGGTAGGGCACGAGCTCGCCGGCCGCACGAAGCTCGCGGGCGAACAGCCGCCGTTCGACGGCTTCCCGCCGCTCGTCGGGCAGGCGCCGCACGCCGGCGGCCATGACGTCGCGCAGGCTGGGGCTCATACGGACAGTGTGCCGGGCGACGGGGGCCGCGGGTGGGAGCATGGGCGCCATGACGCACGCCGCCGACGCACCGACCTCCCGCCCCTCGGTGCTCGTCATCTCGTACTCGATCCTCACCTCGGACGCCCGGCTGCTGCGCCAGATCCGGCTCCTCGCGCGCGACCACGACGTCACCTCGGTCGGCTACGGGCCGGCTCCCGACGGCGTGGTCGAGCACGTGCAGATCCCCGACGAGCTCGTCGCCTGGCACAAGGACCGGCTCCTGCTCATGCAGCGCCGGTTCGCCGCGGTCTACCGGGACAACGCCGTCAACGCGTACCTGCGGGAGGTGCTGCCGGTGGGGCAGTTCGACGTCGTCGTCGCCAACGACGCCGACACCGTGCCCCTGGCCCTCGGGCTGCACCCGCGCGGCGGCGTGCACGCCGACCTCCACGAGTACGCGCCGCGCCAGCACGAGGCCTCGCCGCGGTGGCGGCTCTTCGTCGCGCCCTACTACCGGTGGCTCGTCCGGACCTTCCTGCCGCTGTGCGACTCCGTGACGACGGTGGGTGCGGGGTTGGCGCGCGAGTACGAGCGTGAGTACGGGGTGCGGGCGGGGGTGGTCGTCAACGCCGCCCCGTTCCGGGACGCGAGCCCGACGCCGGTCGGCGAGCCCGTGCGCCTCGTCCATTCCGGGGGAGCGACGCGCGTGCGCGCGCTCGAGGTGATGGTGCGGGCCGTCGAGGCCTCGACGTCGGGGGCCACGCTCGACCTCTACCTCATGCCGTCCGACCCCACCTACCTCGCGGAGATCGCGGCGCTCGCCGACGCCTCCGAGAAGGTCACGCTGCACGACGCCGTGCCCGCCGACGAGCTTGTCGAGACACTCGCCGGCTACGACGTCGGCCTCTTCCTCGTGCCGCCCGTGACCTTCAACCTCGAGTGGACGCTGCCGAACAAGTTCTTCGACTTCGTCCAGGCGCGCCTCGGGATCGTCGTCGGCCCCAACCCCGAGATGGCGGGCCTCGTCCGCGAGCACAGGCTCGGCGCCGTGACGGCCGGCTACGAGGAGACCGACCTCGTCGCGCTCCTCGATCGGCTCGACCCGGCCGAGGTGGCGCGGTGGAAGGCAGGCTCAGACGCCGCGGCGCGGGAGCTGTCCGCCGAGCAGCAGATCACCGCGTGGGGCGAGGCGGTCGGGGCGCTGGCGGCCCGCGCCGGGCGGGCGTAGTGGATCGCCTCTAGTCCCGCACGTACCAGGCCGGCAGCTCCCAGTCGGCGTCGACCCCGTGGTCCCGCGCGGCCGCGCGCACCACCGGCAGCCAGGACGCGAGCTGGAACACCCGCTCACCGGCCAGCGTCAGGGTCCGAGGCCCGCCCCCGGCGTCGAGCTCGATCTCGCCGTCGACCAGGTGGTGCGACCCACCGGACAGGAGGAGCACCTCGGAGAGGTACTGGTTGCTCGCGTCGGGCAGCAGATGGCGTAGCTCGCGGAGGAATCCGGTCCAGGTGTCGGCGAGCCGGAGCTCGCCGATGCGGACCATGAGCCGGGAGACCGCGTCCCACCCGTGGTGCTCGCCGTCGATCTCGACCCCGTCCGGACCGGCGCGCAAGGTCCGCTCCTTCTCGACCTGCCGGCTGGAGGATCCGAACAGTCCGCGTAGTCCGCGACGGCCCTTGGGCGGTGCCTCCTCGATCGTCTCCGTCACGCGCAGGAGATCGGTGGTGGGCGGAGTCCCGAGGAGGCCGAGGCGGTAGCGCGCGTAGCCCGCCGACTCCTCGGGGCGCAGCGCGTCGGGCTCGCCGACGACCGGCAGACGGAGTGGCGCCTCCGTCCGGGGACGTGCGGGAGGGTCGACCGCGGCGAGGTCCCCGCCCGCGGCGAGGAACTCCTGCAGCGGCTCGGGCCACGGGTCGGTGTCGACGTCAGACGGCCCCCACGCGATGTCCGCCTCCGCGTCCGCACCGCGGGCCAGCCACAACGCCCCGTGGAGGCGCGCCACCTGGAAGGCGAGGACGCCCTCGAGCTCGATGACGACGGGGCCGGGAGCGACGTCGAGCAGGATGCGGGCGCCGACCTCCCGTGTGGCGTCGGTCCGGGCGAGCATCGCCTTCGCGACCATCGGGTGGCTCGCGTACGGGGTCCGTGCGACCAGCTCCTCGCGCGCGGCCCGCTCCTCGTCCGCGCTCAGCAGGCCCGGCGCGTGGACGAGGGCCGCCCGGATGTCCGCGGCCGCCCACCGGTGGTCGCCGACGCTGACGCCGCTCCGGTCGGCCCGGACGACGAGGGGCCCGTGCTCGGGAGCGGTGCCGGTGACGAGGAGCGTGCCCGACGTCGTCGCCAGGGCGTACTCCTGGCCGAGCTGCTCGGTGTGGATCTGGTCGCGGTGGTCGATCCAGTCGACGAGCTCGGCGGGGGACAGCGGACGGGACGTGGGCACGAGCGGCTGCATACCCACGACCCTAGGGATCGTCCGACGTCGTCATCCGGCTCGCGGCGGGCCGTTCTGCCCGTCATGTCCGGCCGCGGCTCCTCTGGTCTGGTCAGGTTGACCAGACCAGGAGTATCATGGCGTCATGACCGAGATGGCGAACGTGCAGGAGGCGAAGACCCGACTCTCCGAGCTCCTGGTGCGAGCGAGCCGGGGTGAGGATGTCGTCATCGCCCGGGCCGGCGTGCCCGTGGCCCGGTTGGTCGCCGTCGACGGGGCGCCGCCTCGCACCTTCGGCACGATGTCCTTCGACGTACCGGACGACGTCGACGAGCCGCTCCCGGAGAGTGAGCTGGCCGCGTGGGAGTGAACCATCTCCTCGACACGCACGTCCTGCTGTGGCTCCTCGCGGCACCGCACCGTGTGCCTGAACACGTGCGCGACGCGCTGGCCGATCGAGGATCGGGGCTCGTCGTCTCGGCGGTGTCGGCCATGGAGGTGTCGACGAAGCATCGGCTCGGGCGACTCACGGAGGCGGAGGGTCTCCTCGCCGGCTGGTCACCGCGTGTCGCCGAGATCGGGGCGACCGAGCTCCCGCTCGAGACCGATGCCGCGCTCCTTGCGGGCCGTCTCGACTGGGCCCATCGCGACCCGTTCGACCGCCTCCTCGTCGCTCAGGCGATGACGGAGAATCTCGTGCTGGTGTCCGTGGACCGCGCCGTCACCGGTTTCCCTGGGCTGCGGACGCTGACCTGGTAGTGCCCCCAGCGCTCAGCAGCTGATTCTGCTCAGCCCCTGACCTCGGTCACCCGCTGGCCGCGCGGGGCCAGCTCGGCGTCGAGGACCGCGCGCAGGAGCGCGACGTCGGCGGCCGACCGCTCGCCCAGCTCGACCCGCACGTGCGGCGCCCCCTCGCTCGTGCGGACGGCGGCGGCCTGCAGGGGAGTGGTGGTGCGCTCGAGGGTGGATCGTGGGTCGGTGAGCAGGATCCGCACGAGCGCGGCGGACCGCTCGGCGTCCCGCGTCCCCTGCGCGGTCACCGGGGTCGACGCCGACATCTCGACGCCCGCCACCTCGTACCAGGGGATCGCGAGCCCGCCCGGCCCGACGAGCTCGTTCTCGGTGACGACGAGGTCGATCGCGTCGTCGCCCGTGCGCCGCTCGGCGCGGAGCCTGATCAGCCGCCAGATCGCGCCGCCGGCGCCGAGCACGCCGACGATCCCCAGCAGGACGATCATGAACAGCCGTCGCGTGACCTCGCCGGACAGCAGCCCGCCGATGCAGATGACGGCGAGCACCGAGAAGCCGAGCAGCGCCAGCCACTGCTTGCGCACCTTCGACCGGTGCTCGGCCGGGTCGACGACGAACCGCGCAAGCTGGCCGCCGCTGCCCTGGCCGCCGTGGCTCGCCGTGCCGGCGTCGTTCGTCATGGTTCTCCTCGGGCTGCGTGGCGGTGTGGCTGTGTGACGGTAAGGCTGCGTGGCGGTGCGTCGACTGTGCGACCGTGTCTCAGGCAGCAGGCCGAGGGTAGTCGCGCGAGGTGTCGTGAGTCGTTGACCGTTACTCGACCACCGCCGTAGGCTTCCGGTGTGCAGAATCTGTCTCTCGCCAAGTGGAATCGTGGCGAGGGAGTGGCGGCGACGCGGCAACGGGTCGCGGAACGGCCGGAGGGCGGCTGCCCCCACCGATCGAAGGAGATCCGATGAGCGAGCAGAGCGACGTCCCGACCCACGGCCCCGGCGCCGTCGTGGCCGACGTCAACGACCCCGCGCGCATCCGGGAGCAGATCCGCGCCTTCCGCACGGAGCACGGCCTGCCCGACGACGACGAACGGCCCGTGCCCGCGGGTGCCGGTGACGCTGCGCCTGCCGGTGACGCTGTGCGTACCCGCGAGGACGGCGCGTTCGACCTCGTGCTGCGCGGCGGCCGGGTCCTCGGCGAGGACGGGTTCGCCCCGCGGGAGATCGGCGTGCGCGACGGGTCGATCGTCGCCGTCGAGCCCCTCGGAGCCGGCCTGACCGGCGACCGCGTGGTCGAGCTCGCCGAGGACGAGGTGCTGATCAGCGGCCTCGTCGACGCCCACGTGCACGTCAACGAGCCCGGCCGCACCGAGTGGGAGGGCTTCGCCAGCGCGACCCGCGCGGCCGCGGCCGGCGGCGTGACGACGATCGTCGACATGCCGCTCAACTCGATCCCCTCGACCGTCAACCGGCCGGCGCTGGAGTACAAGCGGTTGGTCGCGGAGCCGCAGGCGTTCGTCGACGTCGGGCTCTGGGGCGGCGCGGTCCCCGGCAACCGGGCCGACCTGCGCGAGCTGCACGAGGACGGCGTGTTCGGCTTCAAGTGCTTCCTGTCCGGCTCCGGGGTGGACGAGTTCCCCCACCTCGAGGCCGACGAGCTCGAGGACTACCTGGGCGAGCTCGCCTCGTTCGGCGGGATGATGATCGTCCACGCCGAGGACGACCGCTCGATCGGCCGCGCGCCCCAGGCCGAGGGCGCCACGTACAAGAAGTTCCTCGACTCGCGGCCTCGCGGGGCCGAGAACCTCGCGATCGCGCAGCTCATCGAGCGCACCCGCTGGGCCGGCGCACGCAGCCACGTCCTCCACCTGTCCTCCTCGGACGCCCTGCCGATGCTGCGCAGCGCCAAGGCGGACGGGGTCGACATCTCCGCCGAGACCTGCCCCCACTACCTCGCGCTCAACGCGGAGGACATCGCCGACGGCGCCACCGCGTTCAAGTGCTGCCCGCCGATCCGGGAGGATGCCAACCGCGACCTGCTGTGGGAGGGCCTCCTCGACGGGACGATCGACTACGTCGCGAGCGACCACTCGCCCTCGACGGTCGAGCTCAAGGACCTCGAGCACGGCGACTTCGCCGTCGCGTGGGGCGGGATCTCCTCCGTGCAGCTCGAGCTGCCGATCGTGTGGACCGAGGCGCGCCGCCGCGGGATCCCGCTCGAGCGGGTCGTCGAGTGGATGTCGGCCCGGCCCGCCGCGCGGGTGGGCCTGGCCCGGAAGGGGCGCATCGGCGTCGGGTACGACGCCGACCTGGCCGTCCTCGCGCCGGACGACTCCTTCACCGTGGTCGCCAAGGAGCTGCGCCACCGCAACCCGATCTCCGCCTACGACGGCCGCGAGCTCACCGGCGTCGTCCGCCGCACCTTCCTGCGCGGCGACGAGGTCGGCGACACCCCGCACGGTCGACTGCTCCGGCGGGGCGACGCCTGACCTCGAGGTCGCGCCGGCGACAGGTGGTCGCCGGCGACCGCCCGGCGCCTCCCGGACGCCGGCGACCTACCGGTGCATCCCGCCCAGGAAGAGCGGCGCGTGCCGGTTGACGTCCTTGTAGAGCAGGTAGCGGAACGGGGCGGGGCCGCCGGCGTAGCAGGCCTGCGGGCAGAAGGCGCGCAGCCACATGAAGTCGCCGGCCTGGACCTCGACCCAGTCCTCGTTGAGCCGGTAGACGGCCTGACCCTCGAGGACGTAGAGCCCGTGCTCCATCACGTGGGTCTCCGCGAACGGAATGATCCCGCCCGGCTGGAACGTCACGATCGTCACGTGCATGTCGTGGCGGACGTCGGTCGGGTCGACGAACCGCGTGGTGGCCCAGCGGCCCTCGGTGTCCGGCATCGGGGTGGGGTCGACGTCGCGCTCGTTCGTCACGAACGAGGCGGGCGGCTCGATCCCGTCGACCCGCTGGTAGGCCTTGCGGATCCACATGAAGCGGGCCGGCTCGTCGCCGTCGTTGGCCAGGGTCCAGGTCTCGCCGGGGGCGAGGAAGACGTAGGAGCCGGCCGTGAGGTGGTGCGGAGTCGCGTCCTCGCCCAGCGTCAGCTCCAGCTCGCCCTCCATGACGAAGAGGACGGCCTCGGCGCCCGGGTCGTCCTCGGGGCGGTCCGAGCCGCCGCCGGGGGAGACCTCGACGAGGTACTGGGAGAACGTCTCCGCGAAACCGGTGAGCGGCCGCGCGAGCACCCACAGCCGGGTGCCGCGCCAGTGCGGCAGGTTCGAGGTGACGATGTCCATCTGCGTGCCGCGCGGGATGACCGCGTACGCCTCGCGGAACATCGCGCGGTCGGTGAGCAGGTCGGTCTGCGGCGGGTGGCCGCCGTGCGTCGCCCAGTAGGTGGGGGCGGGCCTGCGGGTCTGGTCGGTCATCGTCGGGTCCTTCCGTCGTCGGGCTCGGTCTCGATGCTTCCATGGTCGGGTGCGCGGCAGTGCGGGTGCGTGGCAGCGTGGCCTCGGCACGTGCACCTCGCGCCCGATCGCCCTGCGCCCGATCGCCCCGTCGGGGAGGATGTTGACAGGCGGCGAGCGCGCCTTCTACGTTCGTCATCTGGAAGTTCTGTTCCGCGATCCGAAACTATCAGAAGGTGCCGCATGACCACCGCACTCACGCGATTCAACGAGGACGCGGACGCCGCGCGCGAGATCCTGCTCGCCGCCGTGCGGGTGCCGCGCTGGGCCGACGAGATCGTCGCCGGCCGCCCCTACGCCGGCGTCGAGGACGTCGTCCGCGCCGCGGAGACCGCCGCCGACCCGTGGACCGACGAGGAGGTGGACGGCGCCCTCGCCCGCCACCCGCGCATCGGGGAGCGCGCCACGGGCGACGACCCGGACGCCGCGCACTCGGCCCGCGAGCAGGCGGGCGTCGACGGCTCCGACGCCTCGGTGGCCGAGCGCCTGCGCGCCGGCAACCTCGCCTACGAGGAGCGGTTCGGCCACGTCTTCCTCATCCGCGCCGCCGGCCGGGACGCCGAGGAGATCCTCGCCGCCCTCGAGCAGCGCCTGACCAACGACCCCGCCACCGAACGCCGCGTCTGCGCCGAGCAGCTGCGGGAGATCGCCGTCCTTCGTCTCAAGGGAGAGCTCGCATGACCTCGCACGTCACCACCCACGTCCTCGACGCCGTCACCGGCATCCCCGCCGCCGGCATCGCCGTCCGTCTCTCGCGCATCGAGGGCGACGGCGCCTCGGGTGCCGCCGGGGCCGAGACCGCGACCGAGGTCGCCGCCGGCACCACGAACTCCGACGGCCGCATCCGCGACCTCGGCCCCGAGGTGATCGACCCCGGCACCTACCGGATCACCTTCGCCACCGGCGAGTACTTCCGCGCCCAGGGCGTCGAGACCTTCTACCCGTCGGTGACGATCGACTTCTTCGTCGATGAGGGGCGCGACCACTATCACGTGCCGTGCCTGCTCAGCCCGTTCGCCTACTCGACCTATCGCGGGAGCTGAGCAACCGGCTGTCGTCGTCGTGAACTTCACGATGCGAGAGAACTCTTCCGAAATATTGCCCGACCGCGGAGTCTCCGCGTAGAATGTCCGCACACGCCGGGGTTGCCGTGGGGGCCCGGACGGTGGACGCATCGACCCAAGGGGTCGGGGACGCGCGAACCGCCCCACGACTGCACGTCGAGCTCGACAGGGAAGTGAGCAATGGCCCGCATCACGGTGAACGTCAACGGTGAGGACCGGGAGATCTCCGGTGCCCCCGTCCACACGAACCTCCTCGACTGGTTGCGCTCGCTCGGGCTGACCGGCGCCAAGGAGGGCTGCGCCGAGGGTGAGTGCGGCGCCTGCGCGGTCCTCGTGGCACGGCCCGACGGCGAGGGGCGGTCGCGGTGGACCTCCGTCAACGCCTGCCTGCCCCCGGCCCTCGCCTTCGACGGCCAGGAGATCGTCACGAGCGAGGGCTTCGGCACGGCGCCCGGGGCCTGCGCGGTGGAGGACCTCCACCCCGTCCAGCGCGAGATGGCCGACCGCGGCGGTTCCCAGTGCGGCTACTGCACGCCCGGCTTCATCTGCTCGATGGCGGCGGAGTACTACCGGCCCGAGCGGGCGGGGGTGTCGTCGTCGGGGGCCGTCGTCCCGGACGGCACCGCCAGCCCGGACGGCACCGCGAGCCCGGACGGCACCGCCAGCCCGGACGGCACCGTCACCGACGCGACGCCTGAGGGTGCCTCCACGGTGGTCGACACCTCGGTCCTCGACGTCGACGCGAGCGACGCCCACGCGCACGAGGTCGGCCCGAACGGCTTCGACCTCCACTCCCTGTCCGGCAACCTCTGTCGTTGCACCGGCTACCGCCCGATCCGGGACGCCGCGTACGCGCTGGGCTCCCCGGCCCCCGAGGACCCGCTGGCACGTCGCGCCGAGTCCGCCGGTCCGGACGCCCGCCCCACCTCCTACGCGCACGGCGAGGCGGAGTTCGTCCGCCCCGCCACCCTCGCGGAGCTCCTCGACCGCCTCGCCGAGCAGCCCGACGCGCAGATCGTCGCTGGTGCGACCGACCTCGGTGTCGAGCTCAACATCCGGCACACGCGTCCGCCGGTGCTGCTGGCGATCGACCGCCTGCCCGAGCTGCGCACCCTCACGCGCGCCGAGGACCACGTCGAGATCGGCGCCGCGCTCACGCTCTCGGAGATCGAGCGCACGCTCGACGGCGAGATCCCCCTGCTCGCCGAGCTGTTCCCGCAGTTCGCCTCGCGCCTGATCCGCAACGGCGCCACGTTCGGCGGCAACCTCGGCACAGGCTCGCCCATCGGCGACGCACCGCCGGCGCTGCTCGCGCTCGGCGCCTCCCTCGTCCTCGCCTCGCGCGACGGCGAGCGGGAGGTCGACCTCGCGGGGTACTTCACGGGCTACCGCCAGACGGTGCGCGAGCCCGGCGAGATCATCAGGGCGGTGCGGATCCCGCTGCCGCTCGCCCCGACCACCGCGTTCTACAAGATCGCCAAGCGCCGGTTCGACGACATCTCGAGCGTGGCCGTCGCGATCGCCGCCCGGATCGAGGACGGGGTCGTGGCCGACATCCGCATCGGCGTCGGCGGGATCGCCGCCACGCCGGTGCGCGCGCTCGCCACCGAGGAGGCCCTGCGCGGCCGCCCGTGGACCGAGGAGACCGTGTCCGCGGCCGCCGAGGTCATGTCCGGCGAGGGCACCCCGATGGACGACCACCGGGCGAGCTCGCGCTACCGCAGCGCGATGCTCGGTCAGGCCCTGTGCCGCTTCTACGTGGAGAACAGCCCGTCCGAGGTCCTGGAGGTGGCCCGATGAGCGCCCTGTCCGAGCGTCCCGTCAACCCGATCGTCGGACGCAGCGTCCCGCACGAGAGCGCCGGCCTGCACGTCACGGGCACCGCCCTGTACACCGACGACCTCACGGTGCGGACCCTGGGGGTCCTCCACGCCTGGCCGGTCCAGGCGCCGCACGCCCACGCGCGCATCGTGTCGCTGCGGCCGGAGCCGGCGTACGACGTGGAGGGCGTCGTCCGCGTGCTCACCTCCGCGGACGTCCCCGGCGTCAACGACGCCGGGACCAAGGCCGACGAGCCGCTGTTCCCGCCGGAGGTCATGCAGTACGGCCACGCGGTGGCGTGGGTGCTCGGCGAGAGCCTCGAGGCCGCCCGGCTCGGTGCCGAGGCCGTCGAGGTCGAGTACGAGCCGCTGCCGTCGATCCTCACCCTCACGGAGGCCATCGAGCAGGAGTCCTTCCAGGGCTCGCAGCCGATGATCGACCGGGGCGACGCCTCCTCCGCGCTCGCGGGCGCCACCCACCGGTTCTCCGGCGAGTTCGAGTTCGCCGGCCAGGAGCACTTCTACCTCGAGACCCAGGCGGCGCTGGCCACGGTCGACGAGGGCGGACAGGTCTTCGTCCAGTCCTCGACCCAGCACCCCTCTGAGACGCAGGAGATCATCGCCCACGTCCTCGGGCTCCACAACCACGCGGTGACCGTGCAGAGCCTGCGGATGGGCGGCGGGTTCGGCGGCAAGGAGGCGCAGGCGAACGGGCCGGCCGCGGTCGCCGCCCTCGGTGCCGTCCTCACGGGTCGGCCGGTCCGCGTGCGCTACAACCGCACCCAGGACCTGACGATGACCGGCAAGCGGCACGGCTTCCACGCCTCGTGGGAGATCGGGTTCGACGACGACGGACGGATCGTCGGTCTCGACGCCACCCTGACGGCCGACGGCGGCTGGTCGCTCGACCTGTCCGAGCCCGTCCTCGCCCGCGCGCTGTGCCACATCGACAACGCGTACTTCATCCCCGACGCGCGGATCCGCGGCCGGATCGCCCAGACGCACAAGACGTCGAACACGGCCTTCCGCGGGTTCGGCGGCCCGCAGGGCGCACTCGTGATGGAGGACATCCTCGGGCGGTGCGCACCCCTGCTCGGCATCGAGCCGGGTGAGCTGCGCCGGCGGAACTTCTACCGGCCGGGCGACTCGACGCCGTACCTCATGCCCGTGCGGCACGCGGAGCGGCTCGAGGCGCTGTGGCAGCAGGCGCTCGACTCGTCGGACCACGCCGAGCGCACGCGCCGGGTCGAGGAGTTCAACGCGAGCCACCGGCACACGAAGCGGGCGATCGCGATGACGCCCGTGAAGTTCGGCATCTCGTTCAACCTCACGGCGTTCAACCAGGCCGGCGCGCTCGTGCACGTGTACAAGGACGGGTCCGTCCTCATCAACCACGGCGGCACGGAGATGGGGCAGGGCCTGCACACGAAGATGCGGCAGGTCGCGGCCACGGCCCTCGGGGTCGAGCTCGCGGACGTGCGGCTCGCGCCCACCCGGACCGACAAGGTGCCCAACACGTCCGCGACGGCGGCCAGCACCGGCGCCGACCTCAACGGCGGCGCCGTGAAGAACGCCTGCGACCAGATCCGCGGCAACATGGCCGACGTGGCGGCGCGGGAGTTCAACTGCCACCCCGAGGACGTGAGGTTCTCCGGGGGCACCGTGACCGCGCTCGGGCGCGCGGACGCCGAGCTGACGTTCGCTCAGCTCGCGCACAAGGCCTACTTCCAGCGGGTGCCGCTGTTCGCCGCCGGGTACTTCCGCACGCCCGGGCTGCACTGGAACGCCAAGACGTTCCAGGGCGAGCCGTTCCGCTACTTCGCCTACGGCGTCGCGGTGTCCGAGGTCGAGGTCGACGGCTTCACGGGTGCCTACCGGTTCCTGCGCACCGACATCGTCCACGACGTCGGGGACAGCCTCTCGCCGCTCGTCGACGTCGGGCAGGTCGAGGGCGGGTACGTCCAGGGTGTCGGCTGGCTGACCCAGGAGGAGCTCGTCTGGGACCAGTCCGACACCGAGCGGCGCGGGCGCCTCGCCACCCAGGCGGCGAGCACCTACAAGCTGCCGAGCTTCTCGGAGATGCCGGAGGAGCTCAACGTCCACTTCCTCGAGCGGGCGGAGGAGACCGGCGTCGTCTACGGCTCGAAGGCCGTCGGCGAGCCGCCGCTGCTGCTCGCCTTCGCGGTGCGCGAGGCGCTGCGCACCGCCGTCGCGGCGTTCGGCGAGCCGGGCACCGAGGTCAAGCTGGCGAGCCCGGCCACGCCGGAGGCGGTGTACTGGGCGATCGAGTCCGTGCGGTCGCCGGGGGATGCCGATGCTCGTGCTGAGGGTGCTGGTGCCGAGGGGGCGGAGACCGGGTCCGACGGCGGGGTGTCCGACGTCGTGGGCATTCCCGACTCGCCCGCCACGGCCGGCGTGCACCACGGCGGCGACGTCGTGAACGGATCGGCGTCGAACGGTGCTGCGACCAGCCCCTCCGACGCCGAACACCGGCCCTCGTCGCCGGTGCCCGTCTCCGGGACCTGACGGTGGTGGCGTGATGGACTGGCTCGCCGCCCTGCAGCGCCTCCGTGAGGAGTCGCGTCCGGGCGTGCTCGCCACCGTCCTCACCGTGCGCGGCCACGCGCCGCGGGAGGCCGGGGCGAAGATGGTGGTCGGCGCCGACGAGACGTGGGGGAGCGTCGGTGGGGGGAACCTCGAGGCGAGCGTCGTCGAGCGTGCGCGCGCGGTGATCGTCGAGGGTGGGACGTCGCCGGAGCAGATGTCGTTCGGGCTCAACGAGCACGCCGACAACACGCACGGCACGCAGTGCTGCGGCGGCGACGTCACGGTGCTGCTCGAACCGTTCGGTGCGCGGCCGTCGATCGCCGTGTTCGGGCTCGGGCACGTCGGGCTCGAGCTGGGTCGGATCCTCGCGCGGCTGCCGATCTCGCTCCACCTGGTGGACAGCCGGGCGGAGATGGTCGACGCCGAGCGGCTCGCCGACGTCGTCGGGAACGCCACCGTGCACCGGCACCACGCGCCCGCGCCCGAGGTGGTCCTGCGCGGGCTGCCCGCCCGCACCCACGTGATGATCATGAGCCACGACCACTCCGAGGACCTGTTCCTCTGCGACGCCGCGATCACTCGCGGCGACCTCGGGAGCGTGGGCCTCATCGGGTCGCGCGCCAAGTGGCTGCGGTTCCGCAAGCGCCTCGCCGACGCCGGGCATTCCGGTGAGGCCATCGAGTCGATCCACAGCCCCGTCGGGATTCCCGGGATCACAGGGAAGACTCCCGAGGTGATCGCGATCAGTGCTGCCGCGTCGCTCGTGCAGATCCTCGAGGGCGCCGAGATCGCGCGCGGCTGGGGGAGTGGGACGGTCGTGCCGTCCGAGTGGTCGTCGGCCGGGGCGCAGGCTGGTGCTGGTGCTGGTGCTGGTGCTGGTGCTGGTGCCGGTGCTGGTGCTGGTGCTGCCGGCGCTCGTGTCGGCCGCGTGGTGGGTGCCGAACCGGCGCGCTGACTTTCGCACCTGGTCCGGGGAGCTCGCACCGACTGCTCGGTCAGGCTGCCTCGCGGCGGTGCGCTTGGGGCACTGCCCCCGCGCCCGGCCGCCGCGCGCGGCACGACGCACACCGCACCCTGAACACCGGCGCCGCGCCCCGCCCGGCACCCGCCTGTCGTCCGACGGTGCCGGTCGTGCTCCACGCAGTTCCGCGTGCGCCGTTGAGCGGTGGCCGTCAGCGACGCGGACAGGCCGAGATCTGCGGTCCCGATCGGACCCGACGGGCTCGTCCCGGCTCGTGGCTGCCTCGGTGAGCTGTGGTGCGATCGCGCTCGTCGCGCTCGTCGCGCTCGTCGCGCTCGTCGCGCTCGTCGTCCCTCCTCGTCCCTCGTCGTCCCTCCTCGTCCCTCGTCGGGCTCGTCGCGCTCGTCGCGCTCGTCGTCCCTCCTCGTCCCTCGTCGTCCCTCCTCGTCCCTCGTCGGGCTCGTCGCGCTCGTCGACGTGTGCGTCCTCCCGCCGGTGCTGCCCTCTGCTCGTGCAGGCGCTGCTCGACCACTTGCGCAGGTGCTGCCTACTGCCGGCGCTACCGTCCGTCTGGGCCGCACGCCCATATGGACCGCGCGCCCGGCAGGAGCGCCGTTCCGCGCGGTCGCCGACCGCCCTGCCACGCCCACCGGCGTTGCGCGTCACCGGCTCACAGGCTCACAGGCTCACAGGCTCACCGGGTCACCGGGTGACCGGGTGACCGGGTGACCGGGTCACCGGGTGACCGGGGCGCCGAGTCACCCCCCCAACGACGCTGCGAGTTACCGAGTCACCGAGTCGCCGAGTCACCCCTCAGTGACGCTGTGCGTCACCGAGTCAGCGCGTCACCAGGTCACAGAGTCGTCCGGCGACCGAGCCGGGCCCCGAGCGGAAGCCCTGCTGAGTCGCCCGTGTCCGTGACGCCGTCCGCATCGACCCGGGTCCACAGGTACATCTGATGCCTGTGCGTCCACAGATATGTCGATTGGTCTTGTTTGATCACCATCCGTCGCGATAAACTGAGAGCCAATCGAACAACAGTTCGATGCGAGTGGCCGCGATGTGGCGGGCGGGGGTGAAGACGGTGGAGACCAGGTTCTGGGCGGACGTGGAGCGAGACATGATCAGGCACGTCCTGAAGACGGCCGAAGGCATGCGCTTCGTGACCGAGGCTCTGGCGGACATCCAGGTCACGGCCGAACCGGACGCGATCGACATCATCGCCGCAGCCGAAGGCCTCAAGTCCGCGGCAGCAGCGGCCCAGATGCGAGCGACGGCCATGTTCGACGTCCTGCGATGCACCCGCGAAGGCATCAACGGGGTGCCGAAGGCCCGCCAGGGGATCGGTGTCGCGGACGAGATCGCGCTTGCCCGGCGCGAGTCCGCGTCGTCGGGCCAGCGTCGGCTGTCCGCGGCTCAGGTCGTCGTGCGCGACATGCCCTACGCCCTGGACCTCATGGAGTCCGGCGAGCTGTCGGAGTCGCGGGCTCACCTCCTCGTCAACGAGGTGCGTGAGCTCGGTCAGGCCGATCGCCGGACGGTGGACGAGGAGCTCGCGCCGGTCCTGGGCGGACTGAGCGATCGGCAGGTCTCCCACCGGGCCAAGCGGATCGCCCAGCGGCTCGACGCGGAGGCCGCGACGCGCCGTGCCACGGAGGCCGAGAAGACGCGGCGGGTGACGATTCGGCCTGCGACCGAGCCGGGGATGTGCTTCCTCACCGCCCATCTCCCGGTCTCCCAGGCGCGGCGCGTCTACGACTCGCTCATGGACGAGGCCGACCGGATTCTCACAGGGAATGCAGCGAGCGCCGGGATGATCGGCAACGGCAACGGCAACGGCAACGGCAACGGCAACGGCAACGGCAACGGCAACGGTGATGGTTCCGCCGTCGAGACGTTCCCGACGGATGCGGCCAAGGTTGAGCCGAGCGCCTCGATCAACCTGACCACGGGGGAGATCACGACGCTTGGCCACATCGAGCCAGGCGCCGTGCTCTCTTCTTCCTCAGCATCCGCGCCTCCCGACGTTTCTGGTTCTGCCTCCGGTCCCGGCGGCCCCTCTGGCTCTGGGCCTGCCGCTGACCTCGCGTCGGTCGGTCGGCCGGTCGGCGCGGATGGCAGGTCGCGTTCGCAGCTGGTGGCGGACCTGTTCGTCGAACGCGTGACGGGCGTCGGGCTCTCCGAACCCCGGGATGTCGACCTCACGCTGGTGATGACGGACGAGACCCTGCTCGGCGGGGACGACCCGGCGTGGGTGCCTGGCCAGGGGCCGATCCCCGCGTTCGTGGCTCGCGGCATGCTCAACGAGACGCAGGCCAACGACGTCGAGCTCCGGCGGATCTGGACCGAGCCGACCACCGGGCTGATCACGAAGATGGATGCCCGGTCTCGCACCTTCAGCAACAGGTTGCGACGGATGGTTCTGCTTCGGGACGACGACTGTCGCAACCCGTGGTGCGGGGCACCGATCCGCGACATCGACCACGCGATGCGGTGGGCCGACGGTGGGCAGACGAGGTTCGAGAACGCGTCAGGGCTGTGCAAGAGATGCAATCTCATCAAGGAGCAGGCGGGCTGGACCCATCAGGCTGACGCGACGTCCCTGACGGTCACGACCCCGACGGGCCACACGTACGTCGCCGCCCCGACACACCTGGCAGATCCCGGGCCACCTCCCGAAGGCGTATCGCTCAACAGGAACGGCGCCGGGAACGACAGGCGGCCGAGAACGCGGCGAGGGTCCGCGGCGGAGGGCGGCGATCCGCCACCAGATGCCGACCCCTGCGACGAGCTCGACGATCCCTACGCATAGGGATGACTGCTCGCGCCCCACGACGAACGTGGCCCCATTCCGACGGGCTGACTTCTGACTACTGACTACTGATTACTCGCGCCCGAGGCCGAGCTCGAAGAATCCTGGGCACAGATCTCACCGTTCGAGCTGTGGCAGCGACGCGTGCGGGGCAGCCGGCGGTGGTGGTGGCGGTCGAGCCCGGTGGTCTGGTGGTGGAGGGCGGCTGCCCCGATGCCTCGCTGTTCCGCTGCTGGACAACCTGTGCGTTCCTCAGCCTGTGCGCTACTCAGCCCGCGACCAGCTTCTTCGCAACAGCGGAGTGCTCGGCGACCAGCTCGGCGACGTCGAGCCCGAGCACCTGACCGTCCTCGACGCGCCACTGTCCACCGACCATCACCCGGTCGGCCCGCTCGGTCCCGCACAGCAGGAGTGCGGACAGCGGGTCGTGGCTCCCGGAGAACTGGAGGTCGTCCTGCCGGAACATGGCGAGATCCGCCTGCTTGCCGGGCGCGAGCACACCGATGTCGGTGCGCCCGAGCGCGCGGGCCGACCCCTGCGTGGCCCAGTCGATGGCCCGGCGCACCGTCACCTTCTCGGCCCCGTACTGCAACCGCTGCAGATACATGGCCTGGCGGACCTCGGTGATCATGTTGGACCCGTCGTTGGACGCCGACCCGTCGACCCCGACCCCGAGCGGGACGCCGGCGTCCTCGAGCTCGACGCCGCGGCAGACCCCGGACGCGAGCCGCATGTTCGACGACGGGCAGTGCGCCACGGCGGTCCCGGCGCCGCCGAGCCGGGCGATCTCGTCGTCGTCGAAGTGGATCCCGTGCGCGAGCCACGTCCGATCCGTCAGCCACCCGACCGACTCGAGGTAGTCCACGGTGCGCATGCCGAACCGCTCGAGGCAGAAGTCCTGCTCGTCGTCGGTCTCGGCCAGGTGGGTGTGCAGGCGGACGTCGTTGCGCTCGGCGAGCTCGGCGCTGTCCCGCATGATCGACGTCGTCACCGAGAACGGGGAGCAGGGCGCGAGCGCGATCTGCACCTGGGCGCCGTCCCCGCGCTCGTGGTGGGTGTCGATGAGCCGCTGGGAGTCCGCGAGGATCGTGTCGGGATCCTCGACGACGGACTGCGGAGGCAGCCCGCCGTCCTCCTTCCCGAGCGTCATCGACCCACGCGTGAGCGTGGCGCGCATGCCGAGCCGGCGCGTGACGCCGACCTGGATGTCGACCGCGTCCTCGAGCCCGCCCGGGAAGATGTAGTGGTGGTCGGCCGCCGTCGTGCACCCGGAGCGCAGGAGCTCGGCCATCGCCACCGTCGTCGCGAGCTCGAGGGCACGCGGGTGCAGCCGCGCCCACACGGGGTAGAGGTTGACGAGCCACGGGAACAGCGGGACGTCGGCGACCGGCGCCCAGGCCCTCGTGAGGGTCTGGTAGAAGTGGTGATGGGTGTTGACGAGACCCGGCACCACGACGTGCGACCCGGCATCCACCACAGTTCCCGGTGCCGACGACGGCGAACCTCCGGTGGGGACCAGCTCGACGACGGTCCCGGCCTCCGGGTCGATGACGAGGCCGCCCCCGGTGTCGTCGGACGTGCCGGTGTGGATGGCGAGCGGGTTCTTGAGCCAGACGGTCATGGTGACTCCGGGGTGAAGTAGTGGCAGTGGCAGCGACGGTGAGGGTCCGAGGGCGGCAGGGCTGGTCAACGGTGCGCCGGCCGGAGCGCGGTGCTCCTGCCGGGGCACCGGCGCTTACACGAAGAAGATGTATCTGACGGCGAGCAGGATGGCGACGATGTAGAGCACGGGGTGGACCTTGCGGATCCCGCCCGTGAACATCTGGATCGCGCAGTAGCTGATGACGCCGATGCTCACGCCGTTGGCGATCGAGAAGGTCAGCGGCATGACGATGATCGTGAGGAACGAGGGCACGCCCTCGGCGATCTCGTCCCAGTCGATGTGCCGGATCCCGTCCATCATCATCGCGCCGACGAGGATGAGGATCGGTGCCGTCGCGGCGCCGGGGACGGCGCCCATGACGGGCCACAGCACCATCGAGACGGCGAACAGGATTCCTGTGAACGACGAGCTGACGCCGGTGCGCCCGCCGTCCTGGATGCCGGACGCGCTCTCGACGTAGGCGCTGACGGTCGAGGTGCCGAGCGTGGCGCCGACCATCGTGGCCAGTCCGTCCATCGAGAAGGCCGTCTTGGCCCGCGGCATGTCGCCGCTCTCCGAGAGGTGCCCGGACTTCTGCGCGAGGCCGGTGAGGGTCCCGGTCGCGTCGAAGAAGTCGACGAAGAAGAACGTGAACACGACGCTGAACAGGCCGATCCCGATGGCGCCGGCGATGTCGAGCTGTCCCACGAGGTCGGAGGGCCACACCGGTGCGGCGATGATGCCGTCGGAGAAGCCGCCGAACGCCGCGGGGCTGCCGTCGGCTCCGGTGTAGACCTCGGCGCGGCTGACGATGGCGATGATCGCGGAGGCGATGATGCCCCACAGGAGCGCGCCCTTGATCCGCAGCTGCAGCAGCACGGCCGTGACGAGGAGCCCGACGACGGCGATCCACGCGTCCGGTGCCGTGAGGTCGCCGAGAGTGACGAGCGTGGCCTCGTCCGTGACCACGAGCCCGGCGTTGCGCAGGCCGAGGAAGGCGAGGAAGCAGCCGATGCCGGCCATGATCGCCAGCTTGATGCTCATGGGGATCGCCATGACGATCGCCTTGCGGGCACCGATGACGCTGAGGACGACGAAGAGGATGCCGGAGATGAACACGGCCCCGAGGGCGGTCTGCCACTCGACCCCCATGCCCAGCACCACGGTGAAGGAGAAGAAGGCGTTGAGCCCCATGCCCGGTGCCTGGGCGAACGGGTACCGGGCGATGACGCCCATGAGGAGACAGCCGATGGCGGCCGCCATCGCGGTCGTCATGAGGAGCTGGACCTGGCCGTTCGGCACGTCGATCGCCGCGCCGAGCACCTCGGGGTTGACGAAGAGGATGTAGCTCATCGTGAGGAACGTGACGAGACCCGCGCGGAGCTCCCGGGGGATCGAGGACCCCGCCGCGGTGATCCCGAACCACTTGTCGAACCAGTTCTTGGGTGCGGGGGTGGCGCTGTCCGTATCCGCGGGGCGGGCGGTGGCGCCGGCCTCGGTCGCCGTGCCCGCGTCGTCGGCCGGTCTCGCGGCGTGGGCCGCGCCGTCGGCCGGTCTCGCGGCGTGGGCCGTGCCTTCAACGTCGTCGGGGCTCGCGTCCGTCGTCGTCGGTGACTCCGGGTGCGTGCCGGTGGCGCTGCGGGTCCTGCGGTCGTGCTTGTCGTCCTTGCTGGTCATGCCGGCCTCCATGGGCGTTCGTGTCGCGCTGAGGACTGCGGACGTGCGGTGGTTGTGCGAGGGCCTGTCCCTCGCTCAGTCGTGGGGGAGGGCGGCGACGTCGCCGCCGATCCACACGGTGTCGATGTCGGCGGGAGTGCCGAGGGCGAAGATCGTGGCGAGCGCGTCGGCAGGGTCGGCCGCGTGCCGCAGGGAGGTGCGCAGCGACCCGCGCGGGCCGGGGCGCAGCAGCACGGCGTCGAACTGCTTGCCGACCGAGAGGTCGCCCACCGTCTCGTCGAGCCCGAGCGCCGTGGCGCCCGATCGCGTGGCGAGGTGGAGGAGGTCGGGCGCGCCGAGCGGCACGCCGTCGGGGCGCAGCTGCTGCGCGAAGTAGGCCTGCAGCCCCTCCTTGAGCAGGCTGAAACCCGTCCCGGCCCCGACGTCGGAACCCAGCGCCACGGTCACCCCGGCGTCGAGGTGGTCGCGCAGGGGGAAGAGGCCGCTGCCGAGGGCCGCGTTGGAGGTGGGGCAGTGCGCGACGGCGGCCCCCGCGGCGCCGAGCACCTCGAGCCCGTGCTCGGTCGGGTGCACGTTGTGGGCGAACACCGACCGCTCGTTGATGAGCCCGTGCCGGTCGTAGGTGTCGACGTAGTGCCGGGCGTCCGGGAACAGCTCACGGACGTCGGCGATCTCCTGCACGTTCTCGTTGACGTGGGTGGTGAACCACAGGTCGTCGTCGAGCAGCTCCCCGCACGCGGCGAGCATCTCGTCGGTGGTCGAGAGGGCGAACCGCGGGGTGACCGCGTACCGGAGCCGCCCCTTGCCGTGCCACCGCTCGGCGAGCCGACGGCCCGCCTCGAGGCTGTCGGCGGGGCCCGCCAGCAGCTCGCCGGGCAGCGTGCGGTCCGAGACGACGAGCCCCGACGTCACGCGCAGCCCCGAGCTCTCGGCCTCCGTGAAGAGAGCGTCGACCGCGCCCTCGAAGTGGGAGCCGAAGACGAGCGCGGTCGTGGTGCCGGCACCGACGAGGCCACCGACGAAGTCGCGGGCGACCTCCTGCGCGTACGCGGGGTCGGCGAGGCGGGCCTCCTCGGGCAGGGCGCAGGTGTCGAGCCAGTCGAGCAGCGGCATGCCGAGGCCGCCGATGGCCCGAACCTGGGGGTAGTGGACGTGGGTGTCGACCATGCCCGGCAGGAGGATGCCGTCGCGCAGGTCGACCACGTCGTCGTCCGGATGGTCCGCGCGGGCCGTCGCGTAGTCGGTCCGGGCGACGATCGTCCCTCCGACGACGACGAGCGCGCAGTCCTCGTCCGACCGCAGATCGACCGGCCGACCGATGCTCGTGGCGTCCCCCGGGGTGTCGAGCACCCGGGCGCGGTAGATGGTCATGACAGCACCGGGACATCGTCCCGGCGCACAGGTGTGATGGGCCTCGGCGTCATCGCCACACGCTCCTCGACGCAGCCGGCATCGCACAGGGCGGAGGCTGCAGCTTCGGCACGGTTGAGGACTCGCAGCGCGTCGATGGTTATCCATGCCGTGAACAACGACGCGTCGGTGGCAGGGACGTTAGCGGGACTCGCTCAGTTGCGCAATAGATTCTGGAAGAGAAGTTCCGATCCGTGAAAGTGGGGAGGTGGTGGGCGGGTGGTGCTACACCCAGAACCCCTCGTGCGCCTGCGCGGCCTCGTCCTCGAGGTGCGGGCCCGAGACCGTGACCTCGCGCTGGCCGCGGGCGAAGACCTCGCGGCAGGGCAGGTCGAGCGTCGGGTTCTCGGGGTGCGAGCCCGTGATCGTCAGCAGGCGCGACTCGCTCAGCGCGTAGACGACGCGACCGACCCCGGTCCAGTACGCGGCCCCCGCGCACATCGCGCACGGCTCAGCGCTCGTGTAGAGCGTGCTGCCGCGCATCCCGTCGGGGCCGGCGGACCGGGCGGCGGCGGCCGCGGCGAGGAGCTCGGCGTGCTGCGTCGGGTCGCCGCCGGGGCCGGACGAGTTGTTGACCGCCTCACCGAGCACCGTCCCGTCGGCCCCGACGACGATCGCGGCGAACGGGTGCCGTCCCTGCTCCCGCGCCGCCGCCGAGCGGGCGATGACGTCACGGAGCCGGCGCTCGTCGTCGTCGGGGAGGGGTGTGACGGAGGAGGTCGTCATGGTGGTGCTCCTGCTCGAGAGTGCGGCCGGGTCGAAGGATGCCCGCGCGCCACGCTAATCGTCCACGACCTCTCCGTGGCCACCCCACGACCTCTCCGTGGCCACCCCGCGACCTCTCCGTGGCCACCCCACGACCTCTCCGTGGCCCGTCCGGCGCGGGTAGCGTGAGCGACGGGGTTCTGCGCGCCGACACCGCCCCGCACCTCGTGACGCGTCTCTTGACACGACCCGTGCCCGGTCGTAACTTGATGCCGCATGGTGGATTAGTTATTCCACCTCATGAAAACGACAAGGACGTCAGAGTGGATGGCCGCACCCCCTGCGGCGCAGGCCCGCGAGGCGCGGACCGGCAGCGAGGACACGGCATCCGGACGGCACAGGACCAACGAGGGAGCTGGGCATGAGCGAGAGCACCACCACGAACGGGACCGGCGGCATCGTCCTCGGCGAGAACCAGTACGGCAAGGCGGAGGTCCGCCTCGTCAAGGTCGACCGCCAGGAGGCGCGGCACTGCATCACCGACCTCTCGGTGACCTCGCAGCTCCGCGGCGACTTCACCGTGGCGCACACCGAGGGCGACAACAGCCCGGTCGTGGCCACCGACACGCAGAAGAACACGGTCTTCGGCCTCGCGCGCGACGGCATCGGCTCGCCGGAGGACTTCGGCCTGCGCCTCGCGGAGCACTTCACCAGCTCGTTCGACTGGGTCACCGGCGGTCGCTGGCAGGTCAAGGAGCACACGTGGGAGCACATCCCCACGTCGCTCGCGAACAACTCGGCCGACGGCGAGCACAACCACTCCTTCGTCCGCACCGACGTCGAGACCCGCACCGCGCTCGTCCAGCGCGACGGCGCCGACACCTTCGTGGTGGCGGGCATCGAGGACCTCGCCGTCCTCAAGTCGACGGGCTCGGAGTTCCACGGGTTCCCGCGCGACCGCTTCACCTCGCTGGTCGAGACCACGGACCGCGTGCTCGCCACGTCGGTGACCGCCAAGTGGCGCTACCTCGACACGTCGATCGACTTCAACGCCGTCTACGACGACGTCCGCCGGATCCTGCTCGAGACGTTCGCCGACGTGCACAGCCTCGCGCTGCAGCAGACCCTGTACGAGATGGGCCGCCGCGTGCTCGAGGCGCACCCCGAGATCGGCGAGATCAAGTTCTCCATGCCGAACCTCCACCACTTCCTCGTGGACCTCGAGCCGTTCGGGCTCGACAACCCGGGCGAGGTCTTCTACGCGGCCGACCGTCCCTACGGGCTCATCGAGGGCGAGGTGCGCCGCGAGGGCGTCGCCCCCGAGCCGCGCGCCTGGGCGACCTCCGCCGGCTTCTGCTGACCCGCCCCTCCGTCCGCCACCACCTGAGCGAAGGAGCCCGGGAGACATGAGTACGACCACAGCCGACGCCGTCGAGAAGGGCAAGAGGCCCGAGGACGAGACGTACGGAGCCGGCAAGACGACCCTCTTCGGGTTGCAGCACGTCCTGACGATGCTCGGTGGCGTCATCGCGCCGCCGATCATCGTCGGCCAGGCGGCCGGCATGAGCGCCACCGACCAGGGCATCCTCATCTCGGCCGCCCTGTTCGTCAGCGGGCTCGGCACCGTGGTGCAGACGATCGGCCTGCCGTTCTTCGGCTCCCAGCTCCCGCTCGTCCAGGGCGTCTCGTTCGTCTCCGTCTCGACGATGACCACCATCGTCGTCGGCGGGGGCAGCGTGACGACGATCTTCGGCGCCGTCCTCGTGGCGGCGGCGATCGGTCTGGTCGTGTCGTCGTTCTTCTCCCAGGTGGTGCGGTTCTTCCCGCCCGTCGTCACGGGCACGATCATCGCGACGATCGGGATCTCGCTGCTGCCGGTGGCCGCCGGCTGGATGATGGGCGGCAACGGGAGCCCGAGCTGGGGTGCCCCGGAGAACATCGGGCTCGCGATGTTCACGCTGCTCGTCATCCTCGTGCTCAGCCGGTTCACCACCGGCACGTTCTCGCGGCTGTCGATCCTCATCGGCCTCGTCGTCGGAACGGCCTTCGCGGCCGCCGTCGGGATGGCCGACTTCTCGGGCATCCCGGAGGGCGACGTCGTCGCCGTCCCGTCGCCGTTCCACTTCGGCGCACCGACCTTCGAGATCGGCGCGATCATCTCGATGACGGTCGTCATCTTCATCGCGATGACCGAGACGACGGCGGACATCCTCGCCGTCGGTGAGATCGTCGAGACCAAGGTCGACGCCCGACGGGTCGGCGACGGCCTGCGTGCGGACATGGGTGCGTCGCTCATCGCTCCCGTGTTCAACACGTTCCCGATCACGGCCTTCGCGCAGAACGTCGGGCTCGTGGCGATCACCGGCATCAAGAGCCGGTTCGCGGTGGCTGCGGGCGGTGGCGTGCTCGTGCTCGTCGGCCTCGTGCCGCTGCTCGGCCGGGTCGTCGCCGCCATCCCCAACCCGGTCCTCGGCGGCGCCGGCATCGTCCTCTTCGGTTCCGTCGCCGTCTCGGGCATCCGGACGCTGTCGAAGGTCAAGTACGACGGGAACCTCAACCTCACCCTCGTCGCGGTGTCCCTGGCGTTCGGCATCATCCCGATCGCGGTGCCGGACTTCTACGCCGGGTTCCCGGAGTGGGTCGGCATGATCTTCCACTCGGGCATCAGCGCCGCGGCGATCGTCTCCGTCATCCTCAACCTGCTGTTCAACGAGATCCGCTGGGGCCGGTCGAAGGACCCGTCGGTCTTCACGGCCGGGTCCACGGCCCGCGCGAACATCGCGGAGGACGAGCAGGAGCGCCGCTCGGCCTACTTCGCCCAGCTCGACGGTCGTCGGCGCGCCGAGCACGCGGCCCGCGAGCAGGCCGAGCGCTCCGCGCGGCGCAGGCTGGGGCACGGGCGCCGGTCCGGCTCCGCGTCCTCGCTCGACCGTGCGGCCGACCGCGCGAGCGACGCCGACCTCGCCTGGCCGCACCTCACCCGGGCCGAGGACTCCGCGCGACCGGCCAGGCGCGCGGACGACGTCAACCGATGAGCGGGCACCGGTCGGTCGGGCGGGCGGGATCAGCCGTCGGCCGACCGGTGCAGCTCGGCGGCCTCCGCGACCTGCCGCTGCACGCGGGCGAGGAGGCCGGCCATCCCGGTCAGCCGGAGCGGGCTGACGACATCCTCGAGGCCGAGCCGGGTGGGCAGGTCCGCGGGGACGGCGAGCACCTCGCCCGCCGTGGCCCCGGCCAGCCCGACGACGACGATCCCCGCGAAGCCACGCGTGACCGGCGCCTGTGGGGCCGCCGAGACGTGGACCGTCACCGGCGCGTCCTCGCCCGTCCCGTCGACCTCGGCCCGCACGTGCACGGGGGCCTGGCACTCCCGCACCGCCTCGAGCAGCTCGGGGTGGTCGACCAGCCGCTGCGGCAGCCCGGGCAGCTCGTCACCGAGCTCGACGAGGAGCTGGACCCGGTCGTTCGGCGCCAGGGCCGCGAGGTCGCGGGCGATCTCGGCGAGGGCGGGCCGCAGCGCGGCGGCGTCGTCGTCGGGCATGGGTGTCCTCCTCGTTCCGCCGACCCGTCAGACGGACGGGAGCAGCTCGGTGGCGACGGCCGTGGCGACCTCGTGCAGGAGCGGGACCGCCCGGTCGCCGAACTCGTAGGTCACGCGCGCCTCGGGGCCGGACACCGAGAGCGCGGTCGGGGTGGGGGCGCCCGGCACCGTGACGGCGAAGCAGCGCACGCCGAGCTCCTGCTCGCCGTCGTCCATCGCCCAGCCCTGCTCGCGGACCCGGTCGAGCTCGGCGAGGAGGGCGTCGATGTCGACGATGCTCTTCTCGGTCACGGCGGGCATCCCGACCCGGCCGACGATCTCGCGCACGGTCTGCTCGGGCAGCTCGGAGAGCACCATCTTCCCCACGCCCGTGCAGTGGCAGAACACGCGCCGGCCGACCTCGGTGAACATCCGCATCGAGTGCGAGGACGACGCCTGCGCCACGTACACCGCCATGTCGCGGTCGATCATCGCGAGGTTCGCGCTCTCGCCGAGCTCGCGGGCGACCCGCTCGAGGTGCGGCCGGGCGCCGGCCCCGAGCTGGCGACCCGCGCTCTCGCCGAGGCGGATGAGGCGGGGGCCCAGGGTGTAGCGGCGCGACGCCAGCTGCCGGGCGTACCCACGGTCGACCATCGTGCGCATGAGGCGGTGGATCGTCGGCAGCGGGAGCTCCGAGGCGGCCGCGAGCTCGCTGAGGGCGGCGTCCCCGCCGAGGTCCGTGAGGAGCTCGAGGAGGTCGATCGCCCGGTCGACCGACTGCACGCCGGAACCACTCGCCATCATGTTCCCCTCGCCGTCGGTCGGATGGTGGTGCGGGGCCCGGGCGCGAACCCGGAGCCGAGACCCGACGCATTCTTCCACGTGCCGGAACCGACCGGCCCAACGATCGGAGCGATCGCATGACCAGCCCTCGACCGTCCCTCGACGCCGGCACGTACGACGACGTCGACGCGATGCTCGCCGGTGCCGACGAGCACCTGGCGCGCACCTACCCCGGCGACGACGGCACCCGCCAGCCCGTGCACACCGTGTACGTCCCCGCGGACCGCTTCCGCGCGGGCCTCGCGGGGGAGTGGGGCGAGCGGGCGCTGGCCGTGGTCGAGGAGGGCGGTGGGACCGCCGCGCTGCTCGACGCCGTCGGTGTGCGGGAGGACCTCCGGGCGGAGGTGGGCGCGCTCGTCGAGTCGAAGCTCGCGAGCGAGCCGATCGAGGACCTGCGCATCGACCTCGAGGACGGCTACGGGGACCGGGGCGACGACGAGGACGGGCACGCGCTCGCGGCGGCCCGTGCGGTCCGCGCCGAGGTGGACGAGGGGCGCTCGACCCCGTTCGTCGGCATCCGGTTCAAGAGCTTCGAGGCCCCGACGCGTGCGCGCGGCCTGCGGACCCTCGACCTGTTCCTCGGGGAGCTCGCCGGGTCGGGCGAGCTGCCGGCGGGCCTCGTTCTCACGCTGCCGAAGGTGACCTCGGTCGAGCAGGTCGAGGCGATGGTGCTCGTCTGCGAGCGGCTCGAGGCCCTGCACGACCTGCCGGCGGGACGCCTGCGGTTCGAGATCCAGGTCGAGACCCCGCAGGCCGTGCTCGGCTCCGACGGGACCGCGCTCGTGGCCCGGATGATCCACGCCGGCGGCGGCCGGGTGACCGGGTTGCACTACGGCACCTACGACTATTCCGCCTCGCTCGGCATCGCCGCGCGCTTCCAGTCGATGGAGCACCCGGCCGCGGACCACGCGAAGGCCGTCATGCAGCTCGCCGCGGCCGGCACCGGCGTGCGGCTCTCCGACGGCTCGACGAACGTGCTGCCGGTGGGCGACGCCGAGCAGGTGCGCGCGGCGTGGGCGCTGCACGGCCGCCTCGTGCGGCGGTCCCTCGAGCGGGGCTACCTCCAGGGCTGGGACATGCACCCCGGTCACCTGCCGGGCCGGTTCGCCGTGACGTACGCCTACTACCGGGAGGGCTTCCTGCCCGCCGCCGAGCGCCTGCGGATCTACCTCGCGCGCGAGGATGGGGCCGTGATGGACGAGCCGGCGACGGCACGCGCGCTCGCCTGGTTCCTCGCGCGCGGCACCGACTGCGGGGCCATCGCGGTGGCGGAGCTCGAGACGGCCGTGGGCGCGTCGGCCGCGGACGTCGACGCGCTCGCCGGCCGGCCCGGGCGGTAGACGCCGCATGGGCGCCCGGTCAGTCGACCTGCGCGACGAGGCCCGCGGCCTCGATCGCCGCGACGGCGGCGGCCTCGTCGTTGTCGGAGGTGTCGCCCGAGACGCCGATCGCGCCGAGCACGGTGCCGTTCGCGTCCTTGACGAGCACGCCGCCGGCGACCGGGATGAGCGCGCCGCCCACCGCGGCGGTCGCCGCCGAGACGAAGTAGGGCTGCTGCTCGGCGCGTGCCTGGATCGCCCGCGACCCCATGCCGAGCGCGATGGCGCCGTGCCCCTTGCCGTGCGCGATGTCGAGGCGGCGCGCGGAGGTGCCGTCCTGACGCTCGGCCGCGATGACGAGACCGGCCTGGTCGAGCACGGCGACGGCGAGCGGCTTGAGCCCGCGCTCGGCGGCCGTCGCGAGGGTGCCGGCGACGAGGGTCCGGGCGGTGTCGAGGGAGAGGCTCACGGGAGGTCCTTTCGATGGGCGATCGAGCGGCGGGAGTGCCGGTCGGTCGGTTGTCGGGACGGGTGGTCGGACGGGCGTCGGGTCGGTCCGTGCGGCAGGGCGCGAGCGCGCTGCGCGGCCTCGGGCAGGAGCTGGGGCGCTCGCTCACCGGGCGCCGGGAGACGAGGTAGATTCCTCGATACGGAAAAGCGCTATCGCGTTGCGGATAGCATGTCAGCGGCGGCGATCGGGCACAAGGGAGCGGCCGTGGCGGCCGCGGACGAGTCAGCGACGAGCACGAGAGAGGTCCGACGATGAGCACAGGTCAGGGCGGCGGTGTCCAGTCCGTCGAGCGCGCGTTCCGGGTCCTCGAGATCATCGCGGCGGCGGGCGGTGAGATGACCCTGTCCGACCTGTCGGCCACGGTCGAGCTCCCGCTGCCGACGATCCACCGGCTGCTGCGCACGATGGTCACCCTCGGCCACGTCCGGCAGATGCCCAGCCGGAGCTACGCGCTCGGGCCTCGGCTCGTCCCCCTCGGGGAGGCCGCGAACCGTCAGCTCGGCGTCGCGAGCCGGCCGATCCTCCAGCGCCTCGCCGACCAGCTCGGGGAGTCCGCGAACATGGCCACGCTCGACGGTCCGATGATCGTCTACATCGGCCAGGTCCAGTCGACCCGGTCGATGCGCATGTTCACCGAGGTGGGACGACGCGCCCTCGCGCACGCGACCGGGGTGGGCAAGGCGATCCTCGCCACGATGTCGGACGCCGACGTCGAACGGCTCGTCGGTCGGGACATCGCCCAGCCCACGCCGCGGTCGGCCGCGACGCTCGGACAGCTCGTCGAGCGGCTCGAGGTGGTGCGTGCGCACGGCTACTCGATCGACGACGAGGAGCAGGAGCTCGGTGTGCGCTGCTATGCGATGGCCGTGCCCGGGACGCCCGTGCGCACCGGGATCTCGGTCTCCGGCCCGAGCTCGCGGGTCGACGACGCGTTCGGCGCGCGGGCGGTACCCCTCCTGCGCCGGGCCGCCCAGGAGATCGCCGACGGGCTCGGGGCGGTCGGCGCCGCCGGATGACGTGCGTCGTGGCGATCGGTACCCCGACCGCAGTGCCGCGAACGGCCGGGACCCGCGACGGGTCCCGGCCGTCGTCGTGTGCTGACCGGTCTGTTGACCCCTCCCGGCGCCGCTGCTAATGTTTTCGACATCAGGAAGGAAACATCCACAAAGCGGAAAAGGAACCTGATGGCCGACGACGTCCTCTACACCGTCAACTGCTCGATCCTGCTCACCGACCTCCCGCTCCTCGAGCGCCCTGCGGCCGCGGCTGCGGCAGGCTTCGACGGCATCGAGCTGTGGTGGCACTTCCCGACCTCGACGCCGGAGCAGGACGAGATCGACGCGCTCCTCAAGGCGATCGACGACGCCGGCGTCCAGCTGACCGGCCTCAACCTCAACGCGGGCGACATGCCCGGCGGCGACCGCGGCCTGATCTCGTGGCCCGAGCGCTCCGCCGAGCTGCGCGCGAACCTCGACGTCGTCACCGCGATCGGCGAGCGCACCGGCTGCCGCGCCTTCAACGCGCTCTACGGCAAGCGCGTCGACGGCGTGGACCCGGCCGAGCAGGACGCCCTCGGCGCCGAGAACCTCGCGCTCGCCGCCCAGGCGGTCGACCGCATCGGCGGCACGATCCTCCTCGAGCCCGTCTCCGGGGCCGACGCCTACCCGCTGAAGACCTCTGCCGACGTCGTCGGGGTCCTCGACCGGGTGCGGGACGAGCACGGTGCCACGAACCTCGGCCTCCTGCTCGACGTGTACCACCTGGCCGTCAACGGCTCCGACGTCGACGCCGACATCGCGGCCTACGCCGACCGGATCGCTCACGTGCAGATCGCCGACGCCCCCGGGCGCGGCGCGCCCGGCAGCGGCGACCTGCCGATCACCCGCTGGATCGACGACGTCCGGGCGACCGGCTACACGGGCCCCGTCGGGCTCGAGTACAAGACCGCCGACGCCGACCCGTTCGCCTGGCTCCCGCGCGAGCAGCGCTCCGCCTGACCCTCACGACCACCTCACAGATTGGGGACCGACCAATGAGCACCATCGCCTTCATCGGCCTCGGCATCATGGGCAGCCCGATGGCCGTCCACCTGCAGAACGCCGGGCACACCGTGCGGGGCTACAACCGCACGCCCGACAAGACCGCCCCCCTCGTCGAGGCGGGAGGCATCGCCGCCTCCTCAGTGGCGGAGGCCGTGACCGGCGCCGACGTCGTCGCCGTCATGGTTCCGGACTCCCCGGACGTGCGCGACGTCCTCACCGGCGAGGACGGCGTGTACGCGAACGCCGCGCAGGGCACGCTCGTCATCGACTTCTCCTCGATCCGGCCCGACGTCACCGTCGAGCTCGCCGAGGAGGCGAAGGAGAAGGGCATCCGCCTGCTCGACGCACCCGTCTCCGGCGGCGAGGCCGGCGCCAAGAACGCGGCGCTGTCGATCATGGTCGGCGGGGCGGAGGAGGACTTCGCCGCGGCGAAGGAGATCTTCGACGTCGTGGGCAAGACGATCGTCCACGTCGGCCCGTCCGGCTCCGGGCAGACCGTCAAGGCCGCGAACCAGCTGATCGTCGCCGGCAACATCGCGCTGCTGGCCGAGGCGGTCGTGTTCCTCGAGGCGTACGGCGTCGACACCTCGGCCGCGATCGAGGTCCTCGGCGGCGGTCTCGCCGGGTCCAAGGTGCTCGACCAGAAGGCGCAGAAGATCCTCGACCGGTCCTTCGACCCGGGCTTCCGGATCGAGCTGCACCACAAGGACCTCGGCATCTTCACGTCGGCCGCGCGCGAGGAGGGCGTCGTCGCCCCCGTCGGCGCGCTCGTCGGTCAGCTCATGGCCGCCGCGCTCGCCACCGGGGACGGCTCGCTCGACCACTCCGGCCTCTTCCAGACCATCGCCCGCCTGTCCGGGCGCGAGTGACCCACCGAACCCCCTAGGAGATCGACATGCCTCGAATGCGCGCGGTCGACGCCGCGGTGGCCATCCTCGAGAAGGAGAACGCGACCCACGCGTTCGGCCTCCCGGGCGCCGCCATCAACCCCTTCTACGACGCCATGCGCAAGCACGGCGGCATCCACCACGTCCTCGCCCGCCACGTCGAGGGTGCCTCGCACATGGCCGACGGGTACACCCGCGCCGAGCGCGGCAACATCGGCGTCTGCATCGGCACCTCCGGTCCCGCCGGCACGGACATGATCACCGGGCTGTACGCCGCATGGGCCGACTCGATGCCGATCCTGTGCATCACCGGCCAGGCGCCCGTCGCGAAGCTCGACAAGGAGGACTTCCAGGCGGTCGACATCGCCTCGATCGCCGCGCCGGTGACGAAGATGGCGAAGACCGTCCTCGAGGCCGCCCAGGTCCCGGGAGTGTTCGCCAAGGCCTTCCAGCTCATGCGCTCCGGCCGCCCCGGCCCGGTGCTCATCGACCTGCCGATCGACGTCCAGCTCGCCGAGATCGAGTTCGACCCCGACACGTACGAGCCGCTGCCCGTGGTGCAGCCGGCCGCCACGCGTCCGCAGGTCGACAAGGCGCTCGACATGCTGCTCGCCGCCGAGCGACCGATCGTCATCGCGGGCGGCGGGATCGTCAACGCCGGCGCGGAGGCCGAGCTCGTCGAGCTCGCCGAGACCCTCGGCGTCCCGGTCGTCTCCACCCTCATGGGCTGGGGCGCGATCCCCGACGACCACCCGCTCGCCTCCGGCATGGTCGGCATCCAGACCTCGCAGCGCTACGCGAACGCCACGTTCCTCGAGTCCGACGTGGTCCTCGGGATCGGCAACCGCTGGGCCAACCGCCACACCGGCGGCCTCGACGTCTACCGCCAGGGCCGCACCTTCATCCACGTCGACATCGAGCCCACCCAGATCGGTCGCGTGTTCGCGCCCGAGTACGGCATCGTCTCCGACGCCGGGGCGTTCCTGCGCACCGCCGTCGAGGTGGCGAAGGAGCGCAAGGCCGCCGGGCAGGTGCCCGACTGGTCGACCTGGGCCGACGACACCCGCGGCCGCAAGGGCACCCTCCAGCGGAAGACGAACTTCCCGGAGACGCCGATCAAGCCGCAGCGCGTCTACCAGGAGATGAACCGGGCGTTCGACCGGGACACGGTCTACGTGACGACGATCGGCCTCTCGCAGATCGCCGGCGCCCAGTTCCTCCACACCTATGCCTCGCGGCACTGGATCAACGCCGGCCAGGCCGGGCCGCTCGGCTGGACGGGGCCCGCCGCGCTCGGCGTCGCCGCCGCCCTGCCGGACGCGAACGTCGTCGCCCTGTCCGGGGACTACGACTTCCAGTTCATGCTCGAGGAGCTCGCGGTCGGCGCGCAGCACCACCTGCCGTACGTCCACGTGGTCGTCAACAACGCCTACCTCGGGCTCATCCGGCAGTCGCAGCGCGCGTTCGACATGGACTACCACGTGTCCCTCGCGTTCGAGAACATCAACTCGACCGAGGTCGCCGAGTACGGGGTCGACCACGTCAAGGTGGCCGAGGGCCTCGGCTGCAAGGCCCTGCGCGTGACCGACCCGGAGGACCTCGAGTCCTCGTTCACCAAGGCCCGCGCGATGGCGCAGGAGTCGCGGGTGCCCGTCGTCGTCGAGGTCATCCTCGAGCGCGTCACGAACATCGCGATGGGTGTCCAGCTCGACGGCGTCAACGAGTTCGAGGACCTCGCCCTGTCGGCGACGGACTCGCCGACGGCGCTCGCGCTGCTCGACTGACGGTGCTGCTCGACCGATCGCGTTGAACGACGGCCCCGGACCTTCCCAGGTCCGGGGCCGTCGTCCGTGCACGGGACGTGTCCGGGCCAGGTCCGTCAGAGCTGGTACAGCCCGCGCCCGCGGCGGCCCAGCTCCTCGGCGAGGACGCGGACGACGAACTCGAGGCGGTCGGCCGGCTGGTCCGTCAGCTCGACCCGCACGTGCGACGTGAGTCCGGCGACGTGGACCGCGCGGCGCTGCCGGTCCGTGACGGCCCGCTCGATGACGCCGGCGGGCGTGACGAGGTCGATGAGCACGAGCACCGGTGGGCGGGAGCGGACCGAGTGCCCGGCGGCCCGGCCCGCGAGGTACTGCCCCTGTCGCCTCGTGCGACCGAGGCTCGAGAGGAGCCAGATGCCACCGATCTCGACGGCGTCGGCTCCGTGGGCGATCGGGAGCGGGCCGACGCGCACGCCCCGGATCTCGTCCCAGGGGATGTCGAGCCCGCCCGGCCCGGTGAGGCCGGCCGTGGTGACGAGGAGCTGGATCGCCTCGTCGCCGGACGTGCGCCGCCGGTCCTGCTGGACGATGCCGACGACGAGGACCCCGATCGCGCCGAGGACGTGGACGAGGACGACAGAGATGATCGCCGTCGGGATCGGGGACCACGGCATCTCGACCTGGAGGGGACCGACGCGCTCCGGGGTGAGGGAGTCGACGAGGCCGACGACGAGCCAGACGGCGAGCGCAGCGACGGCGACCAGGAGGACGCAGTAGATGGTGATCCGTTCGCCGGCCTCCTTCCGGTTCGCGCCCAGGCCCGCGACGACGTGGCCTCGGCCGACCGCGGGGGTGTCGTAGGGCTGCGGACCGTGCGGCTGCGGCCCCGGGTGCGGTCGCGAGGCCGGGTACGGCTCGCGCGTCTCGCGCTGCGGCACGTCAGCGCCGGTGGAGGAGCAGGCCGTGCTCGCCGAGCTGCTGATCGAGGGCCGTGAGGACGTGCGCGATCTCGTCCCCGGGGTGCTCGGTCAGCTCGATGCGGACGTGCGGGGGGCGGTGGTTCGGCACGACGGCGCCGCGCTGTCGCTCGGTGGCGGCGCGCGCGAGGACGCCCGACGGGTCGCGCAGCTCGACTACGACGAGGACCGGGGTGCGGCGCGCGACCGCCTGCTCGTGGCTCCGCACCCTGCGCTTGTACTCGCGGGCGGTCATGTCGCGGTCGGGGCGCCGGATCGCCCGCTCCCGGGACATCGTCGAGATCCGCTGCACGAGGGTGGACCCGGTGCCGAGCGGGAGCGCGTCGACCACGACCTGGTGCATCTCGTCCCACGGGATCCCGAGCCCGCCGGGACCGACGACGCCGGACGGCGTGACGAGCAGGTCGATCGCGTCGTCGCCCTCGCGGCGACCCCGCACGACCTGCCCGATCGCGATGCCGAAGACGGCGATCACGCCGAGTCCGACGACGGACAGGCCGAGCGGAGTCACGTAGTCGGAGGTCTGCGCGTCGCCCGACCCGAGCGCGCGGACGAGCTGGACGCCGTGGTACCCGGCGATCACGAGCCCCACCACCACGCCGACGCCGTAGCCGACGAGGCGTGTCGTGGCGGTGGAGGAGTCGACGGCGAGGCCGGTGATCACCTCGCCGCGCGGGTGCGGCACGTGTACGCCGGTCTGCGGCGGGGTGCCCCGCGGCGGGGTGCCCTGCGACGGGGTGCCCCGGGGCGGTCCATCGGGTGGTCCTGCGGCGTCGTACGTCATGGGTCCTCCGTGCCGGTAGCGATCGGCGACCATGGTCTCGGTCATGTCCGCACGGCGCAGGACCTCGGGAGGGGAGTTCTTCCTCGAGCACGGGTACCCGCGCAGAGCGAAACAAGCCGAGGAGAAGTGGGCACCGGAGCGTCGGGCGGTTTCCGGTAGCCTCGACGGGATGAGCCTTGGCATCCGGTGTGTGTGGCGGAGAATCGCCGACCCCCACCATTGGATGCGGCCCGACGACGTGCGCACCGTGGTCGTCGCGTGAGCCCCGGCGACGAGTCCGCACAGCCCAGCCGTGGCCGCGTCGCGTGGATCGATGCCGCGCGTGGATTTCTCGTTGTTCTCGTCGTGCTTGGGCACACTCTCTACTTCATGCGTATGGGGGGTATGCCGTTCCCTGAGTTGGAGCCTGCGGTGCGGGTGGCGCAGGCCATCCGTATCCCTGCTCTGTTCGCGCTCTCTGGTGCCCTATTTCTCCATGCTGCCTCGCGAAGCTGGCGGACGGTGATAGGCACACGCATCGTTCCCATGGCGTGGGTCTTGGGGGTCTGGCTACTCGTCGAACTCGTAGTGCGGAGCTGGCGCTTCTCGGTCGCGACGACGTTGCCGGACGGGGTGGCGGCGTGGGCACTCGAGCAAGCGCTGCTGCCTGAGGACTACTTGTGGTTCATCTGGGCACTTGCCGTCATGACGCTGATGGCGCGACTCCTGCGTTCCTACCCCGTGCTGATCGTTGCCGTTGCGTTGGCGATGTTGTTGAGCCCGGAACTCCCGAACCTCGGCAGGCAAACGGTGCCGCTCTTCACCTACGCGCCGTTCTTCCTCATCGGCTTCCTCGTCGCCCCTGCCCTTCGCGTACGGCAGCGGTGGCTGGTCGTGCTGGGCGCGATCTCGGCGCTCTGCTTCATTCCCCTTGCAATCGCTCGTAACGAGTTCGACCTAGTCCTAACGAACAACCGGACCGACGTCGTACTGCTGGCGCTACTCGGCCTAACGGCTGTCGCACTCGTAGGTATCGGACTTTCACGGATACCAGGGTTCGCGCTGTGGAGTTGGCTGGGGCGGCGTACCCTTCCGATCTACGTGGCCCACATGCCCTTGTTGCTTGTGGGGCTATGGCTGGTGGAGGGCCCGGCTCGCGCCTTCGCCGAGCCCCGACCCGGAGTCGTCGTCCTCCTTCTCCTCGTGTACGCGGTAGGTGTCCCAGTGCTGCTCAGGGTCGTGTGCGACAAGCTGCCGTTCGACGGGATCCTGGCCGAGCCCCGGTGGCTGCGCCGCCTCGTGCTCGGCGACGGGGGCGGTGGGGCGTCCGCCCGGTCGGCTCGTACCGAGGCAGCGGCCCCGGACGACGCGTCCGGCGCGCCCGAGGCGGTCGAACCGCCCGCCCCGGAGGACGCGTCCGGCGCGCACTCACCGGCGGACCCACCCGACGCGGCTGACCGGGCCGCGCGCGAGCGACGGGGTTCCTCGTCCGGCTGACCTCTCGTGGCCGCGGTCGGCGTGACGGGGAGGCTCAGGTGGAGATCGCGCGCGCGGCCGCCCTGACGGCCCCCGGCGTCCGGCCGACCGCACGGACGAACGCGCGGCTGAAGGCGGCGTCGGACCGGTAGCCGAGCTCGGCGGCGACCTGGGCGGCCGTCGCGTCGCCGCCGGCGAGCCGCTCCTGGGCCAGCCGCATCCGCCACCGGGTGAGGTACCCGTTCGGCGTCTCGCCGACCAGCTCGGAGAACCGCGCCGCGAACGTCGACCGGGACATCGTGGCGGTGCGCGCGAGCCGATCCACGCTCCAGTCGCCGCCCGGCTCGGCGTGGATCGCGTCGAGCGCGCGGCCGATGCGGTCGTCCCGCAGGGCGGTGAGCCAACCGTCCCGTGCGGCGTCGTCGTGCGCGAGCCAGTCCCGGATGACCTGGACCACGAGGATGTCAGCCAGCCGGGTGGCCACGGCCTCGCTGCCGGCGCGCGGGCGGGTGAGCTCGTCGACCATGAGGCGGAGCGTGTCGCGGATCGCCGAGCCGACCGGGGAGGCGTCGGCGTCGACGGTGAGGACGGCCGGCAGGCGGCTCGTCAGCTCGCGCGCGGCCGGCTCGTCGAAGCCGACGATCCCGCAGATCAGCCGGGTGTGCGCGCCGCCACCGCCGTGCTCGAGGACCGCGTAGTGCTCGCCCAGCCACTCCTGGGGGAGGTCCTCGACGGGACGCGGCGTGCCGGCGCCCTCGCCGCTCGCGATGTCGTGCCCGCGCCCGTGCGGGACCAGCGCGAGATCGCCGGGGCCGAGCTCGACCGGGTCGCTGCCCCCGACCTCGAGCCGGCAGGCCCCCGACGTGACGACGTGGAAGCTGAGCGAGTCGGGCACGGTCGGCATCCGCAGCGACCACGGCGCGGTCAGCTCGGAGTGCCCGTAGAAGATGCCGCGCATCCGCAGCGTCTGCAGGGCCCGCGCGAGCCGGTCGCGGGTCTCCCAGGGTGTCGTCAGCATGACCTCAGCCTTGCGTATCCGGCCGGGTCGCGACAGTGCTTCCGGACGATCGGACAAGAACGACGGCGGAACGGGGCTGGGAACGCCTGGAGGGAGCTTCTAGCGTCGGTGGTGCCGCGCCGGGCACGCCGGTCGGCACCGACATCGGGGAGGACGCCATGTACGCAGTCGCAGGAGCCACGGGACGGGTCGGAGGGGCCGCCGCGCGCCGGCTGCTCGACGAGGGGGAGGAGGTGCGGGTCCTCGTGCGCCGCGACGCGGACGCCGAGCGGTGGCGCGATGCCGGGGCCGACGCAAGGGTCGTCGACCTCGCGGACCGCGCGGGCCTGACCGACGCCCTGCGCGGGGCGGAAGCGATGTTCGCCCTCCTGCCCTTCGACCTCACCGCCGACGACCTCGATGCGCACGCCGACCGGCTCACCGCCTCGATCGCGGGCGCCGTGGAGGATGCCGGGGTGCCTCGCGTCGTGCTGCTCTCCTCGGGCGGTGCGGACCTCGGGGCCGGCACCGGCCCGGTCGACGGCCTGCACCGGCTCGAGGAGGCGCTGCGCGGGGTGAGCGTGCTGACCGCGATGCGGTCCGGGCACTTCCAGGAGAAGGTCACCGACGTGCTCGAGGTCGCGCGTACCGAGGGCGTGTACCCGGTCCTCGCGCCGTCGGCCGACGAGCCTCTGCCGCTCGGGGCCACCGCCGACGTCGGGGCCGTTGCCGCGCAGCTGATCCGAGAGCAGGGAGGGGCGAGCGAGGTGGTCGACGTGCTGGGGCCCGAGGTCACCGAGGCCGAGGTCGCCGGTCACCTGGGCCGGGCGCTCGGGCGGGAGCTGCACGTCGTCGTCGTACCGGAGGAGGCGTGGGCGGGCACGCTCGCGGGCGCCGGCTTCGACGCCCACGTCGCGGAGAGTCTCGCCGAGCTCTACCTCGCCGACGCACGTGGGCTGCTCGCGCCCCGCGGCGACCGGACGGTGCGCGTGACGACGCCCGTCGAGGAGACGATCGGCGCGCTGGTCGGAGGAGCTGCGGTGGGGACTGTTCGATGAGTGCCGCCTCCGCCGCGCTGGTCACGGCCACCGTGGGTAACGGGCTCGTCGCGGGACTCTTCCTCGGCTTCACCTGCGCGGTGATGCCCGGCCTGCGCCGGGTCGACGACGCCGCGTTCGTCGCCACGATGCGGTCGGTCAACCGGGCGATCCTCAACCCGCTGTTCGGGGTGGTCCTCGTGGGGACGCCGGTCGCGACCGTCGCGGCCGTGGTGCTCGGGTGGACGAGGGTGGACGACGCCGGCGGGGCCGACGGAGCTGGATCCGCGCTGCCCTGGCTGGTCGCCGGCCTCGCGGGGACGGTCCTCACGCTCGCGATCACCTTCGCGGTCAACGTGCCGCTCAACGAGCGGCTCGACCGGGCGCCCGACGACGACGATCGCCTGCTCGCTGCCGCCCGTTCGGCGTTCGAGCGGCCGTGGACCAGGTGGAACGCGTGGCGCACGCTGACGGCGACCGCGGCGACGGCGCTGCTCGCGATCGGGGGACTCGCGGCGCGCGGGTGAGGTCGGTGGGTGGGTGGGTGAGTGAGTGAGGGGAGGTGCTGGATCAGGCGTTCGGGTCGCGCGGGGTCGCGCGCGGGATGCCTGCCTCGTCCTCCTCGAGCCCCCTGATCTGCCGGCCGTACAGGTTCCACATGTAGGCGGCCGCGGCGAAGCCGAGGACTCCGGCGGCGAGGACGACCCAGCGGGTCGGTGGCTCGAAGAGGAACAGGCCGACCGCGATGACGACGAGGTCACCGACGACCATGGCACCCACCACGTAGGCCCGCGTCCGGCGCAACCCCGCGGCCGTCCCGGAGGGCGCGGACGAGCGCTCGGGTGCCTGCGAGGCGTCGGCGCCGCCGGTGGAGGCGTGGTGGGCCGAGGGCGCGTCGGCCCCGCCGCTGCGTCCACGGTGCACAGGTGCCTGTGGGCCCCAGTCGTCGAGCGGGTCGGTGCCGGTGGTCATGGTGGGGCTCCGTCGTGTCGGCCGTGTGTGGGCAGCGGGTGGGTGAGGGTGAACGCTGGTCAGCGGGGCGCGAGCAGGGCGTCGAGCACGCGGGCGGCGGCGTCGCCGTCGCCGTACGGGGTGGCGTCGGTGTCCGCGGGGCGCGGCCGGGTGGCGGCCGCGAGCAACGCGTCGCCCGGCTCGACGAGCACGTTCCAGCCGAGCTCGACGGTCTCGACCCACTCGGTCTCGGTCCGCACCGTGGTGCAGGGCGTGCGCAGGAGGAAGGCCTCCTTCTGCAGGCCGCCCGAGTCGGTGACGACGCCGCGCGCCCGGTCGGCCACGGCCACGAGGTCCCGGTAGCCGAGCGGCGTGCGCGTGCGCAGCGCGCCGCCGGACAGGTCGATGCCCGCCGCCTCGGCCTTGGCCACGAGGCGCGGGTGGGCGAGCAGCAGGACCGGCGCGTCGAGCCCCGCGAGGGACTGCACGATCGCGCGCAGCCGGTCGGGGTCGTCGGTGGACTCCGCGCGGTGGATGGTGGCGAGGTAGAACTCGCCGTCGGCCAGTCCCTCCTCCTCCAGCGCTGCCGGGCGGGCGTCGCCCACGGCCTCGCGGGTGGCGAGCAGGACGTCGGTCATCACGTCGCCGACGACGACGGTGCGCCCGGCCAGCCCCTCGTCCGCGAGGTGCCCGGCCGCCACCTGCGTGGGCGCGAGCAGGAGGTCCGCGGCGTGGTCGGTGAGCACGCGGTTGATCTCCTCGGGCATCCGCCGGTTGAACGAGCGCAGGCCCGCCTCGAGGTGGGCGATCGGCACGTGCAGCTTCGCGGCGGCCACGGCGCCGGCGAGCGTGGAGTTCGTGTCGCCGTAGACGAGCACCCAGTCGGGGCGGTGCTCGGTGAGCACGTCGTCCATCGAGGCGAGCATCGACCCGGTCTGGTGGCCGTGGCTCCCCGACCCCACGCCGAGGTGGACGTCCGGCGCCGGGATCTCCAGCTCGGAGAAGAAGACGTCGGACAGCAGCGGGTCGTAGTGCTGGCCCGTGTGGACGATGAGGTGCTCGGCACCCCGGCGGGCGCTCTCGTGCGCGATCGGCGCGAGCTTGACGAACTGGGGGCGGGCACCGACGACGGAGAGGATCTTCACGGTCACCGAGCCTAGTGCGGCCTGCTCCCGCCGGAGGCGGAGCGGCCGGGTAGTTTCGGGGGCATGCGAGTCGTCGTCGTCACCACCTGGTTCCCGACCGCCCTGGCGCCGAGCTCCGGCTCGTTCGTCGTCCGCGACGCGCTCGCGATGGCCTCGCGCGGGGACACGGTCGACGTCGTCCACCTCGTCCCCGGCCACCAGGACGACGGCACGCGGCACGTCTACCACGAGGGGCTCAAGGTCCTGCGCCTGCCGATGACGCCCTCGCGCCCGGACCAGATCGCCCAGGTCGCCGCGGCCCTGCCGGGAATCCTCGACGGCGCCGACGTCGTCCACACCACCGCGATCTCCGCGCTCCTGCCGTTCGTCGTCGGGCGCCCGGACGCCCCGTGGGTGCACACGGAGCACTACTCGGGACTGACGAGCCCGGAGAACCTGGGGTTCGGAACGCGCGCCGTCCTCCCGCTCGTGCGCCGCCTGCTCGACCGGCCGGACGTCGTCACCGCCGTGTGCGAGTTCCTCGCCGACCCGATCCGCGAGGTGCGCGGCGACCGCGCGACCGCCGTGGTGCCGTGCATCGTCCCGCCGCTGGCGACCGTCCCGGCCAGGCCCGAGCCATCCGGCGAGCTGCGCATGGTCAGCGTCGGCGGCCTGGTCGAGCGCAAGGACCCGCTCCTTGCCGTCGACGTCGTGGCCGAGCTCGGCCGCCGCGGGCACCCGGCGCACCTCACCCTCGTCGGCGACGGCCCGCTCGCGAGCGCCGTCCGCGACCGGGCGGACGAGGTCGGGGTGGGGGAGCGGATCCACCTCACCGGCACGCTCGACCGCGACGGCGTCCTCGGCGAGCTCGCCCGCGCCGACCTCTTCCTCGGCCCTACCCGCGGCGACAACTTCTTCGTCTCCTGCGCCGAGGCGCTCGTGGCGGGGCGCCCGGTCGTCGTGGGCTCGACGGGCGGCCAGGGCGAGTACGTCGACCCGCGCGTCGGCACGCTCGTGGACGTCCAGGACGCAGGCGCCTACGCCGACGCGGTCCTCGACCTGCACGAGCGCACCGCCACGCTCTCCGCCGAGGACGTCGCCGCGACGATCGGCGACGCCTTCTCCGTGGAGACCGTGGCCGCCGGCTACGCCGACGCGCACGCCCTCGCCGCCCACGTCCACGGCTCGGTCCGGTGAGCGAGCAGTCGGTGGGGCAGGGCCGGACGATGGTCTACCACGCCCCCTACCCGGTGGGCGAGGGCTCGACGTCGGGCTCCGGCATCCGGCCCGTGCGCATGCTCGACGCGTTCCGCGGGCTCGGGTACGAGGTCGTCGAGGTGACCGGGCACGGCAAGGAGCGGGCGGCGGCCGTCCGCGACCTCGGCCGACGCCTCGAGAACGGGCTGCGGGTCGACCTCGCGTACGGCGAGTCCTCGACGATGCCGACCGTGCTGACCGAGCCGCACCACCTGCCCACGCACCCCGTGGTCGACGTGCGCCTCGCCCGGCTGCTGCGGCGCCACGGCGTGCCGACGAGCGTGTTCTACCGGGACATCTACTGGCGCTACCCCGAGTACACCGAGCGCGTGCACCCGGTCGTGGCCGCCGGGACCCGGACGCTGTACCACGCGGAGCTGCGCGCCTACCGCCGCCTCCTCGACCGCGTCTACGTCCCCTCGCGGGAGTTCGCCGTGCACGTCCCGCACCTGCGCCCCGAGCAGATGGCGCCGCTCCCGCCGGGCGGCGCACTCCGCGACGTGCCGCGCACCGAGGGCCCCTTCACACTCCTCTACGTCGGCAACGTCACCTCCTACTACCGGATGCACGAGCTGCTGCGCGCCGTCGACGCGACGCCCGGCGTCCACCTCCTGCTGTGCACCCCGAAGGACTCGTGGGAGGCCGCGCGCGGGGAGTACGCCGACTGGCTCGGCGACCGGGTCGAGGTGGTCCACGAGCGCGGGGACGGCCTGCTCCCGCTGTTCGGCCGGGCCGACGCGTGCTCGATCGTCGTCGAGCCCTCGGAGTACCGGGACTTCGCGGCGCCGATCAAGCTCTACGAGTACATCGGTCACGGCAAGCCGGTCCTCGCGGCCACCGGGACGCTCGCCGGCCGGACGATCGAGACCGGCGGGCTCGGGTGGGCGGTCGACTACGACGCCGACGCGCTCGCGGACCGGCTCGCCGCCCTGCGCGACGACGCGGGGGAGGTCGAGGCCGTGGCGGCGCACGTGCGCGAGGCGCGGCACGAGCACACGTGGGCCGCGCGCGCCCGCCAGGTCGCGGCCGACCTCGCCGCGCTCGACCGGCGGGCCTGACCGGTAGGGCGTCCCGGCGGGTCGAGGCACCTACGATGGGACCCGCCGCGGAAGAGGCGGGCGCGGGGCCACCGCGTGCCGCACCGAAGTCGAGAGGACACTCATGCGCATCGCCGTCGTCGCCCTGGGAAAGATCGGACTGCCGCTCGCCGTGCAGTTCGCGGACGCCGGGCACGAGGTGATCGGCGTCGACATCAATGCGGCGACGGTCGACTCGGTGAACGCCGCGAAGGAGCCCTTCCCGGGCGAGGCCCACCTCCAGGAGAAGCTGACCGAGCTCGTCCCGGCCGGCCGCCTGCGCGCCACCACCGACTACGCCGAGGCGATCCCCGGCGCCGACGCGATCGTCCTCGTCGTCCCGCTGTTCGTCGACGACGCCACGTGGGACCCGGACTTCGACTGGATGGACGCCGCCACGCGCTCGCTCGCCGAGCACCTGACGCCGGGCACGCTCATCTCCTACGAGACGACCCTCCCGGTCGGCACCACCCGCAACCGGTGGAAGCCGCTCATCGAGGAGATCTCCGGCCTCACCGAGGGGGAGGACTTCCACCTCGTCTTCAGCCCCGAGCGCGTGCTCACCGGCCGCGTGTTCCAGGACCTGCGCCGCTACCCCAAGCTCGTCGGCGGCCTGTCGGACGAGGGCACGCGCCGCGCGATCGAGTTCTACGAGGCCGTGCTCACCTTCGACGAGCGCCCCGACCTCGAGCGCGCCAACGGCGTGTGGGACATGGGCAACGCGGAGGCCGCCGAGATGGCCAAGCTCGCCGAGACCACGTACCGGGACGTCAACATCGGCCTGGCCAACCAGTTCGCGCGATACGCCGACACGGTCGGCATCGACGTCATGACCGTCATCGAGGCGTGCAACTCCCAGCCGTTCAGCCACATCCACCGCCCGGGCATCGCGGTCGGCGGCCACTGCATCCCGGTCTACCCGCGCCTCTACCTCTCGACCGACGCCGACGCGACGATCGTGCGCACCGCCCGCCAGCTCAACGCCTCGATGCCCGCCTACGTGGTGGGCCGGCTCGAGTCGACCCTCGGCGACCTGTCCGGCCGCCGGGTCGCCGTGCTCGGCGCGAGCTACCGCGGCGGCGTCAAGGAGACCGCGTTCTCCGGCGTCTTCGAGACCGTCACCGAGCTGCGCGCCCGCGGCGCCGAGGTGGCCGTCCACGACCCGATGTACTCCGACGCCGAGCTCGGCGAGTTCGGCTGGGCCCCGTACCACCTCGGCGAGCAGGTCGACGCGGCGGTCGTCCAGGCGGACCACGCGGAGTACAAGGAGCTGACCCCGGACGACCTGCCGGGCATCCGCATCCTTGCCGACGGCCGCAACGTCACCGATCCCGCCCGCTGGGCCGGCACGCCCCGGATCACGGTGGGCGGCGGCCAGTAGTTGGACCCCAGCGGAGCCCCGCTGGGAGGGATCGCCGCCACCGCGGCACTGTCCCTCCTCGCGCTGCTCGGCCCCGGCCTCGCGATCGGACACGCGTGGCTGGGGCTGCGCCGACTCACCCTCCTCGCCGCGGCGCTGCCGCTGACGGCGGGGGTGGTCGGCGTGCTCTCGCTGCTCGTGCCCACCCTGGGGCTGCCCTGGGTGCCGACCACGTGGGTCGTCCTCCTGGCCGTCACCGGAGCCGCCGTCCTCACGGGCGCCCGACGACGACGCCGCCCCGCATCGGGCGTGCCGAGCGGGGCGCCCGGCCCTGATCGGGCGGGTGCCCGCGACGCCGATCCCGACCTCGGCCGCGGCGACCGCCTCGTCACAGGGCTCGCGCTCGTGGGCGGTCTCGTCGTGCTGCTCGCCGTGGTCTCCTCCGGACTGGGCGGGCTCGGACTTGGGCAGCCGATCGAGCACCGCGACGCGATCTTCCACTACTCCGCCACCGCGCTCGTCACCTCCGGCGACGGCAGCCCGTTCCCGCTCGGCGGCCTCGACGCCCTCTTCCCCGGCGAGTCCGGCGTCTACTACCCGTCGCTGTGGCACGGGCTCGCGGCGCTGCCGGCGTTCGCCTCGGACGTCGTCGTCGCGTCCCACGTCGTCGTCGCCGTCGTGGCCTGGTGCTTCCTCGTCGGCGTGGCCGCGCTCGCCCGGGCCGCGGCGCCGCGCGTGCCGTACGCCGCCGGGCTGTCCGTCGTCGTGGCGTCGGCCGCGGTGGCCTTCCCGTACTACTCGATGTACTTCCACGGCCAGTGGCCGTGGGCGCTCTCGCTCGTCCTCACCCTCCCGGTCCTCGTCCTCGGGCTGCGGTGCGTCGCCCGTCCCAGGGACGTGCGGGCCTGGGTGGCGGTCGGCGTCGCGGGGCTCGGGGCCACGCTCGCCCACGGCTCGGCGCCCGCCGTCGTCGTCGTGGCCGCCACCGCGTGGGGCATGGCGCTCCTCGCCCGCGGCATCGCGCGCGGACCCGCGGGCCACCGGGTCGGCTCAGGTCTCGCGGTGCTCGCGCTGCCGCTGCTCGTGGGCGCACTGGCGTGGATCGCGGTGATGACGATCCCGCTGCTGTCCTCGATGGGTGACTTCGAGCGGATCTCCCTCGACCAGGCCGGCGAGGTCACCGAGACGCTGCAGTACGCGGTCCCGGTGCCCCCGCTCACCGGGGTCCAGGACCCGGCCTGGGTGCTCACGGCGCTCGCCGCGCTCGGGCTGCTCGTCCTCGTCCAGCACGTGCGCGGCCGCTGGATCCTCGCGACCGCGCTGCTCCTGCTCGTCCTGCGCGTCCTCGCGGCCGGGCCGGACGGGCCGCTGCGCGACCTCACGGCGCTCTGGTACAAGGACTACGACCGGCTCGAGGCGCTCCTCGTGGCCCCGATGGCGGTCATCGCCGGGACCGGCGGTGCCGGCGTCGTCGCGCTCGCCGTCCGGCTCGTGCGGCGCCGGGGTGGGGAAGGACGCCCTGCGGTCAGCACCCCCGCCGTGGCGGCGGTGTCCCTCGTGGCGGTGACCGCCGCGATCGTCCTCGGCACCGGCGGGCTGCACGCCTCCGTCTCCGCCGAGACCGTGCGCCAGGGGCCCCGCCAGGCCGTCCCGGACCGGCCCTACTCGATGCACGTGGGCGAGGCCGAGTGGCTGCGGTCGCTCGCCGGCGAGCTGCCCGAGGACGCCCGCGTGCTCGGTGCCCCCGCGAGCGGCGCCGTCCTCGCCCCGGCGCTCGCCGGCTGGGACGTCGTGCCCCGTCCCCTGTACCCGGCGGCGGACGACCCGGCCGACCAGCTCCTCTACGACCTCCAGCATCTGGGCCAGGACCCTGACGTGTGCGAACGGATCATCGAGCTCGGCATCACGCACGTCTACCTCGACACCCCGGGGCACCGGCTCCTCGGCTGGAGCTACCCGGACCAGGCCGACGTGCCCGCCGACACGCTGCGCACCGTCGCCGCGCACGAGGACGCGCGCCTCATGGAGATCGCCGTCTGCGGGTGACGGGCTCGCCGTCGCGGGCTGACTCGTGACCTCGGGGGGCGTGGTGTGAGCAAGGCGACCGGAGCGGGCCGCGACGCGACCGGGCCCACGCCCCACAATGGCGAGGCCGATCGAGAAGGAGAGCGATGACCTGGGCGCAGTTCGTCCTGCCGACGACCCTCATGCTCGTGACGTCGATCGTCCCGGGAGCGCTCATGCTCGCGGCGGTCGGCGTGCGCGGGCTCATCGCTGTCGGCGGCGGCGCCGTCCTCACGATCTCCGCGGCGGGCGGGCTCGGCATCATCTATGACCTCGTCGGGGTCCCGTACACGACATTCACGCAGCTGTTCGGCCTGCTCGTCTGCGTCGGCCTGGCCGCCGCGATCGGGCACGGCCTCGGCACCGCGCCGTGGGTGACGGGGCCGCGCGCGAGGGAGATCGTCCAGCCCGTGCCGCTCGGCCGGACCGCGACCGCCGTGCTCGTGGCCATGGTGCTGGTCGGCACGATCGTCCATTGCGTGAGCCTTGCCCGCGGCATGGTTGCCCCCGGGCAGCCCGTCCAGACCTGGGACGGCGTCTTCCACCTCGGCGCGATCCGCACGATCGCGGAGACCGGCAACGCCTCCGTGCTCGGCGGCCTCGCCCCGATGTACGACGAGCTGGAGAGCCCCTTCTACCCCGCCGTGTGGCACGGGTTCGTCGCCGTCTCGCCCGGGTTCGACCTCCCGTCGACGGCGGCCAACGCCTCCTCGTTCGTCATGGGTCCGATCTGGCTGATCTCGAGCGCCGCGCTCGCCCGGGCCGTCTGGCCGCAGCGCCCCCTCGCCGCCGTCGCGGCCCCGCTGGTCGCTGCCTCGTTCGTCACCACGCCCGGCGTCCTCCTCGGCGTGGTCTCGCTGCTGCCCTACGGCGCGGCGCACGTCGGCATGCCCGGGCTGCTCGCACTCGTCGCCCTCGCCCTGCGCCAGCTCCCGCACGCCGCGCCGACGGTCGCTCTCGCCGTCCCGTCCCTCGTGGGCTTCATCGGGGTCGGCCTCACGCACGGGTCCGCGGCCTTCACGATGATGTTGCTTGCCGGGCCGCTCGTGGCCGTCGGCATCTACCGGGCGTCACGCCACGCGTGGGACGCCGGCCACCGGCAGCCGGTGTACGTCACGCTCGGGGTGCTCGCGGCGCTGCTCGTCGCCGGAATCGTCGCCCTGGCCAACTTCCCCGTGCTCGACATGGTCACCGGCTTCGAGCGCGGCGGTCAGGAGACCTACTGGGGGCCGCTGGGGCAGGTGCTCATCGACAACCCCATGGTCTACAGCTACGACTGGCGGCAGTCCGTGGGCCAGATCGTCGTCACCGCGCTGACGGTGGTGGGGCTCGCCGTCACCTTCACCCTGCGCTCGGGACGGTGGGTCGCGCTCGGCTGGGTGTGCGCCGTCGTCCTCACCGTCATCACCGCCGGCCCCGAGGACGGGGCCCTGCGCGTGATCGCTGGCCCCTGGTACACCCAGCCCAGCCGGGTGGTCGTGCTCGTCGGGATCATGGCCGTGCCGCTCGCCGCGCTCGGTGCCTCCGCCGCGGCCCGCTCGCTCGCGGACCTCTGGGTGACCGTGACGGGTCGGGGCAGGGCGACCGAGGTCGAGGAGCCGCGCATGGTCGACGGCCCGACCCGCGACGGTGCCGACGCCGACCGCAGGTACACCAGCCGCGCGGAGGCCGAACGTGCGTACTCCGAGCGCGTGGAGGGCGAACGTATGTCCGGCGAGCGCGTGAGGTCCGGACGCGCGGAGGCCGAGCACGCGTACCCCTCCGCCACGCCACGGCAGGCGGCCGCGCGCCGGCGGCCCGAGACGTCCGCGGCCACCACCACTCTCAACGACCGCGGCCGCCGGTCGGACACGCGGCCCGCGCTCGTCGCGCTGGTCGCCGTGCTCGGGGTGATCGTCGTCGTGACGAACGGGCTCCGGGCCGACCTCAAGAGCCAGGTCATCGTCAACTCCTACGTGCCCGACCGCATCGCCTGGGGCACGATGCTCAGCCAGGACGAGATCGAGCTCGTCACGCACGCGGGCGACGTGCTGCCCGACGACGCCGTCGTCATCGGCGACCCGTTCTCCGGCGCCGGCTACCTGTGGTCGATGGGCGGGGTCAACGTGCTCTACCGCCAGCTCGGCCAGTGGGACAGCGAGGAGCTGACCACCCTGGGGACGAGCTTCGACGAGATCTACACGAACCCCGAGATCTGCGAGATCGTCCGCGACCTCGGCGTCACGCACGTCTACACGGACACCGACCCGCGCGGCGCCCAGGAGGACGAGCAGAAGTACTCCTACCGGACCGAGGGTCTCGCCTACGTCCGGCCGGCCGAGGGCTTCGAGCTCGTCGCCAGCGCGGGCACCACCTCGATCTGGCGGCTCACCTACTGCGACGACCCGGCGGCCGGGACGCCCGCGGGCGGATGACCTGGGCGCAGACCCTGCCCGGGCTGGCCGCCATGACCGCGCTCATGGTGGGGCCCGGGTGGGGGATGCTGCGCCTCCTCGGGCTGCGGGGGCTGGTGGCGCTCGGTCCCGCAGCCACCCTGACCGTGGCGCTCTCGGCCGGGTGGGCGGTCGTCCTCGGCGCGCTCGGCGTGCGCTGGGGCCTGGCGACATTCCTGCTCGGCATGCTGCTCGGCGCCGCGGCCTGCGCGGGTCTCGGCCACGTGCTGGGAACCGCGCCGTGGCGGACCGCCGGGCTGGTCGACGACGCCGCGGATGCTGCCGCCGACCTCACCGAGCGCGCCGGGCCCTCGGCCGCGGCCCCGCGAGCGGGACGGTCCGTGGCGGCTCGGCGGGCGCGGCCCCCGCGGACCCCCGACCGCTCGACCCTGCTGTCGGCCCCCGGCGCGGTCCTCCAGCCGGCGCCGCTCGCCCGCCCCCACCTCGTGCTCGCCGTCGTCGCCGCGGCGGTCGCCACCGGCCTGTACGTCGTGGCGATGACGCGCGGCATCGGGGTGCCGGACCGGCCCAGCCAGGTGTGGGACGGCGTGTTCCACCTCAGCGCGATCCAGACCGTCCGGGAGTACGGCGACGCCTCCGCGTTCGGCGGCCTCGCGCCCCTCTACGACTACGGGTACGCGCCGTTCTACCCGACGGGCTGGCACTCGGTCGTCGCCGTCGTGCCGTTCCTCCCGTCAGTCCCGGCGGCGGTCAACGCGTCGATCGTCGTCGTCGGGCTCCTGTGGACCCTCTCGGTCGCCGGGCTCGTCCGCGCCACGTGGCCGACCCTCCCGGTGGCCGCGGCGGCGGCCCCCGTGCTCGCCCACTCCTTCCTCGCCCTGCCCGTCGGGCTCATCACGCAGATGGGGCAGTTCCCCTACACCTACGCCCACGTCCTGCTTCCCGGGCTGCTCACGCTCGTCGTCCTCGCGGTGCGCAACCTGCCCGACGTCCGGGCGACGGCCGCCCCCGCGCTGCCCGCCGCCGTCGCGGCCTTCGGGCTCGCCCTCGTCCACGGCAGCGCCTGGTTCTCCACGCTGGTGCTCACCGCGCCGCTGCTCGTGGCCACCGCGGTCGGCGCGTTCCGGCGACTGCGCCGCACCGACCGGCGGCTCCCGGTCGCCGTCGCCGTGTGGTCGGCGGCAGGGCTTGCCGTCCTCGCGTCCGTGCCCCTCCTCGCCGACGGCGTCGTCGAGTCCGTCCAGGCCTTCGAGCGCCCGGGCGACGACGGGTACGACTGGATCCTCACCTCCCTGCTCGTCGACCGGCCGCTGCGCTCGTTCGGCGGGTACGAGCTCGGCGGGCTCGACTCCCTCGCGCAGGTCGCGATCAGCGGGCTCGCGGTGGGCGGGGCGGTGCTCGTGTGGTGGTTGCGGCGGGGACGGTGGCTCGCCGTCGGGCTCGTCGTCACCGTCACGCTGACCGCGGTCTCCTGGGGGCCGGCCGACCACCCGCTGCGGTGGGCGACGGGGGTCTGGTACTCGGAGACGATGCGGCTCGACGCGCTGGTCGTCATCTGCGCCGCGCCGCTCGCTGCAGCCGCCCTCGCGGTGCTCGTGCGCGACGGCGTCGCCCTGGCTTCTGGTGTGCTCGCGGCGCGTCGAGGGCGTGGGGCGGGTGGCTCGCGGGGCGCAGGCGACAAGGGCGACGGGCGCGAGGCGGCGGGCGCGGCGGGGGTTCGTCGTCGTCGGACCGAGGTGGTTGTCGCGGGGGCGCTGCTGGTGGTCCTCGTCGTCGGCTCCGGCGGGCTGCGCCACACCCTGCGGACCTACCACGCGGTGGAGAGCTTCGTGCCTGGCCACCTGACGTACCGGATGCTCGCCGGCGAGGGCGAGCTCGACCTGTTCCGGCGGGCCGACGAGCTGCTGCCCGAGGACGCCGTGGTGCTCGGCGACCGGTTCCGCGGCACGCCCTACTGGTACTCGATGGGCGGGGTCGACGTGGTCTACCCGCACCTGGCCGGGCCGCGCGGGCCGGACGGGCAGTTCCTCCTCGCGCGGTTCGACGAGATCGGCGAGAACCCCGAGGTCTGCACGGTGGTCGAGCGGCTCGGAGTCACCCACTTCTGGACCAACACCCGGGACACGGGGCCCGCGCCGTGGCACCAGATGGCGCCGCTCGGGGACCCCACCCTGTTCACCTTCCGGCCCGGGGACGGGTTCGAGCTCGTCGCCACCGGCGGGCACGGCGAGCTGTGGGAGATCACGGCCTGCGACTGAGGGTGCCTCGCTCTGCCACCGCCGGTGCTCATGGGCACGCCCCTCCCGCGCGGCGGCCCGGCGCGCGGATAACCTGCTCGCATGGCAGTCCTCATCACCGGCGGAGCCGGCTACATCGGCGGGCACGTCGTGTCCCTGCTCCGGGAGCGCGGCGACGACGTGGTCGTGGTCGACGACCTCAGCACCGGCATCGCCGAGCGGATCGACGGCGTCACGCTCGTCACGCTCGACCTCGCGGCCGAGGGGTCGGAGGAGAAGCTCGCCAAGGTGATGGAGGAGCGCAGGATCGACGCGGTCGTGCACTTCGCCGGCCGCAAGCAGGTGGGGGAGTCCGTGGAGCGGCCCACCTGGTACTGGACGCAGAACGTGGGCGGACTGCTGACCGTGGTGCGGGCGATGGAGTCCACGGGCTGCCGGCGGATCGTCTTCTCGTCGTCGGCCTCGGTGTACGGCGTCTCCGACGCCGAGCTGCTCGCCGAGACCGCGCCGACCAGCGCGCTGAGCCCGTACGGGCGCACGAAGATGGTCGGGGAGCAGATCCTCGACGACGCCGCCGCGGCCGGCACGCTCGACCCGATGTCCCTGCGGTACTTCAACGCCGCCGGCGCCGCCTCGCCGCTGCTCGGGGACACCTTCGTGCAGAACCTCATCCCCATGGTGTTCGAGCGGCTCGACGCCGGGGAGTCGCCGCGGATCTTCGGCGACGACTACCCGACCGAGGACGGCACGTGCGTGCGCGACTACGTCCATGTGCTCGACCTCGCGCGGGCGCACCTGCTCGCGCTCGACCACCTCGCGGGGGCCGGCGAGCGGCGCGCGGCGGGGGCGCCGCCCTCGCCCACGGTCGTCAACGTGGGGACCGGCGTGGGCAGCTCCGTGCGCGAGGTGCTCGCCGAGGTCCGGGCCGTGACCGGCGACCCGGTCGAGGCCGAGGTGACCGCGCGGCGCCCCGGCGACCCGCCGCGCGCCGTCGCCGACGTCACGCTCGCGCGCGACCTCCTCGGCTTCACCGCCGAGCTCGGGCTGCACGAGATGGTGGACTCGGCGTGGAAGGCCTGGCGGGCCCGGTGAACGGCACCGACGGCGCCGGGGGGCGGGCCGTCCAGGTCGTGACGATCGCGTACGACCCCGGGCCGCTGCTCGGGCGGATGGCGGAGACGCTCGAGGCGGCGACCAGCGCCGACGTCCGCCTGACGATCGTCGACAACGGCCGCGAGCACGCGGACGTCGACCGGGTCGCGGCCGAGCACGACGCCGAGGTGATCCGGCCGGGCGCGAACCTCGGGTACGGGACCGGCGCGAACCTCGGCGCGCGCGGGGGGACCGAGCCGTGGCTCGTCGTGGTCAACCAGGACGTCGAGTGGGAGCCCGGGTCGCTCGACGCGCTCCTCGAGGCGGGGGAGGCCCGCCCGCGGGCCGGCTCGCTCGGACCGACCGTGCTCAACCTCGACGGGAGCGTCTACGCCTCGGCGCGCGCCGTGCCGAGCCTCGTGGTGGGCGGCGCGCACGCCGTGCTCGCGCCGGTCTGGCCGGGGAACCCGTTCACCGCGCGCTACCAGCAGCGCTCCGGCCTCGGGGCGGAGACCGACCGGGCGGTGGGGTGGCTGTCCGGCTCGTGCCTGCTCCTGCGGCGCGCGGCGTTCGACGAGGTCGGCGGCTTCGACGAGGGCTACTTCATGTTCTTCGAGGACACCGACCTCGGGGACCGGCTCGGACGCGCGGGCTGGGAGAACGTCTACGTCCCCGCCGCGCGCGTGGTGCACGACCAGGGCGCCAGCTGGCGGGAGCGCCCGGCGCCGATGGTGCGGGCGCACCATCGCAGCGCCGAGCGCTACCTGCGCGGGCGGTACGACGCGTGGTGGCAGCTGCCGCTGCGCGTCGCCGTGGCGGGCGGCCTCAGGGCCCGCGCCCGCCTCCTCACCCGCTGACCCGCCGCCTGGGCGAAGGGGTCAGTGGCCCTGGGCCTTGTACCGCGCCTCGACGGCGGCCTTCTGCGGCCGCCACCAGCCCTCGTTCTCGCGATACCACTCGATGGTGGCGGCGAGTCCCTCCTCGAAGCCGGTGAACGCCGGCTCCCAGCCGAGCTCGGTGCGGAGCCGCGTCGAGTCGATCGCGTAGCGCATGTCGTGGCCCGGGCGGTCGGTCACGTGGTCGTAGTCGCCGGCGTCGCGCCCCATGAGCTGGAGGATGAGCTCGACGACCTCCTTGTTCGACCTCTCGCCGTCCGCGCCGATGAGGTAGGTCTCGCCGGGGGTGCCCTTCTCGATGATCGTCCACACCGCCGAGTTGTGGTCGTCGACGTGGATCCAGTCGCGCACGTTCGCGCCCGCGCCGTAGAGCCGCGGGCGCACGCCGTCGATGAGGTTGGTGATCTGGCGCGGGATGAACTTCTCGACGTGCTGGAACGGCCCGTAGTTGTTCGAGCAGTTCGAGATCGTCGCCGTGATCCCGAAGGACCGCACCCAGGCGCGCACGAGCAGGTCCGAGCCGGCCTTCGAGGCCGAGTACGGGGAGGAGGGGTTGTACGGCGTCGTCTCGTGGAACCGCTCCGGGTCGTCGAGCTCGAGGTCGCCGTACACCTCGTCGGTGGAGATGTGGTGCAGCCGGACGTCGTGCCGCCGCACGGACTCGAGCAGCTGGAACGTGCCGACGAGGTTCGTCTGCACGAACGGGCTGGGGTCGTTGAGCGAGTTGTCGTTGTGCGACTCGGCGGCGAAGTGGACGACGAGGTCCGACTCCGCGACCAGCGGGTCGACCGTGTCCCGGTCGGCGATGTCGCCCGTGACCAGGCGCGTGCGCTCGACCCCCGCGAGGGACTCGGAGTGCCCCGCGTAGGTCAGCTTGTCGAGGACGGTGACGTCGGCGTCCGGGCGCTCGGCGATCGTGCGGTGGACGAAGTTGGCGCCGATGAACCCGGCGCCCCCGGTGACGAGGATCTTCATGGTCTCTCCTGGCTCGTGGGCGGTCGGGTCAGGGACGGCCGACGCCGGCGTACGTCCAGCCGGCTGCGCGCCACGCCTTCGGGTCCAGCGCGTTGCGGCCGTCGACGATCGCGCGGACGGAGACGACCTCGCCGAGCTCCTCGGGGTCGAGCTCCTTGAACTGCTTCCACTCGGTGAGCAGCATGACGACGTCGGCACCCTCGGCGGCCTCGCGCGCGGAGTCGACGACCTCGAGTCGGGTCCCGCGCTCGCGCAGCACCGGACCGGCGGCCGGGTCGGTGACCTTGACGTTCGCGCCCTCGTCGTGGATGCGGCGCGCGATGTCGAGGGCTGGGGAGTTGCGCATGTCGTCGCTGTCCGGCTTGAACGCGGCGCCGAGCACGGCGACCGACTTGCCCCGCAGGCTGCCGCCGACGATCTTCTTGGCCATGTCGACGGCGCGCAGGCGCGTGCGGTCGTTGATGAGGTCGACCTCGCGAAGGAAGGTCAGCGACTGGTCGGCGCCGAGCTCGCCCGCGCGGGCCATGAAGGCGCGGATGTCCTTGGGCAGGCAGCCGCCGCCGAAGCCGATGCCGGCGCGGAGGAACTTCTTCCCGATCCGGTCGTCGTGCCCGATGGCCTCGGCGAGGGTGGAGACGTCGGCGCCGGTGGCGTCGCACAGCTCGGCCATCGCGTTGATGAACGAGATCTTCGTGGCGAGGAACGAGTTCGCGGCGACCTTGACGAGCTCGGCGGTCGCCCAGTCCGTGACCACGAGCGGGATGTCGCGGGCGAGGAGCTGTGCGTAGGCCTCGTCGAGCGGTGCGCGGGCCTCGGCGGCCAGGGCCTCGTCCTTCGGGAGGCCGTAGACGATGCGGTCGGGGTTGATCGTGTCCTCGACGGCGAACCCCTCGCGCAGGAACTCGGGGTTCCAGACGAGCAGGCCGCCGGCCTCCTCGATCCGGGTCGACAGGCGCTCGGCCGTGCCGACGGGCACGGTCGACTTCCCGACGACGACGGGGCGCTCGCCGTCGACCGGGGAGAGGTGGGGGAGCAGGGAGTCGACGGCGGCGTCGACGTACCTGAGGTCCGCCGCGTAGCCGCCCTCGATCTGCGGGGTGCCGACGCCGATGAAGTGGAGGCGCGCGCCGGCGACGTCCGCGGGGTCGGTCGTGAACGTCAGCCGGCCGGAGTCGACCTGCTCGCGGAGCAGCTCGTCGAAGCCCGGCTCGTGGAAGGGAGCCCGCCCCTCGGAGAGCATCGCCACCTTGGTCGCGTCGACGTCGAGACCGACGACCTCGTGGCCCAGCTTGGCCATGCATGCCGCGTGAACGGCGCCCAAATAACCCGTTCCGACTACAGACATTCTCATGTCGCCACGGTACCGTCGCGCGCGGCAACCGCCATCACCCACCCCGTCCTTCCCCCGAGGTGTCGCTTTCATGTCTGCTCCGCAGCGCCCTGTCCGGATCCTTCGACGACCACGACGGGCGGTGCTCGCGTCCGCCCTGGTCACCGCCCTGAGCGTGCCGGCGATCCTGAGCCCCGCCGTCGCCGAGCCCGACGACTCGCCCACGGACGCGCCCACCGCGTCCACCGACCCCGCCGACCCGGTCGCACCCGCCCCGCAGGGCGCCGACGACTCCGGCGCCGACCTCATGACCGACTCCCCGGCGCCCGGCTCCGACCCGACGCCCCTCCAGGTCCTCGACCTCACCGACGACGCCGGCGAGCCCACCGCGTCCGGCGACGCGGGCGCGGCCGACCCGGGCCGGGTCTCCGCCAGCGCGCTGCCCGGCGCGAGCGCACCGAACGCGATCGACGCCGAGGTGGCCGACGCCCAGGAGTCCGGCGACCTGACGATCCTCACGGAGGAGATCGACACCGAGGGCTTCAACCTCGCCGGTGTCACGTGGGCGGCGGGCGAGATGCTGCCGCAGGACGCCTCGATCTACGTCCGCACGCGCGCGGGCGGCGAGTGGTCCTCGTGGGCCGACCTCGAGCCCGAGTCGCCCGGTGACGACTCGCTGCCGGGCGGCACCGAGCCGTTCCTCACGACCGAGTCCGACGGCGTCCAGGTCCAGGTCGACCCCGGCTCCGGCGAGCTGCCCGCCGACCTGCGCCTCACGCTGGTCCCGACCGACGTCTCCGGCGCGGTCGAGCTCGCCCCGGACGGACCCGGGACCGCGGCCGTGACGATCGACGAGCAGTCCGTGTCCGGCGCCCCGGCGACGGCCGGCTCCGGGGGAGAGGTCGAGGGGTCGGGCGACGCGCCCGCGCTTGAAGGATCGCCCGACGCCGGTTCGGCTCCTGACGCGGGCTCGACGCCCGACGCGGCTCCCGACGCCGGTTCTGTCGACGCCCAGGCCCAGCCGGACATCATCGCCTCGCGGCCGAACATCATCTCGCGCTGGTCGTGGGGCGCGAACCAGGACCACTTCTTCTGGCCGCCCGAGTACTCGGAGCTGCGCGCCGCGGTCGTTCACCACACCGCGGGGACGAACACCTACACGTACGCCGAGGCCCCCGGGGTCGTGCGGAGCATCTACTACTACCACGCACAGACGCGCGGCTGGGGGGACATCGGCTACAACTTCCTCGTCGACCGCTGGGGCCGCGTGTACGAGGGCCGCTACGGCTCGCTGTGGTCGCCGAACGAGCAGATGACGATCGGTGCGCACGCGGCGCCCGCCAACCAGAACACGGTCGGCGTCTCGATCATGGGCGACTTCACCTACGGCCCGGCGCCGCAGGCCGCCATGAACTCCGTCCGCGACGTCATCGCGTGGCGCTTCGCGCTCGCCGACGTCGACGTCGACGCCCCGACCGGCATCACCTCGCGCGGCACGAGCTTCGCCTACGCAGGCCAGCCGCTGCCGGCGATCATGGGCCACCGGGACGTCGCCTACCAGACCCGGACGATCTGCCCCGGCCCCTACGTGGCCGCGGCGCTGCCCGGGATGATGGCCGAGATCCGCGGCATGGTGGGCAACGAGTTCTACCTGTCGAACACGTGGACCACGACCGCGGAGGTCGAGTTCGAGTTCGGCGAGCGCGGCCTCGAGGTGCTGGTCGGCGACTGGACCGGCAACGGCCGGGACACGGTCGGCGTGCGGCACGGCAACACGATCGAGCTGACGAACGGGCACGACTCCGTGCCGGACATCGTCCTCAACTACGGCCGCCCCGGTGACGAGCTCCTCGTGGGGGACTGGGACCGCAACGGCACCGACACCCTCGGCGTGCGCCGCGGCAACGTGCTCTACCTGCGCAACGACATGGAGTCCGGTCCCGCGCACGTGGAGTTCGCCTACGGCCGGACCGACGACGAGCTGCTCGTGGGCGACTGGACCGGCAACGGCCGGGACACGTTCGCCGTGCGTCGCGGCAACCGGTACTTCCTGACGAACGGGCTCGCCGCGGGCCCCGCGTCGACCGTCCTCGACTACGGGCGGGCGGGCGACCAGGTCGTCGTCGGCGACTGGGACGGCAACGGGACGGACACGTTCACGGTGCGCCGGGGGAACCGGTACTTCATGCGCAACGACCTGAGGACCGGGGACGCGCACCGCGAGATCGGCTTCGGCCGCGCGGACGACCGGGTCATCGCCGGCGACTGGGACCGCAACGGCACCGACACCCTCGGCGTGGTCCGCTGACACCAGCTCCGCGCCTCACCCACGGCGGCCCGGCACCTCACGAGGTGCCGGGCCGCCGTCGTGCGTGCGGCGGGTGGGTGAGGTGCACGGGTGGCGCGCGGGGTCGTTCGTCGTCGTGCGTGGACCGCGTGTACGGGGGAGCAGGTGAGGCGTGCGGGGTCGTTCGTCGTCGTGCGTGGGGCGGATCGTGGCGCACACGCCGAGACCCGTTCGTGACATTCCCTACACCCACTCACGCACCACCCGTCACAGCGGGCGCTCCTGCCCTCACGCGTCCCGTCACACGTGACGCGTTTGCCCCATCGGTCACAGTGGTGTAGGGCGAGTTCATTACTCCGAGTCGTCGTCACCGTCGCGTGACGCGCCGACACCTGCGCGTGATCTTCCTCACGAACACCACCAGTCACAGACGCATCACCGTAAGGTCACGGTCGAACATCCCCCCCCATGCCGGAGCGGACCACCAGATCCGCGTCCGGACCGCAACTGCGCGGACCGCGCCCGACCCGGGCGAGGACGCCGGAACGAGGAGCGACTCTGGTGCGAACGACGACCCGGCTCACTGCCGCGACCCTGACCGTCCTCGGCGCCGCCGTGGTGACCGCCCCGCCGGCCATGTCCGCCGCGGGCGGTGACATCGGTGGCTCCGGCAGCGAGTTCCACCTGTCCAACTCCAGCTCCGGGCAGACCGCCGTGACGATGCAGTTCGGCCACCCGGACGGCAACGCCTACGTCGGCGACTTCAACGGCAACGGCGTGGACACCGTGGCCGTGCGCCGCGGCCAGGAGTTCGCGATCACGACGTCGAACACCACGAGCCCGGGTCACGAGAGCATCCGTTACGGCCGCGCCGGCGACGAGGTCTTCGTGGGCGACTGGGACGGCGACGGCGTCGACACGTTCGCGGTCCGCCGGGGCAACCAGTTCCACATCCGCAACACGGTGACCTCGGGGGTCGCCGACCAGGTCATCCACTACGGCCGCGCCGGCGACGAGGTGGTCGTGGGCGACTGGGACGGTGACGGCGTCGACACGATCGCCGTCCGCCGCGGCAACCAGTACTTCCTCAGCAACACGCTGCGCTCGGGCTACGCGGACGCCGTCGTCGACTACGGGCAGTCGGACGACCAGATCATCGTCGGCGACTGGAACGGCGACAGCGTCGACGGTCTCGGCGTGCGCCGCGACAACCAGTACCACCTGCGCAACACGCTCTCGAACGGCGTCGCGGAGCAGGTCGTCTCCTACGGCCGGACCGCCGACACGGTGATGGCCGGCGACTGGGACGGCGACCGCGTCGACACGCTCGGCGTGCGCCGCGACACGCGGGTCGTCGAGGCCCCGTCGCGCACCGAGGAGCGCGAGACGCCGCCCGCGACCGACTGGATCGGGGACGAGGTCGTCGCCACCGCGATGAGCTACGTCGGCTCGCCCTACCGCTGGGCCGGCACCACGCCCGCCGGCTGGGACTGCATCGGGTTCGCCCACTACGTCTACGCGCAGCACGGCATCGAGATCCCGCGGACCACGATGTGGGGCGCGTTCGCCAACCTCGAGCAGGTCCCGGCGTCCGAGGCGCGCCCGGGCGACCTCATCTGGTGGCCCGGCCACGTGGCGATCAACCTCGGCGACGGCCAGAACGTCGCCGCCTGGAACCCCTCGATGGGTACCCGCGTGGGACCGAACTCGTGGGTCGGCGGCGAGCCGACGTACTTCCGGGTCCTGCCCGACTGAGCCTGACCAGTCCGACAGCTGCGGCACGGCGTCTTCCCCCGTCGACCGTCCGCAGCCCGACCCGGCGCCCCGCGGCCTCGCTGCCGCGGGGCGCTGGTCTACCCTGGTCGGTGCCCCGCGCCCGCGGAGCACCGGCGCCACGGGAGGGCGGACGCACGTGAGGTTCCTGCGCGACCTGCGCGGCTCGAAGGAGCTGCTGGTCAACCTCACGATGCGCGAGGTCAAGGGCAAGTACAGCCGCACCGCGCTCGGCCAGCTGTGGTCGCTCGCCAACCCGCTGGCCGCCATGGCGATCTACACGGTCGTCTTCGCCTTCATCATCCGGATCGAGCCGGACCCGGGCGACCCGTCCGGGCTCGACATCTTCGCCGTCTGGCTCCTGTGCATGCTCCTGCCGTGGACGTTCTTCACCAACGTCGTCACGGGCTCGATGAACGCGCTCGTCGGCAACGAGAACCTCATCAAGAAGGTCCACTTCCCGCGTGGCGCCCTCATCGTCTCCACGGTCGCGTCCTGGCTGTTCACGTGGTCGATCGAGATGGGCGTCCTCACGGTGGTCCTGCTGATCGTCGGCGCGAACCCGCTGCCGCTGCTGCCGCTGCTCGTCCTCGCGATGGCGGTGTTCGCGGTCTTCGCCATGGGCGCCGGGCTGCTCGCCTCGATCGCCAACGTCTACTTCCGCGACACCCAGCACTTCGTGACGATCCTGTTCCAGATGTGGTTCTACCTCACGCCGATCGTCTACCCCGTGCGGCTCGTCGCCGAGCAGTCGGAGCGCATCGGCGACCTGCTCGGGCCGATCTCGATCCTCGACGTCTACCTGCTCAACCCGCTCGTCCAGTTCGCCGAGGTCTTCCGCAACCTCCTGTACGACAACCGCCTGCCGGAGCTGAGCACCACGCTCGTCGTCCTCGCCTGGGCGGCCGGCACCTTCGTGGTCGGCGCGCACCTGTTCTCCCGGCACGAGAAGGGACTGGCCGAGGCCCTGTGAGCACCGAGACCCCCGGCGCCGCCGCGATCACGGTGGACGACGTCTCCAAGCGGTTCCGCGTCTACCACGAGCGCAACCAGACGCTCAAGGCCGCCGTCATGCGGCGCCGTCGCTCCGTGCACGAGGACTTCTGGGCGCTCAAGGACGTCTCGCTCGAGATCCCCGAGGCCTCGACGTTCGCGCTCGTGGGGGACAACGGCTCGGGCAAGTCGACCCTGCTCAAGTGCCTGGCGAAGATCCTCTACCCGACCTCCGGGTCGATCACGACCCGAGGTCGGATGGCGGCGCTACTCGAGGTCGGCTCCGGCTTCCACCCCGAGCTGTCCGGGCGGGACAACATCTACCTCAACGGCTCGATCCTCGGGATGACGCGGCCCGAGATCGACGCGAAGTTCGACGACATCGTCGGCTTCTCCGGCGTCGAGCAGTTCATCGACCAGCCCGTGAAGAACTACTCGTCCGGCATGTACGTCCGCCTCGGCTTCTCCGTGGCCATCCACGTCGACCCCGAGATCCTGCTCGTCGACGAGGTCCTCGCGGTCGGCGACGCCGCGTTCCAGGAGAAGTGCGCCGCGAAGTTCGCGCAGTTCCGCCGCGAGGGTCGCACCGTCGTCGTCGTGTCCCACTCGATGCCCACCCTGCGCACGATGGCCGACCAGGCCGCGTGGCTCGACCACGGCGAGCTCAAGGCCGTCGGCCCCGCCTCCCACGTCCTCGAGCGCTACCTCGACTCCACCCACGCCTCGACCCGGCTGGACGACAAGGGGCGCACGCACTGGGGCTCGGGCGAGCTGACGATCGAGGAGGTCGAGGTTTTCGGCGCCGGCGGGCCCGGCAGCCCGGTGCGGCAGGACGAGGACATGACCGTCCGCGTGCACTACGACGCGCACGAGCCCGTCACCGACCCCGTCATGGGCATCGGCATCGAGCACACCGACGGCACCTACCTGTGGGCGTCCAACACGTTCGACGACGGGCCGCGGCTGGGCACGATCCGCGGCCGCGGCGTCATCGACTGCTCGGCCGGGCGGGTCCCGTTCGCCCCCGGCGGCTACGTGGTCGTCACCTCGCTCACCGACTCGACCACCCAGCACACCTACGACCAGGTGCGGGACTCGGCTCGGTTCGTCGTCGAGAACGGCGCGACGCGGTGGTGGGGCGGGTACATCCAGTCCGCCTCCGCGTGGGCCGTCCCGGCCGGCGCCCCGGAGCCGACCGGACAGGACGGGCCCACGGGGATCGTCCCCATGGAGAGCGCGGACCCGACCCCGGACCTCGACGGCGCCCCCGACCCCGAGGAGACCCGATGACCGACCGCCGACGCATCCTCGTCGTCACCCTCGACACGCTCGCCGAGCGGATGGCCGGCCCGGCGATCCGGGCCTTCGAGATCGCCCGCGCGCTCGGCGCGGAGCACGACGTCCGGCTGGTCACGTTCGGGGGCTGCTCGCGGCAGGGGGAGGGCTTCACGACGGCGCAGACCACCGTCGAGACCTTCCGCGCGGAGGTCGGGGCGGCGGACGTCGTCGTCGTGCAGGGGTACGTCGTCTCCACCTTCGACTGGCTGCAGGACGCGGACGTGGTGCTGGTGGTCGACCTGTACGACCCCTTCCACCTCGAGTCCCTCGAGGTCGAGCGCTTCCGGCCCGCCGCCGAGCGGCACGCGGCCCTCGCCCGCGCGCTCACCGAGCTCGGCGCCCAGGCGCGGCGCGGCGACCTCTTCCTGTGCGCGTCGGGCAAGCAGCGCGACCTGTGGATCGGGCACCTCGCCGCGGCCGGGCGCGTCAACCCCGACACCTACGACGCCGACACGTCGCTGCGCTCGCTCATCGACGTCGTCCCGTTCGGCACGGACCCGGCGGCGCCGGTGCAGCGCGCCCACGGCATCAAGGGGGTGGTCGACGGCATCGCGGCCGACGACCCGGTGATCCTGTGGGGCGGAGGCGTCTACAACTGGTTCGACCCGCTCACCGTCATCCGGGCCGTCGACCGGGCGCGCGCGGCGGTGCCGAACCTGCGCCTGTACTTCCTCGGGATGAAGCACCCCAACCCGGACGTGCCCGAGATGGCGATGGCCGTGCGCACCCGCGAGCTGTCCGACGAGCTCGGCCTCACCGGCACCCACGTGTTCTTCAACGAGGACTGGGTGCCCTACGAGCGCCGCGCCGACTACCTGCTCGACGCCGACATCGGCGTCTCCGCCCACTTCGACCACGTCGAGACCGCGTTCAGCTTCCGCACCCGGATCCTCGACTACCTGTGGGCCGGGCTGCCGATCGTCTGCACCGACGGCGACCACTTCGGCGCGCTGGTGACCGCCGAGGGGCTCGGCGCGGCCGTACCGGCAGAGGACGTCGACGCGCTGGCCGACGCGCTGACGGGCCTGCTCACCGACGAGGCGCGGCTGGCGGCGGCCCGCGAGTCGGTCGCCCGTGTCGCAGCCACGCACACGTGGACCGACGCACTCGCGCCGCTCGTCGCGTTCTGCCGGGACCCGCGGCGGTCCGCGGACGCGGGGCGGCTCGCCGCCGAGCGCGCCGCCGGCCTGCAGCCGGGACAGGTCTCGCGGGCCACGCGGCTGCGGGCCGACGTCGGCGGGGCGTGGCGGACGCTGCGTGCCGACGGGGTGGGCGGCGTGACGCGGAAGGTGCGCCGCCGGCTCGGGCGGTAGCGGGCGGGGCCACGGACCGCCCGCTCGCCGGCACTGGTGACCGGGGGCACTGCCGGGCGCGCCCGGGTCGGCTAGCCTCGTCCCGGTGCGCGACCGCACGCCCCGGACGGGACGGCCCGTCCGGCGGAACGGCTCGGGGACGGCCCCGCGGAGAAGGATCACCCGTGACCGTCACCTCCCGCCTCGGCGATACCGCCCGCACCGTTCTCACCCCCGCGGCATGGCTGCGCCTGGCGATCGGCTGGGGCGCCGTCCTCGCGCTCGCCCTCGCCGGCCCCCTGCTCGAGCCGCCCGTCCCGGGCCCGCTGCTCGTCGGCACGCTCGCGGTGATCGTCGGCGTCATCCTCCTGTGCGCCTTCGGCGTGGTCGGCGAGGCCGAGCACCTCGCCCGGCGCCTCGGCGACCCCTACGGGTCGCTCGTGCTCACGCTGTCGATCGTCGTCATCGAGGTCGTCCTCATCTCCGCCGTCATGCTCGGCCCAGGCGACCACGCGACGATCGCCCGCGACTCCGTCATGGCGGTCTCGATGATCATCCTGTGCGCCGTCGTCGGGCTCTCCTTGCTCGTCGGCGGGATGCGGCACGGCGACCTCGAGCACAACCGCACCGGGACCTCGAGCTACCTCGCCGTGCTCGTCGTGCTCGTGGCGCTGGCCTTCGCGCTGCCGGCCGCGATCGGCACGGACGGCTCGTACACCGGGGGCCAGGCGGTGGTCGTCGTCGCTCTGACGGTCGTGCTGTACGCCTTCTTCCTCTGGCGCCAGACGGGCGCGCAGGCCGACGACTTCCGGGAGGTCGACCCGCGGGTGCGGCAGGACTCGGCGGACGGCGACGTCGGGGCGTCCCTGGGCGAGACGTTCGCCGCGCACCGCACCGAGATCCTCCTGCGGGCCGGCCTGCTCGTCGTCACCGTCCTCCCGATCGTCCTGCTCTCGCACGACATGGCCGCGCTGCTCGACGACGGACTCGGCCGCCTCGGCGCGCCCGCCGCCCTGTCCGGGCTGCTCATCGCGTGCATCGTCTTCCTGCCGGAGTCGATCACCTCGGTGCGCGCGGCGCTCGCCGGCGAGGTGCAGCGCGTGAGCAACCTCTGCCACGGCGCTCTCGTGTCGACGGTCGGCCTGACGATCCCCGCCGTCCTCGTCATCGGCGCGCTCACGGGGCAGCAGGTGGTGCTCGCGGAGTCGCCGGCGAACCTCCTGCTCCTCGGCGTCGCGCTGGTGCTCTCGGTGGCAACCTTCGCCGGCCGACGCGTGACGGCGGTCCACGGGGCGGTGCACCTGACCGTGTTCGCGGTCTACGTGCTCGCGCTGTTCGCCTGACGCGACCGGCGCCGCTCCGGACACGCGCCCGGTCAGACCCCCCAGTACCAGGGGTCGAGCGCCGTGACCCCGGACCACCAGGTCACGGCCGCGTGCTCGCGGTCGGTCACGGTCGCATCCCGGGTGACCGACTCGTGGTGGACCACCCGCACGCTCCCGGCGCAGACCGTCCGCAGCCCGGCGGCCCGGAGCTTGAGGCAGTAGTCGACGTCGTTGTAGCTGAGCGGCAGGTCCTCGCTCAGGCCCCCGACACGCACGAACGCCTCGCGCGGCGTGAGCAGGCAGGCGGCCGTCACGGCGAGGTGCTCGAGGTCGGCGCTGCCCACCCCGAACCGGCGCTCGCCGTCGGCCTCGTGCGCGAGGAGGTGGGACGGCGTGCGGTCCGCGCTCATGACGATGCCGGCGTGTTGGATCGTGCCGTCGCCGTAGAGGAGGCGCGCCCCGACCGCGCCGACGCCGTCCTCGAGCCCGATCGCGACGAGGCTGCGCAGCCAGGTCGGCTCGACGATCTCGGTGTCGTCGTTGAGCAGGAGGACGAGCTCGCCGGTCGCCGCGCCGACGCCGGCGTTGATCGAGCGCGAGAAGCTGAACGGGCCGTCGACCTCGACGACGCTCACCCGCGGGTCGAGGCCGCGGCAGTGCGCGGCGACGCCCGGGTCGGTCCCCTCGGAGGTGACGACGACGACCTCGTAGTCGGGGTAGTCGGTCCGCTCGAGCAGGGTCGCCAGCGCGACGTCGACCGAGCGGACCTCGCCGCCGGGGGTCGGCCGGTGCCCACCGCCGGTGGGGATCACGATGCTCACCCGGGGAGCGGTCGGCAGCGCGCGCTCGAGGACGAGATGGTCCGACGGCGGGGCGGAGGTCTCGTGCGAACCCTCGTCGGCCCCGGCCCCGGCTCCGGCGCCCGATTCGGCCCCGAGACCGGTCGGTGTCTCGTGCGGCCGGACGACGACGTTCCCCGACCCGCGGCGGACGAGCGAGCGCTCGACGGCGGCCGCCCCGGCGTCGAGCAGCTCGGCCGGGTCGGAGGCGCGGGCGAGCGAGGTGAGCGGCAGGTGGAGGACGTGCGGGCTCGGCGCGAGCGGGTCCCCGGCGCCCAGGTGCTCGGCGAGGCGCAGGTGGAGGTCCCACTCGGCGGCCGGGTCGTCGGTCAGCCCGCCGACCTCGGCGAGCAGGTCGGCGCGGACGAGGGTGAGCCGGCCGAGGACGTCGAGGTGGTCGAGCGCCCGCGGCATCCATGACGGCTTGGCGTGCGTGCGGCCGTCGGGCAGGCGCTCGTCGGCGTTGACCACGCGCACGTCCGGGGCGGCGTCGATCGCCTCGAGCATCGCGGCCGGCACGCCGGGCTCGAGGGAGTCGCCCGCGCCGAGCACGCCGACCCAGTCGCCCCCGGCCGCCGCGGCCGCCGAGGGGAGGTCGCGGTAGCGGGGCGGGGGTGCGGGTGCGTCGCCGAAAGGTTCGGGTGTGGGGGAGTCGGTGGAGTGTGCAGCCGCCCCGTCGGTGGGCGAGCCGGCCGGGAGCTCGGGCCCGATCTCCAGCAGCTCCCACGGCCCCTCGCCCTGCGCCTCGAGCGACGCGCGCGTGGCGGCGAGCTGCTCCTCGGTCCCGGGCAGGACGAGCAGCGAGATCCGCGGCGGTCCGGCGGCGGGGGTGTCGTCGTCGGGCATCTCGCTCGTGGCCCCGTCCGTCCCCGGGGCGGTCACTCGCCGCCGCCCGGGAGCCGGCGGCGGACCGCGCGCAGGGCCCGCGCCGGATCGGTGACGGCGACCTTCGCCCGGCCGGGCACGGACGCGAGCAGCCGGCGCGCGCGGGACGGACCGGCGTCGTCGTCCGGGGCGCCGCCCCCCGGCGCGCGGGTGGACCCGGGGTTCTGCAGCTCGCGGATGTCGTCCTCGAGCTCGGTGTGGCGAACCGCGAGGTCGCGCAGGAGCCGGTCCTGGAGCGTGATCGTCGCGCGCGCCTGGCCGAGCGCCGCCTCGGCCTCCAGCGTGCGGCGGGACCAGGCGTCCCGGCCGAGGAGCTCGAGGCGGCCGGCGAGCGTGGCGTGCAGCTCGGCGTCGGTCGCCGCGAGGTCGTCGAGCCAGGTGGAAGGGGTCTCGGCCATGCAGCCAAACTAGTGCGACCGGCCCCGCTGCCTAGGATCGGGGGCATGCGCGTCGCCCAGGTCTCGGCCCACTACCCGCCGAATTTCGTCTCGGGCGGCACGCTCGTCCCGCGGCGCATCGCGCGGGCGCTCGCCGCCGCCGGGCACGAGGCCCACGTCTACGCCGGCCACCTCGACGACGCGCGCCCCGCCCTGTCCACCTGGGACGACACGGACACCGGTGAGCACGGCACCGTGCGGGTGCGGTGGATCGAAACCCACCCCTACACCTCGTGGTCGGACAGGAAGAACTGGGCCAACCCCGCCGTCGAGGCCGACTTCCGCGGGTGGCTCGAGGACGTGCGGCCCGACGTCGTGCACCTGCACTCCCTGCAGACCCTCGGCGGTTCGCTCGTGCGCGCGGCCAAGGAGTCCGGCGCCGCGGTGGTCGTCACCGCCCACGACTGGTGGTGGCAGTGCACGCGCCAGTTCCTCGTGGACCAGGACCTGCGGCCGTGCGCGCTCGTGGTCGGCTGCGGCGTGTGCCGGTGCGAGCGCGGGCGCGACGCCGCCGACGCCCGACTCGCGGCGCTGGCGACCGAGCTCGCCCACGCCGACGTCGTGCTCGCCCCGTCCGCCTCCGCCGCCGCGACGTTCCTCGCCAACGGGGTGCCCGCTGAGCTGCTCGAGGTCGACGAGAACGGGCTGCCGGGCGTGGGGGAGGACGAGGGCCCGACGACGAGGCCGGCGCCGGTGCCGCGCACGGGTGACGGGCCGCTGCGCCTCGTGTTCGCCGGCGGCAACGACCCCGTCAAGGGCGGGCCGCTCCTGCTCGACGTGGCGCGCAGGCTCGCCGCGGAGGACCCGGACCGGGCGTGGACGCTCGACATGTACGGGACCCGGGCCGACGGCGACTCCCCGCTCCCGCCGCAGGTCCGCCTGCGGGAGCCGTTCGCCCCGGAGGAGCGCGCCGAGGTCCTCGCGGGGGTGGACGTCCTCGTCCTGCCCTCGATCATGCGCGAGTCGCACTCGATCCTCACCCGGGAGGCGCTCCTCGCCGGGCTCGCGGTCCTCGCGACCGACACGCTCGGGCCCGAGGAGGCCGTCGCGGAGGACGTCAACGGGTGGATCGTCCCCGCCGGCGACCCGGACACGCTGCTCGCGCGCCTGCGGGACCTCGTGGCCGACCCCGTCGCCGCGCGCGCGAGAACCGGGCAGGGCGCCGCGAGCCCGGTGCGCGCGCTGTCCGACCAGGTCGCGGGGCTCATCGAGCGGTACGCGGCGATGAGCGGGCAGCCGGCGGGGGAGGAGGCGGGGGCGATGACCGGGGCGTTGACCGGGGCGGGGGCGGCCGAGCGGGCCCTCATGCGCAAGGTCCTCTTCGTCAGCGGCATCCAGGGGGCGCCGCAGCGGTACCGCACCCAGCTCGCCGCCGAGGCGCTCGGCCTGCACGGCGTGGCCGCCCGGGTGCGCCACTACCGCGACCCCCGCCTCCTGCAGGAGGCGCAGTCGTGCGACGCCCTCGTCCTCTACCGCGTGCCGGCGACCGACCAGATCGTCGAGCTCGTCGCGTCCGTCCGCGCTCGCGAGCGCGCCGTGCCGGTCCTCTTCGACATCGACGACCTCATCTTCGACCCCGCCCTCGAGGGGCAGGTCGACGGCCTCGAGGGGATGCCCGCCGACGAGCTCGCGCTGTGGTGGCGGGGCGTGCGCCGCTACCGCACGTCGATGGAGCTCGCGGACGCCTACGTCGGCTCGACCCAGACCCTGTGCGAGCACGCCACCGCCGTCACCGGGATGCCCTCCTACCGGTTCCCCAACGGGGTCGGCACCCTTCTCGCGCGCCGCTCCGACGCGGCGCTGCGGCGCGAGCGGGCCGAGGGCCCGGTCCGGATCGGCTACTTCTCGGGCACGACCACGCACGACGCCGACTGGGCCATGGTCGAGCCCGCCGTCATCGAGGTCCTGCGGCGCCACCCGGCCACGGAGCTGTGGCTCGGCGGCCACCTCACGTCCACGCCGGCGCTCGAGCCCTACGCGGAGCGCGTGCGCCGCCTCCCGTTCGTCCCCTGGTACGACCTGCCGGACCTCCTGCGGGACGTCGACATCAGCCTCGCCCCCCTCACGCCGGGCTCGATCTTCAACGAGGCCAAGTCCGCCATCAAGTGGCTCGAGTCCGCCCTCGTCGAGACGCCGGTCGTCGCCTCGCCCACGCAGCCCTTCCGGGAGTCGGTCACGGACGGCGTCACCGGGTTCCTCCCGGCCGACGTCGAGGGATGGACGGACGCCCTCGACGCGCTCGTGCACGACCCGGCCCTGCGGCGTCGCGTCGGGGCCCGCGCGCGACGGGAGGCGCTGCTCACGTGGTCCCCGCACGTCCAGGGGCGGACCTACCGCGAGCTGCTGATCGACGCCGCGGCGCGGGTGCGCAGCGAGGGGCCGCGGGTCTCGACCGGCTGGAATCCGGTGACCGACGACGAGCCGTTCGACGCCGCCGGCGCCCACGTCGAGCCGTACGCGCTGCCGCGCTCGGGGCTACGCGTCCCGCCGGCGATCGCCGGGAGCCGGGCCGTCCGCCTGCTCGGCGCCGCCCGCCGCGTCCGGCGCGACGCCGGCACCGTCGAGCTCGTCCGCCGCGGGGTCGGCAAGGTCCGGGGCCGGCTCGGCCGCTGAGGCTGCCGGGGCCGCCTCGCCGGTCGCCGCCCGGCCGGTCGTCGTCGCGCCGGCGGTCGTCAACGGGCGCGCGCCGTTCGTCGTCGTGCCCGTCGTTCCCGGGGTGACCGCGACGCGACCTTCGGCGTCGCGCCGGGTTTGGATCGCGAGCAGCGCGAGGGAACCGAGGGCGGCCGCCACGGTGGCGGCGGCGAGGGCGAACAGCTTCGGCACGCCGACGTGGCTCCAGTTGTTCCAGCGGCTCAGGCCGGTCGAGAAGGTCTCGTAGAACTCGACGTAGAACGCGTCGAACCCGAACCACAGCCCGTACCCGGCCAGCGCGAGGCAGAGCGCCGCGGCCCCGACGCGCGCCGCGACCATCGGCCCGGGCGCCAGACGTGCGGTGACCCGCTCGAGCAGCACGGCGAGCGCCACGAGGATGCCGAGGATCGCCACGTACAGGTACCGGCCCTGCAGCCCGGCGAGCAGGCCCGTGGAGTAGTACTCGACGATCGCGCCGTAGACCACCACGCCGAGCACGCCGACCCACGCGGCGAGCAGCACGAGCAGGTGCCGCCGGTGCCGGCCCGCGAGGACCACGCCGACGACGACGAGCACGAGCGTGAGGTAGGTGAGCGCGTGCTGGAACCAGCTCGGCATCGGCGACTCGAGCCAGCCGTAGTTGCCCCACGTGCTCGTGACGATCGACCGCTCGGCGCCGACCGCGAAGTCCCACATGTTGAGGCCGAGGTGCGAGGTGTCCTCGAGCGGCTCGCGCCCGGGGTAGCCGTCGGGCTGGAACGTGCCGTGGACGACGAGGTTCTTCAGCCACCACCAGCCGCCGATCGCGAAGGCGACCCCGAGGGACCAGAACCCGCCGAGCGCGCGCCGACCGAGCGGACGGTCGGAGGCGGGCGAGAGGAGGAACGCGAGCGCCACGATGGGGATGAACCCGAGCATGAAGCCCTTGGTCATGAGGCCCGCGCCGAGCACCGCGCCGAGGCCGACGACGTGCCGCCAGTCCCACCGGCTCGTCAGCACGACCGCGCTGAGCGCGAGCACGCCGGCGCCGCACAGGTTGAGCAGGGCGTCGTTCGTCACCGCCGAGCCGACGAACAGCAGCTGCGAGGGGGCGGTGAGGGCGAACGCGCCCACGAGGGAGGCCGAGCGGGAGGCGCCGAGCCGCCGGGCCGCGACGACGACGAGAGGGACGACCCCGGCCACGAGCACGACGTCGAGGAGGCGCAGGGCGAGGAGCTGGGTGTCCCAGCGCCAGTCGTCCGCGCCGAGGACGGTGAGGTACCCGGCGGCGAGCGCGTAGTAGCCCGGCGGGTGCTGCGTCATCTGGTCGACCTGCTCGAACAGGGTGACGCGGTGGTCGACGTCGAGGACGACGGTGCGGTCCGCGACCGCCGGCGGGTCCGGCACCGCCAGGACGAACGGCAGCTGGCCGGAGGTGACGTCGGCGCCCGGGTGCGGGTGGGAGTTCTGGCGGATGAGCTCCAGCCCGGTGTCGACCCAGCCCGCCTCGTCCGCGGCCACGTGCATGCCCTGGAGGAACGTCTGCTCGCCCGGCGCCGGCCAGCCGCCGCCGTCGGCGAGGCGCAGGACCGTGTTGACGTGCTGGGGCTCGTCGGGCGCGCGGAACCCGGGCGTGATCGTCGCCCAGAGCGCGCCGATCCCGGCCACGAGAAGGGTGACGGCGAGGACCGCGACCCGGAAGACGTCCCGACGGCGGCGCGGGGCGGATGTCATAGAACTCCTGAGAGGGACAGCCACATGACGGCGACGCTGACGGCGACGCCGACTTGGAGGAACGTGCCGAGACGGCGGTGGTGCAGGGAGGCGACGAGCGCCGCCACCGTGATCGGCAGCAGGGTGATCGCGTACCGGCCCGAGATCAGTCGGAAGGCGTGGTCGGAGCTGAGGACCTCCTGGCCCTGGACGATGATGCCCGCCCCGATCGTCCCCGCGATCGCCGCCAGGCCGAGGAGGCGCTCCGCGCGGCCGGCGCCGAACGCGACGAGGACCATGAACGGCGCGGCCGCCATGAGGACCCACCAGGCCGCCGTCACCGTGTCGAGCTGCCAGCCGGTGAGCTCGCCGGGGAACTGCGAGGACTTCACGAGCCCGAACGCGTCGAACAGGGTGGGCACGGTCTCGTCCCACGGGCTGCCCTCGACCGGGCGCGTGCTGATCCCGTACAGCGGGTTGTCCCAGCCCTCGGCCCCTCGCCCGGCCTGGAACCGGGACCAGCCGACCATGCAGGCGGCGACGACGGCGACCGGCGCGAGCACGGTGGCCGCCCGGTGCCCGAGCGTGCGCCAGTCGCGCCGCCGCACGTCCGCGACCGCCATGGTGGCGATCAGGCCGACGACGGCGAGGATCGCGACGGCGCTCATCACCTTGGTGCCCGCGGCCAGCAGGGCGACGAGCGTGGGCCACAGCCAGCCGATGCGGCCGTGCAGCGCCCACCGGCCGAGCACCCACAGGGCGCCGGCTCCGACGAGCATGGCCGGGCCGTCGTTCGTCACCTGCCAGCCGGAGACGATGACGGGCTCGAAGGCCAGCAGCAGCGCCGCGCCCGAGGCCGCCGTCGGCCTCGGCAGGCGCCACGTGCGCAGGGCGGCGTACACCGCGACGACGCCGGCCGTGAGCCACAGCGCGTTGGCGAACCGGGCGCCGGTGGAGAACTCCAGGCCGACCGCCTCGGCCACCAGCCCGGTGGCCGCCGGCGTCACGTAGTACGTGGGCGGGTGGAAGGAGTTGTAGTTCTGCCCCAGCGCCGGGTAGGCGGTGGGCTCGACCTCGTCGGCCAGGGCGTCCTCGCACGAGGGCAGGTCGGGCAGGTTGGACTGCCCGCGGCACGACCACTGGTCGAGGACGTAGTCGGAGAGCCGGTCGCCGTCGGCCGGCAGGTTTCCGTGCGCCACCTGGTAGGCGTAGTCGAGGTGCGTCTGCTCGTCGAGCGCGGACAGCGAGGTGCCGAACAGGATCGCCGTCACGCTCATGAGCAGGGCGAGGACGCCGACTCCGCCGGCCCAGGGGAGCTCGGGCCGCAGGCGCGCCCACCGGGTGCCCGGCTGCTCCGACGGCAGGTCGGGGGCCGGTGCTCGAGCACCCCCGTCGTCCACGCCGTCTGCCACCAGTGATCTCCCCTTCACGCCGAGGGGACGTCCCAGGCCTCGCGCGGCCCCTACGGTACCCTGGCCAGGTTCCGGGCCAGCCCGACCGCTGCCTCGCGGGGCAGCCGCGGGTGCGCCGCGACCGACACCCGAGGTACCCCATGAAGCTGTTCGTGCAGATCCCGTGCCTGAACGAGGAGGAGACCCTCCCGCTCGTCCTGGCCACGATCCCGCGGGAGATCCCGGGGATCGACGAGGTCCACATCCTCGTCGTCGACGACGGGTCGACGGACCGCACCGTCGAGGTCGCGAAGAACCTCGGCGTCACCCACTTCGTGCGGCACTCGCGCAACCAGGGGCTCGCCCGCTCGTTCCGCGACGGCGTCGACTACGCCCTGGCCCACGGCGCGGACATCGTCGTCAACACCGACGGCGACAACCAGTACCCCCAGGAGGTCATCGGCGAGCTCGTCCAGCCGATCGTCCACAACGAGGCCGACATCGTCATCGGCGACCGCCAGACGGCGACGATCGCCCACTTCTCGCCGTTCAAGAAGGCGATGCAGAAGGTCGGCTCCGACGTCGTCAACCTCGCCGCCGGCACGAAGCTGCCCGACGCGGCGTCCGGGTTCCGGGCGTACTCCAAGGAGTCGCTCATCCGGCTCAACGTCGTCACCCAGTTCTCCTACTGCATGGAGACGATCATCCAGGCGGGCAACAAGCGCCTGCGGATCGCGTCGGTGCCGATCGCGACGAACCCGAAGACCCGCGAGTCCCGGCTGTTCAAGAACATCTGGCAGCACATGTTCAAGTCCGGTACGGCGATCATCCGCTCGTACCTCATGTTCAAGCCGCACGCGATCCTCGGCACCGTCGGCACGATCCTGCTCGTCGCCGGGCTTGTGCCGTTCGTGCGGTTCCTCGTCCTGTTCCTCATGGGCGAGGCCGGCGGGCACGTCCAGTCCCTCATCTTCGGTACCGCGGCGCTCATCGGCGCCCTGCTGAGCCTCGCGCTGTCCGTCATCGCCGACCTCCTGCGCACCAACCGCGTGCTGATGGAGGAGAACCTCGAGCGGGTGAAGTCCCTTCAGTACTCCGACCACGCGATCTCGGCCCGGCTCGGCGAGACCTCGACGGCCGTGATGGACGGACCGTCCGTGGTCCTCGACGGCCGGCCCGACCCGTCCGTCACGGCCGGGGGTCGCGGCGCGGACGCGCAGCCGGGTCGGGACGCCGCCCGCGTGGGACCGGCACCGGGCGACGCCCCGTCCGCCGGCACCGCGCCGCGGGCCGCGGAGCCGACGACCGGACGCGCGACCGTCCCCGAGGTCCCCCACCTGAGAACCCCGGCCGCCGTGGTGCCCGGCTCCCATGACTACGCCGTCGCCCCGAACGGGGCCGCGTCCGGGGTCGACAGCAACGGGGTGCCGCGGGACATCGGCGGCATCGGGGGCGACGACCACGCCGGGTACGAGCCGGCCGGATACGCGTCGGCCGGGGCCGACGGCTACGGCGCGCCCGAGGCGAACGGCACGAACGGGTACGCGACCGACGGCCACGCCGACGTCGCCGCGCCCGAGGAGCTGCGTCAGGGGCGTCCGGGCCGGTGAGGGTTCTCGGCTTCGGCACCTACGACACGTCCGTCCACCCGCGTTCCGGGGTTCTGCTCGCGGGCCTCGCCGCGCGCGGCGCCACGGTCCGCGAGCTCGACCGCCCGCTCGGCCTGACCACGGCGGACCGGGTCGACATGCTGCGGCGGCCGTGGCTCCTCCCGCGGCTGGCCGCGCGTCTGGCGAGTCGCTGGGCCGGGCTCGTCGACGGCTCGTTCGCGTTCGGCGGCGAGCGGGCGCCCGACGTCGTCGTCGTCGGCTACCTCGGACACTTCGACGTCCTCCTCGCCCGGGCCCTGTTCCCGCGCGCGACGATCGTCCTCGACCACCTCATCTTCGCCGCGAGCACCGCGCGGGACCGGGGCGTCGACGACCGGGTCCGCGGAGCCGCGCTCTCGGCGCTCGACCGGATGGCGACCGGCGCGGCGGACGTCGTCGTCGTCGACACCGAGGAGCACGCCGAGCTCGCGGCGCCGGCCGTGCGGGAGCGGACCGTCGTCGTCCCCGTCGGTGCGACCGAGGTCTGGCGGCTGGCGGGGGAGCGGCGCGCCACGAGCACCTCGGCCACGCCCCGCATGGTCTTCTACGGGCTGTTCACCCCGCTGCAGGGCACCGTGACGATCGCCCGGGCGCTCGCCGAGCTCCACCGGCGCGGGGTCCCGCTGCGCGTCACGCTCGTCGGCACGGGGCAGGACCACGCCGAGGCGCGGGCTGTCCTGGGCGGCGTGCCCGGGATCGAGTGGGTCGACTGGGTCGCTCCCGACGAGCTGCCGGACCTCGTGGCCGCCCACGACATCGGTCTCGGCATCTTCGGCGACACCGACAAGGGCCTCAAGGTCGTGCCGAACAAGGTCTACCAGTCGCTCGCCGCGGGCTGCGCCGTCGTCACCTCCGACACCCCACCGCAGCGCCGGTTCCTCCGCGACGCCGCGCTGCTGGTCCCTCCGGGCGACCCGGCCGCGCTCGCCGACGCGCTCGAGCGCCTCCTCGCGGACCCCGAGCGGGTCGCCGACCTCCGCGCCCGCGCGCGCGAACGGGCCCGCGACCTCACGCCGTCCGCCGTCGTCGAGCCCCTGTGGCGCGAGCTGACCTCGTGAAGAAGATCCTCGGAGCCCTGCGGTCGCCGTGGGTGCGCGGCCTGTTCCTCGTCGCGGCGATCGGCGCGGCAGTCCTGGCGGTGGCCAACCAGTGGGACATCGTCGTCGACTCGCTCAGCCAGATGCCGTGGTGGATCGTCGTCGTCGGCCTGCTCGTCTCGGTCCTCTACGTCGTCGCGACGATGCTCTCGTGGCGCGAGGTGCTCATCGACCTCGGGTCCCGGCTCGGGCTCGCCCCGGCGGCGCGGCTGTTCTTCGTGTCCCAGGTGGGCAAGTACCTGCCGGGAGGCGTGTGGAACATCGTGGCGGCCGCCGAGATGGGCAAGGACATCGACATCCCGCGGCGCCGGTCGGTCTCCGGCATGGTCGTCTCGCTGCTCGTCTCCATCGTCACCGGCCTCGCGCTCGCCGCCGGTGCGGTGGCGTTCGACCCGGCCGTGCGCTCCGAGGTCGGGTGGGTCGTCTGGTTCCTGCCGGTGTTCGTCGTCGTGCTCCTGCCGCCCGTGCTCAACCGCATCCTCGGCGTGGCGCTGAAGCTCATCCGGCGCCCACCGCTCGAGCACCCGCTCTCCGCGCGGGGCGTGCTGAGGGCATCCTCGTGGGCGATCGTCGGCTGGCTGCTGGCCGGCCTGCAGGTGTGGCTCATCGCCACCGCCGTCGGTCTGGACCCCACGCTCGGGACGTTCGCGCGTGCGGTCAGCGGCTACGCGCTGGCGTGGGTGGTCGGGTTCCTCGTCGTCATCGTGCCCGCCGGCGTGGGTGTGCGCGAGAGCATCCTCGGCATCATGCTCGCCGGTCTGCTCAGCGGGGGCGGCGTGCTCGTCACCATCCTCATGTCGCGGGTGCTGCTCACCGTGGTCGACCTCGCGCTGGGCCTGGGCACCGGCGTGCTCGTCCGGCGGCACGCGCCGCAGGGTGCCGCCGAGGTGGCGGTCGACGAGGCCGGGCCGGTGCCTGTGGACGAGGCGGGCCCGGTGCCCGCGGACGGGACTGGGTCCGTGCCTGCGGACGGGGACGGGCAGCCCGAGCGCTGAGATCTCGGCGGTGAGCTCGTGGGCCTGCTACCAGGCCTCGACGCGGTGCACGCCCAGGGTGTCCTCGCCGTCGCCGTCCCAGTCGCCCACGACGACCGAGTCGCTCGCGCGTCCGAAGGCGAGCTCGATGTCCGCGTCGCCCGAGGTCAGCTCGTTGCGCACGAGGTAGGTGTTGCCGCGCCGCACGGCGAAGGTGTCGACGCCGTCGCCGTCCCAGTCGCCCACGAGGACCGTGTCCCCGGCCCGGCCGTAGTCGAGCTCGGCATCGGCCCAGCCGGAGACGAGTGAGTTCGACACGAAGAACCGGTTCCCGCGGCGTACCGCGAGCGTGTCGACGCCGTCGCCGTCCCAGTCCCCGACGAACACCTCGTCGGCCGCCCGGCCGTAGTCGAGCACCGTGTCGGCGACCCCCGACGTCAGGGCGTCGCGCAGGAGGTAGGTGTTCCCGCGGCGGACCGCGAAGCTGTCGCCCGCGTCGCCGTCCCAGTCGCCGGTCAGCAGCACGTCGCCGGCGCGGCCGTAGTCGAGGGTGGTCGTCGTCGCGCCGCTGTGGTCGCGGGCGAGCGTGAGGCGGTTGCCGTCGCGCACGCCGACCGTGTCCGTGCCGTCGCCGTCCCAGTCGCCGGCCAGGGGCGAGGAGGTGGCGGCGCCGAGGCGCACCTCGTGGTTCGCCCACGCGGTCCAGGCGTCGTTGAGGAAGAACACCGAGGGGTACTCCTCGGGCACCGGCCGCCACCAGCTCGAGCGCATGCCGAGGCGACGGGTGAACTCGGTGGTGACGTCGACCGGGCCGGTCGTGCAGTCGAGCCGCAGGCCGGTGATGCGCCCGCCGAGGTCGCCCCGGCCGTCGCGCGCGGTGACGACGAGGCTTCGCACGGTCCCGCCGGCGGCGCACCGGGCGTCGACGTCGGTGGCACGCAGGGTGGTCGACCAGCTCGTCACCGGGTCGCCGGGGGCGGTCCCGGACCACGGGTCCGCGCGGGCCATGAGGTAGGGGCGCGAGCCGGCCACCGAGTAGCCGCCGTTGGACGACGAGAACTGCGTGAACGCCGGGCCCCACGCGCCCCCGGCGGTCGTCCGCCCCTCGAGGATGCGTCCGTTGGTCGAGGCGATCGCGATGTCCGTGCGGGCGTGCTCGTGGCCGGTGAGGGCGCCGCTCGCACTCACAGATCCGCGGCCCGCGTAGACCTGGCAGCTCGTCGTGTCGCACAGGTCGTAGATGCCGCCGGTGCGCATCTCGTGCCGGGCGTAGGTGCGGGCGGCCACGGACTGCGCCTCGAGGGCCGAGTAGTGCCAGGACGCCGGCGCCTCGCGCGGGACGACCGAGCGCAGGTAGTCCTCCATCCGCACGTGGTTGACGACCTCGAGCGTGCCGGAGGTGGGCTGGACGGCGGCCTCGCCGCGGTACCAGGTGCCGCCGCCGGTGGGGGAGGCCCCGACGACGACGCCGTCGTTCGTGGCGAGCGTGACCGGGGCCGTGGTCGTCGTCGACCAGCCGACGGACCCGCCCGGCGTGGTGCGGTGCTCGAGCCGGAACCCGGTCGACGTGCGCGTGACCGTCAGGCGGCCGCCCGCGGGGGCGCCGAGGTTCGTCCCGCCCGCGGTGGCGCGCAGCGTCTGGCCCGACGGCGCCCACGCGGTGACCGACGTCCGACCCGCGAGGGCGAGGAGGCGGATGCGGACGACCGGGTTGCCGATGTCCGCCTGCCGGGTGCCCGGGTAGTAGAAGGAGAGGATGTCGGTGCTGCTCACGCCCTGCAGCGCCGCGCCCTGGGCGCCCCACTGGGACATGCCGATGCCGTGGCCCCAGCCGTGGCCCTCGATCTCCCACGTGCCGTCGGCGGGGCGCGGGTACACCTCGGTGGCGGTGGTCCCGTCATCGGTGGTGGCCTCGGAGGAGGCGTCCGTCGACCCCTCGGGCAGGGCGCCCGCATCGGGTGCGCCGATGCCGTCCGGGGAGCCGATCCCGTCGGGTGTCGTGGTGCCGTCCGGCGACGACGAGACACCGTCCGACGACGACGCCGCGGCACCGGGCGATCCGTCGTCGTCGGGGGAGTCGGTCCCGACTGGCCCGAGCGGGGAGGCGACGGCGGCCGACGGGGCGACCAGTGCGGCGCCGGCGGTGGCGAGCGCGAGCCACAGGGTGGCGAGGCGCGGACGGGGGAAGGACATCTGGGCTCCTCAGCGAGCGGGACCGGTGCGGCCGAGCACTCCGTCGACCACACCCCGCATCATCCTCCGTGCGCGGTCGATCCGGCCAGGAACAAGAAGTGAATTGAAGGCGACGTACTTGCCCAGCCACACGGCGTAGCCGACCGCCCACGCCGGCGGCAGCAGCCCCGAGCGCAGGAGCAGCACGGTGTTGCGCGCGAGAAAGTACGTGCGGAACGCCGAGTGGACGTGCACCTCCTGGGCGCGCCCGGGCAGCTTGACGAGGCTGTCGCCGAGGGCATGGTCGAGCCGCGCGGTCGTCACGGCGAGCAGGCGGTACCCGGCCCGCCGCGCGCGCAGCCCCCACTCGAGGTCGACGTGGTCGATGAACCAGTCCGCGTTCATCGGCCCCACGCGCTCGAGCACCGCGGCCGGTACGAGGCAGCCCGAGGCGATGAGGAAGGCGGCGTCGATCAGTCCGTCGTCGTCGACCTCGTCCGGCCGTGCGCGCCGCGGGCCCCAGCGCCGCGACACGTAGACGAGCTCCTCGGTCTCCGAGCGCACGTCACCCGCGACGGGCCCGACGGCGCCGACCGGTCCTCGTCCCTGCCCCTCGCCGCGGTCCAGACCGGCGAGCAGCTCGGCCACCATGTCCGGGGCGGGCAGCGAGTCCTGGTCGCTCAGCAGCACGTGGGTGGCCCCGTCCGCCACCGCCCGCTCGATCCCGACGTTCTGCGCGTTCGCGATGCCCGTGTTCTCGCCGAGCGCGACGAGCTCGGCGCCGTGGCGCTCGCAGGCCGCCTCGAGCCCCGAACCGCCCGGCCCGTTGTCGACGACGACGACGCGCGCGCACTGGGCGCCCAGCGCCGTGAGGAGCGGGTCGAGCCGCTCGAGGTCGGGGGAGTACGTGACGACGACGGCGCACACCGCGGTGTCGACCGCCGTCGGGCCGTGCCCTCCCGCCCCGTGCGCCGGTGCGGCGCTCTCCCGAGCCGGGCCCTCGCTCACCTCAGGCTCGCGTAGAAGTCGGCGGCCTCCTGCGCCGTGGGGAGCAGACCCTGGTCGGCGACCTCGGCCAGGCTCGGCGCCGCGGAGTCCTTGTCCGAGAGCAGCAGCTCCATCGGGTTGCCGGCGCGGTCGACGCTCGGCCACTCGATGCCGATGGCCGGGTCGAGCGGGTGGATGCCGTGCTCGCGGCCCGGCGCGTACTGGGTCGAGCACATGTAGACCGCGGTCGAGCCGTCCTCGAGCGAGCAGAAGGCGTGGCCGATGCCCTCGCCGACGTAGATCGCGCGGCGGTCGACGTCGTCGAGGAGGACCGAGTCCCACTGACCGTAGGTGGGCGAGCCGACCCGGACGTCGACGACGACGTCGAGCAGCGCGCCGCGCGGGCACCACACGTACTTGGCCTGCGAGGGCGGCAGCTGCGCGAAGTGGATGCCGCGCAGGACGCCCGCGGCCGAGACCGAGCTGTTGGTCTGGGCCAGGGAGAGCGTGTGCCCGACGACCTTCTCGAACTCGCTCGACTTGTAGGCCTCGAAGAACACGCCCCGCGGGTCGGTGAACTGCTTCGGGGTGATCTCGTAGGCGCCGCCGACCTTCAGCTCGCGGATCTCCATGGCGTGGTCCTTCCGTCGCGCGGGTGTGGTCGTCAGCGGCGCGGGTGTGCGCGGTACGTGGCCGCGCGGGACCGGGCCGCGTGCCGGGCCAGCCTAGCCGCGCGGGGCGCCACTACTGTGGTCGTGGTCGTCGCGCGGAGGGGCCGGGCGGGCCGAGGGAGGCACGACGTGCGCTGGATGGTCACCGGGGCGGCCGGGATGCTCGGCCAGGATCTTGACGCCGCGCTCCGTGAGGCGGGCGAGGACGTGACGGCGCTCGGCAGGGACGACCTCGACATCACGGACCCCGCGCTCGTCGCGCGGACCGTGCGGGACGTCGACGTGGTCGTCAACTGCGCAGCCTGGACCGCCGTCGACGACGCCGAGGACGCCGAGCCCGCGGCCTTCCGCCTCAACGCCGTCGGCCCGCAGCTCCTCGCCCGCGCCGCCGCGGCCGCCGGTGCGCGCACCGTCCACGTCTCCACCGACTACGTGTTCGACGGCGTCGCGAGCGAGCCGTACCCGGCCGCCGCGCCGATCGCCCCGGCCTCCGCGTACGGCCGGACGAAGGCCGCCGGTGAGTGGGCCGTGCGCGCCGAGGACCCGCGCGCGCTCATCGTGCGGACCGCGTGGCTCTACGGCGCCGGGGGGAAGTGCTTCCCCCGGACGATGGCGCGCCTGGCCGGCGAGCGCGACTCGCTGTCCGTCGTCACCGACCAGGTGGGCCAGCCGACCTGGACCCGCGACGTCGCTGACCTGATCGTGCGCCTCGTCGCCGCCGACGCCGCCCCGGGGACCTACCACGCGACGAGCTCGGGGCAGGTGAGCTGGCACGGCTTCACGCGCCTCATCGTCGAGACGCTCGGCAAGGATCCGGCCATGGTGGGGGAGACGACGGCGGACGCGTTCCCCGCGAAGGCCCCCCGCCCCGCGTACTCGGTGCTCGGGCACGACTCGCTGCGGGCGGCCGGGGTCGAGCCGATCGGTGCGTGGGACGAGCGCTGGCGGGCCGCGGCGCCCGAGGTCCTCGGGGCCTGAGCCGTCGCGCCCCGGGCCTGAGCAGTGACCGTGCGCACCGCTGCCGACCCGGCCGTGATCGGCCTGGTCGAGGCGTGCCTGACGTGGGCGTTCCGGTCGGCCGGCGTCACGGTGGCCGTGGTTCCCGGCGAGCCCGCGCCCGGTGATCACCCGACGGTTCGGGTGGCGGTCTCGGGACCGCGCCTCACCGAGCCGTTCAGCTATGACCGGGAGCTGGTCGGCATGAGTCACGGGACGGCGAGCTGCGCGGCGGCGACGATCTTCGAGGACGTGCAGAACTACCTCGACGAGGGCGAGCTCTACGGCCTCCCGGTGCCGCCGTGCGGCGCGCACCCGCGGCACCCGGCGAACCTCGACCCCCACGGCACGACGGTGCGGCTGCGGTGCAGCGCCGACGCCGCGGACTGGTTCGAGGACTTCCCGGGACTGCTCGACGTGTCGGTGGTCGCGGGGGCCTGAGCCGAGGCGGGAGCGGCGGGAGCTGGTCGGCGCCGCGGTCAGCGCGTCGCGACGACGAGGTGCAGCTCGCCCGGGTCCGCGCGGCGGGGCGTCACGCGCAGCGCACTCAGCGGCGCGCACACGGCGATCCCGATGCCGAGCAGCTCGAGCAGCTCCTCGGAGTGGATGAGCTCGGAGAGGAACCGGTTGTGGACGTCCGGGGCGTACGTGCGCAGCTCGCCGGTGAGCATCTCGACACCGACCGCCCCGGCGAAGAACACGAGGATCCCCGCGATCATCAGCCACCGCGCGCTCCGTGGCAGCCGGATGGCGCACACGACGACGCCGACCACCACCGCGATCGCCAGCGGGATGCCGATCATCAGCCAGGCGTAGGTGATCGAGGCCTCGATGCCGAGCCGGTCGACGACCAGCGGCAGCCGCTCGTGCAGGCTCGACGCCTCGTCGACGGCGAAGGCGGCGAGCCCCAGCCCGAGGAGCACCCACGGCCAGGCGGCGCCGGACCGTTGGCGCCGGACGAGCCACGCGCACAGGCCGCACAGCACGGCCCCGGCGGTCATGAGCATCGTCGACCAGGTGGTGGCCACCGAGTTCTCGAGCGCGACGTCGAAGATGTGGTGCCACTCGCCGCCGCCGTAGAACAGCCCGCCCCCGGTCCAGCGGGTGGGGATGTAGCTGGCGACGGTGACGAGCAGGGAGACCACCGACAGCGCGACGGCCACGCGGCGCCACGGGACGACGGCGAGGCCGGAGGGCGCCGGGTGCGCAGCCGTGGCGCCGGCGGTCGGGGTGCCGGGTCCGGGCTCATCGGGGGTCGGCGACGATGCGGCACGCGTGTCGTCGTCGTGCTCGGTTCCGGGGTTCGTCGTGGACGGGACGCCCGAGCCCGCGCCACTCCCGGGCGCGCCGACCGCAGGGGAGGCCGCGCCCCCGAGGTGTCCTGCGGGTGACGTCATGATGAACGTCATCCCAGCACGGCGTCATGAGAAAGTGATGACAACCGGGCGAGAGAGTCGTCAGGCGTGTCGCCCGGCGGCTCGTCGCCAGGCGGTCGGCTCGTCGCCCGCCGGCGGGGCAGATGGTCGGCGTGTCAGCCGCTCAGCGACCGCGGGCGAGGATCCCGAGCAGGTACTCCCCGTACCCGGACTTGCGCAGCGGCTCGGCGCGCTCGCGCAGCTCGTCGTCGGTGAGGAAGCCCATGCGCCAGGCGACCTCCTCCGGGCAGCCGACCTTGAGCCCCTGCCGGGCCTCGACGGTGCGGACGAACGCGGTCGCGTCGGCGAGCGAGTCGAAGGTGCCGGTGTCGAGCCAGGCGGTGCCGCGGGGGAGGACCTCGACGGACAGGCGACCGGCCTCGAGGTAGGCGCGGTTGACGTCGGTGATCTCGTACTCGCCGCGGGCGGAGGGCTCGAGGTTCTTCGCGATCTCGAGCACGTCGTTGTCGTAGAAGTACAGGCCGGGCACGGCGAACGAGCTGCGCGGCTGCGCGGGCTTCTCCTCGATGGAGATCGCGCGGTGGTCGGCGTCGAACTCGACCACGCCGTAGGCGGTCGGGTCGGCCACGTGGTACGCGAACACGGCCCCGCCGTCGACCTCGGTGTTGCGGCGCAGCCGCGTGCCCATGCCGGGGCCGTAGAAGATGTTGTCCCCGAGCACGAGCGCCGCGTGGTCCGTGCCGACGTGGTCGGCGCCGAGGACGAACGCCTGCGCGAGACCGTTCGGCTCCGACTGGACCACGTAGTCGAGGCTGATGCCGAACTGCGAGCCGTCGCCGAGGAGGCGCTGGAACTGGGCCTGGTCGTGGGGCGTCGTGATGACGAGGATGTCCTGGATGCCCGCCAGCATGAGCGTGGTGAGCGGGTAGTAGATCATCGGCTTGTCGTAGACCGGCACCATCTGCTTGCTCACGCCGATGGTGATGGGGTGCAACCGGGTGCCGGCGCCGCCGGCCAGGATGATTCCGCGCATCGCCCTAGTCTGCCGCCTGCAGCGTCGCGCGCTCCACCTCGGCGAGTCGCGCCGCCTCCTCGGGCGAGGTCCCCGGGGCGAGGAGCACGGCCGAGCCGCCCGCGAGCCAGGTGCCGAGCACCCACGCGACCCCGTGGGCCGTCGAGGTCGGCACGAGCGCCACGCGCGCACCACGGTCGAGACCCCGCCCGACGGCGGCACCCGCCTCAGCGGTCGGGTCCCCCTCGGCGGGGGTCGGCGGGAGGATGAGCTCGTCGGGCTGGGCGAGCGTCTCGGCGGAGGCGTCGAGAGCCCCGGCCGGGAGGTCGCCGGCCCAGCGCATCGACATCGAGGGCTCGGCCAGCGCGAGCACGGTGCCGGCGACCGCGCCCGCGGCGGCGGGCTCGTGCGTGACGGTGGCCAGCGGGGCCGTCGCAGGGGCCGTGGCGGACGGCCCGGCACCCGTGGAGCCCGCGGCACCCGTTGAGCCCGCCGGTCCCGCACCGTGGTCGGCGGCCGGGGCGCCGGACAGGTGGGGCGTGACTCCGACGACCAGGGCCCCGAGCGTCCACAGCGGCGCCCGCCAGGACGGGGGGAGGTCGACGGCCAGCAGGTCGCCGGGCTCGGCGTCCAGCTCGTCGCGCAGGAGACCGCCGATCTTGCTCGCCCACTGGCGGGCGACGCGGCCCGAGACCTCGAGCCGCCCGTCGGGCGCGTAGGCGGTGACGGCGGGCGCGGCTCCGAGGGTCGCGAGATGGTCCATGATCAGCAGGGCATCGTGCACCGGACCAGGCTACGTCCCAGGGCGACACGCCGGGCGACGCGCCGTGATGCTGGTCCCTCCCCTTGACGGGGTGCGGATGACACGGGTGTAATTCACGCCAACGGCGGCGACTGGAGCAGTGACTGACATGTGGAACATCCTGGGTGACGGACCCTTGACCACGTCCTGGGAGGACACCGACCTCTCGGGGCTCGAGCACCTCGACAACGGTGACGAGGGACCCCTGTCCTGGCAGGACCGCGCCCTGTGCGCGCAGACGGACCCCGAGGCGTTCTTCCCCGAGAAGGGTGGCTCGACCCGGGAGGCCAAGCGGGTGTGCTCGTCGTGCGACGTGCGCTCGGAGTGCCTGGAGTACGCGCTGGAGAACGACGAGCGGTTCGGCATCTGGGGCGGCCTCTCGGAGCGCGAGCGCCGCCGCGTCAAGCGTCTCGCCGTCTAGCAGGTGGTCGACCGCACCACCGCTGCACCCGCGCGGGCGACGACGCTCGCCGTGGTCGTCACCTGCGGGGTGACGCCGTACCTCGAACGCACCCTCGCCGCCGTCGCCGCGCAGTCCCATCACCCCGAGGTCGTCGTCGTCGTCGACGTCGCCGCCCCGGGCCGTGACATCGGCACCGGCGAGCCGATCGTCGAGGTCGTCCACCGGTCCGGGCTCGAGGACGTCTCGCGCGTCCGCCTCGTCACCGCGCAGGGCGCGAGCACGTTCGGCGGCGCCGTCTCCGCGGGCCTGGACGCCTACGCGAAGCTGGTCGAGCGGGCCGCACGCCGTTCCGGCCGGACGGACGCGGGAACCGGCGGTGCGACGACCGCGGGCTCGAGCTTCCGCGCGGCCACGGGCGAGATGTCGCCCGTCACCACCGGTGAGATGCGCGCGGTGACCGACGGTGTGCTCGATGCCGGGGCCGCGTCGCACCCCGACTGGCTCTGGCTGCTGCACGACGACTCCGCGCCGGCACCCCGGGCGCTCGACCGTCAGCTCCGTGCCGCGGAGGCCGGCCGGTCGCTCGCCGTGGTCGGCGCCAAGCAGGTCGACTGGGACGACCCCGGCCGGCTGCTCGAGGTGGGCGTGCGGGCCACGCGCCGGGCGCGCCGCGTGGCGGACGTCGAACCGAAGGAGATCGACCAGGGCCAGCACGACCACCGCCAGGACGTGCTCGCGGTCGGCACCGCCGGCATGCTCGTCGGCGCGCAGGTGTGGGAGCGGCTCGGCGGCACGGACGAGGTGCTCGGCCCGTTCGGGGACGGCCTCGAACTCTCCCGGCGCGTGCGTGCCGCGGGGTACCGGGTCGTCGTCGAGCCCACCGCCCACGTGCTCCACCGGCGGGCCTCCTACCTGGGGCTGCGCGACTCGGGGCACGGCGGCGTCCGGGTCGTCGACCACGCCGACGATGACGACGACGCCGCCCGCGGCGCCCTCGCCGTGGACGGGGACGTGCGGGACGGCGGCCCGGCCGACGCCCACCCCGGCTTCGACGGGGCGAGCGACCCCGGGACCGGCGGCGCCCACCGCGGCAGCCCCGCCCGTTCCTTCTCCGCGCGGCGCACCGCCCAGCTCTACAACGCCCTGCTCGCCGCGCGCGGCACCTGGCCGCTGCTCGCGCTCGGCTACGTCCTGCTCGGGCCGCTGCGCGCCCTGTGGCGGATGCTCGGCAAAGACACGCCGCTCGCCGTCGCCGAGCTCTCCGCCGTCGGCCGGCTCGTCGCCCGCCTGCCGAAGGTCCCCGCCGCGCGCCGGCGGATCGCATCCGCCGGCCGCGGCTCCCGGGCCGCGCTGCGCGAGCTCGAGGCGACGCCGGGCGAGGTCCGCGCCGCGCGCGCCGCCATCCGCCGGCAGACCGCCACGGCGCGCCGGCTCGCCGAGGCGCCCTCGGAGCTCGAGCTCGCCGAGCGGGCCGAGCTCGGCCGACGCCGCCGGGTGACGCTCGGCCTGGTCGTCGTCGTCGCCCTCACGCTCGCGCTGCCGTTCGTGCTCCCGCTCGTCGGCGGCGGCCAGCCCGTAGGCGGCGCGCTCGCCCACCTCGGCCGGTCGGCCGAGGACCTGTGGATCACGGCACGCTCGACCTGGATGGACTCCGGGGTCGGCGCCCCCGGCCCGGCGGACCCGATGCTCACCCTGTTCGCCGCGGCCGCCTGGGTGCTCGGCCTCGTCGGCCTCTCCCCGGGCTGGGTGGCCACGCTCGCGGTCCTGCTCGCCGTGCCGGCCGCGGCCCTCACGGCGTGGGCCGCCACGGGCGCCGCCACGCGCTCCCTCCTCCTGCGCGCCGCCGCCGCGCTCGCCTGGGCGGTCGCCCCCACGCTGTGGCTGGCCCTCGGCGAGGGGCGGCTCGGGGCCGTCCTCGCGCACGTCGCGCTCCCGCTCGTCGGCCTCGGGATCGCCTGGGTGGCCGGCGTGCGGCGCCGGGACGTCATCCGCTCCGGGATGGTCGACGCGCGTCGGGTCGACGTCGACGGCGAGCCGCTCGAGGACGACGGTCCCGGGAACGACGGTGCCGCGGCGAACGACCCCGGGAACGGTGCGGTCGTCCGGCCGCGCCGCACGACGCGGGCGGGCGCGATCACGGGTGCCGCCGGCGCCGGGCTCGCCCTGGCGCTCGCGAGCGCCGGCGCGCCGATCCTCCTGCCCGCCGCGCTCGTCGGGCTGCTCGTGCTCGCGCCGCTCGTCCCGCGGCGCCGCGGCCTCCTGCTCCTCGTCCCGGTGCCCGCGCTGGCGCTGCTCGCGCCGACGATCGTCACGGCGCTCGAGCGCGGCCCCCTCGCGATCGCCGTCGCGGACCCGGGCCACGGGCTCGCGTCGGCCCCCGGGCCCGCGTGGCTCGCCCTGCTCGGGCTCCCGCAGGACCTGCCCTCGGGTGCACCCGCCGACCCGACCCAGGTGCTCGACCTGCCCTGGCGCGACCTGCTCCTCCTCGTGCCGGGCGTCCTGCTGCTCGTCCTCGCTCTCCTCGCGCTCCTCCGGCTCGGCCGGGCGCGTGCGGTCCGCGCCGGCTGGGTCGTCACGGCGCTCGGGGTCGCCACTGCGGTCGCCGCCACCCGCGTGCCGGGCGGCACGGGGATCGACGGCGCCGAGATCGCCGGGTGGGCCGGCCCGGGGGCCACCCTCGCCCTGCTGGGCCTCCTGCTCGCGGTCGTCGCCGCGGCCGACGGCATCCCCGAGGCCCTCGGCGGTCAGGAGCTCGGGCTGCGTCAGGGCCTTGCCGCCGTCGGCGCGATCGTGCTCGTGCTCGTGCCGCTCGCCTCCGCGGGCACGTGGGTCGCGTCCGCGGGCACGTGGAACCACCTCGCCCCCCGGGCGGGCGGCGCGGTGCCGGCGCTGTCGGTCGAGCAGCAGGCGTCCGGCCTGCGCTCACGGGTCCTCCACCTCCAGGCCGGCGCGGACGAGGTCGCCGCCGAGCTGTGGCGCGGTGACGGCCGGCGCGAGGCCGACGCCGCCGTGACGATCAGGCTCGGCACGGCCGACGAGCGCGCGTCCGACGACCTTGCACACGTCGTGGCCCTGCTGGCGGACGGCGGGCAGCCGGGCGCCGTCGAGGAGCTCTCGCACCACGCCGTCGGCGTCGTCGTCGTCGACCCGGAGCCGATGCCCGGGGCGACCGACGCCGACCGTGAGGCGCTCGTCGCCCGGCTCGCCACCGTCCCCGGGCTCGAGGGCGTGACCGACGACGGGTCCGGCACCGTGCTGCGGCTCTCGCGCGACCCGGAGGTCGAGGGCAGCGCCAGCTCGATCGCGCGCGTGCGGCTCGTCGACGCCGCCGACCTGCCGGACGGCGGCCGGGCGGAGGGCGACGGCGCGGACGGCGACGACGCTGGTGGTGATGCTGCGGACGACGCGGTGGTCGTGACCGACGTCGACGCCGAGGCGGTCGAGGTGGACACCGTGGTCGAGTCGACGGACGCGGACCGCGTGCTGCTGCTGGCCGAGACGCCCCACCGGGGCTGGGAGGCCACGCTCGACGGCGCGCCGCTCGAGGTGGTCGAGGTCGAGGGCCGGCAGGCGTTCGCCGTGCCGGCGGGCGAGGGTGGCGAGCTGTCGGTGGTCCACCGCGAGCCGTGGTCGGTGTGGATGGGCGCCGCGCAGGCGGTGGTGCTGGGCGTCGTCGTGCTCCTCGCCCTGCCGCTGCGCGTGCGCCGGGAGGAGGAGTGGTGACCGGTAGGACAGCAGCACGCGCGGCCGGGGCGGCCGTCGGGGCCGTGGCGGTGCTCGCCCTGACCGGGGGAGCCCTGTGGGCCGGGCAGGCACTCCCGGCGCCCGAGCTCCGCCCGGCCGAGGCCTCCGGGATCGCGCTGCCCGCCACGGGGTCGACCCACGTGTGTGCGCCCGTCCCCGTCCCCACCACCGAGGACACGGGCCCGGCGGACCCGGACCAGGACGAGGGCGACCGCACCGTCCGCTCGACCACCCAGCTGCACACGTGGGCCGTCGGAGACGCCCCGGTCGCCGAGGCGGAGTGGGCGGAGGGCTCCGGTGCCGGCGAGAGCGTCGGGCTCGACACCGTGGCCGCGGGGGAGTCCGCGATCCGGAGCCTGGCGACGGCGACCGCCGACCCCGGCGTCCTCACGGTCGCGCCGGTCGACGAGGCGGGGGCGACCGCGCCGGGCAGCGGCGGCGGTGCCGTCGTCGTGCGGACCGACGCCGGCGACCTGCGCGGCATCGCCGCCGCGACCTGCCAGGCGCCGGCGGCGTCGGCGTGGCTCGTCGGCGGGTCCACCGAGCTCGGGTCGACCGCGCTGCTCAGCCTCACCAACGCCGGGCCCGTGCCCGTGACGGCCGACGTCACGGTGCACACCGCGGTCGGGATCGTCGACGCCCCCGCGCTCAGCGACGTGGTCGTCCCGCCCCGCTCCACCGTCCAGCTGCCCGTCGAGGCCTCGGTCGAGAGCCCGGCGATCGCCCTGCGGGTCGACGGCAGGGGCGGACGGCTCGCCGCGTCGCTCGAGGACCTGCGCACGCAGGGGCTCGCGTCCGCCGGGCTCGACGTCGTCACCGCCGGCACCGGACCCGCCGGCGAGGTGCACGTCCCCGTCGTCGAGGTGGCGCCCGGGGGCACCGCGGCCGTCCGCCTCGTCAACCCGGCCGACGAGGTCGTCACGGCGTCGCTCGACCTGACGACGGAGGACGGCTGGACGCCCCTGGGCGGGGCGCAGGACGTCGTCCTCGACCCGGGCGTCGTGCTCGACGTCCCGCTGACCGGCGTGGCCGAGGGCGTGCACGGCGTGCGCGTGCGGACCGACGGCGCGGTGGCGGCCTCCGCCGTCACGACCCAGGAGGGCGCGAGCCCCGAGGGGAGCGGCGACCTCGCCGTCGACCTCGCGTGGACGGCGGCCGCCGAGCCCGCGTCGTCCGCCGTCCACGTCCTGCCCGGCGGGGCGCTCGGGGTGCGCTCGCGGATCGCGGTGACCAACCCCGGCGAGGCGCCGACGGTCGTCACGGTGAGCGATCTCGCCCGACCCGGCGCGGCCGAGGAGATCGAGGTGACGCCGGGGAGCACGGTGCTCGCCGATGCTCCCGAAGGAGCGACCGTCGTTCGGGTGGCCACCGAGCAGGCGGACGGGGCGCGCGACGACGCGGGCTCCGACGCCGGCGGGGAGGACGGCGCCCCGGACGCGGCGGACGGCCCGGGCGTGCTGTCGGCCGTGCTCCTCGACACCGAGGTGCCGACCGGCCGCCTCGTCGGGGTGCTCGGTGCCGTGCCCGACGCGCGCGAGTCCGGCGAGATCGACGTCCTCGTCCGGTGATCACGGCCGGGCCCTGCAAGGTCCGGCACGTTCGCGACCGGTGACGGCGCTCGCCCGGCACGGGGGGAGTCCGCCGGCAGGCGTCGCTCAGGCGCCCGGGTGGTCCGGGTCGATCTCGCCGGGCGTGCGGCCGAGCATCGCCGCCACCTGCTCGACGAGCGCCGCGGTGACGAGCTCGCCGAGGTCGTGGGCGTCGACGGCGCGGGACTCCACCGGGCGCCGGTAGACGACGATGCGCCGGGGCAGCCCGGCGGCCCGGTCGCCGGCGTAGTACCGGCCCAGGGCGATCGCCCGGTGCTCCCACGGGGCGGGGTCCGACGGCGGGACGTCCTCGACCGCGATCTCCACGCCGGAGAGCTCCGCGGCCCAGCCCTTCTCCAGGCGCTCGACGGCGTCGAGCAGGAGGTCGTCGAACCGGTCCGCCCGGGTCCGCCAGCCGGGCAGCTGCCACGGGAGGAGCGGGCCACGTGGTCCGCGACCGTGGCGCTCGCGGCGGCGGCCGTCGCGTCGCGCGGGGAGCGCGGGCAGGTGCGGCCCCACCGCGGGGCCCGTGGACTCGGACACCTGGCGATCCTAGGACGAGCGGCCGTGCCGTCGTCGTCCGGCTGCCGCGTCGCCGCCGGGACCTGCCACCCCGCACCCCGGCAGTGGCGCACGAGACGCGTGACGGAGCCGCGCCCGGGCCGGTGGACCAGGTAGCGTCAGCAGGTGTGAGAGCCGTCCGCCAGTGCACCAAGCCGTCGTGCACCCGTTCGGCCGCCGCCACCCTGACCTACGTGTACGCCGACTCCACCGCCGTGCTCGGTCCGTTGTCGGCGACCCCGGAGCCTCACGCCTACGACCTGTGCGACGTCCACGCCTCGCGGTTGTCCGTCCCGCGCGGCTGGGACGTCGTCCGGCTGAGCACCTCCTTCGAGGCGGCACCGCCGTCGTCGGACGACATCGAGGCGCTCGCCGACGCGGTCCGGGCCGCGGCCGCGCGCGGTCCGCGCGAGCACCGGCCGGCGGAGCGCGCCGTCGCGATGCACCGCGGGACACCCGCCCCCCTGACCGGTGAGCCGCCGGCGCGGGAGCACGAGATCACCCGGCGCGGGCACCTGCGCCTCCTGCGTGGCGGCGACGACGCGACGACCGACGAGAGCGAGCAGCGATGACCCACGACGAGTCCGTCGGACGGGACGGCCAGGAACAGGCGCTCCGCGGGAAGGCTGCCCAGGAGCCGACCGACCGACCGGTCGCCCAGGCGGTGCGGGCCGACGGCGTGACCGTCGGCGGCGGCGAGCTCGAGCCGTGGGTGCGGGCGCTGCTGCGCTGCCCGGTCACCGGGGACGAGCTGACGGACGCCGTGGCACCGGACGGCACCGCGGAGCTTCGCTCGGCCGCGGCCGGCCTGGCCTACCCGGTGCGTGACGGCGTGCCGATCCTCCTCGAGGACGAGGCCCGGTCGCTCTGACCGCTGCCCGGCTCTGACCGCTGCCGGGCGCTGCCCGCTCTCGGGCCGTGTCCCGCCTCGCTCGGCCCGCACGACTGACCCCCGCGCGACGACGACTGACGCCGCGCGCCTCCCGACCTGGTCGGCCGGTCAGTCCGTGGGCGACTCGGAGCCCGGGGCGGACGGCACCGCGGACGAGCTCTCCTCGGACCCGGCGGCCTCGGCGGCGATCGACGCCACGCGCTCGGACGTGCCGAACACGTGGATGTCCCACGTCAGCGCCCCGGAGAACGACACGAGCTCGATGCTGCGCACGACCTCCCCCTCGAGCAGGCCGCTCGCGAGGGCCTGGTCGAGCGCGGTGTCGGCGCTGATGACGTCCTCCTCGGCGAGTGCCCGCAGCACGGTGTCGGCGGGGCTCACCTCGGCCCCGACCACCCCGTACGCGGAGTCGAGCGAGACCTCGACCCGGTCCGGGCCGGCCACGAGGACCACGACGTAGCCGGTGTCCGGCGGCGGGACCTCGCCCGAGTTGTCGTCGCGGTGCACCACCGAGACGAGCGCGGCCCCCGGGTAGGCGGACAGGGCGGCCCCCGCGGCCGCGCGGATGTCCTGGCCGCCGGGGCGCTGCTCGACCGGCTCGTCCTCCTCGCCCGAGGTCGGTGCCTCGGTGGGGGCGGCGGTCGGCGCCTCGCTCGGAGCCTCGGTCGGGTCCTCCGGGCGCGTGTCCGGCGTGGCGGTCGGGGTCTCCGTGGACTCCTCGTCGTCCGTGGTGGGCGCCTCGCCGGAGGACGGCGTCTCCGTGCCGTCGGGCGAGTCCGCGGGGTCCGTCCCGTCCTCGGTCGGCGACTCCGACGGGTCGGCGTCCGGGTCCGTGCCGGGAGGGGTGCTCGGGAGCGAGGGCGCCGAGGGGGCCGGGTCGTCCGCGTAGGGGGACCGGGAGCTGACGGACGGGCCGTCCGAGCAGGCGCCGAGGGTCAGGGCGAGCGCAAGCATGCCCGCAGGCACGACGAGGACCCGCGACATGGACCGCATGGCGACCACCTTGACGGACCGGACCGGATCCGTCGAGCGATAAGGGCGGGGAGTTCGCCCCATGTGACCAGGCTCGCAGAGGTGGGAGGTGAGCCCTCGCGTGCGACCGGCCGAGCCACCGTGCCCCTACACTCGTGCCGCCCGGGACCGCGGGCGACAGCCACCAGCCCACGAAGGACGACCATGGCCGCCGGCTCCGGAATGAAGTCCGTCATCACCGCTCTGTTCGCGAACCTCGGCATCGCCGTGCTGAAGTTCCTCGGCTGGCTGCTCACCGGCTCGAGCTCGATGCTCGCCGAGGGTGTCCACTCCGTCGCGGACTCCTCCAACCAGGCGCTGCTCCTCATCGGCGGGCGCCGGGCGACGAAGAAGGCCTCCGAGGTCCACCAGTTCGGCTACGGACGGGTGCGCTACGTCGCCGCGTTCGTCGTCTCGATCGTCCTGTTCTCGCTCGGCGGCCTGTTCGCGATGTACGAGGCGTGGCACAAGTTCAGCGACCCGCACCCGATCACCGACTGGAAGTGGGTGCCCGTCGCGGTCCTGCTCCTCGCGCTCGTGCTCGAGGGTTTCGCCCTGCGGACGGCCCTCAAGGAGGGGGCCGCGGTCAAGGGCGACCGCTCGTGGTTCCGGTACCTCAAGGAGTCCCGCTCGCCGGAGATCCCGACGATCATCCTCGAGGACACCGGGGCGCTCCTCGGCCTCGTGTTCGGTCTGTTCGGGGTCGGCATGACCCTCGCGACCGACGACGGCCGGTGGGACGCCATCGGCTCGGGCGCGATCGGCGTGCTCCTCGTCGTCATCGCGATCTTCCTCGCCCGCGAGATGATCTCCATGCTCGTCGGCGAGTCCGCGCTGCCCGAGCACCACGACGCCATCGAGCGGTCGCTGGTCGACGGCGAGGACATCGAGCGCATCATCCACATGCGCACCCTCCACCTCGGGCCCGACGAGGTGCTCGTGGCCGCCAAGGTCGCCGTCCCCGCGGTCGAGACCGCCGCCGACGTCGCACGCGCGATCGATGCCGCCGAGGTGCGGGCGCGGGACTCCGTGCCGCTGCGCCTCCAGATCTACATCGAGCCCGCGCCGTTCGATGAGGGGGCGATCCCCGCCGGGCGGGAGACCTGGGAGGTCGATCCCGCGCCGGACCCGGAGGGGGTCCAGGACTCCACCGGCGGGCACTGACGAACCGGCGGCGTCCGCTCACGTTCACCGGGCGGGACTGACGAACGGCCCGACGACGAAGGGCGCGACGACGAACGGGCCGGCGGTGACCGGTCAGGCGTAGTCGGTCACCTCGTGGGGGAGACGGAGCATGAGCGCCGCCGAGCGGTCCTCGAGCTCCTGCGCCGCCGCGAGCCTCTTCCGCTCGGCGTCCCGCCGCACGACGAGGACGGCCGCGAGGAACCGCTCCGGGTGCGTCCCGGGCGGTGCCGGGCGGGAGACGAATGGCTCGACCTGGGCGGCCAGCGAGCGGGCGACCCGGATACGCGTCTGAGGCGTCATCAGGGCCGTGCGGCCGAGCAGGTCGCGGGCCGCGGCCGCGAGGGTCGCCGGCATCGCGCGCACGGTGAGACCGTTCGCCCAGGTGCCGAGCTCGGGCGGCATGACGAGGGGGAGCCGGAGCGCCTCCGAGGCGCGCACGGACACGATGATCGTCCCCGCGAGCCGGTCGCCGAGCCGCTGCCCGCGCGCCGAGGCGAGGGAGGCGATGATCGCCCCGCCGCCGACGGTGAGCCACAGCTCGCCGACCCCCACGAGCGCGCGCACGGCGGAGTGCCGCAGCCGGACGGGTCCGCCGTCGTCGCGCACCACCCGTGTCCCGGTGGCGATCCGCCCGAGCGAGCGGCCGCGGCTGATCGCCTCGACCGTCATCGGCGCGACGACCCACCACAGGGCCATGAAGGAGATGACGAGGGTCTGCAGCTGAGCCTCGTTGATGCCGTCGTCGAGCAGCCCGACGACGATGAGCAGGGAGGCCAGCAGCCCGACGAGGTAGGCGAAGCCGTCGAGCAGGCCGGACAGCACGCGCGTGGCGAACCCGGTGGGCGCGAGGTCGAGCGCGACCGCCTCCGACGTGACGACGACGTCCCCGGCGAGCCCCGCCGACGTCAGCGCCCCGGCCTGGTCGCGCGGTCGTCCGCGACGGGCGGGGGGAGCGGGGGAGGCGGCCACGTGTGGCAGGGTACGACGCGTGGATGCCGAGGCGCTGGGAGCGGTGCGGTCCGGCCGCTGGGAGCGGCTCGACGACCTCGCCGGCCGGCGCACCCTGACCGGCCAGGAGGCCGACGAGCTCGTCCGCCTCTACCAGGCGACCTCGGCCGACCTCTCCCGGGTCCGCACGCGCTCGGCCGACGCCTACGTCACCGGACGGCTCTCGGACATGCTCGCCCGCGCGCGCGGGAGGATCACCGGGACCCACGAGATCAGCTGGCGGGCCGTGCGCGACCTGTTCCTCGTGACGATGCCGCTCGCCCTGTGGCGCGTGCGGTGGTGGACCCACGGGGTGACGGTCGCCTTCCTCCTCGTCGCGTTCGCCGCGGGCTGGTACTTCGCGACGACCCCCGGGGCGCTCGCCGAGCTCGGGTCCACGGCCCAGCTGGAGAGCTACGCCGACGAGCAGTTCGCGGCCTACTACTCGAACTACCCGTCCCACGACTTCGCCGCCCAGGTGTGGACGAACAACGCGTGGATCGCGGCCCAGACCATCGGGCTGGGCATCACGGGCGTCTGGCCGGTCCAGGTCCTCGCGCTCAACGCCGTCTCGATCGGGCAGTCCGGCGCGGTCATGGCCGTCCACGGCGACCTGTCCGTGTTCTTCTCGCTCCTCGCGCCGCACGGACTGCTCGAGCTGACCGCGATCTTCGTGGCGGGCGGGGCCGGTCTCAAGCTGTTCTGGACGATGCTCGTGCCCGGGGGGCGGCGCCGGCAGACGGCGCTGGCGGTCGAGGGACGCACGACGATCACGGTGGCGGGGGCCCTCGTCGTCGTCCTGCTCGTCTCGGGCCTGGTCGAGGGGTACGTGACCGGGACGACCGCCCTGGACTGGTGGGTGAAGATCGTCATCGGCGCGATCGTCTGGGTGGCCTTCTGGGTGTGGACCCTGTGGGCCGGCGGCCGGGCGCACCGTGCGCAGCTCACCGCCGACCTCGCCGACGACGACGCCGGCTACCGGGTCGCCGAGGCCGGCTGACGGCACCGTCGGCGCCGCGTCACGGGCACGCCGTCACCGGCTGTTCGTCACCGGCCGTTCGTCACGGGCGGGTCGCCGCGGTCAGGTCGTCACCCGCGGGTGGTCACAGGCGGCCGGCCGCCTTGAGCGCGAGGTAGGCGTCGGCCAGGCGCGGGGCGATCTGGTCGGGCAGGCCCTGGACGACGTCGGCGCCCGCCTGCCGTACCCGGGTCGCCACGGCCTCGCGCTCGAGCCCGGCGCGCTCCGCCGCGGCCGCGTCGTACACGGCGAGGGAGTCCGAGCGGTCCTGCCGCAGCTCCTCGACGGCCGGGTCCTCGACGCCGGCGACCACGACCGTGTGGTCCCGCGCGAGGCGGCGCACGACGGGCAGGAGGCCGGAGCTCATCGTCGAGGGGTCGATCGCCGTGAGCAGCACGACGAGCGCCCGCTGCGAGAGCGTCTCGCCCACCGTCTGCGCCACGGTGGTCCAGTCGGTCTCGAGCAGCGCGGGCTCCACCACCGCGAGGCCGTCCGCGAGGCCGCTCATGAGCCGGGGGCCGGCCATGCCGGTGATGCGGGCCCGGACCTCGGCGTCGACCGCGACGACGTCGACCCGGTCGCCCGCGTGCGAGGCGAGCGCCGCGAGCAGGAGGACCGCCTCGATGGACGCGTCGAGCCGGGGCTCGTCGCCGAGCCGCGCGGCGGACAGGCGTCCCGAGTCGACGACGACGAGCACCCGCCGGTCCCGCTCGGGCCGCCACGTCCGCACGTGCACGTCGCCGCGCCGGGCCGTGGCCCGCCAGTCGATCGACCGCACGTCGTCACCCAGGACGTACTCGCGCAGCGAGTCGAACTCCGTGCCCTGGCCGCGCACGAGCACGCTCGCCCGGCCGTCCATCTCGCGCAGCCGGGCGAGCCGCGAGGGCAGGTGCCGGCGCGAGCGGAACGCGGGCAGCACGCGGACGGTCGCGGGGACGTCGAGCGAGGCCTGCCGGGAGCCGAGGCCGAGCGGGCCGGTCAGCCGGACGGTGACCGCGCCGGCGACACGCTCGCCGCGGCGCAGGGGGAGCAGGACGGTGCGCATGCGCCGGCGCTCGCCCGGGGGCACGTCGAGCCGGTGGCGGTCGGCCCCGGCCCGGTCCGGACCGGCGTCCTCTCCGAAGCCCGCGGACGGGGGCCACGCGTCCCGCAGCGTGCCGCGGGCACGGCGCCGGGAGTCGTTGGACACCGTGAGCGTGACCGTCGCGGGGTTGCCCAGGCGCACGGCCCGGGGCGCGTCGCGCGTGATGCGCAGCGCCTTCGGGCTCGGCGCGAGCAGGGCGTCGCCGAGCACGACCAGGACGACGACCGCGATCCAGATCGCGAGCGTCACCCAGGTGGGGTGCAGCGCCACGGCCACCACCCCGAGCCCGGCGAGCGCCGCGGCGAGCGGGGTGGGGAGCATCAGCGCGGGACCTGGACCGAGGAGAGCAGGCCCTGGAGGACGCCCACGGCGGTGACGCCCTCGAGCTCGGCCTCCGCGTGGAGGGCGACGCGGTGCCGAAGGGTCGGGACCGCGAGCGCCTTGACGTCGTCGGGCGTGACGTAGGTGCGACCCGTGAGCCAGGCCCAGCCGCGGGCCGTGGCCAGGAGGGCGGTGGCGCCGCGGGGGGAGACCCCGAGGGAGAGCGCGGGTGAGGTCCGGGTGGCGCGCACGAGGTCGACCACGTAGCCGAGCACCTCGGGCGCGACCTCCACCCGGGCCACCTCGGCGCGGGCGACGGCCAGGTCGGCGGGACCTGCGACGGGGACGACGCCGGCGCCCGCGAGGTTGCGCGGGTCGAACGCGGCGGCGTGGCGGCGCAGGACCTCGATCTCCTCCTCCCGTGCGGGCAGGTCGAGGACGAGCTTGAGGAGGAAGCGGTCGAGCTGGGCCTCGGGCAGCGGGTAGGTGCCCTCGTGCTCGACCGGGTTCTGCGTCGCGATGACCATGAAGGGGTCGGGGAGGCGGCGGGCCTCGCCGTCGGAGGTGACCTGACGCTCCTCCATGGCCTCGAGCAGCGCCGACTGCGTCTTCGGGGGCGTGCGGTTGATCTCGTCGGCGAGCATGAGGTTGGTGAACACGGGGCCCGGCCGGAAGGAGAACTCGGCGGCGCGGGCGTCGTAGATGAGCGAGCCCGTGATGTCGCCGGGCATGAGGTCGGGGGTGAACTGGACCCGCTTGGTGTCCATCGACAGGGCGGTCGCCAGGGTGCGGACGAGGAGCGTCTTCGCGACGCCGGGGACGCCCTCGAGGAGGACGTGGCCGTCCGAGACGAGCGCGATGAGCAGCCCGGTCACCGCCCCCTCCTGGCCGACGACCGCCTTGCCGACCTCGGCGCGCAGGGCGCCGAGCCGGTCGCGGGCGGCCCGGGCCTCGGGCGACTCGTCGTGGCCGCGGGCGGGGCGGCCCGCGGGGGCCCCGGGCCGGGCCGGCCCGCCGGGAGCGCCGGGGGAGCCCGGCCCGGGACGGCCCGGCCCCCAGGCCTGCTGGTCACGCGGTGCGAACCGGTCGTTCTCGGGGTGGTGGGTCACGGTCGGTGAACCTCGCTCTCCAGGGTGTCCAGGTCGGTGGCCAGGCGGCCGAGGTCCGCGCCCGTGGTCGGCGGTGCGCCGTACAAGAGGTCGCGGACCCAGGCCTCGTCGCGTCCGCTCGCGCGGGCGACGGCGTCGGTGAGGTCGGTCCGGTGGACCGACGGGGGCAGGCCCAGGCGTCGGGCGAGCCGTGCCGCGGCGCCGCCGCGCAGCCCGGCGGCGGCGTGGGCGGTCGCGCCGTACCGGCGGTAGAGGGCCCCGCGCCCGCGGACGGTCTCGGCGGACCGGACGACCACGGGCAGGGGCTCGGGGATGACGCGGCCCAGGTTGCGCCCGCGCGCGAGGGCGAGGACGAGGACCGCGAACCCCGCCGCCCAGCCGACGTACAGCATCCAGCGCGGGGACAGCGGCTCCGGGGGCGGGGTCGCCGAGAGGTCGACGGCCTCGACCGGGTCGACGGGGGTGAACCAGTAGAGGTTCTCGTGGTGGCCGAGGGCGCGCAGCACGAGCGCCGCGTGGCCGTCCTCGTCGAGGCGCTCGTTCGACATGAGGGAGCCGTCGGCGAGCGCGCGGACGGCCGGCCCCTCCCCGTCCCACACGGCGTACGCGGAGGCGTCGTCGGGCGTGAAGCACGTGGTGACGTCGGCGCCGGAGCCGGCGAGGCCGCCGCGGAACGGGCCGATCCGGCTCGCCGCCGCGGCGTCGGGGTCCTCGCAGTCGGCCTGCACCGGGTCCTGGCTGCCGCCGCCGGTGGTCTCGAGCGGCGACCCGAGTCCGCGCAGCACGGGGGTCGTCGGGTTGACGAGGACGAGGTCGGCCCCCGTGCCGGCCAGCTGGGCGGCCGCGTCCTCGGTGAGCAGGCGGGCGTTCGTCACGAGCACGGTGGTCCCCTCGCCGGCGAGGGAGAGGACCTCCCGCTGGCTGTCGACGACCGCGACGTCCACGCCCTGGTCGCGCAGGATCTCGGCGGTGGCCTGGGCGCCCCCCGGTCGGGGGTTGTGCGCCGAGAGCGGGTCCGCGTCGCGCTCCGCGGAGCGGAGGAACATCATGAGCCCGAGGGCGGCGAGGACCACGGCGAGGATGCCCACGCGCAGGATCGTCCTGCGCCGGGACGTGCGGCGGGTCGGCGCGCCCGAGGTGACCTCGCCGATCTCGGGGACGAGCTCGTCGACCGTGTCGGACCGGTCCGCGGCGTCGGTCGTCGCGGCGTCCGTCGTGGGTACGGTGCCGCCGGACGCGTCCGCGCTCATCCGAGCACCCCGTGCAGCGAGGGCGGCAGCTCGGCGGCGCCGGCCTCGACGGACTCCTGCCCGGCGGGCCGGCGGACGCGCTGCACGGCGTCGTCGAGGGCCCGCAGGCGCTCGTCGTCGTCGTGGGCGGCCGTCGTGTCCCCGTACCGCACGGCGTCGAAGAGGCGCGCGCCCCAGGTCAGCTCGTCCGCGAGCCCGGGCACCGCGCGCGAGCCGAGGCCGGCGGCCTCGTGCGCGGTCAGCCCCGGGCGGTCCTCGATGAGGGCCCGCTCGTCGAGGGCACGGACGATCGCCCGGAACCGCTCGATCACGGCGAGCGAGTAGTCGCCCGCGCGGGCCGCCTCGTCCGCCGCGGCGCGCAGGTCCCGCGAGCCGCGCTCGTCCTCGAAGAGCACCCCGGACGCCGTCGGCACCTGGGGCCGCATGCGGGTCCGGACCGGTCCGGCGAGGACGAGAGCGATGACGACCACGGCGAGGATCGCCCCGACGACGACGAACGGCAGGAGGCTCGGGGAGACCGACGAGCCACCGCTCGTGATGCCCTCGAGCAGGCTGCGCAGGGCGTCGCCGATGCTGTCGAGCACGCGCGAGAGGAGGCCCGGCGAGGTGTCGTACATCCGGCGGGAGAGCTCGTCGACGGCCCATTCGTGCGCCTCGGGGGCGTCCGGCGTGACGGGGACCTCCGCGATCCGACCGGTGAGGAGGTCAGGCACGGTCCGAGGCGGCGCGGGCGAGCTGGACGTCGAGCCCCTCGCGCCGCATGCGCTGGTCGATGTAGACGAGCGACGTCACGCCGGCCGTGAACGGCGTGATGATGAGGTTGACGAGCACGGACACCACGGTGGTGAGCACGAGGACGACCGTGTCGGACAGTCCCGCGGCGCCGCCGAGCAGCCCGACGGGCAGCGAGACGACCCCCGCGATGACGATCGCGATGATGGCGGTGAGCAGGTACACGCCGACGAGCCGCCACGTGGACTGCGACGTCAGCGACCAGGAGCGGGACAGGGCGCGTCCCGGCCCGGCCTTCTCCAGGACGACCGCCGGGTAGGACAGTGACAGCCGGATCATGATGATGATCGCCGGGATCGACGACGCGAGCAGGGCGATGACGACGACGGCGACCGCCGTCGTGATACCGGTCGTCGAGCCGTCGAACGATCCGATGACGGCCGCGAGGAACGCGAAGGCGACCACCGACATGATGATGCCGGTGACGAACGCCAGGCCCGTCATGATGAGGCCGAGCAGGAGGCTGAGACCCACGAGCGAGAGGATCCGGCCCTTGACCGCCGTCCAGACCTCGCCGATCGACGCCTTCTTCCCGATCGCCGACCGGCTGACCGAGACGACGAGGGCGCCGGTCGCGATCAGCGAGGTCAGTGCCGTGACGATGCCGAGCGCGAAGCTCGAGAAGCCCTGCACGCCGGCCGACTCCTCGATGGTCATCGACTGCGTGGCGTTGACCGAGAGCCAGCTGGTCGCCAGGGACAGGACCAGCGTGAGGACGCTGACGACCCCGGCGTAGAAGAACATCGTGCCCGGGTTGTGCCGGACGGAGCGGAACGCACCCTCGAGGATCTCGCCCACGCCGAGCGGGCGCAGCGCGATGATCCCCGGCCGGCCGCCGGCGAGGCTGTCGGCCACCCAGGCGCCGGAGCCCGGGGCGTCGGCCGCCCCGTACTGGCCGTAGCCCGACGACGCCGTGCCCGGCGTCGTCCCGCCCGGGGCGCCCCACGCGCCCGGTGCGGGAGGACCCGCGGTGGGGCCGGCTCCGTACTGGCCGTACTGCCCCGTCGGGGGCTGCTCGACGGGTGCGGTGGGGTCCGCGCCGTACTGCCCGTACCCACCGGGGTCGCCGTCTCCGGAGGGGGACGAGGCCTGCCCGTCCCACCCGCCGTACGGTCCCCGCGGGTCGTTCCCCGCGCCGCCCTGCGTCATCCCGCCTCCGTCGTCGTCACCTGCGCGACATCGTGCCACGCATTCACGGCGCGCCCGCCGACTGAACTGCCCGGTCCGTGTAGGACACTGGGGCCATGAGTGCTCGACTCCTTGTCGTCGACGACGACGTCGCCCTGGCCGAGATGATCGGGATCGTCATGCAGTCCGAGGGGTTCGACGTCGTGCATGTCGCCGACGGCGCCGCGGCGCCGGAGACCTTCCGGCAGACGCACCCGGACATCGTGCTGCTCGACCTCATGCTGCCGGGGCTCGACGGCATCCAGATCTGCCGCATCATCCGCGCGGAGTCCGACGTCCCGATCGTCATGCTCACGGCGCGGTCCGACACGCTCGACGTGGTCGCCGGGCTCGAGGCCGGTGCGGACGACTACGTCCAGAAGCCGTTCAAGCCCAAGGAGCTCGTCGCCCGCATCCGCGCGCGCCTGCGCCGGCAGGAGGACGTGGACCCGGAGCGCCTGCGGATCAGCGACCTCGACATCGACGTGGCCGCCCACGAGGTGCGGCGGGGTGACGAGCTCATCTCGCTCACGCCGCTCGAGTTCGACCTCGTCGTGGCGCTCGCCCGCAAGCCTCGACAGGTCTTCACGCGCGAGCAGCTGCTCGAGACCGTGTGGGGCTACCGGCACTCGGCGGACACCCGGCTCGTCAACGTCCACGTCCAGCGCCTGCGCGCCAAGGTGGAGCTCGACCCGGAGAACCCCCAGGTCGTCGTCACGGTCCGCGGCGTGGGCTACCGGGCCGGGCCCGTCCAGGCGTGAGCTCGCCCGACGAGCCGACGCCGGCGGGGTCGGAGCGACCGGCCCCGACGTCGGAGGCCTCGACCTCGACCACCCACTCCCGCCCCTCCCGCGCGGAGGGGGCCGGCGGTGAGGTGCCGGAGGCCACCGGGACGGCGGGACGGACGCCCGCGCGGCCGGCACGCAAGAGGTCATGGCGCGCCCGGCTCCGCCGACGGGCCTTCGACCTCGCGCGCCGGTGGCGCGGCTCCCTCGCGGTCCGCGTCGTCACCGTGACCGCGATCGGGGGGATGCTGGGCCTGGGGATCATCGGAGCCGTGGTCTCGGTGGAGATCCGCGACCGGCTCTTCGACGCCCGGGTCGAGCAGGTCGTCGGTGACGCCGCCGACCGCGCCGCACGGGCCCAGGCGACCCTGGACGACTCGCTCTCCTCCACCCCCAGCGAGGCCCAGCAGGCCGCGACGGACATCGTCGACCTCAGTCAGGGAGCGGCTCCGGGGGTGATCGGCACGGTCATCACCCGCGACGAGGAGCACCAGTCCGGGCCCACGATCCTCGAGCCGACGAGCTCGGCCGCCATCCGCGACGTCATCTCCGCGGAGATGCACGCGGCCGTCGAGCCGGGGGCGTCGCTGCACTGGCAGTCCGCCACGGTGTCGATGGACGGCGAGGAGGTGCCGGCGATCGTCGTCGGGGCGCCCGTGGTCCTCCCGGTGGCTGGCGAGTACGAGCTCTACACCGTCTACGGGCTCCAGCCCGAGCAGCAGATGATCGCCGTCGTCACCTCCGTCCTCGGGGTCGCGGCACTCGCCCTGGTCGCCCTCGTCGCCGCGATCGCCGCCCTCGTCCTCAGGTGGGTGCTGCGGCCGGTGCGGCAGGCATCGCGCACGGCCGAGCGCCTCGCGGCCGGGCTCCTCGACGAGCGGATGGACGTCAGCGGCTCGGACGAGGTCGCCCGCCTGGGCGAGTCGTTCAACGAGATGGCCGACTCGCTCCAGCAGCAGATCAAGGACATGTCCGAGCTGTCCCGGCTGCAGCAGCGGTTCGTCTCCGACGTCTCGCACGAGCTGCGCACGCCGCTGACGACGATCCGCATGGCCGCGGACCTCATCCACGACCAGCGCGACGAGTTCCCCCCGCCGGTGCGCCGGTCGGCGGAGCTCCTCGTCGCGCAGATCGAGCGCTTCGACCACATGCTCGCCGACCTGCTCGAGATCTCGCGGTTCGACGCCGGCGCGGCGACCCTCGAGGTCGGACCGACCGACCTCGGCGAGCTCGTCGAGGGCGTGGTCGAGGGCCACATCCTGCTCGCGGAGAGCAAGGGGACGGAGGTCCGGGTGCACCGCGTGACCCCGGTCTGCATCGCCGAGGTCGACGCGCGCCGCATCGAACGGGTCCTGCGCAACCTGCTCGTCAACGCGATCGAGCACTCCGAGGGACGTCCCGTCGACCTCACCGTCGCCGCCGACGACCGGTCGGTCGCGGTGCTCGTCCGCGACCACGGCGTGGGGATGTCCGAGGAGCAGGCCGACCGGGTCTTCGACCGCTTCTGGCGCGGCGACACCGCGCGCACCCGCACGACCGGCGGCACCGGTCTCGGGCTGTCCATCGCTCAGGAGGACGTCGGCCTGCACGGCGGGACGCTCGCCGCCGCGGGGCGGCCCGGCGAGGGCGCCGCCTTCCTCCTCACGCTCCCACGCGAGGACGGGGGAGAGGTCGGTCCCTCGCCGATCGAGCTGTGGCCCGACGACGCCAGCGTGGAGCCGGCGCTCGCCGCCCCGCTCGTCGGGCTCGTCCCGCCGGCGCTCGACGCGCGTGGGGAGGAGCGATGACGGCGCGCCGGCTCCCGTCCCGGGCCGGGTCGCCGCCCGGTGCCGTACCCGCTTCCGCGTTCCGGCGCGCGGCGGCGAAGGTGCTCGCGCCGCTCCTGGCCCTCGCCCTGCTCGCCGGCTGCGCGCAGCTGCCCGGCTCGGGGCCCGTCGTCGCCGCCGACCCGACCGTCTCGGCCGCGCCGTCGCTCGGCCTGTACGCGCGCGGGCCGCAGGAGGGCGCGACCCCGGAGGAGGTCGTCCAGGGCTTCCTCGCGGCCAGCGCCACGGGGTTCGCCGACGACTTCTCGGTCGCCCGGGAGTTCCTCGGCGGGCAGGCCACGACCGGCTGGCAGCCCCTCGCCCAGGCGCGCGTCTACGCGGACCACGTGGAGCCGTCGATCGCGACGACGGACGACGGCGGGGTCTCGGTGAGCACCGAGCTCCTCGCGGTCGTCGACGGGTCGGGCCACTACACGGAGTCGGCGAGCGACCACGAGATCGTCACGGACTTCACGCTGGCCCGCGACGACGACGGCGAGTGGCGGATCATCGACCTCGAGGACGGCGTCCTGCTCTCGGCCGAGTCGTTCTCCGTGCAGTACACCGCCGCCCCGCTGTACTTCCCGGCGGCGGACGGCGAGACGGTGGTCGCCGACCTGCGCCACTACCCGCGCCAGCACCTGGCCGCCTCCCTCGTCCAGGGGGTCCTGTCCGGTCCCTCGGCCTGGCTCGAGCCGGCGGTCCTCACGCCCGCCCCGCTCTCGACCCGGCTCGTGCTCAGCTCGGTGGACGTGGCCGACGGAGTCGCCACGGTCGACCTCACCGACGACGTCCTCGAGGCCTCGAGCCGGGAGCGCGAGCTGCTCGTGGCGCAGCTGCGCCGCACGCTCGCGGCCGTGCCCGGCGTCTCCGACGTCACCGTCACAGTCGGGGGCAACGCGCTCGCGATCGGCTCGGTGCCGCAGCTGCCCGCCTACCCGTACAGGCCGCAGCCGCTGCTCGCGGTATCCGACGGCGAGCTCGTCGAGCTCGACGGCGGGCTGGCCGTGCGCGTGACCGGTGCCGCCGCGCCCCGCACCGGCGAGGCGTCGGCACCGGCGGGCTCGCCCGCCGACCCGCCCGACGGGCAGGTCTACCTCGACGGCCCGACCCGGATGATGGCGGCGCCCACGGCCGGCCGCAGCGCCCGCCTCGTCGTCTCGGGCTCGAACCTCGTCGCGCCGTCGATGGACCGCTACGGCTGGGCGTGGACCGGCGAGACGACGAACACCGGCTCCCTGCGCACCGCCGTGCCGAGCGGAGGCACGGCCGAGGTCGACGCCCCGTGGCTCGACGGGTCGGTCGTCCGGGCCCTGCGCGTGTCCCGCGAGGGGTCGCGGGTCGCGGTGATCCGGGAGCAGGGCGGCTCGGTGCTCGTCGAGGTCGCGGGCGTCCAGCGCGCGACGGACGACACGCCCCGCTCGCTCGGGACGGCCCAGGCCCGGGTCGGGGTCGGCCTCGTCGACGCGACCGACCTCGCGTGGATCGACTCCACCACCCTGGTGGTGCTCGGCCGCACGGCCACCGACCCCGGCCCCCGCCCCTACCTCGTCCGGATCGGCGGCGACACCGAGCCGCTGCCCGTGCTCCAGGGCGCGGTGTCGTTGACGGGCGGGCGCGGGGAGACCTCGATCGTCGTGCAGACGTCGGACGACGGGATCTACGAGCGCACGGGCGCCTCCTGGACGCGCGTGGCCGACGATCTCGCCGACCCGGCCTATCCGGGCTGACCCCGGCACGCGGGTCCACAGGCGTCGCACCGGCAGGGCGATCCACCGCCCGGACGGGTGCGGCCCGCGGGGGCGCGCATGCGGCGGCGATCCTGCCCGGGTGCGACCACCTGATCCCCGCGACCGCTCCCGCGCACGCCTGCCCGCGCCGCTCCTGGCCGCGCTCGAGCTCGTCGTGCCCGCCGAGTGCGCCGGGTGCGGGACGTGGGGCGTCGCGCTGTGCCGGACGTGCCGGCGCCTGCTCACCGCCGGGCCCGCGGAGTGCACGGACGGCGCTCCGCTGCTCGCCGGGTTCGACGAGCCCGTCCTGCGTGCCTGGTCCCTCGGCGACTACCACGGCCCGCTCCGTCGCATCGTCATCGACTGGAAGACGGGCCGGTGCGGCCACCTCCGGCGCGAGCTGGTCGACGCCGGACGGCTCGCCGGGTCACGGATGTGGCCCCTCCTGGCCGGCGACGTCCGGGGCGACGACGCCGGGGGCACGCTGCTCGTCGTCCCCGCCCCCTCAGGCGCAATGCGACGCCGGCACGGCATGCTCGTCGCCGTCGAGCTCGCCGACGCCGTGGTTGCCGGGCTGGCCGACGCCGCCGCCCGCGCAGCCGATGCCCCGTCGTCAGGTCCGACCCCGCGGGCGCGCCTGCGGATCGCGTCCGTCGACCTCCTGCGGCGTGCGGGTGGCCCGGCCCGGCAGCGCGGCTCGTCGGCCCGCTCCCGCGTGGCGAACCGGAGCCGCCCGCCCGACCTGCGCGCGCCGGTCCCCGCCGGCACCGCGGTGCTCCTCGTCGACGACGTGCTGACCACCGGCGCGACCCTCGCCGCCTGCGCGGAGTCCCTGCGCGGGGCCGGTGCGGACGTGCTCGGCGCCCTCGTCGTCGCCGGGGCGCGGGCTCCGGGCCGGTGACCTGCGACCGGGCACGCGCCAGGGTGTCCGCCAGGTGTCCGGGACGGGGCGAACCGGGTAACGTTGGTGCATGGAGCCACCCGGGACGCGGAGACGCGACGGGTGGCTGTTCCGTCCCCCGGGAGGGAGGAGGTCGCACGCACCCTGACCGGCGCCCACGGCGCCGGAGTTTCGAGAGGCGGGCCCGTCACGTCCGCCCCCGCACCGACCGATGGAGGTCACCATGGAGATCGTCGTCAAGGGCCGCGGCACGGATGTCGCCGACCGCTTCCGTTCCCACGTGGAGGACAAGCTCGCGAAGGTCACCCAGCTCGCTCCGCGCACGCAGCGCGTCGACGTCGAGCTCACGCTCGAGAAGAACCCCCGGCTGGCCGACCAGGCCGAGCGGATCGAGATCACGCTGCGGGACAAGGGGCCGGTGATCCGGGCGGAGGCGAGCGCCGCCGACCGGTACGCGGCGCTCGACCTCGCGACCGGCAAGCTGCTCGAGCGGCTGCGGAGGCACCACGACCGGCGCAAGGACCGGCAGCGGCACGCGAACCGTGCGCTGCCCGCCGCGCCCCCGCTCGACGTCGAGCAGCACGAGCCCCAGGACGGGCTGGCCGGCGACGCGCCGATCGCGGAGCACCCGGCCCCGTCGACGAGCCCCGGCGAGGCGGTCGAGACCCAGCTCGGTGACTCGCCGGTCATCGTGCGGGACAAGCTGCACAAGGCCGAGCCCATGACGGTGGACCAGGCCCTGTACGAGATGGAGATGGTGGGGCACCCGTTCTTCCTCTTCGTCGACTCCGAGACCCGTCAGCCCTGCGTGGTCTACCGCCGCAAGGGTTGGTCGTACGGCGTGCTCCGGCTCGACTCCACCTGCTGACCCGCGCTCCCGCCCGGCCGACCTGCCGGGCGGGGGCATGTCGGCGCCCGGTGGCACGATGGCGCGATGCCGGTCCAGCAGATGTCGATCCGTCAGGTGCGCCGAGTCGCGATCGCGGCGCAGGGCCTCGCCCGGCGCCGTCCCGCCTGGCCCGCGCGGCGGCATGTCGCTCGCGCGATCGCGGACACCGCGCTGCTGCAGATCGACTCGGTCAACGTCCTCGCTCGTGCGCACACGCTGCCCGTCCTCGCACGCGTCGGCCCCTACGACCCGGCGATCCTCGAGCGCGCGACGGGCCGCGCACCTCGCCTCCTCGTCGAGACCTGGTGCCACGAGGCCTCCCTCGTTCCCCCGCGCACGTACGCGCTCCAGGCCGCGCGCCGCGCAGCCGAGGAGGAGCGCTTCCGTGCGGACGAGTTCGGCGACCCGCGGGTGATGGCCGAGGTCGAGGCGGCGATCACCGACCGTGGGGCGATGTCGGCCACCGAGCTGCACGACGCGCTCGCGCACGACCGGGCGGAGAAGACCCAGTGGGGCTGGAACTGGTCCCCGCTCAAGATCGCCGTCACCCGGATGTGGCGCACCGGACGGCTCGCCGTGGCCGGCCGGACCGCCTCGTTCGAGCAGCGCCTCGACCTGCCGGAGCGGGTGCTCCCGCCCGCCGCCCTCGAGCCCGCACCGTCCTGGCCGGAGGCGGTGCGCGAGCTCACCCTCGCGGCCGCCCGCGCCCACGGGGTGGCGGACGTCCGGGCGCTCGCGGACTACCACCGGCTGCGTATCGGGACGACGACGACGGCGGTCGGCGAGCTCGTCGAGGACGGACTTCTCGAGGAGGTCGCGGTCCGCGGCCTGGCCCGACCCCACTACCGGCTTCCCGGCGCCCCGGCCCCGTCACCGGTGCGTGCCCGCGCGCTGCTGGCGCCGTTCGACCCGCTCGTGTTCGAGCGCGGGCGGCTCGCCGCCCTGTGGGGGATGCACTACCGGATCGGGATCTACACCCCCGCCCACCTGCGCACGCACGGCTACTACGTCCTGCCCTTCCTGCTCGGTGAGCACCTCGTCGCGCGCGTCGACCTCAAGGCCGACCGGGCGGCCGGCGCGCTCCTCGTCAAGGAGGTCCACGCCGAGGACCCCGGGCAGGTCCCCGACCTGCCCACCCGCGGTCCCGCGGCCTGGCCCGGCGCGGAGGAGATCGCGGCGGCGCTCGCGGCCGAGCTCGCCGAGGTCGCGCGCTGGGTGGGGGCCGACCGGATCGACGCGAGCGGCGCCGAGGGGGATCTCGCCGGGCCGGTGAGCTCCGCCGTCGGAGGCGTGTGAGGCGCCCGTGGCGCCGGAGGTGACCCGCCGTGCCCCGGGCCCGGTGCGGCACGCCTACCATGGCGGGTGGCGCGGCAGCTCGGCGCGCCCGCCCCGCCGGGGCGACGGACCACCTCACGGAGTGCCGCTGTGGCAACGATCCTCGACAAGATCCTGCGGATGGGCGAGGGGCGGGTCGTCAAGCGGCTCGGCACCATCGCCGACCAGGTCGACCTGCTCGAGGACTCCTTCGTCGACCTCACCGACGAGGAGCTGAAGGAGCAGACGACCGAGTTCCGGGAGCGCCTCGAGGACGGCGAGACGCTCGACGACATCCTCCCCGAGGCGTTCGCCGTCGTCCGTGAGGCCGCCCGCCGCGTGCTCGGCCAGCGGCACTACCGGGTGCAGATCATGGGTGGCGCCGCGCTCCACCAGGGCAACATCGCCGAGATGAAGACCGGTGAGGGCAAGACGCTGGTCGCCACGCTGCCGAGCTACCTCAACGCGCTCGAGGGCAAGGGCGTCCACGTCGTCACCGTCAACGACTACCTGGCCTCCTACCAGTCCGAGCTCATGGGGCGTGTCCACCGCTTCCTCGGCCTGACGACCGGCTGCATCCTCTCCGGTCAGACGCCCGCCCAGCGGCGCGAGATGTACGCGGCCGATATCACGTACGGCACGAACAACGAGTTCGGGTTCGACTACCTGCGCGACAACATGGCGCTGAGCACCGACGACCTCGTCCAGCGCGGTCACAACTTCGTCATCGTCGACGAGGTGGACTCGATCCTCATCGACGAGGCGCGCACCCCGCTCATCATCTCGGGCCCGGCCGAGGGCGACGTCAACCCCTGGTACGCGGCGTTCGCGAAGATCGCGCCGAAGCTCGAGGTGGACGTCGACTACGACGTCGACGAGAAGAAGCGGACCATCGGCATACTCGAGCCCGGCATCGAGAAGGTCGAGGACCTGCTCGGCATCGACAACCTCTACGAGTCGCTCAACACCCCGCTCATCTCGTTCCTCAACAACTCGCTGCGGGCCAAGGAGCTCTACCAGCGGGACAAGGACTACATCGTCGAGGGCGGCGAGGTGACGATCGTCGACGAGCACACGGGCCGTCGCCTGCGCGGACGCCGCTACAACGAGGGCATGCACCAGGCCATCGAGGCCAAGGAGGGCGTGAAGATCAAGGCGGAGAACCAGACGCTCGCCACGATCACGCTGCAGAACTACTTCCGGCTCTACGACACGCTCTCCGGCATGACCGGTACGGCCGAGACCGAGGCCGCCGAGTTCTCCTCGACGTACAAGATCGGCGTGGTGCCGATCCCGCCGAACAAGCCGATGATCCGCAAGGACGAGGGCGACCTCGTCTACAAGAACATCGAGCAGAAGTACAAGGCGATCGTCGCCGACGTCAAGGAGCGTCACGAGACCGGGCAGCCGGTCCTCCTCGGCACCACCTCGGTGGAGAAGTCCGAGCGGCTCTCGGAGCTGCTGTCGGAGGCCGGGGTCGCGCACGACGTCCTCAACGCCAAGCAGCACGAGCGTGAGGCCGCGATCGTCTCGGAGGCGGGCCGCAAGGGCGCCGTCACCGTCGCCACCAACATGGCCGGCCGAGGCACCGACATCATGCTCGGCGGCAACCCCGAGCACATCGCCCAGAACGTGCTGCGCGACCGGGGGCTCGATCCCACCGAGAACGCCGAGGAGTACGAGGCGGCGTGGGCCGAGACGCTCGAGGCCGCCCAGGAGCAGGTCAAGGACGAGCACCAGGCGGTGCTCGACGCCGGCGGGCTGTACGTCCTCGGCACCGAGCGGCACGAGTCGCGCCGCATCGACAACCAGCTGCGCGGCCGTGCCGGGCGTCAGGGCGACCCCGGCGAGTCCCGGTTCTACCTCTCGCTCGAGGACGACCTCATGCGGCTGTTCGGCTCCGGCCCGACCGCCCGCCTCATGGACAACGCGTCCTACCCCGACGACATGGCGCTCGAGCACAAGTGGGTGTCGTCGGGCATCCGGCGCGCCCAGGAGGCGATCGAGGCACGCAACTTCGAGCAGCGCAAGAACGTCCTCAAGTACGACGACGTGATGAACAAGCAGCGCACCGTCATCTACGAGCAGCGCCGCCGGGTGCTGCACGGCGAGGACATCGAGGACCAGGTGCGCACCTTCGCCTCCGACCTCGTGGACGCGATCGTCGACCAGCACGCGGGCGGCGGTGCGGCGGAGGACAGCGACCTCGACGCGATCCTCGGGGAGCTCGGTGCCTTCTACCCGGTGTCGGTGACCGAGGAGGACCTCGTCGACCAGGCCGGCCACCGTGACCGCGTGACGCCCGAGCTCCTGCGCACCGAGCTGCGCTCCGACATCTCGGTCGCCTACGACACCCGCGAGGAGGAGGTGGGGGAGGACCTCATGCGCCGCCTCGAGCGCCGCGTGGTCCTGTCCGTCCTCGACCGGCACTGGCGCGAGAACCTCTACGAGATGGACTACCTGCGCCAGGGCATCCAGCTCCGCGCCGCCGGTCAGCGCGACCCGCTGGTCGAGTACCAGCGCGAGGGCTTCACGTTCTTCCAGGCGATGAACGAGGCCATCCGCGAGGACACCGTCCGCTACGTGTTCAACCTCGAGATCAAGCCGGCCGGGCAGACGGCGGTCGACGCCTCCTCCGCCGCGGCCACGGCGGTCTCGGCCGCGGGCCGCGCGACGGCCGCTCCCCGCACCGGGGCGGCCGCTCCCCGCACGGGGACCGGCACCGCCGCGACCCAGAAGGCCGCGGCCGCCGGGTCCGCCTTCGCCGCGTCCGCGCTCGGCGGGGCCACGCCCGCGCCGCCCGTGCCCGGCGGAGGCGCGGCGGCCGGCGCCGCGATCGGCGCGCGGGGTGCCGCGTCGGCGTCCGCGAGCACGTCGGAGGACGCGTCCTCGGATGCCGGCGGGGCGCCGGAGGACTCCGCCTCGCTCGCCTCGGACGACGCCGCCGGGCTCGCCCCGGACGCCGCCGGCCTCGGCGAGGACGCCACGGGCGACGCCGACGACGCCCCGGCGGGCGAGGGGTCCGGCGCCACACCGACGGACGACGAGCTGCTCGGCCTGGACGCCCCGCGGCGCCCCACCGGGCTGACCTACTCGGGCACGAGCTCGGCGACGTCCGGTGCCGACGACGACGCGCCGACCCGTCGGCCGGCCCGAGGAGGCGACTCCGCCGCGGACGGCGACGGCGGGGCTGACGGGCTAAACCGCGCCCAGCGGCGCGCGCAGGCGAAGAAGGCCCGCAAGCGCGGCTGACGCAGGGTCCGGCCCCGAGCGGCCCGCGCCACCCCGACGACGGCGACCCACCACGGTGGGTCGCCGTCGTCGTTCGTGCGCCCGCCGGGCGACGCCTGCCGACCCGCCGGCGCCCGCCGACCTGCCGGCGCCCGCCGACCTGCCGGCGCCCGCCGACCTGCCGGCGCCCGCCGACCTGCCGGCGCCCGCCGACCGGTCTCGCGGGCGCGTCCGTGCCCGCCCGGGCCGCGGTGTGACCTCCCTCCCGGCCGGCGGGGAATGAATGCGGGGGCGGCGACGTTGGCGGTAGTATCGATGCAAAAGCATCGAACCGAGCGAGCACGAGGAGGGGCGACATGCAGTTCGGAATCTTCACCGTCAGCGACGTCACGACGGACCCGACGACCGGCAGCACGCCGACGGACACCGAGCGGGTGCGCGCGATGCTCACCATCGCCGAGCACGCCGACGCCGCCGGGCTCGACGTCTTCGCCACCGGCGAGCACCACAACCCGCCGTTCGTCGCCTCCTCGCCGACCACGATGCTCGGCTACCTCGCGGCGCGGACCAAGAACATCATCCTGTCCACCTCGACCACCCTCATCACGACGAACGACCCGGTGAAGATCGCCGAGGACTACGCGATGCTCCAGGTCATCTCGGACGGGCGGATGGACCTCATGATGGGCCGTGGAAACACCGGCCCCGTCTACCCGTGGTTCGGCAAGGACATCCGCGAGGGCATCAACCTCGCGATCGAGAACTACGCGCTCCTGCGCCGGCTGTGGACCGAGGAGGTCGTCGACTGGTCGGGCAAGTTCCGCACCCCGCTCCAGGGCTTCAGGGCGACCCCCCGTCCGCTCGACGGCGTCGCGCCGTTCGTCTGGCACGGCTCGATCCGCAGCCCCGAGATCGCCGAGCAGGCCGCGTACTACGGCGACGGCTTCTTCCACAACAACATCTTCTGGCCGATGCGGCACACGAAGCGGATGGTGCAGTTCTATCGCGAGCGCTACGAGCACTACGGCCACGGTCAGGCTGACCAGGCGATCGTCGGGCTCGGCGGTCAGGTCTTCATGCGCGCGAACAGCCAGGACGCGAAGACGGAGTTCCGCCCCTACTTCGACAACGCGCCCGTCTACGGCCACGGCCCGACGATGGAGCAGTTCACCGCCGAGACGCCGCTGACCGTCGGCTCGCCCCAGGAGGTCATCGACCGCTACGGGAAGATGTGGGAGAACGTCGGCCACTACCAGCGCCAGCTCTTCCTCATCGACCACGCGGGCCTGCCGCTCAAGACGGTGCTCGAGCAGATCGACCTCCTCGCCACCGAGGTGGTCCCGGCCCTGCGCAGGGAGGCCGAGTCGACCCGCCCCGCGCACGTGCCTGCCGCCGCCCCCACCCACGCCGAGCGCGTCGCCGCCGCCCTCGCCGGCGGGACGGCCGGCGCGGCCCACGTGGGCGGCACCGGCGACGACGTCACCGGCCGCCGCGCCGAGGATCTGGAGGTCTGAGCATGACGTTCCCCTTCGACCTGCCCGACGACGACGCCGCGCGCGAGGCCGGCCCGGGCCCCCTGGGCGACGACCGCGCCGCGGCCGGAGCTCCCGGCCGGCGCATCGTGTCGGTCTCGGCCGGGACCTCGCAGCCGTCCTCGACGCAGATGCTCGCCGACCGGCTCGGCCAGGCCACCGTCACCGCCCTGCGGGAGCAGGGGGTCGCGGCCGAGGTGACGACCGTGGACCTGCGCGACCATGCCCACGACATCCTCAACGCGATGCTCACCGGGGTGCGGACGGGCGCCCTGGAGGACGCGATGTCCGCGACAGCCTCGGCCGACGGGCTCGTGGTGACGACCCCGGTCTACTCCGGGTCGTACTCCGGCCTGCTCAAGATGTTCCTCGACATCCTCGACCAGGGGGCGATCGACGGCACGCCGCTGCTCATCGGCGCGACCGGCGGGACCCCGCGGCACTCGCTCGCGATCGACTACGCGGTGCGGCCGCTCGTGGCCTACCTGCGGGGACGCGCGATGTCGACCGGCGTGTACGCCGCGACGGACGACTGGGCCGGCGACGCCGAGGGGCGCGACGGCGGCAGCCTGCCCGGCCGCATCGCCCGCGCCGGCGGCGAGCTGGCCACGGCCGTGGCGGCCGCCGACCCGCGGAACACGGCCGACGAGTTCGACGCCGTCCCCGACTTCTCCTCGATGCTCCGGTCGATGGGGGCCTGACCCCGCGACACCGACGGCGCCGGGCCCCGTGGCCCGGCCGCCCACCCGCTGCCGGACGGCCGTGACCTCCCCCCGGGGTCACGGCCGTCCGGTCGTCCGGGTCGCGCGTCGCCCGCCGGTCAGCCGATCTCGAGGGCCACGGCCCGCCAGCGCGAGCGGAACGCCTCGAGCCGGACGGCGGCCGCCCGCACCCGCTCGCCGTCGTGGAGGACGACGCTGACCTCGCGGGCACGCTCGCTCGGCGCGCACCCGTGCACGTGCCGGACGGCGACGTGCCGGACGAGTCGCGGGCGTCCCTGGAGGCGGCCGGCGAGCCCGACCCGCCGCGACAGCGACTCGTAGAGGTCCGGGGCGAGCCACCGGGACAGCTGCGCCGCCGACCGGGAGCCGAGCAGCGCCTCGACCGCGTGCTGGGCGATCCCGGCCGCCAGGCGGTCGAGCCCCTCGTCGGTCGACGGGGCATGCTCGCCGGTCGGCTCCTCCTCGAACTGCTCGGCGCCCCTGCGGCACTCGCCGCTGAAGCGCACCCGGTCCCACGGCCGCTCGTCGGAGGTGCGCGGGGCGTGAGGTGCCACGGCGGGTCCGGTGCGCGGCGTCGTGCGGGTGACACGGCCGGGGGCGTCGGGGACCGCCGCGAGCCGGGGTCCCGACGGGAGGGGGACCGGACGGAGCTCGTGGGTGGGCTGGGCGCTCATCGGGACTCCAGGGCGGCGGGCACCGTCAGGTGGGTGCCGGGGCGGACGAGATGGGGGTCGGCGCCGACCGCATCGGCGTTGGCCGCGTAGAGCTCGGGCCATGCCTCGGCGATCTCCGCACTGGTGGCCGAGGGGCCGAGGTGGTCCTCGGTGATCGTCCAGAGGGAGTCACCCGGCGCGACGGTGTACGCCGACGTCGCCGGCTCGTTCCCCGTGGGCTCGTCGCCCGCCGGCTCGGCCTCCGCGGGCGACGGGCCGTCGACCCAGGGCCCGCCGGGGGTGTCGGGGGCGTCCGGCACCTCCGGGAGGGTGGGGACCGCCGGCAGGTCGGGCCCGTCGCCGGTGCCCTCCGGTCCGCCCGTGGTCGCCCCGGCGGGCGCGACGGCCAGCCCCAGGGACAGGCCCGCCACCGCGCTGCCCGTGGCGACGCGCCGCAGCACAGGAGCGCCGATGCTGCCGACGAGACCTGTCAGCGATCGGCGCAGGTGGGCGCCCGCCCCCGCCCGCGGGAGCAGGAGCACGCCGAGGCCCGCGATCGCCGTGAGCGCGTACCAGGCGGCCGCCGCGGCGCCGGCCACGAGGAGCGGCCCCGCCACGAGGTCGGGCACGTCGTTCGCGCCGAGCACCGGCCGGGCGGCCAGGTCGACGACCGCCCTCCACCCGGTCCGGCCGAGCCCGACGGCGAGCGGGGCGGTCACCGCGGCGGTCGCCAGGAGGGCGAGGGCGGTGCCGCCGACCCGTGCCGGGCGCCCGTCGCCGGGCGGTGGTGCCGATCGCGCGTGCGGTCTCGGTTCTCTCGTGCGCTCGCTCCGTGCCATGTCGCCGCCGTCCCGCCGAACGTGTCCGTTCGTGCTCGTTCGTGTCGAATGATGGCTGAACGCTGGCACAGGTGTGACGAGATGCGCAAGGGTGTCGGCGTGTCGCGCGGGACGATGCCGTCCGGCGTTCGTGAGATCCGTGCGTCGTCCGGGCCCACGGTGGCGCGCGACGACCTAGGTTGGCCGGGTGGCGTGGGAGGACCTGCTGCTCGCGGACCTGTCCGGCGAGCTCGAGGCGGAACGGCGGGCGGAGCAGCTCGCGGAGGCGGGCGAGCTCGTCGAGGCGGAGGCCGCCACGGTCACGCTCGAGGTCCGCTGGCGGGCGCGCACGGGTGCCGAGCTGTCGATCGCGCTACCGGGTGGGGACGACGTCGCCGGCACCCTGCTCGACGCCAACGCTCACTGGCTGCTCCTCGCCCAGGGGGAACGCCGCGCCCTCGTCCCCGCGCACGCCGTGGTCGCGGTGCGCGGGCTCGGACGGACGGCGGGGGCCGCAGGCGTGGTCGCCGCCCGGCACTCGTTCGCCGCCGCGCTGCGCAGGATCGCGCGCGCCGGCTCGGTCGTGCGGCTCGACGACACGGCCGGCGGACGCACCGGCCGGATCGTGCGCGTCGGCGCCGACCACCTCGACCTGCTCACCGACCCGGGCGCGCACGTGGTCGCCGTCGCGCTCGCGGCCGTGCACGTGGTGCGGACGGCGTGACCACCCCGGCGCCGGGGCGGGTGGGTCAGCCCTCGGCCGACTCCTCGACCGCCTGGTCGGCCGGCCTCGCCTCCGCCTGCGCGTACAGGCGGGAGATGTACGCCTCGAGCTGGACGTCCTCGATGCGCCACAGTCCCTTGCCGCCGATCTGCACGCCGACGAGCTCCTTGCTCCGCAGGAGGGCGCGCACCTGCGAGACCGAGAGCTGGAGCTGCTCGGCGACGTCGGCGATGGTGAGGAAGCGGGCCACGGGTCCAGTATCGCCGCTTCGGCGGCCCGGCGCGTGCAGGATGTGGACGGAAGGTCGCGCGGCGCGTCGCGGTGCGGGGCTGTGGATGACGCCGGCGGGCCCGGTCGGGGGCCGGGACGATGGGCCGACGTGCCAGGTGAGCAAGGGGGAGCTCGGATGACGGAGAACGCGGGGACGGCCCGGCGGATGCGACGGCCCGGGTGGCGGGACCCACGCCTCGGCGTGGGCGTGCTGCTCGTGGCGGCCTCGGTCGGGATCGGCGTCTGGGCGGTCGACAGCGCGGGCGGGACGACCGAGGTGTGGGCGGCCGCCGACGTCGTCACCCCGGGCGAACGCCTGGCGGAGGCCGGCCTCGAGGTCGTCGAGGTCAACGTCGGGTCGGCGGGGGACCACTACCTCGTGGCCGACGGCGACCTGCCCGACCACCTCGTGGCCACCCGTCTCGTCGGGGCCGGCGAGCTCGTCCCGCTCGCCGCGACGGGTGAGGCGACCGAGCAGGACCTGCGCCCCGTCGTCGTCCCGGTCGGTGCCGCGCTGCCGTCCGGGCTCGGGGCAGGCTCGACCGTCGACCTCTGGCGCGCCCCGAGGGCCGCCGTCGGGGACCGCTCCGAGGAGGTCGCGCCCCCGGTCGTCCTCGCGCCCGAGGTCCTCGTCGTCGACATCGGCACCGAGGAGGGCGTGTTCGCCGCGACGGGCGGGGCGAGCGTCGAGCTCCTCGTCCCCGCCGAGCTCGTCGAGGACGTCCTCGGCGCGGTCGCCGCGGGCGAGGAGCTGACCGTGGTCCCGCACCACGCCGCCGGTGTGGAGGGCTCGTGAGCCACGGGATCCTGCTCGCGCTCACCGAGGGCGAGGCCGAGGTGGTGCGGGCGATCGACGCGCCCGGTTCCGGCGCGCGGGTCGTCCGGCGGTGCGCGGACCTGCCCGAGCTGCTCGGCGGGGTCGGGGCCGGGATCGGCACCGTCGCCGTGGTCGGCAGCCGGGTGGACGGGGTCGACCGCGCGTCGATCGGACGCCTGGTCGCGGCGGGTGCACGCGTGCTGCTCGTCGGCCCGGCCGCGGAGGCCGGCCGGCTCGCCCAGCTCGGTGCGCACGCGGTGGCGGCGGAGTCGGACGAGCCGGGGACGCTCGCCGCGATGGCGATCGCTCTCGCCCGAGGTGAGAACGTCCGGGGGCGGCCGGGCGAGCGGGTGCCCGGTCGCCCGGGGGACGGGGCCGCGGGCCCGGGCGGACACGCGCCCGACGGCGACAGGCCACCGCCGGCGGGCCTCCCGACCACGGTGGCGGTCCCGGACTCGGTGCCCGAGGCCTGGACCCGCGAGGGCGCCGGCGGCCCCAGAGGTCCTTCCGCACACGGAGGCGGGAGCGGGAGCGGGGCCGGGAGCGCACGCAGGAGCGGGGGTGACGCGGGCTCGGGCGGTGGTGACGAGGCGGCACCCCGGACACCCGAGCGGCCGACCAGCCGGCGCGCGCTGCACCGCCCCGACGCCCCGGCCCGGCCGGCCCTCGGGGAGGACGCCGGGCCGGACGGAGCGGCGACGCCGTCGGAGGCGGGCCGTCCGGACGCCGCGGCGGGCGGCACGGCGGCCGGCTCCCCGTCGTCCCGCCCCGCTGACCAGGCGTCTCCGGAGCCGACCTCGCCGGAGCCGACCTCGCAAGGTTCGGGCGCTTCGGGTTCGGGAGACCCGGGCGGCGACACGGACGACGCGGTCATCTCGGAGGTGCCGTGGTGGTTGTCCTCCGGCGGCAGCTCACCCACGGTTCCGGCGCCGACGCCCCCCGCGGGCACCCCCGAGGAGGTCGTGGACGAGGCCGGACCGCCGCCCGTCATCGAGCCCGAGGAGGCGCCGGGGCGGATCGTCGTGGTCTGGGGCGCGCGCGGTGCGCCCGGCCGCACGACCCTCGCCGTCAACCTCGCGGCGGAAGCCGCCGCCCTCGGCGTCCGTGCGGTGGTCGTCGACGCGGACACCGAAGCGCCGGCGCTCGCCCAGGTCCTCGGGATCCCCGACGACATCTCGTCGATCGCGGCCGTGACGCGTCACGCGACGCACGGCCGCCTCGACGCCGACGTCGCGCGTTCCGCCCTCGCCGAGGTCTCCGACAACCTCCGTGCGCTCACAGGCCTGACCAGGCCCGACCGGTGGCGCGAGCTCGAGACCGCATCGCTCGAGTCGGTCTGGGAGGTGCTCCGCGAGGTCGCGCCGCTCGTCGTCGTCGACGTCGCCGCCGGGGCCGAGCAGGGTGACGGGACGGACTTCGGACCGGTCCGCCACCAGGCCACGCTGTCGGCGCTCGCCGCCGCGGACGAGGTCGTGGTCGTGGGCGCGGGCGACCCGGTGGGAGTGCGCCGGCTCGTGCTCGCGCTCACCGACCTGCGCGAGCGGGACCTCGCCCCGGACGCCCGACGCAGCGTGGTCGTCAACCGCGTGCGCCGGGCCGCCGCCGGGCCCGACCACGAGCGCGCGGTCCGCGAGGCCCTGTGGCGCTACGGCGGCGACCAGGAGCCGGTCCTCGTGCCCGACGACCCGTCGACCGCCGACGCCGCGCTGCTCGCCGGCGCGACCTGGCGCGAGCAGTCGCACTCGAGCGCGGCACGCAAGGCGGTCGAGGCCCTCGCCCGGCGCGTGCTCGACCTCCCGGCGGGCAGCACCACGCGCTCGCGCTGGTGGCGGCGTGGCGCGCGACCCGCGCCGACCGTCGCGGGATGATCGCCCCGTGCGCATCTACCTGCCCGCGACGCCCGCCGAGCTCGCCGCCGACCCCGCCGCCACCCGCGCCCACGCCGTGACGGCCGACCTCGTCTCCGCCGTGCCGGACGAGGACGAGGAGGGGCTGGAGGTCATCGCCCTCCTCGCCGCCGCGGACGACTCCGTGCGCCGCCTCGCCGAGCTCGGCGAGGGCCCGCCCGCCCGGCGGGTCGTCCTGGCCGCCGACGTGCCCGAGGGTTCCGCGACGCCCGAGCCCGGCGACCTGCCGAGCCTCGTGCGGCTCGACGCCCCGATCGGCTGGGAGTCGGTGGCGGCGATCCACGTGGACGAGGAGTCCGCCGAGGTCGAGGTCGCAGCGGCGGTGGCCGGGGACGACGACGCGTTCGAGCGCGTCGCCGAGCTCGACCTCCTCTGGTTCGACCCTTCCGAGCGTGCCGCGATCCTCGGCGCCTGACCTGCGCGATCGGGGCGCCCGTCCGGCGTCCTGACCGACCGTCCGGCTCCCGGACCGGCAGGAGGGCCAGCGGCCGCGACGTTCAGTCGCCCGCCCGGACCGTCAGCGTCGATCCTCGTCCGTCGCCGCGGTGGCGCACCGTGACCTGGTCGGGGATCCGTTGCTTGAGCTCGGCGACGTGGCTGATGAGGCCCACCGTGCGGCCGTGGTCCCGGAGCGCGCCGAGCTCGTTCATCACCGAGTCGAGGGTCTCCGGGTCGAGGGTGCCGAACCCCTCGTCGACGAACAGGGTGCCGAGCTCGATGCCGCCGGACTCGGCGCCGACCACGTCCGCGAGACCGAGTGCCAGGGCGAGCGAGACGTAGAAGGTCTCCCCGCCGGAGAGCGTGCGGGTCGCGCGCGGGGCGTCGGTGTGAGTGTCGAGCACCTCGAGCCCGAGCCCGACCGCGCGGGCCCGGACGCCTTCCTCCCGGTCGTCGGTGCGTCGGAGCACGTACCGGCCCGCGGACATCGACGCGAGGCGGTCGTTGGCCGCGGCGAGCACCTCCTCGAAGCGGCGGAGGAGCACGTAGGTGGCGAGGGTGACGCCGGTCCGGGACTCGCGACCGGCTGCGAGGTCCGCCACGCGCACGAGCGGCGCATCGGCGAGAGCGCGGGCGGCGTGCCGCTCGAGCTCGGCCCGCAGCGTCTCGACGGCGCCGGTCGTGCTGGTCAGGGTGCGGCGCGCGGCGTCGTGGGCGGCGGCGGCCGCCTCGAGGACCGTGGCGGCGTCCTCGCGCGCGGCTGCCGCGGCCGCGGGGTCGGCGCTCGCGTCCTCCGCGAGACCGGCGATCTCGGTCTCCGCGAGGCCGGCCGTCACCCGGGCCGTCTCGGCCTCGTGGTGGGAGACCCGGCGCTCCGCGGCGGCCCGCTCGCCGTCGGGCAGCACGGCGGCGCGGGCGCTCGCGGCGTCGGCGAGCTCGGAGGCGGCGAGGTCCGCCGCGGCCCGGTCCCGGGTGTCCGCGGCCGCGCGGCGGCGGTCGAGGAGCGTCCGGACGGCCTCGGCGAGGCCGCGCGCCCGTGCGGCGCGGGTGCCGAGCGCCGCGGCCCGGTCCGCGACCGACCCGTGGGCGCCGCGGGCGGCGACGACGGCCTCCTCGTCCTCGGTGAGGGCGGCGCGCAGCGACTCGATGGCCGCGATCAGCGACGCCCGCTCGGTCTCGTCGGCCGTGCGGAGCTCCGCCTCCCGCGCCGCGCGGACGTCGTGGGCGGCCAGCGACTCGTCGAGCCGGACCACCTCGGCGGCCTGCTGCTCGGCGAGGCGCACGGCCTCCCGGGCGGCGGTGAGCGCCTGCGTGGCGTCGTCGACGCTCCGGTCCCCGGCGGCCTCCGCGGCGGCACGGACCTGCTCCTCGGCCGCGGCCCTCGTGGACGAGGCGGCCGACAGGGCGCGGTCGGCGCCGGCGCGCGACTCCTCGGCCGCCGCGAGGTCCTCCTCCCCGACGGGGCTGTCCGAGTCGGGGCTCGGGGCAGGGTGGTCGAGCGACCCGCACACCGGGCACGGCGCCCCGTCCGTCAGCTCGCGCGCGAGCCGGCCGGCGACCTGGTCGCGCCAGCGGGCGCGGAGGTCGTTCTCGTGCCCCTGCGCCTCCTCGGCCGTCGTGCGGGCCGCGTCGAGCGCCTCGGTCGCGGCGGCGAGCTCCGCGCGGCGCCGCTCGGCCAGGCGAGCGGCGGCGAGTCGCGTCTCGGCGTCGTCGGTCGCCGCGCGTGCCCCCGAGAGCTCGGCGGCGGCGTTCTGCGCCGTCGCCCGACGCTCGACGATCGCCGCCCGCGCCTCGGGCAGGCCGGCGAGGACGGTCGCCCGGTCGGCGAGCCGGCGGTCGAGGTCGCCGACTGAGCGCTCCGTGGCCGCGAGGCGCTCCCGGCGCGCGGCGAGCCCTGCCTCCGTCGCGACCAGCGCGGACAGTCGGCCCTGCTCGGCGGTCGCCCGCTGGCGCTCGTCCTCGAGCCGGTCGGCGTGCGCGGCGAGGTCGGTGTCGACCTCGGCGTCCGGGTCGGCGGCCGCCCCGGTGTCGAGACCGGCGTCGACCAGGACCGAGTCGACCAGGCCCGAACCGACGGGGCTCGTGCCGAGGGGGTCGTCGCCCCCGCCCTCCCCGCCGCGGGGAGCGTCCGCGACACGAGAACGACCCTCGACACGTGAAGCCTCGTCGTCGCGGGCCTCCCGCGCCTCCCGGACGCGCCGGTCGAGCCCCTGAGCCGCACCCTCGAGCGCCTCCCGCGCGCGGTCGGCGGCATCGAGCGCGACGACGACGGGCCGGGCGCCGGCGTGCGCGGCCAGGGCGGCGCGGGTGCGGGCGACGTCCTCCGCGGCCGCGGCCAGCTCGTCCCGGCCCGCGCGCAGGGCGGTGCGCCGCTCGATCGCCCGGGCGACCTGGCGCTCCGTGTCGAGCGTCTCCTGCGCAGCGCGGTCCGCTGCCCGGGCCGCCTCGTGCGCGGTTCCCGCGGCCGCCCGCTCGTCGGTGAGCCGCGCGAGCAGGGGCCCGACTATCGCCTCGACCCCGTCTGCGTCGAACGCCTCCGCGGCGGCCACGAGCGCCGCACGCTCCGTCTCGCCCGGCCGCGCGTGCTCGGCGACCGCCGAGGCGGCGCGGCCGGCGGACTGCGCCGCACGCTCCGTCGAGGCGCGAGCCTCCCGGGCGCGGTCCGCGAGGAGTGACTGGACGTCGTCGTACAGCGAGGTGGCGAAGATCTGCCGGAGCACCTGCTGGCGGTCGGCCACGCCGGCGCGGAGGAACCGCGCGAACTGCCCCTGGGGGAGCACGACCGTCTGCGTGAACTGCTCCTTGGTCAGGCCGAGGATCGAGCCGAGCTCGGTGCCGACCTCCTGGACGCCCGCCGAGACCGGCTCGCCCGGCGGGTCCTCGCCTGCGGGGACGCCCGAGAGGTCGTCCGACGCGAGCCGCCACAGGCGCGCCGTGGGGTTGACGGTCGTCGTGCCGCTCCCGCGCTGCTTGGGGCGCTCGAACGACGGCGTGCGGCGGATCCGGTAGACGCCACGGGCGGTCGACAGGACGAGGTCGACCACCGGCTCGACGCCGGGCTCCGCGTGCTGCGAGTGCATCCGCGAGCGGTGCGACCCCCCGGAGTCGGCCACGTCGCCGTACAGCGCGAACACGATCGAGTCGATGATCGTCGTCTTGCCCGAGCCGGTCGGCCCCTCGAGGAGGAAGAGGCCCGAGGCGCCGAGGGCGTCGATGTCGATCGTGTGCCGGCCGGGGAACGGCCCCACGGCCTCGATGGTCAGGCGGTGGAGCCGCATCAGGCGGACCTCCGCATCGCCTCGGCGGCCTCGACCGCGGAGCCGAGCGCGGCCCGCTCGGCGGCCGTCGCCTCCGCCCCGCCCGCGTCGGCCACGAACTGGGCGGCGATCTCGACCGGGTCCTCCGCGGCCGTCACCCGGACCGGGCCGCCGAGCGGCACGGCCCCCTCGGGCTCGTGGGCGAGGACGAGCAGGTGGGGGAGGTGGTCGAGGAGCCGGGCGCGCATGTGGGCGGGCCGCGCGGCGTCGGTGACGGTCACCCGCACGTGGTCCTCGGCGTGGTGGTCGAACGCCCCCGAGGTCAGCTCGTCGATCGTCCCGCGCAGCGTGGTCAGCCGGCGCAGCACGGGAGCCTCGACGAGCTCGGGCTCCGAGCCCGGCGCGCCGAGGTCGACGAGCACGCTCGACTTCACGTGGTGCTCCTCGGAGAACGAGAACGCCACCGGCGAGCCGGAGTACCGCGCCGGCACGTCCCCGCCGACCCGCTGCGGGCCGTGCAGGTGCCCGAGCGCCGCGTAGTCGATCGTCGCCTCGGGATGGGCGAGCGCGCCCGAGGGCACCACCTCGACGCCGCCGACCCTCAGGTCTCGCTCCGACTCGCTCGCCTGGCCGCCGGCCACGAACGCGTGCGCCATGAGGACGGCGGGCACCCGGGTGGGGTCCGCCGTTCGCCGTCGGGCGAGGTCCGCGTGGACGCGGCCCATGGCCGCGGTGACCACCCCCTCGTGGCTGCGCGGCGGCAGGAGCGGTGCGCCGTCCGGCCCGGCCTCGGCGAGGTCGGCGCGCGCCATGTCCGGGTCGAGGTAGGGGAGCGGGTAGACGTAGGCGCCGACCCCGCCGTCCGCGCCGGGAAGGATCGTCGGCCGTGCGACGTCCGCGACCCGGGTGCGGATCGACAGGCGCTCGTCGAGGAGCGCGGCGGAGAAGCCGAGCCGCACGGCCGAGTCGTGGTTGCCCGGCGTGAGGACCACGCGGGTGAGCTCGGTCAGCCGGGCGAGCGCCTCGGAGAGCTGCGTGATCGACGAGGTCGGGGGGATCGCCCGGTCGTAGACGTCCCCGGCGACGAGCACCGCGTCGACCCGCTCGGCGGCCACGACCTCGACGAGGTGGTCGAGGTAGGCCTGGTGCGCCTCGGTGAGGTCGACGCCGTGCAGCGTCCGGCCCAGGTGCCAGTCCGAGGTGTGCAGGATCCGCATGCGCTCACGGTAGGCGGAGCCGCCGACACCGTGCCGGCGTCGTCACCAGGGCGGGCGCGTCACGAGGGCGAGCGCCGGTGCCCGGTGCCGGGCCGGTTCTCAGTCCTCCTGGCCCGAGAGGATCTCGAGCACGAGGTCGTGGAGGTGCCCGTTGGTCGCGACCGCGTCGGACCCCCACGGGCCGTCCTCGCCGTCGAGCGAGGTGAACCGGCCGCCGGCCTCGGTGATGATCGGGACGAGCGCGACCATGTCGTGCAGCGCGAGCTCCGGCTCGGTCGCGATGTCCACCGCGCCCTCGGCGAGCAGCATGTAGCTCCAGAAGTCGCCGTAGGCGCGGGTGCGCCAGCACTCCTGCGCGAGCGAGAGGAAGGCCCGCAGCCGGCCGCGCTGCGCCCAGCCGCCCAGGGACGAGTAGGACAGGGAGGCGTCGGCGACCTCGGGCACGGCGGAGACGTGGATCTGCCTCGCCGAGGACAGGGAGCGGCCGGTCCAGGCGCCGGTCCCGGACCCCGCCCACCAGCGGCGCTGGAGCGCCGGGGCGGAGACCACGCCGAGCACGACCTCGCCGTCCTCGACCAGCCCGATGAGCGTGGCCCACACGGGGACGGCGCGGACGAAGTTCTTCGTCCCGTCGATCGGGTCGATGACCCACTGCCGCTGGGAGTGGCCGGTGGCGCCCATCTCCTCGCCGATGATCGCGTCGCGCGGGCGGGTGCGGGCCAGCTGGGCACGCACGAGCTCCTCCGCGCCGCGGTCGGCATCGGTGACGGGGGTGAGGTCGGGCTTGGACGTGACCTCGAGGTCGACGGCGCCGAACCTCGCCGTCGTGTGGGCGTCCACCTGGTCGGCGATCACGTGGGCGAGGCGCAGGTCGTCGTCGATACGCCTGGTGGGGCCGGTGCTCATCGCTCGACCGTACCCGGCCCGCCGTGCAACGCCGCCGCCAACCGCCGGAAGGACTCCAGGCGCGCCGCGCGCGCGTCCGCCGCCACGCCGTCCGCCGGGTGCGCGCCCGCCGTGCCGCCGCCCGCCGCGTCCGTCCCGGGCTCACGGGCCCCGACCACCCATGCGTCGAGCGCGCAGTCGGGGGAGTCGGCCGCGTGCGTGCAGCCGCGCGGGCACTGCTCGGCGGCCTCCGCGAGGTCGGCGAACCCGGCGAGCAGGGAGCCCGCGGAGACGTGGGCGAGCCCGAACGAGCGCACCCCCGGTGTGTCGATGACCACGCCCCCGCCGGGGAGCTCGAGCGCCACGGCCGAGCTGGAGGTGTGCCGGCCCCGGCCCGTGACCTCGTTGACGTGACTCGTGGCGCGCTCGGCGTCCGGGACGAGCGCGTTGACGAGCGTCGACTTGCCGACCCCGGAGTGTCCGACGAGCACGGTCGAGCGCCCGGCGAGCAGCTCGCGGACCTCGGTCAGGCCGTCGTCCCGGGCGGGCGTACCCGTCGCCCCGGAGCCGTCCGTCGCCGCGGGCACGTCCGCCGGCCCGGCCGTGTCCTCGCCCGCCGTGTCCATGCCCCCGACGACGACGAACCGCGCGTCGAGCGCCGCGTACGCCGCCAGCAGCTCCTCGGGCCCGGTCAGGTCGGCCTTGGTGAGCACGAGGAGCGGGTCCATCCCGGCGTCGTAGGCGGCCACGAGGAACCGGTCGATCATCCGGGGCCGCGGCGGCGGGTCGGCGAGCGCGGTGACGATCGCCAGCTGGTCGGCGTTGGCCACCACGGGCCGCTCGACCCCGACCGTGTCCCCGTCCTCGGCGCTGCGCCGCAGCACGGTCCGCCGCTCGCGGACGGCCACCATCCGGGCGAGCGTGTCGACGTCGCCGGTCACGTCTCCCACGAGGGCGACCTCGTCCCCGACGACGATCGCCGTCCGCGTCCGGTTGAGCTCGCGCGCCTTGACGGCGGTGACCCGGGTGCCCTCGGCCGTCCGGACGCGGTAGCGGCCGCGGTCGACCGCGAGCACGGTCCCGTCGGTGGCATCCTCGTGGGCGGGCCGGGTCTTCGTGCGCGGGCGCGTCCCCCTCCCGGGGCGGACCCGGACCCGCTCGTCGTCGGTCCCGACGTCCCGGCGGCTCACGCGCGCGACCTGCTCATCCCAGCAGCGCGTTCCAGCGCGGGACGAAGTCGGGGATGGTCTTCGCCGTCGTCCCCACGTCGCGGATCCCGACCCCGTCGACCCGCAGCCCGAGGATCGCCGCGAAGGTCGCCATGCGGTGGTCGCCGTACGTCTCGACCGTGGCGCCGTGGAGGAAGGCGGGCTCGACGACGATGCCGTCCTCGGTCTCGTGCGCCGCGCCCCCGAGCCGGCGCAGCTCCGTGACGATCGCGGCCAGGCGGTCGGTCTCGTGGCCGCGCAGGTGCGCGATCCCGTGCAGGTGGGTCGGGGTCGTCGCGAGGGCGGCGACGGCCGCGATCGTCGGGGTGAGCTCCCCGACGTCGTGCAGGTCGACCTCGATGCCGCGCAGGTCGCCCGCGTCCGGACCGGTGACGGACAGGACGTCCTCGGCCGGCCAGTCCACCTCGGCGCCCATCATCGCGAGCAGGCCGGGCATCGCGTCGCCCGCCTGCGTCGTGCTCGTCGGCCAGCCCGGCACCCGCACGGTCCCGCCCGTCACGGCGGCCGCGGCGAGGAACGGGCCCGCGTTCGACAGGTCCGGCTCGATGGCGACCTCGCCGCCGCGGACCGGCCCGGGGGAGACGACCCAGCGCACCGGCACGCCGTCCTCCTCGTGCACCTCGACCTCGACCCCGCGCTCGCGCAGCGTGGCCACCGTCATCGCGACGTGGGGGAGCGAGGGCATGGGTGCGCCGACGTGCCGCAGGTCGATCCCGCGCGCGAAGGCGGGCGCCACGAGGAGGAGGGCGGAGACGAACTGCGACGACGACGAGGCGTCGACGTCGACGACCCCGCCCTCGACCCGGCCGCGCCCGTGGACGGTCAGCGGCAGGACCTCGGACCCGGGCCCGCCGGCCGCGTCGACCTCGATCCCGAGCCCGCGCAGGGCGGCCACGAGCGGTGCCATCGGGCGCACGCGCGCGTGCGGGTCGCCGTCGAGCCGGGTGTCCCCGGGGGCGAGCGCAGCGAGCGGCGGGACGAACCGCATGACCGTGCCGGCGAGTCCGCAGTCGATCGACGTGCCGCCGACGACGGGGCCCGGCGTGACGCGCCAGTCGGTGCCGACGTCCTCGACGGAGGCCCCGAGCGCGCGCAGCGCCTCGGCCATGAGCAGGGTGTCGCGCGAGCGCAGCGGGCGGCGCAGGAGGGTGGGACCGTCCGCGATCGCGGCGAGGAGCAGCGCGCGGTTCGTCTGGGACTTCGAGCCGGGGACGTCGGCGGTGGCGTCCAGGGGGCCGCTCGAGCGCGGGGCGGGCCAGATGTCGGAGGTGGTCACGTGCCCAGGGTAGGGCCCCGGCCGGCGGCGGGACATGGCCGTCGCCGCCGGCCGCACCGGGCTCAGTCGGTGTACTTCTCCTTGACCTCGGCCTTGGCCGCGCGGATCTCGGCGCGCTGCTCGAGGCTGTTCCCGAGCTTCCAGCGCAGCGACGGCTCGCCGCCTCGGTCGGCGGCGGCGGTGAACAGGCCGCCCACGAGGCCCGCGTAGGCGAGGAGGTCGGACGTCATCTCCTTGCGCTCCTCGCCCTCCGCGGTCCACACGGGGTTGCGCGCGACGGCGACGGGGGCCGAGACGAGGGCGAGCGTGAAGGCCGCGGTGCGCGGCTTGCGGCCCGTGGCCAGCGCGAGCGCGGACACGGTGGTGACGACGCCGAGGGCGCGCGTGAGCAGCTCGGGCGCGGCCGTGACCTGCTCGGGGACGCCCAGCTTCTCCAGTGTCGGCCGGATGCGCTCCACCTTCTCGGCGTGCTTCTGCGGCTTGGTGACGGCCCCGATGCCGTCGGCCAGGAAGGGCGCGGCGAGCAGGGGGCGGGCGATGATCGCGTGGAGGCTCATGTCACCATTCTTGCCACATCCGGGGCCGCGAGGCACGCGGACGGAATACATCGGCACCGCCACCTGGTTGTCCAGGGCATGAGCATGGCGACCCTCGAGCGGCCCGTGGCCCGCCGCGGTCTAGTCTGGGCCGGGATGACCACCGACGACGCGCCGCGCACCGGCGCCGTGACCACGCCCGACGACGTCGGGGAGGATCTCGACCGCGCGCCCGCGGGCGAGAGCGACGACGACCGGGCCGCCCGGTTCGAGGCCGAGGCGCTCCCGTACATCGACCAGCTCTACGGCGCGGCGATGCGGATGACCCGCAACCCGTCCGACGCCGAGGACCTCGTGCAGGAGTCGTTCACCAAGGCGTTCGCCGCCTTCCACCAGTACCGGCCGGGGACGAACCTCAAGGCCTGGCTGTACCGGATCCTCACGAACACCTACATCAACACGTACCGCAAGAAGCAGCGCGAGCCCATGCAGACCGACGCCGACGCGGTGGAGGACTGGCAGATGCACGCGGCCGCCTCGCACACGTCGACCGGGCTGCGCTCGGCGGAGACCGAGGCGCTGGAGTCCCTGCCGGACTCCGAGGTCAAGGACGCGCTCGCCGAGCTGCAGGAGGACTTCCGGCTCGCGGTGTACCTCGCCGACGTCGAGGGATTCGCCTACAAGGAGATCGCCGAGATCATGGGGACCCCGATCGGGACCGTCATGTCCCGCCTGCACCGCGGGCGCCGCCAGCTGCGCGAGCTCCTGGCCGACCACGCCCGCGAGCTCGGTATCCGGACGGAGGTGACCAAGTGACCACGCCCTACGACGACGACGCACTCGCGGACCGCATCGTGCGGGCCGTCGAGGCGGACGTGCCCGCGGGCCCGTGCTCCTGCGAGGAGCTGACCGACCAGGTGTACGAGTTCATCGACGCCGAGCTCGGCGACGCCCACCGGGAGCGCCTGCGGCGGCATGTCCAGACGTGCGAGACCTGTCGCGGCGAGGTCGACGCCGCCGCGCACGTGAAGACGATCCTGCGCCGCTCGTGCACCGAGCAGGCGCCGGAATCGCTGCGCGCGCGCATCGTCTCGCAGCTCTCGGTCGTCAGCGTGACGGTCGAGCGCCGCTGAACGAGCGGGCTGCCCGCGGTGCCGCGCACCGCGCTGTGCGCGCAACCCGCGTCACGCACGGCACCGTCGCGCCCGTCCGCGCCGTGTGGGAGGATGGCCCGTCCAGTCCTCCCGCGCAGCGGGAGACCTCCGAGTCCTCGAGGAGCACTCATGTCCAAGCGCGGACGCAAGCGGAAGGCCCGCAAGAACGGCGCTGCCAACCACGGCAAGCGGCCCAACGCCTGATCGCGACGACGGCCCCCGGCGATGCCGGGGGCCGTTCTCGTCCGTGGGGGAGCGGGGCGGCGGGCGGTGCAGCGGGCAGGGGGCCGCGGGTCACCGACGATCCGGGACGACACGGCGGTGCCGCCTAGGCTGACCGCATGCGTGCCGCCACCGTCGTCAGCCAGGATCCGGACGAGCCGCTCGCGGGTCTCGTCGTCGGGGACGTCCCCGCGCCCGACGTGCCGGAGGACTGGGTGCGCGTGAAGGTGCGCGCCGCCGCCCTCAACCACCACGACCTCTGGTCGCTGCGAGGCGTGGGGCTGCCCGCCGACCGGCTCCCGATGGTCCTCGGCTGCGACGCGGCCGGCGTGACCGACGACGGCCGCGAGGTGATCGTGCACTCCGTCGTCGGCGACCCGGCGTGGGAGGGCGACGAGACCCTCGACCCGGCGCGGACCCTGCTCTCGGAGCGGTACCCCGGGACCCTGGCCGAGCACGTGCACGTCCCCGCGCGCAACCTCGTCGACAAGGCGCCGGAGCTCTCGTTCGCCGAGGCCGCGTGCCTGCCGACCGCGTGGCTGACCGCCTACCGGATGCTGACGACGGTGGGTCGGGTCCGCGCGGGGGAGACCGTGCTCGTCCAGGGCGCGACCGGCGGGGTTGCGGGCGCCGCGATCTCGCTGGCCCGCCTCATGGGCGCTCGGGTCGTCGCCACCTCGCGGAGCGAGGCCGGTCGCGCGCTGGCCACGGAGCTCGGCGCGCACGAGGTGCTGCCGAGCGGCGGGCGGCTCACGGAGCGGGCCGACCTCGTCGTCGAGTCGGTGGGCCGGGCCACGTGGGGGCACTCGCTGCGGTCGCTGCGTCCTGGCGGGCGGGTGGTCGTGTGCGGCGCGACGTCGGGCGACGCGCCCCCGGCCGAGCTGAGCCGGGTGTTCTTCCGGTCGCTGGCCGTGCTCGGCTCGACGATGGGCACGCGGGACGAGCTCGAGGCGCTCCAGCGCGCGCTCGTGGCCACCGGCGTGCGGCCGCGCGCCGAGGTGATCGGTTCCCTCGACGCCGTGCCCGAGGGGCTCGTTCGCATGGAGCGGGGCGAGATCGCGGGCAAGCTCGTCGTCGAGCCCGCCCCCTGACCCGTCGAGAGTGCGGTTCGTTCCCGTCGAGACTGCGGTTGGGAGCCGCCCTCACGTGTCGAGAGTGCGGTTGGGAGTCGCCCCCTACTTGTCGAGAGTGCGGCTGAGCCGGCCGAGACCGGTCAGGCCGCGCGGTCCTCGGCGCCGAGCCAGCCGTGCCAGCCCTCGTGGAGGACGAGCCACGCGAGCAGCCCGTACCCGGCCTGGCCCGGCACCACGCCGTTGCCGCCGTACATGTCCGCGAGCCACTGCTCGTGGGAGCGCAGCGGCTCGAACGTCTCGACGTAGGGCACGTGGCGGCGGCGGCACACGTCCGCGAACGCGTCCGAGACCGTGCCGAGCGCGCGCTCGTCGACCCGGAGCCGGGGCGGGGGACCGACCACGAAGGTCCGCACGTCCGAGGCCGATGCGGCGTCGAGGACGTTTGCGAGGTTGAGCCGCGAGCGCGCGGTCGAGACGCCGGAGGTGACGTCGGAGGCGGAGAGGCCGATGACGAGCCGGTTGTCGTCGAGGGCGTCGAACCGGCTCGCGGTCTCGCTCTCCCAGCGTGCGGCGAGGTTCGTCGAGGTCTCTCCGGGCACGGGCAGCGCGGCGACGAACGGGTCGACCTCGTGGCGCGTCCGCGCAAGGACGCGGCCGACCCAGCCCAAGGCCCGCGCGTCCCCCTGTCCCGCCACCAGCTCGTCGCCGAGCACGCAGATCCGCACGCCGTCGCTCATACCCCTCCTTCACCGGGCCCCGTCGTGCACGGGGACGCTCCATCCTGCCCCACCGCTGACACGCCGCGGGCGGCCACCCCGTGAGGAGCGGCCGCCCGCGGCGTCGTCGCTCGACCGTCAGCGCGCGAACGCGTCGGCCACGAGCTGCGCGTTCTCGGCCGCGTGGGTCTTCGCGGAGCCGGCCGACGGGGAGGCCGCCGCCGGGCGCGAGACGAGCTTCATCGGACGGCCGAACACGTGCAGGTTCGCCGCGAGGAAGGGCCACGCGCCCTGGTTGGCGGGCTCGTCCTGGACCCACACGAGCTCGGCGTCACCGAACGGCTCGATCGCCCGGAGGACGTCCTCGGTCGGGACCGGGTAGAGCTGTTCGAGACGCACGATCGCGGTGCGGGTGTCGCCGGCCTTCTTCCGGGCCGCCGCCAGGTCGTAGAACACGCGCCCCGAGCACAGCAGCACGCGGTCGACCTGTCCGCCGCCCGCGACCACCTGCTCGTCGACCTCGCCGATGACGCGCTGCAGCGCGCCCTCGGTGAAGTCCTCGACCGACGACGCGGCCGCCTTGAGGCGCAGCAGCTGCTTGGGGGAGAAGACCACCATGGGGCGGCGGGGCTGCGCGTACGCCTGCTGTCGCAGGAAGTGGAAGTAGTTGCCCGGCGTCGAGGGCTGGACGAGCAGCATGTTGTCCTGCGCCGCCAGGGTGAGGAAGCGCTCGATGCGTGCCGAGGAGTGGTCCGGCCCCTGCCCCTCGTAGCCGTGGGGGAGGAGCAGGACCAGCGAGGAGGACTGCCCCCACTTCTGCTCGGCCGAGGAGATGAACTCGTCGATGATGATCTGCGCGCCGTTGGCGAAGTCGCCGAACTGCGCCTCCCACAGCACGAGGGCGTCGGGCCGCTCGATCGAGTAGCCGTACTCGAAGCCCATCGCCGCGTACTCGCTGAGCGAGGAGTCGTAGATCCACAGCTTTGCCTGGTCGGGGGTGAGGAAGCGCAGCGGCGTCCACTCCTTGCCGTCGACGTTGTCGTGGAAGACCGCGTGCCGCTGGACGAACGTGCCGCGCCGCGAGTCCTGGCCCGCGAGGCGCACCGGGGTGCCCTCCATGAGCAGCGAGCCGAAGGCGATGAGCTCGCCCATGCCCCAGTCGATGCCGCCCTCCTTGGCCATCTTCACGCGCCGCTCGGTGAGCTGCTTGAGCTTGGGGTGCAGGGTGAAGCCCTCGGGCACCCGGGCGTGGGCCTCGCCCACGCGCTCGACGACCGCGGGGCTCACCGCCGTCGACCAGCCGACCATGAGGCCGGCGTCCTCCTGCTGGGCCGACGGCTTCTCGAGGCCGGCGACCGAGTCGCCGCCGTCGCGCCCGTTGCGGTCCTTCGACGCCGCGAAGCCCTCGTCGAGGGTGCGCTGGAACTCCGCCATCGCCTCGGCGCTCTGCTCCTCGGTGATGTCGCCGCGCCCGATGAGGGACTCCTGGTAGAGCGTGCGCACCGACTTCTTCTCGTCGATGAGGCGGTACATCACCGGCTGCGTCATCGAGGGGTCGTCGCCCTCGTTGTGGCCGCGCCTGCGGTAGCAGACGAGGTCGATGACGACGTCCTTGTGGAACTCCTCGCGGAACTCGAACGCGAGCTCGGCCACCCGGGCGACCGCCTCGGGGTCGTCGCCGTTGACGTGGAGGACGGGGATCTGCAGGCCCTTGACGATGTCGGACGCGTAGTAGGACGAGCGCGACGACGACGGCGAGGTCGTGAAGCCGATCTGGTTGTTGACGATGACGTGGACCGTTCCGCCCACGCGGTACCCGGGCAGCTGGGAGAGGTTGAGCGTCTCGGTGACCACGCCCTGCCCGGCGAACGACGCGTCGCCGTGGATGAGCACCGGCAGCACCGAGAACCCCTTGTCGCCGAGGTCGATGCGGTCCTGCTTCGCGCGGACCACGCCCTCGAGGACGCCGTCGACCGCCTCGAGGTGGGACGGGTTCGCGGCGAGGTAGACGCTCGTGACCCCGCCGTCGGGCGACTCGTGCTTGCCCTCCGTGCCGAGGTGGTACTTGACGTCCCCCGACCCGGCGAGGTCGAAGTTGCCCTCGAACTCGCCGAAGATCTGGGAGTAGGACTTGCCGGCGACGTTCGCGAGCACGTTGAGCCGGCCGCGGTGGGGCATGCCGATCGCGACGCTGTCGAGCCCCTCGGCGGCGGCGCCGTTGAGGATCGTGTCGAGCAGCGGGATGAGCGACTCGCCGCCCTCGAGGGAGAACCGCTTCTGGCCGACGAACTTCGTCTGCAGGAACGTCTCGAAAGCCTCGGCCTTGTTGAGCATCGAGAGGATCCTCAGCTGCTGCTCCGAGGACGGCTTCGCGTAGGGCCGTTCGAGTCGCTCCTGGAACCACGTGCGCTGTGCGCGGTCGGCGAGGTGCATGTACTCGATCCCGACCGTGCGGCAGTACGCGTCCCGCAGGTTGTTGAGGATCTCGCGCAGCGTGGCGCGGTTGCTCCCCCCGAACCCGCCGGTGGGGTATTTGCGCTCGAGGTCCCACAGGCTCAGCCCGTAGTTCGTGATGTCGAGGTCCGCGTGCATGCGCTGGCGGTAGGAGATCGGGTCGGTGTTCGCCATGAGGTGGCCGCGGGACCGGTAGGCGTGGATGAGCTCGGCGATGCGGGCGGGCTTGCCCAGCTCGGTCTCGGCGTCGAACTCCGTGTCCTTCTTCCAGCGCACGGGCTCGTAGGGCACCTGCATGGCGACGAACACGCGGTCGTAGAAGCCGTCCTCGCCGAGCAGCTTCGTGGCGATCGCCCGGAGGAACTCGCCCGACGCCGCGCCCTGGATGATGCGGTGGTCGTAGGTCGAGGTGAGGGTGAGGATCTTCGAGACGCCGAGCCGGGCGATCGTCTGCTCGGAGGCGCCCTGGTACTCGGCGGGGTAGTCCATCGCGCCGACGCCGACGATGACGCCCTGCCCGTTCATCAGGCGGGGGATCGAGTGGACGGTGCCGATGCCGCCGGGGTTGGTCAGCGTGGCGGTCGTGCCCTGGAAGTCCTCGACCGTCAGCTCGTTCGTGCGCGCCTTGGCCACGAGCGCCTCGTAGCCGGCGACGAACTCGGCGAAGTCGAGGGTGTCGGCCTTCTTCACGCTCGGCACCACGAGGGTCCGGGTGCCGTCCGGGCGGGGCAGGTCGACGGCGAGCCCGAAGTTGATGTGGGCGGGCCGGACGAGGGCGGGCTTCCCGTCCTCGGTGCTCCCGTAGGAGTTGTTCATGTCCGGCACCTCGGCGAGCGCCTCGACCATCGCGTAGCCGATGAGGTGCGTGAAGGACACCTTGCCGCCGCGCGAGCGCGTGAGGTGGGAGTTGATGACGAGGCGGTTGTCGACCAGGACCTTCGCGGGGACGGCGCGCACCGAGGTGGCGACGGGGATCTCCAGCGAGGTCTCCATGTTCTTCGCGGTGCGTTGGCTCGCCCCGCGGAGCTTGACGACCTCGTCCTCACGGCCCTCGCTGTTGTACCGGGCGATCGGCTTGGACGAGTCGCGGTAGGTGGCCGTCGCGGCCTGCGCCTCGACCGGCGGGGCCGGCGGGAGGTCGCCGCGGACGACCTGGACGGCGGAGTCGGTCGGGCGGCCCTGGGGGTCGGCCGGCCGGGTCTGCGGCTCGGGTGCGGACGAGACGTGCTCCGTCGGGGCGTCCTGCGGCGCCGGAGCCTGCTCGGCCCGACCCTCCGGGGCCGGGGCCTGGGCCTGGGCCGGGGCCTGCGCCGGAGCCGCCGGCGTCGACCGGACGGGGCTGCCGGCGGCGGGAGCCGCGGGCGCGGCAGCAGGCGCGGCGGGCACCTGAGCCCGGGCGGCAGGGGCCGGCTGCGCCTGCGCGGGCTCGCCCGCCGCGCGCTCGGCGAAGAACGTCTGCCACGACTCGTCGACCGACGTGGGGTCCTGCCGGTACCGCTCGTACAGCTCCTCGATGAGCCATGCGTTCGGGCCGAAGTTGTCGTGATCCTGGGTGGACACCGTGGGAAACCGCCTTGTTCCGAGTCGTGGGGGAGCGCGTTCTGCCGCCGTTCAAGGTTAGGGCGAAGCAGTGCCGAAACCCCAGCCACGCGCGGTTTCGGGCCGGAGTTCGGGTGTTCGCGGGCGCCGCGGGGGCCCACGTCCCAAGCAGCGGCAAAGACCCACCCTGGGGCGTGCCGTGCGATGGTCCCGATCGTCCTGCTGCCGGACTGTGGACGGGCGGTCCGGGCGGTGCGCGACCCTCGGTACCCTGGTGCGCGTCGGGCGGGTGTGCTTGGTCACCGAGCCGCCGGATCCCTGGACCGGACCGACCCCGGCAGTTATCGTTTCGTGATCAACCGCTTCCGCGTGCGGGCCTGCCCGCGCCGCCGGGGCGGACCCGCGCCCGTCGCCCCCGCTGGAAGGTCCCTGTCGTCATGCCTGACTCCGCCACCTCGAGCCCCCGGCTCAGGCGACGGGACCTCCGGTCGGTCGGCACCATGACCGGCCCGACGACGACGAACCCCCAGGTCGGACCGGACACCGACGCCGCGGACCTCGGTACGCCGGCCACCGCCCCCGCTCGTGAGACCGCGGCGGAGCCGTCCGGCTCGTCGGTGCCCGCCACCCGCGTCCGTCGCCGTGACCTGCGCGCGACCTCGACGTCCGTGACGGCCCCCATGCCGACCACCGACCAGGCAGCCGGCCGGGCTCCGGAGCCGGGAGCGGACGCCGGACGCCCCGTCGTCGGCCCGGGTCGCTACCCGACGCGTCGGGAGCTGCGCGCCCGGGCGGCCGCCGCACCGGCCACCACCACCCGGTCCGCCACCACCACCCGCTCGGCCACCACCACCCGCTCGGCCGCCACCACTCCCTTGGCCGCCACCACTCCCTTGGCCGCCACCACCCCCTCGACGGCTACCACCCGCCGCGAGCGCCGTGCCGCCGCGCGTCGGCCCGCGAGCCGGCAGGGGATCGCCGGCCTCGTGCGTGCGGGTGCCCGCCACCGCCGCCCGCTCGTCCGGACCTCGGTGGTCGCGGCGGCGGCCGTCGGCGTCGTCGCCGTGGGTCTCCCGATCGTCCAGCAGTCCGCAGCGCCCGCCGAGGCCCAGCTCCAGTCCGGCCAGCCGGTCACCGCGCTGACCGCGCCGACCTACTCGGTGCTCACCGACGGCGCGGGGCAGGACACCACCGTCGCGTCGGAGCTGCGCGAGTCCGACGGCGCCGGCGCGCGGGCGACCTACGCGGCCGCCAGCCGCTCGGAGGCCCGCGACGACCTGCGCTGCTCGCCCGAGCTCGCGGCGTCCGGCGCCCGCGCCGCGCTCTCGGAGGGCTCCGGCACCGTCATGCCGATGACGGCCGACACCTACCGCCTCTCGTCCCCGTACGGCTGGCGGACCCACCCCATCTCGGGCGGCCGGAGCTTCCACCCCGGGGACGACTTCGCGGCTCCCTTCGGCACCCCGATCTACGCGGTCGCCGACGGCGTCGTCACCCACGCCGGCCCCGGCATCGAGGGCCGCTCCGGGACGCTCGTCATCATCGAGCACGAGGTCGACGGCCAGGTCTTCGAGACGTGGTCGACCCACATGTCGCCCTCCGGCGTCCACGTGACGGTGGGCGACGAGGTCTCGGCCGGCCAGCACTTCGCCGACGTCGGCTCGTGGGGCAACTCCACCGGGCCGCACCTGCACCTCGAGGTGCAAGTCGACGGCGAGACGGTCGCTCCGATCGAGTTCCTCGAGTCCCTCGGCGCGGTCGACCCGTCCCAGGCCTGCTGACCGTGGCCGGGCACCTGTTCGACGGCGTCGGACCGGTCGCGATCGCCCACCGGGGCGGGCGCCTGGAGGTCCCGGAGAACACGGCGGCCGCGGTCGCCCACGCCGCCGCCCTCGGAGTGGTGCTCGAGACCGACGCCCGGCTGACCGCCGACGGCGAGGTCGTCCTCTTCCACGACGACGACCTCGCGCGCACGACGTCCGCGACCGGACCGATCGAGGACCTCGACCTCGCCCGCGTCCAGGAGCTGAGCGTCGAGGGCGGGGGAGCGCCCGCGCGGCTCGCCGACGTCCTCGCCGCGCACCCCGACCTCCGGCTCAACATCGACGCCAAGACCGACGAGGTCGCCGCGCCGCTCGTCGAGGTCGTCGCCGCAGCCGGCGCCGCCGACCGCGTGTGCCTCGCGGCCTTCTCCGACGCGCGGCTCGCCCGCATGCGTGAGCTCCTGCCGGTCCCGGCGTCGCTCGGGCCAGGAGACGTGGCGCGTCTCGTCGTCGGGTCCGTCCTCCCGGTCGTCGGCCCGATGCTCGCGCGGCGCGTGCCCGGCCCGGACGCCGGCGTCGTGGCCGTCCAGGTTCCCGAGCGCTACCGGGGCGTCGTCCCCGTCGTCACCCGTAGGTTCGTCGCCGCCGCGCACCGGCGCGGGCTCCAGGTGCATGTGTGGACGGTCAACGAGAAGGTGGACATGGAGCGGCTGCTCGACCTCGGCGTGGACGGGATCATCACCGACCGCCCGACCCTGCTCGTCGAGGTGCTCTCCGCGCGCGGCCCCTGGCACTGACCGGTCCGGCACGCCCGAACGGGGGGGGGCGCGTGCTCACTCGTCGGGAGGACGTCCGCTCGCTCGCCGAGAAGAATCCCCGCACTCATCGCGGGTGGGCGCGAAAGTACCCCCGACTGGATTCGAACCAGCGACCTTCTGCTCCGGAGGCAGACGCTCTATCCACTGAGCTACGGGGGCATACGCCCGCAGGCGCCCGGACATCCTATCCCGCCCACGGCGTGCCACGGTCGCAGGTGAGAGTGCTCCCGACCACGTACCCTGTCCACCGGCGGCCGCACGGGCCGCGGCGGCCACGGCCGCACGAGGTCGAGCACGAGGGGCGCACGGATGGCGGCACGGACGGGGGGTCGGTCCGACACCCGACTCATCGTCACGATGATCGTCTCGACCCTCGTCCTGCTCGCGGTCATCATCGGCGGCACGCTCGTCCTCGACGGCGCACGCGGGCCGTCGATCGACGACCGTAACCTCGGCCCGCGCATCCCCACCAGCGTCGTCTACACCGACGACGGCGCGGCCACGACCTACTCCCTCACCGGCGACTGGGAGACGTGGGACGGGGCCACCACCGCAGGAGCGGTCGAGGGCTGGCAGGGGACCTACTCGTCGGGCTCCGACTCCGTCGCCTACGGGGCCGCCCGGTTCACCTCGCAGGAGGACGTCGACGCGTTCACCGAGCAGCTCACCAGCGAGCTCGAGGCCGCCGGAGCGACGGTGCGCAGCGAGGGCGAGACGAACACGGACGGCACCGGGACGCTGCGGATCCTCGACACGGCCGACCCGAACGCGCCGGTGCAGTACCTGTGGGACAACGGGCGCGGCCTCGTCTTCACGCTCGCCGGCGAGGACTGGCCCGTCTACGAGATGTACGTCGCCCACGAGCTGTAGCAGGGCTCGCACCCGGGAGGGCCGGCCCGGCGCGGAACGGCGCCCGCGCGGAACTACCCTGGGGGCGTGACCCCAGAAGCACTCGCCGACCTCATCGCCGCCCAGCTGGCGGCCCTCGCCGCCGACGGCACGATCGCGCTGCCCGCGGACGCCGTCCCCGCCACCGTCAAGGTCGAGCGACCCCGCCAGCGCGAGCACGGCGACTGGGCGACCAACGTGGCGATGCAGCTGGCGAAGAAGGCGGGCACGAACCCGCGCGAGCTCGCCACCCTGCTGGCCGAGCGCCTGGCCGGCCAGGACGGTGTCGCCGCCGCCGAGGTGGCCGGTCCCGGCTTCCTCAACATCCGGCTCGAGGCCGGCGCCGCCGGCGAGCTCGCCCGGACGATCGTCGAGTCCGGCGCAGCCTACGGGCGATCGGAGAAGAACGCGGGCCGCCGCATCAACCTCGAGTTCGTCTCGGCCAACCCGACCGGTCCCATCCACATCGGCGGCGTGCGCTGGGCCGCCGTGGGGGACTCGCTCGCCCGCGTCCTGCAGGCCACCGGCGCCGAGGTCACCCGCGAGTACTACTTCAACGACCACGGCGCGCAGATCGACCGCTTCGCCCGCTCGCTGCTCGCCCGCGCCCGCGGCGAGGAGGCACCGGAGGACGGGTACGGCGGCCAGTACATCTCCGACATCGCGGACGCGGTGACGGCCGACGCCGTGGCGGCCGGTGAGCCCGAGCCCGCGACCCTGCCCGACGCCGAGGCGCAGGAGGCCTTCCGGTCCCGAGGCGTCGAGCGCATGTTCGGCGAGATCCGCTCGGCGCTGCACGACTTCGGGGTCGACTTCGACGTCTACTTCCACGAGGACTCCCTCCACGAGTCCGGTGCCGTCGACCGGGCGATCCAGCGGCTGCGCGACGCCGGCCACATGTTCGAGGCCGACGGCGCCACCTGGCTGCGCACCACCTCCTTCGGCGACGACAAGGACCGCGTGGTCGTCAAGTCCGACGGCGAGACCGCCTACATCGCCGGCGACATCGCGTACTACCTCGACAAGCGTGAGCGCGGCTTCGACGAGGTCGTCATCATGCTCGGCGCCGACCACCACGGGTACGTCGGCCGCATGATGGCGGTCTGCGCGGCGTTCGGCGACGAGCCCGGGGTCAACCTCCAGCTGCTCATCGGCCAGATGGTCTACCTGCTGAAGAACGGCGAGCCCCTGCGGATGTCGAAGCGCGCCGGCACGGTCGTCACGCTCGAGGACCTCGTCGACGCCGTCGGCGTGGACGCCGCCCGCTACTCGCTCGCGCGCTCGTCGACCGACTCCTCGATCGACCTCGACCTCGACCTGCTCACCGAGCGGTCGAACGAGAACCCCGTCTACTACGTCCAGTACGCGCACGCCCGCACCCGCGCCGTCGCACGCAACGCGGAGGAGCACGGCGTGCGCCGGGACCTCGGCTTCGCGCCCGAGCTCCTCGACGACCCCGCCGACGCCGCGCTGCTCGGGGTGCTCGGCTCGTTCCCGCAGATCGTGGCCATGGCCGGCGACCTGCGCGAGCCGCACCGCGTGGCTCGCTACCTCGAGGACCTCGCCACCGCCTACCACCACTGGTACGGCCAGGTCCGCGTCACCCCCCGCGGCGAGGGCCCGGTCGAGGACGCGCACCACACGCGGCTGTGGCTCAACGACGCCACCACCCAGGTCATCGCCACCGGCCTCGGGCTGCTCGGCGTCAGTGCCCCGGAGCGCATGTGAGCGGGGAGGCGGCGGGGACGTCCCCGGTGGACCTGTCCGCGCTCGTCGCGCCCGAGCCCGACGGCTCGGTCGCCGGCCCGTGGTCGACCACGACCGAGCGCGACGACGCCGGCGCCCTGACCGTCGGGGGAGTGGCGATCACCGACCTCGCCGCCGAGCACGGCACCCCGGCGTACGTCCTCGACCTCGCCGACCTGCGCGGGCGGGCCGCCGCCTACGCCGACGCGTTCGACCGGCACTTCGCCACGGAGCGCGGCCTCGCGGGCGCCGACGTCTACTACGCGGGCAAGGCGCTGCTCACCGTCGGCGTGGCGCGGCTCGTGCACGCCGCCGGACTCAGGGTCGACACCTCGACCGGCGGGGAGCTCGCCACCGCGCTCGCCGCCGGCGTGCCCGGCGCGGACATCGGCCTGCACGGGAACAACAAGTCCGACGACGAGATCGCCGCGGCGATCGACGCCGGGGTCGGCCGGCTCGTCCTCGACTCGCTTGCCGAGATCGACCGGGTCGCCATGATCGCCGCCGAGCGCGGCACCTCGGTCCCCGTCATGGTCCGGGTGACCACGGGCGTGCACGCCGGCGGGCACGAGTTCATCGCCACGGCCCACGAGGACCAGAAGTTCGGCCTCTCGCTCGCCTCCGGGGCGGCCCGCGAGGCGGTCGACCGGATCCTCGCCCTCCCGGCGCTCGAGCTGATCGGCCTGCACAGCCACATCGGGAGCCAGATCCTCGACCTCGCCGGCTTCGAGGCCGCCGCCCGCGCGGTGCTCGAGCTGCGCGAGGACGTGCGCCGCGAGACCGGGCGCGTCCTGCCCGAGGTCGACCTCGGCGGCGGGTACGGCATCCGGTACACGGGTGCCGACGCGACCCCGCCCACGCCCGACGAGGTCGCCGCCACCCTCGCCCGCGTCGTCGCCGCCGAGTGCGCGCGCCTCGGCTCGCCCGTCCCGCGCGTCTCGGTCGAGCCCGGCCGCTCCGTGGTGGGCCCGGCCGGACTCACGCTCTACCGGGTCGGCATCGTCAAGGACGTCGCCCTCGACGGCGGCGCGTCCCGGCGGTACGTCGCCGTCGACGGCGGCATGTCGGACCACGTCCGCACCGCGCTCTACGAGGCCGAGTACACCGCGGCGCTCGCGGGCCGGCCCGGGGACGCCGCCCCGGTCGCGACCCGGGTGGTCGGCAAGCACTGCGAGTCCGGCGACATCGTCGTCCGCGACGTCGCGCTCCCCGGCGACGCCGGCCGGGGTGACCTCCTCGCCGTGCCGGCCACCGGCGCGTACGGGCGCTCGATGTCCAGCCAGTACAACCTCGTCCCGCGCCCGCCCGTGATCGGGGTCGAGGACGGTCGCTCCCGCGTGATGGTCCGGCGCGAGACGATCGACGACCTCCTCGCCCTCGACGCGGACCGCACGACCGGGGACTGACGGCCCGTCGCCGCTGCTCCGCTCCCGGACGGGCCACGGCCGCCGGGGCGCGCGCACCTATGCTGGCCCCCGGCCCCGCAGGCGCGGGGCGGACCAGTCGCCCGACCCGCCAAGGATGTGAGTGCCCCCGTGGCCACCCCGCCCACCGACGTCCGCGTCGCCCTGCTCGGTGCCGGCACCGTGGGCGCGCAGGTCGTGCGCCTCCTCGCCGAGCGCGCCGACGACCTCGCCGCCCGCGCCGGCGCCCCGCTCCGCCTCGTCGGCATCGCGGTGTCCGACGCCGACAAGGAGCGCGAGCCCTGGATCCCGCGCGACCTGCTGACGACCGACGCCGAGGGGCTCGTGCGCCGGGCGGACGTCGTCGTCGAGCTCATCGGGGGCATCGACCCGCCGCGCGCGCTGGTGCACGCCGCGCTCGAGGCCGGCGCCTCCGTGGTGACGGGGAACAAGGCGCTGCTCGCCGCCCACGGGCCCGAGCTGCACGACGCGGCGGCCGCCGCCGACGTCGACCTCTACTACGAGGCCGCCGTGGCCGGGGCGATCCCCATCGTCTACGCGCTGCGCGAGTCGCTCGCGGGCGACACCGTGACCGAGGTGCTCGGCATCGTCAACGGCACGACCAACTACGTGCTCGACGAGATGGTGACCAACGGCCTCGGCTTCGACGACGCCGTGGCCCAGGCGCAGGCCCTCGGCTTCGCGGAGGCCGACCCGACCGCCGACGTCGACGGGCACGACTCCGCGGCGAAGGCGGCCCTGCTGGCCTCGCTCGCGTTCCACACCCGCGTCCCGCTCGAGACCGTCCCGGTCGAGGGGATCCGGTCCATCACGGCGGAGGAGATGACCGCCGCGCAGGACCACGGCTGGGCGCTCAAGCTCCTCGCCGTCGCCCGGCGCACCGGGTCGCCCGAGGGCATCTCGGTGCGCGTGGGCCCCACGCTCGTCCCCGCCGACCACCCGCTCGCCTCGGTGCGCGGCGCGTTCAACGCGGTCGTCGTCGAGTCCGAGGCCGCGGGCCGGCTCATGTTCTACGGACAGGGCGCCGGCGGCGCGCCGACTGCCTCGGCCGTGCTCTCCGACCTCGTGGCCGCGGCCGGCCACGTGGTCGGGGGCGGCCGTGCCCCGCGGGAGTCCGCCTACGCCGACCTCGCCCCGCTGCCGCCCGAGCGGCAGAAGGTCACCGCCTGGTTCGACCTCGACATCGAGGACCGGCCGGGGATGCTCTCGATGGTCGCGGCGGTCCTCGCCCGGCACGGCATCTCGATCGAGGCGGTCCGCCAGGCCGCGCACGCCGAGCCGACCGCCTACGGTGACGAGCTCTACGACGTGTTCGACGATGCCTACGACGGCGCCTCGCCCGCCCGGGCCACCGCCGCCGACCGGGAGAGCACGACGCTCTCGATCACCACCCACCGCACGGACGAGGCCACCCTCGCCGCGTGCCTCGCCGAGCTGGCCGAGTCGGACGGTGTCCGAGCGGTCCTGCCCGTGCGCCGAGTCGAAGGAGTCTGACGTGGCCCAGCCGTGGCGCGGCATCATCACCGAGTATGCCGACCGGCTCCCGGTCGAGGGCGACACGCCCGTGAGCCTGGGCGAGGGCGGCACGCCGCTCGTCGAGGCACCCGCCCTGTCCGAGCGCACCGGTGCCCGGGTGTGGGTCAAGGTCGAGGGCGCGAACCCGACCGGGTCGTTCAAGGACCGCGGGATGACGACCGCGATGACGAAGGTCCTCGCCACGGACGCCGAGGTCGTCGTGTGCGCGTCCACCGGTAACACCTCCGCCTCGGCGGCGGCCTACGCGGTCCGCGCCGGCCTGACCTGCGCCGTGGTCCTGCCGGCCGGGAAGATCGCCGCCGGCAAGCTCGCCCAGGCGGCGGTCCACGGGGCCACGCTCCTCGCCGTCGACGGCTCGTTCGACGACTGCCTGCGCATCGTGCGGCAGATGGCGGAGGACTACCCCGTGGCACTCGTCAACTCGGTCAACCCCTTCCGCCTCCAGGGGCAGAAGACGGCCGCGTTCGAGATCGTCGACGCCCTCGGCGACGCGCCGGACATCCACGTCCTCCCCGTCGGCAACGCGGGCAACATCTCGGCCTACTGGATGGGCTACAACGAGTACGCCGGGCGGACCACCGCCGCCTCGATGGCGGGGACCACCGAGGGGCGTGCCCCGGTGTCCACCCGCGTCCCGCAGATGTGGGGCGTCCAGGCCGACGGGTCCGCCCCGTTCGTCAAGGGCGCGGTGGTCGAGCACCCCGAGACGGTCGCCACGGCGATCCGCATCGGCAACCCCGCCTCGTGGGACCTCGCCGTCGCCGCGCGGGACGACTCCGGCGGTCGCATCGACTCCGTCACGGACCACGAGATCCTCGAGGCGCAGGCGCTGCTGGCGGCCGAGGTCGGCGTGTTCTGCGAGCCGGCCTCCGCGGCCTCCGTCGCCGGCCTGCTCGCCGCCGCCCGCCGCGGCGAGGTCCCGGCCGGCGCCCGCATCGTCTGCACCGTGACCGGCAACGGCCTCAAGGACACCGAGACGGCGCTCGGCCACACCGGCCTCACCCTCACCGAGGTGCCGGGAACGGTGGAGGCGGCGGCCGAGGCGCTCGGTCTGCGCCCGTGAGCCGCGTCGTCGCCGACGCCGTCGCCGTCCGGGTCCCGGCGACCTCCGCCAACCTCGGCCCCGGGTTCGACTCGCTCGGGCTCGCGCTCGGACTCCACGACGACCTCGAGGTCCGCGCGACGACGGGAGCCGCCCGCGTGACGGTGACCGGGGAAGGGGCCGACTCCCTGCCCGAGGGGGAGGACCACCTCGTGGTCCGCGCGGTCCGGCTCGGCCTCGAGGCCGCCGGCGCCCCGCAGGTGGGCCTCGACCTGCGCGCCACCAACCGGATCCCGCACGGCCGGGGGCTCGGCTCCTCGGCCGCCGCCGTCGTCGCCGGCCTGCTCGCCGCGCGCGGGCTGCTCGACCCCGGCGCGGGCGAGGCGGGCGGCCCGCTCGACGACCCCTCGGTCCTCGCGCTGGCGACGGAGCTCGAGGGGCACCCGGACAACGCGGCGCCCGCCCTGCTCGGCGGCGCCACCGTGGCCTGGATCGACGACGACGAGGGCCCGACCGCGGTCCGCCTCGCCCTCGCCCCGGCGATCGACCCCACCGTGGTCGTCCCCGTGGACCGGCTCTCGACGACGACCGCGCGTGCCGCGCTGCCGGCGTCGGTCCCGCACGCGGACGCCGCGCGGACGGCCGGGCGCGCGGCGCTCCTCGTCCACGCCCTCGCCGGTGCGCCGGAGCGGCTGCTCGCCGCGACCGTCGACTGGCTCCACCAGGAGCACCGCCGGGCCTCGATGCCGGCGACCCTCGCGCTCGTCGACGAGCTGCGCGCCCAGGGACTGCCCGCCGTCGTCTCCGGTGCCGGCCCGTCGGTCCTCGTGCTCGCCCCGGTCGACCCGACGCCCGCGCGGCTGCTCGTGGCCCGCGGCTGGCGCGTCGTCGCCCCGGGCGTCGATCTCGTCGGCGCGCAGGTCCGCACGATCGACGCCTGACGCCTCACCGATGACGCCCGGGGCCGGTGGGGGAGATCTCCCCGCCGCCTCGGGCGCGCGGGGCGCGCCGACGGCGGCACGGCCTGTTATCATCAAGCCACCGGCACGTGCACGACAGGCGGTACGCCACGCGCGCCCCCGTGTCCCACGCAGCCGGTCAGCCTCCACGATTCCGACCGCATCCGAGCGTGTCGTGCAACAGGAGCGCAGACCTATCTCCCCGGCACCGAGCCGGGTGTGCAGCGCACCCGCTGTCAGCGGGTGCCGACCGAGGAAAGGCACCTCGTGACAGACACCATCGACGCCGCCCGACAGGGCGCGCTCACCACCCTCAAGCTCGCGGAGCTGCAGGCCATCGCGTCCCAGATGGGGCTCAAGGGCACCGCCCGCATGCGCAAGGGTGACCTCGTCGAGGCGATCCGGGCCGGTCGGTCCGGCTCGTCGACCTCGACCGACAAGCCGTCGGCCCCCGCCGACGCACGGGCCGCGGCGGCCGGCGCCCCCGAGGCACCCGCCGCCGACGACCCGAGCGCCGCCGAGACGGCTCCCGCCACCGCCGGCGGCGCCGTCGACGAGCGCCCCGAGCCCCGCCAGCGGCGCTCCCGCCGGGCCACCTCGGCCCCCGCGAGCCCGACCGCCCGCGCCGCCGACCCGGTCCCGGACCTCGGCATCGCGCTGCCCGACCGCTCCGCCCCCGCGGCGGCCGCCGAGGGCGGGTCCTCCGCCCGGGCCGCGTCGGACGGCCCCGACCAGGCCTCCGAGCGCCGGGAGAACGACCGCTCCGGCGGCTCGCAGCAGGGCCGGGACCGTAACGGTGGCCGCGGCGACGACCGCAACGGCGGCCGCGACGACCGCAACGGCTCGCAGCAGGGCCGCGACCGCAACGGCGGCAACGACCAGCAGCGCCGCGGCGACTCCGGCACGCCCGACTTCACGCTCGACGACCTCGGCGAGGCGGCCTCGCGGCGCCGGGAGAGCTCCGGCCAGCAGAATCAGCGCGGCAACGCGGGCAACGGCGGCAGCGGGAACGACTGGGACGACGACGGCGGGCCCGGCGGGCGTCGTCGTCGCAACCGGGACCGCAACCGCGACCGGCGTCGTCGTGGCCGTGGCAACCAGGACCAGGACATCGTCGTCGAGGAGACCGAGGTCTCCGCGGACGACGTGCTCCTGCCCGTGGCCGGCATCGTCGACATCCTCGACCAGTACGCGTTCGTGCGGACCTCCGGCTACCTCCCGGGCTCGAGCGACGTCTACGTCACCCTCAACCAGGTCAAGAAGTTCGGGCTGCGCCGCGGCGACGCCGTGACCGGCGCTGTGCGGCAGACCGGCGAGGACGGCAACGGCGGGCAGCACGGCGGCGGTGGCGGCCGCGGCGGGCGGAACCAGAAGCAGAAGTTCAACCCGCTCGTGCGCCTCGACACCGTCAACGGCATGACGGTGGAGAAGGCCCGGCAGCGCCCCGAGTTCGGCAAGCTGACCCCGCTCTACCCGCAGGACCAGCTGCGGCTGGAGACGACCCCGAAGGCGATCACGCCGCGGGTCATCGACCTCGTCTCGCCGATCGGCAAGGGCCAGCGCGGGCTCATCGTCTCGCCGCCCAAGGCCGGCAAGACGATCATCATGCAGCAGATCGCCAACGCGATCGCCGTCAACAACCCCGACGTGCACCTCATGGTCGTCCTCGTGGACGAGCGCCCGGAGGAGGTCACGGACATGCAGCGCCTCGTCAAGGGCGAGGTCATCGCCTCGACATTCGACCGGCCCGCCTCGGACCACACGGTGGTCGCCGAGCTCGCCATCGAGCGGGCCAAGCGGCTCGTCGAGCTCGGTCAGGACGTCGTCGTGCTCCTCGACTCGCTCACGCGGCTCTCGCGCGCCTACAACCTCGCCGCACCGGCGTCGGGTCGGATCCTCTCCGGCGGTGTCGACGCCGCGGCGCTCTACCCGCCCAAGAAGTTCTTCGGTGCCGCCCGCAACATCGAGCACGGCGGCTCGCTGACGATCCTCGCCTCCGCGCTGGTGGAGACCGGCTCGAAGATGGACGAGGTGATCTTCGAGGAGTTCAAGGGCACCGGCAACATGGAGCTGCGCCTGTCCCGCCAGCTGGCGGACAAGCGGATCTTCCCGGCGGTCGACGTCAACGCGTCGGGTACCCGCCGCGAGGAGCTGCTCATGGGCTCCGAGGAGCTGAAGATCATGTGGAAGCTGCGCCGCGTCATGGGCGCGCTCGACCTCCAGCAGGCCTCCGACCTGCTGCTGGGCAAGCTGCGCGAGACCACGTCGAACGCCGAGTTCCTCATGACCGTGCAGAAGAACACCCCCACCACGCCCTCGAACTCGGACCCCGACTACGCGATCCAGTAGTTCGGCGCGACCCACGTCACGGGCGGCCCCCCTTACCCGGGGGCGCCCGGACTGGCAGAATGTCCCGTCGGCCTCCGGTTCACGCCTCGCACCAGCGCGGCGACCCGGTACGTCGTGAGACCCCTTGGAGTAGTACATGAAGCAGGGAATCCACCCCGAGTACGTCGCCACCACGGTGACGTGCACGTGCGGGAACACCTTCGAGACGCGGTCGACCGCCACGTCCGGCTCGATCAACGTCGAGGTGTGCAGCGCGTGCCACCCGTTCTACACGGGCAAGCAGAAGATCCTCGACACCGGCGGCCGCGTGGCCCGCTTCGAGGCGCGCTACGGCAAGAAGAAGGCCACCAGCTAGCTCCCACGACGCGCCGGTGGTGGCGCCGCCCCACGGCGGCGTCACCACCGGCGCTCGTTCGTTCCCACCCACTTCTCGACGCGACCCAGGCCCACCGGGAGGCCCCATGAGCACCCCCGAGCTGGACGACGCCCTCGCACCGCTGCTCGCCGAGCACGCCGAGCTCGAGGTCGCGCTCGCGGACCCGGACGTCCACGCCGATGCCGGCCGGGCCCGCTCGCTGGCCCGCCGCTACGCCGAGCTCGGCCGCGTGTCCGCCGCCGCGGCTGCCGAGACCGCCGCTCGGGAGGACCTCGAGGCCGCGGCGGAGCTCGTCGAGCTGGCCGAGGGGGAGGACGCGGACCAGATGCGCGCCGAGCTCGGCGATCTCGGGTCCGTGCACGCCGCCGCCCTCGAGCGCCTGCGCGAGGTCCTGCTCCCGCGCGACCCGGACGACTCCCGCGACGTCATCCTCGAGATCAAGGCCGGCGAGGGCGGGGAGGAGTCCGCCCTGTTCGCCGGCGACCTGCTCCGGATGTACACGCGCTACGCCGAGCGACGCGGCTGGACCACCCAGGTCCTCTCCCTGACCGAGACCGGCCTCGGCGGGGTCAAGGACGTGGCCCTGTCCGTGCGCACCCGGGGCGACGTGGCACCCGAGGACGGTGCCTGGGCGAGCCTGAAGTACGAGGGCGGCGTCCACCGCGTCCAGCGCGTGCCCGTCACCGAGTCCGCGGGCCGCATCCATACCTCCGCCGTGGGCGTCCTCGCCCTCCCCGAGGTCGACGACCCCGGCGAGATCGAGATCGACGTCAGCGACCTGCGGATCGACGTCTACCGCTCGTCGGGGCCGGGCGGCCAGTCCGTCAACACGACCGACTCGGCCGTCCGCATCACGCACGAGCCCACCGGCATCGTCGTGTCGATGCAGGACGAGAAGTCCCAGCTCCAGAACCGCGAGGCCGCCATGCGCGTGCTGCGGGCCCGGCTGCTCGCCGAGCGCAACGCGAAGCTCGAGGCCGAGGCGGCCGACGCCCGCCGCTCCCAGGTGCGCACGGTCGACCGCTCCGAGCGGATCCGCACGTACAACTTCCCCGAGAACCGGATCGCCGACCACCGCACCGGGTTCAAGGCCTACAACCTCGACCAGGTGCTCGACGGCGAGCTCGGGCCCGTCCTCGCCTCCGCGGTCGAGGCCGACGAGGCCGCCCGCCTCGCCGACGCCGCCGGGTCGTGACCGCGCCGGCGCCCACGTGGCGCGCCGCGGTGCGGGCCGCCGCCGGGCTGCTCGCCGACGCCGGGGTGCCGAGCCCCGAGGTCGACGCCCGCCTGCTCGCCGAGCACGTCGCCGGCCGGTCCCCGCTGCTCATGGCGCCGGACCCGAGCGCGGACCAGCTCGGCGCGCTCGCGCACCTCGTCGAGCGCCGCGCCGGGCGCGAGCCGCTCCAGCACCTCACCGGCACGATGCACTTCCGCCGCCTCGAGCTCCACGCCGGTCCGGGCGCCTTCGTCGTCCGGCCCGAGACCGAGCTCGTCGCCGGCGCCGCGATCGAGGCCGCGCGAGCCGTCGCACGGAAGGGGCGCCGGCCCGTCGTCGTCGACCTGTGCACGGGCTCCGGCGCCATCGCGCTCGCCGTCGCCACCGAGGTGCCGACCGCGCAGGTCGCTGCCGTCGAGCTCTCCGCGGAGGCCCTCGCGATCGCCCGCCGCAACGTCGAGCGCCACGCGCCCGGGGTGCGGCTCGTGGCCGGCGACGCGCGCGACGCGCTCCCGGAGCTGGACGGCACGTGCGACGTCGTCGTGTCCAACCCGCCCTACGTGCCCGACGACGCCGTGCCCCGCGATCCCGAGGTCCGTGACCACGACCCGGCCCGCGCCCTGTACGGCGGGGGAGCGGACGGCCTCGACGTGCCCCGCGCGGTGCTCGCGCGGGCGGCGGCGCTGCTCGCGCCCGGCGGGGTCGTGGTCCTCGAGCACGCCGAGGAGCAGGGGGCGGCGCTGCGTGCCCACGCGGACGCGCTCGGGCTGTCCGACCCGCGCACCCACCGCGACCTCACCGGCCGGGAGCGCTTCCTCACGGCGGGGGCGCCCCTGCGCCCCGCCCGCGGCGTGGAACACTCGGCCTCGTGACCGTCTTCGACACGTCCTCCGCGCGCGAGCGCGCGGTCGGCCTCGACGCCGCCGTCTCCGCCCTCGGCCGTGGTGAGCTCGTCGTGCTGCCGACGGACACCGTGTACGGGGTCGGGGCGAACGCGTTCGACCCCGCCGCCGTCGAGGTCCTCCAGGCCGCCAAGGGCCGGGGCCGCGACAAGCCGCCGCCCGTCCTCGTCGGCGACCTCGCCGTCCTGCCCGCACTGACCACGGACCTGCCGCCCTCGGCGCACGCCCTGGCCGAGCGGTTCTGGCCCGGCGCGCTCACCCTCGTGTGCCGCGCGCAGCCGGCGCTGAGCTGGGACCTCGGGGACACCCGCGGGACCGTGGCGGTGCGGATGCCCGACCACGCCCTCGCCCGCGAGCTCCTCGGCCGGGCCGGCCCCACGGCGGTCTCCTCCGCGAACCGGACCGGCCGGCCGGCGCCGTCGACCTGCACGGACGCCCGCGAGCAGCTGGGGGAGTCCGTGGCCGTCTACCTCGACGGCGGGGCGGTCGGCGGCGGGCAGCCGTCGACGATCCTCGACCTGACGGGCGACCGGGTCCGGGTCCTCCGCCTCGGGGCGCTCTCCCTCGCCGAGCTCGCCGAGGTCGTGCCCGAGCTCGCCGAGGACGAGGCCTCCGGGCCGGACTCCCACGTGGGGGCGGACGCCTCCGGACAGGACGCCTCCGGGCCGGACGCCGGCGCGGGGCCCGACCCCTCCTCCGGGTCCGACACCGATGCGGGAGCGCCCGCCCCGGCATGAGGACCTACCTGCTCGTCGCAGCGCTGGCCGCCGTCGTCACGTACCTGCTCACGCCGGTCCTGCGCCGGCTCGCGGTCCGGATCGGCGCGCTGACGGCCGTGCGGGACCGGGACGTCCACGCGGTGCCCACGCCCCGGCTCGGCGGGCTCGCGATGCTCCTCGGCTTCGCCGCCGCGATGGTCCTCGCCTCGCGCATCCCCTACCTCGAGGCCGTGTTCGCCCAGTCCTCCCAGGCGTGGGGAGTGCTGCTCGGCGCCACCGTCATCTGCCTCATCGGCGTGGCCGACGACGTGTGGGACCTCGACTGGCTGACCAAGCTCGCGGGGCAGTTCCTCGCGGCCGGTCTCATGGCCTGGCAGGGCGTCCAGCTCATCACCTTCCCGATCTTCGGCCTCACCATCGGGTCCTCCGCGTTCTCGCTCATCGCGACGGTGCTCATCGTCGTCGTCGTGGTCAACGCCGTGAACTTCGTCGACGGGCTCGACGGGCTGGCGGCCGGGATGATCCTCATCGGCGCCTCGTCGTTCTTCCTCTTCACCTACCTGCTGGCGCGCGACGCCTCGCCCGGGAACTACGCCAACGTGGCCTCCGCGGTCCTCGCCGCGCTCGCCGGCGTCTGCCTCGGGTTCCTCCCGCACAACCTCCACCCGGCCCGCATCTTCATGGGCGACTCGGGCGCGATGTTCCTCGGCCTCGTGCTCTCCGGGGCGGCGATCATCGTCACCGGCCAGATCGACCCCGCCGCACTCTCGACGAGCCGGGCGCTGCCCGCGTTCGTGCCGATCCTCATCCCCGTCGCCGTTCTCGCGGTCCCGCTGATCGAGATCGTCACGTCGGTCGTGCGCCGGGTCGGCGCGGGACGCTCGCCCTTCGCCGCCGACGCCTCGCACATGCACCACCGGCTGCTCCGGCTCGGGCACAGCCACCGGGCCGCCGTCGGGATCCTCCACCTGTGGACCGCGGTGGTGTCCGGCACGGCGGTCTCGCTCGCCTTCTTCCAGCTCGAGCAGGTGGCGATCGGTGCCGGCGCGGCCGTGCTCGTCGCGCTCGTGCTCACCGCGCGCCTCCTGCCCACCTACCGCAAGCCCACCTCCCGGAGCTCCCAGTGACCGACCACGCCCCCCGCGACCCCGCGACGAACGACGACGCGCACGACGTCGACGCGCACGACGTCGACACCCCCGTCGCCGCGCACGCGCCCGACGTCCCCGACGACGCCCCCGGCGCCGACGTCCCCGACACCGACGAGCCGGGGGGCCCGCGCCGGGCCGACCCCAACGACCCGGCGCTGCCGCCCGAGCTGTTCACCGGCATCCTCAAGCGCCTCAGCCTCTTCCTTCTCGTCGTCGCCGTGGGGTCGATCGGGATCGGCATCCTCGTCGGCGGCTCGCGGGGGATGTGGGGCGGCGTCATCGGGACCGGGCTCGCGGCGATCTTCGCGGTGACCACCGTGGTCGCGGTGCGCGCGGCCGCCAAGCGCCCCCTCGACCTCATGGTCATCGCGGTCATGGGGTCGTGGCTGCTCAAGACCGTGCTCGTCATCCTCGTGCTGCTCGCGGTGCGCGACGCGGAATTCTTCCACCGCGGCGTCCTGTTCGGTTCGGCCGCCGTGGCCGTCCTCGGATCGGTCCTCATCGACTCCCACGCCGTGATGACGGCACGCATCCCCTACACCCAGCCGTACTCGCGGACCGCCGACCAGGACTGACGCCTGCGCCGGCGCGCAGCGCCCCCGAACGTGACCCGTGTCGCTCCACCAGGGGCGGGATCGGGGGTGGAGGGGCCGGGGCGATGGGTTAGTCTGACTGCCGTCGGCGCGCCCCGAGGAAGCACTCGGCAGGTCGCCGCCACGCCGCCCACCAGGAACCCGGGAGACGACCTGTGCTGAATGCGTTGACGAACGCCGCCACTGCCGCGCACGTCCGCATCGTCACCGCCGAGGGGGGCGAGGGCTGGCACGCCCCCGGGCTCACGGAGTTCTTCCCGGAGCCCTTCCTCTTCGAGGGCACGCCGTTCGCCATCAACCGGATCATGCTGGTCCGTTTCATCGCGGCGATCGCGGCCGTCCTCATCATCTGGCTCGGCACGCGCAAGCTCCGGCTCGTCCCGGGCCGCGGTCAGTCGATGATGGAGCTCGTCCAGGAGTTCGTGCGCCGCAACATCGCGTTCGACTCGCTGGGGGAGCGGCTCGGCCGGAAGTACACGCCGGTGCTCACGGTCATCTTCGTGTCCGTGCTCTTCTTCAACCTCACCGGCGTCATCCCGTTCCTCAACATCGCGGGCACGTCCGTCGTCGGCCTGCCGCTCACGCTCGCGATCATCGCCTGGATCGCGTTCATGTACGCGGGCATCAAGGAGCTGGGCGCGAAGAAGTACTTCGGCGGGCAGCTCTTCCCCGCCGGCGTGCCGAAGCCGATCTACGTGATCCTCACGCCGATCGAGTTCATCTCGACCTTCCTGCTGCGGCCGGTCACCCTCACCGTGCGTCTCCTGGCGAACATGATGTCCGGGCACATCCTGCTCGTGCTCTGCTTCTCGGCCACGCACTACTTCTTCTTCCAGGCCTCGGGCGCGCTCGCGGCGATGGGTGGCGTCACGCTGATCGCCGGCCTCGCGTTCACGCTCTTCGAGATCTTCATCGGGGCGCTGCAGGCGTACATCTTCACGCTGCTCGCCGCCGTGTACATCCAGCTCTCCGTGGCCGACCACTGATCCAGGCCGCGCGCCCGGCCCCGGCCGGCACCGACCCTTTCCCGACCGATCTCCACCCACACAAGTAAGGAACCACCACATGGACGGCTCGCTCTCCGCAGTTGGTTACGGCCTCGGCACCATCGGCCCCGGCATCGGCATCGGCTACCTCGTCGGCAAGACCCAGGAGGCCACCGCTCGTCAGCCCGAGGTCGCGGGCCGCCTGATGACCAACATGTTCATCGGCGCCGCCTTCGCCGAGGCGCTCGGTCTGCTCGGCCTCATCGCGGGCCTCATCTTCTGATGCCCGCCGGCGGCAACGTCGTCGCGGAGGTGAGGGACGGCATCGACCTCCTCATCCCCGCCTGGTACGACATCATCTGGTCGCTGGTGGTCGTCGCTGTCATCGCCTTCGCGGTCGTCCGCTGGGGCGTGCCGCGTCTCACCGGCATCCTCGACGAGCGCTCCGAGAAGATCGCCGAGGGCCTGCGCAAGGCGGAGGACGCCGAGGCCATGCTCGCGAACGCCGAGGAGTCCTCGGCCAGCGAGCTCGCCGAGGCGCGCCGCGAGGCCGCCGGGATCCGCGAGCGTGCGAACGCGCGCGGCAAGGAGATCGAGGCCGAGGCGCAGCGCAAGGCGCAGGACGAGGCCGAGCGCACGACCTCCGCGGCCGAGCGTCAGATCGAGGCCGAGCGCCGCCAGGCGGCGCAGAGCCTGCGCACCGACGTCGGCTCGCTCGCCGTCGAGCTCGCCTCCCGCATCGTGGGCGAGTCCCTCGCGGACTCCGCCGCGCAGTCGCGGGTGGTCGACCGGTTCCTCGACGACCTCGAGGCCCGCAGCTCGGCCGGCGCCACGCCCGGCACCACCCGCACCACCCAGGAGGGCTGACCCTCATGCGCGCCTCCAGCTCCGTCGCACTCGGGCAGGCCCAGGGCCGGTGGGACCCGGTCGTCCGGGAGGCCCACGACGCGTTCGACCTCGCGGGGTCGATCTTCGCGGTCGCGGACCTGCTCGCCGACAACACCGCGTTGCGCCGTGCCATGACCGACCCGTCCCGCTCCGGCGAGGACCGGGCCGCGCTCGCGTCGCGCATCGTCGGCGGGGCCGTCGACGGTCGCGTGAACGACCTCGTCGCGGGGCTGGCGCGCGACCGGTGGTCCGAGGACCTCGACATCGTCGAGGCTCTCGAGATCCTCGGCCAGGACACCGTCCTCGCGGCGGCGGAGCGCGGCGACGGGCTCGACGCGCTGGGCGCGGAGCTGCTCGACGTGCGCGGCGTGATCTCCGGCTCCCCGGAGCTCGAGGTCGCCCTCGCGGAGGAGTCGCGGGACCTGGCCGGTCGCCGGGAGCTGCTCGCGCGGGTCATGGGCGACCGCGTGTCGCCGCAGGCCCTGCTCATCGCGCAGCGGGCCGTCGGCTCGCGCCACGAGCGCACCGCTCTGACGGCGCTGGCCCACGCGGCCGAGCGCGCCGCGGAGCGTCGGGCACGGAAGGTCGCCCGCGTGACGGCGGCCGTGCCCCTGACGGGCGAGCAGCGGGACCGGCTGGTCGCCGTGCTCGCCGCTGAGCACGGCAGCGACATCGCCCTGCACGTCGACATCGACCCCGCGGTCATCGGTGGTCTGCGTGTCGAGGTCGGGCACACCGTCCTCGACGGCACCGTCCGCACGCGCCTCGACGAGGCCCGCCGGCGCATCGCCGGTTGATCGACCCCACGCACGAAGACAACCGGGACCGCACGGGACCGGACAAGGTGAGGAAACTTGAGATGGCAGAGCTGACGATCCGCCCCGACGAGATCCGGGCGGCGCTGGACAGCTTCGTGAGCTCCTACGAGCCGGGGGCCGCGAGCACGGACGAGATCGGCCACGTGATCTCCGCCGCCGACGGCATCGCGACCGTCGAGGGACTCCCGGGCGCGATGGCGAACGAGCTGCTCCGCTTCGAGGACGGCACGCTCGGCCTCGCGATGAACCTCGAGGAGCGCCACATCGGCGTCGTCGTGCTCGGTGAGTTCACCGGCATCGAGGAGGGCCAGGAGGTCCACCGCACGGGCGAGGTGCTCTCCGTGCCCGTCGGCGACGGCTACCTCGGCCGCGTGGTCGACCCGCTCGGCACGCCGATCGACGGCCTCGGCGAGATCGCCGACATCCAGGGCCGCCGCGCCCTCGAGCTCCAGGCCCCGGGCGTCATGGCCCGCAAGTCGGTCCACGAGCCGCTGCAGACCGGTCTCAAGGCGATCGACGCGATGATCCCGGTGGGGCGCGGCCAGCGTCAGCTCATCATCGGCGACCGCAAGACCGGCAAGACGGCCATCGCGCTCGACACCATCCTCAACCAGAAGGCCAACTGGGAGTCGGGGGACCCGAGCAAGCAGGTCCGCTGCGTCTACGTCGCCGTCGGCCAGAAGGGTTCGACGATCGCGGCCGTCCGCAAGACGCTCGAGGACGCCGGCGCGCTGGAGTACACGACGATCGTGGCCTCGCCCGCCTCCGACCCGGCCGGTTTCAAGTACATCGCCCCGTACACCGGCTCGGCCATCGGCCAGCACTGGATGTACGACGGCAAGCACGTCCTCATCGTGTTCGACGACCTGTCGAAGCAGGCCGAGGCCTACCGCGCCGTCTCCCTCCTCCTGCGCCGCCCGCCGGGCCGCGAGGCCTACCCGGGTGACGTCTTCTACCTGCACTCCCGGCTGCTCGAGCGCTGCGCCAAGCTGAACGACGAGCTCGGCGCCGGCTCGATGACGGGCCTGCCGATCATCGAGACGAAGGGCAACGACGTCTCGGCATACATCCCGACGAACGTCATCTCGATCACCGACGGCCAGATCTTCCTCCAGTCGGACCTGTTCAACGCGAACCAGCGTCCCGCCGTCGACGTCGGCATCTCCGTCTCGCGGGTCGGTGGCGACGCCCAGATCAAGGCGATGAAGAAGGTCGCGGGCACGCTGAAGATCACGCTGGCGCAGTACCGCGCGATGGCCTCCTTCGCGATGTTCGCCTCGGACCTCGACCCGACGACGCGCCGCCAGCTCACCCGGGGTGAGCGCCTCATGGAGCTGCTCAAGCAGCAGCAGTCCTCCCCGTACCCGGTCGAGGACCAGGTCGTCTCGATCTGGGCCGGCACCAACGGCTACCTCGACGACGTCGCGGTCGCGGACGTCTCCCGCTTCGAGTCCGAGATGCTCGACCACATGCGGTCGTCCACCCAGGTGCTCCAGTCGATCGTCTCGAGCGGGAAGCTCGAGGACGAGACGGTCGACGCCATGCGCGCCGGCATCGAGGAGTTCCGCTCCGGCTTCACCACCGGGGAGGGCAAGCTCCTCGAGGAGGTCGAGGGCGAGGAGGAGTCCGAGGCCGAGGTCGCGCAGGAGCAGATCGTCAAGGCCAAGGCCTGATCCATGGCGGGACAGCAGCGCGTCTACAAGCAGAAGATCCGGGCGACCCAGACGCTCAAGAAGGTCTTCCGCGCGATGGAGCTCATCGCGGCCTCGCGGATCGGCAGGGCCCGCGACGCCGCGCTCGGGTCCGACCCCTACACCCGGGCGCTCATCCGCGCGGTGTCGGCGGTCGCCTCGCACGCGGACCTCGACCACCCGCTGATCTCGGGCCGGCAGGACACGACCGACGTCGCGGTCCTCGTGGTCACCTCCGACCGCGGCATGGCCGGGGCCTACTCGGCGACGGTGCTGCGCGAGGCCGAGCGCCTCGTCGAGGACCTCGAGGCCGAGGGCAAGACCCCGCACGTGTACGTGTTCGGCCGCCGCGGCGAGAGCTACTTCAAGTTCCGCGGCCGTCCGATCGTGCGTACGTGGACGGGCGAGTCCGACAGCCCGTCCGTCGAGGTCTCCCAGGAGATCGCGCGGGCGCTGCTCGACGCCTACCGGGCGGAGCCCGGCGAGGGCGCCGTCAGCGAGGTGCACGTCGTCTACACCCGGTTCCAGTCGATGGTCACCCAGGTGGTCCAGCGGCGCCGGGTCCTCCCGCTCGAGGTCGTCGAGGGGGTGGCGGAGCCGGAGCACAAGGCGCTCCCGCTGTACGAGTTCGAGCCGAGCCCCGAGGACGTCCTCGACCAGCTGCTGCCCATGTACGTGTCCGACCGCATCCGGGCGCAGCTGCTCATGGCTGCCGCCTCCGAGCTGGCCTCCCGCCAGCGCGCCATGCACACCGCCACCGAGAACGCGGAGGACATCATCCGCGACTACACGCGTCTGGCGAACCAGGCGCGGCAGGGTGAGATCACCCAGGAGATCTCCGAGATCGTCTCGGGCGTCGACGCCCTGAGCAACGGCTGACCGCACCGACCACCGACCTTTACGAGCACCCGAGACCGAGGACACCACTCATGACCGCCACCCAGTCCGAGACGCCGCAGGCCACCGCCGCCGGCGTCGGCCGCATCGCCCGAGTGATCGGTGCCGTCGTCGACGTCGAGTTCCCGGCCGGCCAGATCCCCGAGGTCTACAACGCGCTGAAGACCACCCTCCAGCTGCCGGGGCAGGAGCAGGCCGCCGAGATCACGCTCGAGACCGCCCAGCACCTCGGCGACAACCTCGTGCGCGCCATCGCCCTCAAGCCGACGGACGGCCTCGTCCGCGGCGGCGAGGTGCGCGACACGGGCGCCCCGATCTCCGTGCCCGTCGGCGACGTGACCAAGGGCCACGTCTTCGACGTGACCGGCGAGCCGCTCAACCTCGCCGAGGGCGAGACCCTCGAGGTCACCGAGCGCTGGCCGATCCACCGCAAGCCCCCGCGGTTCGACGAGCTCGAGGGCTCGACCACGATGTTCGAGACCGGCATCAAGGTCATCGACCTCCTCACCCCCTACGTCCAGGGTGGAAAGATCGGCCTGTTCGGCGGCGCCGGCGTCGGCAAGACGGTCCTCATCCAGGAGATGATCCAGCGCGTCGCGCAGGACCACGGTGGTGTGTCGGTGTTCGCCGGTGTCGGCGAGCGCACCCGTGAGGGCAACGACCTCATCGAGGAGATGGACGACGCCGGGGTCTTCGACAAGACCGCCCTCGTGTTCGGCCAGATGGACGAGCCGCCGGGCACCCGCCTGCGCGTCGCCCTGTCCGCCCTGACGATGGCGGAGTACTTCCGCGACGTCCAGCAGCAGGAGGTGCTGCTGTTCATCGACAACATCTTCCGCTTCACGCAGGCGGGCTCCGAGGTCTCCACGCTGCTCGGCCGCGTCCCCTCGGCGGTGGGCTACCAGCCGAACCTCGCGGACGAGATGGGCCAGCTCCAGGAGCGCATCACCTCGACCCGCGGCCACTCGATCACCTCGCTGCAGGCGATCTACGTGCCCGCCGACGACTACACCGACCCGGCGCCGGCCACGACGTTCGCGCACCTCGACGCGACGACCGAGCTCTCGCGCGACATCGCCTCGCGCGGTCTCTACCCGGCCGTGGACCCGCTGACCTCGACCTCGCGCATCCTCGCGCCGGAGTTCGTGGGCCAGGAGCACTACGAGGTCGCCACCCGCGTGAAGTCGATCCTGCAGAAGAACAAGGAGCTGCAGGACATCATCGCGATCCTCGGCGTCGACGAGCTCTCCGAGGAGGACAAGGTCACGGTGGCCCGCGCGCGCCGGATCGAGCAGTACCTCTCGCAGAACACCTACACCGCCATCAAGTTCACCGGTGTCGAGGGCTCCACGGTGCCGGTCGCCGAGACCGTCGAGGCGTTCAAGCGCATCGCGGACGGCCAGTACGACCACGTGCCGGAGCAGGCGTTCTTCAACATCGGCGGGATCGAGGACCTCGAGCGCGCATGGTCCAAGATCCAGGCCGACGAGCGCTGACGTGGCGGGCAACGGATCGCTGACGGTCGACGTCGTCTCCCCGACCGGGGTGCTCTGGTCGGGCGAGGCGTCCTCGGTCGTGGTGCCCGCCGCGGCCGGCGAGCTCGGCGTGCTGCCGGGCCGCGAGCCCGTCCTCGCCGTGCTCACGCAGGGGACGGCCCGCGTGACGTCCGGCGGGTCCACGGTCAGCCTCGACGTCCACGGCGGTTTCGTGTCGGTCGACGACGACGTGGTGACGGTGGTCGTGTCCGACGCCTCGACCGGCGCCGGGTCGCTCTCGGTCGAGGGCGCCGCGGACGACTCGACACTCGCCTAGGTCGCGATGCCGCGCACCGGATGGTTGGTGGTCCTCGGGATCCTCGCCGTCCTCGTGCTGTGCGCGGCCGTGGCGTGCGCGGTGCTGTGGCGCGCGCTGCGTCTCTACCGCAGGGGCGGCACCGTCGAGTGCCGCCTGCGCGTGGGGGAGGACCGCTGGCGCCGCGGGCTCGCACAGCTCGGGGCGCGTCAGCTCCTCTGGTACCAGTTGGCGTCCCTCTCGCCCGGACCGCGGCTGCGGATGGAGCGCTCGGCGCTCGAGCTGCTCGGGCACGACCGGCGGCCGCCGGACCCCGGTGGCCGCGCGGTGGTCGAGACCCGGCTCTCGGACGGGCGGGTGACCGCCGAGCTGCGCATGGCGCCGTCGGCGATGCAGGGTCTCATCGGGTGGAGCGAGGGCGCCCCGCCCCGGGTCCGCGAGACCTGAGCCGCACTCTCGAACGGTCGGTGGGGTGCGGGGCGCGTGATCCGCACCGCCCGTCCCAGCCGCTGCTCCCTGCGCCGCGGGGCCCGGGGTAGCGTGGCTCGCTGTGCGTACCGTCTTCGCCCGCTGCTCCGTCGACTACTCGGGACGGCTCGCGGCGCACCTGCCGCTGGCCCCGCGCCTCATCATGGTCAAGGCCGACGGCTCGGTCCTCGTCCATTCCGACGGCGGCAGCTACAAGCCGCTCAACTGGATGACCGCGCCGTGCACCCTCAAGGAGCGTGAGCCCGACGAGGCGGAGGCCGCCGACGGCACCGCCCTCGTGTGGGAGGTCAGCGCCGCCAAGACGGACGACCGGCTCGTCGTGCGTCTCCATGAGGTCATCTCGGACACGAGCGTCGAGCTCGGCGTCGACCCGGGCCTGGTCAAGGACGGCGTCGAGTCCCATCTCCAGGCGCTCCTCGCCGAGCAGGTCGAGCTCCTCGGCGACGGTCACCGGCTCGTGCGGCGCGAGCACCCCACGCCCATCGGCCCCGTCGACCTCCTCGTGCGCGACCCGGCCGGCGCCGCCGTGGCGGTGGAGATCAAGCGCGTGGGCGGGATCGACGGCGTCGAGCAGCTCACCCGCTACCTCGAGCTCCTCGGCCGGGACCCGCTGCTGAGCCCGATCTCCGGGGTGTTCGCGGCGCAGCAGATCAAGCCGCAGGCCCGCACGTTGGCCGAGGACCGGGGGATCCGGTGCCTCGTCCTCGACTACGACGCGATGCGCGGGGTCGACGACGTCGACTCGCGCCTGTTCTAGGGAACGCCGTGACCACGCTCGCCCCCGGCACCTGGCTCGCGCCCGACGCAGCCGCCCTCGTCACCGCGCACGAGTCCCTGCTCGACGACGACGCCGCGGCCCGCGCCTTCGCCGCCGAGGTCGGGCGCGTGCGGGCGCAGGGGCGCACCCCGGTGGTCGTCCTCGGGCCCGGGGCCGACACCACGCGCGCGGGCGTCGCGCGCCGGGCGGAGCTTTCGCGTGCCGCTACGGAGCTGGCCGACGACGAGGGCGCGGTGTGGCTCACCGGCCGCGACCCGCTCGGCGCCGCGCGCGCCGCGGGGGGCGGCGACGTGGGCGCGACCCTCGCGGCCCTGCACCACGCGCTGCTCGGTCACGGCGCCGCGGCGGAGGCGCTGCGGGACGCGGGCGCCGGCGTCGTCGGGACGTCCGTCCACCTCGAGGTGACGCGCGCCGCCGATCCCGGGTCGGTGCACGACCTCGCGGCGGCGCACGAGGTCGACCTCGTGAGCAACCACCTCGTCCTCGGCCCGCTGCTCGACGGCACGTACCCGGTCGAGGCGCGCGCGGCCACCGCGCCGGCCCCCTGGGACCACGTCCGCCCCGGCGACCTCGTCGCGATCCGGCGGGGGCTCGACGTCCTGCTCGTCGAGCACGCGGGGACGCGCACGGTGCGGCGGGCCGGCGGACGGTCGGGCGCCGGTGGGGGAGCGGCTGCCGGCGGAGGGGCGGGCATCCCCGCGGACGCACGGGGCGGTGGCCCGTCCGCGCCTGCCGCCGTCGTGCGCCGTTCCGACGCGCCCGGCGCCGACGACGTCGAGCTCGTCCACACCGCCGAAACCCCGGGCGGCCGCTCCGTGGACGCCGGCGGCCTGTACGAGGTGCTCACGGCCCTCGACAACGCCTACCTCGGCACCCCGTTGCTCGCGCTCGTCGCCACGGGGACCGGCGAGGTGGGGGACGGGGACGGGCTCGCCGCGCACGAGTCGGCCGCCCGCCGCGCCGCGGAGGACGGTGCGGACGTGCGCGGGATCGTCACGGTGGTGCGCTGATGGCCCGCAACCGGCGTTCCGGCAAGCGGCCGTACTCCTCCGAGCACGTGCCGCTCGACATGGACCGGCTCGCCTCGGTGCCGCGGCAGGAGGCCGGTCCCGGCGGCGAGGAGTTCAAGGTCCGCACCGTCCGCTCGTCGGACAAGACCTACCGCTGCCCGGGCTGCGACCAGGAGATCCTGCCCGGGACCTCGCACGTGGTGGCCTGGCCCGCCGAGCACATCTGGGGCGTGGACGCCGGCGCGGAGGACCGTCGGCACTGGCACACCGCCTGCTGGCGTGCCCGGGGGACCCGGCGGCCGACACGGCGGCGCTGAGTCGGGTCGCTCGGCGGGGCTGAGCCTGCTCGCCCGGCGTACGCGGCAGCCTCCGTCGCCCGCGGCCCGGCAGCGATCCGCGACGGTCCGGCGTTGCCTCCCGTCGACTCCGCACCTCCACGGCTGGCCGCGGCGGCCGAGCGGTGGGACCCTGACGGCATGAGCATGCTCGCCGCCCACCCCCACGGCCCCGCGGACGGCCTCCCGCTCGTCCTCCTCCACGCGTTCCCGCTCGATGCGCGCATGTACGACCGCGCCCTGTCCCACCTCGGCGACGTCCCGGTGCTCGCGCTCGACTCGCCCGGCTTCGGCGACTCGCCGGGCCCGGCCGAGGTGGCCGACGCCGTCGACTGGGCCGGCGGCCCCTCCCTCGAGCTGGTGGCCCGGGCCGTCCTCGCCGCGCTCGACGCGCGCGGCGTCGACCGGTTCGTCGTGGCCGGCACCTCGATCGGCGGCTACGTCTCCATGCGGCTCGCCGCGCTCGCCCCGGAGCGGCTCTCGGGCGTCGGTCTCCTCGACACGAAGGCGGCCCCGGACACCGACGAGGCGCGGGCCAGGCGCGAGCGCCTGGCCGCCGACGTCCTGGGGCCGGCGGGGGTGTCCGCCGTCATGCCGACGCTCGGTGGCCTGCTCGGACCGACGACGGCGGATCGTTCGCCGGAGCTCGTCGACCTCGTCGCGCAGTGGGCGGGGGAGGCGACCCCGGACGGCGTCGCGTTCGCCGCGCGCGCGATGGCGGAGCGGCCCGACTCGCTCGCCGACCTGCGCGCCCTGGGGGAGCGGGGCGTCCCGGCCCTCGTGCTGCGCGGGGTCGAGGACGGCCTCGCCTCCGACGACGACGCCCTCGACATGGCCGAGGCGCTGCGCACCGAGGTCCTCGAGGTCGACGGCGTCGGGCACCTCGCCCCGCTCGAGGACCCGGAGGCGGTCGGCCGGGCGCTGCGCGACCTCCACGAGCGGGCGGCCACAGCGGCGGCGTGACCGCCGGAGCGGCCGAGGACGGTGCGGTCGGCCGGAGGGCCGAGGGCCCTGGCGGCGCGAGGTCCGGGGCGGCCGTAGGGTGACGCGGTGACCACCGCGAAGATCCGCCCCGCGACCGTCCTCGACGCCGAGGCCCTGGCCGAGCTGCACGCCCGCGTCTGGCGCGCGACCTACGCCGACTCGGTCGACGCCGCGTGGCTCGACGCGCGCCTCGCGCGGTACCCGGAGATGTGGGCGGAGCTCCTCGCGGAGGACGAGGCGGCGCCGACCTGGCTCGCCCACCGCGACGGACGCGCGGTCGGGTTCGCCCGCGCCACCGCGGTCGGTGCCGGTCACGTGCGCCCGCTCGAGCTCGAGTCGATCTACCTCGACGTCGACGAGCAGGGCAGCGGCACGGCCGACAACCTCATGCAGATGGCGCTCGGTGACGCGCCGGCGTCCCTGTGGGTGTGGGACGGTCAGGCCCGGGCCCGGGCGTTCTACCGCCGCCACGGGTTCGTCGAGGACGGGGAGACCGGCGCGTTCGGGCCGCTGCCGACCGTGCGGATGGTGCGCTGAGCGGAGGCGTCAGGCGCGCTGCTCGTCGTCGGCGGGGGTGTCGGCGGTGTCGTTCGCCGAGGAGGTGCGGTCCTCGGCCGGTGACGCCGCGTCCTCGGCGTCGGTCTCGGCCCCAGCGGCGTCGTGCTCGGCTCCCGAGGCATTCTCATCGGCGTCCTCGTCCGCGGGCTCCTCGGTCGTCGGGTGCTCGACCGTCGCGTGGTGGTCGGCGGGCCGGTCGTCGTCGGACACGTCGTCGGTGCCTTCGGATGTGGATCCCAGGGCATCGGCGTCGGCGGTGCGGTCCGTCGTCGGGCCGGGGGCGGCGGCCGCCGCGAGGGCGTCGTCGGCCCGGGCGGCCGCGGACGTGCCGTCCGTGGCGCCGACCTCGACGACCTCGTGGAGCGCGCGTCGGATCTGCTCGAGGTACTCGGTGAGCAGGGTGTGGCGCTGCTCGAGGCGGGCGACCTCGACCCCGGCGCCGATGCGCGACCGGTCGGCCTCCTCGGCGGCGTCGCCGCGGGTGCGCTCGGCCTCCTCGCGGGCCTCGGCGAGCAGGCGCTCGGCCTCCTCGGTGGCCTCGGAGACGCGGAACCGGGCCTCCTCGTCGGCCTCCCGGGTCACCTCCTCGGCGAGCGTGAGCGCCTGGGCGGCCCGACGCTCGGCCTCGTCAGCCCGCTGCTCGGCCTGCTCGACGGCCTGGACCCGCGCGATGGTCGCCGCCTCGTGCGCGGCGGCGAGGTCGCGCTCGGCACTCGCCCGGGCGGACGCCAGCTCCTCGGCGGCAGCGGTGCGGGCGAGCCCGAGCTCGCGCTCGAGGTCGGCGCGCCGCGTGATCTCCTCGGCCTCGATCTCGCGGCGGATCGACGCCACCCGGCGCTCCGCCGCGGTCAGCAGCTCCTCCGCCCGGACCTCGGCGTCCTGCACGCGGGCCGCGGCCTCGGACTCGGAGCGGGAGGTGAGCAGGTCGGCCGCGCGCCGGGCGTCGCCGAGGACAGCCGCCGCCTCGCGCTCGGAGCGCTCGCCGAGCCGGTCGGCCATCGACTGCGCGCGTTCCGTCGTGCGACGCGCGTCCTTCTCCGCCTGCTCGACGACCTCGTTGGCCTGCTGCTCGGCCGCCGAGAGCAGGTGGGCGGTGCGCGAGCCGAGCCCGGCGTAGGTCGGCGTCCCCGACTCAGCCAGCTGGCCGCGGACGTCCTCGAGCTCCGTGGTCAGGCGCAGGACGCGGGCGTCGAGGCTCTCGACGTGCTCGCGCGCGGCACCGAGCCGGCTCGTGAGGTCGTTGATGCGGTGGTCGACCTGGGCGCGGTCGTAGCCCCGCATGACGACGGGGAAGCTGGCCTGCTCGTCCATGACGGTCCTCACGGTCGGGGAGCGCCCGGGTCGTGCTGCGGGCACGTCACGGGCAGGTATCGGCGACCAGGGTACGTCGCCGCCGGGCGGCCGCGCCCGGGCGTGGGCCGTCACACCCTCCGCGCGCGGCTATCACGCCGTATCCTGTCCAGTCGACCCGTGTCGCCGCCGGCGGCCGCCGACCGGAAGGACGCCCGCCCCGTGATCCGACGCATCCTCGCGGCCCTTCTCGCCGTCCTCGGCGTGACCGCGATCGTCCTGGCGGTCATGTCCGCCACCACCTGGAAGGACGAGGACCACCTCACGGCGACGCTCCCCGAGCGGCCGGGCACGCCGATCCTCACCACGGACCCGGGCGTCCTCGAGATGGGCGCCGACCAGGTGACGATCACGTTGACCGCCGACCCGGGCGAGGAGATCTGGTACACGATCACGCCCACCGACCGGGTGACGGAGTGGGTGGGGGACGGCGAGCGCACGTCCGTCAGCGGCCTGCTCTCGCGCACCGAGCTCGACTCGAGCACCGCGGGCACCGAGTCCCCGGTCCCGCACCCCGGCGGCTCCGACATGTTCCGGGACGCGGAGACGGCCACCGGCGAGGTGGAGATCGAGTGGACCGCCGAGCCGGGCCGGCACACCCTGTTCGCCGTGGTCGACGGCGAGGCCGACGCCCCGTCGATCACCCTGTCCTGGCCCCGCGAGGTGTCCACCCCCTACCTCGTGCCCGGCCTGATCGTCGGCGGCGTGCTCCTGCTCACCGCGCTCGCCCTGCTGCTGTGGCCGTCCCGGCGTCGGGACGTGGGCGTCGCGGGTGACGGCGAGGGCGTTGCCGTCCCGGTCTCGCCCGAGCCGGCCGTCGACGACGACGTGGCGGCCACGCGCGCGGAGTCCGGCGCCTACGCCGCGGCGCCGGCCGCGGGGCACCCGACGACGGACCCCTACGCCCCCTCCGTCGACACCAGCCACGGGGCCGAGGCGGACGGGACCGACGACGACGAGCGCGGCGCGGCAGAGGACCGGTCCGAGGCAGCCGGGTCCGACGACCGATCCGGCGACCGATCCCGTGACCGCGCGGAGGGTGCTCGCGAGGCGGGCACCACCGCGTCGGGCGGCCGCGGTGCCGCGGCAGCCGTCGCCGGTAGCGCTGCGGCCGGGGCCGGTGCGGCCCTCGCCGGAGCGAGCAGGTCCGCCGGCGGCCGTTCGTCGTCGTCGCCCTTCGCCCCGAAGGACGACGAGACCGAGGACATCCCCGTCGCCGACCCGGTCGACGTCTCGCCCGAGGCCGTCGACGCCGCGCTGAGCGCGGACATGGCGGACCTCGCGCGCCGCGAGCGCGAGGGCGAGTCCTTGCGCCGTCACGAGCGTCGCGTGCTCGCCGAGGCGCGACGCGAGACCCGCGAGGACCTGAGGACCGGCGTCGACACGCCCGTCCGCGACGAGCTGCGCTCGGCCGGGTCGGCCCGCGGCGCCGGGATCCTCCCGTACTCGCCCCGCGCGGACGAGCTCCGCGTGGCACCGGGCGACGACGCCGCGCAGGCCGAGGAGACCCCGACCGCCCCGGTCGAGGACCAGGCGCTCGCCGACGCCGAGGCCGCCCGCGCCGCCGGTCGGCCCCTGTCCCGCCGCGAGCGGCGCGCGCTGGACCGTCGGGCACGGCTCGGCGGCCCGGCCGGCGCGGCCGACGCTCCCGCCCTCGGCGGGGACGAGTCATCGACTGCGACCGACGCCTCCACCCCCACCGGCGTCGGGACGACCGAGCAGACCACGACCGACGACCCCGCCGCGCCCGGCACCGACCGGGCGGCCGACGGCGACGACACGACCACCCCGACGCCCGGCCACGGCCGGTCGACGGACGACGAATGGCGCGACCTGTGGGGCTTCGGCCCCAAGGACGCCACCGAGAACCGGAGGTGACGCGATGAACCGCCGCACCACGACCACCCTTGCCGTCCTGCTCTCGGCCGGCCTGATCGCCGGCTGCACCGAGGGGGAGGAGGAGCTGCCGACCCCGGACGCGTCGTCGGAGAGCCCGTCCGACTCGGCCGGCCCCGCGCTCGACCAGGAGACGATGCAGGTCGTCCTCGACGGCATCTCGACCTCGGTCGAGGAGGCCGACGAGGCGCAGGACCCCGAGCTCCTGCGCGAGCGCGTGATGGGTCCGGCCCTGCGCCTGCGCTCGGCCGAGTACCGGATCGCCGAGGCGACGGGCGGCACGGTCCAGCCCGACCCGCTCTCGCTCGACACCCAGGTCGACATCGTCGGCGGCAGCCAGGAGTACCCGCGCGTGGCGATGGCCGTGAGCCAGATCCCCGACGGCTCGAACCTGCCCCTGCTGCTCACGCTCGCCACCTCCGACGTGCGGGACAACTACCGCCTGTGGTCGTGGGTCGAGCTCTTCCCCGGCGCGACGGTCCCGGAGACGCTCTCCCCGGACGTCGGCGCCGACGCGCTCACCCCCGACGACGACTCGCTGGCGCTGAGCCCAGCCGAGGTCGTCGACGCGTACGCCCAGCTGATCTCGGACCCCGAGGGCTCTCAGGCCGACACGTTCGCGCCCGACGAGTTCCGCTCGGACGTGTTCGCCGAGACCGCCGGCCTCAACGAGGCGGTCTCCGCCGCGGGGAACGCCACCGTGTCGGCGGAGCCCGTCGTCGACGGCCCGCTCTCGCTGCAGACCGTCGAGGGCGGCGCGATCGTCGTCGGCGTCATCCGCACCACCACCACGGTGACGAAGACGGAGCCCGAGGGCACGCTCACCGTCGGCGGCGTGTTCGGCGACCTGCTCGGCAACGACGGCGTGGTCGAGGACGAGGTGAGCGCGATCGCCCAGGTGTCGGTCGCCTTCCACGTCCCGTCCGCCGAGGCGGAGGACCAGACGATCGAGGTCCTCGGCGCGACGTCGGTGCTCACCGAGGCGGTCGCGTCCGGCCAGTCCGTGGTCGAGTCGCCGTCGGAGTCGCCGACGGAGTCCGGCTCGGAGTCCGCCTCCGAGGGCTGATCCCGCATCCGCCGGGCGCGCGGCTCCTGACGGCAGGGGCGGGTGCGTCCGGCTGATCGCCGGCCCTGATGTGGGCGCCGGTCGTCGTCGTGCTCCGCTGTGGGCCAAGACTGCTGCGCGAGGCGGCCGGATCGGGGGACAATGGCCGCATGTCTCAGCCCTCGCTCTACGGTGCCGTCGACCTGTCCGCCCTTGCTGCGCCCGCCGCCCCGGCCGGGGGTGGTGCCGCGCCCGCCACGGACCCGAACGGGCTCGTCGTCGACCTGACCGAGGAGCTCCTCGGCGAGGTCGTCCAGCGCTCCCAGGAGCTGCCGGTGCTCGTCGCGATCCTCTCCGCGCGCGCCCAAGGGTCGGACGACCTGCGCGCCACGCTCGAGACGCTCGTGCGCGAGCAGGGCGGCCGGGTCCAGCTCGCCGTGGTGGACGGCGACGCGCAGCCGCGCATCGCGCAGGCGCTGCAGGTCAGCCAGGTGCCGTCCGTCGTCGCCCTCATGGGCGGGCGCCCGATGCCCCTGTTCACCGGCAACCCGCCGGCGGACCAGCTGCGGCCCGTCATGTCCGAGATCCTCACCGTCGCCGAGCAGAACGGGCTGACCGGCCGCCTGCCGGTGGGCGAGGGGGACGAGGCGCCCGCCGAGCCGGAGCCCGAGCCGCTGCCGCCGCTGCACGCCGAGGGCGTGGCCGCGATCGAGCGGGGCGACCTCGACGCCGCCGCCGAGGCCTATCGCAAGGCGCTCGCGCAGAACCCGAAGGACGCCGAGGCGATCTCGGCGCTCGCCCAGGTCTCGTTGGCCCGCCGGCTCGCGGAGGTCGAGGACCCGCAGGAGGCGGTCGCGGCCGGGAACGCGGAGGGAGCCGGGGTGGACGCGCAGCTCGTCGCGGCCGACGTCGAGATCGTCTCCGGCGATGCGACCGCCGCGTTCGGCCGGCTGGTCGGCGTGGTGCGCCGGACCGCGGGGGACGAGCGCGAGACCGTGCGGAAGCGGTTGCTCGAGCTGTTCGACGTCCAGGGGACGGCTGATCCCGAGGTCGCGAAGGCGCGTCGCCTGCTCGCCAGCGCGCTGTACTGATGCCCGCTGCTGCGTCGGCGGTCGTCGTCCGGCCGTGCACGGATGCGGACCTTGAGGTCCTGGTCCGCGTGTGGCCGACCTCCGGCGTGCACGAGGCGCACGTCGCGCGGGCGGCGTCCGGCGATGCCAGCTACCTCGTCGCGTGGGACGGCGAGGAACCGCTCGGCTCGGGATTGGTGCGGTGGACCGGGCCGGTCGGGGAGAACGCCGCGGCAGCGTTCCCGTCCGCGGTGGAGATCTGCCACCTCCAGGTGCGTGAGGGGGCTCGCGGCCGCGGCGTCGGAACCGCGATCATCCACCGTGCCGAGGTGCTCGTCGTCGACGCCGGCGCAGTGACCGTCGCGGTTGGTGTGTCGGTCGACAATCCCGGAGCCGAGCGGATCTACGAGCGCCTGGGGTACCGACGCGCCGGCGTCAAGGACGTCTCGAGGTACTCCTGGACCACGCCGTCGGGCGAGGTCCGCCACGAGGTCGAGGTCGACCGGCTGCTCGTCAAGGAGCTCGCCTCACCTCAGGTTCGAGGTGACGCCGCACCTGCCGCTCAGCCCTGAGGCGTCGCCTCCCCGCCGACCGGCTCCAGCCAGATGGCCGACAGCGCCGGCACCCGCAGGGTGATCGACCGGGACCGGCCGCTCCACGGGGTGTCGGTGGCGACCTGGTCGCCGGTGTTGAGGATCCCGGAGCCGCCGAACCGTTCGTCGTCGGTGGTGAGGATCTCGCGCCACGCGGAGCTGCCCGGCACGTTGTCCGGCACGCCCACGCGGTAGTCCTCGTGGGCGGTGCCGGCGAAGTTGACGACCACCATCACGTGGTCCGTGCCGTCGGCCGAGCGGCGCAGGTAGGTGAGCACGTTGTGGTCGCCGTCCCCGGCCTCGATCCACTCGAAGCCCTCGGGCCGGAAGTCCTGCGACCACATGGCGGGCCGCTCGCGGTAGACGCGGTTGAGCTCGTGGACGAGCTGGACGATCGCGTCGTGCTCCGGCTGCTGGGCCTGCGCCCAGTCGAGCCCGGTTCCCTCGTTCCACTCGGCGCCCTGGGCGAACTCCTGCCCCATGAAGAGCAGCTGCTTGCCCGGGTGGGACCACTGGTAGCCGAGCAGGGCGCGCACGCCGGCCCGCTGCTGCCAGTAGTCGCCGGGCATCTTCGCGAGCAGGGACCCCTTGCCGTGCACGACCTCGTCGTGGCTGATCGGCAGGATGAACTGCTCCGAGTAGGCGTAGACCATGGAGAACGTCAGCTCGCCGTGGTGGTAGCGGCGGTTGATCGGCTCCTCCGCGAGGTAGCGGAGGGTGTCGTTCATCCACCCCATGTTCCACTTGAGGCCGAACCCGATGCCGCCGGCCGAGGTCATCGCGGTGATGCCGGGCCACGCGGTGGACTCCTCGGCGATCATCATCACGCCGGGCGAGCGGCGGTACGCGGTCGCGTTGGTCTCCTGGAGGAAGCTGATCGCCTCGAGGTTCTCGCGCCCGCCGCGCTCGTTGGGCCGCCAGCGGCCGGGCTCGCGGGAGTAGTCGAGATAGAGCATCGAGGCGACGGCGTCGACGCGCAGGCCGTCGACGTGGAACTCCTCGAGCCAGTACGTGGCGTTGGCGACGAGGAAGTTGCGCACCTCGCGGCGCCCGTAGTTGAAGACGTACGTGCCCCAGTCCGGCTGCTCGCCGCGCAGCGGGTCCGGGTCCTCGTACAGGGCGGTCCCGTCGAAGCGGGCGAGCGCGAAGGAGTCCTTGGGGAAGTGCGCCGGGACCCAGTCGACGATGACGCCGATGCCCGCACGGTGGAGGGTGTCGATGAGGAACCGGAGCTCGTCCGGCGTGCCCATGCGGGAGGTCGGGGCGTAGTAGCCGGTGACCTGGTAGCCCCACGACCCACCGAACGGGTGCTCGGCCACGGGCATGAGCTCGACGTGCGTGAAGCCGAGGTAGGTGACGTGCTTGACGAGCTCGTCCGCGAGCTCGACGTAGCTGAGCCCGGGCCGCCACGAGGCGAGGTGGACCTCGTAGACCGAGATCGGTCCGGCGTGCGGGTCGGAGGCGGAGCGCGCGGCCATCCACTCGTCGTCGCGCCAGGTGTACTCCGTCTCCGTGACGACGGACGCCGTGGCGGGCGGGACCTCGGCGCGGCGGGCCATCGGGTCGGCCTTGTCGACCCAGTGACCCTCGGGCGTGCGGATCTGGAACTTGTACCGCTGCCCGGCCGCGACGCCGGGGACGAACAGCTCCCACACGCCCGAGCCACCGAGCGAGCGCATCGCGTGGCGGCGGCCCTCCCAGCCGTTGTGGTCGCCGACCACGCGGACGGCCTGCGCGTTGGGGGCCCAGACGGTGAACGAGACGCCGGTGACCTCGCCGAGGACGGAGGGGAAGCGGCGCACGTGTGCGCCGAGCGCCGTCCACAGGGTCTCGTGCCGGCCCTCCGCGATGAGGTGGAGGTCGACCTCACCGATCGTGGGCAGGAACCGGTAGGGGTCGTCGACGACGGTCCGCTCGCCGGCGTGCGTGACCTCGAGCCGGTAGTCGGGCACGGCGGTGCCGGGCAGGAGCGCGGACCAGATGCCGCCGTGCTCGTGCTCCGCGGGGACCCGTCCCTCGGCGGTGACGATCGTGACGGCGTCGGCGAGGTGCGCGAGGGCGCGGATCGTCACGCCCTCGGCACCGGGGTGGGCGCCGAGCACCGAGTGCGGGTCGTGGTACGTCCCTTCCGCGACTGCGGCGAGGACGTCTGCGTGGACGGCGGCGGGTTCGGCGCTCATGCCGTCATTGTTCCCCACCGCGTCGCCCGGGGCGCTTCGAACGGACAGGAGAGTGCGCAGGCCGTCGAGCGGGACGTCGAGCCAGTCGGGGCGGTAGCGGGCCTCGTAGTCGATCTCGTAGAGCGCCTTGGCGACCTCGGAGGCGTCGAGCAGCGGGCCGCGGACGGAGCGGCCCGCCACGGACTCCCAGCCCGCGACGAACGAGCGACGCGCGCCGGCGGCCCACGCGCGCGTGGCGGCCGGTTCGGCGCCGGCCGCGCGGGCGGTCCCCGCGGCGTAGTCGAACGAACGCAGCATCCCGGCGACGTCGCGCTCCGGGGTGTCCGGCAGGCGGCGGTCCGCCAGCGACCGCAGCGGCTCGCCCTCGAAGTCGAGCACCACCCAGCCGCGGCCGGGCACGTCGAGGACCTGGCCGAGGTGGAGGTCGCCGTGGATGCGCTGGAGCACCGGCCAGTCGGCCTCGACGCCGCCGGCGACCGCGGAGCGCACCTTCTCGGCGAGCCCGCCCACCTCGGGGGCGCTCGCGCTCGCGCGCGCCAGGCGCTCCTCGACCTCGGCGGTGAGCGAGTTGCGCGCCCCCGAGCCGGGGACGGCGGTGCCGAGGGTGAACAGGTGCCGGTGGATCTCTCCGACGACGGCGCCGAGCGCACGTGCCCGCGCGCGGAAGTCGGTCCCGGTGCGGGCCGACTCGACGGCGACCTCCCACGCGTCGTCCGCGCCCGCGAGGAACTCGGTGGCGACGGCGACGTGCCCGGAGGCGTCCCGGCCGGCCGCGTCCTGGCCTCCGTCCTCGTCCCCGGTCCGCCACGTCCCGGCGAGCGCGCCGACCACCCGCGGCACCGCGGTCGATCCCGCGCCGGACACGGCGGCGGTGAGCTCGGCGTCGGGGTTGGCCCCGGCGTCGAGGACGCGGAAGACCTTGACGATGACCGGGGCCGCGTCCTGACCGGCGGCCGGGCCGACGACGATCGAGGAGTTCGACTGCTCGCCGGTCAGCAGCCGGCCGTCGCCGGCCGGCAGGGTCGCCGTGTCCGCGGGCTCGGCGTCCAGGCCCGGGGCGTCGACGTCACCCGCGATCGCGCCCAGCACGAGCCGGCCGAACAGCGGGTCCTGGGGTGCGTCGTAGATCCACCGCTCGCCGAGCTCGGAGTGGGTGGTCCGGGCCACGAGCCCGGCGTCGTCGGCCAGCGGCTCGCCCCGGTAGGTGAGGGGGACGAGGTAGACGACGCGCTCGGGCCCGGCGTCGTCGCGGAGCATCCACCACTCGATGCCGACCTCGCCGTCCGGGTCCTCCAGGCGGGCGGAGCCCACCTTCGACAGCACCGGGTCCGCCCCGCCGCGGTACCACCGCTGGCGGGCGATCCACGGGGGGAGGAACGTCTCGAACCCGGGGGTGACGGTCGGCATCAGTGCTCCTTCGTGTCCGTCGGTTCCTCGGTGCCGGCGCCGCTCGCCTCGTGCCCGGAGGTGCTCTCCTCGCCGCGCTCGGCCGCGTCGCGGGCGGCGACCGCCTCCTCGACCGGGGACAGCTCGGCGCGGTCGTCGGGCAGCGGTGGGGTGGGCCCGGCGGTGATCCCGGCGTCGAGTCCCGGGAACATGCCGGTGGTCGGCCGGCGCGTCGGCATCGGCGGCGTGCTCGGCGCGGTGCGCGGCGACGACCCGGGGTAGGAGGGGCCGGTGGCCACGCTCGGCGGCCCCTGGAAGTCGGGGTGCGGCTCGTCGGTCCGGCCCTCGAGCGGCGCGGCCGGCGAGGTGCCGGGCCGGGTGAACTCGAGCCAGAAGAAGTCCCGCGAGCCGAGCGTGAGCTCGAGCGTCCCGTCGGCGCCGACCGCCGGGAACCGGGCGCCGCCGAACACGTCGGTCGCCTCCCAGCCCGCGTGCTCGGGGATCTCGACCTGAGCGGTGCGCGGTGTGTTGGCGAGGTTGGAGACGCACAGGACCGTGCTGTCGAGGCTCGAGCGGGTGAACGCAAGGACGGCCTCGTTGTCCACGTCGCGGGGGACGAAGTCGCCGTCGCCGAACACGGGGAAGCGCCGGCGCACGTCGAGCATGCCCCGCACCCAGTGCAGGAGCGAGGTGGGCTGGGCGAGCTGGGACTCGACGTTGACGGCCGTGTACGTGCTGACGAGCGACTGGACGACGGGCAGGTAGAGCCGCCCGGGGTCCGGCGCGGTCGAGAACCCGGCGTTGCGGTCGGGCGTCCACTGCATCGGCGTGCGGACGGAGTCGCGGTCGTTGAGCCAGATGTTGTCGCCCATCCCGATCTCGTCCCCGTAGTAGAGGTAGGGGGAGCCGGGCAGGGACAGGAGCAGGGCGTTCGCGAGCTCGAGCTCGGCGCGGGAGTGGCCCAGCAGCGGGGCGAGCCGACGTCGGATGCCGACGTTCGCGCGCATGCGCGGGTCCTCGGCGTACCAGCCGTACATGGCCGCGCGCTCCTCCGTGCTCACCATCTCGAGCGTGAGCTCGTCGTGGTTGCGCAGGAAGGTCGCCCACTGGGCGCCCTGGGGAAGCTCGGGCGTGGCCGCGAGGATGTCCCGGATCGCCGAGGCCCGCTGGTCGCGCAGCGCGTAGAAGATCCGCGGCATGACCGGGAAGTGGAAGCACATGTGGCACTCGGGCGCCTCGGGGGTGCCGTAGTAGTCCACGACGTCCTCGGGCCACTGGTTCGCCTCGGCGAGCATGAGCGTGCCGGGGAACTCGGCGTCGATCATCGTGCGCAGGGAGGCGAGGAACTCGTGCGTGCGCGGGAGGTTCTCGCAGTTGGTCCCCTCCTCCTCGAAGAGGTAGGGCACCGCGTCGAGCCTGAAGCCGTCCACACCCCGGCGCGCCCAGAACCGCACGACGTCGAAGATCGCCTCCTGCACCGCCGGGTTCTCGTAGTTGAGGTCCGGCTGGTGGGAGAAGAACCGGTGCCAGAAGTACTGGCGGCGCACCGGGTCGAACGTCCAGTTCGACTCCTCGGTGTCGACGAAGATGATCCGGGCGTCCTGGTACCGCTCGTTGGAGTCGGACCACACGTAGTAGTCGCCGTACGGCCCGTCCGGGTTGTTGCGCGAGGCCTGGAACCACGGGTGGGCGTCCGAGGTGTGGTTGGCGACCACGTCGATGAGGATGCGGATCCCGCGGGCGTGCGCCTCGGAGATCAGGTCGTCGAAGTCCTCGAGCGTGCCGTACTGCGGGTCGACCGCGGTGAAGTCGGCGACGTCGTACCCGCCGTCGCGCTGCGGGGACGGGTAGAACGGCGGGATCCACAGGCAGTCGACGCCGAGCCACTGGAGGTAGTCGAGCCGCGAGGTGAGCCCGCGCAGGTCGCCGATGCCGTCCGCCGTGCTGTCGGAGAACGTCTTGACGTAGACCTCGTAGAAGACGGCGGTGCGGTACCACTCCGGGTCGTCGGACAGCCCGGGGCGGCCCGCGCCCACCGCGTCGTCGGGCAGGTCGGGGATCGTGGGCGCGCTCATCGCAGCACCGTCAGCACGTGGGCGGTGCGCTCGGAGGGCGTGAGGCGCACGTACGGGCTCGCGCCCCACTCGTAGACGGCGCCGTCGAGCTCGTCGCGGACGGTGAGCACGTGGGCGTCCGGGCCGGTGCCAGGGGCGACCTCGATGCCGAGGGCCTCGAGGTCGAGGTGGACGAGGCCGTCGCGGGTCGTGAACGGGTCGAGGTTGGCCACGACGATGACCGTGTCCTGCTCACCCGTGGGCGACTGCTCGGCCGGCAGGTGCCGCGAGAACGCGAGGATCTGGTCGCTCGTGGTCTCGTGGATCGCCACGTTGCGCAGCCGCTGCAGGGCGGGGTGCTCCCGGCGGGCGCGGTTGAGGGTGCGCAGCAGCGGGGCGATGCCGCGGACCTCGTCCTGGCTGTGGTCGCGGGCCTTGAGCTCGTACTTCTCGTTGTCGACCTGCTCCTCGGCGCCCGGCCGCGGCACGTTCTCCACGAGCTCGTAGCCGGAGTAGATGCCCCACGTGGGCGAGCCGGTGGCCGCGAGGACGGCCCGCACGGCGAACGCCGCCGCGCCGCCCTGCTGCATGTACGGCGTGAGGATGTCGTGCGTGGTCGGCCAGAATGCCGGGCGCATGTGCGTGTCGGTCTCGTGGGCCACCTCCACCAGGTAGGTCTCGAGCTCCTCCTTGGTGGTGCGCCACGTGAAGTACGTGTAGCTCTGGTGGAAGCCGATGGCGCCGAGGGTGCGCATCATCGCCGGGCGCGTGAACGCCTCGGCGAGGAAGACGACCTCCGGGTGGCGCGCGTGGAAGTACGTGAGGATCCGGTGCCAGAAGTCGAGCGGCTTCGTGTGCGGGTTGTCGACCCGGAACAGGGTGACCCCGTGGTCGATCCACGTCTGCAGGACGTCCCGGACGGCGGTGTAGATGCCCTCGGGGTCGTTGTCGAAGTTGAGCGGGTAGATGTCCTGGTACTTCTTCGGCGGGTTCTCGGCGTACGCGATCGACCCGTCGGCGCGCGTGGTGAACCACTCGGGGTGCTCGGCGACCCACGGGTGGTCCGGCGAGGCCTGGAGCGCCACGTCGAGCGCGACCTCCATCCCGAGGCCGCGCGCACGCGAGACGAAGTGGTCGAAGTCGGCGAACGTGCCGAGCTCGGGGTGGATCGCGTCGTGCCCGCCCTCGGGGGAGCCGATGCCGTAGGGGGACCCCGGGTCGCCGGGCTCCGCGCCCAGGGTGTTGTTGCGGCCCTTGCGGTTCGTCGTGCCGATCGGGTGGATCGGGGTGAGGTAGACGACGTCGAACCCCAGGTCCGCGATCCGCGGCAGGTCCTCCTCCGCCGTCCGCAGCGTGCCCGAGACCATCTGCCCGGTGGCCGGGTCGCGGTAGGCGCCCGTCGAGCGCGGGAAGATCTCGTACCAGGAGCCGACGAGGGCCTTGAGGCGGTCGACCTGGAGCGGGTAGGTGGCCGACGGCGAGAGGAGGTCCCGCAGCGGGGCCGCCTCGAGGACCGCCTGCACCTCGTCCGAGGTCGCGCGCACCATGCGCTCGCCCGGGGTGAGGGAGTCGTCGGCGAGGGTGGCCGCGGCGCGCAGGAGCACGTCCCGGTCGGCGGCGGGGCGGTCCTCCTCGGCGGCGCGGGTGAGCACGATCGCGCCCTCGGCGAGCATGAGGTCGACGTCGACGCCCGCCTCGATCTTCACCGTCGCGTCGTGGATCCACGTGCCGACCGGGTCGGACCACGCCTCGACCCGGAACGACCAGTCGCCCGGCTCGTCCGGCGTCAGCCAGGCCTCGAGGCGGTCGAGACCCGGCGCGACGTCGACCATCCGCGCGCGCGAGTGCTCCGAGCCGTCCGGGCGCAGGAGCACCGCGGTGGCGCCGAGCAGGTCGTGGCCCTCGCGGAAGACGGTCGCCGAGATCGGCAGCGCCTCCCCGGCCGTGGCCTTCGCCGGCCAGCGGCCGTCCTCGATGACCGGGGCGACCTCGACCACGGGGATCCGTCCGATCGGCACGAAGGCTGCGGGCGCGGGCGGACGGGCGGAGGCGGGCCAGGGGGTCAGCGGGCCGGTCGACCCGGGCGCGGAGATGGACGCGGGAGGCTGCGTGTGGCTCACGCAACCAACCTACCGAGTCGCTCGCGCGCGTGCGTCCGCTCACGCTCCCGGCGGGTGCCCCCGTGCATCGAGATTGCGGTTCGTCGTCGTCGAGATTGCGGTTCGTGCGCGTCGAGACTGCGGTTCGTGCACGTCGAGACTGCGGTTCGTGGACGTCGAGACCGGGCGGTCTCACGTGGTCGGGGCCCCGACCGCACGCTCGACGAACGGGCGCCCCTGGTCGAGCGCGGGATGCGCGCACCACCCGCAGTCTCGATGAATCTGGTCGAGAGTGCGGCTCGGGACGCCCTGCGGCAGCCACGGTGGCCGGCCCGGGTGAACGTCGTGCGACCTCTCGGAGGACGCCCTGCAACACGACAGAAACGGGACAAGCGAACGGATAGGCTCGTCCCCGTGAGAGCCATCCGCCGTTTCACGGTCCGCACCGTCCTCCCCGAGGCGCTCGCGCCTCTCGACACGCTCGCCACGAACCTGCGCTGGTGCTGGCACGAGCCCACCCGCGCCCTGTTCGAGTCGTTCGACCCGACCGTGTGGTCGGAGGTGCACGAGGACCCCATCCGCCTCCTCGGCGCGCTCCCGCGCACGCGTCTCGACGAGCTCGCCGCCGACCCCGAGGTCGTCGCCCGCGTCCGCGAGCTCGACGCCGACCTCGCCACCTACATGAGCGAGCCCCGCTGGTTCCAGACCGAGGGCCCGGCGGACAAGCCCGCCGCGATCGCCTACTTCTCTGCCGAGTACGGCATCACCTCCGTGCTGCCGCAGTACTCGGGTGGCCTCGGCATCCTCGCCGGCGACCACCTCAAGTCGGCCTCCGACCTCGGCGTGCCGATCGTCGGCGTCGGGCTCCTGTACGGGGCCGGCTACTTCAAGCAGTCCCTCACGCGCGAGGGCTGGCAGCACGAGACCTACCCGCTGCTCGACCCGGACAACCTGCCGCTCGTCCTCCTGCGCGAGCCCGACGGCACCCCGTCGCGCGTCGAGCTCACCCTGCCGGGCGGCCGCACGCTGCGCGCCCAGGTGTGGGTCGCGCAGGTCGGCCGCGTCCCGCTGCTCCTGCTCGACTCCAACGTCCCCGACAACGACGAGCGCGAGCGCAAGGTGACGGACCGCCTCTACGGCGGCTCGGCCGAGCACCGCCTCGAGCAGGAGCTGCTCCTCGGCATGGGTGGCGTGCGGGCCGTGCGCCTGTACTCCCGCCTCACCGGTGCGCCGGAGCCCGAGGTCTACCACTGCAACGAGGGCCACGCCGGGTTCCTCTCGGTCGAGCGCATCCGCGAGCACGTCCAGGCGGGCGGCCTCGACTTCGGCGCCGCCCTCGAGTCCGTCCGGGCCGCCACCGTGTTCACCACGCACACGCCCGTGCCCGCCGGCATCGACCGGTTCTCCCGCGAGCTCGTCTCGACCTACTTCGGCGGCGACGCCTCGATCCCCGGCGTCGGGCTCGACGACATCCTCGCCCTGGGCGCCGAGGACTTCGAGGGCGGCAACCCCGAGGTCTTCAACATGGCCGTCATGGGCCTGCGCGTCGCGCGCCGCGCCAACGGCGTGGCCAAGCTCCACGGCTCCGTCTCGCGCGGCATGTTCGCTCAGCTGTGGCCGGGCTTCGACGTCACCGAGGTGCCGATCACCTCGGTGACCAACGGCGTCCACGGGCCGACCTGGGTCGATGCCTCGTTCGCCGCGAAGGCGACGAAGCGGCTCGGCGAGCGCTCGCTGACCTTCGGCGAGGGCTGGGAGCGCACCGAGGCCGAGGGCGGGTTCTCCGACCTCGAGCTGTGGGAGACCCGCAACGAGCTGCGCGGCAAGCTCGTCACGAGCGCCCGCGAGCGGCTCCGCAAGGCGTGGCTCGACCGCGGCGCCTCGCCCGCCGAGCTCGGCTGGACGGCCGACGCGCTCGACCCGAATGCGCTGACGATCGGGTTCGCGCGCCGCGTCCCGACCTACAAGCGGCTCACGCTCATGCTCAAGGACCCCGAGCGGCTCACTCGCCTGCTCACGGACCCCGAGCGGCCCGTCCAGATCGTCGTGGCCGGCAAGTCGCACCCCGACGACGAGCCCGGTGTCGGCCTCATCCAGAAGTTCGTCACGTTCGCCGACCAGGTGGGCGTGCGCGACCGCATCGTGTTCCTGCCGAACTACGACATCGCGATGGCGCAGACCCTCATGCCGGGCTGCGACGTGTGGCTCAACAACCCGTTGCGCCCGCTCGAGGCCTCGGGGACGTCGGGCATGAAGTGCGCGATCAACGGCGCGCTCAACCTCTCGATCCTCGACGGCTGGTGGGACGAGATGTACGACGGCGTCAACGGCTGGGCGATCCCCACCGCCGACGGCGTGGAGGACACCGAGCACCGCGACAACCTCGAGGCGGCCGCGCTGTACGACCTCCTCGAGAACGTGGTCGTGCCCCGCTTCTACGACCGCGACGAGGACGGTGTGCCCGCCCGCTGGATGGAGCAGGTCCGCCACACGCTCGCCACGCTCGGCCCGAAGGTGCAGGCCACCCGGATGCTCCGCGACTACGTCGAGGAGCTCTACACGCCGGTCGCGGCGGCGGGCCGACGGCTCGACGGCGCCGACGAGTACCGCGGCGCCAAGGAGCTCGCGCGCTGGAAGCGCAAGGTCCGCTCCGCGTGGCCGGCCGTGCGCGTCGACACGGTCGACGCGCACGACGTCCCCGACGTCGTCAAGGTCGGCGACTCCATCAAGGTCTCGGCCACGGTGGCGCTCGGGGAGCTCGCGCCGGAGGACGTCCTCGTGCAGGTCGTGTCCGGTCGGGTCGACGACTCCGACGAGCTCGGCGACCTCACCGTCACCCCGCTCGCGCACCGCGGCAGCATCGACGGCCGGCACACGTTCGGCGGCGACGTCACCCTCGACACCGCCGGCGCGTTCGGCTACTCGGTCCGGGTCGTCCCGCAGCACGAGCTGCTCGACGGCGTGACCGAGCTCGGTCTGGCGGCCTCCGCCCAGGGCTGATCACCACGACGACGAACGGGGGCCCGGCCGTGCGGCCGGGCCCCCGTTCGTCGTTCGTGGGGTCGCTCAGTAGTCCATGTGCATGGCCGCGCGCACCTCGGCGAGCGTGGCCTCGGCGACGGCGGTGGCCCGCTCGTTGCCGTCGTGCAGGATCTGGGTGAGCTGCGCCGGGTCGTTCGCGTAGGTGGCGCGGCGCTCGCGGATCGGGGCGAAGTGGTCGTTGACGGCCTCGGTGACGAGCTTCTTCAGCCCGCCGCCGCCCGCGTCGCCGAGCTCGTCGGCCACGTCGACCGGGTCGCGGCCCAGGCACAGGGCCGCGAGCTGGACGAGGTTGGACACCTCCGGCCGGCCGGCGGGGTCGAACGTGATGTGCCGGTCGGCGTCGGTGACGGCCTTCTTGATGATCTTCGCGGTGGTGTCGGCGTCCATGCCGATCTCGATCGTGTTGCCCTTGGACTTGCTCATCTTCTGCCCGTCCATGCCGAGCAGCAGGGGGACGGGGGAGAGCAGGGCGTCGGCCTGCGGGAAGACGGGCCGCTCGGGGTCGACCCGGCCGTAGCGCTCGTCGAACCGGCGCGCGATGAGCCGCGTGACCTCGATGTGGGGCAGCTGGTCCTTGCCCACGGGCACGAGGTTCGCCTTGCAGAACAGGATGTCCGCGGCCTGGTGCACGGGGAACGTGAGCATGAGCCCGGACATCGGCCGGGTGGACCCGGCGAGCTCGTCCTTGACGGTCGGGTTGCGGCGCAGCTCCGCGTCGGTCACGAGCGAGAGGAACGGGAGCATGAGCTGGTTGAGGGCCGCGATGCTCGAGTGCGAGAAGATCGTCGACCGCGCCGGGTCGAGCCCGACGGCGAGGTAGTCCGCCAGCATCTCGAGCACGTTGGTGCGCAGGTCGCCCACGCCGTCGCGGTCGTAGATCACCTGGTAGTCGGCGACGAGGATGAACGACTCGACGCCGAGCTCCTGGATCCGGACGCGGTTGGCGAGCGACCCGAAGTAGTGGCCGATGTGCAGCTGGCCGGTGGGTCGGTCGCCGGTGAGCATGCGGTAGCGCCCCGGGTTCTCCCGGAGGTCGGCCTCGATGGCGTCGCTGCGCGACTGGGAGCGCGCGAAGGTGGCGGAGTCGGCGCCCGAGAGCTCGTCGGTGGTGTCGGTCGTGGGAGGTGCGTCGGTCACCGGCCCAGACTAGGCGCTGCGCGGCGGCCGGCCCGTGGGGCGTCCGTCGGTCGATGTCCGGGCGCGGGCGGGAGGACGCCCCGAGCACCCCCTCGGGGACCGCGACGGTCAGGCCTCGAGGACGCGGTCGACGAACGCCGTGACGTCCGCGAGGACCTCCTCCTTGTTCGTCTCGTTGAAGATCTCGTGCTGCGCGCCCGGGTAGGTCCCGCTCTCGGTGGCGGGGCCGGCGATCTCGGCCACCCCTTCCCGGCTCGGCCCGATCGGCACGAGCCGGTCCTCCTCGCCGTGCAGGTAGAGCAGCGGCAGGTCGCCGAGCGATCCGTGCGCGGAGATCCGCGCCATCGCCTCGTTGAGGGCCTCGAGGGTCTCGCGGCGGAAGTCGCCGTGCCACACGAGCGGGTCCTCGGCGTAGATCCGCCCGATCTCCGGGTCGCGGGACAGCGTGGCGGGGTCGATGGGCGTCGGCGGGATCGGGTCCTGGGCGAGCAGCTCGTCGACCACCGCCCAGCTGCCGATGACGGGGCCGGACAGGACGAGCGCGGTCAGCTCCTCGGCGTGCAGCTGGGCGTACCGGGTCGCGATGAGGCCGCCCATCGAGTGGCCGATCATCACGAGCGGGACGTCCGGGTGGTCGGCGCGCGCGGTCGAGACGAGCTGGTGGAGGTCGGCGACCACGTCGTCGTAGTCGCGCACGAGCACCCGCTCGCCCTCGGACTCGCCGTGCCCCGCGTGGTCGAGCCCGTAGACGACCGCGCCGTGCGCGCCGAGCGTGGCGGCCACCCACTCGTAGCGGCCGATGTGCTCCCCGTAGCCGTGCACGAGCACCGCCGCGTAACGGGGATGGTCGACCCGCCACACCCGTGCGGCGACCTGTCCGGCATGTCCCTCGTACGTCCACGCGTCCATGCGTCCTCGTCCCGTCGTGCCCTGCCCGCCCCGCCGCATCCGCGACGGGGAGACCGGCGTCGTCGCCGGAGGCTGTCGTGAGGTCAGCGTAGCAACGGCGCCGACGCCGGGCGGGTGACGTAGACGCGCATCGAGAGCGGGTCGAGGCGGACGACCTCGCCGGGGGCGGCCGTCAGCGACCAGGGGTCGGAGTCCTCCTCGGCCTCGGCGAACGAGGGGGCCTCCCAGCCCGAGCTCCACGCGAGCTCGTAGTCCGCCCCGCGGCCGACCGGGAGCCGGACCGACTCGTAGTCCAGCGAGCTCGAGAGCACGAGGAGGACGTCGGCGTCCCGCCCGCCGCCCGAGCGCAGCATCTGCAGGACCCGGGCGCGCGGGTCGTGCCACCGGTGCGCCCCCATCTCGGTGGCGTCCGCGCCCAGCCAGGCGAGGTCGGGCACGGGGTCGCCGTCCGTGGCGCGGCCGGTGTAGAAGCGCTCGGGGCGCAGGACCGGGTGCTCGCGGCGCAGCCGCAGGAGGTACCGGGCGGTGGCGAGGAGGTCCTCGCGCCACCGGCCCAGGTCCCAGTCGAGGTAGGACAGCTCGTTGTCCTGGCAGTAGGTGTTGTTGTTGCCGCGCTGGGTGCGACCGATCTCGTCGCCGGCCGTGAGCATCGGCGTGCCCGGCGAGAGAAGGAGGGTGCCGAGCAGGTTGCGGATCGAGCGGCGGCGCAGCGGCAGCACGTCGGCGGCGGGGGAGTCGCCGGGGACCGGGCCCTCGGCGCCGTGGTTCCACGAGAGGTTGTCGGTCGTCCCGTCGCGGTTGTCCTCGAGGTTGGCCGAGTTGTCCTTGTGCTCGTAGGCCACGAGGTCGGCGAGCGTGAAGCCGTCGTGGGCGGTGACGTAGCTGATCGACGCGAGCGGGCCGCGGCCGCCGGGGACGTCGCCGTAGCCGAACATGTCGGCGGAGCCGGACAGGCGGGTGGCGAGGTCGCGCAGGTCCCGGCCGGTCCCGCCCTTCGCGGCTGCGCCCGGGTCGGCGAGCCAGAACGAGCGCACCGAGTCGCGGAACCGGTCGTTCCACTCGGCGACCGGGGCGGCGAACTGGCCGGTGCGCCAGCCGTCCGGGCCGAGGTCCCACGGCTCGGCGATGTGCTTGACCTCGCGCAGGACGGGGTCGGTCGCGAGCGCCACGAGCAGCGGGTGGTACGGCGTGAACTGGTCGGCGTTGCGGCCCAGCGTGACCGCGAGGTCGTAGCGGAACCCGTCGATGCCGACCTCGCGCACCCAGTAGCGCAGCGAGTCGAGCACGAGGCGGACGACCTCGGTGCGGCGCATGTCGAGGGTGTTGCCGCAGCCGGTGGTGTCGAGCATGCGGCCGCGGTCGGCGTCGTCGTGCAGGTAGTAGTCGCTCGCCCCCAGGCCGCGCCAGGACACGGTGGGGCCGGCCACGCCGCCCTCGCACGTGTGGTTGTAGACGACGTCGAGGAGCACCTCGATGCCCGCCGCGTGCAGGAGCGCGACCATTCCCTTGACCTCGGCGAGCACGGCGGCGGGGCCGGCGGCTCGCGCGGCGGGGCTCGCGTAGGACGGTTCGGGCGCGAGGTAGCCGAGCGTGTTGTAGCCCCAGTAGTTCGTCAGGCCCTTGGCCGTGAGGTGGGGCTCGTCCATCTTCGCGTGGATGGGGAGCAGCTCGATCGCGGTGATGCCCAGGGAGCGGAGGTGGGCGATCGTCGCCGGGTGGGCGAGGCCGGCGTAGGTCCCGCGCAGGTGCTCGGGCACCCCGGGCAGGTGCATCGTCAGGCCGCGGACGTGGGCCTCGTAGATCACCGTGTCCCGCCACGGCGTGCGCGGGGCGGGGACGGCTCCGTCGAACCGGTCGTCGACGACGACGCCGTGGGCCGCGTCCGCGACCGAGTCCCGGGGGTCGGGCGAGCCGGTGCCGTCCACGGGGACGAGGTCCTCGCCGACGACGTGGGCGTACAGCGCGGGCGTGAGCCGCGGCGCGCCGACGACGGCGCGCGCGTACGGGTCGAGCAGGAGCTTGGCCGGGTTGTGCCGCTGCCCGCGCGGCGGGCTCCACGGCCCGTGCACCCGGAAGCCGTAGCGCTGACCGGCGCGGACGCCCGGGACGTGGCCGTGCCAGACGCCGTGGACGGGGCCGCGCAGCGTGTACCGGCGCTCGCTGAGCCCGCCGTCGGAGGCGACGTCGACGAGGCAGAGATCGACCCGGGTGGCGCGCGAGGCGAACACCGCGACGTCGACCCCGTCACCGACGAGGTGGACCCCGCGGCGGTCCGGTCGGCTCGCCGGGGAGGGCGCGGGAGAGGCGCCGGCGTCCTCGTATAGCCGGGGGGCGGGCGCGCGGTCCGCGGTCGGAGGGGAGTGCATGGGACCCACCGTCCTATCCAACCCCAGCGGACGGTGGCGGCGCGCCGCGCGACCCTGTCACTGCTCATCGAGACTGCGGGAATCTCCCCGCACCCGTGGGCTTCTACGCTGGGGACCGTGCGCCACTACCTCGACCACGCCGCCGCGACCGACCTCCTGCCCGAGGCCGCCGGGGCGCACGCCGAGGAGCTGGCCCGGCAGGTCGCGGCGCCGGGGAACCCGTCGAGCGGTCACGCCGCGGGGCGCGCCGCCCGGGCCCGCTGGGAGGAGGCGCGCGAGCGGATCGCCGCCGCCCTGGTCGCCGACGCCGCCGAGGTCGTCCTCACCTCCGGCGCCACGGAGGCCGACACCCTGGCGATCACGGGCGTCGTCCGCGCCGCCCACCTCGCCGGCCGCACCCCGCGCTGCGTCGCGCACTCGGCGGTCGAGCACCCCTCCGTCCTGCGCACCGCCCGCTACCTCGAGGACGACGGCCTGACGGTCGCTCACCAGCTCCCCGTCCACCCCGACGGCCGGCTCGACCTCGACGCCGCCCGCGATGTCCTCTCCTGCCCGCCGGCCCTGTTCTCCGTCACGGCGGTGTGCCACGAGACCGGCGTCGTCCAGCCCCTCGCCGAGCTCGTCGGCATCGCGCGCTCCGCGACGAGCACGGAGCGCCCGCGCGGCGTCCCCGTCCACACCGACGCCTCCCAGGCGCTCGGCGTCCTGCCCGTCCGGTTCCACGGCGGCGACCTCGACGCGATGACGATCGCCGGCCCCAAGGTCGGCGCGCCCGTGGGGACGGGGGCGCTCATCGCCCGCCGCGACCTCGAGCTCGCCCCGGTCGGCGGCGGGGGAGGGCAGCAGCGCTCGGTCCGCTCCGGCACGCTCGACGTGGCCGGCGCGGTGGCGCTCGCCGTCGCCGTCGAGCACGCCGTCGCCACCCGCGAGGCGCACGCCGCCCGGCTGTCCGCCCTGCGCGCCGACCTCGTCTCCGGGATCGCGTCGCGCATCCCGGGTCTCGTCGTCTCCGGCCCCGACCCGGACCGGCCGGAGTCCGCGGAGGTGAGCCCCGCCGTCGTGCACGTCCGCATCCCCGGCGCCGACCCGGACGCCCTGCTCCTCGCCCTCGACGCCGCCGGGATCGACGCCTCGCCCGGCGCCGCCTGCACCACCGGCGTGCTCGGCGCGAGCGACGTCCTCCTCGCGATGGGCCTGTCCGAGGCCGACGCCCGCACCGGGCTGCGCCTGTCGATGGGGCGGACCACCACGCCCGACGACGTCGCCGCCGTGGTCCGGGCCCTCCCCGGCGCCGCGGAGGCCGCCCGAGCGGTGGGCGCGCTCTCGTCCTGAGCCGCCGCGGCGATCGGCGCGGTGCGCGACAATGGTGGCCGCCCGAACGACCCCCTGCGCGGCGCCCCGGCGGCCGCGCGAGACGGAAGGACCCCCATGCGCGTGCTCGCCGCCCTCAGCGGAGGGGTCGACTCCGCCGTGGCCGCCGCCCGCGCCGTCGAGGCCGGCCACGAGGTCGTCGGCATCCACATGGCGCTGTCCCGCAACCGCGCCGAGCACCGCTCCGGCTCGCGGGGCTGCTGCTCGATCGAGGACGCCTCCGACGCCCGCCGGGCCGCCGACATCCTCGGCATCCCGTACTACGTGTGGGACCTGTCCGAGCAGTTCGACGACCTCGTGGTCAAGGACTTCCTCGAGGAGTACTCCGCCGGCCGCACGCCCAACCCGTGCGTGCGCTGCAACGAGCACGTGAAGTTCTCCGTCCTCGCCGACCGCGGCCGCGCCCTCGGGTTCGACGCCGTGGCCACGGGGCACTACGCCCGCCTCGAGCACGACGGCGCCGGGCCGCGCCTGTTCCGCTCCGCCGAGCCGGACAAGGACCAGTCCTACGTGCTCGCCGTGGCCGGCCGCGAGGGTCTGTCCCGCGCGCTGTTCCCGCTCGGCGACGTCGCGGCGAAGGCCGACGTCCGGGCCGAGGCCGAGGCGCGCGGCCTCCCGGTGGCGGCCAAGCCGGACTCGTACGACATCTGCTTCGTGGCCGACGGCGACACCGCCGGCTTCCTGCGTGAGCGCCTCGGCGAGCGGCCGGGCGAGATCGTCGACACCGACGGCGCGGTCCTCGGGGAGCACACCGGCGCCTACGCCTACACCGTGGGCCAGCGCAAGGGCCTCGGCCTGAACCGCCCGGCGCCGGACGGGAGGCCGCGCTACGTCCTCGACGTCGACACGCGGGCGGCGCGCGTCGTCGTCGGGCCCGCCGAGCTGCTCTCCACCCGGCGGATCGACGCGACCGACGTCGTGTGGCTCGCCGAGGACCACCCCGCGGAGGTCCCCACCGAGGCTGCGGTGCAGATCCGCGCGCACGGCGCGGCGCACCCGGCCGTCGTCACGCGCACGGCCGGCGACGACGGCGAGACGCTCGCCGTGGAGCTGCGCGAGCCGATCCGAGGCGTCGCCGCCGGTCAGAGTGCCGTGGTCTACCTCGGCGACCGGGTGCTCGGCCAGGCGACGATCAGCGGCCGGGGCTGACCGAGGAGGGACGCCGCGGCCCGTTCGGGCCTACCGTGGGGTCATGCTCGCGGACCTGCCCCTCGCCCGATCCACCGTCGACCAGGCCGCCGAGCGGCGCGACGAGGACGGCCTCTACGAGCGGCTGCGTGAGGACCCGACGACCCGGGTGCTGCTCGTGTCCCAGGGCGAGGTGGCGGTCGCCGACGACGCGCTCGTCCTGCTCGCCCCCGCCGACGTCCCGGGAATCACCTGGACCCCGGAGCACGTCCACCTCCTCGGGGCCGACGACGAGCACACCTACCTGTCCGTCGTCCTGCCCGACGAGCTCGGCCGCGAGCGGGACCTCGACGGCGTGCCGATCGTCGAGGACGCGGCGCTCGTCGAGCTCGTGCACGGGCTGCAGACACTCCACCTGCGCGACGTCGGGGACGCGCTGAGCGACCGCGACGCCGGGCTGGCCACGACCGCGGTGGCGCTCGGCGCTTGGCACCGCCGCCACCCGCGCTGCCCGCGGTGCGGGGAGCCGACCGAGGTCCGCAGCGCCGGGTGGATGCGGTGGTGCGCCCAGGACGAGGTGCCGCACTTCCCGCGCACCGACCCGGCCGTCATCGTCGCCCTCGTCGACGACCGCGACCGCCTCATGCTCGGCCACGCCGTGCACTGGCCGCAGGGCCGGTTCTCCACGCTCGCGGGCTACGTCGAGTCGGGGGAGTCCGCCGAGGAGGCCGTGCGGCGCGAGATCATGGAGGAGTCCAACGTCCGGGTCGTCGAGATGGAGTACCGCGGCTCGCAGCCCTGGCCGTTCCCGTGCTCGCTCATGCTCGGCTACACCGCGCGCATCGAGGGCGTCGAGGACGCGCGGCCGGACGGCGAGGAGGTCACCGAGCTGCGGCTCTTCACGCGCGAGGAGCTCGAGAGCGCGGTGCGCCTCGGCGAGGTCTACCTGCCGATGCGCAGCTCGATCGCCCGCTCGCTCATCGAGGACTGGTACGGCGGAGAGCTCCTCGGCTGACCCACCCGTTCCGTCGAGATTGCGGTTGGTGCCCGTCGAGATTGCGGTTGGGAGCCGCCGAGATTGCGGTTCGTCGTCGTGCAGCGGGTCGAGAGTGCGGTGTCGATCTGCCGAGAGTGCGGCCGCACGTAGTACTCACGCCTCGAGGCGCTTGCGGACCTCGCTGAGGGAGGGGTTCGTCGCGGTCGTCCCGTCCGTGAACAGGACGGTGGGGACGACCTCGTTTCCGTCGTTGACCTCGGCCACGAGCCTCGCGGCGTCCGGCGTCTGCTCGATGTCGATCTCGGTGAACGCGATGCCCGCGGAGGTCATCTGCTTCTTGAGGTTCCTGCAGTATCCGCACCAGGTGGTGGTGAACATCGTGACCGAGCCGGGCTGGGGGGCGGTGACCGTCATCGTCATCCTTCGGAAGGGGGTGAGGCGTCGTGCGCCGACCGGCGGGGGCCGGTCCTGCCTGCACCAACACAGTACGCCGTCCGAATTCTTCCCCGTCGGCGTGTCGTGCCCCGTGCCGACGTCGCGCCGTGACGTCCGTCCGTCCGTGCCGGCGCGCGACCGCGCGCCACGGCACGACGCGCCACCGCACGCCACCGCCTGCCCGTCCACAGGCCGGCCCGGCGGTGTCGTCGCCCCCTGAGAGACTGGACCCGATGTCCGCGCCGCTGAACGATGCCCTCGATCCCACCCGTGTCCCCGCCGGATCCGACCTGGCCGGCTCCGACCCGGCCTCCGGAGCGCCCGAGCCGGAGGACCCCGCCCGGCTGCTCGACGCGCTCGACCCGGACCAGCGGGCCGTCGCCGAGCACCTCACCGGCCCCATGTCGGTCCTCGCCGGCGCGGGCACCGGCAAGACCCGCGCCATCACCTACCGCATCGCCTACGGCGTCCGCACCGGCGCCTACGACCCGCGCCGCATGCTCGCCGTCACCTTCACCGCCCGCGCGGCCGGCGAGCTCCGGTCGCGCCTGCGGGACCTCGGCGCGGGCGCCGTCCAGGCCCGCACCTTCCACTCCGCCGCGCTGCGCCAGCTCTCCTACTTCTGGCCCCGTGTCGTCGGCGGACCCGTGCCACAGATCGCCCCCCACAAGGCGAGCCTCGTCGCGGAGGCCGCGGGGCGCCTCGGCCTGGGGGCGGACCGCGTGACGGTGCGCGACCTCGCGGCCGAGGTCGAGTGGGCCAAGGTCAGCCTCGTCACGCCCGAGGACTACCCGCGCATCGCGGCGTCGAAGGACCGCGACGAGGTCGGCGGCCACGATCGCGCGACCATCGCCCGCCTCCTCGAGCTCTACGAGTCGGTCAAGACCGAGCGCGGCGTCATCGACTTCGAGGACGTGCTGCTGTCGATGGTCGCGATGCTCCTCGAGCGCACCGACGTGCGAGACGAGGTGCGCGGCCAGTACAACCGGTTCGTCGTCGACGAGTACCAGGACGTCTCGCCCCTTCAGCAGCGCCTCCTCGATCTGTGGCTCGGGGACAGCAAGGAGCTGTGCGTCGTCGGGGACGTGAGTCAGACGATCTACTCGTTCACCGGCGCGACCCCCCGCTTCCTCACCGAGTTCCCGCGGCGCTACAAGGGCGCCGCCGTCGTCCGTCTCGTGCGGGACTACCGATCCACCCCGCAGGTGGTGCGGGTCGCCAACGAGATCCTCGCCCGCGCCGGCAGCGACCGGGACCGTGCCGCGGTCGAGCTCGTCGCCCAGCGGCCGAGCTCGGTCCCCGTGCGGTACGAGACCTACGACGACGACGCCGCCGAAGCGGCGGGGGTGGCCCGCCGGATCGGTGAGCTGCAGAAGGAAGGGGTGGCCCTGAGCGAGATGGCCGTCCTGTTCCGGACGAACGCCCAGTCCGAGGCGTTCGAGCAGGCGTTCGCGGAGCGCGGCATCGGCTACCTCCTGCGGGGCGGCGAGCGGTTCTTCTCGCGGCGCGAGGTCCGCGACGCGATCGTCCTCCTGCGCGGTGCCGTCCGGTCGATGGCGGACGCCGAGCTCGGGCCGACGGTCCGGGACCTGCTGTCCGGCGCCGGATGGTCGCCCGAGCCGCCCGCCCAGCGCGGTGCCGCCCGGGAGCGGTGGGACGCGCTCGACTCGCTCGTCCAGCTCGCCGACTCGCTCGCGGCGACCCGTCAGGCCGACCTCGGGGACCTCGTCGCGGAGCTCGACGAGCGCGCGTCCGCGCAGCACGCCCCCACGGTCGAGGGCGTCACCCTTGCCTCCCTGCACGCGGCGAAGGGCCTGGAGTGGGACGCGGTCTTCCTCGTCGGCGTCTCCGAGGGGCTCATGCCGATCTCCCACGCCGACGACTACGCCGAGATCGCCGAGGAGCGCCGGCTGCTGTACGTGGGCGTGACCCGGGCCCGGGAGCACCTCCAGCTGAGCTTCGCGCGTGCACGCCAGGCCGGCGGGCGGGCGAGCCGCAAGCGCTCGCGGTTCCTCGACAGCATGTGGCCCGAGGAGGAGCGCGGTGGCCGCGGCGGCGGCGACCGGTCGAGCAAGAAGGCTGCGGCCAAGGCCCGGGCCGAGAGCTTCGCGACGGAGCACCCCGAGGCGGTCGAGCTCTTCGAGCGCCTGCGCACGTGGCGCTCGGAGGCCGCGCGGCTGCGCGGGTGGCCCGCCTACTCGGTGCTTCCCGACGCGACGCTGCAGCAGATCGCCGTCCACCAGCCCGCTGACCTGCGCCAGCTCGGACTCATCCGGGGCGTCGGGGCCACGAAGCTCGACCGCTTCGGCGGCCAGGTGCTCGCCGTCGTGCGCGGCGAGGAGGTCGACGCGGAGGAGTGGCTGAGCCGCACGGAGGGGTGAGCAGGACGGGGCGCCCGACGGTCGTCCGACACGTACCCAGGACCGCCGCCCGGACCGCCGCGTGGCGATCTCGAAAGTCCGTCCGTTAATTCCCTTGTGCCTCGGATGGGGGCCGCCTACTGTCGCTGTTGTCCGTGTCGAACGGGATCGGGTCTAGCCAGCCACGACGATCCCCTGGTGAGGAGAAGGAGGTGCTCGAGATGAGGAACAGCAGCTACGCGATCGGTATCGATCTCGCCGTGTCCGCTGTGAACGCGCGCAATGCGTTCGCGAGCACCTCCGCGTGCGCAGGTGGCGTCGCCGCTGCGGGCCTTCGTGATCGCGGCGCCGATGCTGCCGGGGAGAACTCTGCGTTCCCCCGTCCGCGGAACCTCGCGCGCCCCACGGCGCACCTCCGTCCCGACCTGGGCTGACACGCTCCGCGTGCGCCGTCGGGACAACCCGACGGCCTCGTCGCCGTCCCCCACCAGGAGACCGACGCACCACCGGAGCACCCGATGACCACGCAGACCACTGCGTACCTGGCCCCATCCATCAGGACCGACGCGACGACGCGCCCCACCACCGCCTCGATCGGCCTCGCGCGCCCGTCGCACAGCACCGACGAGGGCGACCCGGCGGCCCTGCCCTGCCTCACCTCTGACGACCCCGACCTGTGGTTCGCCGAGCGGACCACCGAGGTCGAGCTGGCCAAGTCCATGTGCGGCCCCTGCCCCCTGCGGGAGGCCTGCCTGGCCGGCGCCGTCGAGCGCGGTGAGCCGTGGGGCGTCTGGGGCGGCGAGGTCTTCGTCGACGGCGTCGTCGTGGCCGTCAAGCGCGGCCGCGGTCGTCCGCGGAAGAACGCCGCCGCCTGAGGGACGAGTGAGGGGCGGGCGGGCGCCCGGCACACCTGCCGAGCGCCCGCCCGTCACCTGTGTGCTGCCGCCCGTCACCCGCGCGGGCTGGGAGCCCGACGACGAACCCCTCACGACGACGAACCCCTCAAGACGACGACCGGTCGCCTCGTGAGACCTCACCCGGTGACCCGCTCATCCCGTGACCCCGGACCCCCTCGTGGGCTCCGGACCGGTGCACCCGCAGTCCGGGTGCACCGGCCACTCACGCCGCAGCTCGGCCCCGTCGAGGTCGAGCTCGACCGACGCCCCGGTCAGCGCGGGCCGCCCGCCCGGCGCCCGCAGGAGCTCGAGGGCGGCGCGCACCGCGGTCCCGGCCGCCCAGCTCGCCTGCGTGTAGGGCTCGGCCTGCTCCGGCAGGACCCGCAGCTGGGTGGCGACCGCCGGCCACGCCCGCTCGGACCGAGCGCGGGCGAGGTCGAGGCACCGCGCGCACGGCCCCCGGCCGGGGACGACGAGCGGACCGACGGTCGTGGCGAGCTCCCCGACGACGACGACCAGATGCGGTACGTCCTCCTGCGTCAGGCGGCGGAGGAGGGGCGGGTCGCTCACGCGGGAGGTCGTCACCACCACGAGATCGGGCCAGGTGCCCGCCGGGGCGCCGAACCGGAGCAGCGGTGCGGCGGAGCGCAGGTCCTCGGCGACCCGCGACTCCCGCGGCCGGCCGACGTCGGTCGACCGGTAGGGGAGGACGTCGGTCGACAGGACGGGGGAGGGGTCCGAGAGCAGCAGGGTGCCGACCCCGGCCGCGGCCAGTCCGGCGGCCGTGAGCGCGCCGGTGCGCCCGAGGCCGGTGACGCCGACGACCGCGGATGCGAGCGCGTCGACAGCACCGGCCGCTCCCGCGATACCGGCCGCCCCAGCGAGACCGGCCGCCCCCGCGAGCCCCGCCCGCTCTCGCCACTGCGCGTCGCCGGTCGTCCCGTCTCCCGCGGGGCGCAGGGAGGGAGACCCGCCGTGCGCCGTCCGCCCGTCGACCGACGGAGGTTCCGTCACCACTCCGGCGCGCGTGAGCAGCTCGACGAGGCGGTCCACCCGGGCCGAGCTCACGCCCGACGCCGCACCCCGGCGGCGCAGGTCCTGCCGCGAGGGGGAGCCGGCCAGGGCCTCGATCAGCTGCTGCTCGGCGCCGCTGAGCCCCTCGAGCACCACGGCGCACCGAGGGTCGCTCCCGACCTGCGAGGAACCGGCTCCCCGCCACAGCACGTCCATCCCGGACACCAGTCGCATCTCGACCACCCCCGGGGCAGACGCTGCCACCCGGACGGGGGCGCGCGCCCGGGTCGTCCCCAGGTCGCGCGGGCTGTGGACGGCGGTGCGTCAGCCGCCCGGAGGGGCCTCGTCGTCGGAGCCATCCCCGCCCGAACCGTCCGTTCGGGAGTCGCCTTCGCCCGAGCCGTCCCCGGTCTCGCTCGAGCCCGCGTCTTCATCGGAGGCATCGTCCGAGGCCGCGCCGTCACCCGCGCCGTCGCCCGCGTCGCCACCTGCTTGCCCGTCGCCGTCCTCGGCGAAGAGCTCGGCGAGGAAGGAGTCGACGTCGGAGGTCTCCTCGGCGGCCTTCTCCCGCCCGGCGGCGAAGCCCTCGGGGTCGGCGAGCTCCTCGGCCGTGGGCAGGACGTCCGGGTGGGACCACAGCTCGTCGCGGGCCTCCTGGCCGCGCTCCGCGCCGTAGAGCTCCCACAGGCGCGCGGCCTCGCGCAGGCTGCGCGGCCGCAGATCGAGGCCGACCAGGGTGGAGAAGGTCTGCTCGGCGGGGCCGCCGGCCGCCCGGCGCCGGCGGAGCATCTCGCGCAGCTGGACCCCGTGCGGCAGGTGCGGGGCGACGGCGCGGGCCGTCACCTCCTCCACCCAGCCCTCGACGAGCGCGAGCAGCGTGGCGAGCCGGCCGAGGGCCGCCTCCTGCTCGGGGGTGTCGTCCTGGTCGAACACGCCGCCGGACATCGCCCCGCGCAGCGCGTCCGGGTCGGTGGGGTCGACGGACCGAACCGCGTCCTCGATCTTCGAGGTGTCGATCGTGATCGCGCGCGCGTAGGCGGTGACGGCGTCGACCACCCCGGCGCGCAGCCACGGGGAGTGCGCGAAGACCCGGGCGTGCGCGAGCTCGCGGACGGCGAGGAAGTGGCGCACCTCGTCGAGCGGGATCTCGAGCCCCTCGGCGAACGCGGCGACGTTCGCGGGCACGAGGGCGGCGCCGGGGTCGGCGAGCAGCGGGATCGAGATGTCGGTCGTGCCGACCACCTCGCGGGCGAGCGTGCCCACGGCCTGGCCGAGCTGCATGCCGTAGACGGCCTGCCCGATCTGGCCGAGCAGCCCGCTCTCGTCGCCAAGCTGCGCGCCGAACGCCTTGATCTCCTCGGGGGCGTCCTCGAGCTGCTTGCCGATGGCCCCCGCGAGCGCGTGGGACATCGAGGCCGCGACCGGCTCGGCGAGCGAGCGGAACATCGGCAGGGTGCGCTCGACCCAGGCCGCCCGGGTGAGGGCCTCGCGCGGGCCGCCGGCCGGCGGGAGCTCGGTGGCGACGTCGAGCCACAGGTCCGCGGCGCGCAGGGCCGCGCGGACGGCGTCGGCCTCGGCGGACGTGACCGCAGGGTCGCCCTCCGCGGTGGCGGTGCGTCGCGCCAGGTCGGTGGCGAGCCGCCAGTTGACGGGGCCGCTGCCGTCGGGCCGCATCATCGCCTGGACCTGCGCGATGAGCGGGCCGAGGGACGCGGCGTCGCCGGGCAGGCCGGCCGCCTGGCCCATGGCCGCTGGGTCCATGCCGGCGCTGCGCATCGCCTGGACGGCCTGCGCGGCGGCCTCCGGGCCGAGCATCGAGGAGAGCATCTCCTCCCAGCTGCTCCTGTCGGCGTCGCCGTCCTCGGGCTCGCGCGGGGCGGGGTCCTGGCTCATGGCACTCCTCGGCTTCGATCGGACTCCCACGGTAGTGCGCCGCGAGCCCCGCGCCGCGCCCGGTTCGCCCACGGCTAAGGCCGGCGCGCGACCGCGCGGTGCCCGCCGGAGGCATGATGTCCGGGTGCCGAACCCGAACCACCTCTACCCGTCGGGCGACGACGCCTACGCACCCTCGCGCGCGGACGGCCCGTACGCGGTGGGCCCCGACGCCCACGACGGCCCCGACGACGCGCCCGGCCCGCTGACCGCCCGCACCCTCACGCTCGCGATCTCCGGCGGCCTGTCGGTCCTGCTGCTCCTCGTCATCATGCTCGTCCCGCTCCCGTACGCGGTCGAGCGGCCCGGTCCGACCGTCGACACGCTCGGTGAGCTCGACGGCCACCCGCTCATCACCGTCGACGGCGCGGAGACCTACCCCACCAGCGGCGAGCTGCGCCTGACCACGGTCTCCACCGTCGGCGGCCCCGGCCACCCCGTGACGGCCGGCGACGTCGTGCGTGCCTGGGTGCTCGGCTCCGAGACCGTGGTCCCGCGCGAGGCGGTGTTCTCCCCGTCGGAGACGTCGGAGGAGATCGCGCAGCGCGGCGAGGCCCAGATGCTCTCCTCGCAGACGAACGCCACCGTGGCCGCGCTGACCGAGCTCGGGTACGACATCCCGATGACGCTCACGGTCTCGGCGGTCGCGGAGGAGTCCGGGGCGGCGGGGCAGATCGAGGTCGACGACGTCATCACCGGCATCGCGGCGCCCGGCGGGCAGGTCGAGGACGTCGCCGACTATCAGCAGCTCGTCGGCACCCTGGGGGAGGTCCCGCCGGGAGAGACGGTGCAGGTCCGGGTCGAGCGCGGTGGCGCGGAGGAGGTCGTCGAGGTCGTGACGACGGCGCCGCCGGTGGACGCCTCGGGCGCGCCGGTCCAGGAGGGCTCGCTCCTCGGCGTCGGGATCCTGCCGGACCCGGACGTCCCCGTCGACATTGCGTTCGACATCGACCGGATCGGCGGCCCGTCGGCCGGCACGATGTTCGCGCTCGCGATCATCGACATGCTCACCGAGGGCGAGATGACGGGCGGGGAGGAGATCGCCGGGACCGGGACGATGGATCTCGCCGGCCGCGTCGGCCCGATCGGGGGCATCCGCAAGAAGATGGTCGGCGCGGTCGACGACGGTGCCGAGTGGTTCCTCGCCCCCGCGGCGAACTGCGCCGAGACGGTGGGCTACGTGCCGGACGGCCTGCAGGTCGTCCGCGTGACCACGCTGGCCGAGGCACAGACCGCGGTCGAGGAGATCGCGGCCGGACGCGGCGACGAGCTGCCGGGCTGCGAGGCCGTCGGCGACTGAGGTCGAGCGCCGCGCGGCGCTCGACGGCCGTCCGTCGAGGGCCCGTACCGAGGGCGGCGACCGGCCGGCCCCGAGATCGCCCGCCCGCGCCCGCTACTCGAAGGTCGCCGCCAGGGCGTGGACGAGTCCCGGCACGGCGTCGGGGGAGCCGGCGACCATCGTGTCGTCGTCGTGGGCCCGGGTGCGCAGCGCGCACCAGGACTCCCCGCTGCGCAGCACGCCGACCGCCATCCGCACGTCCTCGCGGGCCGGGTGCGCACGCAGGGCGGCGAGCGACTCCTCGGGGTCGCTCGGCAGCCCGGCCTCGGCCTCCGGCGGCACGACGATCCGCTCGACGACGATCGCGGCCCCGGCGACCTCGTCCGGCCAGGCCAGCCGGCCGAGGAGCTCGTCGAGGGTGTCCGCCTCCGGCAGTCCCTCCTGCTCGACAGCGAAGAGATGCTCGGGGTCCGCGCGCCCCGCCAGCACCGCCTCGACGCCGAGGCTCGACTCGATCGACGGGTCCGCCGCGAGCGCCTCGCCCGTGCGCACGAGCGCCGCGACGACGACGGGCCCGTCCCACCCGGACCGCGCGGCGTGCCGCTCGAGGTCCATCACGGCGGCCCGCACGGCGGAGGTCCGCGGCGTCGGGGCGTCCGCGCCCTCGCCGGGCGAACCGGCACCGGGCGGGGGGTTCGTCGTCGGGCCGTCGTTCTCGGGGGTGGCGGGGCTCGCGGCGTCGGTCATGGAGCCATCCTCGCCCACCCGGCGGGGGTGTCGCCGTCGTGCGTCGGTCCCCGGTGCTGCGCCGTGCGCGAACAACGTGGTGAGCGCCTCCCGGGCGCGCCTCGTCGCGGTCGTCCCACCGCTTACCCTGGGGGAGACCGTCGACAGTCGTGGGTCCCGATGCCGGGTCGCGCGACCGCACATTCGTGAGGTGCCTTCCGCGTGACCATTCCACCCATGTCCCGACCAGGCCGCGCGCAGGGCCCACGGCCCTCCTCCGGGTCCAACGAGCGCACGATCGGCACCCTCGCGATGACGATCATCGTCATCGGCGTGCTCGGCGCCCTCGTGTTCGCGTTCGCGCAGGTGTGGACCGAGCTGTCCTGGTACTACCAGGTCGGGTACGAGGGGGTCGTCTACCGCGAGTGGGGCTCGCGCGCCGTCCTGTTCCTCATCGGGCTCGTCGTCACCGCGGCCGTCGTCCTCGCCTGCCTGGAGATCGCCTACCGGTCGCGCAAGGTCTATGCGCCCACCACACCGGAGGAGCGCAACCTCGACCGCTACCGCGGCATGATCGAGCCGCGCCGCCGCCTGCTGTTCCTCGCGGCCGCGCTCGTCCCGGGCGTGTTCGTCGGCATGCGTCTGCAGGCCGCCTGGCGCGAGATCCTCCTGTGGCTCAACGGTCAGTCGTTCGGCACCACGGACCCGCAGTTCGGCCTCGACATGGGGTTCTTCGTCTTCACGCTCCCCGCGCTGCGGGCCCTCCTCGGGGTCGTCATGACGATCGTCGTCCTCGGCCTCGTCGCCACGGTGGTCGCGCACTACCTGTACGGCGGGCTCTCGCTCGCCCGCAAGGACAGCCGCGTCTCCCGCGGCGCCCGGGTCCAGCTCGGCGTCCTCGCCGCGATCTTCGCCCTCCTGCTCGGCGCCTCGTACTGGCTCGACCGGTACTCGCTGCTCGTCGGCAACAACCAGCGGTTCTCCGGTGCGTCCTACGCGGACGTCAACGCCGCGCTCCCGGGCCGTGGCGTGCTCGCCGCGATCGCGGTCCTCGTCGCCGTGATGTTCGTTGTCGCGGCCGTGCGTGGCACGTGGCGCCTGCCCGCCGCCGGGGTGGCGATGATGGTGGTCGCGGCGATCGTCGTCGGGACCGCGTACCCGGCGATCGTCCAGCGCTTCGAGGTCGAGCCGAACGCCATCGAGGCGGAGTCCCCGTACATCCAGCGCAACATCGAGGCCACACGGGCGGCGTACGGGCTCGACGGGGTGCAGTCGGAGGCCTACGAGCCCACGACCGACGTCGAGCGCGGCCAGCTCGGCCAGGACAGCGCCGCCACCACGCAGATCCGTCTGCTCGACCCGAACCTCGTCTCGCCGACCTTCGACCAGCTCCAGCAGATCCGCCAGTATTACGGCTTCCCGCCGCAGCTGAGCGTCGACCGGTACGAGCTCGACGGCGAGATGCAGGACACGGTCATCTCCGTCCGCGAGGTCAACCACGACGGCCTCAGCGCCGAGCAGCGCACCTGGGTCAACGAGCACACGGTCTACACCCACGGGTTCGGGGTGGTCGCGGCCCAGGGCAACTCGGTCGACTCCGACGGGCGTCCGCTGTTCTTCCAGGAGGGCATCCCGTCGGAGGGCGCGCTCGGCGACTACGAGCCGCGCGTGTACTTCGGGCAGGACACCGACTTCTACTCGATCGTCGGCGCGCCCGAGGGTACGGACCCGTGGGAGCTCGACTACCCCGCGGACTCCGCCCCGAACGGCCAGGTCAACTCGACCTTCACCGGCGACGGCGGCCCGTCGATCGGCAACATCTTCGAGCGCGCGATGTTCGCCATGCGGTTCGGCGACGTCCAGCTGATGTTCTCCGACCGCGTGACCTCGGAGTCCCAGATCCTCTTCCACCGCGACCCGCACGAGCGCGTGGCCCGCGCCGCCCCGTACCTCACCCTCGACTCGCGGGCCTACCCGGCGGTGGTGGACGACGACGACGATCCCGAGACGCCGTCGCGGCTCGTGTGGATCATCGACGGGTACACGACGTCGAACGACTACCCCTACTCCGCGCGGGAGTCGCTCGAGGAGGCCACCGAGGACTCGCTGTCCGAGGGGCAGGCGGGTGTCGCCGGCACCGCCTATGTGCCGGAGCAGGTCAACTACATCCGCAACTCGGTCAAGGCCGTGGTCGACGCCTACGACGGCTCGGTCACGCTCTACGAGTGGGAGCAGGAGGAGGGGGAGAACCCGGACCCCGTCCTCGAGGCGTGGCAGTCCGTGTTCCCCGAGAGCAACATCCAGCCGATCTCAGAGATGAGCGGCGACCTCATGGCGCACATGCGCTACCCGGAGGACCTGTTCAAGGTGCAGCGCTCGCTGCTCGCCGAGTACCACGTCACGGACGCGGCGACCTTCTACTCCGGCTCGGACTTCTGGAACATCCCGACCGACCCGACGGCGTCCGACAACGGCGTCCAGCAGCCGCCTTTCTACCTCACGCTGCAGATGCCCGGACAGGACGAGGCGACCTTCTCGCTCTCGACCGCCTACATCCCGGGCGGTGAGAACCCGCGGAACGTGCTGACGGGCTTCTTCGCCGTCGACTCGGAGACCGGCGACACCCCGGGGGAGGTGCGGGACGGCTACGGGGACCTCCGACTGATCGAGCTCCCGAGGAACTCGACCGTGCCGGGACCCGGGCAGGTGCAGAACAACTTCAACTCCAGCCCGGAGGTCTCCACGGAGCTCAACCTGCTGCGGCAGGGCGGGTCCGACGTCCTCCTCGGCAACCTGCTCACCCTGCCCGTGGGTGGCGGCCTGCTCTACGTCCAGCCGGTGTACGTCCAGTCCTCCGGCGGCACCGCGTACCCGACGCTCCAGCGCGTGCTGGTCGGCTTCGGCGACGAGATCGGGTTCGCCCCGACCCTCGACGAGGCGCTCGACCAGATCTTCGACGGCGAGTCCGGCGCGGCCACGAGCGAGGGCGCGGGCGTCGAGTCCCCGTCCGAGGGGGCCGAGCCTGAGGAGCCCACGGGGTCCGTCGAGGTCCCGGCGGCGGCACAGCAGCGGCTCGACGAGGCGCTCGCCGAGATGCAGACCGCCCTGGCCGAGTCGAACGAGGCCATGGCGGCCGGCGACTGGGCGGCGTACGGCGAGGCGCAGGAGCGGCTCACGGCGGCCGTCGAGGAGGCGATCGCCGCGCAGGACGAGATCGCGTCGGCCACCGGCGGCGAGTCGGTGGGCGAGTCCGCCTCCGAGGCGCCCTCGGCCGGCGTGGAGACGCCGAGCGAGTAGGACAGGCGGGATCGCCTGACGAGGACGGCCCCCGACGACGAGCTGCGTGCTCGTCGTCGGGGGCCGTTGTCGTGGGAGGTGGGCGTGCTCGACCCGGGGTTGCTCCACGCGAGCCGGCTCCACCGAGCTCCACCGATGGGGGGGGGAGGGCGGCACGAATAGGCCCTGATTCGTGCCGGTTGCCCCCCACCGGTGAGGAGGAGCGTCGGAGCCAATGGTGAGCGGACCCACGTCCACGCCGGTTGAGTCCCCGTTTCCCGTGTCGTAATGTTGAGGAGTCGCCGCGGGGTGGAGCAGTTCGGTAGCTCGCCGGGCTCATAACCCGGAGGTCGCAGGTTCGAATCCTGTCCCCGCTACTACGCGCCAGGCGCACACGAAGGCCCGGACCACATGGTCCGGGCCTTCGTGCATGTGTGGGGCGATCCGGCCGGGTGCACCTCGCCGCGCACCCGGCCGAGCGCCGTCAGACAGTCGGGATGTGCTGCTTGCGGAACTCGTTCGCCTGCTCGTACGACTCGAGGCCGGCGTCGGAGCCGAGGCCGGTGGCGACGAGCGACCCGCACGCCATGCCGAGGCGCGCCGCCTCCTCGACGGGCTCGCCGTCGAGCAGCCCGCGGATGAAGCCGGCGGCGAAGGCGTCGCCGCAGCCGGTGGTGTCGACGACGTCGACCGTCGTGGTCGGGTAGCGCACGTCGATGCTGTCGCCCGAGCTGATCGACACGCCCTCGGCGCCGAGCGTGATGATCGCCGTGCCCACGCCGCGGTCGAGGAACCAGCGGGCGGCGTCGGCGTAGGTCTCGGCGCCGGTCAGCAGCAGCGAGTCGTCGTCCGAGGGCAGGATGTAGTCGATCAGAGGGAGGATCGGGTCGAGCGCCGCGTGGTCGGACGCCCCGCCGTCGGTGGGCAGGAGGTCGACAGTCACGGTGATGCCGCGGTCCTTGGCCCGGCGGAGGAACTCGACCGACGTGTCGCCGTCGATGCCCGGCATGAGGCCGACCCCGCCGAGGTGGATGTGCTCGATGCCCTCGAGGATCGAGTCCCCGAGGTCGTCGGCGGAGATCTGGCCGTTGGCGCCGACCACGTGCAGCGCCGGGCGCGAGCCGTCGCGACGGATGTTGAGCATCGACGCGGACGTCGGGGCAGCGGCCGAGCTGCGGAGCCCGGAGACGTCGACGCCCTCGCGCGTCATCTGGTCGCGGACGAACTGACCGAGGGCGTCCTCACCGACGACGCCGGTCGTCGCGATCGGCACCCCGAGGCGGGCGAGGTTGACGGCCGGGGCGGCGGCGGTGCCGGCGACGGTCAGCTTGATCTCGTCGAGCAGGGTGAGGCCCTGCCCCTCGGGGATGGCGTCGACGTAGCGGCCGAGCACGTCGGCGATGTGCAGGCCGATGGTGCGGACTCGAGCGTTGGACACGGTTCCTCCTGGGCGTCGTCGGACGGAGTAACCGCGCGGGGGCGCGGACCTTCGAGTGTATGACCAGGTGAGGCGGGGGATCCGGGACGTTCGGCCGTGGGGCGCCCGTTGGCCTTGGCTAGCGGGCGCCCGACGCCGAGGAGCCGGGTTCGGTCAGGGCAGCCGTCGCCCGCGGAGCAGGCGGGCGACCGTGCCGCCGATGCTGCGACCGGAGACGGGGCGTCCGCCCGGTGCTCGGCGCCGCGCGGTGGGGCCGGGGGCGGGACGGGTCGTGCGGCGCACGAGCCTGGAGATGCGGCCGAGAATCATCGTTCGCTCCATCCATGAGGTTGGTGGTGCCGGACGTGCACCGTAAGCACGCCAGGTCCGCCCTGTCGCGGCGAGAGGCACGGGAGACCGCGGTGGCCGAGGCCCCACCGCCGGCGGCGTCGGCTCAGCGGCGGCGGAGCTCGCGGAACCGGTAGCGCGTGCCTGTGGACGACGTCAGCCAGCCCACGGCCGGCTCCCGGGCGACCTCGACCCACTCGGCGGGGTCCAACATGGGCGCCCGCACGAGGGTCGGGTCGTCGCCCAGCGTGACGTCGATGTCGGTGATCACCGCGCGGCGCACGTGCGGCAGGGCCGCGGCGTAGACCTGGCCACCGCCCATGACCCAGCCGTCCTCCCCGGCGAGGTCGAGCGCCTCGGCGAGCTCCGGCGTCGTGCGGGCTCCGGGGAAGTCCGCCGGGTCACCGGAGGTGAGGACGACGTTGAGCCGCCCCGGCAGGGGACGGAAGCGTTCGGGCAGGGAGGCCCAGGTGCGCCGCCCCATGACCACCGTGTGGCCACGGGTGACGGTGCGGAAGTGCGCGAGGTCCTCGGGCACGTGCCAGGGCATCGCTGTGCCGTCGCCGATGACGCCGTCGAGGGACTGCGCCCAGATCGCGCCGGGGCCGGTCACGAGGTCGGGGCCGGGTGCGAGGGTGCCGGGCTCGTCGTCGTCGGGGATGGGCACGGTCAGACGGCGACAGGTGCCTTGATGGCCGGGTGGTGCTCGTAGCCCTCGACGACGACGTCGGCGATCTCGTGGTCGAAGATCGACTTCCGCGGCGCGAGGCGGAGCGTGGGGAACGGGTACGGCTCGCGGCTCAGCTGCTCGGTCACCTGGTCCACATGGTTGTCGTAGACGTGGCAGTCGCCGCCCGTCCAGATGAAGTCGCCGACCTCGAGCCCCACCTGCGCGGCCACCATGTGGGTGAGGAGCGCGTAGGAGGCGATGTTGAAGGGCACGCCGAGGAAGAGGTCCGCGCTGCGCTGGTAGAGCTGGCAGGACAGCTTCCCGTCGGCCACGTAGAACTGGAACATCACGTGGCACGGCATGAGCGCCATCTTGTCGAGCTCGGCCACGTTCCAGGCCGAGACGAGGATGCGGCGCGAGTCCGGGTTGGTGCGCAGCTGCTCGAGGACCGCGCTGATCTGGTCGACGTGGCTGCCGTCCGGCGTGGGCCACGAGCGCCACTGGACGCCGTAGACGGGGCCGAGGTCGCCGTCCTCGCCGGCCCACTCGTTCCAGATGCGGATGCCGTTGTCCTGGAGCCAGCGGACGTTGGAGTCGCCCGAGAGGAACCACAGCAGCTCGCCGACGATCGACTTGAGGTGCACCTTCTTCGTCGTCACCAGCGGGAACCCCTGGGCGAGGTCGAAGCGCATCTGGTGGCCGAAGACCGAGCGTGTGCCGGTGCCGGTGCGGTCGGACTTCCTGGCGCCGGTCTCCATGACCAGCCGGAGGAGGTCCTCGTAGGCGGTGCTCACGGTGGTGGGGCCGACGGTCGCGGGTGCAGTGGTCGTCACCGGGTCATCGTAGGTCGGTCGGGCGGCGAGTCGACAGGGCCCGGCCGGGTGCGGCGGAGTGGCACGCACGACGGCGGCGCGGCACGAGCGATGGCCCGGCGTGTGCGCGCGGAGGGGGAGCACGGTGGCCCGGCGTACGACGGCGTACGACGGCGGCCGGACGCGTGGTGCGTCCGGCCGCCGTCGGGGTCGGTCCGGCGTCGTGCGAGGCGCCGGGGGCGATCAGGCCTGCGCGGTGTGCTCCTGGGGTGCGGAGTCGGTCGCGGAGCCGGTCGACGCGGCGTCGATCGTGGTCGAGCCCGTGCCGTGCGTGACGGCGATCTTGCGGGCGCGGTTCTCCTCCGAGACCGGGATCCGCAGCGAGAGGACGCCGTCGGCGTAGGTGGCCTCGATGCGGTCGAGCGCCACGCCGTATCCGAGCGTGAGCTGGCGGGCGAACGTGCCCGAGGGCCGCTCGTGGGTCAGCCACTCGGCCCCCTCCGGCGCACCGGCGGTGCGCTCGGCGCGGACGGTGAGCGTGCGGTCCTCGACGTCGACGTCGATCGACGCCGGGTCCACGCCCGGGAGGTCGATCGTGGCGACGTAGGCATCGCCGGAGCGGTAGAGGTCGAGCGGCATGCCGGGCGAGCTCGGCGCCTGACGCATGGGGTTGAGCATGCGCTCGAGCTCGCGGAACGGGTCGGCGGTGCGGTAGGTGGCCATGGGTGGGGTCCTTCCTCGGTCGGGGCCGGGTGGGTCGCCCGGCGTCATGACCCCATTGTTGCGTCCCTGAGTGGATGCGGGAAGCAAAGTTGAGTCTCGTTCGCTCAAGGCTGACGGGTGTGCGCGGCGGTGCGGCTGTGCGGAGGCCCGTCGAGGAGTCGGTTCGCCGCCGAAGAGTCGGTGGACGTGTCGAGTGGAGGGGCGGCGGCCGGTGTCTCGGCGCGTTGACAGTCGGCTCGGCGCGTTGACCCATGTCTCGGCGCGTTGACAGTCGGCTCGGCGCGTTGACAGTCGGCTCGGTGCGTTGACCGACTGCTCGGCGGGAGACCGACGGTTCGGTGCGTTGACCGACTGCTCGGCGGGGGAGGGAGAAGGAGCAGGAGCAGGTGCGCTCAGGCGTCGTCGGCGAACCGCTCCGGCGGCGGGCCGAAGGCGGCCTGCGTGCCCTTGACGACGTCACGGCCCAGCGCCCGCGCACCCCGGTAGCCGAGCACCATGCCGATGCCGAACGGCGCGAGTCGGCCCAGCGCGAGCTGCATCCCGCGGTTGGCCCCGGCCTTCGTCAGCTGCCGGGTGAGCGCCCGGTTGACCGACCGCACGCTGCCCGACGAGAGCTGACCGAGCGCGGTGCGGGCCCAGCCGATCCCGCTCAACCCGATCTGCCCGGACACGAGCTTCGAGCCTTCCTCGCCGAGCAGGGCGGACAGCAGGAGCGTGCGGCGCTTCTCGACGTCGTCGACGTGGATGCCGTGCACCTCGGCCACCGCGAGGACGTAGCGGGCGGAGGCGTCGACGAACGCGGCGACCTGGGCGCTCGTCATCCCGACCGCCAGCGCGGTGCCGAGGACCGGGAACGCGGCCGTGGCTCCGACGGCCCCACCGATCCGCGCGACCGACCGCACGTAGTCGCGCTCGAGCTGCTTGAGCAGTCGGCTCGGGCTCTGCCGCCACATCCGCTCTCGCAGCTTGCGCACCTTCGTCCGCGCGCGGCGGCCCTCGACCCGGACCGCGGTGTCGACGAACCGCTTGAACCGCCCGGGCGTGACGACCTCCTCCGTGGTGTCCGTGCCCGACGCCGGTCGGTCACCCTCGTCCGTCACGCTGACGGCCCGGTCGGCACCGGGGGTCTCGTCGTCGGGCGAGGTCGTCGCGGGCAGGTCGGCGTCGTTCGAGGTCCGGTCGGCGGCGCTCATCGCGCGGCCCCGTCGGTCCCGGCGGCCATGCCCGAGGCGGAATCAGCACCCGCGCTGGGGGCGGAGGTGGAACCCGTGCCGGAGGCGGAGTCGCCACCAGCGCCGTCGGCCGCATCGACACCGTCCGCAGCTCCGGAGTCGGTCACCGTCAGCGTCGTCCGGGTGCCGGCCCGCAGCGTGCGCCCCACGGTGCAGTGGCGCTCGATCGCTTTGTCCATCCGCTCGAGGAGCCGTTCGCGCGCGAGCGGCTCGAGGCTCGCCAGGTCGAGGGCGAGGTCGACGTGCAGGTCGGTGTACCGGTTCTCGGCGTCGTCCTTGTCACGTCGGACCCGGGTGACGACCTGCGCGTCCTCGCCGAGGGCGTGGGTGATCCGGTGGTCGGCCGAGAGCGACTCGCAGGCGGCGAGCGCGATCTGGAGGAGCTCGCCGGGCGTGAAGGCGTCCGGGGCGCCGTCGCCGCCGATCCGCACCGAGGCGCCGCGCGAGTTGGTGCCCAGCGCGGTCCGCACGCCGGTGCGGGCGACCGTGAGGTCCGGGTCGTCGGCGGCAGGGGTCGCAGGTGTCGCGGAGGTCGCGGGCGTGCGTGGCTCGGCGGTCATGCCGTCGATCGTGGCACGCGCGGCGCGGACGCGCGCGGCCGAGGGACTGCGCCGCCCGTGCGCGGTGCTCTAGGTTGGGGGGCGTGAACGCCCGCCGCGCAGAAGCCCCAGAGCTCGTCGCCCCCAAGGCAGTCATCATCACCCTCTTCGGGGCGTCCGGTGACCTCGCCCATCGGATGGTGCTCCCCGCGATCGCGGAGATCCGCGTCCGCGGGCTCATGCCGGAGCAGTGGGCGGTCATCGCCTCGGCCCGCGAGCCGCTGACGGACGAGCAGTTCCGCGAGCGCGTCCGCGAGAGCCTGGCGGAGAGCCCGGGCGGACTGCCGGAGGACGTCGACGAGATCCTCACGCACCTGTACTACGCCACCGGACGTTTCGGCCCGGGCGACGAGTCCGAGCTGCCCGAGGTCATCGACGGCATCTACCGGGACATGTGGGCGGCCGCCAACGAGGAGCCCCTCGTCGTGCACTTCCTCGCCGTCCCGCCGAGCGGCTTCCGCTCCGTGACCCGGGGCCTCGCCGAGCACGAGCTCATCACCGAGTCCACCCGCGTGGTGTTCGAGAAGCCCTACGGCACCGACCTCAAGTCCTTCGAGCAGCTCGACCGGGACGTGAAGAAGGTCCTGCGCGAGGAGCAGATCTTCCGCATCGACCACTTCCTCGGCAAGGAGGGCGTGCAGACGATCTACGTGCTCCGGTTCGCCAACCAGCTCTTCGGCTCCGAGTGGGACCGGCACTCGGTCAAGCAGGTGCAGATCGACGTCCCCGAGGACCTCGACGTGGCCGACCGCGTCGACTTCTACGAGCAGACCGGCGCCGCGCTCGACATGCTCGTCACGCACCTCTTCCAGGTCGTCGGCCAGGTGGCGATGGAGCCGCCGTTCGACATCCGCAACCCCGAGCAGATCCTCGTCGAGCGCGAGCGGGCGCTGCGGGCGCTGCGGCTCGACCCCGAGGAGGTCGTGCTCGGCCAGTTCGAGGGGTACCGGGACCTCGAGGGCGTGCCGGACGACTCGACGCAGGACACCTTCGTCGCCGCCCGCGTGTGGGTCGACACCGACCGCTGGCGCGGGGTCCCGTTCCTCCTGCGTACGGGCAAGCGGATGGCGGTCAAGGCCCAGCGGATGACTCTCGTGCTGCGCCGCCCGGACGGCCCGCTGTTCGACGAGGGCCTCGAGCCCAACACGATCGAGGTCAACTTCGCCGGAGCCGGCGCGGTCTCGCTCAACATCACGGTCAAGACCCCCGGCCCCGAGCTCACCTTCTCCTCGGGCCGCGCCCAGCTCGACCTCAACGACGTCCCCCGCAGCGAGGCCCTGAGCCCGTACGCGTCGCTCATCCACGACGTGCTGCTCGGCGACCGGTCCCTGTTCACGACCGCTGACGGGCTCCGCGCCGCGTTCGAGGCGTTCGCCCCGCTGCAGAACGGCGAGCGTCCCGAGCCGCAGCCGTACGCGCCCGGCTCGTGGGGACCCGCCGCGGCCGCCGAGCTCGCCTTCCCGCACCGGTGGATGCTCGGTCAATGACGGAGGGACCCCCGGCCGACGACGCGATCGACCTCGCCCGCAGCTGGGCCGAGGCGAGCGCCGCGGGGGAACGCCCGGAGGAACGGGCCGCGACCCGGCGCCTCGCCGACCTGCTCGCCGACCCGGCGGGCCTCGACCTCGCGGTGCGGTTCGTCGACCGGGTCGCCCGGCCCGAGGACCTGGCCGTCGCGGCGCGTGAGCTGTCCCGCATCGGCTCCGCGTCCGGGGCCACGTTCCTCTCGGGCCTCGACCGGGCGATGCTCGGCGCGGGTGCCCGGGTGGGCCGGCTCGCCCCCTCGGTGGTCGTGCCGCTCGCCCGGCGTCGCCTCCGTCAGCTCGTCGGCCACCTCGTGGTGGACGCCACCGACGCCGCGCTGACGGACCGGCTGCAGCGCGCCGCCCGGGACGGGGAGCGGCTCAACCTCAACCTCCTCGGTGAGGCGGTGCTGGGGGAGACCGAGGCCGCGGACCGCGCGCGCCGCACCCTCGACCTCGTCTCGCGGCCCGACGTCGAGCACGTCTCCGTCAAGGTCTCCACGCTGGTCCCGCAGATCTCGACCTGGGACACCGAGGGCACCGTCGAGCGGGTCGGCGAGCGGCTGCGGCCGATCTACCGCGCCGCCCTCGCGCGCGAGCAGCACGTGTTCGTCAACCTCGACATGGAGGAGTACCGGGACCTCGACCTCACCGTCGAGGCCTTCACGTCGATCCTCGCCGAGGAGGAGTTCACCGCCCTCTCGGCCGGCATCGTCCTCCAGGCCTACCTCCCCGACTCCGCCGCCGCGCTCGACCGCCTCGTCGCGTTCGCCCGCGGCCGCCGGGACGCCGGGGGAGCACCGATCGGGATCCGGCTCGTCAAGGGGGCCAACCTGTCCATGGAGCGCGTCGAGGCCGAGCTGCGCGGGTGGCACCAGGCGCCGTTCACGACGAAGGCCGAGACCGACGCCGCCTACCTGCGCCTGCTCGATCGCGCCTTGCGCCCCGAGAACGTCGGGGCCCTGCGCATCGGCATTGCCTCGCACAACCTCTTCCACGTGGCCCACGCCCACCTGCTCGCTGCCGGGCGCGGGGTCGCGGACATGGTGGACGTCGAGATGCTCCAGGGCATGGCGCCCGCCCAGGCCCGGGCCGTCGCCGCGGACGCGGGCCGCATCGTCCTGTACACGCCGGTCGTCGCCCCGCAGGACATGGACTCCGCGATCGGCTACCTCGTGCGCCGCCTCGAGGAGGCGGCCGCGCCGGAGAACTTCGTCCACGCGTTCGCCTCCGGGGACCCGGGCGAGCTCGAGGCCCAGGAGCGCGACTACGTCGCCGCGGCTGACGCCTCCGCGTCTCCGGCCCCCGCTCCGCGCCGCACCGGGGCACCTGTCCGCTCCGACACCCGGTTCGTCCAGGCCGTCGACACCGACCCGGCGCTCGCGGCCTCCCGCGTCTGGGCCGCCGAGCACCTCGCCGCGCCCCGGCGCGAGCCGTCCTCACCGGCCCCGACGAGCGTCAGCGCCGTCGACGACGCCGTCGCCCGGGCCCTCGAGGCCCGCGCCACGTGGGCGGCGCTCGAGCCGGGCGAACGGGCGGGCGTCCTGCGAGCGGCCGCGGACGACCTCGAGGACCGCCGCGGCGAGCTCGTCGGACAGGCCGCCGCCGAGGCCGGGAAGCTCGTCGACGAGTCCGACCCGGAGGTCTCCGAGGCGGTCGACTTCCTCCGCTACTACGCCGACCGCGCGGAGGACCTCGGCTTGTTCGCCGACCACCTCGACACTGACGGCGCGCGCTTCGAGCCCGACCGGCTCGTCGTCGTCACCCCGCCGTGGAACTTCCCCGTCGCGATCCCCACGGGCGGCACCGCCGCGGCGCTCGCCGCCGGCTCGGCCGTCATCGTCAAGCCCGCGCCGCAGACGCCGGTGCTCGCCGAGATCGTCGTCGACACCCTGCGCACGGCGCTCGAGCGCGGCGGCCTGGACCCCGACGTCGTCCAGTTCCTGCGCGCCCGCGAGAACGAGGTCGGGCAGCGGCTGATCACCCACGAGGACGTCGACCGCGTCGTCCTCACCGGGTCGACCGAGACCGCCCGCCTCTTCGCCGGCTGGCGCGCCGGCCGGCCCGGCGGCCACGGCGTGATCGCCGAGACGTCAGGCAAGAACGCGATGGTGATCACGGCGTCGGCGGACTACGACCTCGCCGTCGCGGACCTCGTGCGCTCGGCGTTCGGGCACACCGGGCAGAAGTGCTCGGCCGCCTCCGTCGCCGTCCTCGTCGGACAGGCCGGCACGAGCGACCGCCTGCGCCGTCAGCTCGTCGACGCCGTGTCCTCCCTGCGCGTCGGGATGCCGGACGACCTCGGCGTGACGACCGGCCCCCTGACCGAGCCCGCATCCGGCCGGCTCCTGCACGCGCTCACCGAGCTCGACGAGGGGCAGAGCTGGCTCGTGCGCCCGCGCCGGCTCGACGGCGAGGGGCGCCTGTGGTCGCCCGGCGTCCTCGACAACGTGGCCCCGGGCTCCCGCGCGCACCTCACCGAGTTCTTCGGCCCAGTCCTCGCTCTCGTGCGCACCGAGACCCTCGACGAGGCCATCGAGGTCGTCAACCGGACCGACTTCGGGCTCACCTCCGGGCTGCACTCCCTCGACCCCGAGGAGATCGAGCGCTGGAGCGACCAGGTCGATGCCGGGAACCTCTACGTCAACCGCCACTGCACGGGCGCGATCGTGCGCCGGCAGCCGTTCGGCGGCTGGAAGGACTCCTCGGTCGGCCCCGGTGCGAAGGCGGGCGGACCGAACTACGTCACCCAGCTCGGGTCGTGGATCGAGGACGGTCTGCCCGCGCGGGCCGCCGAGCCCTCGCCCGAGGTGCGCGCGGCGCTCGCCGACCTCACGGGCATCGTTCCCGTGCAGTCGGAGCGCCGCTGGCTGCGGGCGGCCGTCCGATCGGACGCCTACGTGTGGGAGCACGACCTCGGCCGCGAGCAGGACCCCACCGGCCTCGAGGTCGAGTCGAACGTCCTGCGCTACCGGCAGCTCCCGGTCCTCCACGTGCGGGCGGGGGCCGACGCGCGCACGGTCGACCTCGTCCGCCTCCTGCTCGCGGGGGAGGTCACGGGCACGCTCGTGCGGGTCTCGCTGCACCCCGAGCTGTCGGCGCACCTCAAGTCCTGGGCCACCGAGGGCGAGCCCGCCAGGCGCGCGCTGCGCCGGCTCACCGAGCACGTCGCCGCGGCCGAGGGGGCCGACGCGTTCGTCGGGCGGCTGGCCGGCGGCCGGGGCCGCGTGCGCGTCCTCGGCTCGGAGCGCGAGGAGCTGGCGGACCTGGTGGCCGACGTGCGTTACGACGTGTCGACCGCGCCCGTCCTGGCCACCGGACGCCGCGAGCTGCTGACGATGCTGCGGGAGCAGGCGGTCTCGACGACCCTGCACCGGCTCGGCCACCTGCCCGCAGGCCGCTGACGCCCTCCCCGGTCGGGGCCCGGGCGGCCCACGTCGGCGACGCGCCGGGCGGACGCCGGGGACACGTCCGACGGCGAACGACGACGGCCCTCCCGGGGGGTTCGTCGTCGTCGGCGGAGGGCGTCAGCCCTGCTCGTCCGCCTGCTCCGCGAGGTAGGCGATCCCCACACGGCGCTCGGCCTCGAGGACCGTGTCGACGGCGCCGACGACGGCCGACTCGATCTTGCGGCCGAGCAGCGGGATCGAGCAGGTGACGTCCCCGCGGTAGTCCAGCGCCGTCGAGCCGCCGGCGATCGGCCGGAGCGCCTGGGTGCCGTTGACGCGGGCCGGGACGCCCGAGACGTTGAGCCCGAACTCCGCCGTGCGGCCGCCGTCCGCGCCCGGGGCCGACCACTGCTCCTCGATGCGGACCACGAAGCTGTCACCGACCAGCCCGCGGTAGGTCGCGGGGATGATCGTCGTCGGGATCGTGGCCTCGACGTCGAGCGTGAACGAGCCGTCGTCGCCCGAGGTGATCGACGCCGTGTGGCGGGTCGCGCCGGCGGCCCGCACCCGACGGTCGGTGAAGTCCTTGTCCGCCAGCATCCGGGCGACCTCCTCGGGGGAGGCGGGGAACTCGACGGTGTGGTCGAAGCGCATGCGTGCTCCATCTCTTCCAGGGTCTGGTTCCAGGGTAGGCGCAGCCGGGCCGCGGCACGGATCCGAGTCCGGACCCCGGCGAGCCGCGCGGCGGGGTGCGGGCAGCTGGTCCGCAAGGCGTCCGGCCCGCCGTACGCTGGGGCTCGTGCCGACGCTGTCCAACATCCTCACCGACTCGCACCCGGGCTCCCCGGGGGACGTGGAGTGGCTCCACCAGCTCGTGGGGGACTGGCAGGTCATCGCCGACCTCGCGTTCGCCGACCTCCTGCTGTGGGTGCCCGACGGCGAGGACGGGTTCGTCGTCGCCGCCCACTGCCGCCCGCAGACCGGCGCGACGGTCCACTACGACGACGCGGTCCGGTCCCGTCCGGACCGCCAGCTCGCCGAGCTCGTCCGGCACGCGATGACCGACGGCGGGACCCACACGCGGGAGTTCGTGCGCGACGACGGCCGGCAGGTGCGCACCGTCCTGCAGCCGGTGCACCACGACGGCCGCTACGTGGCCGTCCTCGGCCGCGAGCAGGTCGTCTCGCCCGCGATGATGCGCTCCCGCATCGAGGTCGCCTACATGGAGATGGGCGACGCGCTGGCCGCCATGGTCTCGAGGGGGGAGTTCCCCCAGCCCGGGACGCCGTCGGGCGACCGGCACGGGACCCCGCGGGTCGGCGACGGCGTCATCCGGCTCGACCTCGAGGGGCGCGTGACGTTCGCCAGCCCGAACGCGCTGAGCAACGTCCACCGGCTCGGTCTCATCGGCGACCTCAACGGCGAGGTTCTCGCGGAGGTCCTCACGGACCTGCTCGAGGAGGCCGGCGCGATCGAGGAGACGCTCGCCGTCGTCGTCATGGGCCGGGCCGCCTGGCGGACCGAGGTCGAGGCCGGGCGGGTCATCCTCTCCCTGCGCGCGATCCCGCTCACCGACAACGGCGAGCGGCGGGGGGCGGTGCTGCTGTGCCGGGACGTGTCCGAGATGCGCCGCCGCGAGCAGCAGCTGCTGACCAAGGACGCGACCATCCGGGAGATCCACCACCGGGTGAAGAACAACCTGCAGACCGTGTCCGCGCTCCTGCGGCTCCAGGCCCGGCGCAGCGGGAACGAGGAGACCAGGGAGGCGCTCGGGCAGGCCGAGCGGCGGGTGACGACGATCGCCCTCGTCCACGACACGCTCGCCCAGGGGCTCGACGAGGTGGTCGACTTCGACGACGTGTTCGGCCGCGTGTTCGCGCTCGCCGCGGACGTCGCCGTGCCCGACGCACACGTCACCACCCGGATGGACGGTCGGTTCGGGCTCGTGCCCGCGGACGTGGCCACGGGTCTCGCCGTCGTGCTCACCGAGCTCATCACGAACGCGGTCGAGCACGGCCTGTCCGGCCGTCCGGGGACGGTGGTGGTCCGGGTCGAGCACCACGAGGAGAGCCTCGAGATCTATGTGACCGACGACGGCGTGGGGCTCGCCGAGGGCAAGGTGCTCACCGGCCTGGGCACGCAGATCGTCAAGACCCTCGTGGCCGGGGAGCTCGGCGGCACCATCGAGTGGCGCGGCGGGACCGACGGCGGGACCGAGGTCCACCTGAAGGTGCGGGTCGGCCGGCCGAGGTCGCTGGGATCGGGCCGGACCGACCGGCTGGGTCGCCCGCTGCGGTAGGCGCGGGAGGCGCCGGAGGCGCGGGGGAGGTCAGCCGGCGCGGCGGGCGCGGGCGGTGCGGCGCTTGAGCGCGCGGCGCTCGTCCTCGGAGAGTCCGCCCCAGACGCCGGAGTCCTGGTTGTTCTCCATCGCCCACTTGAGGCAGGTGTCGACCACCGAGCAGGAGGCACAGACCGCCTTCGCCGCCTCGATCTGGACGACGGCCGGGCCCGTGTTCCCGATCGGGAAGAAGAGCTCCGGGTCCTCGGTCAGACATGCGGCTCGGTGACGCCAGTCCACTTGTTCCTCCAAGCACGCACGGCTGCCCGAACCGGTTGTCGGGGGTGTTCGCCGTGCGATGTATGTAGTCGCTGCGAGCACCAACAATCCCACGCGCACCATCGCCCCACAAGGCTCCGTCTCGCGCCTTGCTCAGGTGAGCAGCGTGGGTTTGCTCACAGCATGACGGGCGTCTCCTCCCCGTCCGTACACCCGCCGGACACGTCGTGGTAGCCGACGCTCGACGACCTAGGGTGGCGCCGTGCCGACCCCGACGAGCTCCCCGACCGTCCCGACCTCCGTCCGCATCGTGCAGGTCGTGTGCCTCCTCCAGGCGGTGGCCCTCCTCGTCGTGGCCGGTGGGCTCGTGGTCGACCTCGTCTCGGGCGAGGTGGTCGTGCGCTCGACCGTGGTCATGCTCGGGGTCCTCTACGTCGCGGTGGCGGTCCTCCTCGTGCTCGGTGCCCGTGCGGTGGGGCAGGGGCGGGCCGCGGTGCGCGGCGCGCTGATCACGTGGTGGATCCTCGCGGGTGTCTCGGTGCTGACGATCGGCCTGCCGCTCGCCGGTGCGATCGCCGCGGCGCTCACCTGCCTCGTCGGCGTCGGGGCGATCCTGTGGCCGGCCTCCCGGGCGTTCATGCGCTACCGCCCGGCGCGCTGACCCCGCCTTTCGTCGAGATTGCGGTTGGTGCGCGTCGAGATTGCGGTTCGTGGTCGAGAGTGTGGCTCAGGGCGTCCTTCGTCGAGATTGCGGTTCGTGCATGTCGAGATTGCGGTTGGGTCCCCAACCGCACTCTCGATGAACCCGGTCGGGGTGTCCGTTTCGGTCGAGAGTGCGGCTCGGGGTCGAGAGTGTGGCTCGTGCACGTGGGGGCTCACCCGCACCCTCGACACAGGGGGCGGGTCATCGGCCGTCCGGGTCGAGGGCGCCGTGCACGAGCTGGACCGGCGTCGCGCGGCCGGAACGGACCAGTGCCGCCCGCCCCGGAACTGTTGCTGCGAGTGGATCGGCGCCGTCGCCGAGACCGCCGGGCACGAGCCGGGCCGACAGCGGCAGATCCGGGCGGAGCACCAGGAGCGCGCCAACCGGCCACGTCGACAGCGGCGGGCGGTGCGCGGAGAGCACGGCCAGGGTCGCGGCGGCCGCGACCACCCGCGCGCCGCGCGACGGGAGCGCGGCGACCTCATCGAGCTCGGGGCCGGTGAGTCGGTCGAGGTCGTCGACCACGACGACATCCCCGACGACGACATCCTCCGCGCCGACCGCCGCTGCACCGACGTCAACTGCGTCGACCGTGCCCGCGCCGACCGCCGCTGAGCCGACCGGGCCCGTGCCGCCGCCTGTACGTACCCGGACGACCCGATGACCGGCACGGGTCAGGCGCCCGGCAACGTTCCCCAGCGCGGTCGACCGCCCCGATCCCGCCGGCCCCACCACGAGGAGCGTCCCGCCGGGCGGGAACGGCACGGCCACCGGACCTGCGTCGTCGCCCCCGACGCCGACACACACCTCGGTACCGGCCCGTTCGGCCGCGGTGAGCGCCAGGTCGGTGGCCGTGCGGGGGAGCGGGCGGAGGAGAGGAACGCCTGTCCCTGTCGTCACGCCCCCGACGTCCCCCGCGGGTTCCCCGGGCAGCGCCGGTGCGGCGTCGACGACCTGGACCACCCGCTGACCGGCCGGCCGCACGAGCACCGCCCGACCGGGCACCGCCGCCCCGACCGTCATCGCGCGGTCGACCCCGGCGAGCGTGGCCTCCGTGACGTCGCGCGGGCTGAGCACGAGCCGGGCCCGCCCGACCTCCGCCCACCGGGCCGAGGCGCTCGCCGGCGCCCCGGCGAGCGCAAGATGGTGACCCCGTGCGAGCACCGACCGCAGGGCGACGGGCAGGGCGGCGAGCGACTGGCCGGGCCCGAGCGCGGTGTCGAGACGGTCGAGGAGAAGCTCGACGTCGTCGACGAGCAGCACCTGACCGGGAGTCGAGTCCGCCGACCCGAGCAGCTCGAGCAGCCGGAGCACCAGGCGCGGGTCTCCGGTCGGGGCGATCGTCGCCGTGGCACTACCGGACCCGACCGCGGCCGGCCCGCCCACCACGTGCACGCGCCGACCGGCCGCCCCCGCCGCGGCGCCCAGCGCGCGCAGCGCGGTCGTCCGCCCGGTGCCCGGTCCGCCGAGCACGAGCAGCGCCGACCCGTCCCACTCCCACGGCTCGAGCGTGAGGCGATCCGGCTCGTCGACGAGCGCCGCGGTGGTCGACGAGATCGGCGCCCCGGTCGCGGGGTTGATCCCGCCCGGCCCGATCCGCTCCGGAAGCGCAGGTGCCCAGGGCACGGCGGGTGGCGCCGCGCCGTCGGCGGCCGCCCGGATCGCCGCCACGGCATCGGACGGGAGCCCCGATCCCGCCGGCCCCAGCCAGGACACCTGGACCTCCTCGGGCACCCCGGTGCGTAGCACGGCCCGACCCGGCACGGCGGGGAGCTCGGCGGCCCGCGCGGTCCCGACGACGTCGCGCGAGTCCGCGGCCTCGAGTACCCGCAGGCAGAGCCGCACCGTGATGTTCGCCCGCACGTCCGGCCCGACGATCCCCGACGGGCGCTGCGTGGCGAGCACGAGGTGCAGCCCGAGAGAGCGCCCCTGGGCGGCGAGCCGGACGAGGTCGGCGAGCAGGGCCGGATGATCGTCGGCGAGTGCCCGGAACTCGTCGACGACGACGAGCAGCCGCGGCATCGCGCCCCCGCGCGCGTGCAGGTCGGCGACGTCCTTCGCCCCGGCCTCGGCGAGGACGACCTCCCGGCGGCGCAGCTCGGCGCCGAGCGAGGCGAGTGCCCGGAGCGTGGCGGCGGGCTCGAGGTCGGTGAGGACCGCGGCCACGTGCGGCAGCGGGGCGAGCGGTGTGAACGCGGACCCGCCCTTGTAGTCGACGAGGATCATCGCGAGGTCCGCCGGTGACCGGGTGGCCGCGAGCGCCACGAGCCAGGCGGTGAGCGCCTCGGACTTGCCCGCGCCCGTCGCCCCGGCCACGAGGGCGTGCGGCCCGTCGGCGACGAGGTCGATCGCCACGGGCCCGTGCGCCCCCAGGCCGACGGACGCCCGCAGGCCCGACGACACCGACCAGCGGCGGCGCACCGCGGCCGGTGTGACCGGTCCGAGCAGGTCGGTGAGGAGGACGCTCGTGGGCAGCGCGTCCCCGGCCGCCCCGGACGTCTCGAGCGCCCGGGCGTGCCGCCGCGACCAGGCCGGCGAGACGCCCGCGTGCTCGTCCGCGCCGATGGTCGCGGTGCGCCACGCGGGTGGCCGGCCGTCCGCGACCACGAGGACGAGGTGGCGGCGGTCGCGGGGCGGGTCGGGAGCCCGGTCACCGGGTCCGGCCACCACCACCGACACGTGCCACGGCGCCCCCCGCGGACCCGCACGGGACCCGGCCCCGGCGTCACCGACCGGCCGGCGTGACGACGGCACCACCCACCCGGCGGGCACGTCCGCCGTCGCGGTCGGCTCGTGGGTGAGCACCTGGGCGAGCAGCCAGCGTGCGAGGCGGGCGGCGCCCGGCCCCGTGAGACCGACGGCGTCCCCCGGGTTCACGCGCAGCTCACCCCGACGACGACGCACCCGCGCGGCGCCCGACGCGATCCGCAGGACGAGGACGTCCCCGGGCCCGTCCGTGGGCCGCACCCCGGCGCCCGCGAGGAGCAGGACCTCGGCGGCGCCCGGCCGGGGCGGTACGCGGGCGCCCGGCTCGCGCTCCGACAGCAGCCAGATCCCCACCGCGACCAGCGGGACGGCGAGGATCGCGAACCGCCACGGCCCGGCCGAGGAGCCCATGAGCAGGGGCACCATGACGAGCGGCGCCAGCAGCATCGGCGCGAGCCGGGCGAGCGCGCGCAGGCCCCGGCGGCCACCGGGCGGGAGGACGACCGGCCGCGGCGCGACGAGCCGCCCCGCGCCAACGGTCACGCGCACCGCGCCGGCGCCCGCGAGGAGCACCGATCCGAGGGGGACCGACTCCCAGCGCGCGCCGACCGCGCGCCCACCTCGCCGCTCACCGATCCGTCGACCCGCCCGCCGGGTGCCGTGCCGGGACCCCGGGTCGCGCGCCTCGACCCGGCCGGACCGTGCCCGCAGCTCGAGGTGGTCCCGCGAGAGCCGGGCGTCCCCGAGATCGACCCGGTCCGGACCGCGACCGACCCGGACGGGGGAGGGTCCGACGGCGACGATCCGCCCGACCCCCGGCCCGGAGTCGACCACCGCGAGGCGGTCGGCCGCGAGCACGGCGGACAGGTCCTCCGGGTCCGTCGCGGAGGCAGGGGGCGGCTCGGGCATGCCACCGACGATCCCGCGCGCCGCCGACCGCTCGCCGCGCCCCTGTGGACAGCCGCGCGCGAGGCCGCAGGTCACAGGCGCGGGTGTCCGTGGACCTCCGCGGCCCCACGCGCCCTCCGACGAACCTCCGTGGCCCCGCGCACCGGCCTCACACACCGCCGGCCCGTCCGCCCGTCCGGCCCGACGTCCTACTCCGCCCCGAGCGCCGCCACCGGCGAGACCCCCAGCGCGCTGCGCGCCGGCAGCACGGACGCGACCACGCCCGCGACCAGGGCGACGACGAGCGTGAGCCCGAGCCCGGCCCACGGGACGGCGAGCGTGGCGAGCTCGGTGGCGGCGAGCAGGCACGTGATGCCGACCCATCCGGCCGCGAGCCCGAACGCCGCGCCGACCCCCGTCCCGACCACGGTCAGCAGCACCCCCTCGGTGGCGAGCGCCCCCCGGACCTGACGCCTGGTCATCCCCACGGCCCGCAGCGTCGCGATCTCCCGTCGCCGCTCGACGACCGACAGCGAGAGCGTGTTCGCGACGCCGACGAGCGCGATGACGACCGACACGGCCAGCAGGCCCACGACGACGACGAGCACCCGGTCGATCGCCTCGTCGTACACGAGCCGCTCCTCGCCGGACCCCTCGACCGCGACCGACGCCCCGGCCGTCGCCGTGGCCCGTCCGGCCTCGCGGACGTCGGTGACCACGTCCTCGACGTCCGCCGCGTCGTCGATGCGCGCCCACACCGCAGAGGGAACCGCGTCGGGGAGGAGGGAGCGAACGGCGTGCTCCGTCAGCAGCGGCGAGTCCCCGTGCTGCGTGACGACGACCGTCATCTCCCGCTGCGTGGACTCGTCGAGCTCCCACGTCTGCGGGTCCGGCAGGCCGACGAGCACCGTGTCGCCGCCCTCGACGCCGAGCTCGCGCGCCCGGGACGCCGGCAGCACCACGGACTCGTCCGTCAGCCCCTCGGGCAGCCCGTCCCGCAGGACGTCCTCCGCCTCCGGCGGCACGCCGTAGACGATCGAGCCGATGCCGACCGCTCCCGCGTCGCCGGCGGCAGTGCCCGGGCCGACCTCGATCACGAGGTCGGCGGACGTCACCTGCATCGTCGCGGCCAGCCCGGGAACGGACTCGACCGCCGCGAGCACGTCCTCCTCGAGCGCGACCGGCCCGTCGGAACCGTAGGCGGGGTTGTGGACGGCCACGTCGACGGGGAACCGGGAGGACAGCTCCTGCTCCAACGACGCCCGGACGGACTCGGTCCCCGTCGTCACCCCGGTGACCAGGCCGATCCCGATGACCAGCGCCATCGTCGTCGCGGACGTCCGGCGCGGGTTGCGGGTCGCGTTCGCGGTGGCGAGGCGCACGGTGGCGCGCGCCGGCCCGGGGGAGAGCACGGCCAGGACCGCGCCGAGCACCCGCGCGACGAGCGGGACCACGAACACGAGCCCGACGAGCAGGCCGAGGCCGAGCAGCGCGACGCCGAGCACGAGCAGGCCGATCATCAGCAGGATCGTCGAGTCGGCCGGGGTCCCCTCGCCGAGCTGCGCAGCGACGACGAGCGCCCCGGTCATCGCGGCCACGCCCGCGGCGGCGAGGGCGATCCCCCAGGCCCGACGCGCCGGCGAGCCGCGCAGGAGCGTCGGCGCCTGCGCGGGCCGCATCGCCTCGACGGGCGCGACGGCGCTCGCCCGCCTTGCCGGGGGCAGCGCTGCGAGGACGGTGACGACCGTGCCGACGACGACTGGGAGCGCGATCGTCGTCGGGCTCGGCCCGACCGTCCCGGCGAGTGGGATGCCGAGGTCTCGCCCGGAGTCGCTCCACAGCCGCAGCGCGAGCGCCATGACGCCGAACCCGAGGGCGGCGCCGACGACGCTCGCGACCACGCCGAGCCCGGCCGCCTCGGCGAGCACGGAGGCCCACACCTGCCGCCGCGTCGCCCCGACCGCCCGCAGCATCGCCAGGGTCCGGGCCCGCTGGGCCACGAGCACCTGGAAGGTGTTGGCGATGACGAGACCCGCGACGACGAGGGCGAGGCCGGCGAACAGGAGCGTTGCCATGCCGATGACGTCCCGGAACCCGAAGACCTCCTGCAGGCGGGCGTCGACGTACTCGTCGGCCGTGACCGTCACGGCGTGGTCGCCGCCGGCCCCCGTGCTCCGGGCGACGTCCAGCACCCGGGACGCGACGGCGTCCTCGTCCGCCCCGGGCTGTGTCGACAGGCCGACCGCCCACGCCCCCGTGCCGTCGCTCGCGTGCGCGAGCTCGAACGCGGTCGTCTCGGGCACGTAGATCGTCGTCGTCGGTATGCCGAGGACCGGGCTGAGGTCCTCGGCGATCCCGACGACCTCGACCTCGGTCCCGTCGACCTCGACCGGGTTGCCGTCCGAGTCGACGGTCTGCGCGCCGACCTCGAGCGGGTCCCCGATACCGGCGGCGGCCCAGAGGCTCGCCTCCTCGCTGAGCACGACCTCGTCCTCGGCGGTCGGCCACGTCCCGGCCACGAGGTCGACGGGCGGCTCGGCCCCGGGCTCCGGTGCGGCGGCGAGCGGGAGCCAGGTGGCGGAGTCGCCCGCGCCCACGCCGACCCAGGTCGTGAACGTCGGCGTGGCCTGCGCGACCCCGTCGACCTCCCGCAGGGCCGAGAGGTCCTCGAGGTCCACCTCGACCCCGTTGAGGACGATGTCGGCCTGACCGAGAGCCGCCCGCAGGACCCCGCGGGCGCCGTCGTCGACCGCGCGGCCGGTGAGCAGTGCGAGCGTGAGGAACGCCGACGCGAGCACGATCGCGAGCCCGGCGGCGGCGAGGCGGCCGACCGAGTGCCGTGCCTGCCCCGCGGCGAGCCGCAGCATCACGCCACCTCGTTCTCGGGTCGCAGGGCATCGAGGCCGGCGAGGACGGAGGACGGTGTCGGGTGGTCGATGTCGCCGCGCACGAGGCCGTCGGCGATGAGGACCACGCGGTCGGCGTGCGCGGCGGCGCCGGGGTCGTGGGTGACCATGACGACCGTGCGCCCGAGCTCGCGCACCGAGGTCCGCAGGAGCGCGAGCACCTCGGACCCGGTGCGCAGGTCGAGGTTGCCGGTGGGCTCGTCGGCGAGGACGACGTCGGGCCGGGTGACGAGCGCGCGGGCGATCGCGACGCGCTGCTGCTGCCCGCCGGACAGCTCGGCAGGCCGGTGCGTGAGGCGGTCGCCGAGCCCGAGGACGTCGACCAGCTGGACCAGCCACTCCTCGTTCGCGTCGCGTCCGGCGAGCTCGAGGGGCAGGAGGATGTTCTGCCGCGCCGTGTACATCGGCAGCAGGTTGAACGACTGGAACACGAAGCCCATCCGCTCGCGGCGCAGGAGCGTGAGCGCCGTGTCCCCGAGGGAGGTCAGCGCGGTGTCGCCCAGGTGGACCGTCCCCGACGTCACCGAGTCGAGACCTGCGAGCAGGTGGAGCAGGGTCGACTTTCCCGACCCGGACGGCCCCATGATCGCGGTGAACGACCCCGGCGCGATGTCGAGGTCGACGCCGGCGAGCGCGGTGACGGAGGCGTCCCCGCGACCGTGCACCTTGCGCAGGCCGCGGGCGCGGAGCACCGGGGCGTCGCCGGGGGAGTCGGTGCGCGGGTCGGCACCCGTGTCGTCGGCACCCGTGCGGTCGGGCGTGGTCTCGGCGGTCATGGCGGTCCTTGTCGCTCCGGCGCCGGGCCTGGTCCCGGCGCTGCCCCGACGGTACGAAGGCGGGAGGTGCGTCGTCGTCGGCCCCTCGTCCGGTCCGGGCGTCATCCCGGGGTCGTACGCGCGGGCGGCCGGGTCACCCGGCCCACCTACCGCAGTCCGGCCCGCCTACCTCGCCCCGGCCCACCTACCGACCCGGCGTGACGAGCCCGGTCTCGTAGGCGAGCACCACCGCCTGCACGCGGTCGCGCACGTCGAGCTTGGTGAGGATCCGCCCGACGTGCGTCTTGACGGTCGCCTCGGCGACGAACAGCTCCGCCGCGATCTCCGTGTTCGACCGGCCGCGGGCGATGAGGACGAGCACCTCGCGCTCGCGGTCGGTCAGGGCGTCGAGGACGGCCGGCGGAGTGCGGTCCTCGGCGGGCAGCAGGTCGGCGACGGTCGCGATGAGGCGGCGCGTCGAGCTCGGGGCGATGACCGCGTCGCCCGCGTGCACGGTGCGGATCGCGGCGAGCATGTCCTCCGGCGGGGCGTCCTTGAGGAGGAAGCCGGACGCGCCGGCGCGGATCGCCTGGAGGACGTACTCGTCGAGGTCGAACGTCGTGAGGATGACGACCTTCGGCACCCGTCCTCCGCCGGCCGCGCGCTCGGCGAGGCCCCGCGTGGCCGCGAGCCCGTCGAGGTTCGGCATCCGCACGTCCATGAGGACGACGTCGGCCTCGACGCCGGCGAGCATCCGCAGGGCCTGCGCGCCGTCGCCCGCCTCGCCGACCACCGTCATGTCCGGCTGGGAGCCGATGACGAGCGCGAAGCCCGCGCGAACGAGCTGCTGGTCGTCGACGAGCACGACCCGGATCGGGTCGGCCGCCTCGGGCGGGGGGACAGCGGTCACGCGGGGGTCCTCTCGGTCGGTCCGGCGGGTCCGTGCCCGACGGCGGAGCTCGCCCCGGGCGGTGCACCCGCCTCGGCGAGGGGTCGGGTCGGGGTCGTGGTGTGCTCGGTTCCGGCCGGGCGGCCGGTCTCGGGACCTGCCTCGGAACTCGTCGCGTCGACGGCGGCGCTCGCCGACGCCGCCGCGCCGGGGCGGACCGGCAGCTCGAGGCGGACCCGGAAGCCGCCCCCGGGTCGCGGCCCGGCACGCAGGGTGCCACCGAGCACGGAGGCGCGTTCGCGCATGCCGACCAGGCCCTGCCCCTGGCCGTCGCCGCGGGCGGCGGCGCCCCGCCCGTCGTCGTCGATCTGGAGGGTGAGGCCGTCGTCGGTCCACTGCACGAGCATCGTCACCGCGACTGCCGGGCCCGCGTGCTTGAGCACGTTCGTCAGGGCCTCCTGCGCGATCCGGAAGACCATGAGGCCGGCGCCGGCGGGGAGCGGCCGGGAGGCACCGAGCCGGATGACGGAGACGGCCAGGCCCGAGTCGCGGACCTGGTCGACGAGGCGGTCGAGGTCCTCGTCGACGGGCTGGGGGACGAGCGCGGCGCCGGAGTCGTCGGCGCGCAGGACCCCGAGGATGCTGCGGATGTCGCCGAGGGCCGCGCGGCCGACCTCGCCGATCGTCGTCAGGGCCCGCTCGGCGGCCACGGGGTCGCTCGTGGAGGCGTAGCGGCCGCCGTCGGCCTGGGCGATGACGACGGACAGGGTGTGGGCCACGACGTCGTGCAGCTCGCGCGCGATGCGGGTGCGCTCGTCGGACACGGCGAGCCGGGCGTCGCGGTCCCGCTGCCCCTCGGCGAGCCGCTCGATCTCCTCCGCCCGGGCGCGCTCCTGGATGCCGGTGCGGCGCAGGAGCCCCAGGCCCCAGGCGCCGGCGGCGAGCCCGGCGGCCGCGAGTGTGACGACGAGGAGGGTGGGGCCGCTCCACAGCCGGGGCACGCCGAACGCGACCGCGAGGACCACCGCACCTGCGACGGCCCCGGCCATCGCGAGGCGGTGGCCGAGCACGGTGCCGTGGACGGTGACGGAGTACAGGGAGAGCAGGACGAGGACGTCGACGGGGTGGAAGGGCACGCCGACCACGACGTGGGCGAGCGCGCCGAGGTAGACGACCACCGCCGACGCCTCCGGGGCGACCCGCCGCCATGCCACGGCCGCGCACATCATCAGGGTGTCGAGCCACATGAGGACGAGGCGCGCCTCGTCGCTCAGGGTTCCGAACCCGTACCCGGGGCGGCTCGCGAACCCGAGGACCAGCGAGGCGAACCCGACCCCGAGCGCCGCGAGCACGGCGATGAAAACGTCCCTGTGCCCGGGCCACGGCACCCGGACCATGAGCGCGTCGCGGCCGGGGGCGCGCAGGTCCGGGTCCGCCGACCCGGCCGGCGGCGCAGCCGCGTCGTCCCCACTCATGCGGACGACCCTAGGCATGCGGACGGGCGGGTGCGTCCGTCCGCCGTCGGAGGGGGCCGTCCGTCCCCGGGACTACGCGCCGCCCGGCTGAGGACGGGACCGCGTCACGCCGCCGTCGGGTCACGAAGCAGCCGGCTCAGGACGCGACCGGCTCGACCAACTCGGCAGAGTTGTTGCGCGGCGTGTTGACGTCCCGGGAGACCTCGTGCCATGTGAGGTCCGGGGTGCCCGTGCCGAGCACCGCGAGCGCCTCGGCCGGGTCGGTCACCGTCGGGTCGAGCCAGACGTCGATGTCCGCCGGCTCGAGGATGACGGGCACGCGGTCATGGAGCTCGCGCATCTCGCCCTCGGCGGCGGCGGTGAGGATCGTCGTGGTGCACAACCAGTCGGCGTCGGGCTCATCCTTCGGCCGCCACCACGAGAACAGGCCGGCGAAGGCGATCGGTGCGCCGTCGGACCGGGTGATGAAGTAGGGGGTCTTCGGGCCCTTCCCGGACTCGGGCGCCTGCCACTCGTAGTAGCCGTCGGCGAGGACGAGGCAGCGGTTCTTCTTCAGAGGGGCCTTGAAGGAGGCCTTCTCCGCGACCGTCTCGCTGCGCGCGTTGATCATCTTGTTGCCCACCGACGGGTCCTTCGCCCAGTGCGGGACGAGCCCCCAGCGCGCGACCTCCATGCTGCGCCGCGGGCCCTCCGCCTCGCCGGACCCCTCGTGCCCCGCGATGCGTCCCTCGGCATCGACGAGCCGCTCGACGACGATGAGCACGTCCTGCGTCGGCGCCACGTTCCACGACGGCCGCAGGCTTGCCACCTCCTCGGCCACCTGGGTCACGTCGAAGACGTCGGCCAGGTCCTGGGCCTGCTTGAAGCTCGCGTAGCGCCCGCACATGCGACCAGCGTGCCACGGGGGTCCGACGACGGGGTCACGTCGTCGGCGGGCCGCCCTCGTCGCCCCGGCCGGCGTCGTCGGTGCCGGCGTTCTCCGAGGTGCCCGTGTCCTCCCTGGTACCCGCGACCCGCCCGGTCCCTGCCGCCCGGGCGCGCGCGGCCTCCCGGCGCAGGTGGTCGCGCTCCGGGACGCTGCTCGCGCGCTCGGCCGCCTCGTCGTAGAGCCGGGCGGCCGCCGCGGGCTCGCCCGCCCGGCGTCGGAGGTACGCCTCGGCGGCGGTGCGGCGGGGGAGGTCCGCGTCGATCGCGGCCAGCGCCGCGAGCCCGGCTTGCGGACCGTCGGCCTCGCCCACGGCGATCGCGCGGCCGAGCCGGGCCACGGGGTTGTCGGTGAGGGCCACCAGCTCGTCGTACCACTCGACGATCTGGACCCAGTCGGTCTCCTCGGCGCTCGCGGCGTCGGCGTGCAGCGCGGCGATCGCGGCCTGGGCCTGGTACTCGCCGAGGCGGTCCCGCGCGAGGGCAGACTGCAGGAGCGCGACGCCCTCGGCGATCGCCGCCCCGTCCCAGCGGGACCGGTCCTGCTCGGTGAGGGGGACGAGCCGACCGTCGGGTCCGGTGCGGGTGTCCCGCCGCGCGTGGTGGAGCAGCATGAGCGCGAGCAGCCCGCGCACCTCGGGCTCGTCGCTGACCGCGGCCAGCTGACGCGCGAGCCGGATCGCCTCGGCCGCCAGGTCGACGTCGCCCGCATACCCCTGGTTGAACACGAGGTAGAGGGTGCGCAGGACGGTCGTCACCGACCCGGCCTCGTCGAGCCGCACCTCGGCGACCGTGCGCTTGGCGCGGCTGATGCGCTGCGCCATCGTCGACTCGGGCACGAGGTAGGCCTCGGCGATCTGCCGGGTGGTCAGGTCGCCGAGCGCCCGCAGCGTGAGTGCGACGGCGGAGGACGGCGTGAGCGAGGGGTGCGCGCACAGGAAGTACAGCCACAGCGAGTCGTCGACCCCGGACGCGGGACCGGGGAGCGGCTCGGCGTCGACGACCTCCTCGCGCCGGGACCGCGACACCTCCGACCGCGTGGCGTCGAGGAACGCGCGCCACCCCACCGTGACGAGCCAGGCGCGCGGGTCCCGCGGCGGGTCGTCCGGCCACGTGCGCCACGCCGTGAGGAGCGCCTCCTGCACGGCGTCCTCGGCGGAGGCGAAGTCGGCGCCGCGCCGGACGAGAGCCCGCAGCACGTCGGGGGTGAGCCGTCGCAGCAGGTCCTCGTCCGGCACGTCGTCACCCACGGTCAGCGGGCCTCGCGGGTGATGATCTCCGCCGCCTCGGCGGACGTGACGGCCGGCGCGACGAACGGGCGCAGCTCGAGCCACTCGCCGAGCGGCTCACCGCCCTTCCCGGGCGCCGCCGAGAGCTCGCCGGCCAGCTCGAGGGCCCGCTCGTGGGTCTCGACGTCGACGATCACCCAGCCCGCCACGAGGTCCTTCGTCTCGGCGAACGGGCCGTCGGTGCGCGGCGGGCGCCCCTCGCCGTCGAACCGGACCCACGAGCCCTCGGGGGACAGCGCCTGGCTGTCGACGAGCTCGCCGCTCGCGCGCAGACGCTCGACGTAGGCGTCGCAGTAGGCGAAGTGCGCGTCCATCTCGGCCTCCGTCCACTCGCTGATCGGGGCGGCGTTCGCCGGGGTCGGGGCGCCGCGGTAGTGCTTGAGCATGAGGTACTTGGCCATCTCGGTACTCCTTCTCATCGGTGCGGCCCGGGTCGGCCGCGTCACCCGGGGGACGGAGCCGCCGGCCGGTTCTCGACATCGTCGTGCGGGTGCGTGTCGGCCGGTCGCCGGGCGGGGCGCGGGCGGACCGGGGGTTCGTCGTCGTCGGGCGTGGTCCTGGGTGGTCCTCGTGGAGACCGTGGCACTGCCGGCCGGCCCCGTCCACCCGTGTGGGCGGCCTGCGCAAGGATGTCCCCATGAGCGAGACGGGGACGACGACGCCGGACGCGGACGCGCAGGGCACCGAGCCCGCGAGCGCCGAGGAGCGGCAGCGCTGGACCGAGCTGGTCGAGCAGGTCGAGGCCGCGCGGTGGGCGTACTACATGCGCGACGCGCCGACCCTTGCGGACGCGGAGTACGACGCCGCCTACCGCGAGCTCGAGTCCCTCGAGGCCGCCCGTCCGGACCTGCGCACGCCGGACTCGCCGACCCAGTCGGTCGGCGGCACATACTCCACCGACTTCGCCGCCGTCACCCACGCCGAGCGCCTGTACTCCCTCGAGGACGTCTTCTCGCTCGAGGAGCTCGCCGAGTGGTTCGCCCGCATCGGCGCCGAGGTGAGCGACGCGACCGGCGCGGAGGCCGACGAGGCGCCCGACGTCCCCGTCACCTGCGAGGTCAAGGTCGACGGGCTCGCCGTCAACCTCACCTACGAGGCCGGCCGGCTCGTGCGCGCCGCCACCCGCGGGGACGGCGTGACCGGCGAGGACGTCACCCTCAACGTGCGCACGCTCGAGACCGTGCCGCAGGTGCTGACCGGCGGGCCGCACCCGGCGAGCATGGAGGTCCGCGGCGAGGTGTTCTTCCCCGTCGCCGCGTTCGCCGAGCTCAACGCCGCCCTCGTCGAGTCCGGCAAGGCGCCGTTCGCCAACCCGCGCAACTCGGCGGCCGGGTCGCTGCGGCAGAAGGACCCGCGGGTGACGGCGTCGCGGCCGCTCGACTTCCTCGCCCACGGGGTTGGGGCGGTCGTGCCGGGGGACGACTTCGAGAACCCGACGACGCAGCACGGCTTCTACGAGCTCCTCGCCTCCTGGGGGCTGCCGGTCTCGGAGGCGACGCAGCTGCTCTCCGGCCGCTCGGCGGTCGAGCGGTACATCGCCGAGCGCGGCGCGGCCCGGCACGAGGGCGCCCACGAGATCGACGGCGTGGTGGTCAAGGTGGACGACCGCGCGCTTCAGCGCCGCCTCGGCCACACCTCGCGGGTCCCGCGCTGGGCGGTGGCCTACAAGTTCCCGCCCGAGGAGGTGACGACGAAGCTGCTCGACATCCGCGTCAACGTGGGCCGCACCGGTCGAGTGACCCCCTACGCGGTGATGGAGCCCGTGCTCGTGGCGGGCTCGACGGTGGCGATGGCGACCCTGCACAACGCCTCCGAGGTGGCGCGCAAGGGTGTGCTCATCGGGGACACCGTGGTGCTGCGCAAGGCCGGCGACGTCATCCCCGAGGTGGTGGCGCCGGTGGTCGACCTGCGGGACGGGAGCGAGGTCGAGTTCGTCATGCCGGCGCAGTGCCCGAGCTGCGGGACGCGCCTCGCGCCGGCGAAGGAGGCCGACGTCGACCTGCGCTGCCCCAACTCCCGCTCGTGCCCGGCGCAGCTGACCGAGCGGGTCGAGCACGTCGGCTCGCGGGGTGCGTTCGACATCGAGGCGCTCGGGTACGAGACGGCGCTCGCGCTGACCAACCCCGACGCCACGCGGGAGCCGGACGCACCGGGCGGGCCCACGGGCGGGCGGGAGCCGGCGCTCGCCGCCGTCGCCGCGGGGTTCGCGCTCGTGACCGAGGCCGGTGAGGTGACGTCCGCCGAGGACGTGCCGCCGCCGCAGGAGCCCGTGCTCGCCAACGAGGCGGGCCTGTTCGACCTCACCGCCGACGACCTGCGCGACGTGTTCGCCTACCGGCCCGAGCTCGCACGCGACGAGGAGTCCGGGAGCTCCGCGTTCGTGCCGACGGGGAACTGGGTGCTGCGCCGCGTGTTCTGGACGCAGCGGCAGGTCAAGCGCTTCAAGACCAAGGACGACGAGGTGGTCGAGCCGCGCCCGTCCGGCACCACCGAGAAGCTGATCGCCGGACTCGCCGAGGCGAAGGACAAGGACCTCTGGCGGGTGATCGTCGCCCTGTCGATCCGGCACGTCGGCCCGACGGCGGCGCGTGCCCTGGCCACCGAGATGGGCTCGCTCGAGGCGATCTTCTCCGCCCCGCTGGAGCGGCTCGCCGAGGTCGACGGCGTGGGGCCGACGATCGCGCAGTCCGTGCTCGCCTGGTACCACGGCGGCGTCGTTGCGCGTGCGGACGACGACTCCTCTGACGTCGAGAGTGCGGCTCAGGGTGTGGATGGCGACGCTGCTGTGGTCGAGAGTGCGGATGAGGGCGCGGCTGACGCCCCCTCCGTGGTCGAGAGTGCGGGTGAGGGGGACGATGTCGGCAGCGACGACGTCGACAGCGTGGACGCCGCCTGGCACCGCGAGATCGTCGAGCGGTGGCGGGCCGCCGGCGTGCGGACCGAGCAGCAGGTCGACGAGTCGGCGCCCCGCACTCTCGAGGGTGTGACGGTGGTGGTCACCGGGTCGCTCGAGGGGTTCACGCGGGACTCGGCGAAGGAGGCGATCCTCGCGCGCGGCGGCAAGGCGTCAGGCTCGGTCTCGAAGAAGACGCACGTGGTGGTGGCCGGGGAGAACGCGGGCTCGAAGGAGACGAAGGCGCGCGAGCTCGGCGTCCCGGTGCTCGACGAGGCCGGCTTCGTCACGCTTCTCGAGGGCGGCCTCGACGCAGCCCTCCCACCCGCCTGACCCTTCCCTGGTCGAGAGTGCGGGTCAGCAAATGCACGCTCACCTTCATTGGTCGAGAGTGCGGTTCAGTGGACCGGGCGTCGGCCCGGCGAGCGTTGGCGGCGAGCTCGCCGGCGCGCGGTCGGCATCAGTTCGAGGACGGGTTCGCGCGCGACGAACTCCTCTGTGCCGACCGCGCTCGCCAGCGTGGTCACGACCTCGATCGGATGTCCGACCTGTATCGCACGGAAACGCACGATCTCGTGACCGGCCGCCAGGAGATCCTGTTCGCGAGCCTCCTGGCGCGCGAGTACGTCCGCGACCTCGTCGTCGTCGCCCGAGTACTTGATCTCCCCATCGAACTCGATGAGCAGCCAGCGCGGACTGCCGTCCGGCAGTGTGCCGATCCTGAGCGCGAGGTCCACGAAGTACACCTTCTCGCCGCACCAGATCTCGAGCTGTGGCACGACGTCGCGGCGGCCCCAGGTGAGGATGATCCAACGGACGACGGACTCGAAGGCGGACTCGGACCAGGGGCTCGACCACTCGATCACGGCGCGGGCGCGGAGCTTTCCACGAGTGCCCCGGGGTAGTCGGTCGATCTCGGCCAGCAGGGCACGGCGCTCCTGCCGGGCCTCGGCCTCGACCCGCACACGGTCGCATCGATCGGCGCTGCTGACGATCGCGAGATGATGATCGACGACGACAAGTGCCTCCTGCGCGGCAGTGAAGCGAGCGGCATCGAGTACGGTCCGCCGAGGTGTCGTCACCGGGAGACCATGAACGGTCGTGAGCTCGTCGGTCGAGTGCGCGAATCGATGACGTTCGACGTCGACCGCGCTTTCAGTAGCCCGTCCCTGGCTGATGAGGACGTGTACCCGGTCGGGGATGCTGAGCGTTCGGAGACCGTGCAGGATGGCGGCCGAGCTCAGCGTGAACGCGTGCGGCGTCGACAGCTTGTGGTGCACAGCGACGATCCTGGCCCGGTGCTCGAGACGAGCCCGTTCCGCGCGCTCGGTCATCTCTGGTACTGCCGCGACCGCACCGCGGCGCAACCTCACCGGCGCCGGACGCGGGAGCGGTGCGGTTGCCGGGTCGTCCGCGGGCGTGCTTGGCGCGAGGGTGGGAGTGCCCGAGCGCGGTGACGGGGAGAGCTGGACCGTCCCGTCGTTCGTCCGTGCCCAGACATGTGGGAGCGGCGGGGGCTGCCATCCAGGAAGTTCCATGCGAAGACTCTCCCGACAGTGAGGGCCCCTCAGGGTGTCGGGGACCCTGGCCTGTGGGTAAGTCGGTCAGCACCGTGCCTGTGGTGCGCGCGTGCGTGCCCGACACGCCACCTCACCCGCACTCTCGACACGTGGAAGCGCGGCTCAACCGCACTCTCGACACATGGGGACGTCGCTAAGCCGCAATCTCGACGACGACCAACCGCTGTGAGTGTGGGGGTGGCTGGTCTGGGACTGGCTGGCAGGGTGGTGGTTGGTCGTTCCGCTCGTGGGTGTGACTCGGCGAACCGCAGACCCCTTGTTGGGGGTGTCTGGAGATTGATCTGTCCGCCCATGGGTGGGGTGGCCGGCACCGTCCTGGCCCATCTCGGAGACCTGATCAGAAGGTTGTCCGCCACTGGTGTGGCGTGACTCGTCACAGTGTTGTCCCGAGGTGACTCCTACCCAGAACGGCACCGGCCACCAGCGGCCGGACCATTCACTCATTGGTAGGAAGGACATCAGGCCGCTATGGCTATCGTCGCGCACTCCCATCCGTTCGTCATCGGGGTCGATACCCACGCTCAGACCCATTCGTTGGCGGTGCTGGCCGCCCGCGGCGAGCTGATCGATTCTGCCCAGTTCCCGACCACGCCTGCGGGTATGGCCCGCGCGATCGCCTGGGCCGCTCGCCGTACCGGGGCCGATATGGCCGCGTTGTGGGTCATCGAGGGCGCCGCGTCCTACGGCGCGACCCTGGCCGGCGTTGTCCAGGACGCCGGCTATCAGGTCGTGGAGGCCGCGCGGATGAACCCGCGCGGGAACCGGGGCGTGGGTAAGTCCGATGCCCTGGATGCCTACCGCATCGCGGCCGCGGTCCTCCCGCTTCAGGTCAGCCGGCTGCGGCACCTCCGCGCCGCTAGTGGGGTCCGGGCCGCGCTGCGGGTCCTGCTCACCGCCCGCGAGCAGATGAACAGTGAGCGTACCGCGGCCACGAACGCGTTGACCGCGCTGCTGCGCGTCAGCGACCTGGGTATCGATGCGCGCCGGGCCCCGGGCAAGAAGGTGATCGCCATGATCAGCCGGTGGCGCGAGCGCGATGAGGACATCGCCACCGCGACCGCCCGCAGCGAGGCCGTCCGCCTGGCCGCCCAGATCCTGGCGTTGGACGTCGAGCTCGCCACGAACAAGAAGCGCATCACCGTTCTGGTCAAGTCCAGCCTGGCCGCGCCGCTGCTCGAGATGCATGGTGTCGGGCCGATCACCGCGGCCGTGTCACTGACCGTGTTCTCCCACCCGGGCCGGTTGCGTTCCGAGGCCGCGTTCGCGGCCCTGGCCGGGGTCAGCCCGATCCCGGCCTCCTCGGGCAACACCGTGCGACACCGCCTCAACCGCGGGGGCGACCGGCAACTCAACCGCGTCCTGCATACCGCGGTCGTGACCCGGATGAGTCACGACCCCGAGACCCGCGCCTACGTCGAACGCCGCGCCGGCGAGCACCGCACCAAGGCCGAGATCCGCCGCTGCCTCAAGCGCTACCTCGCCCGCCGCATCTACCGCACCCTCAACAGCACCCCCGAACCCACCATGGCCGCTTGACGAAACATAGAAGGATCAATCTCGACGAAGGAGGGGTCAGAGCAGGGGGCCCAGGGGGCGGACGATGCGCTCCAACGGGCGACGCCACCAGTCGCGTGCCCGCCACTCCTCGAGGGTGAGCGGCATCGAGTTCGTCAGGTCGGTCGCGAACACGCGCTCCATGTGCTCGGCGAGCCCGTCGTCGTGGATCTCGAGGTTGACCTCGAAGTTGCCCTGGAGCGACATCCGGTCGATGTTCGCGGTCCCGATCGTCGTCCACCGGCCGTCGACGGACATCGTCTTCGCGTGCACCATCGCGTCCTTGAACAGCCACAGCTCGACCCCGGCCTCGAGGAGGTCGTCGTAGTAGGGGCGCGAGACCCAGTCGGCGAGGACGTGGTTGGTGCGGTGCGGGATGATGACGCGGACCCGCACCCCCCGACGCGCGGCGGCGGTCAGCGCCCGCAGGATCTCCCGGTCGGGGATGAAGTAGGCCATCGTGATGTCGACGGACTCCACGGCGCGGTCGAGCGCGTCGAGGTACATGCCGCGCACGGGGAACAGCATCCGGTGCGGGGTGTTCGACCGGCCCTCGATCTGGGCGAGCCACTCGCGGGCGCCGGGGTCGGGGAGCTCGGGCTGCTTCTTCGTGCGGTGGTCGTTCCAGAAGTCGACGAACGCGTTGGTCAGCTCCCACACCGCCGGCCCTCGCACACGCAGGTGGGTGTCGCGCCAGGTCGTCGCGTACAGGTCGCCGATGTTGTACCCACCGATGTACCCCGTGGACTCGTCGACGACGAGGAGCTTGCGGTGGTCCCGCCCGGTCTGGCGGAGGTTCCCGATGAGCAGGCCGGGGCGAATGAGTGGGAACCGCCGCACGTGCAGGTGGGGGAGGTCGGCGAACCGGTAGAAGTGCAGGCCCTGGTTGAGGTTCCCCCACGAGTCGAAGACGACGTAGACGTCCACGCCGCGCCGCGCCGCCGCCTCGAGCGCCTCCTTGAACCGCTTCCCCGTATCGTCGCGCTTCCAGATGAACGTCTCGAAGAAGATCGACTCGGTGGCGCCCTCGATCTCGGCAAGCATGTCGTCGTAGAGGTCCTGGCCGTAGGTGAAGACCTTCATCTGCGAGCCGTGGACGTCGAGGTCGACGGGCTCGGTGGCCGGGAACTCTCCCGAGAGCGGCTCGCGCAGCTTGCGCAGGTGGTCGACGGCCATGATGCCGCCCGCCGCGGTCAGCTGGACGGCGGCGGTCGCGGCGGCGATGCGGACGGCGGTCCCGGTGAGGGCGGCGAGGGCGGTGCGCGGCATGGTCGCCAGCGTAGGCGGGCCGCCGGACGACCGGGCCGACCGCCCGGACGACCGGGCCTCCCGGGCACCGGGCCGCCGCCCGCCCACCCGGACGACCGGGCCGCCCGCCCTCCCGGAACACCTAGACTCCGGGCATGCCCTCTTTCGACTCAGCCGAGGTCGCGCGCGTCGCGGCGCTCGCCCGTATCGAGCTGACCCCGGACGAGATCGAGCGTCTCGCCGGCGAGCTCGAGGTCATCACCCAGGCCGTGGAGAGCGTCTCCGAGATCGCCACGCCGGACGTGCCGCCGACCTCGCACCCGCTGCCGCTCGTCAACGTGTTCCGCGAGGACGAGCCCACCCAGGGTCTCGACCTCGGCGAGGTCCTCGCCGCCGCGCCCGCCTCCGAGGACGACCAGTTCCTCGTGCCGCAGATCCTGGGGGAGGAAGCATGAGCGACCTGACCCGCATGTCCGCCGCCGAGCAGGCGGCCGCCCTCGCCGCCGGCGAGGTGAGCTCCGTCGAGCTGACCGAGGCCCACCTCGGGCGCACCGCCGCCGTCGACGCCTCCGTCCACGCCTACCTCGACGTCTCCGCCGAGAAGGCGCTGGCCTCCGCGCGCGACGCCGACGCTCGCCGCGCCGCCGGCGACGACCTCGCCCCGCTGACCGGCGTGCCGATCGCGGTCAAGGACAACATCGTCACCCACGGCCAGGTCACGACTGCCGGCTCGAAGATGCTCGAGGGCTGGGTCCCGCCCTACGACGCCACCGTCGTCACGCGCCTGCGCGCGGCCGGCCTCCCGATCCTCGGCAAGACGAACCTCGACGAGTTCGCGATGGGCTCGTCCACCGAGCACTCGGCGTTCGGACCCACCCGTAACCCGTGGGACCTCACCCGCATCCCCGGCGGCTCGGGCGGTGGTTCGGCCGCGGCGGTGTCCTCGTTCCAGGCGCCGATCGCGCTCGGCTCCGACACGGGCGGCTCGATCCGCCAGCCCGCGGCGGTGACCGGCAGCGTCGGCGTCAAGCCCACGTACGGCGGCGTCTCGCGGTACGGCGCGGTCGCGCTGGCCTCCTCGCTCGACCAGATCGGCCCGGTGGCACGCACGGTTCTCGACGCCGCGCTCCTGCACGAGACCGTCGGCGGCCACGACCCGCTGGACGCCACCTCGCTCACGGACCCGGTGGCGGGTCTCGTCGAGGCCGCCCGCACGGGTGAGCTCGAGGGCCTGCGCGTCGGCGTCGTGCGTGAGCTCGGCGGCGAGGGCTACCAGTCCGGGGTCAAGGCGTCCTTCGACGCGGCGCTCGCGGTCCTCGAGGCGGGCGGGGCCGAGATCCACGAGGTCTCGGCGCCGTCGTTCGAGCACGCGCTCGCGGCCTACTACCTCATCCTGCCCGCGGAGGCGTCCTCGAACCTCGCCCGGTTCGACGGCATGCGCTTCGGCCTGCGCGTCGAGCCCGCCGAGGGCCCGGCCACGGCCGAGCGCGTGATGGCGGCGACCCGTGGCGCCGGGTTCGGCGACGAGGTCAAGCGCCGGATCATCCTCGGCACCCACGCCCTGTCCGCAGGCTTCCACGACGCCTACTACCGGGCCGCGCAGCAGGTCCGCACCGTGGTCCAGCGCGACTTCGCGGCCGCGTTCGAGCAGGTCGACGTCCTCGTCTCCCCGACGGCGCCGACCACCGCCTTCCCCATCGGCGAGAAGATCGACGACCCCCTGGCGATGTATCTCAACGACATCGCGACGATCCCGGCCAACCTCGCCGGCGTGCCCGCGATGTCGCTCCCGTCGGGACTGTCCGACGACGACGGACTGCCGGTGGGCCTCCAGATCATCGCCCCGGCCCGGCAGGACGCCCTCCTGTACCGCGCCGGCGGCGCCCTCGAGCGGGCACTGACGAGCGGGTGGGGCGGGTCGCTGCTCGACCGCGCCCCGGAGCTGACCGGGACGACCGGCGAGACCGAGCCGACGGAGGCGCAGCGATGACCGACACCCTCATGGACTACGACGAGGCGATCCGCCGCTTCGACCCGGTCATCGGGCTCGAGGTCCACGTCGAGCTGGGCACCCGGACCAAGATGTTCGACGGCGCGCTCAACGAGTTCGGCGGCGCGCCCAACACGCACGTCACGCCCGTCTCGCTCGGCCTGCCCGGTGCACTGCCGGCGGTCAACGGGACGGCCGTGCGGTACGCCGTGACGATCGGCCTCGCGCTCGGCTGCGAGATCGCGGAGTCGTGCCGCTTCGCCCGGAAGAACTACTTCTACCCGGACCTCGCGAAGAACTTCCAGACCTCCCAGTCGGACGAGCCGATCGCGTACGACGGCGAGCTCGCCGTCGAGCTCGAGGACGGCACCGAGGTCGTCGTCCCCATCGAGCGGGCGCACATGGAGGAGGACGCGGGCAAGAACACCCACGTCGGAGGGTCGACCGGACGCATCCAGGGCGCGGAGTACTCGCTCGTGGACTACAACCGCGCCGGCGTGCCGCTCGTCGAGATCGTCTCGCGGCCGGTCGTCGGCACCGGCGCACGGGCTCCCGAGGTCGCGCGGGCCTACGTCCAGTCGCTCCGGGACATCTTCCGGGCCCTCGGCGTCTCCGAGGCGCGGATGGAGCGCGGCAACGTCCGCGCCGACGTCAACGTCTCCCTGCGCGAGTCCCCGGACGCGCCGCTGGGCACGCGCACCGAGACGAAGAACGTCAACTCCTTCCGGTCGATCGAGCGGGCCGTGCGCCACGAGATCCAGCGCCAGGCGGCGGTCCTCGCCGCGGGCGGCACCGTCACCCAGGAGACGCGGCACTGGCACGAGGACACCGGCACCACCTCGCCGGGCCGCGTGAAGTCCGACGCCGAGGACTACCGCTACTTCCCCGAGCCCGACCTCGTGCCCGTCGCGCCGTCGCGCGAGTGGGTCGAGGAGCTCCGGGCGGCCCTCCCGGAGCTGCCGGCCGTTCGTCGTCGTCGGCTCATCGGGGAGTGGGGCTTCTCGGAGCCGGAGATGCGCGACGCGGTCAACGCCGGCGCGCTCGACCTCATCGAGTCCACCGTCACCGCCGGCGCCACGCCCGCGGCCGCCCGCAAGTGGTGGATGGGCGAGCTCGCCCGCGTCGCGAACTCGCGCGGCGTCGAGCTCGACTCCGTGGGCGTGACGCCGGAGCAGGTCGCCGAGCTCCAGGGGCTCGTCGACTCCGGTCGGGTCAACGACAAGCTCGCCCGCCAGGCGCTCGAGGGCGTGCTGGCCGGAGAGGGCTCGCCGACCGAGGTCGTCGAGGCCCGCGGTCTCGCGGTCGTCTCCGACGACGGCCCGCTGCTCGCCGTCATCGACGAGACGTTGGCCGCGCAGCCGGACATCGCCGAGAAGATCCGCTCCGGCAACCTCGGGCCGATCGGCGCCGTCATCGGCGCGGTCATGAAGGCCACCCGCGGCCAGGCGGACGCCGCGCGGGTCAAGGAGCTCGTCCTCGAGCGCGTCCAGGCCTGATCGACACCGGATCTGTCGTCCCTGCGGCAGACTGACCCACGTAGCACCCGCATTCTCTGACCACGGAGGTCCCTATGGCAGTGCCCAGTCCGTCCTACACCACGACCCTGCGAGTGCTGGTCGGCACCTCGCCGCAGGCGACCGCGGAGGTCGTGAGTGCCGTGGCCTCGGCGGGGGGCACCGTGATGGGCGTCGACGTCGTCCACTCGAGCGCCGACGGCATCACGGTCGACATCACCGCGGACACGATCGACGGCGAGCACCTCGAGCGGGTCCGCGCCGCGATCGAGTCCGTCGACGGCGCGAGCGTGTCCAAGGTGTCGGACTCGACGTTCCTGCTGCACATCGGCGGCAAGATCGAGGTGACCTCGAAGGTCCCGCTGCGCACGCGTCGTGACCTCTCGCGCGCCTACACCCCGGGCGTCGCCCGCGTCTGCAAGGCGATCGCCGCCAACAAGGAGGACGCGCGCCGCCTGACGATCAAGCGCAACACGGTCGCTGTCGTCACCGACGGGACGGCGGTCCTCGGGCTCGGCGACATCGGCCCCGAGGCCTCGCTGCCCGTGATGGAGGGCAAGGCGGCGCTGTTCAAGGAGTTCGCCAACGTCGACGCGTGGCCCGTCGCGCTCGACACGAAGGACACCGAGGAGATCATCTCGATCGTCAAGGCGATCGCACCGGCCTACGGCGGCATCAACCTCGAGGACATCTCGGCGCCCCGCTGCTTCGAGATCGAGGCCCGCCTGCGCGACGAGCTCGACATCCCGGTCTTCCACGACGACCAGCACGGCACCGCCGTCGTGGTCCTCGCCGCGCTCATCAACGCGCTGCGCGTGGTGGACAAGAAGCTCGAGGACGTGAAGATCGCGATCTCCGGCGTCGGCGCCGCGGGCCACGCGATCATCCAGCTGCTGGCCGCGCAGGGGGCGAGCCACATCGTGGCCTACGGCCGCGAGGGGTCCCTCCACGCCGGCAAGCAGGAGGCGAGCGCGCAGCGGCAGTGGATCGCCGAGAACACGAACCCGGACGGGTTCGACGGCTCGCTCAAGGACGGGCTCGCGGGCACCGACGTCTTCATCGGCGTCTCGTCGGCGGGGATCCTCGACGGCGACGACATCGCCACGATGGCCGACGGCGCGATCGTCTTTGCGCTCGCGAACCCGGACCCGGAGGTGGACCCGGAGGAGGCCGCCCGTACCGCGGCCGTCGTCGCGACCGGTCGCAGCGACTACCCGAACCAGATCAACAACGTGCTGGCCTTCCCGGGCCTGTTCCGCGGCCTCCTCGACGCGGGAGCGAGCCACATCGACGGCGAGATGCTGCGTGTCGCGGCCGTGGCGATCGCCGACGTCGTGGGGGCTCAGGAGCTCAACGCGTCGTTCATCATCCCGGGCGTCTTCGACCCGCGGGTGGCCGAGGCCGTGTCCAGCCAGGTGCAGGCCTACGCGACGGCGCAGCTCGAGGCGGGCGCCACCGGGAAGCCGGTGTCGTCGGTCGGTTCCGAGGGCGCTCGCGAGCCGTGGGCCGAGGTCATCTGACCCCGCCCGACGCCGAAGCGGCGCCTCGCGTCCTGAGGTGACCTGAGCGGTTGGTCGGCTCACGGGCCGGACCGGCCCGCCGGACGAGATCACCGTGCGAGACGCGGTGACCTCTCCCGAAGGACGACGACGAAGGGCCCGCCTCCCCAGGGGGAGGCGGGCCCTTCGTGCGTGCGGAGCGGGTCCGGCGGGGGAGGCGGTCAGCGCAGCCAGCTGTTACCGACGATGCCGCCCCACCACTTGCCGATGCCGATCGTGTCGCCCGCCAGGGTGAGCGCGGGGATGACCACGAGGAAGCCCTCGAGGACGTGGCTGTCGAGGATGGGGTTCGACGAGGCGTCGACCGCGAACGGCGGCTGCGCGAGGTACATGAACAGCAGGAGGAGCGCGCCGGAGACGGCGGCGATCTTCAGGCCAGCGCCGCTGACGAGGGCGACGCCGAGGCCGAGGAGGCCGGCCATGAACAGGATGTCGCCGAACGGGTTGGCGAACAGCTCGAAGAAGCCGCCGAGGGGGCCGTTGACGGCCACGCCGTTGATGTAGCCCTGGGCGGGGGTGCCGCCGTTGATCCAGGCGTTCTCGGACTGCGTGGCGAACCCCAGGCCGAACGTCTTGTCGAGGAATGCCCAGAGGAAGTACAGGCCGATCCCGATGCGGGACAGCCCGAGGAAGATGCGGGCGGACGAGCTCTTGATGATGTCGTCCTGGTAGACGGTGGCGGTCCGCGTGCCGGCGGTGGTGGTGGCCATGTCGAGCTCCTTGTCTCGGAGCAGCGGGTGGACCGCTGCGGGGTGGGTACATGCATATGGTTCCCCGCCGGGAAGCGTCCGTCCTGGGCAGTAAGTCCCAATTTTCCGTAGGCACTTCGTCCTGGTGGCCACGCGTACGGTGCGGGCATGACGAACGGTGCCCGTGCCCGCGCGGTCTGGGGAGGCGTGGACCCGGACGTCGCGCCGCTCGACGAGGACGGGCGACCCGAGCCGCCGACCGGGCTCGGTGAGTCAGGGACGCTCCTTGGCTTCCTCGACTACCTGCGCGGAACGATCGACTGGAAGACCCGGGGGCTGTCGCCGGAGCAGCTGGGGGCGACACACGCTCCGTCGACCATGACGCTCGGCGGGATGCTGCTCCACCTGGCCTTCGTCGAGGACTTCTGGCTGACGCACGGCATGCGGGGAGAGCCCGTCCCGACGTCCGCCACCGACGAGGAGTGGGACGCCGATCCCGATCGGGACTGGCACGCGGCGAAGGGGCGCGCCCGTGCCGACCTGCGGGCCGAGTGGCTCGCGGCCGTCGACCGGTCCCGCCGGTCGGTCGATGCCGTTCTCGCGGGGGAGCGGGTGCCGACGCGGGACGAGGTCTCGACGGGGGACGGACCGTCGACGACAGGGCCGGCTTCCGAGGCCGGACCCACGTCGGCCGAGAGCTCGGACCCGATGGCGACACCGATGCGCCACAACGTGTACGGAGACGAACCGGCGCCGACTCTCCGCTGGGTGCTCACCCATCTCATCGAGGAGTACGCGCGGCACGCGGGGCACGCCGACCTCCTGCGCGAGGCGATCGATGGCGACACCGGGGAGTAGCTCGGGGAGCAGCCACGCGGCGAGTCTCTGCGGGCGGGACCGAGACGGGAGGATCTCTACCGGTCAGCGCCGAGGTCGAGGCAGCAATCGTTGCAACCCCGGGAGAAATCGGCCCTGTGACGGAGCGCACGGCGCACCGGCTTGCCCATCGGGATCGGCCCGGCCTAATCTCTACGAGGCCCGCACGGGAGAGACGGACACCAGCTGGTGGCCGGTCCCGAAGGCCCACCGACAACTACCGGCCAATGGTCAGTGCGCGTCGGTGCCATCCTGAAGATCGACCAAGACCAGCTCGTAACGAGCAGGTTGACAGCCGAGAAACAGATGGTTAAGATAGTCAAGTTGCCCTGATGTGGCTGGCTTGGAACTAGAGGTTCTGGGTTGGTGTGTTGTGGGTGGGTTGTTTGAGAACTCAACAGTGCGTGATTGTTTTTGATGCCATGTATGTGGGGGCGTCATCGTGTCTGGTCTGCCGATCGGTGGGCCGGGTGGGTGGTGTTCTCATGTTGTTGTTTGTTTTTTTGGCTCTGCTGGCTCCTTTTCCTTGGGGTTGGTGGGGTTGGTTGGGATCGCCGGGCTCTCGTTGTGGGGGTTGGGTTGGTCTTCGTATGGATAGTCGCCCGTGTCCGGCCCTTAGTGGTTGGCGTGGGTGCGATACTTTTACGGAGAGTTTGATCCTGGCTCAGGACGAACGCTGGCGGCGTGCTTAACACATGCAAGTCGAACGGTGAAGCTCAGCTTGCTGGGTGGATCAGTGGCGAACGGGTGAGTAACACGTGAGCAACCTGCCCTTCACTTCGGGATAACCTCGGGAAATCGGGGCTAATACCGGATATGACTCCTGCTCGCATGGGTGGGGGTGGAAAGATTTATCGGTGAGGGATGGGCTCGCGGCCTATCAGCTTGTTGGTGGGGTAATGGCCTACCAAGGCGTCGACGGGTAGCCGGCCTGAGAGGGTGACCGGCCACACTGGGACTGAGACACGGCCCAGACTCCTACGGGAGGCAGCAGTGGGGAATATTGCACAATGGGCGAAAGCCTGATGCAGCGACGCCGCGTGAGGGATGACGGCCTTCGGGTTGTAAACCTCTTTCAGCAGGGAAGAAGCGAAAGTGACGGTACCTGCAGAAGAAGCGCCGGCTAACTACGTGCCAGCAGCCGCGGTAATACGTAGGGCGCAAGCGTTGTCCGGAATTATTGGGCGTAAAGAGCTCGTAGGCGGTTTGTCGCGTCTGCTGTGAAAACGCGGGGCTCAACCCCGCGCCTGCAGTGGGTACGGGCAGACTAGAGTGTGGTAGGGGAGACTGGAATTCCTGGTGTAGCGGTAAAATGCGCAGATATCAGGAGGAACACCGGTGGCGAAGGCGGGTCTCTGGGCCATTACTGACGCTGAGGAGCGAAAGCATGGGTAGCGAACAGGATTAGATACCCTGGTAGTCCATGCCGTAAACGTTGGGCACTAGGTGTGGGGCCTGTTTCCACGGGGTCCGCGCCGTAGCTAACGCACTAAGTGCCCCGCCTGGGGAGTACGGTCGCAAGGCTAAAACTCAAAGGAATTGACGGGGGCCCGCACAAGCGGCGGAGCATGCTGATTAATTCGATGCAACGCGAAGAACCTTACCAAGGCTTGACATATACCGGAAACATCTAGAGATAGGTGCCCCGTAAGGCTGGTATACAGGTGGTGCATGGTTGTCGTCAGCTCGTGTCGTGAGATGTTGGGTTAAGTCCCGCAACGAGCGCAACCCTTGTCCTGTGTTGCCAGCACGTAGTGGTGGGGACTCATGGGAGACTGCCGGGGTCAACTCGGAGGAAGGTGGGGATGACGTCAAATCATCATGCCCCTTATGTCTTGGGCTTCAAGCATGCTACAATGGCCGGTACAAAGGGCTGCGATACCGCGAGGTGGAGCGAATCCCAGAAAGCCGGTCTCAGTTCGGATTGGGGTCTGCAACTCGACCCCATGAAGTCGGAGTCGCTAGTAATCGCAGATCAGCAACGCTGCGGTGAATACGTTCCCGGGCCTTGTACACACCGCCCGTCACGTCACGAAAGTCGGTAACACCCGAAGCCGGTGGCCCAACCCTTGTGGAGGGAGCTGTCGAAGGTGGGACTGGCGATTGGGACGAAGTCGTAACAAGGTAGCCGTACCGGAAGGTGCGGCTGGATCACCTCCTTTCTAAGGAGCATCTGGCACCCACAAACCCCTGCATCGCGGGGCTCGTGTGCTTCGTGTCCGGCCCTGGGCCGGTGCGTGGCCTGAGAGCTGCCGCTGGGGGTTGTCTGGTTGGCCGAGTGTGCCGGCCGGGTCCGCCCAACGGTTGTTGGGGGTGTGGGTGGTGCTCATGGGTGGAACATCTTTGATGGTCACGCGCTGTTGGGTCCTGAGACCACTCACCCCGTAATTCGGGTCGCCTGCCCTTGTGGTGGGTTGATCTGTGGGGTTGGTTGTTTCTGGTGCTCTGCTCACCGAGCCACTGCCTGTTGAGGTGGTGGGGGTGTGGGTGTGGGTGGGTTGTTTGAGAACTGTACAGTGGACGCGAGCATCTTTGTATGTTTTGTTGAGTGTTGTGTTCCTTAACTAGCTGCCGCATGTGGGTTGTGTGGTGGTGGTTGGAAGTTTTTAAGAGCATTCGGTGGATGCCTTGGCACCAGGAGCCGATGAAGGACGTTGTAGCCTGCGATAAGCCGCGGGGAGCTGGCAAACGAGCTGTGATCCGTGGATGTCCGAATGGGGGAACCCGGCCACCGTCATGGGTGGTCACGCGCGCCTGAATGTATAGGGCGTGTGAGGGAACGCGGGGAAGTGAAACATCTCAGTACCCGCAGGAAGAGATATTCCGTGAGTAGTGGCGAGCGAAAGCGGATGAGGCTAAACCGTGCGTGCGTGATAGCCGGCAGGCGTTGTGCGTGCGGGGTTGTGGGGCATGTCCGTTCCTTCCTGCCGGAAGGAGCACTGTGCAGTGCTATGGGAGCTGAAAGGTCTGGGAAGGCCTGGCGTAGAGGGTGAGACCCCTGTAGGCGTACCGTGGCGTGTGTGGTGTGGGTGTGTTCCCGAGTAGCACCGGGCCCGTGAAATCCGGTGTGAATCTGGCAAGACCACTTGCTAAGCCTAAATACTACCTGGTGACCGATAGCGGACTAGTACCGTGAGGGAAAGGTGAAAAGTACCCCGGGAGGGGAGTGAAATAGTACCTGAAACCGGATGCTTACAATCCGTCGGAGCCTCCGTTGTTGGGGTGACGGCGTGCCTTTTGAAGAATGAGCCTGCGAGTTAGTGGCGTGTGGCGAGGTTAACCCGTGTGGGGAAGCCGTAGCGAAAGCGAGTCCGAACAGGGCGCATTAGTCGCGCGTTCTAGACCCGAAGCGAAGTGATCTACCCATGGGCAGGTTGAAGCACGTGTAAGAGCGTGTGGAGGACCGAACCCACTTAGGTTGAAAACTGAGGGGATGACCTGTGGGTAGGGGTGAAAGGCCAATCAAACTTCGTGATAGCTGGTTCTCCCCGAAATGCATTTAGGTGCAGCGTTGCGTGCTTCTTGCCGGAGGTAGAGCTACTGGATGGCCGATGGGCCCTACAAGGTTACTGACGTCAGCCAAACTCCGAATGCCGGTAAGTGTGAGCGTGGCAGTGAGACTGCGGGGGATAAGCTTCGTAGTCGAGAGGGAAACAGCCCAGATCATCGGCTAAGGCCCCTAAGCGTGTGCTAAGTGGGAAAGGATGTGGAGTTGCAGTGACAACCAGGAGGTTGGCTTAGAAGCAGCCATCCTTGAAAGAGTGCGTAATAGCTCACTGGTCAAGTGATTCCGCGCCGACAATGTAGCGGGGCTCAAGCACACCGCCGAAGCCGTGGCACCACAGCATGTCCCTAGCCTTGGTTCAGGGGTTGTGGTGGGTAGGGGAGCGTCGCGTGGGAGGTGAAGCTGCGGGGTGACCCAGTGGTGGATCCTACGCGAGTGAGAATGCAGGCATGAGTAGCGAATGACGGGTGAGAACCCCGTCCGCCGAATGACCAAGGGTTCCAGGGCCAGGTTAATCCGCCCTGGGTTAGTCGGGACCTAAGGCGAGGCCGACAGGCGTAGTCGATGGACAACGGGTTGATATTCCCGTGACCGGCGAAGGACCGCCCATACCGAGTCCGGTGATGCTAACCACCCAAACCACCGTCATTGCCCTTCGGGGCGAGATGGTGGGGCGCGTGGGACCCGATCCGGTAGTAGGTAAGCGTATTAACAGGGGTGACGCAGGAAGGTAGCCGCGCGATCCTAATGGCTTGGATCGTTCAAGGGTGCAGGGCGAGACACAGGTAAATCCGTGTCTCATATTGCCTCAGGCCGGATGATGACACCGTATGGTGGAAAGTGGTGATCCTCTGCTGCCAAGAAAAGCCTCGACGCGAGGGACTAGCCGCCCGTACCCTAAACCGACTCAGGTGGTCAGGTAGAGAATACTAAGGCGATCGAGATAATCATGGTTAAGGAACTCGGCAAAATGCCCCCGTAACTTCGGGAGAAGGGGGGCCCTATGGGTGATCACCACTTGCGGGTGTGAGCCTGGCGGGCCGCAGAGACCAGGGAGAAGCGACTGTTTACTAAAAACACAGGTCCGTGCGAAGTCGCAAGACGATGTATACGGACTGACGCCTGCCCGGTGCTGGAAGGTTAAGAGGACGGGTCAACCCTTTGGGGTGAAGCTCAGAATTTAAGCCCCAGTAAACGGCGGTGGTAACTATAACCATCCTAAGGTAGCGAAATTCCTTGTCGGGTAAGTTCCGACCTGCACGAATGGCGTAACGACTTCTCCGCTGTCTCGACCATGAACTCGGCGAAATTGCATTACGAGTAAAGATGCTCGTTACGCGCAGCAGGACGGAAAGACCCCGGGACCTTTACTATAGCTTGGTATTGGTGTTGGTTACGGCTTGTGTAGGATAGGTGGGAGACTGTGAAGCATGCACGCCAGTGTGTGTGGAGTCATCGTTGAAATACCACTCTGGTCGTTACTAGCGTCTAACCTCGGTCCGTGATCCGGATCAGGGACATTGCCTGGTGGGTAGTTTAACTGGGGCGGTTGCCTCCTAAAGAGTAACGGAGGCGCTCAAAGGTTCCCTCAGCCTGGTTGGCAATCAGGTGTTGAGTGCAAGTGCACAAGGGAGCTTGACTGCGAGACAGACATGTCGAGCAGGGACGAAAGTCGGAACTAGTGACCCGGCGGTGGCTTGTGGAAGCGCCGTCGCTCAACGGATAAAAGGTACCCCGGGGATAACAGGCTGATCTTGCCCAAGAGTCCATATCGACGGCATGGTTTGGCACCTCGATGTCGGCTCGTCGCATCCTGGGGCTGGAGTAGGTCCCAAGGGTTGGGCTGTTCGCCCATTAAAGCGGTACGCGAGCTGGGTTTAGAACGTCGTGAGACAGTTCGGTCCCTATCCGCTGCGCGCGCAGGAAACTTGAGAAGGGCTGTCCCTAGTACGAGAGGACCGGGACGGACGAACCTCTGGTGTGCCAGTTGTTCCGCCAGGAGCATGGCTGGTTGGCTACGTTCGGGAGGGATAACCGCTGAAAGCATCTAAGCGGGAAGCCTGCTTCAAGATGAGGTTTCCACCACCTTTGGTGGGAAGGCCCCCTATAGACCATGGGGTTGATAGGCCGGATGTGGAAGCGGCGAAAGTCGTGAAGCTGACCGGTACTAATTGGCCGACAACTTCCAACACCACACCCCACACGAACTGTGTGTGGTGGCTGTTGAGAACAATGAGCACAACACATCAACATTGCGCGTCCACTGTACGGTTCTGGAACCACCCACCCCCAGACCAGGCCACCCCGATCGGGGGAAGGCTGGTTTGTTGGGGTTGATAATTGGATGATTGGTTCCGCCAGGTTACGGCGGCAATAGCGAGGGGGAAACGCCCGGTCCCATTCCGAACCCGGAAGCTAAGCCCCTCAGCGCCGATGGTACTTCACGGGAGACCGTGCGGGAGAGTAGGACACCGCCGTACACACCATTACCGAAAGGCCCCCACCACACCGGTGGGGGCCTTTCGCGTACCCGGGTCATCTGCATCGACGGAGAGGACAGCATGCGCATCGTTCGATATGTCGACTCCGGTCGGCCGGCATGGGGAATAGTTGACGGTGAGACCGTGCGTGCCGCAACCGGTACCCCGTTCGTCGACCTGGAGGCGACCGGACGGTCGGTGGGAGATCTCGACGGCGTTCCTCTGCTCGCCCCGGTCCACCCCCGTGCCGTCGTCTGCGTCGGGCGCAACTACCGTGCGCACGCCGAGGAGCTCGGCAACGATGTGCCGACCGCGCCGCTCCTGTTCCTCAAGCCGCCTTCCACCGTGATCGGTCCGGGCGCCACGATCAATCTCCCGCCGGAATCCTCGCGGGTCGATCACGAGGCAGAGCTCGTCGTCGTGATGGGTTCCGATGCGTTTCAGGTATCGGCGACGGACGCTCTCTCCTACGTAGGTGGTTACACGTGCGGCAACGACGTCACCGCGCGCGACATCCAGAAGTCCGATCCGGGCGGCCAATGGACAAGAGGAAAGGGCTTTGACACGTTCTGCCCCGTCGGTCCGTGGATCGACACCGACCTGGATCCGTCCGACATCGAGGTCAGCTGCACCGTGTCGGGTGAGACGAGGCAGAGTGGCCGGACTCGCGACCTCATCTTCGACATCTCATTCCTCATCGAGTACGTCAGTCGATTCATGGGACTTGAACGCGGGGACATCCTCATGACGGGGACTCCCGCCGGAGTCGGCCCGCTTGTCGACGGCGACTCGGTGACGGTGTCGGTGGGCGGTCTCGGGTCGCTGACGAACCCCGTGAGGGCCGTGTCCGGATAGCTCGGCCCCCGGGACGGCGCCAGGTCCGTCCCTGGTACGTGAAGCGCACTCTGGCGACGGCGCCGGCCCGCGCCCTTGGTGTCCCGGGTCCTAGACTCGCGAGCATGAGCACCGACGCCACGCCCGACATCAAGCCACGCTCACGTCAGGTCACGGACGGCATCGAGGCCACCGCCGCGCGCGGCATGCTGCGCGCCGTCGGTCTCGGCGACGACGACTTCGCCAAGCCCCAGATCGGGGTGGCCAGCTCGTGGAACGAGATCACCCCCTGCAACCTGTCTCTCGACCGCCTCGCGAAGAAGGCGAAGGAGGGCGTCCACGCGAACGGGGGCTACCCCCTCGAGTTCGGCACGATCTCCGTGTCCGACGGCATCTCGATGGGCCACGAGGGCATGCACTACTCACTCGTCTCGCGCGACGTCATCGCCGACTCGGTCGAGACCGTGATGATGGCCGAACGCCTCGACGGCTCGGTCCTGCTCGCCGGCTGCGACAAGTCCGAGCCCGGCATGCTCATGGCCGCCGCGCGTCTCGACCTCGCCAGCGTGTACGTCTACGCCGGCTCGATCATGCCCGGCTACGCCCGCCTCTCCACCGGCGAGGAGCGCGAGGTGACGATCATCGACGCGTACGAGGCGGTCGGCGCCTGCGCGCGCGGCCTCATGTCCCGCGAGGACGTCACGGCCATCGAGAAGGCGATCTGCCCGGGCGAGGGTGCCTGCGGCGGTTTCTACACGGCCAACACCATGGCGTCGGTGGCCGAGGCCATGGGCATGTCCCTCCCGGGCTCGGCTGCGCCGCCCGCCGTCGACCGCCGCCGCGACACCTCTGCGTTCGCCGCGGGTGAGGCCGTCGTCGAGCTGCTCCGGCAGGGGATCACCGCGCGGGACATCATGACCAAGGAGGCGTTCGAGAACGCGATCGCCGTGGTCATGGCCTTCGGCGGCTCGACCAACGCCGTGCTCCACCTGCTCGCCATCGCGCACGAGGCCGACGTCGACCTCACCCTCGCCGACTTCGAGCGGATGAGCGCCAACGTCCCGCACCTCGGCGACGTCAAGCCGTTCGGGAAGTACGTCATGAACGACATCGACAAGGTCGGCGGCGTGCCCGTCGTCCTCAAGGCGCTCGACGAGGCCGGCATGCTCAACCGGGACTGCATGACGGTCACCGGGAAGACGATCGCCGAGAACCTCGAGGAGCTCTCGCCCCCGGACCCGGACGGCAAGATCATCCACTACATGAACGACCCGATCGCCAAGCGCGGCGGAATCACGATCCTCCACGGCTCGCTCGCCCCGGAGGGTGCGGTCGTCAAGTCCGCCGGCTTCGAGTCCGACGTCTTCGAGGGCACCGCGCGCGTGTTCGAGCGGGAGCGGCACGCGATGGACGCCCTCGCGGACGGCACGATCACGGACGGCGACGTCGTCGTCATCCGGTACGAGGGGCCCAAGGGCGGCCCCGGCATGCGCGAGATGCTCGCCATCACCGGCGCGATCAAGGGCGCCGGCCTCGGCAAGTCCGTCCTGCTCATGACCGACGGCCGGTTCTCCGGCGGGACCACGGGCCTGTGCGTCGGGCACGTCGCGCCCGAGGCCTCCGACGGCGGGCCGATCGCGTTCGTCGAGAACGGCGACCGGATCCGCCTCGACGTCGGCACCGGCACCCTCGACCTCCTGGTCGACGACGACGAGCTCGAGCGCCGCCGCGCCTCCTGGGAGCCCGTCGCCCCGCGCTTCACCACGGGTGTGCTCGGCAAGTACCAGAAGCTCGTCCAGTCCGCCTCGCGCGGCGCGATCCTCGAGTAGCCCGGGGCGGTGCGGGGGTGACGGCGGTGCAGGTTCGGGTGGCCCGGGCAGCGGTCGGTCCCGCCGGGCGGTCCCCGCTGGACGGTGCGGCGTCGTCGTCGGGGACTCTCGTGAGAACGCTGTCACCGCGGACTCACCCTCGCGGTCCGGCCGGGTGCCTAACCTCGAGCCAGAGCCGGGAGATGCCCGGCAGCCGTGAGGACGCAGAGCCATGACCGATTCCCCCGCACGCCCGACCCGTTCCGCGGCCGCCCGCATCGCTGCCCGGTATGCGCCGTCGGACGCCGGTACGCGACCCCTGCGCACCGTCGAGGAGGAGCCCGCGACCGCCCCCATCCCGGTGGCGGCGCGCCCCGTGGGCGCCACCTCGGCGACCGCCGACCCGGTGGCTGCCACGCCTGCCGCTCCCGTCGAGGACGAGGACCACGGGCACGAGAACCACGGGCACGACGACGAGCGGGCCGACCTCGTGCCGTTCCGCGATCGCGCCGTCACGCGCCCGGATGCGCGGGCGGAGGTCGTGCGGACCGACCGGTCGCAGGCGTCGGACGGCGTGCGTGACGCACGGTCGAAGGCGTCGCTGCCGGGCGTGTTCGCCGGGTCCCGGATGCTCCACCTGCTCGGGCTTCTCGCCGCGGGCCTCCTCTCGGCGGGCGCGCTCGTCCTCGTCGCCCCCGTCGTGACCGACCTGGCCGACGCCGGTTCGACGCGGGCGTTCGCGGGCACCGTCCTCGTCGGGCTCGGCGCGATCGCGCTCATCGGCGTGGCGCGCTGGCTCGACCACACGCTGTCCGACCGGGTCGCCCGCCGGTACGCGAACCAGCTCCTCACCGGGGTCGTCGAGAACCACGCGGAGCACCCGGCCGCGGTCTCGCGCCTCGGCGCCCACTCCGTGCGCGCGGTCCGCGACGCCAACGCGCACCTGCACGCGCGGCTCGTCCCGCTCGTCGTCCTGCTCGCCGGAGCCGCGGTGGCGCTGACGCTCGTCCACCGCAGCCTCGCCCTCGTGGCCGCGGCCCCGCTCATCATGCTCGGCGCGGCCGCTGCCGCCACCGCGGTCCCGGCCTCGCGCGCCGTCCGTGAGGAGCGTCGGGCGCGGCACGAGCTGACGACCTCGCTCGCCGAGGCGCTCGCGCCGCCGGCCGTGGACGACGAGGTGATGCGCGTCGACGCGCACGTCGTGCACGAGGGACGCGACCACGAGCCGGAGCCGGGGGAGGACGCCGTCGCGGACACCCTCGACCCCGTCGACGACGAGGCGCTGCAGGCGGCCCGTCCCCGGGCGGTCCGCGGGTCCGGCGCTGGTGCCGGGTCCGGTGCCGCCGAGCCGGACCGCGACGCACTTCCGGCCGACGTCCGCGCCGCGCTCGACGCGGTCGGTGCCTCCGAGTCCGCCTCGGCCGACGCGCTCGGGACGCTGCGCGGGGTGGGGATCGTGGTGGTCGGCTTCGGGCTCGCCGCCGTCGCCACCGCGGCGTTCGCCGCCGGGGTCCCCGCGGCCGAGATCGTCGGCGCGCTCGTGGTCACCGGCGTCGCCACCACGGCCGCCCTCGACGTGGTCGAGGGGGCGCGGTTCGTGCCGGCCGCCTCCGACGCGCGCCGCGCGGTCGCCCGCGCCCTCGGCCGCGGGGAGTGAGCGGAACCCGATCTGGGGGGTGAGCGCGGTTCCGCCTGGGGCGTGTGGATGTCTGCCTAGCGAGTGAGGGGGCGACGTGCACGTCAACAGCGTGCGCGGCTTCGTCTACTCGGTCGAGGACGGGACGCTCACCGAGGTGTCCTGACCCGGGGCGAGGAACGCGGCGAGGCGGTCGAGCAGCTCGTCGGTCCCGGTCTCGCGCTGCGCGCCGGTGTCGAACCCGTCGAGGTGGGCGCCGTGCTCGGTGTGCGTGAGGCGGGTCCCGTTCGCGGTCGGCTCCAGCTCGATGGTCGCCACCGAGGTGGAGATGTGCCGTCCGTCGATCCACATGTTGTAGGTGGTGACGATGCGGACGTGCTCGACGATGCTCGTGTACTCGGCCTCGTACCTCGAGTGCGGGCCGTCGTGGAAGGTCCCCTCCGCGACGTCCCGGCCGCCGACCCGGAAGTCGTGGCGCCACTCGCCGGTGCTCCAGTCGTCGCTGTCGCCGAACCACTGCCTCTTCTGCTCGCCGTCCGCGAACGCGGCCCACGTGCTCTCGACCGGGACCGGGTAGTCCCGCACGAGGGTGAAGCCGGCGTGGGCGATCGTGCGGCCTGTCGTCGTCGACATGGTGGTGCTCCTTATCGCGTGAAGGTGAGGTGGGTGGTGCCGCTGGGCGCGGCGACCGAGGCGACCCGGTGGTCGTTCTCCAGGCCGCGCAGGTCGTCCCAGATCCGGAACCCGCGGCCGAGGACGATCGGCACGACGGCGAGGTGCAGGTCGTCGACGAGGCCCGCGGTGAGGAAGTCGTGGACGGTGCGTGCGCCGCCGCCGACCCGCACGTCCTTGCCGCGGGCGTCGGCGGCCGCGACCTCGAGCGCCTCCTGCGGCGAGGCGTCGAGGAAGTGGAACGTGGTCCCGCCGTTCATCTCGATCGGGGCACGTGGGGTGTGCGTGAGGACATGGACCGGGCAGCCGAACGGGGGAGTGTCGCCCCACCAGCCCGTCCAGTCGGGGTCGTCGGGGTGGGCGTGCAGCCCGAACATGCCGGCGCCCATGATCTCGGCGCCGATCCCCTCGAAGTAGCGGGCGGCGAAGTCCTCGTCCACGCCCGTGGTGCCGGAGCCATCGGTGATCCCGAGGACCTTCCGGCGCATCGTCCGGGTGGCGACGTAGGCGGCGGTCAGTCGCTCCCAGTCCTCGCCGAACGGCTTCTCCGGCGTCTGGTCGGTGGTGGTGGCGAATCCGTCGAGGGAGATGTTGAGGTCGACTCGGACGCGAGTCATGGCGTGCTCCTGTCCTGGTGGGTGCGCACGAGGTGGATGCCGAGCCGGTCGGCCCGGTGCTCGGCGGGTGTGCGCTGCTCGCCGAGCCAGAGGTGGAGGACGTCGAGCCCGCCGGGGCGGAGGCTGACCGTGCGGACGCGGCCCTGCTTCTCCGTGGCGACGACGCCCGCGCTCTCGAGGATGCCGAGGTGCTGCATGAACGAGGGCAGCGACATGTCGAAGGGGGCGGCGAGCTCGGACACGACGGCGGGCGAGCTCGCAAGGCGCTCGACGACGGCGCGTCTGGTCGGGTCGGCGAGCGCGCGGATCACCGGCTCTTCACATTCGAGGGTGTAGTTGGGGTCGGAATCCGCCCGTCTCGAGTAGTGATCGGGCGATGTAATTGGTCAGGTTGCGGAAGCCGAGGGCCGAGCCGCGCAGGTGCTCGAGCCTGCCGTTCATGGCCTCGGTGGGGCCGTTGGACGTGCCGGGCCGGTCGAAGTAGGCGAGCACGTCGGCGGCGCGGCGCTTCAGGGTCCTGCCCAGCTTGCGCAGCTCGGTCAGGGCGGCTGGCACGGTGGAGCTGACGGAGGCGATGAGCTGGGCCATGAGCTGGCGACCATGTGCGCGGTCGGGGACGCGGTAGGCGGCGATCATGCGCTGGTAGACGGCCCAGGCGGCCTCGACCGCTACGTGGGTGTCGCCGTCGAACAGGCCCTCCAGGCGCTGGGACTGCTTCTCGGTGAGCAGGTCGGCGCCGGTGTGCAGGGTCCGGCGGGCGGCGTAGAGCGGATCGCCCTTGCGGCCCCGGTGCCCGCAGGTGTCCTGCTGGACACGGCGCCGGCAGTCATCGAGCGCGTCGCCAGCGAGGCGGACCACGTGAAAAGGATCCATGATGGCGACCGCGTCGGGCAGCTCTTCGGCGGCGGCGGTCTTGAACCCGGTGAAGCCGTCCATCGCGACGATCTCGACCCCGTCGCGCCAGTCCTGCGGCCGGCCCGCGAGCCACTGCTTGAAGGCGTGTTTCGAGCGGCCCTCGACCATGTCCAGCAGCCGGGACGGGCCGGTCCCCTCGCGAACAGCGGTGAGGTCGATGATCACGGTCACGAACCTGTCGCCGCGGCGGGTGTGGCGCCAGACATGCTCGTCGACACCGATGGCGCTGACGCCGTCGAACCGGGTCGGATCATCGATGAGGACGCGGCGTCCTTCGGTCAGGACCGCGGCGTTGGCGGTGTTCCACGAGACCCCCAGCCCCTCGGCGACACGAGCGACACTCAAGTGCTGGCACACGATCCCTTCCAGCGCCCACCGCAACCCGCGGCGGGAGAGCCGAGCGCGCGGCTCGGCCGCGGCGGTCGTGTCCTGACGCCACACGTGCCCGCAGCCCGTGCACCGGTACCGACGCACCCTCACCTCCAGCGTCGTGGGACGCCACCCCAAAGGCTCGTGAGCGAGCTCGCGCGTGACGGTGTCCCGCGCGACGCCCTCGCACCCGCACCGCCGGCACCAGCTGTCCGGTTCGACGACCCTGCAGGCCAGGACCGCCCGACCAGGCTCGATGCGCTGGCCGACGACCTCCAAGCCGAGCTCGTCCAGACGAGCGAACGTGGTCAGATCAGGGCGGGCGAAGGTAGCGTCAGGCACGTCGAGGTCTTCCCGGTGGGTGGCGTGAGAACCCCCATCATCGGAAGACCTCGACCCCTATCTGGACGCTGACACGCCGGCACCTCGCTCACCACCGCGCCAGGCCGTCTACACCCTCAATCCGGAAGAGCCGGATCACCGCGTCGAGCTCCGCCAGATACTTCGGCATATACCTAAGTGTTGGGGGTGGACGTGAGGGAGTCAAGGGGTGACGGGCGCTCCCAACCGCAATCTCGACGACGACGAACCGCAATCTCGGCGAATGAATTGTCTCGCAGAGTGGGAACGTGAACCACGATGCGAGACGGGTGGCTTCCCCTTCGCGCGCGGGCGTACAGTGCATGCATGCCTCGGATCAGCATTCTCGTAGTCGGCCGCGCGGCCGACCCTCGTTGAGAGCTGGTCCGGCCGCGCCCCTCGACACCCATCGGGTCGAGGGGCTTTTGCATGTCCAGCACCACCCCGATGACCCGGACCCGGGTCGCGGACGAACCGGCCCCGCGGGCCGGACAGGCGAAGGAGGGACCATGACGAGCACGTCGCACAGCGCGCCGGGCCGTACCGCGCCCGACGACGAGGCCGCACGCCCCGTCGTCGACGCTGCCAGGACCGGGACCGACGACGCCGTACTCGCGGGCGACTCCGGTTCCAACGGCGCAGCCCCGGCCCGCCGCGGCCCCACGCCCGGCATCGACCCGGTCGAGGCCGACATCCTCGCCACGGCCGCCGTCGCGGAGCGCACGCTCGCGCACGGCGGGACGGGCGGCACGGGAGTCGTCCTGCGGGGCGGTCGCATCGAGGCCGTCGCGGAGGAGGCCCAGATCGTCGAGCCGTCCACGGGTGCCCGCAACATCGTCCGTGCGCTCGAGGAGCTCGGCGTCGACACGATCTTCGGGATCCCGGGCGGCGCGATCCTGCCGACCTACGACCCGCTGTTCCAGTCGGACAAGGTCCGCCACATCCTCGTCCGCCACGAGCAGGGCGCCGGCCACGCGGCCGTCGGCTACGCGGCCGCCACCGGCAAGACCGGCGTGTGCATCGCGACGTCGGGCCCGGGCGCCACGAACCTCATCACCGCCATCGCCGACGCGAACATGGACTCCGTCCCGATCGTCGCGATCACCGGCCAGGTGGGCGCGGCGGCGATCGGCACGGACGCCTTCCAGGAGGCGGACATCGTCGGCGCCACCATGCCGCTGACCAAGCACTCCTTCCTCGTCACCGACCCGGACGAGATCCCCGCGCGCATCGCCGAGGCGTTCCACCTCGCGGCGACCGGCCGGCCGGGCCCCGTGCTCGTCGACGTCGCGAAGTCCGCCCAGCAGGCGGAGTCGGACTTCGTGTGGCCGCCGGCGATGGACCTGCCCGGCTACAAGCCGACCGTCAAGCCGCACGGCCGTCAGGTCAAGGAGGCGGCCCGCCTCATCGCGTCGGCGTCGCGCCCCGTCCTCTACGTGGGCGGCGGCGTCATTCGCTCGCAGTCCACCGACGCGCTCGCCGAGCTCGTCGAGGTCTCGAACGCGGCCGTCGTCACCACGCTCATGGCGCGCGGCGCGTTTCCGGACTCGCACCCGAACAACGTCGGGATGCCCGGCATGCACGGGACCGTCGCTGCGGTGGCCGCGCTGCAGAAGGCGGACCTCGTCGTCGCGCTCGGCGCCCGGTTCGACGACCGCGTGACCGGCCGGCTCGACAGCTTCGCGCCGCTCGCCAAGGTCATCCATGCGGACGTCGACCCGGCGGAGATCTCGAAGAACCGTCACGCGGACGTGCCCATCGTCGGCGACCTGTCGGAGACGATCCCGGCGCTCGCGTCGGCGCTGCGAGACGCGCAGGCCCAGCACGGCGAGCCCGAGCTCGACGCGTGGTGGGCGCAGCTGAGCGACCTGCGCAGCCGCTACCCGCTGGGCTGGGCCCCGACGAACGACGGCCAGCTCGCGCCGCAGCACGTCATCTCGCGCCTCGGCGAGCTCGCCGGCCCGGACGCCGTGTACGCGGCGGGCGTGGGCCAGCACCAGATGTGGGCGGCGCAGTTCATCAGCTACGAGAAGCCGCGCACCTTCCTCAACTCCGGCGGCCTGGGCACGATGGGCTACGCGATCCCGGCCGCGATGGGCGCGAAGGCCGCGCTGCCGGACACGCCCGTCTGGGCGATCGACGGCGACGGCTGCTTCCAGATGACCAACCAGGAGCTCGCCACCTGCGTGCTCGACCAGATCCCGATCAAGGTCGCGATCATCAACAACTCCTCGCTCGGCATGGTCCGCCAGTGGCAGACCCTGTTCTACGAGAGCCGGTACTCGAGCACCGACCTGCACACCGGGCACGACACGGTGCACATCCCGGACTTCGTCAAGCTCGCCGACGCCTACGGCTGCGTGGCGATCCGCGTGACCAAGGTCGAGGAGATCGACGCCGCGATCGAGAAGGCCATGTCGATCAACGACCGCCCGGTCGTCATCGACTTCGTCGTCAGCAGGGACGCCATGGTGTGGCCGATGGTGGCCTCGGGCGTCTCCAACGACGAGATCCAGTACGCGCGCGGGCTCACGCCCGACTTCGAGCACGAGGACTGAGGGGAAGGACATGAGCACCAGGCACACGCTGTCCGTTCTGGTCGAGAACAAGCCCGGCGTCCTCACGCGGGTCACGGCCCTGTTCGCCCGGCGGGCGTTCAACATCCACTCGCTCGCGGTCGGCCCGACCGAGCGCGAGGACGTCTCCCGCATCACGGTCGTGGTCGACGCCGCCGAGCTGCCGCTCGAGCAGGTCACCAAGCAGCTGAACAAGCTGATCAACGTGCTGAAGATCGTCGAGCTGGACCCGGGCAACACGGTCGAGCGGGAGCTCCTGCTCGTCAAGGTCCGGGCCGACGACGAGTCGCGCACCGCGGTCCTCCAGGTGGTCGAGCTCTTCCGCGCCCACGTGGTGGACGTGGCGCCGGAGGCCGTGACGATCGAGGCCACGGGCGGCGACGCCAAGCTCGAGGCCCTGCTCACCGCGCTGGGGCCGTACGGCATCCGTGAGATCGTGCAGTCGGGGTCGGTCGCGCTGGCGCGCGGCTCCCGCTCGCTCACGGACCGCACGCTCGACCGCGTCCGTTCCGCCTGACGGCGGGCGGCCACCTCACCCGCGCGGGAGCCACCGGCCCACCGCGCACCCCGCCGGCCGGCGCCGGCGGCACGCACGAACGCACCATCGAACGAAGCCCAGCAGCACACAACGAAGGAGGGCCCTCGTGGCCGAGCTGTACTACGACGACGACGCCGATCTGTCGATCATCCAGTCCAAGAAGGTGGCCGTCATCGGCTACGGCAGCCAGGGGCACGCGCACGCGCTCAACCTGCGGGACTCCGGCGTCGAGGTCGTCGTCGGTCTGCGCGAGGGTTCGTCCTCGCGCGCCAAGGCCGAGGAGCAGGGCCTCGCGGTCGCGACGGTCGGCGAGGCCGTCTCCGGCGCCGACGTCGTCATGATCCTCGCCCCGGACCAGCACCAGCGGAAGATCTTCTCCGAGGAGGTCGAGCCGAACCTCAAGGACGACGCCGCGATCTTCTTCGCCCACGGCTTCAACATCCGCTACGACCTCATCCAGCCCTCCGCGGGCCACGACATCGCCATGGTCGCGCCGAAGGGCCCGGGCCACACGGTGCGTCGCCAGTACGAGGACGGGCGCGGCGTGCCGGTGCTCCTCGCGGTCGAGCAGGACGCCTCGAGCCAGGCCTGGGACATCGCCGCCTCCTACGCGAAGGCGATCGGCGGCCTGCGCGCCGGCGGCATCAAGACCACGTTCACCGAGGAGACCGAGTCCGACCTGTTCGGCGAGCAGACCGTGCTCTGCGGTGGCGTCAGCCAGCTCGCGCAGTACGGCTTCGAGGTCCTCACCGAGGCCGGCTACCAGCCGGAGATCGCCTACTTCGAAGTCCTCCACGAGCTCAAGCTCATCGTCGACCTCATGTACGAGGGCGGCATCGCCAAGCAGCGCTGGTCGGTCTCCGACACGGCCGAGTACGGCGACTACGTCTCGGGCCCGCGCGTCATCACGCCGCAGGTCAAGGAGAACATGGTGGCGGTCCTCGCGGACATCCAGTCGGGTGCCTTCGCCGAGCGCTTCATCGCCGACCAGGACCAGGGCGGCCCGGAGTTCGCCGCGCTGCGCAAGAAGGGCGAGCAGCACCCGATCGAGGCCACGGGCCTCGAGCTGCGCAACCTGTTCTCCTGGGTCGAGACCCGGGACGCGGACTACACGCAGGGCCAGGTCGGTCGCTGACCTGCCCGACGCCGGAGCTCGCCCCGGCCCGGCCCGCCACCTCGCGTGGTGGGCCGGGCCGGGGCGGCCCGTCATGATCATCGGGGCCGCGAGGCCCGCACGAATGTGGAGAGGACAACTGTGAGCGAGCAGCGCGAGATCGACCTGGGCGTCATCGGTGGCGACGGGATCGGCCCGGAGGTGGTGGCCGAGGCCCTCAAGGTCGCGCGCGCCGCGCTGGACGGCACGGGCGTCACCCTCAGGGAGACGCCCTACGAGCTGGGCGCCGAGCGCTGGCACCGCACCGGCGAGACGATCACCGACGACGAGGTCGCGGCCCTGCGCGAGCACGACGCGATCCTGCTCGGCGCCGTCGGCGACCCGAGCGTCCCCTCCGGCGTCCTCGAGCGCGGCCTCCTGCTGCGCCTGCGCTTCGAGCTCGACCACTACGTCAACCTGCGCCCCGCCAAGCTCCTGCCCGGCGTCGGCACGCCGCTCGCCGACCCCGGTGCGATCGACCTCGTCGTCGTCCGCGAGGGCACCGAGGGCCCCTACGTCGGCAACGGCGGCGCGCTGCGCGTGGGCACCCCGAACGAGCTCGCCACCGAGGTCTCCGTCAACACCGCCTTCGGTGTCGAGCGCGTGGTCCGCGACGCCTTCGCCCGTGCCCAGGCCCGCCCGCGCAAGAAGCTCACGCTCGTGCACAAGCACAACGTCCTCGTCCACGCCGGCCACCTGTGGCGGCGCACGGTCGACGCCGTCGCGGCCGAGCACCCCGAGGTCACGGTCGACTACGCCCACGTCGACGCCACGATGATCTACCTCGTCACCGACCCGGCGCGGTTCGACGTCATCGTCACCGACAACCTGTTCGGCGACATCGTCACCGACCTCGTCGCCGCCGTCACCGGCGGGATCGGGCTCGCGGCGTCCGGCAACGTCAACCCCGACCGCACGTCGGCGTCGATGTTCGAGCCCGTCCACGGCTCCGCCCCGGACATCGCCGGGACCGGGAAGGCCGACCCGACGGCCGCGATCCTGTCCGCCGCGCTCATGCTCACCCACGTCGGCGAGGAGGCGGCGGCCGCGCGGATCGATGCCGCTGTCGAGGCCGACCTCGCCGCCCGGGGGAGCGCCCCGCGATCGACCAGCGAGGTCGGCGACGCGATCGCCGCCGCCGTCTCGCTGACGGCCGACGCCACGGCCACGACCGGGGCCGAGCGATGAGCGACGAGACGCCCATCGCCGTCGGCCAGGAGGTCGGGGACGCCCAGGTGACCGCCGGCGAGCCCGGCGACGCCACGACGCCCGGTGGCCTTCCCCTGCCCGGCCGGGGCCACGGTCTCGAGATGCCGGGCCTGGACTCCGCCGCCCTGCCGCCCGCCGGTGAGCTCGCCGCTCGCGTGACGGGGGAGCGCAGCGACCACCCCGCCGACGACGCCGCGTACGCGGACGTCATGGGGAACCTCGCGTTCGGCACCGCCTTCACCGACCACATGGTCCGCGCGACCTGGACGCACGACTCCGGGTGGGGGCCGCTGCGCCTCGAGCCCTACGGCCCGCTCCAGCTCTCGCCGGCCGCGTCCGTCCTGCACTACGGGCAGGAGGTCTTCGAGGGGCTCAAGGCCTACCGCTGGGCCGACGGCTCCGTGCGCACGTTCCGGCCCGGCTTCAACGCCGCTCGGCTCGCCCACTCCGCCCGCCGCCTCGCGCTGCCCGAGCTGCCCGCCGAGGACATGATCGCCTCCCTCGCCGCGCTGCTCGCGCACGACGAGCGCTGGGTGCCCGGCGACGAGGGCGCCTCGCTGTACCTGCGACCGTTCATGTTCTCCTCCGAGCCGTTCCTCGGCGTGCGGGCCGGGCGGCAGGTCGAGTACCTGCTCATCGCCTCGCCCGTGGGGCCGTACTTCGTCAACGGCTTCGAGCCGGTCGGGATCTGGGTCTCCTCGACCTACCACCGCGCCGGCGCCGGCGGGATGGGGGACACGAAGACCGGCGGGAACTACGCCGCGTCCCTGCTCCCGCAGGCCGAGGCCTACGAGAAGGGCTTCGAGCAGGTCCTGTTCCTCGACGCCTCGACGAACACCTACGTGGACGAGCTCGGCGGGATGAACCTCGTCGTCGTCGACTCCGACGGCACCGTCCGCACCCCCGGGCTCACGGGGACGATCCTCGAGGGCGGCACCCGGGACTCGCTGCTCACCCTGCTGGCCGAGTCCGGCCGCGAGGTGCGCCAGGAGCCGATCGCGCTCGCCGACCTGCTCGCGGACATCCGCTCCGGCGCCGTCGCCGAGGTGTTCGCCTGCGGGACCGCCGCCGTCGTCACCCCGATCGGCCGGCTCGCGGGGGAGGACTTCGACGTCACCGTCGGCGACGGTCGGCCGGGGCCGGTCACCCGCTCCCTGCACGCCGAGCTCACCGACATCCAGTACGGCCGCGCGGCGGACGCGCACGAGTGGATGTACCGGCTCGTCTGAGCCGGCGGGAGGCACGATGACCAGCGAGCTGCACGTCTACGACACCACCCTGCGCGACGGCGCCCAGCAGGAGGGCATCAACCTCACCGTCGCGGACAAGATGGCGATCGCCGCCCTGCTCGACGAGCTCGGCGTCGACTACATCGAGGGCGGCTGGCCCGGCGCCATCCCGCGCGACACGGAGTTCTTCCAGCTCGCCGAGAAGGAGCTGACGCTCACCCGCGCGCGGCTCGCGGCCTTCGGGTCGACGGCGAAACCCGGCGTTCCGGCCGCCGAGGACGCCCAGGTCCAGGCGCTGGTCGACTCCGGCGCCGGCGTGCTCACGCTCGTGGCCAAGTCGGACTCGCGGCACGTCGAGCGCGCGCTGCGTACCACGCCCGAGGAGAACCTGCGGATGGTGCGGGACACCGTCACCCATCTCGTGGGGCTCGGGCGCGAGGTGCACGTGGACCTCGAGCACTTCTTCGACGGCTACCGGCACGACCCGGGGTACGCGCGCGAGGTCGCCGCCACCGCGCTCGCGGCCGGCGCGACGTCCGCCGTCCTGTGCGACACCAACGGCGGCACCCTGCCCGACGAGGTCGGGCGGATCGTCGCCGAGGTCCGCGCGGGCGTGGACGGCCGGATCGGGATCCACACGCACAACGACGCCGGCACCGCCGTCGCGTCCTCGATCGCGGCGGTCGACGCCGGGGCGACCCACGTCCAGGGCTGCGTCAACGGCTACGGCGAGCGCACCGGCAACGCCGACCTCGTGGCGGTCATCGCCAACCTCGAGCTCAAGCGCGGGCTTGAGACGATCGGGCCCGACCGTCTGCGCGAGGCCACCCGCATCAGCCACCAGATCGCCGAGCTGACGAACATCCCCGCCTTCTCGCGCCAGCCCTACGTGGGCCACAGCTCGTTCGCCCACAAGGCCGGGCTGCACGCCTCGGCGATCCGCGTGGACCCGGACCTCTACCAGCACACCGACCCGGCGGCCGTCGGCAACGACATGCGGATGATCGTGTCCGACATGGCCGGGCGGGCCTCGATCGAGCTCAAGGGCCGCGAGCTCGGGTTCGACCTCTCGGGCCGGGGCGAGCTGCTCACCCGCGTCACCGAGCGCGTGAAGGCGGCCGAGGCGCGCGGCTACACCTACGACGCCGCCGACGCCTCCTTCGAGCTGCTCCTGCGCGAGGAGCTCGGCGAGGGCGGAGCAGGCGCGTACTTCGACGTCGAGTCCTGGCGTGCGCAGGTGACCTCGCTGGACGGCCGCGGCCGGACCGAGGCCGAGGCCACCGTCAAGCTCCGCACCGGGCAGGGGAGGATCGTCCGCACCGGCGAGGGCAACGGCCCCGTCAACGCGCTCGACCACGCGCTGCGCGAGGCGCTCGTGGACACCTACCCGGAGATCGAGGAGTTCGCGCTCGTCGACTACATGGTGCGCATCCTCGACTCCCAGCAGGGAACCGACGCCTCGATCCGCGTGCTCGTGCGGTCCTCGGACGGCGTGCGCTCGTGGTCGACGGTGGGGGTCGGGACCGACGTCGTCGAGGCGTCCTGGGAGGCGCTCGTCGACTCGTTCGTCTGGGGCCTCGTGCACGCGGAGGTCGCGCCGCGCTAGCTCGGCCCGCTGTCATCGAGAGTGCGGTTCGCCGAGGGCGTTCGCCGCGTGCGGGAGGCCCTCACCAGGCGATCTGGTCCACCGACCCCAGCGCGCGGCTGCGCTCCGCCTCCGGACCCGACCCGTCGGGACCGTCACCGGCCGCGGCTGCGGCGAACGTCAGCCCTGTCCGCTCCTCGAGCTCGGCGCGCGCCACCTGGTACGTCGCGAACTCGGAGAGGTCGAGCACCTCGAGGTCGGACAGGTCCTGCGAGAGCAGGAAGGACTGTGCCCGCAGCTCGCCGCCGACCACGTAGTAGATGATCTTGTAGAACTCGCGGGGGACCTGGAAGCCGCGGTACTCGCGGTCGGACTCCTTGAACACCGGTCCTGCGACCACGGCGATCCGCAGGTCCTCGACCTCGACCCGGTCGAAGAGCGCGTCCTCGAGCTTGCCCCAGACGCCCGCGAGGCCGGACTGGTTGAAGGTGTTCATCTGCGGGGCGATGTTGGTGAAGCTGAACGAGTCCTCGTTGGCGCGCTGCGCCTCGCCGCGCGGTCCCCAGAGCAGGTCCGAGCGACGCGCGATGTGGCCGCGGTCGAGGTCGTTCGCCCCGTAGAGGTCGTCACCCGCCTGGAACTCCTCGTCGATCCGCTCGTCGTAGCGGAACTCGATCCCGTCGCGACTGAGCCGCCGCAGGCCGGTGCCGTCGACGTTCCAGGCGACCCACCGGGCCAGCCGGCGGCTCCGGGACTGGGTCAGGCTGAAGTGGGTGTAGGGGACGACCGGGGAGCCGTCGACCTCGACGGCGTCGGACGCGAGATCCTTCCCGAGCTCGGGGACCGCGACCGGGAGGGAAAGGAACTCCTCGTCGAATCCTCCGCCTGTGGCCTCGGCCGTGGCGGACTCGTCCGCGACCTCCGCGGACAGGGAGAACTCGAGCTTGTCTCGCACCGAGGAGGCGTAGCAGGCCAGGGCGCGTTCCCCCTCGGCGGAGTCGGACCCGGCGAAGTGGAGCCCGCCCATCACCGTCGAGGTGTGCCCGTTGCCCGCCTTGAGCATCCAGACGGCGCCGGAGTCGCCCCCGTCGCTGAGCCGGTCGGAGGTGCCGGAGCGGCGCGGGTCCGGCTCGATCTCGAAGCAGCCGATCTGCTGCTCGCCGGTCCCGTCGCCGTAGTCGATCGACACCAGGGTCTCGATCCGCGACACCTGCCCGTGGCTGACGCCCGTCGTGCGTCCGGACTTGACCACCTGGTCGCCGAGGTCCGGGTCGCCGATCTGGTCCGGCACGATGTCCAGCTCGAGGATCGTCGGGTCGGCACCGCGGTTGTCGATCGTCGCGATCGCCGCGTCCCCCGCAGCACCCAGGTGCGACCGGAGCAGGCGGCCGAACCGGTTGTCGGTGGCGCGGTTGTCGTCGTGGGTGCCCGGCTGCAGCGCGGCGTCGCCGATCGCGCCGTCCGGACCGTGCAGGACGTGCCAGTTCGACAGCAGCACCGGCTCCCCGGTGTGCCGGTCGTGGACGATCGCCCCCGCGGTGCCGGCCGAGACCCGAGGGTGGGACACGCTCACGCCCGGCACCAGCGGATCGACGCGCCTCCGGCGCGCGTCGTCGAATGCCTCGGGCACGATCTCGTAGGAGAGCCGGAAGCCGCGCTGGAGAACGTCGGTGGGGACGGAGATCCGCTCGGCCTCGATCGTCTCGGGGATCGCCCGCGTACCGAGCGCCTCGAGCTCGGTGAGCGGGACCTTCCGCGTCACGGTGAACTGGAGCGAGATTTCGTCCGTGCGCTCCCCGCCGGTCTCCTTGTAGCCGATACCGACCGAGGTGATGTTCGGGTCGGCGAGGTAGTCGGGCCCGTGACGGCGGATCCAGTTCGTCAGCTGCTGCCGGTCCGAGGTGTCCATACCCTCGAGCCTGAACCGCCGACATGGATCTCGGGTGATCGGGCGGCGAATGCCAGGTGGACCGCGCGAGTGCGCGCGTCGCCCGGGTTCGACGGTCGGCACCTCGGCCCGTCGCCCATCACGTCCTGCCTGTAGGCCCTGTCCTGCCTGCGCGGTGCTCGGTCGCACCTCGTGCGTGACGGCGCCGACCGGAAGTGAACGTCGAGGGGTGATCGAGCGGGCGCCGACGTAGGCTCGGCGGGTCGACGCGGGGTGTTCGTCGTCGGGGAGTGGCGTGCGGCAGGTGCCCACGCCTCGGAGGGAGGAGCTCGTCGGTGCAGGCCGAGAACGATCCGAACCGGTCGCCCGACACCCCGGACCCTGCGCGCTGGCGGATCCTCGTGGTCACCCTCGGGGCCATCTTCATGGCCCTCATCTCGGTGAGCATCGTCAACGTGGCGCTCCCGTCGATGCAGGAGGGCCTCGGCGCCTCGCAGTCCGACCTCCAGTGGGTGCTGTCCGGCTACGCGCTGACGTTTGGCGTAGTGCTCGTGGCGGCCGGCCGGGCCGGCGACGTCATGGGGCGCGGCGGGATCTTCCTCGTCGGGATGGCGATCTTCACCGTCTTCTCGATCACCTCGAGCCTCGCGCCGAACGCCGAGTGGCTCAACGTCTCGCGGTTCGCGCAGGGGGTCGGCTCCGGGCTCGTCAACCCGCAGGGCGTCGGGATGATCCAGCAATACTTCCGGGGCGCCGAGCGGGCGAGGGCCTTCGGCTACTTCGGCGCCGCGGTCGGGGTGTCGGTCGCGATCGGACCGGTCCTCGGCGGGGTCCTCATCAGCGCCGGCGGGACCGACCTGGGCTGGCGCCTCACCTTCCTCGTCAACGTGCCGGTGGGGCTCGTGACGATCGCCCTCGGGCTGCGGTGGTTCCCGCGGCCCCTCATCCGGTCGCTGCGCCGGGCCGATCCCGCCACGCGCGCAGAACGCTCCCTCGACCCCGTCGGCGCGCTGCTGCTCGGCGCCGCGGTCCTCGCCATCCTCTTCCCGTTCATGGAGGGGCGCGGGTCGGCCGCGCTGTGGCTGCTGGTGCCGGCGGGTGTCCTGCTCGTCGTCGCCTGGGTGTGGTGGGAGAAGCGGTACGCGCGCTCCGGGCGGAGCCCGATGGTCGACCTCGCCATCTTCCGCACCCGCAGCTTCACCAACGGGTCCCTGATGATCACGCTCTACTTCCTCGGGATGACGAGCGTGTGGGTGCTCGTCGCGCTGTACATGCAGCAGGGCGACGGCCGCTCCGCGATGGAGGCCGGCGTCATCGGGCTGCCGTCGGCGGTGCTGTCCGCGTTCGGGGCCAACTGGGCCGGCAAGCGGGTGCTCACCTACGGCCGCAAGCTGGTGATCGGCGGGCTGCTCATGGGGCTGGTGGGCCTCGTGCTGAGCATCGTCGTGGTCCAGCTGCACGCGTCGGCGGGGCTGAGCGTCTGGTGGCTCCTGCTGTCCCTCTCTTTCATCGGCGCCGCGCAGGGGTGTGTGGTCAGCCCCAACCAGACCCTCACGCTCGCCGAGGTCCCGCTCGCGTACGCCGGGAGCTCGGGGGCGGTCATGCAGACCGGGCAGCGGATCGGCACCTCGATCGGCATCGCCGTCATCACCGCGGCCGTGTTCGGCACGCTGGAGGCGACGGACTGGCCCACGGCCGCGTCGCTCGGGTTCGGGGTCATCGCCGTGGTGCTGCTCGCCGCGCTGGCCGTGGCCGTGAAGGACCTGCGGGACCGGCGGGAGGACGGCACAGCGATGGTCTGAGGTGTGGGGCCCCGTCCGCATAGGGTGGACGACACGCTCACACGTTCGGGGGACACATCAGTGGTTACGGCATTGGAGGCCAACCTCCAGAGCATCTTCGAGGGCAAGAAGCAGTACGTCGTCCCGCTCTTCCAGCGGCGGTACGAATGGGGGCCTAGACAACTCACCAAGTTGTGGTCCGACATCGTCGAGCTCGAGGAGACTCGTCGGACCGACCCGGCGGCCACGCACTTCATCGGGTCGCTCGTCCTGGCGACGAGCCCGGCAGCCGGACCGGTGGGCGTGCAGCAGTTCCTTGTCGTCGACGGTCAGCAGCGACTGACCACGTTGACCCTGCTGCTGGCGGCACTGCGGGACCATCAGTCGGAGCACACCGGTCGCGAGCATTTCGACCGACTCAACTCGCAGTACCTCGTCAACGTCTGGGACAAGGGCACACCGACGAAGTTTCTCCCGACCCAGGCGGACAGGGACGCCTATCTCGCGGTCATCCGTGCCGCCCCGAGCGCGGGCGGCACGGACCATGTGGGGGCCGCGTACCGGTACTTCAGATCGGTCCTCAGCTCGGTTCCTGCCGATCAGGTTGAGGGCATCGAGAATGCAGTTCTTGCCGGCCTGTCACTTGTCTCGGTCACCGCTCAGCAGGGTGACAACGTCCATCGGATCTTCGAGTCGCTCAACAACACCGGTCTGCAGCTGACCCAGGCTGACCTGCTCAAGAACTACCTGTTCATGCGGCTTGGCGACAGCGGTGACTCCGTTTACCAGTCGGTATGGCTCCCGCTCGAGAGACTGCTGTCGTCCGACAACATCGAGCTGCTGTTCTGGCTCGATTCCGTCCAGCGTGACGAGCGCGTCAAGCAGTCGGAGACCTACGACAAGCAGCAGAGGCGTCTCGACGTGATGGTCGAGACGGAGCAGATCGAGCTGGAGGTGCGACGCATCGCCGCGCTCGGGGAGCTGCTCGTCCTCATTCTCGAGCCTGATCGAGAGAAGGACCCACGAGTGCGGGTGCGGCTCGAACGGCTGTGGACCTGGGGTACGAAGACTGCGTTCCCCGTCATGCTCCAGCTGCTGTCTCGCCGCGCCGACGGGACGTCGACGGCAGAAGAGGTAGCCGACGCGCTTCGGATCCTCGAGAGCTACCTCGTGCGCCGGATCGTCATCGGGCGTGCAACCGCCAGTCTGAACCGGACTCTCCTCCAGGCCGTCCAGGCAGTCGTCGCCGCAGATGATGTCGCTGCCGGGCTTCGTGAGTTCCTGTCACGTGGTCGCAAGTACTACGGGACGGATCGCGAGGTCCGCGAGGCGGTGCATGCAGTTCCCTACTACTGGCAGGGACGTGGGCTGCACAAGCGACTCATCCTCGAGTGGTTGGAGGAGTCGTTCGGCTCCAAGGAGCCGGTCGACATGAAACGCCTCTCGATCGAGCACGTCATGCCTCAGTCGTTGTCCGACGAGTGGCGTGCAGACCTGTCGCAGTGGCTCAGCGTCGAGGAGATTCATGCCTTCCACGAATCGAAGGTGCACGCGATCGGCAACCTCACTCTCACCGGGTACAACAGCGAACTCAGCAACGATGAGTTCGCGCGCAAACGGGTCGAGCTCGCGCGCAGCGGGCTGCGTCTGAATCAGTTGATCGGCGCTCACGAGACGTGGGGCCCGAACGAGATCGAGCGGCGGGCGTCGGCTATTGCTGATGCGATCATCGAGATCTGGCCGGGACCGGTCGAGGCGCTTGTCGATGACGGATCGTCGGAGGAACTCTGGCTGACGGTCGCCGAGATTCTGGCCGAGATTCCAGCCGGTAGATGGACCTCGTACGGAGACGTCGCCATCGTTGCGGGTACGCACCCTGTTCCCGTCGGTCAGCGGCTCGCTCGCGTCCCCACGGCCAACGCTCACCGCGTCCTGACCGCAGACGGGCGGGTCGCGTCCGGGTTCAGGTGGATCGATCCACAGCGCACGGACGACCCGCACGACGTGCTGCGGGCTGAAGGGGTGTTGTTCGGTCAGGATGGGCGCGCCCTGGAGGCTGATCGCCTGAGGGCGATCGACCTTGCCGAACTGTCTGGCCTTTCGGTGCCCCAACTGCGACCTGAACAGTTCGAGAGACAACTCAGCTCGTACCAGGGGCCCGATATTGTGGACGCTGTCCACCGGCTGATCGCTCACTGGGAAACGATCGGTGGCGAGATGGATTGGGGCCGAGCCTCGGAGGTCACGGCGTTCTTCAACGCTCAGGGCGCAGATGGTTCGGTCTGGCCGTTCGCGCTGTACCCCAGCGGAAAGGTTGAAGTGGTCTTCCAATATCTCGAGAGTCGACCGCCGTTCGATGACGTGCTGTTGCGGGACGAGCTCAGAGAGCGACTGAACGGCGCGCCCGGAGTGGACCTGCTGGACCGGCCCAGGCCCGGCTTCTCGGTCGAGGTGCTGGCGGATGCCGCCGCATTCGACGTGATTGCAGAGAGCCTGACCTGGTTCATGACGCATCTTGAGCGCGAGGAGTCCGACGACGACGCCTGATGGATGGCACGGGGCTCGAAATGCTGCTCGCCGCGCTGGCCGTGGCCGTGAAGGACCTGCGGGACCGGCGGGAGGACGGGACCGCGATCGTGTGAGGTGCGGGGGCGTCAGAAGAACCGGCGCAGGTACTCGCGCAGCGGTGCGTCGCAGACGTAGACGTAGGTCCCGCGAATCCCTCGGGTCAGGAGCACGCCGTAGATGTTTCGGATGAGCCCGAGAATGTCGTCGTCGGAGTAGGTGATGCCGAGCAGGTTGTTGTTGGCCTTGCCCTTGGCGTCGAAGTACGAGGAGCGGTCGGCGACGACTCGTCCGCTGAGCGGGTCGAGACGCAGGTCGTTCCCGATGATCACGCCCGCGTAGTTGAGGTCGTATCCCTGGACGGTGTGGATCGATCCGACTTCGCCGATCGAGCCTGGTGAGTTGATCCAGTCCCGTGTTGCGCGGTTCCAGGCGAGCTTGTGGCTGCCGAGCTCGATGTCGTGGGCGGCGTTGTCGCGCCTGCTCACCCACCTCCATGCGTAGCCGGCGACGAGGCGCGACAGCCCGTACTCCTCGTTCTGCGTGCGAATGCGTTCGTACATCGCATCGAAGTCGTCGAAGAGCTCGAGCTCGTACTCGCCGAACTCCTGTCGTCCCGGCTGAGAGCCGGCCAGGACCCGACGGATGTATCCGACGTAGTCGGCGTCGGCCCTGACTCGCATCTGCGAGGTGAGGGTGTAACGACGGCCGTCACGGTGCGCGTCGTCCTGCAGTGCCGCCAGCGTCTGTTCGGGAATGTCGGCGGGACGGACTCTCTGCCCGGTGTCGACGAGCAGGATCTGGTGCCTGCTCCTCGCGGTGATCCAGTCGAGCTGCGTCTTTGCCTGCCAGTCCTCCCCGAACAGCTCCTGGCTGATCTCTCTGTAGGCCTTCGTCATCGTTCCCATCGCCTGGGCCGAGTAGATGGTGAGTCGGTGAGCCTCGTCGACGATCAGGAGTTCGAAGGTGTCGGTGCTCCGTCCGACCTCGAACGGCGTGAGCACCATGCCCGGCTCGAGCCCGGGCGTCCGCCTGAACACGTTCTGCACCGAGTGTCGGAGCGACTGCTGCGGGACGACGAGTCCGACTCGGAAGTCCGCGAGAAGCTCACGGTGGCCGGGCGTGAAGTACTCGGCGAGGAACGAGTCCGACGAGATCTGCTCCTCGTCGTCGGAGAGCGCGATGTCGACGAGCAGCTTGACGAGGAAGATCGCGACGATCGTCTTCCCGGTGCCGGGGTGTCCTTCGACAAGGCTTCGGCTGTCGGCGTCGTTCGAGAGGTCCTCGAAGAGCCCGTCGAGAATGCTCTCGACGACGATCGCCTGGTCGTTGCTCAGCGCCTTGAACGGCGACAGCTTGAAGAGGTCGCTGTTGACGATCTCGGGAATCGACCGGGTGAAGTACCCGGATTCGCGCAGTGACTCGAAGATCTCGTCGAACAGCAGCTGATACCGGCCGCGGTCGTAGTACTCGGCGTCGACGATCCCGTCGTTGCGGTTGAGCACCTCGAACTGGCCGTCGCCGCTGAAGAGCCTGATAAGAGTCGACTCCAGGTCGAGGCATGCCGACCGGTTGAACGTGTCGTCGACGATGACGTTGGCGGTGTCGAGCCCGTCCCGTGTCGACAGATGCTGGCGCATACGGCCGGCGGCGTTACCGGTCTCACCGACGTAGACGGACCCCGTGCCGCTGATGCTGTAGACGACCGGCCAGTTGCGATGCCGTGGATCCTGGCCGGCCCAGCTGGTCACGGACCCTTCGTCGAAGGGGAACGACTCGATCGACCAGGTCGGCATCGGTCGTCAGCTCCTTCCATGGCCCGATCGCATGCCGAAAGCTCGGGTGTCGATGAATCGGCCTGTCGTCGTGGTTCGTCTCGAGGCTAACCATTCTGACCCGTCGGTGCTTCTACGTGTACGTGACTGTCCGGGCCGCTTCCGCTCGTCGGGCCCTCGCCCATGCTCGGACGCACGCCCGGTGCCAGGCCGCTCCTTGCCCTTGTTTGATACCTATAGGGGGTATATGCTCGGTCGTAACGGCAGTGAGCGCTGCCGTTCGAGACGAAAGGAACAGTCATGGCTGCCAGCACCAAGGAGTACCTCGTCGACGGCATGACCTGCGGGCACTGCGAGATGTCGGTCAAGGAGGAGATCGGCGAGATCGCGGGCGTTTCCGAGGTCGAGGCGTCGCACGAGTCCGGCAAGGTCAGCGTCACGGGCGAGAACTTCACCGACGAGCAGGTCGCCGCAGCTGTCAGCGAGGCCGGCTACTCGCTCAAGGCCTGACCTTCGCGACGCCCCGCGCCGCCGCCCGTGGGATACCCATACCGGGCATAACGAACGATCCAGCGACCTCCTAGGGAAGGGGAGAGCACATGGCACAGACTGCTGCACCGGTCGACGCGACGGACCTCGTCCACCTCGAGCTCGGGGTGACGGGCATGACGTGCACGTCGTGCTCCTCCCGGATCGAGCGAAAGATCAACAAGGTCGACGGCGCGGACGCGATCGTCAACTACGCGACCGAGACCGCGACGATCGACTACGACCCGAGCAGGATCACGGAGGACGAGCTCATCGAGGTCGTCCGCGGCGCGGGGTACGACGCCTTCGCGATGACGGCGGCGGAGGAGCCGGCCGTCGACGAGTCGGGTGGGGACGAGATCGTCGACCGGCACGAGGAAGCACGCCTCGCCGAGGAGAAGGACCTCAAGGATCGCCTGATCTGGTCGGCGATCTTCTCCGTGCCGGTCGTGGCGATCTCGATGATCCCGGCGCTGCAGTTCCCGAACTGGCAGTGGGCGATCCTCGTGCTGTCGACGCTCATCTACCTGTACGGCGGCATGCCCTTCCACCGCGCCACACTCCTCAACCTGCGCCACCGCTCGACCACGATGGACACCCTCGTGTCGCTCGGGACGACCGCCGCGTACGTGTGGTCGCTGTGGGCGCTGTTCTTCGGGACCGCCGGCCACCCCGGCATGACGATGGAGATGAGCCTGCTGCCGCGCGCCGACGGCATGGACCACATCTACCTCGAGACCGTCGCCGTCGTCGTCACCTTCCTGCTGCTCGGCCGCTGGTTCGAGGTCCGCGCGAAGGGCGCCTCCTCGGCGGCGCTCAAGTCGCTCCTCGACATGGGGGCGAAGGACGCGGCGCTTCTTCGCGACGGACGCGAGGTCCGCGTGCCCGTCGGACAGCTCGCGGTCGGCGACGTCTTCGTCGTCCGCCCCGGCGAGAAGATCGCGACCGACGGCCGGGTCGTCGAGGGCACCTCCGCGATCGACGAGTCGATGCTGACCGGCGAGTCGGTCCCCGTCGACGCGTCGCCCGGCAGCCTCGTCACCGGCGCCACGATCAACACCTCCGGCCGGCTGCTGGTCGAGGTGACCCGCACCGGCGCCGACACGACCCTGTCCCAGATGGCGAAGCTCGTCACCGAGGCGCAGTCGAAGAAGGCCCCCGTGCAGCGCCTCGTCGACAGGATCTCGGCCGTGTTCGTGCCGACCGTCATCGTCCTCGCCGTGATCGCGCTGATCGTCCACCTGCTCATCGGCAACGACGTCAACTGGGCGTTCTCGGCCGCCGTCGCGGTGCTCATCATCGCCTGCCCGTGCGCGCTCGGCCTCGCGACGCCGACCGCCCTGCTCGTCGGTACCTCGCGCGGCGCCCAGCTGGGCCTGCTCATCAAGGGCCCCGAGGTGCTGGAGTCCACGCGTCAGGTCGACACGATCGTCATGGACAAGACCGGCACCGTCACCGAGGGCGTCATGTCGGTGACCGGCGTGCACGCCGCCGCCGGCGGCGACGAGGACGCGGTGCTCGCGCTCGCGGGCGCGGTCGAGTCGGGCTCGGAGCACCCCATCGCCCAGGCGATCGTCACCGCCGCGTCCGAGCGCGGCGAGCTCGCCGCGGCCACCGGTTTCGAGAACTCCGCCGGACGGGGCGTGAGCGCCGTCGTCGACGGTCGGACCGTCGTCGTCGGCCGCCCGGACGGCGAGCTCCCGGCGGAGTTGTCCCAGGCGTTCGAGGACGCGCAGGGCCGCGGCGCGACGCCCGTCGTCGTGTCCATCGACCGGGTCCCCGCCGGCGTGGTGGTCGTGCGCGACACGATCAAGGCGTCGTCGGCGCAGGCGGTCGCGCAGTTCGCGGACCTCGGGCTCACGCCGTACCTGCTCACGGGGGACAACGCCCGGGCCGCCGCCGCTGTCGCGGCCGAGGTCGGGGTCGGCGAGGGCAACGTGATCGCCGACGTCATGCCGGAGGACAAGGTCGCGGTCATCGAACGACTGCAGGCCGAGGGCAGGCGCGTGGCGATGGTCGGCGACGGCGTCAACGACGCGGCCGCCCTGGCGCAGGCCGACCTCGGCCTCGCGATGGGCGCAGGCACCGACGTCGCGATCGAGGCCTCCGACATCACGCTGATGAACAACGACCTGCGCTCGGCGGGCGACGCGATCCGTCTCTCGCGCCGTACGCTGCGGACGATCAAGGGCAACCTGTTCTGGGCGTTCGCGTACAACGTCGCGCTGATCCCCGTCGCCGCGCTCGGGCTGCTCAACCCTGGGCTCGCCGGCATCGCGATGGGCTTCTCGTCGGTGTTCGTCGTGTCGAACTCCTTGACGCTGCGCGGCTTCCGGTCGACGTTGGGCGAGGGCCGCCCGGCGGACGCCACCGGGGCCGAGCACGGCGCGGAGACCGCGGCGGGGGACCGCGAGCTCGTCGAGGCGAAGTAGCGAACCAGCGAACCAGAAGAGCAACGGGAGACAACCATGACGACGACCGACATCGACCCGCCCGTCGGCGCCGAGCCCGGCGCGGCGACCGCCTCCACCGGGGCGAGCACCGACTCCGTGGAGAGCGACCCAGCGCACCACCACGGCTACATCAACGACAAGGCCCGCTACGTCGCGCGGCTGCGGAAGATCGAGGGGCAGGCGCGCGGCCTCCAGCGGATGGTCGACGAGGAGAAGTACTGCATCGACATCCTCACGCAGATCACGGCGCTGACCTCCGCGCTGCGCAACGTGGGCCTCGGGCTGCTCGACGACCACATGCGGCACTGCGTCCGCGACGCCGTCATCGCCGGAGACGAGGAGGCGGACGCCAAGTTCAAGGAGGTCGCCGACGCGATCGCCCGCTTCAGCCGGTAGTCGCGCGCCGGCCGCCGCGAACCGGCCACCGCGCGCCGAGCACCGTGGCAGGATCCCGCCCGGCGCCCGATTCGGATGGACGCCGGGCGCCGCGGGGGAGAGGCTGACCCGATGCGCCTGTTCGCCGCGATCCGGCCGCCCGCCGAGGTGCTCGACCACCTCGAGCTCCCGCTGACCAACCTCCGGCTCGGCGCCGGCGCACCCCTGCGCTGGGTGCCGCCCGACCAGCAGCACCTCACGCTCGCCTTCTACGGCGAGATCCCCGACGGCGCAGCCGACGCCGCCGCCGACTCCCTCGCCGAGGCCGCCGCCCGGCACGCCCCGCTCGACCTGCGGCTGCGCGGCGCCGGCTCCTTCACCGGCCGCACCCTGTGGGTCGGGGTCGGCGGCGACACCGACCCGCTCGCCGCCCTCATGTCCGACGTCGCGGGAGCCCCGTACGAGCCCGAGCACGACGCCGACGAGGACGAGGAGCACGACGACGAGCCGGGACGCCCCGGTGGCGCCCCGGCCCGCGGCCGGCCGAACGGATCTCGGCCGAACGGCTCCAGGTCGAACGGCTCCCGGCCCAATGGCTCCCGCTCGAGCCGCGGCCGGTCGGCCCACGCCGGCCAGGACCGCCGCCGCGCCCACCTGACCGTCGCCCGCGAGTCACGCCGCTCGCGCGGGACCGACCTGGCCGGCCTCGCCTCCGCGCTCGCGATCTACGAGGGGCCCACGTGGCGGGCCGACGTCGTCGAGCTCGTGTCCTCCCACCTGGGTGAGGGACGCGGCGGCGGACCGCGTCACGAGGCCATCGCGACGCTCCCGCTGACCGGCTCGGCGTAGCGCCGCGACCGGATCCGCGCGACCCGCTCCGGCAGCGCCCGCACGGACGCCGGCGTCGGGCCGACCTCCCCGCAGCCCGGCTGGACCGCGGCCGTGCGCGCGCGGGCGTCGGCGGCCTCGGCCTGCAGCGCGTCGAGGTCGCCGAGCGCGAAGGTCGCCGCCCGGCCCCGGAGCTCGAAGAGAACCTCCTCCGCCTCCGTGGCCGCCTGGACGCAGCCGAGGACGATGCGCGCCCGCACGGTCCCGCCCGGCAGGCCGAGCCACCGCTCGGTGAACGCGAGGACCTCGTCCCACAGCCGCGCCTCCCGGCGCCCCTGCAGGCCGGTCAGCCGGACCTCGATGCCGGGGCCGTCGGCCCGACGGGCGTGCGCGTCGGCCACGTGCAACGCGACGTCGACGAGGGTCGCCGACGCGGGACGGCCTCCGACCTCGAGCCGGTCCTCGGCCTCCTCCCACCCGCGGGGCCGCGCGACGACCGCCGCGCGCGCCGAGCCCGGCAGCACCCGCCACGCGGGGTCCTCGTGCGCGCCGCTGGATCGGCGGTCCGGGGCGATCGGTGCGCCGTCGGCCGCGGACTGCGCGCGGCACCGGCGCTCGCGCAGGATCTCGCGCCGCTCGTCGTCGAACCGCTCGTGCAGGGCGCCGACCAGCGCGAGGGCCACCGGCGAAGGGATACGGCCGGCGGGCCGGCGGACCACCGCGACGCGGGCGCCACGGTCGGCGGAGAGGGCGGGCCGTTCGTCGTCGGGCATGGGGGTTCCGACGTCGGGCACCCGGGAGGCGGGGACGCGACGGAGCGGGGCGGTCATCGGGAAGTCGGTGAGGGTCATGTCGGTGCACTCCTTCGTGACGGGGCGGCGGGGCCGCTCAGCGGAACTGCTGCTCCTCGGTGGACCCGCGCAGGGCGAGGGTCTCGGCGGTCGGGTTCAGCGCGGTGGCGACGAGGTCGAAGTAGCCCGTGCCGACCTCGCGCTGGTGGCGCGTCGCGGTGTAGCCGTCGGCCTCGGCGGCGAACTCGCGCTCCTGGAGGTCGACGTAAGCGGTCATGCCCTCGCGGGAGTAGCCGCGGGCGAGCTCGAACATCCCGTGGTTGAGCTGGTGGAAGCCGGCCAGGGTGATGAACTGGAAGCGGTAGCCCATGGCACCGAGCTCGCGCTGGAAACGGGCGATCGTGTCGTCGTCGAGGTGCTTGCGCCAGTTGAACGACGGCGAGCAGTTGTACGCGAGCATCTGGTCCGGGTGCTCGGCGTGGACCGCCTCGGCCACCTCGCGGGCGTGCTCGAGGTCCGGCGTCGACGTCTCGACCCACAGCAGGTCGGCGTACGGGGCGTAGGCCAGCGCGCGGGCGATGACGGCCTCGGTGCCCGGCGTGGTGCGGTAGAACCCCTCCGCCGTGCGCTCGCCGGTGGTGAAGACCTGGTCGCGGGGATCGACGTCGGAGGTGATGAGCGTGGCCGCGAGCGAGTCGGTGCGGGCGACGACGAGGGTGGGCGTATCGAGGACGTCCGCCGCGAGGCGTGCCGCGGAGAGCGTGCGCACGTGCTGGGAGGTGGGGACGAGGACCTTGCCGCCGAGGTGGCCGCACTTCTTCTCCGAGGCCAGCTGGTCCTCGAGGTGGACACCGGCCGCGCCCGCGACGATGAGCGCCTTCGTCAGCTCGAACGCGTTGAGCGCCCCGCCGAACCCGGCCTCTGCGTCCGCGACGATCGGGGCGAGCCAGTCGAAGCCGGGGTCCGTGCCCTCGGAGAAGCTGATCTCGTCCGCACGCAGGAGCGCGTTGTTGATCCGTCGGACCACCGCGGGGACGGAGTTGACGGGGTAGAGCGACTGGTCGGGGTAGGTCTGGCCGGCCGAGTTGCCGTCGGCCGCGACCTGCCAGCCCGAGAGGTAGATGGCCTCGAGTCCCGCGCGGACCATCTGCGTGGCCTGGTTGCCGGTGATCGCGCCGAGCGCGTGGACGTAGTCACGGGTGTGGAGCAGCTGCCACAGGCGCTCGGCGCCGCGCCGCCCGAGCGTGGGCTCCTCGCGGACCGTGCCGCGCAGCCGGACGACGTTCTCCGCCGAGTGGTCGCGGCGCACGCCTGCCCAGCGCGGGTTCGACGCCCAGTCCTGCGCGAGGTCCGCGGCCTCCGAGCGGATGCGGCCCTCGACGGAGCGGGGCTCGGGGCGGGGCGTGGTCGTCGTGTGCGTCTGGTGCGTCTCGACGTCGATGCTCATGGTGTGCCTCTTCCTCGTGGCGGTCGGCGAACCTCGGGTGAAATCCGCGATGAGTACACGCTCGTGGCTCGTTCTGGCCGCGGCCAGCAGGAGAATGTGTAAAGTTCGAGCGATCTTCACCGAAGGAGAAGAGATGGCCGCGACGACGCGAACGACCACGCCCGACGACGACGGACCCGCGCGGCGCGCCGGCGCCCTGCCGGGCGGGCCGCACTCTCGCGGGGAGGTCGACCCGAACGCCTCCGACGACGAGCTCGACCTCGCCGTGCTCGGCCGCCGGATCCGGCACGCCCGTCAGGAGGCGGGGCTCACGCTGGCCGAGCTCGCGGTCCGGGTCGAGCGGGCGCCGTCGTTGCTCTCCCAGATCGAGAACGGGAAGCGCGAGCCGCGCCTCGCGCTCGTCCACGCGATCGCGCGGGCCCTCGACGTCCCGGTCGCGGACCTCATGCGGTCCGAGCCGCCCTCGCGCCGGGCGGCCCTCGAGCTCGCGCTCGAGCGCGCCCAGGCCGACCCCGGGTACGCGGCGCTCGGCCTGCCGTCCGTGCGCGCCACCGCGAAGCTGCCGGCCGACGCGCTCGAGGCGCTCGTCGGCCTGCACGTCGAGCTCGCCCGCAGCGCGACGATCCGCTCGGCCACACCGGAGGAGGCGCGGCGCGCGAACGCCGAGCTGCGCGCGTCGATGCGGGGGCGGAACAACTACTTCGCGGAGATCGAGACGGCGGCGGCGGAGATCTCGGCGGCCGTGGGGCACCGCGGCGGGCCGCTCACCGACCGCGGCGTCTCCGCCGTCACCGAGCACCTGGGCTTCACGATCCATCGCACCGACGACCTGCCGCGCTCGACCCGCTCGGTCACCGACCTCCACCACCGCCGGATCTACCTGCCGCTCACCGCCCAGGGCGGGCACGACCCGCGCACGATCGTCCTGCAGACCCTCGGTCACTTCGCCCTGAACCACGCCGACCCGCGCGGGTACGCGGAGTTCCTCGCCCAGCGGGTCGAGGCGAACTACTTCGCCGCCGCGCTGCTCGTGCCCGAGCGGGCGGCGGTCGACTTTCTTGCCGCCGCCAAGAAGGAGCGGGCGCTTGCGATCGACGACCTGCGCGACGCCTTCGCCGTGTCCTACGAGACCGCCGCCCACCGGTTCACCAACCTCGCCACCGAGCACCTCGGGCTGCCCGTGCACTTCATGCGGGTCGGCGAGGACGGGGTGATCTACAAGGCCTACGAGAACGACGACGTCACGTTCCCCACCGACGTCACCGGCGCCGTCGAGGGCCAGATCGTCTGCCGGCGGTGGGCCTCGCGTCGGGTGTTCGCCAACGTCGACCGCTACGCCACCCACTTCCAGTACACGGACATGGGGCGGGGCACGTACTGGTGCACGACCCACGTGGAGCGCACGGACGCCGGGGACTTCGCCATCGACGTCGGCGTGCCGTTCGACCACGCCAAGTGGTTCCGCGGTCGCGAGACGGGGGAGCGGGCCCGGTCGAGCTGCCCGGACCCGGCCTGCTGCCGGCGCCCGCCCGCCGAGCTCGCCGGCCGGTGGAAGTCGCACGCCTGGCCGAGCGCCCGTGCGCACTCCCACCTGCTCGCCGCGCTGCCGCCGGGCACGTTCCCCGGGGTCGACGACACCGAGGTCTACGAGTTCCTCGACCGCCACGCGTCGGGCTCGTGACCGTCCCCCGCTCGTCGAGATTGCGGTTGGTGCACGTCGAGATTGCGGTTGGGAGCCCCACGGCATGTCGAGAGTGCGGGTGAGAGCGCCCCTGAGCCGCACTCTCGGCATGGATGCCGACGAACCGCAATCTCGGTGAGTGCGTAGGCTCGAGCGCGTGCACGGTGAGTACAAGGTCCCCGGAGGCAAGCTCGTCGTCGTCGACATGGAGGTGAGCGACGGGCGCCTGAGCGACGTCCACCTGGCCGGCGACTTCTTCCTCGAGCCCGACTCGGCGCTCGCCGACCTCGACGCGGCCCTGACCGGGCAGCCGGAGTCGGCGTCGGCGGCGGACCTCGCCGCTGTCGCGGCCACCGTCCTCGACCGGCCCGACGTGCACCCGTTCGGGCTCACCGCCGAGGGCGTCGGCATCGCCGTCCGCCGGGCGCTCGGCCGCGCGATCTCCTGGGACGACCTCACCCTCGAGCTCGTCCACGGCCCCACCCTCCACCCGGCGATGCACGTGGCCCTCGACGAGGTGCTCCCCGCCGAGGTCGCCGCCGGACGCCGCGGCCCCACCCTGCGGTTCTGGGAGTGGGACGCGCCGCTGGTCGTCATCGGCTCGTTCCAGTCGGTGCGCAACGAGGTCGACGAGGAGGCGCTCGAGCGGTACGGCATGTCGGTGGTCCGCCGCGTCTCCGGCGGCGGCGCGATGTTCATGGAGGCCGGCAACTGCATCACGTACTCGCTCGTGGTGCCGACGTCGCTGGTCGAGGGCCTCAGCTTCGAGCAGTCGTACGCCTTCCTCGACGCGTGGGTGCTCGATGCGTTGAAGGAGATCGGCGTCAACGCCCGGTACGTGCCGCTCAATGACATCGCCTCCGACGTCGGAAAGATCGGCGGAGCAGCCCAGAAGCGGTTCGCGAACGGCGTGGTGCTCCACCACGTGACGATGAGCTACGACATCGATGCCCAGAAGATGCTCGACGTGCTGCGCATCGGCCGCGAGAAGCTGTCCGACAAGGGCGTGCGGTCCGCCGCCAAGCGCGTGGACCCCATGCGCAGTCAGACCGGCATGGCGCGCGAGGCGATCATCTCCGCCTTCCTCGACCATCTGCGGCTGCGGTACTCGACCGTCGAGTCGGGGATACGGCCCGAGGAGCTCGAGGCCGCGCAGAGGCTCGTCGACGAGAAGTTCACCGACGAGAAGTGGACCTACCGGGTGCCGTGAGCCGGCGGATGGTCGAACCGCCGCCGGCCCGCGCCCGCCGTCACCACCCGCGCTCGGCGAGCCGGTGCGGGGCCGGCAGGTCGGCCACGCTGATGCCCACCATTGCCTCGCCGAGCCCGCGCGAGACCTCCGCGACGACGGCCGGGTCCTGGTAGGACTGCGTCGCCTTGACGATCGCCAATGCGCGCGCCTCGGGGTTGCCGGACGTGAAGATGCCGGACCCGACGAACACGCCGTCGGAGCCGAGCTGCATCATCATCGCCGCGTCGGCCGGGGTGGCGACACCGCCGGCGGTGAACAGCGGGACGGGCAGCCGGCCCTCGCGCGCCACCTCGACGACGAGCTCGTAGGGCGCCTGCAGCTCCTTGGCGGCGAGGTAGAGCTCGTCCGCCGACCGTGAGCGCAGCGCGTTGATCTCGCCGGTGATCTGGCGGATGTGCTTGGTCGCCTCGGACACGTCGCCGGTGCCGGCCTCGCCCTTCGAGCGGATCATCGACGCGCCCTCGGTGATGCGGCGCAGGGCCTCGCCGAGGTTCGTCGCCCCGCACACGAACGGCACGGTGAACTTCCGCTTGTCGATGTGGTGGGCGTAGTCGGCGGGGGAGAGGACCTCGGACTCGTCGACGTAGTCGACCCCGAGGTGCTGGAGCACCTGCGCCTCGACCAGGTGCCCGATGCGCGCCTTGGCCATGACGGGGATCGAGACGGCGGCGATGATGCCGTCGATGAGGTCGGGGTCGCTCATCCGCGCCACGCCGCCCTGGGCGCGGATGTCGGACGGCACGCGCTCGAGGGCCATGACGGCGACCGCGCCCGCGTTCTCGGCGATCGTCGCCTGCTCCGGGGTGACGACGTCCATGATGACGCCGCCGCGCAGGGAGTCGGTGAGGGCGTCGGGGGAGAGGCGGGTGGCGGAGGCAGGTGCGGTGGTCATGGCGAGGGATCCGTTCGTCGTCGTGCGGGGGCAGGGTTTTGACCTAGGCCAAACAGCCTACCTGTCCTGTCAGTAGGCTCGTACCCGATGACGACATCTGAGACCGCCCGCGAGATCACGGGCTCGACGGCGGCCGAGATCGTCGAGAGCGTCCGCGGCCTCGTCGAGCGGGGACGCCTGGCGCCGGGGGAGCAGCTCCCGTCGGTCCGGTCCCTCGCCGACCGCCTCGGGCTCAACCGCAACACCGTGGTCTCCGCCTACCGGCTCCTCGGCCAGGCGGGGCTCGTCGTCACACGCGGGCGCGCCGGGACGCACGTCGCCGGGCTCGCGTCGGTCCCCGAGGAGGGGTACGCCGCAGACAGCGTGCTGCGCGACGTCGCGACCGGGAACCCCGACCCGACGCTCGTCCCGGGCATCGAGCGGGCGCTCGCCACGCTGTCGAGCCGGCCGGTGATGTACGGGGAGCGCGTGATCGACGCCGGGCTCGAGGGGCTGGCGCGGGAGTGGCTGCTGCCCGACGTCGGGGCCGAGGGCGAGGCCCGGCTGACCGTCACGGGCGGGGCGTTCGATGCCGTCGAGCGGCTGCTCGCGCAGGCGCTGACGAGGGACGACGCCGTCGCGCTCGAGGACCCGTGCTTCCTCGCCACGCTGCGTACCGTGCGGCTGGCCGGCTACCGCCCCGTCCCGGTCCCGGTGGACGCCGAGGGGATGACCGTCGAGGGGCTGCGGGCCGCGCTCGAGCAGGGCGTGCGCGCGGTGGTCTGCACGCCGCGGGCGCAGAACCCGACGGGCGCGAGCCTGAGCGAGGCGCGGGCGGCCGAGCTGCGGGCGCTGCTGGTGGACCACCCCTACGTGCTCGTCATCGAGGACGACCACTTCTCCCGGCTCTCGCGCCGCCCGTTCCGCACGATCGTCGGGCCGGACCACCGGCGGTGGGCACTCGTCCGGTCGGTGTCCAAGTTTCTCGGCCCGGACATGTCGCTCGCCATCACCGCCACCGACCCGGGCACGGCCGAGCGGCTCGCCCTGCGCCTGAGCCCGGGCACCACGTGGGTGAGCCACGTCCTCCAGAGGCTCGCGCACGCGCTCCTCACGGATGCGGACGCGTTGGCCACCATCGAGCGGGCGGCGGCTCACTACGGGGCGCGGAACGCGGCGTTCGCGGGGCTGCTCGCCGAGCGCGGCATCGACGTGCCGGGCTCCGACGGGCTCAGCCTGTGGGTGCCGGTGGCCGCGCCCGCCCGGGAGGTCGCCGAGCGCCTCATGCGGCGCGGCTGGCTCGCCCGCCCCGGGGACGAGTTCGCGATCGACGACGCCGAGGGGTCGCGGCACCTCCGCCTCACGGTCCATCACCTCGACGACGACGCCGCCGAGCTGCTCGCGGACGACCTCGCGGCGGCGTCCTCGGCCTGACGAGGGGCAGACCCTGGCGGCCTCGCTAGAGCCAGGTCCGCGTAATCCTCGAGCATCTGCTCGGCGCGCCGGAGTGAGCCGGGCTCTGGGTTGTGCCGTCAGCAGGAGCCCGCGAATCGCAGAGGTCACTTCGTCGTCGATGAACGCCCGGATGTCGCCGTCGGCCTCGGACGCGGCACAGGACCGAGGTCCTGGTGCACGAACCCATCCGGGGTGAGACGGTGGACGAGGCGCCGGTCGAGTGCCGGGCGCCGGATCGTCGACCGAACGAAGGAGACCACCGTGTCCGAGACCGCACCTACCGTCGACCTCGACTTCAGCCTCGCCGGGAAGGTTGCGCTCGTCACCGGCGGAGCCGCCGGCATCGGATCCGCGATCGTCGACGCCTTCGCAGCGAAGGGCGCCCGGATCGCCGTCCTCGACCTCGACGGCGAGGCCGCCGCCGCGAAGGTCGCCGACCTCGAGGGCGGGCTCGCCGAGGCCTGCGACGTCTCCGACGAGGCGTCGGTGCAGCGCGCCGTCGACGCGGTGATCGCCGAGACCGGGCGCATCGACATCCTCGTCAACAGCGCGGGGATCGCCCTCCTCGGCCCGGCGGAGGAGCTCCCCGCGGCCGACTTCCGGAAGACGATCGACATCAACCTCACGGGCTCGTTCCTCGTGGCCCAGGCCGTGGCCCGGCACATGCTGCCCGCCGGTCAGGGCCGCGTCATCAACATGGCCTCCCAGGGAGGGAGTGTTGCCCTCGACCAGCACGTGGCCTACGGCGCCTCGAAGTTCGGCGTCATCGGCCTGACGCGGAACCTCGCCAACGAGTGGGGCGGCCGCGGCGTCACGGTCAACACGATCTCGCCGACCGTCGTCCTCACGGACATGGGCCGCAAGGCGTGGGCCGGCCCGAAGGGCGACGCGCACAAGGCCGAGATCCCGACCGGCCGCTTCGCCTACCCCGAGGAGATCGCGGCGACCGCCGTGTTCCTCGCCTCCGATGCTGCGGCGATGATCAACGGCGCCGACCTCGTGGTCGACGGCGGATTCACCATCCGCTGACCGCTCGGCGGCGACTACCGCGCGGGTCGGTCGGTGCGGTGGTCGTCGTCGGGCCCTGCGTCTCGATCGCGAGCCGCCCGCCAGCGCTCCCGCAGCGCGTGCGCGGCCGCCTTGGGGCGCCGGTCGCGGGTGAACGCGCCCTTCTTGTTGCCGCCCACCCGCATGACCCCGGCCTTGGTCGCGAAGTCGGCGAAGTTCCACACGTGCTCGCCGATGACGGCGTCGATCGAGTCGAGCACCCGGTGGTTCATCTCGAGGTACTCGACCTGGTACTCCTCGCTCCACGGCTCGGCCGGGTCGGAGTGGAGCCCGGCCAGGGTGTCGGCGCCGTACTCGGTGATGATGATCGGCTTGCGGTCGGTCGCCCACGCCTGGAGTTCCTCGGTCCAGGCTCGCTCGGCGGCGGCGAGCTCCCCGGTGTGGACGTACGAGCCGTAGTGGCGGTTGAGCATGAGGACGTCGGCGAACTGCGAGACCCGGCACGTCCCGTGCGGGGCGAGCATGACGTTGACGAACCCGACCGGGCGCGTGGCGTCGAGCTCGCGGGTGAGCGCGAACAGCGGCCGGAAGTACGCCTCGGCGGCCTCCGTGTCCGACTCCGGCTCGTTGGCGATCGACCACAGCACCACGCTCGGGTGGTTCTTGTCCCGGTGGACGAGCTCGCGGATCGCCCGGGCGTGGACCTCGCGGCTCTCGTCGTTGATCGTCTCCGGCGAGAAGGTCGTGTACCCCTGCGCGCCGAAGATCCCGCCGCCCAGTCCCATGTTCTGCCCGACGGCGGCCACCTCGTCGATGACCACCAGCCCGTGCCGGTCGGCGTGCTCGAGGACGTCCTGGCTGTAGGGGTAGTGGGAGGTGCGCAGGGAGTTGGCGCCGATCCAGTGCAGGAGCTCGGTGTCGTGGACCAGGTGGGCGTCGGAGTGCCCCTTGCCGATGACGTCGTGGTCCTCGTGCATGCCGAAGCCGCGGAAGTAGAACGGCTCGCCGTTGATGAGGAGCTCGGTGCCGCGCACCTCGACCGTGCGGACGCCGACGCTCTGGTGATAGCTGTCGAGCACCTCCTCGCCGTCGATGAGCCGCACCTCGAGGTCGTAGAGGTAGCCGTTCCCGGGCGCCCAGCGGTGGACGTCCGGGACGGTGAGCGTGCCGGCGGCGCCGCCCGGGCCGGCCTCGGCGTCGTCCTCCGCGACGACCCGGCCGTCGGCGTCCCGCAGGATGACCGCGACCGTCTCCGTGGCCTGCGAGGACGCCTCGACCAGCCAGTCGATCGTCCCGGTGGTGCCGTCGAGGCCGGGGACGACGGTGATGTCGGTGAGGTGGTCGCGCGGCGTCGAGTGGAGCCAGACCGAGCGGTGCAGCCCGGCGTAGTTGACGAAGTCGTGCCAGTAGGTCTGGCGGCGCCCGTCCTCGGTGTCCTCGACGACGCCCGGCGGGATCGACCGGAAGGTCAGCGTGTTGTCGACGACGACGGTGACGCGGACGGTCTCCCCGGGGCGTACGTGGACGGTGACGTCGACCTCGAACGGCGTGTAGCCGCCCTCGTGGGAGACCACCTCGGTCTCGCCCACCCACACGGTGGCGCGGTGCGTCGCAGACTCGAGGTGGAGGACGATCCGTTCGCCGGCCCAGCCCCGCGGGACACGGACCGTGCGCTGGTACCAGGCCTCGCCCACGTGCTCCCGGACCGCACGGTCGGGGACGAGGTCGTTGTAGCTCGCGGGCACGGCCATGTCCCGGGCGCCGGGGAGCCGTCCGGCGAACCAGCGGTCGGTGCGACCGCGGCCGTCGGGGTCGAGGGCGAAGTCCCAGATCCCGTCGAGCGGACGGCGGTCGCGGGTGGCGGTCTCCTGCGGTCGCATGGTCATCGTCGTGCCCACTTCGTCGGCAAGTGTCTCCACGCTGCCACCAGGCGGTCCGGGCCACAACGCGACGCGGACCTACGATGACGCGGTGACGAGCAGCGATGCCGGGCGACGACGGGGGCGACGACGCCCGAGGCGATGGCGCCGGATCACGCTCGTCGTCGCACTCGTCCTGGTCGTCGGCGTGACCGCGGGGATCCTGTGGCGACTACCCCCACCGGCGACCGACCTCGCCGATCCGCCCACGGGCGACCTCGATGCCGGGGACGGGGGGACGTGGGAGGTCGGGGGGTTCGACGTCGTCGTGGGGGACTCGCTCACGGTCACGCACGACGACGCCGACGGCCCGGTCTGGGAGACCGCGCCCGGGGACGCGTTCCTCACCGCGGCGGCTGGGGAGACGACCTACCGGGACGACGTCGGACTGCTGCGGATCGACGACGAGCACGACGCGACGTGGGCGGCGCAGACGATCGATTCCGTCGAGCCCGACGGCGACACCCTGCGGCTGACCGGGACCCTGACCGGGGACGACGGCGATCTCGGCCCGGTCGGCTGGGAGATGGCGCTGAGCGAGGGGGCGCCCGGGCGGCTCGACGTCGACGTGCGGATCGCTGCGGAGGGGGCCGCTGGGGAGTCCGGCGACGGCGAGGCGGACGGCCGCGCGCCGAACCGGCTCTACCTCTCCTCCGTGCTGGCCGAGGACGAGAGCGTGCATGGGCTCGGCGCGCAGAGCGGCGACTTCGACCTGCGCGGCCGGCGGGTGCCGATCGTCTCTCGCGAGCAGGGAGTCGGGCGCGGGAACCAGCCGCTGTCGTTCGCCGTTGACCTGGCGGAGGCCGCCGCGGGCGGGCAGGACACGACCTACCTGGTCAGCGGCGTCAACGTGACGAGCGAGGCGCGCAGCCTCGCCTACCGGGGCGAGCGGATCGCGAGCGTCGACCTCACCGGTGAGGGTCTCGTGTGGGAGGTCTGGGCGGACGAGGCGTCGTTCTCGCTCGCTGCCGCGGGGACGCCGCTCGAGGCGGTCGAGATCCAGTCGGGCTGGGCGGGGGCGGCCGACCCGCCGCCGAGCTGGACGCAGGAGGGCGCGATCGTCGGGCTCCAGGGCGGGACCGACGAGGTGCGCGCCGAGCTCGAGACGCTGCGGAACGCGGGCGTGCCGGTCGCCGCGGTGTGGCTGCAGGACTGGACGGGGCGGCGCGTGACCTCGTTCGGCGACCGTCTCCAGTGGAACTGGGTGCTCGACGAGGAGCGCTATCCCGGGTGGGACGAGCTCGTCGCGGAGCTGGAGGCCGAGGGGATCCGGGTACTCACGTACACGAACGCGTTCGTCACGGCGGACAGCGGGGCGGCCGCGGCCGAGCGGGGCGGGCGCGACCTGCACGCCGAGGCCGCCGAGCTCGGGCACCTCGTCCTCGACCCCGCGGGCGAGGTGTACGAGCTCGACCAGCAGGGGTTCGACGCGGCGATGGTCGACCTCACCAGCGAGGACGCCCGGGAGTGGTTCGCCCGCGTGATCGCCGACGAGGTGGCCGACGCGGGCGCGAGCGGGTGGATGGCCGACTTCGCCGAGGGGCCGCCGCCGGACGCCGTGCTCGACGCCGGGTCCGGCGAGCAGTGGCGCGCCGCCTGGCCCGTGCTCTGGCAGGAGGTCAACGCCCGGGCACTCGAGCTTGCCGGGCTCGAGTCCGAGGGGCTCGTGTGGCACCGCAGCGGGCACTCGGCGTCCGCCGGGGCCGCGGACGCGCTGTGGCTCGGGGACCAGATGCAGGACTGGTCGGCGGAGGACGGGCTGGCCTCGGTCCCGGCGATGCTGCAGGCGACCGCGGCGAGCGGGATGGCGCAGATGCATTCCGACGTCGGCGGGTACACCTCCCTCGCCCTACCCGTGGTCCCGGACATCGGGCGCGACGACGAGCTGCTCGCCCGATGGGGTGAGCTCTCGGTGCTCGGGCCGGTGCTGAGGACGCACGAGGGCAACCGGCCGGCAGAGGTGGTGCAGGCGGCGGGATCGGCGGAGACTGCCGCGGATCTCGCAGCGTCGGCGCGGCTGTTCGTCGCGCTCGCACCCGAGCGGGCCCGGCTGACGGAGGACGATCCGCTCGGCGCCGCGCAGCACCACCCGTGGATGATCCACGGGGGTGCGGAGCTCCTCGAGGGGGCGGGTGCCGAGATCGCGATGGGGCCCGACGTGCTGCTCACGCCCGTGCTCGAGCCCGGGGCGGAGAGCGTGGAGGCCGTGCTGCCGCCCGGTCGTTGGGTTCATGCGTGGAGCGGGGGCGTGCACGGGGAGGACGACGGCGTGACCGAGGTCGAGGTTGACGCACCGATCGGGCGGCCGGCGCTGTTCGTCCGCGAGGGGACGCAGGTCGCCGACGAGATCACGGCCTTCGTCGCGGACGAGCGGAGCTCGTCCTGACGGGTGCCGTTCGTCGTCGGGCGTGGGGTTGTGGTGTCGGGTGTGCACCAGCCGCAATCTCGACGGTCACCAGCCGCAATCTCGACGGTCACCAACCGCAATCTCGACGAACGGGTGGCGGGACTCCCTACGCGGGGGTGGGGCGCGGGCCGAAGACAGCCGTGCCGACGCGGATGATCGTCGCGCCGGCGGCGACGGCCGGCTCGATGTCCCTCGACATCCCCATGCTCAGCTCGAGCGCCCCGAGCCCGCCGACCTCCTGACCGATCCGCTCGCGCAGCTCGGCGAGCTCGGTGTAGGAGGCCCGCACGAGTCCGGCGTCGGGGCTGTTGGCGCCGATCGTCATGAGACCGGTCAGCCGGAGGTTCTCGCACTGGCCGACGTAGGCGGCGAGGTCGACGGCGGACGCGGGCTCGACCCCGTGCTTCGTCGGCTCGCGCGAGGTGTTGACCTGGATCATCACGTCGAGCAGACGCTGCTCGGCCCGCGGCCCGATCCCGTCCCCGGCGTCGAGGCGGCGCCCGACTGCCTCGTCGATCTTGCGCGCGCGTCGGGGCGACTCCACGGACTGCACGCACGTGGTCCACGGCAGCGCCGCGTTGATCTTGTTCGACTGCAGGTGCCCGATGAGATGCATCTCGTGGCTGTGGACCTCGGGGGCGGCGAGCTCGGGCCCGGACGTGACAAGCTCGTCGACCCGGTTGTGGCCGAGGATCGTGGCGCCCGCGTCGAGCACGGCGAGCATGTCGGCGATCGCCTGCGTCTTGACCGCGACGAGCACGCGGACCTCGCGCTGGTCGCGGCCGGCGGCATCCGCGGCGGCGACCACGCGGTCGCGCACGGTGCGCATCCGCGCGAAGAGGTCGGACTCGGTCATCGGGGCACCTTATCGCTGCGGGGGAGTCGCGTCGGAGATGCCTCCGACGCCGGACGACCGGTCCGTGAGCTCGCGTGCTCGGTCCCCGGCACCGGTCGGTACGCCGGAGCGCGGGACCGTCCGACGTCGGGCTGTGACACGGGTACCCGCGGGCGCGGTAGCGTCATGGAACGGCATGCCATGTGCCGACGAACCGGACACCTCCGACGGAGACGACGTGGTCAGCAGCACCCCCTCGGGCGACGGGCCCGCGCCCTCACCCGCACTCTCGACCGGGACGACGACGACCGGGACGACGACGACCGGGACGACGACGACCGGGACGACGACGACCGGGACGACGATGACCCGGGCGGCGCTCGCCGACGGCCGCGAGCTCATCTACTTCGACGCGCCCGGTGCTCCTCCGCGCGTGCCGAGCCCCGACCCGCGCACCCTCGCCCCCCGGCCCGCGACACCCCGGCTCCGGCGCGACCCGCTGACGGGGGACTGGGTGACCGTCGCGAGCGCGCGGCAGAACCGCGCCTTCCTGCCGCCGGCCGAGTTCGACCCGCTCGCGCCGCAGACGCCCACCAACCCCAGCGAGATCCCGGACGACTACGAGGTGGCGGTGTTCGAGAACCGCTCGCCGTCGTTCGGACCGGGGCTCGGCGAGCCGGCGAAGACCGGCGGCCTCGAGCAGGTGCGGGACGCGGTCGGCCGGTGCGAGGTCGTCTGCTTCAGCCCCGACCGCACGGGCTCGTTCGCCACGCAGACGGAGCGGCGGGCCCGCACGATCATCGACGCGTGGGCGCAGCGCACGGCGGAGCTGAGCGCGATGGACGGCGTCGAGCAGGTGGTCGTGTTCGAGAACCGCGGCGTCGAGATCGGTGTGACCCTGCACCACCCGCACGGCCAGATCTACGCCTACCCCTACGTCACCCCGCGCACGCGGGCACTGCTCGACCAGGTGCGCGCCCACGGCGGGGACCTCCAGGGCGACGTGCTCGCGAGCGAGCTCGCCGGCCCTCGCGTGGTGGCGCAGACCGATCGGTGGGTCGCCTACGTGCCCTTCGCGGCCCGCTGGCCGATCGAGCTGCACGTGCAGCCGAGACGTCGTATCCCCGACCTCGCCGCCATCGACGACGACGAGCGCACCGAGCTCGCGGGACTGTCGTTGCGCCTGCTGCGGGCGGTCGACGCCCTCTACGGCACCCCGACGCCGTACATCGCCGCGTGGCACCAGGCGCCCGTGCGCGAGGGGCGCGACGACGTCCGGCTGACCTGGCAGATCACCTCTCCGCGGCGCGCCGTGGATCGGCTGAAGTACCTCGCGGGTTCCGAGGCCGCGATGGGCGCCTGGGTTGCCGACATCGTGCCCGAGGCCGGCGCGGAGCGGCTGCGGGAGGCGCTCGCACGGGTCGACGCGGACGCGGCTCGGTTCGATGCCGACGAGGCCGCGCGCGACGGGGACGGCTCGGATGAGTGACGGCACGGGCGCCACAGGGTCGAGCTCCACTGGATTGAGCGCCACCGGGCTGCGCGACGCCTTCGCCGCCACGTTCGGGCACGCACCGACGGGCGTCTGGTCGGCCCCCGGGCGCGTCAACCTCGTCGGCGAGCACACCGACTACAACGGCGGCGCGAGCCTGCCGTTCGCCATCGACCGTCGGGCCCGGGTCGCCGTTGCCCTGCGCGAGGACGGGGTGGTGCGCGCCGGCACGAGCTTCTCCCCGGACTCCGTCACGTTCGATCTCGGCGGGCTCGCGAGCGGGTCGGAGCGCCCGACGGGCTGGGGCGCCTACGCCCTTGGCGTCGTCTGGGCGCTCGGGGAGGTCCGACCGCTCGACGGCCTGTCCGGGTTCGACGCGTGGATCGACTCGACCGTCCCTGTCGGTGTGGGGGTGTCGTCGTCGGCCGCGGTCGAGGCCGCGATGTGCGTGGCCCTCGACGAGCTGTGGGGCCTCGGCCTCGACCGGCAGACGATGGTGCGGGTGTGCCAGCGCGCGGAGAACGTGGTGGCCGGGGCGCCGACCGGCACGCTCGACCAGTCTGCCGCGCTGCTCACCCGGCCCGGGGCCGGCATCCTCCTCGACTTCGGCCGCGGCACCGTGTCCCAGGTCCCGCTCGACCTCGACGACGCTGGGCTCGCGATCCTCGTCGTCGACTCCACCGTGCGCCACGACCACGCCACCAGTGGCTACGGAACGCGGCGGGCCGAGTGCGAGCGGGCGGCCCGGATCGCCGGGGTGGAGCACCTGGCCGAGGTCGCGCCGGGTGAGGTGGCCGGTTGGTCGGGGCGGATGCCCGACGTCGAGCTGCGCCGGATGCGGCACGTCGTGACCGACACCGCCCGGTGCCACGAGGTCGCGCGCCTCCTCGCGGCGGGTGAGCCGCGCGCGGTCGGGCCGGTGCTCACCGAGGCGCACGCGTCCCTGCGGGACGACTTCGAGGTCTCGGTGCCGGCGATCGACGCCGCCGTCGACGCCGCGGTGGCCGCCGGCGCGCACGGCGCCCGGCTCACCGGGGGAGGGTTCGGCGGGGCGTCGATCGCGCTCGTCGACGCCGCCGACGCCGAACGCATCGCCGCCGAGGTCACCGACGCGGTGGAGGGCGCCGGCTTCCCGCGGCCCGACATCTTCCCCGTCCTGCCGAGCGGGGGCGCTCGCCGGGACGACGACGAACGACCGGGCTGATCCGGCGCTCCCGTCGTGCCGGTCCGGGATCGGCGTCCCCGGCCGGCCCCGACGCGCGAGACCGTCAGCCGATCGCGCCGCCGACGAGCGAGCCGATGCCGTAGGTGACGAGCATGGCGATCAGTCCGCCCGCGATCGTTCGGACGGTCGCGCGACCCTGCGCGGCCTCGCCGAGGCGGGAGGAGACGAGCCCGGTGAGGGCGAGCGCCACGACGACGGCGAGCATCGTCGCCGGCACCCGCAGCGACACCGGGGTCAGGAGCATCGCGGCGAGCGGGACGAGGCCGCCGAGCGTGAACGCCACGAGCGAGGCCACGGCGGCCTGCCACGGGCTGACGAGCTGCTCCTCGTCCATGCCGAGCCGGACGTTGAGGTGGGCGTCGACGGCGTCGTGCGCGGTCATCGCGTCGGCCACCTGGCCGGACAGCTCGGCCGGGACGCCGGTGTGCTCGAGCGACCCCATGAGCGCGAGGCGCTCGCGCTCGGGGTCCGTGGCGAGCCCGGAGCGGATGCGCGCGATCATCGACCGCTCCGTGTCGCGCTGGGTGGAGACCGAGACGTATTCGCCGGCGGCCATCGACAGGGCGCCGGCCACCAGCGCGGCCACGCCCGCGATGGCGAGCGCGGTGACCGACGAGCTGGCTCCCGCGACCCCGACGACGAGGCCGGCCACGGAGACGATGCCGTCGTTCGCGCCGAGCACCCCGGCGCGAAGCTGGTTGAGGCGCGCGCTCGACCCCACGCGCTCGTCGTGGGCGCTCGCAGCGGCCAGGGCGTGCTCGGAGGGGGCGTCCGGCGAGGCGCCTTTCGACGTCGGGACGTCAGGTTTCGGACGGATGGTGCCGCTCGGGGCGGGGTCGAGGAAGAGGGTCATGACACTGACCGTACGCCGCGCCCAGGTGCTTGTCACCGTTGGAAAGGCTGGCCTCACGTGCCGACCTGGGTGTGCGTCGTTCGTCGTCGGGCGATGGGTTGGTGAGCCTTACCTCACAACGTCAAGAGAGGGTGAGGCGAGCCTCACCTCACGCGTGCCAGTCGGTCCCGCTGTCGTCGAGATTGCGGTTGGTGCTCATCGAGATTGCGGTTCGTGCTTACCGAGATTGCGGTTCGTCGGCGCGCCTACTCGTCGAGCAGCCAGTGGTTGCGCATCCCGAGGGCCCGTTCGAGCGCGGCGACGACGCCGGCGACCATGAGCGTCACGTTCGCCCAGCTCGGCAGGGACACCGGTGAGGTGAAGTCGAACCACCCGGTCCAGCCGGACACGAGTTGCACGAGCTGAGGAAGCTCCAGCAGCAGCGCGAGGGCCAGGATCGTCCACGAGACCACTGCGAGGAGCCTGCTGGCCGCGGGGCGCTCGCGCTCGAGGTCGGCCCGCCACCGTTCGCCCGTCCCGGGGCGCGGCTCGAGCTGGACCTCCTGACCCACGGCGTCGACGAGGTGTGCGCGCGAGAGGCCGTACGTGCTCCACGCGACCTCGATCCGATGCCCGTGCGGGAGCTCGAACCGAGACTTGCCGCGCTGGACGCGGTCCTGCACGCCGTCGCGGTAGAGGTGGACCTTCTCGGAGAGGTCGAACAGGTCGACGTCGACGTCCCAGGTGGTCCCGCCGAGCGTCGTGCCCAGCTGCGCACGCCAGAGCCACTGCCAGCCGGTCACGGGGCGCAGCTCACTCTCGTCGCCGGGCTTCTCGCCCTTCGGGCCGTCGGATGTCACGGCACCGAGTCAAGCAGGCGGGGAGGGGGCAGGCGTCCGCCGTCCGATCGACGCGCGGTGTCATCCCTTCGATCGACCCGACGACGACGAACAGCGCGAATCGTGCCCCGCCCGGACCATGTCGAGAGTGCGGTTCGCGGGCCACACCCGCACTCTCGACAGGTCCCGTCATCGAGAGTGCGGTTCGTGCGCACCGAGATCGCGGTGTGTGTCGCACCAACCGCAGTTTCGACGTGCACCAACCGCAATCTCGACGAACGGGGGTCAGGAGGCGGCGGCCACGCGGACGACCGCGAGGATGACGCGACCCGCCTCGTCCGACGCCGCGAGGTCGACCACCCCCGTCAGCGCCCAGTCGAGCTCCTCGTTCTCGTCGACGAGCCGCTGCGTGACGAGCCACCAGCGCCGCTCGCCCGGCTCCGGGGCCGCGTCGACGTCCACGCCCGCGAGCTCGAGGTCGGCGTCGTCGGGGTCGGTCGTCACCGTGACGACCTGGCGGCTGGTCGCGTCGGGCCCGGTCGAGAGCCACTCGTGGGCGTCGTAGAAGTCGTCGAGGACCCGCGTCCAGTCGTCCTCGGTCACCGGTGCGCCCGGCGCCAGGGCCGCCGCCACGCTCCCAACCGCAATCTCGACGGAAGGTTTGCTCCCAACCGCAATCTCGACGGAAGGGTTGCTCCCAACCGCACTCTCGACGGAAGAGGTGGGCCAGCCGGAGCCGGCCACCAGCCGAGCGAGCGCGCCTGGGTTGTCGTTGGCGATCTGCCGGACGTACGCGGTGCTCGCCCGCAGGACCGCCGACCGGAACGCGTGCGTGTTGCGCGTGAGCGCCACGTTGCCGTCGGCGTCGGCCCCCAGCCGCGGCTCCTCGAGCCCCCCGACCGCGTGCGCCGCCGCCTGCGCGTCCCCTGGGTCGACCGTGCCGTCGGCCAGCGCCGACCACTCGTCGAGCAGCGAGGAGTCGACCGACCGCACGAGCGCGCCGAGCCAGTCGACGATCTCGGTCACGGCCTCGGTCCGGTGCGCGTCGGGCACGACCTGGCGCAGGGCCCGGTAGGCGTCGGTGAGGTAGCGCAGCACGACGCCCTCGGAGCGGCCGAGGTCGTAGCGGGAGATCAGCTCGGAGAACGTCGACGCGCTCTCGACCATCTCGCGGACCACGGACTTCGGGGCGAGCTCGAGGTCGGCGACCCACGGGTTGGACTGGCGGTAGGTCGCGAGCGCGGCGGTGAGCATCTCGTCGAGCGGCCGCGGCCACGTGACCTCCTCGAGCGCCTCCATCCGCTGCTCGTACTCCACGCCCTCGGCCTTCATCGCGGCGATCGCCTCGCCGCGGGCGGCGCGCTCCTGCGCGTAGAGGACGGGGCGCGGGTTCTCGAGGGTGGCCTCGACGACGGAGATCACGTCCAGGGCGTGCAGCTCGTCCTCGACGTCGAGCAGGTCGATCGCCGCCAGCGCGAAGGGGGCCAGCGGCGCGGTGAGCGCGAAGTTCTTCGGCAGGTCCAGGGTGAGGCGGACGTAGGGCTCGCCGGGGTGCGCCCGGCGCCACGCGGCGTCGGCATGCTCGACCACGCCGGCGAGCCGCAGCGACCGGTAGATCTCGATCGCCCGGCGCACGTGCATGTTCCGCGGCGTGTCCGGCTCGTGGTTGTCCGTGAGCAGGCGGTACGCGGCGGCGACCGGGTCCCCGGGGCGGGCCAGCAGCGCGAGGATCATGGTGTGGCTGACCTGGAGCTGGCTGGTCAGCCGCTCCGGGGTGGCCTCGACGAGCCGGTCGTGCGTCTTCTCGGTCCAGTTGACCAGGCCCGGCTCGGGCTTCTTGCGCTGGATCCGCTTCTTCTTCGCCTCGTCGTCGCCGGCGCGGGCGAGGAGGCGCGCGTTCTCGATCTCGTGCTCCGGCGCCTGCGTGACGACCTCGCCGAGGGTGTCGAACCCGGCGCGCCCCGCACGCCCCGCGATCTGATGGAACTCGCGGGCGGTGAGGTGGCGGACCCGTTCGCCGTCGAACTTCGTCAGCGCCGTGAGGACCACGGTGCGGATCGGCACGTTGATGCCCACGCCGAGGGTGTCGGTCCCGCAGATGACGGGGAGCAGGCCGCGCTGGGCGAGGCGCTCGACGAGCCGGCGGTAGCGCGGCAGCATCCCCGCGTGGTGGACGCCGATGCCCTTGCGCAGCAGGCCGGACAGGGTGACACCGAACCCGGGGCCGAAGCGGAAGTCCCCGATCGCCTCGGCCACGGCGTCGCGCTGCTCGCGGGTCGCGATCTTCACCGAGGTGAGCGCCTGGGCGCGGGTGACCGCGTCCTTCTGGGAGAAGTGGACGACGTAGGCGGGAGCCCGGTGCGTGGAGGTCAGCTCGACGAGCAGGTCCTGCAGCTGCTGGACCGACCACGTGAAGGTGAGGGGGACGGGCCGTACGGCGTCGTCGACGAGCTCGACCTCACGGCCGGTGCGCCGCGTGAGGTCCTCGCGCAGCCACGTGACGTCGCCGAGCGTGGCGGACATCAGCAGGAACCGGGCGTGGGGCAGCTCGAGCAGCGGGATCTGCCAGGCACCGCCGCGCTGCGGGTCCGCGTAGTAGTGGAACTCGTCCATGACGACGGTGGCCTCCGACGTCGGACCGTCGGGCCCCTCGCGCAGCGCCGTGTTCGCGAGGATCTCGGCCGTGCAGCAGATGATCGGGGCGTCGGGGTTGATCGAGCTGTCGCCGGTGACCATGCCGACGTTGGCCGCGCCGAACAGGTCGACGAGCTCGAAGAACTTCTCCGAGACGAGCGCCTTGATCGGCGCCGTGTAGACGCCCGGGCGGCCCTGGGCGAGCGCGTGCGTGAGGGCCCCGACGGCGACGAGCGACTTCCCCGAGCCCGTCGGCGTGGCGAGGACGACGTGGGCGTCGGTGGCCAGCGCGACCAGCGCCTCCTCCTGGTGCGGGTACGGCTCACGGCCGGTCGAGGAGACCCAGTCGAGGAAGCCCTCGAGGATCGCGTCGCCGGTGGGCGTGCCGTCGGCCTCGTCCTCGAGGCGGTCGAGGAGCACGTTGAGCGGCGGACCGGCGACCTCGTCCGACGACGGCGCCTCCGGCGCGGGGGCGGCGGGCGTCTCGACGTCGGGCTCGGGGGAGGTGGTCACCGGCCCAGGGTGTCACGCCCCGTCAGCTGCGCCGGCGGAAGACGACGACCGCCCGGCCCGCGAGGCCGACGGCGAGGACCGCGAGGCCGGCCACGAGCGAGGTCCACGGCAGCGTGGCCACCAGCACCACGCACCCGATCAGCCCCACCACCTGCAGCGCCCGCGGGTACCTCCGGTCGTCGCCCGCCTGCGTGAGCGCGGACAGGTTGGCCACCGCGTAGTACACGAGCACGCCGGTCGAGGAGAAGCCGATCATCTCGCGCAGGTCGACGAGCAGGACCGCGACGGCGACGACCGCGCCGATGACCATCTCCACCCGGTGCGGCACCTTGTGGACGGGGTGCACGGCGTCGAGGACCCCGGGCAGGTCGCGGTGCCGGGCCATCGCGAGCGCCGTGCGGGAGACCCCCGCGAGCCCGGCGAGGAGCGCCCCGAGGCAGGCGGCGGCCGCGGCCACGCGGACGAGCCCCTCCGACCACGGGCCGAGGCCGGCTGCCTGGGCGGCGTCGACGAGCGGGGCCGCCGAGGCGGCGAGGTCGCCCGGCCCGAGCGTGCCGAGCAGTGTGAGCGCGACGACCGCGTACAGGAGCACGACGGCGAGGAGCGTGGTGACGATGGCGCGCGGGATCGTCCGGCGCGGGTCGCGGACCTCCTCGCCGAGCGTGGCGATCCGCGCGTACCCCGCGAGCGCGAAGAACAGCAGTCCCGCGGACTGCAGCACGCCGTACGCGCCGCCGGGGGCGTCCCAGCTCCCGAGGGCGGTGCCCGGGTCCGCGCCCCCGCCGGCCCACATCGCCACGAGCACGACGACGAGAAGCGCGAGGACGACCCCCGCGATGACGGCGGCCGCCCGGGCGGTGCGGCTGATGCCGCGGAGGTTGACCGCGGTGAGGGCGAGAACGGCGAGGGCGGCGACCGGCCGCGCCAACCCCGGCGGGACCGCGTACGCGGCGAAGGTCGTGGCCATCGCGGCGGCCGAGGCCGTCTTGCCGATGACGAAGCCCCAGCCGGCCGTGAACCCGGCCCACTCGCCGAGGCGCTCGCGGCCGAAGACGTAGGCCCCGCCCGAGGTGGGGTAGGCGGCGGCGAGCTGCGCCGTCGACGTGGCGTTGCACAGCGCGACGACGACCGCGATCGCGAGGCCCGCGAGGAGCAGGCCGCCGGCCGCTCCAGCCGCGGGGCCGAACGCGGCGAAGACGCCGGCGCCGATCATCGACCCGAGGCCGATGGCGACGGCCCCGGGCAGTCCGAGCCGCCGGTCGAGCGAGCCGGACGGGCCCGGGGGAGCCGACGGCGTGGGGGGTGCGGTCACCCGCGAAGGTTAGGCCGGACCGGTGTCCGCCGGATGAACGGGCGGCGGGGCGAACCGGGACGTGTCCTCGACGTCGGGGCGGCCCGCGGCGGGCGCCCGGGACGGAGCGGGGGCGGCGTACGAGGCGGAGGCGCCGTTCGTCGTCGGCCATGGGTGCGTGCCCGGGCTGGGCGCGACCGGGGAGACTCGCTCCCCGGCGTCCGTGCGGGCGGCCCGGACGGAAGCCGCGTGCATGAGGCGTTCGAGCGGCCCGCGGCCGAGCGTGAGGTACCAGGCGAGGCAGCCGATCGCGAGCCCGCCGGCGAGGTAGGCGAGCGGCCGGTTCGTCTCCTCGAACGTGGCGAAGGTGTCCGGCCACCAGTCGATGGCGATGACGTGGGCCGAGTACGCGGTGAGCGACATGGTCCCGATCGCGCGGATCGGGAGCAGCGCCAGGTGGACGACGCGCGGCAGGAGGAGGCAGGCCGCGAGGATCGTCAGGGCCACGCCGCCGGAGCCGACCATCTCGACCGGCGACGCCGAGTGGGCCGTGGCCTGGAACAGGTCGAGGGTGCCCGGCCAGACGACGTCCGTGTCGAAGGTGGCCCCCGGGAGCCCGGGAAAGTGCCACGGCTCGCCGCCGCCGGTCGTCGCGTCGCCGGCGCCGGGGGAGGACTCGTCGATCACCGCATCCGGCTGCTCGCCGACCCAGAGGAACTGGCCGGACTGCTGCTCGCCGGGGAAGGGGTCGTCCGCGCTCTCCTCGCCGAACGCCATCGTGCCGACGTTCGCCGCGCGCAACGCCGCCCCGCCGCCGTAGCCGACGCCCGCCGAGAGCAGCCCGGCCCCGAGGAGGATGAGCAGCACCTTCCAGCTGCGCAGGTCGAGCCGCGCGACCCCCATGCCGACGAGGACCAGGCCGAACCAGACGAGGCCGGGGTAGAGGCCGAGCAGGGCGTCGAGGACGGCCCCGTTGACGCCCCAGGAGTCGCTCACCATCCCCGACGCCGTGATGAGCGTGAGCAGGTACGGCTTCGCGATGGCGGCGACGAGCGTCCACACCCCTCCGACGACGAGGAGCCGGCGGGCGCGCCACCGGTGGAACGGCAGCGAGAACATGAACCACACGGCGTAGAAGCCGAGGATGAGCGCGACGAACGTGTCGAGCATCGCGAGCAGCGCCGTGATCGCGAGCAGGAGGACGGCACGGACGAGGATGCGGGTGCGCGACTGGAGCGCCCGCACGCCCGTGTACGGCGTGCGCCCGCCCGTGAGGATGCCGAGCGAGACGCCGGCGAGGAGGCAGAAGAGGATCGAGCTGCGGCCGTGGGCGAACCCGAGCCAGCCGGACAGGGTCGACAGGTCGTCGGTCGTGTAGCCGACGTGCGCCGTGACCATGCCGAGAACGGCGATGCCGCGCGCGAGGTCGAGGCCGACGAGGCGGCCCGTGCTGCGCGGGGCCGCGGGGCCGGACTCCGTGGTGCGTGCGGCGGTCGCGGCGCTCGCGCCGCTCGTGGCGGGACGGCCGTTGACGTACGGCGAGGCGTTGGTGCTCGGTCCGGCGTTGCCGTACGGCGAGGCGTTGGTGCTCGGTCCGGCGTTGCCGTACGGCGAGGCGCCGGCGTACGGCGAGACGCTGCCGTTCGCGTGGCCCGCGGAGGCCGGTGCGGACATGGGCGCCGCGGGCGTGTGACTCATGCGCGCATCCTGCCGCGCGAGGCGCCGTGGGCACGACCTCGCGTGCCCGCGCGGGCGGGGGAGCGCTCCCCATGTGCCGCCGCTCACGCTCCGCGGAGCGGTTCTGTGTCGCGGAGGTCGGTCGGGCGAGAACGCTCATCTGCGCACGCCGTCCGACAGGCGCATGATCCGGCCGAATTTCGGGACATCGTACGCATCGTCGCAGGTCAGTTCACTTGCTCGTCACATCTCGGACGTCCCCGGGTCGCTCACGCGGCGCAATGTGCGCGCGCCGGGCTGCGCTGCCCGGTTCCACCCCTCAAGGAGCAGTCACATGAGTCACGCACGATCGCGCCGCCTCGCCGCGGCGGCGCTCGGCACCGCCCTCATCGGTGTCGCACTACCGGCCGCCGCCGTACCAGGCCCGGCCCCGCTCGAGCCGGACGCACCGGCCACGGCGGAGGACGAGGCCGCCGGCCCCGTCCTTCCCACCGAGTGGGAGGCCGCGACGGCCACCCCCGAGCAGGAGGCCTCCGGCGCCCCCACGCTCACCCCGGCCGACGGGACCCGCATCGCCGGTGCGGAGACCCTGGTCGCCGCCCGCACCTCGGCCGACGACCCGGTGGCGTCCATCGCGGTCGACGGCGAGGAGCTCGTATCCGCGCCCACGCTCGGCGGCGACGAGGTCGCCTACTTCCAGGCCGGCGTCGGGTCGAACTCCATGGCGCGCGGCAACGGCAACTACCTCATCGTCAACGGCTCGCGCGTCGCCATCCTCGACACCTGGGTGAGCGAGACCACGCAGATCCCCGTGCCCTACGACCTGCTCGTGCACGGCCAGAACACGATCGTCCTGCACTCCGGCGCCACGCCGGGGTCCTGCGGCCTCAACTACGACGACTTCGGCGTCTCCAACTTCAACCTCGAGCTGGCCGACGGCACCCGGATCCGGGACGACGAGCAGCACCCCGTCATCACCCTCGGCGACGGCAACTGCGGCCACATCCCCGACCGCCCCCAGTCCGTCGAGCTCACCTTCACCATCCCCGGCGAGCCCGGCGACGACTCGGGCCTGCTCCACGGGCTCGACACCACCTCGCTGTCGGACGGCGAGCACGTCGTCACCGCCGCGAGCGAGTCCGGCGCCGAGACGACCCACACCTACACGGTCGACAACACCGGGCCCGCGCTCGTCTCGTCGAGCCCCGCCGCCGGCGACACTGTCATCGGCGACCTGACGATCGCGGCCGAGGTCGCCGACGAGGCGGGCCTGCGCGGCGAGACCGTGCTCACCCTCGACGGCGAGCCCGTCACGGCCGGCGACACCCTCGCCACCGACGACCTCGTGGCCGGCGAGCACGAGCTCGTCGTCGAGGCCGAGGACCGGCTCGGGAACGGCGCGCGCCACGTCGTCGCGTTCACGACCGCCCCGAGCACCCCCGCCTTCGGTGAGCTCGCGCCGGCGGACGGCACGACCGACGTGGGCGACGCCGTCGAGCTGTCGGCCGAGGTGACCGACCCGAACGGCGCCGACCTCACGACGACCTTCTACGCGGCGGACAGCGCCGCGCCGAGCGCCGCCCACCAGGGAACCCTCCGCGAGGTCCCGCTCGGTCAGCTCGACCTCACCGGGCAGGAGGAGGCAGCAACCGACGCGCTCGACAGCGTCGACGGCGAGGTGCTCCGCAGCCCTGCCGGTGAGGACGTCACCTTCCAGCGCTTCGACGTGCCCGTCGAGGCCGCCGAGGACGACGAGATGGTCCTCTCGTGGGCCGGTGAGGTCGACCCGGCCCGCGGCGTGCGGCTCTACGCCTGGGACGTCACCGAGGCGTCCTGGGAGCAGATCGGCGACACCCGCGGCACCGCGGGCGCCGAGACCCGGCTCGGCGGCACCGTCGGCATGCAGCACGTCGACGCCGGCGAGGTGCACCTCCTCGTCGAGGGCTACGACCCGTTCGCCGACGACATCGACGACGCCCCCGACGGCGCCTTCCGCGACCCGGGCACGTACGACTTCTCGCTCGTGCACATGACCGACACCCAGTACTACACCGAGGGTGCGATCCAGCGCGAGGACGAGACCGAGCGGGCGAACTTCGAGGCCGCGTACCGCGGGATGGTCAACTGGGTGGTGGACAACGCCGAGGAGCGCAACATCGCCTACACGTTCCACACCGGTGACATCACCGAGAACCACTTCATCCTCACCGAGAACGAGGAGTGGAACGAGCAGGTGCGTGGCGAGTTCGAGCTCGCCGACGAGCTGCAGGGCATCCTCGACGACTCCGGCATGCCGAACGGCGTGCTGCCCGGCAACCACGACAACGTCTACGGCCTGGACAACGACCTGTACAACGAGTACTTCGGTCCGGAGCGGTACGAGGCGCTGTCCGAGGGCTGGGAGAACGCCGAGTACGGCGGCCCGTGGCGCGAGGGGGACAACTCCGCGCACTACGACCTGTTCACCGCGGGCGGGCTCGAGTTCATCGCGGTCCACCTCCCGTTCTGGGCCTCCGACGCCCAGCTGACCTGGGCCCGCGAGACGCTGGCCGATCACCCGGACCGCAACGCGATCCTCGCCTCGCACGACTACCTCAACGGCTCGGACTCGCCCGACGGTCGGGGGGCTCCGTTCGCCAACCCCGACGGCCAGCGGATCTACGACGAGGTCGTCTCGCAGAGCCCGAACATTTTTCTCACCCTGACCGGGCACATCCACGGCGTCGGCATGAACGTCCGCACGGACGTGGCCGAGCCCGGGCACAACGTCGTCGAGCTCCTCGCGGACTACCAGGCCTACGAGGTCGACGGTGAGTTCATGACCGGCTTCCTGCGCCTGCTGCAGTTCGACGTCGACCGCTCCGAGATGACCGTGGACACCTACTCGCCGTGGCTCGACAACCACGGCGCCACCGAGTTCGACCCGAAGGAGCGCTACAACGGCTCCGAGGACGAGTTCACCGTCCCGGTCGACCTGTCCACGCGCACGACCTCGATCGCCACCGACGCCGTCTCCGTCGCCGTCCTCACCGACGACGTCATCGGCTCCGCCGACGTCGCGGGCGAGGGCACCGCCACCGCGCAGTGGGCCGGCCTCGAGCCGAGCACGTCCTACGGCTGGTACGCGGTCGCCGAGAGCGCCACCGGCGGCTCGGCCGTCTCCCCGGTCTCGAGCTTCACCACCGCCGGCAGCGCCGAGGAGCCGGAGGAGCCCGAGGAGCCGGGTGACCCGGTGCCGCCGACTCCGGGGCGTGGGTTCTACCTCAACGACGGCTGGGACGCGGTCGCGGAGCACGAGTTCTCCTTCGGCCGGGTCGGTGACGAGGTGCTCGTGGGTGACTGGGACGGTGACGGGAGCGACTCGCTCGCGGTCCGTCGCGGGAACAGCTACTTCCTGTCCAACTCGCTGTACGGCGGGAACGCGGACGTCGAGCTCGACTACGGCCGGGCGAGCGACACGGTGCTCGTGGGTGACTGGGACGGTGACGGCGTGGACACCTTCGCCGTGCGCCGGGGGAACAGCTACTTCGTGTCCAACACCCTGGAGTCCGGGGACGCGGAGACCGAGCTGGACTACGGCCGCGCCCCCGACGCCGTCCTCGTGGGTGACTACGACGGCGACGCGATCGACACGTTCACGGTGCGTCGGGGGAACCGGTACTTCATCGCCAACTCGCTGACCGGTGGGAACGCGGACTCCGAGCTCGCCTACGGCCGGGCCACGGACGAGGTGTACGTCGGTGACTGGGACGGTGACGCGGTCGACACGTTCGCGGTGCGGCGTGGGATCACGTTCTTCGTCTCGAACTCGCTCACGGCGGTCAACGCCGAGATCGAGCAGGACTACGGCCGCTCCGGTGACGAGGTCTTCGTCGGCGACTGGGACGGCAACGGCACCGACACCGTCGGCATCCGCCGCTGACCGATCACCAGCTGATGGCGAGTGAGCGCCGCCCGGACCACGGTCCGGGCGGCGCTCACTCGTCTGCGAGAAGCGCGCTCGTCACCTCGATGAGTCGCTCCCGCAGCGGCGCCGCCCGCACCGCCATCTCCTTCTGCCGGCGCGCATACTCCGCCCTCCCGGCGGGCTCCTCGATGCGCACCGGCGCAAGCCCGTAGCCCGACACGTCGTACGGCGCCGCGGCCATGTCGAGCCGCCGCACGTCGAGGGCGAGATCGGCGCAGTCGAGCAGCAGCTCGCCGGGGACCGCGGGCCCCAGCGTGAGGCACCACCGCAGCAGGTCCATGTTGACGTGCAGGCAGCCGGGCTGGTCGAGCTCGATCTGTCGCTCACGGGTGGGCGTGAGGGTGTTGAGGGGTTCGGCGTCGGGCGTGAAGAACCGGTACGCATCGAAGTGGCTGCAGCGGATCGTCGCCGACTCGACCGCGGCGTCCGTGGCCGCCTGCCCGAGCCGCAGCGGTAGCGGGTGCCGGTGCCGTTCCTGCCGGTAGACCATCGCCCACTCGTGCCAGCCGAAGCAGCCGAGGGTGGGCGCCCGGCCGGCCGTGCGGCGCAGCAGCTGGTCGACCCACCGCACGCCGTCGCCGCGGTCGGCCACGAACGCGGGCACGTCCAGGGTCACGCCGCCGTCCTCGGTGCGGCGGTGCCAGCGCCAGGCGGAGCGCTCGTCGAGGTCGGCGACCGATTCCGCGCCCTCGCCCGCGGGGTGGGCATCGGCGGGGTGCGCGTCGTCGTCGGGCAGGAGCTCCACCCCGACCCCGGGGTGCCACCGACGTGCCTTGCCCGGCTTGAACGGGTAGTACTCGTAGAGGAAGTCCTCGACCGCGTGCTTCTCGTGGCGCGAGCGCCGAGCGCGATGGCCGGCGGTGAACGCGTCCGCGCGCGCGGCGTGCTCGGCGGCGCGCGCCCGCCAGTTCCTCGCCGTCAGTCGCACGTCGCCCAGGGTAGGCAGGTCACCTCACCGCCCCCGACGACGACGAACCGCGCGTTCCGTGGGTGGCCGCCGCCCTGAGCCGCACTCTCGACCATCCGTGGTGGGCCTGAACCGCACTCTCGACCACCGGGGCTGCTCCCAACCGCAATCTCGACGAGCACGAACCGCAATCTCGGCGAGCCATAGGATCGGGGCATGCGCATCGCCCGCTTCGTCACCGACGGCAACCCCCGCTACGGCGTCCTCGACGAGGACTCCGCCGAGCTCGTGGTCCTCAAGTCCGACCCGCTGTTCGCCGGGTTCGACACGACGGGGGAGCGGGTCCCGCTCGACTCGGCCCGGCTGCTCTCGCCGGTCATCCCGCGCTCGAAGGTCATCGGCCTCGCCCGCAGCTACCGCACCGACGAGATGCCGGACCCGGAGCCGGTGCTGTTCATCAAGCCCAACACCTCCGTCATCGGCCCCGACGACCCGGTGGTGCTGCCGCGGTGGAGCAGCGAGGTCTGGTACGAGGCCGAGCTCGCCGTGGTCATCGGCCGGATGGGCAAGGACGTGCCCGTCGAGCGCGCCGACGAGATCATCTTCGGGTACACCGCCGCCAACGACTACACGGCGAAGGACCAGCTCGCCCCGGGCACGTCGTGGACGCGGGCGAAGGCCTGGGACACGTCGACGCCGATCGGCCCGTACCTCGCGCTCGACCTCGAGCCGGACGACCTCGCCGTGCGCGCGCGGGTCGACGGCGGGCTCACCCAGGACGGCCGCACCTCGCAGCTCGTCTCGACGGTGCGGGAGATCGTCGCCCAGGTCTCGGAGGTCTTCACGCTCCTGCCGGGCGACGTCGTGCTCACCGGGACGCCCGCCGGCAACGGGATCGTCACCGAGGGGCAGCGGGTCGAGGTCGAGGTCGACGGCATCGGGTCGTTCACGAACCCGATCCTGCGCCGGGACTGACCGCGGCGCCCGCGCGGGCCCGGGACTGACCGCGCTCGGACCGAGCCCGGACCGGGCCCCGGCCGCGCTCGGACCGGACCCGAGACCGACCGGGCGCCCGACTACCCTGGGCGCACCATGACTGACACTGCCGCCCCGCGCCCCGACGTCCGCGTCCGCTTCTGCCCGTCCCCGACCGGCACGCCCCACGTGGGCCTCGTGCGCACCGCCCTGTTCAACTGGGCCTGGGCGCGGCACACCGGCGGCACGTTCGTCTTCCGCATCGAGGACACCGACGCGGCGCGCGACAGCCAGGAGAGCTACGACCAGCTCATCGACACGATGCGCTGGCTCGGCCTCGACTGGGACGAGGGCGTCGAGGTCGGCGGCCCGCACGGCCCCTACCGGCAGTCCGAGCGCGGCGAGATCCACGCGGGCGTCATCGAGCAGCTGCGTGCGGCCGGCTACCTCTACGAGTCCTTCTCGACGCCGGAGGAGGTCGAGGCCCGTCACCGCGCGGCCGGGCGTGACCCCAAGCTCGGCTACGACAATTTCGACCGCGACCTCACCGACGACCAGGTGGCCGCGTTCCGCGCCGAGGGCCGGGAACCGTCCCTGCGGATGCGGATGCCGGCCGAGGACATCACCTTCGACGACCTCGTCCGCGGCGAGATCACGTTCACGGCCGGGTCGGTGCCGGACTTCGTCGTCGTGCGGGCCAACGGGCAGCCGCTCTACACGCTCGTCAACCCCGTCGACGACGCGCTCATGGGCATCACCCACGTCCTGCGCGGCGAGGACATCCTCTCCTCGACCCCGCGGCAGATCGCGCTGCACCGCGCGCTCGCCGAGCTCGGCGTCTCGGCCCAGGTCCCGGAGTTCGGGCACCTGCCCTACGTCATGGGGGAGGGCAACAAGAAGCTCTCCAAGCGCGACCCCGAGTCCAACCTCTTCCTCCACCGCGAGCGCGGGATGATCCCCGAGGGCCTGCTCAACTACCTCGCCCTGCTCGGCTGGTCGATCGCGCCGGACAACGACCTGTTCACGCGCGAGGAGATGGTCGCCGCCTTCGACATCCGCGACGTCCTGGCCAACCCGGCGCGCTTCGACAACGACAAGGCCACCGCCATCAACGCCGAGCACGTACGCCGCCTCGAGGTCGGCGACCTCGCGCGCCGGCTCGTGCCGTTCCTGCACTCCGGCGGGTTCGTGGCAGCGGACTCCTACGAGGCGCTGACCGACCGCGAGCGCGAGATCCTCGACGCCGTCGCCCCGCTCGTGCAGACCCGCATGCAGGTGCTCGGCGAGGTCACCGACATGGCCGGCTTCCTCTTCGTCGACGGCGCCGACCTCACCTACGACGAGAAGGCCGTCGGCAAGCTCGCCGACACCGCGCCGTCCGTCCTCGCCTCGGGCCGCGAGGCCCTCGCGGCGCTTCCCGCGGACGGGTTCACGACGGCGAACATCGAGGCCGCGCTGCGGGCCGCTGTCGTCGAGGGACTGGGGATCAAGCCGCGCCACGCGTTCGGTCCGCTGCGCGTGGCCGTCACCGGGCGTCAGGTCTCCCCGCCGCTGTTCGAGTCGATGGAGATCCTCGGGAGCGACGAGACGCTCGCGCGGATCGACCGGCTCGCCGGGCAGCTGGGGGAGTAGGACGGACCGGCGGGGGACCGGCGTCACGTCGGGGTCGTGAGGTCCCTCACCGGAGGCCCGATCCGGTTGGACGACCCGGTTGAAGAGGGTAAAGTTCAACGCCGGTACGAGGTCGCGAGTTCGGCCCCGGAGCGTGCTCCGGAAGCTGACCATCGGACGACCGACTACCCCCATGGGGTATGGTGTAATTGGCAACACGACTGGTTCTGGTCCAGTTATTCTAGGTTCGAGTCCTGGTACCCCAGCTCCTCCGGCGCCCCGGCGTCGGACGTCACCGCCTCGTTCGGTGGCAGGCCCCCATCGTTTAGCGGCCTAGGACACCGCCCTCTCACGGCGGCGGCGCGGGTTCGAATCCCGCTGGGGGTACACGGTGACTGACCTCACCGGCACGTCGGAGCCCATCGGGTGACGGCGGGGCGTCGGTCCGGTAATGTCTCCCGGGCGCCGCGGCGCACAGCACGATCGCAGGACACAACAGCACATCGCAGGCCCCCATCGTTTAGCGGCCTAGGACACCGCCCTCTCACGGCGGCGGCGCGGGTTCGAATCCCGCTGGGGGTACAGATCGACGGCCCCCGGACCACATGGTCCGGGGGCCGTCGTCATGCCCGGCCGCGGCCGCGCCGGCGGGCCACCCGGGTGCCGGCCGCGCGCTCGTCGTCGGACCGGTCCCGAGCCTGGCCGGGACGGGACGGGACGGGCCCGACGCGGCTACTCCTCGGCGTCCTCGTCGGTGGTGCGCACGACCTCGCTCAGGCGGTTCGCCGCGGCCATGACGGCGGGTGCGAAGTGGCGGCCCGGCTGCCGGCCCATCCGCTCGATCGGCCCGGAGACGGACACCGCGGCGACCACGCGCCCCGACGGCCCGCGTACGGGCGCCGACACCGAGGCGACCCCGGCCTCCCGCTCGCCGACGGACTGGGCCCAGCCCCGGCGTCGGACCTGGGAGAGCATCGTCGCGGTGAAGGTGGCCCCGTGCAGCCCGCGGTGGAGCCGGTCCGGCTCCTCCCACGCGAGCAGCGTCTGGGCGGCGGAGCCGGCGAGCATCGACAGGGTCGCGCCCACGGGGATCGAGTCGCGCAGGCCCACCGGCCGGTCGGCGGCGGCCACGCAGATGCGCTGCTCGCCCTGCCGGCGGAAGAGCTGGGCCGACTCGCTCGTGTGGTCGCGCAGCGCGAGCAGCACCGGGCCGGCCGCGGCGAGCAGCCGGTCCTCGCCCGCGGCCGACGCGAGCTCACCGAGGCGTGGGCCGAGCACGAACCGCCCCTGCATGTCGCGCGAGACGAGGCGGTGGAACTCGAGGGCGACCGCGAGGCGGTGCGCCGTCGGGCGGGCGAGGTGAGTGGCAGCGACGAGCTGGGCGAGGGTGGCCGGCCCCGACTCGAGGGCCGCGAGCACTGCCGCGGCCTTGTCAAGGACGCCGACTCCGCTAGAGTTGTCCATGGATCAAGACTACTATCTCAGCCCCTGAGATGCACGCACGTTGGACGGACGTGCGGTTCGGACCGGATGAAGGAGTACGGATGAGCGGCACGCTCGCCGAGAAGGTGTGGCAGGAGCACGTGGTGGCACGCGGGGAGGACGGCGCCCCCGACCTCCTCTACATCGACCTCCACCTCGTGCACGAGGTGACGAGCCCGCAGGCCTTCGAGGGCCTTCGGCTCGCCGGCCGCCAGGTGCGTCGCCCCGACCTGACGATCGCCACCGAGGACCACAACACGCCCACGGTCAACATCGACCTGCCGATCGCCGACCGCACGTCGCGCAAGCAGATCGACACGCTGCGCGCCAACGCCGAGGAGTTCGGTGTCCGGATCCACTCGCTCGGTGACGCCGAGCAGGGCATCGTCCACGTGGTCGGCCCGCAGCTGGGTCTCACGATGCCCGGGATGACCGTGGTCTGCGGCGACTCGCACACCTCGACCCACGGCGCGTTCGGGGCGCTCGCGTTCGGCATCGGCACCTCCGAGGTCGAGCACGTCCTCGCCACCCAGACCCTCCCGCTCGCGCCCTTCAAGACGATGGCGATCAACGTCGAGGGCGAGCTGCGACCGGGGACGACGTCGAAGGACATCATCCTCGCCGTCATCGCCAAGATCGGCACCGGCGGCGGCCAGGGCTACGTCCTGGAGTACCGGGGCGAGGCGATCCGCAAGCTCTCCATGGAGGCGCGGATGACGATCTGCAACATGTCGATCGAGGCCGGCGCCCGCGCGGGCATGATCGCCCCCGACGAGACGACCTTCGAGTACGTCAAGGGCCGCCCGCACGCGCCGCAGGGCGCGGACTGGGACGCCGCCGTCGAGCACTGGAGGACGCTGCGCACGGACGACGACGCGGTCTTCGACGCCGAGGTCACCCTCAGCGCCGCGGACCTCGAGCCGTTCGTCACGTGGGGCACGAACCCCGGCCAGGGCCTGCCGATCTCCGGCGCCGTCCCGGACCCCGCGGACATCGCCGACGAGAACTCCCGCAAGGCCGCCGAGCGCGCCCTGGAGTACATGGCGCTCACCCCGGGCACGCCGCTCAAGGACATCGCCGTCGACACGGTGTTCATCGGCTCGTGCACGAACGGGCGGATCGAGGACCTGCGTTCCGTCGTCGAGGTCATCAAGGGCAAGAAGAAGGCCGACGACGTCCGGGTCCTCGTGGTCCCGGGCTCGGCCCGGGTCCGCCTCCAGGCCGAGGCCGAGGGCCTGGACCAGGTGTTCGCCGAGTTCGGCGCCGAGTGGCGCAACGCGGGCTGCTCGATGTGCCTGGGCATGAACCCCGACCAGCTGGCCCCCGGCGAGCGCGCGGCGTCGACCTCGAACCGCAACTTCGAGGGACGCCAGGGCAAGGGCGGCCGCACCCACCTCGTCTCGCCGCTCGTGGCCGCCGCCACCGCGATCCGCGGCACCCTGTCCACGCCCGCCGACCTGGAGCCGGCCGCCGAGCCCGTCGGCGCCGGCGCCTGAGGAGGAGCACGCCATGGAGAAGTTCACCACCCACACCGGGGTCGGCGTCCCGCTGCGGCGCAGCAACGTCGACACGGACCAGATCATCCCGGCCGTCTACCTCAAGCGCGTCACCCGCACCGGCTTCGAGGACGCCCTGTTCGCCGCCTGGCGCGGCGACCCGGACTTCGTCCTCAACCAGCCGGCCTACGCCGGGGCGTCCGTGCTCGTGGCCGGCCCGGACTTCGGCACCGGCTCCTCCCGCGAGCACGCCGTCTGGGCGCTCAAGGACTACGGCTTCCGCGTGGTGCTGTCCACGAAGTTCGCCGACATCTTCCGCGGCAACTCCGGCAAGCAGGGCCTGGTCGCCGGCCAGCTCGCCGCCGAGGACGCCGAGGTGCTGTTCAAGATCCTCGAGTCCGAGCCGGGCACGCCCGTGACCGTCGACCTCGAGTCGCGCACGGCGACCGCGGGCGACGTCACCGTGCCGTTCCAGATCGACGACTACACCCGCTGGCGCCTGATGGAGGGCCTCGACGACATCGGGCTCACCCTCCAGAAGGAGGACAGCATCGAGGCGTTCGAGCAGACGCGCGCCGACTGGCGCCCCAAGACGCTGCCCGCCCGCACGCTGGGCCCGGGCGAGGTCACGCTCGCCCGCCCGGTCGGCGAGGAGGCCGCTCTCGGCTGAGCCGCGTCGGTCGGCACCGGCGCGGGACGCCCGACGAGGCGCCCGCGCCGGCGGCCGTTCGTCGTCGTCGGACGCCCCGGTCCTCGCCGTCCCGACGTGAGGCGGGGATGAGAGCTCTCTCCCCGCGACGCCCCGTGAGTGCCCTCACGGCGGTCCGGGGGAGGCGCGACGTATCCTGAACGGCGTCACGCGCCGACCGGTGCGCGGCACCGCCCCCGGCTGGCCCAGGGGCCCACCGCGTCCGGCGACCGCCCGCGGCGCACGGATCGGAGGCTCGATGAGCGACCTGCTGACGATGAACGACGTCCTGACGATCGAGGGCGGTCGGCCCCTGAGCGGCGAGATCACGGTCCGCGGCGCGAAGAATCTCGTCTCCAAGGCGATGGTGGCCGCGCTGCTCGGCGAGACGCCCTCGGAGCTGCGCAACGTCCCCGACATCCGCGACGTCGAGGTCGTCTCCGGCCTGCTGAGCATCCATGGGGTCGGCATCGAGCACGACCACGAGGCCGGCGTCCTGCGGATGGACCCGAGCAACGTCGAGTCGGCGCACGTCGCGGACATCGACGCCCACGCGGGGTCCTCGCGGATCCCGATCCTCTTCTGCGGCCCGCTGCTGCACCGCCTCGGCGAGGCCTTCATCCCGGACCTCGGCGGCTGCCGCATCGGCGACCGACCGATCGACTTCCACCTCAACATCCTGCGCGAGTTCGGCGCGGTCGTGGACAAGCAGCCCTCCGGCATCGCCATCACGGCGCCGAAGGGCCTCAAGGGCTCCGTCATCGAGCTGCCCTACCCGTCGGTCGGCGCCACCGAGCAGACCCTGCTCACCGCCGTGCGCGCCGAGGGTCGCACCGAGCTGCGCGGCGCCGCGACCGAGCCCGAGATCCTCGACCTCATCGCCGTCCTGCAGAAGATGGGCGCGATCATCTCGGTCGACACCGACCGCACGATCCGCATCGAGGGCGTCGACCGCCTCGAGGGCTTCCGGCACAACAGCCTCTCCGACCGCATCGAGGCCGCGTCCTGGGCCTCCGCCGCGCTCGCCACTGGCGGCGACATCCTCGTCAAGGGCGCGACCCAGCCCGAGATGATGACCTTCCTCAACACCTTCCGGAAGGTCGGGGGCGCGTTCGACGTCCGCGACGACGGCATCCGCTTCTGGCACCCCGGCGGCGACCTCCAGCCGATCGTCCTCGAGACGGCCGTGCACCCGGGCTTCATGACGGACTGGCAGCAGCCGCTCGTCGTGGCGCTCACGCAGGCCGAGGGGCTGTCGATCGTCCACGAGACCGTGTACGAGAACCGGTTCGGCTTCACCGAGGCGCTGCGCGGCATGGGCGCCGAGATCCAGGTCTACCGCGACTGCCTCGGCGGCTCGCAGTGCCGGTTCGGGCAGCGGAACTTCTACCACTCGGCCGTCATCTCCGGCCGGACCCCGCTCAAGGCGGCCGACATCGTCGTGCCCGACCTGCGCGGCGGCTTCTCCCACCTCATCGCGGCGCTCGCCGCCGAGGGCACCTCCCGGGTCAGCGGCATCACGCTCATCAACCGCGGGTACGAGCACTTCATGGACAAGCTCGAGGCCCTCGGCGCCGCCGCCTCGATGACCGACTGATCGATGTCCGACTGACACCGCCGGGCCCCTCCGGGTCCCGAAGCACCACCCCGCCCGACGCCGGAGCGCACCTCGCGCTCCGGCGTCGGGTCGTTCGGTGGCCGGGTGCCGTCACGGGGGTTCATCGAGATTGCGGTTGGTGCACGAACCGAGACCACGGCGCGCACCAACCGCAATCTCGACGACGACGAACCGCAATCTCGACGACGACGAACCGCAATCTCGACGACGGGGTGGGATGACAAACCTCATGGGGCGGCCGTGACGGGGCCAGGAGAGCCGGTGAGTGCACGCACTGGGGGGAGCGGGTAACCGGCGGCATCGTGGATGCCATGACGACGACGACCAGCACCCAGGCACCCCACCGACCCGGCCCCGGCACCGAGACCGACACCGTCATCGAGGCGCGCGACCTGCGCCGGTCCTACGGCTCCGGCAAGGACGCCTACGAGGCCGTGCGCGGCATCGACCTCACCGTCCGCCGCGGCGAGCTGTTCGCGCTGCTCGGCACCAACGGCGCCGGCAAGACCTCCACCCTCGAGGTCCTCGAGGGCCTCGGCCGGAGGAGCGGCGGCACCGTCTCCGTCCTCGGCGGCGACCCCGTCAAGGACCGCGCCCGCATCCGTCCCCGCACCGGCGTCCTGCTCCAGGAGGGCGGGTTCGTCGCCGAGCTCACCGTCATGGACACCGCCCGCTCGTGGCACGGCACGCTGCCCAGCTCGATCGGGCCCGAGGCCGCGCTGTCGATGGTCGAGCTCGACCACCGCCTCGACGTCCGCGTCCCGTCCCTGTCCGGCGGCGAGCGGCGCCGCCTCGACCTCGCGCTCGCGCTCATGGGCGACCCGGAGCTCCTCTTCCTCGACGAGCCGACCGCCGGCCTCGACCCGCAGTCGCGCGCCGTCCTGTGGGACCTCGTGCGCGCCCGGCTCGCGAGCGGGACGACCGTCGTCCTCACCACGCACTACCTCGAGGAGGCCGAGTCCCTCGCCGACCGGATCGCCATCATGCACCAGGGCGAGATCGTCAGGGAGGGCACGCTCGCGGACATCGTCGCCGACGAGCCGGAGCGGATCTCCTTCACCACCGCCGGCACCGAGCACCTGCCCGTCGCCGGACTGCCGCACCTGCTCGCCCGCCCCGCCCACGAGCGCGGCCGCACGGTCCTCGAGACCCACGACCTCCAGGCCACCCTCACGGCGCTGCTGACCGCCGCGTCCGACGCCGGCGTCCGCATCGAGGGGCTCGACGCCCGCCACGCCTCGCTCGAGCAGGTCTTCCTCGGCGTCGCAGGCTCCGAGCTCGACCAGCAGGCCGCCGCATGAGCGCCCGGGCCGCCACCGACCGTACCGACCGTCAGGAGAACGTCATGACCACCGACCAGTCCGTCGCGACGACCGACCGCGCCACCGCCGAGAACCCGTACGGCGCGGGGCGGCCCCGCCCCGCGGCCGGCGCGGAGGAGCCGCCCACGGCGACCCCGCGCCGCACCGGCCCGCTCGGCCGCATCGCCTCCCTCGCCGTCGCCGAGCTCAAGGTCCTGCGCCGCAACTCCGTGGCCGCGTTCTACGCGATCGCCATGGCGCCGGCCATGCTGCTGCTGATGACGACCCTCCCCGTCTGGGAGGACATCGCGTCCGTCGCCGGCCCCTCGATGTCCGTGCGCGCGCTGGGCATGCTCGCGATCTTCGGCATCGTCATGGCGATCTACTTCAACCTCACGACGGCGGCCGTCGCCCGCCGCGAGTCCCTCGCCCTCAAGCGGCAGGTCTCCGGCACCGCCCGGCCCTGGGAGGTGCTCACCGCCCTGGCGATCCCCAACACGGCGGTCTTCCTCGCCCAGGTCGTCATCGCGTTCGCCGTGGTCGCCACCCGCATGGAGATGCCGGCGCTGACCAACCCGCTCGTCGCCGTCGTCGGCGTCCTCCTCGGCGCCATCGTCTTCGCCCTGCTGGCCTACGTGACGACCATCGTCACCCGGACCGCCGAGTCCGCCCAGCTCACCACGATGCCGATGATGCTCGTCGGCCTCGTCATCTCCGGCGCGCTCGTGCCGATGTCGGTCCTCCCCGACACCGCGGCCACCGTCCTCGAGCTCCTCCCGGTCATGCCGATCACGGAGCTCGTCACGATCGGCCTCGGGGGCACCTCGCTGGCCGGACAGGAGCTCAGCCTCATGGAGACCTTCACCCACGCGGCCCGCCCCGCGGCCGTCCTCGCCATCTGGATCGCGGTCCTCGCCGTCGTCGTCTCGAAGAAGATGCCGTTCGAGCCGCGCCGCTGACCGCGGTGCCGGCCGGCCGCCGACCAGCGACCGACCGCGACCCGCCGACCCTCCGGGCCGGGTCCGCCACCTGTGGCGGGCCCGGCCTGGAAGACTGTCCACCCCGGAGGAAGGACGATCGATGAAGGTGCTCGACCGCTGGCGCAGCTCGACCGACGCCGCCCGGTTCGAGGCGTACACGTGGTGGTCGATCGCGGTCCTGCTCTGGATCGTCCCCTTCTTCGCCTTCGGATCCTCCGTCGCCGCCACCGAGGGCGTGACCGTCGCGGAGTCGGATGCTCCGGTCCCTCTCACCCGGACCTGGACCATCGTCGTCCTCGTGGGCGCCGGCGTCCTGCACGCGCTGGCGGACGTCCGTGCCGCGCGCGAGTCCTGGTCGGTGCGCCTCGGGCGGGGCACGTCGAGCGCCACCACGCTCGTCCTGCTCGTCGCGACGACCGCCCTCCTCGTGGTCGCCGCCGTGCTGGTCGTCCCGACCTCCGAGGACCCGTTGAGCGACGGCGATTTCGTCGTCGTCGTGGCGATCACGGCGGCGCTCGCCTCCTACGGGGCGCGGTGGAGCTTCCGGACGCTGGCCCTGGCGGTGCTCCCGGCGGCCGCCCTCAGCGGCGTCGTGCGGCTGCTCTCGGACGCGTCCGCCGGGCGCGAGGCGCTCGTCGTGCTGGTCGCCGACGGCCTCGTCATCTTCGGCTTCGGCGCCTCGATCTGGCTCTCGGCCTGGATGGTCGAGGTGGTGCGCCGCCTCGAGCAGTCCCGCGAGGTCGAGGGGAGGCTCGCCGTCGCCGAGGAGCGGCTGCGCTTCTCCCGGGACCTCCACGACACCGTGGGCCGCTCCCTCTCGGCGATCGCCGTCAAGTCCGAGCTCGCCGCCGAGCTCGCGCGCCGCGGCCGGGGGGAGGCGGCCGAGGAGATGACGAGCGTGCGCGACCTCGCCCACGACGCGCTCGCCGAGGTGCGCACCGTTGCCGCCGGCTACCGCGCGGTCAATCTCACCGACGAGCTCGAGGGTGCCCGCTCGCTCCTGCGCTCGACCGGCGCGGTCACCACGATGACCGGGGACGTCGACGGTGTCGGGCCCGTCGCGCAGGACGTCCTTGCCTGGGTGGTCCGGGAGGGCGTGACGAACGTCGTCCGACACTCGTCCGCCCGCGAGGTCACCCTCACGCTCGCCCGCGAGGACGGGGACGCGGTCCTCACCCTCGTCAACGACGGCGCCACCCTCGGGGCGGACGAGGCGGACACCGACGGAGCGACGCCCCACGGCACCGCCGCCGACGGGCGTCGGGGGAGCGGCCTCGCGGGCCTCGAGGAGCGCCTCGCCCGGGTCGGCGGCCGGCTGACGACCGAGCGCGACGGCGAGCGGTTCGTGCTCGTCGCCCGCGTCCCCGCCGACGCCGCAGGACGGCAGGGCTCGCCCGCGGAGGCGGCGTCGTCGGCCGCGAGCGCGCCCTCGCCCGAGCCGGGAGCGACCGACGGCGCCGACCCCGCCACCGGCGCGGCCGCCGGTGCCGCTCCGCCCGCCGCCCCACCCTCGACCACCACGGAGGTGGCCCGATGATCCGGCTCCTGCTCGCCGACGACGAGACCCTCATCCGCGACGCCCTCGCCTCGCTGCTGCGCCTCGAGGACGACATCGACGTGGTGGCGGTCGCCGCCTCGGGCACGGAGGCGCTCGACGCCGCGCGCAAGCACGAGCCCGACGTGGCGGTCCTCGACCTCCAGATGCCCGGGCTCGACGGCATCGAGGCCTCCGAGGAGATCGCGCGGGCGGTCCCCGGTTGCCGGTCGATCATCGTCACGAGCCACGGCCGGCCCGGCTACCTCAAGCGCGCACTGTCCGCGGGCGTCTCGGGGTTCCTCCCGAAGACGGTGTCCTCGACCGTGCTCGGCCAGGTGGTCCGGCAGGTCCACGACGGCGGCCGGTACGTCGACCCGCAGCTCGCCGCCGAGGCCATCGGGGCGGGCGACTCCCCGCTCACCGCGCGCGAGGCCGATGTCCTCGAGCTCGCCGCGCAGGGCGCCCCGGTCGAGGAGATCGCCGAGCGCGCGCACCTGTCCACCGGGACCGTGCGCAACTACCTCTCGTCGGCCACCCACAAGCTCGACGCCGCCAACCGCCACGAGGCGGTGCACAAGGCGCGCGAGCACGGCTGGATCTGAGGGGCCGGGCCGCGCGTACCATCGCCCGGTGCCTCGACCCGTCCCGCCCGCGCTCGCCGCCGTCGCCGGGCTGGTCGTGCCGCCGCTGCGCCTGCTCGTGGGCCGCCGGTGGTCCGGCGGGGAGCACGTGCCGCCCACGGGTGGGTTCGTCGTCGCCTCGAACCACGTCTCCAACCTCGACCCGTTGCTCGTGGGCGACTTCCTCCAGGCCCACGGCGCGCCGCCGGCGTTCCTCGCCAAGTCCGAGCTCTTCACGTCGGGGCCGGTCGGGCGGATCCTGCGCGCCGCCGGCCAGGTCGAGGTCCGCCGGGACGCCGAGGACGCGGACCGGGCGCTCGATCACGCGCGCGAGGCGCTCGCGGACGGACGCTGCGTCGTCGTCTACCCCGAGGGGACCTTCACCCGCGACCCCGACCTGTGGCCGATGACCGGGCGGAACGGCGCGGTCCGGCTCGCGCTCGAGGCGGGAGTGCCGATCGTCCCGGTGGTCTCCTGGGGCGGCCAGCGGGTGCTGCCCCCGTTCACCTCGCGGTTCCGGCCGCTGCCGCGGACCACCGCCGAGGTCGTGGCGGGCCGGCCGATGGGTCGCGCCGAGCTCCTGGGGGACGGCGGGGGAGCGGGGCGGGAGAGCCACGGCGTCGTCGCGGACTCCTCGGACGCCGGGAACGGCTCCGACGACGTGGCGGCCCTGACGCCGGAGGCGCTGACCCGCGCGACGGACCGGGTGATGGACCGGCTGGCCGCGATGCTGTCGGTGGTGCGCGGCGAGCCAGCGCCGGAGCACCGCTGGGACACCCGGGTCGACGGCGACCCGCACCCCCGGCGCCGCACCGCGCGCTGACCCCGGTCCGGTCGCCGCCACCTCGCCGGCAGGCACCACTCCGCGGGTGTGAGGAAGGCCCGTCCGACGTCGACGAGCCCGGACGTGCCGACCGGCCGGACCCGTCATCGGGTCCGGCCGGTGGGGTCCGGGGTGCCTAGCCGGCGATCTCGATGTCGATGACGAGGCGCAGCGGGTCGGGCAGGACGAACACGCGGTAGGGGCGGGCCGAGTCGACGCCGAGGACCACCTGGATCTGGCCCTCGAACGGGGAGGACACGTAGGCCTCGGTGACGCCGGTGCCGTCGACCGCGTACACGCCGTCGGCGAACTCCTCGCCCTCCTCGGGGTACCGGAAGCCCGAGACCGAGACGTGGAGGAACGCGTTGCCGTCGATGTCGATCGGGGTGCCCGAGCCGTCCTCGACCGGGTCGCCCGTGTAGTCGGCGTACCAGCCGGGGTTGCCGCCCTCGCCCTCGAGGTCGACCACGACGCGGTCGTAGTACGGGTGGATGCCCGAGCGGACGTCGACGGCGAGCAGCGGGCCGCCGGCCGGGTCGCCTGCGCCCTCGTCCGAGCTGCCGGGGGAGATCCACTGCGCGTCCGTGCCGCCGGGCTCCTGCTCGTCGCTCGAGCCCTCCTCGGTGGCACCGGCCGCGCCGTCGCTCCCGTCGGCGTCCTCGTCCTCGAGCTCGTTGAGGTCGGAGCCGCTCTCGGAGCCGGACTCGGCGGCGGACCCGGACTCGGCAGAACCGGTGCCCTCCTCGCTCGAGGGGGCCTCCGTGGGGGAGTCCTCGCTGGGCGAGCCCGACTGCTGGGTCGGGGTGTCGACGTTCGCGCCGTCGTCGGGGCCGGAGTCGTCCTCGGCCGAGCAGGCGACGAGCGTGACGAGGAGGGCGGCGGTGGCGGCAGTGGCTGCCGCGCGACGAGCGCGCACGTGATCTCCTTCATGATCTGGGGAAAGGGCGGTCGGGGGCCCGCCTGGTCGGCATCGATCCTGCCTCACGAGTGGCGCGGATCCGTCACGGCGTGGTCACAGGACAGACGCGATCAGGTGGCCGTTAGGCTTCGGTCGATGACTATCGAGACCCCGGCCACAGACCGCAGGATCCGCGTCGCCCTGGTGTTCGGCGGGCGCAGCGGTGAGCACGAGATCAGCTGCGCGACGGCCGCCGGTGTGATGCGGGCGCTCGACCCGGATCGTTACGAGATCGTGCCCGTCGGCATCACCCGGGAGGGCCGCTGGGTGCAGGGACCGACCGACCCGGCCACGCTCGAGCTCGCCGCCCACGGCGCCGTCACCGAGGGCGCCGACGTCCTGCTCCGGCTCGACGGCGGCCGGGAGCTCGTCGTCGAGGACAGCCCCGCGGCGGATGCGGTAGCCGCGTCCGGCCCGACCGGCTCTGCCGCCACCGGTGTCGAGAGTGCGGCTCAGGGGCTGCGCGCGCTCGGGCGCGTCGACGTCGTCCTGCCCCTCCTGCACGGACCGTTCGGCGAGGACGGCACGCTGCAGGGGCTGCTCGAGATGGCGGACGTGCCCTACGTGGGCTCGGGCGTCCTCGCCTCGGCCGCGGGCATGGACAAGGACGTGATGAAGGTGCTGCTCGCCGCCCGCGGGCTGCCCGTCGGCCCGTACGTGTCCGTCCCCGCGCGCCGCTGGGCCACGGAGCCCGACGCCGTGCGCGCCGAGGTCGCCGCCCTCGGCCTCCCGCTGTTCGTCAAGCCGGCCCGGGCAGGCTCGTCGATCGGCATCAGCAAGGTCGCCGACCTCGCCGAGCTCGACGCAGCGATCGATCAGGCCCACGCGCACGACCCGAAGGTGGTCGTCGAGGCGGGCATCGACGGGCGCGAGATCGAGTGCGGCGTGCTCGGCGGTCGCGGCACGTCCGCGCCGCGCGCCTCGCTGCCCGGCGAGATCGTCCTCGACGGCGCGCCCGCCGGCTTCTACGACTACGAGGCCAAGTACGTCGACACCGACGGCCTGGAGATGGCGGTCCCCGCCGACATCCCCGAGCACGTGGCCGCCCGCGTCCGCGAGCTCGCCGTCCGGGCCTTCGACGCCATGGGCTGCGAGGGGCTCGCGCGCGTGGACTTCTTCGTCGACGGCGAGACGATCGTCGTCAACGAGATCAACACGATGCCCGGCTTCACGCCCTTCTCGATGTTCCCGGTGGTGTGGGAGGCGAGCGGCGTTCCCTACGGCGAGCTCCTCGACGAGCTCATCACGCTCGCGCTCGCGCGGCCCGTCGGCCTGCGCTGACTCAGCCGGCGCCGTCCGTCGCCGTCTCGTCCGTGGCGGTCTCGTCCGTGGCGCTCCCGTCCGACGACGACTCCGCCTCGGCGGACTCGACCTCGGCCGCGCCCACGCAGCTCGCCACGTGCTCGGTGGCCTCGACCGCACCGTCGAGGTCGACGAGCACCGCGGACGCCTGGTCGGCCAGCTCCGGCGGGACGACCACCTCGATCGCCGGCCGACGGCCGTAGGAGACCCAGGTCGACTCGACGCCGTCGCTCGCGCCCTCCTCGAGGACCGCGCCGGCGTCGGTGTGGATCCAGTCGTGGATCCGCCCGTCGGGCAGCTCGATCGACAGGCACTCGGCCGTGGTCGGCGGGGGCGGCTCGACGCCGCAGCGCAGCGTGATCGCCGGGTCGCCCCAGGCGGTCGAGGCCTGCGACGTGGTCGACCGCCGCTCGCCCTCGGCCAGGACGTCCGGGGTGGCCTGGAGGACGGCGCCGCAGTCCGGGGCGGCCGCCGACGGCGCGGCCTCGAGCGAGACGGGCGTGCCGCAGGCGCCGAGGAGCAGCGCGGTCAGGACCGCCGCCGGGGCGAGGGGGCGACGGCGAGGCATGTCCGCAGGGTACGTCGCGCGCTGGGTAGCGTGTCCGGGTGACCGTCCCGCCGAGCAGTTCCGACCAGCAGCCGCGAGTCGACGACCGGGACGGCACCACGCCCACGGTCCGCGACGTCGGCGAGGACGGGGTGCTCGCCGTGCTCCTGCCCGAGCTCCCGGCCGGCGACGGCACGATCGTCGGTCCCGGCGACGACTGCGCGGTCGTCGCGTCGACCGACTCCCGGCTCGTCGTCAGCGCGGACATGCTCGTCGAGGGCCACCACTTCCGTACCGACTGGGGCACCGGCGTCGACGTCGGGTGGCGGGCCGCGGCCCAGAACCTCGCCGACGTCGCCGCGATGGGCGCGGCCCCGCTCGCCCTCGTCGTCTCGCTCGGCCTGCCCGGGGCGACCCCGCTGACGTGGGTGCGCGACCTCGCCCGGGGCCTCGCGCTCGCCTGCCGGCCGATCGGGGTGGGCGTGGTCGGCGGCGACCTCACCGCGTCCGAGCGCCTCGTCGTCTCCGTCGCCGTCCACGGCGACCTCCAGGGCCGCGACCCCGTGCTGCGCCGCGGCGCCCGACCCGGGGACGTCCTCGCGCACGCCGGCGTGCTGGGCCGTGCCGCCGCCGGGTACGCGCTGCTCGACGCGGGCGCACGGGACGCCGGGGAGGGGCCGGGGCGCGACCCGCTCGTGGCCGCCTTCCTCCGACCGGACCCGCCGGTCGCGCTCGGGCCCCTGGCGCAGGAGGCCGGCGCGACCGCGATGATCGACGTCTCCGACGGCCTCGTGCGCGACGCGGGCCGGATCGCGCGGGCGTCCGGTGTCGTCGTCGACCTCGACTCCCGGGCGACGCTCGCTGCCGATCGCGACGCCCTCGCCGGTGCTGCCGCAGAGCTCGGCGCCGACCCGGCCGAGTGGGTCCTGCGCGGTGGCGAGGACCACGGGCTGCTCGCCACCTTTCCGTCCGATGCCGCGCTTCCGGCGGGCTTCCGGGCGATCGGCCGCGTCCTCGGCGCGGGCGAGGCGGCGGCGGAGACACCCCCGCCCGTGGTCGACGGGGTCGGCGGCGCGGTCCTGCTCGACTCCCGCCCGGTCGGCGGGATCGGCGGCTACGACCACTTCGTCTGACAACGGACCTGGGAACGACGAAGGACCCCGCCCGACGGGCGAGGTCCTTCGTTCACGCGGCCGGCCGAGAGCCGGTTCGCGGAGGTGTCAGCTCTTGACGTAACGCGTGACCTTGTCGGCCTTGAGGCACGAGGTGCACACGTTCATGCGCTTCGGCGCGCCGTCGATGTTGGCGCGGATGCGCTGGATGTTCGGGTTCCAGCGGCGCGACGTGCGCACGTGGGAGTGCGACACGGTCTTGCCGAAGCTGGGGTGCTTGCCACAGATGTCGCAGGTCGCAGCCACGGTGGATCTCCTGAGCTCGTACGGGGCGGCCGCGACGGGAGCCGCGGGCCGATGGTCGACACGCCCATTCGACGGCCGGGGCCGGACGGGCAACCGGGACAGCGTACCCGAGTCGGCACCCCCGCCCCAAGGGGCGGCGGCCCCCCGTCGCGTGCGTTGAGACACAGGGGAGAGTCGCGCGGGCCTGGGGATGCGCAGGTCCCGACGTCGGTGGCTCACCGTAACCTGGCCCCGTGACAGGCGTGGCGGCTCACCGTGCGGGCGAGGACCCGGCCGGGCTCGACTCTCCCGTGAGCCGGCTCGTGCGCAAGGCCGCCGCGGACAAGTTCGCCCGGCTCGGCGTGCGCACGCAGCGCGACCTCCTGCGGCACTACCCGTTCCGGTGGGTCGCCCCCGGCCGCCTCTCCTCCCTCGCGGACCTGCGCCCCGGCGAGCAGGTGACCGTCGTCGCGGAGGTCGTCGGCGCCGAGACCCGCGTCTCCCGGGCCGGCGGGCGCGGCGGCTCCCGGCTCGTCGTGACGATCACCGACGGCTCCGCCTTCCTCACGCTCGTCTTCTTCGGCTCGTCCCCGCGCTCGTTCGGGATGCACACGCGCCGCCTGCGCGCCGGCGTGCGCGGCCAGTTCACCGGCGAGGTCTCCGTCTTCCGCGACGAGCTCCAGCTCACCCACCCCGACTACCAGACCTTCGAGGCGGGCGAGGACGGTGCCGAGGCGGAGGCCCTCGCCGCCGAGGAGGCGCTCCGCCCCACGCCGATCTACCCGGCCACCCGCGGCCTGCCCTCGTGGGTGATCGCCGCGACCGTGCGCTCGGTCCTCGACCCCCTGCGGCCCGGCGACCTGCCCGAGCCGCTCCCGGCCGGCTACCGCGCCGAGCACGGCCTCCTCGGCTCGCTCGAGGCGCTGCGGGCGATCCACCATCCGGCCGACGAGCGGGAGGTCGCCGCCGGAGCGCTCACCCTTCGCCACGAGGAGGCCTTCCTCGTCCAGACGGCGCTCGCCCGCCGCCGGGCCGAGGCCGCCGGGGACGGCGCCGAGCCCAACGCCGCGATCGACGCCGGCCTGCTCGCCGCCTTCGACGCCGCCCTGCCGTTCACCCTCACGCGCGGCCAGTCCGAGGTCGGCGCCGCGATCGCCGAGGAACTGTCCGGCACGGTCCCCATGCAGCGGCTCCTGCACGGCGAGGTCGGCTCGGGCAAGACCGTCGTCGCCGCCCGCGCCATGCTCCAGGTGGTCGACGCCGGCGGCCAGGCCGCGCTGCTCGCCCCCACCGAGGTCCTCGCCCAGCAGCACCACCGCGCGCTGAGCGCCCTGCTCGGCCCGCTCGCCCGCGCCGGCCGTCTCGACGCCCCGGACGGTCCCGCCACCCGGGTCGGCCTGCTCACCGGCTCCCAGCCGGCCGCCACCCGCCGGGACGAGCTCGCGCGGCTCGCGTCGGGGGAGACCGGCATCGTCGTCGGCACGCACGCCCTGCTCACCGATACCGTGCAGATCCCGTTCCTCCGCCTCGTCGTCGTCGACGAGCAGCACAAGTTCGGGGTCGAGCAGCGCGACGCCCTGCGCATGCGCGGCGAAGCCGTGCCGCACCAGCTCATCATGACCGCGACCCCCATCCCGCGCACCGTCGCGATGACGGTCTTCGGCGACCTCGAGACCTCGGTCCTCGGGGAGCTGCCCGCGGGGCGCTCACCGATCGCCACCACCCTCGTCCCTGCCGCCAACGCCCGGTGGATGGCGCGCGTGTGGGAGCGCGTGCGCGAGGAGGTCGACGCCGGAGGGCGCGCCTACGTCGTCGTCCCCCGGATCGATGCCGGGGACTCCGACGACGCCCCCGCCCAGGGAGCGACCGGCGGGGCGCCCGACGACGCACCTCGCCCGCTCCCGTCCGCGTCCGTGGAGGAGACCTCGGCGCTGCTGGCGGCGGAGCAGGCGCTCGCCGGCGTACGGGTCGGGGTCCTGCACGGGCGGATGGCGGCCGACGAGAAGGACGCGGCCATGGCGGCCTTCGCCTCCGGCGAGACGCCGGTGCTCGTGGCCACCACCGTGGTCGAGGTCGGCGTGGACGTGAGCGAGGCGAGCATCATCGTCGTCCTCGACGCCGACCGCTTCGGCCTGTCCCAGCTCCACCAGCTGCGCGGCCGCGTGGGTCGTGGGTCGCGGCCCAGCATCTGCCTCGTCGTCAGCGGCGTCGAGCCCGGCACGCCCGCCTGGGAGCGGCTCGAGGTCTTCGCCTCGACCTCGGACGGCTTCGCCCTGGCCGAGGCGGACCTGTCGATGCGCCGGGAGGGCGATGTGCTCGGCACCGCCCAGTCCGGGCGTACGAGCGGGCTGCGGCTCCTCCGGCTCGCGCGGGACGCCGACGTCATCGCCGCCGCCCGGACCGCCGCCCGCGAGCTCGTCTCGGGCGACCCGGACCTCGAGCGCCATCCGGGCCTCGCGGACGCGATCGCGATCGAGCTGGCCGACGGCGAGGACGAGTTCCTCGACAAGTCGTGAGACTGCGTCGCCGGGCTACTCCTCGTACGGGGGTGGCGGGGACGTGACGACGGACGCGACGAGCAGCGAAACGGCGAGCGCGATCGCGGTGAGGACGCCGAGCGGAGCGCCGGCCCAGACCGCGAGCCCGACCGCGACGGAGGCGACGACCCCGACGTCGGGCCCTGTGAGCAGCAGCATGATCGACCCGACCGGCACGGGGCCCATGGGGGAAGGGGCGACCGGACCGGTGCCCTCGTCGTCCTTGCGGTAGGCCCAGCGAAGCGCCGCCCCGGCCCAGCCGAGCGCGGCGGAGGCGAGGACCGGCACCCACGCGAGGACGTCGAGGGCCGGGCCCCGGCCGCCGGACGCGTGGAGACCGAGGACGATCGCAGCCCCGACGACGAACGGCGCGAGCGCCACCCACGACCACACGAGGCGGGTCACGCGGTGCGCGCGGGCACTCATCGGCAGGTGCGCGTCGAGCCCCTCGCGCGTGCGGGCGATGCGGGCGCCGGTCGCGCTCGCGCACGCCGAGACGTAGCCGAGCGTGCCGACGGCTACCGGGAGCAGCCACGCGGGCGCCCCGCGGACGTCGGCCACGAGCGCGAGGGCGAGCACCGCGAGCAGGGGCCGCAGCGCGAGGGCGGGGCGGCGCAGCGTGGCCGCGGCGTCGGCCGCGAGCAGCGCCGCCGGGGCCCGCAGGCTGCGGGGCAGGCGGGCGAGGAGCCCCCACCGGGCCCGACGCCGCACGACCGGCGCGCCGTCGGCGGCCGTGAGCGCCCCGAGGGTGCGGGTGTCGAGGGTGGCGAGAGCGAACGTGGCGGACCCCGCGACCCCGCCGCCGCGCGCGAGTTCGGCGTCCGGGATCCGCTCGACGCTGCGCCGGGCGAGCACGCCGGCCACCACAGCAGCCGCCAGCCCCAGCCCCGAGACGGCGAGCAGGACGGGCACCGGCGGCAGGGCCGGGACGGGGGGCGCCGTGACGAGAACGACGAGCGCACCTGCGACGACGACGAGAAGTGCCGCTCCCGTGGCGACGTCGACCGCCCGGCGGGTGGTCCGGCGTCGGGCCGGTGATGCGGGCGCGGAGGCGAGGTCGTCGAGCGTCCGGGGCGCCTCGTGGACGTCGGCGCGGGCCGGATGATCCTCGCCGGCGTGCTCGGCCGAGTCGTCGACCGGCCCGGCGGTCTGGGCCGGGACGAGGGCGAGGCAGGCCGCGCCGGTGAGCGTCGCGGCGAGCGCGGCGGCGGAGGCGACGGGTCCGGCGGCGACCTCCTGCCCGCCGAGGGCGGTGGCCGCGATCGCCCCCAGACCGCCGCCGACGACCGCGCCGAGGGCGGGCCACCGCCACGCCGCCGGACCGATGAGCGAGAGCCGGTCGACCGGCAGCGGCAGCCACCAGCGCACGCGCTCGCGGTCGAGCCCCACCGGACCCAGGCGGCGCGAGAACCGGACCACGGAGAAGAGGGCGGCCGCGAGGGCGAGCAACCAGAGCCAGCCGGCGTCGACCCGGCCGGCGGCGCCCTCGGCGCCCTGGGCGAGCAGGCCCGCGTCCCGGGCCGCGTAGAGCGCGGCGGCCAGGGCCATCGCGGCGGCGAGGACGCCCATGTAGACGTCGGCGAGGGTGTCGGCGAGCGTCGTCGACGCGCCGAGGGACCGTCGCACCTCGGTCCAGCGGCGCACCGACCGACCGGACGGCCACCAGGTCGCCGCCGGCGCCGTGGGTGAGGGTCCGCCGGCCGGTCCGCCGGCCGGTCCGGGAGCCGAGCTCGCCCCGCCCCCCGGCCCGCCCGCCGTCACAGGCCGGCCACGAGGTCGGCGCCGTCCTCGGCGTCGGTGATCCGCACGCCGTCGTCGGACAGGACGAGCACCGAGGTGGCGGCGAGCTGCACCGTGGCCGGGTCGTGCGAGGCGAACAGGACCGCCCGCCCGGCCTCGCGCTCGTCGGCGAGCCGGTCCGCCACCCGGTGGCGCGCCCCGGTGTCGAGTCGGGACTCGGGCTCGTCGAGGACGAGGAGCTCGCGGGGCCGGGCGAACGCGGCGGCGAGCAGGAGGCGGCGGCGCTGGCCCGACGAGAGCGCGGACGGCACCGCGCGCGAGCGTTCGGCCAGCCCGAACTCGGTGAGCAGCTCGCCCGCGAGCTCGCCGGGGGAGTCGCCACCGTGCCCGAGCGCGGTGAGCTCGAGGTGCTCGGCGGCGGACAGGCCGGGGAAGAAGACCTCGTCGCCGAGGTCGTGCGAGATCGCGGCCCGCTGGCGCGCCGAGCGCGGGTCGGGCGCCCGGCCGTCGATGCGCGCCTCGCCGCCAAGGGCGGGCAGCATGCCGAGGACCGTGCGCAGGACCGTCGACTTGCCCGTGCCGTTGACGCCGACCACCGCGAGCGCCTCGCCCGGGCCCACCGAGAACGTGACCGGCGGGCACACGGGGAACGCGTACCCCACCACCAGGTCCGTCGCCTCGAGCCGCATCCCCGCAGGTTACGCGCGGCGACGCGGTACCCAGCGAGCGGGTCCGGCCCGGCGATCGGGTGCGGTGCCACGAGCGGGTCCGTCCTCCCGTCGTAGGCTGCGCGGGTGACACGGATCGTGGCGGGCACCGCCGGCGGGCGCTCGCTCAAGGTGCCGCGCTCGGGCACCCGGCCCACCTCCGAGCGGGTCCGCGAGGCCCTCTTCTCCTCGCTCGCGTCGATGGGGGCCGTCGAGGACGCGGTCGTCCTCGACCTCTACGCCGGCTCCGGCGCGTTGGGCCTCGAGGCCGCCTCCCGGGGTGCCCGCGCGGTCACCCTCGTCGAGCGGGCGGCCCCGGCGGCCGCCGTCATCCGGGACAACGTCCGGACCCTCGGCCTGGCGGTCGCCCGGGTCGTCACCGCCGACGCCGCCGCCCACGCCGCGTCCCCGGCCGCGGAGCCCGCCGACCTCGTCCTCCTCGACCCGCCCTACGACCTCGCGGCGGCCGACCTCGACGCCGTCCTGGCCTCCCTCGCGAGCAACGGCCACCTCGCGGACGGCGCGATCGTCGTCGTCGAGCGGGACCGCCGTGCCCCGGAGCCGAGCTGGCCCGCCGGGCTGTTCCCCCTGCGGACCCGCCGGTACGGCGACACCACCGTCCACGTCGCCGCCCACGAGGCCCCGGCGGCTACCGTGGACGCACCATGAGTCTTGCCGTCTGCCCCGGTTCGTTCGACCCGGTCACCCTCGGTCACGTCGACGTCGTCCGCCGCGCCCGCGCGATGTTCGACGAGGTCGTCGTCGCCGTCGCCACGAACGTCGCCAAGCGCTACCTCTTCACCGACGACGAGCGGGTCGACCTCGTCCGCCGCGCGGTCGCCGACCTCGACGGGGTGCGCGTCGAGCTCGTGCCCGGCCTGCTCGCGCAGTACTGCGCGGAAGTCGGGGCGAGCGCGATCGTCAAGGGCCTGCGCGGCGCCGCCGACGTCGACGCCGAGCAGGCGATGGCCCTGATGAACCGCCACCTCACCGGGGTGGAGACCGTGTTCGTCATGGGCGACCCGCGGCTCGGCCACGTCGCCTCCTCGATGGTCAAGGACGTCGCCCGCCACGGCGGCGCGGTCGACGACCTCGTGCCGGCCGACGTCGCCGCCGCCCTGCCCCTCGCCCTGCGCCGCACCTCCGGCGGCCCGGGCGCCCGCGTCGTCCCCGCCACCGGCGGGCCCGGCCCGGACGCCACCCCGCCCCGACACCCAGGAGTCCAGGTATGACCTCCGAGCCCATCGACGCCACCCACGACGCCGGGGAGTCGCTGCTCGCGATCCTCGACGAGCTGAGCCGGATGGTGACGCAGGCCCGCTCGATGCCGATGTCCTCCTCGGCGATCGTCAACCGCGCCGAGGTCCTCGACCTCATCGCGTCGGCGCGCGCGGTGGTCCCCGAGTCGATCGCGGCGGCCGACACGATCGTCGCGGACGCCGACGCCGTCCTCGAGCGCGCCCGCACGCAGGCCGAGGAGATCGTCCACGACGGCGAGCAGCAGGCCGCCCGCCTCGTCCAGGACGAGCCCGTCCTCGCCCAGGCCACCGAGCAGGCCCGGCGCATCGTGGCCGAGGCGGAGGACGCCGCCGCGCGCCGCGCCGCCGACGCCGACTCCTACGCCGGCCAGCACCTCGGCCGGTTCGAGAAGGAGCTCGACGCCCTGCTCCAGCAGGTCCGCGCCGGCCGCGAGTACCTCGCCGGGGGAGCGGGTCTGTCCCGGCCCGGGCAGGGGGCCGACGACCGGGAGGGCGCCGAGCGCCGCGACGGCGGCGACCGCCGAGAGCAGCGCTCCGAGCACCGCCCCGAGCACGGCCGCCCGGAGTCCCGATGAGCTCCCCGCTGACCGTCTCGATCCGGGACCTCGCGCGCCGCGCCGGCTCGGTGCGCCAGGTCGAGCTCGCCGCGCCGGCGCCCGAGGAGATGGGCAACGAGGTCCTGCGCGTCCCGCAGGGCTCCGACATCGACCTGGACCTCACCCTCACCGCGGTCTCCGACGGCATCCTCGTCACCGGCCCCGTCCGCGCCCGCCTCGCCGGCGAGTGCACGCGCTGCCTCGACCCGATCGACACCGAGGTCACGGCGGAGCTGACCGAGCTCTTCTACCACCCGGACGTGCGCGCCCGGCTCGTCGAGGACGGCGACGAGGACGCGGAGGAGTACCCGGTCGTCGACGGCGACGACCTCGACCTCGAGGTCGCCGTGCGCGACGCGATCGTCCTCGACCTCCCGTTCACCCCGCTGTGCCGGCCTGACTGCCCGGGCCTGTGCTCCGTGTGCGGGATCCGTCTCGCGGACGCCGAGCCGGGCCACGCGCACGAGGACGTCGACCCCCGGTGGGCCGCCCTGTCCGCGCTCGCGAGCGAGGACGCGCCGGTGCACGGCGCCGTCGTCAGCGACCCGGACGCCGGATACACCCAGGCCGGCGACCCGGGGGCCGGGGGAGCGGACGACGAGGCACCGACCTCCTCCGCCGACGCCCCCGACCCGCGAGGCCGGGAGTGACCCGGAACAGGAACCGGCAGCAGACCGGCGAGGGCCCGGCCCGTCGCTCCGACGTCGAGCGGCTCACCGACGCCCTCGGCGTGGCGATCGACCCCGAGCTGCTCGTCCTCGCCCTCACCCACCGCTCCTTCGCCCACGAGGCCGGTGGTCTGCCGACCAACGAGCGGCTCGAGTTCCTCGGCGACTCCGTCCTCGGCGTCATCGTCACCGAGCACCTCTACCGCACGCACTCCGACGTGCCCGAGGGCGACCTCGCCCGGATGCGCGCGGCCACGGTGTCCCAGAAGGCGCTCGCCGTCGTCGCCCGCGAGCTCGACCTCGGCGACTACGTCCTCCTCGGCCGCGGCGAGCGCACCTCCGGCGGCCGGGAGAAGGACTCGATCCTCTCCGACGCCGTCGAGGCCATCATCGGCGCCGTCTACCTCGGCCACGGCCTCGAGCCCACCCGCGAGGTCGTCACCCGTCTCGTGGGTCCGATGCTCGAGCACGCCAGCTCGCTCGGCGCCGCGCTCGACTGGAAGTCCTCCCTCCAGGAGGCCGCCGCGGCGAAGGGGCTCCCGGCGCCCACCTACGAGATCAGCCACGAGGGCCCCGACCACGCCAAGGTGTTCACCGCCGTCGTCACGTTCTCGGGCGAGGTGGCCGGCACGGGCGCGGGCTCGTCGAAGAAGGTCGCGGAGGCCGAGGCCGCCGAGGCCGCGTACGCCTGGGTGACCGGGCCGTCGGAGGCGAGTGACGGCGTCGGGCAGGAGGGTTCCTCGAACGACGAGACCCCGAACGACGAGGTGCCCGACGACGAGACCCCCGATGCGTCCCCGTCCGCCGCGCCCGCGGGTGACGCCGGCCCGGCGGGGACCACCGCGTAGTGCCCGAGCTGCCCGAGGTCGAGGTCGTCCGCGCCGGCCTGGTCCCCGCACTCGTGGGACGCACGGTCGCCGACGTCGAGATCCGCCACCCCCGCGCCGCGCGGAACACCGCTGGCGGGGCCCACGCGTTCCGCGCCCTCACCGGCCGGGAGGTCGTCGGCGCGGTCAGGCGCGGCAAGTACCTGTGGCTGCTGCTCGACGATGCGTCCGACGCCCTCCTCGCCCACCTCGGCATGTCCGGGCAGATGCTCGTCCAGCGGCCCGGCACCGACCTCGCCCCCGGCCCGCACCTGCGGGCCCGCCTGCGCACCGACGACGGCAGCGAGGTGTGGTTCGTCGACCAGCGCACCTTCGGGTACGTCGACCTCACGCGCACCGTGCCCACCCCGGACGGCGGGCCGGGCGGCCTCGGCTCGCCCGAGCCAGTGCTCCCGGCGCCGGTCGCGCACGTCGCCCGCGACCTCCTCGACCCGGACCTCGACCTGACGGGACTCGTCGCCCGGACCCGGCGCCGCCGCACCGAGGTCAAGCGGGCGCTGCTCGACCAGACCCTCGTCTCCGGGGTCGGCAACATCTACGCCGACGAGGCGCTGTGGCGCGCCCGCCTGCACGGCACGCGAGCCACCGACGCGCTGCCCGCCTCGCGGCTGCGCGAGCTCTACGAGGCCGCCGCCGCGGTGATGGCCGAGGCCCTCGCGCAGGGCGGCACGAGCTTCGACGCCCTCTACGTGAACGTCGCCGGCACGCCAGGCTACTTCGCCCGAAGTCTGCAGGTCTACGGGCGCGCAGGGGAGCTGTGCACGCGGTGCGGAGCGGGCATCGCACGGGCGCGGTTCATGAACCGCTCGAGCCACTTCTGCCCGGTCTGTCAGCGAGAGCCTCGGGTCAGGCGGTGAGGGGAGGCAGCTCGCGCTGATGTGCTCGTCGGGGGTGCGCGGCCAGGTCCCGTCGCGTCGACGCAGGTCGCGGCGTCGTCACGACGTCTCCGTCCCGTCCAGGGCGAGGATCTGGGCGCCGCTGCGCCGGAGGCGGTCGAGGTACGCGGCCGGGTCAAGCAGCTGCGAGGGGAAGTGCAGCCCGGAGGGCACCGGGTCGCCGCCCCCGAGGCCGGCCAGGCGTTCGAGCACCATCGCGACCCCGAGGCCGGTCGGAGACATCTGCCCCTGGGGATGCACGACCGCCTGCCGCAGGCGCAGCGGTCGGCCCTGCGGATCCTCACCGACGAGCTCGACGAGGATCTCGGTGGACAACGCCCCGCCCGCACGGCGGGCAGAGGTGACCCCCTCGGCGAGGTCGAACCGGATGTCCGGGGCGCCGGTCGCGGTCCCGAGCACGACGACGTCGAACGGGGAGAGCGCCGCGGCCTGCATCTCCGTGCCGTCGGCCGCTCGGACGATGGACCCCAGGTCTTCCTCGGGGAGCCAGGAGTACGCGCCGTCGCTGCGGACCATGGCCGGTGTCGTCGCTCCCACGGCCCGCTCCAGGTCCGCGACCTGGGCGGGTCCGCCCGCGTCCTGCTCGTCGAGCACGGCGGCCAGGCGGATCCGGTCGACACGCGCGAACCGCTCGGCGAGGTGGAGGGCAGGGATCGTTGTCGCCGCGACCAGCCACTCGGCGCCCAGCACGATCGGCGCGGCGTGCGGTCGGGCGGCGGAAGCTGCCACCTCGGGGGCCATCTCGTGGACGCCCAGCGCCGAGATCCCGATGTGCCCCGCTCCGCGCTCCTGCGCGAGGCGCAGCACGGACAGGGCCCCGTCCCTGAACAGGGTGGCGACGGCTGCGACGGGGCGGTCGCCGAGGCCGAGGTCCGGGGCGCCGAGGTCCAGACGCACGGCCTCCGCCGCGCCGACCTCCTCGGCGACCCTGCGTGCCCTTGAGAGGTCGCGCCCGCCGATGAGCAGCGGCACCGTCGGGTGCGCGTCGCGCAGGTGCCGGGCGGTCCAGCGTCCGATGAGGCCGGATCCCCCGGCCAGCAGGATCGGGTCCATGTCGTTCTCCTGCCTGCAGCTAGTAACCTACGAACAGTAGGTTCAATGCACGTTAACCTACTATTCGTAGGTTGAGCAACGGCGGCGCGCGAGGACGGCGGGGAGAACGTGGCGGAGTTCGAGACGAGCGACCCGCGGGAGATCGCGCGGGGGGCTGTGCGACGGACCGCGCGGGCGCAGCCAGGGGCCGCACGGGGGGCTGTGCGACGAACCGAGCGGGCGCAGCCGGAGGCCGCGCGGGGCGTGGACGGGACGGCGGCCCCGGCCGGAGACGCTCGCGTGGCTCGGGGCGGCAGAGCTCGACTCACGCGCGCCGGGCGTCGTGACCAGCTGCTGACGACAGCGACGCGCATCCGGCAGGAGGAGGGTGCGGACAGGCTGACGCTGGGCCGCCTCGCCGAGCGCGCCGGGGTCTCCAAGCCGGTGGTCTACGACCACTTTCACGCACTGGAGGACCTGCAGATCGCGCTGTACCGCACCCTGCACGAGCAGCAGCTGGACGCCGTGCGCGCAGCCCTCACGCAGGGGGAGGCCCGCCCCGGGTCGACGATCGATGCCCTGGCCGAGGCCTACATCCGCTGCGCGGCCGACGTCGACGCCGACTGGCGGGCGCTCTCCGGCAGCGCGCAGAAGGACGCCGTCTTCCAGGAGCTGCTGGACAGCTGCGTGGACCTGTTCGTCGACGTTCTCGGCCCCCGCGCCGAGGTGCCGTCGGCAGAGCTGCGTCGACGGTGCACGGGCCTGGTCGGCGCAGGCGAGGCGCTCGCCGCGGCCTGCGTGCGAGGGGAGTGCCGGACGAGCGACGGCGCTCGGTCGCTGGCCGCGCTGATGCAGGGGGCACTCGCGCCCGGTGGGCGCCGCGGCGACGGATAGCATCGGCACCATGACGAGCGAGGCCAACGGCGACGTCCGGGTGATGATCATCGACGATCACGAGATCGTCCGGAGGGGCATCGCCGAGGTCGTCGACCGGGCCGAGGGGCTCACCGTCGTGGCCGAGGCCGGGTCGGTCGCCGATGCTCTGCGGCGCGCCGAGCTCGTCCGGCCCGACGTCCTGCTCGTCGACCTCCAGCTCGGCGACGGCTCGGGCATCGACCTCATCAAGGCCCTCGCCGAGAAGGTGCCCGGCGCCCACCCCGTGGTCCTCACGAGCTTCGACGACGACGACGCTCTCGCCGCCGCCCTCGACGTCGGGGCGAAGGCCTACCTGCTCAAGACCGTCCGCGGCGCGGAGATCGCCGACGTCGTGCACGCGGTCGCCCAAGGGCGCACCCTGCTCGACGCCCGCACCGTCACCCGGCGCCGTGCCTCGCACGACGACCCGACCGCCGACCTCACCCCCTCCGAGCGCAAGGTGCTCGACCTCATCGGGGACGGCCTGTCCAACCGTGAGATCGGGGAGAGGCTCGGGGTGGCGGAGAAGACCGTGAAGAACCACATCACGAGCCTGCTGAGCAAGATGGGCCTCCAGCGCCGCACGCAGGTCGCCGCCTGGGTCGCGGGCCAGCGGGCCGCCGGCTGGCGCGGCTGAGCGACCGGGCGGACGCGGACCGGGTGGCGGCCTAGCCGCGTCCGCCCGTGGGCACCTGCCATTGCAGCAGGGTGCCGCGGCCGGTCTCCGTCCGGCCCACCGAGAACGTCCCCCGGTGCCGGCGCGCCCGCTGGGCGAGGTTGCCGAGGCCGGAGGAGCGGGTGCGGGCGGGGTCGATGCCGCGTCCGTCGTCGACGACCTCGAGCAGCACCGACCCAGTGGGCCCGGAGCCGCGGATGCGCAGGCGCACCGAGACGGACGAGGCGCCCGCGTGCCGCGCGGCGTTGGACACGCCCTCGCGGACGACCGCCACGATGTCGTCCGCGACGTCGGGGTCGACCCGCTGCCGGATGACGTCGGACATCGGACCGCCGAGGTCGGCGTCCGAGACGAGGGTGCCGTCGACCTCGACGAGCAAGGACGGCGCGAAGCCCAGGGTGGTGCGGGCGATCGACGCCTCGCGGCGCAGCCGCTCGACGAGCAGCACGCCCTGCTCGGGCTCGCGCAGGTTGTGGACGATGGACCGGATCTGCCGCACAGAGGAGTCGACGGCGTCGACGGCGGCGTCGATGAGCGCCGTGAGCCCGAGCGTGCCGGCCGGCTCGTCCTCGGTGCCACCCGTCCCGGCGGCCCCGGCCCGCCCTTGCTCGAGGTCCTCGGCGCGGGCGCGCGCCTGCGTGAGCTGCATACCCGTGGCGAAGAGCTGCTGGATCGCGAGGTCGTGCAGGTCCCGCGCGATCCGGGCGCGCTCCTCGACCATGGTCGCGACGTCCTCGACGTGCCGGGCCCCGGCGATCTGCAGCGCGAACACGGCCTGGGAGGCGACCTGCTGGGCGATCTCCAGCTCGAGCTCGGTGAACTCGGGGCGGCCGCGGTGCCGCAGGAGCAGGAGCACCCCCTCGGCCTCGCCGCCGAGCAGCATCGGCGCGTACAGCGCGGGCCCGTACGACGCGAGCTCGGGCACACGCACCGTGCGCGACCGCGTGAGCGAGTCGACGATGAGCCCCGAGCGCTCCCGGATGACGGTCCGTGCGCGGCCGTCCGGCGGGAAGACGAGGCCGAGCAGCTCCCCGGAGCGGTCGCCCCGCACGATCTCGGCCACCCACGTGTCGCCGACCGAGGGCAGCACGAGGATGACCGTGTCGGCCTCGGCCACGTCGAGCAGGCGTGAAGCGACGAGCTCGAGCGTCTCCTCCTCGTCCGTGCCCTCGAGCAGGGCGGTGGTGATCTCGTTCGCCACGGCCGTCCACCGGGCCCGGGTCTGCGAGGCGCCGTAGGTGGTCGCGTTCGCCACCGCGACCCCGGTGGCCCGGGCGAGCGTGATCGCCGTCGTCACGTCCGCCTGCGTGAAGGGCCCGTCCTCCTTCTCCGCGAGGTAGAGCCGTCCGTAGACGCGGCCACCCGCGCGGACCGGGACGCCGAGGAACGAGTGCATCGGCGGGTGCCCGGGCGGGAAGCCGCCGAAGTCCGGGTGCTCCGTGAGGTCGTCGAGGAGGAGCGCGCCGTCCGGGGGGATCGCGCCGAGGACGCCCGTCCCCGACGGCGGGTGCCCGAGCACGCGCATGTCCTCCTCAGACATGCCCACCTGGATGAACGTCTGCGTCTCGCCGTTGGAGTCGAGGACGCCGAGCGCCGCGTAGCGGGCCCCCGTCAGGGCGGCGGCGGAGGCGACGAGCCCGTCGAGCGCGCCGCGGACGTCGAGGTGGCTGGTGAGGGTGAGCGCGGAGCCCAGCACGTCGTCGTCGAGCTCGTGCACCGGATGTCTCCCCCTCAGGTCGTGGCGCGGGCGGGGCGGGCGCCGCGCTCGGCCCGCCACGCGTCAGCGTACGGCGGGTGGCCGGCGAGGAGCTCGGCGTGCGTGCCGCGGGCGAGCACCCGGGCGGGCGCGACGGAGCCGTCGTCGGGTCCGCCCGCCCGGTTCGACGGATGGTCCGACGGGTGGTCCCGACCGAGCACGAGCACCTCGTCGGCCGCGGCGAGGGGGGCCAGACGGTGAGTGACGAGCAGGATGCCGCGTGCCTCCCTCTCGGGCGCCCCTCCCGCGCGCGGCGCGGTGAGCAGGTCGGTGACGAGCTCGTCGGCCGTCCCGGGGTCGAGGTGCTCCGCCGGCTCGTCCAGGAGGAGCAGCGGAGCGCGGGACGCGAGGGCGCGGGCCAGCAGGAGGCGACGTCGTTCGCCGCCGGAGATCGTCGTGGCGTCGGCACCGAGCCGGGTGGCGAGCCCGTCCGGGAGGCCCGCGAGCCAGGGTCCGAGACCGACCTGATCGAGCAGCGCGGACGCCTCGCCCTCGGTGAGGTCGCCGCGACCGACGCGGAGGTTCTCCAGCACGCTCGTGGCGAAGACGTGGGCGTCCTCGGCGGTGAGCGTCACGGTGGAGGCGCGGTCGGCCGAGGTGAGGGCGGTCGCGGCGTGCCCGTCGATCGTCGCCGTGCCGGCCGCCGGTTCCAGCAGGCCGGCGAGCGTGGCGAGCACGGTGGACTTGCCGATCCCGGACGGGCCGACGACGGCGATCGACCGGCCCGGGGACAGGTCGACGTCGACGCGCGCCACGGTGGGGCCGCCGGGCCAGGCGACCGCGAGGTCCTGTGCGAGCAGCCGAGGCCCGGTTGCGTCCCGACCGGTGGTGGTGGCATGGGGAGCGGCGGTCGGTACCGACCCCGGCGCCGCGACGGTCGGCGACCGGTCCGCCGGTGCGGACGCGGAGGACGCCCCGGCCTGGTCGGCGGGCGCCCCCGCGGCGTCCACGAGGCCGAGGACCCGGCGGGCGGCGGCCGCGCTCGTCACCCTCTGGACCGCGGCCTGACCGAGGACCGCGGTGCCCTCGAAGCTCGCGAGCGGCGTGAGCACGACGACGCACAGCCCGACCTCGGACAGCTGCCCGGCGCCGACGGCCGCGATCCCGAGCACCAGTGCGCCGACGACTCCCACGGCCATTCCCGTGAGGTCGAGCGCGGCGGCGAACCCCCGGGCCCGGCCGATCGCGTCGCGCTCCCGCGCGAGGCGGCGCTCGGTCGCACCCAGCGCCGCCAGGGCGGTGCCGACCCGCCCCGAGGTCTGCAGCTCGGCAGCCCCGTCGATCAGCGCACCGGAGTGTGCCGTGAGGTCGGCACGAGCTGCGACCTGCGCGGTGGCCGCCCGCCGGGCCGCGGCTGCGGTGACGGCGGGTGAGACCACCCCCGCCAGCAGCAGGCCTGCCGCGAGGACCAGCCCGGCGGCGGGCAGCAGGGCACCGACGATCGTCACGGACACCAGAGCGACGCCGAGGGCCACCGCCCGGGGGACGGTCGAGCGGACGACGAGGTCACCGATCGCGTCGACGTCCTCGCCGGCGCGGGCCAGCAGGTCGCCGCGGCGCAGCGTGGCCACGACCTCGGTACGGCCGCCCGCGAGCGCCAGGTAGGTGCGCTCGCGGAGCGTGGCGACGCCGTCGAGGGCCACCTTGTGGGAGGCGAGGCGCTCGAGGTAGCGGAACAGGGCCTTGGAGATGCCGAACGTGCGCACGCCCACCGCCGCGACCGACAGCGTGAGCACGGGCGGGTGCTGGGAGGCACGCGCGATGAGCCACGCCGAGACGGCCGTGAGCCCGACGCCCGCGCCGACGGCGAGGACACCGAGCAGCACCGCCCAGGCCACCCGCCACCGCGAGACACCGAGCATCGCGACCGCACGCCGCAGCACGACCCGCTCGCCCGCCCCCTCGCCCACGGTCACTCCCTCGCCCACGGTCACCGCGCGGCCTCCTCGTCCGCCACGGTGCAGGAGTCGGCGGCGACCACCTCGACGACGTGGTCGGAGACCGCGACGAGCGCGGGACGGTGCGCGACGACGAGCACGGTGCGGCCCGCGTCCCGCAGAGCCCGGACCGCTGTCAGGACGTGGCTCTCGGCGGCGGCGTCGAGGTGCGCCGAGGGTTCGTCGAGCACGACGAGCGGGGCGTCGGCGACGAGCGCGCGCGTGAGGGCCAGCCGCTGGCGCTGCCCGACCGACAGGCCGACGCCGCCGTGGCCCACGACCGTGTCCCAGCCGTGCGGGAGTCCGGCGAGAACCTCGTCCAGGCCGGTGGCGCGGGCGGCGGCCGCGAGCGCGTCGGCCTTCGCGCCCGGGGCGACGTTCTCGGCGACCGTGCCGGGCAGGATCGTCGGGCGCTGCGGGACGTACGCGACCTGGGCCCACCAGGACTCCCGGTCGACGTCGGCGAGGTCGGTCTCCGTTCCGTCGGGGGCGCGCACAACCACCCGCCCGGTGTCGGGGGCGAGGACGCCGAGGGTGGTGAGGGCCGTCGTCGTCTTGCCCGACCCCGACGGGCCGACGAGCGCCGTGACCTCCCCGGGTGCGATCTCGGCGTCGAGCCCCGCGGGGGCGAGGCGGTCGCTGTCGCCCGCCCGGACCCCGAGGCCCTGGAGGAGCACCGTCGAGCCGCGCAGCCCGGGTGCGGGGGCGGTGCCGGACCCGGCGGCCGGGGCGTCGAGCACGGCGAACGCCTTCTCCGCGGCCGCGACGCCGTCGGACGACGCGTGGAACTGGGTGCCGACCTCGCGCAGCGGCCGGAAGACCTCGGGCGCGAGCATGATGCACACCAGGGCGCCCTCGAGGCCGACGTGCCCGTAGACGAGCCGCATGCCGACGCTGACGGCGACGAGCGCGACGCAGATCGAGGTGAGGAACTCGAGCACGGCCCCGGAGAGGAACGCGAGGCGTAGCGTGCGCATGGTGGCGGCCGACCATGCTCGTCCGAGCTCCCGCACCCGCCTCGCGGGCCCGTGCTCGCGGCCGAGCGCGGTGAGGGTGGCCAGGCCGGCCATGAGGTCGACGAGCTGGGCGCCGAGGCGGGACATCGACGCGAGGCGGGCGTCGGCGAACTGCTGGGTGAGTCGCCCGATGAGGATCATGAACACCGGGATCAGGGGGATCGTCACCGCGAGGATGGCCGCGGAGGTGAGGTCGGCCCCGAGCACCACCGCGAGCGTGGCGGGCGTGACCGTCGCGGCCAGGACCAGCTGGGGCAGGTAGCGCACGAGGTAGGGCTCGAGGTCGTCCAGGCCGCGCACGGCGAGGGTGACGCTGTCGGCGCCGTGCTCCGCCCGCCACCGGGGGCCGAGCGCGAGCGCGTGGGCGAGCACGCCTGCGCGGAGCTCCGCGACGACGTCGGTGGCCGCCCGGTGCGCGACTGACTCCTGGGCGCCGTGCACGAGCGCGCGGGCGACCAGGACGACGCCGAGCCAGATCAACGGCGTGCGGACGTCGGTGAGGGTGGCGCCGCCCTCGATCGCCGCGGCGAGGATGCGCGCGAGGAGGAGGACCTGCGCGATCACCAGCGCCGCCGTCGTGGCCCCGGCCAGGGCGACGACGACGACGTAGCGCCGCGCCGCACGGGCGTGCGCGAGGAGTCGGGGGTCGAGCGGCTTCACGCTGTCGGCGCACCGTCGTCGTCGGACCCGGCGTCGGACCCGTCGTCGGACCCGGCGTCGCCCCTGTCCGACCTGGCGGCGACCCGGACCGGGACGGTGACCCGCCGGTCGAGGCCGGCGGGCGTGTCGGGCAGGACGTCGGCGTTGATCCGGCGGCGGAAGACCCAGTACGACCACGCCTGGTAGGCGAGCACCACGGGGACGAGGACGAGCGCGACGATGCTCATGACGACGAGCGTCGGCCCGGTGGCCGCGGCCTCGCGGAAGGTCAGCGAGTACGCGGGGTCGACCGAGGAGCGCATGACGTCGGGCGCCATGGCACCGAAGATCAGCACGACGGCGGCGACGATCGTCACGGCGGAGCAGACGAACGACCGCCCCTCCTGCTCGCGGTGCGCGAAGAACGCGGCGCCGACCAGGCCGACCGCGGCGACGACCAGCGGTGCCCACGTCCACACGTGGGCGGAGTGGGCGAGCTGGGCCCACAGCCCCCAGGCGGCGCCGACCACGAGGGCGATCAGCGAGAGCGGCTTGGCGGCGGCGACGGCCTGGTCGTGCACGGTTCCGGCCGTCTTCCAGGCGAGGAACACCATGCCGTGGGCGAGGAACAGCACCGCTGTGAGCAGGCCGCCGAGGAGGGTGAACGGGGTGAGGAGCGAGAGCAGGCCACCGGTGAGCTGGGCGTTGCCGGCGTCGTCCCGGACGATCTCCATGCCCTGGACGAGGTTGGCGAACGCGACCCCCCACAGGACGGCGGGCACCCAGGCGGAGATCGTGTGCAGGAGGTCCCAGCGCCGGCGCCAGGCGGGGTCGGTGACCTTGCCGCGCCACTCGATGGCGCAGATCCGCACGATGAGCGCGACGAGGATGACCAGCAGCGGCAGGTACATGCCCGAGAACATCGTGGCGTACCACTCGGGGAACGCCGCGAACATGGCCCCGCCCGCGGTGATGAGCCACACCTCGTTGCCGTCCCAGTGCGGACCGATCGAGGACAGCATCGTGCGCCGCTCCTTGTCGCGGCGCTCAGCGTCGCCCCGGGGCAGGATCGTCAGCAGCATGCCGACGCCGAAGTCGAAGCCCTCGAGCATCAGGTAGCCGGTCCAGAGGACCGCGATGAGGACGAACCAGAGAAGCGGCAGCGCCTCGGTCATGTCGATCGGTCTCCTTGTCGGGTCGGGCGGTTCAGTAGGCGAAGGACAGCGGCTGGTCGTCGTCGGCGGGGTCCGGCTCGGGCGCGGGGGCGGGGTCGATCCCCTCGCGGACGTACCGGCGCACGAGCCAGAACCAGACGACGCCGAGCGCCGCGTACAGCAGGGTGAACGTCACCAGCGAGGTGAGGACCGTCGTCGAGGTGACGACCGTGGACACGCCGTCCGCCGTGCGCAGCCAGACCTGGTCGACCGGGTTGTCCGGGTTCGGGTGGACGACCCACGGCTGTCGGCCCATCTCGGTGAAGATCCAGCCGAACGAGGAGGCGAGGAACGGCATGGGCAGCGAGACCAGGCACAGGCGGGAGAACCAGCGCGAGCCGGTCACCCGTCCTCCGCGCAGCGCCCACAGACCCCACACCGCCAGGGCGGCGGAGAACACGCCGAGCCCGATCATCAGGCGGAAGCTCCAGTACGTGACGACGAGGTTGGGGCGGTAGTCGACCCCCTCCCCGTAGAGCTCCTCGTACTCGGCCTGGACGTCGTTGACGCCCGGCAGGTAGCTCTCCTCGCCGGCGAAGCTGTTGGTTCCCATGAACGAGGTGACGCCGGGCAGCTCGAAGAGGTGGATGGCGTTCTCGCAGTCGTTCGACAGGTCGCCGATCGCGAGGATGGACAGGGGGACGGACTCGCCGCCGTCGCAGACGGCCTCGGCGGAAGCCATCTTCATGGGCTGTTGCTCGTACATGAGCTGGCCCTGGTGGTGGCCCGTGAGGATCACGGCGACGCCGGAGATCACCACCGTGATCAGGCCGACCATCGCGCCCGGTCGCCACACGTGCCGCGCCTCGGCCTCGGCCTGGTCGCCCTCGTGGGCGAGGCCGGAGGCGGGGGAGCCCGCGCCGCGGACGGTGCGCACGATCCACCAGCCGCACACGCCGGCCACGAGCGTGCCCGCCACGAGGAAGGCGGCCGCGACGGCGTGGCCGAACGCGGCGATCGCCGTGTTGTTCGTGATGACCTCGAGGAAGCCGCCGATGCCGTCGAGCTCGGCGCGGCCCGTCTCGGCGTTGTAGACGGCCCCGACGGGGTGCTGCATCCACGAGTTCGCCGCGATGATCCAGTACGCCGACAGGTTGACGCCGATCGCCACCATCCAGATGCACGCCAGGTGCAGGCCCTTGGACAGGCGTTCCTTGCCGAAGAGCCACAGGCCGAGGAACGTCGACTCAAGGAAGAAGGCGGCCAGCGCCTCGATGGCGAGCGGGGCGCCGAAGATGTCGCCGACGAACCGCGAGTACTCCGACCAGTTCATGCCGAACTGGAACTCCTGGACGATGCCGGTGGCCACGCCGAGCGCGAAGTTGATGAGCAGGATTTTGCCGAAGAAGTTCGTCAGCTTGAGCCAGTGATCCTTGCCGGTGCGCCACCAGAACGTCTGCATGAGCGCGACGAGCGGGGCCAGGCCGATCGTCAGCGGGACGAGGATGAAGTGGTAGACGGTCGTGATGCCGAACTGCCACCGGGCGAGCTCGAGGGCTTCCACTTGGCTGTCCTTCCGGGCAGGGCTGTCGCACGGGTGAGCGCGGCTGCCGCCACGGTAGGAAGCGACACCGCGTCAGTGCCGGGACCAAGGTCCTGCGAGGTGACGCGACGTCGCGATCTGTGGGCGGGGGCGGGCGGTGCGCTGGGATGCGGGACGTGGGCGAGGTTGCAGGGTCCGGACGGCCTCCGTGTGGGATACTCGCCGGGACCCTGTCGCGGGGCCGTTCCCCCCGCGCGGGGTCCGACGACGAGTTCCACGTCGGTGAGCAGGACCGGTTCGCGCCGCCAGAGAGCGCCGCCGCGACCGCCCTGCGTAGCCGACGAACCGCCGGGCGACAGAGCCCGCGCGGCTGCGGGGTTCGCCGTCGGCGTTCCTGCCCCGTCGCGGCGGGGGGCGCACCCACAGGACTTCCGTCCGCGCACGCCGCGGACGACGAGAGGCTCACCGGGCCGAGGGACGGCCGGCACGGTGGGTGGAAGGATTTGCATGTCTGAGAGCTCCGAGCCCACGGCACAGGCAGGCGAGCAGGCGGGGGAGACCGCCGCACCGGCACCGCGCAGGCGCGCCTCGCGCCGCGCCACCAAGCCGGCCGCCGCGCCCACGGTCCCCGAGGAGACCACCGGGACCGCCGGTTCAGCCCCGTCCGACGACGACGCCGCAGCGCCCGGCGCCGCCGACTCGTCCGGCGAGGCCGCATCGTCCGCCGCCGGCGCGGACGCCCCGGCCGCGACCGACGAGGCCGCCCCGAAGGTCACCCGGACCCGCGCGACGCGCACGTCCGGCTCGGCCCGCGCGTCCGGCACCCGCTCGACCACGAGCCGCGCCACCCGCTCGCGCCAGGCCGCCGCCCCCGCCGACAGGGCCGGCGCCGACGAGACCGCCACCGACGCCGCCTCGACCGACGTCGGCGCAAGCACCGCTACCTCGGCCGACGTCGACGCGACGTCCACCGTCGAGACCGGCGCGGCCCCGACGACGACCGGCGGCGATGTCGAGAGCTCCGCCGATGGCACGACCACGTCCTCGGACGCCACCGCGACGACCACCGGCGACGCCGCGCCGAGCACCACCACCGACCTCACCGCCGACGTCGAGGCCCTCGGCGCCTCCCGCGCCGCACGGTCGACCGGGACCGGGACCAGGTCGAGCCGCACGTCGGGATCCTCCACCTCCACCGGCACCCGCTCGCGCCGCGCGACGAGCGGCGGTTCACGGCGGGCGAGCTCGCGCGTGACCACACCCGCGGCCGCCGAGCCCGCCGAGACCGAGGTGCCCCGCACGACGGCCGGCACGGCCGCCGCGGCGTCCGGTCTGGACGCCGTCGTCGCCGAGGCCGCGACCGCCGCCACCGGGTCCGCCGACCTCGCCGACGCCGCCAAGGACACCGCCCCGGCCGCGCGCAAGCCGCGCCGCAGCCGCCGCGCGACCGCCCCCGCGCGCGAGCCCGACCAGAGCATCGACGTCCTCGCCGAGCTCGGTGTCGAGACCGCCGACGGATCGGCCGACGCCGACGACGACACCCAGGCCGCCGGGCAGCCGGACGCGGGCCCGGACGTCGCCGCGACGACCGACCCCGCAGACGACACCGCGACGCAGGCCACCACCGACGTCGACCCCGACGAGACCGACGAGATCGACGACGAGGACGCGACGGACGAGCAGTCCGACGAGCCTCGCCTGCCGGCCTCGGCCCTCCTCTTCCAGGCGCCCGACCCGGCCAAGGCGCGCCCCCGGCGTCGTGCCGTGGCCCCGGCAGGGGCCCCCGAGGTGCGCTTCGGCGCGCCGGCGACCGATGACGCGTCGGAGCGGGCGCAGGCGTCGGACACCGAGGACACCGACGACAGTGACGAGCAGTCCGCCGACGAGCGCCCGCGCTCCCGCGGCCGCGGCGGATCGCGCCGTGGCTCGGGCGGCCGGTCCGGCTCGCGCCAGGGCGGCGACCGCTCCGGCGACGGCCCGGCCGACGACGCGGCCGGCACCGCCGGCGACACGAGCACCGGCTCCTCCGCCTCCTCCGACGACGACGGGTCCGACGACGACTCCGACGAGTCCCAGAACGACGAGTCCCAGAACGACGAGTCCCAGAACGGCGAGTCCCAGAACGGCGAGGGCGGCGGCAACCGTCGGCGTCGTCGTCGGGGCGGCCGCGGCCGACGCAACCGGTCCGGCTCGCGCGGCAACGGCGAGGGCTCCAGCGACTCGGACGACTCCGGTGACGACTCCGACGACGGCGACGAGCAGAACGGGTCGGGCTCGGGCGGCCGCGGCCAGGACCGCTCGCGCTCCGGCGAGAACGACTCCGACGGGGACGGCGGTGACGACTCCGGCAACGATGACGGCGAGGACGGCTCGAGCTCGCGTCGTCGTCGGCGCCGTCGTCGCTCCGGCGGGCAGGGCGACGACGACGGGGGCGCCGCGCGTGCCCGCAACGAGGTGACGGCCCTCAAGGGGTCGACCCGCCTCGAGGCCAAGCGCCAGCGCCGCCGTGAGGGTCGCGACGCCGGCCGCCGCCGCACGACGATCTCCGAGTCGGAGTTCCTCGCGCGCCGCGAGTCGGTCGAGCGCACGATGCTCGTGCGCGAGCAGGACGGCCTCAACCAGATCGCCGTGCTCGAGGACGGCGTCCTGGTCGAGCACTACGTCGCCCGGCACACCCAGACCTCGATGGTCGGCAACGTCTACCTCGGGCGCGTGCAGAACGTGCTGCCCTCGATGGAGGCCGCGTTCATCGACGTCGGCAAGGGCCGCAACGCGGTCCTCTACGCCGGCGAGGTCAACTGGGAGGCCGCCGGTATGGACGGCCAGCCCCGGCGCATCGAGCAGGCGCTCAAGTCCGGCGACCAGGTGCTCGTCCAGGTCACCAAGGACCCGATCGGGCACAAGGGCGCCCGCCTCACCTCGCAGATCACGCTCGCCGGCCGGCACCTCGTGCTCGTCCCCTCGGGCGCGATGACCGGTATCTCCCGCAAGCTCCCCGAGGGCGAGCGGAACCGCCTGAAGAAGCTGCTCAAGGAGATCGTGCCCGCCGGATCCGGCGTCATCGTGCGCACCGCCGCCGAGGGCGCGACCGAGGAGCAGCTGCGCAGCGACGTCGAGCGGCTGACGAAGATCTGGGACGACATCACGAAGAAGTCGTCCGGCAACGCCAAGGCGCCCGTCCTGCTCAAGGGCGAGCCCGAGCTCGCCGTCCGCGTGGTCCGCGACGTCTTCAACGAGGACTTCGCCAAGCTGGTCGTGGCCGGCGACACCGCGTGGCGCACGATCAGCGACTACGTGGGCGACATGTCCCCGGACCTCGCCGAGCGCCTGCACCACTGGACGGACGACAAGGACCTGTTCGCCGAGCACCGCGTGGACGAGCAGCTCGCCAAGGGCATGGACCGCAAGGTCTGGCTGCCCTCGGGCGGCTCGCTCGTCATCGACCGCACCGAGGCCATGACGGTCGTCGACGTCAACACCGGCAAGTTCACCGGCTCGGGCGGGACGCTCGAGGAGACGGTGACGAAGAACAACCTCGAGGCCGCCGAGGAGATCGTCCGCCAGCTCCGGCTGCGGGACATCGGCGGCATCATCGTCATCGACTTCATCGACATGGTGCTGCCCGCCAACCGCGACCTCGTGGTCCGGCGCCTGCTCGAGTGCCTCGGCCGCGACCGCACGCGTCACCAGGTGGCCGAGGTGACGAGCCTCGGGCTCGTCCAGATGACCCGCAAGCGGGTCGGCCAGGGCCTGGTCGAGGCGTTCTCCACGCCGTGCGAGCACTGCCACGGCCGCGGGTTCGTCGTCCACGACCACCCGATCGAGCGCAGCGACGCCGCCGAGGCGCAGATCGCCGACTCCTCCGAGCAGGGTGGTCGCCGTCGCCGCGGGCGCGGCGGCTCCGGCCGGGGCGGCAACGGGTCCGGCGGCGGCTCCGGCTCCGGCGGCAACGGCTCGTCCGGCTCCGGCGGCGGCAAGGACCAGGACTCGTCCGGCGAGGCCAAGCCCGAGCCGGACCGCGAGGCCGTGCGTCAGACGCTCGCGCAGATCGCCGCCGCGGCGGCCAGCGCCCACGACCGTACGGGCGCGGACTCCGCGGCGACCGCCGAGGAGGGGGCTCAGGTCGGACAGTCGTCCGACGCCCCGGCCGCGGGCGAGACCGGGGACACGGGCACGACGACGACCGACGCGCCGGCTGCCTCCGACGAGTCGGGCGCGGTTCCTGCGGCGGACGCCACGGCCGACGACGCGTCGTCCGGTGCGTCCGGCTCCGACGACGCCTCCGCCGATGCGCCGGCCGCGGGCTGGGCCACCACGATCGACGCCCCCGGCGCCGGTTCGACGACCGAGGTCGCGCCCGACGACGCGACGCCCACGGGCGGCGGGGCAGAGGACGCGACGTCTACTGAGGCAGCGGCCGGAGACAGGCCTGCCGCCGAGGCAGCCCCCGCCGAGGCAGCCCCCGCCGAGGCAGCCCCTGCCGAGGCGGGCGAGCCCGCCGAGGTGAGCTCCGCCGTCGGGCAGGGTGCGGCCGACGAGGGGACCGAGGCCGTGAAGGCCCCGGCCCCGCGGAAGCGTCGGTCGCGCCGCGCGACGAGCGCGCCGACCGCGGCTCCGTCCGCGGAGGCCTGACCGACCGGTCGAGGGCGGGCCGGCTCAGGGCCGCCGACCGACCCGATGACGACGAACGGGCGCGCACCCCGAGGGGTGCGCGCCCGTTCGGCCTTCCCCGTGCGGCGTTCCGGCGTGCGGCCGACCGCCGCTCAGCGCACGAGCGGGTGGTAGCGCAGCGGGTTGGGCCAGCACTCGGCCTCCGTGGCGATACGCATGTCCGCCGCGACGGCGCCCGAGTCGCGCAGGGCGTAGAGCCGGTCGACGACCCGGTCCCGCAACGTCCACGGGTCGATCGTGTTGAGGTAGATCTTCGTGCCGCCCTCGAAGCCCGCGAGCGTGGAGACGCGCCACTTGAGCATGATCCGCCAGGGCATCGGCTGGTCGACGTCGGCCGGCTGGTGGTGCCACTCCTCGTTGCACGGCACGAGCGTGCCGGTCGCCGCGTGGCAGGCGTGCACGAGGTCCGAGACCGCGCGCAGCTCGTCGGCCGAGTGCTCCCACGGCGCCGTGCGCTCCGAGCGGGAGTAGATCTCGAGCGTGGGGTAGCGGTGGCCGAACCCGGCGAACGCGACCGCGTGGTCGTTCTCCGCCACCACGAGGTTCTGGTACTGCGCGTAGTTGACAGCCGACTCGTTGAAGAGGTTGGGGTTCGCGCGCAGCCGCTGCAGCTCGAGCTCGGCCTGGACGCCGCGCTCGTCGATCGCCACGAGCTGCTTGTGCAGGTGGTCGAAGCTCGCCCCGGCCGGCTTCAGCCAGTTCTGGAACACCGCCACGTAGCGCGCGTAGCGGTTGGCCTCGTAGAGGGACCGCATCGCGTCGACCGTGAAGGACGTGTACCGGTGGTGCTCCTGCGGGGTCAGCGTCCCCGACGAGGCGAGGTCGACGTCGGTCGTGGCGTCGTCGGTGAAGTGCCGGCGCGCGACGATCACGTCGTGGCCGCCCCCGAAGAACCCGGTGGCGTGCGCGAGGCGGTCGGCCTCGCCCATCGACTCCCACGTGGAGGTCGCGTCGCCGGAGGCCCGCAGGCGCTGGTCGACGACCCGGGCGACGTGCGCCTCGCCGTCGGGGGTGGCGAGGTAGGCGTCGCGGCGCTCCGCCACCGCGGCGGGCACCTCGTAGCCGTAGTTCTGGTGCCAGTAGTCGAAGGAGAGGATCTCGAACAGGTTGGGGATGCGCCGGAACTCGGCGACCGTGTCGAACATCCGCGCCGCCGGGAGACCGCGCAGGAGCTGCCAGGAATCGTCCGGGCCCGGTGCGGGGGCGGCGGGGACTGGGCGGACGGCATCGTCGTCGGGCCGTTCGTCGTCGTCGGAGGGGGTGGGAGCGTCGTGCCGGACGAGACGGGCCTTCTCGGGCGGCGTCTCGTCGTAGCGCAGGTGGCAGAACGCGCAGTGCCGGCCGTGTTGCGCCGGGTCCAGCGCGGTGGGCTCGGCCGCCGACTGCCCGATCGGGCGATGGGCACGGCCGGGGACCGTCCAGACCTCCGTCCCGGTGAACGGGGAGACCTGCTTGATCGTCCCGTCCGTCATCCTGGTCAGCGGCGCCGCGCCGGGCGCGTGGGGTTGCACCATGCCGGCCACGCTAGTGCTGGCGGCGCGCGGCGCGGGGAGGTCCCTGTGCGGGATCACACAGGCGATCCGGGGCGTCCCCGCACGTCTGAGCCTTGCCGCTGGGCGTCGCGGTGCGTAACCTAGGTCGTCGGCGCGCGCTGCGCCGACAGTGAAGAATCCCCGTGGCCCCGCGGCCGCGGCACGTCCGCGCCGAGCGGGCGGAGGGTTCCCCCAGCAGCGATACAGAGATGAGCAGCAACGTGGTCTACGCGATCGTCAAGGCCGGCGGCCGGCAGGAGAAGGTGTCCGTCGGCGACATCGTCGTCGTCAACAAAATGGCCGGTGCGCCCGGCGACACCGTCGAGCTGACCCCGATCCTGCTCGTCGACGGCGAGAAGGTCACCACCGCGGCCGACGGCATCTCCGCCAAGGTCACCGCAGAGATCGTCCGTGCCGAGAAGGGCAAGAAGGTCACGATCCTGCGCTACAAGAACAAGACCGGCTACATGCGCCGCCAGGGCCACCGCCAGTCGCTCACGCGGCTCAAGGTCACCGGCATCTCCTGATCCCGCCGGTCCGGCAGGCCGGACCGCACCCGACGCACGCGCGCGAGCGCACCACCTCACGAAGAGAGAGCAGAACGAGATGGCAACGAAGAAGGGCGCCAGTTCCTCCAAGAACGGCCGCGACTCCACCGCGCAGCGCCTGGGCGTCAAGCGCTTCGGCGGCCAGGTCGTCAAGGCCGGCGAGATCCTCGTCCGCCAGCGCGGCACGCGTCTGCACCCGGGCCTCGGCGTCGGCCGCGGCAAGGACGACACCCTGTTCGCCCTCGAGGCGGGCACCGTCGAGTTCGGTCGTCGCCGCGACCGCCGCGTGGTGAACATCCTCCCGCTGGAGGTCTGAGCACCACCGCTTCATCCTTGACGGGGGCGGACGGCACGATGCCGTCCGCCCCTCGTCTGTATCCACCCACCTGGAGGACCGCATGGCCAGCTTCGTCGACCGGGTCGTCCTCCATGCCGCCGGCGGGAACGGCGGCCACGGGGTCGCCTCGATCCGCCGTGAGAAGTTCAAGCCCCTGGCCGGGCCCGACGGCGCGAACGGCGGCAACGGCGGGGACGTCGTCCTCGTCGTCGACCCGCAGATCCACACGCTGCTCGACTACCACCACTCGCCCCACCGGCGCGCCCCCAACGGCGGGCAGGGCGCGGGCGACATGCGGCAGGGTGCGAACGGGGCCGACCTCGTGCTCGGCGTGCCCGACGGCACCGTGGTGAAGACCTCCGACGGCGAGGTCATTGCGGACCTCGTGGGCGCCGGCACCTCGGTCGTCATCGCCGAGGGCGGCCGCGGCGGGCTCGGCAACGCGGCCCTGGCCTCCGTGCGCCGCAAGGCCCCCGGCTTCGCCCTGCTCGGCGAGGAGGGGGAGGAGCGGGACGTCGTCCTCGAGGTCAAGTCGGTCGCCGACGTCGCCCTCGTCGGCTTCCCCTCGGCGGGCAAGTCCTCCCTCATCGCCACGGTCAGCGCGGCGCGGCCCAAGATCGCCGACTACCCGTTCACCACGCTCGTGCCCAACCTCGGCGTGGTCATGGCGGGCGAGGAGCGCTTCACCGTTGCCGACGTCCCCGGGCTCATCCCCGGCGCCTCCACCGGCAAGGGCCTGGGACTGGAGTTCCTCCGCCACGTCGAGCGGTGCGCCGTGCTCGTCCACGTCCTCGACTGCGCCACACTCGAGCCGGGGCGCGACCCGATCTCCGACCTCGACACGATCGAGGCCGAGCTCGCCGCCTACTCCGCGGACCTCGACGCCGCGGCCGGGGCGGTGCCCCTCATGCAGCGGCCCCGCGTGGTCGTGCTCAACAAGATCGACGTGCCCGAGGCCCGCGAGCTCGCCGAGTTCGTCCGCCCCGACCTCGAGGCGCGCGGCCTCAAGGTCTTCGCGGTCTCCACGGCCACCCACGAGGGACTGCGGCCTCTCACGTTCGCCCTGTCCGAGATCGTGTCCCGGGCGCGTGCCGAGGCCGCCGAGGTCGCGGCGCCGCGCGTCGTGCTGCGCCCCACCGCGGTCGACGACGCCGGGTTCACCGTCACCCGCAAGGGCAGCGCCGACGAGCCGTTCTTCCAGGTCCGCGGCAAGCGCCCCGAGCGCTGGGTCAAGCAGACCGACTTCTCCAACGACGAGGCGGTCGGCTACCTCGCCGACCGGCTCGCGCGCCTCGGGGTCGAGACCGAGCTGATGAAGGCCGGCGCCGTCCCCGGCGACACGGTCGTCATCGGACCCGCCGACGGCGGAGTCCTGTTCGACTGGGAGCCCACGATGTCCACCGGCGCCGAGCACCTGGGCCCCCGCGGGACCGACCTGCGGGTCGAGGACGAGCGCCGCCGGCCCACGCGCGCCGAGAAGCGCCGCGAGTTCCACGAGTCGATGGACGCCAAGACCGCCGCCCGCGAGGAGCTGTGGACCGAGCGCAAGGCGGGCCACTGGGCCGACCCCTCCGACGAGTGAGCGCGCGCGTCACGGCCTGACCGTGGCCGCTTCGTGGCACGGGCCGAGCCACCGAGGAGCCGCGCGGCACAATGTCCGGGTGAGCTTCCCGACCGTCCACCGGCCCCTCGCCAACCGTGCGCTCCTCGCCCGGGCGGGGTGCGTCGTCGTGAAGATCGGTTCCTCCTCGCTCACGCGCACGGACGGCTCGCTCGACCTCGAGCGGATCGCGCAGCTCTCCACGCTGCTCGCCACGCGGGTCGCGCAGGACCGGCAGGTCGTCCTCGTGTCCTCGGGCGCCATCGCGGCCGGTCTCGCACCGCTCGGTCTCAGCGCCCGGCCGAAGGACCTCGCCACGCAGCAGGCTGCGGCGTCGGTCGGCCAGGGAATGATCCTCGCCCGCTACACCGAGGCATTCGCGCGGCACGGCCGGCGCGTGGGCCAGGTGCTGCTCACGGCGGACGACCTCGTGCGCCGCCAGAGCCACGTCAACGCCGCCCGCGCGCTCGACAAGCTCCTCAGCCTCGGCGTGACACCGATCGTCAACGAGAACGACGCCGTCGCCACCGACGAGATCCGCTTCGGGGACAACGACCGGCTCGCCGCGCTGGTGGCCAACCTCGTCCGGGCCGACGCGCTCGTCCTGCTCACCGACGTCGACGGCCTCTACGACGGCCACCCCGCACACCCGACGTCGTCGCTGATCCCCACGGTCATCGGGCCCGAGGACCTGGCGGGCATCGAGGTCACCGGCCGTGGCTCCGCGGTGGGGACCGGAGGCATGGTGACCAAGCTCGAGGCCGCGTCGATCGCCACCGGCTCCGGCATCCCGGTGGTCCTCACCGACGCCGACCACGCCGCCGATGCGCTTGCCGGCCGGCCGGTCGGCACCTGGTTCGCCGCCCGCGGCCGCCGGATGTCCGCGCGCAGGCTCTGGCTCGCGCACGCGGCCAGGCCGCGCGGGAGCGTGCTGGTCGACGCCGGTGCGGCTGCGGCCGTGGGGGAGCGGCAGCGCTCGCTGCTGATCCCCGGGATCACCGAGGTGGTCGGGGACTTCGAGGCCGGGGACGTGGTCGAGGTGCTCGGGCCGGAGGGCCTCGTGGCCCGGGGAGTCAGCGGTTATGACACCCGCGAGCTCACAGATCTCGTCGCGGCGCCGATGGCGGAGCGGGCGAACCTGCGACCCGCGGTCCACCGCGACGACCTCGCGGTCATGCGGGACGTGGGCGGACGCGCGCAGAGCACCTGACCCGGGGCGCACCCCGCCCCCGCGCGTCCGGAACGTGAGACAGCACCGGGTGGTCGTTGACCCCGGGCGGCAAGCCTGCCTAGTGTCCCTCCAGGTCTTGAGAACCAGTGCGAAGCCCCGGCTCGCTGGTCGGCAACCCCCCTCGTGTGGCGGGGGTGCTCCGGGTGATGACCTGGCTCCACGTCCGTGGAGCAACGCCCGGCGCAGCCCGCGCCCTTGCACGAAGGATCCGGACATGATGCAGCAGGTGAGCACCCACCGATCCAGCTCCACCCTCCTCCCGGCGATGATGATGTGCATGCGCCCGGGCTGTCGGCGAATGTCGGCCTGACAGCCCGGAGACACCAGCGACGCCTGCGCTCCCGCGCCGCGTCACCGCCGGTCGAGGCTGCGACCCGCAGGAGCGAGTGACACGCTCCGCCCGCAGCGCTCCCGGTCATCGCACAGCCGTCGGCCGCGCCGCCGACGGCGGGACCCCGTGAGGACCCCTGCCATGAGCATCAGCCTGACCTCTGCCCGACCCGCCACGACCTCCACGACCGGGCCGACGACGACGATCCGCCGCTCGCCCGCGACCGCTCCGTCCACCGGAACACCCGCCGCGCGGACCACGACCACCACCGGCGCCGGCGCGCCCACCACTCCGGACCCGCGGCGCGCCGCCGAGGGCTCGTCGCGGATCGGCGGCGCCGTCGTCGTCGACCTGTCCGGGCTCGGTGCCGCGGTCTCGGACCCCGAGGCCGACCTCCCCGTCGACACCGCCGACCTGCCGCGGCTCGCCCGGCACGCCCACGCCGCCCGCCAGGCGGGGATCGCCGAGGTCGCGCTCTCGCCCGCCTTCCACCTGCGCTCGGACGCGCCGTGGCGCACCGACGCCGGCTCCGACGCGCGCCGCACCGGTGAGCGCCTGACCGACGCCGGCGTCGACGTCCTCCTCCCGGGCGCCGCCGCGCCGACCGCGGGCGGGCCGACCGCCGGGGCCGGCCTCACCGCCGACTCCGCGCGCCGCGCCTCGGCCAGCCGCGCGCGGACCGCCGGTGCGGCGACGACGGTCGGTGCGCGCGTGCGGACCGCTCCCTACGTCGACTCGGTCGCCGAGTGCGAGGCCGCGGGACGGCTCGGCGGCACGGTGATCGTGCGCGCCGTCCACCACGAGCGGGTGGCCGAGTTCGTCGCGGCCGTCCGCCGCGGCGCCGCCGAGGCCGGGGCCGACGTGCGCGTGCTCGTCGAGCTGCACGTGGCGATCGCCGAGACGCGCGAGCGGGCCCTGGCGCGCACGGAGCTCGTGGCGGACATCGCGGCGGTCGAGCAGCGCGAGCTGCCGTGGTCGGGCTCGGCGGCCGTCATCGGCTCCGCCGAGGACGTCCTCGCCGAGGCGCGCTCGTTCGCCGCGCTCGCCGACGGCCTCGTCCTCGTCCCGATCTCCGTGCCGGCCGACCTCACGGCCATCCTCACCGAGCTCGTCTGAGGTAGGCCGGGCGCACTGCCGACGAACGCACGAGCGGGGCGGCGCCACCGGATGGTGGCGCCGCCCCGCTCGTACGTCTGGCGCTGAGCTGTCGAGAGTGTGGATCAGGCGTTCTCGTGGCCCGCGTCGTGCTCGGCGATCTGCTTCTTGATCTCGTCCATGTCGAGCTCGCGGACGGCGGTGAGGATCTCCTCGAGGTTCTTGGCGGGGACGGCGCCCGGCTTGTTGTAGACGAGCACGCCGTCGCGGAAGGCCATGAGGGTGGGGATCGAGGTGATCTGGAGCTGGGCGGCGAGCTCCTGGTTCGCGTCGGTGTCGACCTTGGCGAAGGTGACGTCCGGGTTCGCCTCGGAGACCTTCTCGTAGACCGGGCCGAACTGCTTGCAGGGCCCGCACCAGTCGGCCCAGAAGTCGACGAGCGTGATGCCGTCGCCGGTGACCGTGCTCTGGAAGTCGTCCTGCGTGATCTGCGTGGTCGCCATATGGCGCTCCCTTCGTCCGTGGGCGTGCTCCGCGCGGGGCGGAGCACGTCTTCCACCTCGTCCAACCGAGGAGACCCCCGGGTCATTCCCCGGCGGTCGCGGGTAGTTTGCCCTCATGACCGCTACCCCCGACGCCGACATCCGCGCCGACGCCGACGTCCGCGAGGCCGTCCACGCCATCTGCGCCGAGGCCAAGGAGGCCGGGCGCGCGCTCGCGACCGCGACCCGCGCCACCAAGGACGCCGCCCTGGCCGCGATGGCCGACGCCCTCGTGGCCGGCTCCACCCGCATCGTCGCCGCCAACGCCGAGGACCTCGAGCGCGGCCGCACCACCGGCATGAGCCCGGGCCTCCTCGACCGCCTCGCCCTCGACGACGCGCGCATCGCCGCGATCGCCGACGCCCTGCGCGAGCTCGCCGCCCTGCCCGACCCGGTCGGCGAGGTCGTCCGCGGCTCCACGCTGCCCAACGGGCTGCGGCTGCGCCAGGTGCGGGTGCCGATGGGCGTCGTCGGCATGATCTACGAGGCGCGCCCCAACGTGACCGTCGACGCCGCGGGCCTCGCCGTGAAGTCCGGCAACGCCGTCGTCCTGCGCGGCGGCTCGGCCGCAGCGAGCTCGAACGAGGTAATCGTCGAGATCCTCGGCGAGGCACTGGCCTCCGTCGGCCTGCCCGCCGCGGCCGTCCGCTCGGTCGACGCCCACGGCCGCGCCGGCGCCGTCGAGCTCATGCGCGCCCGCGGCCTCGTCGACGTCCTCGTCCCACGCGGGGGAGCGGGCCTCATCCAGACGGTCGTCGCCGAGGCGTCGGTCCCCGTCATCGAGACCGGCGTCGGCAACGTCCACGTGTACGTCGACTCGAGCGCCGACCTCGCCCAGGCCGTCCCGATCATCCTCAACTCCAAGACCCAGCGCGTGGGAGTGTGCAATGCGGCGGAGTCCCTCCTCGTCCACCGCGACGTCGCCGACGAGCTGCTGCCCGCCCTCTACGCGGCCCTCGCCGAGAAGGACGTGACGATCCACGCCGACGACGACGCCTCCCGCGCGGCCGCCGCCTGCGGGATAGCGCACGTGCCCGCCACCGAGGAGGACTGGGGGACCGAGTACCTCTCGGCGGACCTCGCCGTGCGCGTCGTCGACTCCCTCGACGAGGCGCTCGACCACATCCGCCGCTGGTCCACCGGCCACACCGAGGTCATCCTCACGCGCGACACCACCTCGGCCCACCGGTTCACCACCGAGCTCGACGCGGCCGCGCTCATCGTCAACGCCTCCTCCCGTTTCACGGACGGTGGCGAGTTCGGGCTCGGCGCGGAGATCGGCATCTCCACGCAGAAGCTGCACGCTCGCGGGCCGATGGGCCTGGGCGAGCTGACGACGACCACGTGGATCGTCGAGGGCCAGGGTCAGATCCGGGAGTAGCTCGTCGTCGGCCCTGGGCGAATCCGACGGCCGGAGGCGCCGAGTTCCCCGTACCCTGGGGACACGCCCCACCCGCCCGCAACGTGCAGGAGCCGCCATGCCCGAGGTCGTCGAGGTCCTCCTGTGGATCACCGGCATCGGCGTGGCCACGACCGTGGTCGGCGTGGGCAGCGTCTGGTACGGCGTCCGCCGCCTCACGCGCAGCAAGGGCGTGCGCCGCCGTATCGAGCAGGGCGAGCTCAACGTCCGCGCACTCTCCTCGGACCCGACCGTGCGCGAGGTGGCCAAGCATCGGCTCGCCATGCGCCGCTCGACCGACGCGACCGAGCGCGCGCTGGCCGCCGCGAAGGAGGCCGGCCGGCCCGTCGGTGACCTCCCGCAGGTGGCGGCCGACCTCGACCGGGCCTACCGGGAGATCGACGACGACCTGCGCGTCGTCGAGAACGAGCCCGACGCCGCCATGCGGCACCGCCTGCTCACCGACCTGCTGCCGGACATCCGCACGCACGAGCGGCTCTCCGGCGACCTGCGACGCTCGCTCCTGCACTCGCGCTCGTCGTCGACCCCCGCGCTGCAGCGCGCGGCGGACGACCTCATGCTCGAGGCACAGGCGCTCGGCGCGCTCGGCGAGGGCGAGGACCGGGGGATCGAGCGCCGGTCCGACCGCGTGCGCGAGTCCGACCGCGTGCGCCGGTCGCGCCGCCGGGCCGAGGACGACTGATGGGCGTCGGCCGCCGGATCTTCGGCATCGGCCGTGCCGAGGGGAACGACCGTCGTCGTCGGCGTCGTGAGGCGAAGAACCCGCCGTCGGACCCGGCGACCGAGATCGCGGAGGCCGTCCGCCGCCAGCGGGCCGCCGTCGACGACGCCCGCCGGAGCGTCGGCGAGCTGACCGTCCAGCGGCGCCGCACCGAGCTCCTCCACGAGCGCGCCGCCCTCGAGGTCGAGGGGCACGAGCGTGCGGCGGCGATCGCCGTGGACCAGGGCGACGACGCCGCTGCGCGGGCCGCGCTCGGCCGCGCCCTCGAAGCGAGCCCCGCGCGGGACCGGCTGGCCGACCAGGTCGCCGAGCTGCGGCACAAGGAGGAGGACCTGCGCGCCGGCGTGGCCCGGCTCGAGGCCCGCGTCCAGGAGGTCGAGTCGCGTCGCCGCGCGCTCGTGGCCGACCGGGAGGCGGCCCGCGCGTCGGCCACCATCGCGCAGGCGATGCGTGCCGACGTGCCCGGGTCGACGGCGGAGGCCGTCCGCTCGGCCGAGCGCGAGGTCGCCGAGCTCGAGACACGTCAGGCCGCCTACGAGGAGCTGGCGTGGACCGACTCCGGCTCGCACCAGGTCCGCGACGAGTTCGCCCGCCTGAGCCGCGAGGCCGAGATCGAGTCCGAGCTGCGGCGGCTGCGCGGGGGAGAGCCGGGCCAGATCGGTGACGGCCGGCGCTGAGTCGCGCGGTGCCCCGCTCGTGCGACACTGGCCCCCGAACTCGACCGAAGGAGACCACCGATGGCCAGCTCGCTGGTGAACATGTCCGCCCACACCGCGGCGGAGCCGATGGCGACGGAGCTCAACGCCTACGTCGGCGGCGCGATCATGCTCGCGATCCTGCTCATGCTCCTGCTGCTCACCTGGGCGTTCCGATCCGTCAGGACGCGCCACTGACGTGAACGCCCGCTCCCACCGGGGACGCCGACGCCGCGTCGGCCTCATGGGCGGAACGTTCGACCCGATCCACCACGGCCACCTCGTCGCCGCATCGGAGGTCCAGCACCTCCTCGGCCTCGACGAGGTGCTCTTCGTGCCCACCGGCGTCCAGCCGTTCAAGAGGGACCGCAAGGTCACCGAGGCCGAGCACCGCTACCTCATGACCAACATCGCGACGGCGTCGAACCCGCGCTTCACGGTCTCGCGCGTGGACATCGACCGCGGCGGCGACACGTACACGATCGACACGCTGCGCGACATCCAGGCGCAGATGCCCGACGCCGAGCTGTTCTTCATCACCGGCGCCGACGCCCTGTCCCAGATCCTCGCCTGGAAGGACGCCGACGAGCTGTGGGACCTCGCCACGTTCGTCGGTGTCACCCGGCCCGGCCACGACCTCGTGGCCGAGGGCCTGCCCGAGGACCGGGTCAAGCTTCAGGAGGTTCCCGCCATGGCCATCAGCTCCACCGACTGCCGGCTGCGCGTGCAGGAGGGCAAGCCCGTCTGGTACCTCGTGCCGGACGGCGTGGTGCAGTACATCGCCAAGCACCGCCTGTACATCGACCCGGCGACGGTGGCGTGATGGGCGAGCAGCCGGTCACCCGACGGTCGCTTCGCGAGCAGGCGGCCCGTGACGCCGCCCGGATGGCCGACGACGCGCGCCGCGACGTCGCCGCCGAGCGCGGCGGCAGTCCGGAGGACCGCGCGCGGGCCGCGCTGGAGGGCACTCCGCCGCCCGCCCCCTCGGCGGGCGACGTGCGGCGGGCCGACGGCCCGCCCGCGGCAGGGGAGCCGATCGGCGCGGGCGAGCCAACCGACGCACGCAAGCCGTATGGCGCAGGGGAGCCGACCGTCGCAGGGGAGCCGACCGGCGTAGGCGACCCGTCAGTGGAGGACGCGGGCCTCGAGGACACGCGCGCGCACGAGGCCACCTGGGAGCCCGGGCAGGGCTCGGCGGCCGTGGCCGGTCCGGCCGCAGGGTCGCAGGTGAGCGAGGTCCGGCCGGCCGACAGCTCGAGCGCGACCGACCTGCCCGCGACGTCGGGACCCGAGGGCACCTCCGTGCGCCCCTTCGCCGCCGTGCCCGCCGCACCCCCGGGCCCGACCGACGACGACCGCGCGCCGTCCGGGCCGACGAGCGACGGCGCCGCACCCCCGCCGCCCGCACCCGAGGACGAGGAGGCCGCGACGGCGGTCCGTCCCGCGGCAGCCGGGGGCGGCACGCGTGACGCGGAGTCGGACGATCCCGCGCGGGACGCGGCGAACGACGACCAGCACGACGACGAAGGGACCCCGGTGGCCACGACGACCCAGCGCGGACGTGCGGCCGGCACCGGCCACCGCAACGCGAAGGCACCCTCGGGCCCGGCGGGCCGGAAGCCCGGCAAGCGCCCCACCCGGCCGGTCCGGTGGTGGCGCGGCCTGGCCATCGTCGTGCTGCTCGCGGCGATCTTCTTCGGAGTCGGCGCCGCGGTCGGGCTCTACCTCTTCGGCCGCTGATCGCCAGCCCGTAGGATCGGGGCCACCTGTTCCCGAACCGAGGAGTTCCGTGGCCGCCGACGAGCGATCCCGCCACCTGGCGAACGTGGCGGCGCGTGCCGCCGCAGCGAAGAAGGCGGAGGAGATCATCGCGCTCGACGTCTCCGAGCGCCTCGTCCTCACCGATGTCTTCCTCGTCGCGTCCGGCTCGAACGAGCGCCAGGTGCGCGCGATCGTCGACGCGATCGAGGAGGCCCTGGCCGCCGAGGGGGCGAAGCCGGTGCGGACCGAGGGCCTGACCGAGTCGCGCTGGGTGCTCGTCGACTACAACGACGTCATCGTGCACGTCCAGCACGCGGAGGACCGGCAGTTCTACGCGCTCGAGCGGCTGTGGGGCGACTGCCCGGTCGTCGCCGTCGACGTCGAGGACGTCGTCGTGGACGAGTCGGTGCCCGGCACCGAGGACGAGGCCCCGTACCGGGCGACCGGGCTGCAGGCCGACCTGTGACGGCACGCGCCCTCGTCCTCCTGCGGCACGGGCAGACCGACTACAACCACGCGATGCGGATGCAGGGCCAGATCGACATCCCGCTCAACGACACCGGCCGCGAGCAGGCCGAGCGGGCGTCGGAGGTCCTCGGCGGCACCGACCTCTCGCGGATCATCAGCTCCGACCTCTCCCGCGCGCACGAGACGGCGCGGATCCTCGGGAGCGTGGCCGAGCTCGAGGTCACCACCGACGAGCGGTTCCGCGAGCGCGGCTTCGGCCTGTGGGAGGGGCACACGCACGCCGAGCTCAAGGAGGGCTGGCCCGAGGAGTTCGCCGTGTGGCGTGCGGGCAAGGACCCGGACGGCATCGGGGTCGAGTCGCGGGCAGCGGCGGGGGAGCGGGTCGGCCGCGCGCTGCTCGACGTCGCCGAGGCGGCCGACGACGAGGAGATCGTCGCCGTCGTCGCGCACGGTGCCGCGATCACCCTCGGCATCGCCTACGTCCTCGGGATGGGTGCGCACTCGCACTGGCTCGGCGGGATGGGGAACTGCCACTGGTCGGTGCTCGGGCAGAACCCCGGGCGCGAGCCCGCGTGGCGGCTCAGCGTGCACAACATCGGGGTCGACCTCGTGCCCCGGCCCCACCGCACGATCCTCGACCGGGCCGCCGAGTCGACGGACCACGGCGACCAGCAGGTCACCGGCGCATCGGGGCGGCCCACGCAGGCCGACCAGACCGGGGTCCCCGAGCGCTGAACGACGACGGGCCCCGGCCGACGGGAGTCGACCGGGGCCCGACATCAGGGCCGGGCGTCAGCCGGCGGTGCGTGCCCCGTCGATGACCCAGAGCTGGCCCGACACGTGCGAGGCCTCCTCGCTCGCGAGGAACGCCGCGACGTTCGCCATCTCGGACGCCTCGCCGACCCGCCCCTGCGGGACCTGGGCCGCGAGCGTCGCGTTGAGCTCGTCACCCAGCCCGTCCAGCCACGGGGTGCGCGTGACGCCCGGGCCGATCGCGTTGACCCGGATGTTCTTGTCCGCGTACTCCAGCGCGGCGGTCTTCGTCATCATGACGATCGCGCCCTTGGACGTGATGTAGGCGGCGGCCGACGGGGTCGCGAGGACGCCGCCGATCGAGGCCGTGTTGACGATGGAGCCGCCGCCGCGCTCGAGCATGAGGCGCAGACCGACCTGCTGGACCCGGAAGAACTGCCGGACGTTGATGCGCAGGACGCGGTCGAAGTCCTCCATCGGGTACTCGTGCGAGAGCAGCGCGGGCCCGTTGACGCCGACGTTGTTGGCCAGGACGTCGATGCCGCCGTGCGTCTCGCGCAGGTAGCTCTCCAGCGCGTCGATCGCGGCGTCGTCGTCGACGTCGAGCTGGTAGGGGACCGCGAGGTCGCCGAGGCGCTCCGCGACCTCGTCCTGGCGCCCGCTGACGTCCGCCACGACGACCGAGGCGCCCTCCGCGACGAACTTCGTGGCGATCGCCTCGCCGATGCCGGAACCCGCGCCCGTGACGAGTGCCGTCCTGCCCTCGAGCCTGCCGTTCATGCCCTCTCTCCTCTCGTCGACCCCCTACGGGAACCGTATGACGCGGACGAGGCCGTCTCCTGGGCCGTCGGTCCCGGTCGGCGGGCGGAGTTCCGGCGGCCGGGCGGTGGCTGAGCGTGCTGGGAATCACGCGGGCGAGGGGCCGCTGAGATTGGCATGGTGAAGCGGAGGTGACGTAGAGTCGTCCTCGCCCTTCGGGGCAGCGGGGCTATGGCGCAGTTGGTAGCGCGCTTCCATGGCATGGAAGAGGTCCGGGGTTCGAATCCCCGTAGCTCCACCCCTGTGATGTCCCAGGACATCGTGAACGGCTGAACCCCCGGTGACGGGGGTTCAGCCGTTTTTTCGATGGTATGTGTACGGGCCGCGGATCTATCGGCCAGAGATGGTCAACGACGGCGCCGTGGTCGTCGAGCATCGGGCGTCGGGGCCTATCGTGTGGCCACGACCGGTGCAGACGGAGAACGAGGCTCGACAATGTGTAGGGGGTGGGGCGTATGCCACGGGACGACGACGAACAGCAAGACTCCTTGATCCGACCTCTTGAGCCGCCGAGGGATTTCGACTCGCCGCTCCACAGTCAGGGCGCACTGGTGCTCGGTGCCGGTCGCCTGGCGTTCGTGTCCGGGCAGGTCGGCGTCCGGCCCGATGCCACGATCGGAGCGGACCTGGCGGAGCAGACGTTCATCGCGTTCGAGAACGTCGCCCGGGTACTGGCCGAGGCGGATCTCGGCATGACCGACGTGGCGTCGCTGAGGATCTACCTCACCTCGCACGACGCGATCCCGACCTTCACGGAGACGGCGAGAGGGTGTCTCGGTGGGCACCGGCCGGCGTCGACGCTCCTCGTCGTCGAGCACCTGGCGAGTCCTGCGCTGCTGGTCCAGGTCGAGGCGGTCGCGGCCGGCCGTTGAGCGCCCACCGACCCGCCACACGCCCGTGCCGCTGGGCGTCGATCATCACCCATCCCCGGGGCCGGCCGGTCGCCCGACCTCGCGGACGGCGTCCGCGACGGCATCGAACTCCCGCCGCAGGATCCTGGCGTGGTTGGTGGGAACCGTCGCGCTGACGCGAATGTTCGGCCTGCGGTCGAGGACCGGCTCGAGCGTGGCTCGCACCTTCGCCATCTCCGCGTCGTCCGTGCCGAGGTGTCCGCCGGTCGCGACGACGTACCGGACGGGCGCCTCGATGCTGTCGAGCACGGACTCGAGCGTGCCCAGCAGCTCGTTGACCTCGATGTTGACCTCGGCGTGCTGTGCCGCACTCATGCGCGCGGCCAGACCCATCCGGCTCGCGACCGGGAGGATCCATCGCATGCGGTGGAACAGCCGACGGAGTCGGGCGCGCGCCTCGTCGTCGATCCAGTCGTAGGGCATGGCGCCGTCGACGGCGACCACCCCGAGGGTGCGGTCCGGGTGCCGACGGGCCCAGTGCACGGCCAGTGTCGCGCCGTAGGACCAGCCGGCTAGCACGGGGCGTTCCACGTCCGCCGCGTCGAGCACGACCTCGATGTCGCGCAGGCACGCCTCGAAGGAGTAGTCGACGGATCGCCGGGAGCGTCCTCGCGCCCGTTCGTCGAAGCGGACGTGCCGCCAGTCGGCGGTTCCGAGATCGGCGACCACGCTGTCCCAGTGCCGCAGGTCGGCGTATGCGCCGTTGAGGTAGACGACGGGTGTGCCGGGCCCGCCGGTGTCATTGGTGAACAGGGCGGTGTCGTCGACCGGGACCATGCCGGTCCAGGGACTGTGCAGGTGTGTCATGAGTGGTCCTCGTCGTTGGTGGATGTGTGGCGGCGCGTTGCGCGCGGCCCCGTCCGGAGCGCACGGAGGATCCCGTCGAGGCTGTCCCAGATCGCGACCACCGTGACGAGGAGCAGGAGCAGCTCGGTCAGGTCCGCTACGTCGGTGCGGGTCCCGGCCGTGGCTCCGGCCGGCACGGGGGAGAGGAGCGTGCCCTCCACCGCCAGCACGACGACCGACACGGCCCCGGCGCCGTTGGCGACGGTGTTGACGAGGGCCACCGGCATCGTCCACCGCCGTCGCGCCCAGGCCACCGCGCTGCAGACCAGGCTGACGGCGAGGGTGCCCACGAGGACGGCCTTCCCCGCCGGGTGAAGCCCCGGGTCGAGGACCTGGAGCTGCTGGCCGTCGTCGGCGACGCCGGCGAACTGCCACACGAGCACCGCGAGCAGGGCCATGCCGAAGACGATCGAAGTCACGAGGCCCGTCGGGCGCCGGTCGGTCCCGGGGCGGTGACGACTGCTCCCACTCGCCGACCTGCCGGGCTGCGCCGCAGGGTACTGGTTCGTCACCATGGTCACGCCACCCGCCCGACGAGCGCGGTGAGCACGGCCGCCAGGGCGAAGGCGCCGGCGGTGAGGCCGACGGCGGCCAGAGTCGCGAGCGTCACGGTCGACGACGTCCAGCGCACCGGAGGAAGCTCGCGGGACACGAGCGTCCCGAGCGGGAGCAGCAGGGCGACGCCGCTGACGAGGCCGGGCATCGGGCTCCAGGAGAGCAGGCTCAGCACGACGTGGCCGGCGCCGTTGACCATCAGCGCACAGGCGACGCACGCCAGCACGGTGGCGCTCCAGCGCGGCCGGGTGCCGACGGCGACGGCGGCGAGGCCGAGCACGGCGAGCGTGACGAGGGCGAGCACGAGCGCAAACTCGGCCGGATCACCGTGCAGGGAGCGTCCCGGCAGCCAGGGGTGCTCGGCGATCCAGCCCGTCATGTCCAGCAGGCACTCCTCGGTGTTGTGCAGGACGACGGCTAGAGCCGTTGCGCCCCACAGCTGTGACTGGCGGCGGTGCCCGGCCCCCGGCGGCTTGTCCGTTCGTGCGGGTGTTGTGACCATCAGTTCCATAGGGCGACCTTACGTTCGTATTGGAAGGTCGTGCGACTGTATTGTCTACCCATGGCAGATGCAAGGGACGGCAGGCACAGGCTGGCCGAGGCGCTCACCCGGGTGGTCGCTCGAGAGGGGATCACGGGGGTCAGCGTGCGAGCGGTGGCGGCGGAGGCCGGCGTCAGCGGTGGCGCCGTGCAGCACCACTTCCGTACTCGGGCCGAGATGATCCGGTTCGCGATGGAGTGGATCTCCGACGGGGTGGAGCACCGACTGTCACGGGTCGCCCGGTGGGGCGACGTGGAGGAGTGGACCCGGGAGATCCTCCTGGAGCTGCTACCGCTCGACGAGCAGAGACAGCGCGAGCACGCGGTGTGGCTGGCCTTTGTCGCACACGCCGCGACCGACCCCTCGCTGGCGGACCTGAGAAACCGCACGAACGAGAAGCTGCTCGAGATGTACGCCCGGATCGTCCGGGCGCGGCGCTCTCTCCCACCCACCTCCGCTGTCGAGGAGCCGGTTGTGACGACGATGGACGGTCAGGTCGATGACGTCGACGAGGACGCGATGCTCCTGCAGGCGCTGCTGGACGGGCTGTCGCTCCACCTGACCGAGATGCAGCCCGACGAGGCGCAGCGGCGCGGGCCGGCATTGCTCGATCGGTTCCTGGAGCTCGTGGTCGACATCTCGACGCCGGCCTGAGTCGACGGACATGGTCACGCGTTCTCGGTGACCTGTCGTCCGCGCGATCGGACCCGGCCGGTCGTGTGGCAAGGTGTCCGTCGTCGATGACGGTGTCGTCGTGCCGGCCGGATCGGGGCGATGGTCGCTCAGATCCGGTCGCGCGGTGCGTCGTCCGGCTCGTCCGGCTTTCCCAGGTAGCCGACCGAGATCCAGGCGATGGCGACGACCGCCCCACCGATGATGGCGTAGGTGCCGCGTGACTCCTCGAACACGATGAACCCGGCACCGAAGAGGATGCTGACGACGAGGGCGATGTAGGCCAGTGTCTTTCTGCTCATGACAGCAGCATGGCAGTGACCGACCTCTCCGATCGCTGACAGGTGTCACCGGCTGGTGGGTGCCTCTGTCAGCGGCCGTCATGCCCCCGGCCCGGCCCGGCCCGGCCCGGTCACGTCGTCGTCGGCCGCTCCGGCCCGAGGTAGGTCCAGCGGCCCTCCTCGCGGACGAACCGCGACCGCTCGTGCTGGACGCCCACCCCGCCGCCGGGCTCGCGGTAGGTGGCCCGGAACTCGACGACGCCCTCGGTGTCGTCGCGACCGCCCGCCACCCTGTCGACGATCTGGAGCCCGCGCCACGCCGGGTTGTCGTCGAGGGGGAGGGACGCCGGCCGGGTCGAGTGGTGCCACGAGGCGAGCAGCCAGGCGGCGTCCGCGTCGCGGAACGCGGCGAAGCGCGAGCGCATGAGGGCCTCCGCCGTCTCGGGCCAGGGGTGCTCGGCGTCGTCGGAGATCGAACCCTCGCCGTGGATCGACCCGTCGTCGGTCATGGTCGCCTCGGCCAGTCAGGTCGACGTGCCGCCGCGGCCCTCGTCGTCGGGCTCGGCACGCAGCTGGTCCGCGATCTCCTCCTCGGGGCGTGGCGCGAGGTCCTGGTCGGACTCGACGACCGGCACGCTCGGCTCACCCGTCGCGGACAGGTGCTCGTGGGGGTGGTTCGGGTGCGCTGGGGATGACATGTCTGCTCCTCCTGGGGGCGAGCCGTCCACGCTACTCCGCCGTTCGTGCGGACGCCTCGACGGCCTGACCGGTCACGGGATGACCGCGCAGGCAGTGTCGGGTGACGATGGAGCATGGCGATCTTCCCCAAGACCGACGAACCCGGCACCCTCGCGTTCGAGACCGCCGGCCTGCGCTGGCTCGCGGAGGCGCAGCCCGAGGGTGGGGCGCCCGTCGTCGAGATCGTCGCCGAGGGGAAGGGGTGGGTCGACCTCGTCCTGCTCGAGCATGCCCCCGCCACCGCGGAGGCTGCGGCGGCCTTCGGACGCGGGCTCGCCCGGACCCACGCCGCCGGCGCGCCGTCGCTCGGCTGCGCCCCGCCCGGCTGGACCGGTCAGCCGCCCCGCAGCTCCGGACCGATGCCGCTGCACGACCACGACGCCGACCCCGTGTTCGCCACGTGGGGCGAGTTCTACGCGGAGTACCAGGTCAGGCCGTACGCGCGGCGGGCGGTCGCGCAGGGATCGATCGACGACGACGGGGCGCGCGTGCTCGAGCGCCTCTCCGACCGGCTCGCGGACGGGCGGTTCGACGCCGACCAGCCCGCGCTCGTCGGCGGGGGAGTCGCGCGGCTGCACGGTGACCTGTGGGGCGGCAACGTCGTGTGGGCGGCGAGCCCGGCGGACGGCGAGGGGGCGCGTGCGGAGGCTGACCCCGCGAGCGGCGTGCAGGGTGTCCTCATCGACCCGACCTCGCACGGCGGCCACGCGGAGACCGATCTCGCGGCGCTGGACGTCTTCGGTGTCGACCGGCTCGACGACATCCTCGCCGGGTACCAGGAGGTCTCGCCGCTCGCCGACGGGTGGCGCGAGCGGGTCGGGCTCCACCAGGTGACGATGCTCGTCATGCACGCGGTGATCTTCGGCGGGCACTACGGCCCGGCGACGGTCGAGGTGGCCCGCAGGTACCTCTGACGCGTCCCGGGGGCGTCGCCGCGCCGCGCGCTGCGTGCTGCTCAGTCGGAGGTCGGCTCCGACTCCCCGGCCGGTACGGTCGACGCGTGGGTAGCACGAACGGCGGGAAGCGCCCCGGGTGGGCGGCTCGCATCCGCCGTCACCCCGTCGTCGTCCGTATCGGTGTCTTCGGTGAGGTCCTCACGGTCCTTGGGTATCTGCTGCTCGTCGTCGCACTCGTCTGGTGGCTCGTCAGTCTGACCGGCGTCGTCGGTGCCGGCGGTGCTCTCGCGGTCGCGGTCCTCGGGGGCGTGCTGTGGGCCGTCGGCGGCACCCTTGCTTCGGTCACGGGGGTCTCGGACAGCTGAGCCGGTCGCAGGGCCCGGCACGCAGCCTCGTCCGCCGGCGAATCCTCCGCGTCCAGGACAGTGCCGCGCGGTCCGCGCCGTTGTGCCCACGGTAGCGAGGCCCAGGGGGCTTGCCGCAAGAGCCCCCCTGTGTGCCATGCTCCGCGCTTTCCGACAGAGGGGGACGAGCATGAACAGGCGCGATGTGGTGATCGTCGGATGCGGGCCGACGGGCATGATGCTGGCGGCGGAGCTTCGGCTCGCCGGGATCGATCCGTTGGTCGTCGAGCGGCGTGAGACGCAGGATCTGGCGGGCTCGCGCGGCGGCGGCTTCCATGCGCGCACGATCGAGGTGCTCGACCAGCGGGGCGTCGCCGATCGGTTCCTCGCCGAGGGCACGCGCATCGAACGGGCGATGCTCGGGGCGACGTCGCTCGACCTCGGCGTGCTGCCCAGCCGGCACCCGTACACGCTCGCCCTGTTCCAGAACCACGTCGAACGGATCCTGGCCGGGTGGCTCGAGGAGCTGGGCGTCGCGATCCGGCGTGGGGTCGACGTCGAGGGCGTCTCCCAGGACGACGACGGCGCTGACGTCCGGCTCGCCTCGGGGGAGACCCTGCGGGCGGGGTACGTCGTGGGGGCCGACGGCGGTCGTAGCGTGGTCCGACGCTCGGTGGGCATCGAGCTGGCCGGTCCGGACGCCACCCGCAGCAGTCTCATCGCCGAGGTGCAGGCGACCGAGGAGCTGCCGACGGCGGGGAAGGTCGACGATCGCGGCGTCCACGGGCTGCACCGCATGGACGACGGCAGTGTGCGGGTGGTCGTCACCGAGGCCGAGATCGGGCCCTCCACGCCGCCCACGACGGACGAGCTGCGGCGTGCGCTGACCGAAGCGTTCGGCACCGATCTCGGGATCCACGACCCGACGTGGCTCTCGAGGTTCACCGATGCCACCCGTCAGGCGACCGCCTACCGCGACCGCCGGGTTCTGCTCGCCGGCGACGCTGCGCACGTGCACTCGCCGACGGGCGGCCAAGGCATCGGGCTCGGGATCCAGGACGCCGTCAACCTCGGCTGGAAGCTGGCCCGCGTGGTGCGCGGCGTCGCCGGTGACGGACTGCTCGACAGCTACCACGCCGAGCGGCACCCCGCCGGGGCCCGGGCGCTCGGCTACACGATGGCGCAGTCGCTGTTCCAGCGCGCCGACCCGCGGCAGGAGGCGATGCGCGACATCCTCGACGACCTGCTCGGCGTCAGGGAGGCCCACGCGCGGGCGGCGGCGCTCGTCGCGGGCCTCGACGTGGTGTACGACCTCGGTGACGGACATCCGCTGCTGGGGCGGCGGATGCCGGACATCGACCTCGATGCCGTGGACGGACCGGTGCGCGTGGCCGAGCTGCTGCGCGAGGCCCGGCCGCTGCTCCTCGAGCTCGGTGGTCCCGCACTCGGGGGCGCCGTGCCGCCGGCGGAGGCCGACGGTCTCCGACACGTCGCGGCGAAGTGCGACGGGCACTGGGAGCTGCCGGTGCTGGGCGAGGTCGCGGCGCCCAGCGCGGTGCTCGTGCGGCCCGACGGACACGTCGCGTGGGTGGGCGAGGGGTCCGACGTCGGGCTTGCGGAGGCGCTGCGCGCCTGGCGCGCGTGACCTGCCCCGTCTGCGCCGCGCGGGCGTCTGGCATCGTGAGCGCGAATCCGGCGTGGTGTGTCTCCGTCACGCCCCGCGGGTGACTGTCAGGACCCGTGCGTGCCGTCGGAACGTGCACGCTTGTCCGCGTTCTTCGGGGAGAAGCGCTGCTGGGCGCCCTGCTTCGTCAGGCCGTAGACGGCGCCGATCTTGGACCAGGACACGCCGGCCGCGCGGGCCGCGCGGACGGCGTCGGCCTCGATGGTCTCGGCGTTCTCGCGCAGGCGTCGGGCGCCGTCGAGCACAGTCAGCGGGTCGTCGCCGGAGGTCAGAGTCCTGAGGGCGGTGCGGGCCTGTTCGGTCTGTACCGGGTCGGGCGTGTCGGTGCCGGTCGTCGGCTCCGCGGCCGCGCTCGTCGCGTCGGCGGGCGCATCCGTCGTCGCCTCAGCTCGCTTGCCCATGGGCGCATCGTATCCAGCGGATGCGGGGAATTCCGGCGCATGTCGTCCCAGGCACGGTGGGCGTGCAGCGCCCGATCCGGCCTGTGCGCCGACCGCGGCTCGGGTGGGCGCGACACGCGGTCGTCAACCCTTGATTGACACGACGCGTCAACCGGTGGTTGACTCAGGTCAACAAGGAGTTGACAACTGAGGGAGGTGCACCATGGCCAAGAAGGCGTCGAAGAAGGACAAGAACGACAAGAAGAACAAGAAGTCGAAGAAGAACAAGAAGAAGTGACTCTCGGCTGACGACGGGGGCGGTGTGCCGATCTGGCACCCGCCCCCGAGTCGTCTCCGCGCCCGGGCACGGCGCGCGTCCGGGAGGAGGGCGGGCCCGGGAGGAGTGCGCCCGCGCCCAGGGGGCGCCAGGGGCTCAGCGCGTGAGCGCGCGGGCGAGCCGGTGCGTCGCCTCGCGGTCGGCCTGCGGCAGGAACAGCGACGGCTCGACCAGCTCGACCTCGAGGACCACGTCCTGGCCGTCGTCGTCCCGGACGAGGTCCACGCGTGCGTAGGTGGGCACGCCCCAGCGGCCGGACACGTGGTCGACGACCGCCCGCGCCAGGGCGGCCTGCTCGTGGGTGGCCTCGTGCGCAACGATGGTCTCGGCGGAGAACAGTGGGCCGCCCGTTCCTGTGCGGGCATCGGCCGGCGCGACGGGGACCGACCCCGGGATCACCACCCGCTTGCGTGCCGCGTGGCTGAGCTCGCCGTCGAGGAGGACGAGCGCCCGTTCGCCGTCGACGGCCACGGAGGTGAGCAGCGGCTGGACGAGGGCCGTCCGGCCGGCGGCGTGCAACCGGTCGACCTGCGTGGCGGCCTCCCGCTCGCGACCCGGGACGAAGGCGGCTACATCGCGGCTGCCGGCGCCCACGGACGGTTTGACGACGACCCCGCCCGGTGAGATCTCGGCGGCCGCCCCGGGCGGCACGACGGTCGTCGGGATCGTCGGGATGCCGGCCTCGGCCAGCTCGAGCAGGTAGCTCTTGTCGCTGCTCCACCGCACCAGGGCGAGCGGGTTGACCACCTCGGTGACGGCGTCGACCGACTCGAGCCATGCCATGAACTCGGGGAGGCGGCGGGTGTAGTCCCAGGTCGAGCGGAGCACCGCGCGGTCGAAGCGGGACCAGTCGACCGCGGGGTCGTCCCAGTCGACCACCTCGACCTCGACGCCGACGGAACGGAGCGCGGCCAGGGCGAGGGGTTCGTCGTCGTCGGTGCCCCGTGCGGCACGGGCGGTCACCCACGCCAGTTGTCCGATCACGCCGTCAGGGTAGGCCCGCCCCGCCCGTTCGCAGGTCCGCCGGCAGCGCGAGGTGCGTGCCGAGAAGGAGGATCTCCCAGGGGCGCCGCCCGGGTCGTGGCCGAGGGGCGGTCCCCTTCCATCGGCGCCGGTCGGCACGTAGCCTGCCCGGAGCGTCGCGTGCCGGTGGCAGGCAGTGTCAGGCATGGAGGCGCCGAACACCGAAGGAGACCGACGATGCACACGTCGTCACCTTCGCCCTCACGTGACTGAGGGCGAGACCACCAGGCTCGTCGCCTGGAGCCGCGAGCTACGAGCCGTCCATGACCGGCTGCGCGAGGCGCTGCGTGTCACCCGGGAGGCGCTCGCCGACGGGACCCCCGCCGAACCGGCTGCTCGCGAGCTGCTGCTGTTCTGCCACGGGTTCTGCTCGGCGCTGACCGGGCACCACGAGGGCGAGGACCGGGAGCTGTTCCCGGCGATCGTGGCCGAGCACCCCGAGCTGCGGGACACCCTGCGCTACCTCGAGCAGGACCACTCGATGATGGCGCACCTGATCTCGGGGCTGCTCGCCTCCGTCGACCGGGCCGCGCCGCCCGAGGCGCTCGAACGGCACCTCGAGGGGATCGCCGCGATCATGGAGAGTCACTTCCGGTACGAGGAGCGCGAGCTGCTCACCGTGCTCGAGACCCTGGCCCTCGACGCCGATCCGCGCGCCGTGCTCGGGCCGCTCTGATGTGGCGGGCGCGCCGCGGGCGGGGGGAACGACTCCGGCGTCGGGAGTGCTTCGGGCGGACGGCGCGTCCGCCGGCCGGCGGGTCCGGCGCTGCGAACGAGCCCGGGGCGGTGGGACCTTCGCCTCGGACTCCCTCGCCAGGTCGGATCTAGCCTGGGCGGGTCAGTCGTGTCGAGCCGGCGGGGCCACCCGTCGCCGAGGGAGATCGCATGCCGTTCGTCAACATCACCGCCCTGACCTTCCCCGCCGGGGCGGAGGCCGAGATCGAGCAGCGCTTCGCGGCCCGGAAGAAGGCGGTCGACGCCTCGCCCGGGTTCCTCGGCTTCGAGCTGCTCCGCCCCGTGGTGGGGGAGGGCCGGTACTTCGTCGTCACGCGCTGGGAGAGCCGCGACGACTACGAGGCGTGGTCGTCCGCGCGCCCCGCGGGCGGGCACGAGAACGACCAGAAGCGCGGGATGGACGTCCAGGTGCTCGGCTTCGAGGTGGTTCAGAGCGAGTCCTGACCGTCGACCGGGCGTCCCGGTCCGGGCGGTGGTCGTTCGTCGTCGTGCCGGGTGTCGAGGTGGTCGGTCGCGAACGCGGCACGAGTGGTGTCAGCGGCGGCGACTGACGAACGCGACGGTCGAGGCGAGGGCGAGCCCGCCGCCGAGCGCGAGACCGATGCCGAGCGCGCGTGCCTCGCCCGGCGACATCGGGAGGTCGACGCTGCTTCGACCCACACCCGCGGTCTGCGGCCCGGAACCGACGAACAGGTCGGGCAGGACCACCATGGCCACCCCGAGCACCGCGAGCAGGCCGAAGAAGGTGCCTACGGGGACGTGCGACCACCTCGTGGGCAGCAGGAAACCGGCGCCCAGGGCCACCATGAGGCACGCGATCAGCGTGAGGATGCCGAGGAGCGCCGCGGGCTCGTCGTGGAGCGAACCGGGCGCTGACACACGGAGCACCGTGAGGCCGGCGAGGACCCCGCCGACCAGGAGCGTGAGACCGGCGATCCAGTCCGCCGCGCTGCGGGGCGGGTCGCGGTCCGGGCCGGTCGGCCGCGCGTCCGCTCCCGTCCGACTCGCCTGCTCCGTCCGACGTCGCTCGGCGAGCTCGCGACGACCCGCGCGGTGCCGGGCGCGCGTTGCGCGGTCGTCGGCACCGGCTCGGGCGTCTGTACCGGCGCGGTCGTCGGGCGTCACCGCCTCACGGTAGGCCGGGGGCCTGCCGTCGTGTGCCGTGGTACGCGATCCCGGACTGTGAGTGAGGCGCCCCTGGGGACACGTTCCCGACGTCGTCGGACATGGCACGGAACGACCTTCTCGCACGCGAGGTGTGGGGGACGAGCATCGCGCCCACCGGCTGATCTGGTCGGCTGAACGAGCGAGGGCCGTGCGCGGTCCGATGCGCGCGCCCGTCTTGCTGGTACCGGCAGAACGCAGCGGATCCACGCGATCTTGCCATCGAAGGTTGACGCTGATCATGAATCGTATATGATCTCGTCTACAGTCAGTCCAGCGACACCGCCCGCCTCGTCACCGATGACCGCGGGAATACAACGAAGGAGTTGAATCGCATGGCCTCCTCACGCGTAGTCCAGGGTCTCGGCCTTCTGGCAGGAGCCTCTCTCGTCCTCACTGCGTGCGGCGGGGACGACTCGGAGACCGACTCCCAGACGATCACCCTGGGTTTCCCGGGCACGATCGGCCCCACCGACACCCCGATCATTGCGGCCCTCAACTCCCTTGGGGAGGAGGGCTGGGACGTCGAGTACATCGAGTTCGACTCGCCGGACGTGCAGACCCAGGCGCTGATGGGCGGCGACATCAACGTTGCCTCCATGGGTCCGGCGACCGTCATGGCCGCCGATGAGGGTGGCGCCGAGCTGACGATGGTCGGCAACAACAACATCCTCGACTACCTCATCGTCGGATCCGCGGACGTCGAGACCTGCGCGGACCTCGACGGACGGACGGTGGCCTACCACTCCGAGGGATCCACCAGCACGGCTCACCTGCGCCGCTACCTCGAGGAGTCGTGCCCCGAGGCCGAGCCCGAGTTCGTCGTCATCTCCGGGTCGAGCAACCGTGTGACCGCCCTTCTCGACGGTCAGATCGACGGGACGATCGTCCGAGTCGAGGACTGGATGAGCGTCGAGCCGGACGAGAGCGTCGCGCACGTCATCGACAACCTCGTTGAGACGCAGGCGGACCTGCTCACCCAGACCATCGTCGTCGACGGGGCCCAGGACGGGGGAGCGGCCGAGGCGGCTTCCGCCCTGCTCGCCGCCCTCGAGGAGCAGTTCGCGGCCGTGAACGAGGACCCCGCGGCCTTCGCGGAGACCGCGGCCGAGATCCTCGAGTCGGAGCCCGCCGAGGTGCAGACCGTCCTCGAGGCACTGGTGGAGAACGGGACGTTCCCCGAGACCCCTGAGCTGGATCCGGCAAGCGTGGACGCGACCATCGGCTTCTACCGCGAAGCCGAGGTGATCGGTGACGAGCTGAACGCCGACGCCGTGGCCGACTTCGAGGTGGCCGGAGGAGGTTCGCAGTGACGGCGGCTGCGCCGCACGCCGGGCACCGCACGCGGCGAGAGCTCGTCGACCTTCCCTCGACGCCGCGCGTCACGCTCCGCCAGAAGTTGAGCCGCGCCGAGTCCTGGGGCGTGCGGATCGCGACGATCGTCGTCTTCGCCGTGGTCTGGGAGGTCGGCGCACGGTGGACCGACTCGCTCCTGATGCCGACCTTCCTCGAGGCGATGGCGGCCCTGTGGGAGATCGCCTTCGTCACCGGTGAGATGTGGCCGGCTCTCGCGCGCTCGAACGTCGCCCTACTCATCGGGTATCCCGTCGCGGTCCTCATCGCGGTTCCCCTCGGACTGGCTATGGCGCGTTGGAAGTCCGTCGACCGCGCCTTCGGGCCGATCACCGCCGTCAGCCTCTCGCTGCCGATCGCGCCGCTCATCCCCGTCGTCCTCGTGGCCATGGGGCTCGGGCTCACGCCGCGAGTCTTCATCATCGTGCTCTTCAGCTGGGTCTTCATCACGACCAACGTCCGGGCGGGCGTCCGGGCGGTCGACCACACGCTCGTTGAGATGGCCGGCTCCTACGGCGCATCGGAGTCGCAGCTCTGGCGCCGTGTGCTCATCCCGGGCGCGTTCCCGGCGATCATGACCGGACTGCGAACCGGGCTCGGTCGCGCATTCGCCGGGATGATCATCGTCGAACTCATCATGCTCCCCATCGGCATCGGCTCCCTGATGCTCGACTATCGGGGCTTCTTCCAGGCAGACAAGCTCTACGCCCTCACCATCGCCGTTGCCGTCGAAGGCATCGTGCTCGCACTCGTCATGCAGGCGTTCGAACGCCGCGCCCAGCGCTGGAAGTAACGGCGCCCGAACGCTTCGAAGGATCGAGGAACCCATGATCACCATCGAGAACGTCAACCACCGCTATGTCAGCGAGGGCCGTGGAGAGACGGTCGCCCTCAAGGACGTCGACCTCACGATCAACGACAACGAGTTCATCACCGTCATCGGTCCGTCCGGCTGCGGGAAGACCACGCTCATGCGCGCGGTCGGCGGGCTCGTCATCCCCACCGAGGGTGACGTCGCCATCGACGGCGCGCGGGTCACCGGGCCCCATCAGAAGGCGGCCATCGTCTTCCAGAACTTCGCACTCCTGCCGTGGGAGACGGTCGAGAAGAACGTCGCCTTCGGTCTTGAGCTGTCCGGCCTGTCCAAGAACGAGCGTCTCGACAAGGCCCGCGCCTACATCTCCAAGGTAGGCCTTGACGGCTTCGAGCAGAAGTACCCCCGAGAGCTCTCGGGCGGAATGCAGCAGCGCGTCGGGCTTGCCCGGGCGCTCGCCGTCGAGAGCCCCATCCTCCTGATGGACGAGCCGTTCGGCGCGCTCGACCAGCAGACCCGCAGGTACATGCAGGAGGAGCTCCTCGACATCTGGCAGCAGGACCGCCGCACGGTCATCTTCGTCACGCACGACATGGAGGAAGCGGTCCTCCTCGGCGATCGGATCGTCCTCATGTCCGCGCGACCGGGGAAGATCGAGGAGGTCATCGACGTCGATCTTCCGCGCCCGCGTTCCGCCGAGACCGCGGAGAACAGCCCGGAGCTGGTACGACTCAAGGAATACCTCTGGAAGCGGCTGCGCGACATGCACGAGCAGGCTGCCGCATGACCGCCGTCGCCGACGCAACCGGGACGACCACCGGGACCGCCCGTTCGCCCCGGATCCCGCGCGCCGTCCGCAACGGGTTCTCCACCTGGTCCGGCATCCTCGTCATCGTCGCCCTCTGGGAGCTGATCGGCCGGATCTTTACCCTCCAGTGGCTCCCGCCGTTCACGGAGGTTGCCGTCCAGCTCGGGGAGCTCTTCGCCGACGGCGTCATCCAGCCGCACCTGGTCGCCAGCTTCCGATCGCTCGCGATCGGGTTCGCCATCTCATTGGTGGTCGGGCTCGGCGTCGGCGTCCTCATGGGGCTCTCCTCGCGCGTCTTCACGGCGCTGGACATCTACGTCAACGCGATGCTGTTCGTACCGGCACTCACCTTCGCCCCGATCCTCTTCGCGGCCTTCGGTCTCTCGGACACCACCCGCGTCGCCGTCGTCATCCTTTACGCGGTCTTCATCATCATCATCAATACCGCGGCCGGCATCCGTGACGTCGACGACCCGCTCATCGACATGGCGGCCTCCTTCGGCGCCTCCCGGTGGCAGACGGTCGTCAAGGTCATCATCCCGTCGGCCGTTCCGCTGATCCTCGCCGGCATCCGGCTCGGGACCGGCCGTGCCGTCAAGGGAATGATCAACGGCGAGATGTTCATCGCGCTCATCGGCCTCGGCGGACTCGCCGCCCGGTTCGGCGACGAGAGCGACTTCCCGTCGGTGTGGGCCATGGCGGTCTTCATCATGATCATCGCCGTCGCCCTCAACGAGATCGTCAGCTGGGCGGAGAAGAGGTTGACGTCGTGGTACGCCTGAGCACCGAGAACCTGCCCACGGACCCGATCACCGACACCCTGGGACACCGTCCAGGCAAGATCGTCGCGGTCCACGTCGCCTACGCCTCGCGGGCGGCCGAGCGGGGCCGCAGCCCCGAGCACCCGTCGTACTTCCTCAAGGCGGCCTCGTCACTCACCGGTCCAGGCGCGATCGGCCGACCGGCCGGCACCGAGCTGCTCAGCTTCGAGGGCGAGATCGCCCTGGTCATCGGCACCCCTGCGTTCCAGGTGAGCGTCGAGGACGCCTGGGCCCACGTCGGCTGGGTCACGGCGAGCAACGACCTCGGCCTGCAGGACCTCAAGTGGGCCGACCGCGGCTCCAACCTCCGGTCCAAGAGCTCGGACGGATTCACCCCGGTGGGTCCTGTCCTTCTCGCGGCCGCCGACCTGGACCCGGGGCGGCTCGCCGTCCGTACCTGGCTCGACGGCGAGCTCGTCCAAGAGGGCACGACGGACACTCTGCTGTTCTCCTTCGCCGAGCTCGTCGCCGACCTCAGCCGCACGATGACCCTCGATGTCGGGGACGTCATCCTCACCGGCACACCTGCCGGTGCCTCGGTGGCCGTCCCCGGCCAGCTGGTCGAGGTCGAGGTGCTGAGCAGCGACGACCCGGGCCGGACGACCGGACGGCTGGCGACCTCGGTCGTCGGGGCGCCCGCCGTGGCGGGGGGAGGGGCCCCACCGCGCCTCGACGATGCCACCGTCGCCGACGCCTGGGGATCCCGGCGTCCGGCGGTGACGGCTGGTTCGGGCGAGCATGCTGCCTCGGCCGCGGCGTCGGCAGGGACCGGTGCCGCGAGCGACGGCTCCTGGCTCGACGCTGACCGGCGCGAGCGGCTCGGCCAAGTGGCGGTGGCGACGATCTCCTCCCAACTGCGCCGCCTCGGCCACCCGGACGCCAGCATCGACGGCGTCCATCCGCTAGTGCCGGGCACGCGGATCGTCGGCACGGCCCGCACGCTGCGCTACGTACCGTTCCGGCCGGACCTGTTCGCCACCCACGGCGGTGGCTACAACGCGCAGAAGCGCGCGATCGACACCGTCGGTGAGGGAGAGGTCCTCGTCATGGACGCCCGCCGGGACACAACCGCGGGCACCCTCGGCGACATCCTCGCGCTGCGCGCCCTGACCCGAGGGGCCGCCGGGATCATCACCGACGGATCGGTCCGCGACGCCGTCGCCGTCGCCGAGACCGGGCTCCCGGTCCTCGCCGGCGGACGTCATCCCTCCGTCCTCGGTCGGAACCACGTGCCCTGGGAGACGGACGTGACCGTCGCCTGCGGTGGCACGACCGTGCAGGTCGGCGACGTCATCGTCGCCGACGACGACGGAGCCGTCGTCGTGCCGCCCCACCTCCTCGACGAGGTCCTCACCGCCTCCGAGGCTCAGGAGGAGCAGGAGACGTACATCGCGGAGCAGATCCGCGGCGGGCACCCCGTCGACGGCCTCTACCCCATGAACGAGACCTGGCGGGCGCGCTACGACGCCCACCGGACCGACATAACGAGCGCGGAGCAGTCCGCGGCAAGGAGAGCAGACCGATGAGCTTCCGCTCGAACCCGGCGTCGATCACGGGATCGATCGCCCCCGTCGTCACCCCGTTCACCGAGGACGGCGCCGTCGATCACGACAGCCTCCGTCGCCTCGTCGACTGGCAGATCGAGTCCGGCTCGACCGGCATCTCCATCGGCGGTTCAACCGGCGAACCGTCCGCGCAGACTCTCGATGAGCGTGCCGAGGCGATCCGCACGGTCTCCACGGCCATCGACGGCCGCGTCCCGTTCCTGCCGGGCACCGGCAGCGCGCGACTCGACGAGACCCTCGAGCTGACGTCGATCGCCCGGGACGCCGGGGCAGACCTCGCGCTCGTCATCACCCCCTACTACGCGCGCCCGACCCAGGAGGCGCTCTACCAGTGGTACGCGACGGTGTGCCGCGAGTTCCCCGACCTCCCGGTGGCGGCCTACAACGTGCCGGTCCGCACCGCCGTGGAACTGGCGCCCGAGACCATCGCACGTCTGTTCCGCGACTTCGACAGCTTCGTCGGTGTGAAGGAGACGACGAAGGACTTCGAGCACTTCTCGCGCGTTCGTCACGCCGCCGGGCCCGAGATCCTCATGTGGTCCGGCATCGAGCTGCTCTGCCTTCCGCTGCTGGCGCTCGGCGGTCAGGGATTCATATCTGCGCTCGCCAACATCGCCCCCGCCGCGGTCGCCGAGATGTACCGGGCGGCCGACGCCGGCGACTGGGACCGCGCACGCGAGATCCACTACGGCGTCCACCCGCTCGTCGACCTGCTCTTCGTAGAGACCAATCCAGCACCCGCGAAGTGGCTCATGGCCGAGCGCGGCCTCATCACCTCCTCGATGGTCCGGCCGCCGCTCGTCGGGCTCTCCGACTCCGGGCAGACGACGGTGCGATCGCTCGTCGACCAGGCCGGCCAGTACCTCACCCCCGTCCCGACCGCCACGACCGACCGCACCGCCGGTTGAGGGAGCACGAGATGACCACGCACGCCGATCCCAGCACCGACCTCCCGCACGCACGGCCCGCGAACCTCCCCGACCGGATCCGGCACCACATCGGTGGCGTCGACGTCGACTCCGTGTCCGGGGAGACCCTCGAGGTCATCGACCCGACGACGAACCGGCCGTACCTCACCGCCGCGGCCGGGGACAAGGCCGACATCGACAGGGCCGTCGCTGCCGCCAAGGACGCCTTCGAGAACGGACCTTGGCCCCGAATGAAGGCTCGGGAGCGTCATCGGATCCTCCACCGCATCGCCGACGCGGTGGAGTCCCGGGAACACGAGCTCGCCGCGATGGAGTCCTTCGACACCGGCCTGCCGATCGCCCAGGCCCGAGGGCAGGCGCGTCGGGCGGCAGAGAACTTCCGGTTCTTCGCTGACCTCGTCGTGGCTCAGCGTTCCGACGCCTACGAGGTGCCCGGAGCGCAGGTCAACTACGTCCATCGTCGACCCGTCGGGGTGGCGGGCTTGATCACGCCGTGGAACACGCCGTTCATGCTCGAGTCGTGGAAGCTCGGTCCGGCGCTCGCATCGGGCTGCACCGTGGTGCTCAAGCCCGCGGAGTTCACGCCACTGTCCGCGTCGTTGTGGGCGGGGATCATGAAGGACGCGGGCGTCCCGGACGGGGTGTTCAACCTCGTCGGTGGCTACGGCGAGACGGCGGGTGACGCGCTCGTCAAGCACCCCGACGTCAGCCTCATCTCGTTCACCGGCGAGTCGAGCACCGGACAGACGATCTTCCGGAACTGCGCCGACGGGCTCAAGGGCATGTCGATGGAGCTCGGCGGGAAGTCTCCGGCGATCGTGTTCGCCGACGCCGACCTCGAGGCCGCCCTCGACTCCACGCTGTTCGGCGTCTTCTCCCTCAACGGCGAGCGCTGCACCGCGGGGTCCCGGATCCTCGTCGAGCGACCGATCTACGACGAATTCGTCCGCCGGTACGCCGAGCGTGCCGACAACGTGGTCGTCGGGCACCCGTCCGACCCGGGCACCGAGGTGGGGGCGCTCGTCCACCCCGAGCACTTCGCCAAGGTCTGGAGCTACGTCGAGGCCGGCAAGTCCGAGGGGCGGCTCGTCGCCGGCGGCACCCGTCCCGAGGGCCTCGAGGAGGGCAACTACCTGCGGCCCACCGTGTTTGCCGACGTCCCCGCGACCGCGTCGATCTTCCAGGAGGAGATCTTCGGTCCCGTCGTCGCCATCACCCCGTTCGACACGGAGGAGGAGGCGCTGCGCCTGGCCAACGACGTGCGGTACGGACTGGCCGCGTACGTCTGGACCACCGACCTTGAGCGGGCCCACACGTTCGCCCAGGGGGTCGAGTCCGGCATGGTGTGGGTCAACTCGCACAACGTCCGGGACCTGCGCACCCCGTTCGGCGGGGTCAAGGCCTCCGGGCTCGGGCAGGAGGGTGGGTACCGCTCGCTCGACTTCTACACCGAGCAGCAGGCCGTCCACATCTCCCTCGCCCCGGTTCACACGTCGCGCTTCGGCGCACGGTGAGTGCGGTGGGCGCCTCCCCGACGGGCGTGAACTCGCTCGGGGAGGCGCCCGGCAACCTACGATCAAGTACCGGCTGGAGGGCAGAATGACGAGCGACTCGAGCGCGACACGACGGAAGACGACCCCGTCGAAGTCCGAGCGTGTCTACAGCGAGCTCTATCGTCGGATCGTCGACGGCACCTACACGCCCGGCTACCGGCTCGTGCTCAGTCAGGTCGCCGAGAGCTTTGGCACCAGCGCCCTTCCCGTGAGGGAGGCGGTCCGCCGGCTCGAGGCGGAGGGGCTGGTGACGTACCGGCGCAACATCGGCGCCGAGGTCGCCGGCATCGATCCGGTCGGTTACGCGGACGTCATGCAGTCGATGGCACTCCTGGAGGGGTACGCCACGGCGCTCGCCGCGGAGCACCTGACGGAACAGGACATCGCCACCGCCCGCGACATCAACGAGCAGCTGCGCCGCATGCGCGGTGAGGACTTCGACCCGGTCAGCTTCACCCGCCTCAACCAGGAGTTCCACACGGTGCTGTGCGGGCCGTGCCCCAACGCCCACCTCACCGAGATGCTCGCCCGCGAGCAGGAACGGATGGGCGCCATTCGACGGTCGAGCTTCAGCTACGTCCCGGGACGGGCGCGTACCTCCGTCGAGGAGCACGACGAGATCCTCGCGCTCGTCTCGGCAGCCACGATCGACGTCGATCAGCTCGAGCGTGTCGCCCGCGACCACAAGCTCCACACCCTCACGCAGTTCCTCGCCAAGACCGCGAGCGCCTGACCCCCAGGAATCCCCTGACACCCCGACGCGGACCCTGCCGGCCTCGCGCTGCGAGCGCGCCGTGCCGTGAGGCTTCGGTACGGCGCCGGACCAGACCAAGGAGACGACGATGACTGAGCAGCTGACCCATCCTCTGTCGGTGACCGATCTGGTGCGGTCGATCGACCCCGAGCACGGCGTCTGGATCGACGGTCGGGGGACTGCGGGATCGGCCGGTGCGACCTTCGAGGTCGCGGACCCGGCCACGACGACGACGATCGCCACGGTCGCGGACGGAACTGCGGACGACGCGCGGCGTGCGGTGGATTCGGCGGCGGGTGCGTTGTCGGCATGGGGGGCGACCTCTCCGCGTGCCCGGGCTGACGTCCTGCACCGTGCGTTCGGGCTGATGATCGAGCGGCGTGAGGTGCTGGCGGGGTTGATCGCGGCGGAGAACGGCAAGGCGATGGCCGATGCGCGGGCCGAAGTGTCCTACGCGGCGGAGTTCTTCCGCTGGTACGCCGAGGAGTGTGTGCGTGGGGCGGGGGAGTACTCGGTGGCCCCGGCGGGTGGTGTGCGCACGGTCGTCACCCACCGACCGATCGGTGTGGCTGCTCTTGTGACGCCGTGGAACTTCCCGGCGGCGATGGCGACCCGCAAGATCGCGCCGGCGCTCGGCGCCGGCTGCACGGTGCTGCTCAAGCCTGCCTCCGAGACGCCGCTGACGGCGCTGGCGATCGCCCAGATCCTCACCGAGGCGGGCGCGCCCGACGGCGTCGTGGGAGTCGTCCCGACGTCGTCGGCGTCATCGGTCGTCACGACGTGGCTCGAGGACGAGCGCGTCGCCAAGCTCTCCTTCACCGGCTCGACCGGGGTGGGAAAGATCCTGCTCGCGCAGGCGGCGAAGCGGGTCATCAGCTCGTCGATGGAGCTGGGCGGGAACGCTCCGCTCGTCGTCGCCGCGGATGCGGACGTCGACCGGGCGGTCGCGGGCGCGATGCTGGCCAAGTTCCGCAACGGAGGTCAGGCGTGCACTGCCGCCAACCGGCTCTACGTCCACGCCGACGTCGTGGAGGAGTTCACCGAGAAGTTCGGGGAGCGGGTCGCGGCACTTCGCGTGGGTCCGGCGCAGCAGGAGTCCACCGAGATCGGACCGCTCATCAGCGCCAAGGCGCTCACCGGGGTCACCGAGCTGGTTGACGCGGCAGTCGAGGCCGGTGCCCGTGTCACGCATCGCGCCGAGCTCCCCAGCGACCTTGAGGGGCACTTCTACGCACCCACCGTGCTGAGGGACGTGCATGCCGACTCTCCGCTCGTCCAGAACGAGATCTTCGGACCCGTGGCTCCCATCGTCACGTGGTCCGACGACGAGGAGATGCTGGCGCAGGTCAACGGCACCGAGCTGGGACTCTCGGCCTACTTGTTCTCGGACGATCTGGGCTGGGCGATGCGTATCGCCGAGCGGTTCGAGGCCGGCATGGTCGGTCTCAACCGCGGCCTCGTCTCCGACCCGGCCGCACCCTTCGGCGGCGTCAAGGAGTCCGGCCTCGGCCGCGAGGGCGGCCACGAGGGCATCCGGGAGTACCAGGAGGTCCAGTACCTCAGCGTCGACTGGAGCTGACCCGCCGAGCGTGGACGTGTCCCGAGTGTTCAGGCGCCGGGCGGGCTCCACCCCGGGTCGCGCCCGGCGCGCGCGAGCAGCCGCTCGAACGGCGACGTGTCGTCGTCGGCGTCGAGAGCCGGACCGAACATCCCGGGGGACCCGGCAGGGTCGAACTCCTCGACGAACACGGCCAGCGCCTCGATCTCGTCGTCCGCGGCGGTGTACTCCTGCCCGGTCGCGACCGCGAGGTCCCACCCGTGCAGGACGATCTCGTCGAGGGCGACGATCCCCGCGGACTCCCCGGGCATGTCGAGCCCGCCCGCGCGGGTGTCGCCCTCCCATGCCGCGGGGTCCCGCCAGGCGTCGGCGAGGCGGACGAGGGCGTGGTCGAGCGTCGGTTGCCACTCGGGCACCAGCTCGGGTGTCCTCGTGGGCCCGGCGTCCGTCGCGTCCCCGAGCTCCTTGCTGGCAGCCGCGCGGAACGCGTCGCTGAGGTAGATGACGTGGGCGAGGAGCTGGCCGACCGTCCACGGCGAGTCGGGCGTCGGGCTGTCGAGGTCGTCGTCGGAGATCCGGGCGGCGACGTCGGCCAGGCGCCGCGTCGCGGGGGTGAGGTCGATGGGGCGCGCCATGGTCGCAGTCTGTCCGGCGCGGTCCTCGCGGTACAGGTTTTTCGGCGAGTGGCGACGCCGATCTGTGCGGCTCCCGCCGCAGCGCAATGCGGGGCGGGGTGTGCGACGGCTAGGTTGTCTCGCCCTTGCGGAACGAGCCGCTGACGATGACCTGCCGCGCACCTGTGCCCGAGTCATCCGAGAGCAGCAGGTCCACTGCGGTGCGTGCGGCGGTGCGGGTGTCCAGGTGCACCGTGGAGAGCGCCGGCTGGGTGCTGATCGGGAGCGCGTCGTCGCACCCGACGACCCGGACGTCGTCCGGGCTGCGGAGTCCGCGGGCACCGAGCCCGTCGAGAACGGCATGAGCGACGATGTCGTCGAACGCCACCACGAGCTCGCCCTCACGGATGTCGACCTTGTCGACGAGGTGTCGCGCGGCGTCGTATGTCGGTTCGTCGAGCTCGAGGTGCCGGTAGGGCAGGGAGTGCCTGGCTGCCTCCGACCTGGCGCTCTCCTCTCGCTCCATGTTCGGCCACCACCGTTCCGCGCTGCCGATGTACGCCACGCTCGAAGCGCCGGTGGTTGCGCCGTCCTCCACGGCATCGGCGATGGCTTGGGCGGCGGAGACGAGCACCGAGGAGAGACCGTTGACCCGTGCGTTGATCAGCACGGTCGGAACTTGCTGCGCGATGCCGAGCACATGGGAGCGGGACATTCGCGGGGAGGCGAGGACGAGCCCTGCGACGTCGCGGCTGACGAGTGTTGCGAGCTGCTTCTCGCGAGCCACGCTGTGCTCGCTGCTGAGGATGTAGAGCGAGTATCCCTGCTCCTCCGCAGCCAGCTGAGCCGCATGTACAAGCGGGGGAAAGAACGGGTTGGACAGGTCGGGGACGATGAGGCCCAGCGCGGAGGAACGACCAGTGCTCAGTGCCTTCGCGTACCTGTTGTGGCGGAAGCCGAGGCGGTCCGCAGCAGCCTTCACGCGGGCTACCGTGTCCTCCCGCAGCAGGTGGGGGTGGTTGAACGCCCGGGAGGCCGTCGAGGTCGACACCTCGGCCGCCCGCGCGACGTCGGTGATCGTCACGGGGGTAGGCCGGGGTGCGCGTGGTCCCTGCGGCCTGTTCATGCCTCGATCCTGGTCATCCGTCGATCCTGCCCCCGCCGGGACCGATCGTCTCGATGATCGTGAGGTCGGAGTCCCACAGGACGAGGTGGGCCGGCGTTCCCGGGAGGATGGTCCCGACGGGGACGGCGCCTGTCGGGGAGATCTCGGTCCCCCGGGCCGCCGGAGCGCCGACCCGAGCGAGCTCGGCGAGAAGGCGTCCCGGGACCCGTGTGGCCATGTCGAACACCTCGGGCAGCGTGAGCTGCGTCCGCGTGGCCGCGAACCGGACGCAGTGCGCGAGGGGGACCGCGGAGCCGGCGAGCAACCGGTCGTCGGAGGCGAGGGCGAGCCGGCCGTCATCGGACAGCACCACGTCGCCGCCGACCGGCGTCGTGTATCGACCGGCGGGGGAACCTGCGAGCGCGACCGAGTCCGAGACCAGGTAGCAGCCCTGGGGGCCCTTGGCGCGCACGATGCTCTCCAGCACTGCTGCAGGTAGGTGGTGGCCGTCGCCGATGAGACCGGCCGACAGTGTCGTGTCAGCGATCTGCTCCCACAGCAGGTTGGGGTGGCGGGGGAGGTCGGCGCGCACCCCGTTGCCCAGGTGCGTCGACAGGGTCGCACCGGCGACGGACGCCGCGGCGACCTGTTCCTCGGTGGCGTGCGTGTGGCCGATCGCCACCGCGACGCCGAGCCTGCGGAGCGCAGAGATCTTCGCCGGCGCGTCCTTGCCGTGCGGCGAGACGGTGACGTACCCGATCGGGAACAGCTCTTGCCACCGACGGACCTCGTCCACGTCGATGTCCCGGACGAGGCTCCGGTCGTGCGCGCCACGCGGCCCGTCGAGGGGCGAGATGAACGGCCCCTCGATGTGCGCGCACGGCACGGATGCGGCCACGACCGGGTCGCTCGCCACCGCGTCGGCCAAGGTCGACAGCGCCTGTGCGATGCGGTCGTGACTCTGGGTGACGATCGTGGGCACCCAATGGCTCGTTCCCTGTGCGACGAGGCCTCGGGCGAGCCGTCCGACGTCGTCGACCGTCAGGTCGGCCGCATTGACGTCGATCCCGCCGAATCCGTTGACCTGCAGGTCCACCAGACCGTGGCTGAGCCAGGGAAGCGCGGTGGACGTGTCGAGCAGCTCGACCTCGTCGACGACCCCCGCGCGAACGACCACGCGCACGGGCCGGCCGGTGAGGACGTCGCGGCCCTCATGGTGCTCACGCGACACGGCTCAGCGCCTCCAGGTCGGCCAGCACCGTGACGTCGGGGTGGTTCTTCAGCGCTGTCGCGGGGACCTCGTTGGTCACCGCGGACTCGAGCATCGACCGCATCGCCTCGGCCTTCGCGGTCCCGAGGACGGAACACACGATCGTGCGTGCGGCCAGCATGCGGGGCACGGTGATGGTGATGGCGTGCCGGGGAACCGCGGTGAGGTCGGGGAACAGTCCCTCGTCGACCTGCTGTGTCCGGGACGCCTCCGCAAGCTCGATGAGACGTACCGGATCCGGGTCGGAGAAGTCCGTGCCGGGGTCGTTGAAGGCGAGGTGCCCGTTGACACCGATCCCGCACAGGACGAGGTCGAAGTCTGCGGCAGGCAGCCGATCCGCGTAGTCCATCGCGGCAGCCGACGGTTCGCCCGCCGTGTCGATCCGCTCGAACGCATACGGACTCCCGTCCGGGAGGAGAGCGAAGTAGTTGTCCTCCAGCCACCGGCCGAAGGCCTGGGGTGCGTCCGTGGGGAGGCCTACGTACTCGTCCATGTGGAAGTAGCGCACGGGGCTGGAATGACAATCTGCCTTCGCCAGCGACTCGAGGACAGGAATCTGGCTGGGTGCGGCAGCCAGCAGCACGGTGGCCTCACGTCCCTCGTCGTGCGCCCGGGTGATGGCGCGTGCCGCGAGCCTCGCGCCGTCGTTGCCGAGCTCGGCGAGGGTGTGGTTCTGGATGAGCTCCATCTGTCGTGACCTCCGTGGCTCAGAGCAGCTTGATGCGGTCGGTGAACCGATCGACGAGGCGAGCGTTCGCCTCGTCGCCGCCCGGTGCGTTCCCGCTCGTCCAGACGGCTGGCCGACCCCCCTCCGCGAGGACGCGCTCGATGGTGAGGATCTGGATGGCGTTCATGAGGAAGGCGTTCGCGTAGGTCGAGACCGCCCCGGCGTTGGGGACGTCGGCGTCGAACGAGACGACGGCATCCCCGACCGGCACCTGCGAGTCCAGAAAGAGGTCGGCCAGGTCATGCAGGTTCTGCTTGGAAGGGTGCCGCGCCGGATGCTCCGGCCCGATCGTCTCGGCGTGCGTGCGTGAGCTGACGCCGACGACCGTCGCCCCCAGCTCCTTCGCCCGCTGCGTGGAGTCGATGACTGCAGAATTCATCCCGTACGAGTTGACGATGATGATGAGGTCGCCGTCGCCGAGCCCCGAGTGGTCAATCACGACACGGCCGTAACCCGGAGTGCGCTCCATCGCCATCGAACGCCTTGCGCCGCTGGACAGCAGCGTGCCCTCGTCGAGGATGGCCGCGATGTTCATCAGACCGCCGGCGCGGAAGAAGGCCTCCTGGGTCGCGAGGTTCGCGTGTCCGCCAGGCCCGTAGACGTAGATGAGCCGGTCCTCCGTCACCCGCCGTGCCGTCTCGTCGATCACGCGAGGGAGAACTTCTGCGTTCGACTCGACGACCCGTCCCAGCATGCCTGTGACGTAGTCGAGGTAGCTCTCGAGCACTGGATGTCCTTTCGTCGGTGCGGAGCCGCGGGACGGCCTCCGCGTCTGTGCGGGTGGAGCAGGTGGAGGGTCAGAACAGCAGACCGGGCAGAGCGGTCGTCAGCGCCGGTACGAGCGTCGTGAGGAGCACGACCGCGAGGTAGACGGCGATGAACGGCGCGGTCTCCTTGACCAGGGGAAGGAACGAGACGCGGGCGAGCTTCGTCGTGACGAAGAGCAGTGCGCCGACCGGCGGAGTGATGAGACCGACCATGAGGTTGACGACGATCATCGCGGAGTAGTGGATCGGGTCGATGCCGAGTTCGATGGCGCTGGGCAGCAGGACCGGCACGAAGATGAGGATCGCCGGAATCGCGTCCATGACCATGCCCAGGACGAGGAAGAACAGCATCGTCAGCAGGAGGAACGAGAACGACCCGAGGCCCGCATCTACCACGAGCTGGTCGATCCTGCTGCCCAGCCGGGTGAGCGCGACGATGTAGGTGAACCCGGCGACGGCGGCGAAGATCATCATGATGGTCGACGCGAACTGTGCCGTCTGGGTGAAGACGTCGAACAACGACCGGAGATTGAGCGACCGGTAGGCGAGGCCGAGCAGCAGCACGTAGGCGGATGCGAGGATCGAGATCTCCGTGACGGTCGCGAACCCCCCGATGACACCGGCGATGATGAGCACCGGGGTGAGAAGTGCGGGCACCGCGCGCAACGTGACGGTGAGCAGGCCGTCCTTCCGGTAGGGGTTGACCGCCTCCGTGTCGGGGATCCGCTCGGTGCCGCGGCTGCGCACGGCCACGACGACGATGAGGCCGACGATGAGAAGGATGCCCGGGCCGATGCCGGCGATGAACAGCTGCCCGACGGACAGAGAGGTCACGAGTGCCACGAACACCATCGGGACGCTCGGCGGGATCACGGGGCCGAGAATGGCGGAGGACGCGACGACCGCCGCTGAGAACTCCTGTCGGTACCCGGACCGTCGCATCATCGGCAACATGGCGGAGCCGATCATCGACGCCGCAGCCGGGGCGGACCCGCTGACCGACGAGGCGAAGGCGCTCGAACCGATGACCGTGTGTGCGAGCCCTCCCTTGATGCCGCCGATGAAGTACATGAGGAAGGCGACGATCCGCTCGGTCAACCCTGCCTGCGACATGAGTGAGCCCATGAGGACGAAGAACGGGATGGCGAGCAGCTCATAGGAGTCGACACCGGCCGCCACCTGCGTCGGAAGCACGGTGGCCGAGCCGAGGTCGCCGGCGAAGAGAGTGACGAGGACCGCCGCGAGCATGGCGATGAAGATGGGGGCGCCCAGCGCCATGAGCGCGAACATCGTGACGAAGAGGATGGCGATCTCGGTCATGACGTCTCACCGGCTTCGGGTTCTGCGATCGCCGGCCCTTCCGCGGCATGGAGGCTCCGGAGGAGGCCGAACAGCACGAGGAAGAGACCGAGCACCGGGACGGCGAGGTACGCCCACCCGGTCGGGATGCCCAGCTGGATGTACTGGATGCTCATGCGGTCGAGCGCCACGATCGCCCCTGAGACCAGCAGGACGACACCGATGAGGAGCTCGATCACGCGTGTCAGGTAGGCGCAGGCAGTACGTAACGCCGCAGGAACGCGGTCGACGACGAAGTCGACGACGAGGTGCTCACGCAGCCCGATGGCGGCGGACGCACCGATCATGATCACCCAGGTGATGAGCAGCCTGCTGAGGTCGTTGACCCAGATCCAGCCACCCATGACGGGCCGTGCGCCGATCTGGACCACGTTGATGACGAACAGGGAGAGCAGCAGGCCGCCCGAGATCGCAGCCAGGCCGTGGGATACCCGTCGCACGAGTGCGTCGCGCCTCGTCGGACGGTGCCTCGGTGATGCCGATGGGTCGGAGTCCATCGCCTCTCCTTCGAATCAGTGTTCGTGCAAGCGCTTGCACATGGGGCGGGCGTTCTTCGCCCGCCCCTCCCGGTGCCTCAGGCGGCGTCGGCGTGCTCGGCCGCCAGCTCCTCGACCATGTCGAGAGTGCCCTCGGGCCACAGGTCGCCGTCGAACTGGTCGAACTCGCCGTCCAGCTCCTCGCGGAAGGCGTCGACGTCGACGTCGACGACGGTCATGTTCTCCTCGATGACCTCCATGGCGGACTCGAGCTCGGCACGCGTGGACTCGGTGACGTCCTCGCCCGCCTGCTCCATCTCCTCCTCGAGGATGGTGCGGTGCTCCTCGCACATGCCCTGCCACAGGTCGTCGTTGAGGTACCAGGCGCGCACGTCCCGGATGTAGTCCGTCGGCATGTAGTAGTCCTGGACCTCGTAGATGCTGTTGTTGACGACGGCAATGGATCCGGTCTCCTGGGCGTCGACCACGCCTTGGCGAAGAGAGAAGTACAGGTCGGACAAGGCGATGACCTGAGGTTCGGCCCCGAGAGCCACGGCGAATGCCTGAGGGATCGGTGCGTCCGCGATTCGGATTCTGAGCCCCTCCATCTGGTCGGGGGTCTCGATCGCGCGATTCGCGGTCAGGGCTCGGGGCTCGTTGTCCCCTGACGCATCGACGACTCGAACGCCGGTGGCCTCCGCCGCCTCGTCGAAGAGCTCGGCGAACTCCTCCGTCTCCAGGACCGCCTCGAACTGCTCGTAGCTGTCCCACAGGAACGGCACGGTGAGCGCCGTGAACGCCTCGGCACCCTCGAGGGTCGAGTACGTCGAGATCGTCTCGTAGTAGGCGTCGATCTCCCCGCTCGCGACGCCGGCGTAGGCGTCGTTCATGTCTCCGAGTTGACTGTCCGGATAGATCTGGACGTCGACGTCACCGTCCGTGCGCTCGGAGACGCGCTCAGACAGCTCCTCGGCTGCGATCGTCCCTGGGTCGTTGGCAGTTCGAATCATGGCGACTCGCAGCGTGGTCGGCTCGCACTCGCCGCCGCCCGCCCCTGAGTCCCCGCCGCCGTCGTCGCCGGTGAGGAAGCCGCAGCCTCCCAGGGCCAGTGCCCCGCCTGTCGCCACTGTCAGAACTCGTAGTCGTCGCATGGTGTCCCTACCTCCTTGTCGGGTGGTGGGAACTTTGCATGCAAGCGCTTGCACGTCAAGGTCTCAGGGCGAGGTTCTTGGTGTGTCGCAGATGTGCCGGGCCGGTCGGGGCGCAGTCAGCGCCCCGGCGCCGCGGCGAACGGGTCCTCGGCCCGGCTGCGCACCGGCACGATGTGCGTGCCGAACGGGAGGAAGGCGAGCGGCACCATCTTCCAGCACGCGATCCCGAACGGGATGCCGACGATCGTCAGGCAGAGCAGCGCCCCGGCGAACAGGTGGACGATCGCCAGCTCCCAGCCGAGGAGGACGATCCAGATGATGTTGGCGACGACGTGCAGGATGCCGAAGTCCCGTCGGAACTCCGCGCGGCGACCGAACGGCCAGACGACGTAGCCGGCGAGCCGGAACGACGCGATGCCGAACGGGATCGTGATGATGAGGAGGCAGGCGATGATCCCCGCGATCACGTAGAACAGGAAGAGCCAGAACCCGGCCAGGACGAACCACAGGATGTTGCCGAGGATGCGCATGGCACCACGGTAGGTGCGGGTCGCCCGGCGGTGTCGGCCGACGACGACGAGCGACATGCACGACGCCGAACTGCACGCCCGACCATCGCGGCCCTGAGCCGCACTCTCGACCAGTCATGGCTCCCAACCGCAATCTCGACGAGCACCAACCGCAGTCTCGGTGAACGGGCTAGGGGCGGCCGAACCCGCCGCCCCCGGGGGTCTCGACGACGAGTACGTCGCCGGGTCCCACCTCGACCGTCGCGACGCCGCCGAGCTCGACCAGCTCGCCGTCCGCGCGCTCGACCCGGTTCCGCCCCGGCGCACCCGGGGACCCGCCGGCCGCACCGAACGGGGCCACGCGCCGGTTGCCGGTGAGCAGGCTGACGGTGGTCGGCTCGAGGAAGCGGATCCGCCGGACGCCGCCGTCCCCGCCGCGCCAGCGCCCCGCGCCGCCGCTCCCGTGCCGCACCGCGTAGGACTCCAGCAGCACCGGCAGGCGCCACTCGAGGACCTCGGGGTCGGTGAGCCGCGAGTTCGTCATGTGGGTCTGGACCGTGTCGGTGCCGTCGAACCCGTCGCCCGCGCCGGAGCCGGACGCGAGGGTCTCGTAGTACTGGAACCGCTCGTTGCCGAACGTCACGTTGTTCATCGTCCCCGCGCCCTCCGCGAGCACCCCGAGGGCGCCGTACAGCGCGCTCGTCACCGCCTGCGACGTCTCGACGTTGCCGCCGACCACCGCTGCGGGGTGCTCCGGCGCGAGCATCGACCCCTCCGGCACGACGATCCGCAGCGGCCGCAGGCACCCGTCGTTGAGCGGGATGTCCGCCTCGACGAGGGTGCGGAACACGTACAGCACCGCGGCCCAGGTCACCGCCGTCGGGGCGTTGAGGTTGGTGCCCAGCTGGGCGGAGGTGCCGGTGAGGTCGATCGTCGCCTCGCGCGCCTGGCGGTCGACCTCGATGCGGACCCGGATGTGCGCGCCCGCGTCGGTCTCGTAGTCCCACGTCCCGCCGCTCAGGCGGGCGACGGCGCGGCGCACCGACTCCTCGGCGTTGTCCTGGACGTGCCCCATGTAGGCCTGGACGACCTCGAGCCCGTAGCGCTGGACGAGCGCCCGCACCTCGCTCACGCCGGTCGCGTTCGCGGCGACCTGGGCACGCAGGTCGGCGAGGTTCGTCGCCGGGTCGCGCGAGGGGTAGGGCCCCGAGGTGAGCAGCTCCTCGGTCGCGGCCTCGCGGAAGCGCTCGTCGTCGACGAGCAGCCAGTCGTCGAACAGGATCCCCTCCTCGTCCACCGTCGTCGACGTCGCGGGCATCGAGCCCGGCGTGAGCCCACCGATCTCCGCGTGGTGGCCGCGCGAGGCCACGAGGAACAGCAGCTCGGTCCCGTCGTCGTCGAAGACCGGGGTGACCACGGTGACGTCGGGCAGGTGCGTGCCCCCGTGGTACGGGTCGTTGACGGCGACGACCTGCCCGGGACGCAGCCGGTCCCCCCGGCGCCGCAGGACCTCCTGGACGGTGGCGCCCATCGACCCGAGGTGGACCGGGATGTGCGGGGCGTTGGCCACGAGGTGCCCCGTCGGGTCGAACAGGGCGCACGAGAAGTCGAGCCGCTCCTTGATGTTGACCGACTGCGCGGTCGCCTCGAGCCGCGCGCCCATCTGCTCGGCCACCGACATGAACAGGCTGTTGAACACCTCGAGCATGACCGGGTCCGCGACCGTGCCCGCGGTCGGGGCCTCGCGCGGGCTCGACCGCTCGAGCAGCAGCGCGCCGTCCTCGAGCACGCGGGCCCGCCACCCGGGCTCGACGACGGTCGTGGAGTCCGGGTCGGCGACGATCGCCGGTCCCTCGAGCGGGTCGGCGCCGATCCCCGCCCGACGCCGCAGCGGCACCTCGCGGGTCGTCCCGCCCACGTGCATGGTCACCTCGGCGGTGCCGCCGCCTGCGGCGTCGTCGGCGGCGATCGTCGGCCGGGGCGAGCGGACGACGGCCTCGACGGACACGGCCTCGACGACGAGCGGGCGGTCGAGGAGGAAGGAGTACGTGCGCCGGTGCTCCTCCTCGAACGCGGCACGCATCTGCGCGGGCGGGCCGAGCGGGACCTGCACGGCCGTGTCGGTGCGTTCGTAGCGCAGGTGCGCCCGCGCGGAGACCGCGACCTCGCCCGACGCCTCACCGGCCACCGCGCCGCGCGCCTGACCGGCCAGCTCCTCGGCGACGGCGCTCAGCGAGGGGGCGGCGTCGTCGTCGAGGACGGTCTCGACCGAGGTCTCGCGGATCGCCGTGACGTCGGCGAGTCCCATCCCGAGCGCGGACAGGACGCCGGCCATCGGCGGGACGAGGACCGTGGAGATGCCCAGCGCGTCCGCGACCCGGCAGGCGTGCTGGCCGCCGGCGCCGCCGAAGGTCGTCAGAGCGTGGTCGGTGACGTCGTGGCCGCGCCGGACGGAGACGTGCTTGATGGCGCCGGCCATCGTCGTGACGGCGACGTCGAGGAACCCCTCCGCCACCTCCTCGGGGGTGCGACGGTGGCCGGTCTCCTCGGCGAGCCGCTCGGCCAGCTCGGTGAACAGCCGGTCGACGACCTCGCGGTCGAGCGGCTCGTCCCCGCCGGGGCCGAAGACGTGCGGGAAGGAGTCCGGGTCGATCCGGCCGAGCTGGACGTTGGCGTCGGTGAGCGTGAGCGGGCCGCCGCGGCGGTAGCAGGCGGGCCCGGGGTCGGCGCCGGCCGAGTCCGGGCCGACCGTCAGCCGGCCGTCCGTCACGTGGAGGATCGATCCGCCCCCGGCGGCGACGGTGTGGATCGCGAGCATCGGCGCCCGCAGGCGGACGCCCGCGACCTCGGTGTGGAAGTCGCGCTCGAGCTCCCCGGCGTGGTGGGAGACGTCGGTGGAGGTGCCACCCATGTCGAAGCCGACGACCCGGTCGAGCCCGGAGCGCGCCGAGAGCTCGGCCATGCCGACGATGCCGCCGGCGGGGCCGGACAGGATCGCGTCCTTGCCGCGGAAGGTGTGGGCCTCGGTGAGGCCGCCGGAGGACTGCATGAACAGCAGCCGCACGCCGGGCAGCTCGGCGGCGACCTGGTCGACGTACCGGGCGAGGACGGGGGAGAGGTAGGCGTCGACGACCGTGGTGTCGCCGCGCGGGACCACCCGCATGAGTGGGCTGACCTCGCTGGAGATCGAGACCTGCCCGAACCCGAGGCGGCGCGCGAGGTCGCCGATCGCCCGCTCGTGCTCGGGGTGGAGGTGGCTGTGCAGGCACAGGACGGCGACGGCGTCGATGCCGTCGGCCCGGGCGCGGGCCAGCTCGGGCTCGAGGCCGGCCAGGTCGGGCGGCGTGAGCACCTCGCCGTGGGCGGTGATCCGCTCGTCGACCTCGATGACGCGGTCGTAGAGCATCTCGGCGAGCTCGATGCGTCGCTCGAAGATGTGCGGCCGCTCCTGGAAGCCGATCCGGAGCGCGTCGGCGAACCCGCGCGTGACGACGAGGGCGGTGGGCTCGCCCGTCCGCTCGAGCAGGGCGTTGGTGGCGACCGTGGTGCCCATGCGGACGACCTCGACGTCGTCGGCGGGCACGGGCGTCCCGGGCGCGAGGCCGAGCACGTGCCGGATGCCGGCGACGGCGGCGTCCGCGTAGCGGTCCGGGTCGTGGGAGAGCAGCTTGTGCGAGGCGAGCGATCCGTCCGGGCGGCGGGCCACCACGTCCGTGAACGTCCCGCCGCGGTCGATCCAGAACTGCCATCCCGTCATGGCGCGAGCCTAGGCGGGCGATGCGCCGGCACATGCCCGCCTCGGGCCGGGCGTCGCGCTCGGTCGTGCCACCTACCCTGGTGGGAGACCCGCGCGAGCGCACGGGAGCCGATGCGGAGAGGTGACATGTCGACGACGACGAGGACCGGTGCCCTGGCACTCGGGACGGCCGGGCTGCTCGCCGCCGCCGGGTGCGGGGCCGGCGCGGAGGAGGCGGTGCCTGCGACCGACGCCGACGGCCTCGCGACCCAGGCCTGCGCCCTGGCGATCGAGGCGAGCGCGACCCCGGTCGACCAGTGGCAGGGATTCATCGGCGACGAGACGCAGGCGGAGGTGCTCATGGTCGCCGGTGCCTCCGGCATGCTCGGCGCCACCACCCAGGCCCCGCTCCCGGGGTACGAGGACCTGCTCGAGGATGCGACCTCGGTGCACCAGGGGATCTCGCGGATCGACACCGAGATGATGACCGAGGGCCTCGACGGCCTGGTGGCCGCCTGTGAGGAGCGCGGCCTGCCCGACGGCGAGGTCGACGTCGCGGAGGAGTCCCGCGTCGCCTACGCGTGCGCCCTCGTGACGGCCGTGAGCGACGACGGTCGGTCCGCCGAGGAGTGGTTGACGATCGGTCCGGACGCGCCGGACGAGGACGCCGTCGTCATGGCACAGGTGGGGGGCTTCTCCGGAGTCATGGGCGGGATGAACGGCCACATGGTGCCGGGGCACGACGAGCTGTCGCGGGCGGCCGAGGGTGCGGTGCGCGGGCTCATGACGATTCACACCGAGGAGCTGGACGAGTCGGTCGACGCCGGCGCCGCGTACTGCGCGACCCTCTGACCCGACGCCGCCGGGGCGTCCGTGTCGGAGCCCGCCGCCCGCCGCAGGCGCAGCAGCCGCATGGCGTTGACGATGACGACGAGCACCGAGGCCTCGTGCACGAGCATCCCGATCGCCATCGTCACGCCTCCGGCGAAGACGCCGGCGAGCAGAGCGGCGACGGTGATCAGCGCGATCGCGATGTTCTGCCGCATGACGGACACCGTGCGCCTGGCCAGCCCGATCGCCTCGGGAAGCCGCAGGAGGTTGTCGCCCATGAGGGCGATGTCCGCGGTCTCGACGGCGACGGCCGAACCGGCCGCCCCCATGGCCACCCCGATGTCGGCGGTGGCCAGGGCGGGGGCGTCGTTGACGCCGTCGCCGACCATCGCGACCGTGTGCCCCTGCTCCTGCAGGTCGCGCACGGCGTCGAGCTTGTCCTCCGGCAGCAGGCCGGCGCGGACCTCGTCGACGCCGGTGGCCCGCCCGATCGCCTCGGCCACGAGCGGGGCGTCGCCGGTGAGCATGACGACCGTCTTCACGCCCGCCTCGTGCAGCTCGCGCACCATGCGGGCGGCGTCGGTGCGGACGCGGTCCGCGACGGCGACGACCCCGACGACGGCGTCGTCGACCGCGACGATCATCGGCGTGCGGCCGGCCGACGCGAGGCGGTCGGCCTCGGCCGCGGCCCCGACGGCGTCGGGGACGTGGAACTGCTCGAGCAGGGCGGCGTTGCCGATGAGCACCCGGCGGCCGCCGGTCCGTGCGGCGATGCCCTTGCCCGGGACGGGTTCGGTCGACTCGGGCAGGCCCGGGGTGCCGAGGTCCTGCTCCCGGGCGGCGTCGAGGATCGGCCGGGCGAGCGGGTGCTCGGAGCCGGCCTCGCCGCGGGCGGCCCAGGCGAGGATGTCGTCCTCGGACCAGTCCGGGTCCAGGGAGACGACGTCGGTCAGGTGCGGGGTGCCCTCGGTGAGGGTGCCGGTCTTGTCCACGGCGACGGCGTCGATCCGTGCGGAGGTCTCGAGGTACTCGCCGCCCTTGATGAGGATGCCGTCCCGGGCGGCGCGGCCGATGCCGGCGACGATGGCCACCGGGATCGAGATGACGAGAGCGCCCGGGCAGCCGATGACGAGCAGGGTCAGCGCGAGCACGACGTCGCCCGTGACGAGGCCGGCGAGCAGGGCGAGCACCATGATGCCCGGGGTGTACCAGCGGGAGAACCGGTCGATGAACGCGGCGGTCCGGGCCCGGGCGTCCTGGGCCTCCTCGACGCGGTGGATGATCCGGGCGAGCGTGGTGCCCGCGCCCACTCCGGTGGCCTCGACCTGGAGGAACCCGCTGCGCGAGATCGTGCCGGCGAAGACCTGGTCCCCCTCGGTCTTCTCGGCGGGGATCGACTCGCCGGTGATGGAGGCCTCGTCGAGCGCCCCGGTCCCGCCGACGACGATGCCGTCGACGGGCACCCTGGCGCCGTTCTTCACGAGCACGGTCTCGCCCGTGGCGACGGCGGCGGCCGGGACCTCGACCTGCTCGCCGTCGCGCAGGACGACGGCGACGTCGGGGGCCACGGCGACGAGCTCGGCCAGTGCCGAACGCGTCTTGTTCATCGTCCTCGCCTCGAGGGCGTGGCCGAGCGCGAACAGGAACGTCACCGCGGCCGCCTCCCAGACCTGACCGATGACCAGCGCGCCGGCGGCGGCGACGGTGACGAGCAGGTCGATGCCGATGGTGCGCACCATGAGGGCGCGGAGCGCCTTGACGGCGATCGGTGCGCCGGCTACGACCGCCGCGGCCGCCATGAGGATCCGGCCGGCGAGCAGCGAGCCGAGCGCGTACTCGGCGACGAAGGCGGTGGCGATGAGGACGCCGGCGGCGACAGGGACGCCCCAGGGGCCCCGCCACCGGCTGCGCATCGTGCTCATGTGAGTGTTCTCCTCCCCAGCGGTGCCGGGCGCCGTCAGAACGCCGAGAGCGTGGCCGTGTAGCCCGCCCTGGCGATCGCCGCGACGACGTCGTCGGTGGAGGTGAGCGCGGGGTCGTGGTCGACGACGACGCGTGCGGAGGTGAAGTGCACCGTCACGTTGTGAACGCCGGGCAGGCGGCCGACCTGCTTCTCGATCTTCGCCACGCACGAGGGGCACGAGAACCCCTCGGCGCGGAAGGTGGAACGGGTGGTGGGGGTGGTCGTCGTGGTCATGACTCGTGCCCTTCTCGTCGGTGCGGGTGCTGATGTCCCTCACCGTAGGAAGGCGCGCCCGAGGGCAACATGACGCGCGTCAATCAACCGCGAACGGCCCTTCCGGGCGGGGGAGACCGGTCGCCCACCCGGTCACGACCCGCTGCCGTGCGGGTCCTGGCCGCGGCCGCGGGATCGACGCCGGGCGCGCGGGTCAGGCGGCGTCGCGGACGGCGGCGAGCCGGTCGATGTCCGCCAGGGCGACCCAGCGGCGGCCCGACTCGACGAGGCCGTCCCGTCGCCAGCGGCTGAGCAGCCTGCTGACGGACTCGGTCGCCGAGCCGGTGAGCGCCGCGAGGTCCTCGCGGCCGAGCGGGGCCTGCAGGAGCGTCATCCCCTCCCAGGGTTCGCCGATCTTCTCGGCGAGGACGAGCAGGGCCGCGGCGAGCCGCTGCTCCAGCGGCGCCCCGGAGAGCAGGTGGACAGACTCGTGCGCCTCGGCGAGCCGCTGCCCGATCCGGTGGAGCGCGGCGACGGCGACTCGGGGGAGCTCGTCGACGAGCGCGGCGAACTGCTCGCTGCTCACGTGCAGGAGGCAGGTGAAGGTCAGCGCGCGGGCGTCGTCCGGGTAGGTGCCGACGCCGAGCGACGGCAGTGCCCCGAACGACTCGCCGGGTCCGTGCAGCCCGAGCAGGGTCTCGCGGCCGTCGATCGCGGTACGCGAGACGCGGCTGAGGCCGGCGGCGGGGATGAAGAGACGGTCGGCGGGATCGCCCGAGTGATAGATCGGCTCGCCCGCCGCGTAGTGCCGTGCGCGGAAGTGGGTGTCGACGGCGGCGAGCTCGGCGGGAGGGAGGCCGGTGAACAGCGGGTCGCGCCCGAGCACCGCGAGGCGGAGCTGCGGGGTGCAGGCGTGCGGGTCGATGACCGGCTCGGTGAGCGGGGTGTGTCGCCGCTCGGTCATGGCTCCTGCCCTTCGTGTCCGTCCCGGTGCCGTCCGCTCCGGTGGGCCCGTGGCCAGGATAGGAGCCCGATCAGGAGTTCTGGGCTCGTTGTCCCCGTGGTCCCGTCCGGATCCTCGGCTCTCGGCCCCACGCATCCCGACCCCCGGTCCTCGCTGCCGCGACCCCGCAGCTCTCGGCACCCCGCGGCCGGCGGTCTCCCTGCCGGGAGGCGCCTCTCACGGAGATGACAGGTCGCTCACGACGGTGTCCTCGGTGCCACAGATCGGGTCGGCACAGTAGAGGTCATCAAGGAGGACGGCCACAGGGCCCGTCCCGGGACCGGCCGCAGGGCCACGAGAGGACAGACCATGAGCAAGAAGATGTGGATCACCACCGGCACGCTGGCCGCGGCCGCGATCGTCGCCGGCAGCTCGGTGGCCATCGCCGACGGCGAGTCCGCGTCGGAGTCGGCCTCCGGCGGCGCGACCACGAGCGCGGACGGCCGCGAGCTGCGCGTGCTCCCGCAGCTCTCGACGCCGCTGCTCTCGGCCCCCTCGGCCGTGGACCCCGCGGACCCGCGGAGCAACACCTCCGCCGTCACCGCCCACTCGGCCGACCGCACCCCGAGCGCGCCGTCGACCGCCTCCCCGGTCTCGGCCCAGTCGCCGGTCTCCGCGCAGTCCCCGGTCTCGGCCCCGAGCCCCGTCTCGGCGCCCTCCCCGGTCTCGCCGGTCAGCCCGGTCTCCGCCCCGTCCGCGCCGAGCCCCGCTCCGGCGCCGCGCCAGCAGGCCCCCGCCCCCGCGCCGGCCCCCGCGCCCGTCCCGGCTCCCGCGCCGGCCCCGGCGCCCGTCCCCGCGCCGAACTACTCGGCCGACTCGGGCGTCTCGGCGGCCTCCGGGTGGTCCGCGGAGTCGGGGTGGTCGGCGGACTCCGGCGACTGACCGCGGCACCGACGGGCCGCCGGGGCTGAGCGAGCGCTCGGACCGACGACCCTCGGTGATCCCCACGGATCGGCGGCGACGTACCGGTTCGCTCCCCCCGGGCGAACCGCGAGGGCCCGTCCGGACCGACCATCAGGTCGATCCTGACGGGCCCTCGTCGTCGTGGCGTCCACGTGCAGACCGGCACACGGAGGAACGTCCGGAAGGACGGTCGAGGCTGACGACCTGGTGCCGACGCGCAGGCCCTCGACGGTCGGCCGTGCTCGTCCAGTCAGGCGTACTCGTGCGACCCGGCCCCGTGCGCGAGAGGTGCGTCCGGGCGCGACGCGCGCCTCCGGCGTCGGGCCTCGAGGAGAAGCGTGATCCCGAGGATCGACGCCCACAGCGGCAGCGGCCACAGGGTGAGGCGCTCGGGGATCGACCAGTTCCGGTCCATCGAGACGAGGGTGACCGTGACGATCGCGGAGCCGAGGCAGAACACCCCGATCCCGACCCCGAGCCCGCCGACCGTGCGCAGCACCCCGCTCTCACGGGCGAGCTGGAACGCCAGCAGGGTCGCGGCGGCCGGGGCGAAGAAGAAGATCGGCACGGAGACGAGCGAGTGCAGGTCGATGATCGTGTTGATCGGGACGAGCGCCGTGCCGATCGCGCTGAGCCCCGCGCAGACGAACAGCGCCCGGGTGACGGCGCGCAGCCGGGACGGCGGGAGCGCGGTGCTGACGAGCCACGCGCCGGTCGCGAGCAGGATGCCGAACGCGGCGAACGCGCCGTTCATCAGCGGGTGCCACGGCGAGCAGACCTCGACCCAGCCCCACCGGTAGGGGATCCACGCGCAGGCCGACGCGCCCAGGTCGGAGATCGTGTGGGTGAGGAAGGAGAACGGGGCGGTCACCCGCGAGGCGACGACGATCTCCACCAGCCAGTACAGCGGGAGGATCGTCCACAGGGCGGCGCCGAGCAGGGCGGCCCTGGGGATCGGTCGGGTGGGGGCGCCGGGCACCTGGTCTCCTCGTGCTCTCGCGCCGGACGGTGGTCGGCGACTCGTGGCGAATGCGAATGCGGTTGTCGGGACGGATGACGCCCGCGGCCGTGCTCGGTCCAGGTTCGTCGGCCCGCGGGTCGTGGTCAAACGACGGTCGCGGGAAGTTCAGCCCTGCTCGTCCGGCGTCGTGCTCGTCGTCGTGCCCGTTTCTGCGGTCGGGCCGTCCGGCCCCGGCAGGTAGGCGGTGTACTTCGCGTTCGACCCACGGGCGAGCTCGGCCGGGTACTTCGCGGCGTTCGCCTCGATCTTGGCCTCCCACGCCGCACCGAGGTCGAGCCCGAGGCTGTCGGCGGCCTGCACGAGGTAGGACAGGACGTCGGCGAGCTCGTCCCCGAGGGCGCGTGCGCCGTCGGGGGTCGCGGCGAGCGCGTGCAGCTCGTCGTCCGTGCGCCACTGCGTGAGCTCGGCCAGCTCGCCGACCTCGCCGACGAGGGCGAGGACGAGGTTGCGGGGGGAGTGGAACTGCGCCCAGTCCCGCTCGTCGGCGAAGGTCCGCAGGGAGTCGCGTACGTGCTCGAGGTCCATGAGGCCGTTCTACCGTGCCGGGCTGGTGCGGGGGTGGCGGCTACTCGAGCCCGTTCGCCCGCCGCGCCATGTGCTCGCGGATGCCGCGCAGGTGCCGGTCGACCATGCGTTCGATGCGCTCGTGGAGGTCGGAGGCCCCCGGCAGCGCGGCGGGGTGCGCGACGAAGGCCAGGTACATGGCGGTGCCCTCGACCGAGGCGATGAGGTCGGTCGCGTCCTCCTCCGTCGGCTGGTGCTCGCCCTCGGCCCGCTCGAGCAGCGTGACCGTCAGGTCGCGGATGCTCGCCCCGATCGTCTCCTGCCAGATCGTGTCGAAGACGTCGGGGTAGATCCGCGCCTCGATGTTGAGCCGGTAGAGCGCGGGTCCGAACGTGCCGCCGTACTGGGAGATCCGCCGGTTGGCGGCGAAGATCAGCAGGTCGCGCACGGTCGGGGCGTCGGCACCGTCCGCGTCCGGCGCGACGACCGTCACGTCGACGTGCTTGAGGGCGTCGATGAGGAGCGCCTGCTTGTCCGTCCACCGCAGGTAGATCGAGGACTTGCCCAGGCCCGCCTCCGCGGCCACGGCATCGAGCGAGAGTCCGGCCCAGCCGCGCTGGCCGAACAGCTCGAGCACCGCGGCGAACGCCTTGCGCTCGGCGTCGGCGTTGCGCGGCCGCCCGGGTCCGCGGCGCGGGGCCACGACGGGGGTCCGCCGCGCCATCCGCGCACGACCCGCGCGGGCCTCGCTCGGGTCGAAGTGGTACCCGCCGGGTGGCGGCAGGCGGTCGCCCGCGGCGAGCCACGGCTCGAACGGGCGGCCGGAGATCGTCGCCCGGCGTCGCGAGGGGCGGTTGTCCTCCGGGTGCGGGTCGAGCTCGGTCGGGGAGAGCGGCTCGCGCGTGGTCGGACGCGGAGGAGCAGAGGCGGCGGGTGGCGCCGGGGGAGGCTGCGTGGCGGGCGCGGTCGTGCGCGTCCACGGCAGGGGCCGGCGTCCGGGGGGAGTGCTCTGGTCGTCCATCGGGATCCTCGTTCTGCGCGGTCCCTCGGTCCGTCGGGGGCGCGCCTCGGTCAGGAGTGGGCCGCCGCCAACGCGAGCGTGAGGGCGAGGGTGAAGCGGGTCTCACGGTCCTCGGGCGACATGTCCCCCGAGTGGTCGAGCAGGTGGTCGGAGACCGTGAGGACGGCGAGGGCCTCGCGGCCGTGCTCGGCGGCCACGCCGTACAGGCCGGCGGCCTCCATCTCGACCGCCAGCGTGCCGTAGGACGCGAGCGCCTCGTTGAGCTCGGGGGCGTTGCCGTAGAAGTGGTCGCGGGAGACGATCGGAGCGACGTGCACCGGGGTGTCGCCGGCGTGCTCCTTCGAGGCCTCGACGGCGGCGGCGACGAGGTTGAAGCTCGCGATCGCGGAGAAGTGCAGGCCGGGCAGGCGAGGCACGTTGATGGCGGAGTCGGTGTGCGCGCCGAGGGCGACGACGACGTCCCCGACCTTCACGTGCCGGGCGAGGCCGCCGGCGGTGCCGACGCGGATGATCCGCTGGACGCCGAAGTGCTCGAACAGCTCGTTGGCGTACAGGACGGTCGAGGCCATGCCCATGCCCGAGGCCATGACCGAGAGCGGCTTGCCGTCGACCTCGCCGGTGAAGACCTTGTTCGCCCGCACGTCGGAGACCACGCGGGCCTCCGGCATGAGGAGCTCGGCGATGCGCGCGGCGCGGCGCGGGTCTCCGGGCAGAAGGACGGCGGGGGCGATGTCGCCGGGCTCGGCGGCGATGTGGGGCGTAGCCATGGGGGGAATCCTGACGTCGACGTCGACGCCGCAGGTGACGACGTCGTGTGAATGATCCCACGGATCGTCCCGTGCGTGGGTCGGTCGGACGCACGAACGCTCCCCCACCCGCGGGTGGGGGAGCGTTCGTCGTGCGTCTCTGACGCGTGAGGCGGGTCGGTCAGCGGCGGACGCCGAGGGTGTCGGAGCCGTCGCCGTCCCAGTCGCCGACGACGACCTCGTCGCCGGAGCGGCCGTAGTTCTGCTCGATGTCGGCCCAGCCGGACTCGAGCGAGTTGGAGACCAGGTAGAGGTTGCCGCGGCGCGTGGCGAACGTGTCCGCCCCGTCCCCGTCCCAGTCGCCGACGAGGACCTCGTCGGAGTCCCGGCCGTAGTCGAGCTCGGCATCCGCCCAGCCGGTCGTCAGGCTGTCGGAGACGAAGTAGCTGTTCCCGCGGCGCACGGCGAAGGTGTCCACGCCGTCGGCGTCGTAGTCGCCGACCAGCACCTGGTCGTCCGCGCGCCCGTAGTCGAGCTCGGCGTCCGCCCAGCCGGTCTCGTGGGAGTTCGTCAGGAAGTAGGAGTTCCCGCGGCGCACGGCGAAGGAGTCCGCCCCGTCGCCGTCCCAGTCGCCCACGAGCACGGTGTCGTTCGCGCGGCCGTAGCTCAGCTCGACCTCGGCGTTGCCGCCGTACAGGGAGTTCGACAGGTAGTAGGCGTTGCCCCGCCGCACGGCCAGGGTGTCGACGCCGTCGCCGTCCCAGTCGCCCGCGAGGACCGTGTCGCCCGGGCGGCCGAAGGAGAACTCGTGCTCGGCGCGGCCGTCCCACCCGTTGTTGAGGTAGAAGCCGCGGCCCGGGGTCGGGGGCGTCGGCTCACCCGGCTCCTCGGGCTCCTCCGGCTCCTCGGACTCGGCCCACAGCTCGTCGAGCAGGACCTGGCCGATGTCCGTGTTGTCGAGGTAGCTGCCGCGGACCGGGTCCTCGCCGGTGGCGCGGGCGTCGAACGCCTCGGAGCCGGCGCCGCGCGCGTAGAAGGGGACGAGCTGGTTCGAGTGACCCTCGCGGTGCCACTCGTGGTCCGGCATCTCGCCGGCGCCGTTGGAGAGCAGCGGCGTCCAGGTCTCGCCGGCGCCGGGACCGGTGATGTAGCCGGCCTCGTGATCGGCGGTGACGATCACCATCGTGTCGTCCCAGGAGCTGTTCTCGTCGACCCAGGTGGAGATGGCCTCGACGGTCTCGTTGAGGGTGATGGTCTCCTCGATGGCCCGGGCGGGCGCGTTGAGCTCGGAGGACCAGTCGATCGCGCCGCTCTCGACGGCGAGGAAGAAGCCCTCGTCGGAGGAGCTGTCGAGCACGTTGAGCGCGCCGAGCGTCATCTCGGACAGCGTCGGGACCGACTCGAGGAAGGGGTCGGTGAAGGGCGCGTCGCTGTCGCCGTCGCCGCGGGCCTCCTGGGTGGTGGTCCAGGCCTGGGCGAAGCCGACCACGTGGGTCGGCGGGGCGTCGGTCTCGGCGAGCTCCTGGAAGTCGGCGCGCTCCTCGATGAGCTGGAACGGGGTCTCGCCGTTCGCGAGGCGCGTCCAGGTCTCCTCGCTGATGTAGTTGTAGTCGGGGGCGTCGTAACGGTCACCGTTGTCGTCGTACCAAGGGTGGCCCGAGCCCATGACCACGTTGAGGCCGCTCTCGTCGACCAGCAGGTCGGAGACGGCGAGGTAGTCGAGGCGGCTCTCGTTGTGGACCGCGAACGACGCCGTCGTCGGGTGGGGGACGACCACGTTGGTGACGACGCCCGTGGCGCGCCCCTGGGCCTGGGCCCGCTCGACCACGTTCTCGATCGGCTGCCCCTCGGGGTCGATGCCGACGGCCTGGTTGGTCGTCTTGACGCCGGTCGCCATCGCGGTGGCGGCGGCGGCCGAGTCGGTGGACGCGGCGGCGACGGACTCCTCGAGGCTGCCCCACATGATGTCGGGGTCGTAGGAACCACCGTCGGAGTAGGTGCTCATGCCGTGCTGGACGGGCCAGCTCTCGTAGACCTGGGTGGGGGTGTCGCCGTCGACGTCCTCGACGGTGCCCGTGGCCGGGTCGACCGCCACCTGGTAGCGGCTCTGGTCGGCCTCGAACATCGAGGCCATGTCGATGTGGTTGTAGCCCATGCCGTCCCCGACGACGACGATGACGTTCTCGGGAGCGCCGTCCGCCCCGCCGCCGATCGTGGTGACGTCGGGGGCCGCCGGGGCCCCGCCGGCGGTCTCGTCGGTCGACGGCGTCCCGTCGGCCGGCTCGTCAGCGACCGCGGGGGTGGCGAGGGCCGAGAGGACGACGGCGCCGGCGGCCGCGAGCCCGAGGCCGGAGAGCCGTCGTCGGCTCCGAAGCGTGTGCATGCGTGATCTCCTTCGAGGGGACAGGTGTGTGACGCCGTCCACTGGGTTGGGGAACGAGGGGGCCGGACGGCGCGGCGACGGTACGGAGGGGAACCGTCCGCGGGGCGATGAGCGGGCGAACAGCAGCCGTCGGGGCAGTGAATGGGCAGGTCCCACATGTGAGCGGAGTGCACGGGTCGCGAGGTGTTCGGTCGAGGGACGCGCGAGGGACGCGTGCCGGACACATGGGCTTCCTAGCGTCCGGCGCGTCCGAAACCAGCCAGACGAAGGGGACGTCTCCATGGCTACCACCACCCACCGCACCGATCTTTCGCTCGCCGGACGGCGCGCACGGGCGCTCGCCGCCCTCGCCGTCGCCACCACGGCGGCCGGAGCCGTCGTCGCGCTCCCGTCCGCCGCGGACGAGCCGACGGTACCCGCGGACGAGCCGACGGCCGCCGGCTCCTCGAACACCCCGGGAGCTGCCACCGACGGCCCGACCGCGGACTCCGAGCAGGTCGAGATCGAGCGGACGGCGGCGAGCGAGCTCGCCGACGGTGTCCGGCAGGAGACCTTCCGCGTGACGACCCCGGAGGGCGCGTCGACCGCCACCCTCCTGGCCGTCGACCTCGACGAGGCGGAGACGGACCTGCTCACCGGCCCGACGATCACCACGCCCCAGCGGCTCGACGACATGGCCGGGGCCGCGGGAGCGATCGCCGCCGTCAACGGCGACTTCTTCCAGAACACGGTCGACGCCACCCACGGCGACATCTCCGCCACGTTCGCGGCGGTCGGCGTCGAGATCCGAGACGGCGAGATCCGCCAGTCCGCGGTCCCGTACGCGCAGCGCCACGGCGAGGGGCTCGACCGGGAGTGGAACGACGGCGACGAGGTCGTCGGGGTCACGCGCTCGGGCCACGGGGTCGTCACCGACGTCTCGCTCGACGCCTTCGTCACCGCCCGCGGGCAGGGCCGGATCGACGTCGACGGGCTCAACCAGTACGGGATGGCCACGGACGAGATCACGATCTTCGACGCGCGCTGGGGCGACACGTGGGGCGACGACACCCGCGCACGCGCCGCGTGCGGCGACGAGGTCGACCGTGGCTCGCTGTGCACGGACGACGTCCTCGAGGTCCTCGTCGAGGACGGTCGCGTGGTTGAGCTCTCCGACGAGGCCGGCGGCACCGGGGCCCTCGGCGACGGCCAGCAGGTCCTGCTCGGCCGCGAGGACGGCGCCGACGAGCTGCGCGCCCTCGAGGTCGGGGACCGCGTCAACACGCACGTGCGCTCGCGCTCGGACGCCCCGGGCCGCCTCGACTGGGCGATCGGGGGCGCCGTCGTTGTCCGCGACGGCGTCGTCGGCGAGATCCCCGAGCGTCCCCTCAACCCGCGCACCCTCGCGGGTGTCTCGCGGGACGGCGGGACGCTCCACCTCGTCTCCGTCGACGGTCGGAACCCCGACAGCGTCGGCATCTCCACCCGCGACGCCGCCGTGCTGATGGACGAGCTCGGCTCCGACGACGCGGTCCTGCTCGACGGCGGCGGGTCGACGACCATGATCGGCCGCCCCGACCTCGACTCCGAGTTCTCCCTGCTCAGCCGCAGCCGCGAGGCCGGCATCGAGGTCCTGCGCGAGGTGCCCAACGGCATCGGCGTCTTCCCGGGCTGACCGGGCCGGGGACGCCACGACGGCGGGTGCGCCGGACCTCGGTCCGGCGCACCCGCCGTCGTCGTCGTGCCTGGTCCTTTGATCGTTCGGGCTCGCCCCCTCGGGGGCGACGGCAGCTCAGGCGGCCGAGCCCCGCGCGAGCCGCTCGTTCGCGATCCGCGTGCCCGCCACCAGCGAGTCGAGCTTGGCCCACGCGATCTCCTCGTGGACGCGCCCGCCGAGCCCGCAGTCCGTCGACGCCCACACGCGCTCGGGCCCGACGAGTCGCGCGAACCGCTCGACCCGGTCCGCCACGAGCTCGGGGTGCTCGAGCACGTTGGTCGCGTGGGAGACGATCCCGGGCACGAGGACCTTGTCCTCGGGCAGCGTGAGGTCCTCCCACACGCGCCACTCGTGCTCGTGGCGCACGTTGGCGGCCTCGAACGAGTAGGCGGCGGCGTTCACCGTCAGCATCGTCGGCGCGATGTCCGCGAGCGGCAGGTCGGTCGCGTGCGGGCCGTGCCAGGAGCCCCAGCACAGGTGGAAGCGCACGCGCTCGGTCGGCAGGCCCTCGAGGGCGCGGTTGAGCGCCGCGACGCGCTTCTCGGTGAAGGCCACGTAGTCGCCCACCGCGGGCTCGGGGGTGATCTGGTCGAAGTTCTCCGCCACCGACGGGTCGTCGATCTGGAGCCACAGCCCGGCGTCGAGGATCGCCTTGTACTCCTCGTGCAGGACGCGCGCCCAGGCGTCGAGGTAGGCGTCCTCGTCGCCGTAGTGCCGGTCGGTGATGCGGCTGGCCGAGCCGGGGGAGAGGGCCGTGACGAACCCGGTCTCCGGTCCGCGGCCGGCGGCGGCGAGCGCGGCCACGAGATGGTCGGCGTCGGCGCGCACCGCGTCGGCGCCCTCGTACGTGAGGTCCCCGGTGACGACCGGGAAGGGCCGCGGCTTGTCCCCGCCCGTCCAGATCCCCGAGGTGGGGTCGGAGTACGCGCCGGCGAACAGCGCGCGGTCGCGGCGGTGGAGGAACCCGGTGAGGCGGACGTCGCCGGGGGAGGAGAGGTGGCTGTCGACGGCCCACGACTGATCGTCCGGGTCGATGCTCAGGCCGCCGGTGCGCCCGAACGAGTAGGACCACCACGCCCCGTAGTCGACCGACTCGGTCATGAGCTTGCCGTACTCGCCGTCGTTCACGAGGTCGAGCCCCGCCTCGGCCTGGCGCGCGACGACCCCGGCCACCTCGGTCTCCAGCAGCTGCGTGAGCTCGTCCTGGCCGATCCGCTCCTCGGCCCGCGCGGCGTTGGCCTCGATGAGCGCCGGGGTGCGGGGCAGGGAGCCGGCGTGGGTGGTGCGGACCTTCGACATGGTGGCCTCTCGGTTCGGGGACGGCGTGGACAGGGAGACGAGCGCACGACGACGACGCGCGGACCGCTCCCGGCGACCACTGTGGCACCGCGCCCGCGGCCCTCGCGCGCCGCCCCGGCGCGGTCCACATCGCGGGACACGAGCGGCCGGGTGTGCGACCAGGACGTGCCCGCGCCCGCCCGTCACTACGCTGACCGCGTGAGCGACGAGCAGCCAGGGACCTCCGTGGCGGTGGGCGAGTACCGCCCGCTGTGGCACGCGCTGCGCGAGCGGCGCAACTCGGACGCCGCCGCGCTCGTCCTCGACGATCCGGGCCTGCGCCGGCGAGTGACGTGGCGGGAGCTGGCGGACGACGTCGAGATGCTGGCCCTGGGCCTGAGCGACGTCGGCGTGCGGCCGGGCCAGCGGGTCGGCGTCTCCGTCCCGCCCGGGATCGAGCTCACCCTCAGCCTGTTCGCGGTCCTGCGGGTCGGCGCCGTCGCCGTCCTCGCCGACCCGAGGCTCGGAGCCCGCGGCCTCGACCGGGCGCTGCGCGGGGCCGAGCTCGACCACCTGCTCGGCACGCCGGTGGCGGCGCGCGCGGCGCGGGTGCGTGGGTGGACCGCCAACCGGTACCTCGTGCGCACCCCGTTCGAGCGGGTGATCACCGCCAACGAGCGCCGCCTCCTCGGCCTGCGCGGCGTGTTCCTCGAGATCCTCGACCACGGGCGCGAGCTCGTCGCCGGCGGGGTCGCCCTGCCGGCCGAGCCCGACCCGGACGACGACGCGCTCGTCGTCTTCCAGGCCGCCGGGTCGCTGCGGCCCAACGGTGTCGTGTACACGCACCGCACCCTGTCCGCGATGTGCCGGGCGGCCACCCATGTCGCGCCGATCGACCACACGCACGGCCTCGTGGCCGGCTTCGCCCCGGCCGCGCTGCTCGCCCTCGCCGTCGGCGCCCCCACCGTCATCCCGGGCGACGGCCGCCCCGGCGCCCTCACCGCGCCGCAGCTCGCCCGCGCCGCACGCCGCGTCCCCTCGCCGACGCTCGCCGTCAGCCCCGCCGGTCTCGCCTCCGTGGTCGGGACGGCCGGGCGCCTGAGCCCGGACGAGCGCGACGCGCTCACCCGGCTGCGCAGGGTCGTCGTCGGCGGTGCGCCCGTGACGGCGGAGGAGCTCTCCCGCGCCTCCCAGCTCCTCGGCGGCCCCGAGATGCACGCGCCGTACGGGATGGCGGGGCTGCTGCCGTTCACCGACCTCACGCTGCCCGACCTGCGAGCGGCGGCGGCCTCGACCGCACGCGGCGCCGGCGGCGGCACCTGCGTGGGGCGGCCGGTCCCGGGGGCCGAGGTCGCGGTCGTCCCGCTCGACCACCTCGGTGCTCCCGCGGGGGGACCGGTCACCACCCCGGGCGTCACCGGCGAGGTGGTCGGCACCGCCCCGCACCTGCGCGACCGCTACCTCCTGCCCGCCGCCGAGCAGGCGCGCGCCCAGATGCTCACGGGGTGGCACCGGACCGGGGACCTCGGACACCTCGACGTCGAGGGCCGGCTCTGGCTCGAGGGGCGGGTGGGGAACGAGATCACCACGCCCGACGGCGTCGTCACGCCCGTCGCCCTCGAGGTCGCGCTGAGGTCGATCCCCGGCGTGGTGGCGGCGTGCGTCGTCGGCGTCGGACCGCGCGGCGCGCAGGACGTGGTCGCCGTGCTGCAGACCGACCCCCGGAGCCACCGCGGTGCCCGGGCGGCGGCCTCGCGGGCGCCGAAGGGCCTCATCGCCGCGGCGCGCGCCGCCGTGGCCGGACTCCTGCCGGGGTCCGCGTCGCTCGACGCCGTCCTGCGCATGCCGGTGATTCCCGTCGACGTCCGCTACGGCGCGCAGGTCCAGCGCGCGGCCGTCGCGCACCGTGCCCGGGTGGTCCTCGGCCGAACTACCCTGGGGGCGTGAGCAGCGAGCAGCCGGGCGGAACCGCGGCGACCCCGACGGGCGAGGTCGCGGAGACCCGGAGCCCCACCGCCGCGGACGCACCGGCCGCCCCGCGCCCGCCGAAGTCGGCCCGCGTCATGTTCCTCACGGCGATCCTTGCCCTCGAGGCGTTCGTCATGCTCTTCGCCACCCTGGTCGCGCACGGACTGCGGGCCGCCCCGCTGCCGTGGGTGTGGGGCGTGGGGATGACCGCGATGGTGCTCTGCCTGGTCGGCGCCGGGCTCGTGCGGAAGTACCCGCGCGAGGTGGGCGTCCTCGGCTGGCTCATCCAGCTGGGCCTGGCCGCCGTCGCGATCGTCGTGCCGCTCATGCTCGTGCTCGCGGTCGTGTTCGCCCTCATCTGGCTCATCGCGCTGCGCACGGGCGCGGACATCGACTCCGACCGGCGGGACCGCTACGCCGCCGAGCTGGAGCACCACCGCCTGGCGTCGTCGTCGGCCACCCCGTCCGCCTGACCGGCCCGGGCCGACCCGCCCGACCTGACCCGCCCGACCCACCCGCCCGTCCTGGCCCACCGGCCGGACGGGCCGCGCGGACCAGCCCCGACGCGCCACTAGGCTGCCGCCATGACCTCCCCGCTCGAGCGCACCCTCGTCCTCGTCAAGCCCGACGGCGTCGCCCGCCACCTCACCGGCGAGATCCTGCGCCGCATCGAGGCCAAGGGCTACACGATCACCGACCTGCGGATGCTCACCCCCGAGCGCTCCCTCCTCGAGCAGCACTACGCCGAGCACGCCGAGCGGCCGTTCTTCGCCGGCCTGGTGGAGTTCATGGGCTCGGGGCCGGTGGCGGCCGCCGTCGTCGAGGGCCGCAGGGTCATCGAGGGCGTGCGCAGCATCGTCGGCGCCACCGACCCGACCGTCGCCGCACCCGGCTCGATCCGCGGCGACCTCGGCCACGAGGGTGAGGGCAAGGTCATCGAGAACCTCGTCCACGCCTCTGACTCGGTCGAGAGCGCCGAGCGCGAGATCGGCCTCTGGTTCGCCCCGACCAGCTGACGAGTGAGCGGGAACCCGGCTGCCGGGCGGAAGTCCGCTCACTCGCCGGGAGGAAGTCCGCTCACTCGCCGATGGGGGCGGGGACGGGCCGGGTTCCGCGGGATCGCCGCCCTCCTGACCTAGGCTCGCGGGCGTGTATCTCAAGACGCTGACCATGCGGGGCTTCAAGTCCTTCGCGTCGGCGACGACCCTCCACCTCGAGCCCGGCATCACGTGCGTGGTCGGGCCGAACGGGTCGGGCAAGTCCAACGTCGTCGACGCCCTCAGCTGGGTGATGGGCGAGCAGGGCGCGAAGTCCCTGCGCGGCGGCTCGATGCAGGACGTGATCTTCGCCGGCACCACGGGCCGCGCCCCGCTCGGCCGCGCCGAGGTCTCCCTGACGATCGACAACACCGACGGCGTGCTGCCCATCGAGTACACCGAGGTGACGATCAGCCGCACCCTGTTCCGCTCGGGCGGCTCGGAGTACCAGATCAACGGCGAGTCCTGCCGCCTCCTCGACATCCAGGAGCTCCTGTCCGACACGGGCATGGGCAAGGAGATGCACGTCATCGTCGGGCAGGGGCGGCTCGACTCCGTCCTCCAGGCCACCGCCGAGGACCGCCGCGGATTCATCGAGGAGGCCGCCGGGGTCCTCAAGCACCGCCGCCGCAAGGAGAAGGCGCTGCGCAAGCTCGAGGCCACGGCCGCGAACCTCGCCCGCCTCCAGGACCTCACCGCCGAGATCCGCCGCCAGCTCGGCCCGCTCGCCCGCCAGGCCGACGTCGCCCGCCGCGCCCAGGTGGTCCAGATCGACCTGCGCGACGCCCGCGCCCGGCTGCTCGCCGACGACCTCGCCCAGCTCCGCGCCGCCGCCGACTCGGCGAGCACCGACACCGCCGCGATCGCCGCCCGCCTCGCCGAGGTCGAGGGGGAGCAGGACGTCGCACGACGCTCGCTCGCCGCCCTCGAGCAGGCCGCCGCCGAGGCCGCGCCCCGCCTCGGCGCCGCCACCGACACCTGGTACCGCCTCTCCGGCGTCCGCGAACGCCTGCGCGCGCTCACCGACGTCGCGAGCGAGCGGGTCCGCCTCCTCGGCGGGACCGGGGACGGGTCCGACGACGACGAACAGCCGGCCGCGGCGGGTGAGCGCCGTGAGGACGCGCGGGACCCGGACGTGCTCCAGGCACGGGCCGAGCAGGCGCGCGCGGCGGAGGCGGAGCTGGCCGTCGAGCTGGAGGCTGCCCGGCAGACCCTCGCCGGCGCCGAGGCCGCGCGCACCGAGGCCGAGACCGCCGAGCGTGCGGCCGAGCACGCGCTCGCCGCCGTCCACCGCGCCGTCGCCGACCGTCGCGAGGGGCTGGCCCGCCTCACCGGTCAGGTCGCCGAGCGCCGCTCCCGCCTCGAGGCCGCGCAGGCCGAGCTCGACCGCCTGCACGACGCCGAGGCCGCCGCGCGAACGCGCGCCGAGGAGGCGCAGCGCGAGTTCGACCGGCTCGAGCGGGACGTCGCCGGGGCGGAGACCGGCGAGGAGGACCTCGACGCCGCCTACGAACAGGCCGCGGACCGACTCGCGGAGGCGGAGGGCGAGACCGAGCGGCTCGCCGAGGAGCTGCGCGCCGCCGAGGCCGACCGCTCGTCCGCCCAGGCCCGCGCCGAGGCCCTCGCGCTCGGGCTCGCCGCCTCCGATGCCGCCCCCGGCGGGGAGGTCGAGGGCCTGCTCGGCCCGCTGCCCGAGCACCTCGAGGTCGAGGGCGAGTGGGCCGACGCCGTCGCGGCCGCCCTCGGTCCGTTGGCCGCCGCCCACGTGGTCGCCTCCCTCGACGCCGCCGTCACCGCGCTGCGCGACGCGCGCGAGCAGGAGGCCGGCAAGCTGCGCCTCGTCGTCGCGGCCGACCCGGACGCCACGGCCCCCGAGACGGTGGGCGAGCTGCCCGACGGCGTCGTCGCCGCGGCCTCCGTCGTCACCGCCCGCACCGAGGTGGCCGTCACGCTCGCCCGGCTCCTCGGGCGCACAGTCCTCGCCGAGGACCTCACGTCGGCCCGCGCCGCCGTCGCCGCCCGCCCCGAGCTGACCGCGGTGACCAGGGACGGCGACGTGGTCGGGGCCGCGGCCGTGTCCGGCGGCAGCGGCGACGAGTCCTCCGTCCTCAGCCTGCACGCCGCCCACGAGCAGGCGCTCGCCGACGCCGACGCCGCCGCCCGCCGCGCCGAGGTCACCCGGTTCGCGCTCGGCCCCGCTGGCGAGGAGGTCGAGGCCGCCCGGGAGCAGGCGAACGCCGCCCTCGACGCCCTGCACGCCTCGGACGCCGAGCTGTCCGCCGTCACCGAGCGCCTCGGCCGGCTGCGCCAGACGATCCGGGACTCCGGGGTCGAGATCGAGCGGGCCGGGCCCGCGCGCGAGCAGGCGGAGACCGCGCTCGTCGAGCACCGCGAGGTCCTCACCGAGCTCGGCGAGCGCCTCGAGCTGGCCGGCCGCGAGCCCGAGGAGGCGGAGGCGGACCTCGAGCGGGCCACGACCGAGCGGGACGCCGCCACCACGGCCGCCCGCGAGGCCCGGTCCGCCGAGACCGACACGCGCCTGTCCCTGCGCACCGTCGAGGAGCGGGTCGGCGCGCTCGCCGGCCGGGCCGCCTCCCTCGAGGCCGCCGCCCGCACCGAGCGGGCCGCCCGCGCCGCGGCCGCCGACCGGGCCGCGCGCCGCCGCCGGCAGGCCGCCGTCGCCGCCGAGGTGGTCGAGCGGGCGCAGGAGGGCGTCGCCGCCGCGGACCGGGCCGTCGGCGAGGCCGCCGCGCGCCGCGCCGAGGCGGAGGCCGAGCGGGAGGACCGCGAGAAGGCGACCACCGCGGTGCGCACCCAGCTCGCGGAGCTCGACAGGACGCTGGTCGGGCTGCGCGACGCCGCCCACCGCGAGGAGCTCGCCCGCACCGAGCACACGATGCGGGTGCGCCAGGTCGAGGAGCGCTCCGTCGAGGAGCTCGGCCTCGACCCGGAGGTGCTCCTCGACGAGTTCGGCCCGCACGTGCCGGTGCCGTCCACCGACCCGGTCGCCGACGGCGAGGAGCCCCCCGAGCCGCGGCCGTACCTGCGGGCCGAGCAGGAGAAGCGGCTCGCCCGGGCCGAGAAGGACCTCGCCCGCCTCGGCAAGGTCAACCCCCTCGCGCTCGAGGAGCACGCCGCCCTCGAGGAGCGCCACCAGTTCCTCACCGAGCAGCTGACCGACCTGACGAAGTCACGCGAGGACCTCCTGCAGATCGTGCGGGACATCGACACCCGGGTCGAGGAGGTCTTCACCGCCGCGTTCCACGACACGGCGGCGCAGTTCGAGGTCGTCTTCCCCCGCCTGTTCCCCGGCGGCGAGGGACGGCTCGTCCTCACCGACCCGGACGACATGCTCACCACCGGCATCGAGATCGAGGCGCGGCCCGCCGGCAAGAAGGTCAAGCGGCTGTCGCTGCTCTCCGGCGGCGAGCGCTCGCTCACGGCGGTCGCCCTGCTCGTGGCGATCTTCACCGCCCGCCCGAGCCCGTTCTACGTGATGGACGAGGTCGAGGCCGCGCTCGACGACGTCAACCTCGGGCGCCTCATCGAGATCTTCGCCGAGCTGCGCGCGTCCTCCCAGCTCATCGTCATCACGCACCAGAAGCGCACGATGGAGGTGGCCGATGCCCTGTACGGCGTCACCATGCGCGGCGGCCTCTCGACCGTCATCTCCCAGCGCATCGAGCGCGCCGACGCCTCCGCCTGAACGACCGGTCGGACTCGCCGACACCGACCTCCAGACCCTGCGACACTGGGCCCGTGGACACGCTGCAGATCGTTCTTCTCGTCGTCGGAGTCCTTCTCGTCGTCGGGGTCGTCGCCGGGCTCTTCCTCGCCCCCTCGCGCCGCAGGCGCGACGACACCCTGCCGCCGGGGGAGTCGAGCCCGTACCCCGGGGGTGAGGAACCGGCGTCGGGCGCGTCGGCGGCGCCGACCGCCGTCATCGACGAGGACCGCCCCGGCGGGACCGACGTCGCCGAGCCGGGCGTCGCGGAGCCCGAGGTCGCCGAGCCGGCCGCCCCCACCCTCGAGCAGCCCGAGACCGTCCCGTCGCGCCTCCAGCGCCTGCGCGCCCGCCTCGCGCGGTCCGGCTCGTTCGGCCAGGCGATCCTCGCGATCCTCTCGCGGGACACGCTCACCGAGGACGACTGGGAGGAGCTCGAGGAGACGCTGCTCGTCGCCGACGTCGGGATCGGCCCCACCACCGAGCTCATCGACACCCTGCGCACCGAGGCCAAGGTCACCGGCGCGAGCGACGCCGGCGCGGTGCGCGACATCCTGCGCCGCGAGCTCCTCGAGTTCGTCGGCCCCGACGCGGACCGCACGCTCGACCTCAGCCCCGTCGTCGGCGACGACGGCGCGCCCCACCCCGCGACCGTCCTCGTGGTCGGCGTCAACGGCACGGGCAAGACGACGACGATCGGCAAGCTCGCGCGCGTGCTCGTCGCCGAGGGGCACTCGGTGGTCCTCGGTGCCGCGGACACCTTCCGCGCCGCCGCCGCCGAGCAGCTGTCCACGTGGGGCGAGCACGTCGGTGTCCCGGTCGTCCGCTCCGAGACCGAGGGGGCCGACCCGGCGTCCGTCGCGTTCGAGGCCGTCAGGAGCGGTCGCGAGCAGGGCGCGGACGTCGTCGTCGTCGACACCGCCGGACGCCTGCAGAACAAGGCGGGTCTGATGGAGGAGCTGGGGAAGATCAAGCGCGTGATGTCGCGTCAGGCGCCGGTGCGCGAGGTCCTCCTCGTCCTCGACGCCACGACCGGCCAGAACGGCATGCAGCAGGCGAAGATCTTCTCCGAGGCCGTGTCGGTGACCGGCATCGTGCTCACCAAGCTCGACGGGACCGCGAAGGGCGGCATCGTCGTCACCGTGCAGCGCGAGCTCGGCGTCCCCGTGAAGTACGTCGGCCTCGGCGAGGGCCCCGACGACCTCGCGCCGTTCGTCCCGGAGGACTTCGTCGACTCGCTCCTGGGCTGACGCTCCCGCCCGCACCTTCCGCTCAGCCTCCCGGCGCCGTCACGTGATCGTCACGTGGCGGCGCCGACCCCTTGCCGACCCCCGTTCCTCGCCGTACAGTTTTCTGTACAGGAGGTCGCGATGAAGACGATGAGCTACACCGAGTCACGGGCGCGCTACGCCGAGGTGCTCGACGGCGTGACGAACGACCGCGAGGAGGTCGTCGTCACGCGCGCCGGGCACGAGTCGGTCGTCATCGTGTCCCTCGCCGACTACGAGTCGCTGCGGGAGACGGCCTACCTCATGCGCTCGCCGGCGAACGCGCGGCGCCTGCTCGACGCCATGGAGCGCCTCGAGTCCGGGGGCGGAGAGGTGCACGAGCTGACCGAGGACGCCTGACGTGCCGTTCGTCTGGGACGAGAACGCCTGGCAGGACTACCTGTGGTGGCAGGCGCAGGACCGCAAGGTCCTCAAGCGGATCAACCTGCTGCTGGCCGACGTGCGGCGCAACGGCAACGACGGCATCGGCAAGCCAGAGCCCCTCAAGCACGACTTCGCCGGGTACTGGTCGCGCCGCATCACCGACGAGCACCGGCTGGTCTACAAGGTCGTCGGCGACGACGTCCGCATCGCCTCCTGCCGCTACCACTACGGCTGACGCTCCCTCTCGCACCTTCCGCTCAGCCTCCCGGCGCCGTCACGTGATCGTCACGTGGCGGCGCCGCCGGTTACACGGCCGAAACCTCCTGCGCGGCCGCGCGACACACGCGCTCGGCACAGTCCCTCCCAGACCGGCCGACGGTGCCGGCGAGGAGGAGACATGACCCCATTGATCGCGTCGTCGGCGCCCCCGACGCTCGACACCGGCGCCACGGCCTGGATGCTGATGTCCGCCACGCTCGTGCTCATGATGACCGTGCCGGCTCTCGCCCTGTTCTACGGCGGCATGACCCGCTCGCGCGGCGTGCTCAACATGATGATGATGAGCTTCGGCGTCATCGCCGTGGTCGGCGTGATCTACCCGCTGTGGGGGTACTCGACGAGCTACGGCTCCTCGTTCGCCGGCCTGTTCGGCAACCCGCTCGACGGGTTCGCCCTCGAGGGTCTCGTCACCGCCGCGGACGGCACGTTCCTCCTCGACGACGTCGGGGTTCCCGTGTACGTGGGCGTCGCGTTCCAGTCCACGTTCGCGATCATCACGACCGCACTGGTCTCCGGCGCGATCGCCGAGCGCGTGCGCTACGCGACCTGGCTCGTGTTCGCCGCCGCCTGGGTGACGCTGTCCTACTTCCCGATGGCCCACATGGTGTGGGGCGGCGGGCTGCTGTCCGGCGACGGCCCGCTCGCCGGGATCGCCGAGCCGATCGACTTCGCCGGAGGCACGGTCGTCCACATCAACGCCGGGATCGCCGGGCTCGTGCTCGCGCTCGTCGTCGGCAGCCGGGCAGGCTTCGGCCGGCGCCCCATGCCGCCGCACAACCTGCCGCTCGTCATGGTCGGCGCCGCCCTGCTGTGGGTGGGCTGGTTCGGGTTCAACGCCGGGTCGGCGTTCACCGCCGACGGCGTCGCGGGTCTCGCGTGGGTCAACACGACCTCCGCGACCGCCGCCGCGATCCTCGGCTGGCTCGTCACGGAGAAGATCCGCGACGGCCGGATGACGTCGCTGGGAGCGGCCTCGGGAACGGTCGCCGGGCTCGTGGCGATCACGCCGGCCGCGGGAGCGCTCACCCCGGTCACGTCGATCGTCCTCGGCGTGATCGCCGGCGCCCTGTGCGCGCTCGCGGTGAGCCTGAAGTACCGCTGGCGGTTCGACGACTCCCTCGACGTCGTCGGCGTCCACCTCGTCGGAGGGCTCGTCGGCACCGTCCTCATCGGGTTCCTCGCCGACGACGGCGGACTGCTCACGGGCGGAGGACTCGCTCTCCTGGCGGTTCAGACGCTCGTCGCGGCGCTCGCCGTGATCTACTCGGGGCTCGTCACGCTGATCATCGCCCTGGTCCTCAGGGCGACCATGGGGTGGCGCATCAGCGAGGACGAGGAGACTGCCGGCATCGACACCGCCCAGCACGCGGAGAGCGCGTACGAGGGCATCGGCACCGGCCGCCTGCTCACCGGATCGGAGAAGTGAGGACCGCCATGAAGCTCATCACCGCCATCGTCCAGCCCTTCCGGCTCGAGGACATCAAGGCCGCCCTCGAGTCCGCCGGGGTCACCGGCATGACCGTCTCGGACGCCAACGGGTTCGGCCGCCAGCACGGCCACACCGAGGTCTACCGCGGCGCCGAGTACGAGGTCCGGCTCGTGCCCAAGGTCCGCATCGAGGTCCTCGTCGACGACGCGGAGGCGAGCAAGGTCCTCGACGCCGTCGTCAGCGCCGCGCACACCGGCCGCATCGGCGACGGCAAGGTCTGGGTGTCCGACGTCGGCGAGGTCGTCCGCGTCCGCACCGGCGAGCGCGGCTCCGAGGCCATCTAGCCGCGACGTCTCCCGGGCCCCCGTCCGTCTGCGTCACAGCCGGCGGGCGGGGGCTCGTGCCGTCTGCAGGGCCAGGGTCGGAACCTGAGTTGCGCCCGGCGCCTCGGCCACCGACCGGCCACCCGGCCGACGGGCGAGGGCGAGGCACACCACGGCCGCGTCGTCGTCCCCGTTGTTACCCTTGCGGGCAACGACCTGACCGCGCGCGCCGTCCCGAGCCGAGAATCCGGCTCCGCCGCAGCGCCCCGACCGACGAAGGACCTACGTGTTCGCCTCCCTCTCCGACCGGATCACCGGCGCCTTCAAGGGCCTGCGCGGGAAGGGGCGACTCTCCGAGGAGGACGTCGCCACCACCGTCCGGGAGATCCGGCGGGCCCTGCTCGAGGCCGACGTCGCGCTCCCGGTCGTCCGGGAGTTCACCGGTCGGATCCGCGAGCGCGCCACGGGGGCCGACCTGTCCAAGGCTCTCAACCCGGGCCAGCAGGTCATCAAGATCGTCCACGAGGAGCTCGTCGAGGTCCTCGGCGGCGAGTCCCGCGACCTCTTCATCGCCAAGCACCCGCCGACGGTCATCATGCTCGCCGGCCTCCAGGGCGCCGGAAAGACGACCCTGGCCGGCAAGCTCGGCAAGTGGCTGCGCGAGCAGGGCCACACCCCGCTGCTCGTCGCCTCCGACCTCCAGCGGCCCAACGCCGTCACCCAGCTCCAGATCGTCGGCGAGCGCGCCGGCGTGTCCGTGTGGGCGCCGGAGCCGGGCAACGGTGTCGGTGACCCGGTCGAGGTCGCCCGCTCGGGCCTCGAGCGCGCCCGGCAGGCCATGCACTCGGTCGTCATCGTCGACACCGCGGGCCGCCTCGGTGTGGACGAGGAGATGATGCGGCAGGCCGCGAACATCCGCGACGCGGTCCAGCCGCACGAGACCCTGTTCGTCCTCGACGCGATGATCGGCCAGGACGCCGTCACCACCGCGAACGCGTTCGCCGAGGGGGTCGGCTTCACCGGCGTCGTCCTGTCCAAGCTCGACGGCGACGCGCGCGGTGGCGCCGCCCTGTCCGTCCGCGGTGTCACGGGCGTGCCGGTCCTGTTCGCCTCGACCGGTGAGAAGCTCGAGGACTTCGAGCGCTTCCACGCCGACCGCATGGCGTCCCGCATCCTCGACATGGGTGACGTCCTCACCCTCATCGAGCAGGCCGAGCGGACCTACGACGCCGCCGAGGCGGAGAAGCTCGCCGAGAAGCTCGCCGGCGACGACTTCACGCTGGGGGACTTCCTCGGGCAGCTCCAGCAGATCAAGAAGATGGGCTCGATGAAGAAGATGCTCGGGATGCTCCCGGGCATGGGCCAGATGCGCGAGCAGCTGGACAACTTCGACGAGCGCGAGGTCGACCGCGTCGAGGCGATCGTCCGCTCGATGACGCCCGCCGAGCGCGACAACGTCAAGATCCTCAACGGCTCGCGGCGCTCGCGCATCGCCAAGGGCGCCGGCACCACCGTCCAGCAGGTCAACTCCCTGCTCGAGCGGTTCGAGCAGGCCCGGGTGATGATGCGCAAGATGAACAGCGGCGGCGGCATGCCCGGCGCGGGCGGGTTCCCAGGCGGCCCCGGCATGGGCGGCGGAAAGAAGTCCAAGGGCCGTCAGGCGCCGCAGGTGAAGAAGAAGAAGAAGGGCAAGAGCGGCAACCCCGCCAAGCGCGCGCAGCAGGAGCGCGAGCTCGCCTCGCGCGCGTCCGCCCCGTCGGGCGCCTCGTTCGGCGGCGGGGGCACGGGTCCGGTCCAGCCCAAGCCCGAGGACCTCGACATCTCCGAGCTGCAGAAGTACCTGCGCTGACGCTGTCGACGCGGATGCGGACGTCGACGCGGACGCCGGTTCAGTCCCCGGGTGGACGTCCGCTCGCCCGCCGGGTGTGCTCGCTCGCCAGGTTCCCGCACGCGTCGGGCGGACATCCGCTCACTCGCCGGGTGAGGGTCAGCGGATGCGCGTGCCGCGCAGGACGATCGCCGTCGGCCGCCGCGTGACGCCCACGTCAGTCCGCGGGTCGTCCGCGTAGACGACGAGGTCGGCGCTCGCCCCGTCCTCGATGCCCGGTACACCGAGGTAGCGCCGCGCCTCCCACGTCGCCGCCGCGAGGACGCGCTCGTGCGGGATGCCCAGCTCGGCGCACGCCACGAGCTCGTCCGGCAGCGTGCCGTGGTCAAGCGTGCCCCCGGCGTCGGAGCCCATGAGCAGCGGCAGGCCGGCCGCCACGACCTCGCCCCAGAACTCGCGCCGCCGCGCGTGCATCGCCCGCATCCGGGCCGCGTAGACGGGGTACTTCGCGCCGGCCTGGTCGGCGAAGTCGCCGAACTGGGCGGTCTGCCGGGCCGTCACCGTCACCGGGACGCCGCGGGCGGCCAGCTCGGTCATGTGGTCGGTCGTCATGCCTGTCCCGTGCTCGAGGCAGTCGACCCCCGCGGCGAGGCAGTCCTCGACCGTCTCGGTGGCGAAGGTGTGGACGGTGACGCGCGCGTCGTTCTCGTGCGCGGCCGCGACGGCGTCGGTCAGCACGTCCCGCGGCCACAGCGGCGTGAGGTCGGCGTCGGCGCCGAGGGACCGGTCGATCCAGTCGCCGACGAGCTTGACCCACCCGTCCCCGCGCCGCGCCTCCTCGGCCACGGCCTCGGGCAGCAGCGCGACGTCGTCGAGCTCGCGCGCGAAGTTCCTGATGTAGCGCTTCGGGCGGGCGATGTGCCGGCCGGCGCGGAGCAGCCGGGGCAGGTCGCCGCGGTCGTCGACCCAGCGCGTGTCGGCGGGGGAGCCGGCGTCGCGGACGAGCAGCACGCCCGAGTCGCGGTCGGCGAGCGCCTGCGCCTCGGCCGTCGCCTCGTCCACCGCGCCTCCCGCGCCGAGCCCGATGTGGGCGTGCACGTCGACCAGACCCGGCACGACGACGCCGCGCACCTCGTCGGACGCCTCCGCCCCCGGCGGGGGAGAGGTGTGGATCCGCCCCGCCTCGACCCAGATCTCGGGCAGCACGGTGCTCTCGTCGACGACGACGGTGCCGCTCAGGTGCAGCGGGCGTGACGGGGCGCTCATGGGGACGAGGGTCGCACGGGTTGACGGTTCGTCGGTTCCGTGGTTCATTAGTCGAGTAATGAACCAACGAAGGAGGTGACGAGATGTTCGACGGGCCCGAGCCGATCTACCAGCAGATCGCGGAGCACCTGCGTCGGCAGATCGTCACCGGCAACCTCCGGGAGGAGGAGCAGGTCATGTCGACCACCCAGTTCTCGACCACGTACCGGATCAACCCGGCCACCGCGGCAAAAGCATTTGCGCTGCTGGTGGACGAGGGCATCCTGTACAAGCAGCGCGGCGTCGGCATGTTCGTCGCCCCGGGCGCCCCCGCCGCCCTCCTCGCCAGCGGGCGCGAGGCATTCTTCGCCGAGCACCTCGACCCGGTGCTCGCGGAGGCCGCCGCCCTCGGCATCACCGAGGGCGAGATCATCGCCCACATCAAGGGAGCGACGTCATGACCGGCTACCGCGTGGAGATCGACGACCTCGGCGTCCGGCTCGGCCGCACGCAGGCGCTCGACGGCGTCACCACGACGATCGAGCCGGGCTCCATCACAGGCCTGCTCGGCCGCAACGGCGCCGGCAAGTCGACGCTCCTCGGCGTCGTCGCCGCCCTGCGCCGCCCCACCTCGGGGCGCGTGCGCGTCGAGGGCGCCGACCCCTTCGAGCACGAGACCCTCATGGAGGGCACGTGCCTCGTCCGCGAGGCCGGCGACCTCTTCACCACGGAGAACGTGCGCGCCAACCTGCGGGCCGTGCGCCAGACCCGCCCCCGGTGGGACCAGGCGTTCGCGGACGAGCTGCTCGACGCGTTCGAGGTCGACCCCAAGAAGTCGGTCGACGCGCTCTCGCGCGGCAACCGGTCGGCCGTCGCCGCCACGATCGGGCTCGCCTCGCGGGCGCCGCTGACGATGTTCGACGAGGTCTACCTCGGGATGGACGCACCCTCGCGCGCCCTGTTCTACGAGCGGCTGCTCGCGGACTACGCCGAGCACCCACGCACGATCGTCCTGTCCAGCCACCTCATCAGCGAGATCGAGCAGCTGCTCGAGCACGTGATCATCCTCGACCGCGGCGGGCTGCGCGTGGCCGGCGACGCGGACGAGATCACCGCCGGCGGACTCACCGTCACGGGACCCGCCGACGCGGTCGACCGCGCCGTCGCCGACCTCGAGGTCCTCGCCGTGCGCACGCTCGGCGGCACGAAGGAGGCCGCGGTCTACGGCCGGCCCGACCGGGCCACCCTGCGCGGCCTGGAGGACCAGGGGCTCGCCGTCGGCCGCCTCGGCCTGCAGGAGCTCGTCATCCACCTCACGGAGCGCACGTCATGACCTCCACCGACCCCACCCTCACCACTCCGACCGCCGTGCCCGGCACCGGGCGGGGCACGCGCCCCCAGTGGGGCCGCGCCACGGCCTCGATGCTGGGCGTGCACGGCGTCGTCGGGGCGTGGTTCTGGGCGCTGGCCGTCGTCGCCGTCGTCGTCGCCACCCTGCTCGTCGACCACTTCACCACCGTGCGCGTCTCCGTCATGCAGTTCGCCATCTACGCGACCCTGTGGTTCCCGTTCTCGATCGCCGTGGCCATCGCGGTCGTCCTCACCACGTGCGTGGCCAACGGGATGACGCGACGCTCGTTCATCCGCGGGGCGCTCGCCTCGTCCTTCGTCGCCGCGCTCGGCCACGGGCTCGTCATGGCCCTGCTCCTGATTGTCGAGGGCTGGATCTACGGCGCGCTCGGCTGGGCGCACGGCGCCATGGGCACCGACGACGACGGGATCGTCGACGGCATCTGGGAGTCCGGGCTGCTCGCGCCGTGGGCCGTCATCGCGCTCATGGTGCTCGCCGGGCTCGTCTCGGGCCTCGCGGTCGGCGCCGGCTACCACCGGTTCGGCGGCCTGCGCGGCACGCTCCTGCTCCCGTTCGCCCTGCTGCCGGTCCTCGGCGCACAGGTTCTCGTCGACCTCGGCCGGCCCGACTCCGTCGGCAACCTCGCGGGCCTCGGCGGCTGGGTCTACCTCATCGTCGGCGGAGCGACGCTCGTGATCGCCGGCTACTTCGCGGCCGTCGTCCGGCGTACCCCGATCGGCGGCGTCGTGGCCTGATCGCCCGCGCCCGCCCACCGGTCCGTCCCACCCACGGGCACGGACCGCCCACCAGCTCCACACGTACCGCACCCCCGAAGGAGGGGACACCTGTGTCATCCGCCATCGAGATCACCCACCTCCGCAAGACCTTCGGCCAGAAGGTGGCCGTCGCCGACGTCAGCCTGAGCGTCCAGCCCGGCGAGATCGTCGGCATCCTCGGCCCGAACGGCGCCGGCAAGACCACCAGCGTCGAGATCCTCGCCGGCCTGCAGAAGCAGGACTCCGGCACCGCCCGCGTCCTCGGCATCGACCCGCAGGCCGACCCCGCCGCCGTGCGGCAGGTCCTCGGCGTCCAGCTCCAGGAGTCCAAGCTCCCGGCGAAGATCACCGTCGAGGAGGCCCTGCGCCTCTACGCGGCCTTCTACCCCGAGCCGGCGGACGTCGACGAGCTCATCGCCATGCTCGGCCTCGAGGACTCGAGGCGCACCCGGTTCGACGACCTCTCGGGCGGTCAGCAGCAGCGCCTGTCCATCGCGCTCGCCCTCGTGGGCAGCCCGCAGGTCGTCATCCTCGACGAGCTGACCACCGGGCTCGACCCCGTCGGCCGGCGCGAGACCTGGAAGCTCGTCGAGCGGGTCCGCGACTCCGGCGTGACGATCCTCCTCGTCACGCACTTCATGGACGAGGCCGAGCACCTCGCCGACCGGATCGTCGTCATCGACGCCGGCCACGTCGTCGCCGAGGGCACCCCGGCCGAGCTCACCTCCGCCGACTCGGGCCAGACCGTCCTCACGGTCGGGCTGCCCGCCGGCGCCGCCGACCCGGAGGACCTGATCCGGGACCTCGACGCCGTCAGCGACGTCACCCGCCGCGGCTCCGCGCTCAGCATCACGGGTGGCACGCGCGTCCTGCCCGACGTCGTCGCCGCCCTCGACCGCGCGGGCATCGTGCCCGCGTCGCTCAACACCCGTACCCGCACGCTCGAGGACGTCTTCGTCGACCTCACGAGTGCCCAGCCCGAGGAGGTTGCCGCATGACCGCCACCGCCCACGCCACCACGACCCCCGTGCCCCGAGCCGCGCGCCAGCGAGGCCTCGGCGCCCTCGTCCGCTCCGAGGCCGTCCTGTTCCTGCGGGACCCCGGGTCGGTGTTCTTCGCCCTGTTCTTCCCGCTCATCCTCGCCGTCGGGCTCGGCTTCGCCATCCCCGGCATGCGCGACACGATCGAGTCGCCCGGCACCTCCTACGACGGGGTGACCGTCATCGCCTCGTTCATGCCCGTCATCCTCGCGACCGCGATCGCCGCACCCGCGCTGACGACGCTCCCGTCGTACATCGCGGGCTACCGCGAGCGCGGCGTGCTGCGCCGCCTCGCCGCGACGCCGATGCGCCCGTCCGGCATCCTCGTCGCCCAGGTGATCGTCAACGTCGCGGCGTTCCTCGTGGCGGCGGTGCTCGCGCTCGGTGTCTCGGCGCTCGTCCACGACCTCGTGGTCCCCACCCAGCCGGTACTGCTCGTCCAGGCCGCCCTGCTCGGGCTGGCGTCCACCTTCGGCATCGGGCTCCTCATCGCCGCGTTCGCGGCGAAGGCCTCGACGGCGAACGGACTGGGGATGCTCGTGTACTTCCCGATGCTCTTCTTCGCGGGCCTGTGGACGCCCGGGCCGATCATGCCGGACATCGTCGAGTCGATCGCCCGGTTCACGCCGCTCGGCGCCGCCAGCCAGGCGATGACCGAGGCCTGGTTCGGCTCGGGCGTGCCGTTGCTCCAGCTCGTCGTCATGATCGCCTACGTGGCCGTGCTCTACCCGCTCGCGGCCCGCCTGTTCCGCTGGTCCTGACCACCCACCCGCGCGAGCCTGACCACCCACCCGCGAGAGGCTGACGACGTGAGCTCCACGCACACCCCGCTCGACGCGCGGCTCGAGGACGTCATCGTCCGGCTCGGCCGCACGACTGCCCTGGACGCCGCGATGTGCGGCTTCCGCGAGGGCCGGATCACCGGCCTGCTCGGCCGCAACGGCTCGGGCAAGACCACGGCGCTGTCCGCGCTCGCCGGCTTCCGCAGGCCGACCCGGGGGAGCGTGCGGGTGGGCGGGCGCGACCCGTTCGACGACGCGCAGCTCGCGCCGGCGATCTGCCTCGTGCGCGAGTCCGGAGACGTCGTCCCCGACCAGCCCGTCGAGGACACGTTCCAGATCGCGGCCATGCTGCGGCCCACGTGGGACCAGGCGTGGGCCGAGCAGCTCCTCGACCACTTCGGCATCGACCCGAAGCAGCACCCGGTCAAGATGTCGCGCGGCCGACGGGCCGTGGTCGGCGCGATCCTCGGGCTGGCCTCGCGCGCCCCGCTGACGATGTTCGACGAGGTCCACCTCGGGATGGACGCGCCCACGCGCGTGGAGTTCTACGACCTGCTCGTGGCCGACTACGCGCGCAACCCCCGCACGATCGTCCTGTCGAGCCACCTCATCTCCGAGATCGAGAACGTGCTCGAGGACGTCGTGCTCCTCGACGACGGGCGGGTGGTCCACGACGGCGGCGCCGAGGACCTCCGCTCCCGCGGGGCCACCCTCACCGGACGCACGGACGACGTGCGGGCCGCCGCCGCCGACCTCACCGTCCTCGCCGAGCGCAGCCTGGGCCCCACCAGCGAGCTCACCGTGCTCGCCGACATCGACGCCGCCACCCGGGCCGACCTCGCCCGTCGAGGCATCGGGGTCGGTCACCTCGGGCTCCAGGACGTCGTCATCCACCTCACCGGGAGCTCCTCATGACCACCCTCGCGTCCGACCTCGTCCGGGCCCCGCAGCACGCCGGGCCGCGGCGGCCCCAGTGGCTCTCGATCGCCGGCTGGAACACGGTCGCGCACGGCTACGTCACGCTCATCGCCCTCGTCATCGGGATCGCCGCCGCAGCCGTCACGCTCACGGTCCTCGCGGTGGGGTGGAGCGTCGACCGGTCGTGGGTCGCGTCGCTCTCGTCGCTGGCCTTCGGCGTGCCGTTCGTCGTCGGCCTTGTGCTCGTGCGCCAGCACATGGTCGCGTTCGTGCCGCAGGGGGCCACCCGGCCCTCGGTCGTCCTCGGCAACCTCGCGTCCGCCCCGGTGGCCGGCCTCGTGTGGTCGACGGGGGCGACGCTCCTCATGGCCGCCGAGGCGCTCGCCTTCCGGGTCGCCGGGTGGGAGCACGCCTTCCCGGAGTCGGACGTGCCGACCGCCTGGGAGCGCGGGTGGTGGTTCTTCGCGCTCGTCATGGCCGCCAACTCGTTCGGGGCCGTCCTGTCCGGCCAGCTGGTGGGCGCCCTGTTCTACCGCCTGCACGGCGGCGCGGTCGTCGGGGCGATCCTGCTGACGATCCCCGCGCTCCTGCCGGTCGTGGGAGTCGCTGCCCTCGTCACCGGCAACGACATGCAGGGCGAGATGTTCCAGCGGATCTCCGACGTCGGGCCGACGCCCGTGACGGTCCCGCTCGTGCTGCTCGGCGCCGTGGTGCTGACGGCGGTCGGTCTCTGGCTCGTGCTGCGCGACGCCCCGGTACGCAACCGCCCCGCCTGACCGAGCCGGACCGTCCCCGACGACGACACCCCGCCCGACCTCGCGTCGACGTGGCCACCGGCCGTCCGGGGGTGGGGCCACGGACCGCCTGTCGACGTGGCTCCCGGCCGCCCGTCGACGTGGCCGACGGCACGCGCCCGCCCGCCGACGACCGGTGCCGGCGGGGGAGATGTCTGGCACAATGGCGGGCTGTACCCGGTGTGCGTGGGCCCCTCTCTCCCGCGCGGACCGTGTCCCGGGCAGCAACCGTCGTCGTGTTCCCACCGTCGGCGCGCGCACGCCCACCTGAACCCCAGAACCAGGAGCACCCACTCAAGTGGCAGTCAAGATCCGACTCAAGCGTCTCGGCAAGATCCACGCCCCGCACTACCGCGTGGTCGTCATGGACTCCCGCACCCGTCGCGACGGCAGGGCCATCGAGGAGATCGGCCTCTACAACCCGATGCAGGAGCCGTCGCTCATCCAGATCGACTCCGAGCGCGTGCAGTACTGGCTCGGCGTCGGCGCGCAGCCGACCGAGCAGGTCGCCGCGCTCCTCAAGGTGACCGGCGACTGGCAGCAGTTCAAGGGCATCGACGGCGCCGAGGGCACGCTGCGGACGAAGGACGCCTCCGAGGAGACCGTCGCCGCCGCCCGCGCCGAGGCCGTCAAGGCCGCCGAGGACGCCGCCGAGAAGCGCAAGTCCGACGCGTCGGCCAAGAAGGCCGAGGAGGAGGCCGCGGCCGCCGCCGAGGCGAGCGCCGACGAGTCCACCGACTCCGACGACGCGGCCGCCGAGGGGTCGACCGAGACCGCCGAGGGCGGCGCCGAGGCTCCGGCCGAGGAGGCCTGACGTGCTGGCCGACGCCCTCGAGCACCTCGTGCGCGGGATCGTCGACAACCCGGACGACGTCCACGTGGCCGAGCGCTCGCTGCGCCGCGGCGACCTGCTCGAGGTGCGGGTCAACCCCGCGGACCTCGGGCGCGTGATCGGGCGTCAGGGGCGCACCGCGAAGGCGCTGCGCACCGTGATCGGCGCGCTGTCGACCTCGGGCCCCGTGCGGATCGACGTCGTCGACACCGACCGCCGCTGAGCACACCGACGCCGGACCCGGCCCGCCTCGCGGGCCGGGTCCGCGTCGTTCGCACCACCGTTCGTCCCACCACCGTTCGTCCCACCATCGTTCGTCCCACCACAGTCCACCGGGCCTGCCGGCGCGCGCCGCGCGGCCCCACCGGTCAAGGAGTCGCCGTGCAGCTCACCGTCGCCGTCGTCGGGGCCCCGCACGGGCTGCGGGGCGAGGTCCGGCTCGACGTCCGCACCGACGACCCCGAGCGTCGTCTCGCCGTGGGTGCCACCCTCGAGACGGACCCCGCGGACGCCGGGCCGCTCGAGGTCACGAGCACCCGGGTCGACCGCGGCTCCTACTACGTCCGGTTCGCGGGGGCGGAGGACCGCACCGCGGTCGAGTCGCTGCGTGGCGTCCGGCTCGTCGTCGAGACCGACGAGGAGGACGACGAGGAGGACGCCTGGTACCCGCACGAGCTACGGGGCCTGCGCGCCGAGCACGTCGACGGCCGCACGCTCGGCGAGGTCGTCGACCTCCGGGCCGCCCCGGGGCACGACCTCCTGCTCGTCCGCGAGACCGACGGCCCCACGACCCCCGTGCCGTTCGTCCGCGCGCTCGTGCCGGTGGTCGACGTCGCCGCCGGGAAGGTCGTCCTCGACCCGCCGCGCGGCCTGCTCGCCGGCGACCCGCTGCCCGAGGATGCGGACGAGACCGGGACCGACGACGAGAACCCGGTCGACGACGGCCCGGACGTGACTGACGCAGGTGCCACCGACGCGGGCCCGACCGACGCGGGGCACTGACGTGCGCATCGACGTCGTGACGATCTTCCCCGACTACCTCGCGCCGTTGGACCTCAGCCTCATCGGGAAGGCCCGGCGCGACGGCCTCGTCGACCTCGCCGTCCACGACCTTCGGGACGTGACGACCGACCGTCACCGCACCGTCGACGACACCCCGGCCGGCGGGGGAGCGGGCATGGTCATGCGCGCCGACGTGTGGGGCGAGGCCCTCGACCCGCTGCTCGCGGTCGGCGGCGTCCTCGCGATCCCCGCCCCGGCCGGCGAGCCGCTCACGCAGGCCACGCTCGACTCGCTCGCCACCGGCGACGGCCCGCTCGTCGTCGCGTGCGGACGGTACGAGGGCATCGACGCCCGGGTCGCCGAGCACTACCGCGGCCGTGACGATGTCCGGGTCCTCGAGTACTCCCTCGGCGACTACGTGCTCAACGGCGGGGAGGTCGCGGCGCTCGCGCTCGTCGAGGGGGTCGTCCGGCTGCTGCCCGGCGTCGTCGGGAACCCCGACTCGCTCGCCGAGGAGTCCCACGCCGGCGACGGCACCCTCGAGTACCCGGTCTACACCCGGCCGACGGAGTGGCGCGGGCTCGAGATCCCGCCCGTCCTCACCTCCGGCGACCACGGCGCCGCCGCGGCCTGGCGGCGCGAGCGCTCGCTCGAGCGGACCGCCGCCCGGCGCCCCGACCTTCTCGACGCCCTCGACGCCGGAGCCCTCACGAAGGCGGACCGGCGCACCCTCGCGCGGCTCGGCCGGGTCGTCCCCGACGGCGCACCGTCTCCCGTGCCCGTCACCGTCCGCGACGCCGGCCCCGACGACGCCGAGGCCCTCGCCGCGCTCGCCGCCGCCACGTTCGCCCTCGCCTGCCCGCCCGGCACCGCGGAGGAGGACATCGCCGCGTTCGTCGCCGAGCACCTGACCGCGGAGCGGATGGCCGCCCACATCGCCTCGCCGACGGCGATCCTCCAGGTCGCGGAGGTCGGGACCGGGCGTGCCGAGGACGGAACCGGTACCGGTGCGGGATCGGTACGGGGCGCAGCCGACGGCGCGACGGCCCGGCCAGAGCTCGCCGGCTACACGCTCACCCACCTGCCCGGGAGCGCCGACGCCGTGCCGTACGCCGACGACGTCGCGGCCGTCGTCATCGCCCGGCCGGCCGCCGAGCTGTCGAAGATCTACATCGCCCGCGCGTACCTCGGCTCCGGCCTCGGCCGCCTCCTGCTCGACTCCGCGGTCGCGGCCACGGCCACCAGCGAGGTCGACGGGGAGCCCGTGCGCGCCCTCTGGCTCGGCACGAACGCCCGCAACCGACGCGCACGGAAGGCCTACGAGCGCGCGGGGTTCGTCGTCGTCGGCCCGCGCCGGTTCCGCGTCGGCGACCAGGTGCACGACGACGTGGTGATGGTGCGCGACCTCACGTGAGAGCGGTGCATCGGCCCTGGGGGCGGACGGGCCGATGTGGCAGGATGGAGCGGCTTGCGCGGCACAGCCGCGGCCGGTGACCTGCCGCAGGGGGTCCCGGCCCGAGCAGGCACCCGAACCAGACGGCGCCGAGCGCCGACCAGCCGGCCGTGACCTGCGCGCACGGGCGAAGGAGAGATTCTCATGCAGACCCTGGACTTCATCGACGGTGCGTCGATCCGCACCGACGTCCCCGCCTTCCGCGCGGGCGACACCGTCAAGGTCAACGTCAAGGTCGTCGAGGGCACGCGCTCCCGCGTCCAGGTCTTCCAGGGCGTCGTCATCGCCCGCCAGGGCCAGGGCGTCCGCGAGACCTTCACGGTCCGCAAGGTGAGCTTCGGCGTCGGCGTCGAGCGCACGTTCCCCGTGCACGCCCCGACGATCGACTCGATCGAGCGCGTCACCCGCGGCGACGTCCGCCGCGCCAAGCTCTACTACCTGCGCAACCTGCGCGGGAAGGCCGCGAAGATCCGCGAGAAGCGCGACAACGCCTGAGCACCGGCACGACCGAGCCGACCGCTCCCGGACGACGCCCGGCGGACGAGATGTCCGCCGGGCGTCGTCGTGCGCGGGATACCGTGTGGACCGACGGCGGTGGGACCGCCTGGCGTGCGGGCATCCCGGCCGGCCGTACCGAGGAGGACGCATGACCGAGCCGCTCACGCCCCCGAGCGCTCCGACCCCCTCCGAGGTCGACGTCCACGGCACGGCGATCACCCATGACCCTGACGGCCGGGCGCCGCGGGGCCGGGGAGCCGGCGCGGGGAGAGGCAGTCGTCCGGGTGAGGGCATCGGCTCCGACCCCGGCGCGGACCCCGGCGCGGACCCGGGCTCGGACCCGGCTGCCGAGGACGACCCTCGTCGCCGCGGCACCGGCCGCTCGGCGCGGCGCGGCGGCATCGGGGCGTGGCTGCGCGAGACCGCGATCGTCGTGGTGTGCGCGCTCGTCCTGTCCGTCCTCATCAAGACGTTCCTCGTCCAGGCGTTCTACATCCCCTCGGGCTCGATGGAGGAGACCCTCGAGGTCGGGGACCGGGTGATGGTGAGCAAGCTGACGCCGGGTCCGTTCGACCTCGAGCGTGGCGACATCGTCGTGTTCGTCGACCCGGGCGGCTGGCTCGAGGACCAGCCCGTGGAGTCCAGCAACCCGGTGCAGCGGGCCGTCACCGACGGCCTCACCTTCGTGGGGATCCTCCCGCAGGACGCCGGGCAGCACCTCATCAAGCGCGTGATCGGCCTCCCCGGCGACACCGTGACCTGCTGCGACGCCGACGGGCGGCTCATGGTCAACGGCGAGCCGATCGACGAGCCCTACCTTGCGCCCGGCGCGCAGCCCTCGGGGCTCGAGTTCGAGGTCGTCGTCCCCGAGGGGCACCTGTGGGTGATGGGCGACAACCGGGACAACTCCGCGGACTCCCGCGCGCACATGGGTGGTCCGGGTGGCGGGTTCGTGCCGCTCGAGAACGTGGTCGGCACCGCGTTCGCGACCGTGTGGCCGATGGGCAACGTCGACTGGCACTCCGACCCGGAGGAGACGTTCGAGGACGTCCCCGCACCGTGAGGGCCGCGCCACCCGACCTCGCCCGCGAGCGCGAGCTCCTCGCCGATCTCCCGGAGCACACCGTGGTGCTCGGGGTCGACGAGGTCGGCCGGGGCGCGCTCGCCGGACCGGTGACCATCGGCGTGTGCGCGGTGGGCAGGGCCACCGGGGAGATCCCGGCGGGCCTCACCGACTCCAAGGCGCTGCGCCCCGCCGCGCGCGAGGCCCTGGTCGAGCCGGTGCGCGCCTGGGCCGCGGCCTGGGCGGTCGGGCACGCGTCGCCGGCCGAGATCGACGCCCTCGGGATCCTGCCGGCCCAGCGGCTCGCGGCGAGGCGGGCGCTCGTCGCCGTGCACGCCGACCTCGCCCGGGGCGGCCTCGTGGCCGGGGCGACGATCCTCGACGGCGCCCACGACTGGCTCGCCGAGCCCGAGGCGGACCTGCTCACCCTGGCGAGCGACGCCGTCGTGGCGGCCGCTGCCGGCGTCCCGGCGTGGGACGTGCCCGTGATGACCGAGGTGAAGGGCGACCTGCGCTGCGCCTCCGTGTCCGGGGCGAGCGTGCTCGCCAAGGTCGAGCGGGACGCGCTCATGGTCGAGGCCGCCGCGCGCCCCGAGCTCGAGGCGTTCGGCCTCGCGGGCAACAAGGGGTACGGCTCCGCCGGTCACCTCGCGGCGCTCGCCGAGCTCGGCGCGAGCGACTGGCACCGGCGCTCGTGGCGGCTGCCCGCTCGTCGGGGTGCATGATGGCCCTGTGAGTGCCGAGGACCTGGAGAACTACGAGACCGAGCTCGAGCTGGGGCTCTTCCGCGAGTACCGAGACGTCGTCAATCTCTTCACCTACGTGGTCGAGACGGAGCGCCGCTTCTACCTGTGCAACAGCGTCGACGTCCAGGTGCGCAACGCCGGCGGCGACGTCTTCTTCGAGCTCGAGCTCTCCGACGCCTGGGTGTGGGACGTCTACCGCTCCGCCCGGTTCGTCAAGAACGTGCGCGTCGTGACGTTCAAGGACGTCAACGTCGAGGAGCTCAACCAGTCGGACATCAAGCTGCCGTAGGGGTGGTCGGTTCGTGAGGGAGCGCGCGGGGGCTCATGAGCGGCTGGTCGGGGGCTCGTTCGTGAGCGGCCGCGCGGGCGGGCGCTCGTGACGGACGACCTGCCGGAGCCGACCGTCGTCGAGCTCGACGCCCCCGTCGCCTCCTACGTGCTCGGCCCGGAGCGGGACGACGACGCCGTCGCCACCTCTTCGCTCGGCCCGGAGCGCGACGGAGCCGCCACGAACGCCGCCGACGTCGTCCTCTGCCACGGCACGCCGTGGTCGTCGCGGGTGTGGGAGCCGGTGGCCCGGCTGCTCGCCCGCGACCGTCGCGTGTACCTGTGGGACATGCCCGGGTACGGGGCGTCGATCCCGGCGGCCGCGCCGACCGACGGAATCGATGCGCCCGACGGATCCGACGGCCCACCGCCCGACCTCCCCGCCGTCGACCTCGTCGCGCAGCGCCGCCGTCTGGCCGCGCTCCTCGACCACTGGGGGCTCGAGCGGCCGCACCTCGTGGGGCACGACATCGGCGGCGCCGTCGTCCTCGGGGCCCACCTCCTCGAGGGGGGCGAGGCGGCGACGATCACGCTGCTCGACATCGTCACGCTCGACCCGTGGGGCTCCCCGTTCTTCCGGCTCGTCGCCGAGCACGAGGACGTGTTCGCCGCCCTGCCGTCGGCGCTGCACCGCGCGCTGGTGCGCGAGTACGTCACCGGGGCCGGCGGTCCCGGCCTGGACCCCGCGCTGCCCGACGACCTCGCCCGGCCCTGGACGAGCGTCGACGGGCAGGCTGCCTTCTACCGGCAGATCGGTGCGCTCACCCCGGAGCACACGCGGCCCGTGGTCGAACGGCTCGGCTCCGTCCGCGCGCCGACGGCGATCGCCTGGGGCGAGGCGGACCCGTGGATACCGGCGGAGCAGGGCGCCGAGCTCGCACGACTGCTGCCCGGCGACCCGGAGGTCACCCTGCTGCCGGGCGTCGGCCACCTCGCCCCGCTCGAGGCGACGCGGGCGGTCGCGCGCGTAATCGAACGGCGGATCGCCGCGAAGTAGCGGGCGTGCCGGCGTGCGCTCGCGCGGGCGATTCCCTGCGTTCGTGTGGCCGTGTGGCCGTGTGGCCGTGTGGCCGTGTGGCCGTGCGGCCCGGCGTGGCCGGGCGTCGCGCGTCGGCGACGAAGTCCCCACAGGCACGGCCGACGCACCCTCGTCCACAGACCTGCCGTGTACGCCGGGCAGCCGTCTTCCCGCTCGCCTTGGGTGGGTCCCGGAGGTGGTCGCGATGCCGGACGGCACGGGCACGGAGCGGGACGAGAGAACGACGACGGCGGACGCGGTGGGCGCGGCGGGCACGGCGCGCGGGGCGGTACCGGGGGCATCGGCGACCGGGATCGCGCCGGCGCAGGACGACCAGGCGCAGGACGACCAGGCACCGCCGCCGTCGGCCGGGCGCCTCGCGCTCGGTGCGTGGGGCGAGCGGGTCGCCGAGCGGTACCTCGAGGGGCTGGGCATGGTCGTCGTCGAGCGCAACTGGCGGGTGCGGGACGGCGAGCTCGACATCGTCGCCTGGGACCCGGAGGGCAGACGCTGGACCGTGGTCGAGGTCAAGACCCGGCGCAGCACCACATTCGGCGACCCCGTCGAGGCCGTGACGGCCGACAAGGCGGCGCGCCTGCGGCGGCTCTCCCGCGCCTGGGTCGTCGCACGCGCCACCCGCGCCCGGCCGTGGGACCCGGAGGCCGGGCAGGAGGCCTACCGCGGCGCACGGATCGGGATCGACGTCATCGGCGTGCTCCTCACCGACGGCGCCCCTCGGATCACGCACCTGCGGTCGGTGGCCTGATGGGCGCGTCGTTGGGGCACGCGCGGGCGGTGGCCGTGGTCGGGACCACCGGGCACGTCGTCGACGTCGAGGCGCACATCGCCGACGGCCTGCCGGCGTTCACCATCGTCGGGCTCCCGGACACGGCTGTCTCAGAGGCCCGCGAGCGCGTGCGCGCCGCCCTGTCCTCGTGCGGCCGGGCGTGGCGCCCCTCGCGCACCACGGTCAACCTCGCCCCCGCCTCCCTGCACAAGCACGGCACCGGGCTCGACCTGGCGCTCGCCGTCAGCGTCCTCGGCGCGGCCGGGGACATCGCCGACCGCCGCCCCGGTCTGTTCCTCGGTGAGCTCGGGCTCGACGGCCGGGTGCAACCGGTCCGCGGGGTCCTGCCCGCCGTGCTCGCCGCGCGCGACCACGGGCTGCGAGAGGTGGTGGTGCCGGCCGCGAACGCCGCCGAGGCGCGGCTCGTGGGGGAGATGACCGTGCGGGCGGTCGAGCACCTCGCGGACGTCGTCGTCGCGCTCGGGGGAGAGGCGCACCGACCCGCGCTCCCGGCCGGTTCGGAGACCGCCGGACGGTCCGGAGGTGCAGGTGGGGCGAACGGCGCCCAGGCGGCGCCCCGGCCGGAGCCCGACATGATCGACGTCATCGGGCAGGCCCCGGCGCGCCGGGCCGTGGAGGTCGCGGCCGCCGGCGGGCACCATCTCCTCCTGCTCGGGCCGCCCGGCGCGGGGAAGTCGATGCTGGCCGCCCGCATGCCGGGCCTCCTGCCGGACCTCGACGACGACGCCGCGCTCGAGGTGACCGCCGTGCACTCCGTGGCCGGGACGTACTCCGGCGACTCGCTCGTCCGGCGGCCGCCGTTCGAGGAGCCGCACCACACGGCGACCGCCGTCGCGATCGTCGGCGGCGGGTCCGGGCTGCCGCGGCCCGGCGCCGCCTCCCGCGCACACCGCGGCGTCCTCCTGCTCGACGAGAGCCCCGAGTTCCCCACCCGGGTGCTCGACACGCTGCGCCAGCCGCTCGAGACAGGGGAGATCGTCCTCCACCGCGCCGCCGGCTCGGCGCGGTTCCCGGCACGCTTCCAGCTCGTGCTCACGGCCAACCCGTGCCCGTGCGGGAACGCCGACCGGGACGGCGCGCTGTGCACGTGCTCGAGCGCCGTGCGGTCCCGCTACCTCTCCCGGCTCTCCGGACCTCTGCTCGACCGGGTCGACCTCCAGGTCCAGGTCGCGCGGGTCTCGCGCGCGGCCGCTTCGGTCGAGGAACCGTCGGAACCGACGGCGGTCGTCGCCCGTCGGGTCGCCGCGGCTCGCACGGCCGCCGCCGACCGGCTCGCCGGCACCGGGTGGAGCACGAACGCCGAGGTGCCCGGTGCGTGGCTGCGGGAACGCACCGGTCGCAGCGCGGTGGCGACGGTGGCGGACGCCGTCGACACCGGGCGGCTGACGATGCGCGGGATGGACCGCGTCCTTCGGGTGGCCTGGTCGATCGCCGACCTCGCCGGGGCGGACTCGCCGAGCGACATGCACGTCGGCGAGGCGATGACCCTCCGGTCGCAGGGGCCCCGCCGTGGCTGAGCCCGGCGGTCCGACCGCCGCCCACCGGGTCACGGACACCTCACCCGCACTCTCGACCGAAGAAGGCCTGGCACGCTCGATGGACAGCTCACCCGCACTCTCGCCAGAAACCCCAACCGCACTCGCGGTAGGGAATCGACCTGAACGCTCGGCGGAGGTCGTCGCGGCCGCCGCGTGGACGCGGCTCGTCGAGGGGGCCGACCCGCAGGCGCACCGGCTGATCGCCGTCCTCGGCGCTGTCGAGGCGCTCGACTGGGTCCGCCACGCCGCCTCCGCGACGGCCCTGCCCGCGGCGCCCCACGACGCCGAGGTCGGGCGGGGCACGCTCGCCACCTCCGTCGCGCGGTGGGCCCCGCGCCTCGACCGGCTCGCGCCCGAGCGCGACCTCGACACGATCGAGAACCTGGGCGGCTGGTTCACGATCCCTGGCGCCCCCGGGTGGCCGGTCGGCCTCGACGACCTGGGGGAGGACGCGCCGGCCGGCCTCTGGGGCCGCGGGCGCCGGGCCGCGCTCGAGCGGCGCGCCGTCGCCGTGGTCGGCTCGCGGGCCTCGACCCCGTACGGGATGACGGCGGCCGCCGAGATCTCGGCCGGCGTCGCGGGGGCGGGCCTCGTCGTCGTCTCGGGTGGTGCGTACGGGATCGACACGGCCGCGCACCGCGGGGCGCTCGTCGTCGGGGGTACGTCCGTCGCCGTGATGGCCGGCGGCGCGGACCGGTTCTACCCGCAGGGCAGCGCGGAGATGCTCGCGCAGCTCCTCGACGACGGAGCCGTCGTCGCCGAGTCCCCGCCCGGGTCGAACCCGGCGCGGCACCGGTTCCTCTCGCGCAACCGCCTCATCGCCGCCATCTCGGGCGCGACGCTCGTGGTCGAGGCGGCCCTGCGCTCGGGTGCCCTGTCGACCGCGCGGCACGCCGCGTCGATGGGGCGCCCGCTCGGTGCGGTCCCGGGACCGATCACCTCGATGGCGTCCGCCGGCTGCCACCGACTCATGCGCGAGCAGGGGGCCACGTGCGTGACGAGGCCCGAGGAGCTCGCAGAGCTGGCCCTGCCCATCGGCACGAGCCTGGCGGCGACCGGCACGAACGGTCGGGGGACCACCGACGACGCAGGAACGGACCCGCTGCCTGGTGGGGACGGCCCGTCGACGGAGGAGGACGGGATGCTCCCGGGCCTTCTCGACGGTCTGGACCCTGCGTGCCGGCGGGTGCTCGACGCCCTGCCGGCCGTCCGCGCCGCCGACGAGTCCTCCATCGCGCGCAACGCCGGGCTCGACACGAGGACCGTCCGCTCGGCGCTCGGCCTCCTCGAACTCTCCGGCCGGGTCGAGCCGGTGGGAGAACGGTGGCGACGGAGCGGGCAGCGTCCCGGCGGCTGACGGCGTACCCTGCGTGCCATGACGGGGACGATCGCCGGGTCGGACGGGTCCGCCGCGGCCGCCGCAACCACCTCGGTCGTCCCGCGCGGGGAGCTGCTCGCCGGGTTCGAGCGTCACCTCGCGGGTGAGCGGGGGCTCTCCGCGCACACCGTGCGCGCGTACCTCGGCGACGTCACCACGCTCCTCGTCCACCTCGGGCACGCCGACGACGACTCCGAGGTCGACCTCACGGCCATCGATCTCACGGACCTGCGATCGTGGCTCGCCGGCCAACGGTCCGAGGGGCTCGCGCGCTCGACCCTCGCGCGTCGTGCGGCCGCCGTGCGGTCCCTCGGCGCCTGGCTCGCGCGCTCCGGCCGGGTCGACGTCGATCCCGCGCAACGCCTGCGGTCGCCGCGCCCCGACCGCCACCTGCCGACCGTCCTCGGGGTCGATGCCGTCGAGCAGCTGCTCGGCTCCGCCGCCGAGCGCGCCGAGGACGGCGACCCCACCCACCTGCGCGACCACGCCGCCCTCGAGCTCCTCTACGCGACCGGCCTGCGGGTCGGGGAACTCGTCTCGCTCGACCTCGGCGCCGTCGACCTCGCCGAGCGCACGGTCCGCGTGGTCGGCAAGGGGAACAAGGAACGGGTCGTCCCGCTCGGCGTCCCGGCGGCCGAGGCCGTGCGCCGCTGGACGGACGAGGGGCGCCCGTCGCTCCCGGTGCGCGCGGGGGAGCGGGCGCTGTTCGTCGGTGTCCGGGGCTCTCGCATCGATGCCCGGACCGTGCGCGGCATGCTCCACCGGGCGACGGCGCTCGCCGGCGTCGCCGACCTCGCCCCGCACGGGTTGCGGCACTCCGCCGCGACGCACCTGCTCGCCGGCGGCTCGGACCTCCGCTCGGTCCAGGAGATCCTCGGCCACTCCTCGCTCGCCACGACGCAGCGGTACACCCACGTCAGCCCCGAGCGCCTGCGGTCCGTCTTCACGCAGGCCCACCCGCGCGCCTGACACCCGTCCAGGCCTACCCGCGAGCCCGACACGCCCGCGCGCCCAACACGCCCGCGCGCCCAACACGCCCGGGCGCCTACCCGGCTCACCCGGACGATCGGCGGTACTGCTCCCGACGCCCGCCCCTCACCGGCCGAGCGGGAGCAGCCGGACGGGCTGCGGTGCGTCGCCGAGCAGCGAGAGCGGGTCGACGTAGTCGTGGCTCCCGCGCCGCGCGCCCCAGTGCAGGCACCCTGGCGGCGGGCAGTGGCCGGCCGCGAGGGTCCCGACCACCTCGCCACCAGTGACCCGGTCGCCCGCGGACACGCTTGCCGACACGGGCTCGTAGGTCGTCCGCAGCCCGTCGGCGTGGTCGATCGACACGACGGGCCGCCCGGCGACCTGGCCGGTAAACGCGACGACGCCGTCGGCCGCCGCGACGATCGTCGTGCCGGGCCGGACGTCGAGGTCGACCCCGCGGTGCCCCGGCCCGTACCGCGACTCCGACCCCTCGAACGGGGCGAGCACCGGGACCGCGCCACCGGTGGGCCAGTCGTACTCGACGGACCCGTCCGACGGATCGACGTCGGGCGAGAGAAGGGTGCCGGTCGCCACCCCGGGCGACGCTCCGGCGTCGTGCGGGGTCCCTCCGACGGCGAGCGAGAGCGAGCCCCCGACCGGACCGACCACGGGGCCGACCACCGGCCCCGGCGGGGACGGCGCACCGGGCAGGGCGTGCGCGGCCGGCGCGCGTGCGCCCACCAGGGTGAGGCAGACGGTGAGGGCGAGGACGAGGAGGGCGCGGCGGACGACGTCGTCGTCGGGGCGACCGGGTGCGCGTCGTGGGGTCATGGCACCAGGCCACCGCATCGCCGCACCACCGCGTCCGGCGATCGCCGCGACCGGTGGACGGCGGCGTCGCGGGACCGCCTGTGGGGACGTCGTGCTCAGGAGTGCGACACATGGAAACACCTGCGCCCCCGTGGTCACGTGAGTCCCACGACGCACCGATCGGCGCGCGAGCCCCGGTCCCGCTCCGCTACCATGACAGGGCGACCGGTCTCTGGCCGGTCGACTTCGCGTGCCTGCTCACCGCCGCACCAGCCCCCGCCCCGCGCGGACGGCCTCGGTCGGCGGGGCGATCGGCAGCGGTCCCGCCTCGCGGGCGCCGACGTCGCAGGCACCAGGGGTCGTGGCCACCCGGTCACGACCGACAACCACGGAGAGGGCCCCGCCGCCGAGCGTCGGGGCCGAACGCGTGCGGGCGATCCCGCACCGAAAGGAAGAGCCATGGCCGTCGTGTCCATGCGTCAGCTGCTCGAGTCCGGTGTCCACTTCGGTCACCAGACCCGCCGCTGGAACCCCAAGATGAAGCGCTTCATCCTCACGGAGCGCAACGGCATCTACATCATCGACCTGCAGCAGTCGCTCGCCGAGATCGACCGGACCTACGAGTTCGTCAAGGAGACCGTCTCGCACGGCGGGACCATCCTGTTCATCGGCACCAAGAAGCAGGCGCAGCAGGCGATCGAGGAGCAGGCCCGCCGCGTCGGGATGCCCTTCGTCAACCACCGTTGGCTCGGCGGCATGCTGACCAACTTCTCGACCGTGCACCAGCGGCTGCAGCGCCTCAAGGAGCTCGAGCAGCTCGACTTCGACGATGTGGCGGGTTCCCACCACACGAAGAAGGAGCTGCTGATGATGCACCGCGAGAAGGTCAAGCTCGAGCGCACCCTCGGCGGTATCCGCGACATGGGCAAGATCCCGTCCGCCGTGTGGGTCGTCGACACCAAGAAGGAGCACCTCGCGGTCTCCGAGGCGCGCAAGCTCAACATCCCGGTCGTCGCGATCCTCGACACCAACTGCGACCCGGACGAGGTCGACTACCGCATCCCGGGCAACGACGACGCGATCCGCTCCGTCGCCCTGCTCACCCGCGTGATCGCGGACGCTGCGGCCGAGGGTCTCGTCGTCCGGCACGGCGGCGCCAAGGGCGCCCAGGCCGACGACGCCGAGCCGCTCGCCGAGTGGGAGCGCGAGCTCCTCGCCGCGCACGAGTCCGACGCCGCCACCCCGGCCGCGACCGAGGCGCCCGCCGCCGAGGCTGAGGCTGCTCCGGCCACGGAGGCCCAGGCTGCTGAGGCCGCTCCGGCCACGGAGGCCCCGGCTGCTGAGGCCGCTCCGGCCGAGGCGCCCGCCACCGAGGCTCCGGCCGCTGAGGCCGCTCCGGCTGCCGAGACCGCCACCGAGGCCCCCGCGGCCGAGGCGACGGACTCGACCGACACCACCGCCAACTGATTCCCACCTGCACAGAGAGGAACCCATGGCCAACTACACCGCGGCCGACATCAAGGCCCTGCGCGAGTCGACGGGTGCCGGCATGCTCGACGTCAAGAACGCCCTCGTCGAGGCCGACGGCGACACCGAGAAGGCCACCGAGATCATCCGCGTGAAGGGTCTCAAGGGCATCGCCAAGCGCGAGGGGCGTGCGGCGTCCGACGGCCTCATCGCCATCGACGTCAGCCCCGGCGGCGCCGGCGAGATCGGCACGATGGTCGAGGTCAACTCGGAGACGGACTTCGTCTCGAAGAACGAGAAGTTCGTCGCGCTGGCCGACGCCGTGCTCCAGGCCGCGGTGGCCTCGGGCGCGACCGACGTCGAGACGCTGCTCGCCGCCCCGTCGGGCGACGGCACCGTCAAGGACGCCGTCGAGAACCTCGCCGCCACCATCGGCGAGAAGATCGAGGTCCGTCGCGTCGAGCGACTCGAGGGCGAGAAGGTCGCGTCCTACCTGCACCGCACGGCCAAGGACCTCCCGCCGCAGGTCGGTGTCCTGGTCGCCACGGACGCGGCGGGCGCCGAGGCGGCGCACGACGTCGCCCTGCACGTCGCCGCGTACTCGCCGGCCTACCTCACCCGCGAGGACGTCCCCGCGGAGACGGTGGAGAACGAGCGCCGCGTCGCCGAGGAGACCTCGCGCGCCGAGGGCAAGCCGGAGCAGGCGCTGCCGAAGATCATCGAGGGCCGGATGAACGGCTTCTACAAGGAGAACGTCCTGGTCGACCAGGCGTTCGCCAAGGACCCGAAGCAGACGGTCGCGCAGGTCGTCGGCGCCTCGGGCGGCACGGTGACGGGCTTCGCCCGCTTCCGCGTCGGAGCCTGACCCAGGCACCACTGGTGGCCCCGGACCGCACGGTCCGGGGCCACCCGCCTATCCGCACGAGATCGACCCGCTCCCCGGCACACGCCGCGCCGCCCGAAGGAGACCAGCGCCGATGACCGACCGAACCGACACCGACCTGACGCACGGCGGGACCAGCCCGGGAGGGACCGGTCCGGGTGAGATCGCCCCCGGCGGCCCGGGGCGCAACGCCCCCGCCCGGCGCCGCGTCATGCTCAAGCTCTCCGGCGAGGTCTTCGGCGGCGGCGAGGTCGGGCTCGACCCCGACGTCGTGCTCCGGGTCGCCCGCGAGATCGCGGACGCGCACCGCCAGGGCGTCGAGATCGCCATCGTCGTGGGCGGCGGCAACTTCTTCCGCGGCGCGGAGCTCAGCGCCCGCGGGCTCGACCGCTCCCGCGCCGACTACATGGGCATGCTCGGCACGGTGATGAACGCGCTCGCGCTGCAGGACTTCCTCGAGCAGTCGGGCGTGCGCACGCGCGTGCAGACCGCCATCACGATGGGCCAGGTCGCGGAGCCCTACATCCCGCTGCGCGCGATCCGGCACATGGAGAAGGGGCGCGTCGTCGTGTTCGGCGCCGGCGCGGGCATGCCGTACTTCTCCACGGACACCGTCACCGCCCAGCGCGCCCTCGAGACGCACTGCGACGAGGTCCTCGTGGGCAAGAACGGGGTCGACGGCGTCTACACCGCCGACCCGCGCACCGACCCGAGCGCGGTCCGCCTCGACCACCTCACCTACGCGGACGCGCTCGCCCGCGGTCTGCGGGTCGTCGACGCCGCCGCGTTCTCGCTGTGCATGGACAACGGGCTGGCCATGCGGGTGTTCGGCATGACCGACCGGGGTAACGTCACCCGCGCCCTGCTGGGTGAGAAGATCGGCACGCTGGTGACCGCCGGCGAGACAGACGAGGAGTGACCACGTGATCGACGACACCCTGCTCGAGGCAGAGGACAAGATGGACAAGGCCGTCGAGGTGGCCCGTGACCGGATGAGCAACATCCGCACCGGCCGTGCGAACGCCGCGATGTTCAACGCGATCCTCGTGGACTACTACGGCGCCCCGACGCCCCTGCAGCAGCTCGCCTCGCTGCAGATCCCCGAGGCCCGCACGGTCCTCATCTCCCCGTACGACCGGGGAGCGTCCTCCGCGATCGACAAGGCGCTGCGGGCCTCCGACCTCGGCGTCAACCCGACCGACGACGGCAACGTCCTGCGCGTCGTCCTCCCGGCGCTGACCGAGGAGCGTCGCCGCGACTACGTCAAGCTCGCCCGCAACGAGGCCGAGGACGCCCGCATCTCGGTGCGCGCCGTGCGCCGCAAGGCCAAGGAGGAGCTCGACCGCCTCGTCAAGGACGGCGAGGTCGGCGAGGACGAGGGCACGCGCGCGGAGAAGGAGCTCGACGCGCTGACGAAGAGCCACGTCGAGACGATCGATCAGGTCGTCGAGGCCAAGGAGAAGGACCTCCTCGAGGTCTGACCCACGAGGGGCCGCCACCATGGACGTTCCGACGACGCCGCCCGGTCCGCGCGCCCCGGTGCCCGTCACCGGGGGGCCCGCCGCCGGGCGTGCGTCCGGGGCGGACCCCTCGTCCGGCGCCGGTCCGTCGTCCGGTGCCACCCCCGACCGCACGGGCACGACGACGAACGGCCCCACCACCACCGCCCCCTCCGCCGAGGATGCCGCGCCGGTGCGGACGGGCCCCCGCGCGGGCCGCGAGCTGAGCAGGGCGATCCCCGTCGGGATCGGCCTCATCACGCTGCTCGCGCTTTCGCTCGTCTTCCGGCCGGAGCCGTTCGTCGCGCTGGTGGCGCTCGTCGCCGTCGTCGGCACGTTCGAGCTCGCGGCCGCGGCTGCCCAGCGGCACATCGACATCGCCCGGGGCCCCGTCGCGGCGAGCGGTGTCGTCATGGTGGCCGCCACGTGGTTCGCGGGCGAGCGCGGGTTGCTCGCCGCCTACGCCGGCGCGGTCGCACTCGTCGTCACCGTCGCCGTCCTCGCGCGCCGCGGCACGAACGGCGTCCGGGACGCCGCGGCCGACGTCTTCGTCCTCACCTACGTCCCTTTCCTCGTCTCGTTCGCCGTCCTCCTCGTGCGGATGGACGACGGCGTCCTGCTCGTCCTCACCGTGGCGCTGCTCGCGGCGGCCAACGACACGGGCGGCTACGTGGCCGGGATCCTGTTCGGCAAGCACCCGGTCGCGCCCACGATCTCGCCGAAGAAGTCGTGGGAGGGCGTCGTCGGCTCGGTCCTCGCGTGCGCGCTCGTCTCCTACCTGCTCGTCACCGTGCTCCTCGGGGAAGAGCTGTGGCTGGCCCTCGGCCTCGGGCTCGTCGCGGTCGGCACCGCCACGATCGGAGACCTGGCGGAGTCCCTCCTCAAGCGCGACCTCGGCGTCAAGGACATGTCGAACCTCCTGCCCGGGCACGGGGGCCTGCTCGACCGCATCGACTCGATCATCCTCACGCTCCCCCTCGTCTACCTCACACTCGGCCCGCTCGCCCGGGCCGCGGGCTGACCTGCGGGCCGGTCGGTGAGACACTGAGCCCGCCATGACCTCCGAGAACTCGCCCCGCACGCCCGCCCCGCGCGCCGCATCGACCGGCGCCGCGTCCGACGGCGCGCGCTCGACCGCGCCCACGCGGACGACGTCCACCGCCACCGCGACGGCCACCGCCGATCCTGCGCGCGCCACAGCCGCACCCGCCGCCGGCCGCCAGGTCCGGCCGGCCCTCGAGGGCGCGGCCCCCGGTGAGCGCCTCCAGCTGACCTTCACGGCGAAGCGTCGCGGGAAGCCGCCGCGGCACCTCGCGGACCTCGCGGTCGACGAGCGGGCCGGCGTCGCCAAGGAGCTCGGTCTGCCGGGGTTCCGGGTCGACCAGCTCTCGCGGCACTACTTCGGGCACCTGACCAACGACCCGGCCGACATGACGGACCTGCCGGTCGCGACCCGTGACTCTCTCGCGGAGACCCTCCTCCCGCCACTGGTGAGCCGCGTGCGGGACATGCAGGCCGACGGCGGCGCCACCGTGAAGTCGCTGTGGAAGCTCTACGACGGCGCGATGGTCGAGTCCGTCCTCATGCGCTACACGTCGCGCACCACGCTGTGCGTGTCCTCGCAGGCAGGCTGCGGGATGGCCTGCCCGTTCTGCGCCACCGGCCAGCAGGGGCTGACCCGCAACCTGTCGACCGCCGAGATCGTCGAGCAGGTCCGCCTGGCCGCGGCCGCCTGCAGGGACGGCGAGCTCTCCGGCGGGCCGACCCGCCTGAGCAACGTCGTCTTCATGGGCATGGGCGAGCCGATGGCCAACTACAAGGCGGTCATCGGCGCCGTGCGCCGCATGGTCGACCCGGCCCCCGCCGGCCTGGGGATGTCGGCCCGCAACATCACGGTCTCGACCGTTGGCCTCGTCCCCGCGATCGACAAGCTCGCGGCGACCGGCATCCCGGTCACGCTCGCGGTCTCCCTGCACGCGCCGGACGACGAGCTGCGCGACGAGCTCATCCCCATCAACTCGCGCTGGAAGGTCGGCGAGCTCCTCGACGCCGCCCGCCGCTACTTCGAGGCCACGGGCCGCCGCGTGTCCATCGAGTACGCGCTCATCAAGGACATGAACGACCACGCCTGGCGCGGCCGGCTCCTCGCCGAGGAGCTCAACAAGCGGGGCAAGGGCTGGGTGCACGTCAACCCCATCCCGCTCAACCCCACCCCGGGATCGATCTGGACGGCGTCCGAGCGGGACGTCGAGGCCGCGTTCGTCGCCGAGCTGCGCGACGCCGGGATCCCCACGACGGTGCGCGACACGCGCGGATCGGACATCGACGGCGCCTGCGGCCAGCTCGCGGCCGAGGTCATCGACCAGCCCACGAAGGGACGGCAGTGATGAGGGGTTTCGCGAGGGTCGGGCGCCGCGAGGACGGCTATGACACCGACCAGGTGGACGAGTTCTTCACCCGCGCCCGGGACGTCGACGGCGGCATCGACGAGACCGCGGTGCGGCAGGCCGCGTTCGACCTCGTGCCCGGCGGCTACGACCCCGAGCAGGTCGACCTCGCGCTCGACCGCCTCGAGGAGAGCCACACGCGCCGCCGCCGGCAGCGCACGGTCGCCGAGGGCGGCGACGACGGGTGGCGCACCCACGTCGAGGGCCTCGCCGGGACGCTCCGGCCGCGCCTCGAGCGCCCCGAGCGGGAGCGGTTCGTCCGCCCCGGCTCCACCGGCTACTCCGCGAGCGCGGTCGACGCCTTCCTCGCCCGCGTCGAGGAGTACCTCCGGGTGGGCGACGGCCTGACGGCCGAGGACGTCCGCGCCGTGACCTTCCCGCCCGCGCAGGGGCGCAAGGCCTACGACGAGTCCGTCGTCGACGTGTACCTCGACCGCGTGGTCGAGGTCGTCCTCGCCCGCGCATGACCACCGAGGTCGTCCTCCTGGGCTCGACCGGCTCGATCGGCACGCAGGCCCTCGACGTCGTCGGGCGGGCGAACGCCGACGAGCCCGGCCGCTTCGTCGTCCGCGCGCTCGCCGCGTCGGGCTCGAGGCCCGAGCTCCTCGCCGAGCAGGTCGCCGCGCACCGCCCAGGCGTCGTCGGCGTCGCGGACGAGACCAACCTCGCGGACGTGCGTGAGGCCCTCGCCTCCGCGCTCGGCGCGGGCGCAGCGCTGCCCGAGATCGTCGCCGGCACGGACGCCTCGACCGAGCTCGCGGGCATGCTCGGCGGTCCCGGTCGCACGGCCGACGACGACGAACCGCAGTCTCGACGGCGACGAACCGCAGTCTCGACGGCGACGAACCGCAATCTCGACGAATCGCCGGAGCAGTCCGGCCCTGGTGACGCGTACTGGGAGCCTCCCTCCGCCGTCGTGCTCAACGGCATCACCGGCTCGGTCGGTCTGCGCCCCACGCTCGCCGCCCTCGCCTCGGGCGCGACCCTGGCGCTCGCCAACAAGGAGTCCCTCGTCGCCGGCGGCGCGCTGGTCGCGCAGGCGCTCACGCGGCCCGGCCAGATCATCCCCGTCGACTCCGAGCACTCGGCGATGGCGCAGGCGCTCGGGGGAGTGCGCCACGAGAAGGGCCTGACCTCGCCGGTCGTCACCGGAGTGAGCGACGTGCGCCGGCTCGTCCTCACCGCGTCCGGCGGCCCGTTCCGCGGGCGCACGCGCGACCAGCTCGCCGACGTCACGGTCGAGCAGGCACTCGCGCACCCGACCTGGGCGATGGGCCCGGTCGTCACCATCAACTCCTCGACCCTGATGAACAAGGCGCTCGAGCTCGCCGAGGCGTCGCTCCTGTTCGACGTGGCGCCCGACGACATCACGGTCGTCGTCCACCCGCAGTCGATCGTCCACTCGATGATCGAGAGCGTCGACGGCTCCACGCTCGCCCAGGCCTCCCCGCCCGACATGCGCCTGCCGATCGCGCTCGGCCTGTCCTGGCCGCGCCGCCTGCCGGGCGTCGCGACGCCGTGCGCGTGGGACGCCGCGACCTCGTGGACGTTCGAGCCCCTCGACGACGCGACGTTCCCCGCCGTCTCCCTCGTCCGGTCCGCCCTCACCGCCTCGGCCACGCACCCCGCGGTCGTCAACGCCGCCAACGAGGAGGCCGTGGCCGGGTTCATCGCCGGGCGGCTGCCCTACCTGGGGATCCTCGACGTCGTCGAGCGCGTCCTCGCCGAGCACGACGGCGTCGCGCAGCCGGTGCTCGCCGACGTCGAGGCCGCCGAGAGCTCGGCCCGCGCCCGCGCGCGCGAGCTCGTCGCGGCCGCGTGAGCTTCCTCCTCGGCGTCCTCGTCCTCGCGGTCGGGCTCGTCGCCTCGATCGGCCTGCACGAGCTCGGGCACCTCGTCCCGGCCAAGCGGTTCGGCGTCCTCGTCCCGCGCTACTTCGTCGGCTTCGGCCCCACCCTGTGGTCGACGCGCCGCGGCGAGACCGAGTACGGCCTCAAGGCGATCCCGCTCGGCGGGTTCGTCACGCTCGCCGGCATGTTCGCCCCCGCCCGCCCCGGGCGCCGCACGCACCGCAAGGACGGCCGGCCCACGCTCGCGCAGGAGGCCCGCGAGATCTCCGCCGAGGAGGTCCCCGAGGGCCAGGAGCACCGCGCGTTCCACCGACTGCCGGTCGGGAAGAAGATCGTCGTCATGATGGGCGGCCCGCTCGTCAACCTCGTCCTGTCGGTCATCCTCCTCGCGATCGTCGTGTGCGGGATCGGGATCTCCGCGCCCACCACCACCCTCGACTCGGTCCAGGAGTGCGTCGCCACGTCGGCGGGCACGGGGGATGGCGGCACGGACGAGAGCCCGACGACGCCCGCCCCGGGCGATGCCGACTGCCTCGCGGGACCGGGCGCCGCGGCCGGCCTGCAGCCCGGCGACGAGATCGTCAGCTGGGGCGGCGTGGAAGTCGAGGAGTGGACCGAGGTGCAGGAGACGATCGCGAGCGGCGGGGCCGTCCCCACCGACGTCGTCGTCGAGCGCGACGGCGCCGAGGTCGCGCTCACGGTGACGCCCGAGGTCGTCGAGCGCCCCGTCGAGGGCGGCGGGACCGCGCCCACGCCGTACGTCGGCATCGGGCCGGCGTTCGCGCAGGACCGGCTCTCCGTCACCGAGGTTCCCGGGATGGCGTGGGAGCAGCTGACGGGCACCGCGGAGATCATCGTGCGGCTCCCGGTCGCCCTCGTCGACGTCGCCAAGGCCACCTTCGGCCTCCAGGAGCGGGACCCCGGCGTCGTCGGGCTCGTGGGCGTGGGTCGGTTCGCCGGCGAGATCGCCTCGGTCGAGGCGCCGGAGTACACGGGCGTCCAGCGGTTCGCCGACCTGCTCTCGCTGCTCGGCGCGCTCAACATGACCCTCTTCGTCTTCAACCTCGTCCCGCTGCTGCCGCTCGACGGCGGGCACGTGGCCGGCGCCCTGTGGGAGGGGCTGCGGCGGTTCGTCGCGCGGCTGCGCGGCCGCCCCGACCCGGGCCCGGCGGACACCGCCAGGCTGCTCCCGCTCACCTACGTGGTCGTCGCCCTCATGATCGGCATGACGGTGCTGCTCGTCGTCGCGGACATCGTCGTGCCGGTCTCGCTCACGGGTTAGCGGCCTCCCCGAGGACCGGCGCCGCCTCGCCGTCCGGCAGCGTGTCGGCACCCGGCGTCGCCCCGTCGTCCGGCAGCGTGTCGGCACCCTGCGCCGCCCCGCCGTCGGGCAGCGTGTCGGCACCCCGCGCCACCCCGCCGTCGGGTTCGGTCCCGCCACCGGGCAGTGCCTCGGCGCCGTCCGCCGCCCGAGCCTCGGCCAGCGCCGCGAGCCGGTCGAGCCGCTCGTCCCAGCCGCGGCCGATGCTCTCGAGCGCGGTCGCGAGCTGCGTGAGCCGAGCGCCGAGCGCCCGGTAGCGCAGGTGCCGCCCCTCGCGCGCGGCCTCGACGAGCCCGAACTGCGCGAGCGTCTCGAGGTGGTGGGCGATCGCCTGCCTGCTCACCGGCAGCGTGCGGGCCAGCTCCGAGGCCGACGACGGCGCACGTCCGACCGCGCGGAGGACCTCCCACCGCGTCTCGTCCGCCAGCGCAGCGAACAGGGGAGCGGGCGAGTCGGGGTCGCCGGGGGATCGGGGGCCGCCGGGGGAGTCCGCGGTCACCGCCGGCCCGCCGGACGCGGCGCTCGCCGATTGCCCCGAGGCTCCGCCCGGTGTCTGGCGCGTTGCGCCGGCCGTCACGCCCGCGCCTCGACGTGGGCGACGAACGAGTCCAGCACCTGGATCCATCCGCCGACGTTGTCGTCCATCGCCGCTCGGCGCTCGGCGGTCGGCAGGTGCCGGAACCCGGACTCGAGCACGGTGACGAGGGTGCGGCCCTGTCCGTCGTCGTCGAGGGTGAACTGCACGAGGGAGGCGGTCTCGCCGGGCTCCTCCTCGCCGAGCTGGCCCCAGACGAGGTCGAATCGGGTCGGCACGTCGAACCGGGCGACCCGGATCGGCATGAGGCCGTGGTCGCGCCACTCGAGCGTCCCGGTGGCGCCCTCGCGCATCCCGCCGGGCACGTCGGCGGGCATGCCCCACCACTGCCCGATCGCCTCGGGGTCCGTGAGGGCCTCCCAGGTCTCCTGCTTCGGGGCGCGCACGAGCACGGTGCGGGTGATGGTGCCGGCGTCGAGGTCGGCGACGGGCGTGGTGTCGAGCGGCGTGCGGTCCATGGCGGGCTCCTCGAGTCGACGGACACGTTGTGCAAGTAGCTGGTTGCAGGTCGAGCATAGAGCCCGCGGCCGCCAGGTGCAGGCGGTCGTTTGCATGTGCCGTTCGTCGTCGTGCGCCGTGGATCGTGTCGCCGGTCTCGCACGCGGGACGTGTCTGGACGGCGGTGCGATACTGGGCGGGTGAGCGTCCCCATCAATCTCGGCATCCCGACCGTCAAGCAGCCGCCGCCCGTGCTGGCGCCGCGGCGCAAGACCCGCCGCATCATGGTGGGCGACGTCCCTGTCGGCGACGGGGCCCCGGTCTCGGTCCAGTCGATGACGACGACGAAGACCCACGACATCGGCGCCACGCTCCAGCAGATCGCCGAGCTCGTGGCCACCGGCTGCGACATCGTGCGGGTCGCGTGCCCCACGGACAAGGACGCCGAGGCCCTCAAGGTCATCGCGGCGAAGTCGACGATCCCGGTCATCGCGGACATCCACTTCCAGCCGAAGTACGTCTACGCGGCGATCGAGGCCGGCTGCGGCGCCGTGCGCGTCAACCCCGGCAACATCCGCAAGTTCGACGACCAGGTCAAGGAGATCGCCCAGGCGGCCAAGGACCACGGCACGTCGATCCGGATCGGCGTCAACGCCGGCTCACTCGACCCGCGCCTGCTGAAGAAGTACGGCTCGGCCACGCCGGAGGCCCTCGCCGAGTCGGCGATCTGGGAGGCGTCGCTGTTCGAGGAGCACGACTTCCACGACTTCAAGATCTCGGTCAAGCACAACGACCCGGTCGTCATGGTCCGCGCCTACGAGCTGCTCTCCGAGGCCGGCGACTGGCCGCTGCACCTCGGCGTCACCGAGGCCGGCCCCGCCTTCCAGGGCACGATCAAGTCGTCCGTGGCGTTCGGCGCGCTGCTCTCGCAGGGCATCGGCGACACGATCCGCGTCTCGCTGTCCGCCCCGCCGGCCGAGGAGGTCAAGGTCGGCAACCAGATCCTCGAGTCGCTCAACCTGCGGCCGCGGACGCTGGAGATCGTCTCGTGCCCGTCGTGCGGGCGCGCGCAGGTCGACGTCTACACCCTGGCCGAGGAGGTCACCGAGGGGCTCAAGGACCTCACCGTCCCGCTCCGGGTGGCCGTCATGGGCTGCGTCGTCAACGGCCCGGGCGAGGCACGCGAGGCCGACCTCGGGGTGGCGTCCGGCAACGGCAAGGGCCAGATCTTCGTCAAGGGCGAGGTCATCCGGACCGTGCCGGAGGACCAGATCGTCGACACCCTCATCCAGGAGGCGAACCGCATCGCGGCCGAGATGGGGCTCGAGGACGAGGCCGGTGCGGCACCGGCCGTCACCGTCCACTGACCGCGGATGCGGCTGTTCCGGGCCTCCGCGCGGCGTGACGCGGCGGCCGCGGTCTCCGTCCTCGGCCACGAGCGTGCGGCCGATGCCGGGCAGCTGTGCGCGCACTACCCGCTGACCTCGACGCTCGCCGCCGTCCAGGTGGTGGGGGGCCGGTTCGACACCTCGACGCCCGGCTCCCGCATGCTCGGCATCGACGGCGAGCAGGGGCTCGAGGCCCTCACCTGGGTCGGCGCGAACATCGTGCCGGTCGGGACCACCGCCGAGCAGCGGCCCGCGATCGCGCAGACGATCGCCGACCACGGCCGTGCCTCGAGCTCCGTGCTCGGCGACGCGGAGCAGGTCCTCTCGCTGTGGTCCTTCCTCGAGCAGCGCTGGGGGCGGCCGCGCGAGATCCGCGGGAACCAGCCGCTGCTCGTCATGGACTCGCCCGCGACGGTCGAGCCGGACCCGCAGGTGCGGCGCGGGACCGTGGCCGAGGCGCCGATCGTGGCACCGGCGTCGGTGGCGATGTTCATCGAGGAGGTCGGCTACGACCCCACCCGCTACGGCAACGGCTACGTCCGGCGCGTGCGCTCGCTCCTCTCGCTGGGGCGGACGTGGATCCGCACCGAGCCGCACCCCGAGACCGGGCAGGAGCGCGTCGTCTTCAAGGCCGACGTCGGGGCGCTCGCCCTCGGCGTGGCCCAGGTGCAGGGCGTGTGGGTGGCGCCCGACCGGCGCGGCCAGGGGCTCGGGTCGCGGGGCATGGCCGCCGTCGTGCGCGACGTGCTCGCCGACGTCGCGCCCACCGTCTCCCTCTACGTCAACGACTACAACACGGCCGGCCTGGCCACCTACCGCCGCCTCGGCATGCGCCAGGAGGGCACCTACGCCACCGTCGTCCTCTGACGGCGGCCCTCACCCGCACTCTCGACGAGTGAGCGGCTTTTCCGCCCGACGAGTGAGCAGACGCGCGCCCGGTCAGCCCCTGCGACGCGCGACGATCAGTCCGTCCCATCCCTTGACGCCCACGGTCTGCAGCGCGGTCGCCTCGAGCTCGGGGTGCCGGGAGATCGCCGCCACCAGGTCGCGCACCCCGCGGACGCGCGGATCCGTGCTGTCGGGGTCGGCGACGGCGCCGTCCCGCACCACGTTGTCGACGACGACGACGGACCCGCGTCGCGTCAGCCGCATCGCCTCGGCGAGGTAGAGCGGGTTGCTCGGCTTGTCCGCGTCGATGAACACGAGGTCGAACGGCTCGACCTGGTCCGCGACGAGCTGCTCGAGCGAGTCGGCCGCCGGCCCCTCGAGCACGTCGACGCGATCGGCGACGCCGGCCCGTTCGAGGTTCTCCCGCGCGACGGCCGCGTTGGCCGGCTCGAGCTCGAGCGTGACGACCCGGCCGGCCAGGCCCACCGCGCGGGCGAACCAGATCGTCGAGTAGCCGGCGAGCGTGCCGATCTCGAGGACGCGCAGCGCGCCCGTCATCGAGGCGAGCAGCCCGAGGAAGGCGCCCTGGTTGGGGGCGACCTCGGCGTTCGGCATCGTCGTCGTCGCACCCGACTCGCGCGCCTGGACGAGCGCGTCGTCCTCGATCGCGAGGGCCTGCTCGAAGTACTCGTCCACCTCGCGCCACGCGGCGGTGGAGGCGTAGCGGTGCGGCGGGGGTGCGTCGGAGGCGGACGCGTCGGTCACGGTGTCGTCGGAGTCGGTGGCGTCGGAGTCGGTGGCGTCGGACGTGGGGCCGGAGCTGCTCGGCGTCGCGGTCATGACCGTGACGCTACCGGTGCGCCCGAGCCTCACGCCCGCCGTCGAACGGGCTTGCCGACGACGGCTCCCAACCGCACTCTCGACGAGTGTGCGGCCTCCGACGAACGCTCCCAACCGCACTCTCGACGAGTGAGCGGCCTCCGACGACGGCTCCCAACCGCAATCTCGACGAGCGAGCGACGTCCGACGACTGCCCTCACCCGCACTCTCGACGATCGGGTGGGTGAGCGCGCCGCCTCGCGCGTCAGGCCATCCGGCGACGGATCCCGTAGAGCGCCCCGCCCGCGAGCGCGAGCACGGCCGCCACGGCGATCGTGCCGCCGACAGTGGCCCCGGTGTCCGGCAGCGACCCGCCGCCCCCGCCGTGGCGCCCGCCGCCGCGGCCGTCGTTCCCGGCAATCGGACCCGCGACCTGGGTGGGGCCGGGCTCGTCGTCGTCGGAGGGGGTCTCGGACGCACCGTCCGTCGGGGCCTCGGACGGGCTCTCCGACGGACCGTCCGTCGGCGTCTCGCCGGGGCCGTCGGTCGGGGTCTCGGTGGGCGACCCGGTCGGGTCCTCCGTTGGCTCCTCGGTCGGCTCGGGCGCCGGCTCGACCGTCACCGTCCGCTCGACGCTCGAGCTGTTCCCGGAGCGGTCGGTCGCCGTGTAGGTGAGCGTGTACTCGCCGGGCGTCGTCGTGTCGATGACGCCGCTGACCTCGGGCTCGATCGCGACCGTGTCGCAGTTGTCGGTCACCTGGACGCCGGTCAGCGCGTCCCACGGGTCGCCGGCGGTCACGGTGAGCGCGGGCGCGCCGATCGCGGGGGCGGTCTCGTCGCCGCTGAGGGTGACCTCGTCGACCACGCTGTTGTCCGGGAAGGAGGCGCCCGTCGACACGTTGGTCGCGGCCTCCGCGCGGTGCGTCGTCACCGTGATCGCGCACTCGTCGATGCTCAGGTGGCTGTAGTTCGCCACGTTCTCCGAGTTCTCGACCTCGCCCCACTCGGCGGGCTCGGGCAGCTCGTCGTTGCGCCCGTAGAACTTCGAGCCCGACGCCGTCGTGCCGGTGACGTAGAGGACGTCCCCCTCGCCCGGGGCGAGGAAGTCGGGACCGACGGTCGGGTCACCGTCCGGCTCGCCGACCGGCACGCCCCGGTTCATCAGCGGCGTGCGCGTGTAGTAGTGGTCGTGGCCGGACAGGACGAGGTCGACCCCGAGCTCGGACATTCCCTGGGAGAGCGCCGTGCGGCGGCCGTCGATGATGCCGAAGTCCTCGGCGTCGATGTCCGTGGCGTGCGTGGCGACGGAGTAGATCGAGTGGTGGAACGTGACGACGACCCACTGCGACGGGTTCTGCTCGATCGCCGCCCGCGCGTAGTCGACGAGCGAGCCGTGGATGAGGTTGTTGCTGTTGAGGTGGATGAACAGCGTCCCGTTGTACGTGTAGTGGTAGTTGAAGCCGCTGCCAGGCCGTCCGCCGTTCCGCGGGAGGTTGAAGTGGTTCCCGTAGGTGAGGAAGTGCGCGACGTCGTGGTTGCCGAGCGTGGTGGCCAGCGGGAACTGCGTGAGCTGGACGGGCTCGTGGAAGGCGTCGTACTCGGCGTCGTCGGCGATGACGCGGTCCACCTGGTCGCCGCCGGAGAGCAGGAACTCGGCCTCCGGGTACGTGGCCCACGCCTGGTCGAGCGTGTCGATCCACTGGAGGCGCTCGGCCTCGAGGTCGGTCGTGCCGATCTGGGGGTCGGCGACGTAGACGAGGTCGACGCTGTCCCCGGACGCGGGCCCCGTGGTGAACGTGTACAGCTCGGACCAGCCGTCCTCGGTGCCGACCTGGTACGTGTAGCCGGTCGAGGGGGCGAGCCCGTCGACGGTGGCGTGGTGGTAGGTGTAGCCGGGCTTGTTGACCGCGAGCCCGCCGGTGGACTGCTCGATCGTCCGCGCTCCCGCCGGGAACTCGGTCTCGTCCATCTCGGCCGTCGGTGCGATGACGATCGACTGGGGGGAGAGGTCGAGGCCGCGGGAGTGCCACGAGAAGTTGCGCTGGGTCTCGCTCTCACCGACCAGCATCGTCACGTTCTCGACGGCGTCGGGCGTCGGCTCGGCGGCGCCCGCCGCGAGGGCCGGGCCGAGGGACAGTGCGGCGGCGAGGCCGGCAGCGGCGGCGAGGTGACGACGGCGCGGGGTCATGAGGTTCCTCCGGGGGCGCAGGACGATCACCCGGGGGCCCGGAACGATCACCGGAACGCTGTCAGGCGGAGGCGAACGGGACGTGACGGATCGCCGACGTCCCGGTGAACCGCGCCCTGACTCTCCCAGCCCGTGTCACCCGACCCGCGGCTACCCGCGCGTCACTGCCGGGCCGAGCCCCCGATGCCCGACCGCGCGCGTGCCGTGCCTACCCCCGCGCGAGCCCCGCGAGGATCTCCTCGGCCTCGGCGACGATCCTCGGCACGAGCTCCCCGCAGGTCGGCACGTCGTGGATGAGCCCCATCGACTGCCCGGCGGTCCACACCCCGGCCTCGGGGTCGCCGGACTCGAGCGCCCCGCGCCCGCGGGCCCCGGACACGAGGTGGGCGACGTCCTCGAACGATCCGCCGCCGGCGAGGATCTCCGCCGCCTCGCGGGCCACGGAGTTGTCCGCGATCCGCGAGGTGTTGCGCAGCTCGCGCAGCACGAGGCGCGTGCCGGTCTCGGTCCCGTCGACGATCGCCTGCTTGATCCCGTCGTGCACGCGGGACTCGGCGGTCGCGACGAACCGCGTCCCCATCGACACCCCGACCGCACCGAGCGCGCGGGCGGCGGCGAGCCCCCGCCCGTCGGCGATGCCCCCGCAGGCGAGGACCGGCACGTCGAGGGCGGCGACGGCGGAGGGCACGAGCACGAGCCCGCCGACGTCGTCCTCCCCGGGGTGGCCGGCGCACTCGAAGCCGTCGATCGTGATGACGTCGGCGCCGAACCGCTGCGCGGACAGCGCGTGCCGGACGGACGTGCACTTGTGGATGAGCGTGATCCCCGCGGCCTTGAAGGCGGCCGCGGCCTCGCCCGGGTTCGCGCCCGCGGTCTCGACGATGCGCACGCCCGACTCGATGATCACCTTGACGTACTCCGCGTACGGCGGCGGCGTCATCGCCGGCAGGAACGTGAGGTTGACGCCGAACGGCTTGTCCGTCAGCTCGCGCGTGCGGGCGATCTCGGCGCGCAGGTCCTCCGGGGTCGGCTGCGTGAGGGCCCCGAGGACGCCGAGGCCGCCGGCGTTCGACACGGCGGCGGTGAGCTCGGCGACCGAGACCCACTGCATCCCGCCCTGGACGACCGGGTGCTCGATGCCGAGGAGGTCGGTGATCGCTGTACGCATGGGGGACATCGTGCCCGACCGCGACCGCCTAACCTGTCCACCATGCTCTCCACGATGTCCTCCCTCTTCCTGCGCACGCTGCGCGAGGACCCCGCCGACGCCGAGATCGCGTCCCACAGGCTGCTCGTCCGCGCCGGCTACATCCGCCGTGCCGCCCCGGGCATCTACACGTGGCTGCCGGTCGGCCTGCGCGTCCTCGCGAAGGTCGAGGCGGTCGTGCGCGAGGAGATGCTGGCGATCGGCGCCCAGGAGGTGCACTTCCCGGCTCTGCTTCCCAAGGAGCCCTACGAGGCCTCGGGCCGCTGGACCGAGTACGGGGACAATCTCTTCCGCCTCAAGGACCGCCGCGAGAACGACTACCTGCTCGCGCCGACCCACGAGGAGATGTTCACCCTCCTGGTCAAGGACCTCGTCTCGTCCTACAAGGACCTGCCGCTGCAGCTCTTCCAGGTCCAGACGAAGTACCGCGACGAGGCCCGCCCGCGTGCCGGCATCGTCCGCGGGCGCGAGTTCGTCATGAAGGACGCCTACTCCTTCGACCTCGACGACGACGCGCAGGTCGCCAGCTACGACCTCTACCGGGCGGCCTACCTGAGGATCTTCGAGCGGCTCGGCCTCGAGGTCGTCGTCGTCGCCGCGGACGCCGGGGCCATGGGCGGCTCGCGCTCGGAGGAGTTCCTCCACCCGACGCCGGTCGGCGAGGACACGTTCGTCCGCTCGCCCGGCGGGTACGCGGCCAACGTCGAGGCGGTGACGACGCCGGTCCCCGAGCTGCCTCAGCATGCCGAGGAGCCGCCCGCGCCGGTCACGGTCGACACCCCGGGCGCCGACACGATCGAGACCCTCGTCGCCGCGCTCGACGCCGAGGTGCCGCACGCGGAGGGCCGCGGCTGGGCGGCGTCGGACACCCTGAAGAACCTCGTCCTGGCCCTCACGCACCCCGACGGCGAGCGGGAGATCGTCGTCGTCGGCCTGCCCGGGGACCGGGCCATGGACCCGGCCCGCGCGGAGGTGGCGTTCGCGCCGGCCGAGGTGGAGACGGCGACCGAGGCCGACCTCAAGGCACACCCCGAGCTCGTCCGCGGCTACATCGGGCCGCGCTCGGAGCACGCGCGCGGCGACGAGACGGCCGTGCGCTACCTGCTCGACCCGCGGGTCGTCGACGGCTCGGTGTGGGCGACGGGCGCCGACGTCGACGGGCGCCACGTCGTCGGGCTCGTGGCCGGCCGGGACTTCGTCTCCGACGGGACCGTCGAGATCGCCGAGGTCCGCGCCGGTGACCCCGCACCCGACGGGACCGGGCCGCTCGAGCTCGCCCGCGGGATGGAGATGGGGCACATCTTCGCGCTCGGCCGGAAGTACGCGGACGCGCTCGGGCTGACCGTGCTCGACCAGAACGGCAAGGCCGTCACGCCGACGATGGGCAGCTACGGCATCGGTGTCACGCGCGCGCTCGCGGCCATCGCCGAGTCGACGAGCGACGAGCAGGGACTCGCCTGGCCCGTGCACGTCGCACCGTTCCACGTCCACGTCCTCGCCACGGGCAAGGGCGAGGAGATCTTCGAGGCCGCCCGCGACCTGGCGGACCGGCTCGACGCGGCCGGCGCCGAGGTGCTCTACGACGACCGGCCGAAGGTCTCGGCGGGGGTGAAGTTCGCCGATGCCGAGCTCATCGGGGTGCCGTACGCGCTCGTCGTCGGCCGGGGGCTTGCGAACGGCGTGGTCGAGGTTCGGGACCGCGCGACCGGCGAGCGGGTCGAGCTGGCGCCCGAGGCCGCCGCCGACGAGCTGCTCGCCCGCCTCCGTGCGGCCGGCGTCGTCGCCTGAGGCGCGCTGCCGCGCCTGACCGAGGCGCGGCTCACCCGTCGATCAGGTGGCGGACTCGCTCGCCGACTCCGCGCCCGCCGAGCCCGGCAGGCCGGGGAGCGCGCCCGGGTCGACCCCGGCGGCCTGCAGTCGCACCGCAGCGTCGGCGGCGGCGTCGACGAGTGCCCCGCGCTGCTCGGCCGGCGCGGTGCCGGCGAGGAAGATCCACTGGTCGAGCAGGTCCGCCTCGGTGACGGCACGGAAGGCGTCGGCGTCGCCGTCGGGCCAGGGGTAGGCGGGCTCGCGGGTGTCCTGCGCACCGGCCTCGATCGCGGTGTCGACGAGCACCTGCAGCTGGTCGGCTCGCTCGGGCGCCGACTCGGCCATCCCGCGCGCCGCGAGGATCTCCTCGAGGTAGCGGGCCTGGTCGAGGACAAGAACGGTGGGTCCGTCGGCGACGGCGGCGACCACCTCGGGCGTCATCGGCGTCACCTCGACGGGGGTCCCGCCGTCGGAGTGCTGCTCGAGCTCGAGCGCGGCGAGGATGCGGCCGGTGGCGGTCGCGGCGAGCACGGACGCGAGGTCGCGCTCGGCGGCGGGCACGTCGGCCAAGATGGCGATCGTCGAGTCCGCCGATGCGCTGAGGAGCCCGCGGAGCTCGGTGACGTCGGCCACCACCGGTGCCTCCGGCAGCGGCGCGTTCGTCTGCCCCTCGGGCGGCCCGTCCGGCCACGCCACCCACACGCCGCCGAGCGCCTCGACCTGGGCGTCGAGGTCGGCCGCCACGCCCTCGACGGCCTCGGCCACGGCCGGGTCCGTCGAGGGGTCGGCCGCGAGCGTCCGCGCGGCCTCGGCGAGGCCGGCGGTCTCGACGGCCACGTCCTGGCGCCACTGCTGCGTCGCCGTGGCGGCGGGCGGCGGCTCCGGGTCGGAGTCGATGCGGATGCTGCAGCCGGCGAGCGCGACCCCGGCCACGGCGATCGCCGCGAGCGCTCGTACGGAGCGGCGGCGGGGGAGGCGGCGGTGGCCGACGGTCGAGGTGGTCATCGCGACGCATCATGTCAGGTGGCCGGCGCGCCGGGCGGCTTTCAGGGGGCGTGCCGGTCTCCGTCGAGCGGCCCGCGCCACCCGCGAACGACGCACGGCCCGCGCCACCCACTCGCGCCTCACCGCCCGCACCCACCACCAGCCGCGAGCGACGTACCGCCCGCACCAACCACCAGCCGCGAGCGACGCGCTGCCCGCACCAACCACCAGCCGCGAGCGACGCGCCGTCCGCACCCGCCACGACCCGCGCGTGTGCTCCACGACGCCTCCACCCGGCTCGTGGCCGCGCGGCCCGGGCGGTAGTCTGGGGGACTGCCCCGGGGAGCCAACCGGGACGACGAGGAGGATCGCGTGACCACCCCATCGAGCAGCACACCGTCCGACCGGGTCCGCGCCGCGGCCTCGGGCGCCGTCGAGCAGGCGGGTCTCGTCGTCGAGGACGTCGAGGTCGCCGGCACCGGCACCCGGAAGGTCGTCCGACTCACCGTCGACCTCCCCGACGGGCCCGGGGGAGTGACCTCCGACCAGATCGGTGACGTCTCCCGCGCCGTGTCGGCCGCCATGGACGAGCACGACGCCGTCGACGGCACCTACACCCTCGAGGTCTCCACGCCCGGGACCGACCGCCCCCTGACCGAGCCGCGGCACTTCCGCCGCGCCGTCGGGCGGCTGCTCGACCTCACGACCGCCGACGGGCGCCGCACCGCGCGCCTCACCGGCGTCGAGGGCGACACCCTGCAGCTCACCGACGAGCAGGGGACTCACGAGGTCCCGCTCGCCGACGTCACCCGCGCCCGCGTCGAGGTCGAGCTCACGCGGCCCTGACCGCGAGCCGACCCCGCCCGCGAGCCGACCTGCCCGAAGGAAGAGGACACCATGGACATCGACATGCAGGCCCTGCGCATGGTCGAGGCCGACCGGGGCATCCCGCTCGACACCCTCGTCGCCGCGATCGAGGAGGCGCTGCTCGGTGCCTACGAGCGCACGCCCGGCGCGGTGAGCCCGGCCCGGATCGACCTCGACCGCCGCACGGGCACCGTCACGGTGCTCGCGACCGAGACGGACGAGGAGGGCAACGCGATGGGCGAGTTCGACGACACGCCGTCGGGCTTCGGCCGCATCGCCACCGCCACCGCTCGCTCGGTCATCGTCCAGCGCCTGCGGGACGCGGAGGACGACCAGGTGATGGGGTCCTACCGGGACAAGGCGGGCGGCCTGCTCTCGGGCATCGTCCAGCAGGGCCGCGACCCGCGGAAGGTGCTCGTCCAGCTGCCCGACAAGGTCGAGGCCGAGCTGCCGCAGCACGAGCAGGTGCCGACGGAGTCCTACAAGCACAACGACCGCCTGCGCGCCTACGTCGTCGACGTCTCGCGCGGGGCGCGTGGCCCGCAGATCACGCTCTCGCGCACGCACCCCGAGCTCGTGCGTCAGCTCTTCGCGCTCGAGGTCCCCGAGGTCGCGGACGGGTCGGTCGTCATCGAGTCGATCGCGCGCGAGGCCGGGCACCGCACGAAGCTCGCCGTCCGCTCCACCGTGCCCGGGCTCAACGCCAAGGGAGCCTGCATCGGCCCGATGGGCGCGCGCGTGCGGGCCGTGATGAGCGAGCTGCACGGCGAGAAGATCGACATCGTCGACTACTCCGAGGACCCGGCCACGTTCGTCGGGTTCGCGCTCTCGCCGGCCAAGGTCGCGAGCGTGACGGTGGTCGATCCGGACGCGCGCGCCGCCCGCGTCGTGGTGCCGGACTACCAGCTCTCCCTCGCGATCGGCAAGGAGGGCCAGAACGCCCGCCTCGCCGCGCGCCTGACGGGCTGGCGCATCGACATCCGCTCCGACGCCGCCCCCGCCGAGCCCACGACCAGCGCCGGCGAGCCGAGCGCAACGGACCCCGCCACCGGCCCCGCCGGCGCGTCCTCTGCCGCCGCTCCTACCAGCCCGGACGCCGGCGGCACGTCCGCCGTGCCGGACGACGGCACGCAGGCCGGGTGAGGGGCGCCACGAGGTTCGCCCCGGAGCCGAGCGGCGGAAAGGGTACGATGGTCGACGGCGTCGGCACCCCTGCCCCCGACGGGGCCGGACCGAACGGCCCGATGCGCACCTGCATCGGCTGCCGGGCCGTCGCCGGCCGGTCGCACCTCGTGCGGATCGTGCTCGCCCCTCCCGCCCGTGCGGTGGTGGACGAGTCGGCATCCGCACCCGGCAGGGGGGCGTGGCTCCATCCGGAGCCTGCCTGCCTGGACCAGGCGGTTCGCCGCCGTGCGTTCGCGCGGGCCCTGCGTGCAGCGGGGCCGGTGGACACCGGTGACGTGACGCGCTGGTTCGCGGCCGCGACGATCGACGACACACCGTCGTCGAGGTCAGATCGAGATGAAAGCGGGTTGGAAGCCGATGGGCACCCGATGAGTACCCAGCGATGAGCTGCCAGCAATAACCACGGTCCGCCCTGTCCCGGGACGGTCCGAGACAGGAGAGATGTGGCCAAGGTCCGCGTTCACGAGCTCGCGAAGGAGCTCGGCGTCGACAGCAAGACGGTCATGGCGACGCTGCGAGAGCAGGGAGAGTTCGTCAAGTCCGCCTCCTCCACTGTGGAGGCCCCAGTCATCAGGCGTCTGAAGGAGCACTACGACGCCAACCCGCCGGCGACCAAGAAGAAGGCGCCGGCAGCCTCGAAGTCCCCGGCCCGCTCGGGCGGCTCGTCGTCGGGCAAGGCCCCGACGCCGGGCCCGCGCCCGGCCGCGCCCGCCGAGCAGCCGGCCACGAGCGACGCCCCGGCGTCGTGGTCGGAGCAGGCTCCGACCCCCGGGGCGACCCCGGCCGCGCCGGCGACCGAGGCGACCCCGGCGGCTCCCGCCGCCGCGGCGACCCCGGCCCCGACGCCCGCCCCTGCGCCGCCGGCGCCGACCGCCCCCGCGGGTGACGCCCCGGCGTCGTCCGACCAGGGCTCCGCCGCCTCCGAGGCTCCCGCCGCCACGCCGACCCCGGCATCAGCGGCACCGACCCCGGCGGCACCCACGCCCGCGGCCCCGACCCCGAAGGCGGCAGCGCCCACCCCGAGGTCGGCCGCGCCGACCCCGGCGAGCGCACGTCCCGGCCAGGGCTCGCGCGGCGACTCGGGTCGCGGCGACTCCGGCCGTGGCGGTCGTGACCAGGGCCGCTCCGGCGGTCGTGAGTCGACCCCGCGTCCGGGCAACAACCCGTTCGCGTCGTCGCAGGGCATGCCCCGGTCGGGCGGCTCCGGCGGCTCGGGCGGTCCGCGCCCCGGTGCGCCGCGTCCGGGCAACAACCCGTTCGCGTCGTCGCAGGGAATGCCCCGCCCGGGCGGCTCCGGCGGTCCTCGCCCGGGTGCCACGCCCGGCCCGCGGCCCGGCGGCGGCCCGCGCCCGAACCCGAACATGATGCCCGGCCAGTCGAGCGTCGGCCGTCCGGGGGCGAACCAGCGTCCCGGCGGTCGCGGTCGTCCCGGCGGCGGCGGTCGACCGGGCGGCGGCCCGGGTGGTCCCGGTGGCTCCGGCGGCGGTCCCGGCGGCGGTGCGTTCCGCGGTCGTGGCGGTCGTGGGGCGACCCAGGGTGCGTTCGGTCGCTCCGGCGGCCGTCCCGTGCGCGGACGGAAGTCGAAGCGCGCGAAGCGCCAGGAGTTCGAGCAGCAGAGCGCGCCGTCGCTCGGCGGCGTCCAGGTCCCGCGCGGCGACGGCTCGACCGTCGTCCGCATCCGGGCCGGCGCCTCGCTGTCCGACTTCGCCGACAAGATCGACGTCAACCCGGCGTCGCTCGTCACCGTCCTGTTCCACCTGGGCGAGATGGCCACGGCGACCCAGTCGCTCGACGAGGACACGTTCAAGGTCCTCGGCGAGGAGCTCGGGTACGTCATCGAGATCGTGTCGCCGGAGGACGAGGACCGCGAGCTGCTCGAGCAGTTCGATATCGACCTCGATGCCGAGCTCGAGGCCGAGACCGACGAGGAGCTGTTCCCCCGTCCGCCGGTCGTCACCGTCATGGGTCACGTCGACCACGGAAAGACCAAGCTGCTCGACGCGGTGCGGTCCACGGACGTGGTCGCCGGCGAGCACGGCGGCATCACGCAGCACATCGGTGCGTACCAGGTCTCCGTCGAGCACGAGGACGTGGAGCGCGCGCTGACGTTCATCGACACCCCGGGTCACGAGGCCTTCACGGCCATGCGTGCCCGTGGTGCCGACGTCACGGACATCGCGATCCTCGTGGTGGCCGCGGACGACGGCGTCATGCCGCAGACGATCGAGGCGCTCAACCACGCGCAGGCGGCCAGCGTGCCGATCGTGGTGGCGGTCAACAAGATCGACGTCGAGGGGGCGAACCCCGCGAAGATCCGGCAGCAGCTCACCGAGTACAACCTGGTGGCGGAGGAGTACGGCGGCGACACGATGTTCGTCGACGTCTCGGCCAAGAACCGCACCGGCATCGACGACCTGCTCGAGGCGGTCCTGCTCACCGCGGACGCCGCCCTCGAGCTGACGGCGAACCCGGACAAGGACGCGCGCGGCGTGGCCATCGAGGCCAACCTCGACAAGGGGCGCGGCTCGGTCGCGACCGTGCTCGTCCAGTCGGGCACGCTCAAGGTCGGCGACTCGATCGTCGCGGGTACGGCCCACGGCCGCGTCCGCGCGATGCAGGACGAGCACGGCGCGAACGTCAAGGAGGCCGGCCCCTCGCGGCCGGTCCAGGTCCTCGGCCTGGCCTCCGTGCCGCGGGCCGGTGACACGTTCATCGTCGCGCCCGACGACCGCACCGCCCGGCAGATCGCCGACAAGCGTGAGGCCGCCGAGCGCGCCGCGACCCTGGCGAAGCGCCGCAAGCGCATCTCGCTGGAGGACTTCACCAAGGCGCTCGAGGAGGGGAAGGTCGACCACCTCAACCTCATCCTCAAGGGCGACGTGTCCGGTGCCGTCGAGGCGCTCGAGGACTCGCTGCTCAAGATCGACGTCGGCGACGAGGTCGCGCTGCGCATCATCCACCGCGGCGTCGGTGCGATCACGCAGAACGACGTCAACCTCGCGACCGTCGACAACGCGGTCATCGTCGGCTTCAACGTGCGTCCCGCCGAGCGGGTCACGGAGCTGGCCGACCGCGAGGGCGTCGAGATGAAGTTCTACTCGGTCATCTACGACGCGATCGAGGACGTCGAGAGCGCGCTCAAGGGCATGCTCAAGCCGGAGTACGAGGAGGTGGAGCTCGGTACCGCCGAGATCCGCCAGGTGTTCCGCTCCTCGAAGTTCGGCAACATCGCCGGTTCGATCGTCCGGTCGGGCCTCATCCGTCGCAACGCCTCCGCGCGGCTCGTCCGCGACGGCGTCGTGGTGGCGGGCGACCTCAAGATCGACTCGCTGCGCCGGGAGAAGGACGACGTCACCGAGGTCCGCGAGGGCTTCGAGTGCGGTATCAACCTCGGCTACCGCGACATCGAGGAGGGCGACGTCATCGAGACGTTCGAGATGCGGGAGAAGCCCCGCGCCTGATCGTGTCCGACGATCCTTCCGCCGCGGGGTGCGGCCCGCCGACAATGTCGGTGGGCCGCACCCCGCGGTAGCAGCACAACCATCGACCCGTGGAGGTCCCCATGGCCGACTCCGGCCGCGCGCGCCGGCTCGCCGAGCGCATCCAGCAGATCGTCGCCCGCATGCTCGACACGCGGATCAAGGACCCGCGCCTCGGGTTCGTCACGGTCACCGACGTCCGGGTGACGGGTGACCTCCAGCACGCCACCGTCTTCTACACCGTCTACGGCTCCGACGAGGACCGGGCCGGCACCGCGGCGGCGCTGCGGTCCGCGACGGGCATCATCCGCTCCGAGGTCGGCAAGCAGACGGGCGTGCGCCTCACGCCCACGCTCGAGTTCGTCCTCGACGCCCTGCCGGCCACCGCCCAGGATCTCGCCGACCGCCTGGCCGAGGTCAAGCTGCGCGACGAGCAGATCGCCGCTGCAGCCGCCGGCGCCACGTACGCCGGGGAAGCCGACCCGTACAAGGCGTCCCGCGAGGAGTCCGACGACGACGAGCTCGACGACGAGGCGATCGGTGACGGGCGGGACGACGTCTCGGCCGGTGTTGGCGAGGACGACAACGCGCACGACGACGACACCCCCGCCGCTCCTGCGCGCTCGGGCGAGGACCTCGAGGTCGTCGGTGAGATCGACGGCGACGAGGACGTCTACCGGAGCCCGGACGTCGACGGCCCTGCCGCGCACCCCTTCGACGCCGCGGCGGAGTCCGCGCCCGGCGACGGTGCCGGCTCGACCGACGGTGCCGGCTCTCCCGACGCCACGGACGCGCCCGGCAGCCCTGACGCGCCCGGCACCGGCCGCGACTGAGGGCCGCGTGCAGTTCCCGCGCGGGAGCGCGACGGCCGCGGACGGCGTCCTGCTCGTCGACAAGCCCCAGGGGCTGACGAGCCACGACGTCGTCGCCCGGGTGAGGCGCATGGCCGCCACCCGCAAGGTGGGGCACGCCGGGACCCTCGACCCGATGGCGACGGGCCTGCTCGTCCTCGGCGTCGGCCGCGCCACGCGGCTGCTCACCTATGTGGTCGGGGCGGACAAGACGTACGAGGCGACGATCCGCCTCGGCGTCGCGACGACCACCGACGACGCCGAGGGAGAGGCGACGGCCTCTCCGGGGGCCAGTGCCGACGTCGTGGGGGAAGGGCTGCCCGCCGCTCTTGCGAAGCTGACCGGGGTGATCGCCCAGGTCCCGTCGGCGGTCTCGGCGATCAAGGTCGACGGGAAGCGCGCCTACGCGCGGGTCCGCGACGGGGAGGACGTCGAGCTCGAGGCGCGCGAGGTGACCGTCCACGAGCTGGACGTCGTGCGCAAGGTGCGCTCCGGCGTCGTGCCCCCGGGTGAACCTGGCGAGGGGACCGCGGTCGTCGACGTCGACGTGCGTGTCCGGTGCTCCTCGGGCACCTACGTGCGGGCGGTCGCGCGCGACCTCGGGGCGGCGCTCGGCACCGGCGGGCACCTGACGGCGCTGCGGCGCACGGCGGTCGGGCCCTTCGACGTCGGCGAGGGGCGCACGCTCGAGGAGATGGCAGAGTCGCTCGGCGAGGCGCGGGCGGCCGAGTCCGGGGTCGTCGCCGGTGAGGTGACTGGTGACGGCGGTGGTGGTGGTGCCGAAGCCGGGACTGTCGGGGTCGGGGCTGATGGTGTCGGCGCCGGAGGGACGGCACGGTCCGCAACGACGGGTGACGGCGTCCTCGAGACGCTGCCGGCCGGGCTCCTCGCCCGCCGTCTCTTCCCTGTCCGTGATCTCACCGACGCCGAGACCACGGCCGTGCGGTACGGGCAGCGCATCGAGGCGAGCGGTCTCACGGACGACGGCGCGGCTGGTGCGTCGGATGGCGAGTCGAGCGGGGCGTCGTCCGGTGCGTTGTCCCGCGTTGCCGCTGCGGACACGGACGCGGGTGGGTCGGGTGGTTCCGGCGTCGTCGCCGCCTTCGCGCCCGCCGGGCACCTCGTGGCCCTCCTCTCCGACGAGCGACGGAAGGCCCGTCCGGTCCTCGTGCTGGATCCGGCCTGATAGAGGTATCGAGCGGCCTCGCCGTGCGGTGAGTGCGCGGGGATTCGTCGCTTGCCCGACGGGGCCTGAGCGTGACTCCGCGCGAGCTGCTCATACGGCACGCACGAGGGATGCCGGCCGATTCTCGACCGGGACCGAGCGACCGGCTGATGCACGCGAGTCCACATGTTTGCCCAGGTCACGGCCATCCACAGATGTGCCTCGAGCCCTTGCCGTTGTCGGTGGTACCCCGTAACGTGGCCGTTGATCGAACACAAGTTCGAGCGATGGGTGACTGGCCGCGATCATCGCGGTGGGTCCACGATCATGTGGGGGAGGTGTCGACGATGACGTTGGATGAGGCGGACGTGCGCGGTGTGGGCGCCTTCCCGAGCGACCCGCTGGAGGACCTCCACGTCGCGATCCAGGACGAGCCTCTGGTCGAGCAGCTGAGCAAGTCCCGGGTGGAGCACCTCGACGCGCCCCCGGTCGACCCCCTGGTTGATCACCTGGATACGCCCTCGGTCGACCCTCTGGTTGATCACCTGGTCGAGGCTGAGAACGAGCCCCAGGACGTGGCAACCGTCCTCACTCCCACGATCGATGCCGCTGACGTGCGGGCGCTCCTGCCTGCACTCACGCGCATGACGCGTGCCTCCGAGCAGGAGGCGATCGACCACATCCAGCTCTTCGAGCGGCTCAAGGCGGTGGCGTCGGCGGGGCAGGCGATGGCGGCATCGGACCTTGCGCGGATGCGGGCCGAGGCCGAGGAGGAGAGGGGGGTGCCCTTCGAGGATCGCGGCAGGGGCCTGGCGGCCGAGGTGGCGCTGGCCCGTAAGGAGCCGGCGCGGCGTGGTTCCCAGCACCTCGGGCTCGCGAAGACGCTTGTCGACGAGCTGCCGTGCACCCTCGAGCTCATGCGTCAGGGTCTCGTCTCCGAGTGGCGCGCGACGATCCTCGCCCGCGAGACGGTGGGCCTGTCCGTCGAGGATCGGCAGCGGGTCGACCTGGCACTCGCGGACGACCTTCCGAACTGGGGCGACAAGCAGATCCGGGACCATGCGCGGAAGAAGACGCAGGAGCTCGACGACGAGGCCGCCCTGCTCCGGCACCGCCGTGAGCGGACCAGCCGCCGCGTCAGCGTGCGGCCCGCCAACGGCTCGATGGCCTACCTGTCGGCCTACCTCCCCATGACCGAGGCCGTGCGGGTCTACGCCTCGCTCACCGAGCAGGCGGCGTCGATCGTCACCGCCGGTGAGTCCGGCGAGCGGACCGCGAACCAGGTGGCGGCGGACCTCCTCGTCGAGCACGTCACCGGTGCGTCCGCGAGCGAGCCGCGGGACATCGATCTCACGGTCGTCTTGACGGACAAGACCCTGGCGGGCGCGGACGAGCCCGCGTGGCTGCCCGGTCAGGGTCCGCTGTCCGCGTCGGTGGCGCGGGACCAGGTGCGGGAGGCGAGGAACGTCTGGTTCCGGCGCCTGTGGACCGACCCGGAGACGGGCGGCGCCGTCCGCATGGAGTCGCGCAGGCGCACCTTCGACGGCCAGCTGCGCAAGTTCGTGCTCCTGCGGGACGACTCGTGCACCGAGCCGTTCTGCGACGCCCCCGCGGAGCACGTCGACCACGCCGACCCGCACGCCCAGGGCGGCAGGACGCGCGCCGACAACGCCTCCGGCCTGTGCGCCACGCACAACTACGCCAAGCAGAACCCCGGGTGGCGACAGGCCATGGACGGTGAGCAGCTCGACGTCTGGACTCCCACCGGCCACCGGTACCGGGTCCCGAGATCGCCGTTCCCCTACCGGCTCAGACCGCTACCACCGCTGATGACCAAGGAACGCCACGAGCAGCTGAAGGACCGGGTGGCCGCGCGCGTCCGCCGCTTCGACGAGCTCTCGGAGGCGGCGCTCGAAGCCGAGCGTGCGGGAGTTGAACCGCCCTCCGACGGCGAACCACAGGGCGAACTGGATCCCTAGGTTGGCCGCGTGCGTGACGGAGTGCGACGACTCATCGCCCGACCCGGGTGGCGGGGGAGCGCCTACCCGTGCGTCCCGGTCGTGCTCGCCACGGCGACCCGCTCGGCGCTGACGAGGTCGAGGATCGCCTTCACGCCGGGCAGTGCGCGCCCGGGGCCGGTGGCGAGATAGCCGGGCCGGTGGATCTCCGGCGCGTCGGGATCGCCGTCGATGACGAGGTGGTCGACCGTGCCCCCGGCCGACCGCACGAGGTGGGCGCCGGCGGAGACGTCCCACGGCGTCGTGCGCAGGCCGAACGTCGCGTCGAGGCGCCCGGCGGCGACGAGGGCGAGCTCCGCGGCGCCGGCCCCGAGCGAGCGCACCGCGCCGACCGTGGTGAGGAGCTGGGCGAGGTGCGTGAGCGTGGCCGGGTGGTCGAGGTCCCGCACGCCCGGGTACCCGGTGGACAGCACGGACTCGATGTCGGTCCGCTGGACGGGGCCGGGCACGCGGGTGTGCTCGTCCGTCGTCGGGCTCCCGTCGAGGGGATGGGTGAGGACGTGGCAGCCGTCGTCGCCGGCGAAGACCTCGAGCCCCAGCTCGGGCATGCGCACGACGGCGGCCACCGTCTCGTCGCCCACCTGTGCCGCGATCGACGTGCAGTAGACGGGCACCCCGGCCGCGAAGTTCGACGTGCCGTCGATCGGGTCGACGACGAACGTCACGACGCCCGGCGGCGTCGGGTAGAGGGAAGGGGTGGGGGAGCTGTCGGTCGCGGAGCCGCCGTCGTGCGTCGTCGAGATGCCTGCCGGAACGTTGAGGCCCCCCTCCTCGCCCAGCACGCGAGCGTCCGGCACGTGCCGGCGCAGCACCTCGATGGCGATCTCCTCGCTGCGCCGGTCGTGGACGGTGACGATGTCGTGGGCGTCGCGCTTGAGCTCGCGCTCCGCCGCCGCGCCCGTGACGCCGACGAGGTAGTCGCAGATCCGGTCCGCCGCGTCACGGACGGCGGCGAGCAGATCCGCGGGTGACGGGGCGGACCCCGCGGCGTCGACGGGGGATTCCTGGGACTCGAGGGACTTTGGGGCGTCGGCGTGACCGGGCGAGGTGGCGCGCATGGCCTCACGCTAGCGGCCGGCCCGGCGGGGCGCGCTGCGCTCCTGGGCACGCCGACTGCCGTCACGCTCACGCTCACACCCACGTTCACGATCGCCGCTCGCACTCACACGTCGTCATTGGCCACTCGCCACTCGCCACTCGCTACTCGCACTCGCCGCTCGCCGCTCGCCACTCGCCGCTCGCCGCTCGCCACTCGCCGCTCGACATCGCTTCCAGGAAACGCCCAGACGACTCCCACGCAGCTATCGGCCACCTCCCAGAGATCTGGCAGCGCACCACGGGATCCCTCCCAGAGTGGCCATGCACTCTCTGCCTCACACCGGGACCCACAACGGGCCCGCTGCGAGAAGGAGAACGCCATGGCCACCGGAGCCCCCGAACCGACCACCACCCCCGACGGCCCCGCCTACGAGGGCCGTCTCCTCGTCCGCCCCGACGACGAGGTCGTCGACCAGGGCGTCGGCTTCGACGTCGGCACCCTGCTCAGCCGCCGCAACGTCCTCGCCCTCGTGGGGGCAGGCGCGGGGGCGACCTTGCTGGCGGCGTGCTCGCCATCGGGCTCGGACTCCTCGACCGCCGGCGACTCCGTCACGGTGGGTGGCGAGAGCGCGACCGACAGCGCCTCCGCCGGCACGCGCACCGCCTCCGCCGGCACGGGCACCGCCTCCGCCGGCACGGGCACCTCCTCCACGAGCACGGTCCTGCCCGCCGCCGAGATCCCCGACGAGACCGCCGGCCCCTACCCCGGCGACGGCTCCAACGGCCCCGACGTCCTCGAGGAGTCCGGCATCGTCCGCTCGGACATCCGACCCAACATCGGCGAGACCACCACGGTCGATGGCGTCGCGCTCACCTTCACGATCCGCGTCACCGACATGGCGAACAACGACGCGCCGTTCGAGGGCGCCGCCGTGTACGCCTGGCACTGCAACGGCCTCGGCGAGTACTCGATGTACTCCTCCGGCGTCGAGGAGGACACCTGGCTCCGCGGCGTGCAGGTGGCCGACGCCAAGGGGGACGTGACCTTCACGTCGATCGTGCCGGGCTGCTACGCCGGTCGCTGGCCGCACATCCACTTCGAGGTCTACCCGGACGTCGACTCGATCACGGACGCCGAGAACGCGATCGCCACGTCGCAGCTCGCGATCCCGGAGGCGATCCTCGGCGACATCTACGCGCTCGACGCCTACTCGGGCTCGGGCCAGAACCTCGCCGGGGTCACGCTCTCGACGGACGGCATCTTCGGCGACGACACCGAGGACCTCCAGATGCCCGTGGTCACCGGCGACCTCGACACCGGGTTCATCGCGACGATCGTCGCCCGCGTGGACACGACCACCGAGCCGACCGGCGGCATGGGCGGCGGTGACATGCCTGGCGGTGGCATGCCCGGTGGCGGCACTCCGCCCGGTGGCGGTACCCCGCCCGAGGGCGGCCCCGGCGGCACGCCCGGTGACACCTCGACCGACGGGTCCTGAACCGGCACGCCCCCCGACCTTCTTCCTCCCGCTCGACCCACCGAAAGAGAGACCGACATGCTCCGCAACCTCACGGGCTGGCACGCCCTCATCATCCTCGCCACGATCCTCCTGCTGTTCGGCGCCTCGAAGCTGCCGGCGCTCGCCCGCAGCGTCGGCCAGTCCGTGCGCATCCTCAAGAAGGAGGCCGGGACCGACGAGTCGTCCGGTGATACGGGCAACGTGACGGCCCTGCCCGACGTCGGACACCCCGGTGCGTCCCGCGCAGGCTCCGCGGCGGGCACGGCGTTCGACGGCACGGCAGTGCCTGACGTCGGAGACCCAGGTATGTCCCGCGCGCCGACCGTGCTGGTCGCGGCGAACGACGCAGGTCCGGCGTCGTCGGCGGGTATGCCACGCGAGAACGTGACTCCGTCCCCCGAGGTCGCGGGCGGGACTGGGCGGATCGCGTCGTGACCGCAGCCCCCGCCGCGACGGGGAACCGGATGCCGCTCGCGGGGCACGCCCGCGAGGCGCGCGACCGGATGCTCCGCTCGGTGGTGGCGCTCGCGGTCGGCACGTGCGGCGGCTTCGTCCTGGCGGACCCGCTGCTCGACCTCATGCGGGCGCCGCTCGCCGAGCTCACCGAGTCGCACGTGACCGCGCTCAACCACTCCAGCCTCACCGGGGCGTTCGACCTGACGGTCCGGCTCGCCATCGTCTCCGGCCTCGTCCTGGCGGCGCCGGTGTGGATCTACGAGGCGCTCGCCTTCCTGCTCCCGGGCCTCACGAGGCGCGAGCGTCGGTTCGTCCTCGCCTCGCTCGCGGGCGCCCTGCCGCTGTTTCTCGCCGGCTGCCTCGCCGGCCTGCTGCTCTTCCCGCACATGGTGCAGCTGCTGGTCGAGATCTCGTCGACGGAGGACCTCACCCTGCTCGATGCCTCCGGGTACGTGAGCTTCGTGCTCAAGGTGGTCCTGACGACCGGTGTCGCGTTCACCCTGCCCGTGGCGGTCGTCGTGCTCAACGCGCTCGGCGTCCTCCCGGCGCGTCTCCTCGCGCGGACGTGGCGGGTGGTCGTCGTGGTGATCGTCGTGTTCAGCGCCCTCGTCGCCCCCGCCGCCGACCTGCTGTCGATGGCGCTCGTGGCAGTGACGATGTCCGCGCTGTTCGGGGCCGCGTACGTGATCGCGCTCGTGCACGACCGGATCGCCGCGCGGCGGGCGCTCGCCAAGGGCGGGGGCACCGGCGCCAACGAGGTGCATGCCGCGAGTGGGGTGCCCGCTGCGGGCGGGGTGGATGCTGCGGACCGGGTGCTCGGTGCGGACCGGGTGCTCGTTGCGGACCGGGTGCTCGTTGCGGACCGGGTGCTCGGTGCGGACCGGGTGCTCGTTGCGGACCGGGTGCTCGGTGCGGACGCGGCGGACGACGCTGATCGTGCACAGCACTCGATCTCGGGAGGTGGATCATGACCATCGGGCTCAGCCTGGAGAAGCTGGTCGTCGTGCTGGCGCTGACGAGTTTCGTCATCGGGCCGGCGCGACTGCCGGGATATGTCGCACGGCTGGCCGAGATCGTGCGGGGCGTGCGCGCCTACGTCGAGGCGACGCGCACCCGGACTGAGGACGAGCTCGGCGTGCCGCTCGCGGTCGACCAGTGGCGCGACGCCGCACGGCGCTACGACCCGCGCCGCGTGGTGCGCGACGCGCTCGTGGAGCCGGCTGAACCCGCCCAGCCTGTCCAGCACGCCCATCACGCCGGGGCCGCTAGGCCTGCCGAGCCTGCCGAGCCCGCCGGGGCCGCTGAGCCCGCGGTTCACGCCGAGCCTGCCGAGCCCGCCGGGGCCGCTGAGCCCGCGGTTCACGCCGAGCCGGCCGAGCCCGCATGGCGTTGGGTGATCGCGGGCGGGAGCTCGGGCCACCCGCGTCGGATCCGCGTGCCGGTCGAGGTGAGGTCCGAGGCAGGGAATGCCGAGGGGGGAGGCCGCGAGGATTCGGCCGGCGGGTCTGCCGGCGTGCCCGCCGCCGACGCGCCTCCCGGCGACGACTCCGTCGCCCACGCCGACGCCGCCCCGGCACCGACCACCCGACGGGCCGCCCCCGCAGGAGAACTACAGTGACCCTGCGGCGCGACGCGTCGCCCCCGGCAGGGGCACGCACACGGAGAGGCCGACGGTGCAGGTCTGGCACGGCACGGACGAGATCCCCGAGAACCTGGGGCCGATCGTCCTCACCGTCGGAGTCTTCGACGGCGTCCACCGGGGGCACCGCGCGTTGCTCGCTGCGACGGTCGCCGAGGCCGAGCGGCGCGGGCTGCCCGCCGTCGCGCTGACGTTCGACCCGCACCCGGCCCAGGTGCACCGGCCGGAGGACGACCTCGTCCTCGTGGCCAACGCCGCCGACCGGATCGCACGCCTCTCGGCGCTCGGCCTCGACGGCGTCCTCGTCCAGCACTACGACCTCGACTTCGCGTCGGCCGGCCCCGAGGAGTTCGTCACCGAGTACCTCAGGCGCGACCTCGACGTCGCGTGCCTCGTGGTGGGCGAGGACGTCCGGTTCGGCAAGGACAACGCCGGCGACGCCGAGGTGCTGCGCGAGCTGAGCGACCGCCTGGGCATGGGCCTCGTGCTCGTGGCCGAGGTCGCGTGCGACCTCACGGGCCGCCGCTGGTCCTCGACCTGGATCCGCCAGTCGCTCGCCGAGGGCGACGTCCACCAGGCCGCCCGCATCCTCGGTCGGCCCCATCGCCTCCGCGGCGTCGTCGTGCGGGGATTCCGCCGTGGTCGGGAGCTCGGCTACCCGACGGCGAACCTCGCCCCCGACGACCTCGGTGTGGTGCCCGCCGACGGCGTGTACGCAGGCTGGCTGCTCCCGGGGCCGTTCGAGTCCCCGGGCGCGGCCGACGCCGGGGCGACCCGCCTGCCCGCCGCCATCTCGGTGGGCACCAACCCCACGTTCGACGGCACCGAGCGCACCGTCGAGGCCCACGTCCTCGGCCGCACCGACCTCGACCTGTACGACGAGGAGGTCGTCGTCGAGTTCGTCGCGCACCTGCGGCCGATGGTCGCGTTCGACGGCATCGAGCCGCTGCTCGTGCAGATGCGCGCCGACGTCGAGGACGCGGCCGGCATCCTCGGAGTCCCGGTCCCGCCGGACCTCGCGCCGGGCTCGGTCACCGCGACCTGAGTCGCGGGTCCGACGGCGCACGGCTCGCGACGTGGGGGAGAGGTGGGACGACGGGCCGACGACGACGAACGGCCGGCGACGATCCTCCGCTGCCTCGTCGCCCGGTCCCCACGCCGACGCCGGACCGCTGCTCGCGGCGGTTCGCCGTCGGGTCGTCAGGCTGCCGCGAGAGCCGGCTCGAGGAGGCGACCGTCGGCGATGCGTGCGACGGCGTCGACGCCCCCGAGGGTGGACTCGTCGTGGCTGACGAGCAGCGTCGCGGCGCCGGCCGCGCGCGTGAGCTCGGTGACGAGGTCGACGATCTGCGTGCCCCGCTCGTGGTCGAGGGCCGAGGTCGGCTCGTCGACGAGGAGGACGGCGGGATCCCCGACGAGCGCCCGGGCGATGTTGACCCGCTGACGCTGGCCGCCGGAGAGCTGGTGCGGCCGTCGACCCAGCTCGCTGCCGAGGCCGACGCGCGTGAGCATCCGGGCGGCCCGCTCCCGCGCCGCCGTCATGTCGCCGCCGCGCATGTGCGTCCGGACGGTGAGCTGCTCGATCGCGGTGAGGCTCGGCAGGAGTCGCGGCTGCTGGAAGACGATGCCGATGCTCGTCCGGCGCAGCTCGGCGCGCTCGCGCTCGCCAAGCGACCGGCCACCACCCGTGACGACGCGGTCGCCGATCCGGACGAGACCGGCGTCGGGGAGCGTGAGGGTCGCGGCGACGGCGAGGAGGCTGGACTTGCCGGAGCCAGACGGGCCGAGCAGCGCCGTCGTCGTGCCGGCGGGGACCGAGAGCGAGACGTCGTCGACTGCGGTGAGCCGGCCGCCCCCGTCGGGGTAGGTGAGCGTGACGTGCTCGAGCGTGAGGCCGGCGGCGGAGGCCGAGGCTCGGCTTGGGTCGGGGGCGGCGCTGCGGGCGGCGCTGGAGTTGGAGGCGGAGTCGACGGCTGGCGTGGTGGGCCGAGTGGGCATGGTGGTCACGGCGGGAACCCTTCTGGTGGGTGGCGGAAGGTCGGTCGTCGACGCCGTCAGCGCGGCGGACGGGGAGTCGGGCGGCGGGTGGGGAGTGAGGCGGCGGGCGAGATCGCGTGTGGCGGAGACTCGGTCGTCAGGAGGCGCTGAGTGCCGCGTGGGGATCGACGGACGCGAGGCGGCGCAGCGCGAGCCCGGCGCCGAGCAGGCCGAGGCCGACGAGGATCGCGACGGGCAGCACGGTGGTCGTCCATCCGACGGCGACCGGCATGACCCCGGAGATCGCCCACGCCGTCGCCGTGGCGAGGCCGGAGCCGAGGACGGTCCCGGCGAGCAGGACGACGGTGGCCTGACCGAGGGCGTCGCGCATGAGGTAGCCCGTCGAGGCGCCGAGGGCCTTGAGGACCGCGACGTCGTCGGACCGGCTGATCGTCCACACGGTGAAGAACGAACCGACGACGAGGGCCGAGATCGCGTAGAGGAAGCCCTGCATCATCATCAGCGAGCCGTTCTCCGAGGAGTACGAGCCGATGGCCTGGAGCGAGTCGCCGCGCGAGACCGTCATGGTCCCGGCCTCGGCGTCGAGGGCCGCGAGGTCGGCGCCCGAGGTCGTCAGGGCGAGGACGGTGGCGACGTCTCGGCCGGCGGCGGGACCGCCGGTCCCGCCGCCCGCACCGCCGTCGCCGCCGTCCGCACCGCCGTCGCCTCCGCGCGACGGCGAGCCGACGGCCTGCCAGTCCGCGAGCGTCGTCCACACGACCGGCGTGTGGGAGAAGCTTGCGTCCACGTCCGCCACCCCGGCCACGACGAGCTCCTGGCCCGCGACGGCGAGGGTGTCGCCGGCTGCGGCGTCGAGCTCCTCGGCCGCGCCGCCCGAGAGCCAGGTCGAGCCGTCGGCGAGGTCGACACCCTCGGGCAGGACCGACGCACCGGGCTCGGCACCGAGGACCGTGACGCTCGCGGTGGTGCCGCCGACCGCCGACCGCGTGGTGGCGACCCCGAGGGGGTCGACCGCCTCGACGCCGTCCGCGCCGGCGAACGCCTCCCGCTGCGCGGCGTCGACCTGCGAGGACGTGAAGCTCGGCTCCTCGCCGGAGCCGAACGCGAGGTGGTCGGCCGGCAGGTCGGCGATCGCGGACGTCGACTCGCGGGCGAGCCCGGAGGTGAGCGCGGACAGGAAGGTGACGAGGAAGGTGATGAGGACGACGACGCCCGTCATGAGGGCGAAGCGTCCCGAGGCGAATCGAAGGTCGCGCCAGGCGACGAACACGGGGACTCCTTGGATGGTGGGGCGGTGCGCGGGGCACCGGGTCGGTGAGGACCCCAGGCTCGCGCCGACCGCCCCGGTCCCACATCGGCCGTGGTGGACGCTTCCGGGTGCCGCGAGGTGCACGCCGACCTCCACCCTTTGGCCGATCCGGACGGCACGCCCGCTCCGTACTGTGGGCCGGTGACCGCCACGCCCGCACCCGGACGGCGAGCCGCGCGCACCATGCAGGTTGGGCTCGACCTGCTCGCGCTCATGCTCGCCGCGCTCGTCGTGTGGCGGGGCGAGGGCGCCGCGCCCCTCGGCATCGCGTTCGCCCTCGTCCACGTCGTGGGTCGGCTCGCGCTGGGCCCGGTCGTCACCGTCGGTGGGCACGCCCAAGCCACAGAGAACCACCGCGCCGCCGGGACCGATCGGCCACCGCGGACGCCCCGGCCGTGGGCCCAGCTCGCCTGGGTGGGCGTCCTCACCGCGCTCGCGATCGCCGCGGGCGTGCTGAGCGTCGAGGGCATCTGGCTCGCGTTCCCCGTCTTCCTCCTCCAGCTGCACGTCCTGCCCGCCGCGGCCGGCATCGTCGCGGTCGCGCTCACCACGGTGGTCACCGTGACCATCGGCGTTCTACGCCATGGGTCCGGGGTCGGCGGCGTGCTCGGGCCGGTGCTCGGCGCCGCGGTGTGCGTCGGCGTGGTCCTCGGCGTCCGGGCGGTCCTCGCGGAGGCCGAGCAGCGTCGCGAGCTCCTCGAGGACCTCGTGGCCGCCCGGCAGGTGCTCGCCGAGCGCGAGCGTGCCGCCGCGGTGACCGCCGAGCGGCAGCGCCTGGCGCGCGAGATCCATGACAGCCTCGCCCAGGGCCTGGCCTCGATCGAGCTCGTCCTGCGCGCCGCCGACGGCGCGCTCGCCGCCGGAGACACCAACCGGGCCACCGATCTCGTCGACACCGCCCGGACCGCCGCCCGCGACAACCTCGCCGAGGCCCGCGCCTTCGTCCGTGACCTCCCGTCCCCGCTCGTGGACACCGGCCTGCACGACGCCGTCACGCGCCTCGGTGAGCAGACCTCGCGCGGCAGCGGGGTCCGGGTCGACGTCACCGTCACCGGCGACGAGCGGCCCCTGCCGGGGGTGGTCGAGCAGGCCCTGTGGCGCGTGGCCCAGCAGGCGCTCGCCAACGCCGTCGAGCACGCGGAGGCGACTCGGGCGCACGTCACGCTCACCTACCTCGGCGACTCCGTCGCGCTCGACGTGGTCGACGACGGCTCCGGGTTCGACCCCACGCGCGTGCTCAGGGCCGCAGATCCGCCTCGCGCGTTCGACGCCGGGGAACTCGGCCGGGTGCCCGACGCCGACACCAAGGCAGACTCCGTCGACCACAATCACGACCACGACCACGACCACGAGGACGCCGACGGCCGGGGGACGGGCCTCGCCGGGATGGCGGACCGGTTGCGCGCCGTCGGCGGGTCGCTCACCGTGGAGTCGGCGCCCGGTTCCGGCACCGCGATCGGGGCGGCGGTGCCGCTGTGACCGACCAGGTGGTCCGGATCGTCCTCGTCGACGACCATCCGGTCGTGCGCGCCGGCCTGCGCGCGGTCCTCGAGGCCGAACCGGACCTCGACGTCCTCGCCGACGTGCCGGACGGGGACGCGCTCGACGAGGTGCTGGCCGCCGGGCGGAGCGTCGACGTCGTGCTCATGGATCTTCAGCTCGGGGCGGGACGGCCCGACGGCGCCGCCGTCACGCGCCGGGTGGTCGCGTCCGGCGGCCCGCCCGTGCTCGTGGTGACGACCTACGACACGGAGGCCGACATCCTCGCCGCGCTCGACGCGGGTGCCGTCGGCTATCTGCTCAAGGACGCGCCGACCGAGCAGCTCGTGGCCGGTGTGCGCGCCGCCGCGCAGGGCCGCACCGCCCTCGACCCGTCCGTGCAGGACCGGCTGGTCGGCCGGATGCGTTCGCCGGGCACCGCGCTCACGCCCCGCGAGCTCGAGGTGGTCGACCGGCTCGCGCGGGGGGAGTCGAACGACCAGATCGCCGCCGCGCTGTTCCTCTCGCGCGCCACCGTGAAGTCCCACCTCGCGCACGTGTACGCCAAGCTCGGGGTGGAGAGCCGGACGGCGGCCGTCGCGCGGGCCCGGGAGCGCGGGCTGCTGCGGGGGTGAGACATGGTGCGGCGGGCCCGACGGGCCCGGCCGCCGGTGGTCCGGGGCTGCTGCGGGAGTGACTGCTGGTGGCCGGGCTCACGCCGACCGGCCCGGCTGTGCGCGGCCTCCTTGCTAGGATGGTCGTTGCCGTCAAGCCGGCCACGGACGCGTCATGCCCGGGAGAACATGCCCCGGAGCTCCGTGCAACGAACCGAACTGGAGACACATGGCCCTCTCGAAGGACGTCAAGCAGCAGATCATCGCCGAGTACGCGACCCATGAGGGCGACACCGGTTCCCCCGAGGTCCAGGTCGCGATGCTCTCGCGCCGGATCAAGGACCTCACCGAGCACTTCAAGGGCCACAAGCACGACCACCACTCGCGTCGTGGGCTCATGCTCCTCATCGGCCAGCGCAAGCGTCTGCTCGCGTACCTCGCCGAGGAGGACATCGAGCGCTACCGCGCGCTCATCGCGCGTATCGGCCTGCGCCGCTGACGTCACCGGCCCCGGGCCCCTCACGGGGACCGGGGCCGATCTGCGACCCACCCGATCTGCGAGACAACTGAATCCACCGCAGCACACCGCCGCACCAGGCCGTTCGTCCGGTCCTCGGTAGTGGCCTCCGGAAGCGCACGAGCGCCGTCCGTGGGCCTCGATCGATGACCGTCGGAGGTCGGCGCGGCACGACCGACAAAGGAGGCCCCCATGGAGGGACCCGAGATCACCGCGGCCGAGGCCGTCATCGACAACGGCCGCTTCGGTACGCGCACCGTCCGCTTCGAGACCGGCCGTCTCGCGCGCCAGGCCGCCGGCTCCGCCGTCGCCTACCTCGACGAGGAGACGATGGTGCTGTCCGCCACGACGGCGAGCAAGCACCCCAAGGACCACTTCGACTTCTTCCCGCTCACCGTCGACATCGAGGAGCGCCAGTACGCCGCCGGCAAGATCCCCGGCGCGTTCTTCCGCCGCGAGGGCCGCCCGTCGACCGACGCGATCCTCGCCTGCCGCCTCATCGACCGCCCGCTGCGCCCCTCGTTCGTCAAGGGCCTGCGCAACGAGATCCAGGTCGTCGGCACCGTCTTCGCCGTCCACCCGGACGACGCCTACGACGTCGTGGCGATGAACGCCGCGTCGATGTCGACCCAGATCGCCGGCCTGCCCTTCTCCGGCCCGATCGGCTCCGTGCGCATCGCGCTGGTGGAGGACACGTGGGTCGCGTTCCCGCGCTACTCCGAGCTCGAGCGCGCCGTCTTCTCGATGGTCGTCGCCGGCCGTCGCGTGGAGACCAAGGACGGCGCCGACATCGCCGTCATGATGGTCGAGGCCGAGGCATCGGACAACGTGTTCGACCTCGTCGCCGCCGGCGCCACGAAGCCGACCGAGGAGGTCGTCTCGCAGGGCCTCGAGGCCGCGAAGACCTTCATCGGCGCGCTGTGCGACGCCCAGTCCGAGCTCGCCGCCACCACGTCGAAGCCGACCGGCGACTTCCCGCTCTTCCCGGACTACGCCGACGACGCCTTCACCGCCGTCGAGGCCCACGTCCGCGAGGACGTCGCGCAGGCGATCCAGATCCCCGGCAAGGCCGACCGCGAGTCGCGCCAGGAAGAGATCCGCCACACGATGCTCGAGGCGCTCGGCGAGCAGTTCGAGGGCCGCGAGAAGGAGCTCTCCGCCGCGTACCGGTCCGTCACGAAGCAGGCCGTGCGTGCGCGCGTGCTCACCGAGGGCGTCCGCATGGACGGCCGCGGGCTCAAGGACATCCGCACCCTGTCCGCCGAGGTCGAGGTCCTGCCCCGCGTCCACGGCTCGGCGCTGTTCGAGCGCGGCGAGACCCAGATCCTCGGGGTCACCACGCTCAACATGCTCAAGATGGAGCAGCAGATCGACTCGCTGTCGCCCGTCACCAAGAAGCGCTACTTGCACCACTACAACTTCCCGCCCTACTCGACCGGTGAGACCGGACGCGTGGGGTCGCCGAAGCGTCGCGAGATCGGGCACGGCGCCCTCGCCGAGCGCGCGCTCGTGCCGGTGCTGCCGAACCGCACCGAGTTCCCCTACGCGATCCGTCAGGTCTCCGAGGCCCTCGGGTCCAACGGCTCGACGTCGATGGGCTCGGTCTGCGCCTCGACCCTCGCCATGCTCAACGCCGGTGTGCCGCTGCGCGCCCCGGTCGCCGGCATCGCCATGGGCCTGATGTCCGACGAGGTCGACGGCGAGACCCGCTTCGCGGCCCTGACCGACATCCTCGGCGCCGAGGACGCCTACGGCGACATGGACTTCAAGGTCGCCGGCACGCGCGAGCTCGTCACCGCCATCCAGCTCGACACGAAGCTCGACGGCCTCCCGGCCTCCGTGCTCACCGGCGCGCTGACCCAGGCCCGCGACGCCCGCCTCTACATCCTCGACGTGATGAACGAGGCCATCGACGCCCCGGACGAGATGGCCCCGACGGCGCCGCGCATCATCACCGTCCAGGTCCCGGTCGACAAGATCGGCGAGGTCATCGGCCCCAAGGGCAAGATGATCAACCAGATCCAGGAGGACACCGGCGCGGACATCTCGATCGAGGACGACGGCACCGTATTCATCGGTGCGGTCGACGGCCCGTCCGCCGAGGCGGCGCGCCAGGCCATCAACTCGATCGCCAACCCGCAGATGCCGGAGATCGGCGAGCGGTTCGTCGGCACGGTCGTCAAGACCACGTCGTTCGGCGCGTTCGTCTCGCTGACCCCCGGCAAGGACGGCCTGCTGCACATCTCGCAGGTCAAGCGCCTCGTCGGCGGCCGCCGCATCGACTCCGTCGAGGAGGTCCTGCAGGTCGGGGCCAAGGTGCAGGTCGAGCTCGCCGAGATCGACCCGCGCGGCAAGCTCTCGCTGCACGCCGTGGTCGAGGGTGACGAGGGTGGTCAGGCCGGCGACGGCGCCTCCGCCTCGTCCGACTCCGACGGCGGTGCCCAGGACGACGCCGAGAAGCCGGCCCGTCGTGAGCGCGCGCCGCGCGAGCGTCGCCCGCGCACGCGGACCCGCAGCTCGGAGAACGACTCCTCCGACGAGTGAGGGGACTGCCCCGCACGAAGGAGGGGAGCGTTCCTCACGAGTGCGGGGAGTGGAGTGTTCGCCACGAGCCGGGCGATGCCTGGCGAGTGAGCGGATATCCGCTCGACGAGTGAGCACGACGTGAGTACCGACCGGGGGTCGGGCCCTACGGGGCCCGGCCCCCGTCGTCGTGCCGGGGACCAGATGTCAGGGAGCGGCGGCGGGAAAGTCGGAACCCGGCACGACGGCGACACCCGGTGCACGGACCGACCCGGCTCGCGGGTGGGCCGGGGCCCCGTTCCGCGGCCGCCGACCTAGGATTGATCGATGCCCAGCGACCCTCGCATCTCCGCCGGCCACGCCCCGCGTGCCGGCTCCGACGCCCGAACTTCCGACGCCCGACCGAACGACGGCGGACCGACGGCCGACCGCTCCGGTCGCGGCTCCCGCCCGACCGACTCTGGTCCCGCCAACTCTCGTCCCACCGACACCCGGTCCGACCACGGCCGGGGCCCTCGTTCGTCGGGCTCGCGGGGGAGCGACGGCCGAGCCGGTGACGCCCGAGGCGGACGACGGGGTGCCGGACCGTCCACGGCGGAGTCCGGGGCGCGGCCCCTCGTCGTCGCCCCCGCCGGCTCGCCCGGCACCGAGCTGACCTGGGAGGCCGGTGGCACGCTCGCCCGCCGCTCGGTCCTGCCCGGCGGCGTGCGGGTGCTCACCGAGCAGGTCCCGGGCCAGCGGTCGGTGGCGCTCGGGGCGTGGATCGCCGTCGGCGCCCGCGACGAGACCGGCGGGCACTTCGGCTCCACCCACGTCCTCGAGCACCTGCTGTTCAAGGGAACGGAGCGACGCAGCGCGTTCGACATCGCCGAGGCGTTCGATGCCGTCGGTGGGGAGTCCAACGCGGCGACCGGCCAGGAGTCGACCTGCTACCACGCGCGGGTGCTCGACACGGACGCCCCGCTCGCGCTCGACGTCATCACCGACATGATCACCTCCGCCACCCTCGACCCGGCCGAGTTGGAGAACGAGCGGGGCGTCATCCTCGACGAGCTCGCCGCGGCGGAGGACGACGCCCAGGACGTCGCGCACGAGCGCTTCGCCACCGCGGTCCTCGGGACGCACCCGCTCGGTCGGCCCGTCGGCGGCACGCCCGAGTCGGTGCGCGCGCTGCCGCGCGACGTCGTCGCCGAGCACTACCGCTCGTACTACCGCCCCGACGAGCTCGTCCTGACCGCCGCCGGTTCGCTCGACCACGACGAGCTGTGCGAGCGGCTGACCGACCTGCTCGAGCGCGGCGGCTGGGAGCTCGACCCCGCGGCCGCTCCGGCCCCCCGCCGGAGCGCGCACGACCCGATGCGCGGGCGGCCCGGGGTGGCCGACGCCGGGACGGGTGCCGGTGCCGTGACCGGGGCGGGATCGGCGGCCGGGGCGGGATCGGCGGCCGGGACCGAGGCCGAGCCCGGGAGCGCCGCCGTGAGCCGCGCCGTCACCGTCGTGCGCGCCACCGAGCAGGCGCACGTCGTCATCGGGGCCCCCGCGCTGCGGGCCGGCGACCCGCGACGCTGGGCCCTTGCCCTGGCCACGACCATCCTCGGCGGCGGCATGAGCTCGCGGCTGTTCCAGGAGGTCCGGGAGCGCCGGGGACTCGCCTACAGCACCTACGCCTGGTCCACCTCCTACGCCGAGGCCGGGTATGCGGGGCTGTACGCGGGCTGCGCGCCCGACGCGGTGCCGGAGGTCGCGACCCTGCTCGCCGGCACCCTCGCGGACCTCGCGGGCGACGGGCCGACCGCGGCCGAGCTGGCCCGCGCCAAGGGGCAGCTGCGGGGCGGCCTCGTGCTCGGGCTCGAGGACAACGGGGCGCGGATGTCGCGCCTCGGTTCCGCCGAGATCGTCCGTGGCGAGCTGACGAGCGTCGACGCGACGATCGAGCTCATCGACGCCGTGACCGCGCAGGAGGTGGCGGACATGTGCGCGTTCATCGCCGCCGGCGACCGCGCCGCCACCGTGGTCGGACCGGTGGCCCCGGACGCCGCGGACGGCCTGCTCGGGTAGGGCGGACCCGGGGGCCGCGCGGGTCGACCGCACGGGTCGACTGCGGGGCTCGACGATGCGGCGCCCCGGCCCGTCCGTACCGCCCGATGTCCGGATGGTGGGATGTCCGGCGTCGGGCGGGCGGGCGATCGTCGGCTCTGGCGAGAGTGGGCAGCAGCCGGGCCGGACGGCCCGGAGGCATCCACGAGGGAGACGACATGACGACGACGATCGACGCAGCCACCACCACCGGCATCCCGGCGAAGCACGAGTCCGTGCCGGCCGCGCGCGGCATCTGGCGCGGCAAGCTGCACACCGACCTCACGTCGCGCCACTTCGAGTACGCCACCGGTGAGCCGGAGGCGATCGGCGGTACGGACCTCGCGCCGTCGCCGATGGACCTGTTCGTCGGCGGCACGGCCGGCTGCCTGTCCGTCGTCGTCGAGGTCGTCGCGGGCGAGCTCGGCATCAGCTTCGACGCGCTCGAGATCGACGTCGACGGCCACCTCGACACCCGCGGCTTCCTCGGCACCGCGGACGTGGCGCCGAACATCCAGGTCGTCGACGTCACGGTCCGCCTGACGACGTCCGCGACCGAGGAGCAGGTGGCCGAGCTCAAGGCCGCTGCGAGCCGGCGCTGCCCGGCGCTCGGGCTGTTCCGCGCCGCGAACCTCACGATCAACGAGGACTGGTTCGTCACCGCTGCGTGAGCGAGCGACCCCCGACGTCCGCCGGCCTCGTATCGTGCCTGGCATGACTGAGTCGATCAGGGTGGCGGTCGTCGGGGCCGCGGGACGCATGGGACAGAACGTCGTGGGCGCCGTCGGCGCCGCGGCCGACCTCGAGGTCGTGGCCGAGCTCGACGCCGGGGACGACGTGACGGCCGGGGTTCGCGAGGCCGACGCCGACGTCGCGGTGGAGTTCGCGGTGCCGAGCGTGAGCCGCGACAACGTCCGCTCGATCCTCGCGGGCGGCGCCCACGCTGTCGTCGGGACCACCGGCTGGACGGACGAGGCGCTGGCCGAGCTCGCGACGCACGTGGACGAGGTCAACGACTCCCGGGCCGCGGCGGGCGAGGAGCCCCTCGGCGTGCTCGTGGCGCCGAACTTCGCGCTCTCGGCGGTGCTCGCGATGTCGTTCGCCCGTCAGGCGGCGCCGTTCTTCGAGTCCGTCGAGGTGGTCGAGCTGCACCACCCGGACAAGGTCGACGCACCCTCGGGCACCGCGCTGACGACGGCACGCGGCATCGCCGCCGCCCGTCGCGAGGCGGGGGTCGCCGACTCCCCGGACGCCACCGAGACCGACCCGGACGGCGCGCGGGGTGCCGACGTCGACGGCGTGCACGTCCACGCGGTGCGGCTGCGCGGTCTCGTCGCGCACGAGGAGGTCCTCCTCGGCAACCCCGGCGAGCAGCTGACCATCCGGACCGACTCGTTCGACCGTGCGAGCTTCATGCCCGGCGTGCTGCTGGCCGTGCGCCAGATCGGTGGACGGCCCGGGCTCACCCGCGGCCTGGACGCGCTGCTCGACCTCTGAGAGGTCGGGCTCGTCGGGGCTACCGGTCTGCCGGCGGCGGTCGGCCCGCGCGGGGCGTCAGGCCTCGAGGGTCGGCCGGCGGCATGGTTCGCGGGGTGGTCGGCTGCTCGCCGAGCGAGGCCCACCACTCGTCCTGGACGGCCTCGGCGCTGCCGACGGGGATCTCCCGACGACGACCGGTCGGCGCGAAGCCCGCCGTGTCGAGGAAGCGCTGACGCGGCTCGTCGCCGCGCACCACCCAGGTCGCGAGCGCCGTCGCGCCCGAGTCGCGCGCGAGGTCGGCGCAGGCGGCGAGCAGCCGGGAGCCGTGCCCCACGCGCTCGTCGCCCGGGCGGATCTCGAGGGCGAGGATCTCCAGCAGCGTCCCGCGCCGGGCCGCCTCGAGAGCCTCGGAGGGCGCGGCGTCGTCGGTAGGAGCGGCGTGGTCGGCGGGCGTGGCGTGGCCGGAGGGTGCAGCCGGCGCCGCGTCGCCGACCTGAGCCGCACTCTCGGCGGGAGAGTCGTCCGCGGCACGCGCCTGAGCCGCACTCTCGGCGGATGCGGGGGGCGCCAGCTGCTCGGCCTCCTCGTCGGTGGCGGGCGCGACCGGGGCGATCGCCGCGAGCCCCACGATGTCCGTGCCGTCGAGCGCCGTGAGCACGTGGTGCCCCGGCTCGGTCACGGCGGCGGCGTCGGCCCAGGCCAGGCCGAGGTCGCCCGCGGCGATGACGGCGAGCGCGTCGTCGTCGGCGTCGATCCCGGCGCCCACGGCCAGGGCGGCGCGCATGGTGGTGGCGTGGATCGCGCCGAGCGCGTCGGCGTCGCCCGCCAGCGTGGGGCGCACGGAGACGTCGGGACCCCCGCGGGACGTCGTCGGCAGGCCCTCGGGCGTGCGGCCGGCCGCGAGGGAGGACAGGACGTCGTCGTGGTGGTCGCTCACCCGACCAGCCTAGGCAGACGAGGGGGCGGTGCCGGCACCCGAGCGCCGCACCACCGCGCCTCCGTCCCGCACCCCCGGGCCTCCGTCCCGCACCCCCGGGCCTCCGTCCCGCACCCCCGGGCCTCCGCGCCGGATCAGCGCGTGAGTGCCGCCGACAGCTCGTCCGCGTGCGCCCGGAGCCAGTCGGCGCGCCGCAGGATCTTCGATCCGACGTCCTCCTCGAACCACATCCGCGCCCAGCCGCCCCCGAGCCGCACGGCGCGGTCGTGCATCACCACGTGCGATCGCTCCGCCGTTGCGATCGCCACCTCGACGAGCCCCGCTCGTTCCTCGCCGAGGCCGTACGCGTCGACGAGCACCCGTCCCCGCTGCGCGGCGTCGACCTCCCGCACGGCCTCCGCGCGGTCGTCGACCGGCATCCATGCCGCCCACCACAGGAGCAGGTTGACCACCTCGTCGACCGGCCGTACCGGCGCGACGAGGTCGAAGTCGATGAGCGCGGACGCCCGCCCGTCCGTGAAGACGACGTTCTCCGGGGTGACGTCCCGGTGCCCGAGGAACGTCGCGGGGCGGAGGTCCGGCCCCGGGAGGACCGGCGCCGGAGCCAGGTCCGGGAGGCCGAGGGGGAGCATCGCGTCGTCGAGCCGCCGCACGAGGCGGGCCACGCTCACGCCCCGCTCCTCGTCCGCCACCCACGCCGGCCACGGTCGTCCCGCCACCTCGCCGTCGACGAAGTCGAGGATCTCGCGCCCACGGTCGTCGACGCCGTGCAGCCGCGGGGCACCGTCGAACCCGACGGCCTCGAGGTGGGTGAGTGCGGCGTGGACGAGCGGTGAGTGGGGGCCGACCGGGCGTCTTACCGTCCTCCCGACGCGCACGACGCCTACCGACACGTCGCCGCCCGTGAGCGGAACCTCCTCGTCCACCCCGGCACGGTAGCGCCCCGCCGTCGAGCGCTCCCGCCGCGCGCCGGACGGCGCGGGTACCGTGCCAGCATGACGATGCCGTACCACCCCTCGCGCAGCTTCGGCTCCGTGTCCGTCGCGATGGCGACGCCGTTCACCGCGGACGGAGAGATCGACGTCGACTCAGCCGTCGCCCTCGCCACCGCCCTCGTCGACGACGGCTGCGACGCCCTCGTCCTCAACGGCACGACGGGCGAGTCCCCGACGACGCACCAGCCCGAGAAGGACGCCCTCGTGTCCGCGGTGGTCGACGCCGTGGGGGACCGCGTGATGATCATCGGCGGCGCCGGGTCGAACGACACCGCCCACGCGGTGCGGATCGCGGAGGGGGCGGCCCGCTCCGGTGCGCAGGGCCTGCTCGTCGTGGCGCCGTACTACAACCGCCCCTCGCAGGAGGGCGTCTACCAGCACATCGTGGCCGTCACCGAGGCGACCGACCTGCCGGTCATGGTCTACGACATCCCCGGCCGCACGGGGGTCCGCCTCGAGGAGGCCACGCTCGACCGCCTCGCGGAGCACCCGCAGATCCTCGCCGTCAAGGACGCCACGGGCGACGTCCCGGCGGGCTTCGAGACGATGTCCCGCACCGGGCTCGAGTACTACTCCGGCGACGACGCGCTCAACTTCGCCTGGCTCGCCCACGGCGCGTCCGGGGTCGTCTCGGTGGTCGGCCACGTCGCCGCCGCCAGCTACGTCGAGATGGTCCGGGAGGTCGACGCCGGGGACCTGCCCGGTGCCCGCGCCGTCGCCGCCAGGCTCAAGCCGGTCGTCGCCGCGCTCATGGGTACGGGACAGGGCGCCGTGATGTCGAAGCACGCGAGCCACCTGCTCGGCCGCATCCCCGACCCCACGGTGCGCCTCCCGCTCGTGGCCGCCACCGAGGACGAGGTCGCCGAGCTCCGCGCCGTGCTCGAGGCCGAGGGGTACCTCGGCTCCTGATCGAGGCGACGGGGCCGGGGCGCGCGAGAAGGCGCGCCCCGGCCCCGCTGACTGTGCCCCGGCCGCTCGCCCGGGGAGCCGTGGTCAGTGCTTGACCGTGTACCCGGCGTCGACTGGGAGCGTGATCCCGGTGACGTACCGCGCCTTGTCGGACACGAGGTAGACGATGGCGTTCGAGACGTCGACCGGCTCGATGACGCCGACCTCCCGCATGAGGTTCGCGCGGTCGGTGGCGAAGCCCCACCGCTCGAGCGTCTTGGGCACGCTGTCCATCAGCGCCTCCGCCATCGGCGAGTTGACCCCGGTCGGGACGACGACGTTGACGCGCACGTGCTCCGGCGCGAGCTCGACCGCGAGCGTCTTCGCCAGCGAGATGATGCCGGCCTTGGCCGCGCCGTAGTGGCCCCACGACGGCGAGGCCCGCAGGCCGTCCGTCGACGACGTGATGACGATCGAGCCCCCGCCGCCGTCGACGAGGTGCGGGATCATCGCCCGCACGGTCTTGAAGACGCCGGTGAGGTTGACGTCGATCATCCGGTGCCAGTCGTCGTCGGCGATCGTGTAGGTGTCGGGCAGGACCTGGTGGACGGCGGCGTTGGCGAGCACGATGTCGATCCGGCCGAAGGTCTCGATCGCCGCGTCGGCGACGCGCTGCATGTCCTCGGTGCTGCGGACGTCCGCGGTCACGCCGACGATGCGGCGGTCGAGCGCCTCGACCTGCCGGACGGTCTCCGCGATGTCCTCCTCGGTCGCGAGGCCGTAGGTCAGCCCCTCGATCGGCGCGCCGATGTCGGCGATGACGATGTCCGCCCCCTCCTTCGCGAGCTCGATCGCGTGGGAGCGGCCCTGACCCCGTCCTCCGCCCGTGATGACCGCGACCTTGCCGTCCAGCATGCCCATGGCGTTCCTCCGATGTCGTCGTCGACCGGGTGCGAGCCACCCGGAAGGTGTCTCACACGCTAGCCCGGGTATTGAGGCACGGGGTGCCGTTTCGTCCTCGGCTCAGAGCTCGGCGGTGACGTAGCGCTGGAAGGTGGGGGCGAGCCAGCGCACGACGTCGTCGCGGTCGGCCGACGCGAGCGGCTCCACCCGGGCCACGAGCCGGACCATGGCGAGACCGATCACCTGGGTGGCCACGAGGCTCGCCCGCAGCCGAGCCTCCTCCTCCGGTGCTCCGAGCCGGACGAGCAGCGGCACGACCTGGGCGGACATCACGTCGACGAGCCGCGCGCGGGCCGGCTCGTGGGCCACGGCGGAGCGCACGAGGACGACGAGGACGTCGTCGGCCTCCCACCGCCGCAGGACGTTGCGGGTGATGAACTCCCCGACCCCGTCGAGGTCCGCCGGCAGGTCGTCGGCGCCGATGCCCAGCTCGACGTCGACGGTCGCCGCGAACAGGTCCTCCTTCGACCCGAAGCTGCGGATGACGACGGCGGGGTCGACCCCGGCGCGCGTGGCGATCGCCCGGATCGTCGCGCGGTCGTACCCCTGCTCGGCGAAGAGCTCCCGCGCGGCGGCGCGGATCCTCTCGCGGTTCTCCTCGGCGGTGCGGCGGGCCATGCCCCGATCGTACGTCAACGCGTGTTGACCGAACGCGGCCCCGCGAGTACGTTCGGATCAACAAGTGTTGATCAATGGGAGGTGCGCGATGGGCAGGCACGTGGAACGCGGGGACGCGGGGCCGCCGCGCGGAGGTGCGGCGGACGACGGGCCTGCGGACGAGAGAGCGGCGGACGCGGGAGCGGCGCGCGGTCCGGGAGCTCCCGCAGGATCAAGACACGGGCGGCCGGCGCCGGGCGACGTCGTCGTCGAGGCCCGAGGCGTCTCGGTGACCAGGGGCGGCCGCGAGGTGCTGCGCGGGATCGACCTCGAGCTGCGCGCCGGCGAGATTCTCGGCCTGCTCGGCCCCTCGGGCGGCGGGAAGTCCACCCTCATGCGGGCGGTCGTCGGGGTCCAGCGGCGAGTCGCGGGGCACCTGACCGTGCTCGGCCGGCCCGCCGGGAGCGCCGCCGTGCGGGGGCGGGTCGGCTACGTCACCCAGGCGCCGTCCGTCTACGACGACATCACGGCGGGGGAGAACCTCGCGTTCTTCGCGTCGGTGCTGGGCGTGGGCCAGGGCGCCGTCGAGCGGGCGCTCGCGGCCGTCGACCTCACCGGCGCGGCCGAGCAGGTCGTCGGTTCGATGTCCGGCGGCCAGCGCGGCCGGGTCTCACTCGCCACGGCGCTGCTCGCCGACCCACCGGTCCTCGTCCTCGACGAACCGACCGTCGGGCTGGACCCCGTGCTGCGCCGCTCGCTGTGGGGAACCTTCCGGGAGCTCGCGGCCGTGGGCGCCGGCGTCCTCGTCTCGAGCCACGTGATGGACGAGGCGGAGCGGTGCGACCGTATCGCCCTCGTCCGCGAGGGTCGCCTGCTCGCGACCGGGACCCCCGCCGACCTCCTCGAGCGCACGGGCACCCGGTCGGTCGAGGACGCCTTCCTCGCGCTCGTCGAGGAGGCGGCGGCATGACACCGAGGACCACGTTCGCCGTCGCCCGCCGGGTGCTCGCCCAGCTGCGGCGCGACCCGCGCACGGTCGCCCTCATGCTGCTCGTCCCGTGCCTCCTGCTCACCCTCCTGTGGTGGGTGTTCGGCGAGGTCGGGGACGGGACCACCTTCCAGCGCCTCGGTCCGGCCCTCATCGCGATCATGCCGTTCGTCGTCATGTTCGTCGTCACGTCGGTGACGATGCTGCGCGAGCGCACCGCCGGCACCCTCGAACGCCTTCTCGCCATGCCCACGGGCCGCGGCGACCTCCTCCTCGGTTACGCGGTCGCGTTCCTCACCGTCTGCGTCGTCCAGGCCGGGCTCGTCATCGCGCTGTCGGTGGGGCTCCTCGGGCTCGACGTCGGCGGACCGCTCTGGGCGCTCGTCGTCGTCGCGCTCGTCGACGCCTTTCTCGGCACCGCGCTCGGGCTGTCCGTCTCCGCGTTCGCGCGCACCGAGTTCCAGGCCGTCCAGTTCATGCCGGCGCTCATCTTCCCGCAGATGCTGCTGTGCGGGCTGTTCGTGCCGCGCGACGCGATGCCGCGGGCCGCGGAGCTGGTCTCCGACGTCCTGCCGATGTCCTACGCGGTGGACGCGATGAACGGGGTGCGTTCGGGCACGTCGGGCGCGGTCGCCGAGGGCACGTGGGCCGACCTCGCGGTGGTCGGGGGCTTCGCCGTCGTCGTCCTCCTGCTCGGCACGCTGACGCTCCGCAGGCGAACGGACTGAGGTCGGGCGCGGAGAGTGGGAGGATGACCCCGTGAGCAATCCCCATCCTGAGCTGTCCACGCCCCCCGCCCTCGCGAAGGGCACCATGCGCATCGTGCCCCTGGGCGGGCTCGGCGAGGTCGGCCGCAACATGACCGTCTTCGAGTACGACGGCAAGCTGCTGATCGTCGACTGCGGCGTCCTGTTCCCCGAGGAGCACCAGCCCGGCGTCGACGTCATCCTCCCGGACTTCGGCTACATCGAGGACCGGATGGACGACGTCGTGGGCGTGGTCCTCACGCACGGCCACGAGGACCACATCGGCGCCGTGCCCTACCTCCTGCGCCTGCGCAAGGACATCCCGCTGCTCGGCTCGCGCCTCACGCTGGCCTTCATCGAGGCCAAGCTGCGCGAGCACCGCCTCACGCCGGTCCTCGAGGTCGTCGCCGAGGACGAGCGGGTGACCAAGGGCCCGTTCGACCTCGAGTTCGTCGCCGTCAACCACTCGATCCCCGACGCGCTGGCCGTGATGATCCGCACCGGCGCCGGCTCCGTCCTGCACACCGGCGACTTCAAGATGGACCAGCTCCCGCTCGACGGTCGGATCACCGACCTGCGCGCCTTCGCGCGGCTCGGGACCGAGGGCGTCGACCTGTTCATGACGGACTCGACGAACGCCGAGGTCCCTGGGTTCACCGCCAACGAGCGGGACATCGGCGGCGTGCTCGACCAGGTGTTCGGGCAGGCCGAGGGCCAGATCGTCGTGGCCTCGTTCGCCAGCCACGTCCACCGCGTCCAGCAGGTCCTCGACGCCGCCGCCCTCCACCGCCGCAAGGTCGCCCTCATCGGCCGCTCGATGGTGCGCAACATGGGCATCGCCGCCGACCTCGGCTACCTCACGGTCCCGCCCGGGGTGCTCATCGACCAGAAGAACATCGACTCGATCCCGCCGCAGGACCGCGTGCTCATGGCCACGGGGTCGCAGGGCGAGCCGATGGCGGCCCTGTCCCGGATCGCCAACCGCAACCACAAGGTCGACGTCGGTCCCGGCGACACCGTGATCTTCGCGTCCTCCCTCATCCCGGGCAACGAGAACTCCGTGTTCCGGGTGATCAACGGGCTCATGCGCCTCGGAGCGAAGGTCGTCCACCAGTCCAACGCCAAGGTGCACGTCTCCGGGCACGCCTCCGCCGGCGAGCTCCTGTACTGCTACAACATCGTGCGGCCGAAGAACGTCATGCCCGTGCACGGCGAGATCCGCCACCTCGTGGCCAACGGGGCGCTCGCCGTCCGCACCGGGCTGCCCGCCGAGCGGGTCGTGCTCGCCGAGGACGGCGTCGTGGTCGACCTCGCCGACGGGCGCGCGCGGATCGCCGGCGCCGTCGAGTGTGGGTACGTCTACGTCGACGGCAGCTCGGTCGGTGAGGTCACCGAGACCGAGCTCAAGGACCGGCGCATCCTCGGCGAGGAGGGCTTCATCTCGATCTTCGCCGTCGTCGACCGCCAGCACGGCACCGTGGTCGCCGGGCCGGACATCGAGGCGCGCGGCATGGCCGAGGACGCCGGCGTGTTCGACGACATCCTCCCCGACGTCACGGCCGCCCTCGAGGAGGTCGCCGGCCGCGGGAACGCCGACACGCACCAGATGCAGCAGGCCATGCGCCGCGTGGTGGGCCGCTGGGCGTCGCGCCGCCTGCGCCGCTCGCCGATGATCCTGCCGACGGTCGTCGAGGTCTGAGCCGCCGCGTCGGGGCCCGTCTCGGGCCCCGACGACGAAGGGCCGGGTTCATCGAGATTGCGGTTGGGGCCCCAACCGCAATCTCGACGAGCACCAACCGCAATCTCGACGAGCACCAACCGCAATCTCGACGACGAGCGGGGCTGTCAGCGCGGCAGGCAGGCCGTCGCGATGCGGTCGACGATCTCGGTGAGGATCGCCTCGCTGGTGGCCAGGGTGAGCCGGACGTGGCCGGCCGCGGCGACGCCGAAGCTCGGACCGTCGCCCGGCAGCACTCCGTGCTCGCGCAGCCGGAGGGCGGGGGAGTCGCCGAGGCCGTAGGCGCGCAGGTCGACCCACCCGAGGTAGGTGCCCTCGGCCGGGGCGACGACGGCCTCGGGCAGCCGCTCGGCGACGAGCCGGGCGAGCAGGTCGTGCCGCGAGTCGATCGTCGCGTTGAGGCCGGCGAGCCAGTCGTCGGCGTCGGTGTAGGCCGCGGTCACCGCGAGGACGCCCGGCGTCGAGCACTCCTTGGGCAGGTGCGCCGCGTGGGTGTCCCATCCGCGCGCCGCCTCGGGGGTCGAGGCGATCAGCTGGGCGCACCTCAGCCCCGGCAGGTTGAACGACTTCGACGCCGAGGTGGCCGTCACCGAGTGCGCCGCCGCCACGGGGGAGAGGCTCGCGTACGGGACGTGCACGTGACCGGGGCGCACGAGCGAGGCGTGGATCTCGTCCGCGAACACCGTCGCGCCGCTCCTGTCGACGACCTCGGCCAGCGCCTCGAGCTCGGCGCGCGTGTGCACGCGGCCGGTCGGGTTCTGGGGGTTGCACAGGACGAACAGGTCGCCGGGCCTGAGCGTGGCCCAGATCGCGTCGAGGTCGAGGACGTGGCTCGCCCCGTCGCGGGTCATCGGGACCTCGACCAGCTCGACGTCCCGCCGCTCGGCGACGGCGAAGAACATCGGGTAGGCGGGCGTGGGCAGCACGACGCGGGCGCCGGCGGGCAGGCGCCGGATGAGCTCGTGCATCGCGGACAGGACGTCGGGCAGCAGGCGGACCTGGTCGGGGTCGATCTCGACGCCGTGCTGGCGCGTGCGGAAGGCCGCGGTCGCCTCGACGCAGTCGGCGATGAGCCCGGGCGAGAGGTAGCCGAACAGCTGGGCGTCCACCGCCCGGTGCAGGGCCTCGACGACCGCCGGGGCCGTGCCGAGGTCGGACTCGGCGATGAACGAGCCGTACGCCTCGGCGTCCGGCTGCCACGAGACGCGTCCGCGCAGCGCCCGCAGCGCGGCGACCTCGGCGGCGTGCCCGGCGGTGGCCGCGTCGTTCGTCGTCGTCGGGCTCGTCCCGGCGGTCGTCCGTCCCACAGTCACGCGTCACTCCTCATCGGTCGGCCAACGGTGCGATGGTGTCGAGCGCACGCTCGAACCTCGCCACATTGTCCTCCTCGCTGCCGATGATCACCCGGTCGATCTCGAACATGACCAGACCGTGGACGAACGCGCAGACGGTGACCGCGGTCTCGAAGACCTCGTCCTTCGGCGCGTCCGGCGGGCTGAGCCGGCGCACGGCACGCAGGGTCGAGCGCAGACCGTTGACGCCGGACAGGTCGAGGTCGCCGCGCCGGGCCGCCACCACGCCGAACGCCCGGTACATGTGCGGCATGTCGAGGGCCGCGCGCCGGTAGGCGAGAAAGAGCTCCCGGATGTCCTCGCGGGGGTCGTCGTGGACGGGCCGGGCCTCGATGTGCGCCCGGAACTCCTCGAGCCCCCGCGCCGCCACCTCCTCGATGAGGCTGTCGCGCGAGCCGAACAGGGCGTACACGCCCGCCGTCGTCGTGCCCGCCTGGGCCGCCACCGCGCGGATCGAGACCGCGAGCTCGCCGCCCTCCGACAACGCTCGCCCGGCGGCCTCGAGCAGGTCGTTCCGGAGCGCGTCGTCGTAGGGGCGTGGCCGAGGCATGGACGCAGGGTAGGTCGGTGGGCGCCGGCGCGCGGGCCGACCGGGCGGGGAGGTCGATCCGTGCACGCGGGCGCCGGGAGCAGGAACGGTGTGATCCGGGGCGGCCCGGCGCGCATCTCTCGGGCCCCGCGCGTTCCGGCGGCTATCGTGGCCCCCGATGGCTACCCGTGCGACTTCCCCCTCACGGCCGGCCCCGGCGGCACGCGGTGCGTCCTCCTCGCCGGCGCGTCCCACGCGCCCGCGCGGCGGTGCATCCGGCTCGAAGGGGTCGGCGAGCTCGTCGCGCGGCGGCGGCAACGACAAGAGACCGACCGGCAAGGGAGGCGGCGTGCGAGGCACCGACGACGGCTCGTCGGGCGGACGCGGCTCGCGCGGCAGCATCCCGTCGGGGTTCCGCAACGACGCCATCGCCCTCGGCCTGCTGGCGCTCGCGATCGTCATCGCCCTGCGCGAGTGGTTCGGCCTCTCCGGCCTCGCGGGCGTCCTCATCCACCACGCGGTGGCCGGCCTGGTCGGGGTGCTCGGCCGGCTCGTGCCGATCGTCCTCGTCGTCCTCGCCGTGCAGCTGTGGCGGGAGGACCCCGAGGATCCCGACGACGACGTGCGACCCCACGTCATCATCGGCGTGACGATCCTCGGGCTCGCCGTGGCTGCCTGCATCCACATCTTCGCCGGCTCGCCGTCCCCGATGGACGCGTTCTCCGACGTCGAGGACGCCGGGGGGCTCGTGGGCTGGGTGCTCGGCACGCCGCTCAACGCGCTGCTCTCCCCGTGGGGCGCGATCCCTGTCCTCGTGCTGTTCGGCCTGTTCGGGGCGCTCGTGCTCACCGGGACGCCGATCCGCGCGCTGCCCGAGAAGGCCCGGCGCGCCGGCGCCTGGATCTCGGGCCACACCCCGGCGGTCCGCCGCGGCGCCGAGGACGGGGACGACGACGAGGAACCCGGCTCCGGACCGCGCGGACGTCGCAAGGGGCGCGGCGCCGACCGCACCGAGATGCTCGACCGGTACGCCGGTGACGACGCCTTCGACCAGGCGGCCGAGGTCGGGCCCGGTCCCGCCGCCGGTCGCGGCCGGGGGACGGCTGCCGGGCGAGGTTCCGGGGCTGCGGCAGGGAGCGACGCCGGGTACGACGACGAGGCAGACACCGCACCCCGCCGCGCGAACGCCCGCCGCGTGCGCCGGCCCAGCCCGCACGACGTGGCCGTGGCCGCCTCCGAGCCGACCGGCGCCGCGGACCCCGCCGCCGACGCCGAGGGCGTGACGACCGCCGCCGGGCTCGCGGCGCGCGGCGGCGCGGGTGCGGCCGGTGCCGCCGGAGCGGGCGGCGACGGTGCGGACGCCGACGGCCCCGAGGCACCGCCGACCCGCACCCTGCCCGCGAGCGGCGAGCAGCTCACCCTGCCCGACGGCGACTACGAGCTCCCCGAGGAGTCCCTCCTCGAGCAGGGCCCGCCCCACAAGGTCCGCTCCGCGGCCAACGATCAGGTCGTCGACGCGCTCACGCAGGTGCTCGACGAGTTCGGCGTCGACGCCTCCGTCACCGGGTTCTCCCGGGGGCCGACGGTCACGCGGTACGTGCTCGAGCTCGGCCCCGGCGTCAAGGTCGAGCGCATCACCGCGCTGTCCCGCAACATCGCCTACGCCGTGGCCAGCGCCGACGTCCGGATCCTCTCGCCGATCCCCGGCAAGTCCGCGATCGGCGTCGAGATCCCCAACACCGACCGTGAGTCCGTCGCCCTGGGCGACGTGCTCCGTTCCGCGGTCGCGCGGGCGAGCGACCACCCGCTGATCGTCGGCGTCGGCAAGGACGTCGAGGGCGGCTACGTGGTCGCGAACCTCGCGAAGATGCCGCACATGCTCGTGGCCGGTGCCACCGGGTCCGGCAAGTCGAGCTTCATCAACTCGATGATCACCTCGGTGATGATGCGCGCGACGCCGGAGCAGGTCCGCCTCGTCCTGGTGGACCCCAAGCGGGTCGAGCTGACGATCTACGAGGGCATCCCGCACCTCGTCACCCCGATCATCACCAACCCGAAGAAGGCCGCCGAGGCCCTCGAGTGGGTCGTGCGCGAGATGGACATGCGCTACGACGACCTCTCGACATACGGGTACAAGCACATCGACGACTTCAACGCGGCCGTGCGCGCCGGCAAGGTGAACCCGCCGCCCGGGAGCGAGCGGGTCGTCTCGCCCTACCCGTACCTGCTGGTCGTCGTCGACGAGCTGGCGGACCTCATGATGGTCGCCCCGCGCGACGTCGAGGCCTCGATCCAGCGGATCACCCAGCTCGCGCGCGCCGCCGGCATCCACCTCGTGCTCGCCACGCAGCGGCCGAGCGTCGACGTCGTCACCGGACTCATCAAGGCCAACGTGCCCAGCCGCCTCGCGTTCGCCACGTCCTCGCTCGCCGACTCCCGCGTGGTCCTCGACCAGCCGGGCGCCGAGAAGCTCATCGGCCAGGGCGACGCCCTGTTCCTGCCCATGGGCGCGAGCAAGACGATGCGCGTCCAGGGGTCGTGGGTGGGCGAGAGCGAGATCCACCAGGTCGTCGAGCACGTGAAGTCCCAGGCGGACCCCGTCTTCCGCGAGGACGTCACCGCGCCGGTGGCCAAGAAGCAGGTCGACGAGGACATCGGCGACGACCTCGACCTGCTCCTCCAGGCCGCCGAGCTCGTGGTGACCAGCCAGTTCGGGTCGACCTCGATGCTCCAGCGCAAGCTGCGCGTCGGGTTCGCCAAGGCCGGGCGCCTCATGGACCTGCTCGAGTCGCGCGAGATCGTCGGCCCCTCCGAGGGGTCCAAGGCCCGCGACGTCCTCGTCCAGCCCGACGACCTGCCCGGGACTCTTGCCATGCTCCGCGGGGAGGACGCGCCCGCCCCGCAGGGTGGGGGTGCCGGCGAGGTCGGCGTGGCCGGCGGCGGTGACGTCCCGTTCGACGCGGCCGCTGCGGCGGGCGAGGGGCAGACCGAGGTCGTGGCGCCTCCGCGGTGGGACGACTACGGCGACGACGAGGGGTCCGGCGAGGACGCCTGGGAGCTGACCGACCGGCGCTGAGCGGCTGCCGGGCGGTGCCCGGAGCGGCTGCTCAAGGTAGCGTAGGAGTCCTGCTCAAGGTAGCGTAGAAGTCCTGCTCAAGGTAGCGTAGGTGCGTGGAGTACACGCGACGGACGGTCGATGCCGAGCTGGACGAGTTGATGACGCTCGCTCCGGCGATCGCCATCGACGGGCCGAAAGCGGTCGGCAAGTCGGCAACCGCGACCAGGCGGGCCGATCACAGCTGGTTCCTCGACGACCCCGACCAGCGCGAGCTCGTGGCGGCTGATCTCGGGTTGGACGGAGCTCCGTCGGGCACGTTGCTGCTCGACGAGTGGCAGCGACTCCCTGCGGTCTGGGACTCGGTGCGGCGAAAGGTCGACGGTGGTGCTCCGCCCGGGCGTTTCCTTCTCACGGGCAGCGCGTCACTCGATCCTGCCTCGTCCGTGCACAGTGGCGCGGGCCGGTTCATCTCCTTGCGCATGCGACCGATGGCTCTGCACGAGCGTTGGTCGGATGCTCCGACGGTGAGCCTGCGCGCACTCCTCTCGGGTACGGCGGGCGTCCTCTCCGGCGCGACCGATCGCGTACTGCCCGACTACCTCGGTGCCATCGTCGAGAGTGGATTCCCTGGAATTCGTCGAGGCGCGGAGCGACTGCGGCGGGCCCGGCTCGAGGAGTATCTCGACCTCGTCGTCGAACGTGACCTGCCGGAGCTCGGCCATACGGTGCGGCGGCCGGCGACCCTGCGACGCTGGCTCTCCGCGTATGCCGCTGCGTCGTCGACGACCAGCAGCTACTCCGCGATCCTCGACGCGGTGACGGCGGGCGACGGGAGTCAACCCGCGAAGACCACAACCATCGCGTACCGCGAGATGCTGACGCGGCTGTGGCTGCTCGACCCGGTTTCGGGCTGGACGCACAGCCGTCGGCCGCTGAGTCGTGTCCAGCAGGCGCCGAAGCATCAGCTCGCCGACCCGGCTCTCGCTGCCCGACTGCTCGGGCTGACCGCCAGCTCGCTCGGGAGTGGTGCCGGCGCGAGCATGGCCGGGCCGCTGTTCGAGTCGCTCGCCACGCTCGGCGTGCGGGTCGCGGCGCAGGCTGCCGAGGCTCGTGTCGGGCACCTGCGCACCCGGAACGGGGACCGGGAGGTCGACCTTGTCGTCGAAGGGACGGACGGGCAGGTCGTCGGGATCGAGGTCAAGCTGTCCTCCTCGGTGGCGGACACCGACGTCCGGCACCTCCTCTGGCTGCGGGACCAGCTGCCGGAGGACGTCGTGGACCTCGTCGTGCTGACGACGGGACGGCAGGCGTACCGCCGCCGGGACGGTGTCGCCGTCGTGCCGCTCGCCCTGCTCGGTGCCTGACCTGCTCAGGACTCGCGGTCGACGACGACGATCCGCACGTCGTGCAGGATGCCGCCCTCGACGACGGCCGTCATCAGCGTGCAGTCCGGCTGACGCCGGCGGTCGGTGGGCGAGCCGGGGTTGAGGAGGCGGATGCCGCCCGGCGTCGTCGTGTCCCAGGGGATGTGGCTGTGCCCAAACACGAGGACGTCCGGGGGGTCGTCCGCGAACGCGGCGTCCGCGCGGCGCTCGCGGCCCTGGGCGGCGCCCGTCTCGTGGACGACGGCGAGGCGCAGCCCCTCGACGTCGGCGCGCGCGACCTCGGGGAGCCGGGCGCGGAGCTCGTCGCCGTCGTTGTTGCCGTGGACGGCCAGCAGCCGGGCGGAGCGCTCCTCGAACGCGTCCAGCGTGGCGGCGTCGACCCAGTCGCCGGCGTGGACGACGACGTCGGCCCGCTCGACCTCGCGCCACACGTCACCGGGGATCCGGCGCGCCCGGGCGGGCACGTGGGTATCGGCGACGAGCACGAGGCGCGTGGTCAAGGTCAGCTGCGGGGCTCGACCCGCGGGGGCTCGCCGGTCGGCTCGGCCGGGGTGTCGAACGAGGCCGGCTCGTCGCCCATGAGCTCGTCGAGCCACGAGTTGTACGACTCGATCTGGGCGGGGTCCCAGGCGGTCGTCGTCGGGTCCTCCAGCGCGGCGTGCAGCGGCACGAGGCCGTAGTCGCCGTTGGAGTCCATCACCGTGCCCATCCACTCGACGGAGTCCACGCGGGCCGGCCCCTCGGCGGGCACCGTGATCGTCGCCTGCGTCATGAGGCCCACGGCGGTCTCCATGATCGTCGAGCTGCCCGGCTGCTGGCTGGCCAGCGAGTTGCCCATCGACCAGACGACCCACATGCCCTGCCCGTCGACGCCGCCCTCGAGCTGCTCGATCGGCTGCGGCGTGTGGGGGTGCGAGCCGAGGACGAGGTCGATCTCGCCGGAGTCCGCGAGGCGCTGGGCGGCGTCCTGCTGGTAGGCGCTCGGGGCGAACGTGTACTCGTCGCCCCAGTGCATCGAGGCGACGACGACGTCGGCTCCCGCCTCCCGCGCGGCGATCGCCTGGTCGACGATCGGCTCGTCGTCGATGAGGTCGACGAGGTGCGGCTCGGCCACGGGGATGCCGTTCGTCGAGTACGTCGCCGCGAGGTGGGCGACCGTGACCTCGCGGCCGTCGCGCTCGAGCACGTACATCTGGGGCGTGGCCTGCTCCTCGGGGGTGCGGGCCGTGCCGGCGTAGCCGAGGCCGTGCTCCTCCATCACCTCGATGGTGCGGATGACGCCGTCGGTCTGCTGGTCCACGGAGTGGTTCGTCGCCGTCGAGCAGCCGTCGTACCCGGCGCGTCCGAGCAGCGGGACGATGTCCTCCGGCGCGGCGAAGACGGGGTAGCCCGCCGGCTCGGCACCCTCCTGGGCGATCGGCACCTCGAGGTTGCACAGCGCGAGGTCGGCACCCTCGATGTAGGGGGCGACCGGCTCGATCATCGGCCAGTAGTCGTAGGAGCCGTCGTCCTGGATCGCCTCGGCGTTCATCAGGGGGTAGGTGATGACGTCGCCGGCTGCGGCGAGCGTGAAGGTGACGTCGTCGCCCGCCTGCGCGGCGTCGTCGGACGGGGTCTCGCCGCCCGACGCGCTCTCGCCGCCGGAACCGCCCGGGGCGTCGTCGCCCGAGCCGTCGCCGTCCTCCGCCGGCGCGCCGGGCGGGTCGTCGGCGGCAGGCTCCTCGGACTCGGAGCCGGACGCGAGGCGCATCGCGAGGACGACCAGGCCCACGGCGAGGGCGATCACGAGCACGACGACGAGCACGAGCTCGGCGGTCCGGGACAGACGAGGCATGTCCGAAGGGTGCCACGCCGAGCCGCCCGGGCGGGAGAGACGGGCGGTGGGGACCTACCCTGGGCGCATGACGACGCCTGCCCCCGGTGCCGCGCAGGCGCCCCTGTGGAACATCGCGAACATCCTCACGATGCTCCGGATCGTCCTCGTGCCGGTGTTCGTCGTGCTGTTCCTGAAGGACGGCGACGCGATGCGCTGGGCCGCCGCCGCGGTGTTCATCCTCGCCGCGATCACGGACAAGCTCGACGGCTACCTCGCGCGCTCGCGCAACCTCGTCACCGACTTCGGCAAGCTCGCCGACCCGATCGCCGACAAGACCCTGGTGGGGGCGGCGCTCATCCTGCTGTCGTGGGCGGGCGACCTGCCGTGGGTCATCACGATCGTCATCCTCGTGCGCGAGCTGGCCGTCACCGTGCTGCGGGACGTCATGCGGCGCCGCGAGGTCGTCATGCCGGCCTCCCAGGGCGGGAAGCTGAAGACCGTCCTCCAGCTCGTGTTCCTGTCGATGATGCTCGTGCCCTGGGTGTCGTTCCTCCCGGAGTCCGCGGCCGACTCGATCGTCACCGTCGCCCTCGTCATCGCCTGGGCCGCCATGGGCGTGGCGCTCGTGACCGGCGTCCAGTACTTCGTGGCCGCCGCGCGGGCGATCCGCGAGGCGCGGGACACGGGCGCGGGAGCCGGACCTCGTGCCGGCGCGTGACAGACCGGTGCCGGACTCGGCGCCCGGTTCGCCCCGGGCCGGCTCCGTGGCCGACCCGACCGGACCTCTCGTGCCGGGCGTTGCTCCCGACCCGAGCGGACCTCTCGTGCTGCCCGCGGCACCCGACCCGCTCGGCCCGCTCGTCGCGGCGCTCGCCGGGCGCGGGCTGCGGATCGGCGTGGCCGAGTCCCTGACGGCGGGCGCACTTGCCGCCCGGCTCGCCGCCGTGCCCGGCGTGTCCGCGGTGCTCCGCGGGGGAGTGGTCGCCTACGCGAGCGACCTCAAGATCGCCCTGCTCGACGTCGACGGCGACCTCCTCGCCGCCGGCGGACCCGTCCAGGCCGAGGTCGCGGCGCAGATGGCCCGCGGTGCGGCACGGGTGCTGGGGGCCGAGATCGGGCTCGCCACCACCGGCGTGGCGGGACCCGGACCCGCCGACGGGAACCCGGCCGGCACCTTCCACGTGGCCTGCGCCGGGCCGGCGGGCGTGCGGACGCGCTCGTGGCTGGTCGCCGGGACGCGCCCAGCTGTTCGCGCGGCTGCGGTCGACGCGGCGCTCGCGCTGCTGGCGGACGTCGTCGCCGAGGTCGAGCCCTAGGCGGAGATCCGGACGTCGGCCGGGCCCGGTCGGTCCGTGCTCGACTGCGGGCCGCGTCCGCGCTCGACGGCCGTCCACATGCGCGTCCGGGGGCGGGCCGCATACGTGTCCGGTGGGCGGGAACAGATCCGACCCGGACGGTGTTGTGCCCGGTGATGATGCCCTCGACGAACATCGCCCGACCCATCGGTCCGCCCGACAGGCGGGACGACCCCCGCCCCGGTTCCCGCCAGGCGCCCCGCGCCAGGTACCGTATCTCCACACCCGTCGTCGACGAGACGACGACCGAGCCCGACGAGAGGGGGACCCCCGTGCTGCTGCGCAACGTGATCGGCGACGTGCTCCGCGAGGTCCGTCAGCGTCAGGGCCGCACCCTGCGCGAGGTGTCCTCGGACGCCAAGGTCTCGCTCGGCTACCTCTCCGAGGTGGAGCGCGGGCAGAAGGAGGCCTCCTCCGAGCTGCTCGCCTCGATCTCCGAGGCTCTCAACACCCCGCTGAGCCACATCATGCGCGTGGTCTCCGGCCGCCTCGCGGCCCACGAGCCCGTGCGCGTCCCGGACACCGTGCCGGACGAGTTCCTCGACGAGCTCGCGCCCGCCGCGCCGTGATCCGCTGAGGCCGGTCGGCCGGCTGCACTCCTCGACGACGCCCTCGCCCTCGCGGCGGGGGCGTCGTGCTGTTCGTGGGGCTACGCCGGCGGGTGGAGGCCCCCGGGGCCGCGGACCCAGCCGGCCGCCGTGAGGGCGCGCTCCGTGGGCCCGGCCCGGTGGCTGCCGGCCGGTGAGCCGCCGTCGACCTGCCGGACTGTGGCGCGCGGGAGGCGGCCGTCCCGCACCTGGACCGCGGCCGCCGACGCCGCGGCCGTGAGGAACGCCTCGTCGTCCGTGAGCCCGAGCACCGACCGACCGCCGCGCTCGACGAACAGCGCCGGCGCCGCGTCGACCAGCACGACGAACGCACCCGCCCGCCGCGACGGCCGCGGCCCCTCGGCCGGGCCCGGCCACGGCAGCGCCGCCCCGTACGGGTTCGCGGGGTCCGCGGCGGCGAGCACGTGGACCACCGGGGTGCCGGCGGCGGTGCCAGTGCCATCGGCGTCGTGACCGGCGGCGCCGTGGCCTGCGGCGCGCAGGTCCTCGTGGCGCCCCGCGTCGGGCCGTGTCTCACGCCCCGCCTCGCGAAGCACCTCGAGCATCGCGGGCAGCGCGAACTGCGCGCCGCCGAGGCCGTCCACCACGTAGCCGCGCCGGACCTGCGCCGCGTCCTCGAGCCGGCGCAGCACCTCGTAGGCCGCCGAGAACCCGCCCGCGAGCTCACTCACTCCCGACGAGTCCCGGGTGAGCACTCCGTGCGTCTCGACGAGCTGGGCGACTCGGGCCGCGAGCGCGACGGTCGGGTCGGGGGCGGCCGGTGCGGACCGGCGGACGAGCGACCAGCGGCCCGCGAGGTCGGCGGGCGTGGCGGCGAGCGCGGAGCGGGGGCGGACGGCGGCCGTCGCGCGGCGCCTGAGGCCCCCGCGGACAGGGCGCGGCGGCCGCGGCGCGGTGCGGGAGCGGACCGGGCCGGACGCCTGCGTCGCACGGCTGCGCGCGGCGGCAAACGTGTCCGAGGTGACGATGCCGGCGGTGGCCAGCCACCACAGTGCCTCGCCGACGGCCGGGGCGTCGACGGCGGCCGGGGCGTCGACGGCTGGAGACCGACAGTCGCTGCCGTCCGGGACCGCGTCGCCGGGCCGGTCGGCGGGCAGCGTGCCATGTGACGAGGCGGCGGAGGGGCCGGTCGTCCGGGCGTGCTCGTCGTCGGGCTCCCCGAGGTCCCACGGGTCGTCCGGGTCCGGCGCCCGGACCGCGGCGACGAGGTCCGCGAGCGTGCGGGATGCGCCGTCCGACAGGGCCCGGACGACGGCGCCGAGCAGCGCCTCGGAGGGGACCCGCTCGTCGGCCGCGACCCCGGAGCCCGACCCGTCCCCGCCCGCCGGCGCCGACCACGAGTCGGTCGGCGGGGCGAGGTCGGCCACGGCGTCCGACGGCAGGAGGATGACCTGGTCCGGCGCGGCCGGCGACGTGCGCGGGCCGCGGCCGACCCACACGACCTCGCCGTCGGCGACGAGCTCGTCGAGCAGACCGGGTCGGTACCCCGGCACGCGGGAGGGCAGCACGTGCGTCTCGAGGCCCGCGAGCGGGAGGGGCTGCCCGGCGAGTCGGTCGACGACGTCGAGCAGCGCGGCCGCGGTGGTGTCGTCGGATGCCGTGTCGCCGGATGCCGCGGGGACGGATGCCGCGGGGACGGATGCCGCGGGGACGGGGGCCGTGCTAACCGGCTCCGGCGCAATCCCGTGCCACCGCAGCGTCGCGCGGGCGAGCACCTCGGGTTCGATCGCGTCCACCTCGCCGCGCAGCAGCGCGAGCGAGCGGCGGCGGATCCGGCGCAGCACCTCGGCGTCGACGAGCTCGAGCCCGTCGGCGTGCCCGGTCACGCGCCCGGCGACGAGCACCTCGGCGCCCACGAGCCGGTCGAGCGGCGCCCGCAGCACACCGACCGGCAGGTCGTACCGGGCCGCGACGTCCGCGGGGGTGAACGGTCCGTGCGTGCGGGCGTAGCGGCGCAGGAGGTCGCCCAGCGGGTCCGGCACGTCGTCGGCGAGCTCGGCCGGGACGCCGGCGGGAAGCACGACGCCGAGCGCCCCGCGCACCCGGCCGGCGTCCTCGACCACCACGAGGTGCGGCTCGCCGCCGACCTCGACCTCGAGCACGCGTCCGGCCCGCGCCAGCTCGGCGACGAGGGCGTCGACGTCGTCCGGGTCCGCGAGCCGTTCCGCGAGCTCGCTGCGCGGCAGGGGGCCGAGGCGGCGGACGAGATCGATGGCCGCCTCGGCGTCGTGCGCCCGGCTCGCCTCCGTGAGGAGGCCGACCTCCGCGGCGACCTCGGTGACGGCGCGCGGGTCGAGCACGTCGACGAGGTCGGCGGTGTCGCCGCCGATCAGCTCGGCGAGCAGGGACGTGTCGAGCGCGAGGGCCGCCGCCCGGCGCTCCCCGGGCGGGACGTCCTCGCCGTAGAGGAACCGCGCGGTGTAGCCCATGAGCAGCGAGCGCGCCCAGGGCGACGGGCGCGGCGTCGTCACCTCGACGACCCGGACGCGGCGCGCGGCGACGGCCGCCATGAGGGCGGTGAGCGCGGGGACGTCGTAGTCGTCCTGGAGCGCCTCGCGGACGGCCTCGAGGGTGATAGGGAACTCGGGGAACTTCGAGGCGACGGCGAACAGCGCGGCCGCCCGGTGCCGCTGCTGCCACAGCGGCTGCCGCTTGCCCGGGAACCGGCGGGGCAGGAGGAGCGCGCGGGAGGCGGCCTCCCGGAACCGGGCGGCGATGAGCGGGGACCCGGCGAGTGCGGCGACGACGCGGGGCCGCACGTCGTCCGGGTCGACCAGGAGGTCGTCGGGGCCGAGCTCCTCCTGGGCGCCGGGCGGGAGGCGCAGGACGATGCCGTCGTCTGCGGCCTGCGCCTGTGCGTCCACGCCGGTGCGCTCGCGCAGCGCTGCGGCGAGCAGGAGGGCCCACGGGGCGTTGACGCGCCGGCCGGCGAGGGAGTGGACGACGACGCGCCAGTCGCCCAGCTCGTCGCGAAACCGCTCGACGATGATCGTCTCGTCGTCCGGCACCGCGCCCGTCGCCGCGCGCTGGTCGGCGATCCACGCGCTGATGCCCGCGGCCGTCTCGGGGGCGAGGACGAGGCCGTCGGCGCCGCCGCGGGGGTCGTCGGTGCGTCGCTCGTCGTCGGGGAGCAGCGTGTCGTCAGGGCCGCGCGTGCCCGACTGCGTGCCCCAGGTGCGGGCGGCGGCTCCGATCGCGGCCCCGAGCGTGGCCGGGCGGCCGAGCGTGTCGCCGAGCCAGAACGGCAGCCGGCCCGGGCGGCCGGGGGCGGGGGAGACGAGGACGCGGTCGGCGGTGATCTGATCGATGCGCCAGGTCGAGTTGCCGAGGGTGAACGTGTCGCCGAGCCGGGACTCGAAGACCATCTCCTCGTCGAGCTCGCCCACCCGGCGGGCGCCCGCGGACTCGCCGCCGGAGAGGTAGACGCCGAACAGGCCGCGGTCGGGGATCGTGCCGCCGGACGTGACGGCGAGGCGGGCGGCCCCCGGGCGGGCGCGCAGGAGACCGGCCGCGCGGTCGTGGACGATCCGGGGCCGCAGCTCGGCGAACTCCTCGGCGGGGTAGCGCCCCGAGAGCATGTCGACGACGCCGTCGAACGTCGCCTGCGTGAGGTCCGCATAGCTTGCCGCGCGCCGCACGCGGGTAAGCGCCTCGGCGGGCGAGAGGTCCTCGACGGCGACCATCGCGAGCAGCTGCTGGGCCAGCACGTCGAGCGGCGTGCGCGGCAGCGTCGTCGCCTCGACCTCGCCGGCGAGCGCGCTGCGGGCCGCGACGAGGGTGGGGAGCAGCTCGGCGCGGTGGACCGGGAGGAGCACGCCGCGCGACGTGCCGCCGACCTGGTGACCCGCCCGGCCCACGCGCTGGACGGTGGAGGCGACCGTCGGCGGGGCGCCGATCTGGACGACGAGGTCGACCTCGCCCATGTCGATGCCGAGCTCGAGGGTGGACGTGGCGACGACGCAGCGGAGCGCGCCCGACTTCAGCGCCTCCTCGGCGATCGCGCGCTCGGACCGGCTCATCGAGCCGTGGTGGGCTCGGGCGAGGACCGGGTCGAGGCCGAGCGACGTGCCGGACTGGCCGGGGACGGCGGCCGGCCACGCCTCGCCCTCGCCCGACACGCCGGGTCCGCCCCGGCGGCGGTCGTGCTCCTCGTTGACCTGGGCGGCCAGGCGCTCGGCGAGGCGGCGCGAGCCGACGAACACGATCGTCGACCGGTGGGCCTCGACGAGGTCGACGACGCGGGCGGCGACGTGCGGCCAGATCAATGGCGGTTCGGGGCGGCCGGCGAGGCCGGCCGCGTCGTCCGGGCGGTCGGGGACGGGGGGTTCGCCGTCGGGCGGGATGTTTCCGGGTGCGGGGCCGGGTGCCGCGAGGTCGGCGACCGGGAGCTGGATGTCGAGCCGGAGCCGCCGCGGGGACGGCGGGGCGACGACCCGGACGGGGCGGCCTCCGTCGTCCTCGCTGCGCACGCCGGCGAGCGCGCGGGCGACCTCCTGCGCCGGGCGGACCGTGGCCGAGAGGCCGACCCGCTGGACCGGGACCGGGGTGAGGGCGTCGAGGCGTTCGAGGCTGAGGAAGAGGTGCGCGCCGCGCTTGGTGCCGGCGATCGCGTGCACCTCGTCGACGACGACGGTCCGCACGTGCGCGAGCGCCTCCCGCGCGGCGGACGTCAGCATGAGGAACAGCGACTCGGGGGTGGTGATGAGGATGTCCGGCGGGCGGGAGACGAGGCGGCGCCGGTCGGCGGGCGAGGTGTCCCCGCTGCGGACCCCGGTGCGCAGCTCGGGAAGCTCGATCCCGAGGCGCTGTGCCTCGGCCCGGATCCCGCTCAGCGGGCGCTCGAGGTTCCGCTCGACGTCGACCGCCAGGGCCTTGAGCGGCGAGACGTAGAGGATCCGCGTGCGTGCGGCCTGGTCGGGGACGGGCTCGGCGAGCATCTCGTCGATCGCCCAGAGGAACGCGGCGAGGGTCTTGCCCGAGCCCGTGGGCGCGACGACGAGCGCGTGCTCCCCGGAGGCGATCGCCTCCCACGCGCCGGTCTGCGCCGGGGTGGGTGAGTCGAAGGCGGCGTCGAACCACGCGCGGGTCGCGGGTCCGAAGGTCACCGGGACATCGTCGCAGCAGGGGCCGACAGCGGTGGACGGGGACGGGTGGGGCCGTTGACCGTGCGGCGTCCGTCTCACCGGCGCGCCCCGCGGGGCCCGGGGCGCCGGGCGGTGGGACGCTGGCCCCGTGAAGCGCTCCCAGTTCACCGCCGTCGCGCGCGAGGTCCTCGGCGAGGCGACGGCGTCGTCCTACCTCGCCGACCTCACCCTCGCGGGCGTCGGCTACCGCACGGCGAACGAGGCGCTCGAGCAGGGCGTCCGCCCCCAGGACGTGTGGGACGCGATGGTCGACGAGCTCGGCCTGCCCGACTCCGCGCGCTGGCACCACCGCCGCGAGATCGACGAGTAGCGGGGGCACGCCTCCGCCCCGGGCACCCGACGCGCACGGGCGCCTCGTCGGCATCCGCGACACGCCGGGTCCGCCTGTCGCGCTCGAACATCTGTTCGGCGTAGCGTGCTCACAGGTGACGACGACTCCTGCTCGTCCACAGACCGGTGGCGGGCGGGAACGGATGTCGGTGGTCGGACATAGCGTCATCCCAGGCAGCGACCCGGAGAGGGACCCGCCCTGACAAGGCCAGCCCGTGACCGTCCAGACGGGGCGCCCAGCGTCCCCAGCACAGAGGTGAGAGACATGCCCGCTCCCGCAGCAGACCGCAGCAAGGCCCTCGAGGCCGCGCTCAGCCAGATCGACCGCCAGTTCGGCAAGGGGTCCGTCATGCGCCTCGGCGACGAGACGCGGCCCAAGGTCCAGACGATCCCCACCGGGTCCGTGGCGCTGGACGTCGCGCTCGGGATCGGCGGGCTCCCGCGCGGCCGGATCGTCGAGATCTACGGCCCGGAGTCCTCGGGAAAGACGACCGTCGCCCTGCACGCCGTGGCCAACGCCCAGCGCAACGGTGGCATTGCCGGGTTCATCGACGCGGAGCACGCACTCGACCCGGAGTACGCGAAGAAGCTCGGCGTCGACACGGACGCGCTCCTCGTCTCGCAGCCGGACACCGGTGAGCAGGCGCTCGAGATCACCGACATGCTCATCCGCTCCGGCGCGCTCGACATCGTCGTGGTCGACTCGGTCGCCGCGCTCGTGCCGAAGGCCGAGATCGAGGGCGAGATGGGCGACAGCCACGTCGGCCTCCAGGCCCGCCTCATGTCCCAGGCGCTGCGCAAGATCACCGGCGCCCTGTCCGCGTCCGGCACCACCGCGATCTTCATCAACCAGCTGCGCGAGAAGATCGGCGTGTTCTTCGGCTCGCCCGAGACCACCACGGGTGGCAAGGCGCTGAAGTTCTACTCGTCCGTGCGGCTCGACGTCCGCCGGATCGAGACCCTCAAGGACGGCACCGACGCGGTCGGCAACCGCACGCGCGTCAAGGTCGTCAAGAACAAGATGGCGCCGCCGTTCAAGCAGGCCGAGTTCGACATCCTCTACGGCCAGGGCATCTCCCGCGAGGGCGGGCTCATCGACCTCGGCGTCGAGAACGGCATCGTGCGCAAGTCCGGCTCCTGGTTCACCTACGAGGGGGACCAGCTCGGCCAGGGCAAGGAGAACTCGCGCCAGTTCCTCAAGGACAACCCCGAGCTCGCCGAGGAGATCGAGAAGAAGATCCTCGTCAAGCTCGGCATCGGCGAGGCGCCCGAGGAGCCGGCGGCCCCCGTCGAGCCGCTCGGCACCGACGAGCCGATGGCGCCCGTCAAGGCCCCGGCCGCCGGGCGCAAGGGCGCGGCCGCCGACCGCGCCGAGGTCCCGGTCTCCTTCTGATCGTCAGGCAGGACGACGCCCCGCCCCCGCGACCGACGGTCCGGGGGCGGGGCTGCGTGGGGACGGATCCCGCGGTGGCAGGCGGCGCGGTGACGGCCCGCGCGGTGGCAGGCCGCGTGGTGACGCCCCCCGCGGTGGCAGGCGGCGCGGTGGCGGGCCGGCTCGGGCATCGGCGACCGCTCGGGGGCCGGCGTCGGCGAGTGTGGAGGGAGCTCACGTGACGAGCGAGCAGAGGGGACAGAAGGCGCGCGAGCAGAGGGGACAGAAGGCGCGCGAGACGGCGGGGAGGAACGCGCGCGAGGATGCGGCGGGGTACGACGACGAGGACCCGCTCGAGGCGGCCCGCGCGATCGCCCTGCGCTCGCTCGCTGCGGCCCCGCGCACGCGCGCGCAGCTCGCCGAGAAGCTGGCGGACAAGGGCGTGGCCGGCGACGTCGCGGAGACGCTGCTCGACCGGCTCGCCGCCGTCGGGCTGATCGACGACGCGGAGCTGGCCGACCGGTTCGTCCGCACCCGGCACGCCGAGCGACACCAAGGGCGGCGGGCGATCGCGCTCGAGCTGCGCCGCAAGGGCATCGAGGACGAGGTGGCGGCGCGTGCGCTCGACCAGCTCGGCGACGAGGACGAGGAGAGCGCCGCCCTCGAGGTGGCCCGCGCCCGGTTGCGCGCGACCCGGCGGCTCGACCCGGCGGTCCGGTACCGCCGCACCGCCGCCGCGCTCGGGCGTAAGGGATTCTCCGGCGACGTCGCGCGGCGGGCGATGCGCACCGCGCTCGACGAGGAGGAGATCGACATCGAGGACGGGGCCGGCGCGGGGGACCTTGACGCCGACTGATCTCGGTCACACCGGCTGAATTGGCCCGTGTGCGTCCGGTTGGGTACGGTCGTCCGCCGGCGCGCGGCCTGTCCGGGAGGCACTTCCGCTCGGGACACGCGCCCGTTCGGGACATGCACCCGTTCGGGACTCGCGCCTGCGCGGGACGCCGGCCGCCCCGCGCACGTCGTGCCGCTGCACGTCGCCCCGTCGCTCCTCGTGAAAGGTCCCCATGCCCGTCCGCGCCCGCCTGCTCCCGACGACGACCGGAGCCGTGCTCCTCGCCACCGTGCTCGCCGCCTGCGGCGGGTCCGACGAGCCCACCGGCGCGCCCCAGCCCCCGCCCGCCGCTCCCGCGGCACCGGAGGACGTGCCCGGCGAGGGCAGCGCGACTGACGGAGCGGACGACTCGAGCAGCGACGACGGCGACGGCGGCGCAACGGACGGTGCGGATGGCGCCACCAGCATGCCGTCGGGCGCCGCGGCGGTGCTCACGCAGACGCCGGACGTCGAGCTCACCGAGGTCGAGCAGGATCGCTCGACCGTCATCTCTGCGTTCGACCAGGAGATCTCCGTACCGCAGGCGGGCACCGTCGACACCCTGCCGGTCGACGTCGCCGAGCAGATCCTCGCGGAGGACCCGAGCGACGAGACCGAGTTCGGCGACGCCGAGGAGGTCGCGGCCGCGGAGGGGGAGACTTTCGTCGTGGCGATCGTCCAGGTCGACGACCCGCGCTGGGAACCGGTCGACGACGAGATCGAGTCGTACGAGGCCACGGAGAACGTCGTGCGGGTCGAGGGGAGCGAGGTCGACCTCGACCTCGAGCTCACGCCCGGTGAGCAGGTCACCGTCGTGCTGTCGGTGCCCGACGACGCGGCACCCGAGGACGTCGTCCTCGAGAGCGTCGCGTTCGACGTCAGCCAGGAGATCAGCCTGCTCGACGGGACCCGGACCGCCTCCGGCGTCGAGGAGATCTATGCGCGGCCGACCGACGTCGAGGTCGGTGAGGGCGCGGAGTGGAGCCACGACTACGAGACCCGGTACGGCGGCATGACCCAGACGGGCCAGCTGACCGGTGGCGTCCTCACCCCGTTCGTCCCCGAGGTCGGCTGGGCGAACCCGGGCCACGTGTTCCTCGGCGTCGACGTGACGACCCAGGAGCCCCCGAGCCCGCACTACGACGAGTCGACGATCCGGCTCCGGCTCGCGGACGGCTCCACGGTCGAGCCCGAGACGAACACCAACGGTTCGGACGGCCCGTTCACGCGGCGGGTCTGGTTCCAGCTGCCGGTCGACGCCGCGGAGGCCGTCGTCGAGGTCTCGATCGTCATCGGGCTCGGCGGCGAGATGCACGACATCGCCGTCGCCGAGGTCCCGCTGACGATGGTGGGCGGCGCCTCGGGCGAGGGTGAGCCGGGGAGCGAGTCGGCGAGCTAGCCGACCAGCGGGCCAGCCGACCAGCGGGCCAGCCGACCAGCGGGCCAGCCGACTGGCCAGCCGGCCGACCAGCGAGCTAGTCGGCCTCGACCGTGAGCGCCGGGTCGTGCTTCTTGGCGCGGGCCGCGGTGTGCGGGTCGAGGAACTTCGCGAGCGCCCCGGCGATCGTCGTCAGCGTGAGGTTGAGGATGATGAAGATGCACGCGACGACGAACAGCGACGGCAGCAGGTTGGCGTTCGTCGTTCCCACGAGCCGGCCGTTGAGAAGCAGCTCGGAGTAGCTGACGAGGTAGCCGAGCGAGGAGTCCTTGAGGATGACGACGAGCTGGGAGACCATCGCCGGCATCATCGCCACCAGCGCCTGCGGCAGCTCGACGATCCGCAGCGACTTCCCGCGCGGCATGCCGATCGCCAGCGCGGCCTCCCGCTGACCGCCCGGCAGGGTGTGCACGCCGGAGCGCACGAGCTCAGCGATGACCGCCGAGTTGTAGAGCGTGAGCCCCACGACGACGGCGAGGAACGGCGCGTCGCGCTGGTCGAACAGGGCGCCGTCCGGCGCGAGCGTGCGGGAGAAGAGGATGTTGAAGAACAGCATGAGGACGAGCACGGGGACCGCGCGGAAGAACTCGACGATCGTGCCCGCGATGCCGCGGACGATCGGGTTCTGCGCGAGGCGGCCCAGGCCGAGCACGAGGCCGACGATGTTCGCGAGCACGATGGCGACCGCGGCGGCCCGGATGGTCGCCATGATGCCGGGCAGGTAGTTGTTCTCCCAGGTCGACCACTCGGCGAGCGGCGCCCACTTCTCGCTGGTGAACTGCCCCTTCTCGTTGAGGGCGTCGATGATGAACCAGGCGATGCCGAGGATGACGACGAGGCCGACGATGTTGACGATCCAGATGTTCCGGCGTGCCTTGGGGCCGGGGGCGTCGAAGAGGAGGCCGGGCTGCTTGCTCATCGCTTCACCGCCAGCTTGCGCGAGAGGAACGTGGCCAGCAGGCCGATCGGCAGGACGAGGGCGACCCAGCCGATGGCGAACAGCAGGAAGATCGCGACCATGATGTCCGGCCGGAACTCGATGGCCGTCGACATCATCCCGGCGGCCGTCGTCACGCCGGCGGCCTGGGCGACGGTCGAGTTCTTCGTCAGGGCCACGAGGGTGGAGCCGAGCGGGGCGATCGCGCCGCGCAGGGCCTGGGGCAGGATGACGATGGTCATCGTCTGCGCGAACCCGAGGCCGACGGCCCGGGAGGCCTCGGCCTGACCCGTGGGCACGGTGTTGATGCCGGAGCGCAGGGACTCGCAGACGAAGCACGCGGTGTACAGCGAGAGGCCGAGGACCGCCAGGTACATGTTGTTCCGGGCGAGCCAGCCGTCGACCTCGCGGTCGACGAGGATGATCTGCAGCTGCCCGAACAGCACCTGCGAGCAGGCGAGGATGATGAGGGTGAGCGGGATGTTCCGCACGACGTTGACGTACGCGGTGCCCGCCCAGCGCAGGGACGGCGCGGGGCTCACGCGCATGACCACGAGGATCGTGCCGAGGACGAAGGACAGCACGGCCGCCCAGAACGTCAGCTGCACGTTCATCCAGTAGCCCTGCAGGATGTCCGCGCCGTAGGTGTCGATCAGGTCGCGAAACCCGTCGATGATGGCCCCCACCCGGAGCTCCCCTCGGTGTCGTGTCGGTCGCGCGCGGGGCCGGGGAGGCCCGGCCCCGCGCGCCTGCCGGGTCGGCCCGGCAGATGGTCAGACGCAGGAACCGCCCGGCGTCGGGGGGTTGAGCTCCTCGTTGTAGGTGAACTCACCGGCGTTGTCGCTGAGGAAGGTCTCCCACGAGCCGTCCTCGAGCATCGTCTCGATGGCGGCGTTGATCTCCTCGCACATCTCCGAGCCCTGGGCCACGCCGATGCCGTAGTTCTCCTCGGAGAACGGGGCGCCGACGACCTCGAACTGGCCCTGGTACTGCTCCTGGTTGGCGAACCCGGCGAGGATGACGTCGTCGGTGGTGACGGCGTCGACCGTGCCGGCGGAGAGGAACTCGACGCACTCGGAGTACGTCTGCGCCGGGAACAGCTCGACACCCTCGGAGTACTCGTCCTGGATGCGCTGGGCCGAGGTCGAACCCTCGACCGAGCACAGGACGGAGCCGTCGAGGTCCTCGGGCCCACCGATGTCCGACTCGCCGGACCGGACGAGCAGGTCCTGGCCGGCCACGAAGTACGGGCCCGCGAAGGCCACGCGCTCCATGCGCTCCTCGGTGATGGAGTAGCTGGCCACGATCATGTCGACCTGGCCGTTCTCGATCATGTCCTCGCGCTGCGCGGACACGGACTGGACGAACTCGACCTGGTCCTCGGAATAGCCCAGGGCCTCGGCCACGTAGTGCGCGACGTCGACGTCGAGCCCCGTGTACTCCGAGCCCTCCTGCAGGCCGATGCCGGGCTGGTCGAACTTGATGCCGACGGTGAGGGTGCCCTCGGCGCCGCCCTCGGCACCTCCGCCGCCCTCGGACCCGGCCTCGCTGCCGGAGTCTCCGGAGTCGCCGCCGTCCTCGCTGCTGCCGGTGTCTCCGTCGTCGGAGCCGGTGTCCTCCTCGTCGCCGCCGCAGGCGGCGAGCACGGTCGCGGCGGCCAGGAGGACGGCAGCCGTGGCGTATCTGGTGCGTCGCATGAACTTCTCCAGGGGGTGTAGGTCCGCGTGGCCGGTCGGTCGACCGGCCACGGCCGGTGGATCAGTGGGTGATGAGCTTGGACAGGAAGTCCTTCGCCCGGTTCGAGCTCGGGTTCGTGAAGAACTCGTTCGGCTCGGCCTGCTCGACGATCCGCCCGTCGTCCATGAAGACGACCCGGTCCGCAGCCTTGCGGGCGAAGCCCATCTCGTGGGTGACGACGATCATCGTCATGCCGGACTTCGCGAGACCGGTCATGACGTCGAGGACCTCGTTGATCATCTCGGGGTCCAGCGCCGAGGTCGGCTCGTCGAAGAGCATGACCTTCGGCTCCATGGCGAGCGCCCGTGCGATCGCCACGCGCTGCTGCTGCCCGCCCGAGAGCTGGACGGGCCGCTTCTGCGCCTGGTTGGCCACGCCCACGCGCTCGAGGAGCTCCATCGCCCGCGCCTTGGCGTCCTTCGCCTTCATGCCCTTGACCTTGATCGGGCCGAGCGTGACGTTGTCGAGGATCGACTTGTGGGCGAAGAGGTTGAAGGACTGGAACACCATGCCCACCTGGGCGCGGTGCCGGGCCAGCGCCTTGCCCTCCTCGGGGAGGAGGTCGCCGTCCACGCGGATCTCGCCGGAGTCGATGGGCTCGAGCCGGTTGATCGTGCGGCACAGCGTGGACTTGCCCGAGCCCGAGGGGCCGATGACGACGACGACCTCTCCGCGCGCGACCCCGAGGTCGATGTCCTTGAGCACGTGGAGGTCGCCGAAGTACTTGTTGACGCCGCTCATCGAGACGAGGGGGACGCCGGAGCCGGGTACCGCCTCGCTGCGGCCCCGAGGTGTGGTCTCGGTCATGCGGTGCACACTACGTGCACCGGTGGGTCCGGCATGTGACACGAAGGTCACGAGACGGCAACGATGCAGGTCACCCCCATCGGCACGGCGCGGCGCGGTGCGCGTTCGGGGTAGTCGGGCGCGGCCGGGTGCGGGGCGAGCCGGGCGTGCCGTCGCCACGCGCGTACCGCGTCGCCGCGAGCGCCGAGGACCCCGCGACCCGCCGACGACGACGCGCCCCGCGTCAGTCCGCGAACGCCTTGGCGAGGGTGATCATCCGGTCGCGGAAGCCGTCGGAGGCCGGGGCGTGCCGGGCGGCCTCGAGCGCGTTGAGCACGAGGCGCACGTGCGTCCAGGCCCGGACCCGCTCGGGGTCGAGTCCCGCCGCGTCCGCCACCACGTCGGCCCGCAGCCGGACGTGCAGGCGCGCCGACGTGGCGCGCGCCGTGACCTCGGGGCGGTTCCACACGATCGGCGCGACCCCGTACGCGAGTTCGGCGGCGACGGGCTTGGGGTCGATGGCGAGCCAGTCCCCGCGGGCCGGGTCGAGCGGGGCGAGGACGTTCGCGTCGTGCAGGTCCTCGTGGACGGTGCGGGGCTCGGGGGCGCCGGCGAGCAGGCCGTCCAGCTCGGCGCGGCCCTGCACGGCGAGCCGGTGGGGGACGAGCGGGGAGCCCGCCTCGAGGTCCGCGCGCCACCTCTCGGCGCGGTCCGCGACCGTGGCGAGCCGGGGGTGCGCGGGGCGGTCGAGCCTTCGCAGCAGGTCCCCGACCACCTCGCAGGCGTCGAGCACCGGCTCGGCAGTCAGCGGGCGGGCCGCGTCGAGCCGCTCGAGCAGGAGGACGTGGGCGGCCGGGTCGGCTGCGAGGAGGCGGACCGCCCCCTCGCCGGCCCACAGTCGCAGCGCGAGGTGCTCGTGCCGGGCCTCCTCGTGCGGCCAGGTCACCTTGAGGGCGGCCGGTCCGGACGGCCCGACGACGGGGACCACCAGGGCGTTCTCGCCGTGCATCGCCGCGCCGTCGGCCGTCAGCCCCCACCGCTCGAGGGCGCCGTCGACCGCCCGGCCCAGCGCGGCGAGCCAGGCGTCGCCGTCGATGCCCTCGGCGCCGAGCGCCGGGTCGGGAGCCCGGCCGGCCACGCGCTCCGTCAGACCGGGCGGGATGTCGACCACATCGGCACGCTACCCAGGGCCCGCCGGGGGAGCGCGCTCTTAGGATGAGGGCGATGAGCACCACCGCCCCGGCCCCGCAGCGCACGTACCACGTGCGCACGCTCGGCTGCCAGATGAACGTCCACGACTCCGAGCGGCTCTCCGGCATGCTCGACGACGCCGGCTACCTCCCGGTGCACGGCGTGCCCGAGGCCGCCGCGCGTGCGACGCGGGCCGGCGACGAGGGCGCCGACGTCGTCGTGCTCAACACCTGCTCGGTGCGCGAGAACGCGGCGACCAAGCTGTTCGGCAACCTCGGCCAGCTCGCCGAGGTCAAGCGCGACCGGCCCGGCATGCAGATCGCCGTCGGCGGGTGCCTCGCCCAGCAGATGCGCGAGGAGATCGTCGAGAAGGCGCCGTGGGTCGACGTCGTCCTCGGCACCCACAACCTCGACGTGCTCCCCGCCCTGCTCGAGCGCGCCGCGCACAACGGCCGCGCCGCCGTCGAGATCGAGGAGTCCCTCAAGGTCTTCCCCTCCACGCTGCCGACGCGGCGCGAGTCGGCCTACGCCGCCTGGGTGTCGATCTCGGTGGGCTGCAACAACACGTGCACGTTCTGCATCGTCCCCTCGCTACGCGGCAAGGAGCGGGACCGCCGCCCGGGCGAGATCCTCGCCGAGGTCGAGGCCGTCGTGGCGAGCGGGGCCGTCGAGGTCACCCTCCTCGGCCAGAACGTCAACTCCTACGGCGTCTCCTTCGGCGAGCGCCGTGCGTTCGCCGACCTCCTGCGCGCGACGGGGCGGGTCGACGGTCTCGAGCGCGTGCGGTTCACCTCGCCGCACCCGGCGTCCTTCACCGACGACGTCATCGAGGCGATGGCGCAGACCCCGAACGTCATGCCGAGCCTGCACATGCCCCTCCAGTCCGGCTCGGACGCCGTGCTGCGGCGGATGCGCCGCTCGTACCGGTCGGCGAAGTTCCTCGGCATCATCGACCGCGTGCGGGCCGCGATGCCCGACGCGGCCATCACCACCGATCTTATCGTCGGCTTCCCCGGCGAGACGGAGGAGGACTTCCAGGCGACGCTCGACGTGGTCGAGGCCTCCCGCTTCTCCTCCGCCTTCACCTTCCAGTACTCGCGCCGCCCCGGCACCCCCGCCGCGGACTACGAGGACCAGGTGCCCGCCGAGGTCGTCACCGAGCGGTACAACCGGCTCGTCGAGCTCCAGCGCCGGATCTCCACCGAGCTCAACGAGGAGCAGGAGGGCCGGACCGTCGAGGTGCTCGTGGCCGAGGGCGAGGGCGCGAAGGACGCCGCCACCGGGCGCGTGACCGGGCGCGCCGCCGACAACCGCCTCGTGCACGTCGCGCTTCCGGAGGGCCTCGCCGAGGCCGACCGGCCGCGGCCGGGGGACATGGTCACCGCCACCGTCACGCACGGGGCGCCCCACCACCTCGTGGCCGACTCCGCGCTGAGCGGCGGCACGTTCGCCGTGCGGCGGACCCGGGCCGGCGACGCGTGGGCGGCGCGGGAGTCCGGCGGTCACGACCACGGCGGCGCGACCGCGCTCGGCGAGCCCGTCTCGCTCGGCATGCCGACCCTGCGGCGGGCCTGACCATGACCGGTGCCTCGACCGGCGAGCAGGACGCGGCCCGACCCCGGGGTGGCGCGGGGGAAGGCAGGGGCGCGTCGGGGGAGCGTCCGGCCGACGAGGGGTTCGTCGTCGCCGTCGTGGGCCCGACGGCGACGGGCAAGTCCGAGCTCGCCCTCGACCTCGCCGAGCAGTTCGCCACCGAGCTCGCGCTCACGGCGCCCGAGCTCTACGAGGTCGTCTCCGCCGACGCCGCCCAGCTCTACCGTGGGATGGACATCGGTACCGCGAAGCTCTCCGTCGCCGAGCGGCGGGGCATCGCCCACCACCAGATCGACGTCCTCGACCCCGCCGACGTCGCCTCCGTCGCCGCCTACCAGCGGTCCGCCGAGGCGGACGTGCAGGCGATCCTCGCGCGCGGGCACCGGCCGATCGTCGTCGGCGGGTCCGGCCTGTACGTGCGCGCCCTGCTCGACGACGTCGACCTGCCGCCCACCGACCCGGAGGTGCGCGCGGCGATCGAGGAGCGCGCCGAGCGGATCGGCGCCACCGCCCTGTTCGACGAGCTCGCCGCCGCCGACCCCGAGGCCGCCGCCGCGATGGACCCGGCCAACGTGCGCCGCACCGTGCGGGCCCTCGAGGTCATCGAGCTGACGGGGGAGGCCTTCTCCGCCCGGGCGCGCCCGCCCCGGTACCGCCGGCCCGCCGTGCAGGTGGCGATCGACGTCCCGCGCCCGCTGCTCGACGCGCGGATCGAGGCGCGGGCGGACGCGATGGTCGCCGGCGGGCTCGTCGACGAGGTCACCGCCCTGGCCGAGGCCGGGCTGGGCCGGACGGCCGAGCGGGCCGTCGGCTACGTCGAGGCGCTCGCGCACCTGCGCGGGGAGATCCCCCTGGGCGAGCTCCCCGAGGCGATCGCCCGCGCCACGCGTCGGCTCGCCCGACGCCAGGAGACCTGGTTCCGCCGCGACGAGCGCATCACGTGGGTGCCGGCCGACGAGAATCTCGTGCTCGCGGCCGCCACCGCGGTCGGGCAGGGCTGGCGGGAGCTCGGGCAGCCCTGAGGGGTGGGTGGCAGGCGTCGCTGCGTGCGTCGTCGGCCCCGACCTACGCTGGGTGCATGACCCCCGAGGACCGTCGCACCGCCCTGGCCCGACTCGCCGGGACGACGCTCGCCCTCGGCCACGGCACCGAGAACGACTTCGTGCTCGTCGACGACCCGGACGCCGCGCTCGACCTCACCCCGCAGGACGTGGCGGCGCTCGCCGACCGCCGCGGCGGGCTCGGCGGGGACGGCATCATCCGCGCCGTGCGCACCGAGGCGCTCGCGCGCACCGACCCGGACGCCGCCCGCGTGGCCGCCGAGGACGCCGGGGCCGTGTGGTTCATGGACTACCGCAACGCCGACGGCTCCCTCGCCGAGATGTGCGGCAACGGGGTGCGCGTGTTCGTCGCCCACCTGCGCGACCGCGGCCATGTCTCGCTCGGGGACGGGGAGACGGTCCGCGTCGGGACGCGCGGCGGGGTGCGGCAGGTGCGGATCGTCGGGGACGAGTACGCCGTGTCGATGGGCCGCTTCGGCCTCCCCGGCGGCCCGGCGGCGCTGGCCGACGGGACCGACGTCGCCGTCGTCGTGCCCGGCCTGTCCGGGACCCGCGGCGGCCTGCGGGTGACGATGCCCAACCCGCACACCGTGGTCGCGGTGCCGAGCCTGGAGGACCTCGCCGCCGCGCGCCTCGAGCTCGGGACGGTCGACTACGCCCCCGAGCCGCCCGAGGGGACCAACCTCGAGCTCGTCGTCCCGGGCGTGGAGGAGGTCGGGCCGGACGGCCGCGTCGGCACGCTGACGATGCGCGTCCTCGAGCGCGGCGTGGGGGAGACCCGTTCGTGCGGGACGGGCTGCTGCGCCGCCGCCGTCGCGGTGCGCGCGTGGGCCGGCGCGGGAGCCCCCGACCGGTGGCGCGTGCAGGTGCCGGGCGGCACCGTGCTCGTCGACGTCGACGCGGACGGCGAGGTCACCCTCACCGGGCCGGCCGCCCTGGTCGCGGACGTCAGGCTGCGCTGAGCGCGGCGGCGGGCCGCGCCGAGCGACGGCGTCGCGCTGCCTCGACGCGTGGATGCGCGTCGCCGCGCCGGCCGCCGACGACACGCTGCGCCGAGCGGGCTTCTCAGGAGCCGGTGACCGCGAGGACCCGGAAGCCCTTCGAGCTGCCGACCCGCTCGACCGCCCACCCGCGCTCGTCCTGAAGCCACCGGTGCAGCGAGTCCGCCCCGAGGTTCTTCCCGACCACGAGGTGGGCGAGGGCACCCGGCGCGAGGCGGGGCAGCCACAGGTCGAGCAGGTCGTGCAGGGCCTGCTTGCCCACCCTGACCGGCGGGTTGGACCAGATCGCGTCCACCCGGCCGTCCGCGCCGAGCCGCTCGAGCGCAGCCTCCGGGGTGAGCGCGGCGACCCGGGGGGCGCCGGCCGCGGCGGCGTTACGGGCCGTGAGGTCGAGGGCGCGCTCGCTGACGTCGACGGCGAGCACGTCGGCTCCCGGGGACGCGTCCGCGAGGGCGAGGGTGATCGGGCCCCAGCCGCACCCGAGGTCGAGGAGCGTGCCCGTCGTCGGCGGGTCGGGCACCTCGTCGAGGAGGATCGCCGTGGCCTTGTCGAGGCCGCCGGCGGAGAACACCGAGCCGCCCGTCGTCACCGTGCGCGCGCGCCCCCGCAGGACGACCTCGCGCTCGCGCAGGTCGGCGGGCGCCGCGGGGTCCGGGGCGAAGTAGTGCGCGGTGTCCACAGGCGTCACGGTACCCACCGCGTCCACAGCCGAGGGCGAAAGTCCTTGGGCCGCGAGGCGGGCCGTGGGACCATGGGGACCCCCGAGACGAAGGACCCCATGACCGATCTGAGAACCCCCGGTGCCACGCCCGACGCGCAGGCCGACGACGTCGTCGCCCGCATCCTCGCCCGGGCCGGGACCGCGCTGCAGGACGGCGCGGACGAGGGCACCGACCACGACGGCGACCAGCTCGACCGCACCGAGCGGCAGGCGCTGTCCCGCGTCGCCGGGCTGTCCACCGAGCTCGAGGACGTCACCGAGGTCGAGTACCGGCAGCTGCGCCTCGAGCGGGTCGTGCTCGTCGGGCTCGTCACCTCCGGCTCCCCGGCCGAGGCCGAGGTCTCGCTGCGCGAGCTCGCGGCGCTCGCCGAGACCGCCGGCTCCGTGGTCCTCGACGGGATCCTCCAGCGCCGCGCCCACCCGGACCCGGCCACGTTCCTCGGCTCGGGCAAGGCGGCGGAGCTGCGGGAGATCGTGGCCTCGACCGGCGCGGACACGGTCGTCGTCGACTCCGAGCTCGCCCCCTCGCAGCGGCGTGCGCTCGAGGACGTCGTCAAGGTCAAGGTCGTCGACCGGACCGCCCTCATCCTCGACATCTTCGCCCAGCACGCGAAGTCCCGGGAGGGCAAGGCCCAGGTCGAGCTCGCCCAGCTCGAGTACCTGCTCCCGCGTCTGCGCGGCTGGGGTGAGTCGATGTCCCGGCAGGCCGGTGGCCGGGTCGCCGGCGGTGAGGGCATCGGGTCCCGCGGCCCCGGTGAGACGAAGATCGAGCTCGACCGGCGGCGCATCCGCACCCGCATGTCCCGCCTGCGCCGCCAGCTGCGCGACATGGCGCCCTCCCGCGGCACGCGGCGCTCGAGCCGCCGCCGCAACCGCACCCCGGGGGTGGCCATCGCCGGCTACACGAACGCCGGCAAGTCGTCCCTGCTCAACCGGCTCACGGGCGCGGGCGCGCTCGTCCAGAACCAGCTCTTCGCCACGCTCGACACGACCGTGCGCCGCGCGGCCACCCCCGAGGGGCGCGAGTACACGCTCACCGACACGGTCGGGTTCGTCCGTCGTCTCCCCACCCAGCTCGTCGAGGCGTTCCGCTCCACCCTGGAGGAGATCGCGGAGGCGGACCTCCTGCTGCACGTGGTCGACGCCTCCCACCCGGATCCCGTCGGTCAGGTCGAGGCGGTCCACGCCGTGCTCGCCGACATCGAGGGAGCGGGCGACGTGCGGGAGATCATCGTGCTCAACAAGGCCGACCGCGCGGGCGAGGCCGAGCTCATGGCCCTGCGCACCCGGTTCCCGGGTTCCGTGACGGTCTCCGCCTACACGGGCGAGGGCATCGAGGAGCTCACCGCGACGATCGCCCGCGAGCTCGCCGAGGCGGCGCCGATCGGCGAGGAGATCGAGCTGACCGTGCCGTTCGCGCGGGGCGACCTCGTGGCCCGCGCCCACGCCGACGGCGAGGTGCTCGACGAGCGGTGGACCGCCGAGGGCACCGAGCTGCGGGCGCTCGTCGACCCGGCGCTCGCGGCCGACCTGCGCGCGGCCACCGGCGCGTGAGCGTCACCGAGGAGGAGGCCGGGACGGACCGCGAGGGGACCGGGCGCGCCCGGTCCGCGACGACCACGACCGACGACGGCGGGTCCGACGACGGCGGGGCCGACGAGGCCAGGCCCGGGCGTACCGGCGACGCGAGCGGGTCCGACGACGAGGAGCGCGCCCTGTCCGTGCTCGACGCCGTCGTCGAGCGTGCCGGCGGGACGCCGCGGGACGGGCAGCGGGAGATGACCCGGCGGGTGGCCGGGGCGGTCGCCGGCGGGGAGCGGCTCCTCGTCCAGGCGGGCACGGGCACGGGCAAGTCGTTCGGCTACCTCGCCCCGGTGATGAGTCACGCCGTGGCGTCCGGCGAGCGCGCGGTCGTCTCGACCGCCACCCTCGCCCTCCAGCGGCAGGTCCTCGTCAAGGATGCCCCCGCGGTGGCCGACGCGATCCAGGGGAGCACCGGGACCCGGCCCGACGTCGCCCTCCTCAAGGGCTGGCACAACTACGTGTGCCGCCACAAGGTCGACGGCGGCTACCCGGCCGAGGAGGAGCCCACGCTGCTGGCCGCACCGGCCACGACCGCGTCGACCGGCCAGGGCGCGCGTGGACCGCTCGGCGAGCAGGTCGTGCGCGCCCGCGAGTTCGCGGCGAGCAGCGAGACCGGGGACCGTGACGAGCTCGTCCCCGGCGTGTCCGACCGGGCCTGGCGCCAGGTCTCCGTCACGCGGCTCGAGTGCATCGGCCGGTCGTGCCCGCAGTGGACCGACTGCTTCGCCGTCCAGGCCCGCGAGCGCGCGGCACAGGCGGACGTCGTCGTCACCAACCACGCGATGCTCGGGATCGCCGCCACCGGCTCGCCCGGCGTGCTGCCCGAGCACGACGTGCTCGTGGTCGACGAGGCCCACGAGCTGGCCGGCCGCCTGCGCAGCCAGGGCACGGTCGAGCTGAGCGTCGGCGTCGTCGAGCGGGTCGCCCGGGTGGTGCGCGCCGAGAACGGCGCCGCCGAGGACCTCACGCGCGCGGCCGGGGACCTCAGGGGCGCCCTCGAGGTGCTTCCCGCCGGCCGGATGGCCGACGGTCCGGGCGAGCTGCTCGGCGGGGTGATCTCGCTCGTCGGCTCCGCCGCCACCGAGGCCGCCCGCTCGCTCGCGGGGGAGGCCGGCTCGCCCGACAAGGCGGGCGGGCGCGTCGCTGCCCGCTCGGCCGCCGTCGTCCTCGCGGAGGTCTGTGAGCGGCTCGTGTCCGGGGGAGTGGCGGCGCGCGCCGACGTCATGTGGTGCGACCGGGGGCGTGAGGACCTCGACCCGCCGCGCCTCCAGCTCGCCCCGGTCGAGGTCGCGGACCGCGCGGCCACCCACCTGTGGGCCGACCGGGCCGTCGTCGCGACCTCGGCCACCCTCACCCTCGGCGGCGAGCTGGCGCCCCTCGCCGTCCAGCTCGGTCTCTCGCGGGGGGCCCAGTGGCAGGGCGCCGACGTCGGGTCCCCGTTCTCCTACGGGAGCCAGGCGATCCTCTACACGCCGGCCCACCTGCCCGCCCCCGGCCGCGACGGCACGGCCGAGGCCGCGCGGACCGAGCTCGTCGACCTCGTCGAGGCCTCCGGCGGGGGAGCGCTCGGCCTGTTCTCCTCCCGGCGGGCCGCCGAGGAGGCGGCCGAGGTCGTCCGCGACCGCACGGGGCTGCGCGTGCTCTGCCAGGGCGACGACTCCCTGCCCGCGCTCGTGGAGGCCTTCGCCGCCGACGACGACGCCTGCCTGTTCGGGACCATCTCGTTGTGGCAGGGCGTCGACGTGCCCGGGCGCGCCAACCGGCTCGTCGTCATCGACCGCATCCCGTTCCCGCGGCCCGACGACCCGGTCGCGCAGGCGAGGTCCGAGGTGGCCCAGTCCCGGGGCGCGAGCGGCTTCATGGCGGTCTCCGCCACCCACGCCGCCCTGCTGCTGGCCCAGGGGGTCGGGCGGCTCATCCGGTCGACGACCGACCGGGGCGTCGTCGCCGTCCTCGACCCGCGCCTCGTCACCGCCCGCTACGGCGGGTACCTGCGGGCGTCCCTGCCGCCGATGTGGCCGACCCGGGACGGCGAGGTCGCGCGCGCGGCGCTGCGCCGGCTCGCCGCGGCGGAGTAGCCGGGAACGGTCGTCGGCGCAGCTCCCGCCGGCGGTGGGGGAGTCGCCGGCCATGGTCGCCGGTGCGGCGACGGCCGATCGCGGGGGGAGTAGCCGGGAACGGTCGCCGCCGCGGTGCCGGCCGGCCGCGGGGGAGCAGCCCGGGCCGGACGTCCGTGGTCCTCGGCGGGCGCGCCACGTAGCCTGGTGACCGCACCCGCGCAAGCAGCCCCGCCCAGGAGGATCCGTGACCGAGCACCGCGACGTCCCCGAGGCCGCACGGCCCGCCGACACCGTCGACCCCCACGCGGGGCACGGGCACACCGACGGCGCACACGCCGCGGATCCCCAGGTCACGGCGCCGCCGCCGCGCCGCGCCGCGGACCAGCCGCGACGGGCCACGCGCGTCGCCGTCGTCGGTGCGGGTGCCGTGGGTTCCGCGATCGCCTACGCCATGCTCCTGCGGGGCTCCGCCCGCGAGGTCGTGCTCTACGACATCAACGCGGACAAGGTCAACGCCGAGGTCCTCGACCTCGCCCACGGCATCTCGTTCACCCCGATGAACAGCGTCGGCGGCGGGAACGACATCTCCGTGTGCGCGGACGCCGACGTCGTCGTCATCACCGCCGGCGCCAAGCAGAAGCCCGGCCAGTCCCGCCTCGACCTCGCCGGCGCGACGATCGACATCATGCGCACCCTCGTGCCGCAGCTCGTCGAGGTGGCACCGCACGCGATCCACCTCATGGTGGCCAACCCGGTCGACGTCGTCACCCAGGCCGGCCTCGCGATCTCGGGCCTCCCGCCCACCCAGTTCTTCGGCTCCGGCACGGTGCTCGACACCTCGCGGATGCGCTACCTCGTGGCCCGACGCGCCGGCGTCGCCGTCCAGTCGGTGCACGGCTACATCGCGGGCGAGCACGGCGACTCCGAGGTGCCGATGTGGAGCTCGGCAACCATCGGCGGGATCCCGGTCGAGGACTGGCCCGCCGCCACCGGGACGAGCAACCTCGACGCGGCCGACCGCGAGCGGATCCGCCACGAGGTCGTCCACGCCGCCGACACGATCATCCGGGGCAAGGGGGCGACGAACTACGCGATCGGCCTGTCGACCGCGCGCATCGTCGAGGCTCTCCTGCGCGACGAGGACCGCGTGCTGTCGGTCTCGCGCATGCTGCCCGACGTCTACGGGAGCGGGCCGGTGACGATGTCGATGCCGACGGTCATCGGTCGCGACGGCGCCGCCCGGACCCTCATGCTGCCCGCCTCGGAGGCGGAGCAGGAGGCGCTGCTGGCCTCGGCGGCGTCGATCCGCTCGGTGGCCGCGCAGTTCGGGTTCTGACGCGGATCACGGGCGCCGGCGCGGATCACGGACGCTGAGGCGGATCACGGGCGCAGACGCAACTCACGCACGCTGAGGCGGACGACGCCCGGACCACGCCGTCCGGGCGTCGACCGCCGCCGGGGGCGCCGCCTCAGAGGGCGCGCAGGACCGCGACGACCTTGCCGAGGATCGTCGACTCGTCCGCCGGGATCGGGGCGTAGCTCGAGTTCCGCGGCAGCAGCCACACGTGGCCGTCCCGGCGGGAGAGCGCCTTGACCGTCGCCTCGCCGTCGAGCATCGCCGCCACGATCTCCCCGTTCTCCGCCACGTTCTGCCGCCGCACCACCACCCGGTCGCCGTCGCAGATCGCCGCCTCGATCATCGAGTCGCCGACGACGTCGAGCATGAACAGCTCGCCCGAGCCCACGAGCTCGCGGGGGAGCGGGAGCGAGGCCGTGATCTCCTGCTCGGCGAGGATCGGTCCGCCGGCCGCGATCCGGCCGACGAGCGGCACGTAGGCGGGGGCCTCGCCACCGAGCCCCTCGCCGTCGTGCAGCGTGAGCACGGGGTGGTCGTCCTCCGCCGGGCCGGGCTCCGCGTCGCGGTCCGGTGCACCCGGGTCCGCGACGGCCGGCTCGAGCTCGACGATCTCGATCGCGCGCGGGCGCTTGGGGTCGCGACGGATGTAGCCCTTGCGCTCGAGCGTGTCGAGCTGGTGCTTGACCGACGACGGCGAGCCGAGCCCCACGGCGATGCCGATCTCCCGCAGCGACGGCGGGTAGCCGCGCTCGGCGACCGCCGTGCGCAGGCAGTCGAGGACCTCCCGCTGGCGCACGGTCAGCGCGGGTGGTGCGGGTGCGGCGTTCTCGCCCATGACGGGCCTCCAGGTCCTCGTCCGGTCGGTGCCGGAGCGTCGATGTCGGTGGTCTGCGATGAACTGCGGACGACGCCAAGGGTAGGCCGGTGTCGGGCGCATCTCAAACATGTGTTCGATCGGAGTGTCGACTTCCCGTCCCGGATGCTCTACTCTGGCGAACAGTTGTTCGACGAACGCACGTTCGAGGAGAGTTGAGATGAGCGCACTTCCCCTGGAGGCGGTCCCCGTCGTCCCGCGCCGTACCCGGCCGCGGCTCCAGGTCGTCGGCCCGGAGTTCGTGCCGCAGCCTCCGCTCGGCGCGCCGGAGGACCGGTCCGCGAGGACCGCGCTCGTCCCGGGCCCGGCCGCCGTGCCGCATGCCCGCCCCGCGGCGCCCGTCGCCGCCCCCAGCCGTCCCTCCGCACGTCCGTCGGTCGCCGCCCCGGCCGTGCGGGGGGACTCCCTCCGGGCGACAGCCGCGGCGCCGCTGCGGCTCACCGCTCGCGGCGTGCTCGCCCTGCGGGCGCTCGTCCTCGGTATCGCGCTGCTCGTCGTCGTCGGCCTGGGCGCCGGCATCGGCGCGATCGCCGCGCCGAGCGTCGAGGCGTCCGGCGCCACGGTCGTCGTGGCCCCCGGCGAGTCGCTGTGGGCAGTCGCCTCCGCGGCCGCCGCCCCGGGCGAGGACGTCCGGGACGTCGTCGCGCAGATCGCCGAGCTGAACGGGCTCCGGGGCGAGTCGGTCGCCGCCGGGCAGACGCTGCAGCTGCCGCGCTGACCGCGGCGATGCGGCGCCGGCAGCGGCACGTGCGCCGGCCCGCGCCCGCCGGTGCGGAGCGGCCGCGGGTCTGCCGCGTGGTGCCCTCCGCGCGCCGGGGCGTGGCGGGCTGGAATGATGGCCCGATGCACTGCCCCTTCTGCCGCTTCCCGGACTCCCGGGTGATCGACTCGCGCACCTCCGACGACGGCACGTCGATCCGGCGCCGTCGACTGTGCCCGGACTGCAACCGGCGGTTCAGCACCCTGGAGACGTCGTCGCTGCAGGTGGTCAAGCGGTCCGGCGTCGTCGAGCCGTTCAGCCGCGACAAGGTGGTCGGCGGGCTGCGGAAGGCGAGCCAGGGCCGGCCGGTCTCCGACGACGACCTCGCGCGTCTCGCTCAGCAGGTCGAGGAGACGGTCCGTGCGTCCGGCGCCGCCCAGGTCGACGCCCACGACGTCGGCACGGCGATCCTCGCGCCGCTGCGCTCCCTCGACGAGGTGGCCTACCTGCGCTTCGCCTCGGTCTACTCCGCATACGACTCGCTCGAGGACTTCGAGGCAGCGATCGCGGCCCTGCGCGCGGACCGTGCGGCGGGAGTGGGTGCCGCGGCGGTCGGCGCCGGGGACGGGGACGGGGGTGACCCCGCGGCGTCGGACTCAATCGACGGCGCGGCTGACAGCTCGGGCGAGGCGGCTGTGCCGGGTCGCGAGAACTGACATCGCCGTGCCCGGTCCTGAGGACTGAACGGGCCGCTCGCAAAGGCTGCCGGGGCTGCTCCGCGTTCCGTCCACAACGACGTTCACGCGACCCTCGCGGAGCCGCTAGGCTCTGGTGCACCGGCGACGAGCCGGGCCCCCGAGCACCCGCACCACGGTGGTCGAGCGCGGCCCGCCGACGTCGGCGCCGACCGCCGTCGGTGACGTCGGAGGGGAAGCCGACGTCACCGGCGGCTCGGCGCAGACAGCGGTGCCTCCTCGGCCCGTGAGCTACCGGGCCGTCAGCGGTCGAGCCACCCCGGGAGCGGCGCACTCACGACGCTTGGCCTGCCTGGGAGCAGCGCGGTCAGACGCCCGGCCGCGAGAGCACCCGGAGGCGGATCGTGTCCTCCATCGACTGCATCGCGGACAGGGCCGCCACCGGGATCTCGGAGGAGATGTCGGTGATGACGTATCCGGTCTCGCCGGAGGTCCCGAGGATCTGCCCCTCGATGTTCGCCCCGGCCTCCGCGAAGGTCTGGTTGACGAGCGCGAGGACGCCGGGCGTGTTCCGGTGCACGTAGGCGAGCCGGTGCCGGGTGGCGCCGGTCGTCTCGAGCGTGAGGCGGGGCAGGTTGACCGAGAGGTCCGTGGTCCCGAGCCGGTAGTACGAGGCGAGCTTGCCGGAGACGAAGTGGCCGATGTTCTCCTGCGCCTCCTCGGTGGACCCGCCGACGTGCGGGGTGAGGATGACGTTGGGCAGCCCGCGCAGCTCGGAGCTGAAGTCCGCGCCGTTGCTCTTCGGCTCGTCCGGGAAGACGTCGACCGCCGCACCGGTGATGGAGCCGTCGAGGATGTGCTCGCGCAGGGCGGCGTAGTCCACGAGGAAACCGCGCGAGAGGTTGAGGAACGCGGCACCCTGCTTCATCGCCGCGAACTGCGCGGCGCCGAACATCCCGGCGTTGCCCTCGCGGCCGTCCACGTGCAGCGTGACGACGTCGGCCTCGGCGAGGAGCTCCTCGAGCGAGGCGGTGCCGCGGGCGTTGCCGAGCGCGAGCTTCTCGGACGTGTCGTAGAAGATCACGTGCATGCCGAGCGCCTCGGCGATGACGGAGAGCTGCGACCCGATGTTCCCGTAGCCGACGATGCCGAGCGTGCGGCCCCGCACCTCGTGGGAGCCGGCGGCGGACTTCGCCCAGACGCCGTCGTGCAGCGACTTGTCCCGCTCGGTCAGGCGCCGCGTGAGGGCGATGATCTCCGCGACGGCGAGCTCGACCACGGAGCGCGTGTTGGAGAACGGCGCGTTGAACACGGCGATGCCGTGCCGGGTCGCGGCGCGGGTGTCGATCTGGTTGGTCCCGATGCTGAACGCGCCGACGGCGAGGAGCTGCGGGTGGTTGGCGAGCACGCGGCCGGTGACCTGCGTCTGCGACCGGATGCCGAGGATCTCGATGCCGTCGAGGGCCTCGTCCAGCTCGTCCTCCGACATCGCGTGCGGGTGCCGGACGATGTCGAGGCCGGCACCTCTGAGCACGGGGTCGGCGTTGGAGTGCGGGTTTTCCAGGAGGAGGGCTCGAGTCACCGGGACATGGTCGCCCCGGCGTCCGCGCTCGGCAAACCCGTTCCACCGCTCGGTCGGGTCCGAGGGTGAGGTGCCGCCGTGGGAGCATGCGGGCATGTTCGGATCGAGCGCCGCCCTGACCGCCCCCATCGACCAGCTCGAGGCGCGCGTCGCCGCCCAGGACGAGATCATCCGCCGGCTCTGCGAGAGGGCCGGTATCCGGCCCGCCGACATCAGCCCCTCGACGGCGCTCGAGCTGACGGCGTCCGAGCAGATGCTCGTGCAGCAGGGGAAGAAGATCGAGGCGATCAAGGAGGTGCGGGGGCGCACGGGGCTCGGCCTCAAGGCCGCCAAGGACCTCGTCGACAGGGCAGGACGACCGGGGAGCTAGCCCCGGGGCGGGGCCCCGCGAGCCTGGGCATGAGAACGGCGGCGCCCGGGTGCCCGACGCACGTCCCGCCGGCCGTGCGGTCAGCCCGCGGGCGAGACGCCCGCCGGCAGCGCCTCGTGGTGGACGACGACGAGCCGCCGGGTCGGCCGGGTCATCGCCACGTAGAGGTCACCGGTGCCGTCGCCCGTCAGGGCGGCCGGCTCGACGAGCACGACGACGTCGAACTCCAGCCCCTTGGCCCCCGCCGCGTCGGTGAGGACGAGCCGCGCCCCGAGGAGGTCCGGCCCCTCGAGCGCCTCGGCTGTCGCCGGCCGGTCGAGCGCGGCTGAGCGGAACTCGCCCAGCAGACCTGACGGCGCGACGACGGCCACCCGTCCGGCGCCGTCCTCCTCGCCCGCGAGCGCGCCGAGCTCACGCTCCGCGGCGTCGAGTGCCCCGGTGACGAGCCCGCCCGCCGCCACGGGGCGGACGACCAGTGCGTCCGGGAGGTCCCGCGCCGCGGTCACCGGATGCACGGGCGGGGTGCCGGCGCGCGCGAGCATCTCCGTGGCCGCCTCGAGCACGGTGGCCGGCGTGCGGTAGGAGACGGTGAGGACGGACTCGCGCAGGGCGTGACCGGCCGCAGGGCCGAGGAGGTCCGCCCAGCTGCTCGGGCGCTCGACGCCGCGGCGCTGGTCGAGGTCGCCGACCACGGTCATCGACCGCACCGGCACGCGCCGGGCGAGCATCCGCCAGGCCATCGGGCTCAGCTCCTGGGCCTCGTCGACCACGACGTGCCCGTAGGTCCACGTCCGGTCCGCGGCCGCCCGCTCGGCGGTCGTCAGCGACGGGCCGCCGGCGGTGAACCGGTCGGCGAGCATCTCGGCGCTGACGATCCCGTCGCCGAGGTCCTGCGACTCGATCGCCTCCCGCGCGAGCTCGACCGCCTGCGCGCGCTCGGCCGTCGCGCGGGCCCGGGCGGCCCGGTCCTCCGCCTCCTCGTGGGGGCCGAGCAGCTCGGCGAGCTCGTCGAGCAGCGGCACGTCCGCCTCGGTCGGCGCGGAGCCGCGGGGGCGCAGCAGGGCGGCGCGCTCGTCGTCGTCGAGGTCGGGAAGGCACGCCCCGAGAAGTGCGGGGGAGGAGAGCAGCTTGTCGAGCAGCTCGGTGGGGGTGCGCGGCATCCACGCGAGGTTGAGGGCGACCCGGACGTCACGCGCCGAGCGCACGTCCTCCATGAGGGCGGAGCGCTCCTCCGGGTCGTCGATGCCGCGCGCGGCGGCGTAGCGGTCGGTGAGCACGGGGAGCAGCGAGCGGACGAACGTCTCGCGGCCGGCGTTGTGGGTGCGGTGGGCGCGCCGGGCCCGGCCGATCGCCGAGCGGACGTCGGCGGGCTCGAGGCGGATCGTCGATCCCTCGACGTCGAGCATCTTCGTGCCTTCCGGCACCCGTTGGAAGAGTCGGACGAGGCGTCCCATCGCCTCCACCATCATGGTGCGGCCCTTGATCCGTGCGGCAGTCGGGCTCTCCGTCCCGCGCGCACGGACGCCGGGCAGCAGGTCGGCGATCGTCGTCGCGACCACGTCGGTCTCGCCGAGCGAGGGCAGGACCTTCTCGACGTAGGAGAGGAAGACGTCGGAGGGGCCGACGAGGAGGACGCCGGACCGGGCGAGCCGCTCCCGGTGGGCGTAGAGCAGGTAGGCGATCCGGTGGAGCGCGACGGCGGTCTTGCCCGTGCCGGGCCCGCCCTGGACCACGTGCACGCCGTCGAGGTCGGAGCGGATGACGGCGTCCTGCTCGGCCTGGATCGTGGCGACGATGTCGCTCATCCGCCCCGTGCGGGCCGCGTTCATCGCCGCGAACAGGGCGCCCTCGCCGCGCAGCTCGAGGCGCAGGTCCTCGGGCAGGTTGTCCGCGTCGAGCAGCTCGTCCTCGACCCCGATGACGCGCCGGCGCCGGGTGAGCAGGTGCCGGCGTCGCACGGCGCCGTCGGGGCGCACGGCGGTGGCCTGGTAGAAGGGGCGGGCCGACGGGGCGCGCCAGTCGAGGAGCAGCTGGGTGCGCGACGCGTCCTGGATGCCGATCCGGCCCACGTAGCGCGGCGGCCCCTCCCGCAGGTCGAGCCGCCCGAACACGAGCCGTTCCTCGACCTGATCGAGCCGGGCGACGGCCTCGGAGTAGTGAGCGGCGAACGCGTCGCGCTCCGAGCGCATCTGGTGCGTGCCCACCGACCCGCCGCGGCGCACGTCGGCCAGCCGGGCGCGGTACTGGGCGCGCAGCTCGTCGAGTCGCGCGTAGACGGTGTCCACCCGGGCCTGCTCGCGGGGGAGCTCGTCGCCGCCGGTCGCGGGCTCGCGCTCGCGCGCGTCGTGCAACGCCATCGGACCACCTCCAGGTCGCGGCCCCGGGGTCGGCGCGCGCGGCCGTCCATTCTGGTGCATCCACGCGGGTGCGCGCACCATCTGTTCGTCCACGGCGGACCGGCGTGCGGTGTGGCGCGTCCCGCGCCGCACGGCGGGAATGCCGCAGGATGGGACCGCGTTGAGCCGGTCAGAGACCAGCGGAAGGATGGTGGCGCCATGAACGACGAGACCCTCTACACCAGCGGCCCGGCCGCCGACCAGATCGGCGACGTGCCCGTGCTCGTGCACGCCCTGCAGGGCGCGATGGACGCGGGCAGCGCGGGCGAGCTCGCCGTGCGCCAGCTCCTGTCGAGCATGCCCGTCCAGCGGGTGGCGACCTTCGACACGGAGCAGCTCCTCGACCTGCGCTCGCGCCGCCCGGCGATGACCTTCGCCGACGGCCGGTGGGTGGACTACGACGAGCCGGTCCTCGCCGTCGACGCCGTGCGCGACCACGAGGGGCGGGCGCTCCTCGTCCTCCACGGCCACGAGCCGGACCACGCGTGGGAGGGCTTCGCCCGCGCGGTGTCGACGATCGTCCGCGAGCACGGGGTCGAGCTCGTCGTCGGGCTGCAGGGCGTCCCGGCCGGCGTCCCGCACACGCGCCCGGCGGCCATCACGACGCACGGCACGGATCGCGACGCCGGGGGGCGTCTCGAGCCGGGACCGAACCTCTTCGTCGGCGAGTTCCAGGCGCCCGGCAGCGCCGAGGCCCTCCTCGACCTGCGCCTGTCCGAGCAGGGGATGAACGTCCTCGGCCTGGCCGTGCACGTCCCGCACTACCTCTCGGGCTCGGAGTACCCCGTGGCGTCGGCGTCCCTCATCCGGACGCTGTCCACGGCCAGCGGAGTCTCCCTGCCGGTCGGCGACCTCGAGTCGCTCACCGCCCAGGTGCTCGCCCAGATCGACTCCCAGGTCGAGGCGAACCCCGAGATCGCGCAGGTCGTGCGCGCGCTCGAGGAGCGGTACGACCGCAGCCCGGTCGCACGCACGAGCGACGACGCGCCCGCCGCGGAGCTGCCCACGGCCGACGAGATCGGCGCCGAGCTGGAGGCGTTCCTCGCGAGCGCGCCCCCGATCGAGGGCTGGCGCGACGAGGGCCTCCCGGAGATCGGCGGCGTCGACCGCGGTCCGGACGGCACGTCCGACGACGGCCGGTCCGACGACGCCGGGCACGACGGCGGGGACCTCGCCGACGACCGACCCGCCGACGAGCGCCCCGGCGACGACGCGCCCGACGGCGGGGACCTCGCCGACGACCGGTCCGACCACCAGCGGTCCGACGACGACGCGCCCGACGCCGACCCGTCCGAGGAGGCGTGAGCCGCCCCGGAGGACCCGCAGCGCCGCGGAGGAGAGGCGGGCCATGGCCCGCCTGACCCCTCCCGCATCGCCCCGCACCGCCTTCGCGGTGTGGGGCGTCGCCGTGCTGTGCTACGTCCTGGCCATCGCGGGCCGCAGCTCGTTCGGCGTCGCCTCGCTCGCCGCACTCGAGCGGTTCGAGGTCGGCCCGGCGATCCTCTCGACCTTCGTCGTCATCCAGCTCGGCACGTACGCCGCCGCGCAGATCCCCGTGGGCCTCGCGATCGACCGCTGGGGCTCGCGCCGGGTGCTCGTCGCCGGCGCGCTGCTGCTGGCCGCCGCCCAGACGGTGATGGCGCTGTCGACCTCGCTGCCGCTCACGCTGGCCGCCCGCGTGGCGGTCGGGCTCGGCGACGCGACCGCCTTCATCTCGGTGCTGCGCCTCGTGCCGGAGTGGTTCCCGCTGCGGCACGTCCCGATCGTCAACCAGTCGACCGGCGCGCTCGGGCAGCTCGGCCAGGTCCTCTCGGCCGTCCCCTTCTACGCCGTGCTGTCGGTGCGCGGCTGGACGGCCGCCTACCTCTCGCTCGCGGCGACGGGCGTGCTCGTGGCGATCGCCGTGCTCGTCGTCGTGCGCGACCGTCCGGCGCCGGACCCTGGATCCGTACCGGACACCGGGTCCGCGCCGGACGCCGAGCCGGCCCCGGACGCCGAGCCGGCCCCGGGCGCCGCGGCTGCACCCGCGACCGGACCACCCCCTGCCACCGCGCCACGGGGCGCGCAGCGGGAGAGCACGGGTGCCACCCTCGCGGCGCTCGTGCGCGAGCCCGGCGTGTGGGCGGGTCTGTTCGCGCACTGGTCGACGATGTTCTTCGTCACGACGTTCGCGCTCATGTGGGGCGTGCCCTACATGCGTGCGGGCAACGGGCACAGCGCCGCCACGGCGTCGACCGTGCTCGTGCTCGGGGTCGTGATGATGGTGTTCGCCGCCCCGGTCGTCGGCGCCCTGTCCGGTCGCTTCCCGCACCGCCGCTTCCGGATCATCCTCACGGGCTGCGCGCTCGCGGTGACGAGCTGGACCGTCGTGCTCCTGCTCCCGCCGCCGGTGCCCGCGTGGCTGCTCGTCGTGCTGATGATGATCCTCAGCTGCGGCGGCGCGGTGAGCAACGTGTCCTTCGACGTCGTGCGGTCGCATGTCCCGCGGTCCCGGCTGGGCACCGCCACCGGCCTGGCGAACACGGGCGGCTTCATCGCCTCGTTGCTCGCGGTGCTCGTCATCGGGCTCGTGCTCGACGCCGTCGGCGGGTCGTCACCGGGACCCGACGCCTTCCGGATCGCGATGGCGTCGCAGGTCGTGGTCGTCGTCGTCGGGCTCGTGGGGCTTGCTCTCGCGGTGCGCCGGCTCGGCCCGGGATCCGAGGCGCGTCCTCCCCGGAGCTGAGATCCGGCACGTCCAGGAGACGGCCCGGGTGGTTCTCCCCACGAGAAGCGCGCACGGGGCGCCCGGACGTGGCATGCTTACCGTGTTGCATCTGCGTTTCCCTGTTGTGTCGCCCGCCGGCCCGTTCGGCGGGAGGCATGGTTCCGGCAAGGACGTGGGACGAATTCAGTGCGGCAAGTGGGGACCGGCACAGGGTCGGGCCCCGACGTCCCGGAAGGACATCAGTTACATGGCACAGGGAACCGTCAAGTGGTTCAACTCCGAGAAGGGCTACGGCTTCATCGAGCAGGACGGTGGCAACGCGCCTGACGTCTTCGTTCACTTCTCGGCCATCCAGTCGGACGGCTACAAGTCGCTCGAGGACGCCCAGCGCGTCGAGTTCGAGATCACCCAGGGCCCGAAGGGCCCGCAGGCGGAGAACGTCGTCCCGCTCTGATCTGAGCGTTCGACCCTAAGTCTTCGCGGGGCCCGCACCTTCATGGTGCGGGCCCCGTCGCCATGTCCGGGCACGGGTGCCCGGCCGGCGGCACGACCCACGCCCGACGACGACGGACCCGCCCGACGACGACGGACCCGCCCGGCGGCGTACCGCCCTCCCGCAGCCGCAGCCGCAGCCACGTGTCCGTTCAGGCGATGGCCGGCGGGTCGAGCGGCGCCGCGGTGCCCGCCCCCATGTGGGCGAGCTCGGCCCCGCCGACGACGATCGCCGGGAACGGCAGGCGGCGCAGGCCCCGGTCGACCGCCGCGGCGTCGAGACGGTGGTGCGACGCGACGAGCACGACGTTGCCGTACCGCCGCCCCTTCCACACCGCGGGGTCGACGACGCCGAGCACCTCGCCGAAGACCGACGTCAGGGCGGCCGCCTCCTCGCGCACGCGGCGCAGGCCGGGGGAGTCGGTGAGGTTGAGGACGTAGATGCCGCCGGGCGCGAGCGCCTCCGCCGCGGCCCGGACGAACTGCACGGTCCGCACGTGCTCGGGCACCTCGGCGTCGACGAAGACGTCCCGGACGAGGACGTCGACCGAGCCCGGGTGGAGGTGCTCGACCGACTCGCGCGCCTCCGCGTTGCGGATCCGCAGGGCGGGGGCGCGCGGCAGGTCGAACCAGGCCCGCACGAGGCGCGCGAGCTCCGTGTCGAGCTCGACGACGAGGTGCCGCGAGTGCGGACGGTCGGCGAGCAGCGCCCGCGGCAGCGCGCAGGCCGCCCCGCCGAGGTGGACGAACCGGGCCGTGCGGGGATCGCGGGTGGCGTCGTCGGGCGGGGTGGTACCCGGGGGGCCGAGGGCGGCGTCGACGACGGCCCGCACGTGCTGCATGTACTCGAACTCGAGATAGGCGGGGTCCTCGAGGTCGAGGAACGAGGACTCCGAGCCGCCCAGGAGGAGCATGACCCGGTGCGGGGCGCCCGGCTCGGGCACGACCTCGGCCACGGAGAACGAGGTGGGCACCGGGTGCTCGGGCCAGCGGTCCAGGTCGGACCGGCGTCGCGGAGTCACGGGGTCACGCTAGCCCGCGGTGTCGGACGTGCGCGCTAGCGTCGGGCTGTGAGCCGCAAGCCCGTCCGCGCGAGCGGGACCCCGAGGCGCGGACCCACGCCGTTCGGGACCGACGACTCGGGGACGTTCCTCCTGCACGTCGACATGGACGCGTTCTTCGCCGCCGTCGAGGTCCTCGACAACCCCGAGCTCGCCGGGCGCCCGGTGATCGTGGGCGGGCCGGAGCGCGGCGTGGTGTCGGCGGCGACCTACGAGGCCCGCGCGTACGGCGTGCGCTCGGCCATGCCGGTCGCGCAGGCGCGGGCGCTGTGCCCGCAGGCCGTGGTCGTGCCGGGGAGGCACGGGCGCTACCGGGAGATCTCCCGCGTCGTCATGGAGGTGCTCGGCACGGTCACCGACCGGGTCGAGCAGCTGAGCGTGGACGAGGCCTTCCTCGACGTGCGCGGGGCCGTGCGCCGGCTCGGTCCGCCGCTGACGATCGGCGCGCACGTCCGCGCGCGGGTGCGGGAGGAGACGGGGCTCGCGGCGTCCGTGGGCATCGCGAGCACCAAGCACGTGGCCAAGATCGCCTCGGGCGCGGCCAAGCCGGACGGGCTGCTGCTCGTCCCCGCCGCCGCCACGCTCGACTTCCTCCATCCGCTTCCCGTGGGGGCGCTGTGGGGCGTGGGGGAGAAGTCGGCCGAGGTGCTGCGCCGGCACGGCTGGGAGACGGTCGGTGACGTCGCCGCCGCGCGGACCGTCGACCTCGAGCGGGCGCTCGGGCGCGCGGCCGGGACGCGCCTGCACGCCCTCGCGATGGGCGTGGACGCACGGGAGGTCCGCTCGGAGCGGGCGGCGGAGAAGTCGATCGGGTCCGAGCACACGTTCTTCGACCCGGTGGCGGACCGGGGGGCGCTCGACCGGGTGCTGCTCGAGCAGTCCCACGCGGCCGCGGCGAGGCTGAGGGCTGCCGGGCTGCTCGCGCGCACGGTGAGCATCAAGGTCCGGTTCCCCGACTTCACGACCATCACCCGGTCGCGCAGCCTGCCCGCCGCGACCTCGCTCGCCCGGGACGTCGTGGCGGCCGCGCGCGCCCTGCTCGGCGCGGTCGACCTCCCCCGGGACGGGTTGCGGCTGCTCGGCGTGCGCCTGGAGGCCCTCGAACCCGCAGGTCACGGCCTTCAGCTCGCCCTCGACGACGATCCCGGCGCGGCGCTCGCCGAGGAGGCGCTCGACGCCGTGCGGGAGCGGTTCGGCCGGTCCGCGCTCGCCCCGGCGGCGCTGCTCGGTCGCCGGTCGGGGCGTGCCCGGGAGGGTGGGGGAGATGACCCCGGTCATGACGGCGTCCCCCGGCGTGACGAGGGAGCCCGCCAGGACCTATCCTGAGGGGGAGTCGCGCTCCGTCCGGACGCGAGCCGAGGTCCGACCGGTGCTGAGGAAGGGGGCAGGATGCCACTCTCCGACTACGAGCAGCGCATGCTCGCCCAGATGGAAGCGCAGCTGCACGCCGACGATCCGCGCCTGGCGGAGACGCTCGGCGACACCTCCGGTCCCGACCTGCGCAAGGTCGCCCTCGGCGCGCTCGTCGCGGTCGTGGGCATCGGCGGCCTCGTCGGCGGCGTCGCGACCGGCTGGATCTGGCTCGGCGTCCTCGGTTTCCTCGCGATGGTCGGCGGCGTGCTCCTCGCGATGACCCCGTCGACGCGCCCCGCCCGCACCGGCCAGGGTTCGCCCGGCGCCGGCCCCGGCGGGCGAGGCGGCAGGGGCGGACGCGGAGGCCCGTCCTCCGGCGGTTCCGGCCCGTCCGGCGGCCGGACCGCGACCAGCAAGAGCTTCATGGAGCGTCAGCAGGAGAAGTGGGAGCAGCGCGGCGAGGGACGCGGCGTCTGACCCACCCCGGCGCCCGGTCCTGACGACCGGGCGTCTCCCAATCTGAGCGCTTGAGAGAACGGCCCCCGGCCCGCAGCGATGCGGACCGGGGGCCGTCGTCTTGCCCGGCCGGGTGTCTGGCGGGTTTTCCAGGTTGCTCCACGAGGGGCTCTCCACGTCGCTCCACGAGGCGTGCTCCGCCTCCGTCCGCCGGTCCCTCCACGTCGCTCCACCAAGGTGCTCCACCTCGATCTCCGGGATCTCTCCGCCTCGTCCGACGAGGCCCCCTCTTCCCTCCCCGAGGTTCCCCCACTTCCCTCCCCGAGGTTCCCCCACTTCCCTCCCCGGAGCTCCTCCACGTCCCGCCCCGGAGCTCCTCCACGTCCCGCCCCGGGAGTTCCCCCACACCGCTCCCCGCCGACGACGCCGCGGAGCCGTGTGCACGACCTGATCGTGCGTGAGCCGGCGGGACCCGCGGAATCATGCCGATCTGCTGTCGTTGGAGCTGCGCCGGAGCGGCATCGGTTCCACACTCGCGCCGCACCGACGCCGCACCGACGCCGCGCCCGAGACAGCCCCGCGCCCACGAGCTCACCGCACCGACCTCGACGAGCCGATCAGCGTCGGCCCGCCGTGCCCGCCGGCCGCCCCGATCCCCTCCACCGCGCACCACCAGTGATTACCTGGGATATCGCGCGACACACGCTCGATGTCGGCCCGATCTGCTATCGCGGTGGAGTGAAGTGGAGTAACGTGGGGGTCACGGGAGCGGCAGGGCGACGAGCGAGGGAGGTGCCGCGATGTTCCTCGGTACCTACGAGCCGCGCCTGGACGACAAGGGCCGGCTGATCCTGCCGGCCAAGTTCCGCGCCGACCTCGCCGACGGCCTCGTCCTCACCCGGGGTCAGGACCGCTGCCTCTTCGCCTTCCCCGCCGCGGAGTTCGAGTCCATGCACGAGCGGCTCCGGCAGGCGCCGGTGACCTCCAAGCAGGCCCGCGACTACCTGCGCGTGTTCCTCTCCGGCGCCTCGGACGAGGTGCCGGACAAGCAGGGCCGCCTGACGATCCCGGCGAACCTGCGCCGCTACGCGGGCCTCGAGCGCGAGACCGCCGTCATCGGCGCGGGCAGCCGGATCGAGATCTGGGACGCCACCGCGTGGGCCGAGTACCTCGCCGCCCAGGAGGAGTCGTTCGCGGACACGGCGGAGGAGGTGGTCCCGGGCCTCTTCTGACCCGCCGACCTCCGCACGTCCCCGCCCGATCACCGCACGTCCCTGACAACTCCACAGCTGCACGGCACACCGGAGCTCGCCACGCGAGGTCTCCCACCGCACCGACGCACTTCCCCGGCGCCGGTGCCCCCGCCCCCGGCGCACTTCCCCGGCGCCGGAGCGGAGGTGGGAGTCCTGGCGGTACGAGCCGGATCGCACCCCGAGGTCGTGCCGCCAGCCTCAGAGCCCGATCGTCGCCCGCGACGAGCACGACCGACCGGATCCACGACGACGAACGACCACGACGCACCACCGCCGACCCGCCCGTCATCCCCGCCCCGCACACCCCACGACCGCCCGAGAGGAGGACCGATGAGCACCACTCCCGAGCACAGCCAGGACCGCCCCACGCAGGACCGCCACCTCCCGGTCCTGCTCGAGCGCTGCCTCGACCTGCTCGCACCGGCCCTCGAGGCCCCCGGCGCTGTGCTCGTCGACGCCACCCTCGGCCTCGGTGGCCACAGCGAGGGGGCGCTCGCGCGCTTCCCGGGCCTGCGGGTGATCGGGATCGACCGCGACACCGAGGCGCTCGCGCTGGCGACCGCCCGGCTCGCCCCGTACGCGGACCGCTTCACGGGCGTGCACGCGACCTACGACGAGATCGACGAGGTCGTGGCCGAGCACGCGGGCGGCGAGGTCGCGGGCGTCCTCATGGACCTCGGCGTCTCCTCGCTCCAGCTCGACGAGACGGACCGCGGCTTCTCCTACGCGCACGACGCCCCGCTCGACATGCGGATGGACGCCACGACCGGCCCGACCGCGGCCGACCTCCTCGCCACGCTCGACGAGCGCGAGCTGCGCCGGATCCTCCGCACCTACGGCGAGGAGAAGTTCGCCCCCCGCCTCGCCGCCGAGATCGTCCGCCGCCGGGAGACCGCGCCGCTGCGCACGACCGCAGACCTCGTCGACGTCGTCGACACCGCGATGCCCGCCGCCGGTCGCCGCACCGGCGGCAACCCCGCCAAGCGGACCTTCCAGGCGCTGCGCATCGCCGTCAACGGCGAGCTCGACATCCTCGCCGACGCCCTGCCGCGCGCCGTCGAGGCGCTCGCCGTCGGGGGCCGGATCGTCGTCGAGTCCTACCAGTCGCTCGAGGACCGCCTCGTCAAGGCCGAGCTCGCCCGGGGTGCCGTCACCTCCGCTCCGCCCGACTTGCCGGTGGTCCCCGAGACCCACCAGCCCTACCTCCGCCTGCTCACCCGCGGGGCGGAGGAGGCGGACGAGGTCGAGCTCGCCGGCAACAGCCGCTCCCGCGCCGTCCGCCTGAGGGCCGCCGAGCGCCTGCGCCCGACGCCCGACCACCTGGCCCGCACCGACCGCGACGCACGCACGGACCGCGCGGCTCGCACGGCCCGCGCCGCCCGCACGGACCGCGACGTACGCACGAACCGCACGGCCAGCACCGACCGCCCGACCGCCGCACGACCCACCAGCGCCCCCGCAGCGCGCCCGAGGAGCACCCGATGAGCGCCCAGCCCGTTCCCGCGCCGGCCCGCGCGCCACGCCGCACGACGGCCGCGCCGGCCCCGGTCACCACCCGACGGCAGCGATCCCGGCTCACGGTCGTCCCCAGCCCGGTCCCGGCGCGCTCGCGGGCGCCGTTCGTCGCGCTACTCGCGGCCATCCTGCTCGCGGCCCTCGCCACCGTGCTCGTGCTCAACATCCGCATGGCTGAGGCCGCCTACGCCCTCCACGACCGGCAGATGGACCTCGCGCTCGTCGAGGAGTCGGTCGCGGCGCTCGAGGTCGAGATCGACGCCGCCGGCGCCTCCTCGGTCCTCGACGAGCGCGCGCAGGAGCTCGGCATGACCCGCCCGCAGACCACCTACTTCATCGAGCTCGAGTCCGGTGAGATCACCGGCGGACCCACCGAGGAGGGAACGAACTGATGCCACGCTCGCCGCTGGTGACGACCGCCCCGCGCGACTGGATCCGACGCACGCGGATCCTCCTCGTCCTCCTCCTCGCGATCCTCCTCGTGGTCGCCGGCCGGCTCATCTGGGTCCAGGCCCTCGAGGGCCCGCAGCTCGCGAGCGACGCGCGGGACAACCGCATCCGCACCTACGCCGTCCAGGCGCAGCGCGGCGAGATCCTCGACGCGAACGGTGAGGTGCTGGCCACCTCGGTGCAGACCTACAACCTCGGCGTCAACCAGCAGCTCATCACGAGCTACGAGGCGCGCGACGAGGACGGCGAGGTCGTCGGCACGGGCATCTCGGCCGCCGCCGAGCGCCTGGCCCCGATCCTCGACGTCGACCCCGCCGAGCTCGGCGCCCTCATGGTCGGCGACTCGACCTTCGCCTACATCGCCCGCGACGTCACTCCCGCGCAGTGGCGCCAGATCCGCGAGCTCGGGATCATCGGCATCGAGCCCGAGGCCACGGTCGACCGGCTCTACCCGAACGGCACCACGGGCGGCAACATCACCGGGTTCGTCGGCCGCGACGGCACCGGCCTCGCCGGGCTCGAGCAGTCCTACGAGGAGGTCCTCGCCGGCACCGACGGCTCGACCACGGTCGAGATCGGCCGCGACGGCCAGGTCATCCCCGGCGCCACCCGCGAGGACGTCCCCGCGGTCCAGGGGCGCGACGTCCAGACCACGATCGACCGCGACCTCCAGTACGAGTGCCAGCGGATCATCGACGAGGCCGTCGAGCGCCACTCGGCCGCCTGGGGCGCCGTCGTCGTCGAGGAGGTCGGCACGGGCCGGATCCTCGCGCTGTGCGACAACAACACCGTCGACCCCGGCAACTACCAGGAGTGGGCCGCCGAGGACCGCGGCTCACGCGCCGTGACCACCCCGTACATGCCCGGCTCGACCGGGAAGATCCCGACCTTCGCCACGGCGCTCGACGCGGGCGGTGTCGAGGTCGACGACGAGTGGCTGACCCCGGACACGATCACGATGCCCAACGGGCAGGAGTTCCGCGACAACGACTCCCACGCCCCGATCACCCTGACGACCGCCGGCGTGCTCGCCCGCTCGTACAACACCGGCCTCGTCCAGATCGGCGACACCGTCCCCGCGGACGTCCGGTACGACTACCTCCAGCGCTTCGGCCTCGGCCAGCGCACCGGCATCGAGCTGCCCGGCGAGTCCTCCGGCATCCTCGCGCCCTACGAGCAGTGGGACGACCGGCAGTACTACACCTCGATGTTCGGCCAGGGCCTCGCGCTCACCGTCCTGCAGTCGACCTCGACCGCCGCCACGATCGCCAACGGCGGCGTGCGCATGGAGCCGCACATCGTCGAGGCCGTCGAGGAGACCGACGGCACGATGACGCCGACCCCGCTGCTCGACGGGCAGCGGGTCGTCAGCGAGGAGAGCGCCGCGGACACCCTCGCCATGATGGAGGGCGCCGTGACCGAGGAGGGCACCGCCCAGCTCGCCGCCGTCGACGGCTACCGCGTGGCCGGGAAGACCGGCACCGCCCAGGTCCCCGACGAGAACGGGGGGCTCACGGGCCGCGTCGGCACCTTCATCGGCGCGATCCCGGCCGAGGCCCCCGAGGTCGCGATCGGCGTCGTCATGTACAACGCCGCCGGGGCGTCCTACGGTTCGCGCGTGGCCGCTCCCGTCTTCGCCGAGGTCGCCGAGTTCACGATGGCGCACCTGGGCGTCCCGCCGTCGACCGAGCCCGCTCCGTACCTGCCGCTCGAGCCCGGGGTGGAGTGGGGGCCGCAGTGACCCCCGCGCTGCGGCCGACCGCCGTCGCGCCCGTCGACCTCGCCGACCTCGCGCGGGCTGCCGGCGCGCACCTCGTCGGTGCGCCTCCGGAACCCGGGACGGCGGTGTCCGGGGTCGTCGCGGACAACCGGCGGGTCACCGGAGGAGAGCTCTTCGTCGCCCGGCCCGGCGCCCGCCACCACGCCGCGCGGTTCACGTCCGACGCCGTCGCACGGAGTGCGGCCGCGGTCCTCACGGACGCCGCGGGCGCCGACCTCGCGCGCGCCGACGGGGAGCCGGGCGTCCCGGTCCTCGTCGTCGACGACGTCGCCGCCGTGGTCGGTCCGCTCGCCGCGCTGGCCTGGGGCAACCCCGCGGACCGGCTGCGCACGTACGCACTGACCGGCACGAACGGCAAGACGACGACGGCGTTCATGGTCGACCACGTGCTCACCGCGCTCGGGCGCACGACCGGCCTCATCGGCACGGTCGAGATCCGGATCGCCGGGACCTCCGTGCCCGCCGCGCTCACCACGCCGCAGGCCGACGAGCTGCACGCCGTGCTCGCCGCCATGGTCGAGGCGGGCGTCACCGACCTCGTCATGGAGGTCTCCTCGCACGCGCTCATGCTCGGCCGGGTCGACGGCGTGACGTTCGACGTCGCCGGCTTCACCCACCTCACGCCCGACCACCTCGACCTGCACGGCTCCGTCGAGGAGTACTTCGCGGCGAAGGCCCGCCTGTTCGCGCCCGAGCGCTCGCGCGCCGGGGTCGTCACGGTCGACGACGAGTGGGGCCGGCGCCTGGCCGCGTCTGCCGAGGAGGCCCGCCCCGGGGACGTGTGGAGCCTCGGGCACGACGCCGACGCGCAGCTGGGCGTCCGGTCCGGCGCTCCCGGCGAGCTCACCCTGGTGGGGGAGGACGGCCGGGTGGCGACCTCCACGGACATGCCGGGCGCGTTCAACGTGGCCAACGCGGCGCTCGCCGTCGGCATGGTCTGGCGCGCGGGGCACGACCCGGCCGAGATCGAGCGGGCCCTCGCCGGTGCCGGCGGCGTGAGCCCCGCCGTGCCCGGACGGATGGAGGTCCTCGCCGAGGCGCCCCGGGTCGTCGTCGACTTCGCCCACAACACCGAGGCCCTCGAGACCGTGCTCACCGAGCTGCGGCCGACCACCCGCGGACGCCTGTGGTGCGTGACCGGATCCGCCGGGGACCGCGACGCCGTCAAGCGCCCGCTCATGGGGGCCGTCGCGGCCCGCCTCGCCGACGAGGTCGTCGTCACCGACGACGACCCGCACTCCGAGGACCCCGCCGCCATCCGCGCCGAGATCCTCGCCGGCGCCCACGCGGTCGAGGGCGCGTCCGTGACCGAGGTCGGCGACCGGCGCACCGCGATCGCCCACGCGATCCTCGCCGCGGCGCCCGAGGACACGGTCCTGCTCGCCGGTCGCGGGCACGAGACGGTCCAGGAGGTCGGGGACGTCGCCCACCACCTCGACGACCGCGAGGAGGCCCGGGCGGCCCTCGCGCGTCGCGCGTCGGGGGAGGATGAGGCGTGATCACCATCGGACTCGACGCGGTCGCCCGCGCCACCGGCTCGTCCTCGCAGGTCGGAGACCTCCTCGTCACCGGCGGCGTCCTCCAGGACTCCCGCGAGGTCGGCCCCGGGGACCTGTTCGTCGCCATCGTCGGCGAGCGCACCGACGGGCACGCGCACGTCGCCTCCGCGCTCGCCGCCGGCGGTGTCGGGGCCCTCGTCACGGACCCGGCCCGCCCGCTCGCCGACGGCGTCGACGCGTCCCGCCTCGTCGTCGTCCCGGACACCGTCGCCGCCCTCGGCGACCTCGCCCGCCACTCGCTCGCCGAGCTGCGCGGGGCCGTGCGGCCCGCAGGTGAGCGCCCCGGCGTCGTCGCCGTCACCGGCTCGGTCGGCAAGACGACGACGAAGGACCTCCTCGTCGACCTCCTCACCCCCCGCGGCCCGCTCGTCGCGCCGCCCGGCTCGCTCAACAACGAGGTCGGCCTGCCGCTGACCGTGCTGCGCGCGGACGAGGCGACGACGACCCTCGTCCTCGAGATGGGCGCCGACCGCGTCGGCAACCTCGAGTACCTCACCTCGGTGGCGCCGCCCGACGTGGCGATCGTGCTTGCCGTCGGCCGCGCCCACCTCGGCCACTTCGGCGGGATCGACAACGTCGCCCGCACGAAGTCCGAGCTCGTGGCCGGCCTCGTCCCCACCGGCACCGCCGTCCTCAACGCCGACGACCACCGGGTCGCCGCGATGGCCTCCCTCGCGCCCGGCGACGTCCTCACGTTCTCCGCCGCGGGCGACCCGGCCGCCGACCTCGCCGCGACCGACGTGCGCGCCGACGACGCCGGACGGGCGAGCTTCACCGTGCGCACCCCGTCGGGCAGCGCGCAGGTGCGCCTCGCGCTCGTCGGTCCCCACCACGTGGCCAACGCGCTCGCCGCGACCGCCGCCGGCCTCGCGCTGGGGGAGGACCTCGACGCCCTCGCCGCCCGCCTCGCCGTGGCCGGTCCGCGCTCCGCCCACCGCACCGCGGTGTCGACGCTCGCCGGCGACGTCCTCCTCCTCGACGACTCGTACAACGCCAACCCCGACTCGATGCGCGCCGGGCTCGCGACGCTCGAGGCGATCGCGCCCGGTCGGCGCCGGGTCGCCGTGCTCGGCCACATGCTCGAGCTCGGCGAGGAGTCCGCCGCCGAGCACGCGGGTCTCGCCGAGGTCCTGCTCGCGCGGGGGATCGAGGCGGTCGTCGTCGTCGGCGAGGAGGCGGCGCCGTTGGCGGCCGCCGCACGCGACGCGGGAATCCAGGTGGACGACCTGACCGGGTCGACCCCGGAGGTCATCGCGGCGCGCGTGCGGGAGGTCGCCCACCCCGGCGACGCGGTCCTGCTCAAGGGCTCGCGCGGGTCCGGCGTGTGGGAGGTCGCGGACCTTCTCACATCGACCGACGGCCTCGCCTCGGCGCCTGACGCGCCCGGGGACGAGAAGATGCGCCCATGACAGCCGTCCTCGTAGGTGCCGGCGTGGCGCTCGTCGTCACGCTGCTCGGCACACCCGCGTTCATCCGGCTCCTCGTGCGCCGCGAGTACGGCCAGTTCATCCGCCAGGACGGGCCGACGAGTCACCAGACCAAGCGCGGCACGCCGACGATGGGCGGCGTCATCATCATCGCCGCCACCGTCATCGGCTACGCGGTCGCCAACCTCTCGGCCGGGCGGCTTCCGCACGTGTCGGGCCTGCTCCTGCTCTACCTCATGGTCGGCATGGGGGTCATCGGGTTCCTCGACGACTACATCAAGATCTCCCGGGCCCGGTCCCTCGGGCTCGACGCGCGGGCGAAGATCATCGGGCAGGCGTTCATCGGCATCTCCTTCGCCGTGCTCGCCCTCCAGTTCCCGTCGGAGAACAACCGCACGCCCGCCTCGACGGCGATCTCGTGGGTCCGCGACCTGCCCCTCGACCTCGCCTTCGCGGGTGCCGCCATCGGGCTCGTGCTCTTCATCATCTGGGCGAACTTCCTCATCACGGCCTGGACGAACGCCGTCAACCTCACCGACGGCCTCGACGGGCTGGCCACGGGCACGTCCGCGATCGTCTTCGCCGCGTACACGGGCATCGCGTTCTGGCAGTCGAACCAGTCCTGCCAGGTGCTCGCCGAGCCCGGCGCCGGCTGCTACGAGATCCGCGACCCGCGGGACCTGACGATCATCGCTGCCTGCATCGTCGGCGCGTGCCTCGGGTTCCTGTGGTGGAACACCAACCCCGCGAAGATCTTCATGGGGGACACGGGCTCCCTCGCCCTCGGCGGCGCCCTGGCCGGGATGACGATCCTCACCCGCACCGAGTTCCTCGGGGTCGTCATCGGCGGACTGTTCGTCGCCGTCGTCATCTCCGACGTCATCCAGATCGGGGTCTACAAGGCCACCGGCAAGCGGGTGTTCAAGATGGCCCCGCTGCACCACCACTTCGAGCTCTCCGGCTGGGGCGAGGTGACGATCGTCGTGCGGTTCTGGCTCGTCGCGCTGCTGTGCGCCGCCGCGGGCCTCGCGATCTTCTACGGTGAGTGGGTCGCGGTCTCATGACCGTCCCCCCGGACGAGGCCCGCGCGGCGTGGGCCGAGCGGTCGGCGGCCGAGCTCGCCTCGGCGAGGGTCGGCGTCGTCGGCCTCGGCACGTCCGGCCGGGCCGCGCTGCGCGCGCTGGCCGGCCGCGTGGGCGAGCTCGTGGCCACCGACTCGCGAGACGAGGCGCTCGAGGCGGCCCGGTCCGACGCCCCCGGCGCGCGGCTCGCCGCCGGCGCCACCCCGGAGCAGCTCGCCGAGGCCACGCTCGACCTCGCGCCCGACGTCCTCGTCGTCTCGCCCGGCGTCCCCGCCACCTCGCCGCTGCTCACCCGGGCGGCGGCCGCCGGGATCCCGGTGTGGAGCGAGATCGAGCTCGCCTGGCGTCTCCAGCGCCCGCGCCGCGACGGCCGGTACGCGCCCTGGCTCGCCGTCACCGGAACGAACGGCAAGACGACGACCGTGACGATGACCGCCGCGATCCTCGCCGCCGCCGGGCTCGACGCGCCGGCGGTCGGCAACGTCGGCACCCCGCCGGTCGAGATCGTCACCGCGGGCGGCGAGGGGCCGGACGTCCTGCCCGCCGAGCTGTCGAGCTTCCAGCTGCACTCGACCCACTCGCTCGCCCCGCTGGCCGCGACCTGCCTCAACGTGGCGCCCGACCACCTCGACTGGCACGGCTCGTTCGCGGCCTACCGGGCCGACAAGGCGCGCGTGTACCGCGGCGTCACCGGGCTGTGCGTCTACTCCGAGGCGGACCCCGTCACGCGCGAGATGGTCGAGGAGGCCGACGTCGCCGAGGGTGCCCGCGCGGTCGGCCTCACGCTCGGGCCGCCCGCCGTGTCGCAGGTCGGCGTCGTCGAGGGGGTCCTCGCCGAGCGCGTGGGCGCGGACCGGTGGACGGCGGCGACCGAGCTCGGCGAGGTCGCCGACCTCGCGCACCTGCTCGGTGCCGGGGCGGGCGCGGAGGACGTGCCCGACCACCTCGTGCTCGACGCCCTCGCCGCCGCGACGCTCGCCCGCGCCGCGGGCGCCGAGCCCCACCACGTCCGCGACGCCCTGCGCGCCTACCGTGCCGAGGACCACCGGGCCACCCACGTCGCGACCCACGGCGGGGTCCGGTTCGTCGACGACTCCAAGGCCACGAACGCCCACGCGGCCGACGCCGCCCTCGCCGCCCACGGCGACCGCTCGGTCGTGTGGATCGCCGGCGGGCTCGCCAAGGGCGCCCGCTTCGACGAGCTCGTCGCCGCGCACGCCCACCGGCTCGCGCACGTCGTCCTCATCGGGCGCGACCGCGAGCCGATGCTCAGCGCTCTGGGGCGACACGCACCCGACGTCCCGCTCGTCGAGGTCGTTCCGGACGACGATGAGACGGTGATGGAACGCGCCGTCGGGCTGGCCGCGTCCCGGGCGCTGCCCGGGCAGACCGTGCTGCTGGCCCCCGCCAGCGCCTCCATGGACCAGTTCCGCAGCTACGACCACCGCGGGCGCGTGTTCGCCGACGCGGTCGCCGCCCTCGCGACGCAGGAGGAGAGATGACCGCCACCGCTTCCCGCCGCGTCGTCACCCAGGCACCCGCGCAGCCCCGCCGGGAGGAGAACCCGGCGCTCAGCTTCTACCTCATCGCGGCCTCCTCGGCGCTGCTCGTCGCCGTCGGGGCCGTCATGCGCCTGTCGGCGTCGACGGTCACCGCCATCTCGGACACCGGCTCGCCGTACCAGGAGTGGGTGGGCCAGCTGCTCTTCCTCGCGGTCGGCGTGGCGGGCGCGTTCGTCGCCGCCCTCGTGCCGCCGGGCTTCTACCGGAGGTCCGCATGGGTCCTGCTCGTCCTCGGCCTGGCCCTGCAGTCCCTCATCTTCACCGGCTTCGCGCGCGGCCAGGGCGGCAACCTCAACTGGATCGTCCTGCCCGGCACCGGCCAGGTCATCCAGCCCGCGGAGTTCCTCAAGCTGGCCCTCGCGATCTGGCTCGGCGCCGTCCTCGCCCGCAAGGTCAAGGTGATGGACAATCTCCTGCACGCCGCGATCCCCGGGGTGATCGGGGCCGGCGCGGCGATCACCCTCGTCCTCGCGGGGCACGACATGGGCACCGCGGCGATCATGGTGATCCTCGTGGCGGGCGCCTACTACGTGGCCGGCCTGCGCCTGCGGTGGTTCGCGCTCGTCGGCGTCGTCGGCGCGGGCCTCGCTGCCTTCCTCGTCATGTCCTCGGCCTCGCGTCGCGCGCGGGTCGGCCAGTTCTTCGGCCTCACGGAGTCCGACCCCCTCGGCGCCGGCCTCCAGCCCCTGCACGGGCTGTGGGCGCTCGGCTCGGGCGGCATCTCCGGGGTCGGCCTCGGCGCGTCACGCGAGAAGTGGGAGTACCTGCCCGAGGCCCACAACGACTTCATCTTCGCGATCATCGGCGAGGAGCTCGGCCTCATCGGCACCCTCGTCGTGCTCGTCCTGTTCGCCGTGCTCGCCGCCGGGATCTACCGCATCGTGCGCCGGCACGACGACCCGTTCGTCCAGATCGCCGCTGCCGGGCTCGGCGCGTGGATCTTCGGGCAGGCGATCGTCAACATGCTCGTCGTCATCGGCCTGCTGCCCGTGCTCGGCGTGCCCCTGCCGCTCGTCTCCGCCGGCGGCTCGGCGCTCATCGCCACCCTGCTCGGCATCGGGATCCTCCTGGGCTTCGCCCGCACCGAGCCCGGCGCGCGCGAGGCACTGCGCGTGCGCTCCCGGCACGCCCGGCGCACGGGCGCGGTGACGGCCACCCCTCGGAAGGCCCGCCGTGGCTGAGCCCCTGCGCGTCCTGCTCGCGGGCGGCGGTACCGCGGGCCACGTCAACCCCATGCTCGCCACCGCCGCGGCGCTGGCCGAGGACGGCGCGAGCTGCGCGGCGCTCGGCACCGCCGACGGGCTGGAGTCCCGTCTCGTCCCCGCCGCCGGACTCGACCTCCACCCGGTCCCGCGCGTCCCGCTGCCCCGGCGACCCACGGCCGACCTCCTAAGGCTGCCGACGAACCTGCGCGCGGCCGTGCGCGCCGCCCGCGCCGCGATCGAGGCCACCTCGGCCGACGTCGTCGTCGGGTTCGGTGGCTACGTCGCGACGCCCGCCTACCTCGCCGCCCGCCGCGCCGGGATCCCGGTCGTCGTCCACGAGCAGAACGCGCGGCCGGGCCTGGCCAACAAGGTCGGCGCGCGCACCGCGGCCGCCGTCGCCCTCACCTTCGCCTCGACCCCGCTGGCCGCACGCCGCGGGCGCACCGAGGTCACCGGCCTCCCGCTGCGCCGCGCCGTCGCCGACCTCGTCGCCGCCCGGGCGGACGAGGCCGGACGCCTCGCTGCACGGGAGACCGGCGCCCGCGCACTCGGACTCGACCCCGACCGACCCGTCCTGCTCGTCACCGGCGGCTCGCTGGGCGCCCAGCGGATCAACGAGACCCTCGCGGCGAGCGCGGGAGACCTCGCCGACGCCCAGGTCCTCCACCTCACGGGACGCGACAAGGACGCCCCGGTCCGCGCGGCCGTCGAGGGCCACGACGACTACCACGTGCTCGACTACCTCGGCGAGATGGAGCACGCGCTCGCCTGCGCCGACCTCGTCGTCTGCCGCTCCGGCGCCGGGACCGTCGCCGAGCTCTCCGCCCTCGGCCTGCCCGCGATCTACGTCCCGCTGCCCCACGGCAACGGGGAGCAGCGTCTCAACGCCGCGGACGTCGTCGCCGCCGGCGGGGGGATCGTCGTCGAGGACGCCGACCTCTCGCCCGCAGCCGTGCGCGAGACCGTGACCCCGCTCCTGGCGGACCCGGACCGCCTGCGGGAGATGGGCGACGCCGCCGCGTCCGCCGGCCCCGGGGACGGCGCCGGGCCCCTGGCCGCGCTCGTCTCGGCGGTGGCACGTGGCTGAGACCCGCGCCTTCCACCTCGTCGGCATCGGTGGCGCGGGCATGTCCGTCGTCGCCCACCTGCTCCTCGCCCGCGGAGCCCGCGTGAGCGGCTCCGACGCCAAGGACTCCGCCGTGCTCGCCGCCCTCGCGGACGCGGGGGCGGACGTCCACGTCGGCCACGACGCCGCGCACGTGCCCGACGGCGCGACCGTCGTCGTCTCCACGGCCGTGCGCGAGACCAACCCCGAGCTCGCCCACGCGCGCGCGACCGGACTGCCGGTCCTCCACCGCAGCGAGGCGCTGCAGCTGGTCGCCGAGGATCTCGACCTCGTCGCCGTCGCCGGCGCGCACGGCAAGACGACGACCTCCGCGATGCTCGCGGTCGCCCTGCGCGGCGCCGGCCTCGACCCGTCCTACGCCATCGGCGGCTCGGTCGTCGGCGTCGGCCCCGGCGCGCACCTCGGTGGCGGCACCACGTTCGTGGCGGAGGCCGACGAGTCCGACGGCTCCTTCCTCAACTACGCCCCGCGGATCTCGGTGGTCACCAACATCGAGGTCGACCACATCGACCACTGGGGCAGCGCCGAGGCGTTCCACGCCGCCTTCGAGGAGTTCGCGGACCGGATCCGCCCCGGTGGGCTTCTCGTGGCCTGCGCCGACGACGACGGCGCCCGCCGCCTCGCCACCACCGCCGCGGCGCGCGGGGCCCGGGTGGTCACGTACGGCACGACGGGTGCGGTCGAGGGTGCCGAGGCCCACGTCGCGCTGAGGGTGGGGGAGCCGAGCGTCGACGGCGCCCGCGGCGGCGTGGAGGTGGCCGGTCGCTCGGCCGCCCTCGAGCTCGCCGTGGGCGGGGTGCACAACCTGCGCAACGCGGCCGCCTGCGTCGCCGTCGCGGTCGAGCTCGGGGTGGACCTGGCGGACGCCGCCGCGGCCCTGGGGGAGTTCCGCGGGACCGGCCGCCGGTTCGAGCCCCGCGGCGAGGCCGGGGGAGTGCGTGTGGTCGACGACTACGCGCACCACCCCACCGAGGTCGCCGCGACGCTCGCCGCCGCCCGGGTGGCCGCCGACGGCGGGCGGGTCCTCGTCCTCTTCCAGCCGCACCTGTTCTCCCGCACGCGCGCGTTCGCCGCCGAGTTCGCGGCCGCGCTGTCCGCCGCCGACCTCGCGGTCGTCACCGACGTGTTCGCCTCGCGGGAGGACCCCGAGCCCGGGGTCGACGGCTCGCTCGTCACCGCGCGGATGTCCGACGGTCGGTTCGTCGCCGACCGGCACGAGGCCGCCCGCGAGATCGCGGCCGCCGCACGCCCGGGGGACCTCGTGCTCACCATGGGGGCCGGTGACGTCACCGAGCTCGGCCCGGTCGTCCTCGACCACCTGGGCGCACGGACGTGAGGGCGCCCCGACCGCCGCGGCGGGGTGAGCCGACTCCGCCCCGGCGCACAGGGTCGCGCCCGCAGGCGGGCGACGACGGCGCTGCGACGTCCGGCGACGGTTCCGGGACGGCTGGGAAGGCCGGTGCGTCCGGGAAGGCCGGGAGGGCCGCGGCGTCCGGGAAGGCCGGACCGGCGTCGGCGTCCGGGACGACCGGGGAGCCTGGGACGAAGGGGGCGTCGGGGAAGAACGGGAAGGCCAGGGCGACGGGCTCGTCCGGCACGTCGGTGGCCCGGCGTGCCTCCGGGAGGTCGGGCGGTTCCTCCGCCACGGCGGCCGGCGGATCGGGGGGCGCGGCGTCGTCGTCGGGCGCGAGGGGGAAGTCCCGCGCCACTGCGACGACCACGAGCCCGAGCGGCTCCTCGGCGACCAGGACCTCGAGCGGCTCCTCGACGCCGGCCGCCCCGCCCGTCCATGCGCGCGGGGGCCGCCGCGGTCCCGCGCGACCCACCGCGTCGCTGACGGAGCGCCGCGCAGAGAAGGAGACCGCCGCGCGCCGGCTCACGCGCCGCCGGATCATCATCGGCGTGGTGGCGCTCGTCGTGCTGCTCGGCGCCGCCTGGGCCCTCCTGTTCTCCCCGCTCACCGCGCTCGAGGACGTCGAGGCGACGACGACGGCCGAGTCCCCGTACGTCGACCTCGCGGAGGTCTCCGCGGCCGCGGACCCGCAGGTCGGCACGCCGCTCGCGCGCGTCGACACCGAGGCCGTCGACGAGGCCGTGCGGGCGCTCCCGGGCGTGGCCGACGCCGAGGTCGTACGCGCCTGGCCGACCGGGCTCGAGATCGAGGTGACCCCGCGCGTGCCGGTCGCGGTCACGCAGGTCGACGGCGGGTGGGCGCTGCTCGACGACACGGGCACCGAGGTCGCCCAGGTCGACGAGCCCGACGGCACGCTGCCCCAGGTCGACGTCCCCGACGACCCCGAGGACGGCACGCGCGCGCTCACCTCCCTGCTCGAGGCGCTCGGCGAGATGCCGACCGAGCTGCGCTCCCAGGTGGCGTCGGCCGCGGTCTCCGCGCAGGGCGTCATCACGCTCACCCTCACCGACGGCGCCGAGGTGCTGTGGGGGAGCTCGGAGGAGTCGACCCTGAAGTCCGAGGTGCTCCTCGTGCTCATCGAGCAGTCGCCGTCCTCGCGCTACGACGTGTCGATCCCCACGCGCCCGACGACGGGCGGCTGAGCCGGCGCGAACCGGCCGGGGCCGACCGCGCCTCCCGGCGCGACGTCGTGCCGGGCGCGGTTCCGACCCCCACGCCCCGCGCACCGCACGTCGAACGACACCGTTGTCATTCTCGTGGCGCGTCGCTCCCCATGAACCCTCGCGTCGCGACTACCTTCCCTGCGCCAGACAAGGACAGAAGTCTCACCTTCAAGTCGAGGTTGAAGGTCAGGCACGGACGAGGGGAACAACGTGGCAGCACCGCAGAACTACCTGGCGGTCATCAAGGTCGTCGGCATCGGCGGCGGTGGCGTCAACGCCGTCAACCGCATGATCGACGCGGGCCTCAAGGGCGTCGAGTTCATCGCCATCAACACCGACGCGCAGGCCCTGCTCATGTCGGACGCGGACGTCAAGCTCGACGTCGGTCGCGACCTCACGCGCGGGCTCGGCGCCGGCGCCGACCCTGAGGTCGGCAAGAAGGCGGCCGAGGACCACGAGGAGGAGATCGAGGAGGTCCTGCGCGGGGCCGACATGGTCTTCGTCACCGCCGGCGAGGGCGGCGGCACCGGCACCGGCGGCGCGCCGGTCGTCGCGCGCATCGCCCGCTCGCTCGGCGCCCTGACCATCGGTGTCGTCACCCGCCCGTTCGGCTTCGAGGGCCGGCGCCGCGGGCTCCAGGCCGAGACCGGGATCGAGGCGCTGCGCGACGAGGTCGACACGCTCATCGTCATCCCGAACGACCGGCTGCTCTCGATCTCGGACAAGAACGTCTCGATCCTCGACGCGTTCAACGCGGCGGACGAGGTGCTGCTGTCCGGTGTCCAGGGCATCACGGACCTCATCACGACCCCGGGCCTCATCAACCTCGACTTCGCGGACGTCAAGTCCGTCATGCAGGGGGCGGGCTCGGCGCTCATGGGCATCGGCTCGGCCCGGGGCGACGACCGCGCGGTCGACGCCGCGGAGGGGGCGATCTCCTCGCCGCTGCTCGAGGCGTCCATCGACGGCGCGCACGGCGTGCTCTTCTCCATCCAGGGTGGCTCCGACCTCGGCCTGTTCGAGATCCACGAGGCCGCGCGCCTCGTCCAGGAGGCCGCGCACCCCGAGGCGAACGTCATCTTCGGAACGGTCATCGACGACGCCCTCGGCGACGAGGTGCGGGTCACGGTCATCGCCGCCGGCTTCGACGAGGGCGTGGGCCCCACGGGTGCCCAGTCCACCGTCAACCGCCGGCCGCTCGCCGCCGTGCGTCCCGCCGCCGACGCCGACGCGGGCGCCCAGCGTGGTCGCGAGAGCGCCCAGGCCGGGTCCCGCCCGGTCTTCGAGCAGCAGGCGCCGGCCGAGCAGCGTCCCGCACCGGTGCCCGCCCAGGCCGCCGGCCAGGCGCCCGACCAGCCGGTCGAGGCGCAGCGCGGCGACGCCCCGGCCCAGCAGGGCTACGGCGACCCCCGGTTCGCGGAGGCCCGCGGCGAGCAGCGGCAGGCCGAGGACGCCTACCAGGGCGGCCAGGGACAGCCGGGGCAGCAGGGCTACCAGGGCCGCCCGGCCCCGGCAGGTCCGCAGCGTCCCGCCCCGAACGGCAACCGGGTCCCGCGCGTGTTCCCGGACACCGACACCCGGGACGACGACCTCGACATCCCCGACTTCCTCAAGTAGACCGAGTCGCATGTCTGTCCCTGTCCGCGCCGCCGACCTCGGCCCGGCGGCGCACGGCGTGTTCACCACGGCCCACGGCGGCGTCTCGACGCCGCCGTGGGCCGCGGCCGCGTCCGGCGGCCTCAACCTCGGCCCGCACGTCGGGGACGACCCCGGTCACGTGCGGGCCAACCGCGAGCGCGTCACGGAGCTCGTCGGCGGGCCCGTCGCGTGGATGACCCAGGTGCACGGCACGGCCGTGCGGATCGTCGCCGGAGCGGGCGCCGGTGCCACGGCCGCCGGTGACACGCCCGCCCCCACCGCCGGTGAGGCGTTCGGCGAGACGGTCGGGGAGGCCGACGTGCTCGTCGCGCTCCCGCGCGCGGGCGAGACCGTGTCGGTCGGCGTCATGGTCGCCGACTGCGTCCCGCTGCTGCTCGCCGACGGTGCCGGCCGCGCCGCCGCCGCGGTCCACGTGGGCCGCGCGGGCCTCGTCGCCGGGGCCGTCCCGGCCGCCCTCGAGGCGCTCGCCGACGCCGGCGTCGCACCCTCGGACCTGTCCGCCCACCTCGGTCCCTCGATCTGCGGGCGCTGCTACGAGGTGCCCGCGCCGCTGCGCGACGAGGTCGCGGCCGTCCACCCCGCGGCCGGGTCGACCACCCGCGACGGGACGCCGGGGCTCGACGTCGCCGCCGCGGTGCACGCCCAGCTCGACGCCCTCGGTGTCACGCGCGTGACCCGCGAGCACGCCTGCACCTATGAGGACGAGGCGCTGTACTCCTACCGCCGCGCGACCCACGCGGGGGAGCGGCGCACGGGGCGGTTCGCGGGGATCGTCACGGTCGGAGCGGGACTCGCCCGGCGCGTCGAACCTGCCACGCCGACCTCCAGCAGTTAGCGTCTGTGACGTGGCGGGAGCGACCTCTCCGCCGGCCGTCTCGATCGAGGAGTAGTCCCCATGCCCGGCACCATGCGCAAGTTCATGGAGTACCTCTCCTTCGCCGAGCCGCAGGACGACCTGTACGAGGGCGAGGGCGGCTACGACGAGCCGGCCGACCGCCGTCGTGAGGACCGTCGCCCCGCCGAGGAGCGCCGCTCCGACGACTACCGCCGCGAGGCCGACGAGACCCGCGAGCATCCGGCCGAGCCGTACGAGCGGCACGCCGAGGTCACCCACATCACCCGCCTCGCACCCGCCCGCCAGGAGGCCCCCGTGGACGTCGAGCTCTCCCGCATCGTCACCATGCGTCCCACGAGCTACAACGACGCGCCGGCGGTCGGTGACGCCTACCGTTCCGGCACCCCCGTGATCCTCAACATGGAGGGCATCTCGGAGGCCGACGCGCGCCGGCTCATCGACTTCTCCGCCGGCCTCGCCATGGCTCTCGGCGGCGTGCTCGAGAAGGTCTCGCCCGGCGCGTTCATCCTCGCGCCCCGCAGCGTGGCCGTGACGCACGCCGAGGAGGAGTCGCCCCGCTCGGGGTTCGACTTCGCCCGCGCCTGACGACGTGCGGATCGTCCTCGACGCGCTGAGCCTCGTCCTCTTCCTCTATCTGCTGGTCCTGCTCGCCCGGGTCGTCCTCGACCTCGTGCAGATCTTCTCGCGGACGTGGCGGCCGACGGGGTTCGTGCTCGTCGTCGCCAACCTGGTCTACGGGCTGACCGACCCGCCGCTGCGGTTCATCCGGCGGTTCATCCCGCCGTTGCGCATCGGCCAGGTCTCCCTCGACCTCGGCTTCATCATCCTGTTCCTCGGCGTCCAGCTGCTCCGAGGCTTCGTGCTGCCGCTGCTCGCCGTCGCCCTGCTCTGAGGGCAGGTCGACCCGGAGGGCAGGTCGACCACGCCGGCGCCGGTGGAGCGGCCCGAGAGTGGGAGGCGAACGGACCGCGACCGGCCCCGAGCCGGTCCGCGACCGGCGCAACGACCACGCCGATCCGGCGCGCCCGCACGGGCTGCTCCGGCCCGGCGTCCGATGCTTCCGCCGACCTCTGAGTAATCTGGGGCGCGGACGCGCGTGGCGTCCAGCCACGACCGACCAAGATCGAGGTGAGACGAGATGGCACTGCTCAGCGCCGACGACGTCCTCAACAAGAAGTTTGAGGCGACCAAGTTCCGCGAGGGATACAACCAGGACGAGGTTGACGACTTCCTCGACGAGGTGGTGGACACCCTCCGCTCCGTCTACGCGGAGAACGAGGAGCTCAAGGCGCGCCTGGAGGCCTCCGAGGCTCGCGTCGCGGAGCTCTCGTCCGGGGCTCCGGCCGACACGTCGGCCGCGGACCAGGCAGACGCCGAGGAGCAGCCCGCCACCCACGACACCGCGGAGACGCCGGTCGTCGCCGCGGCGCCCACCCGCCGTTCCGTGCACGACACCCCGCCGGCCACGCCGCAGCCCTACGCCGCGGCCGCCACCGCCGAGCCGCAGGCGCCCGCCGAGCAGCCCGAGGCCACGGACACCGCCGCCCCGGCCGCAGCCGCTGCCGCGCCGGCCACCGCCTCGACCACGCCCGACTCGGCCGCCGGGATGCTCGCCATGGCCCAGCGGGTGCACGACGAGTACGTCGCCGACGGCCAGGCCGAGTCCGCGCGGCTCGTCTCCGAGGCCCAGGCGGAGTCCGAGCGGATCGTCAGCGAGGCCGAGGCCCACTCGAACCGCACGCTGTCCCAGCTCGAGCAGGAGCGCTCGCTCCTCGAGCGGAAGATCGACGAGCTGCGCACGTTCGAGCGCGACTACCGCACGCGTCTGAAGAGCTACCTCAACCAGCTCCTCAGCACCGTCGAGGGTGGCACCGGCAGCCGCGAGAGCGGAATCTGACCGCCCCATGAGCACCGCCGCACCCGGCGCGTCACGGCGGCTGCTGTCCCTCCTTCTGGGGCTGGCGGCCGCCGTCGCCGTCATCGACCAGGTGACGAAGGCCATCGCGCTCGACCAACTCGCCGACGGACGCCGCATCGAGCTCCTCGGCGAATACTTCGGCCTGCGCCTCGTCTTCAACCCCGGTGCGGCCTTCGGGCTGGGCAGCGGTACGACCTGGCTGTTCACACTCATCATCGCCGTGGTGGTCGTGGTCATCCTCTTCTACGCGCGGCGGCTCCGTTCGATGCCGTGGGCGATCGCGCTGGGGCTCCTGCTCGGCGGCGCGGTCGGCAACTTCATCGACCGTCTCTTCCGCGACCCGGGGCCGTTCGAGGGCCACGTCATCGACTTCCTCGCCTACTACGACTGGTTCGTCGGCAACGTCGCGGACATCGGGATCGTCGTGGCGGCGCTGATGATCTGCGTGCTCGCCCTCACGGGCCGGGAGATCGACGGGACGCGACTGTCGGACGCGAAGGAGGGGGAGACCTCCGACGCCGACTCGGGCGACGGCCACGACGACGACACCGCGACCGTGGCCGCCGGTGCAGCCGGGGGCTCGCGCGCGGCCCGAGGCTCGGGGACCGGGACGAGCGCCGGTACCGGCGCGGGCGCCGCGGGGTCGGCAGGGGCGGGCTCCACCGACTCCTCGGCCGACGGCGACTCCGACCCCGACTGGCTGGTCGCCGCGACGGCGGGACAGACCGCCCAGGCCTCCGACGACGAGGATCCCGAGGCCTGGTGGGAGCGCCGCCTCGGGGCCGGAACCACCGGCAGCGCGGGGAGCAGCTCCGGCAGTACCGGGAGCAACGCCGGCAGCACAGGAGCCGGAGCCAGCGCGGCGAGCGCGACCGGATCGGGCACGAACGGTTCGGGCGCGACCGACGTGGGCGCGGCCACCTCGGGCACGACGGCGACCAGCACGACGACGACCAGCACGACGACGAACGACGCGGCGGCGACCGGCGCCCCGGCGTCCGACCGAGCGGCTGCGACGGCGGCACGGTCGTCGGGCCCTGCCGGTGCCACGTCGTCGTCGGGCTCGACACCCGGCGCGACGACCCCGGCCGCCGCCGCGACGGCGCCCACCCCCACGCCCACGGCCCCGCCGACGGTGACCGCCGCCCCGGGCGAGCGGATCACGCGACGGGAGCTGCGTCGTCGTCGGGAGGCGGCGGAGGCCGCCCAGCGGGCCGAGGGCGCGCCGGACGCTCAGGTCGATGACGCCAGTGCCGCGGACGGCACGGAGCGCCCCGGTGCCTGAGGTCAGGTCGCTGCCGGTGCCCGACGGGCTCGCCGGCGAACGGGTCGACGCCGCCATCGCGCGCCTGCTCGGCCTCTCCCGCACGCGCGCAGCCGAGCTCGCGGCAGGCGGCGACGTGCTCCTCGACGGCGCCCCCGTCGGCAAGTCCGACCGGCTCACCGCGGGGGCGTGGCTCGAGGTCACGCTGCCCGAGCCCGAGCGACCGCCCGGTCCGCCGACGCCCACCGCCGTCGAGGGCATGGCGATCGCGCTGGAGGACGACGACATCGTCGTCGTCGACAAGCCCGTGGGCGTCGCCGCCCACCCCTCACCGGGCTGGGACGGACCCACGGTCGTCGGCGCCCTGGCGGCCTCCGGCCGGCGCGTGTCCACCTCGGGAGCGCCGGAACGGCAGGGGGTCGTCCACCGGCTGGACGTCGGCACGTCCGGCCTCATGGTCGTCGCGAAGTCGGAGCGCGCGTACACGGTGCTCAAGCGGGCGTTCAAGGAGCGCACCGTCGACAAGACGTACCACGCCCTCGTCCAGGGCCAGATGGACCCGAGCGCGGGAACCGTCGACGCGCCCGTCGGCCGGGACCCGCGGCACAGCTACAAGATGGCCGTCGTCACGGGCGGCAAGGACGCGATCACGCACTACGAGACGCTCGAGTCGATGCCCGGCGCGTCCCTGCTCGAGATCCGGCTCGAGACCGGCCGCACGCATCAGATCCGCGTCCACACCTCCGCGGTGGGGCACCCGTGCGTGGGCGACACGACCTACGGCGCCGACCCCACGCTCGGCGCCCGGGTCGGGCTGACGAGGCAGTGGCTGCACGCCGTCGGGCTGGCGTTCGCGCACCCGGTGACCGACGCGCGCGTCGAGGTCGCCTCGCCCTACCCGGACGACCTCGCGGCCGCCCTGGAGGTCCTCCGCGAGGCGGGACGGTGAGCGGAGCGGCGGCAAGCGAGCAGGCCGGGAGCGAGCCGGCCGCGACCGGACCGGCGGCGCACGAGCCGGCCGGCCACGCGCCCACCACCGTCCGACGCGTGACCGACCGCGCCGACCTCGAGGCCTGCTGGCGGGTGCGGTGGGAGGTCTTCGTCGAGGAGCAGAAGGTCCCCGGCGAGGAGGAGATCGACGACCTCGACACCGACCCGGGCACGGTCCACGTCCTCGGCGTGACGACCGGCGCGGACGGCGTGGAGCTCCCTGTCGCGACCGCCCGGCTCCTGCCCGAGGGCCCGGGCGTGGTGCGGATCGGCCGGGTCGCCGTGCTCCGCGCGGCGCGGGGGACGGGCGCGGGCCGCGCCGTCATGCAGGCGCTCCACGCGGTCGCCGAGGCGGAGCACCTGGGGCCCGACGGCAGCGTCCGCGTCGACATCGAGGCCCAGGAGCACGCGATCGGCTTCTACTCCGGCCTCGGGTACGCGCTGGTGTCCGAGCGCCGCTACCTCGACGCCGGCATCTGGCACAAGGACATGGCGCTCACGCTCGGCGGCTGAGCGGCATCCCGGCGACGGAGCGGCTGAGCGGCATCCCGGCGACGGAGCGGCTGAGCGGCTGAGCGGCATCCCGGCGACGGAGCCGGTCATGCGGCGGCTGACCGGAAGTAACCAGCGGCGGCAGCGAACGACACGCCGGGACACGCCGGGACACGCCGCGGACCTCGCGGGGGCGGCGGACCGGTGCCCTCGTCGTCGGAGGTCGAACCTACGATCGTGGGTATGCCCTCGACCCCCGCGCAGCAGGACTTCGCCCACCTCCACGTCCACACCGACTACTCGATGCTCGACGGCGCGGCGAAGATCTCGGCCCTCGTCGACGAGGTCGAGCGGCAGGGGCAGAAGGCCGTCGCGATCACCGACCACGGCTACGTGTTCGGCGCGTTCGAGCTCTACCGGGCGGCGACGGCGAAGGGCATCAAGCCGATCATCGGCGTCGAGGCCTACGTGACCCCCGGGACCTCCCGGTTCGACAAGAAGACGCGCGTGCGCTGGGGCGAGGACTGGCAGAAGGGTGACGACGTGTCGGCGTCGGGCGCGTACACGCACCTGACGATGCTCGCGCGCACGACCGAGGGCATGCACAACCTCTTCCGGATGGCCTCGCACGCCTCCCTCGACGGCCAGATGGGCAAGTGGCCGCGCATGGACCGCGACCTGCTCCAGCAGTACGCCAACGGGATGATCGCGTCGACCGGCTGCCCCTCGGGCGAGGTCCAGACCCGGCTGCGGCTTGGCCAGACCGAGGAGGCCGTCCGCGCCGCCGGAGAGCTCCAGGAGATCTTCGGCCGCGAGAACTTCTACGTCGAGATCATGGACCACGGCAACGACTTCGAGAAGAGGACGATGCCGCAGCTGTTCGAGCTCGCCAAGCGGATCGACGCGCCGCTGCTCGCGACCAACGACTCGCACTACGTCACCGCCGAGCAGAAGTCCGTGCAGGACGCGATGCTCTGCCTCAACTCCGGCTCGACGCTCGACGACCCCAACCGCTTCAAGTTCGACGGCACCGGCTACCACCTGCGCTCGAGCAAGGACATGTGGAACCTGTTCGCCGACCACCCGGACGCCGTGCGGAACACCCTGCTCGTCGCCGAGCAGTGCGACGTCTCCTTCACGACCGCCGCCGACGGCGCGAACTTCATGCCGCGGTTCGACGTCCCGGCGGGCGAGGACGAGCACTCGTGGTTCGTCAAGGAGGTCGAGCGCGGGCTGCGCTACCGCTACCCGGACGGCATCCCGGACCACGTGCGCAAGCAGGCGGAGTACGAGGTCGGCGTCATCACCCAGATGGGTTTCCCGGGGTACTTCCTCGTCGTCGCCGACTTCATCAACTGGGCCAAGGAGAACGGCATCCGCGTGGGGCCGGGGCGTGGCTCCGGCGCCGGCTCGATGGTCGCCTACGCCATGCGGATCACCGATCTCGACCCGCTCGTCCACGGCCTCATCTTCGAGCGTTTCCTCAACCCGGACCGCGTCTCGATGCCGGACTTCGACGTCGACTTCGACGAGCGCCGGCGCGGCGAGGTCATCGACTACGTCGTCGAGAAGTACGGCGACGACCGGGTCGCCCAGGTCGTCACCTACGGCGTCATCAAGTCCAAGCAGGCCCTCAAGGACTCCGCCCGGGTGCTCGGCTACCCGTTCGCCATGGGGGAGAAGCTGACCAAGGCGATGCCGCCGGCGATCATGGCCAAGGACATCCCGCTCAAGGACATCGAGGACCCGAGCTCGAAGCGGTACGCCGAGGCCGGCGAGTTCCGGAACGTGCTGAGCGCGGACCCCGAGTCCAAGCGGGTCTACGACATGGCGACCGGCCTCGAGGGCATGACCCGGCAGTGGGGCGTCCACGCCTGCGCCGTCATCATGTCGAGCCACACGCTCACCGACGTCATCCCGGTCATGCGCCACCCGCGCGACGGCTTCATCCTCACGCAGTTCGACTACCCCACGTGCGAGGGGCTCGGACTGCTGAAGATGGACTTCCTCGGCCTGCGCAACCTCACGGTGCTCGACGACGCGATGACGAACATCGGGCGCAACGGCAAGGAGCCGGTCGACCTCGAGCACCTCGGGCTCGACGACGAAGGCACGTACCAGCTGCTCGCGCGCGGCGACAGCCTCGGCGTCTTCCAGCTCGACGGCGGCGGCATGCGCACCCTGCTCCGCCAGATGAAGCCGGACAACTTCGAGGACATCTCCGCCGTCGGCGCCCTGTACCGGCCGGGCCCGATGGGCGCGAACTCGCACACGAACTACGCGCTGCGCAAGAACGGCCAGCAGCCGATCACGCCGATCCACCCCGAGCTCGAGGAGCCGCTCGCCGAGATCCTCGGCACCACGTACGGCCTCATCGTCTACCAGGAGCAGGTGATGGCGATCGCGCAGAAGGTCGCCGGGTACAGCCTCGGACAGGCGGACCTCCTGCGCCGCGCGATGGGCAAGAAGAAGAAGGCCGAGCTGGACAAGCAGTTCGTCACCTTCGAGGCGGGCATGCTCGAGCGCGGCTTCTCGGCGGCGGCCGTCAAGGCCCTGTGGGACGTGCTCCTGCCGTTCTCGGACTACGCGTTCAACAAGGCGCACTCCGCGGCGTACGGGCTCGTGTCGTACTGGACCGCCTACCTCAAGGCGCACTACCCGGTCGAGTACATGGCCGCGCTGCTGACGAACTCGCAGGAGAACAAGGACCGCCTCGGTCTCTACCTGTCCGAGTGCCGGCACATGAACATCACCGTCCAGGCGCCCGACGTCAACTCCTCCGCCGCCGACTTCACGCCGGTCGGCGACGAGATCAAGGTCGGGCTCGGGGCGATCCGCAACGTCGGCGCGAACGTCGTCAAGGGGATCATCGAGGCGCGCGAGGAGAAGGGCGCGTTCACGAGCTTCCAGGACTTCCTCGACAAGGTGCCCGCCGTGGTGTGCAACAAGCGGACCATCGAGTCGCTCATCAAGGCCGGCGCCTTCGACACCCTCGGGAACACGCGGCGCGCGCTGGTGGCGCGGCACGAGGAGGCGGTCGACGCGGTCGTCGACGTCAAGCGGAACGAGGCCGTGGGCCAGTTCGACCTGTTCGCGGCCGTCGAGGGGGCCGAGGTCGGCTTCGACATCGAGATCCCCGACCTGCCCGAGTGGGACAAGCGGGAGAAGCTCGCGTTCGAGCGGCACATGCTCGGCATGTACGTCTCCGACCACCCGCTCGCCGGTCTCGAGGGGTCGCTCGGTCAGCACGCCGACACCGACGTCTCGGACCTCGTGAGCGCGTCGGAGGACAACCCGGTGGACGGGAGGCGCGTGACGATCGCCGGGCTGGTGACGAGCGTCCAGCGCAAGCTGACCAAGCAGGGCAACCCGTGGGCGATCGCCACGCTCGAGGATCTCTCGGGCGAGATCGACGTCATGTTCTTCCCGCAGTCCTACATCGGCGTCTCACACGCGCTGTCGGAGGACACGATCGTCTCGATCAAGGGGCGCGCCTCGGTGCGCGATGAGAACGTCCAGGTCGTCGCCGACTCGATGACTATCCCCACCCTGCAGGACGGGACCGGGCCGCTGACGATCTACCTGCCGGAGCACCGCGTCCACGGGGCGATGATCGACCGGCTCGGACGGGTGCTCGGCGAGCACCCGGGGTCCACCGAGGTCCGGGTCGTGGTCGAGGGGGCCGCCGTGCACACCGTGCTGTCGCTGTCCGACCGCTTCCGGGTCTCCTCCTCGCCCGCGCTGTACGGCGACCTCAAGGCCCTGCTCGGGCCGGGCTGCCTGGGAAGCGTGGCGGCGCAGTGAGCGCGGCGACGAGCGGGGCGGCCGATGGGTCGACCGGCGGGGACATGGGCGGCGCGCTGGGCGGGGCGGCGAGTGAGCCGCTCGGCGGGCTGGACCTGCGCGAGCTCGGGACGCTGCGCCGGGAGGGCGGGGGTGCTGGTGGCGTCGACGGAGCCGAAGGCGCCGACTCCCGGATCGTTCTCACCCAGCGACGCGAGTGGTCGGTCGACCCGGTCACCCTGTGGGCCGCGCTCACCGATCCGCGCTACACGGCCACGTGGCTCGGCGAGCTCGACGGCCCGCTGAGCGAGCCCGGCACCGTGCGCGTCGACCACGGCAGGGGCGACCCGTCCGAGGTGACGGTCGTGGCGGTCGAGCCCGGCCGGTCGTGCGACCTCGAGTGGCGCGCGGCGGGCGAGGGACCGGCGGAGATCCGCCTCGAGATCACGGAGGTCGAGCGGGCTGCTTCCGTGGACCCGGCGATCACCTCCGACGACGAGACGGACGTCTCCGACGACAGCTCGCACCCCTCCGACGACGGGTCCACCCCGTCCGACGACGAGCCCACCCCCTCCGACGACGAACCCCGCGTCGCGCTCACCCTCACCTATGCGGCCGCCGACGAGGACCAGGTGCGCTCGGCCCTCGGCGGTTGGTTCGGGTTCCTCGACCAGCTCGCGGAGATGTTCGACGAGCTGCCGGCCTCCGAGGTGCGCTCTCCCGCGCTGCGGGCGATCCAGCGCCTCGCGGCGGCGGTCGAGCTCGGGCGGATGCTGCCGGTGGCCTGAGGGGAGGGCGATCAGTCCTCCGCCACGACACGGACCGCCTCGACGCCTCTGGACCGGCGCACCTCGACGACCTCACCGCCGGTCAGCTGCCGGCCGCGACGCATCTCGGCGGTGCCGTCGACGAGGACGTCGCCGTCGGCCACGAGGGTGCGGGCGTCGGAGCCCGTGTCGGCGATGCCGGAGAGCTGGAGGAGCTGGCCGAGACGGACGGGCACGCGGACCACGACGTCGATGGGTACGGGCGACATGCCGGACATTGTCGCAGGACGGGTGGGGGCGGCACCGTCCCGCATCCGCATCCGCATCCGCATCCGCATCCGCATCCGCATCCGCATCCGCCCCCGAGGCCGGCCCACACTCACGATGGCCCGCGACCACGACGGTCCGCCTCCCGATCGCCCCGGCCCCCGCGCTGCCCGCGGATCTACAGTGACGCCATGTTGCGTCGAATCGACCTCAGGGGCCGCACCCTCTCGCGCGCCGAGCTGGCGGACACGCTGCCGCGCGCCGCGCTCGACGTCGAGGCCGCGGCCGCCGCCGTCGCCCCCGTGCTCGACGACGTGCGCGCCCGTGGCGCCGCCGCCGTGCGGGACGCCGCCGAACGGTTCGACGGCGTTCGCCCCGAGCACCTGCGTGTCCCCGCCGAGGCACTGACCGACGCGCTCGACGCCCTCGACCCCGCGGTCCGCACCGCTCTGTCCCGCGCGGCCGAGCACCTGCGCGCGGGTCACGCCGCGCAGGTCCCGCCCGACGTCACCACCGAGATCACCCCCGGCGGCCTCGTCCACCAGCGGTGGCTGCCGGTGCGCCGCGTCGGCCTCTACGTGCCGGGCGGGCTCGCGGTCTACCCGTCGAGCGTCGTCATGAACGTCGTCGCCGCGCAGGCCGCGGGCGTCGAGGAGCTCGTCGTCGCCTCCCCGCCGCAGGCCGACCGCGGCGGGCTCCCGCACCCGACGATCCTCGCCGCGTGCGCCCTCCTCGGCGTCACCGAGGTGTACGCGGCCGGCGGCGCCCAGGCGATCGCTCTGCTCGCCCACGGCGCGGCAGGGGAGGACGGGACTCCTGATGCGGACGTGCTCGCCGAGCCCGTCGACGTCGTCACCGGCCCCGGGAACGTCTACGTCGCCGCTGCGAAGCGCCTCGTCCGCGGGCTCGTCGGCATCGACGCCGAGGCCGGGACCACGGAGATCGCCGTCGTGGCCGACTCGAGCGCCGACCCCCTGCACGTCGCCGCCGACCTGCTGAGCCAGGCCGAGCACGACCCGGCCGCCGCGAGCGTCCTCATCACCGACGACGAGGCCCTGGCCGACGCCGTCGACGAGCACCTGACGCAGCTGGCGGCCGGCACGAGGCACGCCGAGCGGGTGGCCACGGCGCTGGGCGGGCCGCAGTCGGCGACCGTCGTCGTCGAGGATCTCGACCGGGCGATCGAGGTGGCGGACGCCTACGCGGCCGAGCACCTCGAGATCCAGACGACGGACGCCCCGGCCGTCGCCGCGCGCATCCGCAACGCGGGCGCGATCTTCGTCGGCGGCTACTCGCCGGTCCCGCTGGGGGACTACCTCGCGGGCTCGAACCACGTCCTGCCCACCGGCGGGACCGCGCGGTTCACGTCCGGCCTGTCCGTCATGGCCTACCTCCGGCCGGTCCAGCTCATCGAGTACACGAAGGACGCGCTCGCGGCCGAGGCGCCGCACCTGCGCGCGCTCGCCGAGGCGGAGGACCTGCCCGCGCACGCGGACGCCGTCAACGTGCGGCGCTTCTCCTCACGGCCGGCGGGGGAGTAGCACGGAGCAGGGGAGGTGCGGCCCGGCCTACGCCCGTCGGGCTCACCCGGTCACGACGCTTGCTGGTCTGCCCCGCGCGGCCGGCGGGGGAGTAGGGGAGGCGCGCCCCGCGGCTATGCCTCCCTTTTGCCCGCAGCCCGCTCGCGGTACGTGTCGAGCACGTCGGTGAACCGCCCGGACCACACGATCTCGACGTCGCCGCTGCCGAGCCCCACCCGGGCGTAGCGGTCCTGGTCGCCGTGCTGGACGAGGACGATCCGCCAGTCGTCGGTGCCGGCCACCGAGATGCCGTCGAGGTCGTCGATGCTCGCGTAGCCGGAGTCCGAGAGCACGCCGTCCGCGTCGTTGACGGGGAACTGCAGGAGCGGGGCGCCGTCGGCCGCGAGGAGGTCGCCGTTGTAGCCGCCGAGCGTGGTGATGAGCGCGACGTAGTCGGCGGGCAGGGCGCGGCCGTACTCACGGGCCACCCGGTCGAGGTCCGCCTCGCTCGCCCCCGTGACCTCGGCGTCGGGCTCGACGTAGCTCGTCAATGGGGAGGGGGCCATGCCGGCCAGGTTAACGGTCCGGGCGGGCTGTGCCGGCCCGGGACCGTGGCGCGCTAGACGACCCCGAGCACGAACGGGACCACCGCGTCCGCCCCCGCGAGCCGCAGCATCCGGGCGGCCACGGTCAGCGTCCAGCCGGAGTCCGTCGAGTCGTCCACGAGCAGGACCCGGCGGCCGGGCAGCCCGGCGAGCGCGGCCTCGGACAGCCCCATCCGCAGCCGTCGTGAGACGGAGGCGAGGCGGCTGGCGGAGTTGACGTCGTGCCGGCCCGGTTCGCTGCCGGGCTCCGGGACGAGCGCGCCGACCACCGGGACGCCGAGGACCTGGGAGACGTGCACGGCGAGGTCGCGGACGAGCTGGGGCCTGGTCGTCGAGTCGACCGCGACGATCCCGGCGACCGGCTCGGCCCCCGCCGCCCACGCGGTGAGGGTCTGCCGCAGCGGCCCGACGAGCTCGGGCGGGACCGGGCCGTCCGCCGCCCCCGTCCCGAGCGTGCCGCGCAGCGCCCCCGCGAGGCCGACGCCGTCGAGCCGGCCCACGGCGAGCCCGGTCTCGGCCCGCTCGGCCGGCGGGATCTTGCCGGACAGGTCGATGCCGAGGCGGTCCATGCCCGAGGGCCACTGCCGGCGCGCCTCGATCTCGAGGCCGGGGCGGTCGAGACCGGAGCGGGCCTGCTGCGCCGCCTCGGCGTCCACGGTCGCGGCGAGCTCCATGCCGCCGCACAGGTCGCAGCGCCCGCACCGCCACCCCTGCTCGAGGTCGGGGTCGTCGAGGTGGGTGCGCAGGACCGCCATCCGGCACTCGGGCGGCTCGAGCCGGGCATAGGCGAGCATCGCGTCGGCCTCGCGGCGGCGGGCGTCCTCGACCCGCTCGTAGCGCGCGGCGTCGTAGGTCCACGGCTGCCCCGTGCTCTCCCAACCGCCGCGCACGCGCCGGACCGCCCCGTCGACGTCGAGAACCTTGAGCATCGTCTCCAGGCGGGTCCGGCGCAGGTCGACGGCCGTCTCGAGGACCGGGGTCGACCGGACCTGGCCGTCGCCGAGGACGTCGAGCACCGTGCGGACGGACTCCTCGGGCGGGAACGCGAGGGAGGCGAAGTACTGCCAGATCGCCCGGTCCTCGCGACCCGGCAGCAGGACGACGTCGGCCCGGTCGACCCCGCGGCCCGCGCGCCCGACCTGCTGGTAGTACGCCACCGGCGAGGACGGGGAGCCGAGGTGGACGACGAACGCGAGGTCCGGCTTGTCGAACCCCATGCCGAGCGCGGACGTCGCGACGAGGGCCTTGACCCGGTTGGCCTTGAGGTCGGCCTCGAGCTCCTCCCGCTCGGCGGGCTCGGTCCGGCCGGTGTAGGCGCGGACCTCGAGCCCGGCGGCGCGCAGCTGCTCGGCCACGGTGTGCGCGGCGGACACGGTGAGTGCGTAGATGATGCCCGAGCCGTCCCAGCGAGGGAGTTGGCCGGCGAGCCACGCGATCCGCGCCGCGTCGTCCGCCAGCTCGACGACGCCCAGGTGCAGCGCCGGCCGGTCGAGGCTGCCCCGGAGCACGAGCACCTCGCCGGCGCCGCCGAGCTGCTCGGCGACGTCGCGGGTCACGCGCTCGTTCGCCGTCGCGGTCGTGGCGAGGACGGGCACCCCGCCCGGGAGGTCGGCGAGGAGGGTGCGGATGCGCCGGTAGTCGGGCCGGAAGTCGTGGCCCCAGTCGGAGATGCAGTGGGCCTCGTCGACCACCACGAGGCCCGCGTCGGCGGCGAGCCGGGGGAGGACCTGGTCGCGGAACGCCGGGTTGTTGAGCCGCTCGGGACTGACGAGCAGGACGTCGACGGCGCCGCGCGCGATGTCGGCGTGGACCTCGTCCCACTCCTGGACGTTGGTGGAGTTGAGGGTGACGGCCGTGATGCCGGCGCGGGAGGCCGCGGCGATCTGGTCGCGCATGAGGGCCAGCAGCGGGGAGACGATGACCGTGGGCCCGGCGCCGGAGCGGCGGCGCAGCGCGGTCGCCACGAAGTAGACCGCCGACTTGCCCCATCCGGTGCGCTGGACGACGAGCACCCGACGCGACCCCCCGACGAGCGCCTCGATCGCCCGCCACTGGTCGTCACGTAGGCGTGCGTCCTCGCGCCCGACGAGCGCGCGGAGGACACCTTCCGCCTGGTCGCGGAGCTCGGGATTCTCAGGTGCGTCCGGGGGACCGGGGTGGTCGAGAGGGCCGGGATGCTCGAGCTGGCTCGCGGATCCGGCCGGGTCGATCGAGGTCATGCGGCCACGCTACGTGCGCGGTGGGACACGGGCGCGCGTCGCTCGGGAGGGCTGTGGACGACGGTGCGCCGGGATGCAGGCCGGGCGCGGGCGAGGTGGGTCCGCGGCTGCGCACCGGGCGCCGGACCGATGGCCGGACGGGGGCGCGGCGGGATGTCCGACGTCGGACGCGTGGCTCGAGCGGATTCTCCGGAAGGGACCCGCGTCAGGCGGGCGCGCCGACGACGAGCTGGCCGGCGTCGAGGCTCGCGGGCCGCACGGCGACGACCGCGTCCATCGGGATCGGACCGTAGATGTGCGGGTAGACGGGGCCGGTGGGATCGGCGGGGTCCGGCTCGTCGCGGACGTCCAGGCCGCACGAGCGCAGCACGTGGGGGTCGAGCACGAGCACGACGAGCGGCTCGGGGTCGTCGGCGTACACCGATGCCGCCACGCCGGGGAGCTGCTCGGGGTAGGACCCGTGGATGAATCCGACCGACTCCAGCGTCGCGCCGCGCGTAGAGATCCGATACATCCCTGTCTCACGCGCGTCAGCGAGGTCCGCCGCGTACGCCAGGTGCCAGATGTGCTCCACGAGTGCCAGGCTAGCCGCGGGACGAGCGCCTTTTGAGGGGTCACGGCGGCTCTGATTCGTGAGACCGGACACCGCTAGCGGGCAAAGGATGTGCCACGTCTCGATCCGAGCGTGGTCGGCGCCACCCCATGTGGTCGGGGCCACCTCGCCAGGGCCGCCCGCCGCTGAGACCGCGTGCCACCGGGGCCCCGGAGTTCCTACCATCGGGTGGTGAGAACGAACCAGAGCACGACCTCCGGCGACGACGGGCAGCCGACCGCGGAGCCGACCCCCGAGCCAGCCGCGGAGCCGACCACGCCCGCCGCCCGGCTCCCGCTGCGCCCCGACCTCGCGGGCCTGAGCCCGTACGGCGCCCCCCGGATCGACGTGCCGGTGATCCTCAACGTCAACGAGAACCCGTTCGCGCCTGCCCCCGAGGTCGCCGAGGACATCGCCCGCGCCGTCCAGGCCGCCGCGACCGGCCTCAACCGCTACCCGGACCGCGACTTCCCCGAGCTGCGCGAGCAGCTGGCGGCCTATCTCGCCGTCGAGTCCGGCGTCGAGCTCGGTCCGGAGCAGATCTGGGCGGGCAACGGGTCGAACGAGGTCCTCCTCCACGTGCTCCAGGCCTACGGCGGCGCCGGCCGCACCATGCTGACGGCCACGCCGAGTTACTCGATGTACCCCGAGTACGCGCGCGACACCCAGACGGCCTTCGTCACCGTCGACCGCGCGGACGACTTCACGGTCGACCTCGACGCCACCCGCGCCGCGATGACCGAGCACCGCCCGGCGGTCCTCGTCCTCGCCAGCCCCAACAACCCCACCGGGACGGCGCTCGCCACCGAGGACCTCCTCGCGCTCCTCGAGCACGCGCGGACCACGGGCCCCGCGGACACGCCCACGGGCCCCGACGACGCCGACACCCCCACCGCGACCGTCGTCGTCATCGACGAGGCCTACGGCGAGTTCCGCCGCGAGGGCACGCCGTCGGCGCTCGAGCTGCTCGCGGACCACCCGCACCTCGCCGTCGCGCGCACGATGTCGAAGGCCTTCGGCATGGCGGGCCTGCGCCTGGGCTACCTCGCGGCGGCGCGCGAGCTCGTCGACCACCTGCGCGTCGTGCGCCTGCCGTACCACCTGTCCGCGATCACGCAGGCCGCGGCGCTCGCGGCCCTGTCCCACCGCGACTCCCTCATGGGCCAGGTGAAGCTGCTGCGCGACGAGCGCGACGCCCTCGTCGACCACCTGCGCGGCCGCGGGCTCGAGGTCGCCGACTCGGACGCGAACTTCGTCATGTTCGGCCGCTTCGAGGACCGGCACGCGGTGTGGGACTCTCTGGTGTCGAGGGGCGTCCTCATCCGCGAGGTCGGCCCGCAGGGGATGCTGCGCGTGTCGGTCGGCACGCCCGAGGAGAACGACCGCTTCCGGGCGGCGTTGGAAGAGGTGCTGTCATGAGCAGGACGGGACGCGTCGAGCGCACGACGTCCGAGTCGCAGGTGCTCGTCGAGCTCGATCTCGACGGCGAGGGGCGGACCGAGATCTCCACCTCGGTGCCGTTCTACGACCACATGCTCACCGCCCTGGGCAAGCACTCGGGCATGAACCTCACGGTGCGCGCCACGGGCGACATCGAGATCGACGTCCACCACACCGTCGAGGATGTGGCGATCAGCCTCGGCCAGGCGCTGCGCCAGGCCCTCGGCGACAAGGTGGGTCTCACGCGGTTCGCCGACGCCACCGTCCCGCTCGACGAGGCGCTCGCCCACGTCGTCGTCGACGTCTCGGGCCGGCCCTACTGCGTGCACACCGGTGAGTCCGAGGCGCAGGCCCTCCACCTCATCGGCGGCCACTTCACCGGTTCTCTCACGCGGCACGTGTTCGAGTCGATCGCCCACCACGCGGCGATCTGCCTGCACGTGCGCGTCCTCGCCGGCCGCGACCCGCACCACGTCGTGGAGGCCCAGTTCAAGGCCTTCGCCCGGGCGCTCCGCGAGGCGGTGACGATCGACCCGCGCGTCACGGGCGTCCCGTCGACCAAGGGCGCGCTGTGAGCGTGCCCGCCACGCCCGACCGGCTCGCGATCGTGCTCACGCCGTTCGCGCGCCCCGACGTCGTCGCCGCCGCCTGCAAGCAGCTCGGCATGACGGACGCCGTGGCCGTGCCCTCGCGCTCCGGGGTCGTCGTCACGCGCCCGCTGCCGGCCAAGGCCGAGCACACGGACTGGGACATCGCCGAGCTGTTCGGCGAGGCCCCCTCCGCTCCCGCCGGGCCGGGAACGTCCATGCCCGACGACGACGCCGCCGCGCCCGGTGCGGACCCGCTCGGCGGCGCGGACGCTCGTCGTGACGCTCCCGCCGGGCGGAACCCGCTGGCCGGAACGGCGCGCGACGCGAGGAGTGCGGGCGGCGCCGCGGACGTCAGCGCCGCGGACGCCGGCGCCGCGGACGCCGGCGCTGCGGACCCGAGCAACGACACGGGCGCCGACCGGGGAAGTGTCGACCCGGGCGACGACCAGAGCGGTGGCACCGCCGAGCTCACCGCCGCCGACGCCGCCGAGGTCGCGCTCCCCGAGCCGAGCGAGAACGCCGGCGAGGAGCTCGCGACGGCGATGTCGACGATCACGCGCCGCGGCGTCGTCCTCGTCCTGGCCGACCTCGGCGTCGACACCGGACTCGAGAGCGGTCTCGCCGGGCACCTCGTCGCGCGCGAGTGGACCGCCGGCGAGCCGGGCAAGGAGGTCCCGCCGGGCCTGCTGCTCGCCAACGCCGACGACGTGGTCGAGGACATCGTGCTCGGCCGCCGCGCGCCCGACGAGATCAAGGGTGCGGTCCGCGCGATCGACGTCACCGGCCGCGGCCCCAAGCGCCGCCTGTTCGGACGGGGCGACTGAGTGGGGACCACCGGCAACCCGACGCCCGGCGACAGGACGGGTAGCGACGAGTTGCGCACCGACCCTGCGAGCACGGACGGGGCGAGGACAGACTCGGCGCGCACCGACGAGGCGGGCACCGACTCGGCGCGCACGGACGCGCCGCACACCGACGTGCCGCGCACCGACCCTGCGAGCACCGACTCGGTGCGCGCCGGCTCGCTGCCCGCCGACGCGACACGCCGCCCGAGCGTCGTCGTCCTCGACTACGGCTCCGGGAACGTGCGCTCCGCCGTGCGCGCGCTCGAGCGCGCCGGCGCGGACGTCACCCTCACCGCCGAGCCCGCCCTGGTCGAGGCGGCGGACGGCGTCGTCGTCCCCGGCGTCGGTGCGTTCGCCGCGGTCATGGAGCAGCTCCGCGCCGTCGACGCGCCGCGGCTCATCGACCGCCGCCTCGCGGGCGGGCGCCCGGTCCTCGGCATCTGCGTCGGGCTCCAGGTCCTGTTCGACTCGGGCACCGAGCACGGCGTCCGCGCCGACGGCCTGGGCCAGTGGCCCGGCGAGGTCACCCGCCTGCCCGCCGAGGTCGTGCCGCACATGGGCTGGGCGACCGTCACGCCGCCCGCCGGCAGCCGCCTGTTCGCCGGCGTCGAGCACGAGCGCTTCTACTTCGTCCACTCCTACGGGGTGCTGACCGATCCGGCCGCCGAGTTCACCGACGGCCGCACCACCCCGCCCCAGGTCACCTGGTCCGAGCACGGCGCCCCCTTCGTGGCCGCCGTCGAGAACGGGCCGCTCACCGCCACCCAGTTCCACCCCGAGAAGTCCGGCGACGCCGGCGCGCACCTCCTGCGCACCTGGGTGGCCGATCTCGGAGGATCCGCATGACCGCGCCCGACCCGACTGCCGCCGCCGCAGCCCACGACGCTCCGACCGCTGCTGCCCCCGGGGATGCCTCGGTCCCAGCCGCCGCAGCCCCCACCGCCGCCGCAGCCCCCACCGCCGCCGCCAGCGGTGGCGACGCACCCCCGCTCGTCCTGCTGCCCGCCGTCGACGTCGTCGACGGCCGCGCCGTCCGCCTCGTCCAGGGCGAGGCCGGCTCGGAGACCGAGTACGGCGAGCCCGCCGAGGTCGCCGCCCGCTTCGCCGCCGACGGCGCCACGTGGATCCACCTCGTCGACCTCGACGCCGCCTTCGGCCGCGGCTCCAACCACGAGCTGCTCGCCCGCATCGCCGGCGAGCTCGGCATCTCGGTCGAGCTCTCGGGCGGCATCCGCGACGACGCCTCGCTCGCCCGCGCCCTCGACGCGGGCGCGACCCGCGTCAACCTCGGCACCGCCGCGCTCGAGCAGCCGGAGTGGACGAGCAGGGTGATTGCGGAGCACGGGGACCGGATCGCCGTCGGGCTCGACGTCCGTGGCACCACGCTCGCCGCGCGCGGCTGGACCGAGGACGGCGGCGACCTGTGGGACGTTTTGGCCCGCCTCGAGGCCGACGGCTGCGCGCGCTACGTGCTCACCGACGTGACGAAGGACGGCACCCTGCAGGGCCCCAACCTCGAGCTGCTCGCCGAGGTCGCCGCGCGGACGTCCGCGCCCGTCGTCGCCTCCGGCGGGATCTCGAGCCTCGCCGACCTCGCCGCCCTGCGCGAGCTCGTCCCGGCCGGGATCGAGGGGGCGATCGTCGGCAAGGCCCTGTACGCCGGCGCGTTCACGCTGCCCGAGGCGCTCGACGTGGCGGGACGCGCATGAGCGAGCTCGTCCCCGGCTCCGGCCGCCGGCCCTCCGAGCTCTCCGACTCCGCCGGCCAGCCGTGGGCCGGGCGGATGCTCAAGGCCAACCCGTTCGCCGGCGACGACGGCTCGGTCACCGAGTCGATGGCCGCCGCCCTCGCGCAGACGGACCCGGCGCGGCGCCTGCTCGACGTCGTCGCCGAGCTGCGCACCGGCCGCGTCCTCGTGCCCGTCGTCGCACACTCGCACCCCGGCACCGAGGACGGAGAGGTCGCGCGGCACGAGAAGCAGATCTCCGGCGACGCCCAGGCCGACGCCGTGGCCTCCGCCGCCTCCGTCACCGTGGCCACGCCGGACGGGCGAGCCGCCCTGCCGGCCTTCTCGAGCTACGACGCCATGCGGGCCTGGGACCCGAGCGCCCGGCCGGTGCCGGTCGAGGGCACGCGCGCCGCCGCGTCGGCCACGCAGACCGAGGACCAGATCCTCGTCGTCGACCCCGGCTCGGAGCGGCCGGTGCTCGTGGGCCGGCCGGCGGTCGGAGCCGTCGCGGCGGGGGAGGAGTGGGTGCCGCCGTGGGAGGACGAGGACCTCCCGACGGCGGTGACCTCCGCCCTGCGCGGGTCGTCGAACATCCTCGGGGTCCGGCTCGAGGCCGGCGTGCGCGCCGAGCTGCGGGTGGTCCTCGCGGTGCGGCCGGGGTTCGACCGGGCGGGCCTCGAGGCCGAGCTCGCGCGCGTCTCGGAGCGCCTCGGCGAGCTCGAGGAGCTGCGCCACCGGGTCGACTCCCTCGAGCTGTACCCGGCGCTCGTCGCGGACGATCAGACCGGCTGACAAGGGCGCGGTTCGTCGTCGTCGGGCATGTGTCCCCGCCGAGACGCACGGCACGTGCGTGACCTCTGGGAGCCGACGCCGCCGCCTGGTAACATGGATGGCTGACCGGCCGGTCGCGTCCGCGTGACCGGCGAGCAAGCGGAGAGATCCCACCTTGGCGCCCCTGGGGCACCGGGTATCTGGTCGGGCGAGGCGGACCGTCTCGTCCATGTGCGCTCCGGCGTACGCCCAGGCCTCCGCGCTCTTGCGTCGGAGGCCTTTGTCATGGCTCCCGGCGGTCGGTCGGCGATATTCCCGACGGAGCAAGGAGCTCAGCATCAGCGAGACCCGTATCAACGACCGTATCCGCGTCCCCGAGGTTCGACTCGTGGGCCCTGGCGGAGAGCAGGTCGGCGTCGTCCGCGTGGAGGACGCCCTTCGGCTTGCCCAGGAGGCGGACCTCGACCTCGTCGAGGTGGCCCCCGACGCGCGACCGCCGGTCGCGAAGCTCATGGACTACGGCAAGTTCAAGTACGAGTCGGACGTGAAGGCCCGTGACGCCCGCCGCAAGCAGGCGAACACGATGCTCAAGGAGATCCGCTTCCGCCTGAAGATCGACGCGCACGACTACGAGACCAAGAAGGGTCACGTCGTGCGGTTCCTCGAGGGCGGCGACAAGGTCAAGGTCATGATCATGTTCCGCGGCCGCGAGCAGTCGCGCCCGGAGATGGGTATCCGTCTGCTGCAGCGCCTCGCGGACGACGTCGCGGACCTGGGGTCCGTCGAGTCCGCGCCGCGCCAGGACGGCCGCAACATGACCATGGTCATCGGGCCGTACAAGAAGAAGTCCGAGGCGCACACCGAGCAGCTGAAGAAGCGTGCCGCCGAGAAGGAGGCCCGCAAGGCGTCCTCCGAGGAGCACAAGGACGAGAAGAAGCAGGCCGACGCCGCGAAGCCCGCGGCCCAGGCGCCCGTCGCCGCGCCCGACGCGCCCGTCATCGAGGCGCCCGTCTTCGCCAAGGCGCCGCCGTCGGAGCGCACGTCCGCCCCGGCGCGCCCCGCGTCCTCCGGCGCCCCGCGCACGTCGGGCTCGTCGTCGGGCCCCTCGCGTCCGTCCTCGGGGTCGTCGCGGCCCGCGAGCTCTGGTCGTCCGGCGTCGTCCGGCCCGTCGCGTCCCGCGTCCTCGGGTGCGTCGCGTCCGTCGAGCTCGGGTGCGCCGCGTCCGGCGTCGTCCGGGTCCGCCCGTCCGGCGTCGTCCGGCTCGGGGGCCCCGCGGCCCGCGTCGTCGGGGAGCGGTTCGCCGCGTCCGTCGGGCTCGGGTGCGCCGCGTCCGGCGTCGTCGGGCTCCGGTTCGCCCCGGCCGTCGGGCTCGGGCTCCGGCTCCGGCTCGTCCGCGGGGTCGGCGCGTCCGGCCGCCTCGGGCACGCCGTCGCCGGCGCGGTCGACCACATCCTCCGGCGGCGCCACGCCGTCGGCACCCAAGCCTGCAGCCACGCCGGCCACCGCCGCCAAGCCGGCTGCTGCACCGAAGCCGGGAGCGCCGAAGCCGTCGGCGACGCCCCGGCCCGCCGCCCCCAAGCCGGGAGCCCCCAAGGCCTCGGCCTAGCGGCCAGCAAGGAACGTCCGACGGCCGACAGGTCACGAACGCAGACGTCGCGCGAGGGCGCGACCGAGAGGGAAGCATGCCGAAGAACAAGACGCACTCCGGTGCCAAGAAGCGGTTCCGGGTCACCGGCTCCGGGAAGATCATGCACGAGCGCACGCGCAAGGTGCACAAGTTCGCCGAGCGGTCGCGCCGGCAGGTCCGTCGTCTGTCCAACGACGGCGAGATCACCGGCGGCGACGCCAAGAACGTCAAGAAGATGCTCGGCCTGTAAGGCCTGAGCAGAGGTTGAGGAGCACCTGACATGGCACGTGTGAAGAGGGCGGTCAACGCCCACAAGAAGCGCCGTTCGACGCTCGAGAAGGCGTCGGGCTACCGCGGGCAGCGCTCGCGTCTCTACCGCAAGGCGAAGGAGCAGGTCCTCCACTCGGAGACCTACGCCTTCCGCGACCGCAAGGCTCGCAAGGGCGACTTCCGTCGTCTGTGGATCCAGCGCATCAACGCCGCGGTCCGCGCCGACGGCCTGACCTACAACCGGTTCATCCAGGGCCTCAAGGCCGCCGAGGTCGAGGTCGACCGCCGCATGCTCGCCGAGCTCGCGGTCTCCGACCCGGCCGCCTTCTCGGCCCTCGTCGAGGTGGCGAAGAAGGCCCTGCCGACCGACGTCAACGCGCCGGCGGCCTGACCTGGCCCCGGACCGTGCGGGTCGCTCCGAGCGCCCGGACGCACCGCTGACCAACCCCCGCTCCGAGCGGGTGCGGAGGGTGGCGGCGCTGTCCGGGCGCTCGGCGCGTTCCAGGCACGGCCAGTTCCTCGTCGAGGGACCGCAGGCCGTGCGCGAGCTCATGCGCTTCGCGCCCGAGCGGGTCCGGGACGTCTACGTCGCCGAGGACGCCGCGCTTCAGCATCACGACGTCGTCGAGGCCGCGCTCGAGGCCGGGGTCTACCTGCACGAGGCGACCGCCGAGGTCGTGCGCGCGATGAGCCCGGACGCGCAGGGCGTGCTCGCGGTGGCGAACATCGAGCGCACCGGGCGTCGTGCCGGTGCCGGGGCGGCCGCCGGGGCTGCCCGCCGGGGCGGTGGAGACTCCGGTCACGAGGCCTCCTCGGTCGGGAGTGCCGGTCACGACGACACCCCCTCCCCGACGCCGGACCTCGCCTCCGTGGTCGCGTCCGGTCCGAGATTGGTCGCCCTTCTCGTCGCCGCCGGCGACCCCGGAAACGCCGGGACGGTCATCCGCTCCGCCGACGCCGCAGGGGCCGACGCCGTGCTCATGGGCACGGGCAGCGTCGAGGTCACCAATCCCAAGGTCGTCCGCGCGACGGCCGGCTCGCTGTTCCACCTGCCCGTCGTCGGCGGGGTGGAGGTCGAGGCCGCCGTGTCCGAGCTGCGCGCCGCGGGGATGCAGGTCCTCGCCGCCGACGGCGCCGGCGACTGGGATCTCGACGAGCTCGCCGACCGCGCGCTGGCCCAGGCGCACGGGCTGCAGCTCTCGGTCGAGGGCGAGCTCGCAGCGACCGACCTGCTCGCCCCTGACCTGGCAGCACCGACCGTCTGGCTCGTCGGCAACGAGGCGCACGGTCTGACGGCGGCTCAGCGTTCGCTCGCGGACGCGGTCGTGCGCGTGCCCGTCCACGGCGCCGCCGAGTCGCTCAATCTCGCCACCGCCGCCGCGCTGTGCCTCTACGCCAGCGCCCGGGCCCAGCGCCGCGAGGTCTGAGGGCGCGGGGTCTAAGAGGGCACGTGGTATGCGGGCACGGGGTCTGACGGCACGGGGTCTAAGAGGGCACGTGGTCTGAGGACACGGGGTCTAAGAGGGCACGTGGTCTGAGCCGGCAGGTCATACGAGCGGGGGCGTGACTCCGACGTCGTAGACGAGATGCCGGCCCGGGCGCGTCCGACATGTGTGCGTCCGACGTGTGTGCGTCCGGTCCTTGCATGCACGGCCCGTGCGGGGCTGGTCGGTGTGCGTCGCCCCCTCGGGTGCGCCGACGTCGTCGAACTCGCCCGTGGCGTCAGGGCGTGGGACTCCGCCCAGGGTGCGGTCACCCGCGTCCACCGCGTCCAGCTCGACCCGGACCCCCTCGGTCGGTCGGTGCTCGGCGCGCCGCCCGCCCGGCATGAGGTGAGTGACCTCGACCCCGCGCACGAGCACGAGGTGGTCGGCGAGCAGACGGCGATGGCAGCGCCACCAGACGGACTCGCTGCACATGACGGCGACAGTGGCCTCGTCGGCGATCGTGAGGAGCTCGTCGACGACGTCGAGGAACTCCGGAGTCTCCATGTGGTCCGCGTAGGCGCGGAACGACTCGTGCCGCAGCGCCACGTGCCGGCTGCCCGGCACCGGGCGTCGCCGCCCGCCAAGAGGCTTCGCCCACCGGTACTCGATCCCGCCGTTCGGCACCCATCGCTCCATCTCGCCCTGACCGAACTGCGGGTTGCGACGGCTACCGGGAAACGAGCGTATGTCGATGAGGCGTGCGACGCCGGCGCCGTTCAACAGCTCGAGCAGCTCCTCGGCCTCCTGGCGGCCGTGCCCGACGGTCAGCACCGTGGTCATCCTGTCAGCGTAGGCACGGTGGTGGTGCGGGCGCCCGTCGAGTCAGGCGCCCCGCTCCCGTTCGACGGTGTGGCGGAACCCGATCCGGCGCCGCATGCGCGCGCCCCCGGCATCGCCCGGTCGACGACGGCGTGCAGCTCGTCGAAGGACATCGTCGGGTCCTTCACCAGGTGCTCGGGCGACGATGCCTCGCGACGTGCCGACGCGCGCCGCGAGCTCCACGACGAGGCACCCCCGGCCGCACCCGACGCCGAGTGCCCGCGCGGGGGTGCGGGGGATGCGGCGCACGATCCACGGGTGGAAGTGGTCGTTGTGGCTCCGCGGGTGGCGATCGTTGAAGGTGACGAGGCAGCTTCTGACGCGTCGCAGCGCGGGGGCAGTCAAGCGCCCGACGTCGAGCAGTCGACCCGGGCTCATCGCTGCCGCGCCACGCGTGCCTCGTCCCACACGGGCTCGGAGGTCTCCCGCACCGTGCCGTCCGATCCGAGCACGAGGAACCGGTCGAAGCTCCGGGCGAACCACCGGTCGTGGGTGACCGCCACGACGGTGCCCTCGAACGCGGCGAGCGCCTCCTGCAGCGCCTCGGCGGAGTGGAGGTCGAGGTTGTCGGTCGGCTCGTCGAGCAGGAGGAGCGTTGCGCCGGACAGCTCGAGCAGGAGGATCTGGAAGCGCGCCTGCTGTCCGCCGGACAACGAGTCGAAGGTCTGCTCGGCCGACCTGGCGAGGCCGTATCGGTCGAGTGCGCGGGCGGCGAGGTCTCGCGGGCGCCCGACCCGGTGCTCGTCGCCACGGTGGAGGATCTCAACGAGTGTGCGGCCGTGCAGTGCCGGCTGCTCGTGCGTCTGGGCGAACCAGCCCGGTCGGACACGCGAGCCCAGCCGTGCGACGCCCGTGTGGGGGACCGACGGCACCACGGTGTCCCCGACGGGTAGGTGCTCCTTCTCCGGGGTGGTCCCGCCGCCGGCGAGGAGGCGGAGCAGGTGCGACTTCCCCGACCCGTTCGAACCGAGGACGGCCACGCGCTCCCCGAACCAGATCTCGGCGTCGAAGGGGTCCATCAGTCGGCGACCGCCGGTGGCGTCTCCGGGATCGAGCAAGGTGAGGCCCTCGGCGACGATCGCGCGCTTGGCCGTGCGCCCGCCGACGAGTCGCATCCGCACGTCCTGCTCGATCGAGACCTTCTCCGGTGGGCCGGCCTTCTCGAACCGCTCGAGGCGCGTGACGGCGGCCGAGTAACGGGACGACATGTCCGAGTTGTATGCCGCCTTCTGCTTGTACATCTGGACGAGTCGCTTGAGCTTGAGCCGTTCCTCCTCCCACCGCTTGAGCTGCTCGGCGAGGTCGGCGTTCCGTGCCTCACGCGCGTCGTGCCAGGTGGCGAACGACGCCGGGTGTGTCCACGCGACCGCCCCGGCGGCGCCCGGCTCCAGCGTGACGACGGCGGTGGTGGTCGCCGAGAGCAGCTCACGGTCGTGGCTGACGAGGAGGACCGACTTCGACGACGCGCGCAGGCGCTCCTCGAGCCAGATCTTGGCGGGGACGTCGAGGAAGTTGTCCGGCTCGTCGAGGACGAGGATGTCGGCCGGGCCGGCCAGCATCGCCTCGAGGACCAGTCGCTTCTGCTCGCCGCCGGAGAGGGTCGAGGCGTCACGCCAGCGGGCGCGCTCGAACGGGAGCCCGAGGGCGTCGGTGCACACGGCGTCCCAGACGGTGGTCTCGAACTCGTAGCCGCCGGCGTCGCCCCAGTCGGACAGTGCCTGGGCATACGCCATCTGGGCGGGTTCGTCGTCGACCTCCATGACGGCGAGCTCGGCGGCATCAAGTGCCTCGGAGGCCTGTCGGATCCGTTCCGGTGCCACGCCGAGCAGCAGGTCCCGGACGGTCGCCTCCCCGCCGGTCCGGCCGACGAGCTGGCTCATGTGCGCGATGGCTCCCTGCCGCGTGATCGCGCCGTCCTGCATGTCGAGGTCGCCGGTGATGAGTCGGACGAGGGTGGTCTTGCCGGTGCCGTTCGGCCCGACGAGAGCGACCCGCGCACCGTCCCCGACGCCGAAGCTCACCTCGTCGAGCAGCGGCCGCCCGTCCGGGAGCGCGTACGTGATGCCGGAGACGTCCAGGTGGGCCATGCGTCGATCATCGGCCAGGCTGCTCGGTCGGCGCGAGGGGATTGCCGGTGCCGCCGCTGGCACGGCTGCCGTAGTCGTTCTCACGCTCGCCGGCGTCGCTGAACCCGCTCGCGAGGCTCGAGACGGTCCTCTGCGCCTTGAGCAGTCGACCGTTGCGGTCGTAGAAGCGCCACTCGCCGTCGTCGCGCACGATGGAGACGGTGTTCGCATGCACCCAGTCATGGTGGTGCCAGCACAGGAGGATTCCGTGCTCGACGCTCGTGGGGCCGTTGTCCCGGGCCCATTGGAGCGAGTGGTGGATCTCCCCGAAGCCCGGTGGTTCGTCGCAGCCCGGGAACTGACAATGTCGGTCGCGGGCATGGATGGCCCGCACCATGTGGGCGGGGAAGATCCGTTGTTCCCGGCCGACGTCGAGCACCGTCGAGTCGGGCCCGAAGATCACCCGGGACAGCGAGCTCTCGCAGGTGAGCCGGGACAGCAGCGCCGGCGGGATCGGGGTGCCGTCCTCGAGCGTGGCCGGAGCGACCCCGGCCATCGCACGGGGGTCGATCGCGGTCGAGATCACGTGGGCGTCGCCCGGGCTCCAGGCCTGCAGCCACTCCCGGGCGTCATCGGAGAGCTCGAACAGCGGCTCGTCGGTACCTGCCTCGCGCGGGCCTCCGAGCCGACGCAGCGCTGCGAGATCGGAGTGGGGCGGGAAGAACGCGCTCGATCCGACGTCCGGACCGTCGATCGGCCTGTCGTCCGCAGATGCCTCGTCGACCGGTGGCACCACCGAGCCGGTCGCTGCCGCGAGAGCACGCAGCGTCTCGATCTCGACGGTGACGGTCACGTGCGGCCGGACCCGGGCGTGGGCGCCCTGCAGCCCGACGTCGAGGGACTGGTGCGCGAGGGAGACGAGGGCGGCGGCCCGGCGCTGTGCCGGCGTGCGGGTGTCCTCGGCACTCTTCGTCCCCATGTGGGCGTCCAGTGCCTCGTGGACGACGCGGCCCGACAGCTCGTCGAGCCACCCGGCAACGTGGTAGCCGTCGAGGGTGGGAGCGATCGTCAGCTCCTCCTTGGTCTCCGCCTCGCGCCACGCCTCGTCGGCTGCCTCGGGGTCGGCCATCATGGCCCACGTCCGCACGACCTTGCTGAACTCGTCGGCGGTCATCAACTGCGCCTGCGCGACGAGGAACTCCTCGCCGAGCTCCTCGTCCAGGAGCTGCTTCTTGAGGTTCGAGGTCCGCAGGGCCTCGCGGACGAGGATGTTGACGTGCTCGATGCCGATGAGGCCCTTGCCGAGCGCCGTATGGGTGTGCGGCAGGTGCTCACGCAGCGCTCGCGAACGAGTGACCTGTCTCCCGGCGGCACCCGACGTCGTTCCCGTGGTGTGCCGTACGAAGGCCTTGAAGGTGCGCCATCCCTCGATCGCCCACAGTCCGTTCGCCTCGGCCGCGGTGAGGACGCCGGCCTTGGCGGAGGCGATCTGGCGCTCCGCCATCTCGATCAGCCGGTGAGCCTCGTGCACGGTCGATCCGGTCTGCGCATGCCAGTTCGTCTCGACGGCTCGGTCGAACTCCGCGACGACCGCCCGCAGCGACTCGACCGGGTCCCGGTACTCGGCGTCGTCGCCCGAGCCGTTCGCACCCTTCGGACCAGCCGATTCGCTCGCACTGTCCGCCCCGGGCCACCAGAAGTGGGGTTCAGCGGAGTCGACCATCTCGTCGTAGCAGGGGAAGTGCGGGTGCAGCTCCGCGTACTCGTGCTCGCCGTCCAGGCCAAGCTCAGAGGTGAACCACTCGTCGAGGTCGACATCGCTGAGAGGCTGCGCCTCGAGGTTGTCCGCGGACATCGGGTCCTCGGCCGCCCAGTCCCGGGACGGCTGGCGCTCCCACCAGTCGTCGAGATTGGCCATGAGGGTACGGGCATCGAATTCCCGTGCACCGAGTGCAGAGAGCACCATCGCAGTCACCTCCTCGACCTGATGAGACCACTCTACTCGAACAGGTGTTCGAGTGCAAGGGGTGTGAGCCGGCAATCCGTTCGACGGCAGTTGAGTGCGGAGAGCCCACGCGGGTCGCGCGAGTGGATCGGGAGGAGAGCCCGCGTGGGCGCGTGGGTGGATCGTGAGGAGGGCCCGCGTGGGCGCGTGGGTGGTTCGGGAAGGCGTCCGCGCGGGCTGTGCGGGGGAGGTGGAAGGCAACCGCTCGGGGCGCGCGGGTGGGCCCCGGAGTGCCTCCGCGCTGGTCGTGCGGGTGGGCCGCGGCACCGCGACCTCAGCGGTCGGCGTTGAAGTTCCTGCTGTACGTATCCCGGATCGACTCCCAGCCGTAGCCGAGGGCGTCCGCACCGACGACGCGATCGACGTCGTGCCCCGAAAGAAGTGCGGAGAGCGTGCTGAGGCAGATCGCCCAGCCGGCCGCCATCATCGCGGCCTCCTGCGGGTCGGCGACAGACTGCCGGAGCTCGATGTTCGACTCCGTGTCCGTGATGTGCCGGACCCACCAACGCACCGTCGACGGGCCCCAGCGCAGCTCGATCAGCCTGCGGCTCGGATCGACCACGAGGACCTCGGCGTCGACGGGATCGTCGCCCGGGTTCTCGCGCACGGTTGCGGGGCCCGGAAAGTCGAGCACGCGGTCGGGCACCATCGGCGACCAGCGTGCGAGCAGCGCGGGCTCGACGAACCAGCGCCAGGCCTCGTCGGCGCCGCCGTCGACGTCCCAGCCCGTGTCGAGCCACCGGGTCCCGGACGGGTCCTGCGTGAGTGAGGCGTAGAACTCGTAGCGGTTGAGCTGGTCGACGACAGCGCGCTGGAGGGCTCCGCCGTCGGTCGTGCCGTCAGCCATGCACGTATCCCTCGAGGTGGTCGCGTTCGGCCTGAAGCTCGTCGAGGCGGTTCTTGACGACGTCCCCGATGGACACGATGGCCACCATCTTCTCCTCGTCGACGACGGGCAGGTGTCGCACGCGGTGCTCCGTCATCGTCCGGGCGAGGGATTCGAGCTCGTCCTTGGGTCCGCATGTGACGACCTCGCGGACCATGATGTCGCTGACGAGCCGCGAGGTGGCGCCGTCCTCCCGGACCAGGGGCAGGAGGTCGCGCTCGGCGACGATCCCGTCGACGTGGCCGTCGGAGTCCGAGACGACGACCGCGCCGATGCGGTGCTGCTCGAGCAGGTCGAGGAGCTCCCCGACGGTGGCGTCGGAGCGGATGGTGACGACCTCGTGTCCCTTGCGGCGGACCACCTCGTCGATACGCATGTCGCGATGCTAGTCCTCGATATGGCGTGGGTCACGGGTGAGCTTGTTGGGGCGTGCTGAGGGGGCGTCGTCGGGGTTGTGGTTGGGCGCCGTGTTCGTGGTCGAGAGTGCGGTTCAGTGCGCCGTCATCCGTCGGGGTTGTGGTTCGTCGTCGTCGAGAGTGCTGCTGGGTGGGTGAGTCAGCAGTGGTTGTGGATGGCGCATTCGGGGACGAGGCGGACTTCTCGGGTGCGGACCTCGAAGGGGTCGGTGCGGGTGGTGATGGGGATGGTGCCGGGGATGGGTTGCCAGTCGGTCTCGCCCTGGACGAGGAACTCGGCGGTCCATTCGGTGGTGAGGGTGACGTGGATGGCGTCGTAGCCCTGGGTGTAGGGGTGGGAGATGGTGTGGTTCGGGTAGGGGGCGCCGGGGCCGGTGGTGGTGAAGGGTTCGGTGCCGTCGTTGGGGTCCCAGGTGTGTTCTGTGGGGGTGAAGCGGACGAAGACCTGGGTGCCGAGGATCTCGGTGGTGGCGATGTGTTCGCGGGCGGTGGTCCAGAGCAGGACGGGCATCTGGGCGAGCTGCCACCGGCCGTCCATCATCGCTTCGCCGGGTTCGACCAGCAGGTCGACGGCTTCCTGGTAGCTGACGGTGATGACGACGGGTGCTGCGGCCTGGACCGGCGGTGGGGGAGCCCCGGGAGTAGCTGGCGTGGCGGTGGGCGTGGTGGGTTGGGGTCTGCCGCGGTTGCAGAAGAGGTTGTCGTCGAGAATGATCTCGGCGGCGCCTTGTCGGCGGTATTCCGAGGTGCAGTCCAGGCGGGGGCCGTGGATGAGTGCGCGCCAGGTGCCGGTGTTGGCCCCGGCGTCGATACCGAGAATGGGGTTGTCGGCCCGTGTGCCTGTCGGGGTAGGCGCGGGCCGGTGATCGTCGATGAGTGGGTTGGCGTTCGGATCTATATCGGTGCACGTGCCAGTGCCCGTGATGTTTGACCCGACTTCGGTGTTGCCAACGTCCACTCTGGCGTTGGAGGAACTGCCTGCGCCGACTCCTGCGCAGGGGTTGGCGAATGCGTGGTGAGGAACAGCAAATGGCACCAGGCTCAGTATCGCGATGGCGATGATCGCCCTAGTGATTCCAGATCTCATTGGTTTGCTTCCTCATCGCCATACCAGGTGCTGAGGCCGGAAACGGTCCACCGGTTACCGTCCCACGATGTGTCCACGAAGTAGGTCACGGATTGTGCTGCGAACTCGCCGATGAGTTCGCCATGATGGTCGGCCTCGGTTCCCGCTTCATGGAGCCCTTGGACTGCCACACTCCAGGTTGATGGATCGGTTTCAGATTGGCCCGCAAGTGAGTCGTACAGAACAAACGACTCGCTATCGATGTAGATGCCTTCCCGGACATTCGTGCGAATCTGGTCAGTGGCATCACGGCAGGTGCCGCAATCTGGAGATGCAATCTCCTCGAGCTCAGCGACATTGCCGGTGACGGACGCGTAGTCGAGTAGTTCAACCACGTACTCCGCCGTCGCGACTGCCCCTGCTTCGCCGTCTTCACTCATCTCGGGCGGCTGCTCGGGAGCGGGCCGGCCGCGCCGCTCGAGCTCCCACTCGGTGAAGTCGATGTCGTCGGTCGAGACCTCCGACGGCGACTCCTCGCCACCGCTCGGCGCCTCGGTCGGGGACTCGCCGCCGTTCGACCCGCCGTCCGACCCGGTCTCCGACCCGCCCTCGGAGCCCGTCTCGGACGTCCCGCTCTCCGACGTCGGCTCGCTCGTGGGCCCGTCACCACCTGTCCCGGGCCCGGTGCTGCTCTCGTCGTCGTCCCCGTCGCCGCACGCGGCGAGCCCGAGTGCTGCGATGAGCACCCCCGTCGACCACGCCGCTGCGCGACGCCCCCCTGATCGCGTCATGTCCGAGACGCTAGCGGGTCAACGCCCCACACCCACCTGACTTCACGAAATCTGTGGATAGATGGACAGCACGGCGCAATGTGGACTCGCGTGAGCGGCCGATCGGCGAGTGGGCATGGACTGCTGGGCCCGGAGGGGGCCCGGACCGCGGGGCCCGGAGGGGGCATGGACTGCCGGGCCCGTACGCTCGCCCCATGACCGACGAGCACGCGGAGACCACGCCCGGCACCCCCAACACCCGCGACGCCGACCACCCCACCACCCCCGCGATCGAGGCCGTCCGCGCCTCAGGCATCGCGCACGAGGTCACGCGTCACGGCCGGGTCTCGTCGCTCGAGGAGGCGGCGGCCGCGCGCGGCGTCGAGCCCCGCGACCTCGTGAAGTCGATGGTCGTCCGCATCGACGACGAGCACTACGTCTTCGCCCTCGTCCCCGGCGACCGCCAGATCTCGTGGCCCAAGCTCCGCGCGCTCCTCGGCGTCTCCCGCCTCTCCATGCCCGACGCCGACCGCGCCCGCGAGGTCACCGGCTACGAGCGCGGCACCATCACGCCCTTCGGCTCGACCACCGCCTGGCCCGTCTACGTCGACGAGTCCGTCGCCGGCCGCCGGATCTCGATCGGCGGGGGAGCGCCCGGGGTCGGGATCACTGCGCAGGCCGACGACGTCGTCTCCGCCGTGGGCGCCACCCTCGCCGACATCTCGGAGTAGCGGTGGCGCCGGGGTGCCACACGATCACCCCGCACGACGACGAACGGCGGACGCGACGAGGGGCCGGCAGTCTCCCTGCCGGCCCCTCGTCCTGCTGTCACCCGCGCGACGGCGCGACCGCACGTGACCCCGCGCCGCCACGACCGCACGTGACACCGCGCGGCCACGCCACCGCGTCGTTCGTCGTCGTGCGCGGTTCTTCCGCCCCGCCACGTCCCGCCGGCACCTTCCGGCAATGGCCTACTTCCCGGGAGCCGCCTTGACCTCGGGCTTCCCGCCGGACACGTGCGTGCGGGGGAAGCGGGCCTCGGGCGGCGCGTCGCCGACGATGATGTTGTGCCCGCCGCGCCACGTGAGGTAGCGCGAGCCGAGGTTGACCATCGTGGCCACGCGGTTGCGCTGGCCGAGCAGCGAGATGAGGTGCACGCCCGTCCAGATCGTCCACGCGGGGAACCCGGTGAGGTTGGGCAGGCCGCGTACCTCGGCGACCGCGGAGCTGCGGCCGATCGTCGCGAGGATCCCCTGGTCGTCGTACTGGAAGGGCAGCGCCCGGCGCGCGGGACGGTGGTCGCGCGCGGCACCGGTCTCCTCGGCGATGACGGCGCCCACGTACTCGCCGCCCTGGATCGCGGGCTGCGCGAGCTGGGGGAGGCCGGCCGGGCTCACGGCGGCGTCGCCCACGGCGTAGATGTCCTCGACGCCGACGACCTTGAGGTACTCGTCCGTCTCGAACCGGCCGCCCTTGCCCTGCGGCAGGCCCCAGTCGCCGACCTGCTTGTAGGCCGTCACACCGCCCGCCCAGATGACGACCATCGCCGGCAGGAAGGTGCCGTCGGCGAGCTCGACGCCGTCCGACCGCACCTCCTTGACGCCGCTGCCGAGCCGCAGGTCCACGCCGCGCTCGCGCAGGGCCTCCGCGGTGTACCGCTGGCTGTGCTCGGAGAACGGCATGAGCAGGTTCGGCGCCATGTCGACCAGCGTCACGTGCATCCGCGACTTGTCGATGTCCGGGTAGGCGATGGGGAAGTCCTTGTTGCGCAGCTCCGCGAGCGCGCCGGCCGTCTCGACGCCGGTCGCGCCACCTCCGACGACGACGACGCGCACGTCGCCCGGGTCCGGGTGCTGAGCGGCGGCCTCGAGGCGCGCGAAGAGGGTGTCACGCAGGCGGATCGCCTGGCTGCGCGTGTAGAGGGGGTAGGCGAGCTCGTCGGCGCCGGGCGTGCCGAAGAAGTTCGCGGTCACGCCGACGGCGAGGACCAGCCGGTCGTAGCGCATCCGCCGACCGTCGGCGAGCTGCACGCGGTGCGCGTCGGCGTCGACCCCCGTGATCTCCCCGCGCACGACGCGCAGGTTCTTCTGCTTCCCGCGCGCCGAGCGGAGGAAGTAGGAGATGTCGCCGGGGTTCAGCGTCGCCGTGGCCACCTGGTAGAGCAGCGGCTGGAACGTGTTGTAGAGGTTCTTGTCGACGAGCGTGACGTCGACCTCCGCGTTCTTGAGCGCGCGGGCGGCGGCGAGTCCGCCGAAGCCGCCGCCGACGATGACGACGTGCTCGCGCACGCCACGGCGGTTGGGGCTGGGCTCGAGCCGCTTGAGGCCAGGGACGTCGGACTCGGTCGAATCGGTCATGTCTCAACCGTAGAACTGCCGTGGCGATCACGGCGAGTGGGAATGGCCACCAACCGCAGTCTCGGCGGACGGGGGCGGGGCGCGACGCCGACCTCGGTAGGATCGGGCACCGTGCCCACCGACGACCCGCAGCCCCTGAGCCCGCTCGACGAGGCCGGCGTCTCCGCCGCCGTCACCGCCGCGACCGAGGCGTTCGCGGCGGCCACGTCGCTCGAGGACCTCAAGGCGGCGCGACTCGCGCACGTCGGGGACGCCTCGCCGATCTCGGGCGCCAACCAGCAGATCCGCCACCTCGACAAGGCGGACAAGCCGGCCGCCGGCAAGATTCTTGGCCAGGCCAAGGGCCGCATCCAGCAGGCGCTCGCCGCCCGCGAGGCCGAGCTCAAGGCCGCCGAGGCCGAGCGCGTCCTGCGCGAGGAGACCGTCGACGTCACCGTCCGGCGCCCGCGCGCGACCGGCGCCCGCCACCCGCTGACCGGGCTCATCGACGACGTCTCCGACCACTTCTCCTCGCTCGGCTGGCGGATCGCCGAGGGCCCCGAGCTCGAGCACGAGTGGTTCAACTTCGACGCCCTCAACTTCGGGGTCGACCACCCGGCGCGGCAGATGCAGGACACGTTCTACGTCGGCGAGGTCACCGACCCGTCCGGCGCCGCGATCGAGGGCGCCGCCGAGGGCCTCGTCATGCGCACCCACACCTCGCCGGTCCAGGCCCGCGAGCTCCTCGACGGCGAGCCCCCGATCTACATCGCCTGCCCCGGCAAGGTCTTCCGCACCGACGCCCTCGACGCCACGCACACCCCGGTGTTCCACCAGGTCGAGGGCCTCGCCGTCGACGAGGGCCTGACGATGGCGCACCTCAAGGGCACGCTCGACCACTTCGCCCGCGCGATGTTCGGCCCCGAGGCCCGCACGCGCCTGCGCCCGAGCTTCTTCCCGTTCACTGAGCCCAGCGCCGAGATGGACCTGTGGTTCCCGCAGAAGAAGGGCGGCGCCGGCTGGATCGAGTGGGGCGGCTGCGGGATGGTCAACCCCGCCGTGCTCCGCGCGGTCGGCATCGACCCGGACCGCTACACGGGCTTCGCGTTCGGCGTCGGCGTCGAGCGCGCGCTCATGCTGCGCCACGGCATCGCGGACATGCACGACATCGTCGAGGGCGACGTCCGCTTCACCCAGCAGTTCGGCACCACCGGAAGGGGCAACTGACATGCCGTACGTCCCGATCACCTGGCTCGCCGAGCACACGGTCGTCCCCGCCGGCACCACCGCCGAGCGCCTCGCCGAGGACCTCGTCCGCGTCGGACTGGAGGAGGAGGGGATCGCGCCGGCGCCGGTGACGGGTCCCCTCGTCGTCGGGCGCGTGCTCTCCCGCGAGGAGGAGACGCACGGCAACGGCAAGACGATCGGCTACTGCCGCGTGGACGTGGGCGAGCTCAACGACGCCCCCGGCACCGGCGCCGAGCCCGCCGACGTCCCGTCCCGCGGCATCGTCTGCGGCGCGCCGAACGTCTACGCCGGCCAGCTCGTCGTCGTCGCGCTCCCGGGCGCCGTCCTGCCGGGCGACTTCCGGATCTCGCCGCGAACGACCTACGGCCACACCTCCGACGGCATGATCTGCTCCGCCGCCGAGCTCGGCCTGTCCGACGAGCACGACGGGATCATCGACCTGTCCGACCTGCTCGGCGCCGACGCGGCCGGCGCCCTCGAGCTCGGCTCCGACCTCACCGGCGTCCTCGGCCTCGGCGAGGAGATCCTCGAGATCAACGTGACCCCGGACCGCGGGTACTGCTTCTCGATGCGCGGCGTCGCCCGCGAGTACCACCACTCGACGGGCGCGGCCTTCACCGACCCCGGCCTGCCCGAGAACCTGCCCGGCGGCGCGATCCCCGCGGCCACGCCCGGTGCCTTCGGGGTCGAGATCGTCGACGAGAACCCCATCCACGGCGTGCCCGGCGCCGACCGGTTCGTCACCCGCGTGGTCCGCGGCATCGACCCCGCGCGCCCCACCCCGCCGTGGCTCGCCGCCCGCCTCCGCGCGGCCGGGATGCGCCCGATCTCGCTGACCGTCGACGTCACCAACTACGTCATGCTCGACCTCGGCCAGCCGATCCACGCCTACGACCTCGCGCGGGTGGCGGCCCCGATCGTCGTGCGTCGCGCCCGGTCGGGGGAGCGTCTCACCACCCTCGACGACGTCGAACGAACGCTCCACCCCGAGGACCTGCTCATCACGGACTCGCCGGTGGGCGCGGGCGAGGCGGGTGCGAGTGGGCCGAGTGCGAGTGCGCCGGCCGGTGACGGTGACGCGGCCGGGGAGACCGGTGGCCGTGGCTCCCGGGTGCTCGGCCTCGCCGGCGTCATGGGCGGGCAGTCGACCGAGGTGTCCGCGTCGACGACCGACGTGCTCGTCGAGGCCGCCCACTTCGACCAGATCTCCGTGGCCCGCACCGCGCGCCGCCACCGACTCCCGTCCGAGGCCGCCAAGCGGTTCGAGCGAGGCGTCGACCCGCTGCTCGCGCCGGTGGCCGCGCAGCGCGTCGTCGACCTGCTCGTCGAGCTCGGCGGCGGCACGGCGGACGAGGTGATGGTCGGCGACGTCGGCGAGCCCGCCCTGCCCGGCGCGATCGCGTTCGACCCCGCCGAGGCCCGCCGGCTCGTGGGTGTCGACTACTCACGTGAGCGCGTCGTCGAGCTGCTCACCGCGATCGGCTGCACGGTCGGCGACACATCTGCCGAGAGTGCGGTTCAGGGCGCGGGCGGCCCGGCCGAATCCGCCGAGACTGCGGTTGGTGCAGACGGCATGACCGATTCCGTCGAGACTGCGGTTGGTGCAGACGGCGCGGCCGGCGCCGGGCGGTCCGGCACGCTTGACGTGACGCCGCCGTCGTGGCGCCCCGACCTCGTCGGCCCCGCCCACCTCGTCGAGGAGATCGCCCGCCTCGACGGCTACGACGCGATCCCGTCGATCCTGCCGTCCTCCCCGCAGGGCGGCGGACTCACCCGGGCGCAGGTGCGGCGTCGGGACGTCTCGCGCACCCTCGCCGAGGCCGGCCTCACCGAGGTGCTCACCTACCCGTTCATCGGCGACGTCCACGACCGCCTCGGGTACGCGCCCGACGACGAACGGCGCGCCGTCGTCCGCCTGAGCAACCCGCTCGCCGACGACTCCGGTGCGCTGCGCACGTCGATCCTCGACACGCTGCTCGAGGCGGCCCGCCGGAACGTCTCGCGCGCCTCCGGGGCGCTCGCCCTGCTCGAGACCGGGGTCGTCACGCGGCCCGCGGGCGTCGTGGCGGCGATCACCCCGAGCGCCGCGCAGCGCCCGTCCGACGCCGAGCTGTCCGCCCTGGCCGTCGCCGTCCCTGCCCAGCCGCGCCACGTGGCCGGCGTGCTCGGCGGCGTCCAGGTGCCCGCCGGTCCGCTCACCCCCGGGCGCTCCGCCGACTGGGCCGACGCGATCGAGCTCGCTCGCACCGCCGCCGCGGTCGTCGGCGTCGAGGTGCGGGTCGAGGCGGAGGCGATCGCCCCGTTCCACCCGGGCCGCAGCGCGCGCGTCGTGGGCGTGGGCGTCGCGGACGGTGAGGACGCCGTGCTCGGGCACGCCGGCGAGCTGCACCCGGACGTCGTCGCGGCGTTCGGCCTGCCCGCCCGCACGGCCGCGTTCGAGCTCGACCTCGACCTGCTCACGGCCGCCCCGACCGAGCCCGTGCAGGTGCGCGCGGTGTCGACGTTCCCGTCGGCGAAGGAGGACTTTGCGTTCGTCGTCGACTCGGAGGTTCCGGCCGCCGACGTCGTGTCCGCCGTGGGCGCGGCCGCCGGCGAGCTCGCCGAGGAGGTCCGCCTCTTCGACGTGTACGCGGGCGACCAGGTGGGCGAGGGGCGCGTGAGCTACGCGGTGGCCGTGCGGCTGCGCGCGCCGGACCGCACACTCACGGCCGAGGACATCGCGGGCGTGCGCGAGCGGATCGTCGCCGGGGTGGGCGAGCGCTTCGGGGCGACCCTCCGCGCCTGACGACCCCGGCCGACGCCCCGCACCTCCGCCCTTTCGTCGAGACTGCGGTTCGTCGTCGTCGAGATTGCGGTTGGTGAGTCCCTGACCCGTCAGGTGAAGAGCCGGAAGATCGGGTCCGTCACGTTGTCGACGAGGTCGTCCGCGCGGGCCTGCCAGTGCTCCGGTACCCACGCCTCGTAGGCGGGCCCGAGGATCGGCCCCACCCACGGGAGCGACTCGACGAGCACGGTCGAGTCCTCCTCGGTGGACGCCAGGTCGATCGCCGTGAGGGGGATGCCGAGGACCGGCACGGCCTTCCCCACCTTGCCCCACCCGCGCTGCTTGTTCCGCGCGTCCTCGGCCTCGCGGTCGTGCCCCTGGGCCTCGACCTCGTCGGCGTCGTAACGCGCGCGGTCCCACCGCTCGAGGCCGAGGTCGTGCGTCCGGTGACGAGCGGTCTTGGCCTTGTCCTCCCAGTCCGCCGCGTGCCGTCCGTGCCGCTCGACCTGCTGGTCGACGTAGTCCGCGAGCGCGTCTGAGGCCTTGCTGTTGCCCAGCCGCTCGACCTCGACGAGCTCGTCCAGACCGGTCGCCTCGTTCATCTCGGTGAGGACCGGGGCGAGCTGGTAGTCGATGAAGTCGAGGTACTCGACCATCTCGCCGTCGACCGCCTCGGCCAGCCGGTCGTACTCGCCGACCTTGAACTCCTCGGCCGCACGGGCCCCCATCTGGACGCCGTACTCGGCCAGCGTGTACGTCGGGTCGAGCGGGTTCCAGGCGGGGACCGCTCGTGGCGCGGGCGGCGGGTGGATGAGGAAGCCCGCCACCTCGAGCCCGATCGTCGACGCGTAGCCCCGGTAGGTCTCCATCGTCCCCTGGATGAGGCGCATCTTGGTGTTGTAGACGCGGACCTCGGTCTCGGCCTCGTTGGTGCGGTTGTAGGACTCGGTGATCACCTCCCGCAGGGCCTCGGCGTACAAGGCGTAGGCGGCGCCGGCATCGCCGTGGAAGCTCTCGTAGGCGCGGGTGACGTTGAGGTCGAGATCGACGAAGGCCTGCTCCAAGGACTGGTAGGCCTTGCGGAGCCAGTCGGCGACGTCGAGGACCTGGTCGGGGTCGCCCGGGACCTCGGTGTTGATCGCGTCGGCCATGTCAGATCGCCTGGTCGAACAGCGCCGCGGCGCCGTCGTCGTCGTTCTGGAACCGGTCCCAGACGTCCTGCAGCAGCAGCGCGACCTTGCCGTTGTGCGACGTCGACCTGCCCAGCCAGTCGGACGTGCGGGCGACGATGCCCGACACGTGCTCCGCACCCCAGCCGAAGTCGCCCTCGACCGGGTCCTCGATCGCCGCGTGGTCGTCGACGATGCCCACGTGACGATCCTTGAGCGTCGTCATCGTGGTCTCGTCGATCTCGATCTCGTCGGTCATCGCGTCTGCCTCCCGAGCACGTCGTAGCGGTCGACGGGGCGCAGACGCATCCCGCCGAGTGTCTCTCCGTCACCCTCGGGCGCGCGTCGCAGCGCCTCCAGGTCGGGGCCGGGCGCCGGGTTCGGTGCGCCGTGGTCGATCGCGGCGACCGTTGCGTGGCCGCGGGCGATGAGGTCCTCGATGACCGGGAGCGGGGTGACGCGCCAGCCGTGCTCGAGGCCGAAGACCGACTGGAGCCGGTCCAGCGCCGTATAGATGGGAACCCCCACCTGACCGCCCTCGAGCTCGAGGAGGACATAGCGGGGGTCGTTCTCGCCCGGTTGCGCGACCACGGGCACGTAGACGATCGGGGGGAGCGGGGCGGAGCCCATCACGGGGATTCTCACGGGGGTCCTTCTCGTTCGTGGGTGACTCGACCAGCGTATGCGTACGCATGTGGGCTGGCGGGGAGATCGGCGGGGAGTTCGCCCTGGTCAGGGGTGCCCGTGAGAGATGGGGCACGTCCGACGACGTCGGTCGACGTCCTGTGCGGCCATCAGCCCTTCGTCGCCCCCGACCTCACCGAAGGACGATGGTCCCTGGTGGTCGAGCGGGAGCGTCAGGCATCGTGCTGTCATGAAGATCCTCGTCGTCACCAGCTCGAAGCACGGCGCCACCGACGAGGTGGGCGACCGCATCGTCGAGGTGCTCCGCGCGGCCGGCCACCTGTCGCGGCGGGTGTCGCCGTCGTCCGCGGTATCCCTGGACGGCGTGGACGCCGTCGTCGTCGGGTCGGCCGTCTACATGACCCAGTGGATGGAGGCGATGCGGACGTTCGTCTCCGAGCGCGCCGAGGTGCTGCGCGCCCTGCCGGTGTGGGTGTTCTCCGTGGGGCTCGCCGGGGTGCCGCACGGTGAGGTGCAGGACCCGATGCGGGCCGCCCGGTTCATCACCGCGCTCGACCCCATCGACTACCGCACGTTCCGCGGCCGCCTCGACCCGAGCCTGCTCGGCCTGCGCGAGCGCAGCGTCATCCGCATGGCCGGCGGCATGGAGGGCGACTTCCGGGACTGGGCGGCGATCGAGGAGTTCGCCGGCGAGATCAGCGCCCAGCTCGCGGAGCACGCGGAGGCGTAGGGGCGGAGACGCGCGGAGCCGGTTCGCCGTTCGTCACAGGTCGACGGCGGTCCCCGCCGGGTCGGACTCGGCGAGGAGGCGGGTGGCGGCGTCGGGGGAGTCCGCGAGCGCGTGCAGGATCGACAGCAGGACGGCGGGGTCGCCGGGGTAGGCGGCCAGCGAGAACGTCTCGGTCAGCTGGGGGTCCTCGACGACGGTCGTGGCCCGCCCGCGTCCCGTGCTGCCCCGGCGCTTCCGGTCGATGGGGGCCGAGCTCGAGACCGTGACGCGCGCGCCGCGGCCGGGGACCGGCTCGATCGAGCGGATCCGCGACCACATGACGGTGCGCGTCGTCATCACGGCGTCGACGGCGAACGTCTCCGGCATCAGCGTCATCTCGGCGGCGCGCAGGCGGCCGCGGCCGAGCTCCCACGCCATCGGCAGGCCGACGAGCGTGGCGACGAACATCGGCATCGTCAGCCACGGCGGGGGCAGCACCGGGTTCGCGCCCTGAAGAAGGACGTCGACGGCGAGGAACGGCCCCGTGAGCCCCGCCGCGAGGAAGGCCGCGAACGCGAGGCGAGCGACGGACGGGTCCGCCTCCAGCCGGAGGAACCCCCCGGGCGAGCGTGCCGCGACCAGGGTGCCCGGTCGGCGTCGGGCGCGTGGTCCGACGAGCGCCGCGAGGCCGAGGAGGGCGGAGAGGGGGAGGAGGAAGACTCCGATCGTGCCGAGCAGCGAGCCGCTGCCCGGCATCGTCACAGCGGCGTACGCGAGCCCGACGGCGAGAACCCCCAGCAGTGCCTCCAGCCAGAAGCGGGTGACCGGGCGGTCCCACTCGGGCGGACGGGGAGCGGTCTCGGAGGTGCGCCGGTACGTCCGCTGCTCGTCCACCGCCTCAGGGTAATGGCGCGTCGGTGGCCCAGCGTCCCTTGTTGGTCAGCTGGTCGAGATGATCGAAGACGGTGTCGATGCGGTCGTCCGCCACCGCGCGTGCGTGCTCGGGCACGACCTGCTCGTAGAGCCACCCGCCGCCCGGAAAGATGTCGGCGAGCGCGGTGGAGTCCTCGTCGCCGTGAATGACGTCGGCCGCGACCATGACCGGGCCGATGACCCGTGACAGGGTGCGAAGGACACGCGCGCCGGGGACGGCGATGCGATTGCCGCTCCGGTACTCCTCCTGGAGAGCACGCCAGCGCTCGAGATCGGGGTCGTGCATCCGCCGCGGTTCGGGCTGCTCCGCGGCCGCCTCGAACTCCCGAGCCACCCGTTCCCATCGATTCGCCATCGCGCCGGTGGCCTCTTCGACACCGAGTCCGATGACAGTGGCGCCCAGGTCCTCGATCGCCTGCCGTTCGCGCGCCGACTGGACCGTGGGCGCCAGCTCGTCGACCGTCCATCGGACCAGCTCGGCGGTCTCGCGGTGGACGTGTTCCCGGAGACGGTTGTAGAGCGCGATCTTCTCGAGCTCGGCCCGGCGGTGCGCCATATCGTTCCGGTACTCGGCGAGGCCGCGTTCGCCGGACACGGAGACCCCGGGCACCTCGCGGGCGGCGGGTGGAGCCTCGATGGTGGCTCCGTTGACGACGAGGCCGCCCTCGCGCGCATCACGACGGCAGGCCTCGAACTTCTCCTCCAGCATGGTCAGCTTGATGCCGTAGGTGCGGACCTTGGACTCGCAGGCGGAGAGCATCGATTGTACGACCTGCTGCGACTCGCCGAGGCGCTCCGCCACGACGAAGTACGCCTGCCCGGCGTCTCCTCTGAACCTTGTGGGGGCAGTGCTCTCGGTGCCGCCACCGATGACCGCCCATCCCGTGCGGGCAGTCTCGAAGAAGACGTCATCGAGGGCCTTCAGCCAGTCGGCGAGCGCGTATACGTCTGCCGGGGTGCCCTTCACCCTGGTGTCGATACCCATCACGGCTCCCCGAGCTGGTTGAACAGCGCTGCGGCCTCGTCGTCCTCGTGCCGAAATCGTTCCCAGGCCTGGTCGAGCGCGTGGGCGAGGCCGCCGTTGGCGGTGATGGCAGCCGCGTTCAACGATGCTCCGCGAGCCGCGATCGTCGTCAGCTCTCCCATCACCCAGCCCCAGTCGCCCTCCGGCGGCAGGGGGACCTCGTTGTGCCGATCCACGGTTGTGGCGTGCCAGCGCTCGTAGTTCTTGATCGCGGCCTCGTCTACCTCGAGATCGTCACTCACGTGGGCCTCCTTCTCGGCCCTCACCGCGCGTGGCGGCACTCCGAGGCACGCCCGGGTCGACGACGACGTGGTCCGCGTGTCCCTCGTCGATGAGCCACGCGATGTCCTCACGCCACCGGACGGCCCACCCCTCCTCCTCGCCGAGAGCGAGGATGAACCGGTCGAGGGCGGTGTAGGCGGGGACACCGATGCGTCCCTCGTCGTCCTCGAGCAGCAGCACCCGAAGCCCTTCCTCGCGCTCGACCACCGGGACGTAGACGACGGGTGGGAGAGTGGCAGCGCCCATCACGGGCAGGCCTCGACGGCCGGGTGTCGACGCCGTGTCCGTGGATGCTGGCTCGACGGGATGCCCGTCGTACTCGTGGCGCATGATCGGTCCCCGTCCTCGTCGACGTCTCTGTCCGGTTGCTGCGATGTCGACGGAGGGTAGTGGCCGCCAGCTCGCGGCGGGAGGGGGCCGGCGGGGGAGTGGTGCCCGTCTCCGGACATTGCCGCGCATCCTTCCGCGCCAGCGACCGACGCGCGTGGGAGCGAAGCGAATGTCGCGTCCGGGCGTCCGGGCATCCGGGCATCCGGGATGGCGCGGATGAGCAGGGTGAATCAACCGTTGATCCGCCTCGCGCAACGGATACATAGGGGTGTCGGCGATCGTTCCGGCTCGCGTCACACGTCGAGCAGGATCTTCCCCGTCGTCGTGCCGGACTCGATCGCGTGGTGGGCGTCGGCTGCGTCCGCGAGGGGGAAGCGGTGGCCGATCCGGACGTCGAGCGTGCCCTCGGCCGCGGGCGACGCGACGGCGAGCCAGCGCCACTCGAGCTCCTCGCGCTCGGCGGTGTAGTGCACGAGCGTCGGGCGGGTGACGAACACGGAGCCGGCAGAGTTGAGCCGCTGGAGGTCGAACGGCGGGACCGGGCCGGACGCGGCGCCGAAGAGGACGAGTGTTCCGCGGGTGCGCAGCGAGGCGAGGGAGGCGTCGAAGGTGTCCTTCCCGACGCCGTCGAGCGCGACGTCGACACCCGTGCCGCCGGTCAACTCTCGGACGGCGCGCGGGAGGTCGGTCGTGAGGTCGTCGAGCTCGCGGTAGCGGATGACGTCCTGCGCTCCCGCGGTGCGGGCAAGCTCCTCCTTCCCCGGGTTCCCGACGAGGGCGATGACGCGTGCTCCGCGGGCGCTCGCGAGCTGCGTGACGAGCAGGCCGACGCCTCCTGCCGCGCCCGTAAGGAGAACGGTTGAGCCGTCGCCTACGTGCGATGCGCCGTCGAGCAGGTAGTGCGCCGTCATGCCCTGGAGGGGGAGTGCGGCGGCGACGTCGAGGTCGAGGCCGGCGGGGACTCCGAGAGCGGTAGCGGCCGGCACGAGTACCTTCTCGGCGTAGGCGCCCGGTGCGGCGGCGTACGCGACCCGGTCGCCGACCGACCAGCCCGTCACACCGGAACCGACAGCGGCGACCGTTCCCGCACTCTCGGTGCCCGGGGTGTGGGGGAGGTCGATCGGGTACTGGCCCGTCCGACGGTAGGTGTCGATGAAGTTGACGCCCACGTGGGCGACCTCGACGAGCAGCTCCCCCGCGCCCGGGACCGGGTCGGGGACCTCGGTCAGCTTGAGGACGTCGGGGGAGCCGTGCTCGGTCTGGACGATGGCGCGCATGGAGTCATGGTGCCGCACTCAGAGCTGATGGACGAGGAATGGTGCGGTGCCGAGTCAGCGGATCAATCGATCCGAGGAAGACGCTTCTCGCTTGGGAGCGACCCAACATGCGCTGCGTGACAGGCCAGCCCTGAACGACAGGCTGGATCAGTCGATGGGTTGCCGAGCCTTTCCCCCCCAGCGCCCAGGCTGCAAGTAATCGACCGCATCATCGATCGCGTCGTCTGCCCGAGCCCGGACTTGATCCGGCACTGCGTGGTCGTAGAGCGGACCGGCGGCGAGGCTCGCAACTCCACCGACCACTGGGATCATCCCGACCGTGGTCGCTACCAAACTTGTCGAGTCAGCGTCACCGAGCATCAGATCTGCCGCAGGGAGAAGCGGCCCCGTCAAGGCCTGACCGATTCCCTTGACGACTCGTCCGGTGCCTCGGGCCTGATTGACATCGGCTTGCGCTGCCCTTCGTGCGTCATCCCAGGCTTCACGGTCGTCCGGGTGCATTCGGTTGGCCGGCTGGTCGGCAGATGCTTCGATCGCGTCAGCCGTTGAATTGAGATTCTTCGCCTTCTCCAGAGCCGCCTTGCCCTGCCACCCCGGCGCAGCCCCGGTGAGCTGCTTGAAGACGATGTCGCTTGTGCCGGTTGCACCGCTGATTGCTGATGCTGCCTGGGCGAAATCGGCTTGAATCCACCGCATGAACTCCTGCTTCTCCCCGTCGACGGCGCGAAAGATGGCGTTGTACGTGCCGATGCGTGCCATATCTTCTTCTTCTGTGTCCGGGGTGTCCTCTGTGGAGCCACCCCCTCCCCTTTCGGCGCCGGACCTGTACGGCGGAACGGGGTCGGGAGTCTCAATGGTGTACCCGTTGACCTCGAGCCCGGCTCCCACCGCCTCGTTCCGGTACTCGGCGAACTTCCGTATGAGGAGATCGAGCTTGACCCCGTAGGCCTTGACAGCTTCGGTGGCCTCCTTCAGGTGGTTGTAATTATCCCACTGGGCGTTGGCCATGTTTGCCGCAATCGCGACATAGGCCTGACCGGCATCGCCGGTCCAGTGCATTTCAGCGACTGTCGACCCAGACCGTGAGTACGTTGCCGACTCGTGAAAGTCGTCCGTCACGCCTTGAAGCCAATCGCCGATCGCCGTCACTTGCGCAACGTTTCCAGGAACGTGGGTATTGATTGGCATCAGACCCCTCCAAGGGACTCGAAGTACTCGGCGGCGGCCTCATCGTTGGCGCGAAGCGTCTCCCACGCATGTTGAACAGCGGCGGACGCGCCCGCGTGCATCAAGATGACGTCAGCTGTCCACTTCGTCGCTTTGGATGAGATGGTCGTGACGTGCGTGGCACCCCACCCCCAATCGCCCTCCGGTGGAAGCGTCGTCTCGCCGTGCCGGTCTGCCTTTGTGTCGTGAGAACTGGTGATCACCCTGATCGAGTGTTCATCGACCTCAATCTGCCCACTCATCTCGGACCCCCTTCGTCGGTTGACGTTGTCGCGTAATGTGCATCGATTCCGATATCTACGGCCACGTAGGTGGCGTGCCCGGCTCGAACGATCTCCTGAACCTGAGCAGCCGACTGCAGCGCCCATCGGGCGTCGATGCCGAGCCCCGCCACGAACCTGTCATGTGAAGTAAAGACAGGGAGTGCCCGCCGCCCCTTCTCGTCGTCGGCGAGGAGAAGTCGAGAGCCCTCCTCCGCTGACTCGTCGGTCACGGGCACGTATACGAAGGGGGGTATCGGAATGACTCCGAGCACAAGGGCTTCAGTGGTTTCGCTATCACCTCTGCGCACCGGACCGTGGCCGGGTTCGGAGTCGGTAGGCGACTGCATCCGGGGGGAATCCCCCGACACCGCGCCCGCAGTCGGGCTGTCCTTCGTGATCACCCATTCGTCGTCGCTGGTCATCGTTCCCCCTCCGTCATGACCGTTGCCGTGCTGTTACCTACGAAGGTATGGGGCAGGCCAGAGCCCTGCAGGGGGAGTGGAGGGGACTTCTCTCCCGTGCTGGTCGGGGCGATGCCCGAGCCCTACGCCATCAGCTCGCGTATGGGCCGAAGACGGTGGAGCACAGTCCCGGCGAGGTGCGGCTCGAGCACCCGGATCACGTCGACCTCGCGCCGTGCCTCCTTCGACACGAACCGCACGACGACGTCGCCCGTCGCCTCGATCGCGCGTTCCCTGTCCCGCTCGTCGACGATCGTCTGCGCATTCGCCTCAGGGTCGCCGGCGCCGTACTTCACGAGGCCGTCGAACTCGATGTGCAGCCAACGGATGCTTCCGTCGGCGCGGATCTCGAGCGGGATCGACAGGTCCGTGCGATACGTCCCGCGCCGCGTGGGCACCGGCTGCTGAACCACGACGTCGCGCCGCCCCCACGTCAGCACCACCCACCTGATGTGCGACTCCCACGCCGACTCCGACCACGGCGTCGACCACGCCACGACCGCCCGCGCGCGGGCCCGCCCTCGACTACCTCTCGGCAGACGTTCGATCCGTTCCTCAAGCGCTGCTCTCACGTCAGCCGCCGCCCGCTCGGTGCGCTCGCGCTCCGTAAAGGTGGCCTTGGCGAGCACGGCAATCACATGGTCGACGACGACGAGCCCGTCCCGCGGATGCAGGAATCGCGCACAGTCCAGCGCCACCCGTTCGAGCCGCACCACCCGTATCCCCGCGACGACGGTGACGTCCTCCTCCGGCAGGGCCAGCAGGTGCCTGTGGTGGTCGAGGTCGTCCCGAGTGCTCGCCTTGGCGGCGACTACAAGGTGCGGACTCTCCTGCACCTTCCACACACGCAGCCCGTGCATGCGCGCCGCCGACGTCAGGCACAGCGCGTGCTCGGCCCGAAGGTCGCGGCTGATCGCGGTGCACAGTGCGAGGTGCAGGCTGGTCGTGCGCTGCCAGCGGTCAAGACCCGCAGGCACGACGGCGAAGCTCCCGCGCCTGAGTCGCACGATCTCTTCCCCGTCGGCGAGTGACGCCCTGGCGTTCCTGAGCATGCTCGACGGCGCGACCGTGAGGTGGACGGGCTCCTTGACCGACGACGGATCCATGCGGCGACGGTGCCCGGATCCTGCAACAGCCTGCTCGTCAGGGGCGGCAGGCTGTGGGCGAGCGTGTGAGATGGGCGGTTGTGGGGACGGCGTGCGCGGGCGGAAGTGTCGACCTCGTCGGCAGGCGGCTGCGTGGGCCTCGTCCGCAGGTTGCTGTGGAGCTGCGCAGTTGGAGAGCGGCCGTCGGAAGTGTGCCCTCGGCGGCGCTGCGGCTGGGTGACGGCCCGAGGTGCCCCGGCCTCTTCACGAGAGAAGGGAAAAGGTGGTGAGAGCAGGGGGCATGACACCTGGTCTCGCGCCGATCACCTGATCTCACGGAATGGGGGAGTGGGGATCCCCTGATCTGGCTCACTTCACCTGATCTCGCCGGATCGAGTGAGGGTGCATCCCCTGGTCTCGCGCCGATCACCTGATCTCGTGCCGGGGCGCAGCCGCACCTCACCACCCAGCCCGCATGGATATGCAAGCCCATGTATGATGATGCGGTGTCTTTCTCGATAGCCGTTGCCGGCGCCTCCGGGTACGCGGGCGGCGAGGTCCTCCGCCTGGCCCTCACGCACCCCGACCTCACCGTCGGCGCCCTCACCGCCAACAGCTCCGCCGGCGACCCGCTGCTCCGCCACCAGCCGCACCTGCTCCCACTCGCGGACCTCGTCCTCGAGCCCACGGACCCGACGCGCCTCGCGGAGCACGACGTCGTCGTCCTCGCCCTGCCGCACGGCGCCTCCGGCGAGGTCACGGCCGCTCTTGACGAGCTCGGGTACGCGGGCCTCGTCGTCGACGCCGGCGCCGACCACCGCCTCACCGACCCCACCGCGTGGGACGACTTCTACGGCACCCCGCACGCCGGCGCCTGGCCGTACGGACTGCCCGAGCTCCTGCACGCCGACGAGACCGCGCCCGCGGCCCAGCGCACCGCGCTGACCACCTCGCGCCGCATCGCCGTCCCCGGCTGCAACGTCACGGCGGTCACGCTCGCGCTGCAGCCCGGCGTCGCGGCGGACGTCGTCGACTCCTCCGACGTCGTCGCGGTCCTCGCCGTCGGGTACTCCGGCGCGGGCAAGTCGCTCAAGCCGCACCTCACCGCCGCCGAGGCCGCCGGCAACCTCCAGCCCTACGGCCTCGCGGGCACGCACCGGCACGTCCCGGAGATCGAGCAGAACCTCACCGTCGCCGGCGCCGCCACCCCCAAGATCTCCTTCACCCCCGTCCTCGCGCCGATCTCGCGCGGGATCCTCGCCACGGTCACCGCGCCGCTGGCCGAGGGCGCCACGGCCGAGGACGTCGCCGCCGCCTGGCACGCCGCCTACGACGACGAGCCCTTCGTCCGCCTCCTGCCCGAGGGCACATGGCCCACCGCGAGCCAGGTCGCCGGCTCCAACCTCGCCACCGTGCAGGTCGCCGTCGACCACCGCGCCGGCCGCGTCGTCGCCCTGTGTGCCATCGACAACCTCGTCAAGGGCACCGCCGGCGGCGCCATCCAGTCCCTCAACCTCGCCCTCGGCCTCGACGAGACCGCCGGGCTGCCGACGACGGGAGTCGCCCCGTGACCGACACGAACACGCCCGAGCCTGAGAACACGCCCGCCACCACCCCCGGCATCACCGCGCCGAAGGGCTTCCGTGCCGCCGGCGTCACGGCGGGCCTCAAGCCCTCCGGCGCCCCCGACATCGCGCTCGTCGTCAACGACGGTCCCGAGCGCGTCGCCGCCGCCGTCTTCACGACCAACCGCATCGAGGCCGCACCGGTGACCTGGTCGCGCCAGGTGGTCGCGGACGGCCGCCTCGACGCCGTCGTCCTCAACTCCGGCGGCGCCAACGCGTGTACCGGCCCCGAGGGCTTCGCCGACACCCACCGCACGGCCGAGCACGTGGCCGCGACCCTCGGCGTCTCTGCCGGCGACGTCGCCGTCTGCTCGACCGGCCTCATCGGCGAGCGGCTCGACATGCCGCGCCTCCTCGGCGGCGTCGACACCGCGGCCATCACCCTGTCGACGACCGGCGGCGACGACGCGGCTCACGCCATCATGACCACCGACACCGTCGCCAAACAGGTGCACGTCCCCGGCGCCGGCTGGTCCGTCGGCGGTATGGCCAAGGGCGCCGGGATGCTCGCGCCCGGCCTGGCCACGATGCTCGTCGTCCTCACCACGGACGCCGTCGTCGATGCCGCCACCGCCGACCGCGTCCTGCGCGCCGCCACGGCCACGACCTTCGACCGCGTCGACTCCGACGGCTGCATGTCGACCAACGACACGGTCATCCTCCTCGCGTCCGGCGCCTCCGGGGTCACCCCGACCGAGGACGAGCTCGCCGACGCCGTCACTGCCGCGAGCGCGGACCTCGCCCGCAAGCTCGTCGCCGACGCCGAGGGCGCGTCCCACGACATCGCCGTGACCGTGACGAAGGCGTCCGACGAGCCCGCCGCCCTTGCCGTCGCCCGCGCGATCACCCGGTCCAACCTCTTCAAGGCGGCGGTGTTCGGCAACGACCCGAACTGGGGCCGGGTGATCGCCGCGGCCGGCACGGTGCCCGTCGACGTCGCGCCCTTCGACCCCACGACGATCGACGTCTCCGTCAACGGCGTCCAGGTGTGCCGCAACGCCGGGGTGGGGGAGCCGCGCGACCTCGTCGACCTCGCCGCGGAGCGCGAGGTGAGCGTCCTCGTCGACCTCAAGGCCGGCGACGCGACCGTCACCGTCTGGACCAACGACCTCACGCACGACTACGTCCACGAGAACAGCGCGTACTCCACATGAGCGAGCCCACGACGACGAACCCCCCGTCCACCACCCCCGAGTTCCGCTTCGACACCGAGCGCGACCTCTTCCCGCACCAGAAGGCGGAGGTGCTCGTCCAGGCGCTGCCGTGGCTGCAACGGTTCGCGGGCGCCACGGTGGTCGTCAAGTACGGCGGCAACGCGATGGTCGACGACGAGCTCAAGCGCGCCTTCGCCTCCGACATCCTCTTCCTCCACCAGGTGGGGCTCCGCCCGGTCGTCGTGCACGGCGGCGGCCCGCAGATCTCCTCGATGCTGGGTCGCCTCGGCATCGACTCCGAGTTCCGCGGCGGGCTGCGCTACACGTCGGGCGAGGCGATGGACGTCGTCCGCATGGTGCTCACCGGCCAGGTCCAGCGCGAGCTCGTCACGCTGCTCAACCACGACGTCGCGCACGCGGTGGGCCTGTCCGGCGAGGACGGCCGACTCCTCCTCGCCCGCAGGCGCACGGCCACGGTCGACGGCGAGAGTGTCGACGTCGGGCACGTGGGGGACGTCGTCACCGTCAACCCGGACGCGATCACCCAGCTGCTCGACGCCGGGCGCATCCCGGTGGTCTCGACCATCGCCGTCGACGTCGACGACCCCGCCGAGGTGCTCAACGTCAACGCCGACACCGCGGCCGCCGCCGTCGCCGCCGCCGTGGGGGCGCGCAAGCTCGTGGTCCTCACCGACGTCGAGGGGCTGTACGAGCGCTGGCCCGACCGCTCCTCGCTGCTGTCGCAGGTCTCCGCAAGCCGGCTGGCCGCGATGCTGCCGAGCCTGCAGTCCGGCATGGTGCCGAAGATGGAGGCCTGCCTCCGGGCGGTGCGCGCCGGGGTCCCGCAGGCGCACGTCATCGACGGCCGCACGCCGCACTCGATGCTGCTGGAGATCTTCACGGACGAGGGGGTGGGGACGCTCGTCCTGCCAGACGACGAGGGGCACGACGACGAGGCGCCCGCCCAGCGGGCCGCCGACCAGGCCGGCGACCCGATGGTCGCCGAGAGCAAGGGGGAGCACTCATGAGCACGACGACGCCGCAGCCCGGTGACGACCGCGATCCGGCCGTGGACGCCGCGGCGGACGGGGCGGACGGGGTGACGTCGGCCGCGCCGACCGGTGAGCCGGCCGCTGCACCGGACCAGCCGGCCGAGCCCGCCGAGCCCACGACCTGGCAGGACCGCTACACCGGCGCCGTGATGAACACGTTCGGGACGCCGCGCCTCGAGCTCGTCTCCGGCTCTGGCACGCATGTCACCGACTCCGAGGGCCGCACGTACCTCGACCTGCTCGGCGGCATCGCGGTGCTCTCGCTCGGCCACGGTCACCCGGCGCTCGTGGGCGCCGTCGCGGACCAGGTCGCGCGCCTCGGGCACGTCTCGAACTTCTTCACGACCAACCCCCAGGTGCGGCTCGCCGAGCGGCTGCTCGAGATCGTCGTGCCCGGCGGTGCGCCCGAGGGCTCGCGCGTCTTCCTCTCGAACTCGGGCACCGAGGCCAACGAGGCGGCGCTGAAGATCGTGCGCCGGCACGGCACCGAGCGGTTCGGCACCGGCCGGCCGGGGCGGATCCTCGCGCTCGAGCACGCCTTCCACGGCCGCACCCTCGGTGCCCTCGCGCTCACCCACAAGGCCGCCTACCGCGAGCCGTTCGCGCCGCTCGGCCCGGACGTCACGTTCGTCGCGCCGGGGGACATCGAGGCGGTCCGCCGCGAGCTGGCGGTCGGCGACGTCGCCGGACTGATCGTCGAGCCCATCCAGGGGGAGGCCGGCGTCGTGCCGCTTCCCGAGGGGTTCCTCGCGGAGGCCGGGCAGGCCGCCCGCGACGCCGGCGCACTCGTCGTGGTCGACGAGATCCAGACCGGCATCGGCCGCACCGGCACCTGGCTCGGGCACCACCGCCGAGAGCTCGGCGGCGGGTTCGTCCCCGACGTCGTCACGCTCGCCAAGGGCCTCGGCGGCGGCATGCCGATCGGCGCGACCATCGCGATCGGCGAGCACGCGGCCACGCAGCTCGGCCCCGGCGCCCACGGCACGACGTTCGGCGGCAACCCGACCTCGGCGGCCGCGGCGCTCGCGGTCCTCGACGTCGTCGGCGCCCCGGGCTTCCTCGACGGCGTCGAGCAGGTGGGGAAGTCCCTGCGCGCGGCGATCGAGTCCATCGGGTCGCCGCTCGTGGCGGGCACGCGGGGCGCGGGGCTGCTCGTCGGCGTCGAGCTGACGGGTGAGCACTCCGCCGCGGTCACCGCCGCCGCCCAGGACGCCGGCCTCATCGTCAACCCCGTCGCCCCGGACACCGTGCGGCTCGCGCCCGCGCTCATCCTCTCTGAGGACGACGTGGCCGAGGCGGCCGAGAAGCTCGCCCTCGCCCTCGACCGCGTCGAGCAGAACCTGACGAGTGAGGGGACTTCTGCCGCCGAGGACGGCCGCCGATGAGCGCCCCGACCACCCGGGCCGCGCGGCACGCGATCGTCGAGGAGCTCATCGGGGCGGGCGAGGTCCACTCGCAGTCCGAGCTCCAGGGCCTCCTCGCGGATCGCGGGGTGAGCGTCACCCAGACCACGGTCTCCCGCGACCTCGACGAGCTGCGCGCCGTCAAGGTCCGCGGCACCGACGGCTCGCAGGTCTACGCGCTGCCCGCCCTCGTCTCGCCGGCTCCGGCCACGGACGCCACCCAGGTGCACGCGCGCCTCGAGCGGTGGTGCGTCGAGGTCCTCGTCGACGCCGACCACGCCCAGAACCTCGCCGTCCTGCGCACCCCGCCGGGAGCGGCCCAGCTGCTGGCCTCCGCCGTCGACCAGTCCCGGTTCCCGGGGGTGCTCGGTTGCGTGGCCGGCGACGACACGGTCCTCGTCATCACGCGCGACGACGAGACCGCCGCCGGGCTCGTCACCCGGCTCCTCGATCTGGCTCGCCGCGGCGGGCCCCGTTCCACCTCCCGCACGGAGACGACCAGCCCTGACCAGGGCGAAAGGATGGACGCATGACCACCGAGACCTCCCAGACCACCCCGGCGCCCCAGGCCGGGAACGCCGGCGGATCCGCGAGCGGCAAGGAGCGCGTGGTCCTCGCGTACTCCGGCGGGCTCGACACCTCCGTCGCCATCGGCTGGATCGGCGAGCAGACGGGGGCGGAGGTCATCGCGGTGGCCGTCGACGTCGGGCAGGGTGGTGAGGACCTCGAGGTCATCCGTCAGCGTGCGCTCGACTGCGGCGCCGTCGACGCCTACGTGGCCGACGCCAAGGACGAGTTCGCCGCCGAGTACTGCATGCCGGCGCTCCAGGCGCAGGGCCTCTACCAGGACGCCTACCCGCTCGTGTCCGCGATCTCGCGGCCGGTCATCGTCAAGCACCTCGTGCGCGCGGCCAAGCGGTTCGGCGCGACGACCGTGGCCCACGGCTGCACGGGCAAGGGCAACGACCAGGTCCGCTTCGAGGTCGGCATCACCTCGCTCGCGCCGGAGCTCAGGTGCATCGCGCCGGTCCGCGACCTCGCCCTGACCCGCGACGTCGCCATCGAGTACGCCGAGAAGCACAACCTCCCGATCGAGACGACGAAGAACAACCCGTTCTCCATCGACCAGAACGTGTGGGGCCGCGCCATCGAGACCGGCTTCCTCGAGGACATCTGGAACGCCCCGACCAAGGACATCTTCAGCTACACCGACGACCCGACGTACCCGCCGCTGCCGGACGAGGTCGTCATCCGCTTCGAGCAGGGCGTCCCGGTGGAGATCGACGGCGTGGCCGTCACCCCGCTCCAGGCCATCCAGGAGATGAACCGCCGCGCCGGCGCCCAGGGCATCGGGCGGATCGACGTGGTCGAGGACCGGCTCGTCGGCATCAAGTCCCGCGAGGTCTACGAGGCCCCCGGCGCGATGGCCCTGCTCGCCGCGCACAAGGAGCTCGAGAACGTCACCATCGAGCGGGAGCTCGCGCGCTACAAGCGCCGGGTCTCCGAGCGGTGGGCCGAGCTCGTCTACGACGGCCAGTGGTTCTCGCCCCTGAAGAAGGCGCTCGACGTGTTCGTCGCCGAGACCCAGCGCTACGTCTCCGGCGAGATCCGGATGACGCTGCACGGCGGCCGCGCGGTCGTCACCGGGCGCCGGTCGGAGTCGTCGCTGTACGACTTCAACCTCGCGACCTACGACGCCGGGGACACGTTCGACCAGTCGAGCTCGGTCGGGTTCATCGACATCTACGGCCTCACCTCGAAGCTGTCCGCCGCGCGCGACGAGAAGTTCGGCAACGGGGTGGACTTCTTCACCGACTGAGCAGGTGCGGTGGGCGGCCGACGCGGCTGCCCATCGCCCGAGATGCGCTAAGAGGGCGGGCGCCGACCGGATCACTGGTCGGCGCCCGCCCTCCTGCGTGCTGCGAGGTCGTCACGGTCACCCCGTGCGATGGGATCAGCCGACCGAGCCTCCGCCGGTGCCGTACCCGCTGAACTCCCCGCAGATCTCCCGGATCGCGGCCTCGTTCTCGGCGTTGCTCGCGATGAGGTCGGGGTCCGGCGTTCCGCCGCCCGCGGCCTCGCCGAACGCGGCCTCCTCCTCGAACAGCGGCCGCAGGTTGTCCGGGGACCGCTCCGCGAGGTCGGCCGACTGCTCCCCGTAGTCGGCGAAGATCTCCTGCACGGCGCCGACGTCGGACAGGTCGGTCAGCTCAAGCGTGCGCTGCTCCATCTCCTGGTAGATCGTGCTGAACTCGTCGCACGCCTCGGACTCGGACAGCTCCTCGCCCCCGCCGCCGCATGCGGCCAGGCAGGTGGCGAGGAGGCCGACGGTGAACATCGTGGCGGCGGGACGGCGGACGGTCATGGTGTCTCCGATGGGTTCGGTGGGTGGGGGTTCGTCGTCGGGCAGGGGTGTGAGGCAGCGGGAGCGCTCAGCTCGCGTCCGCCCCGGAGGCCGTCCCGCACGCCGCGTGGATCGCGTTCTCGGTGGCCAGGTGGTCGGGGAAGGTGTCCTCGTCGACCTCGCTGCCGTCGAGGAGGGTCTCGGCGAACTCGGCCTCGTCGTCGAAGAGGTCGGCGAGGTCGCCCGGCGCGCGGTCGGCGAGGTCGGCCATCTGCTTGCCGTACTCGTCCATGAGGTCGGGCTGCATGACCTGGTTCGGGTCGAGGAAGGTGGGGTTGGTGGCCTCGATGTCGGAGACGATGCGGTCGTACTCGGCACAGGCTTCGGCCTCGGTCAGCTCGGGCTCGTCCCCGCAGGCGGCAAGGGCGGCGACGACCAGCCCGACGACGACGAGCGGGGCGGTCCTGCGCGCGTGCATGGTGGCTCCGGGAGGTCGCGGTGGGCGGCTCGCGAACCGTGCGGGCCTGCGTCGAACCTAGTGACGGCCGGGGCGGGCCGGACAGGGGGAGCGCTCCCCGTCCACGACGGCGCAAGCGCGGCGCCGCGCACTGCCGGACGGAAGTCGCGGCCAGGACGCCCTGCCTCGTCGCTCAGCCGCAGATCTCCTCGATCGCGGCCGTGTTCTCCTGCGAGCTCTCGAGCATCGTGACGTCGGCGGTGCCGTCGACGATCGCGCGCATGAGGGCGGCCTCCTCCTCGAACAGCGGCGTGAGGTTCTCCGGCGAGCGCTCGGCGAGGTCGAGCATCTCGGTCTCGTACTCCTCGTAGAGGTCGGTGCCGGCGTCGGGGCCGCCCTCCTCTGCGGAGCGCTCGCCGAACTCCTCGAACGTCGTCGTGTACTCCTCGCAGGCCTCGGCCTCGGTCAGCTCGTCGTCGCCTCCGCACGCGGCGAGGGTGGTGGCGAGGAGGCCGGCGGCGAGCGCAGTCGTCAGCGTGCGGGGAAGGTGTCGAGGCATGGCGTCACGGTAGTCCCGCGGCAGCGCGACCGGCCGCGCGGTCCCGGAGGGCGATCCGCCGCGCCACCTCCGGCAGGCTGGTGCCATGACCACGACCGGCCGGCTCGCCCTTCTCGGCCGCGTCGTCACGCCCGACGCCGTGCTCGACGACGCCGCCGTCCTCGTCGAGCACGGCCGCATCGTGGCGGTCGGACCGGCGCGCGAGCTCGACCTCGCCGGGGCGGAGACGCTGGCCACGGACGGGTTCGTGCTCCCCGGCCTCGTCGACCTCCACAACCACGGCGGCGGGGGAGTGGGCTTCCCGGACCACGTCGACGCCGCCACCACCCTCCGTGCCGTCCACGAGCACAGGAACCACGGCACGACGACGATGCTCGCCTCCCTGGTGACCGCTCCGTCCCTGGTCCTCAGGGAGCGCGTCGCGGTGCTCGCCGACCTGTGCGACGCCGGGGAGATCGCCGGGATCCACCTCGAGGGACCGTTCCTCTCGGCGGCCCGGGCCGGCGCCCAGGACCCGTCGGCGATCCGCCCGCCCGACGCCGCGCTCACCGCCGAGCTGCTAGAGATCGGCCGCGGGCACGTGCGGACGATGACGATCGCGCCGGAGCTGCCCGGGGTGGAGCGAGTGGTGGAGGCGCTGGTGGCCGGTGGGGCGGTGCCGTCGTTCGGCCACACCGACGCCGATGCGGCGACGACGCGCGCGGCGATCGAGCACGCGGTGGGGGTGCTCGGGGACGCCCGCCCGACGGTCACGCACCTGTTCAACGGCATGCGCCCGTTCGACCACCGCGACCCGGGTCCGATCCCCGCGATCGTGTCGGCGGCCGCGCGGGGGCTCGTCGTCGTCGAGCTCGTGGGCGACGGCGTCCACCTCGACGTCTCGCTGGTGCGCGACGTGGTCGAGACGATCGGCCGCGACGCAGCCGTCCTCATCACCGACTCGATCGCCGCCACCGGCATGCCCGACGGCGACCACCAGCTCGCCGGGATGCGGGTGACCGTGACCGACGGGGTCGCCAGACTCACGGACGGCGGGGCGCTCGCCGGCAGCACGAGTCACCTCATCGACGTCGTGCGGACCGTCCACCGCGCCGGCGTCCCGCTCGTCGACGCGGTGTACATGGCGTCCGCGGGGCCGGCCAGGGTGCTGGGGTTGTCCGACGTCGGCGTGCTCGTCCCTGGCGCCGGCGCAGACGTGCTCCTCACCGACGCCGATCTTCAGCCGACGAGCGTCGTGTGGAACGGAGAAGTCGTCGCCGCGAGCTGAGCCCCGCGTTCCTGCGAGTTCGACCCTGCGTTCCTGCGAGCTGCCGACTGCGACCGGCACCCCGCCTCGCTCCGCTCAGGCCCCCGTGAGCGTCGCGACCAGCACGGCCTTGATCGTGTGCATCCGGTTGCCGGCCTGGTCGAACACCTTCGAGGCGGGGGAGCGGAAGACCTCGTCGGTGACCTCGAGGGCGTCCATGCCGGTGGTCTCGTAGACGTCGCGGCCGACCGCGGTGCCGAGGTCGTGGAACGCCGGCAGGCAGTGGAGGAAGATCGCGGCCGGGTTCCCCGTCGCGGCCATGACCTCGCTCGTCACCTGGTAGTCGCGCAGCGCGGCCACGCGCTCCGCCCACACCTCCTTCTTCTCGCCCATGGACACCCACACGTCGGTGGACACGGCGTCGGCGCCGCGTACCCCCTCGGCGACGTCGGACGTCAGCGTGATCCGGGCGCCCGTGGTCTCCGCGATCCCGCGCGCGGCATCGACCACGTCGGCCGGCGGCTGGTACGCCTCCGGCGCGACGATCCGCACGTCCATCCCCAGCAGCGCCGAGGAGACGAGGAGGGAGCGGCCGGTGTTGAAGCGGGCGTCGCCGAGGTAGGCGTGCACCACGTCCGAGAACGGCTTGGCCACATGCTCGCGGATCGTCAGGGCGTCGGCGAGCATCTGGGTGGGGTGCCAGGCGTCGGTCAGGCCGTTGTAGACGGGGACGCCGCCGTGCTCGGCGAGGGTCTCGACGGTGGCCTGGTGGTCGCCGCGGTACTCGATGGCGTCGTACATCTGGCCAAGCACGGCGGCGGTGTCCGCGATCGACTCCTTGTGCCCAATCTGCGAGCCCGACGGGTCGAGGTACGTGGTCGCGGCCCCCTGGTGGGCGGCGGCGACCTCGAACGCTGCGCGCGTCCGCGTGGAGGTCTTCTCGAAGATGAGCGCGACCGCCTTGCCCGTCAGCCGCCGCTCCTCACGCCCCTCGCGTCGCTCGGCCTTCAGCTGCTCCGCGAGGTCGACGAGGTGCAGCCACTCCGCCGGCGTGAAGTCGAGCTCCTTGAGCAGGTGGCGGCCGGTGAGGTCGATGGGGGCGCTGGTCATGGCCCAATCGTACGGACGTCACGGAACACGTCCGACGACGAACATCGCCCGGCCAGGCGCCCGCCGCGCGGTGTGCGGACCCAGAACAACGGAGTGTGTCCGGTCGGGCAATGTACCCGAACGGGTACTTAACGGTCGATGCACTCACCCATAGTGTCGAGCACCACATACTCGACGCACGGCCGAGCAATGACGCATCGACCCACGTGACGGAGAAGTCCACGTATGACCCACGTTTTTTCCGGCGGCAATCAGACGAATGAATCTACGCTCGACGACGGGAACTCGAAAGGTATCGGGCCGAAATACAGTCAGACGGGCGATCTTGTGGTGCAGGTCGTTTTCCTGGTCGTTGGAGTTCTGGTAGCACGTCAGGGATTCGACATCGGACTGTCGGCCGAACGTGGTTCGCTCGGGGCCGGGATGGTCCCGGCAGTCGTCGGCTCGGTGATGGCGATACTGGCCGGTACCCTCCTCGCCATATCGGGCAAGCGGCGACTCGAGGTCCGACGTCGCTCCGCGGCCACGAACGCCGTAGATTCGCACGACGGCGTTGGCGCCGAGGGTGCAGCGAGTACGTCCGCTTCTTCCTCTGACAATGCGACCGGCGAACCGACCGATGCCATGTGGAAACGCTGGGTCAACGTCGCCGGGCTGATAGCACTGGCGCTCGTGATCCCGGTCGTGGGGCTCGCTCCGGCCGTGGGCATCTATGTCTTTCTGGTGTCATTCTTGATCGAACGGTGGAAGATTGTCTACAGCCTCTTGTTCGCCGTTGCGATCGGCGGGGCGGTCTGGCTCATCTTCCAAGAGCTCCTTTCCGTGCCCGTGCCCACCGGATTCCTCGGTTGATGCGCGATGGGTGACATTCTTCTCGGCCTGCAAACGGCTTTCACAGCGACGAACCTGCTCTACTGCCTGCTCGGAGTCACGCTCGGCACCGTGATCGGGATGCTTCCCGGGCTCGGTTCTGCCTCGGGGGTGGGCTTGCTCCTTCCCTTGACGTTCGGGCTCGAACCAGTCACCGCCATCATCATGCTGGCTGGCATCTACTACGGATCTCAGTACGGCGGGACGATCTCCTCGGTCCTCATCGGAGCGCCTGGTGAAGCAGCCACGGCCGTGACCGTGCTGGAGGGCCATCAGATGGCCCAGCGCGGACGCGCCGGACAAGCTCTTGCGATTGCCGCCATCGCCTCGTTCGTTGCAGGCCTGCTGAGCCTCATCGTCGTGATGTTCGTGTCGCCCCTGCTTGCCGACGTCGCGCTCCGGTTCGGGCCCCCGGAGATGGTCGCCGTCATCCTGCTGGCGCTTGTCGCCACGGTCGGCATCACCGACGGCAGCCGGATCAAGGGGCTGCTGTGCCTGGGTCTGGGCCTGATCGTGGCGACGGTGGGCATCGACCCGGTACTCGGGACCGAGCGCTTCACATTCGGCCGCATCGAGCTGCTCGGCGGACTCGGCTTCATCGAGGTCGTGATCGGCGTGTTCGCGATCGCGGAGATCCTCCGGAACGTCTCCGCCCGCCACTTCAGGCAGGTCTCGCGTCCGTCGTGGAAGGAGATGATGCTGTCCAAGAGCGACATCAAGGACAGCAGTGGCCCGATTCTTCGAGGAAGTGCGATCGGCACGGTGATGGGAGTCGTGCCGGGCGCAGGGTCGACGCTCGCCTCGTTCGCAAGCTACGGCGTCGAACGTGTTCGTGCCGGGGGCCGGGGATTTGGGCGCGGTGCCATTCAGGGTGTTGCGGGCCCCGAGGCGGCGAACAACGCCGGTGCCAACGGTTCGTTCATCCCCACGCTCTCGCTCGGCATTCCTGGATCAGCGACTACGGCGGTGCTCCTCGGAGCGCTGACACTTCACGGTATCCAGCCCGGACCTCTCCTCATCGAGCAGCAGCCCGTTCTGGTCTGGGGGGTTCTGTGCTCGTTCCTCATCGGCAACGCGATCCTGCTGATCCTCAACCTGCCGCTCGCCCCGGCCTTCGCATCTGTACTCACGGTGCCTTACAAGCGGCTCTATCCCGTGATCTTCGCAGTGTGCATCATCGGTGCCTATGCCGTCGAGAACACCATGACGGGGGTCTGGGTGGCCCTGGTGTTCGGCGTCGTGGGCTATTTCCTGCAGAAGTATGACTACCCGTTGCTCCCACTCATTCTTGGTCTCATTCTTGGCCCGATGCTCGAACAAGGGCTGGCGCAGTCCGTGCAGATGGGCGGCGGAAACTACGGGATCTTCATCGATCGCCCACTAGCGATGGTCTTTCTTGCTCTGGCCCTGCTTGCCCTCGTGGTCCCCGCAGTCACCCGTCTCATCAAGAAGAAGAGAGCGGCGGCCATCCGGATGGAGAAGGTCTGACGGAGGGCGGGGCCGGAGAGGAAACAACGGCCGCCCCACGACATCAGTCCACAGATTTGAGCACGAACTCGGCGTCCACGTTGACCGTAGGGAGAAGAACATGACACACCGAACTCGCAGGACGCGGGCACTCGCCGCACTGGCCGGATCGACGTTGATCCTGGCCGCCTGTTCCAGCAGTGACGACAACGGCGGCGGCGAGGGGGGCGGGGATGGCGCGTGGTCGCCGGAGCGGGACGTGAACTACGTCGTGCCGGCCAACGCCGGCGGTGGACAGGACTTGTTCGCGCGGGCGATGGCCGACTCGTTCGCACAGACGGACGACTCGGTCACCGTCGTGGTGGAGAACCGTCCGGGTGGCTCGAGCGCGACCGGATCCTCCTATGTGCAGCAGCAGGAGGGAGACCCGCACTTTCTCCTGACCGCGACGATCTCGACCCTGTCACTGCCGATCACGACGGACGTCAGCTACACGTGGGAGAGCTTCACCCCGATCGCCATGGTCGGTACGGACGTGTCCATCGCCGTGGTGCGGGCGGACTCCGAGTGGGACTCGCTTGAGGCTGTCGTCGAGGACGCGGCAAACGTCCGGGCGGGAGTTGCCGGTCAGGACGGACCGGACTCCGTCACGCTCGACGTCCTCATCAACGAGACCGGCTCCGAGTTCGACCGCGTGGTCTTCCAGTCGGGCGCCGAGATCGTCACCGCGATTCTGGCAGGCAACATCGAGATGGCGATCGTCAACCCCAACGAGGTAGCGGGCCAGCTGGAGAGCGGCGACCTTGTCGCCATAGCCGTGTTTGCGGACGAACGCTACCCGGAGGACTCCGACCTGGGCGACATTCCGACCGCCGCCGAGCAGGGATACGACGTCGCGGTCAGCCAGCTGAGAGGTGTGCTCGCGCCTCCCGGAATCACCGACGAGCAGCGGACCTACTGGGAAGACATGGTCGAGGCCTACACCGAGACCGAGGCTTACGACACCTACATCGAGTCCTCCCTGCTTCAGCCACAGTTCCTCACGGGTGAGGAGCTTGAGAACTACCTCGCCGAGCAGGAGGAACTCCTGCAGGGCGTCCTGGGCGAGTAGTCGCCACCTGATTCACGAGCCAGTTAACAAGGAGTGCTGATGTCCAGGATCGTCGAGGCCCACAGCTGGATCCTGCGGATCCCCCTGCCGGGCGACCACCGCGTCGGTGATGAGAAGGACCACAACATGGCGGGTGTCACGCTGAAGACCGAGGACGGTCACATCGGCCGCGGTTTCGGTTTCACCGTCGAGTGGGACGGTGCCCCCGCCATCAAGTCGGTCATCGATTCGGTGCTCCTTCCCGCTGTCATCGGCCGCAGGAGCTACGACGTGGCCGACATCTGGCGCAAGAGCATGCTCAGGCTCGACCGCGTCCGGCGCGGACTTGCGTCGATCGCGATCGGTGCCGTGGACATGGCCTTGTGGGACCTTGCCGCGGTGGAGCGTGGAATCTCGCTGGCAGACCATGCCGGCAAGGTCGTGACATCGGTTCCCGCATACTCGAGCGGCCAGTTCGCTCCGACGCTTCCGATGGAAAAGGTCATCGAGAACGTCCACAAGCAGCTGGAGATGAGTCTGACGGCGGTCAAGCTCCGCGTGGGTATCGACCCGGAGAACGACATCAGCCGAATCAAGGCACTGCGTTCCGAGTTCGGTGAGTCGCTGCGCATCATGTGCGATGCGAACCAGCGCCTGCTTCTGCCCGAGGCGATCTCGCTCGGGCGCAGGCTTGCTGACCTCGGCGTCTACTGGTTCGAGGAGCCGATGGATGCGCGCGACGTCGCCGGTCACTCAGCACTTGCCAGGGCTATCGACGTGCCCATTGCAGTCGGAGAGCACCTCCAGAGCGCCGGGGAGTTCCAGGAGTACGCCCGTCGCGGCGCAGCCCATCTCCTGCAACCGGATGTCGGACAGCTCGCCGGCCCGACGGAGTTCTTCCAGATTGCCAACGTCGCGCTGTCCGAGGGTGCCGCACTTGCCCCGCACTTCCTGCCCGAGATTCATATCCACCTCATGGCTGCCTACCCGAACGCTGCCTATCTCGAGCAGTTCCCCTGGGCCGACGAGTGGCTCGTCAACACGTTGAAGTTCGAGAACGGGCACGCACGTGTCCCCGACACCGTTGGCCACGGTTTCGACCTGCTGCCCGACGCCATCGAGCAGTTCCTCGTCGCTGGGCAGTGGGACTAATGTCCGGCGGTCTGGTGCTGGTCGGCAGGGAGCAGTTCCGTCGTTCGCTCGTCGAGAGCGCCCTCGACGAGGCGGGACTCGAATGGGCCCTGCTCGAGGAGCCGGGCGCGCGAGCCGACCAGCTTCTCGAACGGGCAGTCGCGCTCGTCGTCCCACCTGAGCGGATCCTGTCCGAGGACGAGGTGGGACGGGCACGCGAGCTGCGCGCCGTGGTCAGCCCGGTCATCGGGACCAACCACCTGCCGCTCAAGGCGCTGGCGCACAGGGGCGTCCCGGTGGCGCACGGAGCGGCGCCGGAGAACTACGTGGGGATGGCGGAGGCCGCGGTGGGGCTCATGCTGTCGATCGTCCATCACCTCAAGGTGAAGGAGGCGAACTTGCTGAACCGCGAGGCGCGTCTCACCGATGTCGGTGGACTCCTCAGCACCCGGACAATCGGGCTCGTCGGACTGGGCCGGATCGGGCGTGCTGTTGCCGAGCGCCTGACGGCCTTCGGCTGCCGGCTCGTCGGCTCAGACCCCCAGGTGGACGAGGTCCACGGTGTCGAGGTGCTCCCGCTCGCGGAGCTGCTCCGGGTCTCCGACGTCATCAGCATCCAGGTCCCGCTGACCGACGACAGCCGCGCGTTGCTCGACACCGCGGCGTTCCAGACGGTCAAGCCGGGCGCGTTCGTCGTCAACATCGGCCGCGGAGGCGTGGTTGACGAGGTCGCACTCGCCGAGGCACTCGACCGCGGCCATGTGGCCGGCGCCGCCATCGATGTCTGGGCGGACGAACCCCCACCTCCGGACCATCCCCTGCTGGGCCGGACGGACGTGATCGCCACATTGCACAACGCAGGGCACAGCAACGAGGCCTACGACAGGTTGGCCCGGCTCTCGGTGGAGCAGGTCACGCGACTGCTGGCCGGTCGCGAGGCCGTCTACCCCGTCGGCTAGACGGATCCGTTCCATCTCGAACCTCGTGGCAGTCCCGTGTCGACAGAAGGCTCCGTTCCTCGTCCCGACGAAAGGCGATCCGCATGACGACAAGCGAGTATCCCGGGAGCGGCGCTGCCGTCGAGCCGGCGCCCCCCGCCGATCCTGACCGGGGCGTGGCAGCGGTGCAGACTCTGGCCGTCGTGGAGAAGAGCGGCCGCGCGATCGCGTTCCACGACGTCTCCGACGGTTCGCTTCTCGAGCGCGTCGAACTCGGCCCGTACCCCCACGAGATGGTGCTCGACAGCGCCCGGCAGAATGCCTACCTCGCCCATTACGGCGTCCGCATGTCCGGCAACGTCGGGCCTGGCGGAACGAGCGTCTTCGTCGTCGACCTCGCGAGGCGAAAGCTCGTGCGCACCATCGAGCTGAGCCCGTTCAACCGACTGCACGGGATTGCCATCGACGACCAGGACCGCCTCTACGTCCTCAGTGAGGAGAAGGGGGTCCTTCTCCGCATCGATGACGCCGCGCATGCCTCGGCACCCTCGGGCGCGGTTGCGACGGGCGCGATCAAGGCCCACATGGTGGTGACCAACCGCTCGGGCAGCCGGGCCTATGTCACGGGGCTCCTCTCCGGCACCGTGAGCGCGGTCGACCCCCACGACGCGTCGAGGCCCCCGGTCGTCGCGGCGGTGGGGCCGCTTCCGGAGAGCTGTGCCCTGAGCGACGACGAGACGAGCCTCTTCGTGGGGGTCCGCGGCGCCAGGGAGATCGTGCAGCTCGACGCCGCGACGCTGCGGCAGGAGAAGCGAGTAGCCGTGCAGGGCGACCCCCTCCGGGTCTACGTCGTCCCCGGCGAGGAGACCCTTCTGACCACCGATATCGAGAACCGCACCGTCACCCGTTACGGCGCCGATCTACGTGAGGTGCAGTCCCTGCAGTTCGACGCCGTTCCGGCGGGAATCTCGTTCCATCACTCGAAGCCGATCGCGTTCGTGACGCTGCTCGACTCGAACCAGGTCGCGATGGTCGACCTCGAGTCGTTCACGACGGTCCGGACCATCTCAACCGGCCCGGAGCCCGACGTCACCGCGCTGATCTGACCGTCCCACACCAAGCGGCGAGAGACGCCGTCACGGACCTGGTGACGTCGCTGACCATCACCCCCCACCCAAAGCAGTCGCAGTGTTGCGACGTACCCGGAGGCAGACCCATGAAGTTCCGACTGACCGGTAGCACGCGAAAGCGCGAGGCAGCCACGATGCTGGCATGCGCGAGCGCCACCGCACTTCTCCTCGCCGCCTGCACCGGCTCCAGCTCCGACGACGGAGACAACGGATCGGGAGGTGAAGCGACCGAGCAGGTCACCCTGCGCTATGCCTTCTACGGCCCCGAGCCCTCCTTCCCCGGAGTGCAGATGAACGAGTGGGCATCTCTCATGGAGGAACGCACAGACGGGATGGTGACGGTCGAGACGTTCCCCGGTGGCACATTGCTCGGCACGGGCGACATCTATGACGGCATCACCGAAGGCGTCGTCGACGTCGGTATGGACAGCCCTCACAACGACGCGGCCCGCTTCCCGTTCAGCTCGGTGATGAACCTGCCGCTGGGCATCCCCAACTCGCAGGTCGCCAGCGCCATCTTCCTTGACCTGATCGAGGAGTTCGAACCCACCGAGTTCGACGGCTACCACCTTGTGACGGCGTTCACCACGGAACCCGCGTACGTGCTCACCACCACCGAGGTCACCGGGCTGGACGACCTCGCGCAGCTCGAGATGCGGACGCCCGGGCCGTTCATCCGCATGGCGGAGGAGCTGGGCATCACGCCTGTCAGTCTGCCCGCGCCGGAACTGGCACAGGCCTTGCAGACGAATCTCGTCGGTGGATCGCTCTCCTCGCGTGACGTCCTCAAGGACCTCAGCCTGGGAGAGTTCCTGAACTACATGGTCGACTATCCCCTGGGTATCGGTGGAACCTTTGTCGCCCTCATGAGCGAGGAGGAGTACGAGGCGCTTCCCGAGGACGTGCAGTCCGAGATCGACACGTTGGTCGAAGAGATGTCGATCTTCGCCAGCTCATACCACGACGAGGTCAATGTGGCCGAGTCGGTCGAGTGGACCCAGACCGAGCACAGCCTGCAGATCACGGAGCTCAGCGACGCTGAGCGTGCGGAGTGGGATGCGATCATGAGCTCGCTCGGCGACGAGTGGGTCGAGGCCCACAGTGACGCCGACTTCGACGCCCAGGCTGTCCTGGACCGTACGCGTGAGCTGATCGAGGAACACACGGGGGACGCCTCGTAGTCGTCGAGCTCAACTCCGTGGACGTGCTCCGACGTCCTGCGCACGCCTTCGCGAACCGGCGTGGAATCGGCGAAGGGCGTAACCGACACCGGGGCATGCAGTGACGCCTGCATCACGGCAGGACGACGATGAGACGCGCCGGCACCGCGCCCGAGATCGGCACCTGTCAGTCGCATGTGTGCTGAAGGAATCGTCGGTGTACCCGTCCGGGGCCTGGTGGCGCACGCGTGTGACGACGCACAGTGCCAGCTGGCGCCCCGTGACGCCGGTGGCCCGGTCGACAAGGAGACGATGATGACTCAGCAGCCCACCCTTCCCGCATCCGTGACCGAGTTCGTCGAGCAGCTGGAGCCGGCTGCTGGGATCTGGGTCGGCGGGCGCGGGAGCGCGGCCTCCGGCGGTAGCACCTTCGCGGTTGTGGATCCGGCGACCACCGCCGAGATCACCCGGATCTCCGACGGCGGGGAGGCGGACGCGCGGCGCGCGGTCGATGCCGCGGCGGGCGCTCTGCCGGGCTGGGCCGCGACGGCGCCGCGTGCCCGGGCTGATGTTCTTCGCCGGGCCTTCGACCTGATGATGGAGCGGCGTGAGCTGCTGGCCGAGCTCATCGCGGCGGAGAACGGCAAGGCGATGACGGATGCGCGGGCCGAGGTCGCCTATGCGGCCGAGTTCTTCCGCTGGTACGGCGAGGAGACCGTGCGGGGCGCCGGCGAGTACACGGTCGCCCCGGCCGGTGGTGTGCGCACGGTCGTCACCCACCGACCGATCGGTGTGGCTGCTCTTGTGACGCCGTGGAACTTCCCGGCGGCGATGGCGACCCGCAAGATCGCGCCGGCGCTCGGCGCCGGCTGCACCGTGCTGCTCAAGCCCGCGTCGGAGACCCCACTGACCGCCCTGGCCATTGGCCAGATCTTGTCCGAGGCGGGACTGCCCGACGGGGTCCTGGCGATCGTCCCGACGTCGTCGGCGTCATCGGTCGTCACGACGTGGCTCGAGGACGAGCGCGTCGCCAAGCTCTCCTTCACCGGCTCGACCGGCGTGGGCAAGGTCCTGCTCGCGCAGGCGGCGAAGCGGGTCATCAGCTCGTCGATGGAGCTCGGTGGCAACGCACCGCTCGTCGTCGGTGCAGATGCGGACGTCGACCAGGCGGTCGCGGGCGCGATGCTGGCCAAGTTCCGCAACGGAGGTCAGGCGTGCACGGCCGCCAACCGGCTCTACGTCCACGCCGACGTCGTGGAGGAGTTCACCGAGAAGTTCGGGGAGCGGGTCGCGGCACTTCGCGTGGGTCCGGCGCAGCAGGAGTCCACCGAGATCGGTCCGCTCATCAACGCGAAGGCGCTCGATGGGGTCGTCGAGCTGGTCGACGCGGCGGTCGAGGCCGGTGCCCGTGTCACGCATCGTGCCGAGCTCGCCGACGACCTTCAGGGCTACTTCTACGCACCCACCGTGGTGCGGGACGTCCCTGCCGATTCCCCTCTCGTGCGCACCGAGATCTTCGGGCCGGTCGCCCCCATCGTCACCTGGACCGACGACGAGGAGATGCTGGCCGAGGTCAACGGCACCGAGCTGGGACTCTCGGCCTACCTGTTCTCGCGCGACCTGGGCTGGGCGATGCGCATCGCAGAGCGGTTCGAGACCGGGATGGTCGGTCTCAACCGCGGCCTCGTCTCCGACCCGGCCGCACCCTTCGGCGGCGTCAAGGAGTCCGGCCTCGGCCGCGAGGGCGGCCACGAGGGCATCCGGGAGTACCAGGAGGTCCAGTACTTCAGCATCGACTGGAGCTGACCCGTCCGACCGGTGCCACGAGATGCGTGTCCGTGTGGCCGAGCCGGCGGCTCGCAGATCGAGGGGGAGTGCGGCGACGACTTCGTGAACGTTCTCGTCCGGGTTCGTCGCGCGACTAGCTCGCCACGCGCAGCCCACGGAAGAAGCGCCCCACGGCGGCCGGGTCGTCCAGCGGGCTGACGAGTGCGACATGCTGGTCGGGACGTACCACGACGACCGCGCCGTCCCGGTCGATACCCCTCTCGTCGAAGACGTCCGGATCCGGCAGTGCCGCGTGGACCCCGTCGCGGTCCACGAGACCGAACGGTCCGACGCGGGGAAGGAACACGCGAGGGACCTGTGCCAGATCGACGGCGTGGTGGTCCTGCTGGAGCACCAGCTGGCAATCGAACCACGCGTGGGGTGTCGCGCCGTCGGGAACCATGGCGAAGGGGGACGCGGAGGATTCGGTGAGCCATGCGGCGAACCGCGTCAGAGCGGATGATCGTGTGCCTGCTCCGGGACGGTCGGCGAACACGTACAGGCGCCATCGTCCATCGGCCGTGGCACTGCGACCGAGCCGGACGGTGTTCCCGTTCGAGACTCGTTGAACGGTGGCGAAGGTGAACCGTCTGCCCACCAGGTAACCGTGCGCGGCCGAGGACCCGGGTACGGGGCCGATCGCGACCGAGCTCCGGTACTGCGTCGCCGTACCGGTGCGGAACTCCTCGGCGGCCATGTAGTAGCTGGCGATGTCGGCAGGGTCGGCGAGTTCGGCCGACCGGCGCGCCATCAGCGCCGCCCACTCCTTGTCGAAGTCGATGAGGTTCTTCGCGACAGCCCGGCGCTCCGTGTCGTACGTGGCGAGCAATGACGCGGGCGCCCGCCCGTCGAGGACGTGGCCGAGCTTCCATCCCAGGTTGAAGCCGTCCTGGATCGAGACGTTCATTCCCTGGCCGCCCTTGGCCGAGTGGGTGTGGCAGGCGTCGCCGGCGATGAACACGCGCGGTTCGCGGCCCCCGGCGCCGTCGTCGAAACGTTCTGCGAGGCGGTGGCCCACCTCGTAGACGCTGTACCACACGACATCCTTCACCTCGAGCGTGTAGGGGTGGAGGATCTCCTGCGCCTTGGCGACGGCGACCTCGAGCGGCGTGTTGCGCACACGGCGGTTGTCACCCTCGGCCACCTCGCCGAGGTCGACGTAGAGGCGGAACAGATGGCCGCCCTCCCGGGGGATCACCATGAGGCTGGCGCCGCTGCCGGACTTGACCATCGTCAGCTTGCGGACGTCGGGGAAGTCGGTGTCGGCCAGCAGGTCGAGCACGCCCCAGGCGTGGTTCGACCGGTCGCCGGGGAAGCTGATGCCGAGCATCTTGCGCACGGCGCTGTGGGCACCGTCGGCACCGACGAGGTAGCAGGCACGGACGATGCGGTGCCCCCGCTCCGGATGCTCGAGTCCGACCTCGACCGGGTACTCGTGATCCTCGGTGACACGGAGGGAGACGAGGGTGTGGCCACGGTCGACCTGCATGCGGGTCGGGGCGTTGGCCATGTGCTCGGTGAAGTAGTCGAGGACCCGCGCCTGGTTGACCGTGGCATGCGGGAACTCGCTCAGGCCGTATTCGTCGTCGATCGCGACCCGCCCCCGCACGATGCGACCTGCGTCGGCCGGGTCGGGGTTCCAGAAGGCCAGCTCGGTGACATGGTGCGCCTCGGAGGCCAGCCGGTCCGCGAAACCGAACGCGTGGAAGATCTCGAAGGAGCGCGCCTGCAGGCCGTCGGCGTGGCCGACAGCCAACCGGTCCGACCGCTGGTCGATGATCCTCGTGGTGATCGTGGGGAACTGCGACAGCTGCGCGGCCACGACGGCACCAGCAGGCCCGGCCCCGACCACGAGGACGTCGACGCGGTCCGGAAGCTTCTCGGGACGGTCGACGCCGGTCCCCGCGGCGGGCTGGATGCGGGGATCCCCCGTGACATACCCGTCGTGGTGGAACTGCATGCGAATACCTCCGCGCTCAATCAGCCGCGGAAGCCGCGGTCGTCGTGGGCAGGGTGCCGGTCAGCCAGTCCTCGATGGTTCGGCACCACGTCGGCCACCTCGGATCGAATGTGAGGCCGTGGCCGGCCCCCTCCAGCACGAGGTGGTCGGCACCCAGCCGACGAGCAAGCCCCACCACCGTGTCCGCGGGAGTGAGCATGTCCTGCTCACCAGCCAGGACGAGGACCGGCACCGAGACCAGCGACTCGTCGACGTCGGCCTCCCACCGGGTGGCCTGCCAGCATGCCGTGGGTGACTCCGGCTGGAGGCGAGCGTAGATCTCCTCCCACGTCTCGGCTGGTGCGTCGCGGAAGAACAGCTCCCGCGCCTCGTCCGGGGGAGGCGGTCCCCAGAGGCTCGTAGCGTCGATCTCGAGCGGGATGGGTTCTCCGGCACAGCTTCGGGGTACGACCGGCGTGAGCAGTACGAGTGCTCGGACCCGGTCCGGGTGCGATGCCGCGTATGCGAGCGACGCCAGGCCTCCCATGCTGTGACCGACGAGGATCGGTGGTTGCTCGAAGGCGTCGACCGCCACGCCGACCTCATGGGCGACCTCGGGTAGTCCGCGTGCCAGCCATGCCTCGTCGGACAGCCGACGCGAATAGCCGTGCGAGTACCAGTCCAACGCGACCGATGTGCGTCCTGCCTGCGAGGAGAACCATGTCTGTGTCTGCTCCCACTGCCAGCCTCCGTGGCAGCCGCCGTGCACGAACACGACGGGCGCCCGAGCCTCGCCCACGGTGGGTTCCGAGCGATAGAGCGCCACCCCGTCGACTACCTCGGTCGGTACTCGGTCACCGGTCATGCCCGCCTCCTTGGGGACTCCGCGTCGGTGCGGTAACGCCAGATTAGGAGCGCGTTCCTGAGACGCGTATCACCCACGGGGGTACAAGACCGTCCGCGCGTGTGTACCCGATGGGGCGATATCCCGCGGTCGAGCTCGTACCTAGTCTCTGGCGTGACGTGTACGTGCCCAAGGGAGGACGATGTGAGCGCCGTCGGCAGTGCCCCCCGACCCGATGACGACGGCTGGGTCCTGCTCGCCGGCCACCTGGCCAGGAGCCCGTCGGTGACCGGAGCTCTCGAGTCGGCCGGCCTTGGCTGGCGAGCCCTTCCCACCGGTACGGCGGACGAGGAGACACTCAGCGGAGCGATCGGCGCCATCCTCCCGCCCGCACGCGGGCTGACAACAGGCGAGCTCGCGGCAGCACCCCGGCTGCGTGCCGTCGTCAGCCCCGTCATCGGCACCGACCAGCTACCGCTGGCCGCCCTCGCCGAGCGCGGCATCCCGGTTGCGCACGGCGCCTTTCCCGAGAACGTCATCGGCATGGCGGAGGCCGCTGCCGGACTCGTCGTCGCACTCGTGCACCGGATCAAGGCCAAGGAGGCGGCGCTCCTCGCACAGGTCCCACCGGCCCACGTCGGTGGGCTGGTCAGTGGACGGACCATCGGGCTGATCGGTCTGGGCCGCATCGGCTCCGGCGTTGCGGAGCGGCTGGCCCCGTGGGGCTGCCGAATGGTCTCGACGAGCTCGGCAGCCGGTCGGACCCCGGGCGTCGAGCCGGTGACGATGCCTGAGCTGCTGGCCGCCTCCGACGTCATCAGCGTCCAGGTCCCTCTCACCGAGACCACCCGCGGGCTCGTCGGAGCGGACGAGATGGCAGCCATGCGTCCCGGGTCGGCGCTGGTGACGATCGGCCGCGGGGGAGTGGTCGACGAGCTCGCGCTCGCCGCCGCCCTCGACGCCGGCCACCTGTCCGGGGCGGCCGTCGATGTCTGGGAGACCGAGCCACCGCCCCCCGACCACCCGTTGCTGGGCCGGCCCGACGTCATCGCGACCGGCCACAACGTCGGCCACAGCGAGGAGAGCTACGCGCGGATGTCCCAGCTCGCTGTCGAGCAGGTCGTCGATCTGCTCGAGGGTCGCGAGCCGCTGTACCCGCTGCCCCCGGCCCGGTCCTGAGCGCCGAGGACCGCGCCCGCCTCGTGCTGCCGACCCTCCGTCGTCGTAGGGCATCCGTCGCTGGTACCCGTTCGGGTGACTGTCCGGCCGGCGTGCCAGTCATTACCTTGTGACAGAACGCACGCGACGTCGCACGACGTCGGCCGACGGTCAATGACCGACCGTCCACCGACCCCGGTCACTCGCGCCGGGCGCCGCGGACCGACGCGTGTCCACGACGATCCGAAGGAGCATCACGTGACGATCATCGGCGCCCCTGCGCTGACCATCACTGACCTCACTGCTCAATTCATCGGCGGCCGGTGGCGTGAGGGCAGCAGCGGCACGGAGCTGCTCAACACCGACCCCTTCAGCGGTGAGGTCCTTGCGAGCTACCCCGCCGCCTCGCTCGACGATCTCGACGCCGCCTACCGGGCAGCGGACGAGGCGCGACGTGGCTGGCGCGAGATGAACGCGTACGAGCGTCGCGCGATCTTCGAGAACGCCGTGACGTACGTGGAGAGCCACCGCGACGAGATCGTGACGATGATCCGCCAGGAGGTCGGAGGCACCGCGCTCAAGGCCAACTTCGAGATCGGCCTGGTCACCGACATCCTCAAGGAGGCTGCGACCTTCCCGCTGCGCATGGAGGGCAAGATCATGCCCTCGCCGATTCCGGACCGCGAGAACTACCTGTTCCGCGAGCCCCTCGGCGTCGTCGGCGTCATCAGCCCGTTCAACTTCCCCTTCTTCCTGTCGATGAAACCGGTCGCCACGGCACTCGGTGCCGGCAACGCCGTCGTGCTCAAGCCGCACGAGGACACTCTTGTCACCGGTGGCACCCTGCTGGCGAAGATCTTCGAGGAGGCCGGGCTGCCGGCCGGCGTGCTCAACGTCGTCGTCACCGACATCTCCACGATCGGCGACGGCTTCGTCGAGCACCCCGTCCCGCGCGCCATCGTCTTCACCGGTTCCAACGCGGTGGGCGCGCACGTCGCCGAGGTCGCCGGGCGCAACCTCAAGAAGGTGCTGCTCGAGCTCGGCGGCAACAATGCGTTCATCGTGCTCGACGACGCCGACCTCGACCTCGCCGTCGACGCCGCCGTCTTCTCCCGGTTCACCCACCAGGGCCAGATCTGCATGTCGGCGAACCGGGTGCTCGTCCAGAAGGGCATCCGCCCGGCGTTCGAGGAGAAGTACGTCGCCAAGGTCGAGTCGCTCACCGTCGGAGACCCGGGTGCGCAGGACACGATCATCGGCCCCGTCATCAACGAGCGTCAGGCCACCAACCTCGGGGGCCTCGTGCAGCGCGCCCTCGACGCCGGCGCCCGCCCGCTGGTCAAGGGCGAGGTCGACGGCACCCTCGTCCACCCGACCGTCCTGACCGACGTCACCCGCGACATGGAGGTGGCGCGCGTGGAGATGTTCGGCCCTGTCGTCGTCCTCGAGGAGTTCGACGCCGACGAGGACGCCGTGCGCATCGCCAACGACTCCGACTTCGGCCTGTCCGGCGCGGTGCACACCACCGACATCGAGCGCGGCATGCGGATCGCCCGCAACGTCGAGACCGGGATGATCCACATCAACGACGCCTCGATCCACGACGAGCCGATCATTGCGTTCGGCGGCTCGAAGCAGTCCGGGTTCGGCCGGCTCAACGGCCAGTGGAGCCTGGACGAGTTCACCGAGATGAAGTGGATCTCCGTCAACCGGGGTCGGCGCCGGTTCCCGTACTGACCAGGTCCTGGCGCCACCGATCGGTGGGCGGTCCTGATCCCGACGCCGTCCCGATCTCCGTTCCGTCCACCAGTACCTGTTCGGGGACTGACGTCCTCACGGTGAGCGGCCGTACGGTGCCGACACCTCACCATCCGCAACTGACGGCGGCGCGGGGCCACCGCGCCGCCGTACGGCAAAGGAGCCCGCCATGACCGTCGTCGTCGGATACGTCCCTACCGATGTGGGGCGAGCCGCCCTTCGCCGTGCAGCCCACGAGGCCGAGCTGCGGGGCTGGAAGCTCATCACCGTGTACACGGACACCATCGACAGCCAGTTCGACCAGGACGAGCAGGACGCACTGGCCGCCGAGCGCAAGGTGATCACCGACCACCTCGATACGATCGGCATCGAGCACGAGATGCGCAGGTTCACAGGCAAGCCGGCCGTGCGCGGCACCGATCCCTCACTGCCGGAACGTGGGATCGATCCGGGCGAGGACATCGTGGCTGTGGCACGGGAGAGCGGTGCCCGGCTCGTCGTGCTCGGGCTGCGTCGGCGCTCGCTCGTCGGCAAGCTCCTCATGGGCTCCAACGCCCAGAAGATCATGCAGAACGCCCCGTGCGCGGTCCTCGGCGTCCACGTGGATGACGTGACCGAGTGACGGACGGAGGTCGGCCGTCACCGACCGGCCTGCTCGGCGCCTTCATCGGGATCCTCCTGGTCGCGGCGACGCTTCGGGCACTCGTCACGCCTGTCGGCCCGATCCTGGGAACGCTCGAGGAAGAGACGGGCGTCGGACCTGCTGTCCTCGGCATCCTCACCGCTCTGCCTGTGATCGGCTTCGCGGTGGTGTCGCCGCTCGTGCACTCGATGTCCGGCCGACTCGGCGTCGAACGGACGGTGGTGCTCGGGCTGGCCCTCATCGTCGGGGGAGCGGTCCTCCGCTCGGCGACGGACTCGGCCGTGACCCTGCTGGCCGGTACCACCGTGCTCAGCGCGGGGGTCGCCGTCGGCAACGTCCTGGTCCCCGTGGTCACCAAACGGTACTTCCCGTCCCGCGCCCCCGACGTCACCGGCGCCTACATGGCCGTCCAGACGATCGTGGCGGCGCTCGCCGCCGGCCTGGTCGTCCCGCTCCACGCGCAGACCGGGTCGTGGCAGGTGGCGCTCGGCGCCTGGGGCATCCCCGGGATCGCCGCCCTGCTGTTCTGGCTGCCGCGGTTGCGCACGCCGGTGGAGAGAGTGATCCGCGAGAGATCGGTGGGCGGTTCCGTGCCGCGCTCGCCCTGGCGTACCGCCGTGGGTTGGCAGGTCGCGGGCTACTTCCTGTTGCAGTCCGGCGTCTTCTACCTGACGATCAACTGGCTGCCGAGCGTGACCGTGGACCTCGGATTCTCCGAGGCTCGTGCCGGTTGGCAGGTCTCGTGGCTCATGCTCGTGTCCATCGCGGCCAACGTCGCCGTGCCCCGACTCATGAACGTCGGGGGCGACCAGCGGTTCGTCGCCGTGCTCCTTCCGCTGCTGGTCCCGCTGCCGCTCGTGGGCCTCGTCGTGGCACCGGGGGCCGACCTGCTGTGGGTCGGGATCCTCGGGCTGTCCTCGGGCGGGTCGATGGTGCTCTCGCTCAGCCTCATCAGCCTGCGCAGCGCCGATCCCGACGCGGCCGCCAGGCTCTCCTCGATGGCGCAGACGGTCGCCTACAGCGGTGTCGCCGTCGTGCTCGTGCTGGCGAGCGTGATCCGGGACGTCGCGGGCCCCGGCACCCACATCCTCTGGCTGATGGGCGCACTGGGCGCCGGCCAGCTGCTCGTCGGTCTGCTCGTCGGTCGCGACCGTACGATCGCCCGCTCCGCCCAGCGGGACCGGACCCGTCGAGAAGGAATGGACCCGTTCGGGTAACTGTGGCGGATCCCGCACGCGCCATAGCCTCGCAGGAGCAGTCCGATCCACCGCCCGCACCGGGGCCCCGTCGCACGCCGGGAGCCCGACGCGGAGCGAACGGATCGATGCCCGGTTCGACGGAGAACAAGGAGGGAGCGGCAGATGTACAGCATGCACAAGCTGCTGTGGGACATCCGGAATGTCCCCGCGGTCAACCAGCGATTCCTCGCGGACGCCGACGAGGTCCTCGACGAGTACGAGGTCGAAGGCGAGCCCCGTCGGGCTCTCAAGGAGCTCGACTTCAAGGCGATGCACGAGCTCGGCTACAACCCCTACCTCATCTACTTCTGCGCGATCCAGCTCCAGGTGGACCGCGCCGACTACTACGCCCAGATCCGGGGCGAGAAGGAGCTGTCATGACGTCGAACAACGGACGCATCGCCGGGGCGTTCACGGCCTCGCACTCACCCGGCATCACCGGCTGGCCCGAGCGCCCGGACCAGACCAAGAAGGAGAAGGTCTACGCGGCCTACGACGAGGTCCGCCGGCGTATCGACGAGATCAACCCCGACGCGATCGTCGCGGTCTCCGTCGAGCACTTCACCAACTTCAGCTTCGCCAACCTGCCTGCCTTCGCGATCGCGACCGCCGACTCCTACCTCGGCCCGGTGACCAAGGAGATGGGCGAGTTCCTCAATGTCGAGCAGCACGAGTACCCGGGCAACGGCAAGCTGGGCCGCCACATCTACGAGTTCGCCCTCAAGGCCGACTTCGACCCGGCGCTCGTCGAGGGCGGGCTCGCGTTCGACGAGAACTTCTGCGTGCCCTTCAAGCTCATCGACCCCGAGTCGAAGTACCCGCTCGTGCCGATCATCGTCAACGGCGTCAACCCGCCGTGGCCGACCGCCCGCCGCAGCTACCACTTCGGCGAGATGATCAAGGCCGCCGTCGAGGCGCAGAGCGAGGTGCAGACGGTCGTCGTCGTCGGCACGGGCGGACTCTCCCACTGGGTCGGCCTGCCGGAGTCCGGCACCGTCAACGAGGAGTTCGACCGCGACTTCATCGAGCGCATCGAGTCCGGCGACCCGGAGCAGCTCAAGTCCTATTCGCCCGAGGACATCGACGCGGCCGGCAACGGCGCGCACGAGATCCGCACCTGGATCGTCGCCGCCGGCGCCGTCGGCGGCGCGCCGTTCGACGTCCTGGCCTACGAGCCGATCCCCGAGTGGCTCACCGGCACCTCCGTGGCTGCCGCCCGGGTCTGACCCGGGCATCCGACCTGACAGCACGCACCACCCCGCGCACCCCGCGCACGACCAAGGAGTACATGTGAGCAAGCTTCCCAAGGTGACTGGCGCCGACCTCCGTGGAGTCATGGCCTACCCCCCGACGCCCGCACTGCCCGGGGCGTCCGCCGTGGACGCCGTCGACACGGTCGACGTCGACGAGACGCAGCGGATGATCCAGAACCTCATCAGGGACGGCGTCGACGCGATCGCCACCAACGGCACGCTCGGAGAGATGGCGACGCTGACCCTCGACGAGTGGAAGACGTTCGCGCAGGCCGTCGTCGAGACCGCGAAGGCCGAGAACGACAACGTGCCGATCTTCGTCGGCGCCACCACGCTGAGCACCCGCGAGACCGTCTCGCGCATGAAGTACCTCGCCGAGATCGGCGCCACCGGGACCCTCCTCGGTCGCCCGATGTGGGGCAACATGGTCGGCCCCGTGATGGAGAAGTTCTACCGCGACGTCACCGAGGCGGTCCCCGAGCTCGCCGTGGTCGTCTACGACAACACGGCGGCGTTCGGCGGCATCATCCCCCGCCCCGTCTACAAGACGCTCGTCGAGCTCCCCCAGGTCGTGGCGGTGAAGTACGCCGGCGGCGCCTCGGTCGGCTTCCGCTACCACAACGACATGGCGCACACGGGGACGAGCTTCCCGCTCATGCCGATCGAGACCGACTGGTTCCCGGCCTGGGAGATGTACGGCGAGGACCTCGTCGGCATCGCCTGGTCCTCCACGACCGCCATGGGCCCCGGCCCGGTCCTTGCCCTGCGCGACGCCCTCCAGCAGGGCCGCACGGAGGATGCCCGCTGGCTGACCGAGCGGCTGCGCTGGGCGCACGAGCCGTTCATCGTCGGACAGGACTTCTTCGAGTTCGCGAAGTACAACATCCAGCTCGAGAAGATCCGCGTCAACGGTGCGGGCTACATGAACGTCGGCGAGAGCCGCGTGCCCTACACGGACGACTTCGTCCCCGAGGAGCACGTCCGCACCACCCAGGAGCACGTCAAGCGCTACCTCCAGATCGGCAAGGAGATCGAGGAGCGCCTGGGCGTGCCGCTGACCAAGCAGCCCACCAAGTAGGTGATGACATGACGACGGATTCGGTCGGCACGGACATCGAGGAGGTCCTGGAGCAGATCCGCACCGGGGTCCCCGAAGGACGACTGCCGTCCTACGTGTACAACGACCAGCAGATCTTCGACCTGGAGCAGGACAGAGTCTTCGCCAAGTCGTGGTGCTTCCTCGCGCACGAGACCGAGATCCCGAAGAACGGTGACTACGTCACGCGCTACATCGGGAACAACAACATCATCGTGGCGCGGGACGAGAAGGGCGAGATCCACGCGAGCTTCAACATGTGCCGGCACCGCGGCAACATGATGTGCAAGTCGGAGATGGGCAATGCGTCCCACTTCCGGTGCTCGTACCACGGCTGGGTGTACAAGAACTCCGGTCAGCTCATCGGCGTGCCCTACATGAAGGAGGGGTACGAGGGTCGGCTCAAGCGCAAGGAGTGGGGGCTGCTCCCCGTGCGTATCGAGACGTACGCGGGCCTGATCTTCGGATGCCTCGACCCCGACGTCGAGCCGCTCGAGGACTACCTCGGTGACTTCACCTTCTACCTCGACTTCTTCCTCAAGCAAGGGGTCGCAGGCAGCGAGGTGCACGGTCCGCCGGACCACTGGATCACCGAGACCGACTGGAAGATCGCGGCCGAGAACTTCGCGGGCGACGGCTACCACACGCCCGTGGCCCACCAGTTCGGCTTCAACCTTGGGTACTTTCCGTCCTCGGGTGCCACCCACTCGCAGGGGTGGGCGGCCAGCATCCCTGGCAAGGGACACGGGATCGGGCTCGGCCACTCGCCGAACTTCCCGCCCTTCGCCGGCTTCCCCGACGAGGTCGTGGAGAGCATGAAGAACGCGTGGACCGACGAGCAGATCGAGGTCTTCTCCCAGGTGCGCACCGGGGTAGGGACGATCTTCCCCAACCTCTCCTTCCTCATGCAGCCGTTCAGCCTCATCCCCGGCGAGGCCGGGGTCAGGTTCACGACGATGCGGCTCTACCACCCCATCGGTCCGGGCAGGACCGAGATGTACTCGTGGTGCCTCGTCCCCAAGGACGCGCCCCAGGCGTACAAGGACGAGGCATACCGGTGCTACACCCTGGCCTTCGCCCAGGCAGGCACGTTCGAGCAGGACGACCTCGAGAACTGGGCGCGGGTCACCCGGTCGGCGAAGTCGTCCATCCTGCGGCAGCGGAACGTGGAGTTCCCCTACATCATGGGGATGGAGTCGGAGCCTGACCCGGAGTTCGCGGGACCCGGCCATGTCGTCACGCCCTACGTCAACGACACCAACTTCAGGAACTTGTGGAGTCGGTGGTCGGACTACCTGACCGGACGGGCGTGGTCCAGGTGAACGCAGATGTCGAAGCTGGCAGGACACGCGTGGGGCCCGACACCGTGTTCGCGATCCAGGACTTCCTCAACCGTGAGGCCCTGGCACTCGACGAGCGGCGGTACCGGGACTGGCTGGAGTACCTCGCCGAGGACATCCGGTACGAGGTGCCCCTCCGGGTGACCCGGGAGGGGCTGGCGGAGTGGGAGGTCTCGCCGACTGCGCGGATCTTCGACGACGACAAGCAGACCCTGACGATCCGTGTCGAGCGCCTCGAGACGGACTTCGCCTGGGCCGAGCAGCCGCCGTCTCGGACCCGGCACTACGTGACGGGCATCGTCGTCGACCCGGGGGAGGTCGACGGCGAGTACCTGGTGCGGTCGAACTGCCTCATCTACCGGAGCCGGGGGGACAGCCCCGACCCGAACCTGTACTCGGTCGCACGCACCGACACGGTGCGGCGCACCGGGGACACGTTCGAGATCTCCCGGCGCTGGGCAGTCATCGACCAGTCGGTCATCAACGCACACAACCTCTCGATCTTCATCTGAGGGGAGGAGAGACATGAGCGAGAACCAGGGCACGCCCGACGCCGAGAACCCCGAGACCGGGGAGATGCTCGAGTATCCGCGCGACGGCGGGAACGACGGTCCGATCATCATCGCCAACGAGTTCGCCGACGTGGTGGTTCGCAAGGTCGAGACCCGCAACGGCATGCGGCTCGAGATCTGGTCGCCCAAGCGTGGCACCGCCGTCCGCTACGACGCGGTGGCACTGGACTGCCTGAGCTACCAGGAACCGGAGTTCATCACGTCGCTGCTGGCCCGGAACCCGGGAGCATGACACAGACCGCGACCGGACCCGCTGTCCTCGTGACGGGCGGCGGGTCCGGGATCGGTCGTGGGGTGACCGACCGATTCGTGGCCGACGGTGCGCGGGTCACCGTGCTCGAGCGGTCCGAGTCCAACGCCGCGAGGCTGCGGCAGGACCACGGTGACGCGGTACGCGTCGTGGTGGGTGACGCGGCGGACGCGGACACCGTCTCTCGCGCCGTGGACGAAGCCGGCGTGGACGGCGGTCTCGACCACCTCACCTGCTGCGTCGGAGTGTTCGACCAGTACGCCTCGATCCGTGAGCTGGACGCTGCCGCGCTGGAGCAGGCCGCCGTCGAGATCTGGCGCCTCAACGTCCTGACGACGCTGCTCGCGGTCAACGCCGCCTACCCGGCGCTGAGGGCACGCAGGGGTTCCGTCACCCTCACGTTGTCGGAGTCCGCGTTCCACCCCGTCGGTGGCGGCGTGCTGTACGGCAGCTCGAAGTGGGCGCTGCGCGGCGTCGTCGCCCACCTCGCCGCGGATCTTGCCCCCGAGGTCCGCGTCAACGGCGTCGCCCCGGGCGGCACCGGCGGCACGAGGTTCGGCGGGCTATCGACCCTCGACCAGACGTCGACGGCCGACCAGGACGCGAGCCGCGACGCGCGGATCGCCGCCGGCACGCTGCTGGGGCGCACGCCCACGCCGGCGGACCACGCCGGCGCCTATTCCTACCTCGCCGATGCCGCGCAGTCCGGCATCGTCACGGGGATCGTCATCAACACCGACGGTGGACGGAGACACTGACCATGAGTGCACACGGCAGGACACTGGTGTCCGAGGTCGTCGGCCAGACGCTCGCCGAGCTCGGCGTCTCACACGTCTTCGGCGTGGTCGGCAGCGGCAACTTCGAGGCGACCGAGGCGCTCGTCCGTGCCGGAGCGAGCTTCGTCGGCACCCGTCACGAGTCGGCCGCCACCGGCGCGGCCGACGCCTACTGGCGCACGAGCGGCGCGATCGCGGTGTGCACCGTCCACCAGGGTCCTGGACTGACCAACACGCTGACGGCCCTTGCCGATGCCGCCAAGGCACGGTCGGCACTCGTCGTCATCGCCGGTGCCACGTCGGCCGGCGCGACCCGGTCGAACTTCTACATCGACCAGGCGCGGCTCGTCGAGGCCGCAGGTGGGGTCGCCGAGCGCATCTACGGAGCCGCCACCGTCGCCCAGGACGTTCGCCGCGCCTACCGTCGCGCCCTGGTCGAGCGGCGGCCGGTCGTGCTCGACATGCCCCTCGACGTCCAGGGCGAGGTGATCGTGGGCCCCCTGCCGCCCTCGGCTCCCGTCGCACCGCTGCCGCGCACGGTCCCGGCAGCAGACTCTCTCGACGCGCTGGCCCGCGCCGTGCGCGCCGCGTCCCGACCGGTCATCGTCGCCGGCCGCGGCGCGTGGCAGTCCGGCGGGACAGAGCAGATCACCGATCTCGCCGAAGCCATCGGCGCGGCACTGGCGACGACCGCGCTCGCGAAGGGCATGTTCGCCGGTCACGCCCGGGACGTCGGCATCGCAGGAGGCTTCTCGGACCAGCCCGCCGTCGAGGCGCTCGAGAGCGCCGACCTCATCCTTGCGCTCGGCGCGTCCCTCACCACATGGACCACGCGCGGGGACACGATCTTCGACCACGCTCCCACCGTCGTCCAGGTCGACGACGACCCCGTGTCGCTGTCGCTCAACGACCACGTCGACCTCGAGGTGCTCGGCGACGTCCGCGAGACCGTGTCGGCGCTGCTCGAGACTCTGCGCGCGGAGGGAGCAGCGGCGACCGTCGTGGAGCCAGAACCCCGCGGGCTTCAGGAGCGCGAGGTCGATGCCGACGAGACCGCAGGCGCAGGGGACCGTGCGACCGACCGGCGCTGTCATCCGGGGGACATCACCTGCGCACTGGACGAGATCCTGCCCGCCGCGCGCACGCTGGTCGTCGACGGTGGGCACTTCATCGGGTGGCCGGTCCGGTGCATCGGAGTCCCCGACCCGGCCGGCTTCGTCTTCTCCAGCGCGGGCTTCCAGTCGATCGGACTCGGGATCGGTGCGGCGATCGGTGCCGCCGTCGCCCGCACCGACCGGCTCACGGTGCTCGCGGCAGGCGATGGCGGACTGCTCATGTCTCTTCCCGAGCTCGAGACCTTGTCGCGGCTCGACCACCCCGTCGCCGTCATCATCTACAACGACGCGGCCTACGGCGCCGAGGTCCATCACTTCCGCCGACTCGGGTCCGGCCTCGACCTCGTCCAGTTCCCCGAGACGGACTTCGCCTCCGTCGCTGCCACGCTCGGCCTGCGCAGCTCCGTGGTGCGCGGCACCGATGATCTCGCCGACTTCCGTTCCTGGTGCGGCGAACCGAACGGCGCCTACGTCCTCGACCTGCGCATCGATCCCGACGTCGTCGGCCCATGGGCGGAACAGGACTTCCTCGGGCACTGAGATCCGGTGCCGACGGAGCCGGCCGCACCCCATGCGGTCGACGCACCGGCACCTCCCACCCGCGACGACGAGGAGCAACTCACCGTGACCATTCGACGAGACGTCCGTGGCATCGACATCCACACGCACGTCATGCGATCGATCGGGCAGGAGGACACCCGGCTCAACCCCGCGGAGGAGGCGATCGCTGCGACCTTCCGAGGCGGGAGGTTCCTCGACCTCCTGGAGATGGCCGAGTACTACCGGCAGCGCAACCTCGCCCTCGTCGCCTTCACCGTCGACGACCGCACCCGTTCCGGGCAGCCCCCCGGAGTGTCTGCGGAGGAGATCGCGCTCGCCGTGGTGGAGCACGGTCTGGACGACGTCGTCATACCGTTCACCTCGGTCGACCCGCACCGAGGGGTCGAGGCTCTGCGGGATGTCGAGCGGCACGTGCGTGAGCTCGGCTGCCGCGGTGTCAAGCTGCACCCGAGCCAGCAGGGCTTCTACCCCGACGATCGCCAGTTCTACCCGCTGTACGAGACAATCACCGAGCTCGGCGTACCGATCATCGTCCACTCGGGGCAGACCGCGGTGGGCCGTGGTCAGCGGGGCGGGGGAGGGATCCGGCTGAAGTACTCCGACCCCATGAGACTCGACGACGTCGCGGTCGACCACCCGGATCTTGACATCGTCATCGCACACCCCTCCTTCCCGTGGCAGGACGAGGCGATCGCGGTCGCCCTCCACAAGCCCAACGTCTACATCGACCTCTCGGGCTGGGCGCCGAAGTACTTCCCCCCGCAGCTCGTCCGGTACGCCCGCACACAGCTTCAGGACAAGGTCCTGTTCGGCTCGGACTACCCGGCGATCACCCCGGACCGGTGGTTCGACGAGTTTGCGGCGTACGAACTGCCCGAGGACGTCTTCGACAAGATCGTGCGGCGCAATGCCGCGCGGCTGCTCGGTCTCGAGCTCGGCACGGACTGATGACTCCGCCCGTGCCGGCCAATCATGTCCCGTTGGACCTTTGACGAGAGAAAGTACCCGGTCGGGGCACATTCGCCACTGGCTTACCGAACTACCTTCAACTGCACCCCACAACGAGGTCGGGGCTGTCCACCTGAGGAGCACCGCATGAACGTTCGCCGTCGAACGACAGTGATCGCCGTAGCCATGCTCGGCTCCGGAGCTCTTGGCGCCTGCACCGGTAGCGGCGGCGGGAACGAGGGGTCCGGTGGCGAGGGAGGGGTCACCACCCTCCAGTACGCCTTCTTCGGTCCGGCGGGCTCGCACGCGGGCCAGCAGATGGAGGAGTGGGCCACCCTCGTCGAGGAGCGGACCGAGGGCCGTGTCGAGGTCGAGACGTTCCCGGGCGGCACGCTGCTCGGCGCCGGTGACATCTACGACGGTGTCACCGAGGGCGTCGTCGACGTGGGGCTCGACTCCCCGCACAACGACGCCTCGCGCTTCCCGCTCAGCTCCGTCCTCACCGTCCCGCTCGGGATCCCCGACGGTCGGGTCGGCAGCGCCGTCTACTACGACCTGATCGAGGAGTTCGAGCCGACCGAGTTCGACGGCTACCACGTCGTCACCGCCTTCACCGCCGAGCCGTCCTTCATCCAGTCCGTGTCGACCATCGAGTCGTACACCGACATGGCCGGCGCCGAGATGCGGGTGTCCGGGGCGACGGTCCCGCTCGCCGAGGCACTGGGCTACGTCCCGGTCGGTATGCCCATCCCGGAGGTCGCCGAGGCGCTCCAGACCAACGTCGTCGACGGTTACATCTCCTCGCGAGACGTGCTCCGTGACTTCGGGCTCGCCGAGTCGATCTCGACCGTCATCGAGTACCCCTTCGGCCTGGCCGGCACCTTCGTCGCCGTCATGGATCAGGAGGACTTCGACGCGCTGTCCGATCAGGACCAGGCGGTCATCGACGAGCTCAGCGCCGAGATGTCCCAGTTCGCGGCCGCCTACCAGGACGACGAGAGCGTCGCCGGCGCGATCGAGCACGCCGAGACCGAGTACGACGTGCAGTTCATCGAACCCACCGAGGAGGACGCGGCCGCCTTCGACGAGATCACGAGCCAGGTGCAGCAGGAATGGGTCGAGGCCCACGCGGGTGCCGACTTCGACGCCCAGGCGGTCCTCGACCGAGCGCTCGAGCTCGTGGCCGAGCACAGCGCGCAGCAGTAGTTCGACCTCCCACCATCCGTCACGTCCCTCGACGTCCCGAAGGAGCACATCATGAAGCGCAAGACCCTGAGCGCCACCCTTGCCGTCAGCGCCACCGCTCTGGTCCTCGCCGCCTGCACCGGTAGCGGCGGGGGCGGCGATGCCGCAGGCGGCGAGGACGAGGCGATCACGCTGTCGTACGCCTTCTTCGCCCCCGCCGCGTCGTTCCCCTCGATCCAGATGGAGGAGTGGGCGACCCAGATGAACGAGCGCACCGACGGTCAGGTCATTGTCGAGACCTTCCCCGGTGGCACCCTCCTCAGCGCCGGAGACATCTACGACGGCGTCAGTCAGGGCGTCGTCGACGTCGGGCTGGACTCTCCCGCCTACGACACGGAACGGTTCGCATTCTCCTCGGTCATCAACCAGCCGATCGGCATGGAGAACGCCCAGGTCGCCAGCGCGACCTTCCTCGATCTCCTTCTCGAGTACGAGCCCGCGGAGTTCGAGGACTACGTCATCATCACCGCCTTCACCACGGAGCCGGCCTACATCCAGTCCGAGAACCCGATCACCACCGCGGCCGACTTCGAAGGGGTGAGCCTGCGCAGCTCCGGTGCGGCCGTGCCCACCCTCGAGGCGTTCGGGGCCAACCCGGTCGGGCTGTCGATGGCCGACGTCGCCGAGAACCTGCAGACCGGTGTGGTCGACGGGTACATCTCCTCGCGCGAGGTCATGCGCGACTTCTCGCTCGCTGAGATGGTCAGCTACGTCACCGACTACCCGTTCGGCGTGTCCAACAGCTTCGTCGCCGTCATGGACCGTGAGGCTTTCGACGCCCTGCCTCAGGACGTCCAGGACACCATCCTCGAGCTGCGCGAGGAGATGAGCGTCTTTGCGTCCGAGCTTCACGACGGGGACAACGTCGCCGAGTCGCTGACGTTCGCCGAGGAGGAGCACGGCGTCGAGTTCGTCGACGTGGACGAGGCCGAGGCCGCCGAGTGGGACGAGATCATGAGCGGGCTGGCCGACGACTGGGTGGCAGCCAACGAGGGCGCGGACTTCGACGCCCAGGAGGTCCTCGACCGTATGCGCGAGCTGGCCGACGAGCACGCGGCCGAGCACGGAGAGGGCTGACCGCGATGAACGCCTTCGTCCTCCTCACCGAGCGGGTCAGTCGTGTCCTCGCCTGGGGCGCCGGCCTCGGGGTGGTCGCGATGCTTGCCGTCATCATCGGCAACTACGTGCTCCGACTCTTCGGCCAGCCGCTCGCGGGAACGTTCGAGCTCGTCTCGTTGTGCTCGATCATCGTCGGTGCACTGGCCCTGGGCGAGGCCCAGGTCTACAAGGCCCACGTCGCCATCGACATCGTCACCGTGCGGCTGCCCAAGAAGGTGCAGCTCGTCGTCGGAGCGATCGTGACGGTTGCCTCGATCGCGCTGATGGTCCAGGTCGTGCTCGCCCTGACCATCTACTCCTCGAACATGACCGCCTCGGGCGCGTCGACCGACTTCCTCAAGCTCCCGATCGGCGCGATCGTCTGGATCCTCGTCGTCGGCTTCGGCGGGCTCGTCCTCGCGCTGCTCGGCGACCTCGGGCGCGTCGTTCGCGCCTGGCGCGACCGCAGCCCCGAGCTGGACATCTGGTGAACCGCGGGCCAGGTCCCGCGTCCCACCCCGTACCTCCCCAAGGAGACCACTCGTGAGTCCCACGGTCATCGCCGTTCTCGGCATCGTCATCCTGCTCGGGATCCTCTTCCTCAGGCTCCCGGTCGCCTTCGCCATGCTCGCCGTCGGATTCTTCGGTTCCGTGACGCTCAGCGGCCAGGACGCGGCGCTCCAGCTCCTTGCCTCGGATCTGTACCGGCAGTTCTCGTCCTACACGATGGCCGTGGTCCCCCTCTTCATCCTCATGGGGCAGATCATCTTCCGGACCGGGATGAGCTCGAAGCTGTTCGATGCGGCGTACAAGTGGGTCGGCCACTTCAAGGGGGGAGTCGCTGCGACGACGGTGCTCGCGAGCATCGCGTTCTCCGCCGTGTCCGGGTCGAACTCTGCGGCGACCGCGACGATGGGCTCCGTCGCGCTGCCGGAGATGAAGAAGTACGACTACGACCCGCGGCTCGCCGGGGCGGCAGTTGCCGTCGGCGGCACGCTCGGCATCGTCATCCCACCGTCGACCGCGCTCATCATCATCGCGGTGCAGTCCGAGCAGTCCATCACCACCCTGTTCGGAGCCACGCTGCTGCCGGGGTTGCTGACGGGGCTCGCGCTGCTCATCACCGTCTTCGTGATCGCGGCGCTCAAGCCGGAGATGGGCCCGGCCGGCCCCAGGGCGACGTGGGGCGAGCGCTTCCGGTCCCTCGGCGGCGCCATCGAGGTGGGCATCCTGTTCACCGTCGCGATCGTCGGAATGTTCGCCGGCTTCTTCACTCCGACCGAGGCCGCAGCCGTCGGTGCTTTCGGTGCGATCGTCATCAGCCTGGTCACGCGCACGATGTCGCTCAAGCTGTTCTGGCAGTGCGTGATCGAGACGCTCCGCATCTCGGCGATGGTCATCCTGCTGGTCGCCAGCGCCATCGTGTTCGGTCGCTTCCTCGCCCTGAGCCGTGTGCCGTTCGAGCTCGCAGAGTGGGTCTCGGCCCTCCCCGTCGCCCCGACGGTGGTCGCCATCATCGTCATCGGCATCTACCTGCTCGGCGGTGCCCTCATGGACGCCCTCGGTTTCCTCGTCATCAGCATCCCGCTGCTGTTCCCAGTGATGACCGGCCTGGGATACGACATCGTGTGGGTGACGATCGTCCTCACGCTGGTGACCACGATCGGGGCGATCACACCACCGGTGGGCGTCAACGTGTTCATCACGGCTGGGCTCGACAAGACGCTGGACGTCGTCACCGTCTTCCGTGGGACGTTCCCCTTCCTCATCCCCTTCGGGCTGATGATCGCGCTCTTCTTCGTGTTCCCCGAGATCATCCTGTTCTCCGTCAGCTGAGACCTGAGGAGGTACGACGCCATGGCCGAGACTCTGCACCGGGAGCAGCACGGACGCGTGCTCGTCCTGACGATCGACCGACCCGCCAAGCGCAACGCGCTCGACCAGACCACTGCCTCGGCGATCGCCGACGCGGTGGGAGGTGCGCCGGACGACATCGGGTGCGTCGTCCTCGCGGCCAACGGTCCGCACTTCAGTGCTGGTCTCGATCTCAACGAGCTCCATGAGACCGACGCCGTCGGGGCACTGACCCACTCGAGGCGTTGGCACCGGTTGATGGACCAGGTGCAGTTCGGGGCGGTGCCTGTCGTCAGTGCGCTGCACGGCGCCGTCATCGGTGGGGGCTTCGAGGTCGCCGCAGCCACGCACGTCCGGGTGGCCGACACGTCGACCTACTTCGCTCTCCCCGAAGGGGCCCGGGGGATCTACGTCGGTGGCGGAGGAACAGCCCGTCTTCCGCGGCTCATGGGCACAGCCCTGATGACGGACATGATGCTCACCGGCCGCGTTCTCACTGCGGAGGAGGGGGAACGGGCCGGCATCGTCCAGTACCTCGTCGGCGAGGGGCAGGCGACCGAGAAGGCCATCAAGATCGCTGAGCGGATCGCCGGCAACGCGCGGATGACGAACTTCGCGCTCACCCAGATGTTGCCGCGGATGCACGACGCCGGCCAGGAGGCGGCGCTGGTGACCGAGTCGCTCATGGTGGCCGTCGCGCAGCAGGACACCGAGGCTCGGTCGAGGCTGGGCGACTTCCTGTCCGGTCGGTCCGAGCGGGTGCGCCCCGCGGGTGGCGGCGAGGAGGACGCGTGAGTGCCGGTTCCGTCGGCGTCGTCGGGACGGGGTTCATCGGCGCGAGCTGGACCACGCACTTCCTGGCCCGCGGGTACGACGTCCTGGCGTACGACGTCGCAGACGATGCCGAGGAGCGGCTGAGGGCCGGGGTCGGGAAGCGCTGGGACGCGGCCTGCCGGCTCGCGCCCGACCGAGATCGGGGCACGCTCTCCGTGGTCGGCGACCTCACCGAGGCCGTCGACGGCGTCATGCTCGTCCAGGAGAACCTGCCGGAGCATCTCGACCTCAAGCAGGAGGTGCTGAGTCACGCCGACGCAGCTGCGGCAGCCGAGGTGGTCATCGCCTCGAGCTCCTCCGCACTGCGGCCGACGGACCTGCAGGCGCACTGCGACCACCGCCCGGGGCGCGTCGTGGTCGGGCACCCGTTCGACCCGCCGCACATCGTGCCTCTCGTCGAGGTCGTGGGAGGAGAGGCGTCGAGCACCGCCGACGTGCGGCGTGCGCTCGATGCCTACACCGCGCTGGGCAAGCGGCCCATCCACGTGCGGGCCGAGCTGGTCGGCCACGTCGCCAACCGCCTCCAGGGTGCCCTGTGGCGCGAGGCCTACTCGCTGGTCGCCACCGGTGCCGTCTCGGTGGCCGACGTCGACACGGCGATCAGTGCCGGACCCGGCCTTCGCTGGGCCCAGTACGGCCCGTTCGTCAACCTGCATCTCTCCGGCGGCGAGGGGGGACTGGCCGACATCCACGACCGCATGGGTCCGACCATGGAGGCCATCTGGGCCGACCAGACCACGCCGACACTCGACGACGAGCTGCGCGCCCGTGTCGAGGAGGAAGCCGCCGCCGTCGTGGCGGACGGTGCGGAAGCAGTCCGCCGACGCCGCGAGGAGCTGCTCGTGCAGCTCCTGCGGATCCAGTCCGAGAGCTAGCAACGAGAGGGCAGCACCATGCGCGACGCAGGAGTGGGCTCGTGGCCCGCCCGCCAGGTTCGAGCCACCCCGGACAAGACCGCCATCCTCTTCGAGGGTGCCGAGCTCAGCTACCGCGAGCTCCACCGGCGCAGCGTGCGGCTCGCTCATGCGTTGCGTGCCAGGGGTGTCCGCCACGGAGACCGTGTCGCCTACCTCGGTCCGAACCACCCGGCGCTCGCCGAGACGTTCTTCGCGGTGACGATGCTCGGGGCCGTCATCGTCCCGCTCAACGTCCGCCTGGCCCCCTCCGAGCACTCCTACGTCCTGTCCGACTCGCGGGCCCAGGTAATCATCCACGACGGCGACCTGCGCGAGACCGTTGCCGCCCTCGACGACGACCTGCCGATCGAGCACCGGATCGCCGTCGGGGACCTGCCGGTCGATGGTGCAGAGCAGTTCGAGGAGGTCCTCGCGGGAGGTGCCGAGACCCCGATCGACGAACCCGTCACGCTCGAGGACGTCGCCATGATCCAGTACACATCGGGGACCACCGGACACCCCAAGGGCGTGATGATGACGCACGGCAACATCACGTGGAACTCGATCAACATGATGATCGACATCGACATCCGTACCGATGAGATCAGCCTGCTCGTCGCCCCGTTGTTCCACACCGCGGGGATGAACAACTGCTTCCTCACCACCGTCCTCAAGGGCGGTACCACCGTGATGATGCGCTCGTGGGAGGTCGATCTCGCCGTCGACCTCATCGAGCGCCACCGAGTGACGATGTTCCTCGGCGTGCCGACGATGTTCCAGGTTCTCGCGCAGTCTCACCGCTGGGCGGGCGCCGACTTCTCGTCGTTGCGCACGCTCCCGTGCGGATCGGCGCCCCTGCCGCGCGCGCTCATCGAGACCTACGCCGACAGGGGCCTGACCTTCCTCCAGGGGTACGGGATGACCGAGTCCTCGCCCAACGCGACCTTCCTGCGTGCGGACCGGGCGCTCGAGAAGGTCGGCTCCGCGGGGACGCCCTGCTTCTTCAGCGACCTCCGCATCGTCGATCCGCTCGGCAACGACGTACGTCAGGGCGAGAAGGGCGAGGTCATCCTCTCCGGTCCCAACGTCATGCGGGGGTACTGGGAGATGCCGGAAGCCTCCGCCGAGACGGTCGACGCCGACGGCTGGCTGCGATCCGGCGACGTGGCGATCCAGGACGAGGAAGGGTTCGTCTACATCGTCGACAGGCTGAAGAACATGATCATCTCGGGCGGCGAGAACATCTACCCGGCCGAGGTGGAGGATGCTCTGTTCCGCCATCCCGCCGTTGCCGACTGCGCCGTCGTCGGCGTTCCCGACGAACGCTGGGGGGAGGTCGGGCACGCGTACGTCGTGCTCGTCGACGGCGGGAGCGTCGACGGTGAGCAGCTCAAGGATTACCTGCGGGACAGGCTTGCCGCCTACAAGGTGCCGAGAACGTACGAGGTGCTCGATCGTCTGCCGCGGAACGCGTCCGGCAAGGTCGTCAAGAAGGACCTGCGCGAGCGCGCCGCGGGCACCGCCGGTTCCGGCCGCACCGGGTCCTGAGCGGGTGATCCGGCGGTGCGGAACGGGCCGAATTGACCCGGCTGGGTAATGGGCCGCTTCTCGTCGCCGACCTAGCATCGAACGCATCACAGGAGCCGTACCAGCGTAGCGACGGCGTTCCGACCATCGTCCGATCCACCGTCGCCGGGCCGATCGCCCGCACCGCCACCACTACTCCACCGGAGGACCACGTGCTCGAGATCCGCAAGCTCTTCTCACAGGTCGACGTGACCTACACCGCTGCCGGCGCGACCGACGACGGTGAGCCGCTGCGCAAGGTCGTCGTCGCCGCCGTCGTGGCCAACCCCTACGCCGGGAAGGGCTTCATCGAGGACCTCCAGCCGATCATCGACGCCTCCGCCGAGCTCGGCACGCTACTGGGGACCGAGGCGGCGAAACTCCTCGGCGCGCCGGTCGAGAGCTACGGCAAGGCGGGGATCGCCGGCATCAACGGCGAGCAGGAGCACGTGAACGCGGCACTGACCTCCGTCTACGGCAACGCGTTCCGCGACGCCATCGGCGGCGGGAAGGCGTGGATCACCTCGGTGACCAAGGTCGGGCTGGCCGGCGACACGATCGACGTGCCGACCGCCTTCAAGGACGACGTCTGGGTGCGCAGCCACTACGACGCGACCGAGGTCCGCGTCCCGGACGCGCCCCGTCCCGACGAGCTGCTCATCATCGGCGCCGTCACCAACCGTGGCCGGATCAACGCCCGCGTCGGCGGCATGTCGCTCGCCGAGGCGAAGGAGAAGGGGGCGACGGCGTGACCAGCCTGGCTGTCGTCGGCGCGGGAGCCGTCTTCTCCGGGGACATCGACTCTCCGGTCCTCGACGGGATCGACACGCTGATCGCCACCGACGGCACGATCACGGCCCTCGGGACCCGTGCGTCGCTCGCCGCAGAGGTCGAGTCCGCCGACCAGGTCCTCGACGCCGACGGGATGACGCTCGCCCCCGGCCTCATCGACTCGCACTGCCACGTCGTGCTCGGCGACTACACGCCACGGCAGAAGACGGTCGACTTCCTCGCCAGCTACGTCCACGGCGGCATCACGTCCGTGGTGTCGCCGGGCGAGATCCACGCGCCGGGCCGACCGCACGACGCGATCGGCGTCAAGGCGCTCGCCATCGCGGCGCGCTCGACCTTCCGGAACTTCAGCCCCGGCGGCATGACCGTGCACGCCGGCGCCGTCGTCCTCGAGCCCACGCTCACCGAGCAGGACTTCGCCGACCTGCAGGAGGCCGGGGTCAACCTCGCCAAGTTCGGGTTCGGCCTCTACGAGGACCCCGCCGACGGCGCCGACCAGGTGCGCTGGGCGCAGCAGCACGGCATCCGCGTCATGTGCCACTCCGGTGGTGCGTCGATCCCGGGGAGCCAGCCGATCACCCCGGACCACCTGCTCGCCCTGTCCCCGGACATCTGCGGCCACATCAACGGTGGGCCGACCGCGCTGGACCCCGCGGGGGTCGACCGGATCATGGACGAGACCGACATGGCTCTCCAGCTGGTCCAGGCCGGCAACTTCCGCTCCTCGGTGCGCATCCTCGAGCGGGCCGCCGCGAAGGGCATGCTGGCCCGGATCGTCATCGGTTCCGACACGCCCACCGGGACCGGCGTCATGCCGCTCGGTGTCATCAAGACGGTCGCCGAGCTGTCCTCGTGGACCGACGTCGATCCCGCCGTGCTGTGGGCCGCCGCCTCAGGCAACAACGCCCGCACGTGGGACCTGCCGGCCGGCTTCCTCCAGGTGGGCCGTACGGCCGACCTCGTCCTGATGGACGCCCCCTGGGGCTCGCTCGCCGGAGACGCGCACGGCGCCCTGGCCACCGGTGACATCCCCGGCATCGCCGCCGTCGTCACCGGGGGAGAGGTGCGCGCCCTGCGCTCCCGCAACACACCCGCATCCGCTCGTTCCGTCACGCCGACGCCGGCGCTCGCGCACCTGGCGTCCTCCGGCCACTGAGCACCGCCGGGCACCCGCCCGGATCACGAAGGAGACGACTACTCATGGCACTCAAGCTCACGCTCGACCTCGACCTCTGCCAGGGCTATGCCAACTGCCTGATCGAGGGACCGGGCTACTTCGACTTCGACGACGAGGCGGAGAAGGCGATCCTCCTCAAGGAGGACGTCCCGGACAGCGATCGTGCACTCGCGGAGAACGCGGTGCGTGGCTGCCCGGCGCGCGCCATCGCGCTCGAGGAAGACTGAGATGAGACGGGTCGTCGTCGTCGGTGGGTCGCTCGCCGCCGTGCACGCCGCCGAAGCCCTGCGCGAGCGCGACTTCGACGGAGAGATCACCATCATCTCGGCGGAGCAGCACCTGCCCTACGACCGCCCGCCGCTGTCGAAGGAAGCACTCTCGAGCGGCGTCGACGTCGAGAAGCTCTACCTGCGCTCGCCGCAGTGGTACGAGGACCACGCGATCGACGTGCGGCTCGGGGCCGCGGCGGCCGGCCTCGACGTCACGAACACCGTCGTCCACCTCGCCGACGGAACCGAGGTGCCCTACGAGGGCCTCGTGCTCGCGACCGGGTCGCGGGCCCGCCGGCTGCCCGTCGTCTCCGGGCTGCCGGACGCACACGTCGTGCGCGACATCGGTGATGCGGCGGAGCTGCGTGAGAAGCTGCGTCCGGGCAAGCGCCTCCTGCTCGTCGGTGCCGGTTTCATCGGCCTTGAGATCGCTGCGACCGCCCGCCAGATGGGCGTCGACGTGTCCGTCATCGAGGTCGGTCGAGCACCGCTGGCCCGCGCGCTGGGGGACGAGGTCGGTGCGTGGTTCCGCGACCTTCATACGCGCAACGGCATCGACATCGTGTGCACGTGCTCGGTCGAGCGGTTCGAGGCGACCAGGGGCGGCGTGCGTGCTGAGCTCAGCACGGGCGACGTGCTCGATGCGGACATCGTCGTGGGCGGGATCGGGGCTACACCGAACGTCGAGTGGCTCGAGGGCTCTGGTCTGAGTGTCGCCAACGGCGTGCTCACCGGTGCCGACCTGTCGACCGGTGTCCCCGGTGTGGTCGCAGCCGGTGACATCGCCCGCTGGTACAACCCGCTCTTCGACGAGGAGATGCGTGTCGAGCACTGGACCAACGCCGTGGAGCAGGGCCGGCACGCCGCGCACACGCTGCTCGGTACCAGCGAGGCGTACAGCAGCGTCCCCTACTTCTGGTCCGACCAGTTCACCGCCAAGATGCGCTTCGTCGGGACCGGTATCGCTGCCACCGACGTCGTCGTCGAGGACGCGACCGACACGCGCCTGACCGCCCTGTACGGGCGGGACGGCGTCATCCGTGGCGCCGTGGCGGTCAACGCACCCCGCCAGCTCGTCAAGTACCGCACGGCCATCCGCGACCAGGTGCCGTGGCAGGAGATCGCACCCGCCGCGATCTCGGCCGTGCGCTGATCGACCGAACCTGACCAAGCAGTCCGACACCACCCAAGGAGAAGTTATGACCGAGACGCCGACCCAGGACGACTCCCTGTCCGTCATCGAGCTGTTCCCGCAGGACGAGGACTGGTCCCTGCAGACCATGCGTCTGCTTGCACAGGTCGCGGTAGGCGGATCCGACCTGTTCGAGTGCGCCCGCACCGCCGCGCGCATCGGCGACTCGACCGACCCCGAGCTGTGGCAGCAGGAGTGGAGCAACACCGCCAAGGCCACCGCGGCGGCGGGGGAGAAGGCCATCGCCGAGGGGCACATCGCCACCGGCCGGCGCGCACTCTTCCGTTCGATGAGCTACTGGCGCCACAGCGAGTTCTTCCTCAACTCGTCCGACCCGCGGCGTACCGAGGCCTACACGGAGGGGACCAAGAACTTCCAGCGTGCCGCCGAGCTCACCGACGGACTCATCGAGCGCATCCACGTGCCCTTCGAGGGCATCACCATGGACGGCTACATCGTGCGTCCCGACAACTCGGGTGCCAAGCGTCCCACCGTGCTCTTCCTCGGTGGTGCCGATTCGTGGGCCGAGGAGCTGTACTTCCTCGGCGGGACGGAGTTCCCCGCCCGCGGGATGAACGTCGTCATGGTCGACACCCCGGGCCGCGGCTCGTCGCTGCGCTTCAAGGAGCTCTACAGCCGACCTGACTACGAGGTCCCGGTCGCGGCGATCCTCGACTTCCTCGAGCAGCGGGACGACGTCGACAAGGACCGCATCGGTCTGGCCGGGGTGAGCTTCGGCGGCTACTACGCGCCGCGCGCCGCCGCGTTCGAGCCGCGGGTCAAGGCCGTGGCGGCCTGGTGCGGCACGTGGAGCATCCTCACGGACTTCTACGAGTACTACCCCCCGCTCCACGAGCAGCTGCAGTGGCTCTCGGGTTCGAAGGACGATGCCGAGGCGCGCGAGAAGCTGGCGAAGTTCACGCTCGACGGCGTGGCCGAGAAGATCGACGTCCCGGTCTACGTCATGCACGGGACGAAGGACATCATCATGGACATCGAGGGCGCGAAGAAGTTCGTCGACGCACTGACCGTCGAGGACGTCACCTTCGACATCTACGACGGCGCGGGCTCGCTGCACTGCAACTACGACCACCTCGCGGTTGCGGCGTCCCGGCTGACGGACTGGATGGCCGACCGGATCTGATCGGCCGATGCGCGACCGGGGCGGCATCGGGCACGATCACCCGGTGCCGCCCGGCGGGCGGTACCACCAGGCGTCGACGGCGACGCGAGGACGAGGCAGCCGGTGACCGGCGAGGGGGTCTGACGAAGGGGTGGACGGACTGATGGTCACAGGTGAGAACAGGCAGCTCGAGAGCCGGTTCGAGTACGTACGTGCGATCCAGAGCGCCGTGAGCGTGGACGAGGTCCGTCGTGCGTATCACGAGGCGGTCAGTCTCATCATCCCCGCGGACGGGATCGGGATGTACCGGTTCGCCAGTCCCGGCGTGCCTGCGCTCTTCGCCTCCAACCTCAGCGACGAGTTCATGGCCGCGTACGAGGCCGAGGGTCGCAACGACGATCCCGTTCTCGACGCCGTCACCGACAACGTGCTGCCCGCGGACTCGACGAACGTCGTGCGCGAACAGAGATGGCTCGAGTCCGGCGCCCGTGCCGTGCTGCTGCGGGAGAACCTGGCGCACTCCCTCGAGGCACCGATCCTCATTGCCGGCGAGGTCGCCGGAACCGTGAACTTCGCCCGCGCGACCGACGCCGAACCGTTCACGCTGGTCGACCTCACGACCGCCAGGTTCGTCAGCGAGCACCTCAGCCTCGCGCTCGAACGGGCGCGGCGCTTCGAGCAGGCCGGCGACCGGGCCGCACTTCTCGGCGGAGCGCTCGATCACCTCTCCCAGATGGTCGTCGTCGCCGACGCCACGAGCGGTGAGCGCGTGTTCGCCTCGCGCAACCTGGAGGTCCGGTTCCCGGAGTCGGCGCACGGGCTCATCGACTCGGTCGTCGCCGACTTCGTCGCGGAAGGGCGGCGCGCACTCACGGCGAACGTGCGCGACGACGCCTCGGGGGAGCGCCTCATCATCAAGTGCTCGATCGCGCCGACCTACGACGCCATCATCGCCGTCGTCTTCGAGGCGCCCGACGAGGAGGACTGCGCGCTCCCCGCGTGGGAGGTGCTCTCCCCTCGTGAGCAGGAGATCGCCGAGTACGTCAGCAAGGGCATGACGACCAAGGAGATCGCCGACATCGCGTTCGTCAGCCAGAACACGGTCAAGCAGCACATCAAGCGGATCTTCGCCAAGACCGGTGTGCACAGCCGGGCCGAGCTCGTGCACCTGATCTGGGCATCGCGCGGTCACGACCGCGTGTGAGTCGGCCTTCCGGCCGGTCAGCCCAGCTGCATCACGAGGCCGGGGGCCGCGAGCTCGACCGGGCCGTCGTAGACGGCGCGCGCCTCGGCGAGGATCTCCTCGCCGTCCGCCGGGTCGGCCAGGTGCGTGATGACGAGCCGCCCGGCGTTGGCGGCCGCGGCGAGCTCGCCAACCGTCCGGCCCGTGAGGTGGCCGTGGTTGGACACGTCGATCCCGGCGCTGTGCCGGTACGTCGCCTCCGCCAGCAGGACGGGCACGTTCCGGCACTGCTCGACGAGCTCGTCCGTCAGCCCCGTGTCGGCGGTGTAGGCGAGGCCGAGGTCGTCGAACCGCATGGCCAGCGTCGGTACCGGGTGGAAGGCCGGGATCGTGGTCAGCGTCGTGCCGTCCACCGTCACGGTGGCGCCCGGCTCGATCTCGGTGAGGTCGAACCCGTCGCTCAGGGGCGCCGCGAGTGCCGGCAGCGAGGGGATCCCGTAGACGCCGTCGAGCCCGACGAGCTTCTTCCCGAAGCCCGTCGGCGCCCACATCGGCACAGCGGGCAGCCGCTCGGGGAAGCCGCGCCGGTAGGCGAGGGCCGTGAGGTCCGCGCAGTGGTCGGCGTGCTCGTGGGAGATGACGATCGAGCTCAGCTCGCCGAGGTGGCCGCGCGTGGCGAGCTCCGCGACGACGCCGGGCCCGCAGTCGACGAGCGTGGCCCCGCCCTCGTGGTGGAGGAGGTAGCCGACGGCGGCGCCGAGGCTGGACGGCGCGGTCGCTGAGGCGCCGAGGACGGTGAGGGTCGCGCTCATCGGGTCACCACCGGGACCGCGCGCGAGCCGCTGGGCCGCACGGCGACGGCCGAGTCGACCTCGCTGGCGTAGACGCTGTGTGCCGGGACGGTGGGGCCGTCGGTCAGGGCCACCGTGAGGCGGTACCGGTCGCCGGCGAACTCGGACGTCACGACGGTGCCGGTGGCGGCCCCGTTCGTGAGCGCGGCGGTTTCTGCGTCGGTGGGATACGCGGTCAGGTCGGTCCAGCGCAGTGCGACGTGCATGTCTGTGTCCTCCAGGCTGTTGGTGGTGTCGTCGTCGGGGGATGTTCCCGCCGGGAGGCGGAGGCCGCCGGCGAGACGCGCGTGGTGCTCGCCGTCCCGTGTGGCGGGGACGACCACGGCGTGGCCGAGGAACTCCGCCGCCCACGAGGTCGCCGGCCGGTCCCAGAGCTCGGCGGGCTCCCCGGACTGCACGAGGTTCCCCGCGCGCAGCAGCACGAGCTGGTCGCCGAGCGCGAACGCCTCGTCCTGGTCGTGGGTCACCAGCAGCGTGGTCACGCCGGAGGCCCGCACGAGCGCGGCGAGCTCGGAGCGGAGCAGGACCCGCAGCTGGGGGTCGAGGGCGGCGAGCGGCTCGTCGAGGAGGAGCAGCCGGGGCGAGGGCGCGAGCGCGCGGGCGATGGCCACGCGCTGGCGCTGACCGCCCGAGAGCTCGGTGACCGGCCGGTGGGCGAGGTCCGCGATCTGGCACAGCTCGAGCATCTCCGTCACTCGCTCGGCCCGCTTCTGGGCCGGAACGCCCTGGGCCTTCAGGCCGAACGTCACGTTGCCTGTGACGTCGAGGTGGTCGAAGAGGGCGTACTGCTGCGGCACCCACCCCACCCGGCGCTTGGCCAGCGGCACGGTGGTGGTGTCGACGTCGTCGACGTGGATCGTGCCCGCGGTGGGACGCAGGAGCCCGCCGACGAGCTTGAGGAGCGTCGTCTTCCCGCAGCCCGAGGGGCCGACGAGCGCGGTGATCGATCCGGGCGCGGCGTCGAGGTCGAGGTTCGTCAGGGCGTTGCCCTCGGCTCCGTGGTAGCGGAAGCCGAGGCCGCGGCAGGTGAGGGCGGCGGCGTCCTGGGCGGTGGGTGTCGACGTCGTGCCGGGTGTCGTGGGTGTCGTCGTCACGCTCATGCCTGGCCCATCTTCGCGCCGCCGAGCCGCTCGAGCGCGAGGGCCGCGGGGACCACGAGCACGAGGAAGAGGACCGTCGCGGCGGCGGCGGCCTCGAGGCGGCCGGTGAGGTAGCCGTCGTACAGCACGACCGGGACCGGCTGCTGCAGCGGCGTGAACAGGAAGAACGACACGTTGAACTCTCCGAAGGACAGGGTGAGGACGAGCAGGGTGGCCGCCAGCAGCGCGCCCCGGGACGCGGGCAGGGTCACCGTGAGGAAGCGGCGGACGGGGCCGGCGCCGAGCGACTCGGCGACCGACTCCTGCAGGCGCAGGGCGGGGCTGGCCATCGCGGGGGTGAGCGCGCTGAGGAGGAACGGCAGTGTGTAGAGCACGTGCCCGCCGATCATCAGCACTCCCGAGGGGCGCAGCAGCGGGTAGGCGAGGATGAGGCCGAGGCCGAGCGCGATGCCCGGCACGGCGATCGGCACGTTGGTCACGGCCCGGAGCAGCGACCGGCCCGGGAACCGGTAGCGGGCGATGGCCCAGGCCGCCGGCAGGCCGATGGCCATGTCGATGACGAGCACGAGCAGCGCCACGCTCACGCTCACGCCGATGTTGCCGGCCATGTCGTCCCACGCCTCGACGATCCACTCGAGGGTGAGGCCCCCGAGCGGACCCTCGCGCCAGCTGCGGCTCAGCGCGACGAGCAGGACGAGGGGGATCGGCAGCGTGGTGACCAGGGCGGCGACGATCGCGAGGACCTGGCCGACCCGGGTGACGCCGTCGTGCCGGAGCGGGGTGGCGGACCGCGCGCGCCGGCTCGTCGTCGTCGGCCCGGGGGTGTCCGGGGTTCCCTGAGCGTCCGGTGCCGCGGAGAGCCCGGGTGCGCCGTTCGTCGTCGTGACCCCGGCAGGGGTGGTCGCCTCGCTCATGGCGCGCTCCTCCTCACCTTGACGTCCCCGAGGTTCCCGACGCCGACGAGGATCACCGTGGTCAGGAGCGCGAGGAGCACGGACAGGGTGGCCGCGAGCTCGGGCTGGAAGCCGTCCGTGAACGCCGAGGCGATCTCGACGGGCAGCACGTTGAGGTCGCGGCTCAGGGTGGCGGCCGTGCCGAACGCGCCGAACCCGGTCGCGAGGGCCAGCGCGGCCGAGCTCGCCATCGCCGGCCGGAGCGCGGGCAGGATGACGCGGAGGTAGATGGTCGCGGTGGACGCCCCGAGCGAGCGGGCGGCCTCGATCGTCTCCGGACGGACGGCCCCGGCCGCGCCGCGCACCACGAGCACCACGCGCGGGATCTGGAAGTAGAGGTAGGCGATGAGCAGTCCCACCCACGTGTAGGCGATCTGGAGCGCCCGCTCCCCGGTCGCCGCCTCGAAGAGCTTGGGGATCACGCCGGTGTTGCCCACGAGCAGGATGACGAAGAAGCCGATGACGATCCCGGGCAAGCTGAGGGGGATGGTCATCGCCGTCGCGAGGAGCCGGCCCGCGCGGGAGCGGTCGCGCTCGAGGTACAGGGCCGCCGGCACGCAGATGACCAGGGCCAGCACGGTGGAGGCCACGGCGATCCCGGCGGTGAACAGGAGCGACTCGAGGTAGCGGCTGCTCGTCAGCACCTCGCCGTACCGGTCGAGGCTCCAGCCGCCCGCCTCCGCCCCCGTGCTGCGCACGACGAGCAGGATCATCGGCCAGACGAGGAGGACGAGCAGGACGAGGACGATCGGTGCGACGAGGGCCGCCGCCGGGCTGCGGCGGCTCCCGTCGATGGACCGAGAGATCACTGAACCTCGGACTCGAACTGCGCGAGGACGTCCTCCTGGACGGTCTGCATCTCCTCGAAGTCCGGGATCGTCACGAGCTCGTCGTAGTTCTCGGGGAAGACCTCGGCGATCTCCTCGGGGATCTCGACGTCGCGCACCGGGCGCAGGTAGCTCTCAGCGAACAGTGCCTGGGCCTCGTCGCTGAGGGAGTAGTCGAGCAGGGCCTGGCCGGCGGACTCGTGCGGGGCCTCGGCCACGAGGCTCATGACGTAGGGGATCGCGAGCGAGCCCTCCTCGGGGTAGACGACCTCGATCGGGTCGCCGGCCGCCGCGAGCTGGTGGCCGTTGAAGTCGGCGTCGATGAGGATGGGGATCTCGCCCTGCTGCACGGAGGCCGTGGCCGTCTGGGCCGGGTTGACGACTCCGTTGTCCGCCATCGCGGACGCCCACTCGAGGCCCGGGGTCGGGTCGTCGAGCGTGCCGCCGAGGGCGAGGTTGGCCGCCGTGAGGACCGAGTAGCCGACGGCCGCCTGGGTCGGGTCGAGGTAGCCGACCATGCCCTCGTACTGCGGGTCGGTCAGGTCCTCCCAGCTCTGCGGCACGGGCACGTCGCCGAGCTCGTCGGTGTTGACGATGAACGCCACGGCGCCCTGGTGGACGGTGAACCACTCGCCGTCCTCGTCGCGGAGGTTCTCGGGGATCTCGTCGAACCCCTCGGGCTCGTAGCTCGTCACGAGGCCGGCGTCGGAGGCCTGGTAGCCGAAGACGATGCCGTAGTAGGCGACGTCGGCGGCCGGCGCGGCGGCCTCGGCCTCGAGCGCGGCAAGCGTCTGGCCCGAGTTCTTCGGGTCGTTCGGCGCCTCGATGCCGGTCTCCTCGGTGAACGCCTCGAGCACGCCGCCCCAGTTCGCCCACTCGGCGGGGGTGTTGTAGCTGATGACGATGTCGTCCGAGGACCCGCCGTCGCCGCCCGACCCGTCGTCGGACCCGCCACCTCCGCACGCGGCGGTGAGGAGGAGGGCGCCCGCAACGGCGCTGACACGCAGGGTGGTTCGCAAGATGAAGCTCCTTGACGAGGTGGTGGGGAGAACACAGGGGAGGGGAAAGGCGGTCGGAGGGACCGGCGGCTCGGGACCGGCGCCTGGGGGACCGGCGTGACGCCGACCGACATCGTGCGGAACGCGAGTGACCGGCCGATGGCCGTCGACCGCCCCGCGGGTGAACGGCCGACGACGCGGCCGTTCACCCGTTGGTGCTAGTCAGGGCGGTGTCGGGGATGGGTGGTTCGTGCGGATGAGCTCGGCGGGCCGGCCAGCCCGCGATCGCTCAGCGGCCGAGCTGGGCGTGCAGGTCGTCGAGCCGGTCGGTCATGAACATGTCGAGGTCGTACTCGATCGCGGTGGTGTTGTCGCCCTCGCTCGCGGTCGGCCACGCCCAGCCGACCGTCTCCAGCCCGAGGGACTCGGCGAGGTCGGCCTTCGCGCGGGTCCAGGCGCCGATGTTGACGTTCGCGGCGTCGTAGCCGAGCTCGGCGGTCTCGCGCAGCCAGGCGTCGCCCACGTTGATCGGCCCGCTGTAGCCACGCACCCGCATGAGCGAGATGTCGGTGCCGGTGTCCCGGACGGCGGCGAGGAGGTCGTCGTCGAGGGACGAGACCCACATGTCGTCGATCGCGCCGGCCGCCTCGATCGTCTCGACGAGGTCGTCGGCCGACTCCGTGGTGGTCCGCGACGTCGACTTGTACTCGACGACGAACGACAGGTAGCCCTCGCTCCCGTACGTGGCCAGGACGTCGTCGAGCTCGGGTAGCGCGCACCGCTCGGTCACGACCTCGTAGGCGTCCCGGTCGATGGTGGCCGAGCCGCCGGGGCCGCTGCACCTGTTGTCGTGGTTGAGGAAGAACGTGTCGCCGTCCGGGTTGTAGATGACGTCGATCTCGACGAGGTCGGCGCCCTTGTCCACGGCGCTCCGGATGCCCGCGACGCTGTTGTCCGGGTGGTGCTCCTTGTCGCCGCGGTGGGCGATCGACTCGAGCGAGTCGGTCTGGGCCGCGAAGGCGGGAGCCGTGACGGCTGCCGCGAGGGCGGCGGTGGCGACGGCGGTCGAGATCCGACGAGTGGTCGTGCGCATGGTGGTCCCCCTGGGATGGATGTGTGATCAGCCGTGATCTGGCGTGATCGCACGCACCATGTCTGACCAGGTCGAACACCGGCTCAATCGCCGGTGACGAGGCGATGAACGGCCCACGACGACGAACGGCGGCCGTGTTGGTAGCACCGTCGTGACCGAGTCACGGTTCGGTGGCGACCGTGTCTCGATGAGATGTACGTCTCATTTCACTCGAGTCACTCTAATGCACTCTTTTTATCTCTAGTCTCACGAGTAACACGGCCATCGTGCCGGGGACAGCCACCACAACTCGCGTGCAGCGACGCAGGTGGGACGGGGCTGGGGGGCCTGAGCGCGAACGAGGAGAGAACTGTGCGTCTGACGAGATGGCTGCCCGCAGGTGCGGGCATGGGCCTGGCGATCGCGTGCGTGGCCAGCTCGGCCGCGTACGGCACGGACGGCAACGTGGGAACGACGCCCCAGGGGGAGCAGTTCGCGCGGATCGCCATGCACGGGCCGATCGCGGCGTCGAGCGCCTTCACCTTCGGATCGACGACGACGAGTGCCTTCACCTTCGGCCCCGAGTCCACGCGGCCGCTCACGCCGACCCGCGCGATGGCCGCCTGGCCCTCGAACGAGCCGGCCGCTCCGCTGTCCGGTGCCGACGAGACGCGCACGACGACGATGGAGCCGGGTGCCCAGGGCGACGCCCTGTTCGTCGGCGACTGGGACGGCGACGGCTCCGTCTCCGTGACCGTCCGCCGCGGCAACGCCATGTACGTGCGTAACGCCCGCGACCACGGTGCCGCCGACCACGTCTTCCACTACGGGCAGGCGGGCGACCCGATCGTCGTCGGGATCCGCGCCGACGGACGCAGCACGTTTGCGATCGACCGGGGCCCGCTCGCAGAGCCGGAGCCGGAGCCGGTCGTCGAGCCCGAGCCCGTGCAGGTGGCGGAGCCCGAGCCGGTCGTGGAGCCTGAGCCGACTCCCGAGCCTGCGCCGGAGCCCGAGCCGGTGGTTGAGCCTGCACCTGAGCCCGAGCCGGTGGTCGAGCCTGAGCCGACTCCCGAGCCGACGCCGGAGCCCGAGCCGACGCCGGAGCCCGAGCCGACCCCCGAGCCTGAGCCTGAGCCGACCCCGGAGCCGGAACCCGCTCCGGAGCCCGAGCCTGAGCCGACTCCCGCGGCAGAGCCTGCGGCGGAGCCGGTTCCCGCGCCGGAGCCTGCACCCGAGCCCGAGCCCGAGCCCGAGCCCGAGCCCGAGCCCGAGCCCGAGCCCGAGCCGGAGCCCGCCCCGCGCCCTGCACCAGCTCCCGCCCCTGAGCCGGAGCCCGCTCCCGCCCCGCGGCCTGCGCCGGCACCTGAGCCTGCTCCCGCGCCGGCCCCGGCGCCCGTGCCGGCTCCTGCACCTGCTCCGCCGGCCCCCGCTCCTGCGCCCGAGCCCACCCCGCCCCCGGCGGCCGCTCCAGCGTGGCGCGGCGACGCCGTCGTCTCGGTGGCACGCCAGTACACCGGGTCGCCGTACGTCTGGGGCGGGACCACGCCGGGTGGCTGGGACTGCATCGGCTTCGCCGGGTACGTCTACGGGCAGTTCGGCGTCACCCTGCCGCGCACCACGGCGTGGGGCGCGTTCGCCCACTTCGAGCAGGTGCCGGCGAGCCAGGCGCGTCCGGGCGACCTCATCTGGTGGCCCGGCCACGTGGCGATCTACACGGGCAACGGCCAGAACATCGGCGCCTGGAACCCCGGCATGGGCACCCGCGAGGGCCCGAACCGCTGGGTCGCGGGCACCCCGGTCTTCCTCCGGGTGCTCTAGCGCGAGTGCCTGCGGCTGGACACGGCTCCGGCCGCAGGGCCCGCCCAGCAGGATGCGTCCGGTCGGCCCCGAGCACTCCACGGTGTCGTCCTCCGGCATGCGGCGACCCGCGGGAGGCGAGGCGTCGGCCTGGACGCGTGCTCCGTCGTCGTCGTGCTCGGTCCTGACGGACCTGTCGAGATCCGACCTGGCAAGGTGAGTGCCATGACCAGGGAGCCGTCGTTGCGGCTCCTGCACCTCGCCGTCTTCTGCAGCTCGTTCGACCGGCTCGTGATCGCGCCGCTGCTGCTGGCGATCGCCGATGACCTCGGCATCTCGTTGACGGATGCCGGGGTCATCGCGTCTGTGTACCTCGTGGGCTACGGGCTCATGCAGATCGTGTGGGGCATGGTCTCCGATCGGCTCGGGCGCGTGCGCACCATGCGCCTCGCGCTGCTCATCGCCGCGGCGGCGGGTATCGCCACGGCTCTCGCGCCGGGCGTGATCACGTTGACGGTGACGAGGCTCGTGGCCGGTGGTGCCTACGCGGCCATCGTCCCTGGCGCTCTGATCTACGTGGGGGACACCGTCCCTGTGGCCCGACGCCACGGCCCGCTGACGGACATCATGATGATGACGGCCGTCGGGATGGCCGCGGCCACGCTCGGGGGTGCCGCCCTGGCCGATCTCGCGAGCTGGCGGCTGGCATTCGGGATACCGGCGGTGGTGGTGCTCGTCGTCGTCGTGCTCATGGCACGTCTGCCGGAGGTTCCTGTGCAGGGCGAGCGACTCTCGATCGGGTCGGCGCTGGTGCGGGTGATCGGCAACCGGTGGGCGCTCGTCGTCTTCGCCCTCGCGTTCGTCGAAGGGGTCGTGCTGCTCGGCGTCCTCAACTTCCTGCCGACGGTGCTGCAGAGCCAGGGGATGAGCGCCACCCTGTCCGGGATCGTCACCGCGGCCTACGGGCTCGCCGTCATCGTGGCTACGCGGATCGTCAAGGCGGTCTCCGGCAGGCTGTCGCAGGCGCGGCTCGTCGCTGTCGGGGGGACCTGCGGCGTCGGCGCGTTCGTCGGGCTCGTCCTCGACCCTGGCACGGGAGGTGTGCTCGTCGCGTGCGTCCTCATCGCGGGCGCGTGGGCGTTCATGCACTCCACGTTGCAGAAGTGGGCCACCGAGGTCGCCCCGGACGCGCGGGCGACGACCGTCAGCCTCTTCGCCTCGTCGCTGTTCCTCGGGAGCGCGGCCGGAACGGCGCTCGGAGCGGTCTTCGCGGACCGGGGAGACTTCCTGACGTTGTTCGCGATCGGGCTCGGGATCGCCGCCGTGCTGGGTGTCGCGGCGACGGTGCTACGGGCGCGGAGCGAGTAAGGCGGTCGGGCGTGGGTGAGGTGTGGAACGTTGACTGAGTGACCAGGGCGGGCGCGGTCGTAGGGCCGGCATCGCGGCATTCAGTCCAGGCCGAGCACCAGGAGCAGCGCCTCGTCGACGGCGTGCAGCTCGGCTGTGTCGAGCCTTCCGACGAATTCGCCGAGCCGTACCTCCGGGTCGACGACGGTCATCTGCTCCAGCATCACTCGGGTCGTGGAGCCGAGAACCCTGACCTCCGGGCGGAACGAGGCCGGTCGTCGGCCCGTCGATGTGGGTGCGACCAGCCACGTCGACAGCGGGAGGTCGTCGGACTGCACGACGACGGCGAGCCGTGCGCCGCCCTGCTCATGACCGCGTGAGTCCTTCGGCGCCCTGAGCCGGTAGATGTCACCACGCACGGAGCGCGTCCATGTCGGCGGCGAGCGCGCGCGACTCGGCCACGTCGTCGGGATCGTTGCGCAGAGACTCGGCCTCCGCACGGAGCCGGGCTCGCCGGTCGGCCCGCTCCGCGGCCAGGATCGCTGAGCGCGCAGCGTCGGATCGGGAGGCTCCGTCGCGGGTGAGCGCCTCGAGCGCTCGTTCAACCTCCGAGTCAGTGCGGATCGTCAGAGTTCTCATAGGACGAACCGTACGACGAAATCGCGTGCAACGGCAGAGGCCGGGCACGCGCCAAGGCCTCACGTACCCTCGCTCCGGTGACCTCCCAGACCCCACCCCCGGCGCACGAGTCCGCGCAGACCCGCGACACCGCATCCTTCCCGAGCCCGACGGTCACTCCCGGCACCACCGCCGTCATCACCGGCGGCGCCCGCGGCATCGGCGCCACCTTCGTCGAGGCGTTCGCCCGAGCGGGGGCGCGCGTCGTCATCGCGGGCCACCGCGAGCCGGGCCCAGAGCTCGCCGAGCGCCTCCGCGCCGACGGCCACGACGTCACGTTCCACCCGACTGACGTCGGCGACCCGGACTCCGTCGCCGACCTCGCCGCGCACTGCGAGCACCACCTCGGCCACGTCGACGTCCTGCTCAACAACGCGAGCTACTACATGGGCATCGGCTCGAAGAAGTCGTTCGACGACATCACGCTGGAGGAGTGGGACCGCGTCCTGCGGGTCAACGCCACCGGCACCTGGCTGACCATCAAGGCCCTCCACCCGCTCCTGCGCGCGAGCGGCCGCGGCCGGATCATCAACATCGGCTCCACCACCGTCCACGGCGTCCCCTTCAACGCCCACTACGTGGCCTCCAAGGGCGCCGTCCACGCCATCACCCGTTCGCTGGCCAAGGAGCTCGGCGACGACGGCATCACCGTCAACGTCGTCGTCCCCGGTCTTGTCGAGTCCGAGGCGACCCTCGCCGTCAATGACCCCGCCTACCTCCCCAAGGTCGTCGCGCAGCGCGCGATCAAGCGGGCGGAGGTTCCCGAGGACCTCGTCGGGGCGGCGCTGTTCCTCGCCTCCGAGTCGGCGGGCTTCATCACGGGGCAGAGCCTGGTCGTCGACGGCGGCATCGCCTTCTCCTGACCCTGCATTGGGTGTCGATCGTGCGGGTGAGGGCCGCACGTCGCGTTCGTCGAGATTGCGGTTAGGGCCCCAACCGCAATCTCGACGACGACAAACCGCAATCTCGACGACGAGGGGAAAGCCCGGGAGGTCGGCTGTCTCACGGTGTGAGCCAACGGCGGTCGTGGAATGGACCGGGCCGTCGGCGGCGTTAGCGTCGATGAGCACCCGAGGTCCCCTCGGCGTGCGAACGACCCACACGCCCCCGGAGGGATCTCGTTGAGCGCGCCACGCGACCTCGACCACGTCGTCGTCACGACGCCTGACCTCGCCGCCGCGGTCGGGCTCGTCGAGCGCACCACCGGAGTCGCCCCGGAGCCTGGCGGCGCACACCCCCGGTTCGGCACGCGCAACTACCTCGTCTCCTTCGGCGGCGACACCTACCTCGAGCTGCTCGGCGTCGACGAGGCCAACACCGACGTCACCTCGGGGCGACCCTTCGGGCTCGACGACGTCACCACCACCTCCGTCTCCACCTGGGCGATCCACCCCGGCGATCTCGACGCCGCCCGGACCCGCGCGGCCGACGTCGGCATCGACCCCGGCGCCCCGTACGACGGCTCCCGCCGCACCGAGTCCGGCGAGCTCCTCGAGTGGCGACTCACGCGGCCCGTCTCCGAGCCGACCGGCATCGTGCCGTTCCTCATCGACTGGGGGAGCACCACCTCGCCCGCGGCCAGCACCGCCGCCCGGCTCGAGCTCGTCTCCTTCACCGCGAGCCACCCGGAGCCGGAGACCTACCGACGCGTCCTCGCGGCCCTCGGCACCGACCTCGAGGTCGCGGCGGGGGAGCCGGCAGCGCCAGGCGGAGCGGCGCGAGCCCTCGGCCTCACCGTCCGCGGCCCGGCCGGCGAGCTCACGTTCTGACCACCAGCACCACGCGAACCAGCACCACCACCAGCACGACCCACGAGAAGAGGACCATGACGGAGACCATGCGGGCAGTCGTCCTGCACGAGCACGGCGAGATCGACGGCCTCACCCTGGAGGAGAACCACCCCCGCCCCCAGGCGACGCCCGGCTTCGCGGTCGTCAAGGTCCGCGCCACCTCGCTCAACTACCACGACATCTTCACGGTCAAGGGCATGCCCGGGATTACCGTGCCGATGCCGATCGTGCCGGGTCTCGACGTCGTGGGTGAGGTCTCCGAGCTCGGCGAGGGAGTGACCGGCTGGAACGTCGGCGACCGCGTGCTCGTCAACCCGCTGCGCGAGACCGGCGAGCTCATGGGCGAGATGGTCGACGGCGGCCTCGCCCAGTACGCCCTCGTCGCCGCCGAGCAGCTCATCGCGATCCCCGACGCCGTGACGTTCGAGCAGGCCGCCGCCCTGCCCGTCGCCTACGGCACCGCCCACCGCATGGTCGTCGGCAAGGGCAAGGTGAGCGCCGGCGACCGCGTGCTCGTCCTCGGGGCGTCGGGCGGCGTCGGCACCGCCGCCGTCCTCCTCGCCAAGCAGCTCGGCGCCTGGGTGGTGGCCGCCGTCGGGTCCGAGGAGAAGGCGCAGCGCATGCGCGAGCTCGGCGCCGACGACGTCATCAACTACAAGGAGCAGGACTTCTACGCCTGGACCAAGGAGCACCTCGGCAAGCCGAACCGCTTCACCTCCGACACCGGCTTCGACGTCATCGTCAACTTCACCGGCGGCGACACCTGGAAGCCCACGCTCAAGAGCACGGCGCTCGGCGGCCGGATCCTCGTCTGCGGCGCCACCGCCGGCTTCGACCCGGTCGAGGACCTGCGCTACATCTGGACCTTCGAGCTCCAGATCATCGGCTCCAACGGGTTCGGCCGGGAGGACTTCGTCGCCCTCCTCGACGACGTCGCCGCCGGGAAGCTCGCCCCCGTCGTCGACGAGGTGCTGCCGCTCGACCGCGCCGCCGAGGGCCTCGCGAAGGTGCGGGACCGCGGGGTGGTCGGGAAGGTCGTCGTCGACCCGTGGCTCGAGAGCGGCCAGGAGTCCGCCGCCGGCACGCAGGCCAACCAGGAGCCCGCGGCCGCGACCACGCCGGCGACCGCATGAGCCCCCGCGAGCAGCTGCCCCTCCTCACGGCCGCCGAGGTCGAGGCCGAGCTCCTGCGCAGCCCGTACCACCGCTGGCTCGGTCTGCGCGTGGTCGACGTGACGCGCAGCAGCGTCGTCATCGAGGTCGAGGCCCGCGAGGAGTTCATCGCGGACGTCGACGCCGGGTACGTCCACGGCGGCATCCTCGCCACGCTGCTCGACCTCGCGGCGGACTGGGCGCTCGTCGGGGCGCTGGGCACCGGCGTGCCCACCATCGACCTCTCCGTCAACTACCTCCGCGCCGCCCAGCCCGGGCTCCTGCGGGTGACCGGCCGCGCGATCCGCCCCGGCCGGCAGGTCAGCCACGCCGAGGCCGAGGTCCACGACGCCGACGGGCGCCTCCTCGCCGTCGGCCGCGGGTCATTCCTCTCGGCCGTGGCCGAGCAGGGCCGCGCCGCCGCCGACGCCCGCCGCGCCGCCGCGCACCAGCAGGCCGACCAGCAGGAGGCCGGCCGGTCCGGCACCACCTCCGAGCCCACCGGGCCCGACACCTCCCACCAGGAGCACACCCCCGCATGACCGCCCAGTACGACAACCTCGGGGCCGCCGTCGCGACCGACCACCCGGAGGCCGAGGCCCTCGTCGAGGTCCGCGCCGGCGTCACCACGCGGTGGACGTACGCCGACCTCGAGCGGGCGATCGAGGCCCAGGCCGACCGCCTCGCCGCCGGCCACGCCCCCGGCGCGCGCATCGCGATCCTCGGCCTCAACTCCGGCGCCTGGCTCGTGGCCTTCTACGCCGCCCAGCGCGCCGGCCTCGTCCCCGTACCGGTCAGCCACCGCCTGCCCGCCGACGGCGTGCGCTACGTCCTCGACAACTCCGGCGCCGACCTCCTGCTGGCCGACGACCCGGCGTCCGTCACCGACGTCCCCGCCGGCGTGACGATCGCCCCGCTCGACTCCGTCCTCGACGGCGCCGCCCCTACGGGTCGCACCGAGCCCATCGCCCGCGCCCCGCGCCGCACAGTCGACACCGCCGAGCCCGGCATGATCCTCTACACCTCCGGCTCGACGGGCCGCCCCAAGGGCGTCGTCCTCTCGCACGCCAGCCACCTGTGGGTCATCGCCGTCGGGATGGGGTCCGGCGGGGGAGCGGTCGGCGACCGCGCCCTCGTGGCCGCGCCGCTGTACCACATGAACGCGCTCGCCAACGTCCAGGGCGTCCTCGCCGCCGGCTCTACCGTGGTCCTCCTCGAGGCCTTCGACGCCCGCGCGTTCCTCCAGGTCAGCGCCGACGAGCGCGTGACCCGCGTGACCGGCGTGCCCCCGATGTTCGCCCTCCTCCTGCGCGAGCACGACCTCGTCGACTCCCTCGACCTCACCTCCGTCGCCTTCGTGTTCGTCGGCTCCGCGCCCGCGAGCGACGACCTCCTGTCCGCCATCGCCACCCTCTTCCCGCGCGCCCACGTCCGCTTCGGCTACGGGACCACCGAGTCCGGCCCGGTCGCCTTCACGGAGGACCCGGGCCGCCCGACGCCGACAGGCAGCGTCGGCCTCGCCTCCCCGCACGTCGAGCTGCGGCTCGTCGGAGCCGACGGGAGCGTCGACCCGCGCCGCGGCGTCCTCGAGATCCGCTGCCCGGCCCTCATGAGCGGCTACCACGAGCGCCCCGACGTCCCCAGCCCGCTGACCGCGGACGGCTTCTACCACTCGAAGGACGTCTTCGAGGTCGACGACGACGGCTACTACTTCTTCGCCGGCCGCGAGGACGACATGTTCTCCTCGGGCGGCGAGAACGTATACCCGCGCGCCGTCGAGCAGGTCCTCGAGGCGCACCCGGCCGTGCTGCACGCCGCCGTCGTGCCCGTGCCCGACGAGATCAAGGGCGCCAAGCCGGTCGCGTTCGTCGTACTCACCGACGGCGCCACCACCGGCGAGGACGAGCTGCGCCGCCACACGCTCGACCACCTCGAGCCCTTCGCCCACCCGCGGCGCGTCCACGTGGTCGACGAGCTCCCGCTGTCCGGCACGAACAAGGTGGACCGCCACCTCCTCGAGCGCCGCGCCCTCGAGCTCGCGGCAGCCCTGGACGACCAGGCGGGGAGCCCGGACGACCCGGCGGCCGAGCGGTTCGCGCCGAGTGCGCGAGCGAGCACGTCGCCGCGCGCGGACGGAGCGGCCTCGTGAGCGTCGCCCCCGCCCGGGTCCGGAGCCGGCTGCGCGTCCGCCGAGCGGGCGACGTGCTGCTGCCGCTCGGCGTCGTCGTGCTCCTTCTCGCCCTCCTGCAGGTCCTCGCGGTGACCGGGGCGATCCCGTCCGACTACCTGCCCCCGCCCACCGAGATCGGGGGCGAGCTCGTCACGCTCCTCGGCGGCGCCACCCTGTGGGGGCACATCGGCTCCACCGTCACCGGGTGGGCGATGTCCCTCGGGATCGCCGCGGTGCTCGGCACGCTGGTCGGTATCCTCCTCGGCTCCGTCGAGTCGCTCCGGGCGCTCACCACGCCGCTGGTGGAGTTCCTGCGCCCCCTGCCGTCGATCGCGCTCATCCCGCTCGTCATCCTCCTCATCGGCGGCGGCCGCACCGGGGAGGTCTTCCTCGCCTCGTTCGCCGCGTTCTGGCAGATGCTCGTCGCGGCGATCGACTCGGCCCGCTCCGTCGACCCGGTCGCGCGGGAGACCGCGGCCGCGTTCGGACTCAACGGCCGGCAGCGCATCGCCTGGGTCTACCTGCCCTCGATGCTGCCGCAGCTCATCACGGGCGTGCGGATCGCGTCGGCGATGGCGCTCGTCATCGTGGTGACCACCGAGATCCTCATCGGCGTGCCCGGGCTCGGGCAGGGCCTCAACCTCGCCCGCTCCGGCGGCGAGCTCGCGCGCATGTACGCCTACATCGTCGTCATCGGCATCGTGGGGCTCGTCCTCAACGCCGCCATCCGGTGGGTGGGGGACCGCGCGATCTCCTGGCACCCGTCCGTGCGGAAGGGGACCCGATGAGCCGCGCGACCCGCCTCAACCTGCTCAAGGTGCTCGGCGCCGTCCTCGCCCTCGCGATCTGGTGGGCCACCTCCGCCTCGTCGACGAACATCTACTACCCGCCGATGCCCGACGTCCTCACCGGCGTCGTGGACTACTGGCTGACCGGCCCGGGCACCGAGCACCTCGTGTCCTCGCTCATCAACCTGTTCGCCGGGCTCGGCATCGCCATCGTGGCCGGCATCGGGATCGGGCTGCTCGTGGGGCAGGTGCGGATCGTCGACCGGGCCATCTCGCCCACGTTCGAGTTCGTCCGCGCCATCCCGGCCACCGCGCTCGTCCCGTTCGCCATGGTCCTGTTCGGCATCGGCACCGAGATGAAGATCTTCATCATCGCGCTCGGCTGCTTCTTCCCGATCCTGCTCAACGTGGTCGACGCCTGCCGCGCCCTGCCGTCCCAGCTGCACGACACGACCCGCAGCTTCAACATCCGCGGTCCGTTCCGGCAGCTCTTCGTCGTCGTGCCCGCGATCGCACCCCGGGCCGCGTCCGGGATCCGCGTGGCGATCCCGCTCGGCCTCATCCTCGTGGTGACCAGCGAGATGACGGGGACGAACCTGGGGATCGGCCACATCCTCATGACCGCCCAGAGCTCGTTCAACCTCGCCGCCGTGTGGGGCGCGATCGTCATCCTCGGCACGCTCGGGGTGCTCCTCAACCTGGCGTTCGCGGCGCTCGAGCGTCGTTCCCTGCGCTGGCACTACGACCAGGCCGACTGACGCACGACGACGAACGGCCACCACCGACCCGGCACCCGATCCCGTCCCCGTCCGCCCCACCTCCCGACCCCCAGAAAGCCGACATGCTCCGCATCGAGAAGCTCACCAAGACCTACGGCGACGGCCCGACCGCGTTCCAGGCGCTCGCCGACATCACGCTCGACGTGGCCGACGGCGAGTTCCTGTCGATCGTCGGCCCGTCCGGCGCCGGCAAGACGACGCTCCTGCGCTGCCTCGCCGGCCTCCAGCCCGCCACCTCGGGGACCGTGGAGTTCGACGGCCGGGCCGTCACCTCCGTGCCCGACGAGTTCGCCGTGGTCCTCCAGGACTACTCCCGCTCGCTGTTCCCGTGGTTCACGGTGGCGTCCAACGTGGGGCTGCCGCTCAAGGCGCGCGGCGTGGGCAAGGCGGAGCGCGCCGAGCGGGTGGAGCGGGCACTGGCCGAGGTGGGGCTCGAGGGCGTGGGCAGGAAGCACCCCTGGCAGCTCTCCGGCGGCATGCAGCAGCGCGTGGCCATCGCCCGCGCTCTCGCCTACCGGCCGAAGGTGCTCATCATGGACGAGCCGTTCGCGTCCGTGGACGCCCAGACCCGCGCCGACCTCGAGGACCTCGTCCTCACGCTGCGGGCCGAGTCCGAGATGACGGTCGTCTTCGTCACCCACGACGTGGACGAGTCCGTCTACCTCTCCGACCGCGTGGCGGTGATGACGAAGTCGCCGAGCCGCATCGGGACGATCGTCGACATCGACCTGCCGGCCGACCGCGACCAGATCCGCACCAAGGCGCTGCCGCGGTTCGCCGAGCTGCGGGCGCGCGTGTTCTCCGAGATCCGCGAGCTCGTCACCGCCCCGCAGCCGGATCCCGAGTACACGATCTGATCCGCGCCGCGGCGGGCGACCAGCCCGTCGCGCGACCCGACTGCACGACCTGACTGTTCGACCCGCACGACCTGTTGCACGACCCATCCAGACGAAGGACCCCTGATGACCAGTACCCCCCGGCGCCTCGTCGCCGCCGCAGCGTTCGCCGCCTCCGCCCTCACCCTCGCCGCGTGTGGTGGCGGGGGAGAGGAGGTGGCCGAGAACGAGGAGGGCCTCGTCGAGCTGACGGTCATGCAGATCACGACGATGGACGCCGGCCCGCTGCACCTCGGTGTGGAGGAGGGCTTCTTCGAGGAGGAGGGCCTCGACGTCACCGTGCAGATCGCGGAGGCCGGCTCGGCCATCGTCCCCTCGGTGGTCAACCAGGAGAGCCCGATCGGCTACGCCAACGTGGTCAGCGACCTCCAGGCGATCGACCAGGGCCTCGACGTCCAGTTCGTGTCCAACTGCTGCGGCACGGGCTCGGACCCGGAGGCGGACACCTCGGGGATCTTCGTGCTGCCGGACAGCGGGTTCGAGACCGCGGCGGACCTCGAGGGCGCGAACATCGCCGTCAACTCCGTCAACAACCTCGGTGACCTGACGATCATCACCGCCCTCGAGCAGCAGGGCGTGGACGGGGCGTCGCTCGAGTTCACGCCGATGAACTACTCCGACATGCCGGCGGCACTCGAGCGCGGGGACGTCGACGCGATCTGGTCGGTCGAGCCGCACCGCTCGATCTCCGAGAGCCACGACTTCGTCAACCTCAGCTCGAACTTCGTCGAGTCGTTCCCGGAGACCCAGCTCGGGTACTACATCACCTCCGGCGCGTTCGCCGAGGCCAACCCCGAGGTGGTTGCCGGTTTCCAGCGGGCGATGGATCAGGCCAACCAGTACGCGACCGACAACCCCGACGAGGTGCGTCGCGTCATCGCCGAGCAGCTCGACCTCGACCCCGAGCTCGTGGCCGGCGCGAACCTCGCGACCTACGTGCCGGGGCTCGACCAGGACAGCGTGCGGGCGTTCGCCGCGGCCGCCGTGGAGCAGGGGATGATCTCGGAGGAGCCGAACTACGACGAGATCTTCGTCGAGCCGGCCGAGTAGTCGGCTGGCATCGGGACGATCCCGGGCTCAGGCGGTCGCTTCGGCGACGGTCTGAGCCCGCGGTCGTTCTCCGAGGGCGACGAACACCGCGGCGTTGAGGTCGAAGGCGTACTTGGCCTCGGCGGCGCAGCGCTCGCGCTCGGCCTCGGTGAGGTCGGCCGCGTCCATGGCCGCGCGCCAGGCGTCCTTGTAGGGCTTCGGCTTGGGGATGTCGGTGAACGTGTAGAAGGTCAGCTCGTCGGGCGTCATGCCGTAGTGGCGCTGGAGCATGCGCGCGATGACCTGGCCGCCGGAGAGGTCGCCGAGGTAGCGGGTGTAGGCGTGGGCGAGGTAGGTGGGGGCGTCGTCGATCGCCTCGAGGCGGGCCACGTACTCGTGGGTCACGGGGAGGACGTCGAGGTCGGCCCAGTCGGGACCCGCGAGGAGGTGCAGGTCGGCGGCGATCGAGGGGACGCGGAGCAGCTCGTCGCGCACGAACTCCCCGGCGACGGGGTGGTCTGCGAGCCGCCGGCCGGCCGCCTCGAGGGCGGTGTAGATCGCGTGGTGCTGGCGCGCGAGGTCGATGTAGGCGTCGCGTCCGAGCGCGCCGCCCATGAGGTCGGTGACGAAGGTGCGCGTCTCGGCGTGCGTGTGCTCCTCGGCGGTGGCGGAGCGCAGCAGCTCGGACAGGGCGACGCTCATGGGCAGGGCCCCTTCGGAGGATCGGCGATCTGTTGCTGACGAGGTGTCAGCACGTGAGGTGATCGTGCCAGTGAGGGGGCGACTTGCGCAAGCAGAGCGTTGTGGAACTCGGCGTGCCGTGCGTCCATGGGTCGCGGCGTGCAGCGGCTCGTTGACCGCCGTCGAGCACAGGGATGGGTCGCATGCGCGAAGCCGGCCGGGCGCTCGACGGCGCCAGTGGGGGAGAAGCGCCTCAGTCGGTGGCGAAGACCGCGCTGACCTCGGTCGAGACGGTGATTGTCGAAGGACGGAGGTCGAACCGGTCGTCGTCCGGCTCGTCGGTGTCACCGGACGGCTGGGACATCATGAGGTCCATGCTCATGCCGCGGGGGCGCTGCCGGCGCCGGCCGCCCTCGTAGCGGAACGTGCCCTCGGTCAGCTCCGAGAGCGTGACCGGCCCGAGCTCGAGAGCGTCGGCGAAGGCGACGGCCCGCTCGCGCGCGTCGATCGCGGCCTCGGTGCGGATCTCCCGCATGACGGCGAGCCGCGTCTCCTTCGTCAGCGACCAGCTGATGTCGTTCAGGCGCACGTGCTGCACGGCGCCGACCTCGGCCGCGAACGTTCCGAGGGCGGTGAGGTCCTGGAAGCTCACACGGACGGAGCTGCGCGCACGGTGTCGCTCCACCGGCAGGCTCTCGCGGTTCTTGCCGGTGCCCTTCTCGACCCAGTCGACCGTGGTGTCGATGCGGAGGTTGTCCGCGGACCAGGTCGTGACCTCACCGGTTCCGACGAGGGTCTCGACGGCGGAGACCACCGAGGCGTGCGCCTTGCCGGCGTCGCTGACGACCTCCGCGCGGTCCTTGCCGTCGACCGACACCGTCAGGTGCACGGTCGCTCGCTCGGGCTCGATGCTGCGCGCAGCGAGACCGTCGACATTGATGACTGCCATGTCCGTCCCTTTCATGTGGGGTGGGTGGTGCGTGGTGCCGACGGGTCGGGCCCGCCGGCGGGGGGTCGCTGAGGCGCGACCGAGGGTCAGGCGACCGTCCCGTGGTTGGTGACGGCCCAGTCACCGAGCAACCGCGAGAGCTCGGTGAGGCGGTGCGCGTGGAGCTCGCGGCCGTCGAGCGCCGGGTCCGAGATCTCGTCGTCGAGCCAGTTGAGGTCGACCTCGGTGGGGAGCTCGTAGAGGAGGGCGATCAGGAGGGAGATCGCGTCCCAGTCGTCGTCCTCGGCCCCCTCGGCACGGAACGCCTTGCGGGCCTCGATGTCCGTGAAGACGTGCTCGAGGACCTCGCCCCGGGTTCCGGTGAGGTCCTGGGCCCGCTCGAGACCGGCGCGCGCGATGTTCCGCGCAACCCGGACGCGTGGAGTTGTCGGGGACTGGCGAGCGAGGCGGGCGAGGCCGACCTCGGGCACGTACTGGACGACGGCGCACCACGCACCGCCGTCGGGCTCGACGCCGGACATGGTGGCGACGGCCGAGGGCAGGAACCGGGCGAGCGCTCCCGCGACGTCGGCCCCGTCGCGCCCACCGGGGATCCGGATCCGGTGGAGGAAGAACCGGGCCTGGTGCTCGTACAGGGCGTCGCTCGACGGGCCGACGGAGATGCCGGTGACGCGGGCGCCGGGCTCCAGGTCGAGGTGTGTGCCGAGATAGCTCATCGGGTGCTCCTCTGGGTGACGATCTTGTGCCAGTTCTCGTACTCGTGGGCGGCGGTGATGAGGGCGGCCCGGGTGACGTCGAACATGACCGCGTCGAACTCGTAGGCGTCGCCCTCGATGTCGGGGTCGATGCTGATCTTGAGCGTCACGTCGAACGGGCTCGAGTCCTCGACCTCGACCACCAGTCGGCAGTCCTCGTCGCCGACGTTGTGGTCGAGCTCCTCGGGGTTCTCGACCTCGGCCGCGGAGAGGTACATGTCGGCCAGCTCGAGAAGGAAGGTCGTGTCGATGCGGCGTCCGAGGTAGCGGACGAAGCGGTCGGGCGACACCAGCTCGACGTCGACGAGCAGGGAGTCCGGTGGTGTCGGCGAATTGACGAGCGTGAGGTCCGGGACGGGGATGAGCGAGAAGGACGCCCCGGCGGACGTGAGGAGCTTGCCGGTCATGCCGACGGCCCGTCGGTGCACACGCGCCTCACGCGCGTGGAAGTGGATGTGGGCAGCACTCGTGGCCTCCGAGTCTCGAGGGTCTCGGGAGGCGTCCAGCGCGCCGTCCCGATGACCCCAAATCTATCGACGACCACTGACATCGAGATGGGTGGATCAGGCGCGGAATCGTGCGGATCCGGGTGATCGCGGACACTGTTCTGAGAGTGTTGGATCGGGACTTAGCAACCGCGGATCCGCCCGCGATCAGTCGGCCGCCGAGCGCTCTACGACCGGCGGCCGACGGGGGTTTGTCAGGCGTTCCGGAACAGTCCTGAGTAGTGCTCGGGAAGGGTCTGGAGCTCGTGGCTGCGCTCGATGTGCTCGGGCCACAGGTGCTCGAGGCGGCGGAACTCGGCGTCGTGCCCCCGGCCGGGCGTGAGGTGGTGGCACAGCTCGTGCCAGATGAGATCCATGAGGACACCGTCGGAGACCTGCTCGACCGGCGCCTGCAGCGACTGGTTGATGTTGATCACCGGCTTTCCCTTCGCCTTGGTCGACCGTCGCCAGTTCCACGTGCCCCAGAACGTCGACGCCACTGACGTCGTCCATCGGATGGAGGGCAGGGCCTGCTTGTCGAGCCGTCCCTCGTAGCCCCGCTCATGGGCGAGGAGCTCGCGGCCCGTCTCGACCGTCGCCTCGAACAACGCCTGGAGATCACGGTCGGGATCGCGAGCGATCGGCGTGCCAGCCGTCGTCCTGGGCAGGTCGACCGACTCCGGCGTCGCGCCTCCCGGAACCACGTCGAGCAGCTCGAGATTCGCCTGCGTGACGGCCTCGTAGAACGTCTGGAACGTCGGGTAGATCGCGCGGGCGAGCGAGCTGTCGTACCTCGTGCGCAGGAACTCGATCCGGTCGTGCTCGGACATCGGTGGTGCGTCGATAAGGGCGCGCGCCGTCATGCGGACGTCGACGTCGGCGTCGAGCGGAACGAGAGGAGGGGGAGCACCGTGCGAGCGGCAGTAGCCGACGAATGCCTGCACCTCGTCGGTCGACGGACTCGGCGGCGGTACGTCCTCGAACAGGGCCTGGACACTGGCGACCGCCTTCGTCCCGGTGGTCAGCGACCAGTCGGCGGCGTCCTCCCACACGTACCTGGCGTGGTCGAACACGGCGATCCGCCGGATGTCGAGGTGGTAGTACCCCACGAGACGAGCACCCGTCAGGGTCGCCGTCAGACCGTACTCCTGGACCCGTTCGGTCATGACGAGGGCGATGCGACGGATGAGGTCCTCGCCGATCTCCACCCCGTCGTCGTCGAGGATCGGGGGCAGGGTGGTCTCGCTCCCGTCGAGCTCGTCCTGTGCAACCCGTCCGGCGACGTCGGGGATGTTGACTGGGCCGACGACACCGAACGGGATCGACCAGTCGTCGACGAAGTCGACGACGTGGGCGTCCGGGTCACCGCCGGCGCTCGGGCCACGCAGGATCCGCCCGATCATCTGGCGCATGACGACGTGGCTCGCCGTCGGACGACAGAGGAACGCGGTGCGGGCCGACGGGATGTCGACACCCTCGAGGAGCATGCCGACCGAGATGAGGACACCGGGGTCCGGAGACGTGCGGAAGTCCTCGATGACCTCGCGTGAGTCGTCGTCGATCCCGCTGTGCACCATGTGGGTGCGGACGTGGGCGGCGCGGAAGGTGGCCGCCAGGGACTCCGCGTGGGCGATGTCGCAGGCGAAGACGAGGGTCTTGCCCCACTCGAGTCGTCGATCGAGCCACGTGCGGACGATGAGCGCGTTGCGTGACTCGCGGTTGAGCTGGCGGAGGACGTGCGGCGGGAGCTCGGCACCCTTGACGATGCGGTCGACGTCCTCGGGGCTCACGTCGATCTGGTCAGGTGTTGCCACGTCGTGCATGACGGGTCGGGCAAGAAGCCCCTTGTCGACCAGCTCGCCCGTGGTGACCTCGACGAGTCCCTCCGCGAACGTCTCCCGAAGGAGCTTCGCTTGCCCGGCGCCGGCCGGCCACGGGGTGGCGGTGAGCCCGACGAGCATCATGTCCGTGCTCGTCTCGCGCACGTGCGCGAGGACGCGCTGGTAGGTGGGGGAGACCGCGTGATGCGCCTCGTCGACGACGACAACCACCGGACGGGTGAGGAAGTGGTCGACGATCCGCATCTTCGTGTCGAACGAACCGGTTACGAGGGTCTGCCGGGTGGTGCAGATGACGTCCGTGCTCGCGTCGGCGAAGCCCGCCTCGATCCCGGCCTGCCCGTGCACGTTGCGGATCACGCGGGTGAAGTCCGTCGGCTCCTCGGCGGCCAGTGCCTGGAACTCACGAACCGCTTGACCGATGAGCTCGCGCTGGTCCGCGATCCAGAGCACCCGCAGATCGGGTCGCCGGCGCATCTCCGTCATCAGCCACTTCACCATCGTGGCCGTCTTCCCGCCGCCCGTGGGGATCACCATGAGTCCCGATCGCTCGCCCTCGGAGTCACGCAGGCGGTCGAGCGCCGCCATGGCCTCGGTCTGGTGCGGGTATGGGGTGGAGTAGCGAGGCGGGAGGCCCTTGCCCTGGAGCTTGGCGGGCGGGCCGAAGGTGAGCTTCGGCGACTTCCTCCCCTTTTTCGGCGTCGTGCGGCTCGCCTTGTGCGCGGAGATGAACTGCCCCCACAGGAGCTTCGTGTACGAGGTCGTGAACCTGCGCTTGAGCAGCAGGTCCAGTCGCTGCGCTCGTGTGGACAGTGGGTCGTAGTTGTTGAGGGCCTCGGTCAGCTTTTCGAGGATGTGCTCGTCCGCGGTGGGCAGCCAGACGTCGCGCAGCACGCGCGTGACGGGGGAGGTGTTGGCTCGGAACCGCGTGGCGGGTGGCCGGCCGAAGGTCCTGTGCGCCTGCTTGTGGAGCTTGTCGTCGGCCAGCGTGCCGAGCTTCGAGACGTCGCCAGGGTCTGCGAGTTCCGTGTAGGCGGCTCGGAGCATCTCCCGGACGAGTGCGGGCTCGACCTCGCTCCACTCGAACACCTTGGTCTGTCTGGTCTCGGTCATCGATGACGCCCTTCGAGAGGTCGACGGCAGGTGGTGGGAGCCTACGGCCGGAGGTCGGGGTGTGCTGTGTGAGTCACACGGTGGGGAGTGAATGAATATCCCGTGGGGATCAGCGTTCCCGCGTCGGGATTCCAGTCGAAGATCTCCAACTTCCCGCTACCCGGATCGATGGAATCGTCCGTGGCGAAGGTGACTCCGGAGAGGATGCCCAACACGCACTGGCCGGGGTGGTTGCGGGCGAACTTGACCTCGTTCGGCGTGACATCTACCGATTGGCCGGCGGTCACGGTGCCCTTGGCCTCGAGATACAGCTTGCGCCCGTCTTTCGTGGCTAACGCGTCATAGGGCTTCGTCGTGCGAACGTCCTCGACCGTCCAACCCTCGTTCTTGAAGTGCTCGGTCAATCGTTGCTGCGCGAGGTCCTCCGTCAGCTTCTTCTTCACTGGGTCAACACGACGGCCTTGGGAGGTGCCCCGCTTCGTGGTGTCGTCGTTCCGCTTCTCCGCCCCGCCGTCCTTGCCGTGGTCGCTCTCTTTCCCCGAGCGGATTCGCGGGTCCTGCGCTCCACGGATGCCGCTTCCCGGTGAAAGAACCTTGGCGACATGCGTCTGCCACGTGACATCGACGGCCTCGATGTCCGCTGCGTTGATCGAGGTGCCGGACGCCTGTGGCCTCCAGGACGTGTGAGGGGCAATGCGAATGAGTTCCTTGGTCGGGAGAGGATGCAGCTGGTCGAGGAACGTGTCCCAGACGACGTCGACGTAGTTGATGAGCTTCCGTCCGCCCCGCCAGTCCTTGTCCTGATACACGTCCCGCTCGGCTGTGCCGCTGGCGATGATGCCCCGCGGTTCGACTCCCTGGCGGAGAAGGTAGACGCGGTCTCCCTTGCGGATCTTCTTGCTCAAGCCGGTTGACCATCTGTCAACGACGCGGCGACCAGCACTGATTTCCGAGAGGTACTGATCGATCTCCTCATCCAAGAGCTGCTGGTACTTGGGATTGTTCGTCAGCAGGTAGGCGGGCGTCTCTCGATCTGGGGTCACCTCAGCAGTTTCCGTATGGCTCGTCATCGATGCCCTTCCGTCATTGAGTCGCCCTGGATGGCGGATTGAACTTGCGCTGCACCCACATGATCAGCTCCGCGCGCAGCGAGTGTCGCCGTGGCAAGGCTCGGCGGCAGCATCTCGGCGAACTTCAGCTGGCGAACCGCCCGCTCGTCGACGATCGGCAACGCACCGCGGAGGTCGTCGCCGAACTCCCGACGGGCTTCCACCATCGCCTCCGACACCCGAAATGCCGTCACGTCACTGCGAAGAGCGATCTGGAAGTTGTCGAACGACATCGTGTCGCCGAGGATCTCGCCGTCGATCGCGTCGAGACACGCGGCCAGGACGGCATTCGCCCGTGAGCCCGCCCAGGTCCACCATCGCGTGCGAGTCTCACCCTTGCGAACCACTGTCCGTTCCAGATCGACGCGCCCCGAGTACTCGGCGCGCAGCGCGTCGAGTCGCCGTCGGGCGCGGCCCGTGAGTGACACCCCCTCGGGTTCATTTCCCAGCAGGATGCGCCGGATGGCCTGTGCCAGCTCGAATGAGTACGGCTGCGAGGTTCCGAGCCATCGCGGATCTGCTCCGTGATCCGACGGCTCGACGAAGGCGACGCGCCGCGTCCAGTCGATGTGCGAGATGAGCCAGGCGCGGCCTCCCAGGGTCACTCGGCGCGGTCCCTCCACCTTCCGTGTGAGCACCGTGGGGTCGACGGAACCGATCTCGTTCCGGCCGTGGAGCACGAGGAACTCGGGGTCGGCCGTGAACACGGCCATGAGGTCACGGAAGTGCACTTTCCCGTACCGGCGCTCCGCCTCGGGTCCGACGAACAGCATCCCGCCGTCGAGGTCCAGGTGCTCCTCGTCGAGCAGCCACTGGACGATCTCCGACACATCGTCCGCGGGTGCGAGCCGGAGCTTTCCGAGCCACTCCGGCCACACCTCCTCACCGACACGGCCCTCCTGCAGCGCGATACCGATCAGCTGCTGCGCCAGGATGTGGCGCGGCACGGGCGGCGCGACGACCGGCTCGACGAACCCCTCCGACCACAGCAGCAGGAGACCGGCGGCCCGCAGGAACGCCTGATCGTCGGTCTCGAGGAAGATCATGTTCCTGCTGGTCCCGGCCCGTCGCCCGGTTCTCCCGAGCCGCTGGAGGAGGGAGGCGACGGTGCTGGGTGCGCCGACCTGGATCACGCGGTCGAGGTCGCCGACGTCGATCCCCAGCTCGAGCGTCGACGTCGAGACGATCACGCAGTCCCGGGCGACGGTGAATGCCTCCTCGGCACGTCGACGTTCGTCCACGGACAGCGACGAGTGCGACACGTACGTCTCCACGTTGCGCTCGCGAAGTGCCAGTGACATCTCCTCGACGGTGCGCCTCGAGTCTGTGAATACCAGCCGCTTCTCGCCGTGGTGCAAAGCAGCCACGACGGTTGCCGCGTTGTCGACCGTTCCCACGTAGTCGAGCTCGAGATCGGCGCTCGGGGGAGCGGAGGGGCGGGCACTGTGTGAGTGGTTGGCAATGCCCGACGACGGCGCCACCACCGATGCCTCGACCCCTCGGCGCGCGTTGCTCCCCTGAAGCCAGGCGAGCAGCTCGGGGGCGTTTCCAACGGTGGCAGACAACCCGACTCTCTGGAGTGGACGACCTGCGACCCTGGAGAGTCGTTCGAGGACGGCCAGGAGGTGCCACCCGCGATCGTCGCCTGCGAAGGCGTGCACCTCGTCGACGATCACGGCACGCAGCTCGGAGAACACCTGGTGAGCGTCGACCGAGACGGACACGAGCATCGACTCTACCGATTCAGGGGTCGTCAGCAGGATGTCGGGCGGTGCGGTGAGCTGGCGCTTGCGTGCCCCCTGCGTGGTGTCGCCATGGCGGACCTGGGCCGACCGGCCAAGCCACGAGGCGTACCCGTCCAGCCGGGGCTCGAGGTTGTTGATCAGTGCCTTCAGCGGCGTCACGTAGAGCACCGAGACCCCGCGCCAGCTCTCCTGCTCGGCCCGGCTGAGCAACGGGAACATGGCAGCCTCGGTCTTGCCCCCCGCTGTCGGAGCAAGCAGCAGGGCGTCGTGCCCGCGCATGAGAGGACCGATCGACTGTTCCTGGAGCGGTCGCAGGGACGGCCAACCCAGCGTGTTGACCACGTGGTGTTGGATCACCGGGTGCAGTGCGGAGAAACCGTCCGGTGCCGGCCCACCACTCACCGTGCGCTCACAGGTCGAGCTCGATGTCGCCCGCCGTCGAAGGGGCGGGTGCTTGCCCGCGCCGTGCGGCGTTGTCCTCGACGTCGGTTAGTTCCCCGGCACCGACCGTGAGCGAGTAGTCGCGGCGAGGGTCGAAGTCCTCGAACTGGTCGACCCGATCGAGAATGTCACCGACGAGCTTCTTGAGGTACAGGCGGGGCGCGATTCCCACCTTGCCACCAAGAGACCCGGCGACGGCGTCAGCCAGGTCGCCCACGTAGGACTCGTCCACGCGGGCCTCAATGCGGTCGGCAGAGCCACTGCCCTCGGCATAGATGTCGCGCACCCTGAGTCCGAGCTCGATGAGCTTCGTCCGGTCGAAGCCGGTCAGGCGCACCTGAACGGCTCGCGGGTTGTCGAACCGGGCGTCGGTCTGGAAGTCGGTGGCCAGACGCCCGGCGAGGGGTGCGAGGCGGGAGACACCGGATGGGCCGTCGTAGAACGCGGGCGTTCCGGTGATGACGAGGTAGAGGCCGGGGTAGCGTCCGGAGTCGACCTCGTCGATGAGCTGGCGCAGGGCGTTGAGTGCCTTGTCGCGGACGTCGGACCGCATGCGCTGCAGCGTCTCGACCTCGTCGAGGACAAGGAGCAGGCCGGGGTGGCCGGCGTCGCGCAGGACGGTGAGCAGTCCCTGGAGGAATCCCATGGCGCCGAAGTGGTCGAGGTCCTGACGCACACCGGCTGAGCGTTTGGCTGCGGCTGCCACGTGTGGTTGTCCTCCGAGCCAGGCGGCGAGCCCGTCGGCGGTCTCGGTGTCGCCCACGGATCCTGCGCGGCGATACCCCCTTAACGCCATCGCGAATGTGGGCGCCTTCGTGGACACCTCGGCCAGTCGGCGAGAGAGCAGCTCGTCGACAGCCTCGGCGAGTGCCCCTTCTCCGGCAGTCTCAAGCGCCGGGTCGGCGTCCAAGGCGTCGGACTCCACGGTGAACAACCATGAGTCGAGAACCGACCGGAAGGCGCTTGGCGGGACGGAGGCGGTTCGGAGGGACTCCGTCACCCGCCGGTAGACGGTCTCGAGCTTGTGGAGGGGCGTCTCGGTCTCGGAGATCTGGACCTCGGCCGCTGCGAAACCACGTCCGATCGCCCTTTCGGCAAGGTGCCGGACGAAGAACGTCTTGCCCGTGCCGTACTCGCCCCGCACAGCCTTGAAGACGGCCCCACCGCCAGCGGCGGTATCCAACTCGGAGTTGAGGGCGTCTGAGAAGTGGTCCAGACCCACCGCCAGCACATCCAGCCCCGCCTGTGGCACCGTCCCGCGGCGCAGAGCATCGACGACCAAGCGGCGACGCCGTGAGCTCAGCAGATGTGACTCGGACACGAGCCCACTCTAATGGAGTTGGTTGAGATCATGAGTTGGTGATGCAGTGATCTGCTAATGCTTGCAAACTGAAAGCACTCCTGGTTGAAGCCGTTCGTGCTAGCGCCATTTGAGTCTCACCCAGGTCTGGGTACGCATGTCACATGTATGGGTCTGCATCCATGGCACGGTTAAGATTTGGTTCAGGATTCGACGTCCTAATGATTGAATCTACCGATTTGTGGTTGACCAATGGGTGCGCGTGCCCTATCTGCGCGGCGGACACCGACGCTTTAGTAGCGTCAATCTCCTCCTTGAGTCGTCGAATCTCGGCCGGCATCAGTGCACTGTCTTCTCGCGCTTCAACCATAAGCTTATCGATGAGAGATTGCGCGTTCTTGTAGACCTTGTATTTCTCGTTGAGCGATTTCAGTACGCGCTTTCCCTCGGCAAATAGTTTCCAGTCCCTGTCCCAGCGCTCGGCGATCTCTTCAACTACTGAGTCCCGCACTGTTTCGTACTGCTTGATCTGATGTTGGATCCGAGCGAGCTCGAACTCTAACGAGCCCAGAATCTTGTCGGAGTTTTGAGAGAAAGTTGATTCGCCTGCATGATATTCAGTGCCATTCACCCGAGCGCTCACAAACTGCGTAATGCTTGCTTCTTTCGTGGAGTTGACCGACGAGCGGAGATCCTTTTCGAGAGCATCTGCGGTAAAGTAGGGTGAACTCTTGAATGCCAGGCCAAGCAGTTCGGTGTCAAGAAGCAGATTCTCGAGCATTCTTGCGCCCCAGACGAATGTATTGCCAGATTCTTCGATCCGTGCGACCTCTTGATCCGTTAGATAATCTCGATCGACCACGCACAGCCAAGGGATCCCTGGTTCCAGCTTGCGAAGAGATGTCGCGACGTTTAGCGCTTCCCTTCTGCCGCCTGCAATCAGAACCTTTGCGTCTGCAAGCACGTCGGGAAGTAGCATCTTCAGCCGTTGTTGGTCATCTTGACCTTCGACTACCAGGAGGAAAGATGATTGAAAGAGATCTCGTCGCGGAATTCCAAGGTCGGCGAGGGCTCCTGCACTCGTGTCGTCGCTATTTGTGGATTGCACCTGATTCGTCGCTGAACCCCAGGCGGGGTGGACGATGATGACGGCATCCGACGGTGCTGCGGATATTAGATTCGGTGAGTGCGTGACAGTTAGGGCCTGTCCACGGCTGGCCACCGACAACATGGCAGTTAGAACTGAAGACTGGAGTGAGGGATGTAGGTGCTTTTCAGGTTCATCGAGAAGGAGCACTCCGCCGTGGGCCGATAGCTGCGCGACATAGTAGAGCATTCCGAGCATCTCTCGTTCGCCGTTCGAGAGATCTTCGAGTTCATGTGTGATGCCGGAGGGGAGTCGGACATTAATGGCGGTCTTGGTTGTGTCGGGGTCATAGGCGGGGCGAAGAATCTCCTTGCTTGTGGCCGCATGAAATATCTCGCTCAACCTTGAATACTCGTCCTCGACTTCTATTCCTGAGCGGCCGGCTACATAGTTTCGATAGTCGAGTGACGTGAGATAGGTGCCGATGTCAGGCATGTGCATACCCGCCTTCCATCGTATTTCTTGGTCGTACATGTCTCGTCGTGCAGCGGCTGCTGCCGCGCGATCGAGCATTGACATGTCAACTGTGTTTACGCTGGTAGTGGAAAGTTGCCGGCGTGCCGATAGGAGGTCAATAGAGGCAAATGGATGTGATTTGGAGAACTGCGGATTCTGGAGCGTGGTCACCATTTCGTCTCGAGGACTGTAGGTGCCCGTACTTTCGCGATTCGTGGAGACTGCTTCGAGGGTGTGCGATATAGCTGCTGAGACTTCAGGCAATTCGCGCGCAGTTCGCCACGAATTGACCAGTTCATATTCATGTTCGTCGAGAGTCAACTCGATAGCGATGCGAAGTTGATTCCCGTAAGGGCCAACGAAATCCGGGAGATTGATGTTTCCAGACCAGGCAGCAGTAAGCGCCTCGAGTATGAGGCTCTTGCCGGTGCCGTTCTTCCCGGTTATAAGCGTGAGTGGTCTTGTGTCGAGATCGCTGGCATGTGCGTGCCTGATTCCGCGATAGTTCTCAATCTCAAAGGATCTAATGCGCATTATTCTGACCCATTTGGAGGTTTGTGTGGTGAGCACTCAGTGAGAATTGTTCTCTCAGGAGGTCGACGTCGAGGATCACCGTTGCACCCTCTGTCCGGAGAACAGGGAACCCCTCAACGTTAATCAAGTTCTGCAGCTGAGAGACAGCACCACGGGCACGGACCGGTGACAGTGCCATCTCGCGAGCGAGGATGTCGCTCGACGTACGGGTCGACGGAGCTGCCGCCAAGGCATCAATCGCCGCCGACACCTGCTCATCACTCAGGGAGGCCCGCGCACTGAGAGCACGCTGCGAGGCGAACGTCTTCGACTTCACCACCGCCGTCCCGAGCGAGCCCTTGCCTGCGGGACGACGCGGCTCGAGCCGTGCCATTGGTGCAGGCTCCGGCACGTTGCCGAACAGATCTGGCCCGTCCTGGACGGGCGACTTCCTGGCTGTTCGCACCACCCCAGGTTCGACGGTCTTCTCGACGACGGGTCCCATCCACCAGTCGGGCTCCTGAGCGGGTGCTGCCTCCAGACCGAACGCCTCGCCGACGGTCTCGTCCGGCGCAAGGACCACCAGGGGAACCACCACCTCGGCGGGGCTGGCGCCGCCGTGGTAGCCGGCCTTGAGCGGGCCGTACCGCAGCCGCTCGTCGAACGGGAGCACTGTGCTTCTGTCGTGCAGCAGCACCCGCGCCCCGGTGACGAGGACTTCGCCATCAGCGGCCGCCGTCGTGGTGCCGCGCGACCGAGAGCTTGAGGAGTCCGGTGCCGCGACCTGCCGTCCTTCGCGCCGCTCCACCACGTGCCCGTGGTCCGCCGTGATGACGACTATCCGGTCTGCCGCACGCGCCCGGTCGAGCAAGGGCTGCAAATGCTTGACCGCGTCTGCGGTCCAAGCAGTGCCCGCCGGGTCGCTGCGGTCCAGCGCGTCGTCGATCGTGTTGAGAACGCACGCTACGAGTCGCTGGTCGGGATCGTCGATCGCGGATGCAACGTCGTCGGCGACAGCGAAGCCCGCGCGTGTGGTGTCGAGCGGCTTCTTGTGGAACAAACTCGTCGTCCCGAGAGCCAGTGCGTCCACTAACTGCGCGAAGTTCTGCCTCTCGTTCGACTGGTCGCCACGCGTGAGCTTCCCGCTCAGGAGCGACGTCCGGCTCACCTCAGTGAGCGACGGCAGCGCGGCGAGCGCTGATGCCCGTGCCGAGGCGCCAGGGACAAGGAACTCGATCCACGTCCGGGACTGCAGCAGGTCGCCGACAATCTCTGTCGACACCCCGGTGCTGAGGCCGTCGAGCACCAGGAGGAGGACATTGTGCTGCCGAGCGATCGGCGCGACGACGTCCGCGACGACGTTCTCGAGCAACTGCACCTCAGGATCGCCCAACCCGCGCAGGTCTTCTGCTCCGTGTGCCCCGGCGACCGCGGTTCCAAACTCTCGGTCATGTGCGTCGCGCACTTGACGGACGGCCGAGAGCACCTCGTTGAATGCCGTGCCGAGGTCGTTGTCAGCGGTGCCCTCGTGAACGTCGTTGACGGCGGAGTCCACCCATGCGTCAGTTGATGCCTGTCGCTTTGTCAGCGTGGCGAGAGCGGCATTCGACCCGCCCGTCAGCTGACCTCTGTCGGAGCGTTCGAGGCCGAGCCACCGCACCAGGCGAACAGCTCCTTCGATCGGCCGCATGCGCGAGGATTGCGTTGTTCCTCGGCGAGCGAGTCGATGTGCACGGACGAGCTCCCACGCCGCTTCCATAGCCTCGGAGACTTTTGACGTGCTGGCGACGGCGGGTGTCGGACCTGACAGATCTGCCACCACACGTCGCATCGCACCCGCCAGCGCAGCGACACGAACGCTTAGCCCGCTCGGGAGGATGCCCGAATGACCAGCCAGATGCTGCTTATCCGCCACGGCGAGGAGCTGTTCCGCGCGTCGCACCACGTCGCCACCAGAGTCAGTGACGCCCGGGCTGGCCATGCCCTCCATCAGTGTCGTCGACGTCTCGGCAAGTGACTCCAAGGCGCCTGCGGGCGTCGACGCACGTCCATTGCTCCACATCTCCTCGAGCTTCGCAACGCCGGCGCGACCGTCGTGGCCGGCAGCGAGCAACACGTCGAGCACGAGCCCCAGCGGCACTGCGTCAGAGATCTCGCCGCGCCGAACCAGCGCATCGAGCAGCGGCGCTGCTGCTCCAGCACCAGCCGAGATCCACCGCAGCGTCGCTTCAGCGACGATGTCACCGGCTCTGGCACGGAGATCGGCGATCTGGGCCGTCAGTCCCTTCGTCGTGGACCAGTCGAGGACGCCGAGCGCGTCAAGATCACGGGGGCGTAGCCCAAGGTGGATGCGTGCGACGCTGTGGAGGACGTGCGAGCGGGTGAGCGCGCCGGCCGGCGCGGGGGGCCACCCGGACTCGGGACGGATCTCGAGCAGTCCGCGTGCGAGATCGGCCTGGTGCTCGCCGGCATAGAGCGCCGGGTCGATGCCGGTGGCGGCGAACTGTTGCCGTACGGCGTCCCACGGATCCGGAGTTCGTAGCTTGTGGCCAACGAGGTGCGAGAGCACCCCGGAGCCGAGGTCGGACTCGGGCCGGTCGGTGACGAGGACGAGCCACCCGGTGCCGTCGTGAGCGAGGAGCTCCTCCCATGCGGCGAGTGTCGATACGCACGGCCGGACACGCACGGTCGTGCCGCGGTGCTCGAGGTCGATCGCCTCGGTTGTCGCGGGGTCACCGTAGATGCCGATCGCCGAGGCTGAATCGGGCCGGTCCGGCCCGTAGCCGTGACTCTCGGAGTCCTCGACCAGCGACACGACGAGGGAGCGTCCGACAGGCAGTGCCTCCGCCCGTGGTGTGGTCGAAGCTGTCACTCGACAACCTGCCAGGTGATCTCGACGTCCTGCCCCGGGTGGGCCTCGAGGAAGGCGGTTAGTTCGGCAACCACATCTTTGTTGATTCCAGTACGTCGCACGACGACGGCGCCCGAGTTGTCCCGTGTCGCTCTGTCTATCGGCGGCAGCTCAATGTCTCCCGGGCCCTTTGGGACGTCTTCCGGCGAGGGCGTAGGAGCCGGTTGGGAGGCAGGAGTTCTCCGCACCAGGGACGCGAGCCACCTGATGGACTTCTTGACAGTGTCCGTGAGGACCGGCCGTAGCCGGATGGCGTGCTCGTCGTCGACAAGGGCAGTCAAGAAGTGCTGCCAGATACCTACTCCGGTCGGATCCGTTGCCTCGTGTAGGCCTTCAGTCACCGACCACTGGAAGTCCTCGAGCTCTTCGGCGACCTCGGCCGCGGAGGACAGTGAGGCTCCGAGAATGACGGCCCTCCCGCTCTTGTCCTCCGTGGCGAGGCGCTCGACAAGCGGGACGCCGTTGAGAACCTTGAGAGCGTTCACGAGCTCAGCTGCTTCGCGGGCGGTGCGCAGCCGGTCGGTCGTGCGCTCACCGCTGAGGTTCAGCCTGGTGTAGGCGTCTGACAGTGCATCAGCGAGCCGCGCTGCGGGCTCGGCCAGTTCCTGTGCACGGGATCGAACGGCACTGGACAGTCGGGCCATCGCGTCAGGAGTGAGGTAAGGCGATGAGGAGATGCCCAGGAGCGACCCCGCAGCGCGTGTCGCACCGGCCCACGCCTCCGGGGTCGGCATGGGCTGACTGCGGAGTTCCATCGAGTCGGTGAGCTTTCCTGGTTGGGGCCGCTCGATCGCGCCTCCGTGCTGGTACCAGGCGCGCTGGCGAAGCAGCGCCCATCCGATGATGACGACGTCCCCGACTTCGGGGAGAAGCCCGTAGGCAGGCGTGACGGCGCCGATCCACCGGCGGAGTGTGCCCACGGTGACCGGGGCGTCGTCGGACACACCGTCACGACCGCCGGCGCGGGAGATCTCCGAGCCCCACGGGCTGAATCGTGAGTCGTCGAACAGGAAATGCGTTTCGGCCGCTGTGCCTACACCGAGCGTGCCGGCGATGCGGCGCACGCCGCTGACGTCACCCTCGAGCGGCACGCGATGCTCGGAGTCGGCCGAGGCGCGGGCAAGGTAGTCGGCAACGCGGCGCAGCTCAGCCAGTGTCACCGCCTTGTCGCCAGGCTCGAACCGAGGGTGGGCCGGATACGTCGTCGTGTATGCCTGATCGGTCAGCTTGGCAAACACGTCGGCCAGGGTCACCCCGTCCGGCATCCCCGGGTCGAACGACCGGTCAAGGCTGGTGAGGAGGCGCTGGTGCGCGTCGTCGTCGATCACCAGGCTTGCAGAGGGCGCACCGATGCCGTAGGCGACCTGCAGTGCTTGGCTGACACTTGCCCGGAGGGAGGAGTGCTGCCCCTGGAGGATGGCCTTCGACGTGGCGCGTTCGGTCTCGGACAGGTGGTTGGAGTGACTGTCCCACCGTTCTGAGGTGGTGCCACCGAGCAGCCAGTCGAGGACAACGAGACGGCGCAGGTCCCGCATCCTCTCCGCGGAGAGGAACCGGGGCAACCAGACGATCGTCTGGCGTGCCTGACCGGCGGCCATGAGACGGTCGAGCCGGGCGATGTCCTCTGCGCTGGAACGCCCCTCCTCGTCGAACGGGTGGTCGATGACGAGCCGCCAGGTACCGGGGCGATTGACGAAGTTCTGGTCGGTGAGCCACGAGCTGTCACGCACGTTGCCGAAGACGAGGTCGACCTCGCGCCGCGAACCGCGCCAGGTCACAGCTTGCCGGTAGCCACCGAACATGTCCTCGTCGCCGAGCTCGATCCCCAGGAGCTCGGTGAGGAGCTCCTTGACCATCTCCCGACGACGACCGACGTTGTCCTCGCCCTTGGCCTTGTCCACGATCGACTCGTAGTCGACGTCGACGAGCTGGACGGTGACGACCGGGTCCCGAGAGTCGTCGCTCACCCTGATCTCGGGGATGGTGGTCGCCCAGTTCCGGACCTTGCTCGCGACGACGTTGCGCTCGTTGCCGGGCAGTGGCGAGAGGATCGAGCCGTGGTTGAGGGACGCGAGCCGTGACGCGGTGAGGTCGCGGAGGGCAGGCACCTTGGGGGCGACCGCGGCCAGCAGGAGTGTGCGGGCAAGGCGGTCGTCCGCGCGGTAACCGGTGGGAAGATCGGTCTCGCCGCGTTCGGCGGCCTCGAGATCACTGGGCTGGAGCTGATTGTTCCGCAGGATGAGTGGGCGGAGCTTCTCGAGGTAGAGGTCGCGCGCCGAGCGGAACAGGGCCGCGGACTGGGGGTCGAGGGGGGACTCGCCGCTCACGATGTGGGTGAACGCGTCGCCCACGGGGATGACGTCGTCGACCGTGAGGGTGTCGCGCCGTTCAACGAGCATGGTCTGCATGACCTTGAGTGCGGTGCGTTCGCGCTGCATGACGCTGGCGAGAGACCGGAGTGTGGAGACGAGAGCGGGGGAGAATGGGTAGGTGAGGCGGAACGCAGCCTCGTCCGCCCCACCGTGGGCCTCGTCGGTGTTGACGCCGTCGAGGAGGACGTCCCACACCTCGGGGCGGCGGTCGAGCCGCTCGAAGGCGTCGGTCAACACCTTCTCGGCCTCGGCATCCGTGGGACGCAGCAACCGGCGGTTGGCGACGTACGGGAGGTTGTCGTCACCGAGCTGGATGGTGCTGAAGCGGCCCTCCTGGTGACGGAACGCTCGGTCGAGAGCTTCCTGCTCCGCGCCGGAGGCGCCCGAGTCAGCGAACCAGCGGCGCAGGTCCATCTGGCGGGCGACGAAGGAGACGAGTGGGATCGCCCGCCTGCCCGCACCGGCTTCGACAAGCTTGGTGAGCTTCTGGCTCTCGCGACGGAAGAACTCGTGGTCCTGGACGGAGAAGGCGAGCCACAGAACGAGCTCGTCGAGGAAGAGCACGACGGCGTCGTAGCCGAGTGACTCGGCGTGGGACGAGATCGCAGCGAGCCCGGTGTCGAGGTCGAGGTACGTGGCCTGCCGGGTGTAGGAGGAGAAGAACGCGGAGACGAGGGCGGAGACGAGCTCCTGGCGCTCCGCCGTGTCGGGCGTGGCTGCCCGTGCCCGGTCGTAACGGTCGACGTCCCACGACTGGGACCCGAGGACGGCGCCCCACTCGCCGGCGTCCTCCGCGTCACCACCGAGCCGGGTGAAGAACTGGTCGTCGCCGAGGCTGCGGCGCATCGTCTCGGCGTCGACGAGCAACTGGTCGGACTCGTGCACCGCCGGCAGTGGGGCGTCGGGGTGCAGGGCACGGATCTGGCGGATGTAGCCGTCGTAGAGTGCCTGCTCGAGGGACTCGGCGCCTAGGAGGTGGAATGCGAGCGGCAGCACGTTGCGGTCCCGGAGCGCGGGGTCGTGCCGGGCGACGACCTGCTGGAGGCCGTCCTTCGTGCGTGCCTCGGGGTCCTGTCGAAGCAGGGCGTGCAGGACGGCCATGAAGTGCGACTTGCCGGAGCCGAACGAACCGGCGAGGAAGGCCCCGCGTGAGGTGTCGGACCGGATGGCCTCCGCCACGAGCCCGAGCGCCTGGTCGAACGACTCGGTGAGCGCAGGGGTGACGACGTACTGGTCGAGCGCCGTCGACGCCCCGCCCCCCACGCTGTCCGTCAGGCGGAGGACGTAGTCCTCCTCACGTGCGCGGGAGGGGATGTCGATGACGTGGGAGAGGAACGTGCTCATGACTTGCGCTTTCGGCCGCGGGTGGAGGGGGCGGGACGCCAGGCTGCGAGGTCGGCGAGGGTGGCACCGACCTGACGACGGCGGTCCTCGAGCTGCTGGCGGGTGAACTCGGCCATCGACATGCCGTAGGTGGGGTCAAGATCGGCATGCCACTGCTCGACCCAGGGTTGCAACTCGGCGATCCCCGCGACGAGGGGCGTGAGCTTGTCGTCCGTCACGCCGTCGGCCTCGCGCTGGCCGAGGAGGATGCTGAGTGCGAGGGACTGCTCGGCGTGGTCCCAGCCGGCCCAACCGAGGAGCGCGGTCGGGTCGGTTGGGCGTCCCGCGTCGGGGTAGAGGATGAAGCGCTCCTTGGGCACGTCAAGCTTGCCGCGGTGCTGCCACCACGACTGCTTGCGGAAGTCCGCGCTCGTGTACTTCGGGGGCACAGGGATCGTGCCGACGCTCTCGCCCGCGTCCTCGCGGCGCTGGAGGTCCCACGTTCGCTCCCAGGCTGCGCGCTTGCGGAGTCCTGAGTCCTTGAGCCGGTGCGCAGCGAGGTAGGGCACGGCCTGGTCGACCATGAGAGAGGACAGGGCGTCCGTGAGGTCGGGGTCCTTCCGGCCCGTCCATAGCTCGACGACGCCGACTAGCTCCGGGTCGCGCGCCACCCGGTCCGCGAGCTGCGCGATGGACGCCGGTGCGGGACGGCCCTGGGAATCGAACCAGTATCGACGGTCCTCGAGACAATCGAGGAGCCAGTCCTGCAGCGCGGAATCTTGTTGCTTCTCCCACGGGATCGACGACCACCGTCGCTTGTGCTCCGGCTTCTCGAGCAGCCCGATCGACCGGTCGGACTCGATGAGGTCGATCCGGCGCTGGACCAGATCGCGGTAGGACTCGGGCCAGTGCGTGGGAATCTCGGTGATCGGGGTCGAACGCTGTTTTTCGTGCGCGAACCACGTTGTCTGGGCTTCTCCGGCGGCGACTTGGCGGGCGAGCACGATCTCGAATGCCCTCTCTCCAAGTCTGAGCTGGGGCAGGTCGTCGCCGGCGTAGGTGAGGTCCGCGTCGACGAGTTCGTAGAGCCCGTAGGTTTCCCAGTCGAGTTCCTCCTGCTCGGCGATCATTCGGCCGCGAAGGTGCTCGTACGCAGAATGAGCGGACTGCAGCGCGGATGTCGTGGGAGTCCCGCGTCCAGCGACGGCGGCCGGCGTCTGCACGGCGAGCTGCTGGGCGAGACGGTCGAGGGTGCGACCGCGCTCCAGTGGGAGGACATCGGGAAGTGGGTAGTCCTTGAGCGTGGTCCCGGTGAACTCGTAGTTCCACGACCAGGGTTGGTCCATCATGCCGCTTGGTGTGAACGCCGAGGCCTTGTTCTGGCTGTTCTGCTTGAGCCAGAAGCAGGCGACCGAGGAGTTGAGCACGCCGAGCAGCGCGAGGTGGTCGTCCTCGCTGTCTTCCTCGGGCAGCTTGATCACCGGCGCGGACTGCTTAAACACCTTCCCGCCGCGATCGAGCACAAAATGATTGTGCGTCGCCACAAACGCAAACGTAATGGATAGCGGTGTTCGGTAGCGAGCCGGGACCCACCGGTACCAGCCCCACCATGGCTCACCCAGATCGCTCTTCGTCTGTCCGCCGAAACCAGTTGTGGATCCGAGAGTAGTGCGTAGGGGCCACTGGCGCCGGTACCAGGTGGACGTGGTGTCGAGTTCGATGAGTTGAAGATTGTTGTCGTAGGGCACGAACGCCGACGAACCATCGGCGATTGCCCAGTTGCGAACAACATCGCCCGTTACGACGGCTCGCCGAAATACTTGGTCAATTCCCGTTCGCGTGAGCTCGCGCATAGAGGAGAAGAACGCGTCGTCCGCTCCGGGAAAGCTCGCGAATCCAATCTTGCCGTCGAGAAGTTCATCGAGTGTGCGGTTTGACTTCTCACTGATTGTGCTGCTGGTGGTGGCCGCCCCACCACCAGTCAGACTCCAGGGATGGATTACGAGGACCTCGCGGTCGAGGTCGGTGACCGTGATCCAGTCGTCCTCGTAGCCAGGATCGCCGATGTGGTCGGCGATGGAGCGCCACACGAGGCCGTTCTCTGGTTCACCCGGACGACCGGGTTCGCCGCGGATACCGAGGACTGCGCGAACGGTGTTTCCCTGTGGCGCCTGGTTGCGGCCGGTGAGGATCACCGTCGGAGTACCGTGGCCGGGGATGTAGGCGCCCGACGTGTCGGCAACGAGTCGCAGGTCCTTGGTCACGAGGTAGTCCTCGATCACCTTCGTGCCGAACTCGCGCTTCATGAAGGAGTTCGACGTGATCTGTCCCGTCCATCCCGCCGGAGCGTCACCTCCGCCGGGCCGGGCGAGTCCGAAGAATCGTTCCATGAACGGCACCGTCATCGCGTACGTGCCCTTACAAGTCGTGTACCGCGCGCGATAGGCCGCGTTGAGCGCCTTGTCCTTCACGGTGATGTACGGCGGATTTCCGACCACCACGTCGTACCGTCCGGGCCGCAGGATCTCGCGGAGCTCTTCGAGGTCCTCTACCGAGTAGACGAACCCGCTGAGGGCGGCATCTGGGTCGTACGGGCCGAGGTTGAGCTCGTCCTGAGTGGTGCCGTGGAGGAGCGAGTCGCCCACCGCGAGGTGCAGCGGGAGGTCGGGTGCCCTCTCGAGCGAGCACAGCCCGAGCTTGCTCAGTGCGGTGACGGTGAGACGGAACCGGGCGATCGCTACCGCGAATGGGTTGATGTCCACCCCGTGCACGGCATCCAGTGCCCGGTGCACCACCTCCGCGCGGTCGAGCGTGGGGTCGTGACCGGACCATCGGTCCACGAGCCGGTCGAACGCGCCCAGCAGGAAGTGCCCCGAACCGCACGTCGGGTCGATGAGCCGGAAGCCCTCGAGCGGACGCTCGGCGAGGGCGGGTTCCATCGTCTGGTCGAGGATGAACTCCTCGACGAACGTCGGTGTCTGCAAGAGTGCGTACGTCTCGCGCGCGTGCGCGGAGAGATCCTGGTAGAGGTCACCGAGGAACCGGGTGGATAGCTCGGGGTCGGCGAGGTCGCGGACGAGCGCGCCGTCGTCGTCGCGCTCGCGCCAGAACGCGAGCAGCCGTTCCGCGGCGGCACCCGAAGGACTGACCTGCCACAGTGGCGACTCGGGGTCTGCCAGGGCGGCCGTTGCCGGCAGACCCTTGAGGTGTTCGACGGCCTGGAGCAGCCACTCCCGGTCGGTGTGCTCCGGGTGCTTGCGGAAGTATGCGAGCTGGGCGTCGAATGCCTCCTGGCGTCGCTCAGGCGGGCCTGCGATCCACACCGGTGACACGAGTGCGTTGTCCTCGACGAACCGCACGAAAACCGTGGTGAGCACCCACGCCACGGCGGCCTGGGTGATCCGGTCGTCGCGGAACGACTCCCATGCCCCGGCGGTGCGGCCCGCCTCGAGCGCGTTCCGGTGCTCGGTCTCCCACCGTGCGAGCAGCGCAGCGTCGGCCTCCAGCCGTGCACGCAGGTCGTCCTCGAGCGTGAGGACCTGGGCGGCCAGCGCCGGGGTGAGATCGGGGGTTGCGGTCACGTGGGGGCTCCGGTGCGGTCGGGGACGAGAGGGTCGTGGGCGGCGAGCCACTCGGCGTCGAGGTGGACGAGCTGGCCGGGGGAGTTGAGCGGGACGGGGTGGCCGTCAATAACCGCCCCGCGGTCCGCGCGCAGCTGGGGCAGCGCGAGCCAGATGGCCTGACCACGAGACCTCGACAGGTCCGTCCACGGCGCGAGGACACCGAGGTGGCCGTACCGGGCCAGGGGGGCGACGCCGGTAAGCAGGACGGGTTGGTCGCCGTCGGCGGAGGCCGCGGCTTCGATCGCGGCCGTAACCTCGGGGACAGCGCGGGCCACGAGCGCGGCAAGTCCCCGCGCGGGGGTGGTGCCGTCGGCGGCCGCGTCCGCGCTCTGGACCGTCGCCCACGACATCCCGGCGGTCGCCGCCTGGGCGCGAACGGCGGCGACGAGGACCTCGGTGAGATCGAGCTCGGCTGCTCCGAACCGTGTGGTCAGGACCCGGGTGGCGCGAGGGAGCCGGTGGGCCGGAACTGCAAGCGCGAGGAACGAGTGGCGCTCGGCGGATTCACGCAGTCGCTGACCCGGCACGCCGTCGACCGAGACCGACTCGGGCTCGTCCACGACTTGAGTAGCGGCGTTCGTGTGCAGGCCCGTCGTGCCCCCCGCGGCCCCGAGGGGGCGGTACGCGCCTGCCTCGGTGTCGTACGTGAGGCCCAGGCCGGCATCGGAGACGACCGCATCGAGTGCGGGCCGCTCCGGCAGAGGAGGGAGGCTCGGGAACCGGACCCGCGTGCGCTCACGCACGGCGTGCGGGGTGAGGCTGCGGTGTGCGGCCGTCCCGCGCAGTGCGAGTGCCACGGCGTCGGCGGGCGTGAGGTCACGATGGTGGAGCTCTCCTGCACTCGACGCCGCGGCGCGCCGAGCGATGCCGGCCCCGAGTGTGGCGAGGCGGCCAGCGGCGATGAGCTCCTCGGGCACGTCATCGATCCCCTGGATGGCGGGGGCGAGCGCCCGTTCGACGGTCGCGGCCGGCACGACTGCCGAGGTCGGCGCATCGGCTGCCACGAGCCGGTCGGCGAGGCGGCCCAGCTCCTCCGCCGCGTCAAGCAGAGCCGGGTCCGTGGCGAGGAGGATCACCTGCCCGTCGCGCCGGCGCGTGTGCAGGGGTACGTCTCCCGTCTCGGCGCGGACGAGCTGGCGTGCCCGGTCGAGCGCGATGCGGAGGAGGCCGGCCGCGAGGCGCCGCTCCTCGCCGTCGGTGGCGTGTGCGCTTGTCCCGCGGGGCGCCGTCTCGGCGAGGATCGCGCGGACGAGCTCGTCCACCGTAGCGACCCCGCCGACCTCGGTCAGTCGGGTGCGGACCAGGCCGACGAGCGAGTCGAGGAGCGATAAGCTCGCCGTGTGCCCGGCCCAGGCGTCTTGCATGGCGCCGAGGATCTGCGTGGCCCGGGCGGGGGTGGGTGGCGCCGCCCCCTCGTGGGCGGGTGGCAGGTGAGCGGCGAGCTCGGCGTGCGTGGCGAACGCATCGGCGTCGGAGGCGATACCCAGGATGAGCCGCAGCATCGCTCGCCGAGACGGGGAGCGGCGCCCGAGCGCCTCCATGAGCACATCGCCCGCGTCGACCGGGGCCGGGAGGGCTCCGCCCGAGCGCGGCCGCGGGGACGTGTCGGTCTCGAGGAGACGGTCGCGCCAGTCCTTCGCCCGGCTCTTGACCTCGCGGCGCGTGATGTCTGCAGAGCCGGGGAGGTGGTTGAGCTTGACCGCGTCGACCGAGATGAGGTCGCCGACCGTCTCCACCCCCAGCGGTTCGAGTGCGGACAGGGCGTGAGCGGTGAGGCCCGCCTTCGCGAGGGGTGTGGCCGCAGTGGCTCGGGCGGCGAGGTCGTCGGCGTCGTCCGGGACCGTTGTCGACCGGTCCGGGAAGGCGGCCCGCCACTCGTTGAGCATCGCGCCGGCCGTGTGGTGGCGGTGCTCGGCGTCACGGGCGAGTGCGCGGGCGAAGAACGCCGCCATCGGTGCGGCGATGCTCGGGTCGAACAGCGCCGGGTCGATCGTCACGTCGTCAGGCACGACGCCCGGGTGTGCGCCGGGGTCGCCGTAGTACGGCGCCAGCCCGGTGGCCATCTCATAGAGGACAACTGCGACGGCGTATCGCTCGGCGGCGGAGTCGAACGTGTCGCGCTCCCCCGTGAGGAACGGGTCGAGGTAGGGCGGGGTGCCCGCGGTGACCGACGACGCTGCGGCGCGGGTGAGTGAGAAGTCGAACAGCACGAGGTGGTTCGCGCGGTTTCCACCGGAGCGGGCGCGGATGCCGAGGTTCGCGGGCTTGATGTCGCGGTGGGCGACTCCGGCCCTGTCGAGCACGCCGAGGGCCTCGACCAGGTCGCTGCCGTACCGCTCGAGGAGGTCGAGCGAGAGGCGGTCGCGCTCGCGCAGCGACTCGGCGAGAGTCTGGCGCCCGGCCGACTCCAGGACGAGGACCTCGCGGCCCCCGATCTCCACCGGGCCGTCGACGAGCGCGACGATCCGCGGGTCCTTGAGCATCCGCAGCACGTCGGCCTCGTCGCGCAGCCGGGCCGCTGCGGCGTCGTCGAGCGCCACCTTGAGGACCCGCTCCGGAGCGGAGTCCTCTCCGCGGTCGAGGACCAGGAGACCGACCGCCGTCGAGCCCTGGCCGAGGCGGCTGACGAGCTCGTACCGCTCCCCGAGGAGTGTCCCGGGGGACGCGTCCAACGGGTCCGCTCCGGGGTCCGTCGTCGTCGCGGTGGGCGTGCGCTCGGCGGTGGCCAGGTGGGCCAGGAAGGCGGCGAGGTCGGGCGTGCGTTCGGTAGGTGACGGGCGGGTGGTGCCGAGCACGAGGCTGCGGAGCTCCTCGGACGCCTCGGGCACCTCGAGGCTGAGGTCGAGTCCGCCCTGCGTGCGCAGACGCTCGCGGAAGTCAGCAGCCGATGTGGCCGGCCCTGTGCCGGTCAGGAGGTAGAACGCCAGTGCGCCTATTCCGAACACATCGAGCCGGTAGCGGTCCGTGGCGGCGGCCCGCCATGCCCCCTCAGGAGCGCGGAATCCCACGTGGCGGGTGTCCGCCGTCGTGGTGTCCTCGATGGCGCTGTGCAGTCGGGTGACGCCCGACTCCGGGGTGGATGGATCAGTGCTGCCAGCGCTCCGCCAGTCGCCCACGAGCGCCTTGGGCAGGGCGGACGAGTCCTCCGGCTCCCTGATCCAGATGGCCTCGGGTGACAGGTCGCGGTGGGCGATTGCGCTGCCGTGCGCGTAGTGGACGGCCTCCGCGATCTGCCGGACGAGGTGCAGCTGGGTCTGCAGGGGCAGACCCTCCGGGTGGGCGGCGAGCCAGTGGTCGAGGCGGATGAGGCGGGCGTCCAACGGGTAGACGAGACCTGGTCCCAGGCCGTCCACGTGGACGAGGTCCTTGGGCCTGAGGAGGCCATCGTGGTGCAGGCGGCTCATCGTGCTGAACTCGTGGCCTGCCAGAGCCTCAAGTCGCTTGATCTCCGCAGCCGGTGCACCGGCCGGGAGCGTGAGGAAACGGATTCGCACGTCCTGGGACTTGTCGAGGTGGTGGTAGCCACGCCAGTCCTGCCAGCCCTCACCCTCACTGAGCAACGCCTCCTGGATCACCCAAGAGCCGGCCGACTTCTCCGCGCGCACAGCGGGGCGGAGTCGGTCGATGAGCGTGGCGAGGACTCCCTCACGGTCGGGGCCGATGACGTCCTTGTGCGGGGGCTCGAGCAGGCGCTCGCTGATGCCGGGAAGGTTCGTGCGCTTCGTGGCCCCGTCAAAGCCGTACAGGTCAGTCGCGGCGGGACCGCTCAGCTCGCTCACGAGGTGCGGGTGGTGCAGGAAGACCGACTGCTGGACGAAAGGGACGATCTTCTTCGGGTCGTCGACTCGGGCGTTGGTCTCCCGTGCCAGGGCGAACAGCTCGTCGGTCAGACGTGAGGCGAGGTACTGAGCCTTGCGGCGGGCGAGCTTGACCGGGGAGGACTCGGGCCGCTTGCCGGCACGGAGCCACGTGTGGTCGTTGCCCTGCAGGACGCCCGTGTAGGCCTTGAGCTCGATGAGGTGTAGACGGCCACGTCCCAGAACGAGGAGATCGACCTCGTGCCAGCCGCCGCGGGAGTCCCGGAACTCGAAGTTGGACCACGCGCGGTAAGGAGAGACGTCGGGGAGGAGGTCGCGGATGTACTCCAGGCCCTTGCGCTCGTGATCGAACGGCGACGGGGACACCTCGACCCAGCGGTCGTCGCCCATCGTCATCCGGTGGCCTCTCTACCTGCGGTGGTTCTTGTTCTTGAGCGTCGATCGTAGTCGACGGTTTAGTGGTGGAAGGCCAGTAGATGCGGACAAGGCACCCGGGAGCGGAAGCAAAGTTCTTTACGCAGAGGGCGGCAACGACTGGTCAGTTTCCTTGAGTTCGCGGTTCGGGTGTCGCGACTCCCTCGTGTGGATTCTCGCGTAAGCGCGCGTCTGGCTAATCGAACACCCAATCAATGAGCGACTCCAATACTGCAGATGCTTCGCGCACGGCCGACTCGATGGGTAGCCAATGTTTCACTTGCATGTCGGCAATAGGCACGCGCTTAGCGTGCAAGTAAGTCACCGGGGCCGCGTACCTAATTGAAATCTCAGGGCTCATGTCGCCTTGAGTTCCGGAAATGCCGCCAAAGACGGTTGTGGGTGTAAGTGTCGCTTGCGCGAAGACCGGAGTGAATGCCGCATTTCGCGCGTTAGGTATGAGAGTTGAATTGTAAACCCAGCCTGCCTGTTGAAGTTCGAGGCTGAATAATGCTTCGAGAAGGTCTGCGGTGATTGCGTAGACGCCTGGCCCGAATCGGTCCTCTCGGATGGACATGACATCGTTTAAGAATGCGCTTACCTCTCGTTCGAACATCTGATATGTTCTCGGCAGTTCGGGGTCGTGGTTCGACACTCCGACTCGCTTCAACTCAACCGTGTTTGATATTTCGTACCGGATCAACAGGAACGGGTCGCCCTCGGCGACTCTTGCTTCTGCAAACGATCCGCTCGGCGACCCCATTGTCGTGTAAAGTAGCGGCTCTCCATGCCGGTTCATGCGTCCGGCGGCGGCGAACTTGCGCGGTGGCATCCATAGATCATTCGCGCTGAGTGAATCTCGGATATCTTGCAACTCCATTCGCCTGACTCGCCAGAATGTCGTTCCTGGCTCGAACTCGTCCCAACTAAATGGGTAGAGTGCGGTCCCGCCAAACCTTACAACCTCTGAAATCCGCGCAAGCGGATTGTCGAAATCGTCGGGAATGTTGAGTTCCCAGAACTCGCGCACTCGCTTTCGGAACTTGCTCTTATTGAACTTCTTGTAGTAGAACATTTTGGCGGAGTTGGCACCTGCGCGATCTGCGGGTGGTTCTATGCGCCGCCTGACTTTCAAGGGTTCTCCTCGTGTCTGCTGATACGGTTTGCGCGGGTGTGCTGTCTGGTGCGGCAGCATTGCAAGGACAATTGCGGTGGAACTGTGGTGAATCGTTTATTGAGTTCAATTCATGCGATGATCTAGTTTGATCTTAAGGGATTCGATTCCGACGTGCGTTATGATCGGTTATTGTGGCCTTAAACCGTTCGGCTCTCGTTATCTGCAAATGTTGCGCTGGTGTTGCTCAACTGGTGCGCGCGGCATGTGGTACGGCCCGCACCACCGGACAGCTCATGCACCTCGGTCCACCGCGCCCGCGCCCGAGCTCACCGCCTGGCACCTCGATCACCTCGATGCCGTTGGCCCGCAGATGCTCGTTCGACGCGGGCGCCCGGTCGTAGGTGACGACCACGCCGGGGGAGAGTGCCAGCGCGTTGCAGCCGTCGTCCCACTGCTCGCGGGCCGCCGTCGTCGCGTAGAGGTCCGGGGTGAGGAACCGCAGGTCACGCCCCACCACGTCCGCGAGCGTCGCGCGCATCCGCTCCGGCGCATGGTCGGTCACGCGGACGCCACCCGCCCCATCTGAGGTGAGGGTGAAGCTCGGCAGATCGCCGAGCCCGCCGTAGAGCAGGAACGTGCGCTCGTCGACCATCGTCATCGCCGTGTCGAGGTGCATGAGCTCGCGCGCGCTCGGCATCGACAGTGCGAGCACCCGGTCCGCCGACCCGGCCGCGAACAGCCGGGCGGCCAGGTGCTCCACGCCCTGCGGCGTCGTGCGCTCGCTCATCCCGACCACGACGGCTCCGTCGCCGACGACCAGCACGTCACCGCCCTCGACGTTCGCCGCCCCCTCCGCCGGGCCGGCCGCCCAGCGCTGGAAGGCGCCGCGCTCGGGCGGCGTCGTCGTCGTGCCCGGATCCGACCCGTTCGCACGGAGCGGCGCGAACCTCGGGTGCCACCGGTAGATCGCCTCGTAGTGCACCGACTCGCGCACCCGCGCCGCGTACCGCATCGAGTTGACGGCCACGCCGTCGTAGACCCAGCACGACGCGTCGCGCGTGAACAGGTGGTTGGGCAGCGGCCCGAGGATGAGCGCCTCCGGCCCGCGCACGTGCAGCGGGAGCGTGTCCACTCCGCCCAGGCGCTCGGCCACCTCGCGGCCCGTGAGACCGGCGACGAGGATGCCGGCGAGCTCGGCGTCGTCGAGCGTGGACGCGTGCTCCCGGAGAGCCGACGAGAGGGCAGGACCGAGGTGCTCACGGGTGAACGTCGCGTCGAGGACGTGCGCGCGGGCCTCGGGCACGGCGAGGGTGGCCGTGAGCAGGTCGGGCAACTGGTGCACGACGACGCCGGCGGAGGTGAGGACGTCGACGAACGCGTCGTGCTCGTCGCGGGCGCGCGAGACCCACAGCAGGTCGTCCCACAGGAGCTCGTCCATCGTCGCCGGCGTCAGGCGCTCGAGCTCCGCGCCCGGGCGGTGGACGATGACCTCCCTCAGCGGGGCGACCTCGGAGCCGATGTACGGCACGGGTGGGGCGGCTGGCACGGTGCTGTCCATGGCAGGGGAGTCTGCCGCATCGGTGGCCGCGCGGTCGGGCCTCGGGTCCGTCGAATTGCTGATGACCCGGCGCGCAGGGTCCGGCGACACTGGGATGCATGACGCAGCGCAAGCCGCCCGAGATGCCGACGGGCAGCTGGGTGGACCAGCTGATCCGCGAGGCGCAGGAGCGCGGCGAGTTCGACAACCTGCCCGGGACCGGCAAGCCGCTGCCGGACATCGACCAGACCGACGAGGACTGGTGGATCCGCCGCAAGCTCCGCGACGAGAACCTCCCCTCCGACGCCCTTCTCCCGCCCGTGCTCGTCCTGCGCAAGGAGCTCGCCGAGCTGCCGCGGGCCGTGCGCACCCTGCCCACCGAGGAGGCCGTGCGCGAGCGCGTCGCCGAGCTCAACCACCGCGTGGCCGAGTGGATCCGCATGCCGAGCGGGCCGGTGCTGCCGGTCGGGCGGGCCGACGTCGAGGAGATCGTCCGGGGATGGCGGGACGCGCGTCAGGGGCGCTCGGGTGAAGGCAGTGCTGACGGTGCGGCGGTGCACGGGGAGCCGGTGCCCGACGACGACAAGCCGGAGGCCCGAGAGGGGTCAGGGGTTCGTCGTCGGAGGTGGTGGAAGCGCCGGTGACCCGGGAGCGGTGACGGGCGGAGAACTCCCCGCCCCGAGGCAGATGTGGGCCGGGGGAGCGCCGCTACCGTCGGGCCATGAGCATCTCGGACTGGGGCCAGCGGCGTGACCTGCGCGAGCTGTTCGACCGCGTGTACCGGCTCGAGACCAGCGTGAGCGACCTCAGCGTGGAGGTGGACCGGCTCACCCGCACGCTCGAGAAGCTGACCCCGCTGCTGCCGCCCGAGGACCCGAAGGAGCGGGAGGGCGGGCCGATCCAGGTGACCTTCGCGCCGAAGTCGAAGGGCGTGCTCGACCCGTCCGTGTCGCCCGAGGACGCCCGGCTCGTCCAGCTCGTCCAGATGGGGTGGCTCGACGACGCCGCCGTGCACCACCGTCGGACGCACGGCTCCACCGAGGTCGAGGCGCGGGAGTTCGTCGAGACGCTGGCGCGGGAGCTCGCCGGGGGAGAGGGATGAGCGAGAGCACCTCGGGCCGTCCCCGGAAGTTCGTCCCTGGCGGTGCCCCGGTTCCCGATCGCGCGGACCTGCCGTCGATGTACGTGGTGGAGCCGCGTCCGCCCATGCCGTCGGCGGGCCTCGTGATGGTCGGGTTCGTCCTGTTCATCCCCGCCGTAGTGCTGATCGCCCTCGGGCTGGGCGCTGAAGCCGCTCTCGACGAACGCATCGCCGGGCTCCATCCGATGACCGTGTTCGGCCTCGGCACGGCAGTCGTGGGCTGGGCCGTCATCGGGGTCGGGGCCGTGCGCGCTGCACGCAACATCGACACGACGGCCGAGCTCGCCTACCGTCGCGCGGTTGCGGAAGCAACAGGCGAGCGCACCGCCGAGCAGTGACAGGCCTGGGCCTGTTGACGCTCGCAGGCGCGGCGGTCTCGCCCGGGCCGTGAGGGTGATGGTGTGCCCAAGTCAGGGGCGCTATCGTCCGACGTCATCGAGGAGGTCGACGTGGAACAGATCCTCCTGCTGAGCCTGCTGGTTCGGTATGAAAGACACGACTCGGATGCGGCCTCGACAGAGCGGACCATGGAGGTGCGTGATGGTGGGTAACGGCTATTCCTCTGCTCGCGAGGCACAGGCAGTGACCCGCCAGCGGGCGGTGATCGAGAGCCTTCGCGAGGACAGCGATCGGCGGGCTGCCCTGGAGCGCCTGGAGCCACGGAGCGTGCAGGCACGCCGCCGGGAGAACGTCATACAGGCCTATCGGCGCTCGCAGGCGGGGCGGTCGCGCTAGTTCGCTGAATCGCGCGATCACGGGGGGCGCGGGCCACTGCCTCTCCACCCCCTTGCTCTCAGTTCCGGCGAAACTGATAGCGAGGATGCCGCTTGGTATCACTTTCGACCGATGACGGGCCGGGCGCGGGTTCCGCAGCGGTGATCCGTTGCGCGGAGGCGTCGGCGACGGTGGGACGATGGTCCCCATGACCGATGCCTCTCAGTCGTCCACCGAGCAGCCCGAGTCCGCCGAGCTCCGCCTGTGGGGCGGCCGCTTCTCCGTGGCGCCCGCCGACGCGCTGACCGAGCTCTCGCGCTCCACGCACTTCGACTGGCGGCTCGCCCGGCACGACATCGCGGGCTCCCGCGCCCACGCCCGGGCGCTCGCCGCCGCGGACCTGCTCACGGCCGACGAGCTCACCGGGATGCTGGCTGCCCTCGACCGGCTCGAGGCCGACGTCGTCTCCGGCGACTTCGCCCCCCATCCCGACGACGAGGACGTCCACACCGCCCTCGAGCGCGGCCTCATCGAGCGGGCCGGCAGCGAGCTCGGCGGCCGCCTGCGGGCGGGCCGTTCGCGCAACGACCAGATCGCCACGCTCGTGCGCCGGTACCTGCGCGAGGAGGCGCGCCACATCGGCTCGCTGCTGCTCGACGTCGTCGATGCGCTGGTCGACCAGGCCGCCGCCCACCCGGACGCGATCATGCCCGGCCGCACGCACATGCAGCACGCCCAGCCGATCCTCCTCGCGCACCACCTGCTCGCCCACGCGTGGCCGATCATGCGCGACGTCGAGCGGCTCCTCGACTGGGACGTCCGTGCCGCCCTGTCCCCGTACGGTGCCGGGGCGCTCGCCGGCAACACGCTCGGCCTCGACCCGCACGCCGTCGCCGTCGAGCTCGGGTTCATGGGTGCCGAGGAGAACTCACTCGACGCCACCTCCGCACGTGACGTCGTCGCCGAGTTCGCCTGGATCACCGCGATGGTCGGCGTCGACCTGTCCCGGATCTCCGAGGAGATCATCGTGTGGGCCACCAAGGAGTTCGGCTTCGTCACCCTCGACGACTCCTACTCCACGGGGTCGAGCATCATGCCGCAGAAGAAGAACCCCGACGTCGCCGAGCTCACCCGCGGCAAGGCCGGCCGCCTCATCGGCGACCTCACGGCGCTGCTCGTCACGCTCAAGGGACTGCCGCTGGCCTACGACCGGGACCTGCAGGAGGACAAGGAGCCGGTGTTCGACGCCGTCGACACCCTCTCGGTGCTGCTGCCCGCCGTCGCCGGCCAGATCGCCACCCTGACCTTCCACACCGACCGGATGGCCGAGCTCGCGCCCCAGGGCTTCTCGCTCGCCACGGACATCGCCGAGTGGCTCGTCCGGCAGCGCGTCCCGTTCCGTGAGGCCCACGAGATCGCGGGCGGGTGCGTGCGCGTGGCCGAGTCGCAGGACAAGGAGCTGTGGGACCTCACGGACGCCGAGCTCGCCTCGGTCTCGGAGCACCTCACGCCGGAGGTGCGCGAGGTGCTGTCCGCCGAGGGGTCCGTCGCCGCCCGCGACGGCCACGGCGGCACCGCCCCCGCCCGTGTGCTCGAGCAGCTGGCCCGCGCGGGCGAGCTGAGCCACCAGCTGCGCAGCGCCCTGGTGGGGGAGTCCGCCGACGAGGAGGACGCCTGAGCGAGCCCACGCTCGACACGGTTCGCGCGTTCCTTGCCCGGCCCGCGACGGAGGTGGCGCCGGAGCTGCTGGGGAGCGTCGTCGTCGTGCGCTCGGACGAGGGGGAGGTGGCCGTCCGGCTGACCGAGGTCGAGGCCTACCTCGGGCCGGACGACCCCGGTTCCCACGCCCGCTCCGGCATCCCGACGGCGCGCACCGCCCCGATGTTCGGCCCCGCCGGACACGTGTACGTCTACTTCACGTACGGCATGCACACGTGCCTCAACCTCGTCTGCGGCGAGGACGGCCGCGCCACGGGTGCGCTGCTGCGCGGGGGAGAGGTGGTGCGGGGCCACGACCTCGCACGCGCCCGACGCCGCGGGGCCAGGACCGATGCCGGCCTCGCCCGCGGACCGGGGAACCTCGGACAGGCCCTCGGCCTCAGCCTCGAGGACTCGGGAGCGCCGCTTCAGCCGTCGGGGCGACTATGGCTCGAGCTCGCCGACGTGCGTGCGGAGTACCGGACCGGCCCGCGCGTGGGCGTCTCGGGCGAGGGCGGCGACGGCGAGAAATACCCCTGGCGATTCTGGGTCCCCGGCGGCGTGGGCGTCTCCGCGTACCGCCCCGGCAAGCCGCGCTCCCGCTGACCGGAGCGCCCATCGCCGACGTGTCGAGAGTGCGGTTCAGGGCGCCTGCCGCCCATCGTGCGTCCGGGGACGGCCGGTACGAGCAGCGCTCGACGTACGGTGGATCCGTGACGCACGGGAGGCAGAAGTGACGAGCTCACCGAGCGGGCGACAGCGGAGCTCCGGCACGGACGGAGCGACCGAGCCGACCTTCCCTCCCGGCGCGTCGACGGCGGAACGGAACGCCCTTCGCCTCGACCACATCGCCACGAAGGGGTGGCTGGAGATCCCGCGTGGCCGGGACCGCGCGTACATCGTTCGCATCGTGGGGTGCGTGCTCCTCGGGCTGCTCGGCCTCGTCGTCCTGCTGATGGGAGCAGAAGGCACCGTCGCGATGTCCGCACTGGTGTTCGTCGTCGTGTTCGGCGTGGTGTTCCCCGTCGTCCACGCCCGCAGGTTGCGGCACAACTATCTCCTCGAGCTCACGCCGGAGGATTTCACCCTCTTCCGGTGGGTCGACGGCGACAAGCAGGACTTGCACCGGGTCCCCTGGCGCAACGTCGTGCTGGTGACCACGGTCCGGTTCGGCAAGCAGCTGGAGTCTCCGAGCTACCCGTCGGTCATCGCGTGTCCGGCGTTCGGGATCGGCCGACGTCCGGTGGTCCGCACGGCCCTGACGCGCGAGATCCGTGGCGAGCGGGTGACGATCGACCAGCCGCTGGCGATCGACCGGGGGGAGCTGGTGGAGCTCCTCCGGGCGGCGAACGAGCGGTTCGGCCTGCAGACCGAGAGCTCGGCGGACTGACCCCGCACGCGCTGCGCGAGAGCTCGGCGGACTGACCCCGCACGCGCTGCGCGAGAGCTCGGCGGACTGACCCCGCACGCGCTGCGCGAGAGCCGCCCATCGGCAACGAGCACAAGGACGGACTTGCCCCAACCTGCATCCTTCGAGTTAGGTAAGGCTCGCCTCACTCAAGGAGACCTCATGAACCAGCGGTACCCCGTGCTCCAGCGCACGGCCCTCTCGGCGGTCGGCGCCGTCTACTCGCGCACGATGTCGATCTCGCCCTCGCGCGACTTCTACCCGGAGTTCCCCGCCACGGTCACGGAGGTTGTCGACCTCACGCCGTCCTTCCGGCGCGTGCGGATCGCGGCGCCGGAGCTCGCGACCGTCGAGCGCCTGGGCCCGGACGAGTACATCGGCGTCTACATGCCGCCCGTCGGCAAGCCCCTGCGGCTGCCCGCCCCGGCGCTCATGCCGCGCGGCCCGCTGGGCAAGATCCCCGAGGCCGAGCGCCCCGAGCTGCGCTGGTACACGATCCGCGCGCAGGAGCCCGGCTCGGGAACGATCGACGTCGACGTCGTCGCCACCGGCCACGACGGCCCCGGCTCACGCTGGATCGAGCGCGTCGCCGCCGGTGACGAGGTGGGCGTGCGCGTGCAGACCGCGCCCTACGGCAGCGCACCAGCGGCCGGCCACCACGTCCTCCTCGCGGACGAGACCGCCCTGCCCGCCATGCTCGCCATCCTCGACGCGCACCGCGACGACCCCGACCGCCGCTTCACCGCGATCCTCGAGGTGCCCTCGATGGATCTCGTGACCGACGAGGTCGACGCCGACGAGATCACCATCGTCGTCCGTGGCGACGACGCCCCCGGCACCGCCCTGCTCGCCGCCCTTCCGGGCGCCGACCTCGACGGCGCCGACTACGGCTGGGTGTGTGCCGAGGCCGCAGCGGCCGCCGGCGGGCGCCGGCACCTCGTCAAGGAGCGCGGCATGGACCGCCGCTCGATCATGTTCACGGGCTACTGGAAGGTCGGCCGTGCGCGCCTCTGACCCCGTGACCTCCGACCCCGTGACCTCCGACCCCGTGACCTCCGCCCCCGGAGCGACCAGCACGTCAGGCACCGGCACCGTCCACGACCTCCGCGTCCCGCGGTACCCGCTCCTGCTCGCCCTGTACGTCTCCCAGTACCTCGGGATCGGCTTCCTCTTCTACGGGACAGCCTCGATCCTGCGGGAGATGGGCGCCTCGCTCGACTCCCTCGCCGTACTCACCTCGCTCGGCATGCTGTGGGCGATCAAGTTCCTCTGGGCGCCGCTCATCGACCGCATCGGGCCCACGTGGAGCGGCGGCCACTACCGCACGTGGCTCCTCGTCCTGCAGCCCGCGTGCGCGGCGGTGCTCGCGGCGATGTCCTTCCTCACCGACATCGGCGAGCAGTACTCCCTCTTCGTCGCGCTCACGGCCATCTACGTGCTCGCCAGCGCCACCCAGGACATCGCCGTCGACGCGCTCGCCGTCCGCCTCGTCCGCCCCGGCGAGCGCGAGGTCGTCAACGGCATCCAGGTCTCCGGCAGCTTCGTCGGCAACATCCTCGGCGGCGGTCTCACCGCCCTGCTCTACGAGGTGGCCGGCTGGCAGGTCGCCCTCCTCACCCTCGCGGCGTGCACGCTGCTGCCGACCCTCGCCGTCGTGCGACTGCGCGAGCCCGTGCACCCGCGCCCCGACCGCCCGGTGCCGTTCTCGGCCACCTGGACCCTCCTGCGCCAGCCCGGCGCGAAGCTCTGGGTCCTCGCCGCCGTCCCCGTCACCTGGGGCGGGCTCACCGCCGCGTACGGCCTGCTCAACCCCGCACTCATCGACGCCGGCTGGTCCGTCGGGCGCGTCGCCGCCGTGCTGACGATGTTCGGCGGGATCGTCGCCGGCCTCGTCAGCATGGGCATCGGCCCCCTCCTGCGCCGGATGGGGCGGCAGCGGAGTCTCGTCGTCGTCGGGGGACTGACCGCCATCGGCCTCGCCGGGTTCCTTCCCGTGGCCTACGGGTGGGCGCCGCTGCCGTACGTCGTCGCCGTCGTCGCGGTGTTCTTCGCGGCCTACGCCGTGGGCTCGACGATCATCTGGACGATCAACATGGACTACGCCCGCGCGGAGTCGCCCGGCACCGACTTCACCGCCGTCAGCTCGTTCGCCATGCTCGTCTCCTTCGCGGGCGGGGCGCTCGCGCTCATGCTCGCCGAGACCTTCGGCTACGGCCCGGTCCTGCTCGTCTCCGGCGCCGCCCACGTGGCCGGCCTCGTCCTGCTCGCCCACCACCAGCGGCGCTTCCGCACCGAGCACCTCAACTCCGACGCCGGGCTCGTCGACCATTCCCGCCCGACGCCGACTCCCGCACCCGCGTAGGCACCTCACCTCCCGGGGCGCCCGCCCCGGGAGGCGCCCGCGCCATCGCCGGACACCCCGACCCGAGGTGGGTGACCTGCGGGGCGAGGCTCCGGCGTCGGGCAGGGACCGGGCCCGTCCGCGCGCGGGTGGCACGATGGACCACGGCCGCCGACCCCGGCGCCCGCGCCGCCCAGGCGCACCGCACAGACATGAAGGAGTCCGCGTCGTGACCGACGTCCTCGACGAGCTGCAGTGGCGGGGCCTCATCGCCCAGCACACCGACTTAGGCGCGCTGCGCGCGGCCCTCGACGACGGACCGGTCTCCTACTACTGCGGCTTCGACCCGACGGCGGCGTCCCTCCACCACGGCCACCTCGTCCAGCTCCTGCTCCTGCGCCACCTGCAGAACGCCGGGCACCACCCGATCGCGCTCGTCGGCGGCGCGACGGGCATGATCGGCGACCCCCGGATGAGCGGCGAGCGCAAGCTCAACACCGCCGAGACGGTGGCCGAGTGGACCGAGCGGCTGCGCGAGCAGGTCTCCCGCTTCCTCTCGTTCGAGGGGGACAACGCTGCGACCGTCGTCAACAACATGGAGTGGACCGCGGGGCTGACGGCGATCGAGCTCCTGCGCGACGTCGGCCAGCACTTCCGCATGTCCGCCATGCTCGCGAAGGACACCGTCGCCACGCGCCTGGCCTCGAGCGAGGGGCTGAGCTACACCGAGTTCAGCTACCAGCTCCTCCAGGGCATGGACTTCCTCGAGCTCTACCGCCGCCACGGCGTCACGCTGCAGACCGGCGGCAACGACCAGTGGGGCAACCTCGTCTCCGGCCTCGACCTCATCCGCAAGGTCGAGGGCGCCCCGGTCCACGTCCTCACGACGCCGCTCATCACCAAGGCCGACGGCACGAAGTTCGGCAAGACCGAGGGCGGCGCCGTGTGGCTGGCCCCGGACATGATGAGCCCGTACGCCTTCTACCAGTTCTGGCTCAACACCGCCGACGACGACGTGGTCCGCTTCCTCAAGATCTTCACCTTCCGCACGCGTGAGGAGATCGAGGCGCTCGAGGCCGAGGTGGCGGAGCGGCCCTTCGCGCGCGTCGGCCAGAAGGTGCTCGCCGAGGACGTCACCACGCTCGTCCACGGGCCCGAGGCGACGGCGCGGGCGCAGGCGGCCTCGGCCGCCGTGTTCGGCAAGGGCGACCTGCGCGAGCTCGACGCCGACACCCTGCGCGACGCCACCGCCGAGCTGCCCCGCGCGCGGGGCGAGGTGGGGGAGTCCAGCGTGGTCGACCTGCTCGTCGCCACCGGCCTGGAGGCCGGACGCGGGGCCGCGCGGCGCACCATCGCCTCCGGTGGCGCATCGATCAACGCCCACAAGATCGACGACGACGAACGGCTCCTCACCGCCGACGACCTCCTGGCCGGCGGCGTGGTGGTGCTGCGCAAGGGCAAGAAGTCGATGGCGATCGTGGAGACCCAGCGGGACTGATCCGGCTTCCTCCGACAGGGCCCCGTCCGAACCGGCTGTGGTCGGGCGGGGTCCCTTGTCGCACCTGGCCGGAGGGGTCCCAGGCCACACGTCATACGGCCCGTCGCGGCGCAACCAGCGACGCGCCGTGAGCCCCGTGCGGCCGCTCACCGGCCGGTGCGGCAGGTCACCTCCAAAGGGCCCGATCTGGCTTGACCGCCGCGATCCGGCGCGCGTAATGTTTCTTCTCGCCGCACGGACCGGGCACCGGATCGAACGGGGCAACAGCCTCCAGATCCGCCGGGCCAAGGCGGACATCCAGAAGGAAAGTCGGCACAGCTGACTCCCGGAGGATGGACCGGAAGTAAGTCGGGTCACAAACCGCGAAAGTGGTCAACGGCCGGATGAACTTGTGGTTAAGATAGTCAAGTTGCCCTGATGCGGCTGGCTTGGGACTGAGTGTTCTGGGTTGGTGTGTTGTGGGTGGGTTGTTTGAGAACTCAACAGTGCGTGATTGTTTTTGATGCCATGTATGTGGGGGCGTCATCGTGTCTGGTCTGCCGATCGGTGGGCCGGGTGGGTGGTGTTCTCATGTTTTTGTTTGTTTTTGGCTCTGCTGGCCCTTGTTTTCCTTGGGGTTGGTGGGGTTGGTTGGGATCGCCTGGCCCTGTGGGGTTGGGTTGGTCTTCGTATGGATAGTCGCCCGTGTCTGGCCTGTGTGGTTGGCGTGGGTGCGATACTTTTACGGAGAGTTTGATCCTGGCTCAGGACGAACGCTGGCGGCGTGCTTAACACATGCAAGTCGAACGGTGAAGCTCAGCTTGCTGGGTGGATCAGTGGCGAACGGGTGAGTAACACGTGAGCAACCTGCCCTTCACTTCGGGATAACCTCGGGAAATCGGGGCTAATACCGGATATGACTCCTGCTCGCATGGGTGGGGGTGGAAAGATTTATCGGTGAGGGATGGGCTCGCGGCCTATCAGCTTGTTGGTGGGGTAATGGCCTACCAAGGCGTCGACGGGTAGCCGGCCTGAGAGGGTGACCGGCCACACTGGGACTGAGACACGGCCCAGACTCCTACGGGAGGCAGCAGTGGGGAATATTGCACAATGGGCGAAAGCCTGATGCAGCGACGCCGCGTGAGGGATGACGGCCTTCGGGTTGTAAACCTCTTTCAGCAGGGAAGAAGCGAAAGTGACGGTACCTGCAGAAGAAGCGCCGGCTAACTACGTGCCAGCAGCCGCGGTAATACGTAGGGCGCAAGCGTTGTCCGGAATTATTGGGCGTAAAGAGCTCGTAGGCGGTTTGTCGCGTCTGCTGTGAAAACGCGGGGCTCAACCCCGCGCCTGCAGTGGGTACGGGCAGACTAGAGTGTGGTAGGGGAGACTGGAATTCCTGGTGTAGCGGTAAAATGCGCAGATATCAGGAGGAACACCGGTGGCGAAGGCGGGTCTCTGGGCCATTACTGACGCTGAGGAGCGAAAGCATGGGTAGCGAACAGGATTAGATACCCTGGTAGTCCATGCCGTAAACGTTGGGCACTAGGTGTGGGGCCTGTTTCCACGGGGTCCGCGCCGTAGCTAACGCACTAAGTGCCCCGCCTGGGGAGTACGGTCGCAAGGCTAAAACTCAAAGGAATTGACGGGGGCCCGCACAAGCGGCGGAGCATGCTGATTAATTCGATGCAACGCGAAGAACCTTACCAAGGCTTGACATATACCGGAAACATCTAGAGATAGGTGCCCCGTAAGGCTGGTATACAGGTGGTGCATGGTTGTCGTCAGCTCGTGTCGTGAGATGTTGGGTTAAGTCCCGCAACGAGCGCAACCCTTGTCCTGTGTTGCCAGCACGTAGTGGTGGGGACTCATGGGAGACTGCCGGGGTCAACTCGGAGGAAGGTGGGGATGACGTCAAATCATCATGCCCCTTATGTCTTGGGCTTCAAGCATGCTACAATGGCCGGTACAAAGGGCTGCGATACCGCGAGGTGGAGCGAATCCCAGAAAGCCGGTCTCAGTTCGGATTGGGGTCTGCAACTCGACCCCATGAAGTCGGAGTCGCTAGTAATCGCAGATCAGCAACGCTGCGGTGAATACGTTCCCGGGCCTTGTACACACCGCCCGTCACGTCACGAAAGTCGGTAACACCCGAAGCCGGTGGCCCAACCCTTGTGGAGGGAGCTGTCGAAGGTGGGACTGGCGATTGGGACGAAGTCGTAACAAGGTAGCCGTACCGGAAGGTGCGGCTGGATCACCTCCTTTCTAAGGAGCATCTGGCACCCACAAACCCCAGTTCGCCGGCCTCCCTTCGCGGGGAGCTGCCTGGTGGAGGGGGTTGTCTGGTTGGCCGAGTGTGCCGGCCGGGTCCGCTCAACAGCTGTTGGGGGTGTGGGTGGTGCTCATGGGTGGAACATCTTTGATGGTCACGCGCTGTTGGGTCCTGAGACCATCCACCCCGTTTGCGGGTCGCCTGCCCTTGTGGCGGGGGGACCGTGGGGTTGGTTGTTTCTGGTGCTCTGCTCACCGAACTGTCACCTTGTTGGTGGTGGGGGTGTGGGTGTGGGTGGGTTGTTTGAGAACTGTACAGTGGACGCGAGCATCTTTGTATGTTTTGTTGAGTGTTGTGTTCCTTAACTAGCTGCCGCATGTTGGTTGTGTGGTGGTGGTTGGAAGTTTTTAAGAGCATTCGGTGGATGCCTTGGCACCAGGAGCCGATGAAGGACGTTGTAGCCTGCGATAAGCCGCGGGGAGCTGGCAAACGAGCTGTGATCCGTGGATGTCCGAATGGGGGAACCCGGCCACCGTCATGGGTGGTCACGCGCGCCTGAATGTATAGGGCGTGTGAGGGAACGCGGGGAAGTGAAACATCTCAGTACCCGCAGGAAGAGATATTCCGTGAGTAGTGGCGAGCGAAAGCGGATGAGGCTAAACCGTGCGTGCGTGATAGCCGGCAGGCGTTGTGCGTGCGGGGTTGTGGGGCATGTCCGTTCCTTCCTGCCGGAAGGAGCACTGTGCAGTGTCGTGGGAGCTGAAAGGTCTGGGAAGGCCTGGCGTAGAGGGTGAGACCCCTGTAGGCGTACCGTGGCGTGTGTGGTGTGGGTGTGTTCCCGAGTAGCACCGGGCCCGTGAAATCCGGTGTGAATCTGGCAAGACCACTTGCTAAGCCTAAATACTACCTGGTGACCGATAGCGGACTAGTACCGTGAGGGAAAGGTGAAAAGTACCCCGGGAGGGGAGTGAAATAGTACCTGAAACCGGATGCTTACAATCCGTCGGAGCCTCCATCGTTGGGGTGACGGCGTGCCTTTTGAAGAATGAGCCTGCGAGTTAGTGGCGTGTGGCGAGGTTAACCCGTGTGGGGAAGCCGTAGCGAAAGCGAGTCCGAACAGGGCGATTGAGTCGCGCGTTCTAGACCCGAAGCGAAGTGATCTACCCATGGGCAGGTTGAAGCACGTGTAAGAGCGTGTGGAGGACCGAACCCACTTAGGTTGAAAACTGAGGGGATGACCTGTGGGTAGGGGTGAAAGGCCAATCAAACTTCGTGATAGCTGGTTCTCCCCGAAATGCATTTAGGTGCAGCGTTGCGTGCTTCTTGCCGGAGGTAGAGCTACTGGATGGCCGATGGGCCCTACAAGGTTACTGACGTCAGCCAAACTCCGAATGCCGGTAAGTGTGAGCGTGGCAGTGAGACTGCGGGGGATAAGCTTCGTAGTCGAGAGGGAAACAGCCCAGATCATCGGCTAAGGCCCCTAAGCGTGTGCTAAGTGGGAAAGGATGTGGAGTTGCAGTGACAACCAGGAGGTTGGCTTAGAAGCAGCCATCCTTGAAAGAGTGCGTAATAGCTCACTGGTCAAGTGATTCCGCGCCGACAATGTAGCGGGGCTCAAGCACACCGCCGAAGCCGTGGCACCACAGCATGTCCCTAGCCTTGGTTCAGGGGTTGTGGTGGGTAGGGGAGCGTCGCGTGGGAGGTGAAGCTGCGGGGTGACCCAGTGGTGGATCCTACGCGAGTGAGAATGCAGGCATGAGTAGCGAATGACGGGTGAGAACCCCGTCCGCCGAATGACCAAGGGTTCCAGGGCCAGGTTAATCCGCCCTGGGTTAGTCGGGACCTAAGGCGAGGCCGACAGGCGTAGTCGATGGACAACGGGTTGATATTCCCGTGACCGGCGAAGGACCGCCCATACCGAGTCCGGTGATGCTAACCACCCAAACCACCGTCATTGCCCTTCGGGGCGAGATGGTGGGGCGCGTGGGACCCGATCCGGTAGTAGGTAAGCGTATTAACAGGGGTGACGCAGGAAGGTAGCCGCGCGATCCTAATGGCTTGGATCGTTCAAGGGTGCAGGGCGAGACACAGGTAAATCCGTGTCTCATATAGCCTCAGGCCGGATGATGACACCGTATGGTGGAAAGTGGTGATCCTCTGCTGCCAAGAAAAGCCTCGACGCGAGGGACTAGCCGCCCGTACCCTAAACCGACTCAGGTGGTCAGGTAGAGAATACTAAGGCGATCGAGATAATCATGGTTAAGGAACTCGGCAAAATGCCCCCGTAACTTCGGGAGAAGGGGGGCCCTATGGGTGATCACCACTTGCGGGTGTGAGCCTGGCGGGCCGCAGAGACCAGGGAGAAGCGACTGTTTACTAAAAACACAGGTCCGTGCGAAGTCGCAAGACGATGTATACGGACTGACGCCTGCCCGGTGCTGGAAGGTTAAGAGGACGGGTCAACCCTCACGGGTGAAGCTCAGAATTTAAGCCCCAGTAAACGGCGGTGGTAACTATAACCATCCTAAGGTAGCGAAATTCCTTGTCGGGTAAGTTCCGACCTGCACGAATGGCGTAACGACTTCTCCGCTGTCTCGACCATGAACTCGGCGAAATTGCATTACGAGTAAAGATGCTCGTTACGCGCAGCAGGACGGAAAGACCCCGGGACCTTTACTATAGCTTGGTATTGGTGTTGGTTACGGCTTGTGTAGGATAGGTGGGAGACTGTGAAGCATGCACGCCAGTGTGTGTGGAGTCATCGTTGAAATACCACTCTGGTCGTTACTAGCGTCTAACCTCGGTCCGTGATCCGGATCAGGGACATTGCCTGGTGGGTAGTTTAACTGGGGCGGTTGCCTCCTAAAGAGTAACGGAGGCGCTCAAAGGTTCCCTCAGCCTGGTTGGCAATCAGGTGTTGAGTGCAAGTGCACAAGGGAGCTTGACTGCGAGACAGACATGTCGAGCAGGGACGAAAGTCGGAACTAGTGACCCGGCGGTGGCTTGTGGAAGCGCCGTCGCTCAACGGATAAAAGGTACCCCGGGGATAACAGGCTGATCTTGCCCAAGAGTCCATATCGACGGCATGGTTTGGCACCTCGATGTCGGCTCGTCGCATCCTGGGGCTGGAGTAGGTCCCAAGGGTTGGGCTGTTCGCCCATTAAAGCGGTACGCGAGCTGGGTTTAGAACGTCGTGAGACAGTTCGGTCCCTATCCGCTGCGCGCGCAGGAAACTTGAGAAGGGCTGTCCCTAGTACGAGAGGACCGGGACGGACGAACCTCTGGTGTGCCAGTTGTTCCGCCAGGAGCATGGCTGGTTGGCTACGTTCGGGAGGGATAACCGCTGAAAGCATCTAAGCGGGAAGCCTGCTTCAAGATGAGGTTTCCACCACCTTTGGGTGGGAAGGCCCCCTATAGACCATGGGGTTGATAGGCCGGATGTGGAAGCGGCGAAAGTCGTGAAGCTGACCGGTACTAATTGGCCGACAACTTCCAACACCACACCCCACACGTACTCTGTGTGTGGTGACTGGTTGAGAAGCGAGCACAACACATCAACAATTGCGCGTCCACTGTACGGTTCTGGAACCACCCACCCCCAGACACCAGCACACCCCTTGCGGGTTGGCTGCGTGTGTGTGGGTTGATAACTGGATGATTGGTTCCGCCAGGTTACGGCGGCAATAGCGAGGGGGAAACGCCCGGTCCCATTCCGAACCCGGAAGCTAAGCCCCTCAGCGCCGATGGTACTTCACGGGAGACCGTGCGGGAGAGTAGGACACCGCCGTACACACCATTACCGAAAGGCCCCCACCACCAGGTGGGGGCCTTTCGCGTTTCTCCGTACTTTTGTGTCGGTCACACGGAGTGCTTCGTGGTCCAACGTTGACGTCGATCAGGACGAGAGCGTCTGTGCGGGCCGAATGTGGAGCCAGCGTCACCGTCGGTCGTCCTTCTGTGCGCGTGCCGCCTCCCGTAGTGTTCGGGGTTCGCGGGCAGACGAGATCCGGCGTCGAGCGCTCCACCCGAGAGTGCCGGCCGTGTCTGGTGAAGCAGGACCGCGTCAGCTTCGACAGGAGAACAGAGTGAGCGAGACCCCAGACGACAACGACCGCCGACCCGATCGGTCGAACGGTTCGCAGCGCGGACGGAACGACGACCAGCGTCGTCAGTCGAGCTCACGTGGCGGTGCACAGCGGGGTGGCCGCCGGTGGGAGGACCGTCCCCCTCGTCATGACGGTGACCAGCGCTCATTCGGCAATCGTGATGACCGTGGTCCTCGCCGTGATGGTGACCGTCCGCAGGGTGGCGGTCGTCGGTGGGAGGATCGCCCGCCTCGCCGTGACGGCGAGCGTTCCTACGGGGATCGCAACGACCGTGGTCCTCGCCGGGACGGAGACCGCCCCGAGGGTGGCGGTCGTCGGTGGGAGGATCGCCCGCCTCGTCGCGATGGCGAGCGTTCCTACGGGGATCGCAACGACCGTGGTCCTCGCCGGGACGGTGACCGACCGCAGGGTGGCGGCCGCCGCTGGGAGGAGCGCCCGCCCCGTCGCGATGGTGATCGTTCCTACGGCAATCGTGATGATCGCGGTGACCGGGGTCCCCGTCGTGACGGTGACCGACCGCAGGGTGGCGGCCGCCGCTGGGAGGAGCGCCCGCCCCGTCGCGATGGTGATCGTTCCTACGGCGACCGGAATGACCGTGGTGACCGCGGTCCCCGTCGAGACGGTGACCGCCCCCAGGGTGGCGGCCGTCGATGGGAGGACCGTCCCCCGCGTCGCGATGGCGAGCGTTCCTACGGGGATCGCAATGACCGGGGTCCTCGTCGTGACGGTGACCGACCGCAGGGTGGCGGCCGCCGCTGGGACGACCGACCGCCCCGGCGTGACGGCGAGCGTTCCTACGGCGACCGAGGTGACCGGGGACCCCGTCGCGATGGCGAGCGCTCCTTCGACCGCGGGCGGCGCGACGACCGGAACGACCGCCAGGTCGGCCACGGTCGCCCGGGTCAGGAGCGTCGTGCGGCCGGCCCGCAGGCGCCGGACATCCCCGAGGACATCACCGCGCAGATGCTCGACCGCGACGCGCGCCGCGAGCTCCTCACGCTCTCGAAGACCAACGGGGACACGGTTGCGCGCCACCTCGTGATGGCGGGCGTCCTGCTCGACGACGACCCCGAGCGCGCTTACGAGCACGCCCAGGCTGCCGGCCGAGGTGCGGGCCGCGTGGCCACGGCTCGCGAGGCCGTCGCCATCACCGCGTATGCCACCGGCCGGTTCGCGGAGGCCCTCAAGGAGCTGCGCGCCGTACGCCGCCTGGCCGGCCGGGACGACCACCGCGTGATGGAGGCCGACTGCGAGCGCGGCCTCGGCCGGCCCGAGCGGGCACTGAGTGTCATCGCGGAGACCGACACGACCGTGCTCTCGGACGCTGAGAAGGCCGAGCTAGCGATCGTCGCCTCGGGGGCGCGCGCGGACCTCGGCGAGAACGAGGCAGGACTCCTCATCCTGCGCACCGTCCAGCTGGACGCGATCAAGGACCCGGCGATCAGGTCCCGTCTGGACTCCGTGATCGCCGACCGCCTTGACGAGGTCGGGCGCTCCGACGAGGCCACCGAGCTCCGAGGCCGCATCACCGTGCCCACGGACGACGCCAGCGACTCCTTCGATGTCATCGACCTCCAGCCCGAGGACATCGACGACGAGCCGCCGGCGCGCCCGGCGGCGCCGCAGGAGACCGTCGAGCCCGATGCCGAGGGTGACTCGACTGCCGCGGACGAGGACTCGACCGAGGAGTCGTCGTCCACGCCTACGGGCGACGAGGACACCGGTGGACCGGAGCTCGAGTCCGAGGAGTCCGCTGAGGCCGATTCGGAGCCGGTTCCCGAGGCCGAGGCTGGGCGCCTGGGTGAGCCCGAGGCCGATTCGGAGCCGGTTGCCGAGCCTGAGGCGGACGTCGAGTCGGTGCCTACGTCCGAGGAGAACGCTGAGGACGAGCCGGTCTCTGAGGTCAACGCAGAGGCCGACCATGTGCCCGTAGTTGAGGCCGAGCACGACGCTGAGGCCGAGCCTGAGGCGGAGCAGGGGATGCTCGACCTCGGGTTCGACCTGGGCGGCGACGGACCGCAGGACGAACGCCCCGCGGACGAGGAGCGGGGTTCAGGCACGATGGACCGGTGACTCTTCGCGGATCCGACCAGCCCCTGCACCTCGCGCACGACGTCGCGCTCATCGACCTCGACGGCGTCTGCTACCGGGGCGACGACCCCGTGGAGCACGCCGCGGAGTCGCTCACCGCGGCGCGCGAAGGCGGGCTGGCCGCCCGCTTCGTCACCAACAACGCCTCGCGCGAGCCGGGCACGGTGGCGGATCACCTCACCGAGCTCGGCATCGCGACCGAGCCGGACGAGGTCGTCACCGCCGCCCAGGCCGGCGCGGCCCTGCTCGCGGAGCGCTTCCCGGAGGGCTCGCCGATCCTCGTGGTCGGCGGCGCCGGGCTGCGCACCGCGGTCGCCGAGCGCGGCATGCGGATCGTGGAGGCGGCCGACGACGAGCCGGTCGCCGTCATCCAGGGCTGGGACCCGAACCTGTCCTGGGGCCCGCTCGCCGAGGCCTGCTACGCGATCGAGCGGGGCGCGGCCCACATCGCCACCAACCTCGACTTCAGCATCCCCAAGCCCGGTGGGATCGCCCCCGGCAACGGCGCGTTCGTCGACGTCGTCGCGCGCGTGTCCGGCTCGCAGCCGATCTCCACGGGCAAGCCGGAGCCCGAGATCTTCGAGACGGCCGCCCGCCGCGCCGGCGGCACCGCGCCGATCATCCTCGGCGACCGGCTCGACACCGACATCCGCGGCGCCGTGTCCGCGGGCATGGCGTCGCTGCACGTGCTCACCGGGGTCGACGACGCGCGCAACGTCGTCCTCGCCGACCCGATCGAGCGACCCACCTACCTCGCGATCGACCTGCGCGACCTCCTCGTGGCGCACCCCGAGGTCACGGGGTCGACCGCAGGCGGATCGGATGGCGCTGACACGGCCGGCACCGACTCGGCCACCGCCGCCTCGACCGTCTGGACGGCCGGCAGCGCCCACGCGCACGTCGCCGACGGCGTCCTCCACCTCGACGACGGGACCGGCACCGCCACCCCGCTCGGCACGCCCGCAGGCAGCGCGCCCCCCGCGCCGGTCACCGTCAGCCTCGACGGCTACCGCGCCCTCGCGGCCGCCGCCTGGGCCTCCGCCGACGCGGGCGCGCCGCTGGATCCACAGGTGGTCCCCGAGCTGGTGGTCGAGCGGCGATAACCTGGCCCGGATGAGCGAGCAGCCCCGGCCCACCCCCGCGTCCGTCCGCGGCGACGACCGCCTGCCCGCGGACCTCGCCGAGCGGGACCTCGACGCCCAGGCGGACGCCCTCGAGGCCCTGCACGGCACGCTCCAGGCCCGACTGGCCCAGGACGGCGGCTGAGGTGGCGCGCCTGACGCGCATCGACGCCGAGCTCGTCCGCCGCAAGCTCGCCCGCTCGCGCCAGCACGCCGCAGAGCTCATCGTGGCCCACCGGGTCACGCTCGACGGCGAATCCGTGGTCAAGCCGGCACGTCAGGTCGACCCCGCGCAGGCGATCGTCGTGCGCGAGAGCGAGCAGGTCGACGACTACGTCTCCCGCGGCGCCCACAAGCTCGTCGGCGCCCTCGACGCTCTCGCCGCGCGCGGCACCCCGATCGACCCGACCGGGCGGCGCTGCCTCGACGCCGGCGCGTCCACGGGCGGCTTCACCGACGTCCTCCTGCGCCGCGGGGCGGCCGAGGTCGTCGCCGTCGACGTCGGGTACGGGCAGCTCGCCTGGTCCCTGCGCACCGACGACCGCGTCACCGTCCTCGAGCGCACGAACGTCCGCACCCTGGACCCGGCGGCGGTCGCACCGGCGCCGAGCCTCGTCGTCGGGGACCTGTCCTTCATCTCCCTCGGACTCGTCCTGCCCGCTCTGGCGGGCGCCGCCTCGGACGACGCCGATCTCCTGCTCATGGTCAAGCCCCAGTTCGAGGTCGGGAAGGACGCGCTCGGCACCGGGGGAGTCGTCCGGGACCCGGAGCAGCGGGCGGCCACCGTGGTCGACGTCGCGCGCTCCGCGCAGACCCTCGGCCTCGACACGTGGGCGATCGTCCCGAGCCCCCTGCCCGGGCCGGCCGGGAACGTCGAGTACTTCGTCGCGCTGCGCCGCGACGCGGAGCAGCCCCTCACCGGCGACGCGCTGACCGAGGCCGCGCGCGCCGCCGTCGCCGAGGGACCCGCCGGGAAGGAGGCCGCACGATGACGGAACCCCCCAAGCACCGGGCCAGCGAGACCGCCCGCGGCGGCGCGCGCGAGGTCGTCCTGCTCTACCACCCCACCCGGCCCGACGCGCACGCGGCCGCGACGTCCGTGCACGAGGGACTGACCTCGGCCGGGCTGTCCGTGCGCGCCGTCAGCCCCGCGAGCGACGCCGAGCCCCGGCCGGACACCATGGTCGAGGGGGCCGAGCTCGTCGTGGTCCTCGGCGGCGACGGGTCGATCCTCACCGGCACCGAGCTCGCGCGCCCGCACGGCGTGCCCGTGCTCGGCGTCAACCTCGGTCACGTCGGCTTCCTCGCGGAGGCCGAGCCCGAGGCGCTGCCGGAGGTCGTGCGCCGCATCGTCGCTCGCGACTACCTGGTCGAGGAGCGCATGACCGTCGACGTCACGGTCCGCACGCCCGACGGCGCCACCCACCACGGGTGGGCCCTCAACGAGGCCGCGGTCGAGAAGGGGCCCGAGGGCCGGATGGTCGAGGCCGCGCTCGGGGTCGACGGTCGCGGGCTGTCGACGTTCGCCTGCGACGCCGTCGTCCTCGCCACGCCCACCGGCTCGACCGCCTACGCCTTCTCCGCGGGCGGGCCGATCGTCTGGCCCGGCCTCGAGGCGCTGCTCGTGGTGCCCGTGGCCGCGCACGCCTTGTTCACTCGGCCGATGGTCGTGGGCCGCGAGTCCGTGCTCGAGGTCGAGATCCTCGCCGAGGCGCGCGGGACGGCCGTCGTGCGGTGCGACGGGCGGCGCACGATCGAGGCCCCGCCCGGCTCGCGCATCGAGGTCCGCCGCGGCACGCGACCGGCACTCCTCGCGCTGCTGAGCGAGGCGCCCTTCTCCGGGCGGCTCGTGGCCAAGTTCGACCTCCCGGTCACCGGCTGGCGCGGCGGACTCATGACCGCGTCCCCCCAGGACCAGGGCTCGAGCGCGTCCGGTGTCGAAGGCTCACCCGGTGTCGACAGTGCGGCCCAGCAGGAGGACACGGGCAAGGGCTTACCAGGTGTCGAGGGCTCACCCGGTGTCGATAGTCCGGATCAGGACGGCGTCCCCGCCGCACCGGACCAGGGGGCGGCCCCGTGATCGAGCGCGTGAGCATCGAGGACCTCGGCGTCATCGCCCGCGCCCACCTCGACCTCGGCCCGGGCCTGACCGCCCTGACCGGCGAGACCGGCGCGGGCAAGACGATGGTCCTCTCCTCGCTGCGGCTCCTCCTCGGGCACAAGGCGGATCCAGCGATCGTGCGGCACGGGGCGGAGCGCGCCGTCGTCGAGGGGGAGTGGTCCGTCCCCGACGATGCGCCGGCCCGCGACCTTGCGGCGGATGCCGGGGCCGAGCTCGACGACGACGTCCTCCTTGTGGCCCGCACCGTCTCCGCCCAGGGCCGCTCCCGCGCCCACGCCGGCGGCCGCACCGTGCCCGCCGCCCTGCTCACCGACATCGGGGACGGCCTCGTCACCGTCCATGGCCAGGCCGACCAGCTCCGCCTGCGCGAGCCCGCCCGGCAGCGCGCCGCCCTCGACACCTTCGGCGGCGCCGACCACCTGGCGCTCGTCACCGCCGCGGCCGAGGCCCACGCGGCCGTCGTCGCCGCGCGGGCCGCCCTCGAGGAGCGCACCGCCGACGAGGGCCGCCGCCTCGCGGAGATCGCCGCGCTGACCCGGGTCGCCGAGCTCGTCGCCGCCGCCGACCCCAGCCCGGGCGAGGACGAGGAGCTGCGCGCCGCCTCCCTGCGCCTCGAGCACGCCGAGGCCTTACGGACCGCCGCGACCGAGGCACGCGGCGCCGTCGCCGGGGACGAGGACAGCGCGACCCCGGGGGCCTCGGCGCTCGTCGCCCAGGCCGCCCACGCCCTGGCCGCCGCGAGCGGCCACGACCCGGCCCTGGCCGCGCTCGCCGAGCGGGTCGCCGCCGTCGGCCCGCTGCTCGACGACGCGGCGGTCGAGCTCGCCGGCTACCTCGACGGGCTCGACGCCGACCCCTCTGCGCTCGACACCGTGCACGCCCGCCGCGCCGAGCTCGGCCGCCTCATCCGCGACCTCGGGGTCGGGGGAGTCGACGAGGCCCTCGAGCAGGCCGAGCGGGCCGCCCTCCGCCTCGCGCAGATCGACGGCCCGGCCGCCGAGCCCGAGGCCCTCGCCGCCGCCGTCACCGAGGCGGAGGCCGCCCGCGAGCGCGCCGCCACCGCGCTCACCGCCTCCCGGAGGGCAGCCGCCGAGCGGCTGACCGCCGCCGTCGACGCCGAGCTCACGGGCCTGGCCATGCCCGGCGCCCGCCTCGGCATCGACCTGCAGGAGCTTCCCGAGCCCGGCCCGCACGGTGCCGAGGAGGTCGTCCTCACCCTGGCCACCCACCCGAGCGCGCCCGCCCGCCCGCTCGGCCAGGCGGCGTCGGGCGGTGAGCTCTCCCGCGTCATGCTCGCCCTCGAGGTCTGCCTCGCCACCGAGGCCGGCGGCGAGGCCCGCACGTTCGTGTTCGACGAGGTCGACGCCGGGGTCGGCGGCCGCGCAGCCGTCGAGGTCGGCCGCCGCCTCGCGGGGCTCGCCGAGCGCCACCAGGTCGTCGTCGTCACCCACCTCGCCCAGGTCGCCGCGTTCGCCACCGACCACCTCGTCGTCACCCGCGGGGAGGACGGCGTCACCGACGTGGTGCGGGCGCACGGGGACGCGAGGGTCGTCGAGCTGGCCCGCATGCTCGCAGGTCAGGATGACTCCGACGCGGCGCGCGCACACGCGGCAGAGCTGCTCTCGCTGGCCGGCGTGTCACCATGACGCGGTGAGGCTCTTCCAGCGACCGGCGCGGCGATCGTCCGCCGACCCCGTGGGAGTGGCGGGACCCGCCCGCGTGGACACCCGCACGAAGCGCCTGACGTCCCGCCTGCGCCACGGCGACGTGGCCGTCATCGACCACGTCGACATCGACCGGGTCGCCGCCGAGTCCCTCGTGGCCGCCCGCCCCGTGGCCGTCCTCAACGCCGCCGAGTCCACCTCCGGGCGCTACCCCAACGCGGGGCCGTCGATCCTCGTCGAGGCCGGCATCGTGCTGGTCGACGACGTCGGCGAGCACCTGATGGAACTCTCCGAAGGCTCGCAGGTCGATGTCCACCCCGACGGGTCGATCCACTCCGGCGGCGAGCTCGTGGGCCGCGGCGTGGTCCAGGACGACGCGACGATCGCCGAGGACCAGCGGCGGGCGCGGGCCGGGATCTCCGAGCAGCTGAAGAAGTTCGCGACGAACACGATGGAGTACGTCGAGCTCGAGCAGGACCTCATCATCGACGGCATCGGGATCCCCGCGGTGCGCACCGTGTTCGACGGCCGGCACGTCCTCATCGTGGTGCGCGGGTACCACTACAAGGAGGACCTCGCGATGCTGCGGCCCTACGTGCGGGAGTTCCGCCCGCTCATCGTGGGGGTCGACGGCGGGGCCGACGCGGTGCTCGAGTTCGGGCTGCGGCTCGACATGATCGTCGGGGACATGGACTCCGTGTCCGACGAGGCGCTGCGCTCCGGCGCGGAGATCCTCGTCCACGCCTACCGCGACGGCCGCGCGCCCGGCCAGGCCCGCGTCGAGGAGCTCGGGGTCGACCACGTGGTGGTCCCCGCCACCGGCACGTCCGAGGACGTCGCCATGCTGCTCGCCGACGAGAAGGGCGCGAGCGTCATCGTGGCCGTCGGCACGCACAACACGCTCAACGAGTTCCTCGACAAGGGGCGCGCCGGCATGGCGTCGACCTTCCTCACCCGCCTGCGGGTGGGCTCCAAGCTCATCGACGCCAAGGGCGTCTCCCGGCTCTACCGCACGCGCATCTCCGGCTGGCTCCTCGTGCTGCTCGTCCTCGCGGGCCTGCTCGCCCTGGGCGCCGCCGTGCTCGCCACGACGGCGGGCCAGGCGTTCCTCGAGCTCGCCGCCACGCGCTGGGGCGACCTCGTGGCGTGGGTGCGCTCGCTGTTCGGGTCCGGGTGAGCATGGGCTGGGTGAACTCGGCCCTCGTGGGCACGCGCACGGTGCGCACGACCGGTAGCGGGGGAGACGCATGATCGACTTCAAGTTCCACGTGGTCTCGCTGATCGCGGTGTTCATGGCGCTGGCCGTGGGCATCCTGCTCGGCGCGGGACCGCTCGGCGGCGCCCTCGGCGACACGCTGCGCGGCCAGGTCCAGGACCTGCGCGCCGACCGCGAGGCCATGCGCGAGGAGCTGACCCAGACGCAGGGCGACCTCGACTCGGTCAACACCCTGCTCGAGCAGGGCGGGCCGCGACTCGTCGAGGGCACCCTCGACGGCGGGCGGGTCGCCCTGCTGTCCACCCCCGGCGCCAACGGCGACGACTTCACCGCCGTGGAGGAGTCGCTCACCGCCGCCGGCGCCGACATCGTGGTCGAGGGCGTCCTGTCCGAGGCCCTGACCACCCCGTCGATGGGCGACGAGCGCATCGACCTCGTCGAGCAGGTCGCCCCCGACGCCGACCCGGACGACGACCCGGTCGCCGTGCTCGGCGGCGCGATCGCCGACGCCCTGACCGTGGGCCACGACGAGACGGGCGCGATCGACGACGTGGCGGCCGACGGCGAGATCCTCGACCGCATCCTCGGCACCGGCTCCGACCTCGTCAGCCTTCAGACGGACCCGGAGGACCGCGCCGACATCCTCGTCATCGTCGGCGCCCGCGCCGAGCCGGAGCCCGAGGGGGACCCCGCCGAGGACTCCGACGAGGACGGCACCCCGGACGTCCAGGCCGAGGCCGCCGAGCAGCGCATCGCGCACATCACCGCGCTCCAGGCGTACGGCGCGATGGCGGACGAGGGGCCGCTCGTGCTCGTCGGGTCCGCCGAGTCCACGCGTGACCTCGTCGGCGTGCTGCGGGAGGACCTCTCGCTCGCGCCCGGGGCCACGACCGTCGACTCGGTCGGCTCTGTCTCCTCCGCCGTCCTCACGCCGCTCGCGGTGGCCGCCACGCTCGACGGAGTGGTCGAGCAGTACGGGTTCGACGACGGGGCCGAGGCGGTCCTGCCTCCCGCGGCGCCCACGCCGGCCGAGCGGCTGGCCGACGGGGAGCCGTCCGCGGTCGACCCCGAGTCTCCGACCGTCGGGGAGTCGCCGACCGGGGGGTCCGGCGAGAGCGCGTCCCAGGGCGGGACGTCGTGAGCTCGGCACGGGGCGGCCAGGTGGCCGGCCGCGGCGGTCGCGGCGGTGACGGCGTCGGTTCGCGTGGAGGTGCCGGTGGCCGGGTGCGCGCTGCGGCCGTCGCGCTCGGTGCCGCAGCTCTTGGTGCCGGCGTCTCCGCGGCCGCGCGCCGCCTCCTCGAGCGTCGCCCGCCCGGCGGCGCGGACGTGTGGACGCGGACCAACCACGCGGGCGACCCGGTCTCCCTGCTCGGCGGGCTCGCCGCGGGGGCGGCCGTCACCGGGATCGGGCCGCTGCTCGCCCCCTGCACGCCGGTCGGCCCGCGCCTCGCGCTCGCCGCCACTGCGGCCGGGGGAGCCGCAACGGCGGCCGGCGTCCTCGACGACCACGGCGAGGACCTCACCGGCGTCCCCACCGGCCGGGCCAAGGGACTCACGGGCCACCTCGGGGCTCTCGCTCGCGGCGAGGTGACGACCGGGGCGCTGAAGATCGCGGTGGTCGGCGCGGGGGCGTCCGCGGCCGCCCTGCTGCTCCCGGGCCCGCGGCCGCTCATCGGCCGCCTCGCCGACGCCGCCCTCGTGGCCGGCTGCGCCAACCTCGCCAACCTCTTCGACCTGCGGCCCGGCCGCGCGCTCAAGGTGGCCGGGATCGCGCTCGCACCGGTCGCTCTCGCGCCCGTGGTGCTCGGCCCGGACGCTGCCGGCTCCACCGCACCCAGGTCCACCGCAGCCGCCAGGGCCACTGACGCGGCCGCCGGCCGCGCCACCCTCGCCGCCGGCGCGCTCGGCGTCATCGGCGCCACGCTCCCGGCCGACCTCGCCGCGCGGGACATGCTCGGCGACACCGGGGCCAACCCGCTCGGCGCGATCGTCGGCGTCGTGCTCGCGGCGGACCCGTCGGCCGCGCTGCGGGGCATCGCGCTCTGCGCCGTCGTCGGGCTCACGCTCGCCTCCGAGCGGATCTCGTTCACCGCCGTCATCGACTCCGTGCCCGTCCTGCGGGCCATCGACCGCGCGGGCCGCGCGGCCTGAGCCGTGGGCACCGAGGACCCCCCGGGCGGGCCACGGACCGGGCGCGCACCCGCCGACGACGGATCGACGTCGGGCACGGGCTCCGGCCACCCTCCGACGACGGACGTCGCCCCCGAGGGGGCGTCCCGACGCACGACCGCCGGCTCTCCCGTCCTCGCCGGGGCGCTCGGCGCCGCCGGCCTCATCGCCGTCCTCACCCTCGCCTCCCGCGCCGCCGGGTTCGCGCGCTGGCTCGTCCAGTCCTGGGTCCTCGGCAGCTCGGCCACCGCCGACGCCTACGCCAAGGCCAACACCGTCCCCAACGTCCTCTTCGAGATCGCGGCCGGCGGGGCGCTCGTCGGCCTCGTCGTCCCGCTCCTCGCCGCGCCCCTCGCCCAAGGCCTGCGCGACGAGACCGGCCGCCGGGCGTCCGCCCTGCTCAGCTGGACGATCGCGATCCTCGCGCCGGTCGGCCTCCTCGTGGCCGTCCTCGCCCGCCCGCTCGCCGGGCTCCTCCTCGGCTCCGACGCCCCGGCCGAGAGCCTCGACCTCACCGCCACCTTCCTGCGGATCTTCGCCGTCCAGGTGCCGCTCTACGGGGTGGGCACGGTCCTCACGGGCGTCGCGCAGGCCCACCACCGGTTCGCCTGGCCGGCCCTCGCCCCCCTGCTCTCCTCGCTCGTGGTCATCGCGACGTACGGCGCCGTCGGGCTGCTCGGCGGCCCCGCCACCGACGACCCCGCGACGATCGCCCCCACGATGGTCGCGATCCTCGGCTGGGGCACCACCGCCGGCGTCCTCGCGATGAGCCTCGCGCCCGCCCTCGCCCTGCGCGGCCTCGGCCTGCGGTGGCGCCCCACGCTCGCGCTCGGCGCCGACCTGCGCCGCCGCGCCCTCGCCCTCGCCGGTGCCGGCCTCACCGCGCTGCTCGCCCAGCAGGTCGCCGTCCTCGCGGTCCTGCGCGCCACCTCCGCCGTGCCCGGCAGCTACAACGTGTGGCAGTACGCGCAGGCCGCCTACCTCCTGCCGTACGCGGTGCTCGCCGTCCCGCTCGTCACGGCCATGGCGCCCCGCATCGCCGAGCTCGCCGCCGACTCCGTGGCCCGCGCCGCCCCCGTGGTCGCCCGCTCGGCGCGTGCCGTCGTCGCCGCCGGGGCGCTCGGCGCGGGCGCGCTCGTGGCCGTCGCTCCCGCCGTCACCGCCGTCTTCTCCGCCCGGTTCGACATGCCGGGCATGACCCCCACCCTCACCGTCCTCGCCCTCGGCCTGCCCGGCTTCGCGCTCCTCCTGCACGCCCAGCGCTCGCTCTACGCCGTCCATCGCGCCCGCCTCGCCACGATCCCCGCCCTCGTCGGCTGGCTCGTCACCGCCCTCGCCACCGTGGTTGCGGGCCTCGCCGCCGCCGGCGCCTCGAGCGGCACCCTCCTCTCGCTCCTCGCCGCGGCCTCGAGCGCCGGCATGACGCTCGCCGGGGTCCTCGCGGCCATCTGCCTCGCCCGCGCACTCGGCGGCCCGGCCCTCTCCGGGCTCGTCCGCACCGCCGCGACGGCCGTCCTCGGCGCCGCGCTCGCCGGCCTCGCCGGGCGGTGGGTCACCGACCTCGCGCTCGGCGACGGCCTGCTCCGGGCGGTGCTCGCCGTCCTCGCGGGCGGCCTCGTGGCGCTCGCTCTCTGGGTCGGGGTCATGCTCGTCGCCGACCGCCAGGCGCTCCAGCTCCTCCGCCGCCGGGGGAGAGGGACCGGCGGGGACGCGACCACCTCGCACGACGACGAGACCCGCGACGACGAACCCCGCACCTCCGCGACCGATGACGAGGCGGACCGCCCCGCCGACCCAGGGAAGGGACACGCATGAGGATCCTCCAGGTGACCGGCACGACCACCGGGGGCGTGGCCCGCCACGTGGCCCAGGCGATCGACGTGCTGACCGGCGCCGGGCACGACGTCCGCATGGCCGGCCCGGCCGACGTCGTCGCGGGCGCCACCGTCCCCACCGCCACCATCGACCTGCGCGACCGCCCCTCGGCCGCCGACGCCGCCACCGTGCGCCGGCTGCGGCACCTCGCCGCGGGCGCCGATGTCGTCCACGCCCACGGCCTGCGCGCCGGCGCCGCCGCCGTCCTCGCGACCCGCTCGCTGCCCGACCGCCCCCGCCTCGTCGTCACCGAGCACAACCTCGCCGTCGGGTCCGCCCGCGTCCGCGCGATCGCCGCCGGGCTCGAGGCGGTCGTCGCGCGCGGCGCCGACGTCGTCCTGCCCGTCGCCCCCGACCTCGCCGACCGCGCCCGCCGCCTCGGCGCCCGGTGCGTCGAGGTCGCCGTCATCCCCGCCCCCGAGCCGCGCCCCGCCACCACCCCGGCGGACCAGGTCCGCCGCGACCTCGGCCTGCTCGACGGCCAGCGCCTCGTCCTCGCCGTGGCCCGGCTCGCCCCCCAGAAGGGCCTCGACCTCCTCGTCGACGCCGCCGCGCTCACCGAGGACCTCCTGCCCACGCGGGAGGACGGCGCGCCCGCCGCCCAGTGGTGCATCGCCGGCGGCGGACCGCTCGGCCCCGAGGTCTCCGCCGCCGCGACCGAGGCCGGCGCGCCCGTGCGGGTCCTCGGCGCCCGGTCGGACATTCCCGACCTGCTCGCCGCCGCCGACGTCGTCGTCTCGACCTCGGTGTGGGAGGGGCAGCCGATCTCCCTGGGGGAGGCGATGCACGCGGGCGCCGCCGTCGTGGCGACGGACGTCGGGGGGACGGGTCTCGTCGTCGGGGGAGCAGCCCTCCTGACCGGCCGCGACGCGGCCGAGGTGAGCTCCGGCGTCGGGCAGGTTCTTCTCGACGCCGACGTCGCGAACCGGCTGCGGGGCCTCGCGCGCGAGCGGTCCGGCGAGCTGCCCACGGAGGGTGACCTGTACCGCCAGCTCGAGTCCGCCTACGGCCCCGGCACGCGCTGCTAGTCTCGAAGCCCGTGGCACCCACTTCGCACCGGCCGCTGCCCGGCACCTCGGTCCCCAAGCAGATCTTCGTGACCGGTGGGGTGGTGTCCTCCCTCGGCAAGGGCCTCACGGCCTCCTCGCTCGGCCGGCTGCTGCGCTCGCGCGGCCTGCGGGTCGTCATGCAGAAGCTCGACCCGTACATCAACGTGGACCCGGGCACGATGAACCCGTTCCAGCACGGCGAGGTGTTCGTCACCGAGGACGGCACCGAGACCGACCTCGACATCGGCCACTACGAGCGCTTCCTCGACATCGAGCTCTCGGGCCGCGCGAACGCGACCACCGGCCAGGTCTACTCCGAGGTCATCGCGCGCGAGCGGCGCGGCGAGTACCTCGGGGACACCGTGCAGGTCATCCCGCACATCACCGACGAGATCAAGGCGCGGATGCGTGCGCAGGCCGCGCCCACCGACGGCAGCGAGCCGCCGGACATCATCATCACCGAGATCGGCGGGACCGTCGGCGACATCGAGTCCCAGCCGTTCCTCGAGGCCGCGCGGCAGGTGCGCCAGGACGTCGGGCGCGAGCACGTGTTCTTCCTCCACGTCTCGCTCGTGCCCTACATCGCGGCCTCCGGCGAGCTGAAGACCAAGCCCACCCAGCACTCTGTGGCCGAGCTGCGCTCGATCGGTATCCAGCCCGACGCGCTCGTGTGCCGCACGGACCGCGCGCTGCCCGAGGGCGTGAAGAACAAGATCGCGTCGATGTGCGACGTCGACCGTGAGGCCGTCGTCGAGTGCCCCGACGCCCCCTCGATCTACCAGATCCCCCGCGTGCTGCACTCCGAGGGCCTCGACGCCTACGTGGTGCGGCGCCTCGGCCTCGCGTTCCGCGACGTCGACTGGACCGAGTGGGACCGCCTCCTCGACCGGGTCAACCACCCGCGGCACGACGTCGAGGTGGCCCTCGTCGGCAAGTACATCGACCTGCCCGACGCCTACCTCTCCGTCACCGAGGCCATCCGCGCCGGCGCGTTCGAGCACCGCTCCCACGCGAACATCCGCTGGGTCGAGTCCGACCGGTGCGACACCCCCGAGGGCGCGCGCGAGGCCCTGTCCGGGGTCGACGCCGTGCTCGTGCCCGGCGGGTTCGGCGTGCGCGGGATCGAGGGCAAGCTCGGTGCGCTGACCTGGGCGCGCGAGAACCAGGTGCCCACGCTCGGCATCTGCCTCGGGCTGCAGTGCATGGTCATCGAGGCGGCCCGCTCGCTGCTCGGTCTCGAGGGCGCCAGCTCGACGGAGTTCCACCCGGGCACCGACGAGCCCGTCATCGCGACGATGGACGAGCAGGTGCGGTTCGTCGAGGGCGCCGAGGGGGACATGGGTGGCACGATGCGCCTCGGTTCCTACAAGGCCGCGCTGACCCCGGGGTCCGTGGTGGCCGAGACCTACGGCGCGACCGAGGTCTCCGAGCGGCACCGGCACCGCTACGAGGTCAACAACGCCTACCGCGAGCGTCTCGAGGGCGTCGGCCTGCGGGTGACCGGGACGCTGCCCGAGGGGAACCTGGTGGAGTTCGTCGAGCTCGACCGCGAGCAGCACCCCTACTACGTGGCCACCCAGGCGCACCCGGAGTTCAAGTCGCGGCCGACGCGGGCCCACCCGCTGTTCGCCGGGCTCATCGGTGCGGCCGTCGAGCGGCAGCGCGCCACCCGGCTCCTCGAGATCGACGACTCCTCGGTCGAGAGTGCGGGTCAGGGTGGTGGCTCCTCGTCTCCCGTCGAGAGTGCGGTCGAGGCCGGCGGTTCTTCCGTCGAGAGTGCGGCTCAGGGCGGGGACGACGCGTGACCGGTGAGCGCCTCGCCGACGCCGACGACCAGCGCCACGTGGTCCAGGCCGACCGCCTGCTCGAGGGCCGGATCTTCGACATCGTCGGGGACACCGTCGAGCTGAGCCCCGGCGGGCCGACGGTGCGCCGCGAGTACCTCGTCCACCCCGGCGCCGTCGCCATCGTGGCCCTGCGGGGCGACGACGACGCCCCCGAGGTCCTCCTCGTCTCCCAGTACCGGCACGCCTCGCGCGCGTTCCTGCACGAGATCCCCGCCGGGCTGCTCGACGTCCCCGGCGAGGACCCGGTCGAGGCCGGTCGCCGCGAGCTCGCAGAGGAGGCCGACCTGCGCGCCGGCAGCTGGCACGTCCTCGCCGACGTCCTGCTCTCGCCCGGCGCCACCAACGAGTGCGTCCGCGTCCTGCTCGCCCGCGACCTCACCGAGGTGCCCGCGGGAGAGCGCCACGAGCGCGAGGACGAGGAGTCCGAGATGGTGCCGCGCTGGGTGCCGCTCGCCGACGCCGTCGCCGCCGTCCTCGACGGCCGGATCCACAACGGCGCCACGACGCTCGGCCTGCTCGCCGCCGAGACCTCCCGCGCGCGGGGGTGGGCCGACCTGCGGCCCGCCGACGCCCCGTGGACGCTGCGGCGCTACCGGTCCACCGACGGATCGCCCGACGGCGCACTGACCGGCCTCCCGCCCGAGCACCGATAGCCGCGGGCCTTCCCGTCACCGACGGGAGCCGAGCTTTGTCTCCTCGTGCCGCAGCAGGTAGCGCATGAGGAGCCAGGCCGGCACCCCGATGAGCACGGCCAGCACCGCGCCGAGGATCAGGCCGGTCGGCAGGTCGTCGGTCACCAGGCCGCCGATCGCGCCGACGACGATGAGCACGACGGCGATGACCAGCGGGCTCCAGCGGGCGATCGCGATCTGGGCGCGGGTGGCCGCTCGCTTCGCGGAGTTCGGCAGTTGAGTCGTGGTCGTGGTGTTCGTTGGCCGCTCGGGAGTCGTGGGAGCGCGCGGTCCCTCCGGCGACGGGTCGTTCGTCGTCGTCGGGGGTCTCGTCGTCGGGGCGTTCCCGATCCGGATGTGATGCCCGGCGGACGCGAGCGGGTCGAGGTCGTCGACGCGCCGGCCGAAGATCCAGTGCGACGCGGCCGCGAGGAACTCGCCGGGTCGTGAGCCGCCCCGGTGGAGGTCGGGTGTCTCGAAGGGCAGCGGCGCGCCCCTGCTCATCCCGTAGGCGTCCTCGAGGTCCGCGTCGTCGTCATCCTCGTCGAGGACCACGTACCGCTCGCCGTCGGGGCCGGCGTAGGTCAGCTCGACGAGGCCGGCCGTGTCGTCGTAGGTGAGGTCCACCCGCACCGTCGCGTCGTCCGGCGGCCGCGCGATCGCTGTGTGCCAGTCGGTCTCGAGGTCGCGCGACGGGAACGTGAGGATCGTGTCCCCGACGACGAGGATCCGGAACGACGACGCCGTGCGGTCCCTGGCCGGCACGAGGACCAGGTCGTCGCGGCCGAGCAGGGAGCGGGCGGCGGCGAGGGCGCGGTCGGCGTCGGCCGAGGCGTGTTCGGCGATATCGGTGGCGGGCCGGCCGCGGCTCCAGCTGATCACCCGCACGGGAACACTGCCCCTTCGGTCGAGCTGCCGGACCCGACCAGTCTAGGAATCGGTCCGGTGCTCGAGGCCGACCGCGCCGACGTCGTGGAGCACGGAACGCGTTCGGCGTGTCGCGTCGTCGGCGTGTCGCCGCGGACTCGCGGGCAGGAGGATGTCCGGAGGGCAAACCTCACCCGTCGAGGGGATGCGAGGGGTGGGAGTCGTCGGTGATGATCGAACGATGCACGCTGAGCTCTCCTACGAACGGTCGTGCCGCGCGCTGCTCGTCGACGGCGCCGGCCGAGTCCTTCTCGTCGCTGATCAGAGCCGCGCGGGGACCGTCTGGGCGGCTCCGGGCGGGCCCGCCGCCATGGGCGAGGCCCCGGAGCCTGTCCTGCGACGCGCGCTCCATGCCGCGACCGGGCTGCGCCTCGCCGAGGGTGCGCTGCGCGACCTCGCCTGGATCCAGCACGTGCCCACCGCGCCGGCCGGACCGAACGGCGGCGGTGAGGTCGTCGACGAGGTCTACCTCGTGCGTGTGCCCCACTTCGAGCCCGCGCCGGTGGCGGAGTCTGCGCCGGCGCCAATGGCTGCCGTCGCCCGGCCCGGCGGACCGACCATGCTGCGGGAGGAGCCGCTGCCCGGGACCGGCGACGTCGCGACGATGGCGCAGGTCCCCGTGCGGGAGCGCGTGTCGGTGGACAACCGGACGATCCGCTGGTGGTCGGCGGACGAGATGACCGAGGCCGCCGGGCGCGGCACCCTGTTCAGCCCCCGCGACCTCCCGACCCGGCTGCCGGCCCTGCTCGCGTCGGCCTGGGACATGCCGGTGGGGGAGCCGGCGACGATCCACGGCTACTGATCGTGGTTCGACGACGCCTCAGCGACTGCCGGGCCCGCGGACCCAGGCCTCGGCGTGCGTCGCCACGTCCTTGCTCGACCCCTCGAGCGCGGCGTCGAGGTCCGCGACCCGGTAGCTGAACGCGCCGGCCCAGTCGGACACGACGACCTGGCCGTCGGCGACCCAGAACGAGTACGTCGCCTGCCCCTCGAGCTCGAGGACGTACGGGGTGGCGGCGATCGGCGCGCCGTCGAGGCCGTCCACCTCACCCTCCTCGCCGCGGCGGAGCGCGGCGTGCAGCGTGCCGAGCGTCGACTCGTCGAGCCGGTTCCACTCGTAGCCGTCCTGCCCGGCGGCCACGAGGTCCTCGACCACGAGGATGTCGGCGTAGCTGGGGATCGACCCGGGCGCGACCTCGCGGGCGCCGAGCGTGGCGATCGTGCCGCCCACGTGGTCGGCCATCTCGAGCGACGTCCACTGGTCGGGCCGCCCGGGGTGGACCACCCGGATCGCGACCCGGTACAGGGTGTCGCCGGGCTCGACGAAGCAGGTGAGGAACCGCGTGCCGCTGGCCGAGTCGGCTCGCAGGAGCACGCCTGCGCTGCCGTCGGCGCCCCGGAACGCCTCGTGGACGATCGTCATGCGGTCGAGGTTATCGGCCGTTCGAGGGCACGGACGACGGGGTCCCGAGGTCGAGGTCCCCTGTCGACGCCCAGCGGTCGACCGTCGAGGCCCACAGCCACGTGGTCGCCCCGACGACGAGCGCCGCGATGAGCATGTGCAGGATGACGAGCCCGCCGGGAAGCCCCATGTTGTGCTGGACGATGCCGGTCACCGCGCCCGCCACGGTGAGGCCGACGAGCGTCCAGGCCGCCGTGACGGCGCGGCCGAGAGCGGGCTGCGCGCGTCGTCGTCGGAGGAGAAGAAGGAGCACGACGACGAGGACCGCCGTGAACGCGTACACCGTCCACGCGTGCGCGCGGGTGATGGCGAGCGGGTCGAGGGCCCAGCGGTAGGGGTGGGTGTCGTCGCCGGAGTGCGGTCCGGCGCCCGTGACGATCGTGCCGAGGACGGTCATGACGGCGGCCAGAGCCACGAGCACGACGACGAACGTCCGGGTCCGTGCGTCGAGCAGCGGGCGCGGCTCGGTGTCCGGCGACGCGAGGCGGACCAGCAGGTAGGTGGAGAACGCGACGAGGCCGAGCGAGACGTACATGTGCAGGCCGACGACCGCCGGGTGCAGGTCGAGGAGCACCGTGATGCCGCCGATGACCGCCTGGAGGATGACGCCCGCGAGCGGGGCGAGCGCGAGGGCGTGGAGACGGTCGGGGCGGCGCCGGGTGGGCTCCGTGCGCCACACGAGGACGACCAGCGCGAGCGCGACGACGCCGAGCACGCCGGTCAGCGTGCGGTTCCCGAACTCGATGAACGCGTGGTAGCTCGTCTCCTCGTGGAAGACGGGCGTGAACTGTCCTGGCTCGCACATCGGCCAGGTCGAGCAGCCCAGGCCGGAGCCGGTGACGCGGACGAGCCCGCCGGTGACGATGATGCCGATCTGGCACACGAGGTTGGCGACCGCGACCCACCACGTGAGCGGCGAGACGAGGTCGCGGCGCGAGGGCCGGACCGGACCGCCTCCGCCGTGCTGCGACGTGGGGGCCTGGTCGGTGGGGGGCGCTGCGCTCACCCGCCCAGGGTACGTCCGGCGGCGGAGATTTCCCTTGCCGATCGGGGTGACGTCGCTAGCGTCGAGGGCGTGAACGAGCACCCCGCGGGCGGCCCGACGGCCGGCGTGCCGACAGGCCCGCCCGGTATGTCCGACCTGACCTCCTTCGACCATGTCCGGCCCGACGACGGCGAGCACGTCGGGTACCTCGGCATGACCACCGACGGACTGTTCGTCCCGTTCGACCGCCTCCACCGACGCCGCGGCCCGGCGTCCGAGCTGGACGAGGCCGAGACGCTCCTCGAGGAGCTGGGGCTCGGCTACCTCGCGGAGAGCTGGTGGCTCGAGGTCGACGGCGAGCAGGTCGCCGTGCGGATCGTCGAGCTGCGTCGGGACGTCGTGGTGGTCGCGCGAGCGATGGAGGACATGACCGCGCACGTGGCCAAGGCCCTCGACCTCACGCGGACGATCGAGCTCGCGCTGCCGACGGACCGGCTGACCCCGGCCTGACCCGCACTCTCGACCAGCTGGGGGAGCCCGCGGGGGTCACTCCTGCCAGCGGACCACGCGGGCGGCGACCACGGGCAGCACGACCGCCCACGCCGCGAGGATCGCGACGGAGAGCCAGTCGGGGGAGCCCGGCGTCGCGAGCGAGCGGAGCGCCTCGCCGAGCGCGCCGGACGGGGTGACCGAGACGATCGCGCCCCACCAGTCGGGGTAGGTCGACGTCGGGGCGAGGACCCCGCCGCCGGCGGCGAGCAGGACCCACAGGGTGTTGGAGATCGCGAGGACGGCCTCCGCGCGCAGCGTCCCGCCGACGATGACGCCGAAGCCGGTGAACGCCGCCGTCCCGAGGAGCACCGTCAGCAGGCCGACGGGCACGGTGACCGGCCACGCGCCGAGGTCCGGCCGCCAGCCGACCACCAGTGCGGTCGCGGTGAGCAGCACGACCTGGACGACGACGAGCGCGAGCACCGCGCCCGCCCGACCCGCCAGGAGGCCCCGCGGCCCGAGCGGCGTGGTGGCCAGCTGGCGCAGCACGCCCCAGCGCCGGTCGAACGCGAGCGCGATCGCCACCGACGGCAGACCCGCGGCGCTGATCGCCAGCGCGAGGGCCGAGCCGAGGGCCGCGCCGTGCTCCTGGCCGGAGTCGGAGAGCGGGAGGTCGACGATGCCGGTGATGACGAGCCCGATCAGCGCCCCGATCGGCATGAGGAGGGTGAGCAGCAGCTGCTCGCCGTTGCGCAGCGTGCCGATCGTGTCGAAGCGGGCCTGGGCGAGGGCCCGGCGCAGCGCGGGGCTCATCGGGACCTCCGACGACGACGGGCCGAGCTGCCGGTGGGAGCCGCCTCGTCCGCGGACCCGGGACGGTCCTGGTCGGTCCGCAGCGAGCGGCCGGTGAGCTCGAGGAACGCGTCCTCGAGGGTGCGCCTGCCCGCGACGATCTCGACGCGCGCGTGGCCGGCGGGGTTAGCGTGGGTCGGCTCCAGACCCGCACGTTCGACATCGGTTGCGCCGGCCACCCCGGACACCCGGCGCGCCACGAGGTCCGCGGCCGAGGCGACGGCGGCCACGTCACGCGCGTCCGGACCGCGCGTGCCGGGGGAGAGGAGCACGCGGGCGGCGTCGTCGTGGGCGGTGGTGGCGTCCGCGAGGTCGCGCCGCCCGGCCGAGGCGAGCTCCCCGGCGAGGTCGCGTGCCCAGTCCGCGGTGGGGCGGTTCGCGGGGGCGTAGGCGTCGACCACCGCGTGCCCGGCCAGGTCGCCCGGCGCGCCCGAGGCGACGACCTTCCCGGCATCGACGACGACGACCTCGTCGGCGAGCTGCTCGGCGTCGTCCATGAGGTGGGTGGTCAGCACGATCGCGACGCCGTCGGCCCGCAGCTCGCGCACGAGCGACCAGGTCTCGCGGCGCGAGCGCGGGTCGAGCCCGGCGCTCGGCTCGTCGAGGAACACGAGCCGTGGGCGGCCCACCACGGCGCACGCGAGCGCGAGGCGCTGGCGCTGCCCGCCGGACAGCCGGCGAACTGGGGTACGCGCGGAGCCGGTGAGGTCGAGGCGCTCGAGCAGCTCGCGCGGGTCGAGGGGATGGTCGTACATCCGCGTGACGTGCGCGAGGACGTCGCCCGCGCGCGGCGCCATCGGCAGGCCGCCGTCCTGCAGCATCACCCCGACCGACTCGCGCAGCTCGCCGGCCGCCGCCGGGTCGGCGCGGTCGAGGCCGAGCACGCGGATCGAACCGGAGTCCGGCCGGCGCAGGCCCACGCAGCACTCGACGGTCGTCGTCTTGCCCGCCCCGTTGGGGCCGAGCAGCGCGGTGACCTGGCCGGCCGCGGCGGTGAGGTCGATGCCGTCGGCGGCGACCCGGCCGCCGTACGCGCGGCGCAGGTCGCGCACCTCAAGGGCGGCGGGGGTGGGTGGCACCGGCTCAGGGTAGTTCGGGGTGCGGCGCGGGCCGGTGCGCGGCCGCCCGTCGGGCTCCGCCCGTCCCGGCAATTGCGGCCACGCCGTGCGCGGGTGTTCAGGCGAACATCGTGAGCGGTAGTTTGGTGTCTAGCCGGATATTCCATGGGGGACCGGCGAGCGGGTTCACTTCCGGAACGCGAAGCGTGTCAACGACGACGAAGGAGAGCACCCCATGAAGGCACTGATCTACGACGGTCCCGGCAAGATCGAGTGGTGCGAGCACCCGAAGCCGCAGATCCAGGACGCGACGGACCTCGTGCTCAAGGTGACGGCCACGACCGTGTGCGGGTCGGACTCCCACATCATCAAGGGCGGGTTCCCCGAGACGCCCGCCGGGCTCGTCCTCGGACACGAGGGCGTCGGCATCGTCGAGGAGGTCGGCTCGGCGGTCACCGCCGTCAAGCCCGGCGACCGCGTCCTCGCCACGTGCGTGACGGCGTGCGCGACCTGCCCGGCGTGCCGCGAGGGCCTGGTGGGCCAGTGCCGCACCTCCGGAGGCTGGGCGCTCGGTCACCTCATCGACGGGCTCCAGGCCGAGTACGCGCGGATCCCGTTCGCCAACACCTCGGTCTACAAGATCCCCGACGAGCTGACCGACGAGCAGGTCCTCTTCCTCACCGACATCCTCGCCACCGGCTACGAGGTCGGCGTGCTCCGCGGCAACGTGCAGCCCGGCGACACCGTGGTCATCGTGGGCTCGGGCCCGGTGGGTCTGAGCACGCTCATCACGGCCAAGCTGTTCTCGCCGTCGAACATCGTCGTCGTCGACCCCGTGGAGTCGCGGCGCGCGAAGGCGCTCGAGATGGGGGCCTCGCACGTGGCCTCCCCCGAGGAGGCGAAGTCCGTGGTCGACGAGCTGACCGACGGGCTCGGCGCGGACGTCACGATCGAGGCGGCGGGCTTCCCGGCGCCGTTCGAGCTGGCCGTCGACCTCGTCCGGCCCGGCGGCCGGATCGCCAACATCGGCGGCCACGAGACCCCGGTCTCCCTGCCGATGGAGACGCTGTGGTCGAAGATCGTCACCCTGACCACGGGCATCCCCAACGGTCTGTCCGTGCCCGCCCTCATGCGCGCGATCGAGGCCGGCACGCTGGATGCCACGCCGCTCATCACGCACCGGATGAAGCTGGACGAGATGGAGAAGGGGTACGACGTCTTCCTCAACGCGGCCGAGCACGACTCGCTCAAGGTCGTGCTGACGCCGTGACCGAGTTCCTCAACGACCTCCCGCTCGCCGGAGAGCTGATCGCCACGGACTTCGACGGCTGGTCCGACGAGCTGCGCCAGGAGTTCGACGACCGCGCGTTCGACGGCGCGGTCGGCTCCCGGCTGCTCAGCGAGAACGACCGCGTCCGCGTCTGGGAGATCCGGCTCGCGCCGGGGGAGCGCTGGCACGCCCACCGGCACGTCCTCGACTACTTCTGGACCGCGGTCAACGCCGGGACGAGCCGGCAGCACACCTTCGACGGGACCACGCGCGACGTCTCCTACGAGGCCGGCGAGACCCGCCACTTCGTGTTCGGCGCCGGCGAGTACCTGCTCCACGACATCGAGAACATCGGTGACGGCGAGCTGGTCTTCACCACCGTCGAGCACCTCGACTCCGCGAACGACCCGCTGCCCCTGCCGTGACGTCGTCGGCGCCCGAGGGAGGTGGGGAGCGAGGTCCGCGCCGCGAGCCCGCGGTGGACCTCCTTCCCGCCTCCGACGGCGCCGAGCACGACGCGATCGTCGGCGGCCGCGACGGGACCGGTGCCGGGCACGACCGGGCAGGGACCGGGCACGACGCCGGTGCGGAGCTCGGAGCGGGCGACACCTCGTTGGCAGGGTGGCTGCCCGCGCTGGCCCGGATCAGCGCGGCGCTCAACGGTGACTCGTCGGTCGTGGACCTGCTCGACGAGGTCGCCCGCACGGCCTGCGAGCTCCTCGGCTACGACTTCTGCGCGGTCACGCTGCCCACCGGCGACCGCACGGCGCTGCTCATCCAGGGGGCGCACGGGCTCTCGGCCGAGTACGTCGCCACGGTCAACGCCGAGCACCCGATCCTGCTCGACGCCCACGGCTCACCGTCCTCGAAGGCCTTCCTCACCGGGACGGCGCACCAGATCGAGGACGCGCTGCACGACCCGCGGTTCCGCCCCTGGGGCGGTGTGGCCCTGCAGCAGGGGTACGCCTCGCTGCTGGCCGTGCCGCTGGTCGCGGGTGGCGAGCCGCTCGGCACGCTCAACTGCTACACCTCGCGGCGCCACCGCGCCGACTCCCGCGAGATCGGGCTCGTCACGATGCTCGCCGACCAGGCGGCCAACGCGATCGCCACCGCCCAGCTGCGGAGCAGCGAGCAGCGGACGATCACCCGCCTCAACGAGGCCAACCGGGATCTCACCCACCAGCGGGACCTCCAGCGCCAGTCCATGGAGATCCACGAGCAGTTCACGGCCCAGACGCTCGGCGGTGGCGGGGTCGCCGCCGTCGTGACGGCGCTCGCGCGGATCCTCGGCGCCCCTGTTGCCGTCCGGGACGTGGACGGCGACCTCCTCCATGCCACCGAGCAGGACGGGGCCGCACTGCCGGAGGCGCTCGTGCTCCCGCGGTGGAGCGATGGTGAGGAGACGTCGTTCCTCGACGGCGACCGGGACCGCACCACCGCGGTGGCGGTCGACGGCGTCGAGCTGCTTCGGGCGCCCGTCCTGCTCCAGGACGACGTCGTGGCGTGGGTCTGGGCGGGGTGCCGGCCGGACCAGCTCGGCGACCTCGATCGACGGGCGCTCGATCACGCCGCCACGATGGTGGCGCTCGAGGTACTGCGGCACCGCGCGGTCGCCGAGTCGATGTGGCGGGACACCGCCGACGTGCTCGCCTCGCTCCTCGACGACGGTGCGGCGTACGGCCCGACCCTGAGGGAACGGGCCGGACGGCTCGGCCACGACCTCGCGCTCGCGCACGCCGTCCTCGTCACCCACCTGGGCGCCGAGCCCGCGGCGCCGCCGGTGCACCGGATCGCGAGCCACCTCGCGAACGTGCTCGGCGCCGACGGCCCTCGTCCGCTCGTCGGCCGCCGGGGCGACCACCTCGTGGTCCTCGTGCCGGACGTCCCCGGCCGGGCCGAGGCGCTGCTCGCGGCGATCGAGGAGCACCTCGGGCGCCTGCTCGGGGCGGGCGACCGGGCCGGCGCGCCCCCGATGGTGACGGTGGGCCCTGTCGCCGACATCGGTGAGTACGGGAGCGCGGTGGTCGCCGCGGCCGGCGCCGTGGATCTCGCGCTGCGTTACGGACGCGGCGGCACCGCGGTCCACCTCGACCACACCGGGCTGACCGGTCTGCTGCTCCGCACGGCCGACACGGTCGCGCTCCAGGAGTTCGTCGACCGGACCGTCGGGGCGCTCGTCGAGTACGACGCGGCCAACGGCGCCCATCTCGTCGACACCCTCCGGGTGCTCCTGCGCACCAACCTTGGAGCCGCCCGCGCGGCCGAGGAACTCTACCTGCACAAGAACACCGTCAACCAGCGTCGCCGGCGCATCGAGGAGATCGTCGGCGGCGAGCTCGCCGACACAGATGTCCTGCTCGAGGTCGCCGGCGCCATGCGCGTCCTCGACGTCCTGCGCGTCCTCGCCTGACGGCACCGAGCACGCACGCACAACTCACCGGGGGCGCCGACCGACGGCCCCTCGCCTCGCCGCGCACCGCGCGAGCGGGACAACCGGAATCAGGAGACTCGACATGACAGTCCACCAGGGTCGACGCGCAGTCGTCGTCGGCGGATCCATCGGCGGCCTCACCGCGGCCCTGCTGCTGCGGGACCTCGGGTTCGAGGTGACCGTCCTCGAACGCTCCTCGTCCCAGCTCGACGGCCGGGGCGGTGGCATCGTCCTGCAGCCGGAGATGCTGCGCTGGTTCCGCGAGCGCAGCCGGCTGACCCCCGACGACGTCTCGACGCGCACGGAGTGGCTGCGGTTCCTCGGGACGACGAACGACCTGCTGCACGAGGAGCGGATCGACTGGAGCTACAGCTCGTGGACCACGCTCTACCGCGCGCTGCTGTCCGACTTCGGCACCGACGGGTACCTCCTCGGCGAGGTGGTCGTCGGGTTCTCGCAGGACGACGACGTGGCCGAGGTCCGGTGCGCGTCCGGGCGCATCCTGCACGCCGAGTTCGTCGTGTTCGCCGACGGGATCTCGTCGGTCGGCCGCCGGCGGATCAACGGCGAGGTGGAGATGGAGTACGCCGGCTACGTCGGCTGGCGGGGGACCGTGCCGGAGCACGAGCTCTCCGCCGGGACGCTCGACCTGCTCGGGGACGCGCTCAGCTACTCCCTCGCGCCGCAGACCCACATCTGCATGTACCCGATCCCCGGGCCCACGTCCGAGTCCCGGCTGATGAACTACGTCTGGTACCGCAACGTCCCCGCCGGGCCGGAGCTCGACGAGATGATGATGTCGAGCACGGGCTCGCGCGGCGGGGTCTCCGTCCCGCAGGGGCTCGTCCAGCAGCGGTACGTCGACGAGATGCGCGAGGCCGCCGCCGTCCTCGCCCCGGCGGCGACCGAGCTCGTCCGGGCGACCGCGGAGCCGTACATCCAGCGCGTCGTCGACGTCCGGTCGCCCCGCATGGCCGAGGGCCGCGTCGTCGTCATCGGGGACGCCGCGTTCGCCGCACGCCCGCACGCCGCCGCGGGGACCGCCAAGGCCGCGGAGGACGGCTGGAGCCTCGCCGAGGCGCTGTCCGGCACGGAGGACGTCACCGGCGTGCTCGCCGGGTGGGAACAGGAGCGGCTGACGGTCGGGAACCAGCTCGTCGACCGGGTGGCCTGGATGGGGGACGTCGTCCAGCGGGACAGCAGCTGGGACCCGGGCGACCCGGCCATGCGCTTCGGCCTGCACGGGCCGCGCGAGGTCGCGTCGGGCGAGACCGCTCTGCCCGTGCGGTAGCCCGCGCCGCGCGGGGCGTGCCCGGCTCCGCCTGCTCGAGCGCTCGGACCGCTCGGACCGCTCGGACCGCCCGGACCGCTCGGACCGCCCGGACCGCCCGGCAGCCTCCCGCCACCCGAGCCACCCGTGCGCGCTCCCCGGCGCGCTGCCACGATGGTCGGGTCCGCACGCCCCTCCAGGAAGGTCCGTCATGACGCTCGTCGCCGGGGTCGACTCATCGACCCAGAGCTGCAAGGTCCTCGTCGTCGACGCCGGCACCGGGGAGGTGGTCCGCGAGGGCCGCGCCCCGCACCCGGACGGCACCTCGGTCGACCCGAACGCCTGGTGGGACGCCCTCCTGGCCGCGATCGAGTCCGCCGGCGGGCTCGACGACGTCGCCGCGATCTCGATCGGCGCCCAGCAGCACGGCATGGTGTGCCTCGACGAGAACGGCGAGGTGGTCCGCGACGCGCTGCTGTGGAACGACACGCGCTCCCACACGGCGGTCGACGCGCTCAACGCCGACCTCGGGGCTGACGAGTGGGTCCGCCGCACGGGCCTGTCCCTCCTGCCGTCCTACACGGTGACGAAGGTGCGCTGGATGGCGGACAACGAGCCGGAGAACGCCGCGCGCACGGCCGCCGTCGCCCTCCCGCACGACTACCTCACGTGGCGGCTGCGCGGCTTCGGCCCCGGCAACGCCGACCTCGAGGCGCTCACCACCGACCGCTCCGACGTCAGCGGCACCGGCTACTGGTCCGGCACCACCGAGGACTACGACTTCGAGCTGTTCGAGCTCGCCCTCGGCCACCGCGCGATCCTGCCGAAGGTCCTCGGCCCGACGGAGACGGCCGGCACCACGGCCGACGGGATCCCGGGGGTCCCCGCGGGCCTGCCGATCGGCGTGGGCGCGGGGGACAACGCCGCCGCCGGCCTCGCCCTCCAGCTCGAGGTGGGCGACGCCGTGATGTCGCTCGGCACGTCCGGCACCGTCTACGCCCGCACCGACCGCCCCGTCCAGGACGAGCAACGCGTCCACGCGAGCTTCGCCGACTGCACCGGCGACCACCTGCCGCTCGCCGCCACCCTCAACGCGGCCCGCGACCTCGACGTGGTCGGCCGACTCCTCGGCCTCGACCACGACGAGCTGGCCGACCTCGCGCTCACCGCCGAGCCCGGTGCGGACGGCCTCGCCCTCCTGCCGTACTTCACCGGGGAGCGCACCCCGAACCTCCCGGACGCCCGCGGCTCACTGCACGGCCTCACCCTCGACAACCTCACGACGGCGAACCTCGCGCGGGCGACCGTCGAGGGGATGCTGGCCAGCCAGGTGGTCATGCTCGACGCGCTCAGCCGGCTCGGGGTGCCCGTCCACCGGCTGCTGCTCATCGGCGGGGCCGCCGACAACGCGGCGGTGCGGGACGTGCTGCCCCGGCTCGTCGACGTCCCCGTCGAGGTCCCGGAGCCGGGGGAGTACGTGGCACTCGGCGCCGCCATGCAGGCCGCCGCCGTGCTCGCCGGCGAGTTCCCGGCCTGGGAGAAGGACCGGGTCGCGCTCGAGCGGCCGGGCCTCGACCCCGTCGTCACCGACCAGCACGCGTCGGCCAAGGCGGCGCTCGGGTACGCCTGACGACGACCCGTTCGTCGTCGTGCCCCTGGTCACAGCCCCGCCGGACCGCGCCGGGACGGCGTGTGAGGTTAGGCCAACCTTCCTGGACGGCCCCCATTTGGCAACGCATACTGTGTGTAATTCATCGGCGACCTCGGGCGGCAGCCCGCCGCTCCTGGACGAGCCCCTTCTCGGGCCCCTCGCCGGTGATCTCGACCGACGGGAGGCACGCATGACACAGGCGAGCCCACCGCTGCACCCGACCACCGGGAACGAGGACACCTCGACGCGTGACCGCGTCCTCGGCCTCGTGCTCGAGCAGGGCCCCGTCTGCGCCGCGGACGTGGCCGAGGAGCTCGAGCTCACCTCGGCCGCCGTGCGCCGCCACATCGGCGCCCTCGAGGCCCAGGGCCTCATCGCGGTGCAGCGCAACCCCGGGACGACGACGCCGCGTCGCGGCCGTCCCGCCCGGCACTACGTCGCGACCGACGCCGGCCGCGCCGAGTTCACCGACGCCTACTCCGACCTCGCCGGCCAGGTCCTCGACTTCCTCGTGGAGAAGGTCGGCACCGAGGCCGCGGACGAGTTCGCCGACCGCAGGGTCGGGGAGCTCGAGCGCCGGTACGCCGCCCAGCTCGAGGGCACCGCGCCCGGTCAGGAACGCGTCCAGGCGCTCGCCGAGGCGCTGACCGCCGACGGGTACGCCGCCACGGTCCGCAAGGTCGGCGACAAGGAGATCGCCGTCCAGCTGTGCCAGGGCCACTGCCCGGTGCAGGACGTGGCCGAGGCGTTCCCCCAGCTGTGCGAGGCGGAGACGCGCGCGTTCTCCCGCCTCCTCGGCGTCCACGTGCAACGCCTCGCGACCCTCGCGAGCGGCGGCTACATGTGCACCACCCACGTGCCACTCGCACTTCCCACACGTCAGACCCCCCACCCGACATCGGTCGGCACGGAAGGACATCGATGACCACCACAACTCCTCCCACCCGGGAGCAGCTGACCCAGGAAGAGACGATCGCCTCGATCGGTCAGTACGGCTACGGATGGCACGACTCGGACGACGCCGGTGCGACCGCGCGCCGCGGCCTGTCCGAGGAGGTCGTGCGCGACATCTCGGACAAGAAGGACGAGTCCGAGTGGATGCGCAAGCTGCGTCTCAAGGCCCTGCGGCTCTTCGACCGCAAGCCCATGCCCGAGTGGGGCGCGGACCTGTCCGGCATCGACTTCGACAACATCAAGTACTTCGTCCGGTCGACCGAGAAGCAGGCGACGAGCTGGGAGGACCTCCCGGAGGACATCAAGAACACGTACGACCGGCTCGGCATCCCGGAGGCGGAGAAGCAGCGCCTCGTCGCGGGCGTCGCCGCGCAGTACGAGTCCGAGGTGGTCTACCACCAGATCCGTGAGGACCTCGAGGCCCAGGGCGTCCTGTTCCTCGACACCGACACGGCGCTCAAGGAGCACCCGGAGATCTTCGAGGAGTACTTCGGCACCGTCATCCCGCCGGGGGACAACAAGTTCGCCTCGCTCAACACCGCCGTGTGGTCGGGCGGCTCGTTCGTCTACGTCCCCAAGGGCGTCCACGTCGAGATCCCGCTCCAGGCCTACTTCCGCATCAACACGGAGAACATGGGCCAGTTCGAGCGGACGCTCATCATCGCGGACGAGGGCTCCTACGTGCACTACGTCGAGGGCTGCACCGCGCCGATCTACCAGTCCGACTCGCTGCACAGCGCGGTCGTCGAGATCGTCGTCAAGAAGGACGCCCGCGTCCGGTACACGACGATCCAGAACTGGTCGAACAACGTGTACAACCTCGTCACCAAGCGCGCCACGGTCGAGCAGGGCGGCCAGATGGAGTGGATCGACGGCAACATCGGCTCCAAGGTGACGATGAAGTACCCGGCGGTCTACCTCATGGGCGAGCACGCCCGCGGCGAGACGCTCTCGATCGCGTTCGCCGGCGAGGGCCAGCACCAGGACACCGGCTCGAAGATGGTGCACCTCGCGCCGCACACCTCGAGCTCGATCGTCTCGAAGTCCGTGGCCCGCTCCGGCGGCCGCGCGTCCTACCGGGGCCTCGTCCAGGTGCTCGAGGGCGCCGCCCACAGCAAGTCCAACGTGCTGTGCGACGCGCTGCTCGTCGACACGATCTCCCGCTCCGACACCTACCCGTACGTCGACGTCCGCGTCGACGACGTGGAGATGGGCCACGAGGCCACCGTCTCCAAGGTCAGCGAGGAGCAGCTGTTCTACCTGATGTCCCGCGGCATGGAGGAGACGGAGGCCATGGCGATGATCGTCCGCGGCTTCGTCGAGCCCATCGCCCGTGAGCTGCCCATGGAGTACGCCCTGGAGCTCAACCGCCTCATCGAGCTGCAGATGGAAGGAAGCGTCGGCTGATGACCGCCACCACCCCGATCGTCGATCACTCCCAGGCGCGCGCCGACGACGCGCACAGCCACGGGGTCGTCCCCGAGTCCTCGCGGGCCGCCCGCGCCGCCTCGTTCGACCTCGCCGACCTCCCCGTGCCCCACGGGCGCGAGGAGGAGTGGCGCTTCACCCCGGTCGACGCCCTCCAGGAGATCCTCGCCGCGGAGCCGAGCTCCGCCCACCTCACGTGGGACACCGAGCTGCCCGACGGCGTCACCCTCACCGAGATCTCGGCCGAGGACGCCCGTTCCCGCACCCGGATCCTGCCCGGGGACCGCCCCGCGGCGGCGGCGATCGAGCACGCCGGCGGCGCCTCGCTCGTGTCCGTCCCGGCGAACACCGAGCTCGACACGCCGGTCATCGTCAACCTCAGCGGAGCGTCGGTCTCGGACCTCGTGTGGGGCAACGTCGTCGTCGAGGTGGGCGCCAACGCCCGCGCCATCGTCGTCGTCCGCTACACGGGCTCTGCCACGTACGGCGAGCGGATCACGCTGGATGCCGGCGAGGGCTCGCACGTCACGCTCGTCTCCGTCCAGGAGTGGGCGGACGACGCGATCCACCTCGCGGAGAACGCGATCCAGGTCGCGAAGGACGCCACGGTCAAGCACGTCGTCGTCACCCTCGGCGGCGAGGTCGTCCGCGTCTCGACGACCGCCCGCTTCGAGGGCACCGGCGGCGACCTCGAGCTGCTCGGCCTGTACTTCACGGACTCGGGCCAGCACCAGGAGCACCGCCTCTTCGTCGACCACGCCGTGCCGTCGTGCAAGTCGAACGCGACCTACAAGGGCGCGCTGCAGGGCGAGAGCGCGCACTCCGTGTGGGTGGGCGACGTCCTCATCCGCAAGGAGGCCGAGGGCACCGACACCTACGAGCTCAACCGCAACCTCGTGCTCACCGAGGGGGCCCGCGCCGACTCGGTGCCGAACCTCGAGATCGAGACCGGCGAGATCGAGGGCGCCGGCCACGCGTCGGCGACCGGCCGGTTCGACGACGAGCAGCTCTTCTACCTGCGCGCCCGCGGCATCGCCGAGGAGGAGGCCCGCCGCCTGGTGGTGCACGGCTTCTTCGCCGAGCTCATCAAGCAGATCGGCGTGCCCGAGGTCGAGGAGGGCCTGACCCGGGCCATCGAGGCCGAGCTCGACCTCACCATGGCGAGGAGCGCGTGACCCTGACCCGCGCCGCCTCCGCGGCCGACCTCGCACCCGGGGACGTCACGCTCGTGACCGTCCCCGGGGCGGACGGCCGCGAGCGGCGCATCGCGCTCGCGCGCGACGAGGACGGCAGCCTGCACGCCCTCGACGACATCTGCACCCACGAGCGGATCTCGCTCTCCGACGGCGAGGTGTTCGACGGGGCGCTGGAGTGCTGGAAGCACGGGTCGGCCTTCGACCTGCGCACCGGCCGTCCCACGTCCCTGCCCGCCACCGTGCCGGTCACCGTCTACGCCCTCGCGCTCGAGGGTGACGACGTCCTCGTCGACCCCGACACCATCGTCAACGCCGCCTGAGCGGCCGCCAGCTACGTAAAGGAACAGCACACATGTCCACCCTGGAGATCAAGAACCTCCACGTGTCCGTCGAGACGACGGACGGCCCGAAGCCGATCCTGCGCGGCGTCGACCTCACCATCAACAGCGGTGAGATCCACGCGATCATGGGCCCCAACGGCTCCGGCAAGTCCACGCTCGCCTACTCGATCGCCGGCCACCCGAAGTACACGGTGACCGACGGCGAGGTCCTCCTCGACGGCGAGAACATCCTCGAGATGAGCGTCGACGAGCGCGCCCGCGCCGGCATGTTCCTCGCCATGCAGTACCCGGTCGAGGTCCCCGGCGTCACGGTCTCGAACTTCCTGCGCACCGCGAAGACCGCGATCGACGGCGAGGCGCCCGCCCTGCGCACGTGGGTCAAGGACGTCAACTCCGCGATGGAGAAGCTCCGCATGGACCCGGCGTTCGCCCAGCGCGACGTCAACCACGGCTTCTCCGGCGGTGAGAAGAAGCGGCACGAGATCCTCCAGATGGGCCTCCTGCGCCCGCGCTTCGCCGTCCTCGACGAGACGGACTCCGGCCTCGACGTCGACGCGCTGCGCGTCGTGTCCGAGGGCGTCAACGCCGTCCACTCCGACGTCGGCTCCGGGATCCTGCTCATCACGCACTACACGCGGATCCTCAAGTACATCGACCCGGACTTCGTCCACGTCTTCGTCGACGGTCGCGTCGCGGAGCAGGGCGGCCGCGAGCTCGCCGACCGCCTCGAGGCCGAGGGCTACGACCGGTTCAGCCCGGTGGGGGCCTGACCGATCCGATGAGCACCACCGCCGCCGCGCCCGCCCCTGGCAGCACCGCTGCCGGGGCGGGCGCGCGCGCCGACGGACTGCCGGGCTTCGACCTGACCGCCGTCCGCGCCGACTTCCCGATCCTCGACCGCACGCTCGCCGACGGCCGCCCGCTCGTCTACCTCGACTCGGGCGCGACCGCGCAGAAGCCGAGCGTCGTCATCGACGCCGAGACGCACTTCTACGAGCGGTCCAACGCCGCCGTCCACCGGGGCGCGCACCAGCTCGCCGACGAGTCCACGCAGCTCTACGAGAACGCCCGCGCGACCGTCGCGGCGTTCGTCGGCGCGCGCGCGGACGAGATCGTCTGGACGAAGAACGCCACGGAGGGTCTCAACCTCGTGGCGTACGCGTTCATCAACGCCACCGCGGGCCGCGGGGGAGCGGGCGCCGAGCGGTTCGTGCTGCGCGAGGGCGACGAGATCGTCGTCACCGAGGCCGAGCACCACGCGAACCTCGTGCCGTGGCAGGAGGTCGCCGCCCGCACGGGCGCCACCCTGCGCTGGCTCGGCCTGACCGACGAGGGCCGCATCGACCTCTCGACCCTCGACGTCGTCACCGAGCGCACGAAGGTCGTCGCGCTCGCGCATGCCCAGAACGTCACCGGCGCGATCAACCCGGTCGAGCAGATCCTCGCGCGGGCGAAGGAGGTCGGCGCGTTCACCGTGCTCGACGCCTGCCAGTCCGTGCCGCACCTGCCGGTCGACCTGGCCGCGCTCGGCGTGGACGTCGCCGCGTTCTCCAGCCACAAGATGCTCGGCCCCACCGGGGTCGGCGCGCTGTACGGCCGCCGCGAGGTCCTCGACGCGATGCCCCCGTTCCTCACGGGCGGCTCGATGGTCGAGATCGTCCAGATGGAGACGACGACCTTCATGCCGCCGCCCGCGCGCTTCGAGGCGGGCTCGCAGATGATCGCCCAGGCTATCGGCATGGCCGCGGCCGCCCAGTACCTCGGCGACCTCGGCATGGAGGCGGTCGCCGCCCACGAGGCCGAGATGGCGACGCTCCTGCTCGACGCCGTCCGCGGGGTCGAGGGCGTGCGGCTGCTCGGGCCGGACTCTGCCCGGGACCGGCTGGCCACCGTGGCGTTCGACGTCGACGGTGTGCACCCCCACGACGTGGGCCAGGTGCTCGACGCGGCCGGGGTGGCCGTGCGCGTGGGGCACCACTGCGCGCAGCCGCTGCACCGGCGGCTCGGCGTCCACGCCTCCACGCGTGCGTCGGCCGGCCCGTACACCAGTGCCGACGACGTCGCCGCGTTCGCGGAGGCCCTCGCCGGTGTCCGTCCGTTCTTCGGTCTGGGGGGCTGACATGCCGTCACCGATGGAGCAGCTCTACCAGCAGGTCATCCTCGACCACTCGCGCGAGCGCCACGGCGCCGGGCTCATCGACCCCTTCGACGGGGAGTCGTTCCAGGTCAACCCGACCTGCGGCGACCAGGTGACGATGCGCGTGCGGCTCGGGAACACCGACGGCGCCCCGGTCGTTGAGGAGATCGGGTGGGACGGCCACGGCTGCTCCATCTCGCAGGCCTCGATCTCGGTGCTCACCGACCTCGTCACGGGGAAGGACGTCCGGACCGCGGACGAGCTGCACGAGACGTTCCGGGAGCTCATGCACAACCGGGGCGAGGACCTCGACGACGAACGATCCGACCGGCTCGGCGACGCGACCGCGTTCGTCGGGGTGGCCAAGTTCCACGCACGCATCAAGTGCGCCCTGCTCGGCTGGATGGCCCTGCGGGACGCGCTCGCCCAGGCACTGACCCAGGAGGACGCATGAGCGAGACGACCGACGCCCCGGGCACCCCGGAGGCGCAGACCTACACCGGCGAGATGGCCGCGCCCGCACCGGCGGGCCCGACCGCGACCCTCGCGGCCGACGTCGAGGAGGCGATGCGCGACGTCATCGACCCCGAGCTCGGCATCAACGTGGTCGACCTCGGCCTCGTCTACGGCATCACCGTGGACCAGTCCAACCACGCGAGCATCGACATGACCCTGACGTCCGCGGCCTGCCCGCTGACCGACGTCATCGAGGACCAGGCCGCGATGGCCCTCGAGGGGCTCGTCACCGAGCACCGCATCAACTGGGTGTGGCTGCCGCCGTGGGGCCCGGACAAGATCACGGGCGAGGGGCGCGAGCAGCTGCGCGCGCTCGGCTTCAACGTCTGACCCCTCTCGTCGAGATTGCGGTTGGTGCCCACCGAGATTGCGGTTGGTGCACGCCGAGATTGCGGTTGGTGCACGCCGAAACTGCGGTTGAGCCGCACCGAGATCGTGGTGGGCACTCACCGAGAGTGCGGCACGGGCCGGTACCCGAACGGGTGCCGGCTCGTCGTCGTTCCCGAGGGGTGGTATCCGAGGGTCCGGGTCCCCGCTCCATCGTGTGTGCGGCGACCCGGACCGGGTGAGAATGCGCGGACACCTGACGAATCTCGACGAGGAGCGACGTGCGCAGGACGACGGCTACCGACGACGTGGCACGAGAGGCGTGCGGGACGCGCGGTGCCCGGCGAGCGGCGGCGGCCGGCCTCGGCGCTGTCCTCCTGCTCGGGGCCTGCGGCGGTGCCGACGACCAGGACGGGGACGGAGCGGGGACGACCGCGTGGCCCACGGCGGGTCCGAGCGAGTCGGCCACGGCTGCGGAGGACGAGGCGGCCACCGGGTCGGCGAGCGCGGCGCCCGAGGCACCCACAAACGCGGTCGCTTCCGCCTCCGAGGGTCCGACGGACGGGTCCTCGGCCGACGTGGTGCGGGGCGACGTGCACGAGGTGCGGGTGCTGGACGTGGACGGCGCCGAGCAGACGCCGGGCTGGGTGGCTCCGCTCGCCGCGGCCGCGGACGAGCCGCTGCCCGGGGCCTGGGAGCTCGTCCCGGGCGGACGGTCGGGTGAGGCACCGGCCTCGCGGGCCCTCGCGCCCGACGGCACCGTGGTCGGCTGGGACGAGGGGGCCGGCGGCCCGGGCACGTGGAACCTGTTCCGGCACCTCCCGGACGGCAGCACCGAGCACCTGGTCTACGAGCTCGACGGGGAGACCGACATCGGGGTGGCGGACCCCGAGCAGACGGTGGTCGATGACGCCGCGGGTGGGCCCGGCTCGATCGCGTGGCTCGCGCGCGCGACCGACGACTCCGGGGCCTGGCGCGTGATGTCCCTCGACCCGGGGGCGGAGACGGCCACCGAGCTCGTCGCCTCCGAGGGCACGGGGATCGAGGCCACCCGGATCTGGCTGACCGACGGGGTGCTCGTCCTCGCCGACTACGACCCCGAGGTCGGGGGCCACGTCGTCCGCCCCGGCGAGACCCCGAGCGAGCTGCCGTTCGAGCTCTCGACAGCCGGCGCGTGGGACGCCGGATCGGGCCACGTGGTCGCGGTCCAGGACGGAGGGACGGACGGCCTCGCAGTAACGGCGCTCGACGTCACCGACCCCTCCGCCGAGCCGCGCATGATCGCGACTCTCGACCTTCCCGACACGGTGGCTGTCATGTCCCTCGTCGTCGCCCAGGACCATGTCGTGCTCATGGTCGAGGACGTCTCGGGGGCGCCCGTCGACAATTCCTCCTCCGGGCTTCTGGTGCTGTCCCTGGACGACGGCCGGTTCGTGGGCGGCGTGATCGCCGACTCCCCGCTCGGTGGCGGTGTGGTCGCCGGCGAGGACCTGTGGGTCGCGGCCGGCGACGACGAGGAGTCCGCCGCCTCCGGCATCTACTCCGTGGACCTGGCCGGCGGGACACCGCTCGCCCGGTCCGACTTCCCCGCGAACAGCCTGGAGTCCAGCGGCCTCGCCGTCGTGGCCAACGAGGTGATCCCGGTCCACCCCCGACCCGCGCTCGTCTGGGTCGAGCCGGTGGGGTGACGCCCGGTCAGGAACACCTCCTGCCGGCGCAGAGTCCGGGGGCGACGTCCTGTCGTCCGGATGCCAGCCGTCGTCGTCGGTCCGGGGCCTCGTCCCCGCCCACGGTGTGCGCGGGGGGCGCCGGACGGGCGACACTGTGCACGGCACCGGCGGAGGACCATCCATGAGGAGCGACGTGCGCACGACGACCACGACCACCGATGTGTCCCTGCGGGCGCGTGCGACCCGCCGCCCCGCGGCCCTCGCCCTCGTCCTGGCCCCTGCCCTCCTGCTCGGGGCGTGCGGGTCCTCGGACGACTCGGCCGACGCCGAGCCCGAGCCGGAGGCCGTCGCGCCGCCGGACGAGGCGACCGGTGCGCCGAGCGCGGAGGCCGAGGCGCCGGCCGAGAGCGGCAGCGCCGACGCGAACATCGACACACCGTCCGACGGCGCGTCCGCCCCGCCGGACTGGGACCCCCTCACGGTCACGGACATGGAGGGCACGGAGCTCTCCCCGGGGTGGGTCGCAGGCCTCGGGTCGAGCACCGCCACCGAGCTGCCCGGCGCCGGCCGGGAGCTGCCGTCCGAGGTCGACGACGACACCCGGCGCACCGACGTCGCCCCCGCACCCGACGGCGGCGTCGTCGCCTGGCACGTCACCGGCACGGACGAGGACGCGGACCACACGATGGTGCGGGAGGACGAGGACGGGACGATCGAGGAGATCCCGTACACGCTGGAGGACGACACGGACATCGGCGTCGCCGAGGCGCATCTGACCGACGTGGGCGACGACGGCACGATCGCCTGGCTCGCCACCTCCTCCGAGGGGTGGCGCGTGATGAGCCTCGGTCCCGACGCGGGGGCGGCGGTCGAGCTCGTGTCGTCGGTGGACGGCGACATCGAGGAGCCCAGCGGCCTCCGGGTCTCCGACGGGGGCGTCGTCGTCCAGGACGGCACCGACGCCCTGTACCTGCTGCTGACCGGCGAGACGCCCACCGAGCTGCCAGCCACCGCAGGGCCCGGCGGGTGGGACGTCGTCGGGTCCACGCTCGTCAGCGCGGAGGTGACGGACGCCGGCGTCGAGGTCTCGACGGTCGACCTCTCGAGCTCGCCCGACGGCATCCTCGTCGAGGACTCCCGGGCAACGATCGAGAGCGACGCCGCCGACCCGCAGGCGCAGGTCTCCGCCGGCGGGGACCACGCGAGCGTCGACGTCGTGGACGGCGCGGCCGGCGACCCGCTCGGCACGGTCGTGCTCTCGACGACGGACGGCACCTACACCGGTGCGGTCGCCCCCGGCTCGGGCACCGTCAGCAGCGTCGTCGTCGACGGGGCGCTGTGGTCCGGCCTGGCCACGTCCGACGAGTCGGGTGGTGCGTCGACCGGTGGCGGGCTGTTCGCCATCGATCTCGCCGACGGCGCGGTCACGGGGTACGACGAGGGGCGCGGCCACACCGGGCTCCGGGCGGCCGGCACCACGCTCCTCTCCACCCTCGGCAGCGGCGAGGACGGGGACACCAGGTTCGCGTGGTCCGCCTCCTGACGCTCGCCGTCTGTGCGTCTGTGCGTCGGGGCGAGACTGACCCGCACTCGTGACCACTCGGGGCGAGGCTGACCCGCACTCTCGACCACCGAGGGTGTCGGACCTGCAGGCCGGCCGCCCGGGCGCAGATCGCGCCGATGGGCCGAGGTCCCCCCGGCCCGTTCGACGGTTGTGTCGAGACCGCGCGTCACCCCGCGGGAGCCGCACGAAGATGCCGTTTCCTGGCGTATGGCCAGGTCCGGGAGCCGATGCGGGGGAGTTGTCCCGCCCCCAGAACTGCCCCGAGGTGAGCCTGCGCACGCCTCAGGTCCGTTCCTACCGTCGTGGTCATGGCCATCAGCGAGGTGGCCGAGGACAAGCGCCGGGACCGGCGCAACGACCTACTGGGGGACACCATGAGCCGCACGATCCGATCGACCGACCGCCGACCGACCATCAACCGACTCGCCGTCCTGCCGTTCGGCGCCGCCGTCGTTCTCGGCCTCGGCGCCTGCGCCGGCCAGGACGTGCCGGCCGACGGTCCGCCCGTCGCCGGTGCCGAGGACGGCGCCGAGGCAGCGCCGGACGCCGGTGCCGCGCCCGACGCGGGGACCGCACCCGAGGCCGGGTCCGGCGACGCCGCTCCGCCCGCCGAGGGCGAGGATGCCGCACCCGCCGAGGGCGAGGACGCCGCGCCGGAAGGAGGCGCGACCGACGGTGGTGTCGCTGCGGCGAGCGGCATCACGTTCACGAACGGCGAGGGCGCTCCGGTCGCCGTCTCGGAGAGCCAGACCGCCGACCCTTCGCTGCCCGCGCTGCAGCCCGAGCAGCACTTCTCCGCCGTCACCGGCGGACCGGACACGGTTGTCACTGGAATCACCCCCTCCGACGATCCCTTCGGCACCTACGAGTGGCAGACCCCGCCCGAGGGGCAGTCCGGCGACGCCACCCTCGTGCAGCGCACGTTCGACCCGTCGACCGGTGAGCAGTCGGAGGAGGAGATCGCCGCGGGTGCTGACGGCGAGTTCACCCAGGTGGACATGCCCGCCGACACCGAGGAGTCGCAGTACCCCAGCGGACCGATGGCGGTTGGCGAGGACGGCACGCTGACGTTCGCGTCGTCGACGCGCTCGCCCGTGAACTCGGTCCAGGCGGAGGAGGGCTGGAGCTACGTCGAGTACGACCCGAGCACGGGCGAGACCCGCACGCTCGTCGACTCGTCCGAGGTGCCGGTCGAGGGAACGCAGCTGGTGCACGACGACGAGCTGGCCGCACACGACGGCCGGGTCGCCTTCATGGCGTACCCCATGGAGGACCACCGCGGTCCGACCCTGTGGCTCGCCGACTCGGAGATGTTCATCGAGCCGCTCGACCTCGGTCCCGCGACGAACGTCGACTCCGTAGCTGCGCACACGGTCTGGACGGCGATCGACCTCGAGGGTACGACCAGCATCATGCGGGTCGGTGACCGCCCCGACGCCGAGGACCCCGAGGTGGTCCTCGACGTCGACCTGCCCGGCGGGGAGGTGACGGACGTGGCCGTCGCGGACCACCCAGTCGCCGTGGGCGAGGCCCAGATCGCTTTCACCGTGCAGAGTGGCGGGAACGACCTCGCGTACGTCTACGACACCAGCTCGGAGGAACTGCGGGAGGTCGTCATGGACGGCGGGGCCAACGTGGATGTCGAGGGCGGAGCCGTCGCGATCGGCGTCAGCGACCACGACGGGACCGCTCGGGGCACGTATCTCTACGACACCTTCGCCGGTGACGTCGAGTCCGTCAGCGCGGCGACCGGTACGACCGTCGAGCTCAACGGCAGCACCATGGTCTCGACCGGCCCCGGTACCGGGGACGACCCGGAGGGCTCGACCCGGATGGACGTCACGGACATCTCCGGCGCGCTGGAGCAGGTCCAGTAGCACCGGGCGGCTCAGCCGCACCACACCCACGAGGGGGCGTCCGCACGGCGGGCGCCCCCTCGTCGTGTCCGGGCCCGCAGTTCGCGTGCACGGTGCCCCATCGTCGCGTCGTCATCTCTGCGCGTCGAGCCTCCTCGAGCCCCCTACCAGGGACGATGCGACGACGCGACCTGATCGGCGGGTAGTTCTCCCGCCACCAGAACTGTCCCCTGCCGGACCTGCATCGACGCTCCGGTGGTTCGTAGCGTCGAAGACGTGGTCATCGAACGGATGCCAGGCGATGACCCACAGATGTGGCGCAGATCGAGCGCGCCGCGACCGAAGCGAAGGGAGCACCATGACCACGACGCGACGGACACACACCACCACGATCCGGCCGACCGCCGGGGCCGGCCTGCTGGCCGCCGTGGCGATCACGCTCGGCGCCGCGGGCCCCGCGACCGCCGACCAGACCGCCGCTCCGGCCGAGGACGGGCCGGACGCGCCGAACCCGAGCGGCCTCACGGTCGTCGGCCCGGACGGCGAGGAGCTCGAGCCGGGCTGGACGATGGGTCCCGGACTTCAGGGCTCCGCCGAGGCCGAGCTCGACACGTTCGACGAGATCCCGGCGACCGACACCGCCGAGGACGGGTCGCCGAGCACGAACGCCATCCGCACCGTCGGCGCGGGCTCCGAGAGCTACGCGTGGACGGGCACGGGGGTCGACGCGACCCTCGTCGAGTACGACCACGACGGCGCGGCGGAGCCGGTGGCCTACACCCTCGACGAGGACACCGACATCGGCGAGGCCGCGCCCCTCGACATGATGGCGCACCCGGACCCGAACGACGGGACCGTCCTGTGGACGGCCGGCAACGACGAGGGCACGCGCCTCATGCAGCTCGACCCGGAGGAGGGCGTGGCCACCGAGGTCGCGTCGACCGCCGACGGCGAGCTCGGCGAGACGATCGTCGGAGTCTCGGAGGGCGGCGTCGTCACCGAGTCCGCGGACGGCTCGCTCCACCACTCGACCTACGACGGCGAGACGACCGAGCTCGCCGCCTCCGCCGAGGAGGTCAGCCTGCCGGGCATCGGCGAGGCGCGCACCGCGGCGTACGACGGCAGCACCGTCGTCACGACCCGGGCGGACGAGGGCGGCGTCGTCGTCGAGCAGCTCGACGTCGAGAGCGGCGGCGAGCCCACCGAGATCGCGACGATCGAAGGCGAGGGCCTGACCGGCGGCGACGTCACGTTCGACGAGGGCCACGCCGTGGTCACCGTCTACGACGAGCAGGAGGCCGACCGGGCCGTGGTGCTCGACGTGGCCTCGGGCGAGGTTGCCGGCGTCTTCGACGGCCAGGGCGCGTCCGTCAGCGGCGCCGTCCAGGACGGCTCGCTGTGGATGACCGCGGCCACCGTGGGCGGCGAGGTCGAGCCGACCGCCACCTCCGGCGCGATGTGGCGGCTCGACCCCGAGACCGCCGAGGGCGAGATGTGGCTCGACGAGCCGGTCTCCGGCGCGGATGCCTCGGGTGGGCAGCTGCTCGTCGACGAGGGTCTCGGCGGCCTCGGCGACAGCTCGCGCGTCATCTCGCAGGGTCAGTGACGACCGCACCGACGAGGGGTGCCCGGACCGCGGGTACCCCTCGTCGTCGTGCGTCGGCGCAGGTGGGAGGGCCGGCTGAGGAGAGAGGCCGGGGGAGTTCTCCCGCCCCCAGACCTGCCCCGTCCCGGGCCTGCGGGGACCACCGGCCCTTCCCTAGCGTCGAGAACGTGGTCATCACCACGATGACCGGCCGATCAGCCGCAGCTCGTCCGAGCCGCGACCGACCATGAGGGGGACATCATGACCAGGACACGACGACTGACGGCCCGCACCACCGTCCGCCCGATCACGGGGGGCCGGCCTGCTCGCCGCCGTGGCGCTCACGCTCGGCGCCTGCGCCGGCGACCCGGCCGGGACCGCTCCCGGCGACGGCCAGCAGGAGCAGGCGCCCGCGCCCGCACCCGCGCCGGGCGACGGCGGGGAGAACACCCAGCCCTCCGAGCCGCCGGCCCCGGAGGAGGGCGCCCCGGAGGACGGTGCGCCGACCGACGGCGCCCCGGAGGACGGCGCCGAGGCGCCCGCGGACCAGAGCGACGCCACCGGCGAGCCCCCGATCACCGTGGTGGGACCGGACGGGGCGGAGCTCGAGCCGGGGTGGACCCAGGAGCTCGACATGGCGGAGGCCCCGCTCGGCGAGCTCGAGGACCACCGGACGGTCCCGGCGTCCGACAGCTCGATGGACGGGGTGGCGCGAACGAACGAGGTCGTCGCCGCCGGTCCGCTCGGGCAGCCGTACGCCTGGAGCATGGCGGGCGACGACGCCACGCTGGTCGAGCACGACCACGACGGCAACGCCACGCCCGTCGAGTACACGCTCGAGACGGAGACCGACATCGGTCTGGCCGAGCCGCTCGACATGATGGCGCACCCCGACAGCAATGCCGACACGATCGTGTGGACCGCCGGCAGCGACCAGGGCATCCGCCTCATGCAGCTCGACCCGAACGGCGGCGCCGCGACCGAGGTCGCCTCGACCTCCGACGGCCCGATCGGCGAGGACATCGTCGGCGTCTCGGACTTCGGCATCGTCACGCAGGCCGAGGACGGCGCGCTCTACCACGCGACGTTCTCCGGAGAGACGACCGACCTCGGGGTCATGTCGGAGCCGTACTCGTCCCCCGGGAACCGCGGCGTCTCGACCGCGGCGGCCGACGGCCCGACCGTGCTGACCACCCGGGCAACCGACGTCGGGATCGTCGTCGAGGCGGTCGACGTCGACCGGGACGGTGACCCCCGCCAGGTCGCGACGATCGAGGGCGAGGGCCTGGTCGCCGGCGGGATCACGTACGACGAGGGCTACGCCGTCGTCAGCGTCCACGGCGAGAACGGCGCCGAGCAGGCAGCGGTGCTCGATGTCGAGGGCGGCACGCTCGTCGGCATCGTCGACGCGCCTGGGACCTCCGTCAGCGGCGCGGTCCAGGACGAGTCGCTGTGGATCACCGCGGCCACCGTCGGCGGCGAGGTGGAGCCCACGGCGACCGACGGCGGCATGTGGCGGTTCGGCGTCGACGACGGAGCGGGCGAGCGTTGGTTCGACGAGCCGACCTCGGGCGCCGACGCCACCGGCGGCCTGCTGCTCATCGACGGCGGCCTCGGTGGCCCGGGCGAGGACTCCTGCGTCATCTCCCAGGGGCAGTGACGAGGCACGGCCAGGCGCGCGACCAGCCGCGCACGCACGAACGAGGGGCGCCCGATCAGCGGGCGCTCCTCGTCGTCGTGCGGGTGGGTGCGGGAGGTGAGCCGCCCGCTCAGATCTGACCGACCGCGAACGTGTCGCAGTCCTGCATCGTGCCGCCCTCGTAGCCGACCGTGAACCAGTGCATGCGCTGCTCGGACGAGCCGTGCGTCCACGTCTCCGGGTTGACCTCCTGGCCGGCGCCGGACTGGATCCGGTCGTCGCCGACGGCCGAGGCGGCGTCGAGCGCGTCCTGGATCTCCTCGGTGGTGGGCTCGACCAGCATCGGCTCGCCGGTCTCCTCCTGCGGGACGGTGGAGGCGTGGTTGACCCAGATGCCCGCGTAGCAGTCGGCCTGCAGCTCGAGCCGCACGCCGTCGGACTGCGGGCCGGTGTCCGTGCGGTTCGCCGTGGCCATCACGCCGGTCTCGTTCTGCACGTGGTGCCCGTACTCGTGGGCGAGGATGTACATCTGCGCGAGCGGCGCGTTCTCCGCGCCGAGCTGGGTCTCGAGCTGGTCGAAGAAGCCGGTGTCGATGTACGCGCTCTCGTCGGGCGGGCAGTAGAACGGCCCGACGGCGGAGGTCGCGTTCCCGCAGCCCGTTCCCACCGAGTCCTGGAAGAGGATGAACTCGGGGTTGCGGTGCTCGAGGTCGGCCTGCTCGGGAAGGGTGACCGCCCAGACGTCGTGCAGCGAGCCCCAGGTCAGGACCATCCGGCAGTCGACGTCCGTGTTCGCGTCCGCGCCCGTGCAGTCGCCGAGCGTCTCCTCCTCGGCCGGGGCCGCACCGCCGCCGCCCCCTCCGCCGCCCATGAGGCCGCCGAGGTCCTGCCCCGTGAGCAGGTAGATGACCAGCGCGACGACGGCCAGCCCGCCACCGCCCGCGGCCGCGGCGCCGCCGCGTCCACGTCCGCGCCTGCGCACGCCCTCGCTGCCGCCGCTGCCGCTCGCCGAGTCCCGGAACGTCATGCCGGCTCCTCCTTGGTCGCTGCCGCGCGCCTGCCGGCGGGACCACCCCGTCGGGGCCGCGCGACTCCCGAGCGAACAGTAGCGAGGTCGGCGGGCGTCGGCCCCGTATTGGTGGTGCGGGGGAGCGGTGCGTCGAGATTGCGGTTGGTGCTCGTCGAGATTGCGGTTGGGGCCCCAACCGCAATCTCGACGAAGGGTCTGCTGCACGGCTCGAACCCTCGCCAGCATCGCCTGGAAGCGCTAGCATCGCCTTATGGCGATGAAAGAAGAGGGTCCGACGACGACGAGCGCCACCGGTGCGCACGCCCTGCTCTTCCACGCGCTCGCCGAGCCCGCGCGACTCGCCCTCCTCGACCACCTGACCACCGGCGAGCACCGCGTGCGGGACCTCGTCGACCACATGCACCTCGCCCAGTCCACCGTGAGCAAGCACCTCGCGTGCCTGCGCGACTGCGGGCTCGTCACCGTCCGCGCCGAGGGGCGGGCGTCGTGGTTCGCGATCGCCGACCCGGAGCGGCTCGCCGACTTGCGCGCGCGGGCGGACGCGCTGCTCGTCGCGGCCGGTATCGCCCCCGGCGCGGTGCAGCACAGCCACGACGACGAGGCGGCACCGAGCCCCGACGACATAGTGGCACCGAGCTCCGACGACGACGCCGGCACCGCCGAGCGGGGCCGGGGGAGCGCCGGGGCGGCCTCGTGAGCCACGACGGCCACGCGCACGGCGTCGACCCGGCCGCGGCGTCGGCCGACCCGAGGCTGCGGCTCCGCCTGATCGTCGCCCTCGTCCTCACCGTCGGGATCGTTCTCGCCCAGCTCGTCGGCAGCGCGGTCACCGGCAGCCTCGCCCTGCTCACCGACACGGCGCACGCCGCGGCGGACGCGGTCGGCCTCGTGGTCGCCGTCCTTGCCGCCACGATGATGGCCCGACCCGCGACGAGCGAGCGGACCTGGGGCTTCGCCCGCGCCGAGGTGATCGCCGCGCTCGGCCAGGCGGTGCTCCTGCTCGCCGTCGGCGTCTACGCGGCGGTCGAGGCGGTGCGCCGTCTTGCCGCTCCGACCGAGATCGCGGCCACCGAGCTGGTGGTGTTCGGCGTCGTCGGGCTCGTCGCGAACCTCGCCGCCCTCGCGGTCCTCGGCGGTGGGCGGGAGGCCAACCGAAACATGCGGGCCGCGTTCCTCGAGGTGCTTGCGGACGCGCTCGGGTCGGTGGCCGTCATCGTCGGTGCGGTCGTCATCCGCGTCACCGGCTTCGAGCGGGCCGACACGATCGCGGGCCTGGTGATCGTGGCGCTCATCGTGCCGCGCGCGCTGCGGATCGTGCGGGACACCGGGCGGGTGCTGCTCGAGTACACGCCGCGCGGGGTGGACCTCGACGACGTGCGGACTCATCTCCTCGAGCTCGAGCACGTCCGCGAGGTGCACGACCTGCACGCCTCCGAGATCGGCACCGGCATGCCCGTGATCTCGGCGCACGTGGTGGTCGACGACCACTGCTTCGCCTCCGGTCACGCCCCCGAGATCCTCGAGACGATCCGAGCGTGCGTGCGCGAGCACTTCCCCGTGTCGTTCGATCACGCGACGATCCAGCTCGAGACCGCCGCCACGCGCGAGCGCTCGTGCGCAGACATGCACCACGCGTAGCTCGTCGTCGAGATTGCGGTTGGGGCCCCAACCGCAAGGCGGTTTCAATCGGTTGTTGCAACGTGCGCCTTGGGAGGGTGTACGGATGGCTGGGAAGAGATTGACACTTGAGGAGCGGGCGAAGATCGAGGCGCTGTTCGGTCAGCGATTGACGTTCCCGCAGATCGCTGAGCGGATCGGTCGTCACCGGACCACGGTGTGGCGCGAGGTCACTCGCAATAACTCCTACCGGGGCGCTCACCTGGACACACCCGGGACGCGTTCCCCGGCGGGACGCCGGCAGGCCAATCCCGCCGGTCGTGGTGGCGCCTACCGGTGGGCGTACTCGTGCCGGAACGCGCAGCGCAGGGCCGACAAGCGGGCCCGCAGGCCCAGGCCCGGCAAGTTGACCGGCGATCGCCGCCGCGGGGTGACCTCGGGTCGCGGCCGGCTATGGCCCCTGGTGCGGGACAAGCTCGAACAGCGGTGGTCTCCGCAGCAGATCGCACACTGGCTTCGTCAGGAGTATCCCGACCGGCCGGAGCGATGGGTGTCCCACGAGACGATCTACCAAGCGATCTACTACCAAGCTCGTGGCGGGCTGCGCAGCGAGATCGCACGCCAGGTCGCACTCCGTACCGGGCGGACCAGGCGGCGCCCCCAGTCCCGCCTCGCGCGGGCGGCACACTCGGGCAAGGCCTGGACCCATGGCCTGAACATCAGCACCCGGCCGGCCGAGGTCGAAGACCGGGCCGTGCCCGGGCACTGGGAAGGTGACCTGATCATCGGTGCGCGTAGCGCGTCGGCGATCATCACCCTGGTCGAGCGTTCCACGCGGTACGTCATGCTCGGCGCTCTACCGGAGAGCAGGGTCTCCGAGCAGGTGATCGACGTGCTGATCGACACGATGGGCCGCCTGCCGGCCGAGCTGGCCGCGACTCTGACCTGGGATCAGGGCGCTGAGATGGCCAAGCACGCCCACTTCACGCTGGCGACAGACTGCCGGGTCTTCTTCTGCGACCCGCACTCGCCCTGGCAGCGAGGCTCGAACGAGAACACCAACGGCCTGCTGCGGCAGTACTTTCCCCGCTCGAGTACCGACTTCCGCACCTACGCCCAGCGCGACCTCGACGCCGTCGCCCGCGAACTCAACACACGACCACGCATGACACTGGGCTGGCAGACTCCAGCGAAACGACTCAACGACCTACTCGTTGCAACAACCACTTGAAACCGCCCAATCTCGGCGAGCACCAACCGCAATCTCGGCGGGCACCAACCGCAATCTCGACGAGCACGAACCGCAATCTCGGCGAACGCGACGGAGGGTGCTCGACGGAACAGGTGCCGCCCGGAAATCGCGTGCGCCCGCCGTTACGATGGCTGGTGGCCCTGCGTCCGGCCCACCGCGCACCACATGTCCTCCGCCGGCACGCCCGCCCCACGAAAGGCCCCCATGATCACCGCCCGCGACATCTCCATGTCCATCGGCGACCGCGAGCTGCTCCGTTCGGGCACGTTCCGCATCGACACCGGCATGAAGATCGGGCTCGTCGGACGCAACGGCGCCGGCAAGACCACGCTGACCAAGCTCCTCGCCGGGGCCGACGCCACGAGCTCGACCGTCGCGCACACCGGTGACCTCACGCGCTCCGGCACCGTCGGCTACCTCCCGCAGGACCCGCGCACCGGCGACCTCGACGTCCACGCGCGCGACCGCGTCCTGTCCGCCCGCGGCATCGACACCCTGCTCGGGCGCCTGCGCAAGGCCGAGCGCGAGATGGGCGACCTGTCGAACCCGGACAAGGCCGCGAAGGCCACCGAGCGCTACGTCCGTCTCGACGCCGAGTTCGAGGCCCTCGGCGGCTGGGCCGCGGAGTCCGAGGCGGCGGCGATGACGTCGGCACTCGCGCTGCCGACCCGCATCCTCGACCAGCCGCTGCACACCCTGTCCGGCGGTCAGCGCCGCCGCGTCGAGCTCGCCCGGATCCTCTTCTCCGGCGCGGACACGCTCCTGCTCGACGAGCCGACGAACCACCTCGACCACGACTCGATCGTCTGGCTGCGCGAGCACCTCAAGAGCTACCAGGGCGGCTTCGTCGTCATCTCCCACGACGTCGACCTGCTGCGCGAGACCGTCAACACCGTGTGGCACCTCGACGCCAACCGCGGCGAGCTCGACACGTACAACCTCGGCTGGGACGCCTACGTCAAGCAGCGCGAGGTCGACGAGAAGCGCCGCCGCCGCGAGCGCGCCAACGCCGAGAAGAAGGCCTCGACCCTCATGGCGCAGGCGGACAAGATGCGCGCGAAGGCCACGAAGGCCGTCGCCGCGCAGAACATGATCCGCCGCGCCGAGCGCCTGACCTCGGGACTCGAGGCGACCCGCGTCCAGGACCGTGTCGCGGCGCTCCGCTTCCCGGATCCCGCCCCCTGCGGCCGCACCCCGCTCACCGCGCAGGACCTGTCGAAGTCGTACGGGTCGCTCGAGGTGTTCTCGGGCGTGGACCTCGCGATCGACCGCGGCTCGAAGGTGGTCATCCTCGGCCTCAACGGCGCCGGCAAGACCACCCTCCTGCGGATCCTCGGCGGCGTGGAGCAGCCGGACACCGGCGAGGTCATCCCCGGCCACGGCCTGAAGATCGGCTACTACGCGCAGGAGCACGAGACCCTCGACACGAACCGCACGGTCGTGGAGAACCTCCGCAGCTCGGCGCCGGACCTCACGGACACGCAGGTCCGCTCGGTCCTCGGGTCGTTCCTCTTCTCCGGGTCCGACGCCGACAAGCCCGCCGGCGTGCTGTCCGGTGGCGAGAAGACCCGGCTCGCGCTCGCGGTCCTCGTCGTCTCATCGGCCAACGTGCTGCTGCTCGACGAGCCCACGAACAACCTCGACCCGGCCTCGCGCGAGGAGATCCTCGGCGCGCTGGCGACCTTCACTGGCGCGGTCGTGCTGGTGACCCACGACGAGGGCGCCGTCCAGTCGCTCAACCCCGAGCGGGTCCTCCTTCTGCCCGACGGCGATGAGGACCTCTGGTCGGCCGACTACCTCGAGCTCGTCACGCTGGCCTGACCGCCGGCCTGCGCGGTTTGATCCGGGCACCCGTCCTGATCCGGGCTCGCGCCCTGATCGTCCGCCGTGACACCCGCACCCGCACCGGCACCCTCGGCCGACTCTGCGGCGTCGAGCCAGGCGTCCTCCTCCTCGGCGTCGGAGACCTTCTTCCCGGCGCGCGCGGACAGGGCGCCCCCGCGCGCGTAGGGCGTGCCGGCGAGCAGCTCCTCGTCGGCCTCGTCGACCTCGCGGCGCGCCAGCAGCGGCACGATCGCGAGCGACCCGATCGCGAACACGAACCACTGGAACGCGTAGCTGAGGTGGTTGCGCAGCGAGACGTCCGGCCGCGGGAGCCCGGAGAGGCCGTCCGCCGCCGCGGGCTCGGAGTCGATGAGCTCCCCGAACCCCGAGACGACGCCGACACCCCCGTCCGCCACCGCGATCGCCCCGGGCGCGGGATCGGTGAGGGCCGCGAGCGAGCGGCGCAGCGCGTCCTCCTCGATCGAGTACAGCCACCCCGGGGCCGGCTCGCGGGTCGAGCCGTGCTCCGCCGGCCTCAGCCGCACCGTCAGCGTGGCCTCCCCGTCCGGCGGGCGCGGCAGGTCGGCGGGCGTCATGTCGACCTCGGAGGGCAGCCAGCCCCGGTCCACCGGCAGGACGACCTCCTGCCCGCCGAGCTCGGTGGCGAACAGGTCGACCACGTGGACGGCCGGCGTGCCCTCGACCGGCCGGTTGCGCAGCCCGAGCGTGGTGCCCTCGACCCACTCGCCGGTGACGGTGACGTACCGCCAGGTGTCGGACTCGTCGACGAGCAGGTCGCCGACGTGCTCCTCGGCGGGTACCGGCGCGGCGGCCTCGGCCTGCTCGACGGCGTCGCGCCGCTCGACCTTCTCCTCGTGCCGGTCGAGCTGCCAGGTCCCGAGCCACACGCAGGTGAGGGCGGCCAGCACGCTGACGGCCATGAGCCCCAGCCAGCGGGGGGTGCGCAGGAAGGCCCACCGGCCGACGCCCCGCGGCCCCGGCATGTCCTGGCCGGTCACCGCAGGAACTCCCCGGGGCGCACGTGATAGGTCGGGGCGCGCCGGGCGTCGGCGGACGGCGAGGCTGCGTCGTCGTCGGGCTGGAGCGTGACGAGTTCCCGACCCGTGCGTCCGGCGCTCGGCCCCCCGCCCTCGCGGCCCGAGTTGGCGACGAGCACGGCGAGCAGGGGAGCGGCGAGCGCGAGGCCGATGGACACCCACCACCACTGGCGGGGGACGACGACGAGCGAGGCGAGGCACGCGATCCGGACGCCCATGAGCAGCCAGTAGCGGCGCATCCGGCCGGAGAGGTCCTCCTGCAGGGACGGGGCGGCGCCCGTGATCGTCACGGGCTCGGCACGCCGACGCCCCCGCACGCGCGCCGAGGAGTGGGTCGCGGGTGCGGCTCCTGCGCGCCGGACCCTGGTCATCCCACCAGGCTACGCCGACCTCCCGGGGCACGGCTGCCACCTGCGCGACCGGGGCCGCGCACCGGACGGTGGCGCGAAGCCCCGGAGCTCATCGGCTAGCGTGTCCCGGGTGCGTACGGCAAGCATCGAGGAGATGACGTGACCGCGAGCAACACGTACGAACCCCGCAGCGTGCTCGTCACCGGGGCGTCCCAGGGGATCGGCGAGGCGATCGCCCGCCGGTTCGTCGACCTGGGGGACAAGGTGGCGGTGCTCTCCCGCTCCGGCCGCGGCCCCGAGGGCACGCTCGCCCTGGCGGGCGACGTGGCGAGCACCGACGACGTCGACGCTGCCTTCTCGGCGGCCGAGGAGGCCCACGGCCCGGTCGAGGTGGTCGTGGCCAACGCCGGGATCACCCGCGACCAGCTGCTCATGCGGATGAGCGACGAGGACTTCGACGAGGTCCTGCAGACCAACCTCGGCGGGGCCTTCAAGATCGCCCGCCGGGCGTCCAAGGGGATGATCCGGCTGCGCCGAGGTCGGATCGTGCTCATCTCCTCGGTCATCGGCCTCTACGGCGGGCCGGGCCAGGTCAACTACTCGGCCGCCAAGGCCGGGCTCGTCGGCATGGCGCGCTCGATCACCCGCGAGCTCGGCAAGCGCTCGATCACGGCCAACGTCGTGGCCCCGGGATTCATCGACACCGAGATGACCCGGGTGCTGCCCGAGGCCCAGCAGGAGACCTACCTCGGCGCGATCCCCGCGGGCCGGTTCGGGGACATCGACGACGTCGCCGGCGTCGTCGAGTTCCTCGCCTCCCCGGCGGCCGGCTACGTCTCCGGCGCGGTCATCCCCGTCGACGGCGGACTCGGCATGGGGCACTGACCGTGGGCCGCTGACCACGGGGCACCGGCCCCACGAACCCCGGCCGCGTCCGCGCGGTCACTCCCCCCGAACGAGAAGAGGACTCCCATGGGACTGCTGGAGGGCAAGACGGTGCTCGTCACCGGCGTGCTGAAGAACAACTCCATCGCCTTCCACGTGGCGCGGCTCGCGCAGGAGCAGGGCGCCACCGTGGTGCTCACGTCCTTCGGCCGCCAGATGCGGCTGACCGAGGTCACGTCGCGTCGCCTGCCCACCGAGGCGCCGGTCGTCCAGCTCGACGTCACCGACGCGGACGACCTCGCCGCGCTGGACTCGCGCGTGCGCGAGCACGTCGACCACCTCGACGCCGTGGTCCACTCGATCGGGTTCGCCCCGCAGTCGGTGATGGGCGGGAACTTCCTCCAGGCGGAGTGGGCGGACGTCGCCACCGCACTCGAGGTCTCCGCGTACTCGCTCAAGTCGCTCGCCGTGGCCGCGAAGCCGCTCATGGCGCCGGGCTCCGCCGTGGTGGGCCTGACGTTCGACGGCTCCTACGCGTGGCCCGTGTACGACTGGATGGGCGTGTCCAAGGCCGCCTTCGAGGCGACCGCCCGCTACCTCGCCCGGGACCTCGGGCCGGACGGCATCCGCGTCAACCTCGTCTCCGCCGGCCCCGTGCGGACGACCGCCGCCACGTCGATCCCCGGCTTCGACCAGATGGAGTCGACCTGGGACGAGCGCGCCCCCCTCGGCTGGGACGTCACCGACGCCGAGCCGACCGCGCGCACCGTGGTCGCCCTGTGCTCGGAGTGGCTGCCCTCGACCACCGGCGAGATCGTGCACGCGGACGGCGGCGTGCACGCCATGGGTCAGTGATGACCCGGACGCTCATCCTGCTCAGGCACGCGAAGGCCGCCCAGCACGGGCGGGCGGGGGACGCCTCCCGCGAGCTCTCGGGGCGCGGCGAGCGCCAGGCGCGGGCGCTCGGTCCGCTGCTCGCGGCCGAGGTGGGGGCGATCGACGTCGCGCTCGTCTCGACCGCGGCGCGTGCGGCCTCCACCGCCACGCTCCTGCGCGAGGGGGTCGAGGTCGGTGAGCGGCGCGACGTCCCGGAGATCTACCAGTACGCCGCGCGCGGCCTGCTCGACCTCGTGCGCGACACGGAGGGCGACCCCGGCGTGCTGCTCGTCGTGGGCCACGAGCCGACGATCTCCTCGCTCGCCGCCCACCTGCACGACGACCGCAAGGACTCCCTCGCCCTCCAGGTCTCCCTCGGGGTCCCGACGGCGACCGCCTGCGTGCTCGACGTCCCCACCACGTGGTCCGACCTGGACGCGCGGACCGCCCACCTGCGGGCACTCGTCCGGCCCTCGGCCTGAGCCGCACTCTCGACCAGTCGACGAGCTGAGTCGCACTCTCGACCAGTCGACGAGCTGACCCGCACTCTCGACCGGAGAGGCTCGGTCAGGCGATCGGGTCGGCCACGCCGGTCAGCGCGAGCGCGGTGTCGAGCCGGTCGCTGCTGATGAATGCGTCGGCGTTCTCGCGCACGACCGGCCTGCTCCCGTAGCCCACGCCGAGCCCGGCCGCGCCGAGCAGGTCGAGGTCGTTGGCGCCGTCGCCGACGGCGAGCAGCCGGCTCATCGGCACGCCGGCCTCGGCGGTCCAGGCGCGGGCGTGCGTGGCCTTCGCCGTCCGGTCCACGACGTCGCCGATCGTGCGCCCGGTCAGCCTCCCGTCATCGATCTCGAACCGGTTGGCCGCGACGAACCGTACGCCGAGATCCTCGACCAGGGGACCGACGACCTCGACGAACCCGCCCGAGACCACGCCCGTGGGAACGCCCGCGTCCCGCGCGCGCAGGAACATGTCCGCGGCGCCGGGGGAGAGCTCGACGGCGCCGCGCACCGCCTCGAGGACCGGCTCCGCCTCGAGCCCGGCGATCAGGGCGACCCGCGCGTCGAGCGACTCGCGGAAGTCGAGCTCGCCGCGCATCGCCCGCTCGGTCACCGCCGCGACCTCGGCCTCGACCCCGGCGTGCGCGGCGACGAGCTCGATGACCTCGTTCGCGAACAGCGTGGAGTCGACGTCGGTGAGGACGAGCCCGGGACCCTCCTCGGCCAGGTCGCCGGTGGTGACGGCCACGTCGACGCCGAGGGCCGTGGCCGGACCGCGGATCTCGTCGCGCAGCGCGAGCGCCGTGCGGGCGAAGGACGAGGGTCCGCCGGCGGGTCGTTCGTCGTCGTGCACATCGTCCTGACCCGCACTCTCGACCAACGACGACGACGAACCCCCCTCGCGGCCGACGGGGGAGGGGAGGCGGAGGGCCCAGCCGACCGTGCGCAGCGGGCCGAGTGTGCCGTGGGTGGAGGCGACCTCGCCGGCGCGGGCCGCGAGCAGGTCCGCGACGTGGGCGACGAGGGACTCCGGGACGGGCCGCGGGGAGACGAGCGTGACGCGCAGCGCCGTGCCGCCCCCGGCGGGGACGGTCGGAACCGGCCGCAGGCCGGCGGACGAGGGGCCCGCCGTCACCTCGTGACCGTCTTCCCCTTGGGGACGACGGTGATGCCCCCCGGGGTGATGGTGTAGCCGCGCGCACGATCGTGCTCGTGGTCGACGCCGATGGTTGCGCCCTGCTCGACGACGACGTTCTTGTCGAGGATCGCCTTGTTCACCGTGGCGTTGCGGCCGACCTGGACGCCGTCGAAGAGGACGGAGTCCCGCACCGAGGACCACGAGTTCACCCGGACGCCGGGGGAGAGGATCGAGCCGACGACCTCGCCGCCGGAGATGATGACGCCGGGGGAGATGATCGAGTCGAGCGCGTGGCCCAGGCGCTCCTGGTGCCCGTAGACGAACTTCGCCGGGGCGAGCCCGTGGTAGCCGGTGTGCAGGGGCCACTGATCGTTGTAGAGGTTGAACACCGGGACCACGGAGATGAGGTCCATGTTGGCCTCGTAGAACGCGTCCACGGTTCCGACGTCGCGCCAGTACGCCTTGTCCCGGTCGCTGGCCCCGGGGACCTCGTTGAACGTGAAGTCGTACAGCCCCGCCCGGCCCTCGGCGACGAAGCTCGGCACGATGTTGCCGCCCATGTCGTGGTTCGACCCGGAGTCGTCCGCGTCGGCGATGACGGCCTCGCGCAGGGCGTCGGCGTCCATCACGTAGTTGCCCATCGACGCGAGGATCTGGTCGGGCGCGTCGGGCAGGCCCACGGCGTCCTTCGGCTTCTCGAGGAAGCTCTCGATCTTGTGCGGGTCGTCGGCCGAGGCCTGGATGACGCCGAACTGGTCGGACAGCGACAGCGGCTGCCGGATCCCGGCCACCGTGAGCGGGAACCCGGACTCGATGTGCTGGTCGACCATCTGGGAGAAGTCCATGCGGTAGATGTTGTCGGCACCGACCACCACCACGATGTCCGCCCGCTCGTCGTCGATGAGGTTGAGCGACTGGTAGATCGCGTCGGCGGAGCCGAGGAACCAGTTCTTCCCCTTGCGCTGCTGGGCGGGCACCGGCGCCACGTAGTTGCCCAGCAGGTTGGACATCCGCCAGGTCTGGGTGATGTGGCGGTCGAGGGAGTGCGACTTGTACTGCGTGAGCACCACGATCTTGAGGTACCCGGAGTTGACGATGTTCGACAGGGCGAAGTCGATGAGTCGATAGGTCCCACCGAAGGGGACGGCGGGCTTGGCGCGGTCCGCGGTGAGCGGCATGAGCCGCTTACCCTCGCCGCCGGCCAGGACGATCGCGAGCACGCGTGGGGATGCCATGGGGACACCCTAAGCCGAACCTGTGACCCGCAGCACGCGTTGCCGCCGCCGCACGGCCCCGGCAGAGTGGGCCCCAGCACGCACGCGCGACGATGCCGAGGAGAGCACCGTGAGAGTCGACCTGATCACCCGCGAGTACCCGCCGCACATCTACGGCGGCGCCGGCGTGCACGTCTCGGAGCTGGCCCGCGTCCTGCGGCCGGACCTCGACGTGCGCGTGCACGCCTTCGACGGCCCGCGCACCGAGGACGGCCCCGGCGGCGTGCCCGTCACCGGCTACGACGAGGTGCCCCAGCTCGAGGGCGCGAACGCCGCCCTGCGCACGTTCGGGGTGGACCTGCAGATCGCCGACCGGCTCGAGGGCACCGACCTCGTCCACTCCCACACCTGGTACGCCAACCTCGCCGGCCACCTCGGCGGGCTGCTCCACGGCGCGCCCCACGTGCTCTCCGCACACTCGCTCGAGCCGATGCGCCCGTGGAAGGCCGAGCAGCTCGGCGGCGGCTACGCCCTGTCGAGCTGGGCCGAGCGCACCGCCTACGAGGGCGCGGCCGGCGTCATCGCCGTGTCCAACGGCATGCGGTCCGACATCCTGCGCGCCTACCCGAGCGTCGACCCGGACAAGGTCCACGTGGTCCACAACGGGATCGACCTCGACGAGTGGGCACGTCCCACGGGGCCCGACGGCGAGGCCGCGATCGCGGCCGCCCGCGAGCGCTACGGGCTCGACGCCGACCGGCCCACGGTCGTGTTCGTCGGCCGCATCACCCGGCAGAAGGGCCTGCCGCACCTGCTCGCGGCGATCGAGCAGCTCCCCGAGGAGATCCAGGTGGTCCTGTGCGCCGGCGCCCCGGACACCCAGGAGATCGCCGCGGAGGTCTCCGGCGCCGTGGCCGAGCTCGCGAAGCGCCGTACCGGCATCGTGTGGATCGAGGAGATGCTGCCGCGCGAGCAGCTCGTCGCCGTCCTCGCCGCGAGCGACGTCTTCGTGTGCCCGTCCGTCTACGAGCCCCTCGGCATCGTCAACCTCGAGGCCATGGCGGTGGGCCTCCCCGTCGTCGGCTCGGCCACCGGCGGCATCCCGGACGTCATCGTCGACGGCGAGACCGGCACCCTCGTCCCCATCGACCAGCTCCAGGACGGCACCGGCACGCCGACGGACCCCGAGCGGTTCCACGCCGACCTCGCCGCCGCGCTCACCGCGCTCGCGACGGACCGGGAGAAGGCGCGGGCCCAGGGCGCCGCCGCCCGCCGCCGCGTCGAGGAGCACTTCGCCTGGACCGCGGTGGCCGAGCGCACGATCGCCGTCTACGAGAGCGTGCTGGCCGGGCAGTAGGCGCGGGGACCGGCATCGGAGGCTTCTTCGGGCACGTCGGCCGGGGCGGCCGCACCCGGCCGGCACTACGCCCGGGCCGGGCGGGTCGGGCCGCGGGCCCTCCGCGCGCGACCTACGCTGGGGCCCATGGGTGATGTCCTGACGCTGTCCGACGTGCGCGTGCGCCGTGGCACCTCCGAGCTGCTCGCGGGGGTCGACTGGTCCGTCGACGACGGCGAGCGCTGGGTGATCGTCGGCCCGAACGGGGCGGGCAAGACCACGCTCGTCTCGCTGCTCGTGGGCCAGATCTTCCCCACCACCGGGTCGGTCGAGGTCATCGGGGAGCGGCTCGGCCGGGTCGACGTCGGCGAGCTGCGCCAGGTCGTCGGCTTCGCCTCCTCGGCGAACGAGCGCCGACTGTACGCCTCCGAGACGGTCCTCGACGTCGTCCTCACCGGCGCCTACGGCATGTCGGGCCGCTGGCGCGAGGCCTACGAGGACCTCGACACGGGCCGGGCCCGTGCGCTCCTCAGCTACGTGGGTGCGAAGGACCTGCGCGAGAGGACCTTCGGGTCCCTGTCCACGGGCGAGCGCAAGCGCGTCCAGATCGCGCGCGCCCTCATGCCGGACCCCGAGGTGCTCGTCCTCGACGAGCCCGCCGCCGGCATGGACCTCGGCGGACGCGAGGAGCTCGTCGCCTCGCTCGCGCGGCTCGCCCGCGACCCGCACGGGCCGGTCATGGTCCTCGTGACCCACCACCTCGAGGAGATCCCGCCCGGGTTCACCCACGCGCTTCTCATGGACCACGGCGCGGCCGTCGCCGCGGGGCCGATCGACGAGGTCCTCACGGCCGAGGCGATCTCCTCCCTCTACCGCATGCCGCTCACCCTCACGGTCGACGAGGGCAGGTACCACTCCCGCCGGAAGGACTAGGTCGCGCCGGTAGACTGGCCCCACCTACTGGGAGGAGGCCCGGCCATGTGGTGGATCTGGCTGGTCACGGCGATCGTGCTCGGCATCGTCGAGATGCTCACCGTCGACCTCATCTTCCTCATGCTGGCCGGCGGCGCCGCCGCCGGCTCGCTCGTCGCCCTCACCGGCGCGCCGATCTGGGTGCAGGCGCTCGTCGCCGCGCTCGTCGCCATCACGCTGCTCGCCGTCGTGCGCCCCTGGGTCAAGGAGATGCTCGCGCGCTCCACGCCCGACACCCCGATGAACGTCCGCGGCCTGGTCGGCCAGGTGGCGCGCACGGTCACCGAGGTGAACGAGCGCGAGGGCCGCGTCAAGCTCGCCGGAGAGATCTGGTCGGCCCGCACCGCGCCCGACGTCCTGCCGCGGCCGCCCGAGGAGGACGTGCGGGTCGTCGAGATCGACGGGGCGTTCGCCGTCGTCGCCCCGCTCGACGTGGAGGGTGATCCCTACGGGACCCGGCCCCCTGCGCAGCCGTGGACGACCGGGTTCGGCCCCGGGCACCAGGGACCGCCGAGCTACCGCCCGGGCTCCGCCCCCGGCGGCCACGAGCCCCGCTACTGACCCCGGCGCCCCGACCGGGCCGTCGCAGCACCGACACAGGAGAGATACGTGGACAACCTCACGCAGTGGATCATCCTCGGCGTCATCGTGGTCGCGGTGGTGGTGATCCTCAGCAAGGCGGTCGTCATCGTCCCCCAGGCCGGGGCCCTCATCGTCGAGCGACTCGGCAAGTACCACTCGACGATGTTCGCCGGCTTCCACGTCCTCGTCCCGTTCTTCGACAAGGTCCGCGCCCGGGTCGACCTCCGCGAGCAGGTCGTCTCCTTCGCGCCGCAGCCCGTCATCACGTCCGACAACCTCGTGGTCTCGATCGACACGGTCATCTACTTCCAGGTCACCGAGCCGGGCGCCGCGGTCTACGAGATCGCCAACTACATCACCGGTATCGAGCAGCTGACCGTCACCACGCTCCGCAACGTCATCGGCTCGATGGACCTCGAGCAGACGCTGACCTCGCGCGACCAGATCAACGGCCAGCTCCGCGGCGTCCTCGACGAGGCGACCGGCCGCTGGGGCATCCGCGTCAACCGCGTCGAGCTCAAGGCGATCGACCCGCCCCAGTCCGTCCAGGGCGCGATGGAGCAGCAGATGCGCGCCGAGCGCGACCGCCGCGCCGCGATCCTCACGGCCGAGGGTGTCAAGCAGTCCGCGATCCTCACGGCCGAGGGTGAGAAGCAGTCCCAGATCCTCCGCGCCGAGGGTGAGGCCCAGGCCGCCGTCCTCCGCGCCCAGGGTGAGTCCCGCGCCATCCACGAGGTCTTCGAGGCCATCCACACCGCCGATGCCGACGACAAGGTGCTGTCCTACCAGTACCTCCAGACGCTGCCGGAGATCGCGAAGACCCCGTCGAACAAGATGTGGTTCATCCCCGCCGAGGTCACGGGCGCGATGGCCTCCCTGTCCAGCGCGTTCGGTCCCGAGGACGGCTCCACCGGTGGGTTCAAGGCGCCGACGCCGCCGCGCGCCCCGAAGGGCGACGGTCCGACCGGGCCGCGACGCTCCGGCCCGCCCCCGACGACCGCGTTCAACTCGGTGAGCCTGCAGGACCCGCAGGAGGCGCTGCGCGAGGCCCGCGCCGAGGTCGAGACCGCCGAGAGCGAGGCCAGCGAGGACCCGGGCATCGGTGGTGGGCGCCGGTCTCAGCGCGCACGTGCCGCCGCGAGCCCCGCGTCCGGTGCCGGTGCGAGCGGTGCGGGTGCGGGTTCGCCCGACCCCGCGGCCGCCCGTCCCGGGCAGGCGAGCGCCGCGTCGGCGCCGAGCACCGGCGGTCCTGCGGCCGGCGGTCCTGCGGCCGGTGGACCCGTCGTCGGTGGTCCGGGAGCCGGCCAGGCTGGCCCCGGAGGCCCCGGAGGCCCCGGAGGCCCCGGAGGCCCCGGCGGCCCCGGCGGCCCCGCGACCGGTCGCGGCCCGGCGGGCACCACGCGCGCCTGGAACCCGGGCGGCCAGCCCCCGCAGGGGAGCTGACCCACCCGGGGTGACCCTTCGGCGTCGGGCGGGAGGTTCCGCCCACCGACGCGAGACCTGAACGAGAGCCGGCTCCCGGCAGCGCACCCGCTGCCGAGGGCCGGCTCTCGTCGTCCCGGAGAGGCAGGTCGCGGTGCAGGTCGGCGGCGGGATTCCCGCCGGGCCCCGACCCGATGACGACGACCTGTCCGCTTGGTGCCAGGATGTCCGGGTGCTTCTGCGCCTTCTGAGGTTCTACCTCCGCCCGCACGCCCGCACGCTGGGCGCCATCCTCCTGCTGCAGCTGGTCTCGACGCTCGCCGCGATGATGCTCCCCAGCCTCACCGCGGACGTCATCAACGACGGCCTGCTCGCGGCCGACTCCGACGCCGTCATCCGGATCGGGCTCGTCATGCTCGGCATCTCGGCTATCCAGATGGTCGCCCAGATCTCGACGGCGTTCCTCGCGGCGCGCATGGCGGCCCGGGTCGGCGGCGAGATCCGGCGCTCGGTGTTCGCCACCGTCCAGCGGCTCTCGGTCGCGGAGGTCTCGCAGGTCGGCGCTCCGTCGCTCATCACCCGCTCGACCAACGACGTCCTGCAGGTCCAGATGGTCACCCTCATGGGCTCGATGTTCCTCGTCATGGCGCCGCTCATGATGGTCGGCGGCATCGTCATGGCCGTCCTCGAGGACCCGCCGCTGTCCTGGCTCATCGTCGCGGCGGTGCCGGTGCTCCTCGCCGTCATGCTCGGCGCGATCCTCCTCGCGCGTCCGCTGTTCGAGGTGGTCCAGAAGCGCATCGACCGCATCAACCGGCTCATGCGCGAGCAGATCTCCGGCGTCCGCGTCATCCGCGCGTTCACCCGCCAGTCGACGCAGCGCGCCACGTTCGACTCCGCCTCGCGCGAGCTCGCCGGCACCCAGCGCCGCATCGGCGTGATCTTCGGGATCACGTTCCCGCTCGTCCAGCTGGTCGTCATGGGCGGGCAGGTGGCCGTCGTCTGGTTCGGCGGGCTGCGCGTCGACGCGCAGGAGATGGAGATCGGCTCGATCGTCGCCTTCCTCAGCTATCTCATGTTCATCTTCATGTCCGTGATGTTCTCGGTCATGCTGCTGATGATGATCCCGCGCGCCGAGGTCTGCGCGCGCCGCATCACCGAGGTCCTCGACATCACGCCCGCGATCGCGCCGCCCGCGCAGCCGCAGGAGATCGGGCCGCGCCAGGCCGGCCGGCGGGTCGAGCTCGTCGAGGCGACCTTCGGCTACCCCGGCGCGGAGGAGCCCGTCCTCGACCGGGTCACGCTCACGCTCGAACCGGGCACGACGACGGCGGTCGTCGGCTCGACCGGCTCCGGCAAGACCACCCTCGTCAACCTGCTCCCGCGGCTGCTCGACGTGGCCGCGGGCTCCGTGCGGATCGGCGGGGTCGACGTGCGCGCCGCGGCGCTGGGCGACGTGCGCTCGCGGGTCGCGCTCGTCCCGCAGCAGGCGTTCCTGTTCGGCGGCACCGTGCGCTCGACACTGTCGCTCGGCTCAAGCGAGGTCCCCGAGGACCGCCTCTGGCAGGCGCTCGAGGTGGCACAGGCAGCCGACTTCGTCCGGGACCTCGACGACGGGCTCGAGTCCGCCGTCGAGCCGGGCGGCACGAACTTCTCCGGCGGCCAGAAGCAGCGCCTCGCCATCGCCCGGGCCCTCGTCCGCGGCGGCGAGATCTACGTCTTCGACGACGCCTTCTCCGCGCTCGACATGGCCACCGACGCCCGCCTGCGGGCCGCGCTGCCGACGATGACGGCCGGGGCGACCACCCTCGTCGTGGCCCAGCGCATCTCGACGATCCGCGACGCCGACCAGATCTGCGTGCTCGACGCCGGTCGCGTCGTCGGGCTCGGCACCCATTCCGAGCTGATGGACGGCAACGCGACGTACCGGGAGATCGTCCTGTCCCAGATCTCGCGGGAGGAGGCGGCATGAGCGAGCGTCACGGCCCCGTGCCCGGGGACAAGCCGGCGAACTTCGGCGGCGCGATCAGGCGGCTGCTGGGCGAGATGCGGGCGGAGCGGCTGCTGCTCGTCGTCGTCGTGCTCCTCGGTGTTCTCTCCGTGCTCCTGTCCGTCCTCGGTCCGCGCTTCCTCGGCGACGCGACCGACGTGGTGGTCGAGGGGTTCGCGAGCCGCCTCATCCCCGAGGGGGTGACGCTCGACCAGGCCATCGGCGGGCTGCGCGCCGTGGGGCAGGACGAGGTGGCGGACATGCTCGCCGGGATGGGGGACATCGTGCCCGGCGCCGGCCTCGACCGTGCCGAGCTGCTCCGCGCCCTCGCGATGGCGCTCGGCGTGTTCGCGGGCGCCGCGATGGCGATGGCCGCCAACATGCTCATCCTCAACGTCGTGGTCCAGCGGGTCGGAGTGCGGCTGCGCGCGAAGGTCCAGGCCAAGGTCGACGCCATGCCGCTGGCCGAGCTCGACCACCGCTCGCGCGGCGACCTGCTCTCCCGCCTGACCAACGACATCGACAACATCACCCAGGCGCTCAACCAGACGATGTCCCAGCTCATCACCTCGGTGCTGACGATCGTCGGCGTGCTCGCCATGATGGTGTGGATCGACTGGCGGCTCGCGATCGTCGCCGTGGTCACCGTGCCGGTCTCGGCGGCCATCATGGCGATCGTCGCCAAGCGCGCCCAGCCGCACCACGTGGCGAACTGGACAGCGACCGGCGAGGTCGGCGGCACCGTGGAGGAGGCGTTCACCGGGCACCAGCTCGTCCAGGCCTTCGGCGCGGAGAACGAGTTCGGCACCCGGTTCGTCGAGCAGAACGACCGGCTCGTCGCCGCCGCCGACCGCTCGCAGTTCCTCTCCGGCACGATGATGCCGCTCATGCAGTTCGTCTCGAACATCAGCTACGTGCTCGTGGCCGTGTTCGGGGTTCTGCGAGTGTCCCAGGGCGGGATCACCGTGGGCGAGGTCCAGGCGTTCGTCACCTACTCGCGGCAGTTCGGACAGCCGATCGGGCAGCTCGCCGGGATGGCGGCGCTCGTCCAGTCCGGCGGGGCGTCCGCCGAGCGCGTGTTCGAGCTGCTCGACGCCGACGAGATGGAGCCGGAGTCTTCGGAGCCGCGCGAGGTGGTGGACGTGCGCGGGGACGTGCACTTCGAGGACGTCGCCTTCCGGTACGTCGACGACGTGCCGCTCATCGACGGCCTCGACCTGCGGGCCCGGCCGGGGCAGACGGTGGCGATCGTCGGCCGCACCGGGGCGGGGAAGACGACGCTCGTCAACCTGCTCATGCGGTTCTACGAGGTGCGCGGGGGGCGGATCCTGGTCGACGGAGCGGACACCCGCGAGATGACCCGCGACCACCTGCGCAGCCACATCGGCATGGTCCTGCAGGACACGTGGCTGTTCGAGGGGACCGTTGCGGAGAACATCGCCTACGGCCGCGACGGGGCCACGCGCGAGGAGGTCGAGGAGGCCGGGCGCGCCGCCGGCGTGGAGCGGTTCGTCCACTCCCTGCCGCAGGGGTACGACACGATGATCGAGGAGGACGGCGGGGGCGTGTCCGCGGGGGAGCGGCAGCTCATCACGATCGCGCGGGCGTTCCTCTCCGACCCCGCGATCCTCGTGCTCGACGAGGCGACCAGCTCCGTGGACACCCGCACCGAGGTCCTCGTCCAGGAGGCGATGGGGCGGCTGCGCGAGGGGCGCACCGCGTTCGTCATCGCCCACCGGCTGTCCACCATCCGCGACGCCGACGTCATCCTCGTCATGGAGGCCGGCGCGATCGTCGAGCAGGGGGCGCACGCGGAACTGCTGGCTGCCGAGGGGGCGTACTTCCGGCTCTACCAGTCGCAGTTCGTGGGCGCGATGGTGGGGGATGCGAATGCTGCTGATGGTGAGGGTGCCGGGGCGGAAGATTCGGGGCAGTAGCGGTTTCCGTTGGTGCACCAGATCAGGTGACGTGTCGGCTCGCCCGCACGAGATCAGGTGACGTTGGCGAGCTCTGGGGTTATTGCACCTGATCTCGCACGTTTCACCTGATCTCGTGGTGCACGGGGGCACCCGACCGGGAATAGACCCGCGCCCGGCCGCGCTGACGCTGGTGTGAGCACCGAATCAGCCGCCAAGCGTCCCGATCTGTCCGTCCTCGAGCTCGTGGGCCGCCCGGCCGGCAGCACCCCGCAGCAGGCGATCGAGAACGCCATGCGCGCCGCGGAGGAGGCCGACCGGCTCGGCTACTCCCGCTACTGGTTCGCCGAGCACCACAACACGCAGACGTTCCTGTCCTCCGCGACGATGGTGCTCATGGCGCTCGCCGCCCAGCGCACGCGCCGTATCCGCATCGGCTCGGGCGGCGTCATGCTCCCCAACCACCCGCCGCTGTCGGTGGCCGAGCAGATCGGCACCGTGGCCCAGGTGGCGCCGGGCCGGGTCGACCTCGGCCTCGGCCGCGCGCCGGGCACCGATCAGGTCACGGCCTCCCTGTTGCGCCGCGGCGAGGCGGACCCGCAGTCCTTCGCGCGCGAGATCCTCGCGCTGCGCGGCTACTTCTCCGAGGCCAACACGGCGCCGAGCTCCCGGGTCCAGGCGGTCCCGGCCGGCGGCACCGAGGTCCCGATCTGGGTCCTCGGCTCCTCCCTCAACGGGGCCTCGATCGCCGGCCAGCTCGGCCTGCCGTTCTCGTTCGCCTCGCACTTCGCACCCCAGGCGCTCGCCGAGGCCGTCGGCGTCTACCGGGCGCAGTTCTCCACCGAGGCCCCGACGGCGCAGATCGACGCGCCCCGCCTCATGGTCGGCGTCAACGTGGTCGTCGCGGACACCGAGGCCGAGGCGAAGCGGATCTTCACGACCCACCAGATGATGGCGGCGGGCATCGTCACCGGCGCCCGCGAGCTGCTGCAGCCGCCGGTCGACGACATCACGAGCGTCGTCCCGCAGCGCATCCTCGACGCCACCGCCAACATGCAGGCCGTCTCCGCGATCGGTACGCCCGAGCAGGTCGTCGAGAAGCTCGAGGGCATCGCGGACGCCACCGACGCCGACGAGATCATCACCGTCACCTATGCCTACGACCCCGAGGTCCGGCTGCGGTCGTTCGCCCTCCTCGCCGAGGCGTGGGGGCTCGACGCCGAGGCCGCCGCCTGACCGGAACGCGACGCGATGCACGGAGGTGAGCTCCGGCGTCGGACAATGTGTCGGTGCTCGTACCCGTCCCCGACCTCGCCGACCCCCGCCTGAGCGACTACCGCGACCTCACCGACGTGGCGCTGCGCGTGCGCACGGAGGAGCCCGCGGGGCTGTACATGGCCGAGTCGACGACCGTCATCACGCGTGCGATCGAGGCGGGGCACCGGCCGCGGTCCGTACTCACGGCGCCGCGCTGGCTCGACGACCTGGCACCGGTGCTCGAGACCGCCACGGGAGCGCCGGACGGGGGAGAGGTCCCGGTGTTCGTCGCCGAGGAGCCGCTGCTGCGGGAGATCGTCGGCTTCCGGCTGCACCGCGGGGCGATCGCAGCGATGCACCGGCCGGTCCCGCCGCCGCTGAGCGAGATCCTCGAGCCCGCCGACCGTCCCGCGCCCCGGCGGATCGCGGTGCTCGAGGACATCGTCGACCACACGAACGTCGGGGCGGTGGTGCGCAGCGCGGCGGCCCTCGGCGTCGACGCCGTTCTCGTCACCCCCAGCTGCGCCGACCCGCTCTACCGGCGGGCCGTGCGCGTCTCGATGGGCACGATCTTCCAGGTGCCGTGGACGCGGCTGCCCACCTGGCCGCACGGGCCCGGCGGCGTGGGGGCGCTGCGGGAGGCGGGGTTCACGGTGGCGGCGGCGTCGCTGTCCGAGCGGTCGATCGCCCTCGACGAGCTCGCCGCCGAGCCGCCCGAGCGGCTCGCGATCGTCCTCGGCTCGGAGGGCCACGGCCTCAAGCCGGCGACGATGCGGGCGGTCGACCTCGAGGTCGTCATCCCGATGAGCGGCGGGGTCGACTCTCTCAACGTGGCCGCGAGCTCGGCGGTGCTGTTCTGGGCGACCCGGGTGCGGTGATCCGGCACGGATCGCGCCGGCCACCCGTGAGTCCCCGCCCCTAGACCCCGCCGGGGTACCCCAGCTGCCGCCATGCCTCGTAGGTCGCGACGGCCGCCGAGTTCGACAGGTTCATCGACCGCACCCCCGGCCGCATGGGGATGAGCACGCGCCCCGTCACGCGCGGGTGGGCGAGGATCTCCTCCGGCAGGCCGGTGGTCTCGGTGCCGAACATCAGCGCGTCGTCGGGCCCGAAGGTCACCTCGCCGAGGCCGAGCTCCCCCCGCCCGGTCATCGCCCACAGCGACCCGGCCCCGGACTCCTCGAGGTCCGCGAGGCAGGCGTCGAGGTCGGCGTGGACGCGGGTGTCGGCGAGGTCGTGGTAGTCCAGGCCGGCCCGGCGGAGGTGCGCGTCTGTGAGCTCGAACCCGAGCGGCTCGACGAGATGGAGCCGGGCCCCGACGCCGGCCGTCATGCGGATGGCGTTGCCGGTGTTCGGTGGGATGAGCGGGTGGACGAGGACGACGTGCAGCACCGGTGCATCGTGCCAGGGTCGGCGACTCCACGGTCCGCGTCGTCGGGTGCTGCGACGTCGTGGACCGGCCGTCCGGCGGGTGCTCGGTCACCGACGACGAACGCCCCGGCGGACCTGGTCGGACCGCCGGGGCGTCGGCCGGGCGCGTGGCCCGGAAGAGGTGTCAGCGCTGGAACGTCGGCGTGACGATCGCGCGGGCGATCGTGTGGAACGTCGCCTGGAGCGCGACCGCCGCCGGCGTGGCGTCCTCCTCGACCTCGAGCGTGTCGACGTCGAGCGCGTGCACCGCGAACACGTAGCGGTGCGGCCGGTCGCCCTCGGGCGGGAGCGGGCCGAAGTAGGACTGCTCGCCGCCGTCGTGCCGCACGTGGAACGCGGCGCCGGGCAGCATGAGGTCCGACTCCCCGGAGCCGGTGGGCAGCTCGGTCACGGAGCTGTCGAGGTCGACCACGGTCCAGTGCCACCAGCCCGACGGCGTCGGCGCGTCCGGGTCGTAGCAGCTGACGAGGAAGCTGCGGGTCTCGGCGGGGAAGCCCGACCACGCGAGCTGGGGCGAGACGTTCTCACCCGCACCGGAGAACTGCGGGTCCATCGGCTGCCCGTCGGTGACGTCCGTGGACGTCACCGTGAAGTCCGGCACGGCGGGCAGCTTGTCGTAGGGGTGCTGGGCGAGCGGTCGGTCGAGGTTCATGACGGTCCTTTCCCTCCGGGGCCGCGCGTCGAGGCGCATCTCCAACCTAGGGGGCGCGGGCCGGGGGAGCGGCCAGCGACGCGCACGCGAGACGACGCCCCCTGGTGCGGTGTCGGTGCCCCGCCCTACCATCATGTTCGAACAGATGTTCGGTCGAGGTCGTGGGAGGAGCGCGCGATGGAGGGGCAGGAGGACCGGCTGGCGACGGCGCGCGCCGCGCTGGCCCGCGCCGAGACGGCGACGGGGCTGCGCACGCGCCTGCGGGTGGTCGGCGGTTCCGAGGCCTCCGGTCACGAGTCCGGGGCATCTCCCGACGGCGGTGCTCGCCTCGGCGGGAATGCCCCCGACGGCGGTGCTCATCTCGGCGGGAATGCCCCCGACGGCGGTGCTCACCCGGGCGGGGACGCCTCCTCCTCGGTGGCGGTCCGGGCGGGGGGGGCGCGCCCCGGGAGCCGGCGGACGACGTCGGGGGACGCCGAGCACCTGCCCGTGCCCGCCGCGCTCGCCCCGCTGCTGCCCGCCGGGCTGCCGCGCGGCACGGTGACCCGCGTGACCGGCTCGGCCGCGCTCCTGCTGGCGCTCGCCGGCACCGCCTGCGGCGAGGAGGGCTGGGCGGCACTCACCGCGATGCCCGACGTCGGGTGGCACGCCGCCGCGGCCGCCGGCCTCCCGCTCGACCGGGTCGTCGTCGTGCCCGACCCGGGACCGGGCGCGCCCGCGGTGCTCGGCGCGCTCGTCGACGGCGTCGAGGTGCTCCTCGTCGGCCGCTGCACCGCGATGGCGCCGCGGGACCGGCGCTCGCTGCTGTCCCGGCTCCGGCTGCGCGGTTCGGTCCTGCTGACCGCGCACGACTGGGAGGGCGCGGACGCCGTGCTCTCCGTGCGCGGGCGCTCGTGGCAGGGGCTCGCGCCGGGGCGCGGGCTGCTCACCGCCCAGGAGGTCGAGGTCGCGATCGACGGCCGCCGCGGCGCCGCGGCGGGCGGGTCCGTCCGCGTGCTCCTCGGCGCCGACGGCGTCTCCGCGCTGCCCGGGGACGCGGAGGGTGTGGAGGGCGCGGAGGTCGGTGGCGGGGCGCGGGCGACCGCCGGCCGGACCGAGCTGCGGGCGGTGGGCGCGTGAGTGCCGAGGCCCCCGCGTCGACGCAGGCGGCGCTCGACCTCACGGCCGGCGGCGACGCGTCCGCGAGCACCGTCCCGTCGGACGGTGCCCTCGGCGCGGAGGGGGTCCGCGTCGACTCCGCCGGCCGGACCGGCGCGCCCGCGCCCTCCGGGCCGGACGCCGCCGAGCCTTCCGGCCCGCCCGCCGTGCGCCGGGTCGTCGTGTGGGTACCGGACTGGCCGGTGGCCGCCGCGGTGACGGAGGGGCTCGTCGGTGTCGGCGAGTCCGTCGGCGTGCACGACCAGCGCGCCGTCGTCGTCACGTCCGTGGCCGCCCGGCGCGCCGGGGTGCGCCGCGGCATGCGCCGCCGCAGCGCCCAGCAGGTCTGCCCCGGGATCACCCTGATCGCCGCCGACCCGGTCCGCGACGCCCGCGCGTTCGAGCCCGTCGCGCAGTCCGTCGAGGACGTCGTCGCCTTCGTCGAGGTCCTGCGACCCGGGCTGCTCACCTTCCCCGCCCGCGGGCCCGCGCGGCACGCCGGAGGGGAGGAGGCGCTCGCCGAGCGGCTCGTCACCGCCGTCGCGATGGACACCGGCGCCGAGTCCCAGGTCGGCCTCGCCGACGGCACGCTCGCGGCCACCCTCGCCGCGCGGGCCGGCGTCGTCGTCGCCCCCGGCGAACGCGCCACGCTCGAGTTCCTCGCGGCCCAGGACGTCGGGGTGCTCGCCTACGCCGCGCGGAGCGCGCAGGCCGCCCGGGCGACCGCCGAGCTCGTCGACGTCCTGCGCCGGCTCGGCCTGCGCACCCTCGGGGCGCTCGCCGCCCTCGACGCCGCCGACGTCTCCGCCCGGTTCGGACCCGTCGGCCTCACCGCCCACCGCCTCGCCCGCGGCCTCGACGCCCGACCGCCCGCCGCACGCCGCCCCCTCGAGGACGTCACGGCGTCGAGCGTCCTCGACCCGCCCGCCGAGCGCAGCGACGTCGCCGCCTTCGCCGCCCGCGCCCTCGCCGAGGACCTCGCCGAGCGGATGCGCCGACGCGGGGTGGCCTGCGGGCGCCTCGAGGTCCGCGCCCGCACCGAGGACGGGAACGAGCTCGCCCGCACGTGGGGGCTCGACGGACCGCCGACGGCGGCCGAGCTCACCGACCGCGTGCGCTGGCAGCTCGAGGGCTGGCTGTCCGGCCGCTCGGGGCGGGCACCGTCGGCGCCGCTGACCCAGCTCGTCCTCGTGGCCCAGGAGGTCGCGCCCGCCGGCGCGCTGCAGGACGTGCTGTGGGGGCCGGGCCGGCGGGGGCGGCTCCAGGCCGAGCGCGCCGCGCTGCGCGTCCAGGGGCTGCTCGGTCCCGAGTCCGTGCTCGTCCCCGTCCTCCAGGGCGGCCGCGACCCGCGCTCGACCACCCGCCTGGTCGCCTGGGGCGACGACGCCACGCCGCTGCGCCGCCCGGACGCCCCCTGGCCCGGGGCCACGCCCGACCCGTGGCCCGCGACCGTTCTCGCCGAGCCCCGCCCGGTGCGGGTCCTCGACGCCGACGGCGCCGACGTCCGCCTCGGCGCGCGCGGGCTGCTCGACGCCGACCCGGCGAGCGTCCTGCTGCCCGAGCCGCGGCGCGTGGCCGGCTGGGCGGGGCCGTGGCCGGTGGTCGAGCGCTGGTGGGCGCGTGGGCGACGGCCCGCGGGAGGAGGCGCGACGTCGGGGTCGCCGCGAGGTCGCGCGGCGTCGATACGGCCGGAAGGACGCACGACGTCGACACCACCGGGTGGCGCCGGGGGGAAGTACCTCGCGGCCGAGGATCTGGCCGACCGGGACCGCGTCTACCTGCAGGCCCGCCTCGTCGGCGACCAGCCGCAGGCGGTGCTCCTCGTCGGCACGAGCGACGGCTGGCTGCTCGATGCGGTCTACGACTGACGGACGGTCGTGCGCGAACCGCATGAGCAGGTCGGACGTCTGGGGCGTGATTGTCGAGCACACATTGGCCCGCTGGCGATTATCGTCATACGATATTGCGATGGCGAGCGAGGAGCAGATCCAGAAGTGGGTCGACGAGGCCGAGCGAGGGTGCGACGTCGACGAGCTCAAGCGGCGTGGACGCGGTCGCCCGGGGCGTGGTGCGGTGCCGATGCAGGTGGTTGCCGTTCGTCTGACGGTCGAGGAGCTGGACGCGCTCGACGCCAAGGCGGGGGAGAACCACATGAGCAGGTCGGACGCCATCCGGTCCGCCCTTGCTGACTTTGCCGGATGAAGGTCCACAGCAGTGCGCTCAAGCACGGTGCGTCTCGCAGACTCCCGCGCGCGTGACGGCGTCGGAGCGATAGCCTCGCAGGTGCCCGTCTTCCGTCGCGTCACAGGAGTGCCATGACCCAGCAGATTCCGACCGCTCGCTCGGGCTCCGTCGTCGGACGACCCGGCGGTGACCGTCTGCCGAATGCCTCCTCGCCCGACGCGGCCGGCCGGCCGACCCTGCCCGGCCCGAACGCCGACCCCAACTCCGCGTGGGCGCCGGCCTCGGCGGCCACGCCCATGCGCATCGAGGACGCGCGGGGAGCGGCGGAGGCTCACCCCTTCTCCGACCTGCCCGGCGCGGCCGTCGCCGGCTGTGCCGTCGCGGCCTGGATGGCGCTGCCGGACGTCCTGCACGGCCGCGGCGCCCGCGCGGTGCTCAAGCTGGGGATCCTCGGGGGAGTGACGGCGTGGGCCGTCGTCCAGGACCGTGCCCGGAAGGCGAAGCTCCCCAAGGGCCTCGTGCAGTTCGGTGCCGACCGGCCCCGCCCGCACGCCCCGGACCCCGAGTCCCGCGGCGCGACGATCGCCCGCCGCGCGGTCTACGGCGGCGCAGCTTTCGCGACGCTCGTCGTCGTCGACTCGATCGGCCACCAGAGCGCGAAGTACCTCGGCGCTCGCGGTATCCCGGCGCCGCACACCCTCCTCGGCCTCGCGGCCGGCGCGGCCACGGCGATCGGGGTCACCTCCAGCCGCTGACCCGGCGGTCTCCGGCCGCCGGCACCCCCGTTGACGCGGCCTCGTCAGCACGCGCCTCCACGAATGGGGGGCAAGCGACCATTTTCCGGCAGGATTCTGGTCGCTTGCCCCCCATTCGTGGCGTGGGGCAGCGTGTGGTGCCCGCTCGCCGCTGTCGGCCCCCGCCGCTATCCTCGAACATGCGTTCGAGATCCGGGCGCCGCCGTGCAGACCCGGGAGGTGGCCGTGGGCGCCCGCTACGCCGAGCTGCACGCGCACTCGGCCTTCTCCTTCCTCGACGGCGCCAACCTGCCCGAGGACCTCGCCGCCGAGGCCGCCCGCCTGGGCCTCGAGGCGCTCGCGCTGACGGACCACGACGGCCTGCCGGGCGTCGTCCGGCTCGCGGAGGCCGCCCGCACCCTCGGCCTGCCCACCGTCATCGGCGCCGAGCTGGGGATCGGCTCCACCGGACGGACCTCCGCCGCGGCCGGCGGCGGCACCCACGGTCTCGGCGGCCCGGCCGACCCGGACGGCGAGCACCTCCTCGTCCTCGCCCGCGGCCGCGAGGGCTATGCCCGGCTCTCCGCCGCGATCTCCCGCGCCCATCTCGCCACCGGCGTCAAGGGCCGCGCGCGCTACGACCTCGCCGAGCTCGCCGACACCGCCGCCGGGCAGTGGATGATCCTCACCGGCTGCCGCAAGGGGGCCGTCCGCCGCGCGCTCGAGCCCGAGCGCGGCCGCTTCGCACCCGCCTCCGCGGCCCGCGAGCTCGCCCGCCTCGCCGAGAGGTTCGGCCGGGACAACGTGGCCGTCGAGATCACGGACACCGGCGACCCGCTCGACCAGGTCCGCTCCGCCGCGCTCGCCCAGCTCGCCGAGGACGCGGGCCTGCCCCTCGTGGCCACCGGCGGCGTGCACTGCGCGCGACCGCAGGACGTGGCGCTCGCCCACGTCATGGCCGCCACCCGTGCCCGGGCCTCGCTCGAGGAGATCGACGGCTGGCTGCCCGCCGCGCCCGCCCACCTGCGCTCCGCGGAGGAGATGCTGAGCATCCACCGGCACCACCCGCACGCGGTGACCGCCGCGGCGGACCTCGCGGCCGAGCTCGCGTTCGACCTGCGGCTCGTCGCCCCGGACCTGCCGCCCCACCCCGTTCCGCCCGGCCATACCGAGGCCACGTGGCTGCGCGAGCTCACCCATCGCGGGGCGGAGCGGCGCTACGGGCCCCGCGGGGCGGAGCGCATCCCCGGCGCGTGGGACATGATCGACCACGAGCTCGAGATCATCGACGAGCTGGGCTTCCCCGGCTACTTCCTCATCGTCCACCAGATCGTCGACTTCTGCGTCGAGAACGGGATCCTGTGCCAGGGCCGCGGCTCGGCCGCCAACTCCGCCGTCTGCTTCGCGCTCGGCATCACCGCCGTCGACGCCGTCACCCACCGCCTCCTCTTCGAGCGCTTCCTCTCGCCGGGGCGCTCCGGCCCGCCGGACATCGACCTCGACATCGAGTCCGGCCGCCGCGAGGAGGTCATCCAGTTCGTGTTCGAGCGCTACGGCCGCGAGCACGCCGCCCAGGTCGCCAACGTCATCGCCTACCGACCCCGCTCCGCCGTCCGCGACGCCGCACGCGCCCTCGGCCACGGCACCGGCCAGCAGGACGCGTGGGCGAAGAGCGTCGAGCGGTGGGGGTCACTCCGGACTCCTGACGCCGGTGACGAGGTCCCGGACGCACCGTCAGGTACCCCCGCGCCCGCTGCCTCTTCCGCCCCCGCCACCCCCGAGGACCCGCGCTGGCCGGGCACCACCTGGTGGGACGTCGAGCAGGTCGGCCGCTCCGGCGTCGCCCCCGTGATCGCCCCTGAGGCCGCACCGCCCTCGGCGCCCGCCCCCGGCGCCGACGACGTCTTCGGCATCCCCGGCGAGGTCGTGGACATCGCCGAGCAGCTCCTGCGCCTGCCCCGTCACCTCGGCATCCACTCCGGCGGGGTGGTCCTGTGTTCCCGCCCCGTCATCGAGGTCTGCCCCGTCCAGTGGGCCACGATGCCCGGCCGCACGGTCCTGCAGTGGGACAAGGACGACTGCGCCGACGCCGGGCTCGTGAAGTTCGACCTCCTCGGCCTCGGCATGCTCACCGCCCTCCGCCTGGCGTTCACCGAGCTCACCGACCGCGGCGTCCGCGGCGTCGACGGCCGCCCGCTCGGCCTGCACAACCTCCCGCAGGACGACGACGCCGTCTACGACCTGCTCTGCGCCGCGGACACCGTCGGCGTCTTCCAGGTCGAGTCCCGCGCCCAGATGGCCACCCTGCCCAGGCTGCGGCCGCGCACCTTCTACGACCTCGTCGTCGAGGTGGCCCTCATCCGCCCCGGCCCCATCCAGGGCAACTCGGTCAACCCCTACATCAACCGCCGGCTCGGCCGGGAACCGGTCACCTACCTCCACGACCTGCTGCGTCCCGCGCTCGAGAAGACCCTCGGCGTCCCGCTCTTCCAGGAGCAGCTCATGCAGATCGCCATGGACGCCGCCTCCTTCACCCCCGCCGAGGCCGACCAGCTCCGCAAGGCCATGGGCGCCAAGCGCTCCGAGGAGCGGATGGAGGCCCTGCACGCCCGGCTCATCGAGGGCATGGCCGGCAACGGGATCGACCGGGGCGTCGGCGAGCAGATCTTCGACAAGCTCAAGGCCTTCGCCGACTTCGGCTTCCCCGAGTCCCACTCCTTCTCGTTCGCCTACCTCGTCTACGCGTCCGCCTGGCTCAAGGTCCATCACCCGGAGGCGTTCTACGCCGCGATCCTCGGCGCCCAGCCCATGGGGTTCTACAGCCCGCAGACCCTCGTCGCCGACGCCCGCCGCCACGGTGTGCGCGTCCAGCGGGCGAGCATCAACGGCTCGTCCGTGCACGCGAGCGTCGTCGTCGCGCCCGAGGGGCACACCCCCACGCCCGACGACGACACCCCCGGCGGCGTCGCCCCCGTCGAGTCCGTGGCTCGGCTCGTGCGACCCGACCCCGGGCGGGCGATCCGCCTCGGCCTGGCCGCCGTGCGGGGCGTGGGGGAGGAGGCCGCGGAGCGGATCGTCGCCGAGCGCGACCACGGCGGGCCGTACGCGAGCATCGCCGACCTCGCCGGACGCGTCGACCTCACCACCGCCCAGCTCGAGGCCCTCGCCACCGCCGGCGCGCTCGACCTCGGCGGCGACCGTCGCCAGGCCCTGTGGACGGCCGGGGCGCTCGCGGGCGCGCACGGGACCACGCGCCGTTCGTCGTCGGGCGAGAGGTGGATCCAGCCGCCCCTGCCGGGGACGACCCCCGGGGTGAGCGCCCCCGAGCTGCCCGGCATGACGGAGGTGGAGACCGCCGTCGCCGACGTGTGGGCGACCGGCGTCTCCCCGGGCACGTACCCCACCCAGTACCGCCGCGCGGACCTCGACGATGCGGGCGTGCTCCGCCTCGCCGACCTGCCCCGGGCCGAGTCCGGGCGCCGGGTGCGCGCCGCCGGCGTCGTCACCCACCGGCAGCGACCGCACACCGCGCGCGGCGTCACGTTCCTCTCGCTCGAGGACGAGACCGGGCTCGCCAACGTCGTGTGCTCCGCCGGCGTGTGGGCGCGGTACCGGCAGGCCGCGCGCACCTCCGCGGCCCTCGTCATCCGCGGCATCGTCGAGCGCGCGGACGGCGTGACGAACCTCGTCGCCGACCAGATCACCCCGCTCAGCCTCAGCGTCTCCACCACGTCGCGCGACTTCCGGTGAGGTGGACGGCGGTGGTCGACGGCCCCGGCGCGAGAGTGGTCGACCACGCCGAGCCGGTCGTCGGCCGTCCTATGGTGACCGGGTGAGCAGCGCCTTCCTCGGCCACCGCAGCGGTGAGCCGGCCTTCCGACGTGCGCTGCTCGCCCTGTTCGCCATCGGCATCGCCACCTTCGCGATGATCTACTCGGTCCAGCCGCTGCTGGCCGTGGCGGCGCAGGACCTCGACGTCTCGGCCACGTCGGCGACGATGCTCATGACCGTCACGACCTTCGCCCTCGCGATCGCCGTGCTCCCGCTCGCCCGCCTCTCGGAGCACCTCGGGCGCAAGCCGATCATCATCGGCGGGCTCGTCGTCTCCGTGGTCACCGGGGTGGCGAGCGCGATCGCCCCGAGCTTCGCGCTCATGCTCGTCCTCCGCGCGATCCAGGGCGCGGCGCTCGCGGGCGTCCCTGCTGCCGCGCTCGCATGGGTCGCCGAGGAGATCCACCCGAACGCCATCACGCGTGTCGGAGGCCTCTACATCGCCGGCAACACGCTCGGCGGCATGGGTGGCCGCGTGCTCGCCGGGTTCGCCTCGGAGCTCGTCGACTGGCGCGGCGCGATCGTCGTCGTGTGCGTCCTCGGCGCCGTGTTCTCGATCGTCGCCCACCTCCTCCTGCCGCCCGCCCGGAACGCCCCCGCGCGCGGCGGCCGACGGGCGAACCCCGCCCGGCCGGACACCACCGAGGCCCGGCGCAGCCGACTCGTCCTCTACGGCCTCGCGTTCCTCGGCATGGCGACCTTCGTCGGCGTCTACAACGTCATCAGCTTCCGCACCTCGCTGCCGCCCTACTCCCTGGGCGCGGGGCTCGGCTCGATGTTCTACCTGTCCTACATCGCCGGGACGTTCACGTCCGCCTACGCCGGGCGTCTGGCCGCGCGCACGGGAATCAGGGCCGGGATCCTGCTCGGGCTGGCGGTGTGCGTCGGCGGCGTGCTCCTCACGCTCGCGACGCCGATGGTCCTCATCTGGGCGGGCCTGTTCCTCCTCGCCGGCGGATTCTTCGTCCTCCACGCGCTCGCCTCGGCCAACGCCGCCCGCCTGAGCCCCAGGCCTTCCGACGGGTCCGGCCGGTACACGCTCTTCTACTACCTGGGCTCCTCGGTCGGCGGCGTGGTCCTCGGTCTCGCCTGGGACGTGGGCCAGTGGGGCGCGACGGTGGTCGGCGCCGTCGTCCTGCTCGGGCTCGCCGGCGTGCTCGCCCTCCTGCTGCCGCGCCGCCCCGCGGCGGGTGCGTCGTCCGCCGCGCACCCTCCCGTCCCCTGACCGGCCGCTGCGCGAACCATCAGCGGGGCACAGGTCGTCAGCCGGAGCGCCGTCCGCCGCGCACCCTCCCGCCTCCTCGTGAGACGCTTGGAGCCGCGCACAGAAAGGGAGTCCATGGCCCGCATCCCGCTCGCCAAGCTGCTCAACGTGGCCGTCGTCGCCGGCCCCGCCATCTGGAAGATCGTCTCCCGGTACGGGCCCGTCCTCATCGACCTGCGCAACAAGAACCCCGCGGCGTTCGACAAGGTCGCCGGCTCTGTCAAGGGCCTCGCGGGCTCGGTCCGGCCGGGCGCGGGCAACCTCGCGACCCAGGCCGAGGTGGTGCGCAAGCAGATCAACTACCTCGTCGCTTCCGCCGACGACGACGCCGAGCTCGCCCGCGTGGCCGGCTGGCGCAGGCGGCTGGAGAAGATCGAGGCTGCCGTGCCGCTGCTCGAGGCGATGAGCCCCAAGGTCAGGAAGGCGCAGACCAAGACCCTGCGCGCCCAGCTCGACACCCTCGCGGCGGAGGTCCTCGACGCCTTCATCGGCGAGCAGGCCGAGGACGCCGGGCTCACGCAGATCGATCCGCAGCCGCCCGCCGCGCAGGGTTGACGCGCACCCGCGGTCGCCCGGGGGATCGGCACCCATCCCGATCGGGCGCCCGTGGTCGATGGGGACTTCTCCCCGGACACCGGAATGTCGCACGTACTGTCGGTGCCGCGTGATTAGATCGTGTCATGACGAACCCGCCGAACTCCGGCTCGCCCGAGTACCCCGGAACTCCGCAGCCTGACGAGAACCAGCCCGCCGAGGCGGAGGACGACGTCGAGGCGACCATGCTCGCGCGTCGCCCCATGCCGACCTACGGCCAGCAGCAGCCGCCCGCTCAGCAGGGTGGCTACGGGCAGCAGCCCCCCGCCCAGCAGGGTGGCTACGGGCAGCAGCCGCCGGCCCAGCAGGGCGGTTACGGCCAGCAGCCGCCGGCCCAGCAGGGCGGTTACGGCCAGCAGCCGCCGGCCCAGCAGGGCGGTTACGGCCAGCAGCCTCCGGCCCAGCAGGGCGGCTACGGCCAGCAGCCTCCGGCCCAGCAGGGCGGCTACGGGCAGCAGGCTCAGCAGCCGATGTCCGGACAGTCGCCCGACCAGGCGCCCGCGGGCTACGGCCAGTCGACCTCGCCCGCCTACGGGCAGGGCAGCTACGGCTCCCCGGCCGGCGGTTCGCCGAGCTCCTACGGTTCGCCCGCGCAGCACGAGTCGGCAGCCTCGGCCGGACAGGCCGCCGGCTACGGCGGCAACGCCTACGGCGCACAGGGCGGTCAGGGCTCCTACGGAGAGGCCGGCGCCTACGGCGTGGCGACCTCCACCTCGGCCAAGGCCGGCGGGCCCATCGGGCCGTTCAGGCTCTTCCCGCCGGCGATCTCCGGCTGGGTGATGCTCGGCGTCGCGGTGCTCTCCATCCTCGCGCTCGTTCTGCCCTGGGCATCCGTGGAGTACTCGTTCTTCGGCGAGACGACGAACGACAGCGGGAACGGGTTCGGCGAGTACACCGGCTATGCGGTCATCATCCTCCTGGCCGCGCTCGCCGCCGGCGCCGGTGGTGTCCTCGTCGCCATCCGGCAGAAGGTGGCCATCGGCACGCTCGCGGCGGCAGGTGGCGGTGTGCTCATCTTCCTGCTCGGTCTGATCGGCTTCATCGACGTCGCGGGTGACGTCGGCACCGCCAACGACGCGATCGGAGACTCCGGCGCGGGCGGCGCGAGCCTCGGATTCGGTGCGATCCTCATGCTGATCCTCGCGATCGCTGCGCTCGGTGTCGGCGCCTGGATCGCCCTCACGTCGCTCGGCACCATCAAGGGTGGCGAGACCCCGTCCGGTCAGCCGGCCGGCGCGGGCGGCGGCTACGGCCAGCAGGGCGGATACGGCGGCGGCCAGGCCGGCGGCTACGGCCAGCCCGGCGGTCAGCAGGGTGGCTACGGCGGTGGCCAGGCCGGCGGCTACGGCCAGCAGGGCGGCTACCAGCCCGGCGGCTACGGCCAGGGCTGATCCACCACCCCTGACGCCAGCCCCGACCCAGCACCTCGGGGGCACGCTCCCACCCGGACGGGCGGTCCGGCGCACTCGCGCCGGACCGCCCGTCCGTCGTCGTAGCGGACCACCCGCCCTCCGTCGTCGTGGCAGACCACCGGCCGTCCGTCGTCGTCGGGTATTCCGGACGGCGTGTCCGGCGAATGCCCTTGCCCCGGTTCTATGACACTGGTTTACTCCGAGTGCACCACGCGCTGACCATCACCATGAGATCCGCGCGCCCGGCTCACGACACCGAGGCAGGTGGACGCACAGATGCGTTCCAGTTCCGAGTCCATGTCCGAACGAGACCAGCCGGGCGGCCCACCCGGCACCCCACGCCGACGACGACGTTGGACCGCCCGGATGGCGGCCGCACTGGCGGGGGCGACCCTGCTCGGCGGCGCCGCCGTCGGCCCGGCAGCGGCACGGGCCACCGGCGGCGAGGTCGGCGGCTCCGGGGACGACTACTTCCTGTCGAACTCGATCCAGACCGTCGGCGAGATCGAGTTCACCTACGGCCGGACCGGCGACCGCCTCTACGTGGGCGACTGGGACGGGGACGGAGCCGACTCCCTCGCCGTCCGCCGGGGACGCGTCTACCACCAGCGCAACTCGCTCAGCGGCGGCGCCGGCACCCAGGTGGCGTTCGGCAGGGACAGCGACACCACGTACGTGGGCGACTGGGACGGGGACGGCCGGGACTCGTTCGCGGTGCGCCGCGGCAACGTGTTCTACATCCGCAACGCGGCCGGCTCCGGCGGCCACGACGCCGAGCTCGCCTACGGTCGCGCCTCGGACCAGGTGCTCATCGGCGACTGGGACCGCAACGGCCGCGACGACGTCGCGACCCGCCGCGGCAACCACTACTACTTCCGCACCTCGCCCGGCAGCGGCCCCGCCGACCGCGAGGCCACCTACGGGCGGGCGAACGACGAGGTGCTCGTCGGCGACTGGAACGGCGACAACTTCGACACGCTCGGCGTGCGCCGCGGGAACGCGTACTACCTGCGCAACGCCATCACCAGCGGCATCGCCGACGTCGAGGTCAACTACGGCCGGGACGACGACGTGGTGCTCGTGGGCGACTGGGACGGCAACGGCACCGACACGCTCGGCGTGCGACGCCCCCCGGCCCCGCCGCCTCCGCCGCCCCCGCCCGCCCAGTACCCGATCGCGTCCTACGGGACGCTGCGCACGGGTCAGCCGGCCCACCATGTCGTCCATGCCGACGCGGTCCGCGAGCGCACCCTGCGCCTGCCCGGGTTCGACCTCTGGCTCACCCCGCGCACCGAGTTCGACTGGCCCTGGGCGATCCCCAACAGCGCGAACACGCGCGGCATCGTCGCCGAGGCCTTCTGGTTCGCCCGCGGTGACTACGCCCGGATGATCGCCAAGGTCGACCGCTGGGAGGGCTACGACCCCGCGCTGCCCCTGAGCCGGATGAACTACACCCGCCAGCTGCGGGGGACCGACGTGGCCGGCCAGAACGCGTGGGTCTACGTCGCCACCCCCTGGCGCGTGGCCTACGCGCACGACATCGGGTGGATCGTCCGCAACGGCGACTACGTCAACCGGTACTGAGAGGAGAACGACATGCGATCGATCATCAAGCCCCTGCTCGCGGGCGGTGCCGTCCTCGGCGTCGGTCTGCCCCTGACGTTCACCCTCGCCGCCGACGTGGACGTCGCGCGCACCACGCCCGTCGACGCCGCGGGCGACCCCGTCCCGCTCTCGCTCGCCGAGGAGGTGCCCGACGACGCCGGCTCGCTCCTGCCCGACGGCGTGGCCACCACCACGGGCACCCTGCCCGGGACCGACACGAGCGGGTCGTCCACCGACTCGAGCACCGACGGGCCGGACCCCGGGCCCGACGACGCCGCGCCCCAGCTGGTGGGCGACCACCTGCTGCGCGAGGTCGGCCAGGTCGCGGGCCTGGCCGACGACGCCGGTGAGCCGCTGGTCGAGCTCGTCGTCACGTCGATCGAGACGGCGCAGACCTGCCCGAGCCGGGTCGACGAGCAGTTCGACCCGGTCAACGGGCACTTCCTCGTCGTCGAGATCACCGCCGCCATGGCGGAGGCCGCCGGCGCCGACGCCGAGAACCCCGAGGACGTGTTCCTGCCGCTCGCGGCGGACTTCTTCACGGTGCTCGGGCCCGACGGCGCCGAGCAGCCCGGCACGCTCACCGACGCGTCGTGGTCCTGCTACACGATCGACGAGCTCGTGGCTCCGTCGCTCCTGCCCGGGGAGACGGACTCCGGCTATGTCGTCCTCGACGTAGCCTCCGAGACCGGCACGCTCGTCTACGACCCGTCCGGCACCGGCAGCGGCTGGGCCTGGGAGTACTGACGAGACGGATCCGTGGCCGGCCGTGTGCCGGCCACGGATCCGTTCGCTATAGCCAGCCGTGCTCGCGGGCGACCTGCGCGGCCTGGGCGCGCGTCGACGTCGACGTCTTCCCGATCGCGCTCGAGAGGTAGTTGCGCACCGTCCCGGGGGAGAGGTGGACGGACGCGGCGATCTCGGCGACCGGGGAGCCGTCGAGCGCGGCCCGCAGGACGTCCCGCTCCCGCTCGGTCAGCGGGTTCGCCCCGGCGGCGAGCGACTCCGACGCGAGCGAGGGGTCGACCACTCGAAGCCCGGCGTGCACGCGGCGCACGGCCTCGGCGAGCTCGCCCGCCGGCGTGTCCTTGACGACGAAGCCGCTGGCCCCGGCCTCGAGCGCCCGGCGCAGGTAGCCGGGCCGGCCGAACGTCGTCACCACGAGCGACCGGGTGCCCGGCAGGCCGGCGGCGAGCTCCCTGGCGGTCTCGATCCCGTCGAGGCCCGGCATCTCGATGTCGAGCAGGCACACGTCGACGTCGGCGGCACGGGCGGCGTCGACCACCTCGTCACCGCGGCCGACCTGGGCGACCACCTCGATGTCGGTCTCGAGGTCGAGCAGGGCGGCGAGAGCGCCGCGGACGAGCGCCTGGTCGTCGGCGAGCAGCACCCGGATCACAGGTGGACCTCCAGTCTCGTGCCGGCCCCGTCCGGACCGGCGCCTACCTCGACGGTGCCGCCGGCCTGGCGGACGCGCTCGCGCAGGCCCCGCAGGCCGTTGCCCTCGCGCCCGGAGACGCCTCTTCCGTCGTCGTCGACCGTCAGTCCGGAGTCGCTCCAGCGCACCGTGCACGTGGCCGCCCCCGAGTGCCGCACGACGTTGGTGACGGCCTCCCGCAGCGCCCACGCCATGGTGATGCGGTGCCTCGGGTCGACGACGTCCGGGTCGTCGGGGAGGTCGGCGGCGATGCCGGCACCGGACAGGGCGACCGCGGCCGCGTCGAGCTCGTCGGTGAGCCGCGCGACGCGCAGGCCCGCGACCGTCGCCCGGATCTCGGCCAGCGCCTGCCGGGAGAGGGACCGCACCTGGGCGATCTCCTCCTTCGCGCGCACCGGGTCCCGGTCGACGAGCCGCTCGGCGAGCTCGGACTTCACGGTGATGACGGTGAGCGAGTGGCCGAGGACGTCGTGGACGTCGCGCGCCACGCGGTCGCGCTCCTCGGTCAGCGCCAGCTCGGCCTCGAGCTCGTGCTGGCGTGCGGAGCGCTCGTCGAGCGCCACGGGGATCGAGCACGCGACCGCGACGAGCAGGATGATCGGGCCGTAGAGCCACCACGGGGCGTCGTCGGCCGCGCCGAAGAACCACGGCACGACCATCGCGGCGCTGATGGTCACGGCGGTCAGGGTCCACGCGACCAGTGGCGGCAGCGTGAAGGTGACGAGGGCGACGACGTAGGTCGCCATCGCGATCGCGTCCACGCCGAGCGGGATCGCCACGAGGGCACCGATCCCGACGAGGATCGCGAGGTGGACGAGGCCGTGCCGCACGCGCTCCGGGCCGGCCCGCTCGGGCAGGTTCCGGAACGCGTGGACGTAGACCAGCGCGAACGCGACGATGAGCACCAGGCCGGCCACCTGTACCCAGGGTGCGTGGCCCTCCACGAGAAGGGCCCCGATCGGGAAGGCGAGGAAGACGAGCCAGATGGCGGCCATGAGCCAGCCGATCCGGTCCCACGGGTCACCGGAGGCGGCGACGGCCCGCGAGGGACCGGCGCCGGCGTCGGTCGGCCCTCCGGCGACCGTCGACGCACCGGCGTCGGGTGCGGCTCGTGTGCCGGCGTCGCTGTGCGGCCGGGCGGAGGGATCCGGCGTCACCGCGCCGTCGGCCTCGGGCGTGCGGCCGCGGCCCGGGGCGGTCGCCGTCCCGGACCGCGCGAACGGGTCGTCGGTCACTGCCGCGACCGTCCGCGGCGCACGCTCCACACCGCCAGGGCGGCGAACACGATCGTCCACACGAGGAGGTTAACCACCGGGACCCAGAGCGGCTCCGCGGGGCCAGGGTCGCCGATCCCGGTCTGCAGGGGAACCCCGTCGGTGACCGGGCGGCGGGCCAGGGCGACGTAGCCGTACATCGGGGTGAACTTCGCGATCTGCAGCATGATCCCGGACAGCGGGAAGAAGACGTTGCCGAGGAACGCGACGACGACGAGCATGCCCGACGCGGCGCCCACCGATCCCTCGCTGCGGAAGATCTGGCCGACGGCGAGTCCGAAGAACGCGAACGTCACGGCCCCGACGACGATGACCACGGCGGACAGCGCCCATGCCGTGGGGTCGCCCGACGCGCCGGTCAGCGCACCGAGGAGGTAGATGAGGGCGACGGGGACGAGCGCCACCACCAGTGCGACCGAGGCCTTGACCGCGACGAACCCTGCGTCGGTCATCGGTGTGAGCCCGAGCTGGCGGCCCCAGCCCTGCATGCGCTCGACCGCCGCCATGCCGCCGAGCGAGGTCGTGGCGGTGACGGCGCCGTAGGCGGCCATCGCGATCATCACGGTCATCGCCACGTTGCCGTGGGCGAGCTCGACCTCCCCGTAGGACTGGACCGCCCCGAAGATGACGTAGAGCAGGGCGGGCAGGATGCCGACGAAGAAGAGCGTCGTCACGTCGCGGCTCAGCCGCGTCATCTCGATCCGGAAGTATGTCGCGTTCATCGGGTCGCTCCGATCGAGGTGGTGGCGGTCCCTGGGGCGGGGTCGGTGGAGGCGCCGGTGTGCGCCGTCGTCGTGCTCGTCGTTCCGGTGGGAGAGAACAGGTCGTCGATCTCGTCGGCCGCAGCGACGTCGTCGCCGGTGATCGCGACGAACGCGCTCTCGAGCGAGCCCGCCGTGATCTCGAGCTCCGATCCGCCGAGCTCGGTGAGCAGGAGGCGCGCGACCGCGTCGGAGTCGGCCGCGGCGACGCTCAGCCGGCTGCCGGACGTCGTCACGGTGCGCACGCCGGGCCGCTTCCGCAGGTCCCCGGCCACGGCCTCGAGGCGGGCCGGGTCGACGGCGGCGCTCACCGTCCGGCCGGTCGCCCGTGCCCGGATCTCCTCGGTCGAGCCGTCCGCCACCACCCGACCGCGCGCGACCATGACGATGCGGTCGGCGAACGCGTCGGCCTCCTCGAGGTAGTGGGTGGCGAACACGATCGTGCGGCCGGCGTCGGCGTCGGCGTGCATGGTGGCCCAGAACTCGCGTCGCGCGGAGACGTCCATGCCCGCGGTCGGCTCGTCGAGGACGATGAGGTCGGGGTCGGGCAGGAGTGCGAGCGCGAACCGGACCCGCTGCTGCTCGCCGCCCGAGCACTTCGAGATCCGTCGCCCCGCGATGCCCTCGATGCCGGCGCGCGCCATGACGTCGTCGACCGGCTCGTGGGTGGGGAACGTCGAGGCGATGAGCGTGACCGTCTCGCGGACCGTGAGGTCGCGCAGCAGGCCGCCGGACTGGAGGACCGCCGAGACCCGGCCGGCGGCGACGGCCTCGCGCGGGGAGCGCCCGAACACCGTGGCGGAGCCGGCGCTCGCCTCGGTCAGGCCGAGCACGATGTCGAGGGTCGTCGTCTTGCCGGCGCCGTTGGGGCCGAGGAAGGCGACGACCTCTCCGGGGCTGATCGTCAGGTCGAGCCCGTCGACGGCGCGGACGGTCGAGGCTCCCGATCCGAAGGTCTTGCGCAGCCCGACGAGCTCGACGGCCGGTGGTACGGCGGTCCCAGGTGTGGTCATGGCCCGAGCATCGCCGGACCGCGCGTGCTCCCACCATGGGGTCGTGTCACGAGGTCCGTGTGACACCTGTCAGTCGGGGCGGTCGGGGGACGCGGTGCCGGGAGCTGCGGCGTCGTCCCGACGGGGCTGGGATCACCGGTCCTTCGGCCCGCGGGCGCGGAGCTCGATCCAGAGGCGGTCGTCGTCGCGGACGAGGACACCGTGGCGCCGGTCGAGGCCCGTGCCCGGCGCGGAAACGGACCACCGGCGAGACGCCCGGCCTCGGGTCGGGTACCCCGGGCGCGGGATCGACGAGGTGCATGCGCGCCCGACCGCGCCCCGCGGACCTCACCCGGACGCGGACGGGTGGGCCGAGCGGCGTGGTCGGCGCGCCGAGCAGCCGCCGTTGCCACCTCCGGGTCATGACGATGGTCAGTGCACCGCTCCCGGCGGCGGCCAGCGCCAGAGCGACGCTGCCGAGCACGAGACCGACCCGGATCGAGGTTGGGGAGTCGGGCGACATGCTCCCGTCGGGTGCCACCCAGACCTGGACGGGGTCGCCCACGGCGAGCGGGTCGTCGCACCGGGAGTAGGAGTCGCGACCGGGAACGCCGTCGACCGTCCAGCTCACGGTCACGTCGAGGCGGTCGGTCGACCGCCCCCGGCAGCTGCCGTCGGTCGTCACCTGCTCCACCCGCGCGGTGACCTCCTGGCTCCGGCCGAGCAGGTGGTCGAGGCTGCCGGTGGCCGCCGCGTAGACGCCGATCGGGACGAGGGCGAGCAGCACCGTGAGGACGGCGACGACGATTCAGTTCCGGCGCGCGCGCCGACCGTCGGCGTCCCGCAGCGCCTCGATCTCCTCGGGCAGCACGGCTCAGAGCGCCCGGAGCGCGCGGGCGCGCACCGGTGGCGTCGTCGCGGGGGTGGGCATGCCCCGATCCTACGGTCGGGCGAGCGCCGGTCAGGCGGCGGGCCGGTCGAGCAGGTCGGCGAGGATCGCGCGGAACCGCTCCGGGTCCTCCAGGTGGGGGCTGTGGCCGATCCCGGGCAGCACGATCTCCTCGTAGCTGCCGCCGTTCGACGCGAACGCGTCGAGCACGGCCCGGGTCTGGCCGACCATCGGCTGGGCGGGGTAGACCTCCGGGCCGGGCCAGCCGGGGACCGCGCCGAGGCTGCCGAGGTGCCCGAACTCCAGCAGGGACGTGTCGGAGACGATGACGTCGGCGTCCCCGCGGACCCAGGCCACCGGCCCCACGCCCCGCACGTCGGCGAACGTCGAGAGGTCGTAGTACCTCGGCGAGAGGGCGTTGTTCATGCCCGCGGTGCCGGGCGCGACGCCGGGCCAGTTCTCCGACGTCGTCGTGTCGCCGGGGTAGTGGTCCTCGCCGATCCGCGTGGACAGCACGGAGTCCAGGAGGAGGTCCTCGTCCTCGACCTGTGCGCCTGCGGCCACGTAGGTCTGGCGGAACACGCTGAGCGGGGAGACGGGGGTGTCGGTCGACCGGTCGCCGGCGGCGATCGCGGCGGCGAAGTCCGGGTTCGCGGTGCCGCCGCCGGACCCCGCGAAGTCGGGCCAGTGCGGCGTGCCCGCGACGTCCTTCGTGCCCCCGAAGCCGTAGGGCGAGGCGGGGGCCTCGAGCAGCATGCGACCCACGCGTCCCGGGTGGTCGACGGCGAGCTGCATGACCACGCCGGCGCCGGCGGAGTGGGCGACGACGTCGACCTGGCCGATCCCGAGCGCGTCGAGCAGCGCCACGAGGTCGTCGGAGAAGTCGCGCATCCCGCGCGTGGCGTCGATCGGTGCCGGTTCGGTGTCCCCGTAGCCGCGCAGGTCCGGGGCGATGCCGCGGCGCCCGCCCGGCAGGGCGCCGAGCAGGTGGTGGAAGAACGCCGACGACGAACAGTTGCCGTGGACCATCAGCACGGGCAGGTGCTCCGACGCCCCCTCGGGGTCGGTGTCGCGGACGTGGACGCGGATCCGCGCCGTACCGACGTCGTGCTCGTGGATCGTCATCGCAGGGCTCCCTCGAGGGCGGGGCGGAGGATCTCGGCGAGGTCCGTCGCACCCCGGTCGGACATGACGACCGTGTAGTGGTTGGTGTCCAGGCTCCACACCACGTGGACGCCCGGCAGCTCCGCGGACCAGCGGTGGACCTCGTCCGCGGTGTAGAGCGGCTCGGCGTCGAGCAGCCCGCGCGGGGCGTGGACGAAGGTCGTCGGGCGCGCGGCGGGGTCGAGCGCGTCGAGGGCCTCGCGCACCGAGGTCCCGCCCACGAGCTCGACCTGGTCCGCGTGCAGCGCCTCGACCGCGGTCGCCGGCCGCAGACGCCCGTCCGGCGTCGGCTCGAGGTCGTGGTCGGTGTAGGCGTCGAACCGCTCGTCCTCGACCCCGGCAAAGGCCGGGTGGTCCCGCCAGAAGTCGCGGTACCCGGCGCGGTCGGCGAACGTGGCGCGCAGCCGGTCGGCCGCCGGCCCGAGCGTGGCGTCCATCGCGTCCTGGGGATCGATCCCCTCCGGCGCCCGCAGCGGGAGACCGCCGTCGACGAGGACGAGCTCCGCCACGAGGTCGGGGTGCCGGTGGGCGAGGACGAGCGAGACGAAGGCGCCCATCGAGTGGCCCACGACGAGGTGCGGCCCGTCGTCGAGCCCCCGCAGCACGGCGGCGAGATCGTCGGTGTGCGCGGCCATCCCGTAGGGGCCACCGAGGCCCGAGGAGCGTCCCCGTCCGCGCAGGTCGGGGGCGACCACCCGTACGTCCGGCAGGGCGTCGGCGAGCCACGCCCAGGCGGCGTGCGAGGACGTGACGCCGTGGACGGCGACGACGGTGGGGGCTTTCGACGGCGCCTCCCACGTGTGGACCGCGAGCGCGCCGCCGGTGACGGCGACGTCGCTGCGGACGGGGCTGCGGCTCACTTCGCGTGCCACCCGCCGTCGAGCACGAACGAGGCGCCGGTGGCCATCGAGCCGTCCGCGCCGACGATCCACGACACGAGCGAGGCGACCTCCTCGGGCTCGACGAGCCGCTTGACCGCCGCCTCCTTGAGCAGGACCTTTTCGAGCACCTCGTCCTCGCCGATGCCGTGCGTGGCGGCCTGGTCGGCGATCTGCTTCTCCACCAGCGCGGTGCGCACGTAGCCCGGGTTCACGCACACCGACGTCACGCCGTGCTCGGCGCCCTCGAGCGCGGTCACCTTGCTCAGGCCCTCGAGCCCGTGCTTGGCGGTGACGTAGGCGCTCTTGAACGGGGAGGCGACGAGCCCGTGGACGGAGGAGAGGTTGACGATCCGGCCCCAGCCGGCGGCGTACATGTGCGGCAGCGCGGCGCGGACGAGGAGGAAGGGCGCCTCGAGCATGATCCGCTGGATGCGGCGGAACGCCTCGGGGTCGAACTCGTGGATGGGCCGGACCACCTGGATGCCCGCGTTGTTGACGAGGATGTCCGCCTCGAGCGAGAGGTCGTCGAGGGCGCGCGTGTCGTCGAGGTCGACGACCCAGCTCTCGCCCCCGATCTCGCCGGCGACCCGCTCGGCGGCGGCCTCGTCCCGGTCGGCGACGACGACGGTCGCGCCGTCGGAGGCGAGGCGGCGGGCGACCGCGGCACCGATGCCGGAGCCACCGCCGGTGACCACTGCGCGCTTGCCGTTGATGCTGCTCACGGGGTGTCTCCTTGCGTGTCGGGGGTGGTGCCGGGCCCGGCGGGAGGCCGGAGCCCGCGCTCGACCATGGCCATGGTCGAGTCGAAGATCTTCTCGGGCAGCCCGTGCTCGACGGACCGCTCCTCGTCGTCGGAGGTGGTCTCGCGCTCCCACATCACCCAGCGCATGCCGACGAGCTCGCCGACCCCCATGAGGGCCCAGGCCACGGCCTCCGGGTCGAGGTCCTCGGCGACCTCGCCGGCCTCCTGGGCGGCGCGCAGCCCGGTCGTGTAGCCGCGGGCGATGGTCTCGTAGTGCATGTGGAGGACGTCCGAGGCGACGAACTCGGCCTGCCGCATGATCCGGTAGAGGGCCGGGTTCTCCGCGGTGAACCGGAAGAACGCGGCGAACCCGGCGCGCTCGGCGGCGATGCGGTCGGTGTGCTCGGAGGACGCGGTGAACATCGCGCGGCGCACGCGCGAGTTGAGGTCGCGCACCACCTCCTCGAACACCGCGAGCTTGGTGTCGAAGTAGAGGTAGAACGTCCCCTGGCCCACGCCCGCGCGGTCGGTGATGCGTGCGACGGAGGCGTCGTGGAAACCGTGCTCGGCGAACACGTCCGTCGCCGCGGCGAGGATCGCGGCCCGGGTGCGCGTGCCGCGGGCGGTGGTCGGGCGGGTGCTCATGCGTCGCTCCTCGTCTCTCGGGGGCCGACCGGGTCGCCGGACGGCAGGGGAAGTCGTGCGCGGTCGACCTTGAGCAGCGTGATGCGGGGCAGCTCGTCGACGAACGTCACGTACCTCGGGCACTTGTACGCCGCGAGGCTCTCCCGGGCGTGCGCGACCACGGACCGTGCGTCGAGGTCCGCGCCGGGACGGGCGACGACGACAGCGTGCCCGACCTCGCCCCAGTCGGTGTCCGGGACCCCGACGACGGCGACGTCCGCGATCCCCGGGTGCGCGCGCAGGACGGACTCGACCTGGGCGGGGGAGACGTTCTCCCCGCCCGTGATGTACATGGCCGAGCGGCGGTCGACGATCCGCACGTACCCGGCGTCGTCGCGCTCGGCGAGGTCGCCGGTGCGCAGCCAGCCGTCGTGGAACGCCGCCCGGGTCGCCTCGGGGTCGTCCGCGTAGCCGGCGAACACGGCGGGGCCGCGCACGAGCAGCTCCCCGGTCCCGGCGCCGTGGTGGACCTCGCCGCCGGTGAGCAGCGCGACCTCGACGTGGGCGTAGGGGCGCCCGACGGACCCGACGTGGTCGCCCGCCTCCTCGGCGGGCAGCACGAGCACGTTCGGCGCGGCCTCGGTCAGCCCGTAGCCCTGGAACACGCGCACGCCCCTCGACTGCCAGACGGCGAGCAGGTCGTGCGGCATCGGGGCGCCGCCGACGATCGCATGGGTGAGCCCGTGGAGGTCGGCCGAGGCGAAGTCGGGGTGCTCGGCGAGCATCCGGTAGTGCGCCGGGACGCCCATCATCGTCGTCACGCGGCGGCGACTGAGCAGGTCGATGACGGCGCCGGGGTCGAAGTCGGGCTCGAGGACGACGGTGGCGCCCGTGCGCCAGGCGAGCAGGGGCTGCACGTTCCAGCCGCCGGAGTGGAACTGCGGCATGATCCCCAGCACGACGTCCTGGCTGGTCATGCCGGTGGCGTCGCCGAGGGACGCGTTCGTCCAGTAGCAGTTGGCGTGGGTGAGCAGCACGCCGCGCGGGCGGCCCGTCGAGCCCGAGGTGTACAGCAGCAGGACGGGGTCCTCGTCGGCGGGGACGGACGCGCCGGGGGGTTCGTCGTCGGGCGTGCGGGGTTCGTCGTCGTCGGGCGTGGGAGCGTCCGCGCCGGCCGGACCGACCGAGGCTCCCCGCGCCGGGACGGCGGACTCGACGCCGTCCGGTCCCAGCAGCGCGAGCGGCGGGGGAGTCGGGGAGGCCGAGGCCGCGGCCCGCGCCGCCCCCTCGAGCTCGGCGGAGGCGAGGAGGAGGGCCGGCCGGCAGTGCGCGACGAGGTCGGCGAGCTCCGCGCCGGCGAGCCGCCAGGACAGCGGCGCGAGGACGAGGGCGGCCTTCGCGCAGGCGAAGAACGCGACGACGTGGTCGGTCGAGCTGCGGGTGAGCGTGGCGACCCGGTCGCCCCGCCGGTAGCCGGCCGCCCGCAGCGCCTCGGCCAGGGCGCTCGAGCGGTCGTCGAGCTCGCGGTACGTCAGCAGCCGGCCCCGCTCGTCCACCGCGATGCGCCCCGGCGCGAGGCGCGCCGAGGCGCTCACCCAGCGGCCGACGGTGTGTCCGCCGGGCGCGGGTGCGCGCGTGTGGTCGAGCGGGCGGGTGGGCATCAGGCCACGTCCTCCAGCCGGGCGCGGGAGGCGCGTGCGCCGCCGGTGCGGCGACCCGTCAGGCGGGCCCACAGGCGCGTGAGACCGCCCGCGATGCCGCCGGGGGTGAACAGGACGACGAGGATGAACAGCGCCCCGAGGATGAAGTTCGGCTCGGACAGCGGGATCTCGAGCCAGGCCGGGAGGGACTGGATCGACTCCGTGGCCGCGAGGGTCGAGAGCCGGCTGACGAGCAGCGTGTAGACGATGGCGCCCGTGATCGCGCCCCAGCGGGACCCGACGCCGCCGAGCACCACCATGATGAGGACCGAGATCGTCATGTCCGCGCTCGTGGTGTGCGGGGTCGCCGTGGACTGCAGGAGCACGTACGCCATGCCGACGATCGCGGCGAGCACGCCGGCAAGGCCGAAGGTGAGGACGCGGATCGGGTAGGGGCCCTGGCCCATGACGCGCACGCGGGTCTCGTTCTCGCGGGTGGCCTCGACGACGTGGCCGGCGCGTGAGGACTGGAACCACGTGACGACCACGTAGACGAGGACGAGGATCGCCAGCGCCAGCCAGAACATGTGCTTGGTGTTGAGCACCCCGACGAGCAGGTCGGGCACGTCGGCGGTCTCGAGGCGCAGGCCCTCCTCGCCGCCGGTGATCGCGGAGCCGCGACGCACCGCGACGTTGCCGGCCTGGGCGAACGCGAGGGTGACCATCGCGAAGGACACGCCGGCCACGCGCAGCGAGACCGCGCCGACGACGTGGGCGAGGACCGCGACGCCGAGGACGACGAGGACGATGGCCACGGCGAAGTCGATCTCGTACTTGAGCAGCAGGGCGAGCCCGTAGGCGCCGGCGCCGAAGTAGAGGGCGTGGCCGAAGCTCAGCATGCCCGCCACCCCGTAGACGAGGTGGTAGCTCAGCGCGAGCGCGGCGTAGAGGAAGCACAGCGCGAGCAGGCCGAGGGCGCCGGGGAGGTAGGTCGGCCCGGGCAGGACGCCGGGGACGCTGATGTTGAGCAGCGGCAGCAGGCCGGCGAAGACGACGAGGACGACCCCGACGACCGCGGGCGCCACCCAACTACGGCGCACGCCGGTGCGCGGCGGGACGCTGGTGGGCGTGGCGGCGGTGGCGCCGGAGCGGGTGGCGCCGTCGGGGCCGGTCGTGGGCGCTGTCGCCGGTCCGGTCGTGGCGGACGCGTCCTCGCCGCGGTCGCGGGTGGTGGTGGCCGCGGTGGCTCCGGTGGTGCCGCCGGTGGCGGTGGGATCGGTGGTCATGCGGTCCTCCCCATGAGGCCGGCCGGTCGGACGAGAAGCACCACGGCGAGCAGCAGCACCGCGACGAGGTCGCCCACGCCGAGGTAGGCGTTGGCCAGCTGCTGGAGCACCCCGACGAGGACGGCGGCGATCGCCGCGCCCAGGAGCGAGCCCATGCCACCGATGACGGTGACGATGAAGGCGAAGATGAGCATCGTCTGGCCCAGGTGCGCGGACGTGTACTGGTAGAAGTGCGAGGCGAGGACGCCGCCGAGCCCGGCCGCGGCGCCGCCGATCGCGAACATCAGGGTGAACGAGCGGCGCACGTCGATGCCGAGCGCCGTGACCATCGACCGGTTCTCGACGCCGGCGCGGATGATGAGCCCGTACCGGGTGTAGCGCAGGAACAGGGCGAGGGCCGCGAGGACGAGGCCCGCGGCCACGATGAAGACGAACATCGAGTTCGGGACGTTCGCGCCGAGGATCGACGTCGTGCGGGTCATCCACGCGGGCGAGGTGAGCGAGAAGTCGGCGTTCGAGCCCCAGATGCCCTCGAAGAGGGCGATCCCGCCGAGTCCGAGGCCGACGGTGACGAGGACCTGCTCGATGTGGCGGTTGTACAGGGGCCGGATGAGCAGGAGCTCGGTGAGCGTGGCGAACACGGCGCCGACGAGGACGCCCGCGAGCAGGGAGACGAGGAAGCCGCCCCACGTGCCCGCGCCGACGATCTTGGCGACCTCCCAGCCGACGAGGCCCGAGAGGGAGAGGAACGCGCCGTGGGCGAAGTTGAGCACGCCCATGAGGCCGTAGATGAGGGAGAGCCCCGAGGCGGCGAGGAAGTACAGCGCCCCCAGGCCGAGGCCCGTGAACAGCAGGAGGACGAGGGTGCTCATCGGGGGGCCTCCGCCCGGTCGTGGGTGGCGCCGGCGCCTGCTCCGGCGCCGGCGGTGGCGGGCTGCTCGTGCGAGCCGACCCCGAGGAGGCGGGAGACGGCGTCTGGGTCCGCGAGGAGCTCGGCGGCGGGGCCGGTGTGGACGACGTGCCCGGCGTCGATGACGATCGCGTCCGTGGCGAGCTGCTCGATGACGGGCAGGTTCTGCTCGACCAGCAGGACCGGGACGGTCTGCGCGGCGATCGCCAGGGCGTCCGCCACCTCGTTGACGATCCGCGGGGCGAGGCCCTTGGTCGGCTCGTCGACGAGGAGGAGGCGGTTGTCGTTGAGCAGGGCGCGGGCGAGGGAGACCATCTGCTGCTGGCCGCCCGAGAGCGTGCCGGCGCGCTGGCCGGCACGGGCCACGAGGTCGGGGAACAGCTCGTCGACGAGCTCGCGGCGCTCGGGGTTGCCGCCGTCGCGCTCGGCGAGGCGCAGGTTCTCGGCGACGGTCAGGGTGCCGAAGACCTCGCGGTCCTCGGGGACGTAGCCGATGCCGCGCCGCACGATGGCGTGCGTGTGCAGCCGGTCGATCCGCTCCCCGGCGAACGTCACGGTGCCGGTGCGCTCGATGAGGCCCATGACCGCCTTGATCGTCGAGGTCTTGCCGACGCCGTTGCGGCCGAGGACCGCCGTCACGCCGGTGGCGGGCACCTCGAAGGAGACGGACTCGACGACCTGCTGGCCACCGATGTGGGCGCGCAGCTTCTCGACCGTGAGGACCGCGCTCATGCGGCACCTCCGAGGTAGGCGGACTTCACGCGGGGGTCGTTCATGATCGTCTCCGGTTCGTCGACGGCGAGCACCGAGCCCTGGTGGAGGACCGCGACGCGGTCGACGAGGCCCATGACGACGTCGACGTGGTGCTCGACCATGAGGACCGTGGTCGAGCGGGTGCGGTGCAGCCGTCGGATGACCTCCACCAGCGAGGGGACGTCGGAGCGGGAGACGCCGGCCATCGGCTCGTCGAGCAGGATGACCTTCGGCTCCATCGCGAGGAGCACGGCGATCTCGAGCTTGCGCTTGTCGCCGTGGGACAGGCCGCCGGCGGTGACCGCCGAGCGGTGCCCGAGGTCGACCTCGTCGAGGCGGTCGAGCGCGACCTTGGCGGCGGCGTCGTTCCGGGTGGGGAAGCGCAGCACCGACAGGCCGCCGCCCATCGAGGTCTGGGCCGCGAGGCGCACGTTCTCCAGTGCGGTGAGCGCGGGGAACAGGCTCGAGGTCTGGAAGGTCCGGCCGATCCCGGCCCGGGCGCGGGTGTGGACGCGGGCGCGGGTGATGTCCGTGCCGTCGAGCAGGATCCGGCCCGCGGTGGGCCGGTGGATCCCCGAGATCATGTTGAACAGCGTGGTCTTGCCGGCGCCGTTGGGGCCGATGACCCCGAGCATCTGGCCGCGCGGGACGTCGAGGTCGATGTCCGTGAGGATCTTCGCGCCGCCGACCTGGAAGTAGAGGCCGGCCACGCGCAGGGCGACGTCGTCCGGTGTGGTCGGTGCAGCGTACGGATCGGTGTCCGGACCGGAGTCCGTGGGGGTGCTCATCGGCTGCCTCTCTGGCGGGTACGGGGAGGGCGCGGGACGGGGGCGGCGCGCTGTGCTGCGCCGCCCCCGACGCGGTCGGTCAGGAACCCTCGGCCACGGGCGGGGCCGCGTCCTCGGCGGAGATCGTGTCGACGAGCTCGGGGACCCATTCGCCGTCCTGGTCGACCAGGTGGGCGTGGAACATCGGCTGCAGCAGCGCGTGGTCCTCCGGGCGGATCGAGTAGTCGCCCTTCGGGCCCTCGAACTCCCAGCCTTCGAGGGCGGAGACCATCGCGTCGACGTCGTCGGCCGCGCCCTCCTCGATGGCCTGGACGATCATCTGGGCGGCCGTGAAGCCGTCCGGCGTGAAGAGGTCGACGGTGCCGCCGGCCGCCTCGACGTGCTCGATCATCGCGGCCTCGATGTCGTTGCCGCCGGCGCCCGCGAAGTAGTGGTTGAGGAAGTCGATCTCGCCCGAGCCGTCGCCGAAGGCGTTGTAGGTCGAGACGTCGCCGAGTCCGGTGACGACCGTGGTCGACTCGAGGACGCCCTGCTGCGAGAGCGACTGCCACATGGCGCCGGAGGTGGCGCCCGCCCAGGCGACGAACACCATGTTCGGCTCCTCGCCCTGGATCTGCGTGGTGAACGGCGTGAACTCGGTGACGTCCTCGGGCACGAGCACGGGCACGACCTCTGCGCCCTGCTCGCCGAGCACGGCCGCGACGGCGGCGACGTTGCCCTGTCCGAACGCGTTGTCCTGCGCGAGGACGACCACGGTCTGGCCGTCGACGTCCGTGAACTGGCCGGCCGTGGCCACGTCCTGCAGCGACTGGCGGCCCGAGCGGAAGGTGTACTCGTTGATGCCGGTGACGGGGTCCGCCGCGGCAGGGCCGGAGACGTAGAGGATCTGGTTCTGCTCGGCCTGCTCGGCGAGCGCGAGGGCGATGCCCGACGACGCCGTGCCGGTGATGATCTGCGTGCCCGCGCCGATGACGTCGCGGGTGTGACCGAGCGCGGTGTCGACCACGCCGGCGTCGTCGAGGATCTCGACCTCGATCTCGTGGCCGCCCGCGACGCCGGTGCCGTCGGTGGCGTAGTCGAGGCCGGCCTCGAAGCCGTCGACGAACGCCTCGCCGTAGGCGGCCAGGGGGCCGGTGGTCGAGGTGATGAGCGCGACGGGGACGGGGTCGCCCGTGGCCTCGCCGCCGCCGGATCCCGACTCGCCGCCGGACTCGGAACCGCCGTCCGCCTCGGCGTCGTCCTCGCTGGGGGCGCACGCGGCGAGAGCGGTCGCGGTCGCGACGCCCGCAGCCAGGGCCAGGATCTTCGTGCCTACTCGCATGATTCCGCCTTCGTTGGTGGAGAGGTGCGGACCGACGGGGGCTGTCCGACCGCAGAACCTGACGAGTGATTCAGGTGTCAGTATGGTGCGGACGGCGAGCCCGCGTGTCAAGCCCGACCCGCCGACCGCCCCTCTCGTCGAGATTGATCCTTCTATGTTTCGTCAAGCGGCCATGGTGGGTTCGGGGGTGCTGTTGAGGGTGCGGTAGATGCGGCGGGCGAGGTAGCGCTTGAGGCAGCGGCGGATCTCGGCCTTGGTGCGGTGCTCGCCGGCGCGGCGTTCGACGTAGGCGCGGGTCTCGGGGTCGTGACTCATCCGGGTCACGACCGCGGTATGCAGGACGCGGTTGAGTTGCCGGTCGCCCCCGCGGTTGAGGCGGTGTCGCACGGTGTTGCCCGAGGAGGCCGGGATCGGGCTGACCCCGGCCAGGGCCGCGAACGCGGCCTCGGAACGCAACCGGCCCGGGTGGGAGAACACGGTCAGTGACACGGCCGCGGTGATCGGCCCGACACCATGCATCTCGAGCAGCGGCGCGGCCAGGCTGGACTTGACCAGAACGGTGATGCGCTTCTTGTTCGTGGCGAGCTCGACGTCCAGGGCCAGGATCTGGGCGGCCAGGCGGACGGCCTCGCTGCGGGCGGTCGCGGTGGCGATGTCCTCATCGCGCTCGCGCCACCGGCTGATCATGGCGATCACCTTCTTGCCCGGGGCCCGGCGCGCATCGATACCCAGGTCGCTGACGCGCAGCAGCGCGGTCAGCGCGTTCGTGGCCGCGGTACGTTCGCTGTTCATCTGCTCGCGGGCGGTGAGCAGGACCCGCAGCGCGGCCCGGACCCCACTAGCGGCGCGGAGGTGCCGCAGCCGGCTGACCTGAAGCGGGAGGACGGCGGCCGCGATGCGGTAGGCATCCAGGGCATCGGACTTACCCACGCCCCGGTTCCCGCGCGGGTTCATCCGCGCGGCCTCCACGACCTGATAGCCGGCGTCCTGGACAACGCCGGCCAGGGTCGCGCCGTAGGACGCGGCGCCCTCGATGACCCACAACGCGGCCATATCGGCCCCGGTGCGGCGAGCGGCCCAGGCGATCGCGCGGGCCATGCCCGCAGGCGTGGTCGGGAACTGGGCAGAATCGATCAGCTCGCCGCGGGCGGCCAGCACCGCCAACGAATGGGTCTGGGCGTGGGTGTCGACCCCGATGACGAACGGATGGGAGTGCGCGACGATAGCCATAGCGGCCTGGTGTCCTTCCTACCAATGAGTGGATGGTCTGGTCGCTGGTGGCCGGTGCCGTTCTGGGTAGGAGTCACCTCGGGACAACACTGTGACGAGTCACGCCACACCAGTGGCGGACAACCTTCTGATCAGGTCTCCGAGATGGGCCAGGACGGTGCCGGCCACCCCACCCATGGGCGGACAGATCAATCTCCAGACACCCCCAACAAGGGGTCTGCGGTTCGCCGAGTCACACCCACGAGCGGAACGACCAGCCACCACCCTGCCAGCCAGTCCCAGACCAGCCACCCCCACACTCACAGCGGTTGGTGCTCACCGAGATTGCGGTTGGGAGCGGGGGACTGGTCGAGCGTGCGGGTGAGAGGCGGCGAACTGCCGAGCGTGCGGCGTGGATCGGTCGGCCGTGCGGCGGGGGGCTGCCGAGGTCGCCACGCATTGGTCGAGAGTGCGGCTCAGGTCCGTCGACATCGCGACTTGTCGCGCGACGGCCGCCGCGGCTCGCCTGGTAGCTCGTCGGGCACCTCGCCGGAGCGTGCCGCGACTCACGTTCGAGGAGGTCGATCGGGCGTCGGAACGGCGGGGGCTGCGTGTTAGAGTTTCCGTCGTTGTTCAGGTGACCGGGAGCCTTCCGGAAGCCGAACAGACACCCTGTCCGGGTGGCGGAATGGCAGACGCGCTAGCTTGAGGTGCTAGTGCCCGTATTAGGGCGTGGGGGTTCAAGTCCCCCTCCGGACACAGAATGCGGCCGGCCCCCTTCGAGGGGGCCGGCCGTTCTCGTCGGTTCGCGCGTCAGGGCCGGTCGGCCGCCGACTGTCGGCCCTGGTCGACCCCGACGGCCGGTCAGCTGCGGGTCCCGGGCCCTGGTCGACCCCGACGGCCGCTCAGCTGCGGGTCCCGGGCTCCGTCTGGGTGCGCGTCTCCGCAGTCCCGGAGTCGGTGCCAGTCGCATCCGTGCCGGCCCCGGAACCACCGGCCCCGGAACCACCGGCCTCGGAACCGCCCGCCGCGGCGCCGCCTGAGGTGCCGGCGCCGGGGGAGTCCGGCGCGCGGTCGCCTGCCTCCCGGTCGCGGTCGCCGCCCTCCGGCGCGCGGTCGGCCGCCGCGTCCTGCGCGTCGCCGTCGTGCCCGAGGGCGTTCCCGGCGGCATCGCGCGCCTTGTCGATGATGCCGTCGTGCTTGCCGCCGGTGGCCTTGCGCGCCGCCCCCTCGACCTTGTCGAGCAGCTGCTCGCCCTGCTCGCCCCGCAGCGCGTCCTTGGCCTTGTTGAGGTACTTGTCGAGCCCCATGCCGGTCTCCTCGTCGTCGTGTCCTGCGTGCTCCTCGACCTGGCGCCGCGTCCGCGGGGCCGGTCGACGGTCGGGGAGACAGTCTGACGGATGACGCCCGCTCGCGGCGATCCGGCCGGGCGCCGCGGTGCTCAGGCCGGCTCGTGCGCGAACACCTCGCCGATCGGCACGCCGAACGCGTCGGCGATCCGGAAGGCCAGCTCGAGCGACGGCGAGTACTTCCCCGCCTCGAGGTTGACGATCGTCTGCCGAGAGGCGCCGATCCGCTCGGCGAGCTCGAGCTGCGTCATCTCGTCGGCGAAGAATCGCAGGCGCCGGATGTTGTTCGTGATGCGCAGCCGCTCAGCCACGAGCGCCCCCGCCCTCGTGGGCCACGATCGTCCACACGTTCTCGGCGAGAGAGCCGACCGCGACCGCCGCCAGCTGGACGTGCAGCCCAGCCACTGCGGACGCCCCGAGCGCCATCGCGGCAAGCGCGACGACAAGTCCGAGCCCGACGACGATCGCGTCGACCCTCCCCGCGCGCAGCTCGATGAGCGAGTTCTGCTCGTCGTCCGCCATCGATGCGCGCATGATGCGTTCGACCTGCGACGTGTCCTCGCGGGCCTCCGTGGCGGCGACCCCCACGGCGAGCCCGACGTGGAAGACCATCTGCACGACGACGAGGACCACCACCCACAGGCCGGCGAAGATCAGCATGAGTGTGGCCCACGACCGTAGGTCGGCGCCCGTCCCGCTCCGTCCCAGCGCGACGACGACGTAGGCCGCGACGAGTGCGACGACGCCGACGATGTAGGCGATCGACCGCTTGCTCCGGTAGGACATGGCCCCAGCTCCTCGTGTCCAGCGCATTCAACAGAATGACAAACAGAATGTACATCATGTCGCGTGTGGCGGACAAGAGCGTGGACGGTTGGTCGAGAAGGCCGGTGGGCTGATGTCTCCGTGCGTGAGCGATCCCACGCCGGTCAGTACCCCTGCCAGATGTCGCTGACAGGAGTGTGCGGGCACACCCGCTCCCACTCGGCCTCGTTCTCCGGGGTGCCGCCCCCGCCGCCGAAGCTCTGCTCGCTGCCGTCGAGCCGGGCCACGTGGTGCTCGCCCTCCATCTCGTACTCGACCACGAGGCCGTCCTCGGTCCGACGCCCGACGGCGTTGGGGAGCATGATCCCTGTCCCGTCCCCGTCGTAGCCGTGCTCGCCCGTCATCACCGGGCATCCCTCCGGCGACGCGACGAGGTCGCCGATGATGAGCGCCTCCATCACCATCTGTCCCGGCGAGTGCGCCCAGGTGGGAACGGCGAAGGTGTCCCGGTCGAGGGCATCTGCGCCGTCGGACCCGGTCCCTTCCGATGGCGAGCCGTCGGACGCCGAGCCGTCCGTCGCCGAGCCGTCGGAGGGGGCCCCGGCGGAGGGCGACTCGTCCGGAGGCGCGGTCCCGTCCGTGACCGGTGCGGACCAGCAGCCGGCGAGCATCATCGCGCCGACCACGGCGGCGAACGAGGGGGCGAGTCGTCGCACGGCGTCCTCCGGTCCTGACCCGCACGGCGGGTCCCGGCGGCGCCCTCCATGGTGGCCTCCGGTCGGCGACATCGGGCGAGTCGTGGCGCACCGGTGACCGGCGGTCGCCGAATCGTGACCTCATCGACCGAACCGCCCGACGCGCGGGCCCCGTCCTGCGCCGCGCACCCGGGCATGCGGCTAGCCTGGACGATCGCCGTGCCGCCGGTCCGCTCCCGCTCCGGTCCCGGTGCAGGTCGTGGCCGTAGCCGCGACACGCTGACGAGGACACTCCCGTCGATCAGCCCGACACGCCCCCGACCCAGAAGGCCTGACCCGTGAGCACTCCGCTCGAGCACTACGCCCTGCTGTCCGACCAGCGCACGGCCGCTCTCGTGTCTCGGGACGGGAGCATCGACTGGCTCTGCTTCCCCCGCTTCGACTCCTCCGCGGTGTTCACCGCGATCCTCGGGACGCCGGGCGACGGCCGGTGGCGGCTCTTCCCGCCGGGCGGCGAGCTCGACTCGCGCGAGTACGTCGAGGACACGTTCGTGCTCGAGTCCCACTGGACCACGCCGACCGGCACGCTCACCGTCACGGACTTCCTGCCGATCGACGAGGACCCCGCCGCCCCGACGGCGGACCTCGTGCGCTCCGTGACCTGCACGTCCGGGCACGTCGAGGTCGAGCACGACCTCAGGCTCCGCTTCGACTACGGCGCGGCGACCCCCTGGCTCCAGACCGTGGAGGTCGACGGCGCCTCCGAGATCCACGCGATCGCCGGCCCCGACTCGCTCGCCCTGCGCGGGCCGTCGCTCGCCCAGGTCAACGGCTCGTGCCGAGGCACCTTCGCGATGAGCGAGGGCGAGACGCTCACCTGGGTCCTGTCCTGGTCGCCGTCCTACCTGCCTGACGCCCAGCCGCGGCCCGAGACCCTCACCCCGGTCGCCACGATCGCCTACTGGCGGGCGTGGGCGCGGCGGATCGACGCGAGCGGCCCCTACGCCGCCGAGGTGCGCCGGTCCCTGCTCGTCCTGCGCGCGCTCACCGAGCGGCTCACCGGCGGCATCGTCGCGGCCCCGACCACCTCGCTTCCGGAGGAGTTCGGCGGCGAGCGCAACTGGGACTACCGGTTCGTGTGGCTGCGCGACTCCGCGCTGACGATCGAGGCCCTGCTCAGCCACGGCTTCGTCACCGGCGCCCGCGCCTGGCGCACCTGGCTCCTGCGTGCCATGGCCGGCGACCCGCACGACCTGCGGATCATGTACGGGCTCGACGGCTCGCGGCACCTGCCCGAGCTGGAGCTCACGCACCTCGAGGGTTACGAGGGGTCCCGCCCCGTCCGGATCGGCAACGGGGCGGCCCACCAGTTCCAGGCCGACGTCGTCGGGGAGGTCATGGTGGCCCTCGAGCTCGCGCGTGAGGCCGGGCTGGAGGAGACCGAGTTCTCCTGGGGGCTCCAGCGCGCGCTGCTCGACTACGCGTGGGAGCGGAAGGACGACAAGGACCACGGCATCTGGGAGATGCGCGGCGAGCCCGCGTTCTTCACGCACGGCCGGGCCATGATGTGGGCGGCGTTCGACCGGGGCGTCCGCGCGGTCGAGCGGTACGGGCTCGACGGCGACGTCGAGACGTGGCGCGAGCGCCGTGACCTCATGCGCGAGGAGATCCTGGCCCACGGCTGGAACGCCGAGATCGGCTCGTTCACCCAGACCTACGGCTCGCGCGAGGTCGACGCGTCGCTGCTCCAGCTCGCGCACATCGGGTTCGTCGCCTACGACGACCCGATGATGCTCTCGACGGTGGCGCGCATCGAGGCCGACCTGCTCGACGAGCACGGCTTCCTCCACCGCTACCGCACGGCCTCCGGACTCGACGGTCTCGAGGGCGACGAGTACCCGTTCCTCATCTGCTCGTTCTGGCTGGTCGAGCAGTACGCCCGCTCCGGGCGTGTGGGCGACGCGCGGCGCACGATGGACGCCCTCGTGGCGGTCTCGTCCGACCTCGGGCTGCTCGCCGAGGAGTACGACACGAGCGCGGGGCGCCTCGCCGGCAACTACCCGCAGGCGTTCAGCCACCTCGGGCTCGTGCGCGCGGCCGACGCGCTCACGCCCCGGGCACCCGCGACCCCGCGCGAGAGCGACGACGCCGACGACTACTGAGCTCGCGCGGGCGGCTCGGGCGGCTCAGGCGGTCCAGTCGCGGACCGGGAGCGCCTCGAGTCGGTCACCCGCGCGTACCCCGTCGACCTCCGCCGGAACGATCGCCAGGGCCTCCGCGCGGGCGAGGCTCGCCACGAGGTGCGAGCCGGCGCCGAGCGGGTGCGGTGGCTCGGCGACGAGCTCGTCGCCCGTGCGGCGCAGCGCGACCGGCGTGTACTGGCGTCGACCCGCGCGGGCCCGCCACGCTCGGCCCGCCACGACCGGCAGCGTGCGCGTGGGGGCCTCGGTGCCCGCGAGCAGCGCGAGCAGGGGGCGCACGAGCACGTGGAACCCGACGAACGAGCTCACGGGGTTGCCGGGCAGCGCGACGAGCGGCACCGCGCGGCCACCGACCTCGACCGCGCCCGCGCCCTGCGGGCGGCCGGGCTGCATGGCGACGTCCTCGAGCACGAGGTCGTCCCCCAGTGCCTCCCGGACCACCTCGTAGGCGCCCTGCGACACCCCGCCGGCAGTGAGCACGAGATCGGCGTGCGCGCCGGCGAGGAGGGCACGGAGCGCCGATACGTCGTCGGCGCAGCGCGCGAGGGTGGGGATCCCGCCGGCCTGCGCGACGAGCGCGGCGAGCAGCGGCCCGCCCGAGTCGGGGACCTCGCCCGGTCCGGGTGGCGTGCCGGGCTCGGCCAGCTCGTCCCCGGTGGCGACGACGAGGACCCGCGGGCGGGGCACGACGGCGAGGGTCGCGTGGCCGACCGACGCGGCGGCAGCGACGTGGGCGGGGGTCACGCGCTCGCCCGCCGGCAGCACGACGTCCCCGACCCGGGCGTCCTCGGCGGCGGGGCGCACGTGCGCCCAGGCGCCCGGCCGGACGTCGAGACGGACCCGGGCCGGCGCCGGCCCGGCACCCGCGCGGTGGTCGGTGCACTCGACCGGGACCACGGCGTCCGCGCCCGCCGGCAGCGCCGCCCCGGTCATGATCCGCATCGCCGTTCCCGGCGGCAGCACGGCCGGGCCGGAGCCGGCGGGAAGGTCCCCGGCGACGACGAGCTCGAGCGCGCCGTCCGGCAGCAGGTCGACGTCGGACGTGCGCACCGCGAAGCCGTCCATCGCCGACGCGGTGAAGGGCGGCACGGCGACGACGGCGGCCACCTCGCCCGCGAGGACCCGGCCCGGCGCGTCCGCGAGGGAGACGTGCTCCGCCGCGACGGGTCCGCGGGCGGCGACGGCGTCGCGGCCGAGGCGGAGGAGGAGATCGAGGTGCTGCTCCACCGGGACCGCGGGGCCCGACCCGCACGCGTCGTGGTCGTGGTCCTGCTCGGCGACCTTGGCCCGCCCCCACGTCGAGGTGCTCACGACCGCTCCAGGGTGCGCCGGACGGCGTCGATCGCGTCGGGCAGGGCGGCGCCCCGCCCCACCGCGATCCCGACGAGGTAGGAGGAGACCGGGGCCATCGAGCGTTGGACGCCCTCGGCGACCTCGCCGGTCAGCACGTGGACGGTGTCGACGTCGCCGGCCGGGTCGACGAGCGGGGCCTCCCCGGCGGTGGATAGGCCGAGCTCGCGGCATGCCGCCTCGAGCCACGGACGCAGGTGCGTGTCCCAGTCCTCCTGCTCGGTCACCGGCGGACGGCCGGACCCGCGCGCGCGACGCTCCCACGTGCGACGGTCCGCGGGGGTGTCGACGTCGTCGGCCTGTGCCCCCGGGGCAGGGACGCCGGCGAGCACGAGGGGGGCGAGCAGGTCGCGCACCGACCTGTCATGGGGGAAGCCGAGCTCGGTCACCGCCCGGCGCAGCGACGCCGTACGGGCGCGCAGGGCGAGCCACTCCCGGCGGCCGTCGGGTCGCTCGAGGACCACGCCGTCGACGCCGTCGGGCAACGGCCCCGCTGCCTCGAGCGTGGCCACGACCGCCGCGGCCCCGGGCAGGTCGCACGCGAGGACCAGCACCTCGTCGTCGAGAGTGCGGTTGGGAGCCGTGTCGGGCGTCGCCGAGCCTTCGTTGCCGAGAGTGCGGTTCGCCCCGCCGTCGAGCGCGCGCAGGCCGGCGGCGATCCCCGCGGCCGGCCCTCCGAGCGGCGGGTCCTCGAGGGTGCGCAGCACGCCTGCCGGTACCTCGACCGCGTCGGACGCGACCACCACCCGTGGGTGCGCCCCGGCGAGGGCGTCGAGCACGAGGTCGAGCATGCGGCGCCCGCCCACGGTGACGTCCGGCTTCGAGACACCCCCGAGGCGCCGGCCCTCGCCGCCCGCGAGCACGATCGCGGCCGGCATCAGAAGTTCACCTTCTCCCAGCCCCGGCGGCCCTGCGGGGCGGCGCCGGACTTCGAGCGGTAGACGATGTAGGGGCGGGTGAGGTAGCCGAGCGGCACGCTGAAGACGTGGACGAGCCGCGTGAACGGCCACAGCGCGAACAGCAGGACGGCCGAGAACACGTGGGTCTGGAACAGCACCGGGGCGGCGGACATCAGCTCGACGTCGGGCTGCAGCGTCCAGAACTGGCGGAACCAGATCGACACACCCTGCCGGTAGTCGTAGTCGCCGAGCGCGGAGTCGAAGATCGTCGCGGCCACACCGGCGAGGATCGTCACCGTGAGGAGCAGGTACATCACCTTGTCCATCACGGTGGTCGCGCCGAAGACCCGCCGGTTCGTGCGTCGCCGGTAGATGAGCAGGAACAGCCCTCCCACGCAGGCGACGGCCGCCGCGAGCCCGATGGTGATCGCCATGAGGTGGTAGGCGTGGTCGCTCAGCCCGATCGCGTCCGTCCACGAGGCGGGGATGCCCAGTCCCACGGCGTGGCCGAAGAAGATGCCGATGATGCCGAAGTGGAACATCGGCGACCCGATGCGCAGGAGCTTCGACTCGTAGATCTGGCTCGACCGGGTGGTCCACCCGAACTGGTCGTAGCGCCAGCGCCACACGTGGCCGAGCACGAACACCGCCAGGGCGACGTACGGCACGACCACCCACAGCACGGTCTGCAGCGTCTCGTTCATCACCGGTTCCTCACGGGAGTCAGGGGGAGGAGCTCGTGCCCGCCCGGGCCGGTCGCGGGGGCGGCGCCGGCACCGACGCCGGCGGGCACCGGGCCGTGGTCGTGCCCGGAGCAGGTGTCGTCGCCGTGCATGAGCGGCGGCATGTCGTGCTCGGCCCCGTAGCCGTCGAGGCCGACCATCTCCTCCGCCGGCCCCTCCTCGACGAGGCGGCGGACCGCCGCACGGTCCTCGCCGTCGAGCTCGGGCAGGGTCGCGCACACGGCCTCGACGGCGCCGTGCCACGGCGAGCCGATGTCCTCGAGGTGGAGCCGGAGGAGCTCGAGGCCCGCGCGGTTGGCGAGCAGGATCTTCTCGGCCGCCGCCGCGTCGTGGCCCGCACCGAGCTCGAGGACGAGCGTGAGGTGGTCCGGGAGCTCGTCGTCGCGGACCACGAGCCCGGCCCGGCGGTAGGCGTCCTTGACCCGCACGAGCGCGAGGCCCCGGCGCCGCGTGTCGCCGTGGCTGAAGTAGGTGAGGTGGAGGCACCCGCGCCGGCGGGTGTCGAACGTGTCGACGTAGGTCGAGCGCAGCTCCTCGACGTCGGTGGCCGACAGCGCGTCGAGCACCGGGTCGAGCATCGGCCCGAACCGCTGCGGCAGCCGCGAGACGAGCCGGCGCAGGTCGGGCAGGCGGGCGAGCAGCTCGTCGCCCGGGTAGTCCACGAGCCACGACGCCGCGGCCCACACGGCCTGGGTCTCCTCGACCGGGTCACCGGCGGCGGTACGGCCGGGCGCCGACGGGCCGCGGGCAGGGCTCCCGGCGGCCCTCGACGACGAACCGCCGTTCGTCGTCGGGCCGTTCCCTGCCTGTCCGGACCGCCCGCCCAGCGCGGGGAAGGCGCGCTCGACGAGCCGCGCGAGGGCACCCATCAGGCGGTCCCCGCGGCGGGGCGGCGCGAGGGGAACAGGCCGGACGGCATCCCCTTCCCGTCCCAGTTGAGAAGGTTGACGCGGCCGGGCTCCTCGGGGCGGGTGTTGATCGGGCCGGCCGGCCCGCCCGCCGAGACGCCGGCCATGCCCATGTCCTGCTCGGGCAGGTGCATCATGCCGGGGCCGCCGTCGGAGTTGAGCGGGCAGTCGGTCCCGGTCCCCTCGAGCTGGTGCGCCTGCTCGGAGTGGCCCACGGGGATGACGTATCGCTCGTCGTACTTGGCGATCGCGAGCAGCCGGTACATCTTCTGCATCGACGCGCCGGTCATGCCGACCGCCTCGGCGATCTCCTCGTCGGGCTCGCCGCCGAGGTTGATGTCCCGCATGTACGAGCGCATCGCGGCCATGCGGGCCAGCACCCGCTGGACGGGCACGACGTCGCCCGCCGTGAAGAGGTTGGCGAGGTACTCCACCGGGATCCGCATCTGGTCGATCGCGGCGAAGAGCGTGGCGGCGTCCTCGGCGTCGGCACCGGTCTCCTGGACGACGTCGACGACCGGGGACAGCGGCGGGACGTACCAGACCATCGGCATCGTCCGGTACTCCGGGTGCAGGGGGAGGGCGACCTCGAACTCCTTGATGAGCCGCCACACCGGGGAGCGCCCGGCCGCCTGGATCCAGTCGTAGGGGATGCCGGCCTTCTCGGCGGCGTCCTGCACCTCGGGGTCGTGCGGGTCGAGGATGACGTCCTTCTGCGCCTCGAGCAGCGCGTGCTCGTCCTTCACGGACGCGGCTTCCGTCACGCGGTCGGCGTCGTAGAGGACGAGGCCGATGTAGCGCAGCCGTCCCACGCAGGTCTCGGAGCACACCGTCGGTTCGCCCGCCTCGATGCGGGGGTAGCAGAACGTGCACTTCTCGGCCTTGCCGGTCTTGTGGTTGAAGTAGATCTTCTTGTACGGGCACCCCGAGACGCACATGCGCCAGCCGCGGCACTGGTCCTGGTCGACGAGGACGATCCCGTCCTCCTCGCGCTTGTAGATCGCGCCCGAGGGGCAGCTCGCCGCGCAGCTGGGGTTGAGGCAGTGCTCGCAGATGCGGGGCAGGTAGAACATGAAGGTGTTCTCGAACTCGAGCTTGACCTTGTCCTCGAGCCCCTTGAGCATCGGGTCCTTGTCGCCCGCCGCGTAGGTGCCGCCGAGGTCGTCGTCCCAGTTGCCCGACCACTGGACCTGGACCCGCTCACCGGTGATGAGCGACTTCGGGGGAGCGGTGGGGATGTGCTGCTGCTGGGGCGAGGCGAGCAGGTTGTCGTACTCGTAGGTCCACGGCTCGTAGTAGTCCTCGATGCCGGGGAGCTTGGGGTTGTTGAAGATGCGCAACAGCTTGCTCACGCGCCCGCCGCCCTTGAGGCGCAGCCGGCCCGAGCCGGAGACCTCCCAGCCGCCCTTCCACTTCTCCTGGTCCTCGTAGCCGCGCGGGTAGCCCTGGCCGGGCCGCGTCTCGACGTTGTTGAACCAGATGTACTCGGTGCCCTGCCGGTTGGTCCACGCCTGCTTGCACGTGACCGAGCAGGTGTGGCAGCCGATGCACTTGTCGAGGTTCATGACCATCGCCATCTGGGCCATCACTCGCATGTCGGATCTCCTTCGGTGGCGGGGGCGGTCAGTACTCGACCGGCGTGGTGCGGCGGCGGATCACGGTGACCTCGTCGCGCTGGTTGCCGGTGGGGCCGTAGTAGTTGAAGGCGAAGGCCAGCTGGGCGTACCCGCCGACCAGGTGGCTCGGCTTGAGCATGATCCGCGTGAGCGAGTTGTGGATGCCGCCGCGGCGGCCCGAGGTCTCGGACAGCGGCACGTTGACCGTGCGGTCCTGCGCGTGGTGCATGAACGCCGTGCCGCGCGGCATCCGGTGGCTGACGACCGCCCGGGCCGAGACGACACCGTTGCGGTTGACTGCCTCGATCCAGTCGTTGTCCGCGATGCCCACGGCCTCGGCGTCCTCGACGCTCATCCAGATCGTCTGCCCGCCGCGGGACAGGTTCATCATGAAGAAGTTCTCCATGTACATCGAGTGGATCGCCCACTTGTTGTGGGGCGTGAGGTAGCGGACGGCGATGCCGTCCCCGCTGCGCTCGCCCACCCGCGTCTCGCCGAACAGCGCCGTCATGTCGAGCGGCGGGCGGAACACCGGCAGCGACTCGCCCATCTCGAGGATCCAGTCGTGGTCGAGGTAGAAGTGCTGGCGCCCGGTGAGGGTGTGCCAGGGCTTGCGCCGCTCGACGTTGATCGTGAACGGCGAGTAGCGCCGCCCGCCGGTCTCGGACCCGGACCACTCGGGCGAGGTGACCACCGGCACCGGGGCCGCCTGGGTGTCCTTGAACGTCACGTGCCGGCCGGCGTTCTCCTCCGCGAGGTCCGCGAGGCGGACGCCGGTGCGTCTCTCCAGCGTGCGGAAGCCCTGGAGTGCCATCTCGCCGTTGGTGGTGCCGGACAGTCGCAGGATGAACTCCGCTGCCTTGAGGTCGGTCTCGAGGCTCGGCTGACCGGCCCCCACGCCCGACTCCACGCGGCCGTTGAGCGCCCTCAGCTCCTCGACGTCCTCGCGCACGTCGTAGGTGACGCCCTTCGTCGTCATGCCGAGCTTCTCGAGGAGCGGGCCCACGGACGTGAACTTCTCGTGGATCTTCGTGTAGTCCCGCTCGACCTCGACCAGCTTCGGCAGCGTCCTGCCCGGGACGGGCTCGCACTCGCCCTTCTTCCAGTCGAGGACCTTGCCCCGGGGGGTCGCCATCGCGTCCGGGGAGTCGTGCTGGAGGGGGAAGGCGACGACGTCGGTCCGCGTCCCGAGGTGGCCGACGGCGAGCTCGCTGAACCGCTTGGCGATCGTGCCCCACGAGTCCCAGTCGGTGCGCGACTGCCAGGGCGAGGAGATCGCCGGGTTGAACGAGTGGACGAAGGGGTGCATGTCCGTCGTCGAGAGGTCGTGCTTCTCGTACCAGGTGGCCGCCGGAAGGATGACGTCCGAGTGCAGGGTCGTCGAGGTCATCCGGAAGTCGAGCGTGAGGACGAGGTCGATCTTCCCCGCCGGCGCCTCGTCCCGCCACGTGACGTCGCGCGGCCGGAACTCCGGCGGCGTCTCCTCCGCCCGCACGTCGTTGTCCACCCCGAGCAGGTGCTTGAGGAAGTACTGGTCGCCCTTGGCGGAGCTGCCGAGCGTGTTCGCGCGCCACATCGACCAGATCCGCGGGTAGTTCTGCGGGGCGTCCGGGTCCTCGGCGGCGAAGCTGATCCCGCCCTGCTTGAGCTGGTCGACCAGGTAGGGGATCGTCTCCTGGCCCGCCTCCTTCGCGCGGTCGGCGACGTCGAGGGAGCTGATGTCGAACTGCGGGAAGTAGGGCTGCCAGCCCAGGCGCTGGGACAGGGCCACGGCGTCGGCGGTCGTGGTGCCGGCGAACGAGCCGGCGCCCGTGCGCGCGGCGAGCCGGTCGGCGCCGAACTGGTCGTAGCGCCACTGGTCGGTGTGCATGTACCAGTAGGTCGTCTGCGTCATCTGGCGCGGCGGGCGGGACCAGTCCAGGGCGTTGGCGAGGTGCAGCCACCCGCTGATGGGGCGGACCTTCTCCTGGCCCACGTAGTGCGCCCAGCCGCCGCCGTTGACGCCCTGGCAGCCGGTGAGGTTCGTCAGCGTGAGGAACGTGCGATAGATCGTGTCGGAGTGGAACCAGTGGTTCGTGCCGGCGCCCATGATGATCATCGAGCGGCCCTTGGAGTCCCGCGCGTTGGCGGCGAACTCGCGGGCTATCCGGGCGGCCGCGGCCGCGGGGACACCGGTGATCGCCTCCTGCCAGGCCGGGGTCGCAGGCTGGGTGGCGTCCTCGTAGCCCGTGGGCCACTGCCCGGGCAGGCCGGGACGGCTCACCCCGTACCGGGCGAGCAGGAGGTCGTAGACCGTGGTGACGAGGCGGTCGCCGACCCGCCGCACCGGCACGCCGCGCAGCACGTCGTGGGCCTCGCCCTGGTCCGCGGTGTCGAACCGGGGCAGCGCGACCTCGACCGACTCCTCGGCGTGCTCGAGCAGGCCGAGCGCGGGCACGATGTCGCCGAGCTCGAGGTTCCAGCGCCCCTCGCCGTCCGCGGCGAAGCGGTGGCCCAGCGTGCCGCCGGGGACGGCGGGCCGCCCGGTGGCGGCGTCGAGGACGACGGGCTTGAACGCGGCGTGCTCGGTGCTCGCCTCCTCGCCCACGAGGTCCGCGCCGAGGTCCTCGGCGACGACGAACTTCCCGGACCGCCACGTGCCGTGCTCGTCCTGCGTGACCTCCACGAGGAACGGCAGGTCGGTGTAGCTGGTGACGTAGTCCGTGAAGTACGCGGTGGGGGACTCGACGAAGAACTCGCGGAGGATGACGTGGCCCATCGCCATCGCGAGGGCGGCATCCGTGCCCGGGTGCGGGGAGAGCCACTCGTCGGCGAACTTCACGCTCTCCGCGTAGTCCGGCGCCACGGAGATGACCTTCTGGCCCCGGTAGCGGGCCTCGGTCATCCAGTGGGCGTCCGGCGTGCGGGTGAGCGGGACGTTGGAGCCCCACATGATGAGGTAGGACGCGTCCCACCAGTCGCCCGACTCCGGGACGTCGGTCTGGTCGCCGAAGACCTGCGGCGAGGCGGGCGGCAGGTCGGCGTACCAGTCGTAGAAGCTGAGCATCGAGGCGCCGATGAGCTGGTGGAAGCGGGCGCCCGAGGAGAAGGACACCTGGCTCATCGCGGGGATGGGGGAGAACCCGGTGGCCCGGTCCGGGCCGAGCTCCTTGACCGTGTAGACGTAGGCGGCGGCGACGATGTCGACCGCCTCGTTCCACGTGGCCCGCACGAGGCCGCCCTTGCCGCGCGCCGACTTGTACCGGCGGGCCTTCTCCGGGTCCTCGACGATCGACTTCCACGCGAGCACCGGGTCGCCGCCGGGGACCTGCGCCCTCGCCTCGCGGAACATCCTCACGAGCTCGCCGCGCACGTAGGGGTAGCGCACCCGCGTGGGCGAGTACGTGTACCAGGAGAAGGAGGCGCCGCGCGGGCAGCCCCGCGGCTCGTACTCCGGGCGATCGGGCCCGGTCGAGGGGTAGTCGGTCTGCTGCGACTCCCAGGTGATGATCCCGTCCTTGACGTAGACCTTCCACGAGCACGACCCCGTGCAGTTGACGCCGTGGGTGGAGCGGACCACCTTGTCGTGGCTCCACCGGTCCCGGTAGAAGGAGTCGCCCGAGCGGCCGCCCTCGTAGTGGATCTCCCGGTTGTCGGTCGAGACCGGCGCCTTCGAGAACATCTTCCGCACGCCGATGAGGGCGTCGGACAGCGAGCTGTCGAGCCCGGCCGCGGTGCCTCGGTCGGAGTCCTTGACGGTCATGAGGTCCTCCCGTGGTCGGTGGTGGCGCCCGGTGCGGCGTCGTCGGACGAGGTGGTGGTGGCGGGGGTGCCGACGTCGGCGGCCCTGCGTCTCGCGGCCCGGCCCACCATGAGCGTGATGACGATGGCGCCCGCGGCGGCGACCGCGAGGGCGAGGAGCCCGAGCCCGTAGTTGGACTGGTTGATCCACAGCTGGCCGAGGATGAGCGGGGGGACGAAGCCGCCCAGGCCGCCGGCGGCCCCGACCAGGCCGGTGATCGCGCCGACCTTCGCGGGGTCGGAGGCCTGGCCGACGAGACCGAACACGGCGCCCGTGCCGAGGCCGAGGCCGATCGCCATGACGAGGAAGGCCACGGTGCCGATGCCGCCGAGCGAGGGGTTGATGCTGAGGACGACCGCCATCGCGGTCACCGTGACGTAGGACGTGAGCAGGGTCGTCACGGCGCCGATCCGGTCGGCGAGCAGCCCGCCGATCACGCGGCAGGCGACGGCGAGGACGACGAACCCGCCCATCCGCGCGGAGGCGTCGCCCGGGTCGAGCCCGTACTCGTTCTGCAGGTAGGTCGGCAGGTAGACGGAGAACGCGACGTACCCGCCGAACGCGATGGCGTAGAGGTACATCGCCTGCCAGGTCAGTGGCAGCTTGGCGGCTGCGCCGACCTTGGCGACCATCGAGGTGCGCGAGGGGGTCCAGCCCGGTGCGTCCTTCATGAGGAACCAGGCGGTCACCGCGTAGGCGGCGAGCACCACGGCGGCGACGAGGAACGGGATCGTCTCGCCCGCCTCGACGTAGAGGGGCACGGTGGTGAACGCGGAGATCGCGGTGCCGACCATGCCGGCGCCGTAGATGCCCAGGGCGAGGCCCCGCCCGCTCGGCGGGAACCACGAGTTGACGAAAGGGGCTCTTGGGACATCCGGTAGGGGTCATGGCGTGAGGCCGCCCGCGGCGAGGAGCATCCGGAGTCGATAGTTGTCTCGGTTGCGGAACCCGCGGGCGAGTCGTCGGTGGAGCTCGATGATGCCGTTGATCGCCTCAGTGCCGCCGTTGTTCGCGCGGCTCGTGCCGAAGTAGGCGAGGAACGCGTCCTTCCAGCGCTTCAATGTCCGTCCCAGCCTCGCGATCTCCGGGATCGGACACGACGAGAACGACGCGACGACCTGCTCGGCGATCTGGCGTCCCGCGGCGAGGTTGTCCTGTCGATACGCGTCGCGGAGCTGTTGGGCGCACTGCCACGCGACGAGCACTTCCTCGTGCGCGGGGTCGGCCTCGATCGCCCGGGCCAGGCGAGCGCGCTGCTTCTCGGTGAGGCGTTCCCGTCCGGCGCGCAAGATGGTCTGGATCCCGTAGAGCGGGTCGCCCTTCCGTCCGCGATGCCCGAGCGTCTCCTGTTGGACACGCCGCCTCACCTCGTCGACCGCGCCTGTTCCGAGCTTGACGACGTGGAACGCGTCGAGCACCGCGGTCGCGTCATCGAGCTGCTCATCGATCGCGGTCTTGTATCCCGCGAACGGGTCGAGAGCTGCAACCTCGACGCCGTCACGGAACGCCGGGCCGCGGTCTGCCAGCCAGCCCGCGTAGGCCTTCCCAGACCGGCCGGGCACGAGGTCCAGCAGACGCGCATGGGTGACGCCGTCCTCGTCGCGAGTGAGGTCGACCATCCCCGTCAGTTCCTTCGGGCCGCGCTTACGCGGGTCGATGTGATGCCAGACGTGTTCGTCGACGCCGAGTGTCCGCACGCCGGCGAAGCGGGCCTCGGAGCCTGCGAGGCCTTCGAGGACGGGCCGGATGGCGCGCCAGAGCGTCTTCCACGATGTTCCCATCTGGCGGGCGAGGCCACGGACGGTCGCGTGTTCGCGGCGGAGCTGTCCGATTGCCCACGCGACCGCGCGGCGAGTGATCGACCCGCGACGGGCGACGAGTGCGGGCACGTCCTCGACAAACACTCGCCGGGCGCACCCGGGCTCGTCGCATCGCCACACACGTTGCCGCCACCGCAAGTCGACCCGGGCGTCGCCGGGGACGTCGCGCAGCACACGGACGCGACGCCCGCGCCCTGTCGCGATCACGCCGCAGTCCGGACATCCCGCCGGACCGAGGCTGGTCGACACCGTGATCGTCATCACCGTCTCTGCGCGGGCGACGTGCTCGACATGGACGCCGTCGAGTCCGAGCAGCAGGTCGCATCGTCCACACGAAATGGTGCTCTCGGGGGTGTTCGGGCGCGCGGAAGTATCGTGAGACACGTCGAGGTCCTCGTGGTCGATCAGAGAGTTAGCGCTTCTGATCCTCGGGGACCTCGACCCCTACCCGGCGGACCTCACCCCGCGCGCGTCGCCCCTACCGAATGTCCCAAGAGCCACGAAAGGGACCCCGACGGCGAACACCGTTCCCGCGATGCCGAGGAAGAAACCGCCGACGAGAAGCGCCGCGTAGCTGTCCTGCCCGAAGAATCCGAGAAACAGCACCGGGACGATGCTCACGAGCGAGATGAGCGGCATCATCACCCGCCCGCCGTACCGGTCGGTCAGCGCGCCGACCGGGATCCGGCCGAGCGAGCCGACGAGCACGGGGACCGCCACGAGCAGCGCGGAGTCCGCCGTCAGGCCCTTCTCGACGAACGTCGAGCCTAGCGGGCTCAGCAGCGCCCAGGCCCAGAAGTTCAGCATGAACCCGACGGTCGCGAGCACGAGCGCGCGCGTCCGCGGCCCCGTGCCCGTGTCCGTGACTGCGGATCCTGTCGCTGCGTCCACGTCCACCCTCCCCGGCCATTCACTGACTTTCCCGAGCATAACCACCTTTAAATTAGGAAAGGCATCGTTGGCGAAATTAAGCGGGGTGCATTTCGGGCATATGAGACACGAACGGACGGGAAATGGATGCATTTCTCTGGACGCCGCGCAGGTCGCATTCGGAGGTGTCGTCATCGGGCGGCCGGACGCTGAGCGGTAACCCGGGTGGATGCCGGTCACGCGCCGGGGCGACGGTCCGGGCGCGTTCGGCGTTCCGTCCGCCGTGCCTACGATCTCGGCATGCAGCCCTTCACCCTGACCGACGGCGTCGTCGAGCTCTCCACGCCCACCGAGGCGGACGTCGAGGCGGTCCTGGCGGCCTGCCAGGACCCGGAGATCCAGGAGTGGACGACCGTCCCCTCGCCGTACACCCGGAACGACGCCGAGACCTACGTCCGCGACGTCGCGGTGCGCGGCTGGGAGCTCGACACCCCGCACTGGGCCGTGCGGGAGATCGGACCGGACGGGTCGACCTTCGTCGGGATGATCTCGTGCGGTCCGGTGCGGCCGGGGGCCCGGACCGAGCTCGGGTACTGGATGGCGCCGGGAGGCCGCGGGCGCGGGCTCCTCGCCCTGGCGCTCGACCTCGTCCTCGACGAGCTGTTCGCGCGGGGCGTCGCCGCCGTCGGCTGGGCCGCCGAGATCCACGACGGGGACCCGAACTGGGACTCCTGGCGGGCCGTCTGGCGGCACGGGTTCCGCTCCGAGGGACTCTCCCGTGCCGCCTTCACGAACAAGGGGCGGCTGCACGACGGCCTGCGGGCCACCCTGCTCGCCACCGACCCCCGAGAGCCGGCGGCGCCCTGGGACGGTCCGGCCCGCGAGGGGGCGGCGGGGCCGGGCGGTGCGGGATCGTCGTCGGGCGGGGACGTGACGCGAGGCGAGGCCGGACCGGAGGGCGAGGCTGCGGCGTCGGGCGTGGGCGGGGTGTCGGACGAGGAGGTCGCACCCGGGACGGGGACGGCGACGCCGGACCCGCGCGACCCCGAGGCGCTCGTGCGCCAGTTCCACGCGACGTACGGGCTGCCGGTCGTCACCACGGGACCCGACGCCGACATCGACCGGGTGCACATGCGGACCGGGCTCGTGGTCGAGGAGGCGGCGGAGCTGGTCGGGGCGGTCTACGGCGAGCGGGCGGAGGCGATCCTCACCGAGGCGTTCGCCCGCGCGGTCGAGGCCGACGACGGCACCCGGGACACGGTCGAGGTGGCGGACGCGCTCGGCGACCTCGTCTACGTGGCGTACGGGATGGCGCTCGAGTGTGGGATCCCGCTGCCGGCCGTGCTGGGGGAGATCCAGGCGTCGAACATGTCCAAGCTCGGGGCGGACGGCCGGCCGATCTACCGGGAGGACGGCAAGGTGCTCAAGGGGCCGGGGTTCTTCCCGCCGGACATCCCCGCCGTGCTCGGCAGGGAGCGGCTCGACGCCTGACCGGCTGAGTCGGCGGGGCGCCCGGAGGTGTGTTCCGGGACGTCCGGCCAGTGGTGCGACGATGGGGGGATGACCAGCCCCGACGTCGTCACCCTGCCCGAGTCCAACCCGTTCTCCCGCCCCTCGCCGCTCCCGTTCGGGATGCCGGAGTTCGAGGCGATCCGGCCCGAGCACCTGCTGCCCGCGCTGCGCGCCGGCCGGGCGGCGCAGCGCGCCGAGTGGGAGGCCGTCGCGACCGACCCGGCGGCCCCGACCGTGGCCAACACGCTCGCCGCGCTCGAGGTCTCGGGCGACCTGCTCACGCGCGCCTCGGTCGTGCTCTCGACGCTCGCCGGCTCCGTCGGAGGGCCGGAGTACGACGCCATCTCCGCCGAGACCGCGCCCGAGTCCTCCGCGCACGGCGATGCCTTCTGGCTCGACGCCCGCATCTACGACCGGTTCCGCACGCTCAAGGACGCGGGGGGTCTCGACGAGCAGGATGCCTGGGCGGTCGACGAGTACGTGCGCGGGTTCGAGCGCCGCGGGGTCGGGCTCGACGAGGCCGGCACGGCGCGCCTGCGGGCGCTCAACGCCGAGATCGCCGAGCTGACGACCGACTTCCGCAACCGCGCGGCCGCCGGGATGGCCGCCGCGGCGCTGCCCGTGCGCGACGAGGCCGCGCTCGCCGGGCTCGACGAGGGCCGGCGCCGGGCGCTGGCCGAGTCCGCCGCGGCGCGCCCCGGGGCCGCGGACGGGGCCGACCACCTCATCACCTACGTCCTGCCGACCCAGCAGCCGCTGCTGACCGAGCTCACCGACCCGGCCACCCGCGCCGAGCTGCTCGGGAGGTCCGTCGCCCGCGGCACCGGCGCGGACCCCGCCACCGACACGCGCGCCCTCGTGCGGGCCATCGCCCGGGCGCGCGCCGAGCGCGCCCAGCTGCTGGGGGCCGAGCACCACGCGGAGATCGTCGCGCGCGGGGCCACTGCGCCCGACTCCGACGCGATCGCCGCGATGCTCGCCCGCCTCGCGGCGCCGGCCGCGCGCAACGCCGCGGCGGAGGCCGAGGAGCTCGCCGCCCTGGCCGCGGCCGACCCGGAGCGGCCCGCCGACGCCGGCGAGCTCGGCGCGGGGGACTGGTCCTACTACTCCGAGCGCCTGCGCACCGAGCGGTTCGAGGTCGACGACGCCGTGCTGCGGCCCTACCTCGAGCTCGACGCCGTCCTCACCGACGGCGTGTTCCTCGCCGCCGGCCGGCTCTACGGCCTCACCTTCACCGAGCGACCCGACATCCCCGGCTACGCCGACGGCGTGCGCGTGTGGGAGGTCCGCGAGGAGGACGGCACGGCGCTCGGACTGTTCGTCGGCGACTTCTACGCGCGCGAGCACAAGCGGGGCGGCGCCTGGATGCACGACCTCGTCTCCGCCTCGGAGCTGACGGGAAAGGCACCGGTCGTCGTCAACAACGCCAACGTCACCCGCCCGCCGGCCGGCGAGCCGACCCTGCTGACCTGGGACGAGGTGCGCACGCTCTTCCACGAGTTCGGGCACACGCTGCACTCCCTGCTCACGTCCGCGCGCTACCCGGGCTTCGCGGGGACCGCCCTGCCGCGGGACTTCGTCGAGTACCCCTCGCAGGTCAACGAGCAGTGGATGGAGCACCCCGAGGTGCTCGCGTCCTTCGCACGTCACCACGTCACCGGCGAGCCGCTCGACGCCGGGGTCGCCGAGCGGCTGCGGTCGATGGGGGCGTACGGCCAGGGCTTCGCGACCTCCGAGTACCTCGGCGCCGCACTCGTCGACCAGGCGTGGCACCGGATCGGCCCGGACGAGGTCCCCTCCGACGACGAGGGCGTCCTCCCGTTCGAGGCCGCCGCGCTCGCCGACGCCGGGCTCGTCGACCCGCGGATCCCCCCGCGGTACCGGACGACGTACCTCAACCACTCCTTCGGCGGCGGGTACGACGCGAGCTACTACGCCTACATCTGGTCCGAGGTGCTCGACGCCGAGACCGTCGACTGGTTCCGAGCGCACGACGGCGGCAACCTCGGACTCACCCGGGAGGCCGGCGAGGTCTTCCGCGCCGAGCTGCTCTCGCGCGGCAACTCGCGCGACCCGCTGGTGTCGGTCGAAACGCTCCTCGGCAGGACGCCGTCGATCGAGCCGCTCCTCGCCCGCCGGGGCCTCACCGACTGACGGTCGACCGCCCCCGCCTCATCGAGATTGATCCTTCTATGTTTCGTCAAGCGGCCATGGTGGGTTCGGGGGTGCTGTTGAGGGTGCGGTAGATGCGGCGGGCGAGGTAGCGCTTGAGGCAGCGGCGGATCTCGGCCTTGGTGCGGTGCTCGCCGGCGCGGCGTTCGACGTAGGCGCGGGTCTCGGGGTCGTGACTCATCCGGGTCACGACCGCGGTATGCAGGACGCGGTTGAGTTGCCGGTCGCCCCCGCGGTTGAGGCGGTGTCGCACGGTGTTGCCCGAGGAGGCCGGGATCGGGCTGACCCCGGCCAGGGCCGCGAACGCGGCCTCGGAACGCAACCGGCCCGGGTGGGAGAACACGGTCAGTGACACGGCCGCGGTGATCGGCCCGACACCATGCATCTCGAGCAGCGGCGCGGCCAGGCTGGACTTGACCAGAACGGTGATGCGCTTCTTGTTCGTGGCGAGCTCGACGTCCAACGCCAGGATCTGGGCGGCCAGGCGGACGGCCTCGCTGCGGGCGGTCGCGGTGGCGATGTCCTCATCGCGCTCGCGCCACCGGCTGATCATGGCGATCACCTTCTTGCCCGGGGCCCGGCGCGCATCGATACCCAGGTCGCTGACGCGCAGCAGCGCGGTCAACGCGTTCGTGGCCGCGGTACGCTCACTGTTCATCTGCTCGCGGGCGGTGAGCAGGACCCGCAGCGCGGCCCGGACCCCACTAGCGGCGCGGAGGTGCCGCAGCCGGCTGACCTGAAGCGGGAGGACCGCGGCCGCGATGCGGTAGGCATCCAGGGCATCGGACTTACCCACGCCCCGGTTCCCGCGCGGGTTCATCCGCGCGGCCTCCACGACCTGATAGCCGGCGTCCTGGACAACGCCGGCCAGGGTCGCGCCGTAGGACGCGGCGCCCTCGATGACCCACAACGCGGCCATATCGGCCCCGGTGCGGCGAGCGGCCCAGGCGATCGCGCGGGCCATGCCCGCAGGCGTGGTCGGGAACTGGGCAGAATCGATCAGCTCGCCGCGGGCGGCCAGCACCGCCAACGAATGGGTCTGGGCGTGGGTGTCGACCCCGATGACGAACGGATGGGAGTGCGCGACGATAGCCATAGCGGCCTGGTGTCCTTCCTACCAATGAGTGAATGGTCCGGCCGCTGGTGGCCGGTGCCGTTCTGGGTAGGAGTCACCTCGGGACAACACTGTGACGAGTCACGCCACACCAGTGGCGGACAACCTTCTGATCAGGTCTCCGAGATGGGCCAGGACGGTGCCGGCCACCCCACCCATGGGCGGACAGATCAATCTCCAGACACCCCCAACAAGGGGTCTGCGGTTCGCCGAGTCACACCCACGAGCGGAACGACCAACCACCACCCTGCCAGCCAGTCCCAGACCAGCCACCCCCACACTCACAGCGGTTGGTGCTCACCGAGATTGCGGTTGGGGCCCCAACCGCAATCTCGACGACGACGAACCGCAATCTCGACGACGACGAACCGCAATCTCGACGGTGACACGACAGAAGGGGCCCCCGCCATCGGCGGGGGCCCCTTCCTCGTTCAGCGGGTCAGCGCTGGACCGTCAGGGTGTCGGTCCCGTTGCCGTCCCAGTCGCCGACGTGGACGACGTCGTCCGGTCGGCCGTAGCGGATCGTCTGCTCCGCCCAGCCGCCGGTCAGGGAGTTGCGCAGGAAGTACTCGTTCCCGCGGCGGACGAGGAGCGTGTCGACCTCGTCGCCGTCCCAGTCGCCGACGTAGGTCACGTCGTCGTCGTGGCCGTAGGCGAACACGGAGTCCGCCCAGCCGTCGCGGATGGTGTTGGCCACGAAGTACTCGTTCCCGCGGCGCACCGTGAGGGAGTCCGTCCGGTCGCCGTCGAAGTCGCCCACGACGACCTCGTCGCCGGCGCGACCGTAGGTCACCTCGGCGTCCGCCCAGCCGGACTCCATCGTGTTGCTGACGAAGTACTCGGCACCACGGCGGACCGTGAAGGTGTCGAAGCCGTCGCCGTCCCAGTCGCCGACGAGCACGACGTCGTTCGCGCGGCCGTAGTGGATCTCGTCCACCGCCGCGTTGCCGAGACGCTCGTTGTTGACGAGGTAGCGGTTGCCGCGTCGCACGGAGACCGTGTCGACCCCGTCGCCGTCCCAGTCGCCCACGAGGACCTCGTCGCCCGGTCGCCCGAACTCGTAGGTGTACTCGGCGGGACCGTCGGCCCAGGTGTTCGACGCGAAGAACGTCGAGGCGGGACCGGTGGACGGCGGCGGCGGGACGTCGCCGTCACGGTCGACCGTGAACGGCTCGGAGGTCCAGCGCTCGAACTCGCCGGCCTCCTCGGAGCCCAGGGCGGCGACCGCGGTGAGCTCGAGGACGTAGTCGCCGTCCGGCAGCGCCACCCGCTCGGTGCGGTCGTCGGTCAGCACGGTGCCGTCCCACTCCCAGAACTCGATGCCGGCCGAGAGGCCGACGGTGTCCTCGGTGCGGACGATGCGGCCGTTCGTGCGGGCCTCGGCCTCGTCGGCCGGGAACGCGCGGAGGGTGACCTCCTGGGCGTTGTGCTCGAGCGTCCACACCGCACCCGGGCGGTCGAACCGCTCGAGGGAGTAGGTCGCCCCCGGCTCGGGGAGCCCGAAGGACGCGCCGGCCTCGCACTGCTCGCCGACGAAGCGGGTGCACTCGACGAGCACGCCGAGCGCGCCGTCCTCCTCGCTGTCCTCGAGCACGGGCTCGAGCAGGTTGACCGACTGGTAGTCACCCGCGAACCCGTAGAAGGGCAGCGAGATCGGCTCGACGGACTCGTCGCCCGGCGTGAGGACGACGTAGCCGCCGTACTGGGCGCCGAGCTCCTCGAGCCCCGCGGACGGGGTGATCGCGTACGAGAAGGTCGCGGTGCCGCCAGCGGGGACGGTGACCGAGGTCGGTCCCGCGTACGTCGAGGTGCCCTCGTAGACGCCGTAGTTCCACGACCCGGTGGTCGCGACCGCGTCGACGGTCGAGATCGAGTACGTGACGTCGGCGTCGGAGGTCGAGGTCAGCGTGACCTCGCCGGAGGTCGGGCCGCCCTCGGACTCACCGAGGACGAGCTGACCCGGGCTGGCGATGACGCCGGCCTGGATGGACTCGTCGATCTGGATGAGGCCCGCGCCCTGACGGTGCACGGCGTCGACGATCCCGAGGGTCGGGTTGTCGGCCCACATCGAGGGCTCGGCGTAGTTCTGCAGGACGTCCCGGATGAGGCCCGAGTCGGTGCCGGGGTGCGCCTCGAGGTAGAGCGCGACGGCGCCCGCGGCGTGCGGGGCGGCCATCGAGGTGCCCGTGAGGGTGGCGTAACCGCCCTCCTCGAGCGGGTAGGTCGCGTAGATCGACCCGCCCGGTGCGCCGAGGTTCGGCTTGAGGTCGAGCCCCGCGGTGCCGCCCCAGGACGAGCCCGGGTTGACGAGGCCGCCGGACGGGTTGACCGTCTGGACCTGCTCGTCGGTCCACGTGATCGAGAAGCCCTCGCTGCCGATCCGCGAGACGAGGTCCTGGCCGGTGGCCTGGTCGACGAAGGTCGTCGGCACGGTGACCGCCGGGTCGCCCTCGACGGTCGCGCTGAGCAGTCCCGGCGCGTTGTTGTAGATGATCACCGCGGCGGCGCCCGCCGCCTCGGCGTTGGCGGCCTTGATGTGGAAGGTGCAGTTGCCGCGCTCGACGAGCACGAGCTGACCGGTGAGGTCCTCGGTGTAGGGCTCGCAGCCCTGCGCCTCGGCCGTCCCCGGCTCACCGGCGGAGGTGATCTCGGTGTACTCGGTACCGGGCTCGCCCGCGGGGGCTCCCGTGGCGGGCATGTGGCCGACCAGCTCGTCCTCGGGGCCGACCCGGAAGGCGTCGGTGAGGACCTCGGTGTTGTCGTACATGGCCACGCCGATGACGGTGTCGCCGTTGCCGGGGGCGCCGGCGGCCCAGGGGCCGTAGTCGCCCTCGTTGCCGATGGACGCGGTGACGGTCATGCCGAGGTCGTGCAGTCGGGAGGCGAGCACGGAGGTGGGGTAGTCGCTCCAGCCGGCGAAGGCCGAGCCGATCGACATGTTGAGGACGTCCGCGCCGTCCGCGTACGCGCGCTCCATCGCGGCGTTCATGATGTCGGTCTCGGTCGAGCCGTCGCAGCCGAAGACCCGGTAGGCGCCGAAGGTCACGCCGGGGGCCACGCCGACGACGCCACCCGTGGTGGTGTCGCCGTTCGCGCCGACGATGCCGGCCACGTGCGTGCCGTGGCCCTGGCAGTCGTCCGGGTCGCCGTCCGGCTGGGGGACCGGCTGGTAGGCGGGGGAGCTGGGGTCGGCGTTGTAGGAGTCGCCGACGAAGTCGTAGCCGGTGGTCACGCGCTCGGTCGGGAAGGAGGTGCCGCCGGGGGTGCCCGAGCCGCCGAAGTCCTGGTGGTCGTAGTCGATGCCGGTGTCCATCACGGCCACGTGGACGCCGGTGCCGTCGAAGCCGAGCTCGCTGACCGCGACGTCCGCGCCGGTCATGGTGACCGCCGAGTAGAGGTCGGGGGAGTTGTTCGGCAGGGTCTGCGGCGAGTCGACGATCTCGACGGGCCACACGCCGGTCACCCCGGGCATCGCGAGGATCGCGTCGATGTCCGAGTCGGCGACGTCGATCGAGAGACCGTTCCAGACCGTCTGGTACTCGTGCCGGACGTCGATCGAGACGCCCGCGCTCGCCGCCGAGCTGAGGAAGCTCGACTGCTGGGCCGCGACGTTCGCGCTGCTGCCGCCGAGGGCGGTGGCGGTGCGGTCGAGGCCGACGAACCAGGCGCCGGTCTCGGAGCCGGCGGCGACGGCCGCAGCGGTCTCGGACGAGATCGCGAAGCGCGAGGCGTCCGGGTCCGGCGGGTCGAGCTCGGTCACGTCGGCCGAGGCGGGGACGGCGAGGGCCCCGACGAGGAGCGCGGAGGAGGCCGCGGCCACACCCAACATCCGTCCACCTCCCCGTCGTGCTCTGGAAGCTGGAAGGGTGGACACGCGTTGAACCTCCGGTACATAGAGATGACGATCGACATCGACCGTCATGGTGCGCATCACATCATGCACCGTCCGCCGGAGGTCGTGTCACGAATCGGTCTCCGAGATCACCAGGGAAGGTTGCGAAATGGTCACGGCCGTCGCGCGGTGTCGTCGGAGGTAGGTTCGTCGGCATGACCGACCGCATCACGCCCGAGGACGAGGTCCTCGAGATCTGCCGCGACCTCATCCGCATCGACACCTCCAACTACGGCGACGGCTCCGGCCCCGGCGAGCGCGCGGCCGCCGAGCACGTGATGTCCCTGCTCACGGAGGTCGGGTTCGCCCCCGAGCTGGTCGAGTCGGCCCCGCGGCGCGCCAGCGTCCTCCTGCGCATCCCCGGCGAGGACCCCACCCGCGGTGCGCTGGTCCTCCACGGCCACACCGACGTCGTGCCGGCGGCGAAGGACGACTGGAGCGTCGACCCGTTCGGCGCCGAGGTGAAGGACGGGATGGTCTGGGGCCGCGGCGCGGTCGACATGAAGAACATGGACGCGATGATCCTGGCGGTCGTCCGCTCGATGGGTCGGGACGGCTGGCGTCCGCCGCGGGACCTCGTCGTCGGGCTCCTCGCGGACGAGGAGGCCGGCGGGAAGTTCGGCGCGCACTGGCTGGTCGACAACCGCCCGGACGTGTTCGAGGGGGCGACCGAGGCGATCAGCGAGGTCGGCGGCTTCTCCGCGCAGATCGCCGGGCAGCGCGTCTATCTCCTGCAGACCGCGGAGAAGGGGCTCGCCTGGCTCAGGCTCGTGGCCGAGGGGCGGGCCGGTCACGGCTCGCAGGTCAACGAGGACAACGCGGTCGCGCACCTCGCCGACGCGATCTCCCGCATCGGCCGCCACGAGTGGCCGCTGCACCTGACGAAGACGGTGCGCGCGCTGTTCGACGGCGTCGCCGACCTCACCGGGGCGACCTACGACCCCGAGGACCCCGCGAGCATCGACGCGATGGTCGAGCAGTTCGGTCCGGTCTCCCGGTTCGTCGGCTCGACGATCCGCACGTCGGCCCACCCCACCCAGCTCGACGCCGGGTACAAGGCGAACGTCATCCCCGGCACCGCGACGGCCGCGATGGACGTGCGCCCGCTGCCCGGGCACGAGGCGGAGGTGCGGGCCACGCTCGAGGAACTCGCGGGGGAGCGGGTGCGCATCGAGGATATCCACACCGACGTCGGACTCGAGGTGCCCTTCTCCGGCGGCCTCGTCGACTCGATGGTCGCGGCGATCGACGCCGAGGACCCGGGCTCGACGGTCCTGCCGTACATGCTCTCCGGCGGGACGGACAACAAGGCCCTGTCCCGGCTCGGCATCACCGGCTACGGGTTCGCCCCGCTCCGCCTCGACCCCGAGCTCGACTTCGCCGGCATGTTCCACGGCGTGGACGAGCGGGTCAACGTCGACGCCCTCACCTTCGGCGCCCGCGTGCTCGAGCGCGTCATCCGCACGAGCTGAGCTCTCCGCCCGCCTTGTCCTCGTCGAGAGTGCGGCTCAGCCCTCGGCGAGCGTCGAGGCCACCCGCATGGCGCGCCGACGCAGGACCACCTTGCGCAGGCCGCCCTCGTAGAGAACGGAGCGCGCGAGCTCCCAGCGGCCGTACTCGGCCTCCGCGGTGAGCAGGCGACGCGCGTCCGAACGCCCGACGTCCGGGGGGATCGTCACGGTCCGGAACTCGTAGAAGGTGTCGCTCGCGTAGGTCGAGCCCGCTCGGGCCATGCCGCCTCCTCGGTACGTCGGTGCCGCCCGGCCGTGCGACCGGTTCGACCATCCTGGCCCAGGCTGGCACTTCGCGCGCGCACCGCTAGGCTCGGTCTCATGGCAACCGACCCGCGTGCAGCCCTGGACCGTCTCGTCGCTGCGCTCGAGGAGCACCACCTCGCCGCCGCGGCGGCGCAGGACCCCGACTCCCCGCGCGTGGTCGCGGCCGCCTCGACGATCGCGGAGGTGTTCGTCACGTACGACGACGCCCTGTTCACCGCGTACGGCGTCGACCTGCCGTTCGACCTCTACGACGATGACGACGAGGACGACGACGACTACTACGACGACGACGAGGACGACGACCTCGAGGACATCGACGAGGACGACGACGAGCAGGACGACGACGACCGTCGGTAGCACCCCGCCGCCGCGGCATGGCCCCGGGCCTCAGAGGCGTTCGGGGTAGCCGACCTCGATCCCGCTGATCTCGTCGAGCGCGCGCTGGATCGAGTCCGGCAGGTCGAGCGCGGCGCCGGCCAGCGTCTGGCGCAGCTGGGCGATGCTCGAGGCCCCGACGAGCGAGACGTCGACCCCCGAGCGGACCGACCACGCGAGGGCCACCTCGGCGGCGGAGACCCCGAGGCCGTCGGCCGCCGTCGCGACCGCCTCCGCGATCGAGGCCGAGCGCGTGTCGAGGTACGGCTCGACGAAGCCGCGCAGGTGCGCGGAGGCCGCCCGGGACGACGGCGGGATGCTCGAGCGGTAGCGGCCCGCGAGCACGCCCCGGCCGAGCGACGACCAGGCGATGACCCCGATGCCGAGCGCCTGCGCGGCGGGCAGCAGCTCGCGCTCGATGCCGCGCTGGAGCAGCGAGTGCTCGACCTCGACGGCGGCCAGGTGCGGCGCGGGGAGCAGCTGCCTGGCGAGCGTGGCCGCGTGCGCGGTCGTCCACGCGGGGTGGTTGGCGAGGCCGACGTACCGGGCCCGCCCCGTGCGCACGGCGTGGTCGAGCGCGCCGAGCGTCTCCTCCAGGGTGGTCTCGGGGTCGGGGCGCTGGACGAGCCACAGGTCGACCCGGTCGGTGCCGAGCCGGGCGAGCGACGCGTCGAGCTCGGTGAGCAGGGCCGCCCGTGAGGCGTCGACCATACCGGTCCCGCCGCGGACCCGGGTGCCGGCCTTGGAGACGACCACCACGTCGTCGCGCACGTGCCGGCGCGCCAGCTGGTCGCCGAGGATCTCCTCGGCGACGCCGTCCGCGTAGGACGCCGCCGTGTCGATCACGGTCCCGCCCGCCTCGAGGAACGCATCGAGGTGCTCGGCGGCGTCGTGCTCGTCGGTGTCCCGTCCCCAGGTCATGGTCCCGAGGCCGACGGCGGACACGGCGAGGCCCGTGGCCCCGAGGCGGGAGGTGCGCATGGCGTCACGGTAGCCGCCGACCCGGGCGGTCCCCGGATGCGGATACCGTGTCCACCCGTGACATGGTGGGAGACGATCGTCCTCGGGATCGTGCAGGGACTCACGGAGTTCCTGCCGGTCTCGTCCTCGGCGCACATCCGGATCTTCGGCGAGCTCCTGCCGTCCGGGGTCGACCCGGGGGCCGCCTTCACCGCGATCAGCCAGCTCGGCACCGAGGCCGCGGTCGTCGTCTACTTCCGCAAGGACATCGCGCGGATCATCTCCCACTGGTTCCGGTCGCTGCCGGTCGGACCGTGGAAGCGGCAGCTGCCCGCGAGCGACCCGGACGCCCGGATGGGCTGGTTCGTCATCGTCGGCTCGATCCCCATCGGGGTCCTCGGCCTGCTGCTCGAGTCATGGATCGACACCACCTTCCGCCACCTGTTCATCACCGCGGCGATGCTCGCGCTGTTCGGCGTGCTGCTGCTGGTCGCGGACCGCACGGCGAAGCAGGTCAAGACGCTGGACCACCTGTCCTGGCGCGACGCGATCCTCCTCGGCCTCGCGCAGTCCCTCGCCCTCGTCCCGGGCGTCTCCCGCTCCGGCGCGACGATCACGATGGGGCTGTTCCTCGGCCTCACGCGCGAGACGGCGGCCCGGATCTCGTTCCTGCTGGCCATCCCGGCGGTCGTCGCCTCCGGCTTCTACAAGCTCGTCTCCGACGTCCTGCTGAGCGACGCCCCGCCGGCACCGGGGGAGCCGAGCCTGTTCGCCACGTTCCTCGCGACGGTCGTCGCCTTCGTCGTCGGCTACTGGGTCATCGTGTGGTTCCTCAAGCTCGTCTCCACGCGCACCTACCTGCCCTTCGTCGTCTACCGGATCCTCCTCGCCGTCGCGATCGTCGCCCTCGTCCTCGGCGGCGTCATCTCCGCGACCCCCTGAGCGCGGAGGGAACGCGCCCGCGCGGACGGGCACCGTCCGCCGGGCCGATCCGAACTAGGGTCGAACGGTGAGGTCCTGGTCCGCTCCCGTCGTCCCCGAGCTCCCCGACCGTGGCGGGGAGGTGCGCCTGACCCCCACCGTGGGACTGCCGCCCGGCGGCTCGCCCGAGCCGCAGGACGAGTCCACCCGTCGCCTCTACGTCTGCGGCATCACGCCCTACGACGCCACGCACCTCGGCCACGCCGCCACCTACGTCGGTTACGACCTGCTCGTGCGGGCGTGGCTCGACGCGGGCGTCGAGGTGGCCTACGTGCAGAACGTCACCGACGTCGACGACCCGCTCCTCGAGCGCGCCACCGCCACGGGCGTCGACTGGCGCGCCCTCGCCGAGGAGCAGACCGACCTGTTCCGCTCGGACATGACGGCTCTGCGGGTGGTCCCGCCGAGCGCGTACGTCGGCGCGGTGGAGTCGATCGACCTCGTCGTCGAGGCCGTGAGCCGCATGCTCGCCTCGGGTGCCGCCTACCGCGTGCCCACGCCCGACGCCCTCGACGACGACGCGGCCGGCGACGTGTACGCCGACCTCTCGGCCGACCCGAGCTTCGGGACCGTCTCCGGCATGTCCCGTGCGGAGATGCTCGAGGTGTTCGGCGAGCGCGGCGGCGACCCGGAGCGCCCCGGCAAGCGCGACGCCCTCGACCCGCTGCTGTGGCGGGTGGCGCGGGAGGGCGAGCCCGCGTGGGACGGCGCGGGGCTCGGCCGCGGTCGCCCCGGCTGGCACATCGAGTGCGCGTGCATCGCGGCCGTCCACCTCGGTCTCCCGATCGACGTCCAGGGCGGCGGCAGCGACCTGCTGTTCCCCCACCACGAGATGTCCGAGTCGCACCTGCGCGTCCTCGCCGACCGCCCCGGCGCGGTGCGGCTGCACGCCCACGGCGGGATGGTGGCCTACGAGGGCACGAAGATGAGCAAGTCGCTCGGCAACCTCGTGCTCGTCTCGCGCCTGGTCGAGGCGGGGGAGGAGCCTGCGGCCGTCCGGCTCGCGCTGCTTGCCGGGCACTACTCCGCGGACCGCGAGTACTCCGACCAGGTGCTCGAGCGGGCGAAGGAGCGGCTCGCCACGTGGCGCGCCGCGATCGCTGCGGCTTCGGCCGACGGCGCGCGGGAGCGTGCCGTGCTCGACGGTGTCCGGGCGGCGCTCCGCGACGACCTCGACTCCCCGCGTGCGCTCGGCGTGGTCGACGACTGGGCCCAGGAGGTGCTGAGCGGCGCCGGGGAGGACGGGGCGCCGGGGACGCTGGTCAGGGACGTCGTCGACGCCCTGCTGGGGGTCGACCTCGGCGTGTGAGGGGGACCCCACCCGCGATGTGGCGTGCGGCGCTGGAATAAGTTGATGCTTCAACTAGTTTTGCCGGTATGACGATGACCCGCCCCGAGCTCGAGCTCCTGCCCGCCACGACGACCATGGGGACCGTGCGCCTGCGTGTGCGCGACCTCGACGCCGTCGTGCGCTTCTACGAGGACGGCGCCGGTCTCGTCCGCGTGGGCGAGGGGCCCGGCAGTGTCCAGCTCGGCCTGCCGGCAACGGAGGCGTCGCCCGCAGAGGTCCTCATGGAGATCACGCACGCCCCCGACCTGCCGATGCGCGCGAGCGGTACCGCCGGGCTCTTCCACACGGCGATCCTCTACACCTCGCCCGCGGACCTCTCGGCGGCCGTCCTGCGGCTCGCCCGCGCCGGCGCCCGCTTCACCGGGTCGTCCGACCACCTCGTCTCCGAGGCGTTCTACTTCGACGACCCGGAGGGCAACGGGGTCGAGCTCTACGTCGACCGCCCGCGCGACCAGTGGACCTGGACGAACGGTCAGGTGGAGATGGCGACGATCTTCCTCGACCCCAACCAGTACCTCGCCCGCCACCTCGACCGCGAGGAGGGCGTCCCCGTCGGCGCGACCGTCGGCCACGTCCACCTCCAGGTCGGCGACACCGGCACCGCCCGCCGCTTCTACGTCGACACCCTCGGGTTCGAGGCGACCTTCGAGTTCCCCGGGCAGGCCCTCTTCGTCTCCGCCGGCGGCTACCACCACCACATGGCGATGAACGTGTGGGGGAGCCGCGGCGCCGGGTTCCGCGCCCCCGCGCTCGGTCTCGGCCGCTCGATCCTCGAGCTCGGCGACCCCGAGGCCGTCGGTGCGGCGGCCGAGCGGCTGCGCGCGGCCGGTCACCAGGTCGACGACGACGGGGCAGCCCTCGAGGTCGACGACCCGTGGGGCAACCGCCTGCGCCTCGTGGGCTGACCCGAGGACGACCGACGCCCGGCCGGCTCTGCCACGTGCGGTGCCGGTCGGCGCAGCGCCGTCGTGCCCTGGAGCGCCCCGGTCACATGCCGGTCGGCGGCGTCGTGCCCGTGCCCTTGCCCGGGCTGCCGCCGTCGCGCCGGCGCAGGTAGCGCTCGAACTCCCGCGCGATCGCCTCGCCGCTCGCCTCGGGCAGCTCGGCGGTGTCCTTGGACTCCTCGAGCATCTCGACGTACTCCGCGACGTCGGAGTCCTCCTGCGCGAGCTCGTCGACCGCCCGCTGCCACGCGACGGCGTCCTCGGCCAGGTCGCGCAGGGGCAGCGAGATCCCGACGAGGGTGTCGAGGGCCATGAGCAGCGCGAGGGTGGCCTTCGGCGAGGGCGGCTGCGAGACGTAGTGCGGGACGGCCGCCCACATCCCGACCGAGCGCAGCCCGCGCGCCTGGCCGAGCGCGCCGAGCACGCCGACGATCCCCGTGGGCCCCTCGTAGTCCGGGGCGGACAGCCCGAGCGACTCCTGCAGCTCGCGGTCGTCCGTGGCCGACTGGACCGGGATCGGGCGGGTGTGCGGGACGTCGGCCAGCAGGGCGCCGACGGTGACGAGCGTGCGCACGCCCGCCGCGTCGAGGGCGTCGAGGATCTCGGCGCAGTACCGCGACCACCGCATCGACGGCTCGACCCCCTGGACGAGCACGAGCTGCTCCCCGGTCGTCGGGGAGGTGGCGAGCACCACCTCGGTGACGGGGAAGGTGAGGGCCCGGAAGCCGTCGGGGCCGCGCTCGATCCTCGGCCGGTTGACCTGGAGGTCGTGGAACTCCTCCGGGTCGAGGACCGTGAGGGTCTCGGTCTCCCACTCCGTGGCGATGACGGAGAGCGCGGACGTGGCCGCGGAGCCCGCGTCGTTCCAGCCGTCGAACGCCGCGAGGGCGATGAGGCCGTCGCCCGGCGGCAGTGCGTCGTCGGGCCGTGTCGTGTCGTCCTGCATACGGCCCAGGGTAGGTCTCCCGCGCGGGAGCGCCGGGTAGGGTCGGTCCGTGACGATCCCCGATCTTCCCGAGGCCGTCCTGTGGGACATGGACGGCACCATCATCGACTCCGAGCCCGTGTGGTTCGTCCATCAGAAGGCGCTCATCGAGGAGCTAGGCGGGCGGTGGAGCGACGAACGGTCGCAGGAGCTCCTCGGGCTCAACCTCGAGGACGCCGCGCGGGTGATGATCGACGAGGGCGGGATCGACGCCGAGCCGGCCACGTTCCTCGACGAGCTCGTCGGGCGCGTGGTCGCGCACGTGCGTGCCGAGGGCGTCGACCGGCGCCCCGGCGCGTTCGAGCTCATCGCGCAGCTGCGCGAGGCGCGCGTGCCGCAGGCGCTCGTCACCGCCTCCTACGCGCCGTTCGCCGAGACCGTCGCGGAGCTCGCGGGCGGCTTCGACGTCGTCGTGCCCGGTGACCGGGTCGAGCGCGGCAAGCCGGACCCGGAGGGCTACCTCCTCGCCGCGCGACTGCTGGGCGCGGACATCGAGCGCTGCGTCGCGATCGAGGACTCGCCGAACGGGCTGCGGGCCGCGCGCGCGTCGGGCGCCCGCTGCCTCGGGGTCCCGCACATGTCGACGATCCCCCACGCCGCCGGGCTCTCGCGCGTCGCCAGCCTCGCGGACGTCGACCTCGAGACGATCCGGGACATCGGGCTCGGCCGGGCGGTCGACCTGCTCGCCGCCTGACGCGCCGGCACCTCCGCCGGGGCCGGCAGGACCGCGAGGTCCGCTCCCGCGGCAGGACCGTGAGGTCCGCACCCGCGGCAGGACCGTGAGGTCCGCACCCGCGGGAGGACGTGTGAGATCTGCGCCCTCGGGAGGACGTGCGAGGTCCGTGCCCGCGGGCACTCAGGCGCGGCGGACGGTCAGCAGCCGCTCGATCCCGGTGGCCGGGAGCTCGGGCGGCTCGCCCCCGAACTGCGGGCACCGGTCCTGGAACGAGCACCACGGGCACAGCTTGGACGGGCGGGGCGGGAACACGCCGCTGACGGCGGCCTCCTCGATCCGCCCCCAGATCTGCTCGATCCGCTCCTCGGCGGCGAGCAGGTCCCGCTCCTCGGGGTCCACGGTCAGCGTGCGGCCGTCGGCGAGGTAGACGATCTGCAGGCGGCTCGGCGCCACGCCGGTCGAGCGCCACAGCACGAGCCCGTAGAACATCAGCTGGAACGTGGCCTCGCCCGCGAACCGCGCCGACGGCGACTTGCCCGTCTTGTAGTCCACCACCCGGGTCGCGCCCGCCGGGGAGCGGTCGAGCCGGTCGACGATGCCGCGCAGCAGCACCCCGGAGCCGAGCTCGGCCTCGACGTGCATCTCGCGGCCCGCCGGTTCGAGGCGGCGCGGGTTCTCCATCCGGAAGTACTGGGAGACGAGCGCGCGGACCTGGTCCATCCACGCGTCGGCGTCCTCCGGCGATGTGAACAGCGAGTCGAGCCGCGAGTCCGCCGTGCGGATGTCCTGCCACGCCGGGTCGACGAGCGAGAGCGCCACCGGCTCGGTGCGCTCGGGCGCCGGCTGGTCGTAGAGGCGCTCGAGGACCGAGTGGACGACCGTGCCGCGGGTCGCGGCCGGCGAGGGCGGCTCGGGCAGGCGGTCGACGACGCGCAGGCGGAACATGAGCGGGCACTGCTCGAAGTCCTTGGCCCGCGACGGGGACAGCGCGGCCCGGGTGGGGGTGCGGCGGGGGGCCGGGGAGGTGGGCATGTCCGCAGGCTAACGACCGGGGCCGACACCGCCGTGGACCGGGCGACGCGCCTGTGGAGAAGGTGTGGTGGGCTGGTGCTGTGGACCCCGAGCCCCGCCGCACGCCCGGCCTCGTCGTCGCCCGGGTCGCGGGCGCCCCGGTCGTCCTCACGTGGAGCTGGCTCGGGCTCGTCGCCGTCGTCGCGCTCGTCTACGGACGGATCCTCGCCCGCCCCGAGCAGTCCGGGCTCGTCATGGGGCTGCTCGCCGCCCTCGCCGTCACGATCGCGGTCCTCGTCCACGAGCTCGGGCACGGGCTGACCGGCGCGGCGGTGGGGATGCGGCCGCGCGAGTTCGTCCTCACCTTCGTCGGCGGCCACACGTCCTTCGACGGGACCGGGCGTGGGCCGTGGGCGTCCGCGGCCGTCACCGCCGCCGGTCCGGCCGGGAACCTGCTCCTCGCCGGCGTGGGGTACCTCCTCGCGCCGCTGGCCGAGGGGAGCTCGCCGTGGGAGGCCGCCCTCGACGTCGGCGTCGTGATGAACGTGGTCCTCGCCGTGTTCAACCTCGTCCCGGCCCTCCCGCTCGACGGCGGCCGGCTCTGGCTCGAGGTCGGCGAGGGGCTGACCGGGCGGCCGCTCGCCGGCCTGCGGGCGCTCGGCGTGCTCGGCTGCCTGCTGGCCGTCGCGGTCGTCGGTGTCGCGGTGCTGATGTTCGCCCGGTTCGGCGGCTGGGCGGGGCTCGTCGTCGTCGCGGCCGCCGCCTCGGCCGGGGCCACCCTGTGGTCGGGCGGGGCGCGGGCGGTGCGGGACGCCGGCCGGCTGAGGCGCGAGCGCAGGGACGCCGGCGAGCACGACCTCGCCCACGAGCACGACGACCCCCACGGTGACACCACCGGCCACGACCTCCCCCCGGGGGACCGCACGTAGACTGCCCCGCCGTGACCACCGAGCCCGAGACCACGCCCGAGAGCGCCGACCGGCCCGCCGGACCGGGGCACCGCCGCGGCCCGTTCCGGGCGGGGGAGCGGGTCCAGCTCACCGACGTCAAGGGTCGCCACCACACCGTGCACCTCACGCACGACGGCTACTTCCAGTCCCAGCGCGGCTCCTTCCACCACCGCGACCTCATCGGCCGCGACGAGGGCACCGTCCTCGCCACCCCCACCGGCCACGACCTGCTCGCGCTGCGGCCCCTGCTGTCCGACTACGTCATGTCGATGCCGCGCGGCGCCGCCGTGGTCTACCCCAAGGACGCCGGGCAGATCGTCCAGATGGGCGACATCTACCCGGGCGCCCGCGTGGTCGAGGCCGGCGTGGGCTCGGGCGCGCTCAGCATGTCGCTGCTGTCCGCGATCGGCGAGACCGGCACCCTCCACTCGGTCGAGCGGCGCCCGGAGTTCGCCGAGATCGCCGAGGCCAACGTCGACTCCTGGTTCGGGGGCCGCCACCCCGCCTGGACCGTGACCGTCGGCGACCTCGCGGACGTGCTGCTCGACGCCGAGCCCGGCAGCGTCGACCGGATCGTCCTCGACATGCTCGCCCCCTGGGAGAACATCGGTCCGGCCGCCCACGCGCTCGCGCCCGGCGGCCTGCTCATCGCCTACGTCGCGACCACCACCCAGCTCAGCCGGGTGGTCGAGGACCTTCGGGGCAGCGGCCGCTTCACCGAGCCGCGGCCGTGGGAGGCGATGGTGCGCGGATGGCACGTCGAGGGGCTCTCCGTGCGCCCCGACCACCGCATGGTCGCCCACACCGGCTTCCTCGTCACCGCCCGCGCGCTCGCCGACGGGTCCGCCCCGCCGCAGCGCACGCGTCGCCCGGCGAAGGGGGCCGGGCCGCTCGGCGCCGGCGCGCACGGCCACGCGGCCGACCTTGCCTCGGGGGCCGGTCCCCGCCCGGCCTCCGACGACGAGACCCGCGACACCACGCCCGACGACGCCGCACCCCCGGCCGTCGACCCGCCCCGCACGTCGACCCATGCCCGGACCTCCCGCCACGCCCCGCCCGTGGGCGTGGACTCCGGGGCGCCCGAGGGCGACGCCAAGGGCTGGGCCGCCGCGCTGTCCGCGGGCGAGCGCACGATCTCGGTGAAGAAGCTCCGGCGGGTCGGCAGGGACGTCCGGCGTCGTGCCGAGATCGAGGAGTCCGGCTACGCGTCCCGTCCCGCCGCACCCGAGGAGAACACGACGGCCGGGACCGGCGCCGACGACGCTGCAACCCACGCCCCGGACGAGGGTGCGACGACCGAGGAGTGACCTGCACCCTGGCGACCTGGGCCGTTCGGCATACGCTGGATGTCTGCCACGTGACGGGAGCGGAATGACGCAGGAGATGTACTCAGAGGCGCGGGCGCGCGAGCTCGAGCAGCAGGCGATCTCGCTCGCCGGCAAGAACGAGCGGCTCTCGGAGTCCCTCGGCAAGGCGCGCCAGCGCCTCATCGAGCTCCAGGAGCAGGTGGACTCGCTCACGGCGCCGCCGAGCACCTACGGCACGGTCGTCGAGGTCCAGCCGGTCGACCGGTTGGCCGACGTGCTCGTGGGCGGCCGCCTCATGCGGCTCACCGTGTCCACGGTCGTGCCCGTCGGGGCGCTCCTGCCGGGCCAGCGCGTCGTCCTCAACGACCAGCTCGCGATCGTCGCCGCCGCCGGCTACGAGCCCAACGGCGACGTCCTGTCGGTCAAGGAGGTCCTCCCGGAGCACCGGGTCCTCGTCGTCGGACGGGGGGAGGACGAGCGCGTCCTGTCCGTCGGCGGCGTGCTGCGCGAGACGCGGCTGCGCCCCGGGGACCTCGTCCGCGCCGACCTGCGCACCGGTTTCGTCCTCGAGCTCGTCCCGCGCGCCGAGGTCGAGGACCTGCTCCTCGAGGAGGACCCGGACACCGAGTACGCGGACATCGGCGGGCTCGGCCCGCAGATCGAGCGCATCCGCGAGGCCGTCGAGATGCCGTTCAACCACCCCGAGCTCTACGCCGAGCACGGGCTGCGCGCCCCGCGCGGCGTGCTGCTCTACGGCCCGCCCGGGAACGGCAAGACCCTCGTCGCCCGCGCCGTGGCCACCTCGCTCGCGCGGTCCGCGGCCGAGGACTCCGGCGCCGGCCGCGCCCACTCCTACTTCCTGTCCGTCAAGGGGCCGGAGCTGCTCACCCGCTACGTGGGCGAGACCGAGCGGCAGATCCGTGTGATCTTCTCGCGCGCCCGGGAGAAGGCCCGCACCGGCGTGCCGGTCATCGTCTTCTTCGACGAGATGGAGGCCCTGTTCCGCACGCGCGGCTCGGGCGTCTCGTCCGACGTCGAGACGACGATCGTGCCCCAGCTGCTCGCCGAGATCGACGGCGTCGAGGCCCTCGGCAACGTCATCATCATCGGCGCCTCCAACCGCGAGGACATGATCGACCCGGCGATCCTGCGCCCGGGCCGCCTCGACGTGAAGATCCGCATCGGTCGCCCCGACGCGGCCGGCGCCCGCGAGATCGTCTCGAAGCACCTGACCCCGGACCTGCCGATCCACGACGACGAGCTCGCCGCGCACGGCACGCCCGAGGCCGCGGTCGAGGCGATGGGGTCCGCGATGGTCGACGCGATGTACCTGCGGGACGAGTCCACCGCGGTGATGGAGCTGACCTACGCCTCCGGGGGCACGCGCGTCCTGCACGTCGGCGACCTCACCTCGGGCGCCATGCTCGCCTCGGTGGTCGACCGGGCGAAGAAGCACGCGATCCAGGACCTCGTGGCCGGTCGCGGCCGCGGGCTGCGCACCGAGCACCTGCTCGCCGGCCTGCGCACCGAGATCGGCGAGAACGAGGCCCTGCGCACGGCCATCAAGCCCGCCGACTGGGCGCGCGTGTCCGGCGCCGACTCCGAGCCCGTCACCGCGATCCGCCAGCTCCCGGGGCGGCGCAGGGGCGCCGCCGCGGAGGGCGGCGGTGCCGTGGAGGGCGGTGCTCCCGTCGTCGTCGGCCCGGACGGAGCCACGAGCCAGGGCCCGACGACGAACGGCCCCGCGCCGACCGTCGCCCGTCCGGAGTACCCGGATGCGGCCGAGGCCACGGCGCGGCGGGGGAGCGGACGCCCGATCGACGACGTGCCCACCACCGGCGGCTACCTGTGAGCGCGTCATGACCGTCCGCCGCGTCATCGGCACCGAGACCGAGTTCGGCGTCCTCGACCACACCGACCTCGGCGCGAACGCCGTCGCCCTGTCCACCCGCGTGGTCCTCGCCTACCGCGGCGCGGACGGCACGGCGGCCCACCCGAGCGCCCGGTGGGACTACGTCACCGAGGACCCGCTCAACGACCTGCGCGGGCACCGGATGCGCCGCGCGTCGGCCCACCCCTCGCTGCTGACGGACGACCCGGACCGGCCCGCGCCGGCCGGCCCGGCCCAGCAGGTCGAGCGGCCGAGCGCCGAGGAGCTCGACCTCCCGGTCGCGAGCAACGCCCTGCTGACGAACGGCGCCCGCCTCTACGTCGACCACGCCCACCCCGAGTACTCCGGCCCCGAGACCGTGGGCCCGCTCGAGGCGCTCGTCCACGACCGCGCCGGCGAGCGCGTGGCGGTGCGCGCGATGCACGCCGACGGCCGCGAGGGCCTCACGCTGTACAAGAACAACGTCGACGGCAAGGGCGCCAGCTACGGCACCCACGAGAACTACCTGCTCGCCCGCGACGTCGACCTCGGCGACCTCGTCCGGTACCTCACGCCGCTGCTCGTCACCCGCCAGGTCGTGGCCGGCGCGGGCCGGGTCGGCCTCGGGCAGCGCAGCGAGCGGCCCGGCTTCCAGATCGCCCAGCGCTCGGACTACGTCGAGAACGACGTCGGGCTCGAGACGACGTTCAACCGCCCGATCGTCAACACGCGCGACGAGCCGCACGCCGACGCCGGCCGGTACCGGCGCCTGCACGTCATCGGCGGCGACGCCAACCTCTTCGACGTCCCGTTCGTGCTGCGCACGGGCACCGTCGCCCTGCTTCTGTGGCTCCTCGAGCGCGGCTCCGTGCCGATCGGCCTCGACACCCTGACGATCGCCGCCCCGGTCCCCGAGGTCCAGCGGATCAGCCACGACCCGACGCTGCGCCATAGGATCGCCATGCGCGAGGGACCCGACCGCACGGCGCTCGACATCCAGCGGATCTACCGCGACATCCTCGCGGGCGCGGTCGACGAGTGCGGGGGTCCCGACGCCGAGACGACCCAGGTCCTCGAGCTGTGGTCGCGAGTGCTCGACCGGCTGGCCACGGACATCGACTCCGCGGCGCCCGACGTCGAGTGGGTGGCCAAGCGCCAGCTCCTCGAGCGGATGCGGGAGCGCGACCAGCTCCGCTGGGAGGACCCGCGCCTGGCCGCGCTCGACCTCCAGTGGCACGACCTGCGCCCCGACCGCTCGATCGTCGCCCGCCTCGACGCGGCCGGCCGCGTCACGCGGCTCGCCGACCCCGAGGACGTGCGGCGCGCCGAGCACGCCCCGCCGGAGGACACGCGCGCCTACCTGCGCGGCGAGGTCCTGCGCCGGTACCCGGACCAGGTCACCGGCATCGGCTGGGCGAGCATCGTCCTCGACCTGCCCGGCCGCGAGCGGCTCGCCCGCATCACGCTGCCCGAGCCCGCCCGGGGGACCCGCGGCCTCGTCGGCGACCTCCTCGACGCCAGCCCGGACGCCGGGGTGCTCCTCGGCCGCCTCACCGGCGGCTGACCGCCCCGACGCCCCACCCGCGAGACACACGACCACCCCGGCCGCCGCGCCCGACGCCCGGGGACGACAGGAAGGAACTCGACATGTCGGAGCAGGACCAGACCCGCCCGCGCCGCCCGGAGCCCGCGGGCGACGACGGCCCCGCGCCCGCGCCGGCCCAGCGCGCCGAGCAGGTCGCCCGCGTCGACGACATCCTCGACGAGATCGACTCCGTCCTCGAGACGAACGCGGAGGCCTTCGTCCAGGGATTCGTCCAGAAGGGCGGGCAGTGACGCCCGGCGGGACCCCGCCCGCCGACCACCCGCTGCGGCGCCTGTTCGGGGTCGAGACCGAGTACGGCCTGGCCTTCTCCCCGGAGGACCCGGCACACGTCCTCGGCCCGGACGACACGGCCCGGCACCTGTTCCGGCCGGTCGTCGAGCGGGGACGTTCGACCAACGTCTTCCTCCGCAACGGCGCGCGGCTCTACCTCGACGTCGGCTCGCACCCGGAGTACGCGACCGCCGAGTGCGACGACGTCACGGACGTCGTCGTCAACGACCGCGCCGGCGAGGCCATGCTCGCGTCGCTGGCCGAGCGGGCCGAGGGGGCGCTGGCCGCCGCCGGCACGCCCGGGACGCTGCACCTGATGAAGAACAACCTCGACTCCCAGGGCGCGTCCTACGGCTGCCACGAGAACTACCTCGTGCGGCGCCGGCGCGACTACCGCGCCACGGCCGAGTCGCTCGTCACCTTCTTCGTCACGCGCCAGGTGCTCACGGGCGCCGGCCACCTGCGCCGACGCCCCGACGGGAGCGTGCGCTGGGCGTTCTCCCAGCGCGCGGACCAGACCTGGGACGCCGTGTCGGCGGCGACGACCCGGTCCCGACCCATCATCAACACGCGCGACGAGCCGCACGGCGACGCCGAGCTCTACCGCCGCATGCACGTCATCGTCGGCGACTCCAACGTGGCGCCCACGACCACGCTGCTCAAGGTCGGCTCCGCCGAGCTGCTCATCGCCTGTGTCGAGGACGGCCTGCGGCTCGACGACCTCGAGCTCGCCGAGCCCATGCGGGCGATCCGGGAGATCAGCCACGACATCGATGCGCGCGTGGAGGTCGAGCTCGCCACCGGGCGGCGGCGCACCGCCGTCGACCTGCAGTCCGAGATGCTGACCCGGGTTCGCGACCACGTCGACCGCCGTGGCTGGGCGCCCCTGCTGTCGGAGGGTCGGCTCCGCGCGCTCGACCTGTGGGAGCGCGGCATCGCCGCCCTGAGGGCCGGCGACCTCACGCCGGTCGCGACCGAGCTCGACGTCGCCGCGAAGCGCGCGCTCATCGACCGGTACTGCGCGCGCAACCGGGTCGCGCTCGACGACCCGCGGGTCGCGCGCCTCTCGCTCGCGTACCACGACATCACCGCCCATGGCCTGGGCCAGCGGCTGCTCGCGGGCGGGCTGCTCGCCGCCGTGGGCACGGACGAGGACGTCGAGACAGCGAAGGAGGTCCCGCCGTCGACGACCCGGGCCGCGCTGCGCGGCCGGTTCGTCGGCGCAGCCGAGGACGCCCGCCGCGACATCGCGGTGGACTGGGTCCACCTCAAGCTCGTCGACGGCGCCGCCCGGTCGGTCGCGCTCAAGGACCCGTTCGCCGCCGTCGACGACCGGGTGGACGCGCTGCTCGCGGAGCTCGCGTGAGCCGAGCCGCGAGGGGACCGGTGGCCCGACGGGCCGCCGTCCTCGCGTGCGCCGCGGCGCTCGGGCTCGCCGCCTGCGGGCCGGACGAGGGCGGCGGCGCCCGCGAGGCGACGTCGGACTCGATGTCCGAGGCCGCGGCGACCGGGGTCGAGGGTGTCTCGGTGGCCGGTGCGCCGGGCCACCCCGTCGTCGTCATCGACACCCCGCTCGCCGTGGGCGACCCGGTGGCGTCCGTCGTCGACCCGGGCGACGGCCGCGCGCTGACCGCCGGCGGACCGGCGCTGCTCAGCGTCGCCGCGTGGGACGGGACGACCGGCCAGAGCTCCTCGCGCGAGGAGGTCGTCGCGCCGCGGCTCGCCACCGTGTCCGAGGCAGACGTCGGCGCGACGCTCGCCGAGATCCTGCCCGGCGTGCGGGAGGGCGGCAGGGTCGTCGTCGCCGAGCCCGTCGACGTCGAGGGGGCGCTGACGATGCAGGTCGTCGTCGTCGACGTCCTTCCGACCGTGGCCGGCGGGTCGCCGTCCGAGAGCGCGTCGGGGGAGACAGGGTCGCAGGGTGCCGGGGCGGAGTCCCCGACCGGGGGCGAGTCGCCGTCCGGTGGTGGTGAGTCCCCGACGGACGGGAGCGGGTCGCCGACCGACGGCGGGGGCGCGCCCGGTCCGACGGTCGGCACCACCGCCGACGGCGCCCCGGTCGTCGGGATCCCCCCGGGCGACCCGCCCGCCGACCTGCAGAGCCGGGTCGTGGTCGAGGGCGACGGCACGACCGTGCGGCCGGGGCAGGACCTCGTGCTGCAGACGCTGACGATGGACTGGGAGACCGGCGAGGTGCTCTCGTCGAGCTGGGCCGACGGGTCGCCGTCGACCGCGGTGGTCGAGGACCTCGGCGAGGGGGTCCGGCTCGCGCTGCTCGACCGGCGCGTGGGCTCGCGCATCCTCGCCGTCGTGCCGCCGGGTCTCGGCGACGGGGAGCACACGCTCGTCGTCGTCGTCGACGTGCTGGCCGCCTCGGGCGGGGACGACGTCGTCCGCCAGGACTGAGTCTCTCCGCGGTGAGGTCGGCGTCCGCGGTGGGCTCGGTGCCCTCGACCGGGCCGGGGGGATGGAGCCCGGCCGAGGGCACGAGCCGGTCAGTCGGTCGTGAACGTCGTGGTGACGGTGCAGACCATCTGCTCGGTGGGGACGAGTGCGGCCAGCGGGCACTCGATCGCGGCGCCGCCGGAGTCCGTGAGCGCGATGTCGGTGACCTCGACGTCGCCCGAGTTCGTCACGAGGTAGCTCCAGCTCACCTCGGCCCCGGCGGCGACGAGCTCGGGGAGCGGGTCGTGGACCTCGATCGTCAGCTCGGGAGTGCCCGGGTCCTCGGCCGGTGCGTCGTCGACCGGGGTGTCGATCGGTGCGGGTGCGGGTGCGGTGGCCGGTGCCGGTGCCGGATCCGGTTCGGGACGCGGCTCCGGAACCGGTGCGGGTGGAGCGGCACCGGCGCCGGAACCCCCGGGAACGGGCGCCGGCGCCGGATCGGGGGCGACGACCGAGCCGTCGCCGGGGGAGTCGCCGGTGTCGGCGACGGCGGGCGGGGCCACGCCCCACGCGAGCAGGGCGGCCGCGGCGAGGAACCCGCCGGCGGTCAGCGTGCGTGCGGAGCGCATGGTCACTCACCCGTCCCGTCGGTGTCGGCGTGAGCCGCGGTGGCCCGGCGATGGGCGGCGCGGGCGAGCGCGCCGGCGCCGACCAGTCCGGCAGCGAGGGCGATGGCGGTGCCGAGGTCGGGGCCGGTCTGAGGCAGTGCGACCGGTCCGGCGGCGCGGGGGCCCGCGACCGGCATGCGCGACTGTGTCGTGCCGCCGGTGACCCCGCCGGTCGGACGAGGTGCGGAGGTATCGGTCGGCGTCGGCACGGTTCCGTCCGGGCATGTCGTCCCGGCGGTGGTCGCCGCCTCGCCGGCGTCCGTGTCGGTCGCTGCACGGTCCTGGGTCTCCGCGCCGGTCGTCGTCGCGGCGGCGGTGGCCGCCTCGCCGGCGTTCGTGTCGGTCGCTGCACGTTCCTCGGTCTCCGCACCGGTCGTCGTCGCGGCCCGGTGCGCCGTCGGGACGGCGTCGGGACAGGTGGTGACCGTGCTGCCGGTGTCGCCCCGCATCGTCACGCGGACCGCCAGGTTCGCCGCGCGGCGGCCCACCTCGGAGTAGTTTCCCGACGTGGCCTCGACGGGGAAGTCGAGCTCGAGGGGGACCGTGACGATCTCGCCGCGGGCGATCTCCGTCTCCAGCAGCGAGGTGTCGGTGCCCGCGAGCACGGCGAGCGGCATCTCGTTGACGGTGACGTCGTCGAAGAACTGGTCGAGCTCACCGTCGAGGTTGACGTCGACGACGTCGATCGTCATCGTCGCGTCGGTCGGACCGTCGTTGCGGACCCGGAACGCGCGCTGGATCGCGTCACCCGGGACGATCACCTCGTCGAACATCCGCACGGTCACCTCGGGCGCGAACCCGGTGCCGACGTCGATGACGATCGGATCGGTCCCGGTGCTGGGCTCGTCGGCGCCGGCCGGTGTGCTCACGACCAGACCCACGGTGAGTGCCAGCGTGCCGAGCGCGGCGGCGCGGGTACGCAGCCCTGTGCGGAGGGCGCTCACGTCGTCACTGCCTCGGTGCGACGGCGGGACCGCCGCGAGGTCGACGGGAGGGGGGAGTTTCCTGCGGGGGTCGCGGTGCCGGTCAGGTCGTCCGAGGTGTCGGCGCCGGGCGCGGGGGCGTCGTCCGGCTCGTCGGACGCGTCGGCGGAGGGTGCGGGGGCGTCGTCCTCTCCTCGGTCGTCCGTGCCGGCGTCGTCCGCCGGTCCCGGTGCGGGCGTCCCGAGCTCGGCGTCGTCGTCGCCCTTCTTCCGGCCGCCGAGGACGGACGAGAGCACGATCCAGGCGAGGACGGCAATGGCCGCCCCGCCGAGCCACGGCCGGACCTCGGGCTGCGTGAGGTGGCCGACCCACGGCACCCCGTAGATCACGCGGCCTTGGATCTGCTCCATCGTCACCGGGTCGTCGACCGAGCCGTTGGCGTCGCCCTGGGTGGTCACGCCCATCGTCCCGTCCTGGCCGATGGTCACGCCGATGATGCGGTGGGTGACGAGGGTCGGGTCGCCGGACACTGGCTGGATGGTGACGACGTCGCCGACCACCGGGTCGGTGTAGTCCGGGTCGACGACCACGACGTCGCCCGGGGAGTAGGTGGGCTCCATCGAGCCGGAGAGGATCGTCAGCGGGACCCAGCCCATAAACCTCGGGACGATGAACGCGGCGGCCGCGACCGTGACGGCGAGGACGGCGACGACCGCGACGAACCCACGCACGATCCCGGACCACAGCTCTCGGTTGCTCGAGCGGGTGCCGACGGCGTCGCGGGTGCTGGGACGGGTGGTGTTCATGGCGTGACCTCGATGACGGGGGTGAGGACGACGTCGACGTCGTCGCGGGTGAGGGTCTCGTGGGCGGTGACGGTCCACGGCGTGCTGACGGCGAGGTCCCCGCCGTCCGAGGTGCCGGTCGCCGTCACGTCGCCCGTGTGATCGGTCGTGACGGTTTCGATCTCGAGGCAGAACAGCTCAGCGGTGCCGGGCAGCTCGATCGGGGTGCCGTCGTCGACCGGGAGGACGGCGTCGCTCTCGGCGCACCGCTCGGGCGCATCGACAGTGCGCGCCTGGACCCGGAGCACGAGCCCGGGAACGGCGGACTCGAGGGTGAGCTCGACCGCTGCGAGGTCGTGGGGTGAGAGGTCGTTGGCGACGACGGCCGCCCCGCGACCGTCGAACCTGATCTGGTCGACGAGCTCCTGGGGGAGCGGGACGACGACAGGGTCGATCTCGATCTCGGGCTCAGGGGGCGCGGCGGCATCGGGCTCGGGGGAGGCGTCCTCACCGGAGGTTCCGTGCTGTCCGGAACTCACAGGGCCGTCGGCGGACTCGCTCGGCACCGCGTCGCCCGCTGGGTGAGTGCTGTCGCTCGAGGACTCGGGGGGTGCGTCGCTCGGCGACTCGGCGGGCCCGTCGCTCGCGGACTCGGATGCGCCGGCACTGGGCGACTCGCCCGCGTCACTCCGGGACCCGGGGTCGTCGCCCGAGGTCCCGGCACCATCGGTGGGGGAATCGGCGCCGTCGCTCGCGGATTCCTCGGCCGTGATCGACAGGGTCGGGTCGTCGTCGTAGCGGAGGACGTCGATCGACCCCTCCCCGCTCGCGCTCGCCGTCCACAGGGCGAGCGTGCCGGCGGACGCCGCGGCGCCGAGGGCACCGGCCGTCGCGAGGGCCAGAAGTGCCCGGGTGCGTCGGGGGGCGGTCATGACGTCTGCTCCAGCGTGAGCTCGGCCCGCACCGTGAGGAGGTCGAGGTCGTCGGGGTCACCCGTCCGCAGGGGGTGCGGGTTCTCGACGAGGACGTAGACGAACCAGTCCGCGCTCCCGTCGAGACCGTCGGGCAGGTCGGACTGCGTGAGCGACGAGACCTTCCCGGTGGGTGCGTCCGACGGGCTGCGCACGAGTCCGGGGATGCTGCCAGCGGCGACGGCGGCATGGGGGTCGGCGATCGCGGGGTCGGTCGAGACGAACCACTGGTACGGGTAGTCGAGCTCGGCGTCCACCGTGACGTCGACGGTGGCGTCGGCGGTGAGGTTGTCGCCGTCGAGCGCGAGGTCGAAGGCCTGGACGGCCCACGCACGCTCGCCCGACCCGAGGACGTCGGGATCGGCGTTGTCGGGGTGCGGGGTCCAGGTGAGGGAGCCGAGGGCTACCGCGTCGAGGTCTCCGGACGCGATCGTGCCGGCGGTCCCCGCAGCGCCGGCGCTCCACAGCGCGTAGCTGCCCGCGCCGCCGAGCGCGGCCGCGACGAGGGCGGCTCCGGCCAGCAGGACGCCGGGGGCGCGTCGCGCGGCGGTGGGTGATTCGGGGGACATCGTTCCTCGGGTCTCGTGGAAGGGGAGTGCGAGGGGGTGAGACTCCCGGCCGGCCCGCGCGGGCCGGCCGGGAGTCTCAGGTGATCGTCAGATCGCCGGGTGCGGGTACATGCTCTGCTCGAGGGTGATCTCGAGCGAGCCGAGCTCGGTGATGTCGTTGACGCTCACGCGGTCGCCCGTGTCCTCGTCGAAGACGCCGAGGATGACGACGGTCAGCTCGGACTCGCGCGGCAGCACGGTCCAGAACGGGTCGTCGGAGCCGTCCTCCTGGCCGACGCCGTCGGCCTGGAAGCCGAACTCCCGGTCGTCGCCCAGCTCGAGGCCGGTCGCGATCCAGCTGTTCGTGCTGTTGTTGTAGACGCCGTACTCGACGGACAGGCCCTCGAACTCGGCGGTCGCGCCGTCGGCGGGGCCGACCGTGAGGTGGGCGCGGAGGTTGTCACCGTGCAGGTCGACGAGCACGTCCTGCGCACCGACGACGACGTCGCCGGGGACGACGCGGTAGTCGCCGTTCATGTTGGCGATCGTGTGGCCCCAGTCGTGCCGGGGGAAGGGGATGTCCCAGACGATGAACGGGACGCGGTTGAGCGTGGCGTCGTACCACTGGAAGTCGCCCTGGGCCTCGACCTCGAGGTTACCGGCCTGGATCGTGCCGGCATCGACGGACGTGTCGTCCGACCAGAGGGCGAACGTGCCGCCCGAGCCGAGGGCGACAGCTGCGGCAGCGGCGCCGGCGAGGACGCCGACAGTCTTCTTGCGCACGATGGTGCTCCATTCATGGGTTAGGGGTGAAACGGGGGATGAGGGGGGATGCCGACGCATTCATGTGCCGGCGGTCAGAAAGGTAGCAGCGCAATTCATTTGCGCAAGGCATGCCGGATTCTCCGAAATGACACCGAACTGCGCTGTGTCCAGCTCGTGATCTCCCGTGATCCTGCGGTTTCCCGGAGCTTCCGGTGGCCGTGTCGAGCTGCGTCGAGGGCGTGAAACCGGTGTAGTCCCACCGTTTCTGGCCTGTTGTTCAGCGGCATCTGGACGCCGTCTCGACGCTCGCTGGGCGTGGAACTGCCACAACTCGCAGTCGCTCAGCGCTCGAGTCGGCACATTCTGGCAATTGTCTCGCGGGTCGGGGACGGTTACTCGACGGGTATTCGGCGCGGCCAGCGCGAATGCTCGACAAATGCCCGATCAATGACGACCTGTGAACGACGAATGAATGGCAGGAATCGCCGAGTGACATGCTCGAGATGCGCGCCGGTCAACGCGCTGCGGTGAGCCTCAGGTCCGCGTGCTCGGTCGGGTCCGTCTGTGCGATCGCCGCGTCCTCCTGGCGGGCCCAGGTGTCCCACCACGAGGAGACGTCGCCCTCGCGGGACTCGGCGCGTGCCCGGCGGACGCCCGCCGGCTCGTCGAGCCACACGAGTGCGTCGAGCAGCTGATGGAGAAGAGTCGTCCCGCACCCCTCGACCACGACGACGTCCGGGAGCGCGTGGCCCGGCGCGGGGATGACCCGGTCGGCCCCGGGGGCGGATCGCAGCCAGTCCCAGGTCGGCGCTGTGCCGGCCGAACCGCGCCGAAGGGCATCGAGCATCGGCCGCACGGCCACGACGCCGGCGAGCAGGCCGGACCAGCCCGGGTAGTGGTCATCGAGGCGCACGAGCTCGACCCGACGCGCGGATCCCGTGCCCTGGCCCCCGTCGCCCCGTCCCTCGAGCAGCGCCACCACGTCGCTCGCGAGGGTCGACTTGCCGGCGCCGGAGCGCCCGTCGATCCCGACGACGACCACCCGCGGGGTCCCCTCGTCGTCGTGCTCGAGGCGGTCCCTGGCGAGCGCGGCGACGGCGTGGGCGGGCGAGGACATGGCGAGCCAACCTACCGGGCAGCCGCGTCCGTGGTGGTACGCCGCCGCCTCCCGTCCCGGCAGGCACCTGTGCACCGGACATGCAGGGTCTCCGGTCCCGCCGCTCGGTACCGTGGAGGACGAGGCGCCGTCGGTGCCACCGGGAGGAGCACCATGTCGTTGGCGGTTCGCGTCATCCCCTGCCTTGACGTCGCCGGGGGGCGGGTCGTCAAGGGCGTGCGGTTCGAGGGGCTGCGGGACGCCGGCGACCCGGTCGAGCTCGCCCGCCGGTACGACGCGGACGGGGCCGACGAGCTCACCTTCCTCGACGTCTCGGCCTCGGTCGAGGAGCGGTCGACCACCTACGACGTCGTGGCGCGCACCGCCGAGGAGATCTTCGTGCCCCTGACGGTCGGCGGGGGAGTGCGCACCGTCGACGACGTCCACCGCCTCCTCACCCACGGCGCGGACAAGGTGAGCGTCAACACCGCCGCCGTCGCCCGCCCCGAGCTCATCTCCGACGTGGCCGACCGGTTCGGCTCCCAGGTCCTCGTCCTGTCCGCCGACGTCCGCCGGGTGACCGGGGACGTGTCGACCGACTCGGGCTTCGAGGTGACCACGCACGGCGGCCGCCGCGGGACCGGAACGGACGCGCTCGAGTGGTGCGTGCGCGCGGCCGAGCTCGGCGCCGGCGAGATCCTCCTCAACTCGATCGACGCGGACGGCACCGAGGCGGGTTTCGACCTCGAGATGCTCACCACGTTCCGCCGCGAGGTCCGGGTGCCCCTCATCGCCTCGGGCGGGGCCGGCGCGGCCGAGCACTTCGCGCAGGCCGCCCACGCGGGGGCCGACGCCGTCCTCGCCGCCAGCGTCTTCCACTTCGGGACCCTGACGATCGGCGGCGTCAAGGACGCGATGCGTACCGCCGGCGTCGAGGTGCGCTGACCCGGTCCAGCCGCTCCGGCGGGCTGAACGCTCCGGTCGGGGCCTACGCGGGCACGCCCTCGGCGTCGAGCGCGTCGTCGAACACGGTGACGCCCTCCATCCCCGGCAGCCGCGCGATGTTCTGGTCGATGCGGCGCACCTCGGCGCGGCCGTCGGGCCCGCTGAACAGGTGGCCCATGACGTGTCGGACCTCGGTCTGCCCCATGATGCTCGTGCCGACCGGGCGCCAGAACCTCTCCAGGGTGAGGCGGGCGACCCTCCGGGCCGGCTCGCTCTCGGCCAGTCGGGCGCGGGCCTGGGTCGCGTAGAACGCCACGTGCCGCGTCTCCTGCTGCGCGATCCTTCGCAGGAGGACGGCGAGGACGGGGTGCCGCTCGAGGTCGGCCATCCGGCGGTACGCGGCGACGGCGGACCACTCGTTCGCCGCGCCCCACAGCATGTGGGTGGCCACGAAGTCCTGACCCACGAGGTTGGCGAGCACCGACTGCTTGAGGGAGGACAGCGCCTCGCGCCAGCCGAGCTTCGTCCGCTTCGCCTTGAGCTCGTCGTAGTCGACCGTGACGTCGTGCGCCGCCAGCACGGTGGCCAGCGCCTCGCCGTGCCAGAACTCCTCGCGGTTCCACATCGTCATGAAGCCGGCCACCTCGCGCTCGCGGCTCGACGGCGTCACCAGCAGGTCCCGCAGGTAGCAGACCGTGTGGTACTCGACGTCGCACATGTAGCGCAGGCAGCGCAGCGAGTCCTCGGGGAGCGGGTCGTCGCGGAACGCGGACACATCGAGGTCCTCGTACCGGACCGGCGTGCTGTCCGCGGCGTAGGTGTCGATGTCGAAGGCCATCGCGGGCTCCTCAGCTGATGCCGGCGCCGACGGGGGCGCGGTCGGTCGGTGTGCGTGGTGCGTGGGCCCGGTGCCCGGAGGCAACGGGCGGGACGGGAGGGACGAGCGGACGCTCCCGGCGCAGCGCGGTGGCGAGCGGACCGTGCCCACCGAGACCGGGCAGCGCGCGGACCGGGGCGTCGGCGTCTCGGACCACCTCGTCCCGGCCGCCGCCCGCGAAGAGCGTGCGCAGGAACCGGTGGCTCGCCCGCGCGCGCAGCGCGCCCGGGCGCAGCGGGTGGAACCCGCGGGTGAGGAGTGCGCGGGTGAGCCTGACGGCGAGGTCGTCGCCGCCCAGCCGCATCGCGGCCTCCGCGCGGTAGAAGCTCACGTGCTCGAGACGCCGTGCCCGCAGCGGGGCGAGGAGCTCGTCGAGGGCGCCCCGTGCGAGGCCGGCGACCCGGTAGTGGGCGGCGAGCACCGCGCTCTCCTCGGACAGGCCGCGCACCGCGTGCAGGGCCGTCGTGGGCTCGCCCACGAGCGTCGTCCAGACCGGCTCGACGTGCTGGGCGAGCAGGTCCTGGACGTGGGCGAGGCGGTCGAACCGGGTCGACGGCGCGGCTGCGTCGTCGTCGGCCGTGGGCGGCGGGGAGCCGAGGGCGCGGTCGAGGCGCTCCGCGAACCAGTAGCGGTCGTGGGCCCAGGTGGTGAGGAAGGCGGTGTAGCGCGCCTCGCGGGAGGTCGAGGTCGCCAGGACGCGGCGCAGCGTGCTTGTCGCGGTGCGCTCGACGTCCCGCAGGTAGGTGAGGGCGAACCGGACCGACGGGTGGAGATCGGTCGGGCCGAGGGGTGGGGGGTCCGGCGGGCGGTGGTCCCCGAACGCCGTCCGGGTGAACGCCCGCACGTCGAACGACGTCGAACGGACGGGAGCGACCGTGCCGTCGGCGCTGTGCAGGAGGCCCGGCCGCGCGTTCGTCGGAGTCGTTCGCAGGTCGGTCAGCACATGTCGAGGCTAATCGCTGACCGGCAAGGAGGCGTTGGTCAGCCGGCCGAGGAGTGGCTGGTTCCGGCGGGTCGACCGGCACCTGGTCGCTACGCGGGCATGCCCGCGGCGTCGGTATCGGCGGGGTCACCCGTGAGACCGGCGAGGAACCGGTCGATCGTCCCGGGGCGGCCCTCGAGCGTGACGTGGGCGGCGCGGCGGCGACCGTTGGCGTGCAGGGCCAGCTCGACCGGGTCCCCGACCACGGCGACCGCGTCCGCGCCGCGGCGCACGGTCGCGCGCGGCCCACCGGGGACCACGAGGACGACCCCGGTGCCCGCCGTGCGGTACATGAGCCCCGCGGTCGACGAGACCCGCTGCCACAGCTCGCGCAGGAGGTCGGGGCCGATGTCGTCGCGCGGCTCGGCCGGGCCGGAGGAGCCGTCCGCCCCGCGCGGGCCCCGGCGCACGTCCTCGTGGTGGACGACGAGCTCGACGAGGTTGGTCGCCGACTCCGCCCAGCGCACCGGTGACCAGCGCGGACCGCCCGTGGCCACCCGCGCGGCGAGAGCGCGGTAGCCGATCGGGTCGAGGGCGTCGGCGACGATCCGCTGCAGGTGCGGCTCGCGGCCGGGCTCCGCGCGCGAGAGGACGTCGCGCACCATGAGGTCCGGCCGCCGCTCACGCAGCACGAGGTGCGCGGCGAGGTCGACCACGCGCCAGCCGGCGCACAGCGTGGGGGCGTGGGGGTCGGCCTGGGCGAGGGTGGACGCGAGAGCGGCCCGCTCGACGGCCACCGGTCGTTCGTCGTCGGTCACGTGAGGACGGTCCCACACGGGGACGCCGGCGCGCACCCTCCACCGGGCCGCGTCCCGCACCGTGGCACCATGACCGGGTGCCCGACCTAGACGACCCGACCACCGGCCCCGCACCCGCCGGCGGTGTCCTCGACCCGGCCATCGCCGAGCGCCTCACGCGCGACTCGCACGGCCTCGTGTGCGCCGTGGTGCAGGACGCCACGACCCGCGACGTGCTCATGGTGGCCTGGATGAACGACGACGCCCTGCACCGCACGCTCACCACCGGCCGCGCCTGGTACTGGTCGCGCTCGCGGGGCGAGCTGTGGCGCAAGGGCGACACCTCCGGGCACGTCCAGCACGTGCGCTCGGTCGCGCTCGACTGCGACGCCGACGCCCTGCTCGTCACCGTCGACCAGGTCGGGCCGGCCTGCCACACCGGGGCCACGAGCTGCTTCGAGGCGGGCGGCCTGCTGCCGCTGTCCGGGGCCACGCGATGACCGCCGTCGACCCCGTCGACCCGGTCGAGCTCACCTGGGGCGAGACGTGGCCGAGCCTGCCCCGCTTCCGCGAGCTGGCCGCGCACCGCCGCGTCGTCCCCGTCGTCCGCCGGCTCCTCGCCGACGACGTCACGCCGATCGGCGCGTACCGACGCCTCGCCGCCGGCCGCCCGGGCACGTTCCTCATGGAGTCCGCCGAGGCCGGCCGCTGGTCGCGGTGGAGCTTCGTCGGCGTCGGCTCGAGGGCCACCCTCACCTCGCGGGGCGGCCGGGCCGCCTGGCGCGGGGACGTCCCCGCCGGCATCCCCACCGAGGGGCCGGTGCTCGAGGTCCTCGAGGCCGCGCTCGAGGTGCTCGGCACGCCCGCGATCCCCGGCCTCCCGCCCCTGACCGTCGGGTTCGTCGGCTCGCTCGGCTGGGACGTCGTCCACTCCTGGGAACCCACGCTCCCGCGCCGGGCCCCGGCCGACGACGACCTGCCGGAGGTGGCCCTCTGCCTCGCGAGCGACCTCGTCGCCCTCGACCACGCCGACGGGACTCTGTGGCTCGTGGCCGACGCCGTCAACACCGACGGCTCGGACGAGCGGGTCGACGAGGCGCACGCCGACGCCGTCGCCCGGCTCGACGCGATGCAGGCCGACCTCCTCGCGCCCGCCCCGGCGCACGCGTCCGTGCTCGACCCCACCGCGGCGATGCCCGAGGTGACGGCCCGGTTCGCCGACGAGGAGTTCATGGAGGCGGTCCGCGTCGGCAAGCAGCGCATCGTCGACGGCGAGGTCTTCCAGGTCGTCCTCTCCCAGCGCCTCGACGTCACCACCGACGCCGACCCGCTCGACGTCTACCGGGTGCTGCGGACGGTCAACCCGAGCCCGTACATGTACCTCTTCGCCCTCGACGACGGCGCGGGCGGCGTCCTCCACGTCGTCGGCTCCTCGCCCGAGACGCTCGTGCGCGTCACCGGTGACGAGGTCGTCACGTTCCCCATCGCCGGCTCCCGCCCGCGCGGCGCGAAGCCCGCCGAGGACCGCGCCCTCGCCGAGGAGCTGCTCGCCGACCCCAAGGAGCTCTCCGAACACGTCATGCTCGTCGACCTCGCGCGCAACGACCTGTCCAAGGTGTGCCGGCCCGAGACCGTCGAGGTCACCGAGCTGATGGAGATCAAGCGCTTCAGCCACATCATGCACATCAGCTCGACCGTCACCGGACGACGGCGCGACGGCGTGACCGCTCTCGACTGCCTGCGCGCGACCTTCCCCGCGGGCACGCTCTCGGGCGCCCCGAAGGTCCGCGCCACCGAGATCATCGACGAGCTCGAGCCCTCCCGCCGCGGTGTCTACGGCGGCGTGGTCGGCTACCTCGACCTCGCCGGCGACGCCGACCTCGCGATCGCCATCCGCACCGCCGTCCTCCACGACGGGCGCGCGTCGGTGCAGGCCGGGGCCGGCATCGTGGCCGACTCGGTCCCCGCCACCGAGCTCGAGGAGGCCACCAACAAGGCCGCCGCCGCCGTGCGCGCGGTCCGCCTCGCCGCGCAGCTGCGCCCCGCGCCTCGCGGCACGGCAGGGGAACGGTGACGTCCGCCGACGCCCCGCGCACCGCGGCCGACACCCCGCCCACCGCGGGCACGCCCAGCGGCCTCGGTCGCGGGCAGGCGGTCCTGCTCGTCCTCCTGCTCGTCGGGGCGACCCTCCTCGTCGCCCTGCCCACGTGGTCGACCGGCACGGTCCGCACGGCCACCGGTGAGGTCGATCTCGCCGCGACCGGCATGTCCGGGGCGCCCGCGGTGTGGGCGGGCGCACTCGTGGCCGGGGCGGCGGCGCTGTTCGCCTCGCTCGCGCGCCGGGTCGGGACGGTCGTCGCCGGGCTCGCCACCGTGGCCGGCGGGGTCGTCGTCGGCATCGGGGCGGTCGGCGCCGCGCGCGACCCGGGCTCCCTCCTGCTCGCCGAGGCCCGCCTGCACACCGGCACCAGCGCGCCCGACGTGGGGTCGGTCGCCGCGCAGCCCTGGCCCTGGGGCGCGGTCGTCACCGGGCTCCTGCTCGTCGTCGTCGGGCTCCTGATCCTCACGCGGGCGCACCGCTGGAGCGCGGCCGGCCGCCGGTTCGAGCGCGGAACCGCCCCGGGGTCCACGCGCGGGACGGGCACCACCCCGGGCACGACGACGGACGACGCGGTGCGCGAGGCGTCCGTCGACGACGCCGGCACCCCCTCCGACGACGACACCCCGGCCCCCAGCGCCGCCGGCACCGCCACCGGCCGCCCCTCGTCGCCTGCCGCCACCCGCGCGGACACGGGCTCGGCCTCCGCCGCGGCCGACGCCGAGCGGGACCGGTTCGTCGACGACTGGGACGCGCTCGGACGCGGCGAGGACCCGACCGCGGACCACCGGTAGGCTCGGGCCCGACGTCCCCGACCCGAACGTGAAGGAGCAGCCGTGAGCGGCACGAGCCTCGAGCAGCACCGGACCGGCTACCGCCTGCCCGTCGCCGCACCCCCGCACAACGAGGGCAAGACCGTGGCCGCCTGGTCGGTCATGCTCATCGTCACCCTCGGCGTCCTCGTGTCCTGCGTCGGGCTCATCCTCGACATCCCCGTGCTCACGTGGGTGGCAGGGCCGATCGTCGTCGTCGCGGCCCTCGTGGTCGGTCTCGTCCTGCGCCTGTCCGGCCAGGGTCAGCCCCGCCGCAGCGAGCCGGCGCGCGACTGGTACGAGGTCGAGGAGCAGCCCCGCGCGACCGACGCGGACGCCCGCGGCGCGCACGAGCGCGACTCCGTGGCCGACGGGGCCGCCCGATGAACGTCCTCGACGACATCGTCGCCGGCGTCCGCGAGGACCTCGCCCGCCGGGAGGCGGAGCTGCCGCTCGACGCCGTCAAGGAGATCGCGGCCCGCCGGCCCGCCGCGCTCGACGCCGTTACCGCCCTGCGCGGCGACGGCTCGGTGACGATCATCGCCGAGTGCAAGCGCCGCAGCCCCTCCAAGGGCTCGCTCGCGGACGTGCCGGACCCGGCCGTGCTCGCCGCCGCCTACGCCGAGGGCGGGGCCGCCGCCATCTCCGTCCTCACCGAGGAGCGCCGGTTCGGCGGCTCCCTCGCGGACCTCGACGCCGTGCGCGCCGCGGTCGACGTGCCCGTGCTGCGCAAGGACTTCGTCGTCACGCCCTACCAGGTGTGGGAGGCGCGCGCCCACGGGGCGGACATCGTCCTGCTCATGGTCGCCTCGCTCGAGCAGACCGTCCTCGAGTCGCTGGTCGAGCGGGTCCACTCGCTCGGGATGACCGCGCTCGTCGAGGCGCACGACCGCGAGGAGGCGCTGCGCGCCCGCGACGCCGGCGCCCGCGTCATCGGCATCAACGCGCGCAACCTCAAGACCCTCGAGGTCGACCGGGCCGTGTTCGCCCAGGTCGTCGACGTCGTCCCCGACGGCATCGTCACGGTCGCCGAGTCCGGCGTCCGCTCCGTCCGCGACGTCCTCGACTACGCCCGCCAGGGCGCCGACGCCGTGCTCGTCGGCGAGGCCCTCGTCACCCAGGCGGACCCCCGCCGCGCCGTGTCCGACTACGTGTCCGCCGGCGCGCACCCCTCCCTCAGCAACGGCACGAACTGACCGTCGGGGACAGGGGCCGCCCGCCGGACGGCCCACGCACCACCGGCCGGACCGCCGCGCCCGGCCGCGCACGATCGGGCGCCGCGCGCCCGGAAGGAGATCGACGCGTGCAGTACACCGACGACCCGGGCAAGCTGTCCGAGGCCCACGGCCCCTACTTCGGCCAGTTCGGCGGCAGGTTCGTCTCGGAGGCACTCATCGTGGCCCTCGACGACCTGACGGCCGCCTGGGAGGAGATGAAGGGCTCGCCCGAGTTCGCCCGGGAGATGGGGGAGCTCGCCGCCTCCTACATCGGTCGGCCGTCCCTGCTGACGGACGCGCCGCGGTTCGCCGAGCACGCCGGCGGGGCCCGGGTCCTGCTCAAGCGCGAGGACCTCAACCACACCGGTTCCCACAAGATCAACAACGTGCTGGGCCAGGGCCTCCTGACGAAGAAGGTCGGCAAGACCCGCGTCATCGCCGAGACCGGCGCCGGCCAGCACGGGGTGGCCACCGCCACGGCCGCCGCCCTCATGGGCCTCGAGTGCACGATCTACATGGGGGCGGAGGACGTGCGCCGCCAGGCGCTCAACGTGGCCCGCATGCAGCTCCTCGGCGCCGAGGTGGTCTCCGTGACCAACGGGTCGCAGACGCTCAAGGACGCGATCTCGGAGGCGTTCCGCGACTGGGTGACCAACGTCGAGACCACGAACTACGTCTTCGGCACCGCGGCAGGCCCGCACCCGTTCCCCGAGCTCGTCCGCGACCTGCAGAAGGTCATCGGCGAGGAGGCCCGCGAGCAGGTCCTCGCGCTCACCGGGCGCCTGCCGGACGTCGTGACCGCCTGCGTGGGCGGCGGCTCCAACGCGATCGGCATCTTCAACGCCTTCCTCGACGACGAGGGCGTGCGCCTGGTCGGGCTCGAGGCCGCGGGCGACGGCGTGGAGTCCGGCCGGCACGCCGCCGCGATCGGCGGCGGGCGACCCGGCGTCTTCCAGGGATCGCTGTCTTACCTCCTGCACGACGACGACGGGCAGACGATCGACTCCCACTCGATCTCCGCCGGCCTCGACTACCCCGGGGTGGGCCCCGAGCACGCCTGGCTCGCCGATCTCGGCCGCGCCGAGTACCAGCAGGTCACCGACGCCGAGGCGATGGACGCGTTCGCACTCCTCTCGCGCACCGAGGGGATCATCCCCGCGATCGAGTCCGCCCACGCGCTCGCCGGCGCCCTGCGCATCGGCCGCGAGTGGAAGGACGCCGGCGGCGAGGGCGAGCCGCCGGTCATCCTCGTCAGCCTCTCCGGGCGCGGGGACAAGGACATGGAGACGGCGATCGAGTACTTCGACCTCGGAGGCGAGAAGTGAGCAACGTGACCGCGGGGGAGCGGATCGACGCCGCCCTCGACCAGGGGCGCGCCGCGCTCGTCGCCTATCTGCCCGCCGGCTACCCGGACCTCGCCACGTCGGTCGAGGCCGCGCGCGTCGCCGTGGACAACGGCGCCGACGTCGTCGAGCTCGGCCTGCCCTACTCGGACCCGTCGATGGACGGTCCGCTCATCCAGCGCGCCACCGAGGACGCCCTGAGCAAGGGGACCCGGACGCGCGAGGTGCTCTCCGCCGTCGAGCAGGTCGCCGCCACCGGCGCGGCCGTCCTCGTCATGACGTACTACAACCCGGTCTTCGCCTACGGGGTCGAGCGGTTCGCCGCCGACCTCGCCTCCGCCGGCGGCGCCGGCCTCATCACGCCCGACCTCGTCCCCGAGGAGGCCGGCCGCTGGACGGCCGCGGCCGACGAGCACGGGCTCGACAAGGTCTTCCTCGTGGCCCCCGCCTCCTCCGACGCGCGCCTGGCGACCGTGTCCGCCGCCTCGCGCGGGTTCGTCTACGTGGCCAGCCGCATGGGGGTCACGGGCGTTCAGGACAGCCTCGCCGGCGGCGGCGCCGAGCTCGTCGCCCGCACCCGGGCCGCCGGCGCCGAGCGCGCCTGCGTCGGCATCGGCGTCTCGGACCGCGCGCAGGCCGCCGAGGTCGCCGCCTACGCCGACGGGGTGATCGTCGGCTCCGCCCTCATCAAGGCGCTCGGGTCCGGCGGGGCGGCGGAGGGACTGAGCGCGCTCGGCGCCCTCACCGCCGAGCTCGCCGAGGGCGTGCGGGAGGGCCGGGCGTGACCGGCGCGGCCGCGCTGCTCGCGGACGGCGCGGCGAGGGCCGCGACCTTCGCCGCCGAGCGGGGGATCCCGAGCCCGCCGGACAACGTCCTCAACCTCGGCCCGCTGCCGCTGCGGGCCTACGCGATGGCGATCATCGCGGGCGCGATCCTCGCCTGGTGGATCCTCGACCGCCGATACACGTTCAAGGGCGGCCCGGCCGAGACCGCGCTCGACATCGCGCTGTACTGGATGGTGCCCTTCGGCATCGTCGGCGCCCGGATCTACCACGTGGCCACCCACCCCTCGGACTTCTTCGGGCCGGACGGCAACCTCCTCGACGCCCTGAAGATCTGGGAGGGCGGCCTCGGCATCATGGGCGCCGTCGTGTTCGGTGCCCTCGGCGCGTACATCGGCCTCACCCGGCGCGGCCTGCGGATCGGCCCGTTCGCCGACGCGCTCGCCCCCGGCATGCTCGTGGCCCAGGGTGTGGGGCGGCTCGGCAACTACTTCAACCAGGAGCTGTACGGGACCGCGACCGACCTCCCGTGGGGCCTGCGCATCGACCGCGAGCTGCCCGAGCTCGTCCACCCCACGTTCCTCTACGAGGGGCTGTGGAACCTCACCGGCGCGATCGTCGTGGTTCTCGCCCAGCGGCGACTCCGGCTCGACGGCGGACGCGTCTTCTGGCTCTACGTCATCATCTACCTCACCGGCCGCACGCTCACCGAGTCGCTGCGCACCGACCCGTCGGTGCTCATCGGCGGCATGCGGATCCACCAGATCATCGCCATCGCCGGCTGGGTGATCGGCGTCGCCATGATCGTGTGGCTCACGCGCCGCGCGAGGGCGAAGCCGGACCGCGACGAGATCTGGCTGCCCGGCCGCGGGCCTCTGGCGGACGCGGCGGTCGCCGGGGACGCGGGCTCGTCGTCGTCGGGCACGTCCGTCGAGGTCGCCTCGGACGACGACGAGACCTCCGACGACGAACCCGACGCTGACTCACCCGACGGCGATGCACCGACCGACGAGCAGGCCTCGTCGGGGGACCGGTCCGTCTGATCCGTCGGGGCGAACGCCCGACCGTCGGCCCCGTGCTGAGCCGCACTCTCGACAGTTGCTCGGGCTTGACCGGCGCGTGACCTGACCGAGGGGCTAGGTCCCGAAACATGCTCGAAACATCGGTGAAACGCCCGCGTCGACCCGCGTGATTCTGCCGCGGAATTCCGCCGTTCCATGGTCCGTCCTTAGTATTGCCACGGAAGGGTCAAGTCCGCCTACTGTGTGTCCGCCCCACCCGGTGGACGTGCCGGGTCACGACCCCGGGCGCCGTGGCGCCCAGAGGGAGGACGGACGATGGACCTGCCCGGGACCCCCGCACCCACCGGCCTGTACGACCCGGCGAACGAGCACGACGCCTGCGGCGTGGCGATGGTGGCCACGACCCGCGGTCGGCCGGGTCGGGACATCGTCGACGCCGCGCTGACGGCGCTCGTCAACCTCGACCACCGCGGCGCCGTCGGCGCCGAGGAGGCCACCGGGGACGGCGCCGGCATCCTCCTCCAGGTGCCCGACGCGTTCCTGCGCGCGGTGGTTCCCTTCGACCTGCCCCCGGCGGGCGCCTACGCCGTCGGCATCGTCTTCCTCCCGCAGGTCGGCGCCCGCTCCGAGGCCGTCGCCCGCGTCGAGGAGATCGCGGCCGAGGAGGGCGTCGAGGTCCTCGGCTGGCGCTCCGTCCCCGTCGACGACTCGATGATCGGGCCGACCGCCCGCGCGACGATGCCGACGATGCGGCAGCTCTTCGTCGCGGCCGACGGGCTGACGGGGATCGACCTCGAGCGCAAGGTGTTCCGCCTGCGCAAGCGGGCCGACAACGCCGGCATCTTCCTCGCCTCGCTCTCCCCGCGCACGATCACCTACAAGGGGATGCTCACCACCGGCCAGCTGCGGCCGTTCTTCCCGGACCTGTCCGACGAGCGGCTCGTGTCCTCGGTCGCGCTCGTCCACTCCCGGTTCTCGACCAACACGTTCCCCAGCTGGCCGCTCGCGCACCCCTTCCGGTACGTCGCGCACAACGGCGAGATCAATACGGTGCGCGGCAACCGCAACTGGATGGCCGCCCGCGAGGGGACGCTCGCCTCCGACCTGCTCGGCGACCTCGAGCCCCTTCTGCCGATCACGACCCCCGGCGCATCGGACTCCGCCTCCTTCGACGAGGTGCTCGAGCTCCTCCACCTCGGTGGCCGCTCCCTGCCGCACGCCGTCCTCACCATGGTCCCCGAGGCATGGCAGAACCACGAGTCGATGCCGCCCGCGCTGCGCGCGTTCTACGAGTACACCGGCACGATCATGGAGCCCTGGGACGGACCGGCGGCCATCTGCTTCACCGACGGCACCGTCGCCGGGGCCGTCATGGACCGCAACGGGCTGCGCCCCGGGCGCTGGTGGGAGACCGCCGACGGCCTCGTCGTCCTCGCCTCGGAGTCCGGTGTCCTCGACCTCGACCCCGCCGACGTCGTGCGCAAGGGCCGCCTCGAGCCCGGCGCGATGTTCCTCGTCGACACGGAGGAGGGGCGGATCGTCCCCGACGCCGAGATCAAGGCCTCCCTCGCCGGCGCCCACCCGTACCAGGAGTGGCTCGACGACGGACTCGTCAGGCTCGAGGCGCTCCCGGAGCGCGAGCACACCGGCCACTCCGCGGAGTCCGTGGTGCGCCGCCAGCAGATGTTCGGCTACACCGAGGAGGAGGTCCGCGTCCTCGTCCGGCCGATGGCCGCCACGGGCGCCGAGGCCATCGGGTCCATGGGCACGGACACCCCGCTCGCCGTGCTCTCGGCGCGCCCCCGCCTGCTCTTCGACTACTTCACCCAGAGCTTCGCGCAGGTGACGAACCCCCCGCTCGACTCGATCCGCGAGGAGCTCGTCACCTCCCTGGTCGGCGCCATCGGCCCCGAGCCCAACCTGCTCGACGAGGGGCCGGAGCACGCCCGGAAGATCGTCGTGCCGTTCCCGACGATCGACAACGACCAGCTCGCGAAGATCCGGCACGTCGACCGCGCCCGGCGGACGGGCCGCGGGTTCACGGCGGTGACGATCTCCGGCCTCTACCCGGTGGCCGGCGGGGGAGCGGCGCTCGAGGCGCGCCTGACCGAGATCTTCGACGAGGTCGACGCCGCCGTCGAGGCCGGGGCGAGCTTCGTCGTCCTCTCCGACCGCGACGCAACGGCGGCGCTCGCGCCGATCCCCTCCCTCCTGCTCACCTCGGCGGTCCACCACCACACCCTGAGGCGTCGGACACGCACGAAGATCTCCCTGCTCGTCGAGGCCGGCGACGTCCGCGAGGTGCACCACGTGGCCCTGCTCGTCGGCTACGGGGCGGCTGCCGTCAACCCGTACCTCGCGATGGAGACCGCCGAGCGCCTCGTCGCCGACGGCGACGTCGTCGGGGTGACCGGGCCGCAGGCGGTCCGGAACGTCATCACGGCGCTCGGCAAGGGCGTCCTCAAGGTGATGTCGAAGATGGGCGTCTCGACCGTGCCGTCCTACCGGGGCGCGCAGCTGTTCTCCGCCGTCGGCCTCTCCGAGGAGCTGGTCGCCACCTACTTCACCGCCACGTCCTCGCCGCTCGGCGGAGTGGGCCTCGACGTCCTCGCGGACGAGGTCGCGGCCCGGCACGCCGTGGCCTACCCGCCCTCGGGGCTCTCGCCGGCGTACCGCGAGCTCGAGACCGGCGGCGAGTACCAGTGGCGCCGCGACGGCGAGCCCCACCTGTTCGACCCGGAGACCGTCTTCCGGCTCCAGCACGCCACGCGGACCCGGCGGGCCGACATCTTCCGGCAGTACACCGACCGGGTCGACCAGCAGGCCGAGCGGCTGATGACGATCCGGGGTCTCCTGCGCCTGCGCACGGGCGAGCTCGACCCGGTCCCGATCGACGAGGTCGAGCCGGTCAGCTCGATCGTCAAGCGGTTCTCGACCGGCGCGATGAGCTACGGCTCGATCTCCGCCGAGGCGCACGAGACCCTGGCGATCGCCATGAACCGGCTCGGCGGGAAGTCGAACACCGGGGAGGGCGGGGAGGACGTCGAACGGCTCCACGACCCCGAGCGGCGCTCGGCGATCAAGCAGGTCGCCTCCGGCCGGTTCGGCGTCACCTCCGAGTACCTCACCGCCGCCGACGACATCCAGATCAAGATGGCCCAGGGCGCGAAGCCGGGGGAGGGCGGACAGCTGCCCGGCCCCAAGGTCTACCCGTGGGTGGCCAAGACGCGGCACTCGACCCCCGGCGTCGGCCTCATCTCGCCGCCCCCGCACCACGACATCTACTCGATCGAGGACCTCGCCCAGCTCGTCCACGACCTGAAGAACGCCAACCCCTCTGCCCGGGTGCACGTCAAGCTCGTGTCGACCGTCGGCGTCGGGACGGTCGCGGCGGGCGTGTCCAAGGCCCACGCCGACGTCGTCCTCGTCTCCGGGCACGACGGCGGGACGGGCGCCAGCCCGCTCACCTCGCTCAAGCACGCGGGCGGCCCGTGGGAGCTCGGGCTCGCCGAGACGCAGCAGACGCTCGTGCTCAACGACCTGCGGGACCGGATCGTCGTCCAGACCGACGGCCAGCTGAAGACCGGGCGGGACGTCGTGATCGCGGCCCTGCTCGGGGCCGAGGAGTTCGGGTTCGCCACGGCGCCCCTGGTCGTCTCCGGCTGCGTGCTCATGCGGGTCTGCCACCTCGACACCTGCCCCGTCGGCGTGGCCACCCAGAACCCCGAGCTCCGCGCGCGGTTCACCGGGCGGCCCGAGTTCGTCGTCACCTTCTTCGAGTTCCTCGCCCAGCAGGTCCGCGAGCTGCTCGCCGAGCTCGGCCTGCGCTCGCTCGAGGAGGCGGTCGGCCGGGTCGAGCTGCTCGACCCGGACCGCGCCGTCTCGCACTGGAAGGCCTCGGGGCTCGACCTCGCGCCGCTCCTCGAGCGCGTCGAGCCCGCGGCCGGCTCGGCCCTCCACCACACCCAGGCCCAGGACCACGGACTGGACGCGGCGCTCGACAACGAGCTGATCCGGCTCGCGGAACCGGCGCTCGAGCGCGGCGAGCCGGTGCGTGCCGAGCTGGCGGTCCGCAACGTCCACCGCACGGTCGGCACGATGCTCGGTCACGAGGTCACCCGCCGCTACCGGGGGGCCGGGCTGCCGGACGGCACGATCGACCTCACCCTGCGGGGCTCGGCGGGCCAGTCCTTCGGCGCCTTCCTGCCGCGCGGCGTCACCCTGCGCCTGCTCGGGGACGCCAACGACTACGTCGGCAAGTCCCTGTCCGGCGGCCGCATCGTCGTCACCCCGGACGAGAGGTCGGCGCTCGTGGCGCAGGACAACGTCGTGGCCGGGAACGTCATCGGCTACGGCGCCACGTCCGGCGAGATCTTCCTGCGCGGGCGCGTGGGCGAGCGGTTCGGTGTCCGACTCTCCGGCGCGACCCTCGTGGTCGAGGGCGTCGGCGACCACGCGGCGGAGTACATGACCGGCGGCACGATGCTCGTGCTCGGCCCCACCGGGCGCAACGTCGGTGCCGGCATGTCCGGCGGTGTCGCCTACGTCCTCGACCTCGACACGTCCCTGCTCAATCCGGCCGCCGTCGCCGCCGGCGACCTCCTGCTCGCCGAGCCGGACACCGACGACCTCGCCGTCGTCGTCGACCTCCTGCAGCGGCACGCCGGGCTGACGGGATCCACCGTCGCGGCCGCCCTGCTCGACGACCGCGCCGCCCTGCCGCGGCGCCTCACCCGCGTCCTGCCCCGCCAGTTCGCCGCGGTCTCCGCCGCGCTCGAGCGGGCGGCCGAGGACGGACTCGACCCGGCCGCGCCCCAGGTGTGGTCCACCATCATGGAGGCGACCCGTGGCTGACCCCAGAGGATTCCTCGACAACCGCGAGCGCGAGCTGCCCGCGAGGCGACCCGTGCCCGTCCGGATCCGCGACTACCGCGAGGTCTACGCCGAGCGGGGCGCGGACCCCTCGTTCCGGCCCGCCCTCACCCGGCAGGCGGGCCGCTGCATGGACTGCGGCGTCCCGTTCTGCCACAACGGGTGCCCGCTGGGGAACCTCATCCCCGAGTGGAACGACCTCGTCCGTCGCGGCGACATGGCGCGCGCCGCGGAGCGCCTGCACGCGACGAACAACTTCCCCGACTTCACCGGGCGGCTGTGCCCCGCCCCCTGCGAGACGGCGTGCGTGCTCGGGATCACCGAGCCCGCGGTCACCATCAAGAACGTCGAGCAGTCGATCATCGACCACGCGTTCGACGAGGGGCTCGTCACCCCGCAGGTCCCGCACCGGCTCACCGGCCGCACGGTCGCCGTCGTCGGGTCCGGCCCCGCGGGCCTGGCCGCCGCCCAGCAGCTGACCCGGGCCGGCCACACGGTGGCCGTCCTCGAACGGGCCGACGCGATCGGTGGCCTCCTGCGGTACGGGATCCCCGAGTTCAAGATGGAGAAGGCCCACCTCGACCGGCGCCTCGAGCAGATGCGCGCCGAGGGGACGATCATGCGGCCGTCGACGGACGTGGGTGGAACGGGGGAGGGCGCGCTCTCGGGCGAGGACCTCCTCGAGCGCTACGACGCGGTCGTGCTCGCCCTCGGGTCGACCGTCCCGCGCGACCTGCCCGTCCCCGGTCGTGAGCTCGCCGGCGTCCACCAGGCGATGGAGTACCTGCCGCAGGCCACGCGGGTGGTGCACGGCGAGACCGTGCCGGACCAGATCACCGCCACGGGCCGGGACGTCGTCATCATCGGCGGCGGAGACACCGGGGCCGACTGCCTCGGGACCGCGCTGCGCCAGGGCGCCGCCTCGGTCACCCAGCTCGAGATCATGCCGCGCCCGGACGAGGACCGTCCCGAGGGTCAGCCCTGGCCCACCTATCCCATGCTGTTCCGGGTCTCCTCGGCGCACGAGGAAGGCGGCGAGCGCGTGTACTCCAGCTCGACCGTGGAGCTGCTCTCGGACGGCTCGACCGGCGAGGGCGCCGTCTCCCACCTCCGGCTGTCCGAGGTGACGTTCGAGGACGGACGCCCCGTCCCCACGCCGGGCACCGAGCGGGTGATCCCGGCCGGGCTCGTGCTGCTGGCGATGGGGTTCGTCGGCGTCCCGACCGGCGGGATCGTCGAGCAGCTGGGCGTCGCGGTCGACCCGCGCGGCCGGATCGAGCGCGACGCCGACTTCGCCACCTCCGTCCCCGGCGTGTACGCGGCCGGCGACGCGGGGCGCGGGCAGTCGCTCATCGTGTGGGCGATCGCCGAGGGTCGCTCGGTCGCGGCAGCCGTCGACCGGCACCTGCGCGGCACCACGGACCTGCCGGCGCCCGTGCTGCCCACCACGGTCCAGGTCGCCGTCTGAGTCGGGGTCCGAGCCCCCGGCCGGGCCGGCGCCACGGTCCCTGCCCGGCGGTCCCGGGTGCGCACGGACGCGCGCACCCGGGACCGCCGGGCGAGACATCTCCCGACCGGTCCGCCTCACACGGCCCGCGGCGCGCCCGGGGCCGGGAGGTCACTAGGCTGGGAGCCATGCGTAGAGCAAAGATCGTCTGCACCCTCGGACCCGCCACCGACAGCCCCGAGAAGATCCAGGAGCTCGTCGACGCGGGCATGGACGTCGCCCGTATCAACCGCAGCCACGGGATCGCCGAGGAGCACGAGCAGGTGATCCACCGCGTCCGTGCCGCCGCCGACGCCGCGGGACGCCCGGTCGCCGTCCTTGTCGACCTGCAGGGCCCGAAGATCCGCCTCGGCAACTTCGTCGACCGAGAGGTCCAGCTCGCCGACGGCGCCACGTTCACCATCACCACGGAGGACGTCGAGGGCACCGCCGAACTCGCGTCGACCACGTACAAGGGCCTCCCGGGCGACTGCCGCCCCGGCGACCGCATCCTCATCGACGACGGCAAGGTCGCGGTCCGCGTCGTCGAGGTCGACGGCCCGCGCGTCGTCACCCGGGTCGAGGTCGGCGGTCCGGTGTCCAACCACAAGGGCCTCAACCTGCCCGGCGTCGCCGTGTCGGTCCCCGCCATGTCGGACAAGGACACCGAGGACCTGCGCTGGGCGCTCGGCCTCCCGGTCGACTTCATCGCACTGTCCTTCGTGCGCAACGCCGAGGACGTCCGCATGGTGCACGACATCATGGACGAGGAGGGCCGCCGGCTCCCCGTCGTCGCGAAGATCGAGAAGCCGCAGGCGGTCGACGCCCTCGAGGAGATCGTCGACGCGTTCGACGGCATCATGGTCGCCCGCGGCGACCTCGGCGTCGAGCTCCCGCTCGAGGACGTCCCGCTCGTGCAGAAGCGGGCCGTCGAGATCGCCCGCCGCCGCGCCAAGCCGGTCATCGTCGCCACCCAGGTCCTCGAGTCGATGATCGAGAACCCGCGGCCGACCCGCGCGGAGGCCTCCGACTGCGCGAACGCGGTGCTCGACGGCGCCGACGCGGTCATGCTCTCGGGCGAGACCTCGGTGGGCAAGTATGCGATCGAGGCCGTCCGCACGATGGCCCGGGTCATCGAGCACACCGAGGAGCACGGCGGCGAGCGCATCGCCCCGCTCGGCTCGACCCCCGCCACCCGCTCCGGCGTGCTCACCCGTGCCGCCGCGGAGATCGCCGCCACCCTCGACGTCAGCTACCTCGCGACCTTCACGCAGTCCGGTGACACCGCCCGCCGGATGTCCCGCCTGCGCTCGCCCATCCCGCTGCTGGCCTTCACGCCGTCCGCGGAGACCCGCAACCGGCTCGCGCTGTCCTGGGGCGTGCAGCCCTACCAGGTCGAGGGCGTCAAGCACACGGACGAGATGGTCGACCAGGTCGACACCTTCCTGCGGGACAATGGGCTCGCGAGCAACGGCGACCCCGTCGTCGTCGTCGCGGGCATGCCGCCGCAGAAGGTCGGCAGCACGAACTCGATCCGCGTCCACCGGATCGGGGAGCGGTACCGCGCCACCGACGCGTGACGTCCGGAACCGGCTCGGCCCGCCCACGACGGGCCGGGCCCGGGTCGGGGCATGATGTGCGACGCCCCCGCGCCCCTGGGCGCGGGGGCGCGCGCTCCCGTGGTGGAATCGGCAGACACACCGCACTCAAAATGCGGCGCTGAGAGGCGTGCGGGTTCGAGTCCCGCCGGGAGCACCGACGTACCAGGTCAGGGCAGGTTCTTGACCGTCCCGTGACCCCGCGCGTCCCGGGCGCACCTCTGTGCACGCCCGACGCGCGGCATGACTCACATGCGCGCGGATCGCGCCGTGATCCCGCCGTGTCCTAGGCTGTTGTCGTGACCACGACCGACAGCTCCGCGGGCGACGACGCCCGGACGGACAACCAGACCACCGAGCCGGACGACCTGGCGGACATCCTCACGTCCGCCCCCGAGGCGGTGGACGAGCCCGAGCGCGAGGGCCGCCGCGTCGTCGTCGCGGAGGACGAGACCCTCATCAGGCTCGACATCGTGGAGACGCTGCGCGACGCCGGCTTCGAGGTCGTCGGGGAGGCGGCCGACGGCGAGCAGGCCGTCCGACTCGCCGCCGAGCTCGAGCCCGACGCCGTCGTCATGGACGTCAAGATGCCGGTGATGGACGGCATCACCGCCGCCGAAAAGATCATGGCGGACCGCACGTGCGCGGTCGTCATGCTCACCGCCTTCTCCCAGAAGGAGCTGGTCGAGCGCGCCCGCGAGGCCGGGGCGATGGCCTACGTCGTTAAGCCGTTCACGCCGGCCGACCTCGTCCCCGCCGTCGAGATCGCCGTGAGCCGGCACGAGGAGATCATCGCGCTCGAGTCCGAGGTCGCGTCCCTGGTCGACCAGTTCGAGACCCGCAAGCGCGTGGACCGTGCCAAGGGCCTCCTGCAGACGAAGATGGGCCTCTCGGAGCCCGAGGCCTTCCGCTGGATCCAGAAGACGTCGATGGACCGACGCCTGACCATGCGCGAGGTGGCCGACGCCGTCATCGAGCAGGTCGGTGGACGCGGCTGACGCCGAGACCACACACACCCGTCCGACGACGCCCGGCCCGCGCGGCCGGGCGTTCGTCGTTCGCGGGACCGGCCACGCTCAGGCGCGGGCAGCCACGAACTGGCAGGTGAGCCGGGCCGAGCACAGGAGGCGTCCGGCCTCGTCGCGCACCTCGATCGCGTAGCTCGACGCCCGGCGGCCCTCGTGCAGCGCGCGGGCGGTCGCGGTCACGCTGCCCTCGCGCGCCGACCGGTGGTGCGTCGCGTTGAGGTCGACCCCGACGGGCAGGTGGCCCTCGGGCGCAGCGATCATGGCCGCCACGCTGCCCACCGTCTCGGCCAGCGCCGCGCTCGCGCCCCCGTGGAGCAGCCCCATCGGCTGGGTGTTGCCCTCGACCGGCATGGTCGCCTCGACGAGCCCGCGCTCGGCGCGGGTCACCTCGATGCCCATCCGGGCGGCGAGACCGACCCGGGTGCGGTCGGCCACCTGGGCGAGGTCGACCGCGGTGGGCGCGTCGTCGTCGGACCCTGGTCCTGAGGGCTGCCGGTCGGTGCGGCTGTGCTCCGTCACCCCTGGATGGTCCCACGGGCCGGGTCGGCCCCCGGCCGCCCGTCCACCTCGTCGTCGACCCGGACGAAGCGGGCGGCGACCGCCGCGACGCCGACGAGCAACGCCGGGTAGAGGCATGTGTAGACGCGGAACGCGAGCCCGGGGGAGTCCCCGGGGGAGTCCCCGCCGGAATAGCCGAACAGGGGGTCGAGCGAGGCGAGGGCGAGGCCGCCCAGCGCGCCGGTGAGCCGGGCGAAGACGCCGAACGTCCCGAGGAAGACGCCCTCGCGGTGGAGGCCGGTGCGGCGGGCGTCCCGGTCGAGCACGCGGGCGGTGACGAGGTCGGTCGTGGCGAGCACGCCGCCGTAGCCGACCCCGACGACGGCGGCCGCGGCCACCGCGCCCGGCACCGTGCCGACGAACCACAGCGGGAGGAAGGAGAGCGCGAGGAGGGTGAGGGCCCAGCGCCATGCCCGCGGCGCGCCGGTCCGGCGGACGAGCGACGCCCAGGCGGGCAGGACGGCGGCGGCGACGAGGATCGCGGCGGCGAGCACCGGCGTGGTCGAGGCGACCGGCTGCTCGAGCGTGTAGCGCATCCACAGCTGGATGCCGGAGAGCAGGAGCCCGAGCGCCGCCCCGTAGGCGGCGGTGGTCAGGCCGACGAGCCAGAGCTCGGGGGTGCGCAGGACGCCGCCGATCGCCGAGACGAACGGGGTGGGTGGCTCGGCCTGGACGGCGTCGTCCTCGCGGACCGTCAGCACCATCGCCCCCATGACGAGCAGGGCGACGACGCCGAGCAGGATCGCGGTCCTCGTGAAGCCCTCGGGGCCGTGCTCGCTGCCGAGCCACCGCGTGGTCAGGGTGGGTGTGAGCGCCACGGAGATCACCATGGCGGCGAGCTGGAAGGCCTGGCGCATCGCGTTGACGACGGAGCGTTCGGACTCGGTGCGGAACAGCTCGGGCAGGAGGGCGGTGTAGTTCGCGTTGTAGAGGGAGTCCGCGGCCTCGGTGAGGATGACGAACACGGCGAACCAGGCGACCAGCGCCGCGCCGTCGAGGGTGGCCGGGGCCGAGAACAGGGCGACGAACACCGCGACGAGCGTCGGCACCGCGACGAGGAGCCAGGGCCGTCGGCGCCCGAGGCGCGTGCGCGTGCCGTCCGAGAGGTGGCCGAAGACGGGGTTGTCGATCGCGTCGACGATCGCGTAGACGACCATGACGATCGCGTACGCGCCCGCGTCCATGCCGAGGGTGTCGACGTAGTACAGGAGGATCGAGCCGCGCACGAGGTTGATCGGGAGCGAGGACCCGAACATGCCGGCCGCGTACGCGAGCCGGCGGGAACCGGGGACGCGGGGCTCGGGCACCCGCCCAGCCTGCCAGGAGGCGCGAGGTGCGGCGGCCAGGTCCACGCCGCGCAGGTCGACGTCGGCGGGGGGACCTAGGCTGGGCCGGGTGAGCGACACCACCGACCAGGCCGGCACGACCCACGAGTCGACGCAGGGGCGCCTCCTGCTCATCGACGGGCACTCGATGGCGTTCCGCGCGTTCTTCGCGCTGCCCGCTGACAAGTTCGTCAACTCCGCCGGGCAGAGCACGAACGCGATCTACGGCTTCGTCGCGATGATGATCAACCTGCTGACGGACGAGCGGCCCACGCACGTCGCCGTTGCCTTCGACACGCACGCGCCGACCTTCCGGGACGAGGAGTACGCCGACTACAAGGGCGGCCGCGACGCCACCCCGGAGGCGTTCAAGGACCAGGTGCCGCTCATCGCCGAGGTCCTGCGCGCCGCGGGCATCGCCACCCTGGAGAAGGACGGGCTCGAGGCGGACGACATTCTCGCCACGCTCGCCCACGAGGGGTCGGCGGCCGGCATGACCGTGTCCGTCGTCTCCGGCGACCGCGACGCGTTCCAGCTGGTCGACGACCGCGTCACCGTGCTCTACCCGATCAAGGGCGTGAAGACGGTGGCCCGCATGACGCCCGCCGCCGTGGAGGAGAAGTACGGCGTCCCGCCGCACCGCTACCCCGAGATCGCCGCCCTGACCGGGGAGACGGCCGACAACCTCCCGGGCGTGCCCGGCGTGGGTCCCAAGACCGCCGCCAAGTGGATCAACCAGTTCGACGGGCTCGACAACATCGTCGCCCGGGTCGACGAGGTGCCGGGCAAGGCGGGCGCCTCGCTCCGCGAGCACCTCGCCGACGTCCTGCGGAACCGGAAGCTCAACCACCTCCTCACCGACGCCGACGTCGGCGCCGCGCTCGCCGACCTGCCGCCCGAGGACCCGGACCGTGGCGAGCTCACCCGCCTGTTCGACGTGCTCGAGTTCACCGAGCTACGCACCCGGCTGTTCGCCGTCCTGCCGGACGACGGCACGGCGCCCGAGCCCGACGGTCCCGTCCTCGTCGTCGACAGTCCCGAGGAGGGCGGCCTCGGCGCCTGGCTCGCGGACCGGGCGGGCGCCAGGCTCGGCCTGTACGTCGAGGGATCGGGCCGGCCCGGCCGCGGCGAGGCGGTGTCCCTCGCGATCGCCGACGCCGACGCGCACGCCGTGACCGTCGACCTCACCGAGGTCGCGGGCGACGACGAGGCCGCGCTGCGCGCCTGGCTCGCCGACGCCGACGCGCCCAAGTCCGTGCACGACGCCAAGGCGGCCTGGCACGCGCTGCGGGGCGGCGGCCTCGAGCTCGCCGGCGTGACCTACGACCCGGCGCTGGCCGGCTACATCGCCCGGCCGGACGCCCGGCACCTCGAGCTCGCCGACCTGGCGACGGAGCGCCTCGGCCTCGACCTCGACCCGGCGTCGGGCGCCGCCCAGGGGGAGCTCGACCTCTCCCTCGAGGAGGGGGCGGCCGAGGAGGCCCTCGCCCGGCGCGCCCATGCCAGCCTCGCCCTCGTGCCGTCACTGACGGGCGAGCTCGAGGAGGCCGGCGGCACCGGGCTGCTCACGGACCTCGAGCTGCCGGTGCAGCGCGTGCTTCAGGGCATGGAGGACCGGGGCATCGCGGTGGACACCGACTACCTCGACGGGCTCTCGGGGGAGTTCGGCGCCCAGGTCGAGGACGCCGCCGCGGCCGCCTACGAGGCGATCGACCGGGAGGTCAACCTCGGGAGTCCCAAGCAGCTCCAGGAGGTCCTGTTCGATCAGCTCGACATGCCGCGGACGAAGAAGACGAAGACCGGGTACACGACGAACGCGGACGCCCTCGAGTGGCTCCTCGCGCAGACGCAGCACCCGTTCCTCGTGGCCCTCCTGCGGCACCGCGAGCAGATCAAGCTGCGCCAGACCGTGGACGGGCTGCGCGCGGAGGTGCAGGACGACCGCCGGATCCGCACCACTTTCCAGCAGACCGTCGCCGCCACGGGCCGGCTCAGCTCGAAGGACCCCAACCTGCAGAACGTGCCCGTGCGCAGCGAGGACGGGATGCGCATCCGGCAGGCGTTCGTCGTCAGCGACGCGGGGGAGTCGCTCATGACCGCCGACTACTCGCAGATCGAGATGCGGATCATGGCGCACCTGTCCGGGGACGAGGCGCTCATCGAGGCGTTCCGCTCGGGCGAGGACCTGCACGCGTTCGTCGCCTCGCGCGTGTTCGGCGTCGAGGTCGACGCGGTGACGGCCGAGCAGCGCCGGCGCATCAAGGCGATGAGCTACGGGCTGGCCTACGGCCTCAGCGCCTTCGGGCTCTCCCAGCAGCTCGGCGTCGAGGTCGAGGAGGCGCGCTCCCTGATGGAGGGGTACTTCGAGCGGTTCGGCGGGGTCCGTGACTACCTGCGCGGGGTGCAGGACGAGGCGCGGACGCGTGGGTACACCGCGACGATCCTCGGCCGGCGTCGCTACCTGCCCGACCTCACGTCGGACAACCGGCAGCGCCGCGAGCTCGCCGAGCGCATCGCCCTCAACGCGCCCATCCAGGGCTCGGCGGCCGACATCATCAAGGTGGCGATGATCCGGCTCGACGCGGAGATCGCCCAGCGGGGCCTCGCCTCCGACGTGCTGCTCCAGGTCCACGACGAGCTCGTGCTCGAGGTGGCCCCCGGTGAGCGCGAGGAGGTCGAGCAGGTCGTCCGCGACACCATGGGTCAGGCGGCGGAGCTGTCGGTCCCGCTCGACGTCTCGGTCGGCGTGGGCCGAAGCTGGCGCGACGCCGCCCACTGACCCGGCTACGCGGGCCGCTCCGCCACGAGGACGAGGGTGCCGGGCACCAGCGCGCCGCGCTCGGGGCCCCAGCCGCCCCACACGACGTCCCGGCCCGCGGGCCACCGGGGCTCGACGATGTCGACCACCCGCAGACCCGCCGCGACGACGTCGCGCACGTGGTCGCCGACCGTGCGGTGGAACTCCGCGTAGGTCACCGCCCCCGACTCCGTCTCGACGTACGGCCGCCGGTCCCAGTAGGAGCGGCTGACGGTCGTGCCCGCGAGCGTCGGGTCGTCGGGGAACATCCATCGCGCGGGGTGGGTGACCGAGGCGACCCACCGGCCGCCCGGGCGCAGCACGCGGGCCGCCTCGGCGTGCACGCGGTGGGCGTCGGGGACGAACGGGATCGCGCCGAAGGCGGTGAACACGGCGTCCGCGCAGGCGTCGGGCAGAGGGAGGGCGCGGGCGTCCGCCAGGAGGGTCGGCGTGCGGATCCCGGTGGCCCGGTCGAGGTCGCGGGCCGCCGCCAGCATCCCCTCCGCGACGTCGGTGGCGAGGGCCCGCACCCCCTGCGCGGTGAGCCAGCGCGAGCACTGCGCCGCCCCGGCACCGACCTCGACCACGAGCCGTCCACGCAGCCCCTCGATGTCCCCGAGCAGGTGGGCGTCGGCCTCCCGCAGGCCCTCCGGGCACCACACGAGGTCCGCCGCGCCGAGGGTCGAGCCGTGCTCGGCGAGGTACTCGGACGCGTCCGCGGACCAGGCCGCCGCGTTCGCCCGCGCCGCAGCCTCGCCGTCGACGTCGCGAAACCCCGACCAGGGCCCCTCGGATCCGCTCACCGGCCGATGCTCCCACGCTCCCTCGACGGCGGGGGAGCGCTCCACGTCCCGACGACGCATCACCCGTGCGGCGAGGCGCTACCGTCCTGGCAGGGCACCCGCCCGCGGAACCAGGGAGCGACATGAGCACCGGATACGGATGGAACGAGCAGGACCCGTACGCGCACGGGGACCCCCAGGCGCGCGGGGTGTATCCCGAGCACGGCCGCAGCGGGCAGTTCTCCGGCGCCGACCCCTCCTCCGCGGGTTCCCCGGGTGCGGCCCAGCAGCCGTCCGGCGGGCAGAGCTACGGCAACCCGGGCTACACCGGCCAGAACTACGGCGGCCAGAACTACGGCGGCCAGAACTACGCCGGGCAGGCCTACGGCGGGCAGCAGCCCTACGGCGGCCAGAACCTCGGCGGCCCCGACCTCGGGCCGCGCAACGACTACGGCCGCGCGCCGGCCGACACCGACGCCGGTCGCGGTGGGGCGCACAAGGCATCGGTCGCGGCGATCGCCATCTACGTCGGGCTCTTCGTCGGGCTGCCCGTGCTGATCGCGCTCATCGGCGTCGCGGTCGCGCTCTAGGACCGGCGTGGGTGACGCGCGGTTCCGGCCGCCGCCCGGGGGCCGCGACCGGAGGCGTGAGCCCTCGGACCACTACCTGCGCGGCTACGGGATCGAACGCGAGGAGCCCGGGCACGGAGGAGATCGGACGCCCGTGCCCGGTCGGCTCGACAGCTTCGAGCAGCTCACGCGCCGACACCGGCCGGAGGTCGGGCCGACGAGTCCCGCCGGCGCGGGCCATGATCCGTCCGCCCGGCCCGCGGATCCGGCGACCACCTCCGGGCCGCAGCGCGCGACCCGGCCGTCGGGATTCCGCGCCGACGCCCCGCACGCCTCGCGCTACCCCGCGATGCGCGGGGTACGGATCGGCACCCGCACCTACGGGCCGGTCACGCTCGCGCTCGTCGTCGTCCTTCTGCTCGTCGGCCTCGCGCTCTCGTTCTCCACCCTCGTCGGCACGTCGCCCGACCCCGACCCGCCGCCCGGCGGCGGCCCCGCGGACGAGCCCTCCCCGGCGGCGACGGACTTCCCGGTCCTGTGGCAGGCGGAGGTCGCGGCGCTGTCCGATCTCGCGGACGCGCAGCTGCGGGGCAACGTCGACGGATCCTTCGACGACGAGGGGGTGCTCGACTCCGACGGCGCGTGGGCGGTCGTCGCCCAGGACCCGGAGACCCTCGAGGCGGAGCTCGTCGGCGTGGACCCGGGCACGGGGGAGCCCACCTGGACCCGCGCGCTCAGCCACGTGCTGTGCGCGCGCAACCCCGCACCCGGCGGAGACCTCGCGTGCCTCGAGGCGACGGGCACCGACGACGACGGGCTCGGCACCGCGTGGACCGCGCACCTCATCGACCCGACCACGGGGGAGTCGACCGGCACCGCCGAGATCGAGGGCTACCTGTCCTCCCTCTACGTCCTCGGCGACACGCTCGTCGTCCTCGACCAGCCGGCCGGCGGCACCGACGTCGTCCTCCACGGGTACGACGCCGACTCGCTCGAGCCGACGTGGTCGCTCGAGCTCGGCCCCGAGGTCTCCGACGCCATGCTCGCCGGGGACCAGCGGATCGTCGTCGGCGGCACCGGGGAGCGCGGTGACGCGCTGATCGACCGGCCCCGCTGGCGCCCCGTCGCCGAGACCGTGCTCGCGCTCGGGGCGGGGCAGCGCACGGCGATCGTCGACGTCGGTGCCGGTGAGCTCGTCACCGCCCCGCCGTGCACCCGCTTCTCGACCGACGGGTCGACGATGTGGTGCAACGAACCGGGCGCCGGGATCGTCGCCATGGAGGTCGACGGCACCGAGCTGTGGCGCGACCCGCACAACCGGCTCGCGGCGACCACCGCTCTCGACCCGGACACCCGTGTCGTCCCGCTGGTCCTCGACGGCGACCGGCGGCTCCTTCGCTACGACCTCGGGGCGGGCCGCGCCGACTCCGTCCTCCTCGACCCCGGGGTGACCGACACGTTCGCCGGCACGCTCGAGCCGGGCGGTGAGGTCGCCGGCGAGCACGTCCTCGTGCGTGGGGAGCCGGACACGCACCTGCTGAGCGCGGACCGCTCCGACGTCGTCGGCGTCGTCGGGGAGGAGCTGTTCCCCGAGGGCGTGCTCGAGCGCGGGGACACGCTCGTGGTCGACGACGGCGACCTCGTGGCCGTCGACCCCGGGACGGCGGCGGTCGTCGACACGTGGGGTGCGCCGTCCGCCGGCTACCTCGAACCGGTCGGGGACGCCGTCGTGCTGCACGGGAGCGAGGAGCTCGTCCGGCTCGACTGGTGAGCCGGCGGCCGCACGGTGCGTCGTCCGTCGAGGAGGTACCGTCGAGCCGACCCACCGCTCGTGAGGCCCGTCACGAGGTGACGCCGCCGCGCCGTCGTGCTTGTCCCGGTTTGCGAGCGCGGGTACCATTCAACGTCGGCGCCGTCTGTCCGCGCGCACGCGCGGCCCACGAGAACCGCCGTAGTCCCTGTCCGCTCGATCATCCCTGTCCGCATCGGAGTTTCCCTCTACATGACCACCACCACCCCCGCCCCGACCACCCCGCAGGTCGCGATCAACGACATCGGCTCCGAGGACGAGCTCCTCGCCGAGATCGACAAGACCATCAAGTACTTCAACGACGGGGACATCGTCGAGGGCACCATCGTCAAGGTGGACCGCGACGAGGTCCTGCTCGACATCGGTTACAAGACCGAGGGCGTCATCCTCTCCCGCGAGCTGTCCATCAAGCACGACGTGGACCCCGACGAGGTCGTGGCCGTGGGCGACCAGATCGAGGCGCTCGTCCTCCAGAAGGAGGACAAGGAGGGTCGCCTCCTGCTGTCGAAGAAGCGGGCCCAGTACGAGCGCGCGTGGTCGTCGATCGAGAAGATCAAGGACGAGGACGGCGTCGTCACGGGCAAGGTCATCGAGGTGGTCAAGGGCGGCCTGATCGTCGACATCGGCCTGCGCGGCTTCCTCCCGGCGTCGCTCGTCGAGATGCGTCGCGTCCGCGACCTCCAGCCCTACGTGGACAAGGAGATCGAGGCCAAGATCATCGAGCTGGACAAGAACCGCAACAACGTGGTCCTGTCCCGCCGTGCCTGGCTCGAGCAGACCCAGTCCGAGGTCCGCTCGCACTTCCTCAACACGCTGCAGAAGGGGCAGGTCCGCCCCGGCGTCGTGTCCTCGATCGTCAACTTCGGTGCGTTCGTCGACCTGGGCGGCGTGGACGGCCTCGTGCACGTCTCCGAGCTGTCCTGGAAGCACATCGACCACCCGTCCGAGGTCGTCGAGGTCGGCCAGGAGGTCACCGTCGAGGTGCTCGACGTGGACATGGACCGCGAGCGTGTCTCCCTGTCGCTCAAGGCGACCCAGGAGGACCCGTGGCAGACCTTCGCCCGCACGCACGCCATCGGCCAGGTCGTGCCCGGCAAGGTCACCAAGCTCGTCCCGTTCGGTGCGTTCGTCCGCGTCGAGGACGGCATCGAGGGCCTCGTCCACATCTCCGAGCTGGCCCAGCGCCACGTCGAGGTGCCGGAGCAGGTCGCGAAGGTCGGTGACGAGCTCTTCGTCAAGGTCATCGACATCGACCTCGAGCGTCGCCGCATCTCGCTCTCGCTCAAGCAGGCCAACGAGGGTGTCGAGCCGGACTCCGAGGACTTCGACCCCTCGCTGTACGGCATGGCGACCGACTACGACGAGCAGGGAAACTACAAGTACCCCGAGGGCTTCGACCCGGAGACCAACGAGTGGCTCGAGGGCTTCGAGGCGCAGCGCGAGGCCTGGGAGGCCGACTACGCGGCCGCCCACTCCCGCTGGGAGGCCCACAAGGCGCAGATCGCGGCGTCGCGCGAGGCCGAGGCGGCCGGCGACGACGTCGCGGACGAGGTCGTGGACGGTGGCGACGACCTCGCCGCGTCCTACTCCTCCGACGCGCCGGCCGACGAGGCCGCGGGCACGCTCGCGTCCGACGAGGCTCTCGCCGCCCTGCGGGAGAAGCTCACGGGCAACTGACCCGAGAACGCACCAGCGGTCCGACGGACCGTCACCGGACGCCCGGCTCCCTGACGAGGGGCCGGGCGTCCGGCGTTCCCGGGCCCGGCGCCTACCGGACAGGGGTACCCCTCATCCGCGGCGCCCGGCGCCGTGGCCAGGCACTACTCTCGCCGCAGCAGCCACCGAGAGGACCCCTCATGCACACCGACGCCCCCACCTCCGTCCCGTCCGCCACGCGATCGACTGCCGGCCGAGGACGACGCGCGCGCGCCGCCGTCGCCGTCGTCCTGCTCGCCGCCGGCCTCGCGGCGTGCGACGACCCGGTCGGCCCCACCGAGGACCCCACCGTGACCGACCCGACGGACGACCCCGAGGTCGACGCGGCCTACCCGGCCGACCTCGAGATCGAGGTCGAGTCCCTGTCCGGCTCGGTCCCGCCGCCGCACGACTCGCTGGAGACGGTGACCGTGGGCCCGGACGGGATCACGTACACGGCCGGCTCCCGCTACGAGGACGAGCCCCGGTTCACCGAGACCGTCGACGCGCAGGAGGGCGACCTCGAGGAAGTGATGGCGGCCTGGGAGGCGCTCGAGGTCCCCGCGGACACCGGCGACGGGTACGACGACAGCCACTCGTCCGGCGGTGTCGGCGGCTCGTACGTCATCGCCCACGTGTCCGGCACCGGCTACAACTCGGCCGTGACCGGGGACGACGACGCGATCTTCGAGCTCGTCGAGATCGCGCTCGACCAGGTGCCGGCCGAGGTCCGGTCCGAGGGCGAGTCCGCCATCGAGGAGTACAACGCGAGCGACGAGGGCTGACGGGAGACGTTCCCGCAGCACTAGCCTGTCCGGGTGACCGCCGCCCTCGCCCGTCCCTGCCGCGAGGCCGCCCGATGACCTCCGGCACCGTCGTCGTCACCGGTTTCGGCCCCTTCGGGACACACGCCGAGAACCCGAGCGCCGACGTCGTCCGCGCCCTCGGCGCCGACCCGGGAGTCGACGCCGGCGTCCGGCTCGTCACGGAGGTCCTGCCCACCTCCTTCGCCCGCGCCACCGCCCGCGTGCGCGAGCTCGTGGCCGAGCACGAGCCGGTCGTCCTGCTCGCGCTCGGGCTCGCCGAGGACCGCACCGTCCTCACCGTCGAGCGGGTCGGCGTCAACCTCGTCGACGCGCGGATCCCGGACGTCGACGACGACAGACCCGTGGACGTCCCCGTCCGCCCGGGCGGTCCGGACGCCCACCTGGCGACGATCGACGTGCGGTCGGCGATCGCCGCGGCCCGCGGAGCAGGGGTCGAGGCGACCACGTCCGCGAGCGCGGGCCTCTTCGTCTGCAACGCGGTCCTGTACACCGCGCTCGACGCCGCCCGGGAGGCGGGCGCCGACACGGTCGCCGGCTTCGTCCACCTCCCGCCGGCCGGCCACCTCCCGGTCGGCGACGCCACGCGGGCCGTGCGCGCGATCGTCTCCGCGCTGACCCCGGGCGCGCCGTGAGCCTCGGACGTCCGCGCGCGGCCGCGCGGGGGAACGATCGGCCCGGACCCGGCTGGACGCCCGGTCGGCGGGACACGCCGGGACGGGCCGGGGCGTGCTGAGCGTCGGTCTCACCGGGGGGATCGCCGCCGGGAAGTCGACCGTGGCCGCCGAGCTCGTCAGGCTCGGCGCCGTCGTCGTCGACGCCGACGTCCTCGCCCGCCAGGTGGTCGAGCCGGGCACGCCCGGCCTCGCGGCGATCGCCCGGGAGTGGGGGAGCGGGATGCTCCGCGCGGACGGGAGCCTCGACCGGGAGGCCCTCGGCGCCGTCGTGTTCGCCGACCCGGCCGCACTGCGCCGCCTCGGCGAGATCACCCACCCGCTCGTGCTCGCCGAGCACGAGCGGCTCGAGCGCGAGGCGGTCGACGCGGACCCCGGCGCGATCGTCGTGCACGACGTCCCGCTCATCGTCGAGAACGACGTGGCGCACCGGTACCACCTCGTCCTCGTGGTCCACGCGCCCGAGGGACTGCGGGTCCGGCGGATGGTCGAGCACCGGGGGATGACGGCCGAGCAGGCCCGTGCCCGCGTGGCCGCGCAGGCCACGGACGAGCAGCGGCGCGCCGTCGCCGACGTGTGGCTCGACAACACGGGGTCCGAGGACGAGCTCGTCGCGGATGTGCGCCGGGCCTGGCACGGGCGGCTGCGCCCCTACGAGGAGAACGTCCGCACGGGGACGGTCGCCGAGCGCTCCGGCGGCCCGGTGCTGCGCGAGCCCGGGGAGCTCGCGGACCTCGCGGGTGCTGCCGCTCCCGTCGAGCTCACCTCGACAGGATCTCCCACGGAGCGCGGTGATCACCGCGAGCACGGCGATCCCGCCGAGCTCGACACAGGCGGCGGCACGACCGTCGGCCGGCTCTGGGCGTCGACGGGTGCGCGACTCGTCGCGCGACTCGGCGCGGCCCTCGAGCAGGCCGGGGTGGCGGCGGACGTCTCGCACATCGGGTCGACGGCCGTGCCCGGCCTCGCGGCGAAGGACGTGCTCGACCTCCAGGTCGGCGTCGACGACCTGGGGGACGACCGTGTGCCGGACGTGCTCGCCCGCGCCGGGTTCCCCACCCGCCAGGCGGACGGTTGGGACCACCCCCACCCGCCGGCCGACGACCGACCGTGGCCCAAGCGGTTCCACCGGAACGCCGACCCCGGGCGGGCCGTCAACCTCCACGTGCGCGAGACCGGATCGCCCGGCTGGCGCTGGGCGCTGGCCTTCCGGGACGCCCTGCGCGACGATCCCGACGTCCGGTCGGACTACGCCACGATGAAGCGGGCGATGGCTCGGAGCCACGCGGACGACCCCCGCACGGGCGGGTACGCGGAGGCGAAGGAGCCATGGTTCGATCTCCACGGCTCCGCGATCGTCACCGAGCGGCTCGCCACCCACCCCGTGGAACCCGACCTCGACCTGCGGGACCCGGACGCCGCGTGACCGGCGTGTTCGCTGTGCGTCATAGCGTCGCGCCTGGTCACAGGACCGGACCGGATGGGGTGGGGTGCCCTCCCCGTCGAAAGTGCCGTCCGGGGCGCCTGCTTCGCCCTACCTTTCAACCAGTGGCAGACGGAAGGTTCGGCCCGCGAGGATTCGCGGGTGCGGACCGCCGCCACACGGATCACGGACGTTGAGCCGCCCGGGAGCCGGACGCCCCTACCATCCACGCAGGCGCACCCGCCTCGAGACAGAGAGAGAAGCACATGAGCATCTCCATGAACCGCCGCCGTGCGGCGGCCGCCGGAATCGTCCTCCTGGCCGCCTCCGGAATCGCCGCTTGCAGCGATTCCGGCCCGATCGCCCCCACGGGGGAGCCGCCGGCCCCGCCGTCGACGGAGGCCCCGACCACCGACACCCCGCCCACCACCGAGGCGCCCCCGACCACGGAGGAGCCCCCGACCACGGAGGAGCCCCCGACCACGGAGGAGCCCCCGACGACCGAGGAGCCGACCACGGAGGCGCCGCCCGCGAGCGGCGGCGGCGAAGGAGTCAACGTCTCGGGCGAGCTCACCGGACAGGTCCCCGCCGGCGGCTCCGCCACCCTCACCCTCGAGGTCACCGAGCGCGCGGCCGTCGCGATCGGCGCCACCTCGAACGACGGCGGCGACCTGCAGATGGGCATCACCGGCGGCGGCATCGACACGGGGATCGACGACACCTACGGGTACGCCGACATCTTCAGCTTCGACCAGGGCAGCCTCGACCCCGCGATCACGCAGGTCCTCGAGCCCGGCAGCTACACGATCGACATCTCCGAGTTCGGCGGCGACGCCGCGCAGTACCAGGTCGAGGTGCTCTCGGGCACCACGGTGATCCCGGCGGGCGGCACCGCCAACATCGAGGTCTCGGGCTCCGCCGCGACCCTCGCCATCGGCGAGCTGGCCACCGGTAACGAGTCCATCGCGACCAACGGTGACATGGACTCGGTCCTGTGGGCGTTCATCCCGTCCACGCACACCGCCTACGAGGACGACGACGGCGGCGACAGCCTCAACTCGCTCATCACCCTCCCGGGTGAGAGCGTCGAGCCGATCGTCATCGCCGTCAACAGCTACGGCAGCTCTGGTGGCACCACGTCGGTCGGCCTGAGCTGACCCTCCTGACCGCACGCGGCGGCCGGCACCTCGGTGCCGGCCGCCGCGGCGCGCCCGGCTCCTGCCGACGGCGCCGACCCACGACCCCCAACACACGGAGGTAGCACCATGCGAACGACCCGAGCACGACGCGCACTGACGACGACGGCGGCGGTCGCCGCCCTCGGCCTCGTCCTGTCCGCCTGCGGCGGCGAGGAGGAGTCCGAGGAGCCCACCGAGCCCTCGACCTCGGAGACCGACACGCAGGACGACGCGGAGTCCGGCTCCGACGACGCGGACCAGGCGCCGCAGAGCTCCGAGTCGGACTCCGCCGCGGCCGGCGACACCGAGACCGGTTCCGACGGCGCCGCGGGCGGCTCCGGGGAGACCGAGTCCGGGGGCACGCCCGAGATCGGGTCCGACGGTGACACGGGTGCCGACACCGGGGCCGAGGCGCCGCCGGTCGGCGAGCCCCTCACCGAGATCACGGCCGAGCACATGGTGATGACGGCGCACATGATCCCCGAGGGCGACGCGACCTACGCCGAGGTCGTCACCCTCCAGGGCGACTCGATCGCCTACCTCTACGGCGACACCGCGGAGCAGCAGGCAGAGGTCGAGGAGACCATCGAGCTCGACCCGGGCACGGGGGACGAGATCCGCGCGGAGCTCGTCGAGCTCGGCCTGCCCGCGGGCTCCGACATCGACGGACCGCCCGACGAGACCGACGTCGAGATGTACGTCTGGCAGGTCGGGGACATGACGACCGGGACGACCATCGCAGGGAGCGCCGGCGACGCCGAGCTCGACGAGAGCGTCTACGACGTCCTCATCGCCCACGTCCCCGAGGACATGCGCGAGGTCTGACCCGCACGGGACATCGCCCGCGTCGGGCCCGCACGGCCCGCGCCCACGGCGGCGGCCGCTCCTGCACGGAGCGGCCGCCGCCGTCGTCGTGCACGGCCCGACGACGACGCGCAACCCCTCGGGGAGCGGTCCCCATGGCAGCTCGTCCGCGCCGGGCCGGCGTCCGACGCACCCGGCGCCGTCCGGCATCGATGCAGGTCAGAGCACCGCCGGGTGACGGGAGGCGGCCGAGCCCCGACGATGCCGGACCGCCGCGGCGCCGGGGAGGTGTGCCCTGCCCCACACCGGCCCTGGAGCGGCGTCGACGTCCTCCCTAACTTGATGATCAGTCCCCGGATCACCGGTGACGGCCCGACGAGCAGCACCGCCCGCGGGTCGAGAGCCACACCCCCCTTGGAGCGATCATGAACACCACCGTCCTTCGCCGCATCGGTGCGGCCGCCGCTGTCCTCGTCGTCGGAGCGGGCATGTCCGCCTGCGCCGGTGACGACATCCCGCCCGTCGGCGGCCCCGACGTTCCCGGCGGCTCCGGCGCCGGCCCCGTCGACCCCGGCCCGGGCCCCGCCGCCCCCGAGAGCACCCTTTACGGCGACGGCGTCCACGACACCGTCCGCGTCGAGGCCTTCGACGGCACCCTCGTGGGTGTCTCGGGGTCGGGGGAGATGCTCGAGGGTGACGAGTGGAACGGCCGCCTCGTCGTCGACGAGCGCTCGGCGGTCGTGCTCGGCGCCTTCGCCGAGGAGGAGGACATGGTCATCGAGATCTCCGGCAACGGCGTCGACCAGCGCTTCGACGACAGCTCCGACCACCTCGACCTCTTCGGCGGGACGGACAACGTGTTCGACGCCGCCGCGGTCACGGTCCTCGACGCCGGCGTCTACGACCTCACCTTCTCCGAGTACTCCGGCGACGCGACGGCGATGGAGTTCGAGCTGCTCAGCGGCACGGCGCAGATGGACCGCTTCGGCTCCACGAGCGTGGACCTGCCGGAGGACTCCTTCGCGCTCGCGATCGTCGACGTCGACTCGGGCCCGGCGCTCGTCTCCGCCGACAGCCCGGACATCGACCCCATCCTCCACGTCGTCGGCTCGGACGGCTCGAGCTGGAGCAACGACGACAACGAGATCGGCCTGTCCAACTGGCGGGCGGCCGCGATCGAGTCCGGCAACCTCGTCGGCCCGGCGGTCGCGATCGTCGAGTCCTACTCCGGCGCGGGCGGCTTCGTCACCCTCGTCGTCACCTGACCGACCGGGCGGACCGGCAGCGGTCCGACATCACCATCGACGTCCGGCAGCGGCCGGGACGTGGAGCGGGTCACCGCACCGCGTCCCGGCCGCCGCCGTTGTGGGCGGCGGGTCGTAGGTTGGGACCATGCGCGAGGTCATCGACATCCAGCGGGACGACGCACCGTTCGAGGTCATCTCCGACTACACCCCGGCGGGCGACCAGCCCAAGGCGATCGCCGAGCTCACCGAGCGGCTCCGGGCCGGCGAGAAGGACATCGTGCTGCTCGGCGCCACCGGCACCGGCAAGTCGGCGACCACGGCCTGGCTCGTCGAGCAGGTCCAGCGCCCCACGCTCGTCATGGCGCCGAACAAGACCCTCGCCGCCCAGCTCGCCACCGAGTTCCGCGAGCTGCTCCCGAACAACGCGGTCGAGTACTTCGTCTCGTACTACGACTACTACCAGCCCGAGGCGTACGTGCCCCAGACGGACACGTACATCGAGAAGGACTCCTCGATCAACGACGAGGTCGAGCGCCTGCGCCACAGCGCGACCAACTCGCTGCTCACCCGGCGGGACACCGTCGTCGTCTCGTCGGTCTCGTGCATCTACGGCCTGGGCACGCCCACCGAGTACGTCGACCGGATGATGCACCTGACGCGGGGCGAGCAGGTCGACCGGGACGCGCTCCTGCGCCGGTTCGTGGAGATGCAGTACACGCGCAACGACCTCGCCTTCACCCGCGGCACGTTCCGGGTCCGCGGCGACACGATCGAGATCATCCCGGTCTACGAGGAGCTCGCGATCCGGATCGAGATGTTCGGCGACGAGATCGACGCGCTCTCCTACCTTCACCCCCTGACCGGGGACGTCGTCAGCACGCCGGGCTCCGTCCACGTCTTCCCGGCCTCGCACTACGTGGCTGGCGCCGAGCGCATGGAGCGTGCGATCCGCTCGATCGAGGACGAGCTGCGGGAGCGCCTCGCCGAGATGGAGTCCGCCGGCAAGCTGCTCGAGGCCCAGCGCCTGCGGATGCGCACGACCTACGACCTCGAGATGATGCAGCAGATCGGGACCTGCTCGGGGATCGAGAACTACTCACGGCACATCGACGGCCGCGGTCCGGGCACCGCCCCGCACACCCTCCTCGACTACTTCCCGGAGGACTTCCTCCTCGTCATCGACGAGTCGCACGTGACCGTCCCGCAGATCGGGGCGATGTTCGAGGGCGACATGTCCCGCAAGCGCACCCTGGTCGAGCACGGGTTCCGCCTGCCCTCGGCGATGGACAACCGGCCGCTGCGCTGGACGGAGTTCCTCGAGCGCATCGGCCAGACCGTCTACCTCTCGGCTACGCCGGGGGACTACGAGCTCGGCCAGTCGGACGGGGTGGTCGAGCAGATCATCCGGCCCACCGGCCTCATCGACCCCGAGGTCGTCGTCAAGCCCACCGAGGGCCAGATCGACGACCTGCTCGGCGAGATCCGGGAACGGGTGGACAAGGACGAGCGCGTCCTCGTCACCACGTTGACGAAGAAGATGGCCGAGGACCTCACGGACTACTTCCTCGAGCGCGGCGTCAAGGTCCAGTACCTCCACTCCGACGTCGACACCCTCCGCCGGGTCGAGCTCCTCCGCGAGCTGCGCACCGGGTCGGCGGACGTGCTCGTCGGCATCAACCTCCTGCGCGAGGGCCTCGACCTCCCGGAGGTCTCGCTCGTGGCCATCCTCGACGCCGACAAGCAGGGCTTCCTGCGCTCCTCGAAGTCCCTCATCCAGACGATCGGCCGCGCCGCCCGCAACGTCTCCGGCCAGGTGCACATGTACGCCGACGCCGTGACGGAGTCGATGCAGTTCGCGATCGAGGAGACCGAGCGCCGCCGCGAGAAGCAGCTCGCCTACAACGCGGAGCACGGGATCGACCCGACCCCGCTGCGCAAGCGGATCGCCGACGTCACGGACATGCTCGCCCGCGAGCAGATCGACACCGCCGAGCTGCTCGAGGGCGGCTACCGCCAGGAGGGCGGCGGGAAGGCGTCCCGGCAGGCCGGGCGCGGTGCGGCCGGCGGTGCGGGGGAGGGCGCGGGCGCGAAGGCGGCGTCGGAGCTCGTCGAGCTCATCACGGAGCTCACCGGGCAGATGAACGCGGCCGCCGAGGAGCTGCAGTTCGAGCTGGCCGGCCGGCTGCGGGACGAGATCGCCGAGCTGAAGAAGGAGCTCCGTCAGATGAGGGCCGGCCAGGCCTGAGCCGACGGCGGCGGTCGGCCGCACGCGACGGTCCGGCGCCGGGGCCTCGTCGTCGAGCGAGGTATCTCTCTCCCGCCTGGCCGGACGGGTGCCGAGGAGGTCGGGTAGCCTCGCACCGACGGAGGGGAGTATTCCCCCGCAGCGACAGTCGTCACCACGGCGGGACCCCTCCCGCTCGGCGTCGCGGCCCACCACGGTGGGCGGAAGAGACCTCCGGTACCAGCTCACTCGACGTACCGGAGAGGTATGCATGGACGTTCACGCGATCGCCTGGATCGGACTGGCCGCGGTCATCCTCACGATGATCACCATCGACATCGTGGGGCACGTGCGCACGCCGCACGAACCCACCCTCAAGGAGGCCGCCTGGTGGTCGGTCGCCTACATCGCGATGGGCGTCGCCTTCGGGTTCGTCGTCTGGTACTTCTGGGGCAGCGGCTTCGCCGGTGAGTACTTCGCCGGGTACGTGACCGAGAAGTCGTTGTCGATCGACAACCTCTTCGTGTTCGTCATCATCATCGCCGGGTTCCGGGTGCCGCGGAAGTACCAGCAGGAGGCCCTGCTCGTCGGCATCATCATCGCGCTCGTCCTGCGGCTGGTCTTCATCCTCATCGGTGCCGCGCTCGTCGAGCGGTTCGTGTGGATCTTCTTCATCTTCGGCGCGTTCCTGCTCTACACCGCGATCTCCCAGGCCCGTCAGGGCGTCGAGAAGCCGGGCGACGACGAGGAGTACCAGGAGAACTGGTTCATCCGCTTCACCCGCCGGATCCTCCCCGTCACCGACGGCTTCGAGGGCGGCAAGCTGATCGCCCGCCACGGCGGGAAGACCTTCATCACCCCGCTCCTCCTGTGCATCATCGCCCTCGGCGCGGCGGACGTCATGTTCGCCGTCGACTCGATCCCGGCGATCTTCGGCATCACGCAGGAGGCCTACCTCGTCTTCGCGGCGAACGCCTTCTCGCTGCTCGGACTGCGTCAGCTCTACTTCCTCATCGACGGGCTGCTCGACCGCCTCGTCTACCTCCACTACGGCCTGGCCGCGATCCTCGGGTTCATCGCCATCAAGCTGCTCATCCACGCCTTCCACGGCTACGAGATGCTCGAGGCGATCCCGGAGCCGAGCATCGCGTTCTCGCTCAGCTTCATCGTCGTCGCGCTCGTCATCACCGTGGTGGCCTCGCTGGCGAAGAGCCGGAAGCTGCAGGCCGAGGGCCGCACGGCCGAGGACCCGCTGGCGAACGGCAGCCACCACTCCGACGAGTCCTGACCTCGTCGTCGGGTCCGCACCACGCTCGCTGCCCCGGCGCGGCACCCCCACGGGTGCCGCGCCGGCGGCACGTGAGCAGGTGACGGGCCCTCGTGCCGGCGTGGCGCGAGCTGCTGGCACGATGTCGTGGTGCTGACCGAGAGCGTGCTGGGCGCCGCCGCCGACGCGGGACGTTTCCAGGCCCTCTTCGACGCGGTCGACCTCCTCGGCGTCCTCGCCAACGGGGTGCTCGGCGCGGCCGTGGCGCGCGCCCTGCGGATGGACCTCGTCGCCTTCGTCACCCTCGGCATCATCTCGGGCCTCGGCGGCGGCCTCATCCGGGACACCCTCCTGCAGGTTCCGCCGGTCGCCCTCGCCGAACCGGCCTACCTCGGCACCGCGCTCGCCGGCGCGCTCATCGGCTACCTCGTGCCGTTCGACGGGCGGTGGAGCAACCGGGTCCTCGTCGTGGCCGACGCCCTCGCGCTCGGCTGCTGGTCCGCCATCGGGACTCTCAAGGCGGTGCACCTCGGCCTCGCCCCGATCCCCGCCGTCCTCATCGGCCTCATCACCGCGGTCGGCGGGGGCATGGTGCGCGACGTGCTCGTCGGCCGTGTGCCCGCCGTCTTCGGCGGCAACACCCTCTACGCGGTGCCCGCCGTCACCGGATCGATCGTCATGGTAGTCGGCGCGACGATCGAGCAGGAGGCGATCGCGTTCGCCGTGGCGATCCTCGTCACGGCCGGATTCGCCCTCCTCGCCCGGTCGCGTGGCTGGCAGCTGCCGGGGGAGGCGCCCCGGCTGGCGCTCCCGCGCGTGCCGAGGCGGCGGAACCGGCGCGACGACCAGGCCTGACGGGGCGTCCGGAGACCTGGCGAGGTGGTCGGGGAGCGGGTGCGGGCGGGCCCGCACGGGGTGCACGAGGTGACCGACCCGGCGCTCGAACAGCTGTGCGAATGTCGGTGGGGTGACCTATCGTTGCCCGAGTGACTGATCGCCTCATCGTCCAGGGCGCGCGCGAGCACAACCTGCGCAACGTCGACCTCGATCTTCCGCGCGACTCCCTTATCGTCTTCACCGGGATGTCGGGCTCCGGCAAGTCCTCCCTGGCGTTCGACACGATCTTCGCCGAGGGGCAGCGGCGGTACGTCGAGTCGCTCTCGTCGTACGCGCGGCTCTTCCTCGGGCAGATGGACAAGCCGGACGTCGACTTCATCGAGGGCCTGTCCCCGGCGGTCGCCATCGACCAGAAGTCGACGAGCCGGAACCCGCGCTCGACGGTCGGCACGATCACGGAGGTGTACGACTACCTCCGGCTCCTGTTCGCCCGCGCCGGCACCCAGCACTGCCCCGTGTGTCGCGAGGTCATCCGCTCGCAGACCCCGCAGAACATCGTCGACCAGCTGATGGCGATGCCCGAGGGGTCGCGCTTCCAGGTCCTCGCCCCGGTGGTGCGCGGCCGCAAGGGCGAGCACCTCGAGCTGTTCCGCGAGCTGACGGCCCAGGGGTACGCCCGCGTGCGCGTGGACGGGGAGGTGGTCGCGCTCACCGACGTGCCCGCGCTGGACAAGCGTCGCAAGCACGACGTCGACGTCGTCGTCGACCGCCTCGTCGTGCGGGACGGCGTCCAGCAGCGGGTGACCGACTCGGTCGAGACGGCCCTCCGGCTGGCGGACGGCCTCCTCGTCGTCGACATGGTCGACCTCGACGCGAAGGACCCCGAGCGCGAGCGGCGGTTCTCGGAGAAGCGCTCCTGCCCGAACGACCACCCGCTCACGCTCGAGGAGGTCGAGCCGCGCACCTTCTCGTTCAACGCCCCCTACGGCGCGTGCCCCGACTGCACGGGCATCGGCACGCGGCTCGAGGTCGACCCCGAGCTCATCGTCCCGGACCCCGAGCTGTCCCTCAACGAGGGCGCGATCCTGCCCTGGTCGGGCCAGGGGGACTACTACACGCGCCAGATCGCGGCCCTCGCCGAGGAGCTCGCGTTCTCCCTCGACGTGCCGTGGCGCGCGCTGCCGGAGCACGCGCGGGACGCGCTCCTGCACGGTCACGACCACGAGGTGACGGTCCGGTTCCGCAACCGCTTCGGCCGCATGCGCACCTACACCTCCGGGTTCGAGGGTGCGCTCGCCCAGGTCAAGCGCCGCCACGAGGAGACCGAGTCCGAGTGGTCGAAGGAGAAGTACGAGGGATACATGCGGCAGGTGCCGTGTCCCACGTGCGACGGGGCGCGGCTGCGGCCCGAGGTCCTCGCCGTCACCGTCGGCGGGAAGTCGATCGCCGAGCTGTGCGACCTGTCGATCGCGGACGCCAAGGAGTTCCTCACGGACCTCCCGCTCGACCGGCGGGAGGCGACCATCGCGGCCCAGGTCCTCAAGGAGATCCACGCGCGGCTCGGCTTCCTCGTCGACGTCGGGCTCACGTACCTCACGCTCTCGCGCCCCGCCGGCACGCTGTCCGGCGGCGAGGCCCAGCGCATCCGCCTCGCGACCCAGATCGGCTCCGGCCTCGTCGGGGTGCTCTACGTGCTCGACGAGCCGAGCATCGGCCTGCACCAGAGGGACAACCGCAAGCTCATCGGCACGCTGACCCGGCTGCGGGACCTCGGCAACACGCTCATCGTCGTCGAGCACGACGAGGACACGATGCGCACCGCGGACTGGGTCGTCGACATCGGCCCGGGAGCGGGTGAGACGGGCGGCGAGGTCGTCTACTCCGGGCCGTACGCCGGGCTCGCGGACGTCGAGCGCTCGATCACGGGCGACTACATCGCCGGCCGCCGCGAGATCCTCGTGCCCGCCGAACGGCGACCGGTGGACAAGGGGCGGATGCTCACCGTGCACGGCGCGACGGAGAACAACCTGCGCGACGTCACGGTCTCCGTCCCGCTCGGCATCCTCGTCTCCGTCACGGGAGTGTCCGGCTCGGGCAAGTCCTCGCTCGTCAACTCGGTCCTGTACACCGCGCTCGCCCGTGCCCTCAACCGGTCCAAGCAGATCCCCGGCCGGCACCGGCGGGTGACCGGCACCGAGCACCTCGACAAGGTCGTGCACGTCGACCAGTCGCCGATCGGGCGGACGCCGCGGTCGAACCCCGCCACGTACACGGGCCTGTGGGACATCATCCGCAAGCTGTTCGCGGAGACCACGGAGTCGAAGGTCCGCGGCTACGGCCCGGGCAGGTTCTCGTTCAACGTCAAGGGCGGGCGCTGCGAGGACTGCAAGGGCGACGGCACGCTCCGGATCGAGATGAACTTCCTGCCCGACGTGTACGTGCCCTGCGAGACGTGCGGGGGAGCGCGGTACAACCGCGAGACGCTCGAGGTGCGGTTCAAGGGCAAGAACGTCGCCGAGGTCCTCGACATGCCGATCGCGGAGGCGGTCGAGTTCTTCTCGGCGTCCACCCGCATCACGCGGTACCTCCAGACGCTCGTCGACGTCGGGCTCGGGTACGTCCGGCTCGGGCAGTCGGCGACCACCCTCTCGGGCGGCGAGGCGCAGCGCGTCAAGCTCGCCGCCGAGCTCCAGCGCCGCTCGACCGGTCGCACGATCTACGTCCTCGACGAGCCGACCACCGGACTCCACTTCGAGGACATCCGACGCCTCATGCTCGTGCTGCAGGGCCTTGTCGACAAGGGCAACTCCGTCGTCGTCATCGAGCACAACCTCGACGTCATCAAGTCCTCGGACTGGATCATCGACCTTGGCCCCGAGGGCGGTTCGGGCGGCGGGCTCGTCATCGCCGAGGGCACCCCCGAGGAGGTCGCCCGCGTCGACGGCTCGTACACGGGAGAGTTCCTCGCCGAGGTGCTCGACGGCGCCGCGGACCGCGTGCCGGCCTGACGGAGCGCGCCCGGGCCTGACCGGGCGGGCGAGCTCCGGCCCCGGCGGCCGACCCGGATGCGGGACCGAGGGGCGCAGAGCGACGTGCCACCGACCCGGGTGGGGAGTGCTCCCCACCCCGCCGTCGAGGGACGCAGTGACCGGATCGTTACCGTCGTCGCGGACCCGGGCACGCCGAGCGAGGAGATGGTGGACAGCATGAGCGAGGACGCCTCGACGGCACGCGCCCGGACGGAGCGGCGCCTCGCGCTGTTCGAGGCGGCCGAGTGCGGCACCATCGACGAGCTCCTCGAGCACTACGACGACGGCGAGCAGGACGTCACCCGCCTCGGGCAGCCGCTCCTGCTCGCGGCGCTCGGCCACACCGACGAGGGCGCGCGCGTCCGGATCGCGGGCTTCCTGCTGGACCAGGGCGCCCGCCCGGTGTCGAACGGCAAGGGCTTCGGCCCCCTGCACCTTGCTCTCTCCCGCCTCTGGGCCGACCCAGCGACGCTCACGGCCATGGTGCGTCGGCTCCTCGAGGCCGGTGCCGACCCGAACGCGCGGACCTACGACGGCCGGACTCCCTCGCACCTGCTCGCTCTCCTGCGCCTTCCCGAGGACGGCCTCGGCGGCCTGTACGACCTGTGGTTCGCCGGTGACTCGGTCGACCTCACCACGCCGAACGCCTTCGGTGTCGACCCGGTCCAGCTCGTGCGGCGCCTCGGCACCCGTCCGGTCCTCCTGCGCCGCATGCAGGAGTACCGCGCGGCGCACGCCGAGCGCCAGGACGAGCTGCGGGCCGAGGCGGGAGAGGTCGCCGGCCCTCCGGTGGATTCCGGCATCACCCAGTCCTGCCTCGCCACCCACCACGTGGTCGAGGGCGCGGCGCCGATCGAGTGGATGATCCGCGAGGAGCCGGCGTGGGACGGCGACTCCGGCTGGCGGTTCTGGTCCGAGGAGGACGTGCCCCGCTACCGCGAGGACACCGGCCACGTCGTCGCCGTCCCGGTCGACGAGGTCGCCGGGGTCGACCCCTACGTGCTGGGAGCCTGGGGGATGCCCGTGGGCACCCGGCTGCTCGTCCGCCGCGGCCCGGACGGCCGACAGGTCCTCGACCCCGAGACACAGCGCCCGACGCCCGCCTACCCGTTCCAGCCCGAGGAGACCCGATGAGCCAGCTGCCCTACGGATCCGCCTTCGTCTCGCCCGACGTCGCCCGGCAGCGGGACGAGCAGAAGCAGCGGATCGAGGACCAGGTCCGCCAGGTCCAGGCGAAGTCCGAGGCGTACGAGGAGTTCGGCCGCCGGGTCGAGGACCTGCGGGCCGTCGGCGTGAGCAAGGACGGCGGTGCCGAGGTCACGCTCGACGTGCACGGCGCGATGGTGGACCTCGCGCTGACGGACAAGGTGAGCGACGCGACCCTCGTGCAGATCCGGCAGGACGTCCTCGAGGCGAACGACGCGGCTCGGGTCGAGCTCGCCCGGCTCGTGCGCGAGCTGGCCGAGGACGTCGGCGGCGTGGACTCGGAGACATCGGCGTCGCTCGACGCCCTCTACCGCCCGCGGCTCGACGAGGACGACGACGACGACAGCGACGACGGCGACGGCACGAACCGCCGCCGGGACGGGGGAGTGCTGCGATGAACGACACCATCGACATCAACAGCGACGACATCCGGAGCCACGCCTCGAGCGTGGACGCCGACCACTCGGGCGTGCAGATGGCGGCCGACGCGGCCGGGAGCGTCAACCTCTTCGACGGCGCCTTCGGGCTCATGTGCACCCCGTTCCTGCCGCCGATCATCAGCCCGCTGACCACGTCGGTCTCCCAGGCCATCCAGTCGGTCGCCGACGAGATCGACGGCACCGTGATCCCGCTGCGGGACATGGCCACCGCGTTCGACACCACGGACGACGACGCGTCGGTCGAGTTCGAGGGCGTCGACACCACCGTGGAGGTCTGACGTGTCTGCACCCAACCCACTCGTCGCACCCGTCGAGGACTCGTCCACCGCGCTCCAGGGCACCTTCATGCTCGAGGGCCTCGAGGGCGTGGTCACAGGCATGCAGAACGAGGACTGGGTGGCCGCGTCCGTTTCCGGCCTCACCGCCGTCCTCGACTTCACCGCGTTCGTCGACCCGTTCGGCGCCATCATCTCGATGGGTGTCGGCTGGTTGCTCGAGCACTTCCAGCCTCTCAAGGGCTGGCTCGACGACCTCACCGGCGACGCCGACGCGGTGACCGCGTTCGCGAACACCTGGACGAACGTCCAGACCCAGCTCACCGAGTCGCAGACCGCGCTCCAGGGGCACCTCGACAACCAGATGGGCTGGATGTCGGCGGGCGCCATCACGACCTACCGGGGCGTGCAGCAGCGCAACATCGACGCCCTCGGCTCGTGCGCCGAGGGGGCGGGCTCCGCCGCGATGGCGCTCCAGGGCGCAGCGATGATCGTCCAGGCCGTGCACGACATCGTGCGGGACGCGATCGCCGAGATCGTGGGCGCCATCGTCAGTGCGGGGCTCAAGGCACTCGTCCCGCCGCTCATCCCCGAGGCGATCCGGGGGCTCATCGCGAAGGTCTCGAGTGCCGCGGCGCGGCTGACGGCCAAGATCGACGGAGTCATCGACTCCGTCACCGCACTGCGCGGCCTGCTCAACAAGCTCGACGAGATCATGGCCCGCCTTCCTCGCATCCTCACCAACCCGAGCGCGGTCATCCCGGCCAGGCCCGGCTGGCCCGAGGTGACGCCGGGAATGCCGCGTCCGCCCGGGGGGCCGTCCGACCCCGTGCCGGCGTCGAACAACATGCCGGGGGCGAACTCGCCCGGGTCGAACTCGCCCGGGTCGAATACGCCGGGGTCGAATACGCCGGGCTCGAACACTCCCGGCGACAGCTCGCCCGGGTCGAACACCCCGGGCTCGAACTCGCCCGGGGACAGCTCGCCCGGGTCGAACGGTCCTGGCTCCAACTCGCCCGGGTCGAACAATCCGGGGTCGAGCTCGCCCGGCTCGAACACCCCTGGTTCGAACTCGCCGGGGTCGAACTCGCCCGGGGACAGCACGCCGGGGTCGAACAGCCCGGGCTCGAACGCCCCCGGCTCCAACTCGCCGGGCTCGAACACGCCCGGTTCGAACTCGCCGGGGTCGAACTCGCCCGGGGACAGCACGCCGGGGCCGAACAGCCCGGGCTCGAACGCTCCGGGCTCGAACGCTCCGGGGGCGAACTCGCCGGGCTCGAACTCGCCCGGGTCCAACGCTCCGGGCTCGAACGCTCCGGGGGCGAACTCGCCGGGCTCGAACTCGCCCGGGTCCAACGCTCCGGGGTCGAACTCGCCCTCCACCAGCGCGCCGGACGCCGATGCCGCGCCGAACGCCCCGGCATCGAACGCGGACGGACCGGGCTCGAGCAGCTCGCCGTCCCCGTCCCAGCCGGCCCCGAGAACGTCGCCCGAGCCCGCGGCAGCCACGCCTGGAGCCGACGGACCCGGCCAGAGCACGCCCGCCGCGAACACAGCCGGCCCGAGCCAGGCGCCGTCGGGATCCTCGGACTCCGCTCCGTCGTCGTCGGGCGGAACGGGCTCGAGCACTCCGCCGCCCAGGCCGGCCACCCCCAGCGTCGACTCGACCGCGCCGACACTGCCGGACGCGCGACCGACCCCGACAGCGGCGGCCCCGGACGCACCGGGCTCATCGGCGCCCGCCCCGACGCCTCGTCCGGCACCGCAGGCGGACGGGCCGGTCGTCTCCAACAACCCCTCTGGCAGCTCGGGCGGCGGTTCCGGGCAGTCGGGCAGCTCGGGATCTGGCTCCGGCTCCGGTGGATCAGCGGCTCCCCGTGCCGGGACGCCGGGCTCCTCCGCAGCACCCAGCAGTCCCGGTTCGTCCACCACCCCGAGCTCGTCGAACACCCCGAGCTCGTCGAACACTCCCGGTACGTCTCGTCCGCCGGCCTCGGCGGCACCCAACGCTCCGTCGTCCCCGGGCTCGCCGTCGTCGAACGCGCCGGGTTCCTCGAACACTCCCGGTTCGTCCAACACTCCAGGTGGTCGTCCGGACACGCCATCGGCCGATGCCCCGACGCCGCGCCCGGACGGGGAGTCGCCCGAGACCCCGGGTGGTCGTCCCGATTCCGAGGCGCCGGATGCCGACGCTCCGACGCCGCGCCCGGACGGCGACTCCCCCGAGGGGGACTCGCCGACACCGCGGCCGGAGAGCGAGGCCCCGGACCCCGACGCGCCCGGGTCGAGCCCGGACCCGGACTCGCCCGACGCCGAGACCCCGAACGGTCGTCCCGATACCGACACGGACGGTCCGGACAACCAGTGGGACCCGGACTCGTCGCCGCGGAATACCGTGCCGCAGAGCGAGGCGCCCGGTCGCTACACCGATCAGGACGTGGCGGACGCGCTCGACAACGCGCCCCGCAACTCGGACGGACAGCCGGTCGACCACCGCAACGGCGATCCGCTGCGGCCGGACGGTCCGGACGGACGACGCAATACCCACATGAAGTGGGACCCGGACAACGAGTCGTGGGTGCTCGAGAACCCCGGCGGCGCGCCGCGTCCGGACACTCCCGACAGTTCGGCACCCGACGTCGACGAACCGCGCGCGCCCTCGAGCGAGCGCTGGGGCGACGACACCGCGGACCCGCGCCACCCCCACCACGACGCGAGGCCGAACGACGACGGATACGTCGGGACGGTGGATCCGGATGTCGAGTCACCGTCCGGACTGACCGACAGCGGCCGCCTGCAGGATCCCGATGTCGTGCCGCCCGAGCTGCAGCCTTTCATCGACGACGGATCGATCATCAACGACAACGGCGTGCTGCGCTTCAACGAGCAGGTCGACATCGAGTTCACCCACTCGAACACGGACCACAGTGGCGCGGAGTTCGATCGCCAGGCCGAGCTCCAGCAGCAGAGCCTCGCGCAGCAGAGCGCCAACGACTGGGAGGAGCACACGGCCGGGTACAGCGAGAGAGGTCGGACCGGAGAGGCCGACCAGGCTCAGTACCGCGACCAGCAGATTCAGCAGCGTGCCGATGCACTCGAGGAGCAGGGGCTGAGCCCCGAGCAGGCGCGCGCCCAGGCTGAGGACGAGATGTCCGACCAGGCGGTGCTCCACGGACCCGACCAGGTGGCCGGCGGCAACCCGAACAACTTCACCGGGATGGGCGACGCGGGCGTGAACTCCTCGTTCGGCTCCCAGTGGGGCGGCCAGGACGGCCTCGCGTCCGACCTTCGTGCGCAGATGGACGCCATCATCGAGCGGAGCGGGATCCCTGACGAGCTGCTGGGCGACGTCCGCATCAACCCGAACTTCACCGTCAACCACACGGTCGACGTACCGTGAGCGCGGTCTGCCGCCGGGCGGCCGCACACGGTGAATCTCTCGACGGTGAAGGAGCGGCATGACGCCGAAGTACGGACAGCACCACGACGACGTCCAGGCGTTCCTCGACGAGGTCGTGGCGACGCCCAGCGAGACCTGGGTCGGGCTCATGGCCGGCGACACCACCGTCCAGGAGCGCCCCGCGGCGGTCAAGGCGATCGTCGGCGGCCTGCCCGCCGCTGTTCGTGGGGCTGTGAGCAGCGCCGCCCTCGCCGCCATCTCCGAGGTCGGGCTGACGGACGAGCACCTCACCGGGCGCCGGCGACGCCAGCTGCACGACCGTGTCGAGACCGCGGCGGTCGCCATCGCCCGTGGTGACGACCTGGCCCCCGAGCACCGCGAGGTGCTCCTCCGGCCGTTCGTCACCTCGGGGTTCACATCGGTCACTGGTCGTTAGACCGGAGCTGACCGCCGGAACCGGCCGTCAGCGGCCGGATCGGTCGAGAGGTGGGGACGTGGTTCGAGATCTGGCACTGACCGCCAAGTACGGGATGGTCGAGGAGTTCTACGAGCGCCTGAAGGTCGAGCCGGTCGACACGGTCTCGGCGACCGGTCTGCCCGCGATCGTGGCGGCTGCAAGTAGCTCGAAGAGCTCGGCCGGACGCGCGATGATCTCGGCGCTCTTGGACGCCGGTGCGGACGCGTCGGCGACGACCGTGCCGGAAGGACGAAACGTCCTGCACGCGCTGTTCGACCGGCCGCCGGTGGACGGAACGCCCGTGGCCGCACTCGTCCCGAGGCTTGTCGCCGCCGGCGCCGACATCAATCTGCGCGACTCCTCGGGCTGGCGTCCGGTCGCTCGGCTGGTGCGGAGCAGTGCATCGGACGTCGAGCTCGAGCCGGTGCTCGACGCGGTCCTGGCCCTCGACGGACTCGTCCTCGACGAACCCGCCACGTCGTCGGACCAGACGCTGCTGGACTACGCGCGAGCGAAGGTGCACCGGGCCGGGTTCGCCCGCCGCCTCGAGGAGTACGCCGCGGCCCGGTGACGGCTGTGGTCAGTTCCGCGCGTTGCGCGGCTGCGGGAGGCCCGACATCTGCACGGTGAGCGAGAGGTTCTCCCACAGTCCGCCGCGGTGGAGGTTGCCCTCGACCTCGGAGCCGCCGATCGTCAGCAGCGGCGCGTAGAACAGGCACTCGTCGATGCCGGGGACGCCCAGGCGCTCGGCCGCGGCCGGGTAGGGCTGCCGCTCGAGCACGCCGTCGAGGAACTCCTCGTTCGTCAGGTCCGCGTAGAACTGGTCGGTCGCGAACGCGAGCTGGTCGATCGTGCCGCGTCGGAAGCGCGCGACGTGGAAGACGGGCGCGATGTAGAGGACGAGGTCGGCGAGGGCGGTCGTCAGGACCGGCACGGCGGCCGGCGGCATACCGAGCACGCCGTCGAGCATCTGCGCCGCGCGGTCGGGGTCGATCACGCGCAGGTACCCGTCGCCGACGAGCCCGCTGCCTTGCCGCTCCCACACCTCGACGAGTCCGGCCGGCGCCCGGTCGCGCCACCGGTCGATGGTCCCGGGCGCGATCGGCGCCGCGGCGTCGAACTGCTCGAACGTCGTCATCCTCAGGTCTCCCTCGTCGTCGGCCCCACCGCGAGCCCCTCGAGAACTCTTCCACATCGTGCGCTGCGGCGCGGTCGCCGGTCGGGCCTCCTCATGACCGGCGCCACGTCCGACTAGGCTCCCCGCATGGGAGCACTGCAGACCTTCGACGTCACCGTGGACTGGACGGGTGCCGACGAGAACGGCACCGCCGGGTACACCTCCTACTCGCGCGACCACGAGGTGCGGGTCGACGGCAAGCCGACACTGCTGGCGAGCTCCGACCTGCGCGTCCGCTCCGACGTCTCGCGCTACAAGGCCGAGGAGCTGTTCGTCGGCGCCGTCTCGCAGGCCCAGATGCTGTGGTTCCTGCGCACGGCGGCCAAGGACGGGGTGGTCGTCACCGGGTACGTCGACCAGGCCACGGCGACCCAGCGGATCGAGGGCGGCGGCTCCGGCCCGTTCACCGAGATCGTCCTGCGGCCGAAGGTCACCTACGCGGGGCACGTCGGCGAGGAGACCGCCGCGCGCCTGCACGCCGCCGCCCGGGACCACAACCACCTCGCGCGCTCGCTCGGCGTCCCGGTCCGGGTCGAGCCGGTCGAGGTGCGGGCGACACCGCCCAGCGCCTGAGGACGCCGACCACGGACCGAGGACGTCGGCGGCCGGACGTAGGCTCGGCCCATGGCCGACCCGTCCGTCTACCGCCCGGCCACGCGGGACATCCCCACCGACCCGGGCGTCTACCGCTTCCTCGACGACGACCACCGCGTCATCTACGTCGGCAAGGCGAAGTCGCTCCGTCAGCGCCTGACGAACTACTTCCAGGACCTCGCCGTCCTCCACCCGCGCACCCGCCAGATGGTGACGACGGCGTCCCGGGTCGAGTGGACGGTGGTGGGCACCGAGGTCGAGGCCCTCACGCTCGAGTACGCGTGGATCAAGGAGTTCGACCCGCGGTTCAACGTCAAGTACCGCGACGACAAGTCCTACCCCTACCTCGCGGTGACGATGGGGGAGGAGGTCCCCCGGGCGCAGGTGCTGCGCGGGACGAAGCGGAAGGGCACCCGCTACTTCGGTCCCTACACGCACGCCTGGGCGATCCGGGACACCCTCGACCAGCTGCTCCGCGTCTTCCCCGTGCGCACGTGCTCGCCGGGCGTCTACCGGCAGGCCGCGTCCTCGGGCCGCCCGTGCCTCCTCGGCTACATCGACAAGTGCTCCGCCCCGTGCGTCGGCCGCGTCACCCCCGACGAGCACCGCGAGATCGCCGAGGAGATGTGCGAGTTCCTCGCCGGGCGCACGGGCCCCTACCTGCGCCAGCTCGAGCGGGACATGAAGGACGCCGCCGCCGAGCACGACTTCGAGCGCGCCGCCCGCCTGCGGGACGACGTCGCCGCGCTGCGCCGGGTGGTCGAGCAGAACGCGGTGGTGCTGCCGGACGGGACCGACGCCGACGTCTTCGGCCTGGCGAGCGACGAGCTGCAGGCCGCCGTCCAGGTCTTCCACGTGCGCGGCGGACGCATCCGCGGCCAGCGCGGCTGGGTCGTCGACCGGGTCGAGGACATCGACGACGCCGGGCTGCTCACCCAGCTGCTCGGTCAGGTGTACGGGGACGGGCCCGCCGCGCCGGGCGGGCGGGCACCGCACGACCCGGCATCGGTCGGCACCGCGCGGCGGCGCCCCGCGGACGGGGGAGCCACGAGCCCCGACGACGTCGAGCACACACCCACCACCGCCGTCCCCACCGAGGTGCTCGTCCCGGTCGAACCGGCGGACGCGGACCAGATCTCCGACTGGCTGGCCGAGCGGCGCGGCGCCCGCGTGCGCGTCCGGGTCCCGCAGCGCGGTGACAAGGCCACCCTGCTCGCCACGGTGACGACCAACGCCGAGCAGGCGCTCACGCTGCACAAGAGCCGCCGGGCCGGCGACCTCACCACCCGCTCTCTCGCGCTCGCCGAGCTGACCGAGGCGCTCGACCTCGGGTCCACCCCGCTGCGCATCGAGTGCTACGACATCTCCCACACCCAGGGCACCGAGCAGGTCGGCTCGATGGTCGTCTTCGAGGACGGGATGCCGAAGAAGGCCGACTACCGCCACTTCGTCGTCCGCGGCGAGGACGGCAGCGGCGCGCGGGACGACACCGCCGCGATGGACGAGGTCCTGCGCCGCCGGTTCGCCCGCTACCTCGCCGAGCGGGAGCAGCGGGAGGCGGCGAGCACCGCCGTGGACGCCGTCGCGCAGGCGGCCGCCGGCGGCTCGGGCCCGGTCGAGCTCGACGACGACGGCATCCCTCTCGACGTCGGTCCGGTCGATCCCACCACCGGCCGTGCGCGCCGCTTCGCCTACCCGCCTCAGCTCGTCGTCGTCGACGGGGGCGAGCCCCAGGTCAACGCCGCGCACCGGGCGATGACCGATCTCGGCGTCGACGACGTCCCCGTGGTCGGGCTCGCAAAGCGCCTCGAGGAGGTGTGGCTGCCGGGCGAGCCATTCCCGGTCATCCTGCCGCGGACCTCGCCCGCCCTGTACCTGCTCCAGCACCTGCGCGACGAGTCCCACCGGTTCGCCATCACGCACCACCGATCCCGGCGGTCGAAGCGGCAGACCCGGTCGGTCCTCGACGACGTCCCCGGGCTCGGCCCGACCCGCCAGAAGGCGCTGCTCAAGGCGTTCGGCTCGGTCAAGCGCCTGCGTGCGGCGACAGTCGAGGAGGTCGCCGAGGTCCGCGGGATCGGGCCGGCGACCGCCCGGGCGGTGCTCGAGGCCCTCGCCCCGGAACCGACCGCACCGGTCGCGAAGGACGAGCCGGTTCCGCCCGAGGAGCTCGCGGAAGGCACGGGCGAGCGGTCCGACGGTGCGTGATCACTGGCACACTGTGCGCATGACTGACGGTGCCGACCCCCGCCCGCCGACGGTCCCCGACGGCATCCCGGAGCTCGACGAGTCCTCGCAGCTCCCCGAGGTGGAGCCCGCCGAGCTGCTCATCATCACGGGCATGTCGGGCGCCGGCCGCTCCCGCGCGGCGGCCGCCCTCGAGGACCTGTCGTGGTACGTCGTCGACAACCTGCCGCCGCGGCTGCTCGGCGCGCTCGCCGGGCTGCTCACGCCGGGCGCCGGGGTGCGCCGGCTGGCCGCGGTCGTCGACGTGCGCTCGGGCGCGTTCTTCTCCGAGCTCGTCGCCGTGCTCGCCGAGATGCGCGAGCGCGGCACCGACTACCGGATCATGTTCCTCGACGCGGACGACGCCGAGCTCGTGCGCCGGTACGAGTCCGTCCGGCGCCCGCACCCGCTCCAGGGGGACGGCCGGCTGCTCGACGGGATCACCGCGGAGCGCTCCCTGCTGCGGGACCTGCGCAGCCGGGCCGACGTCATCATCGAGACCACGGACCTGTCCGTGCACGACCTCGCGCGCCGGGTGCGCGAGGAGGCGGGCCAGAGCGTCGACCGCCAGGTGCGGCTGTCGATCATGTCCTTCGGGTTCAAGTACGGGCTCCCCCTCGACGCCGACCACGTGGTCGACGTCCGGTTCCTCACCAACCCGTACTGGGTCTCGGAGCTGCGCCACCTCACGGGCCAGGACGAGAAGGTCTCCGAGTACGTCCTCTCGCAGCCCGACGCCGGGCAGTTCGTCGAGAGCTACGTCGACACCATCGCGCCCGTGCTCGACCGGTACCTCGACGAGCTCAAGCCGTTCGTCACCATCGGCGTCGGCTGCACGGGCGGCAAGCACCGCTCGGTCGCCATCACCGAGCGGATGGCGCAGCTCTTCCGCGAGCGCGGCCAGATCGTCCGCACCCTGCACCGCGACGTGGGGCGCGAGTGATGGCGGTCCCGTCGCCGGGCAACCCCGGCTACTCGGGCGTGCCCGACGCGCTCGGCACCGGCGCCCGCGGGGCCAGGGTCGTCGCCCTCGGCGGCGGTCACGGGCTATCGGCCACCCTGTCCGCGGTCCGGCACCTCACGTCCGCGATCACGGCGATCGTCACGGTCGCCGACGACGGCGGCTCCTCGGGCCGCCTGCGGAGCGAGCTCGGCGTGCTGCCCCCCGGCGACCTGCGGATGGCGCTCTCGGCCCTGTGCGACGACGGCGAGTGGGGCCAGACCTGGCGCGACGTCCTCCAGCACCGCCTGCACTCCGAGGGCCCGCTCGACAACCACAGCGTGGGCAACATCCTCATCGTCGCCCTGTGGCGGATCCTCGGCGACGAGGTGCAGGGCCTCGAGTGGGTGGCGAGCCTGCTGGGCGTGCGGGGCCGCGTGGTTCCCATGTCCGCGGTCCCGCTCGACATCGAGGCCGACGTCGTCGTCCCGGGGACGGGGGAGGTGCGCGTGGTGCGCGGCCAGTCCCGGGTGGCCAAGGTCGACGGCCGGGTGCGGTCCGTGCGGCTGCTGCCCGCCGACCCGCCCGCTCGGCCGGAGGGCGTCGCGGCGGTGCGGGAGGCGGACTGGGTGATCCTCGGTCCCGGGTCCTGGTACACCTCGGTGGTGCCCCACCTGCTCGTGCCCGAGCTCGTCGACGCCCTGTGCACGACGACCGCCCACCGGGCGCTCATCCTCAACCTCTCGAACGACGACTCCGAGTCCGAGGGCATGACCGTCTCCGACCACCTGCGCTCGCTCCACGACCACGCACCGGACCTCCGGCTCGACGTCGTCGTCGCCGACCCGCTCGCCGTCGACGACCTCGACGAGCTCGAGCGGGCCGCCGCCGCCATCGGTGCGCGGACGCTGCTCAGGCAGGTGCGCGCGACCGGCGAGGTGGCCGTCCACGACCCGTTGCGGCTGGCCGCAGCCCTGCGCGACGCGATGGAGCGCATCGAGGGAGACGTCGACGCGACCGGACGCGCGGATGCGGCGGGGATGTGAAGATGGGCGTCATGTCTCTCACCGCGGCCGTCAAGGACGAGCTCGCCCGCGTCGACGTCCCCAAGGCCTCGGCCAAGCGCGCCGAGCTCTCGACGATCCTCCGCTTCGCCGGCGGGCTCCACATCGTCAGCGGACGCATCGTCCTCGAGGCCGAGCTCGACACCGCGATCGTCGCCCGCCGCCTGCGCACCGGGATCGACGAGCTGTTCGGCCTGCACGGCGACATCCTCGTGGTCTCACCCGGCGGCCTGCGGCGCACCACCCGGTACATCGTCCGGGTCGTCAAGGACGGCGAGGCCCTCGCCCGCCAGACCGGGCTCCTCGACAACCGCGGCCGGCCCGTCCGCGGGCTGCCGACCGCCGTCGTCGGCGCGGGCGTCGCCGAGGCGACCGCCGCCTGGCGCGGGGCGTTCCTCGTCCACGGCTCGCTGACGGAGCCGGGCCGCTCCTCGTCGCTCGAGATCACCTGCCCCGGTCCCGAGGCCGCCCTCGCCCTCGTGGGTTGCGCCCGCAGGCTCGGCGTGGCCGGGAAGAACCGGGAGGTCCGCGGCGTCGACCGGGTCGTCGTCCGTGACGGCGACGGCATCTCCGCGCTGCTCACCCGCATGGGTGCCCACGACGCCGTCCTCACGTGGGAGGAGCGCCGCACCCGGCGCGAGGTGCGCGGCACGGCGAACCGCCTGGCGAACTTCGACGACGCGAACCTGCGCCGGTCGGCCCGTGCCGCGGTCGCGGCCGGCGCCCGGGTCGAGCGCGCCTTCGCGATCCTCGGGGACGACGTGCCCGACCACCTCCTCGAGGCCGGCCGGCTGCGGATGGCGAACCGGCAGGCCTCCCTCGAGGAGCTCGGCGCCATGTCCGACCCGCCGATGACGAAGGACGCCGTGGCCGGCCGCATCCGTCGCCTCCTCGCGATGGCCGACCGCCGCGCGGAGGAGCTCGGCGTGCCGAGCACGCAGGCGGTCCTCCCGCCCGACGACGACGACGACTGACCGGTCCGCACCCGCTCCCGACCGCACCGGTGACGCCGCCCGGCCCCGTCGGGGGAGTGGTCGACGTCCGCCACTCCTCCCACCACCGGTGCCCGGCGGCGACCATCCGTGCAGGCACGTTCACCGCCGGCGGACGACGGACGATCGTCCCCCGTGCAGGTCCCCGCGACGCACTAGGATCGTTCGTGAGGGAGGACGGCGACGGCCCACGGGCCGAGGTGCCCGCCTCCCGACGGCCTGACCGACATGCGTGCGCCGGACCGGTGCACCGAGGAGGAGAGAACCACAGTGACCATCAAGGTTGGCATCAACGGCTTCGGCCGCATCGGACGGAACTTCACGCGCGCCCTGCTGCGGTCCGGCGCGGACGTCCAGATCGTCGGCATCAACGACCTCACCGACAACAAGACCCTGGCCCACCTGCTGAAGTACGACTCGATCTTCGGCGTCCTCGACGAGACGGTCACCTACGACGACGACTCGATCACGGTCGGCGACACGACGTTCCGCGCCTCCGCCGAGGCCGACCCGACCAAGCTCCCCTGGGGCGAGCTCGGCGCCGACATCGTCATCGAGTCGACCGGCCGCTTCACCGACGCGACCAAGGCGAAGGCCCACATCGAGGCCGGCGCCAAGAAGGTCATCATCTCCGCGCCCGGCAAGAACGAGGACGCCACCTTCGTCGTCGGTGTCAACCACACCGACTACGACCCGGCCGCCCACCACATCGTCTCCAACGCCTCGTGCACGACGAACTGCCTCGCGCCGATGGCCAAGGTTCTCGACGCCGAGTTCGGCATCGAGCGCGGCCTCATGACGACCATCCACGCGTACACCGCGGACCAGAACCTCCAGGACGGGCCGCACAAGGACCTGCGCCGCGCCCGCGCCGCCGCCCTGTCGATCATCCCGACCTCGACCGGTGCCGCGAAGGCCGTCTCCCTCGTGCTCCCGCAGCTCAAGGGCAAGCTCGACGGCTACGCGCTCCGCGTGCCGACCCCGACCGGCTCCGCCACGGACCTCACGTTCACGGCGACCAAGCCCGTCACGGTCGAGTCCGTCAACGCCGCCATGAAGAAGGCCGCGGAGAGCGAGGAGCTCAAGGGCATCCTCCAGTACACCGAGGACGAGATCGTCTCCTCGGACATCGTGGGCAACTCCCACACGTCGATCTTCGACGCCGGCCTCACCAAGGTCATCGACAACCAGGTCAAGGTCGTCTCCTGGTACGACAACGAGTTCGGCTACTCGTCCTCGCTCGTCACCCTCGCGAAGTACATCGGCGACCGTCTCTGACGCAGCCCCGTACCGGCCGACCGCGACGCCCGCACACAGCGCACTGCGCCGTGGGCGGGCGTCGCGGCCTGTCCGGCCGGCCCTGAGACCCTCTCGACGCAGAAGGAGTACCGCATGAAGACCATCGAGTCCCTCGGTGACCTCGCCGGTCGCCGCGTGCTCGTCCGCTCGGACTTCAACGTCCCGCTGGACGGCACCACGATCACCGACGACGGGCGCATCCGCGCCGCCCTGCCCACCCTCACGCGTCTGGCCGACGCCGGCGCGAAGGTCGTGGTCATGGCGCACCTCGGCCGCCCCAAGGGTGAGGTGCGGCCGGAGTTCAGCCTGGCCCCGGTCGCCGCCCGCCTCGGTGAGCTGCTCGGGCGCGAGGTCACCCTCGCCCCCGACGTCGTGGGCGACGGCGCGGCCGCCGCCGTCGAGGCCCTGGCCGACGGCCAGGTCCTCCTGCTCGAGAACGTCCGCTTCGACCCGCGCGAGAGCTCGAAGGACGACGCCGAGCGTCAGGCCATGGCCGCCGACCTCGCGCGGTTCGCCGACGCGTTCGTCTCCGACGGCTTCGGCGTGGTCCACCGCAAGCAGGCCTCGGTCTACGACATCGCCCAGGTCCTGCCCGCGGCCGCCGGGGAGCTCGTGCTCGCCGAGGTCGAGGCGCTGTCCCGCGCGACCACCGACCCGGAGCGCCCCTACGCGGTGGCCCTCGGCGGCTCGAAGGTCTCCGACAAGCTCGGCGTCATCGCCAACCTCATCGGCAAGGCCGACACGCTGCTCGTCGGTGGCGGCATGGCGTTCACGTTCCTGGGGGCCCAGGGCCACGAGGTCGGCACCTCGCTCCTCGAGGAGGACCAGCTCGACACGGTCCGCGGCTACCTCGACCAGGCCGCCGAGCGCGGCGTGCAGATCCTCCTGCCCTCCGACGTCGTCGTCGCGCCGGCGTTCGACGCCGAGGCACCGGCCACGACGGTCGCCGCCGATGCGATCCCCGCCGACCAGATGGGTCTCGACATCGGCCCGGAGACGTCCGCGGCGTACGCGGAGGCGATCGCCGGCGCGCGCACGGTCGTGTGGAACGGCCCCATGGGCGTCTTCGAGATGGCCCCGTTCGCCGCCGGCACGAAGGCGGTCGCCCAGGCGCTGTCCGACGCGGACGGCTACACCATCGTCGGCGGCGGCGACTCCGCCGCCGCCGTCCGGCTCCTCGGCTTCGACGAGTCGACCTTCTCCCACATCTCCACCGGCGGCGGTGCCTCCCTCGAGCTCCTCGAGGGCAAGGTGCTCCCCGGTCTCAGCGTCCTGGAGGACAACGCGTGACCACCCGCACCCCGCTGATGGCGGGCAACTGGAAGATGAACCTCGACCACCACGAGGCCACGCACCTCGTGCAGAAGCTCGCGTGGACCCTGGCCGACGCCAAGCACGACCACGAGCAGGTCGAGGTCGTCGTCGTCCCGCCGTACACGGACCTGCGGTCCGTGCAGACCCTGGTCGACGGCGACAAGCTGGAGATCCGCTACGGCGCGCAGGACGTCTCCGAGCACGCCTCGGGCGCCTACACCGGCGAGATCTCGGCGGCGATGCTCGCCAAGCTCGGCGTCACCCACGTCGTCGTCGGACACTCCGAGCGTCGCGAGTACCACGCCGAGGACGACGCGCTGGTGGGCCGCAAGGCTGCCGCCGCGCTCGGTGCGGGGATCACTCCCATCATCTGCGTCGGCGAGGGCCTCGACGTCCGCCAGGCCGGGCAGCACGTCGAGCACGTGACCGCCCAGGTCACCGGCGTGTTCGAGGCGCTGGACGCCGACCAGGCCGCCACGGTCGTCGTGGCGTACGAGCCCGTCTGGGCGATCGGCACCGGCGAGGTGGCCACGCCCGAGGACGCGCAGGAGGTATGCGCCGCCGTGCGCGCCCGCCTCGCCGAGCTCTACACCGCCGAGCTCGCGGACTCGGTCCGCGTCCTCTACGGCGGCTCGGTGAAGTCGGCGAACATCGCCGCCATCATGGCGGGCGAGGACGTCGACGGCGCGCTCGTCGGGGGCGCCAGCCTCAAGGCCGAGGAGTTCGCCGCGATCGTGCGCTACCAGCAGCACGTGGGCGGCTGACCCGAGCCACCAGGCACGACCCGCACGGCGGGGGAGGCGGTCGGATCGATCGCGTCCCCCGCCGTCGTCGTGCGTGGACGTACGGGCGTTCGCCCGACCGCCGTCCGGCTTCCGGGGTCCGGGGCCCGGGGTCCGACGGGAGCGTCCGGGCGAGGACGCCCCGTGCGCCGCGCCGCCTCGCGGGCCGCGTCCGGGCCCCCGCAGCATCGCTTATCATCGTCGGGGCGCCTCCTGGCGTCCCGCGTCGTTCCCGAGGAGTTGTGTCCGTGATCTGGCTCAAGGTCGTCCTGAGCGTGCTGCTCGTCCTGCTGAGCATCGTGCTCGTCCTCTTCGTGCTCATGCACAAGGGACGCGGCGGCGGCCTGTCGGACATGTTCGGCGGCGGGCTCACCTCGTCCGTCGGCTCCTCCGGGGTCGCCGAGCGCAACCTCAACCGGCTGACCGTGGGCGTGTCCGTGGCGTGGGGCCTGTGCGTGGTCATGCTCGGCCTCATCATGAAGTTCGGAGACTGACATGGCCGGGGGGAACGCGATCCGGGGCTCGCGCGTAGGAGCGGGCCCGATGGGGGAGATGGAGCGCGGCGAGCTCGCCCCCCGCGTCAAGGTCACGTACTGGTGCGCGCAGGGCCACGAGGCGAGCCCGAGCTTCGCGGTCGACGCCGAGGTCGTGCCCCCCGAGACCTGGGACTGCCCCCGCTGCGGCCTGCCCGCCGGCCAGGACCGGGAGAACCCGCCGGACGCCCCGCGCAACGAGCCCTACAAGACCCACCTCGCGTACGTGAAGGAGCGCCGGTCGGACGACGACGGCGCGGCCCTCCTCGACGAGGCGCTCAGCGCCCTGCGCGCCCGCCGCGGCACGGCCTGACCCGACCGACCGGCGGTCGCCGGCTGCGCCCGCGCCGCCCTCCCACAGCTTCCCGCACGACGAACGACGACGGCCCGGTGGCCGGAGCCTGAGCTCCGCCACCGGGCCGTCGTCGTCGGGACGGGCGCGCCGCTCCGACCAGCGGGCCCGCACCCGCGGACGTCACGCCGTGGAGGTCACGCCGTGGAGGTCACGCCTTCGCCGCGTCCAGCGCCGAGCGCACCGTCTGCAGCAGCTCGTCCCAGGAGACCTCGAACTTGTGCACGCCCTCCTGCTCGAGCTTGTCGGTGACCTCGTCGATGTCGATCCCGACCGCCGCGAGCTCCTCGAGGACCCGCTGGGACTCCTCGGCGCGGCCGCTGACCGTGTCGCCGGTGACCTCCCCGTGGTCCGCTGTCGCGCGGAGCGTCTTCTCCGGCATCGTGTTGACGGTGTCGTCCGCGACGAGCTCCTCGACGTACATCGTGTCGCGGTACGCCTCGTCCTTCACGCCGGTCGAGGCCCACAGCGGACGCTGACGGTGGGCCCCGGCGGCGGCGAGCTCCGTGAAGCGGGGCGCGTCGAAGATCTCCTCGAACGCGGCGTAGGCGAGCCGGGCGTTGGCGATCGCGGTGCGCCCCCGCAGCGCCGTGGCCTCGGAGGTGCCGAGGGCGTCGAGCCGCTTGTCGATCTCGCCGTCCACGCGCGAGACGAAGAACGACGCGACGGAGCGGATGGTCGACAGGTCGATCCCCTTCTCCTGCGCGCACTCGAGGCCGTCGAGGTAGGCGGCGGCGACGGCGCGGTAGCGGTCGAGGGAGAAGATGAGCGTGACGTTGACGCTGATGCCGTCGGCGATCGCGTCGGCGATGGCCGGCAGACCCTGCTCGGTGGCGGGGATCTTGATCATGGCGTTCGGGCGGTCGACGATCCGCCACAGCTCGCGCGCCTGGGCGATCGTGCCGGCGGTGTCGCGGGCCAGGCGCGGGTCGACCTCGATCGACACACGACCGTCCTGGCCGGCGGAGGCCTCGAACACCGGGGCCATCACGTCGCACGCGGCCCGCACGTCGTCGGTCGTGATCGTCGTGACGGCCTTCTCGAGGTCGGTGTCCGCGGCGGCGAGCTCGGCCACCTGGGCGTCGTAGGCGGACCCCTTCGACAGGGCACCGGCGAAGATCGTCGGGTTCGTCGTCACACCGACCACGTGGTCGGTGTCGATGAGCGCCTCCAGCGAGCCGTTCGTCAGCCGCTCGCGGGACAGGTCGTCGAGCCACACGGACACGCCGTGGGCGGAGAGCTGGGCCAGGGGGGTGGTTGCGTCGGTCATCTCGTCCTCCGGTGGGTGGGACGACGACGGGCCGCGGCCGATGCGTACCGGCCACGGCCCGTCGTCAGGGTGCACTGCGTGGTCAGGCCGAGGCGGCCTCGATCGACTCCTTCGCGGCGGCCACGACGGCGTCCGCCGTTATACCGAGCTTCTCCATGACGACGTCGCCGGCCGCCGAGGCGCCGTAGCCCTCGATCGACACGGACCTGCCGGCGTCGCCGACGATGCCGCGCCACGGCATGGCGAGGCCCGCCTCGACGCTCACGCGGGCGCGGACGCCGGCGGGCAGCACATCCTCGCGGTACGCCTCGTCCTGGTCGGCGAACCACTCGACGCTCGGCATCGACACGACGCGCGCCCCGACGCCCTCGGCCTGCAGCGTCTCGCGCGCGGCGAGGGCCAGCTGCACCTCGGAGCCCGTGGCGACGAGCAGGACGTCGACGGAGCCCGTGGGGCTGTCGGCGAGCACGTAGCCACCGCGGAGCACGCCCTCGGCGGACGTGAGGCCGGTGTCGCCGCCGCGCTCCGGGTTGGGCAGGTTCTGGCGGGACAGGACGAGGCCGACCGGGCGGTCGGTCCGCTCGAGGATGCCCCGCCACGCGGCGGCGGTCTCGGCGGCGTCGGCCGGTCGGACGACGTCCAGGTCGGGGATCGCGCGCAGGGCCGTCAGGTGCTCGATCGGCTGGTGGGTCGGGCCGTCCTCGCCGACGCCGACGGAGTCGTGCGTCCACACGTAGATCGACGGCGTGCCCATGATCGAGGCGACGCGCACCGCGGCACGCATGTAGTCGGAGAACACGAGGAACGTGCCGCCGTAGGGACGGGTGACGCTCGAGGCGGAGATGCCGTTGAGGATCGACCCCATCGCGTGCTCGCGGATGCCGAAGTGCAGCGTGCGGCCGTACTTGTCGCCGGGGAACTTCTTCGACGCGCGCTCCGCGGGCAGGAACGACGGCTCGCCCTCCATCGTCGTGTTGTTCGAGCCCGCGAGGTCGGCCGAGCCGCCCCACAGCTCGGGCAGGACGGGCGCGAGCGCGGTGAGGACCTGGCCCGACGCCTTGCGGGTCGAGACGGCCTTGCCGGCCTCGAACTCGGGCAGGGCGTCGGTCCACCCCTCGGGGAGCTCCTTGGCCACGAGGCGGTCGAGCAGGGCGGCGCGCTCGGGGGCTGCGGTCCGCCACGCGTCGTAGCTCTTCTCCCACGTGGCGCGCGCCGCGGACGCTCGCTCGGCGGCCTGCGTGCGCGTGCGCTCGATGACCTCGTCGGCCACCGCGAAGTGCTCCTCGGGGTCGAAGCCGAGGACCTTCTTGGTGCCCGCGACCTCCTCCTGGCCGAGCGCGGCGCCGTGCGCGGTGCCCGTGCCCTGGAGGGTCGGCGCCGGCCAGCCGATGACGGTCTTGAGCGCGATGAACGACGGGCGCTCGGTCTCCGCCTTCGCCGCCTCGATCGCGGCGTTCAGGGCGTCGACGTCCTCCTCGTACCCCGTGCCGCCCTTGGTGAAGTCGACGACCTGGACGTGCCAGCCGTAGGCCTCGTAGCGGGCGACGGTGTCCTCGGAGAACGCGATCGACGTGTCGTCCTCGATCGAGATCTCGTTGTCGTCCCAGAACACGACGAGGTTGCCGAGCTTCTGCGTGCCGGCGAGCGAGCTCGCCTCGGAGGTCACGCCCTCCTGCATGTCGCCGTCGGAGGCGATGACGTAGACGTGGTGGTCGAACGGCGAGGTGCCGGCGGCGGCGTCCGGGTCGAACAGGCCGCGCTCACGACGGCTCGCCATCGCCATGCCCACGGCGTTCGCCAGGCCCTGACCGAGCGGGCCCGTGGTCACCTCGACGCCGTCGGTGTGGTGGTACTCCGGGTGCCCGGGGGTCTTCGAGCCCCACGTGCGCAGCGACTGGATGTCCTCGAGCTCGAGGCCCCACCCGCCGAGGTAGAGCTGGACGTACTGGGTGAGCGAGGAGTGACCGGCGGAGAGCACGAACCGGTCGCGGCCGATCCAGCGGCTGTCCTTCGGGTCGTGCCGCATGACCTTCTGGTAGAGGAGGTAGGCGAGCGGGGCGAGGGACATCGCGGTCCCGGGGTGACCGTTGCCCGTCTTCTGGACGGCGTCGAGGGCGAGCAGCCGGGCGGTGTCCACCGCCTTGCGGTCGAGCTCGTCGAGCACCGGTGCGTGGTCGTTCACGTGTCCTCCAGTTCGTCGGGGTGCGCACATGGGCGCGGCGGATCTCCGTCCAGCCTAGTGCGCTGCCCGGGGAGTGGCACGTGCCTCCCGGGTGCCGCCGGGGCCGGGGGAGTGCGACCGGTAGACTGGCCGGACCCGTCCTCCACGCGCCGATCCTCTGCGCTCCTGGGGGGAGCGGGACAGGCAGAGAGGCGGTGCGCGTGCACGAGCGCGACCTGGTGAGCAGCCCGGAGGCCGCGACCGCGGCGGACGGCGCGGTCGAGCGTCCCGAGGGAGCGGACGCACGTCCCGACGACGCGCGGGCCACCGGAGCCGCCGACCGCACCGCCGCCGGCCGGGCCGGAGCCGCGGGCGCCCACGGCGCCGCGTCGCACCCCGGACCGCTGCACCCGGGCCGACGCCGGTCGCGGCTCGCCGCCTACGTCGCGCTGACGAAGCCCCGGATCATCGAGCTGCTGCTCGTCACCACGCTGCCCACGATGGTCCTCGCCGCCGACGGTTGGCCCGGGTGGTGGAAGGTCATCGTCGCGCTCGTGGGCGGGGCGATCGCCGCGGGCTCCGCCAACGCGTTCAACATGGTCCTCGACAGGGACATCGACGCGGTGATGAACAGGACCCGTGAGCGCCCGCTCGTCACCGGCGAGATCCGCCCGCGCGACGCGCTGGTCTTTGCGTCCGTCCTCGGCGTGGTCTCGGTCGCGTGGTTCGCGCTGCTGGCCAACCTCGTCGCGTCGGCGCTCACGCTGGCGGCGATCCTGCTCTACGTCGTCTTCTACACGATGATCCTCAAGCGCCGTACGAGCCAGAACATCGTGTGGGGCGGGGTGGCCGGCTGCATGCCGGTCGTCATCGGCTGGTCGGTCGTCACCGGCTCCCTCGACTGGCCGGCGCTCGTCCTCTTCCTCATCGTCTTCTTCTGGACGCCGCCGCACTACTGGCCGCTGTCGATGAAGTTCACCAAGGACTACCAGCGCGCCGGGGTGCCGATGCTCGGCGCCGTCAAGGGCGCCCCGACCGTCGCCACGCACGGACTTGTCTACGCGGTACTCACCGTGGCCACCTCGCTCGCGCTGATCCCGGTCGCGTCGACCGGCTGGTTCTACGCCGTCGCCGCCGTGCTCTCGGGCGGCTGGTTCCTGCTCCAGTGCGCGCAGCTCGTCCGGCTGGCGGGCGACCCGCGCCGGGGGCGGAAGCAGGCCATGACCGTCTTCCACGGCTCGATCACCTACCTGTCGGTGCTCTTCCTCGCCGTCGCGATCGACCCGTTCGTCCCGTGACGACCGCGGGTCGGTCCCGGGCCGCCGGTCCGGTCCGGCCGGTCGTGGTCCCGGCGCTCCCGCCGGCCTCGCCGACCCCGTCCCCGGCTCCGCGCCCATGACCCGCGACGCGCTCGACGACGCGCTCGAGCAGTACCTCGCGCACGTCGCCGTCGAGCGGGGTCTGTCCGCGCACACCGTCGCCGCGTACCGGCGCGACCTCACCCGCTACACCGGCCACCTGCGCGCCCTCGGGCGCGCCCGCCTCGCTGACGTCACGGTCGACGACGTCGCGGCCTTCGCCGCGGTGCTCGCGGACGGCTCCGACGGCGGGCGACCGCTCGCCGCGTCCTCCGCCGCCCGGGCGGTCACCGCCGCCCGGGGCTGGCACCGGTTCGCCCTCGCGGAGGGTCTCGTCGCCGACGACGTCGCCGCCCGGGTCCGGCCGCCCGTCCAGGGCCGCCGCCTGCCGAAAGCCATCGGGGTGAGCGAGGTCGAGGCGATCATCGCCGCCGCCGGCGCCGCCGAGGAGCCCCTGGGCGTGCGGGACGCCGCGCTCGTCGAGGTCCTCTACGGCACGGGCGCCCGCATCTCGGAGGCGGTCGGGCTCGCGGTCGACGACGTGGACCTGGCCGACCACGCCGTGCGCCTGTTCGGCAAGGGCCGCAAGGAGCGGGTCGTGCCGCTCGGCGGCCCCGCGGCCGACGCCGTCGGCGCGTACCTCGTCCGCGGCCGGCCCGCGCTCGCCTCGAAGGGCCGGGGGACGGCGCACCTGTTCCTCAACACGCTCGGCCGCCCGCTCTCGCGCCAGAGCGCGTGGGCCGTGCTCCGTGCCGCGGGGGAGCGTGCGGGCCTGGCCGTCGACCACCTCTCGCCGCACACGCTGCGGCACTCGTTCGCCACGCACCTGCTCGCCGGGGGCGCCGATGTCCGCGTGGTGCAGGAGCTGCTCGGGCACGCGAGCGTGACGACCACCCAGATCTACACGCAGGTCACCGTCCAGGCCCTGCGGGAGGTCTACGCGACGAGCCACCCGCGCGCCCGTGCACCCCGCAGCGGCTGAGCCGCACGCGTCGGTGGGGTGGACCGGACGGGTGGGCGCCCACGTGCCCGCGCTGCCGCGGCCGCGTCCGCCCACGCCGCGGACCGGCTGGCACGTCGGCCGTGAAGTGGGCCACGATGGGGGCATCGTCGTCGACGCTCGGAGGAGACCATGACCGCGCACGTCCCGGACACGCCCGCCTGGCAGGCACTCGCCGCGCACCACGGCGAGATCGGGCAGACCCACCTGCGCGAGCTCTTCGCCCACGCGCCGGAACGGGGCAGGACCCTGACGGCCGAGGTCGGCGACCTCTACGTGGACTACTCGAAGAATCGCGTCACCCCGCGCACGCTCGAGCTGCTCGGCGCGCTCGCGGAGGAGGTCGACCTCGCGGGGCGCACCGCCGCGATGTACGCCGGCGAGCACATCAACACCGCCGAGGACCGGGCCGTGCTCCACACGGCGCTGCGCCTGCCGCGGGACGCCGAGCTCGTGGTCGACGGACAGGATGTCGTGGCCGACGTCCACGAGGTGCTCGACCGCATGGCCGTCTTCGCCGAGAAGGTGCGCTCGGGCGAATGGACCGGGCACACGGGCAAGGCCATCACGACGGTGATCAACATCGGGATCGGCGGCTCGGACCTCGGACCGGCGATGGCCCACCGCGCCCTCGCGGCCTACGCGGACCCTCGGATCGACGTCCGGTACGTCTCCAACGTCGACGGCGACGACCTGACCGCCGCCCTCACGGGTATCGACCCCGAGGAGACCCTCGTCGTCGTCGCGTCGAAGACCTTCGGCACGATCGAGACCCTGACCAACGCGCGGTCGGCCCGGACGTGGCTCGTCGACGTGCTCGGGGACGAGGCCGCCGTCGCCAAGCACTTCGTCGCGGTGTCGACCAACGCCGAGCGGGTCGCCGAGTTCGGCATCGACACGGACAACATGTTCGGCTTCTGGGACTGGGTCGGCGGACGGTACTCGTTCACGTCCGCCGTCGGGCTCTCCGTCATGATCGCCATCGGCCCCGAGGCGTACCGCGAGATGCTCGACGGGTTCCACACGGTCGACGAGCACTTCCGCACCGCCCCGTTCGCCGAGAACGTTCCCGCGCTGCTCGCGATGATCAAGGTGTGGAACCGGAACCTCCTCGGCGCCACGACCTCCGCCGTGCTGCCCTACGCGCAGGACCTCGGCCGGTTCGCGGCCTACCTCCAGCAGCTCGACATGGAGTCCAACGGCAAGCGCGTGACCCGCGAGGGGGAGCCGGTGGAGGTGGCGACCGGGCCGATCGTGTGGGGCGAGCCCGGGACCAACGGCCAGCACGCCTTCTACCAGCTCATCCACCAGGGCACCGAGCTCGTCCCCGCGGACATGATCGGGTTCGTGCGGCCCGCGCACGAGGAGGTCGCGCTCCACCACGACCTCCTGACGGCGAACCTGTTCGCGCAGTCCGAGGCCCTCGCGTTCGGCAAGACCGCCGACGAGGTGCGCGCCGACGGCGTGCCCGAGGAGCTCGTTGCGCACAAGACTTTCCCCGGCAACCGGCCGACGACGACGATCCTCGCGCCGCGCCTCACCCCGTCGGTCCTCGGCCAGCTCGTGGCCCTCTACGAGCACGAGGTGTTCGTCCAGGGCGTGGTGTGGGGGATCAACTCGTTCGACCAGTGGGGCGTGGAGCTCGGCAAGGTGCTCGCCACCCGGATCGGCGAGGAGCTCACCGCCGAGGAGGGCCCCGCCGCCGACGCGCACGACTCCTCCACCAGCGAGCTCATCCGTCGCTACCGGGAGGCGCGCCGCTCGTGACCGGACGGTCCGCAACCGGTCGGTGACGGGCGTCTGAAGGGCGGGGACGCAGCGGGCCCGGGACCTCGACTAACCTTGAGCCGATGAGCAGCGAGCAGCCGACCCTCGACGCCGCCGGGACCGAACCGGCCGCGCCGATCTCCTGGGGCGACGAGGACTACCCGGTACCGGCCCCGTTGCCGAGCCACGGCCCGGCCCGGGTCATCGCCATGTGCAACCAGAAGGGCGGGGTCGGCAAGACGACGACGACGATCAACCTCGGCGCCGCCCTGGCCGAGTACGGCCGCAAGGTGCTCATCGTCGACTTCGACCCGCAGGGCGCCGCGTCCGCCGGGCTCGGCATCAACGCCAACGAGCTCGACCGCACCGTCTACCAGCTCATCATGGAGCGTCGGCCCGACGTCCGCTCGGCCATCCTCACGAGCCCCGTGGCGAACCTCGACGTCCTGCCCGCGAACATCGACCTCTCGGCGGCGGAGGTGCAGCTCGTCGGCGAGGTGGCCCGTGAGCAGGCCCTCGCCCGGGTGCTCGCCCCGGTGCTCGACGACTACGACGTCATCATCATCGACTGCCAGCCCTCCCTCGGCCTGCTCACGGTCAACGCGCTGACGGCCGCCCACGGCGTGCTCATCCCGCTCGAGGCGGAGTTCTTCGCGCTGCGCGGCGTGGCCCTGCTCGTCGAGACGATCGAGAAGGTGACCGACCGGCTCAACCCGCGGCTCCGCATCGACGGCATCCTCGCCACCATGGTCGACCTGCGCACCCTCCACTCGCGCGAGGTCCTCGACCGCGTGCGGGAGGCCTTCGGCGACCGCGTGTTCCGCACCGTCATCTCGCGCACCGTCAAGTTCCCCGACGCCTCCGTGGCCGCGGAGCCGATCACGAGCTACGCACCCACGCACCCGGGGGCGGACGCCTACCGGCGCCTCGCCCGCGAGCTCGTCGCCCGCGGCGATGCGGCCTGACACCGCGCCGACCGGCCCTGCAGCGGGCACCCGTCCCACCGCGGACGGGGCGCCGACGACGGGGGCCGACCCCGCGGAGCCCGCGCTGAGCTCCGAGGAGGCGGCGCAGGTACCCGCGCCGAGTCCTGAGGAGGCCGCGCAGGTGCCCGCGCTCGGCGCCGAGGAGGCGGCGCTGGCGGCCGAGGGCGGCTTCTCGATCGTCCTCGACAACTTCTCGGGCCCGTTCGACCTCCTGCTCTCACTGATCGCCAAGCACCGCCTCGACGTCACCGAGGTCGCGCTCGCGACGGTCACCGACGAGTTCATCTCCTACCTCGCGGCCGCCGACGTCTGGGACCTCGACGAGGCGAGCGAGTTCGTCGTCGTCGCGGCCACGCTGCTCGACCTCAAGGCGGCCCGGCTCCTGCCGCGCGGCGAGGTCGAGGATGCCGAGGACCTCGCGCTGCTCGAGGCCCGGGACCTGCTGTTCGCGCGGCTGCTGCAGTACCGCGCCTACAAGTCGGTCTCGGAGGACCTCGCCGAGGCGTGGGAGCGCGGGGCCCGTTCCTGGCCGCGGTCCGTCCCGCTCGAGCCGCACCTCGCCGCCCTGCTGCCCGAGCTCGTCTGGTCGGTGGGGCCGGACGACCTCGTCCGGCTCGCCGCCGCGGCCGAGGCAGGTCGGCCCGCGCCCCCCGGCGTCGGGGTCGACCACCTGCACGACCCGCTCGTGCCGGTCCCGGGCCAGGCCGCGATCCTCGTCGACCGGCTCCGGCGCGGGCGCACCGTCACCTTCCGGCAGCTCGTCGCCGACGCGCCCACGACCGGCCACGTCGTCTCCCGCTTCCTCGCCCTGCTCGAGCTGTTCCGGCAGGGTGCCGTCGGGTTCGAGCAGGCCGAGGCGCTGGCCGAGCTGTCCGTGCGATGGACGGGCCCGGAGCAGGGCGACGTCGTCGTCGGGGACCCCACCGAGGTGGGCGGGCCGGAGACCGGACCGGACGCGGCGGACGAGGAACCGGGGCCGGCCCCGGAGCCCGCGGTGGACCGGGGTGGCGACACGGCGCCGGACGGCGACGACGACGAACGAGACGACCCGAGGAGCGCATCGTGACCGCGGAACCCGACGAGGTCCGCCCCGGCGTGCCCGCCACCGACGAGCCGGGGAGCGGCGAGCCCACGCAGGACACCCTCGACGAGGTGCATGCGCGCCCCGGGACGGACGAGCTGCACGCCGCGATCGAAGGCGTCCTCATGATCGTCGACGACCCGGTGCCCGCGCTCGACCTTGCCGGTGTGCTCGGGGTGCCCACCGAGCTCGTCACCGAGGCCCTCGGCGAGCTGGCGGCCGAGTACCGCGGCGAGCGCGGCGGGCGGCGCCGGGGCTTCGAGCTCCGTGAGGTCGGCGGCGGGTGGCGGATCTACTCCTCGCCCGCGGTCGCCGACGTCGTCGGGCGGTTCGTCGTCGACGGCCAGACCGCGCGCCTCACCCAGGCCTCCCTCGAGACGCTCGCCGTCATCGCCTACCGCCAGCCGGTCACGCGTGGCCGCGTGGCGGCGGTGCGCGGCGTCAACGTCGACGGCGTCGTCCGCACCCTGCTCGCCCGCGGCCTCGTGGCCGAGGCCGGCCCCGCCGAGGAGGGCGGCGCCATGACGTTCCGCACCACGACCGCGTTCCTCGAGCGGATGGGGCTGAGCTCGCTCGACGAGCTGCCGCCGCTCGCGCCCTACCTGCCCGACCTCGGCGCCGACGGCGTCGACCCGACCGAGGGAGCGTCATGACCGACCCGCACACGCCCGAGGGCGTCCGACTCCAGAAGGTGCTCGCCGGGGCGGGCGTCGCCTCGCGGCGCGCCTCCGAGGAGCTCATCGTGGCCGGCCGGGTGAGCGTGGACGGCCAGGTCGTGCGGGAGCTCGGCACGCGCGTCGACCCGGCCACCGCCGTCATCCACGTCGACGGATCCCGCGTCCAGCTCGACGAGAGCGCCCTCACCCTCGCCCTCAACAAGCCGCGCGGCGTCGTCTCGACGATGGACGACCCGGACGGCCGCCCCTCGCTCGCCCAGTACGTCGAGGGCCGTTCCGAGCGGCTCTTCCACGTGGGCCGGCTCGACGCCGACTCCGAGGGGCTGCTCCTGCTGACGAACGACGGGGAGCTCGGCCACCGGCTCACGCACCCGTCCTACGAGGTGCCCAAGACCTACCTCGCGACCGTCGAGGGACGGATCCCCAAGGCCGTCTCCACCCAGCTGCGCGAGGGCCTCGAGCTCGAGGACGGGTTCGTCCGCCCGTCCGAGGTGACGATCAAGGACACGGCGCCCGACGCGACCCTCGTCGAGATCGTCCTGCACGAGGGCCGCAACCACATCGTGCGCCGCATGTTCGAGCAGGTCGGCCACCCGGTCACCCGCCTGCTGCGCACGCGCATCGGCTCGATCGTGCTCGGCGACCTGCGCCCCGGGCGCACCCGCGTCATCGCCGGCCCCGAGCTCGGCGCGCTCATGGCGTCGGTGGGCATGTAGCCGTCGACCCGGCGGGGTCCGCCGGTGCGCGACGCGCCACGAGCAGGAAGTCGCGTCTTGCGTAAGTAACTAACCTGGTTAGTATGTTCGTGTGTACTCCGACCCGGTGCAGCGCATCGTCACCTCCTTCCACGACCACGCGTCGATGGATCCCGACGGGGAGCTCCTCGATCGGGCCGGACTGAGCGACGACGATCTGGCGGAGATCGCCGACGTCATGCGCGCGCTCCAGGCGTGGAAGGCCGAGGAGGCGCGAGCTTCGAAGGCGTCGAGCGACTACATGGAGCTCTCCGAGCGGGACATGCAGGCGCTCCGACTCGTCATGGGCGGCGCCCGGATCGGCGCGGTCGTCACCCCGGCGATGGTGGCCGAGTACCTCGGGCTCACCAGCGCGGCGGTGACGAAGATGCTCGACCGGCTCCAGACCGGCGGCCACGTCGTCCGTTCCGCGCACCCCAGCGACCGCCGGGGTGTCGCACTCACTGTCACCCCGAGCACGCAGCAGAGCGCGCGGGGGCATGTCGGCGTCCAGCACGCCGGCAGGTTCGCGGCCGCCGCGCGCCTGAGCTCTGCCGAGCGACGCGTGGTCACGCGGTTCCTCGCCGACCTGGCACAGCGCTCCGCGGACGGGCCGGACGGTACCGGGCACGACGAGCCGACCGGGGGCCGACCCGACGAGTCCGACCACGGCCGACAGCACGAGCCGACCGGGGGCCGACCTGATGCGGACGGGATCGACCGATGACGCAGATCGCACAGCGTGTCCCCACGCTCTCCGCGCGTGCCACCGACGAGAGCGAGCTCGACGGACGTCTGCGGGAGGTGACCGACGAGCTGCGCACACGTGCCGCCCGGCACCACCACGCGTTCAGGGACCTCGTCGATCACCTCGCCGGACTCGTGCTCGGCGGCAAGCGGCTGCGCTCCCGCCTCCTGCTGGCCGTGTGGCGCAGCCTGTCCCGCGGGGACCGGCAGGCCGACGCCGCGCTCGACGTGGCCTGCGCGCTCGAGCTCCTGCACAACGCGCTCCTCGCCCACGACGACGTCATCGACAACGACACGGTCCGCCGGGGCGAACCGAACGTCTCCGGCCGCGCCGCTGCCCGAGCTGCACGCCTCGGCACCGCCCGGGGCGCCGCCGACGCCTTCGGCGCCGCCTCCGGCATCATCGCAGGGGACCTGCTGCTTGCCACCGCCCAGCGCCTCGTCGCCACCTGCGACGTCGACACCACCACGCGGCGCAGGCTGGTCGAGCTCCTCGACGAGGCGATCGTCGACGCGGCGGCCGGCGAGCACGCCGACGCGTGGTTCGGCCTCGGTTCCGAGGAGTCCGACGCCGGACGCGTGCTGCGCACGACCGAGCTGAAGACCGCCCGCTACTCCTTCCAGGCGCCGCTCGTGGCCGCCGCGGTCCTCGCCGGCACCGACCACCACACCGCCGCCGCGCTCGACCGGATCGGCCGGGGCCTGGGGGTCGTCTACCAGCTGCGGGACGACGTCCTGGGTGTGTACGGCGACCCCGAGCTCACCGGGAAGTCGGTCCATGGCGACCTGCGCGAGGGCAAGCAGACGCTGCTCGTCTCGGTCGCCCGGACCTCGCCGGGGTGGACGCAGGTCGCGCACCTGTTCGGGTCGCCCACCCTGACCGACGCCGGCGCCGAGGAGCTGCGCGCCGTCATCCGGGACTCCGGCGCGCTGGCCGAGGTCGAACGCACGGTGCGCGCCGAGTGCGACGCCGTGCGCCGACACATCGAGGAGGCCGGGCTCGACGCGGACCTCGAACGACTGCTCCTCGACGTGCTCGCCCGGTGCGCGGAGCGTGCGGCATGAGCGCGTCCGCCGCCCTCGACCGGTACGACCGCGCCTCGGCGAAGGTCTCCCGGGTCGTGCTGCACGAGTACTCGACCTCGTTCGGCCTGGCCAGCCTCCTGCTCGCCCGGGAGATGCGTCCCCACATCGCCAACGTCTACGGGATCGTGCGGGTCGCCGACGAGATCGTCGACGGACCCGCCCACGCCGCCGGTCTCGACGCCGCGGCCCGGGGCGAGGTGCTCGACCGGCTCGAGGACGACGTCCGGCGTGCCTGCGCCGTGGGCTACAGCGCCAACCCGGTCGTGCACAGCTTCGCCACCACCGCCGGCCGGTTCGGCATCGGGCAGGACCTCACGGGGCCGTTCTTCGCCTCCATGCGGGCCGACCTCACGCCCGTCGCCTTCACCCAGGAGATGCTCGACGAGTACGTCTACGGCTCGGCGGAGGTCATCGGGCTCATGTGCCTGCGGATCTTCCTCGGCGGCGAGGACACCTCGCCGGACCGCCGAGCCCGCCTCGAGCACGGCGCACGCCGGCTCGGCGCGGCGTTCCAGCGGATCAACTTCCTGCGGGACCTGGCCGAGGACCAGCGCGAGCTCGGCCGCACCTACTTCCCGGACCTACCCGGGGGCAGACTCGACGACGAGCGCAAGGCCGAGATCACCGCGGCCGTCCGGCTCGACCTGTCGGCGGCGCGGAGCACCCTGCCCGAGCTGCCCGCGGGCGCCCGGCCGGCCGTGACCGCCGCCCTGCGCCTGTTCGCCGAGCTCAACCGACGGATCGAGCGGACCCCGGCCGCGCTCGTCGTCGAGCGCCGGGTCCGGGTCCCGGGCCCGACGAAGGTGCGGATCCTCGTCGGGGCGATGCGCGCCACGGAGCGCACGGCGTGACGGCGGCCGACGCCGGTCGGGCGGCGAGCCCCGCACGCCCCCTGCGCGTGGCGGTGGTGGGCGGGGGAATCAGCGGCCTCGCGTCCGCCGCGCTACTCGCCCACGAGGGGCACGACGTCACCCTCCTCGAGCGGCACGACGTGCTCGGCGGGCGGGCCGGTCGGTGGGAGAGCGCCGGGTTCGTGTTCGACACCGGCCCGTCCTGGTACCTCATGCCCGAGGTGTTCGAGCACTTCTTCCGGCTGCTCGGCACGACGACGGCGGAGCAGTACGACCTCGTCCGGCTCGACCCGGCCTACCGCGTGCTCTTCGAGCCGCCGCCCGGGAAGCCCGTCGACGAGCTCGTCGTCCGTTCGGACCGGGAGGCGACGGCCGCGTCGTTCGAGCGGGTCGAGCCGGGCGCGGGCGCCCGCATCACCCGGTACCTCGAGTCGGCCGAGCAGACCTACGCCACCGCCGTCGACGCGTTCCTCTACAACCCGTTCCGGGACGTGCGCACGCTGCTGTCCCGGCCGGTCCTGCGACGCCTGCCCACCCTCGCGCGGCTGCTCACCACCTCGATGCACCGCCACGCGGGCCGCGCGGTGAGCGACTCCCGGCTGCACCGCGTCCTCGACTACCCGGCGGTGTTCCTCGGCGCGTCGCCGTTCACGGCACCGGCGATGTACCACCTCATGAGCCACATGGACCTTGCCGACGGGGTGTTCCATCCGCGCGGAGGGTTCTCCGCCGTCGTCGACTCGATCCAGCGGCTCGCCCGCGCGCACGGGGCGACCCTGATCACGGGCGCGGACGTCACGCGGATCGAGACCCGCGACGGCCGGGCGACGGGCGTGCGGTGGCGGGACGCCTCCGGTGACGGCGAGCACCGCCAGGGCGCGGACCTCGTCGTCTCCACCGCGGACCTGCACCACACCGAGACCGAGCTGCTCGTGCCGGGCAGCCGGGACCGCTCGCGGCGCCACTGGCGGCGGCTCGACCCGGGGCCGGGCGCCGTGCTCGTCATGCTCGGTGTCACGGGTGACCTGCCGCGGCTCGAGCACCACACCCTCCTGCTGGCCGAGGACTGGCGCGCGGGGTTCGAGCAGATCTTCGGCCCGGACGCCCAGGTGCCCGAGCCGCCGTCCCTCTACGTCTGCCGGCCGAGCGCCACCGACCCCTCCGCCGCCCCGGACGGGCACGAGAACCTCTTCGTGCTCGTCCCGGTGCCGGCGCGGACGGACATCGGTTCGGGCGGGATCGACGGCTCCGGCGACGAGCGCGTCGAGCGGATCGCCGACGCGGCCATCGAACAGGTCGCGCGGTGGGCGGGCATCCCCGATCTCGCCGAGCGGGTGGTCGTCCGTCGCACCGTGGGGCCGCGCGACTTCGAACGGGACTTCTCGTCCTTCCGGGGAGGTGCGCTGGGCCCTGCCCACACGCTCCGGCAGAGCGCGTTCCTCCGTGGACGCACCGCCTCGAGACGCGTCGCCGGCCTCGTCACCGCCGGCGCCACGTCGGTGCCCGGGATCGGAGTCCCCATGTGCCTCATCAGCGCCGAGCTCGTGCTCAAGCACGTGCGCGGTGACCGGACGGCCGGCCCGCTGCCCGAGCCCGCCCGAGGTGCGCCGGTCATGCCTGGGGCCGGGGACAGTTCCGGTGCCCGCGAGCCGGTCACGGCGTCCCCGGGCCCGGACGTCCACGCGGGAGGTCCACGATGAGCTGGGCCTACCTGACCGCGCTGCTGGTCTCGACGGCCGGCATGGCGACGATCGACGCGCGGCACCGCCTCTTCCTCTGGCACGCCCCGGGTCGCGCCGCAGTCGTCGTCCTCGTCGGCACCGCCTACCTCCTGGCCTGGGACGCCGCCGGCATCGCCACCGGACTGTTCCGGCACCTCGACTCGCGGTTCGCCACGGGTCTGCTCCTGGCCCCGCACATGCCGATCGAGGAGATCGTGTTCCTCGTCTTCCTCAGCTACCTGACGATGGTCCTGCTCATGGCAGCGGGCCGCGCGCTCGGACGGACGCGACGCCCCGCGCCGCGGTCGGGGGACGGGGGACCGTCGTGACCTACCTCGTCCTCTGCGCGATCTTCCTGCCGCTCTCGGCCCTCGTCCTCGCCGCGGGCCTGCTGCGCTCGGGGCGGGCACGGGCGCTCGTCCGCGCGTGGTGGCTGCCGGCCCTCGTCACCGCGGCGCTCCTCGCGGTCCTCACGGTCGTGTTCGACAACCTCATGGTCGCCGCCGGGCTGTTCGACTACGACTGGGACGGCCTGACCGGCGTGCGGCTGGGACGCATCCCGGTGGAGGACCTCGCCTACCCGCTCGGCGCCCTCGTCCTGCTGCCGGGGGTGTGGCTGCTGCTCGCGCCACGCCGCGACGCTCGCCGTGACGCCGAGGAGGACCGATGAGCCGGCCGCAGGCCCGCCCCGGGACCCCGTCGACCACCGGTGCCGGGCACGGTACGCGTGGGCGCCGCTCGCTCGGTCGGACGCTCCTCGTCACGTCCCGTCCGGTCAGCTGGATCAACACCGCCTACCCGTTCGCGGCCGCCTACCTCCTGAGCGGCGGCCGGGTCGACGCCGTCCTCGTCGTCGGGTCCCTGTTCTTCCTCGTGCCCTACAACCTCGCGATGTACGGCATCAACGACGTGTTCGACCACGCCTCCGACCTCCTCAACCCGCGCAAGGGCGGAGTCGAGGGCGCCCTGCTCGTGCCTGCCCGGCACCGCGCGGTCCTGGTCGCGGTGGCCGTCGCCGTCGTGCCGTTCGTCGTCGTCCTCGTCCTCCTCGGGGACCCGGTGTCGTGGCTCGTCCTCGGTCTCGTCCTCCTCGCCGTCGTCGCCTACTCGGCGCCCGGGCTGCGGTTCAAGGAGATCCCGTTCCTCGACTCGGCGACCTCCAGCGCCCACTTCACCGGGCCCGCCGTCTACGGCGCGGTCATGGCCGGGAACGGGTTCTCGCCGCCCCTGGTCCTCGTGCTCGTCGCGTTCTACCTCTGGGGAGCAGCTGCCCACGCCTTCGGGGCGGTGCAGGACGTCGTCCCCGACCGCGCCGGGGGCCTGTCGTCGATCGCCACCGTGCTCGGTGCCCGCTGGACCGTGCGGGTCTCGGTGGGCCTGTGGACCGCGGCCGGGCTGCTCATGCTCGCCGTCCCGTGGCCGGGCCCCCTGGGAGCGCTCGTCGCGGTGCCCTACATCGTCACCGCGCTCCCGTACGTCGGCGTCCCCGACTCCGGGTCCCCGCGGACGAACCGGGGCTGGCGGCGCTTCCTCGTCATCAACTACGTGTGCGGCTTCGCCGTCACGATGATCCTCATCCACGCCGCCACGAGAGGGGCATGACCGATGGACCCGACCACCCGCCGCACCGTGCGCAGGGCCGACCGACCGCGCACGGTCCTCGTCACCGGCGCCACCGGCTACGTCGGCGGGCGCCTCGTCCCCGAGCTGCTCGAGGCGGGCCACCGCGTCCGGGCCCTCGTCCGCACGCCGGACAAGCTGCGCGACGTCCCGTGGGCCGCGGACATCGACGTCCGGCAGGGCGACCTGCTGCACGGGCCGCCCCCGGACGAGGCGATGGACGGCGTGGAGGTCGCCTACTACCTCGTGCACGGCATGTCCGCCCGCGGCGACTTCCAGGGGGACGAGCTGCGCGCCGCACGGAGGTTCGCGCGGGCCGCCGAGGCCGCCGGGGTACGCCGCATCGTCTATCTCGGCGGGCTGCACCCCAGGGACGAACCCCTCTCGCCGCACCTGCGCTCACGCGTGGCGGTCGGGGAGGTGTTCCTGGCGAGCTCCGTGCCGTCCGTCGTCCTCCAGGCGGGGACGATCATCGGGTCCGGGTCGGCCTCGTTCGAGATGGTGCGGCACCTCGCCGACGTGCTGCCGCTCATGCCCGCGCCCAGGTGGGTGCGCAACTCGGTGCAGCCGATCGCCGTCCGGGACGTGCTGCACTACCTGGTCGAGCTCGCGTCGGTGCCGGGCGACATCGACCGCGCGTTCGACATCGGGGGACCGGACGCGCTGACGTACGCCGACATGCTCAACGGGTTCGCGCGCGAGCACGGGCTGCCGCGGCGGACGATCATCGCCCTGCCGGTGCTCACGCCCTGGCTGGCCTCGCAGTGGATCAACCTCGTCACGCCGATCCCGCGGGACCTGGCGGTGCCCGTCGTGGGCTCGCTGCGCCACTCGTGCGTCGTCACGGAGCGGGACATCGACGCGGTCGTGCCCCCGCCGGACGGGGGGCTGCTCCCGTACCGCACGGCGGTCCGGCTCGCTCTCGCCCGGACCACCGACCGGGACGTGCCGACGAGCTGGCGCGGCGCGACCCCCGCCGGCGCGCCGAGCGACCCGCTGCCGTCGGACCCGGACTGGGCCGGCGAGCGCGTGCTCACCGACGACCGCACGCGGACGACGACCGCCTCACCCCGGACGCTGTGGCCCTTCATCGAGGGGATCGGTGGCGAGAACGGCTGGTACTCCTTCCCGCTCGCCTGGGCCGTGCGGGGCGCGATCGACAAGCTCGCGGGCGGCGCGGGGCTGCGCCGCGGCCGGCGCGACGCCGCGCGACTGCACGTGGGCGACGCGCTCGACTTCTGGCGGGTCGAGGCGCTCGAGCCGGAGCGCCTGCTCCGGCTCCGGGCGGAGATGAGGATGCCCGGCAGGGCGTGGCTCGAGCTGGGCGTCGAGCCCGACGGGACCGGCTCGGTCTACCGGCAGCGGGCGATCTACCACCCGCGTGGACTCTCCGGCCGCCTGTACTGGCTCGTGCTCGTCCCGTTCCACGCCGTGATCTTCGGCGGGATGACGGAGCGGATCACCGCGGCCGCGGAGGCGGCCGAGGAGGACCCGCGCCGCGCCGGGGGAGCGGACGGCGGCGCCGGAGCGGAACGAGACTCCGACGCGGCGGCGAGCGAGGGTGCCGGCACCACCGCGGCCGTCCGCGGACGGGCGGGTGCGTAGGTGCGTCTCTGGTCCCTCCACCCTCAGTACCTCGACCGCCAGGGACTGACCGCGGCGTGGCGCGAGGCGCTGCTCGCCCAGTCGGTCCTGGTCAGGGGCGCGGGCGGCTACGCGAACCACCCCCAGGTCGACCGCTTCCGCGCCGAGGCCGACCCGCTCGCGTCCCTCGGCCGGTACCTCGACGGGATCGCCGACGAGGCGGACGCCCGCGGCTATCGGTTCGACCGGTCGAAGATCGTCGCGCAGGCGGACGCTCGAGCGACCGTGAGCACCATGACCGTCACGCGCGGGCAGCTCGCCCACGAGTGGGCCCACCTGCTCGCCAAGCTCGAGCTCCGCAGCCCCGACGTGCGTCGGCAGCTCGCCGACGTCAGCCGTCCCGACCCGCACCCGTCGTTCACCGAGGTCCCCGGGCCCGTGGCGGCCTGGGAACGGGGGGCCACCCGGCACGAGAGGACATCGCATGTCGCACAGCGCACCGGCACCTGACCCCGCGGCCCGGACGGCCCCGGCGCCGACGAGGGCCGACCGGCTCCGGCAGGTCGTCGTCTCCGTCAGCGCGCCGCTCGCGATCCTCGGCGCCATGGTCGGCTCCGGCGCTCTCGGCGGCGACCCGATGGCCGAGGCCGCCGGTGGGGCGTTCGCCGCGGACGCCACCCACGTGGCCCCCGCCTCCCCGGCCTTCTCGATCTGGTCGGTGATCTACCTCGGGCTGGTCGCCTACGCCGTGTGGCAGTGGTTCCCCGGGCAGGCGAGCGCGGAGCGGCACCGCCGCGTCGGCTACCTCGTGGCCGGGTCGATGCTGCTCAACGCCGCGTGGCTGCTCGTCGTCCAGGCCGGGTGGCTCGCCGTGAGCGTCGTCGTCATGGCGCTCCTGCTCGGGACCCTGCTGATCGTCGCCGCGATCCTCGGGCGCCGGGCACCCACGGGAGCCGTGGACGCGATCGTCACGGACGGCACCATGGGCCTCTACCTCGGCTGGATCGTCGTGGCCACCGTCGCGAACGTCGCGGCCGTGCTCGCGGAGGCCGGCCTGCGTGAGTCCGTGCGCACCCCCGACGTGTGGTCGGTCGGTGTGCTCGCCCTCGTCGGCCTCGTCGGCTGCGCCCTCGCCCTGTGGGACCGCGGACGCCTCGCGCCGGGCGTGGCGATCTGCTGGGGCCTGGCATGGGTCGGCGTCGCCCGGCTCACCGGTGACCTCGAGTCCGTCCCGGCCGCGACCGCCGCCCTCGCCGCCGCGGCGGTGGTCGCCCTCGTCACGGTGGTGGCCCGCGTCCGTCGGTCCGGGGCCACGCCTCGGCGGTGACACAGGGACACCCGCCCGCCGCGCCGGTAGCCTGCGGTGGCATGGCTCACCTCCTGCGACTGGACTCCTCCGCCCGCCCCGACGGCTCCGTCTCCCGCGCGATCACCGGGGCGTTCGCCGACGCCTGGTCGTCCGTCGCCGGGACGAGCGTCACGTGGCGCAACCTGCACAACGACTCGGTTCCGCACCTCCCGCACGCCGACCTGCACTGCGCGCCGCCGCTGCGCCCGACGGGGGCGACGATCAGCCACCGGGTCGAGGAGTTCCAGCTCGAGCTCGTCGGCGAGCTGATCGGGGCCGACGTCCTGCTCGTCGGCGCTCCGCTGTACAACTACACCCTGCCCTCGACCCTCAAGGCGTGGCTCGACCACGTGCACGTCCTCGGCATGACGGCTCCGTTCCTCGAGCTCGACACGCAGCCGCTCGCCGGCCGCCCCGCGATCGTCGTCTCCGCCCGCGGAGCGACGTACGACGACGACGCCGGTCCCGCCGACCACGCCCGCCCGGTCCTCGACGCGGTGCTCGGCGGAGCCATGGGCATGGAGCTCACCTACATCGGCGCGGACGCCACGCTCGCCGACCTCGTGCCGGCGATGGCACCGCTCAAGGAGCGCGCCGAGTCCGAGCGGGCCGCCGCCCTGGCGACGGCGGCGGAGCTGGGGGAGCGGCTCGCGCGCGAGGCGGTGGCCGCCGAGGGGGCGGCCGCCCGGGGCGACGGCACCTCCTGACGCGGTGGGGCACGGCATCCGACCTCGGGACGGCGCGTGACCACGGGACGGCGCGCCGCCTGGGCTAGCCTTCCCCGGTGACCGCCGACCTTCCCCGACCCGCCTCGGCGACCGCCGGACCGGTCCGGATCGTCGGGACCGGCCTGCTCGGCGCGAGCCTCGGCCTCGCCCTGCGGGCACGCGGGGTCGACGTCCGGCTCGCCGACACGTCCCCGATCTCACTGGCCCTCGCGCGCGACCTCGGAGCGGGCGACATCGACGAGGCGGTTCGTGCGTCCGCCACGGGCGACGGTGACGTATCCGGTCAGGGTTCCCCAGCGCTCGTCGTCGTCGCCACCCCGCCCGACGTCGCGGCGGAGGTCGCCCTGCGCGAGCTCGCCGACCACCCGGGCGCGGTCGTCACGGACGTGGCGTCCGTCAAGGACGTCGTCGCCCAGGAGATCCTCGCCTCGGCGGGCGCCGACGCGGAGCGCTACGTCGGCTCGCACCCGATGGCCGGCCGGGAGCGCTCGGGCGCGACCGGCGCCGACGCCGACCTGTTCGCCGGTCGCCCGTGGGTCGTCGTCCCCACCGGCCGCTCCTCGGCGGACGCGGTGCGGGTGGTGCGCACGCTCGCCCAGGACGTCGGGTCGTTCGTCGTCGACATGGCGGCGGACGAGCACGACCGCGCCGTCGCCGTCGTCTCCCACCTGCCCCAGGTCCTGTCCTCGCTGGTCGCCGGGCGGCTCACCCACGCCGACGAGGCTGCGCTCGGCCTCGCGGGCCAGGGCCTGCGCGACACCACGCGCATCGCCGCCGCCGACCCTCGGCTGTGGAGCGCCATCCTCACCGGCAACGCGGCCGCGCTCGCGCCCGAGCTGCGCGCGATCCGTGACACGCTCGACGACGTGGTCGCCGCGCTCGACGCGGGCGTCGCCGACCCGCTCGCCCCGGGGGCGGTGCGCCCGCTCGCCGACGCGATCCGGGTCGGCAACGAGGGCGCCGCCCGCATCCCGGGCAAGCACGGGGGAGCGCCACGCCGCTACGCGGAGGTCACCGTGCTCGTCCCGGACGCGCCCGGCCAGCTCGGGCGCCTGTTCACCGAGGTGGGGGACGCGGGCGTGAGCATCGAGGACCTCACCATCGAGCACTCGGCGGGCCAGAGCGTGGGCCTCGTCCGACTGTCGGTGGTGCCGTCCGCCGCCGCTGAGCTGGAGACCGAGCTCGACACGAGAGGCTGGAGGGTCGTCGCCTCATGACCACGCAGGACACACCGGGAGAGCCCGCGAGCCGCTGGCCCGACCTGCCCGGACGCGGGGACGGGCTGCTCGTCGCCATCGACGGACCCGCCGGCTCGGGCAAGTCGACCGTCGCCCGCCGGGTCGCGGGCGAGCTCGGTCTCGCCTACCTCGACACCGGCGCCATGTACCGGGCGGCCACCCACTGGTGCCTGTCCGGCGACGTCGACCTCGTCGACCCGGACCCCGCGGCCGTCACGGCGCGCGTCGCCACCATGCCGCTGACGATGGTCCTCGACCCCGACCGGCCGCGCACACTGCTCGACGCCGAGGACGTGTCCGAGGCGATCCGCACCCCGCAGCTCACGCGCCGGGTCGCCGCCGTGGCCTCGAACCTCGCCGTGCGTGCGGACCTTCTGCGGCGCCAGCGCTCGATCGTCGTCGACGAGACGACGACCGGGCAGGACTCCGTCTCGGGCGGCCGCGGGGTGGTGGCCGAGGGCCGCGACGTGACGACCGTCCTGGCCACCGACGCCGATGTCCGACTCCTGCTCACCGCCAGCGAGGAGGCGCGGCTCGCCCGCCGGGCACGCGAGGTGCGCGGCTCGAGCGACGCCGCCGCCGTCGACGCGACCCGCGCGGAGGTCCTCGGCCGCGATGCCGCGGACTCCGCGACCACGAGCTTCCTCACCGCCGCGGACGGGGTGACCACCCTCGACACGTCCGACCTCGACCTGCCCGAGGTGATCGCCGCCGTCCTCACGCTGGTGTCCTCGACGAAGGGAACCCGATGACCGAGAAGGACCCCCGCTCCCGCGGCCGGCGCACCTCCGCCGACGACATCTTCCGCTGGGGCCCGGTCTGGTCCCGGCGGGTCGGCCAGGTGCTGGCCCACGGCTGGTGGCGGACCCGGATCATCGGCGCGGAGAACATCCCGGCGTCCGGCCAGGTCATCGTCGCGTCCAACCACACCGGCATCGTCGACGGTCCGCTCCTGCACGGCGCGCTCCCGCGCGGCTCGCACATGATCATCAAGCAGGAGTTCTGGGACAGCCCCCTCGGCTTCCTCATGACCCTCGCCGGCCAGATCCCCGTGGACCGCAAGGCCGGCCGCAACGCGCTGCAGATCGCCAAGCAGTTCCTCGCCGAGGGGCGGGTCGTCGGGATCTTCCCCGAGGGCTCGCGCGGCCGCGGCGACGCGAGCCAGGTCCACGCCGGGGTCGCCTGGCTCGCCGTGCAGTCGGGCGCGCCGGTCGTCCCCGTGGCGATCCTCGGCACCCGACCCCCCGGCACGCCGCGCTCGTACGTCTCGCCGCCGCGTGCGAGGCTGACCGTCGTCATCGGTGAGCCGCTGACCATCGAGGTGCCCGCCGGCGCCTCGGGCCGCACCGCGATCACCGCGGCGATGGACCAGATCGGCCGCGCGCTCGCGGCGCACGTCGCCGACTCCGTGGCGCGCACCGGCATCCCGCTACCCGACGACGAGGACCCCCGATGACCGAGACACCCGGACCCGACGGTCCGACCGAGCCCACCGAGCCCGGCTACGTCGTCGGCGACTGGGACTCCGACGTCCCGCCGGAGCGCCCCGAGGTGCCCGAGTCCGACGACGCCGAGGAGTCACGCCGGGCCGAGGCGCTCCTCGCGGGCCTGCGCCAGTACGACCTGGGCGACGAGGACCTTGCGGTGCTCGGCGGTCAGGGCGAGCTCGAGCCGGACGAGGAGATCGAGTCCGGGCTGCCGGTCCTCGCCGTCGTCGGTCGTCCCAACGTGGGCAAGTCGACCCTCGTCAACCGGATCCTCGGCCGCCGGGAGGCGGTCGTCCAGGACACCCCCGGCGTCACGCGGGACCGGGTGAGCTACCCCGCCGAGTGGAGCGGGCGACGCTTCACGCTCGTCGACACCGGCGGCTGGGAGATCGACGCCCGCGGCCTCGACGCACAGGTCGCGCAGGCCGCGGAGACGGCCATCGACCTGGCCGACGCCGTCCTCCTCGTCGTCGACGCCACCGTGGGGCCGACCGACACCGACGAGCGCGTCGTCCAGCTCCTGCGCCGCTCGGGCAAGCCGGTCGTCCTCGTGGCCAACAAGATCGACTCCGCCTACCAGGAGCCCGACGCCGCCATGCTGTGGTCGCTCGGCCTCGGCGAGCCCCACCCGGTCTCGGCGATGCACGGCCGGGGCAGCGGCGACGCGCTCGACGCGGCGATGGCGGTGCTGCCCGAGGTCTCGGCCGTGGCGGCCCCGATCCCGCCGGGTGGCCCGCGTCGCGTCGCCCTCGTCGGACGCCCCAACGTCGGCAAGTCGTCCCTGCTCAACTCGCTCGCCGGCACGGAGCGGGTCGTCGTCAGCGACGTCGCGGGCACCACGCGCGACCCGGTCGACGAGATCGTCCACCTCGGCGACGTGCCCTGGTGGTTCGTCGACACCGCCGGCATCCGGCGGCGCGTGCACCAGACCAGCGGGGCCGACTACTACGCCTCGATCCGGACCCAGGCGGCGATCGAGCGCGCCGAGGTCGGGGTCGTGCTCATGGACGCGTCCGAGCCGCTCGCCGAGCAGGACCTCCGCGTGGTCCAGCAGGTCGTCGACGCCGGTCGCGCGCTCGTCATCGTCATGAACAAGTGGGACCTCGTCGACGACGAGCGGCGCCACATGCTCGAGCGGGAGATCGAGCGGGACCTCGTCCAGGTCACCTGGGCGCCGCGGATCAACCTCGCGGCGATGACCGGCTGGCACACGAACCGCCTCGCCCGCGCGCTGGAGGCGTCGCTCGACTCGTGGTCGACCCGCATCCCGACCGGGCGCCTCAACGCCTTCATCGGCGAGCTCGCGGCCGCCCACCCGCACCCTGTGCGCGGCGGGAAGCAGCCGCGCGTCCTCTTCGCCACCCAGGTCTCCACCCGGCCGCCGCGGTTCGTCCTGTTCGCCTCGGGCTTCATCGAGGCGGGCTACCGGCGCTTCATCGAGAACCGCCTGCGCTCGGAGTTCGGGTTCGTCGGCACCCCCATCGAGATCTCGGTCCGGGTCCGCGAGCGGCGCCGTGCCTGATCCCGCGCGCGTCGCCCCACCCGGTCCGGACGACGGAGCCGTCGCGCGACGCGCGGGGCAGACCGACCGGCCGGCGGGGCAGACCGACCGGCCGGCGGCCGGCGGTGCGTCCGGGAGCGATCAGCCCGGCCGGGGCGAGCGCCTGGGATTCGCCGTCGGGGACGTCTTCATGGGCGGGGCGAGCTCGCTCATCTCGGTCCTCTACCTCATCTTCCTCACCGACGTGGTCGGCCTCAGGCCGGGCCTCGCCGGGTCGGTGGTGCTCGTGGCCAAGGTGTGGGACGCGGTCAACGACCCGCTCATGGGCGCCCTGTCCGACCGCACGCGCACTCGGTGGGGCCGGCGCCGGCCGTTCATGGTGGTGGGAGCGATCCTGCTCGTCCCCGCGATGGCGCTGCTGTGGCTGCCGCAGGTGCCGGCCACCGGGCAGCTGCCGATGTTCGTCTGGGCGGTCGCGTCCTACGTCCTGTACGCCACGGTGCAGACCGTCATGGCGGTCCCGTACTCGTCCCTGTCGACCGAGATCGCCACGGACTACGACGTCCGCAACCGGGCCAACACCCTGCGGCTGCTGCTCTCGACCGTCTCGTCCGCCGTCTGCTCGCTGCTCGCGACCGCCCTGTTCGAGGCCTACCGTTCGGGCGACCTGTCCGCCACCGGCCTCTACCTGGGCATCGTGCTCGGCGTCGGCGCCGTGCTCACCGCGTGCGTGCTGGTCTCGGCCCTCGTGTCCCGCGAGCGCACCCCGCTGCCGACGAGCGTCCAGTCCGTGTCCCTGCGCACCTTCACCGCCCCGCTGCGGCTGCGGACGTTCCGTCGGCTGCTGGGGATGTACCTCAGCCACTCCCTGGCCCTCGACATCATCACGACGACGCTCCTGTACTACACGCTCTACGTCGTCACCGGCGTGAGCACCCAGGTGGTCCTCGGGATCTTCATCGCCGTCAACGTCGTCGCCTACCCGATCGTCACGGCCCTCGTGGGCCGGGTGTCCAAGGTGACCGTCTACCGCACCCTCCTGCCGCTCGGGGTCGTCGCCGCCCTCGGGGTGGCCCTGTACCCGGCGTCGTGGCCGGCCTGGGGCGTCTACGCCGTCGCGCTCCTGCTCGCCACGGGCATGGCGGGGGCCCAGCTCATGCCGTGGGTGATGTTCGGCGACGTGGTCGACGACGCCGACCTCGCCACGGGGCGCCGGGACGCCGGGTCGTTCAGCGGGATGATGACGTTCGTCCGCGGCCTCGCGACGGCGGTCGTCGTCCAGGTCATCGGCCTCGTCCTCGAGCTCACCGGCTACGTCGCGCCCGCGGACAACGAGGTGGTCGAGCAGTCCGACGCCACGCAGTGGGGGATCCGGCTCGTGCTCGGGATCGGCGTGGCGGGCATGCTGCTCGCGGGCCGGCAGGTGGCGCGGGACTACTCGATCTCCCGCGAGCGCGCGCTCGCCACCGCGGACGAGCTCGCGTCCCGGCGCGCGGGTGGGGTGGAGGCGTCATGAGCCCGCGGCGACTCATCCGGTTCGCGCGCGGCGAGCAGATCCATCCGTCCTACGACCCCGGCATGGGGGAGAAGATGGGTCCCGCCGGGTTCGCCGCCCTGCCGGACCTCGTGGCCGGACGACCCGTCGACGTCTCCCCCCTGCTCGATCGCGCCCGCTTCGTCGACCTGCGGATCGACTGCGCCGACTTCCGTGCCCTCACGCTCGCGCGGGTCGTGCACGCCGACCTCGCGAACGCCCGGGGCGGGACGCACGACGACGACGCAGCCCCGGTGCCGGACGTGGAGCACGGCGCGGGCGCGAGGACGCGCGCCGGCGACTCGGGCCCGGGGACCGGCCCGAACGTCGACTCCGCGCCCTGGCGGCTCCCGATCGCGGTCCGCGAGCGGATACGTGAGAGCCTCACCGGCTTCCGGTACTCCCTCGACGTGCCCGGGGACGACTCGATGTGCCTGTGGTCGGAGAACCACCAGGTCGTGGCGGCGGTCGCGGAGCACGCCGCCGGCCTCGCGTACCCGGACGCCGAGTTCACGGCCTCGGGCCTCACGGGCGCGGAGCACGCCGGGCGGGCCGCGGGACGGCTGCGGACGTGGCTCGCGGACCGGTTCCGCATCGGCTTCGTCGAGTGGCTCTCACCCACGTACTACGAGGAGGACGCGGCCGCGCTCGCCGTCCTCGTCGACGTCGCGGCCGACGACGACCTGCGGGAGCGCGCCCGCGGCGTCCTCGACCTCCTCGTGCTCGACCTCGCGCTGCACTCGGCCGGAGGGCTGCTGGTCGGGAGCGCGGGCCGGGCCTACGGGGAGCAGAAGCTCGAGCCGGAGACCCAGCAGGTCGCGCCGGTGCTGGCGGAGCTGCTCGGCCCGGCGGTGCCCGGACGTGGCCCCGGAACCGGCCCTGCGGCGGAGGACGGCCGTTCCGCCGCGGCGGACCGGCTCGGCGGGCTCGTGCGCGTGTCGTCCTACCGCGCGCCCGAGGTGGCGCGGGCGATCGTCGCCGAGACCGCCCCGCTGCTCGTCAGGGCGAGCTTCGGCCTCGAGGTCGAGGAGGTCGCCGGCTACGTCGATGACCCGCGCGACCTCGAGCGCACCGGCCTGCTGCTGTGGTCGATGGAGTCCTTCACCGACCCCGAGTCGGTGGTGACGACCATGGAGCTGATGGAGCGCTGGCAGCTGTGGAACAACCGGTTCCTCGCCCCGCTCGGCGGTTTCCGGCGGCTTCCGCGCCGATCGCTGCCGGCGCTCGTGCGCGGCGTCGACCCCGCCACCCGCGGCGTGTCGATCCGCCGGGCCGACGTGACGACCTGGCGCCGCGGGGGCCTGGCCCTGTCCTCCGCGCAGCATCACCACGCGGGCGCGTACGGCGACCAGCAGCACCTGTGGCAGGCCACGCTGCCCGGCGGTGTCGCGGTCCTGGCCACCCACCCGGGCAGGGCGATGTTCGACGACGTCGCCCGCAACTTCTCGCCCTCGGCCTGGACCGGGAACGGCCGCAACCCCGAGGTGGCGCAGGACGGGCAGGTCCTGCTCGCCCTCCACCGGCTCGGTGGTCGCCACGGTTACCTCGAGCGGGAGCGCCACCGGTGGTCGCACCTGCTGTGGCCGACCGAGCGGTTCGAGCGCGCGGAGCGGGGCGACGACTGGCTCGTGGCCCGCTCCGGCGACGGCCTCGTCGGTGTCCGCTCCCTGCGTCCGCTCCGGGTCGGCGACGGCGACGAGCTCGTCCAGGCCGGCCTGCTCACCGGTTGGGCCGTGGTCGTGGCCGACGCGGAGGAGGGGTTCGAGGCATTCCGGGACCGGGTGCGGGAGGCGAGCCTCGAGACCCGGGACGGGGGGAGCACGCTCGTCCTGCGACTCGAGGGGGACGAGGGGGCGCGAGCAACCGAGGCGGACAGGCACACCGGCCGGATCCCCGCCGGCGAGTGGCGGCTGCACTGGCGCGGCGCCCTCGAGCGCGACGGCGTCCCGCTCAGCCGCCCGCACCCGAGGCTCGCGTTCGGCGACACCGAGGTCGAGCGGTTCCCCGAACGCATCACGGTCCACCACGGCGGGCACATGCTCGAGCTCACCGAGCGCGGTCGGGTCGGGGCGACGCGGTGAGGCACGCGCTGGCCCGCACGGTCGACCTGCTCGACGACGTCGTCGCGCGAGACGCCGGGCGCCCGGTGCGGCCGTGGATGTGGGGGCCGGCCCTCCTCGGGCACGCGCTCGCCGAGGTCGAGGCCGCCGCCGGGGACCGCGGCTACGGTGCCTGGCTCGCCCGCTTCGCCGACCACCACCTCGCCCGTGGCGTGCGTCCGGTCAGCGCCGACACGATCGCGCCGGCGCTCGTCACCGCCGAGCTCGCCCGCCGCACCGGAGAGGCGCGCTACGCCGAGGCGACCGACCGGGCTCTGGCGTTCGCACTCGCCGAGGAGGTCGTCGGCGGACCCGACGGCGGGGGAGCGGCGAACCACCTCGGCTCGTCCGGGTACGCGCGGTACTACCCGCGGTCCGTGTGGGTCGACTCGCTGATGATGGTCGGCGTGCTCGCGGCGCGCGAGGGGGCGGCGCGCTCCGACGCGCGCCTGACCTCGATGGCAGCCGCGATGCCCGGTGCCTTCGCCGACCTCCTCCAGGACCCGGCCACCGGGTTGTGGTCGCACGCGTGGTGGGCGCCGGGAACGTTCGGTGGCGCGCGCGGACGTCGCTACCCACGGGTCCCGTGGGCGCGCGGCAACGCCTGGGTGGTGGCCGCGCTGCCGCTCATCGCCGAGCCGCTGCTCGTGGAGCGGCCCCTCGCGGGGGAGCCGCCCCTCGCGGGGGAGCGGCCCCTCGCCCACCATGGTGCGGGAGCACCTTCAAAGGGTGCCGACGGAGCCGTGTCGCGTGTCGGAGGACCGGCGACCGACGTCGGTCTCTGCCGGCTGCGCGAGGTCCTGGCGAGCACGAGCGCCGCCCTGATCGCACGAATGCGCCCCGACGGCACGTGGCCCACCCTGCTCGCCGCCCCCGGCGGGTACCGCGAGCTGTCCGCGACGGCACTGGTCGCCGGTGGCTGGCTGCGCGCGGTCCGGCTCGGTCTCCTCGGGCCCCAGTACCTCAGACCTGCGCGCCGCGCGCTGGCCGCGGTGGTCGGCGCCGTCGACCGCACCCGTGGCCGCTGGTCGCTCCCGGAGATCTCGGGGCCGACGATCCCGCTGCCGGTCCTGCCGCGCGCGGGCTACCTCGCCGTCCGGCCGGGGCGGGATCATCCGTGGGGGCTCGCCGCCCTCGCGCTGGCCGCGCTCGAGGACGAGCGGCTCGGTTGAGCGTGGCGCGGTGGTGCGGTGGTGCGGTGGTGCCGGCCCCGGCTGAGCCGTGCCGGGCGTCCTCCCGTGCTCCCCTCAGAGCTCGAGCCGGTCACACTCCTCGCGGAACGAGTCGAGGTACTGGTTCGCCGGCTCGATCGAGAACATCTCGGCGTACGTCACCTGAGCCTCGCGGCCGTACCCGCCGAGCGCGGAGAAGCGCCCGTCGGCGATTCCCGCGGCCTCGGCGAGCGCGGCCATCGAGTAGAACCGGGAGTGGGGGACGATGCCGTCGTCGCCGATGAACAGGTCGTCGCCCGCGTCGGCCGGGATCGAGCGGGCGAGGAGGCAGGCGTGGGCGGCGTCCCGGGTGGCGGCGTCGGGCTCCTCCTCGTCGCCGACGAGCAGCCCGGTCACGCCGAACGCCACGAGAGCACCGATGACGAGCGAGGCGAGCACGAGGAGGAGCGTGCCGGAGCGCCCGGGCGTGGCGGTCGCGCGTGCCGGGCTCATGCCGCTCCCTCGAGACCGAGGTCGGCGCACGCGGCGCGCACGTCGTCAAGAGCAGTACCGATCCCGTCGGTGTCGAACGTGTTGCGGGCCTGACTCACCCGCTCGGTCGGTTCGACCAGCACCTCGTACGCCGGATCCTCCGTGGCCGCGCCCCGGGCCAGGGTGGGCATCAGGCCGACGAGGTAGTGGACCGGATCCTCGTCGAGCCCGCCGGTCGCCATGAGGTCGATCCCGTCGGGGTACCGCCCGGCGATGTCGCACACGTGCCTGGCGTCGCCCTCGGCGGTGGCGGCGGTCGGTTCCTCGTCGTCGCGGACGAGGACGAACCACCCGGCCCCGGCGCCCAGCCCGGCTCCGACGACGATCGCCACGATCGCGGCCACCCACCTGCCGCCGCCCCCGCGCTTCCCATCTGGTCGAGAGTGCGGGTCGGCGGGGCCGGGGGAGTACCCCGCGTGCGGGGAGGAGGGGCCGGGCCCGTAGGGGTACGCCCCCTGTGGTCGAGAGTGCGGGTCAGCAGGCGGGTACCCCGGCCACTGCCCGTCCGATCGAGAGTGCGTGTCGGCCGGCGGGTACCCCGGCCATCCGTACTGGTCCGGCGCACGGTGCCCGTCGGAGGGACCCGGGGAGGACGCTCGCCCCGGATCGTTCGGGGGGAACGACGTCATGCTCGAATCCTGGCGGGAGCCGCGCGTGAGGTCAACCACCGCCCCGCCGCACACTGCGGACGAGGCTCGCCGCGGCGGCGGGGCCACCGGACGCGCCGTTCGTCGTCGGACCTGGTGAGTGACGTGTGCGACGTCCGCAGGATTGGAGAACGGGCGGCCCGCCGGTGTAATCTCGTGCGGTCCCGCGGTGCTCCGCGGAGACGGGCTGTGGCGCAGCTTGGTAGCGCACTTGACTGGGGGTCAGGTGAGTTAGAGCGGCGGGACTGTCCGAAAACTAAACAACGGGATGTGGCGCAGCTTGGTAGCGCACTTGACTGGGGGTCAAGGGGTCGCAGGTTCAAATCCTGTCATCCCGACAAAAAGCCCTGGTGAGAGGCAACTTTCACCAGGGCTTCGTCGTTTCCGGGGGTGGTCACCGGCTGGTCCACTTGCTCGATCCACTCGAGCCGCCCGCTGCTGAAGTGGACCAATCCCGTTCGACCTCGATGCCCGTGGAGTGCACCAAAAGGTGCCCATCGAGTGGACCAGAATCCGCGCAGGGCGATGCTCCGGCCCCCTTCTGAAGGGGTCGGAGCGTGGGTCCAGCAATGGTCACAGGCGGGGTCCGGCGCGGCGGGTGGTGTCCCTTCTGGTGGGGGCTGCGGAGAGGAACTGGTTGGCCTGTCTGGCGGCTTCGGCGAGGTGCCGGTGGTCGGGATGCAGGTAGCCCTTGGTGGTCTCGATCGATTGGTGTCCGAGGATCTCCTGGAGCACGTGCAGCGCGATGCCGGCGTCGGCCATCCAGGTCGCTCCGGTGTGGCGGAGCCCGTGGCGGGTGAGGTTGTTGAAGCCGAGCTCCTTCACGAGGTCGTCCCAGTGGGTGGCGTCGCGGACGGTGGCGGTGGTGAGGACGCCGCCGCGCGGCCCGCGCAGGAGCGGAGTGTCGGGCTCCTTGCCGTCGGTGAGGCGTTCGAGGATGGGTTCGAGCGCGTCGAGCATCGGGACGGGGCGGTCTCTGCGGCCTTTGGTCTGTTTGATGACGAGGCCGCCTTTGCCGGGGTAGTGCTGGCGTCTGATCCACACGATGCGGTTGTCCCAGTCCACGTCCCCGGCCTGCAGTCCTGCGACTTCGGAGCCGCGGGCGGCGAGGAGGGCGGCGAGCATGACGTGATCGGAGTAGGACTGGTGGACCTTCCCGCACGCGGTGGCGAGCTTCTGCAATGTCGGAAGGTCTGGGAGGGCGTACTGGCGGAGTGCTCCGGTGGTGTGGGTGACGTGCTTGCCGAGGTTCCGGCGGGCGCGGTGCTTGGCGGGGTTGATGGAGATGACGTCGTCGCGGACGGCTTCGTCCAGGACGCGGACGAGTGGGGCGATGGAGTTCTTGATCGTGGAGGCGGAGTGCTCGGCTTCCCAGGCGTCGATGGTGCGGTCGATCATTCCGGCAGTGATCTTCGCGACGCGGATGTGGCCGAGCGCGGGCAAGACACGGAGCCGGAGCCCGGTGTCATAGAGCTCGGCGGTGGAGGTCGGGTCCAGGCCTCGTTGCCAACGGTCCCCAATCGAGGCGGCGTAGTCGGCCAGGGTCACGGTGGTGTCGTTGCCGGTCTCGGTCGCGGCGCGCATCTGCTCGAAGAACTCCTCGACCTCCTCGGCGGTGCGCACGTGGCTGACTCGGCCGACGCGTTTATGGGTTGCCGGATCGGTCCATCGGACACGGGCACGGAACCCGTCGACGCGGCGTTCGACGTCGGTGGTGAGCTTCACGCCGACCGGAGGCATACGGCGATTGCGGGGATCAGCCACGTGCCGCCTCCTGTTCGCGCACCCAAATGCGCACCGTGACGGGGTTGTAGCGGTAGACGCCGCCGACCTGCACGAACGGCGGGCCGACCTTTTCCCGACGCCACCGGGACAGTGTGGCTTGGGAGACGGTCAGGAACTCCGATGCCTCCTTGGGGCACCACAGCGGCTCGACCGTGCCGATGCCGCGGTCACTGGGCAGGCTCGTCATCGTCGGACACCTCGCCGGTTTCCGGGTCGGCGCCGAGGCTGGCGTAGAAGGCGTCCTCGGCGGCCTGGCGGTGGGCGACGTCGGCCTTGACGAACTCCCGGAAGTCCGCCGTCCGGTCAGGGATTACGATGTCCTCGATCGCCTCCGTGGGGGTCTCGCCGGGCCAGGCGGTCTGCCGGGTGGCGCGGTCGCGGTCCAAGCGGGTGCCGCAGGCGGCCACCCAGTCGCGAAGGCGCTGGCGGGCGTCGGCGAAGTCCCGGTGCCAGCCGTTGGGTGCTGACCCGTTCTCCTCCGGGTCGTAGGCGCACAGCCAGTGGAGGTGCAGGGCGCTGAGCTCCCAGACCAGCTCGGGGTGGCGGTGCCAGAACGGCGGGACCACGCTGGCGGGGAGCCCGTAGGTGTGGCGCAGCCAGGTCACCCACTTGTCGAGCTCGACCCACTCGCCGGCGGCCTCCTCGGCGGTGAGGAGGTTCCAGTTGACCGGATGCGGCGGCTCTGCGAGCAGTTCGGCGTCCCCCTCCGACGCCTCCGGGTCGGTGTCGTCGTGCAGCGGAGCGGGTTCGGGCTCGTCGGGCTCAGGGATGTCATCGACCTCGGCCATCAGCGTCTCCTCAGTCACAGCCCGACCGCCGATGCGGCGGACGGAGAGGGGCGACGCGGCCCCTCGCTGCGCACGGGCTCCCTGTCTGCGGCGGGCGCCGGCGCTTCTCGCTCGGCGGCAAGAGCGCTGCGCGGGCCGCGGTCGACGTCGTAGTTGGTGCGGGCGAGGTCGTGGCCGATCTTCTTGGCGACGAACTCCTCGCCCTGCACGGTCTGTCCGTCGCGCTCGTACTCGAACGGGTGCGTGTAGCCCTCGGCGACGAAGCTGTCGCCCTTGGCGAACCGCTCGTGCGCCCGCTCGGCGGTCGCCCGATACGCCACGAGGTCGTGGAACGTGGTCTCCAGCTCCGTGAAAGAGCCGTCGGGCTCTTTGCGGTAGTGCTCCTGCCCGACACGGGCGTAGAACCTTGCCTCGCCTTTGCCGGTGTGGCTGAGCTGGGGGTCCGAGGCGATGAATCCCGTGAACGACTCCTGCGTGTGAATCGTCATGACGATGGTCCCTTCCTGGCATCGGCGGCCCCCAGGGCGGGGCCGCTCTTGTCAGTCAGGTGCGTCAGGGCTCTCCTGCGGTCGCCGCCGCAGCCGTTCCTCGATCCCGGTGCGGTCGGCGCGGAGCCGGGTGGCGTCGGGCCGGTCGGTCCATGTCCGCATCCGGGTGACGATGGGCGGCGCGGAGCGCAGCAGCACGAGCGCGGTCCCGAACGGCAGGGTGCGGATCGCGTCGGGCGGCATGACCGGCACCCGCCGGATCGAGCGTTGCGCGGAGCGGGACCCGTGATCGCCGACCGTGGTGGAGTCGATCACCTCGTCCCGTTCGCCGGTGAGCGTGGTCAGGTCGTGGAGGTCTTTCGAGTTGGAGGCCCCGCCGAGGATGATCTTGACGATGCTGGCGTCCCAGATCGCGCCGGCCGCGTTCTCCGACCACTTCTCCCGCGCTTGGGCGAGCGACTGGAGCACCGGCATCGTCGTGATCCCGGTGCCGCCTCCCTCAGCCATCAGCGTCGGCAAGGACGGCAGGGGTGCGAGATTGCCGACCTCATCGAGCGCAAGTAGCAGCGGCGGGTCGAGGCGTGCACCGGGGCTGTGGGCGGCGATGCGGCGGGCGGCTTCCACGAGGTCTTCCACGAACGCCGCGACCAATGCTGCGGAGTTGTTCGCCCCGGCCCCGGTCGCCAGCAGGTAGAGGGTTCCTTTGGCTCGGAGGAATGCTTCGGGGTCGAAGTTCTCACCGGCTCGCGGCGAGACGGCATCGAGTACGCGAGGGTCGGCGAGGGCGGCGAGAGCGAGGGAGACGCCTTGCCAGATGGAGTCGCGGGTGCGGGGGTCGGAGTCGATCATCGCCTGTAACGACTCCGACCACCCGACAGCCGCGTTCTGGTTGGCGGTTAGGATCGCCACCGCATCCGCGGCAGCGGACGGGTCGAGGGTCCAGCGGAACAGCTCGCCGGGCGGTCGGTGATCGAGCGCGGCGGCGTGCAGGAGCGATTGGAGCGCGGTGCGGGTTTTGCCTTCCCAGAACCTGCCGCCTTCGACACCGCCGGCGGACAGGCCGGTGCCGGCGGCAAGGCCGGTGGCACGGATCATCGCGGTCAGCGGGTCCTCGCACCCCCGGATCGGCGACCAGCGCAGCCCCGCCGGGACACCCTCGGCGAGGTGCTGCGGGTCGAACACCGCAACCGGGCCGATGCGTTCACGGGCACGGAGGGTCGCGGTGAGGTTGTCCGGCCGGGTGCTGGTGGTGACGACCGCGCCGGGCGCGTCGAGGATGGCGTTGATGACGATGTGGGCGCCCTTCCCAGAGCGCGGCGGCCCGATGAGGAGGATGGAGTCCTCGACCGAGGCCCAGACGCTTTTGCCGCGTGAGGCGCCGATCCGGTAACCGATGTCCTCCGCGCAGGGCTTGTCGAGCGAGGGCCGCAGGTGCCCGCCCCGCCGCAGCAGCGCGGTCTCGGAGGCGGCTTTGGCGACTTCGCTGCGGGTGGCGATCCCGGCGATCCGGTACGGGTCGGCCTTGACCTGGCGGCCGTGGTCGCGCAGCAGCCGCCACACCCACCAACCCACCGCCCCGGCTCCCAGGATGAGGACGGCGGCGGTTGTCCAGTACGCGACGACGTTCAGCCCTGGCGCATCGAGAGCGCCCGCCGGGTCGCCAGGGTTCAGCAGCACGCCCAGGCCGGCTTCGACACCGCCGGCGGGTGGGGATGTGCCGGTGATCCAGGCGGCGACCGACCCGGCGCCGCGGAGGATGCCGGCCAGGAGCGCGGCGCCGATGAGGAGGGCAATGCCGAGGTTGCTGAGCTCGTCTCCGAGCGACCCGGCCGGGCGCGGAGTGCTCATTCGGGGTGCCCGATGGTGAGGGTGCCGGAGACGCGGCCGAGCAAGATGACCTCACGGGTCGGACTCGATGCTGCTTGTTCGGCGGTGAGCAGGGCACGCATGGTCCCGTCTGGGGCTGCGTCACCGTGGACAATGACGATGGCGACGGCGACATCCTCGCCAGGCACGAACCCCTCCCCGTGCAACGTGACCAGCTCCGGCATCGCTTGTCGTGCGGGCGATTCCTGGGCAAGGGCTGGTTGGGGGCGGCGGCGTGTGCTGGGGGTGATGATGTCGGTGAACACGGTCCCGTCCGCCTCACGCACCTCGACCCGCACTGGCGACCGGCGCTGGTCGGTGAGTTGATCGAGGACGCGGGCGAAGTCCTCCCGCCGCCACGCGGGTGCGAACGGCTCCGGCTCATACGGTGCCCCGTCGACGGTGACCGTCATCCTTCCGTCAGAGGCAATGTCCATGACGACGTGCGGCAACACCACAGGCACGGCGTCGTCTCGGTGTTCGGGTTCGCCGGTGGTGCGCTTGTAGCGGGGGCGGGTCATCAGGATTCCTGCCGATCGTTCGAGAATCCCGAAGAACCGTCGAGATTCGTGAACTCGCGGGAATCTGCGGTCATGCGGGTGGTGGTGTCGAATGCGGCGAGCTCGGCAGGGTGGAGCTGGTGCTGTACGACGAAGGAGCGGTCCTTGATCCGCCAGAGTCCTTGCCCGGTGCCGAGGCCGGGTAGGAGCTTCTGTTCGGTGCCGGTCAGGCCGAGGGCGGTGGCGGTGGAGCCGAGCTGATCGGCTTCCTGCCGGTAGACGATCCGGGTCTCCGCGTTCGCCAGCAGACTCGATGCGAGAGCCCTCATCGCGGAACCTTGATCGCCGACGTTGTCGAGGTCGGAGAGCTTGTGGAAGATGAGCATGTTCGCGATGCCGAAATGGCGGGCGAGCCGCCATTGCGCGTCCATCCGCCGCAAGAGGCTGGGGTAGGCCATCAGGCGCCACGCTTCGTCGTAGATCACCCACCGTTGCCCGCCGTTCGGGTCCGACAGCGCCGATTCCATCCACGCACTGGAGCAGGTCATCAGCACGGAGATGAGCGTGGAGTTCTCCGCGACACGGGACAGATCCAACGACACCATCGGCAGCGACGGATCGAACCTCACCGTGGAGGGACCGTCGAACAGTCCCTGGAGGTCACCGGCGACGAGGCGGCGCAGCGCGTGGCCGACCAGGCGGCCGTCCTCGGCAAGACGTCGGTCCTCATCATCGGCGGGGCTGGGGGCCAGGATACGGTCGACAACCATCGGCAGGATCGGCACCTCCGCCGACCGCACCGCATCCCGCAGGGCGAGGTCGATCGCGGTGTGCTCCAACGGCGACAGCACACGATCCAGCACCGTCTCCGCCAGCGCCCCGATGAGGTCGCGGCGGCGGGAGGCAACCTGCATCGCCCACTCCGCGTCGGAGACGGCGGAGGGCCGGTGTCCCTCGTCCAGCGGGTTGAGCCGGTTCGATAGCCCGTGGCCGAGAACGATCGCTTTCCCGCCGACCGCTTCGGCGACGGCGGTGTGCTCGCCCTTGGGGTCGCCGGGGACGTAGACGCGCCGCCCGAACGGGAGCGAGCGGGTGTAGAGGGACTTCGCCAGGGAGGACTTGCCGGAGCCGACAATCCCTGCGAGAACGACGTTGGGGGCGGTGATGAGGCCTTGCTGGTAGAGCACCCACGGGTCGTAGACGAACGACCCACCGGAGTAGAGGTCCTGGCCGACGAATACGCCCGCCGAGCCGAGGCCCCCTTCGGCGAGGAATGGATATTGCCCGGCGAGGGTCGCGGAGGTGTCCTGGTGCTTCGGAAGCCGCAACCGCCCCGGTGTCCGCAACGCGGCAGGACCGGACTCGCCGGCGGCCGGCAGGTACGTCGTTGCGCGCTTTTCTGCTTGCTCGGCTTCCCATCTGGCTTTCGCCTCCGCCTTCCGTGTGTCGCGGGCGGTGGTCTCTATCCGGGTAGCGGCCTGCTGGCGAGCTTTGCGGTTCCGTCGCCGCTCACCTTCCGGGCCGACCAGCACCGCCGTGTGCAGACGGCCCTCATCCTTTCCGGTCACAGCGCCAACCCCCGCCCGTGCGAGGCGGATGCGCCCGGCCGGCGGGCGAACCAATCCGTCGCCTCCGAACGCGCCGCCCGCACCGGCGCCCGTTCGACCGTCCGCCGTGCCGGAGCCGGAGTGGGCGCGGCCGTGTCGATGTTCAGTAGCGCTGGGTCCCGTACGGCGTCGTGGATGCGAAGCAGCGAGACGTGGCCGAGGAAGGGACTGTACGTGAGGGTGTAGACATCCCCGGTGGCGGTGCGGTCCAGGGCGCCGGTCGGGGGCTGGTCGTAGACGTACCCGTTCTCGAGCGCAGCCTGGGTCGTCTCCTCCCCGAAATCCCACTGCGCCAGATGCTCGATCGCCGCGTCCGTCCCGTCTCGTTCGATGATGTCCAGCACCGGGTCTGCTTCCTCGCCTTGGAGGAACACGACACTGACCCACCGCCTGCCGCCCTGCTTCTCGGGGAGGTCCGGGTCGCGGTCGATCAGCTCGATTAGGGTGTCGGGGTGCTGACGGGCGGCATCGGTCACCCAGTCCGGGAACGCCCCGTCGTTGTCGGTGCGCTGGCCGGGATGGTCGATCGCGAACTGGCGTGCGTCGCCTGCGGCGGAGAGGAACACCGCGAGCTCGCGCAGCGCCCGCTCGGGTGAGACGGGGGCGCCCGTGCCGGTGAACAGGTCCCGTCCCTCGATCGACTGCCCGGTGGCCGGGTTCTCGATGCGGTACGCGTACCGCTGATGCTCGCCCAATGGTTCGTCCGGCCACACCGTCAACCTCAGCTCACCCGCCTGCACCGTGGTGCGCGTCGCGCCGGTCGTGTCGAGGGGTTCGGGTGCGGGGTGCCAGGCGATTCGCCCGGACTGCGACATCGCCGCATCGACCCGGTCATGGACCGTGTCCAGCAGGGTGCCGGCCTGGTGCAGCTCATCCGCCGCCGCAAGCGCCGCCGTCGCCCCGGCGGGCTGGCTGCCCGCGTCGGTGTGCGCGCGGGACCGGGCCTCGATGTGGGCGGCGGCGAGCTGGTCGAGCACCTGCCGCAGCGACCGCACCCCGGCCAGCAGTTCCCCGAGCACCGGGTACGTCTCGGCGGGGTCGTCGAAGGTGCGGGTGGCGTGGGCGAGGCCGCGGAGCGCAGCGGATGCCTCCATCGCGTCCTCCACGGGGTTGTCGAAGGTCGGCATGATCGGGACTCCTCACAAGGGAACGGTTGATGGCGGGATGGGTCAGACCGGGCGGCACAGCGGTAACGCGGTCGCGGTGAACGCCTGGGCTTGCTGGCCGACGAGGCGGCGGGTCTCGCAGGAGGCTTGGATCGCGGCCTGCTCGACTGCGGCCACCGCGGCGTCGAGCTCGTCCACGGTCGGTGCGGAGACGGAGACGAGGCCGGAGACACGGAGGACGCCGTGCCCGGCGGTCAGGTCCGCCTCCTGTTGCAGCACGTCGTCGAGCTCCGCGCTGGAGGCGGCATCCTCGATCTGTCCGATCTTGCGGCGTTGGGCGGCGTCGGAGATGAGTTCGGTCTTCTTCTTCCGCAGGTCCCTCGCGGCCTGGTCGGCGCGTACCGGGGTGTAGTGCAGGGCGAGGGTGCGGAGGATGCCGTTGGACAGCACGAGCGAGGCAAAGAACCCTGGGTAGACCTGGGAGCGGGGCCATTCAGTGATCCACAACACCGCATGGAAGGCACTGTCGGATCGCAGGCGGTCCCAGGTCTCGGTGACCGCCACCGGCCCGGCGGTGGCAAGATCGCGGCCGAGGTCGCCGTGGCGTTCCAGGGCGGGGGCTGCCGCCGGGTCGTACGCTCCGCGGAGGATGACGGCGACCTCGCCAGGGGTGAGCCACCCGGTCGAGGTGAGCTCTGCCGCGCGGAGCGCCGTGCTCAGGGTGGTCATCTCCTGCCGCAGCACGGCCGCAGCGCCGCGTATGCCGCCGCCGGAGGTTCTGATCTGCCGGGCGCTGTTCTTCATGTCCAGGGCGAGGCTGATCGTGGTCGCGTGGCGTTCCCCGGCGGGGCCGGCACGGTCGATGAGCTCCTGGTAGGTGGTCGCGGCCCAGGAGCCGTCGTCGGTGCCGTGGGTGCGCCACCACTCCGCCAACCCCGTCCCCGAATCCGGCAACGTCCGCTCAGACACCTGAATCCGCGCGATCCGCCCGGACCGGCACGCGGCGGCGAGCACGCGGCCCCACCCTGCGACGCGGCGTTGCTGCTCGCCGGGGTCCAGGAGCACGAACGCCGGGTGGGAGACGCCGAGGATGACGGTGAGGGTCTGCGCGTGGGGGTCGTGGACCATCGCCGCCCCCGTCTCCGGGTCTTCCCATTCACGCAGCGGCGCCGCGTCCCCGGGCAGGGCGAGGGTGTCGGCCGGCCGGGGCTTGATGACGCGGCGCCGGTAGATGAGCTGGCCTAGGTAGGTGCGGGCGGCCCAGCGGGTCAGGATCGGCACCCACTCGATCAGCTTCCTGCCCCCTGCCGGGATCACGGCGAGGAGGGCGGCGCCAGCCCAGACCGGGGACGTCCAGGCCAGACCCATGCCACCGCTGGTGTAGAGGGAGGCGACGACGGTGAGGATCGCGATGCCGAGGACGATCAGTTGCGGCAACGACAAGCCCAACAGGATGCCCCGTCGGGTGAGGCGGGAGAACTGCACCGGCGATAACGGGTACTCGGTGTGCGTGGAGGCCATTGGCTCATTCCTTCCTGGACGGCTTCGAGGACGGAGGCGGCGGCGGGTCCGACCCCCGCGATGGCGACGAGGGCGCAGCGGGCGGCGTCGAAGGTGCCGGACGTGACGACGGTGTGCCTTGCGCGGGCGGGACCGGCGGCGGAGTGCTCTGCTCGGCCGCAGCCCCGGCATGGTTCTCCGCGGCACCGCCGACAGCGGCACCGGCCTTCGGTCCGGCGGTCGCGGCACCCTTGACCACCGCACCGCCGACGACCACCGCCGTACCGACAGGCCCCGCGGCCGCACCAGCACCCGCGCTGGCCCCCGCCCCCGCCCCCGCTCCGGCTCCGGCGCCTGCTCCGCCGGATGACGCGGCAGCGCCCCCGGCAGTTCCGGTCGCCCCGGCACCGCCCGATGCCGCCGGGCCACCCGCAGGCGGCGGCATCGGCCCACCCCCTCCGACGCTTCCGCCCCTGGGCTTGCCGCCGGTATCACTACCGCCGTCGAGGACCTTCTTCGCACTGTCACCCTTGGGTGCGGACGGCACCGGAACCGGGCGATTCAATGCGGACTTCGCCTCCTGCTCGCTGGACATGGCGTGGTACATATCGAACCCGACGAAGGACAGGAACTTGTAGGTGATGTACGGCGCGAACGCGGCGACGAACATCAGCACCACCCCGGCAATCGGGTCGCTGATAGAGGCGAGGCCCGCTTCGATGGGGGCGGAGACTTGCCCGATCGCGACGAGGAAGATCACGACGAGGACGAGCTTGGAGAAGATGAGGGCGATCACGAACGCCGCCCACTTGGCGAACCAGCCCTTGGTCGCATCCCATGTCGCCCCGGCCAGGGCGACGGGGCCAAACACGATCGCGACCAGCAGCAGCGCCTTGCGGATGAGGAGGCTGAACCAGACGATCGCGGCCGCACTGATGGCGAGCCCGGCGAGGAAGATGGTCAGGATCGCGCCGACACCGGGAGCAGCGATGTTGATCCCGGCAAGTCCCGTGGCGAGGAGCCCGATCTGGGTCCCCATTCCTTCCATCGTGTTGCCGGTGGCCTGCACGATCCCCACGCAGAGCTGATCGGTCACTTCCAGCAGCAGCGCGGTCAGGGTGATGACGAGGAACGACCCGAGGACGGACTTGGCAAGTCCCAGGGCGGCGCGGGACAGGGCGGTGGGGTCGCGATGGATGAGGCCGGTGATGAGTTGGAGGCAGAAGAACACGAGCATCACAAAGACCGCGACGCCGAACAGAACGTTGTAGACGCCGACATACTCAGGACTGGTGACGTCGACCAGGGTGGTGGTGTCGAACACGGTCCAGACCGCCTCGAACAACCAGGCAGCCGCGCCGGCCATCGCCTGGCCCAGCCAGTCGAACGGGGCCGCGATCAACGACGCCGTGCCCTCGCCCACGGCGTCGCACACGGCGGAGATGACCGGGACATCGCACACGCTCACCGCACCCACCCCCACGGGAGGCGCGTTGCCGGGGTGGTCATCAGACGGCCTGCCCGACGCCCCAGAAGAAGTTGATGAGCGTCACCGCGGCACCACAGATGATCGCCGCACCGCAGGACACGAGCACGCCGACTTTGCCGCGGCTGGCGAGGTGCGGGTTGGAGGAGTTCGCGCCGAACCCCCATACGATCGCCGAGATGATGAGGGCAAGGACCGAGAGGATCAGGCCGACGGTCATGACGGCGCCGACGATGATGCGTAGCTGCTCGATGCCGGGAAGACCAGAGCTGTTGGGGTCGATGTCGATCACGGGGATGCTCCTGACTGTTCGCGAGACGTGTTCTCGGCTGTCAGGTGCACCCCGCCACCCAGCGACAGGCGGATAGCCTGGGCTGGTGGAAATCGTTCTGGCCGCCAGCGCCGTCATCACCGACGACGCGGGACGTGTGCTGCTCGTGCTGCGTGGCACCGAGCCGGAGAAGGGCCGCTGGTCGATCCCCGGCGGCAGCGTCGAGCCCGGCGAAACCCTGGCTGAGGCGGCCGCGCGGGAGGCGTTCGAGGAGACTGGGCTGCGGGTGTCGGTGGGGCGTGAGCTGTGGTGCGTGACGATCCCGGCCGGCGAGGGGCGGGTGTTCGAGGTGCACGACTTCGCCGCCACCGTCACCGGCGGCGAGCTGGCATCGGGCGACGACGCGGACGATGCCCGCTGGGTCGCCGCCGCCGAGCTCGACCAGCTCCCGGTGACGGCGAACCTTGCCGACTATCTGCGCGGCGCCGGCATCCTCACCTGACTCCGGCTGGTCAGAGCTGTTCGCCGACGCCGAGGAGGAAGTTCGCCCAGGCCACGCCGGCGCCGGCGAGCGCGGCGGCGCCGACCGAGACGAGCAAGCCGGTGCGGGCCTTTGTCGCGGCCTGGTAGTTGCCGCTGGATGAGGCGACCGCCCACACGATCGCGCAGACGATGAGCATGAGCGCGGCGATGATGAGGACGAACATCAGCAGCGCCCCGACGATGGAGCGCAGCTCTGCGGCACCGCCGACGCCGCCGAAGTCGGGAAACACGTCCATCAGGCCCCACCGCCCGCGGTGCAGGTCGCGAGGGTGGTGTCCCCGCCGGTGACGCCTTCCGCATTGTGGTCGGCGAGCCAGGCGGTGGCGTCGACGGCGGGCTGCCCTTGCCCGCCGGGGTGGATTTCCAGGTGCAGGTGGGGTCCGGTGGAGCGGCCGGACGAGCCTACATCTCCGATGTGCTGGCCCGCGGTCACGGTCTGCCCTTCGGTGACGTGGATGCCGGTCTCCCACATATGCGCGTAGTACGACGCGACCCGCTCGCCCCGGACGGTGTGCTCGATGATGACCAGCCCGCCGAAGCCGCCGCTGTAGCCGGCGTGCACGACCACCCCGTCCGCGATGGCGAGGATCGGGGTGCCGTCCGCGGCGGCAAGGTCGGACCCTGCGTGGAAGGCGCGTTCCCCGGTGAACGGGTCGGTGCGCCACCCGAAGCTGTCGGTGTCCACCCACGTCCCTTCGGGAAGCGGGAACACGATGCGCGTCGTCTCCGGCACGATCGGCGCCCCGCCGCCTCCTCCGCCGGTGGGCGCAGGGCGGGTTAGGGCGGCGAGGATCGCCTCGGCCACCGGCTGGTAGTTCTGGTAGCGGTCCGGGTAGGCGGATACCTCGACGGCCTGGGCGGCTTCGCCGGGGTCCATCTGCTGCCAGCCGGGAATGTCCAGCAGCCCCCGCGGGGAGGGGTGGTTCGGGCCGGTCTCGCCGCCGTAGAACGCTCTGGCCTGATAGGTCGAGTCCATCAGCTCGGCGACGGTGCCCCACCCAGCGGCGGGACGCATCTGGAACAGGCCCAAGGAGTCGTGATCGGACCCGTTGCCATCGTTCGGGAAGTCGCCGGACTCCGGGTAAGTGCCGGTGTTGGCGAGCATCCGCAGCGTGGACTCCGTGAGGGCGGCCATGAGCGCGATCACCACGCCGGGACGGCCGACACCGCTGGTCTGCCCGCCGACCGTGATGATCGTCGCGGCGTGGGTGAGCTGGGTCCGGTTCAGCGTGACCGTCTGCCTGTTGCGCGTCGTCGCGGTCAGCGACTCCGGGATCGGCCCCACAGCGAGGGAGCCCGGTGCGCATGCGGTCATCGCAGGATTGACCACGGCCGCCACCCCGACAAGCACGACCGAGGGGGCGAAGAACAGCAGGGCGACCGCGAGAGCGGCGAGCTTCTTCCACACAACAACCACCTGCTCTCAACGGAGGGGGTTGTCGAGTTGGGACAGGCGCAGTAGCTCACAGGTCGTGCCGGTGATGCCGCGGCCTGTGACCGCCGGGGTGCAGACGATGAACACCGTGAACGACACCGGCCGGGACGCCTCCACAGGTTCGGTGTCCCAGGTGCCGTCCCGGTGCCGGGTGCCGTCAATGGTGTACGCGACGGTGCCTGCGGGAATCTGGCCTGGTGCGGCCTGCGCGACCGCGGTCTCCCACGCTTCCGGGATGACCGCGGTATCGACGATGAGCCATTGGCGGGTCTGGTACTGACGGAGCTGCCCCCACGCCTCCACACTCGGCAGATACGCCCGCACATCCCCCGCCAGCGCGGCAGCCTCCTCATCTGCGGCGACATCCGCAAGCATCTGCGCGTAGTCCATCGGGCCATCACCGGTAGTGGTGTCCCAGGTGAACAGCGCGCTGGCGACCGCGCGGGCGAACGCCTCCGGGCCGCCGACCTGCGGCACCGCCACCGGCCCCTCACCGGACGGCCCGGCCGGCGGGGCGGTCACGGTGGAACTCGGTGTGTCGGCGGGAGTGGAGTCGGTGCGGGGTGCGGGGCCGCGCAGCAGCCCGTAGATGCCGACACCGACCAGCAGGAGCAGCACGAGCCCGCCCGCGATCGTGGCGATCAGCAGACGACGACGGCCGCGATCAGCGAGGGTGGCGGGGTCCATGCGGGTCCTCCCAAGAGGCGACAGGTAGGTGGTCGCCGGGAAGGTGCACACACGCCCCCACGAAGCGGTGGTCAGGCGATGTGCTCGCTGCGTTCCTGCGCCCGGCGGGCAGCGCGGGCGGTATCGGCGAACGCGATCGTGCCGGTGACGGTCTGCTCGAACCGTGACCATTGCTCCTCGGTCAACGCCGGGCCAACCTCGTCCGGGTCATGGTGCAGCCACCATCCGGCCATGTCGTCCCAGATCGCGACGAACACGGTCAGCGGGAACGGCACCGGCTCACCCTGATCCTCGACCGCGGTCAGCGCGGGGCGCGGGGGTTTCCGGCCGGTCTTCTTCGCGGCCTTCACGCGGGCGAGCGCGGCCTGCGCCAACTCGTCCAGCTCCACCGCCCGCGCCTCACGCTCCGCCGCCCGCACCTGGACGGCCTCGGCGCGGGCCTGCTCGCGCACATCAGCGGGCAGGGTGGGGTCGGCGGCGACCTGGTCGAGCTCGGCGAGGGAGAGTTCGGCGTTGACGCGCAGGTGGGAGGGGTAGACGCCTCCGCCGGCCTTGATCCGCTCGACCTCCTCCGCCGCGCGAGTGCGCACGGACTCGGGCTGGGATTCGTCGGCGGCGAGGTGTTCGAGTCGGCCGATGCGCTCCAACGTGGTGTGCGAGTCGCGGCCGGTGACCATCTGCGCAGCCTGCACGGCGGCCTCACCGGGGGTGGTTTCCCACGGTGCCGTTAACTTAACGGGACCGTCTTCTCCGGCCTCGTCGGCGGCGTGGAAGCGGGTGGCCTCCTGGCGGCGTGCCGCGTCTTCGGCGAGCAGGGTCTTGAGTTCGCGGTAGAGGCCGGCGGCCTCGAACTGGGTCAGTGGCTTGTGCAGCAGGTTGTCGTCCTGCTCCGCGAGGAGCTGCCCGAGCCGGTCCGAGACACCACTGCGGACCCACACCTTGACGGTCTTCCACCCGAGCAGCTTGATCGCCGCCAGGCGGCGAGCACCGCAGATGAGGTGCCCGTCGAGGGTGATCGTGATCGGTTGCAGCAGGCCGTTGCGCCGGATCGACTCGACCATCGCGGTCAGGTCGCCGTAGTCCTGCCGGTGCCGGCGTCCGACACCGATGGAGTCCACAGCCCGCTCCAGCTCGATGTGCCCATCCTGCGGAGTGCTCACGGGTGATCAGCTCCGCTATCGGGGGCGGCAAGGCCCGCGGTCAGCACGAGGTCATTGTCACGCCATAGCGCTCGCAACGGCTCGCCGATCAGAAGCCGCACCACCAGGCCACGCCCGGCGTTGGTGTGTGCAAGGGAGGGGTCGGGGTTGCCGAGCACAACCCGCAGCAGCGTCGTCCAGGAGGTTCCGGGCAGGTCCAGGAGGGCGCGGGCTTGCCGGTCGCGGCGCAGGACCTCGAAGGCCGACGCTCGCGACACGGATTCGGCAAGCCGCCCGGTGATGTACTCCACCCCGGCCCGCGCGGTCTCCGGCGCCCAACCGACGCGGCTGAGGAACGCGATCGTGTCCTCCACCGCCGAGCCCACGTTCATCGTCCGCTCCAGCAGCAGCTCCTCGTCCTCGCCGAGCACGTCCTCCTCGTCGTCGGTGAAGGGGTCGACGTGGAACGCGGGGTGGTAGTCGGGCAGCGGGTTCTCCCGGTCGCTGAACCGCTCCGCGTCATGGAACACCGAATAGCGGGGCCGGCGCGCCTGGTGCACGGAGCACAGTAGGCCGTTGCCGCGCTCCTCACCGATGCAGGTCACCTGCACCGCACGGGTCACCACCGCCCACGGGTCATCCGCCCGACGAGTCGCAGCTCCCCGCATCGCCTCGAACGCCGCAGAGGCAGCCTCCCACGGGTCCAGGCCGTGCTTGCGAGCCAGGGCGGCGTACTTGTCGGCCGCGTGCCGCATCAGCGCGGCAGCCTCCGGGTCGTTCCGCCACGCGCCCTTGCCGGCCTCATGGAGTCTGTTGAGGAGCGCGCGTAGCGCCTCCGAGTCCTCGAACCAAGCCCGCTCCTGGTCGCGGGTGCTTGCCTTTGTCATTCCGGCACCTCCTGAACAGCAGGTGCGCACACGTCCCCCAGCCGTGGGGCTCGCCGGTGCATGAGGGACGCGCATGGCTCAGGTCACCCCAACCCGATCCCGGACCGTGACACCCACGAATGCCGCTCACCAGCCCCGCGGCCGAACGCGGTCACCGGCAACAACTTCCGTGCCCGCTCGCTCACAACCCGCACGCCCGAGCGCGCGATCGTGCGGGTGCCCCGGTATGTCTGACCGGGCGCGCGGCGGGTGCGGCGGGCGAGCTCGGCTTGGAAGTCGATGCCTTGCCCGGCGACCCTGCCCATCCGCGAGGCCAGCAGATCGGACGGGCGCACCCACACCACCCCCGACCTACGCTTCCCCGCCTCCGCCGCATCGGGCATCTTTTGCGTCGCCGCGGACGGGTCGCCGTGGCGAGCCAGTTCAGACACCTCCCCGTCACCGCTCGGATGTGCCTCGTCGGGCGCCTCGGATTCCTCCCGGCGGCTTGCGGGATGCTCTGCGAGCCGGGCGGTGCGTTGTTCGTCGTCGTTCATGTCGTTTCCTCCGTGTCGGGGCCGGTCAGGACGGGCCGGGCGAACCAGCGTCCGACCGTGGACGGGTGCACTCCGAGGTGGCGGGCGATCTGCTTGTTCGACCAGCCCTCCTCCTCCCGCAGCACCACCGCCACCTCACGACCCACCGGTGCGGGCCCCATCGGGATCGGTGACGCGGCAACCGTCGACGTCTCCTCGCCTGACTCGCGCGACGGCTCGGGCTCGGGTGCGGGGAGGGGGCGGGTGAGGATCACGGTGAGGTGGGTGATCGCCAGTAGCACCAGCGGCGGCACCGCCGCCACCGACGCGGCGAGCACACCGGGCACGTCGGCGTCGGCGGCGACGACGGCATGGATCGCGTTCGCGGTCACCGACACCACCGCACCGGCGGCCAGCAGCGCCCACGGATACCAGGCGGAACGTTGCCCCGCGAGCGCGACAACGGAGACCGTTGAGACGACGATGATGCCGTCCACGATGAATGGCCACGCCCACGCCTGCCCCGCATCCACCCCAGAGCGGCGGGCAAGATCAGCGAGAGCGGTGAACGAGAGCCAGAACGCGCCAGCGGCGATGAGCACCGTCCCGGCCACCGCGGTCGCCACTGCGACCCGGCCACCCCACGTTGTCGTCGCCGGGTTCACGAGAGCACCCGACTCTCGAGCCGCATCGTCTGGCGCGGCACTTCGCGCTGTATTGCCGGCGCGGAGGCGGGGTGGATGTGGGTGGCGCGGTAGGCGGAGCGAATCGTGGTCGTGACTTCCCGCGGCGACAACCCAGAGTGCTCGGCAGCCGGGGCGAGGGCGTCGACCATCTCAGGCAAGGACATGCCGGCTTCTGCGAGGCGGCAGGATGCCCAGAACAGGCCCCGGTTGCGTTCGCCTTCGCCGCGTTGCGCGACCCAGGCCGCCAGCCGGCTGGCATCCCTTGGAGCCGGTCCGGTGCGCCCGACGTGTCGTGGATCAGGGCGCGGGTCCAGGAAGTCCCGCAACGCTCCCGCGTCCACCGGGCACGGAAGCTCTTGCGAGCCGCCGACCAGCGCATACGAGACGCGCCGATCACCGGTGGCGATCACGGAGGGCGGGACAATGACATAGCCGCCGTCACCGCGGAAGTCGACTCGTGCCCGCGCGGCCTGCCACGAGGGCTGCGGACGGTCCGGATCGGCCGGATAGTAGGCGTGCATCCCACCCGAAGGAGTCCGCACCAACGCCACCCACCCCTCGACCAGGCCGGCACGGCGGGCGCGACCGAACGCACCGAACCCGTGCCCCTCTGCCTTCCGATCCACATCGACGACATCCATCCCAGACACGGCACCGGTCGGAACACCGATGTTCGCGGACGGCCACCGCCGCCACCACCCCGCAACCCGGCCGGCGTCAGTAGTCGCGTCGCGGAAACCGTGCTCGATCCGGGGCCGCTTACCGCCCGGCACGCACGGGAACACCGGTACCCCCGCCTCCGCGAACCGTGCCGCAGCAATCGCCGGCGGGAGGCCGGCGACCTGGGCGAACAACTCTGCCGGGCTCATCACAGACTCCTCACCGCGGCATCCGCCGAGCGAGATGCCCGCGACGGCTCCACCGGTGGCGGCGTAGTGCGTTCTGCTCGCGGGATGTGTTCGGCTCTGGCAGTGTCACGGGTGAGGCCGGGTGGGTCACCGGTACCGACCTGGGCCGTCGGGAGAGCGTCGAGGATCGCCCCGGCGATCTTGCGGACACGCTCCCCAGTGGCCTGCACTACCTCGGCCGGGTCCTTGTCCTTCACCGTGCCCGCCCAGCCGGAGACATAGGGGATCGTGTAGGCGGTGGTGTCCATGCCATGTGCGGCACCGATCATCAACGCCACCGACTCCGCCTCCACTTCACCTACGCCGCGATGCCTTGTCGCGTCCGGGTTATTGGGGCCGTGCAGCCTCACATGCGCGAGCTCGTGAACGAGAGTCTTCACCTGCGCGGCATCACCCATGTTCGTCCGCACCGCGACCGTCCGATTGGTGTAGTCGGTCAGGCCGTTCGCGCCACCGATCTCGCTCTCGTGCTCGACCCGCAACACCGCGAACCCCTCCGCCTCCACCAGGCCCGCCAGCCCGTCCCAGAGACCCGCGGGGGCATCGCCCTCCAGCAGGACCGGCGACGGACGCTCCGGGACCGGAGCGCCGGCAGTCTGGGAGACATCCCACACATAGGCGGACTTCCCGCCGACCATCCGGGAGCGCATCAACTCACCCGGCTTCGGCTTCTCGAATCGGCCCAGCCGCCGCCACGACGACACATCCTGCGGAGTCGAGGACGCAAAACTGCCCATCACCGGAGCGAAGATCATGTACCCCGGCTGGCCCTTCTCCACCTGCCTGCCGAGCGTCTGCCATTGCTTGTACCCTGCGATATACGACGGCTCCGCCGCTTGCACGCGCCCCTGCTCGAAGGCGTCGAGGTGCTGGGCGAAGATCATTAGCGTGTTGCGGAACGAGCGCGCCCGGAACCGGGCAGCGAACTCCAGAGCGCGCTTCCAGTCCTCACCGGAGACGAGCTGGTTGACCGCAGTCGACAGCCGCTCGTGGAGCTGTTCGAGCTTCGCGTCGCGTGTGGCCCGTCTCTCCTCGTCCGTCGCCATCATGAATCTCCTCCCGGCGGGGCCCACGGCGCGTGCCGGTGACCCTTGCGACCATGAGGTGCGCCGGGATCTTCATGAGAGTCAGCCGAGCTTCGGGAAATCCCGTCAACAAGGACGGCTCCACGGTGAGCCTTGCGTATGGGTCTACTCACTACCAGGTTCGAGTGGCCGCTGGACCCTCACGCCTTCTCTTGCAACGATCAGCCCCCCATTGCGCGACGAACAGCGCACGTTAGCGTCGATTCTGGGCGTCGCCGAGAAGTGATCAGCGATGCGCGACGCGATATTCCGATGGACTCATGCTGTATCTGGCTCGAAACCACCGCGCCGCGACACGTGGATCATTCCACCCGCAGCGCTGAGCAATCTCGCGAACGCCGAGTTCGGAATGAAGCAAAAACTGAGCGAACTTCTCGGTACGTATTTGGTTCAATGTACGCATGGGTGAATCCAGACCCCCACCGGAGAACAGGCGGCACAACTGAGAACGTGAGAGGTGCGCGCGACGCGCCAGATCCGCTAATGTCCATGGTTCTTGCGGTGCATCCGCCATCGCCCGTAGCAAGGACATGACACGGTCGGTGGCCGCGCCTGGAAGCGCTATTCTCTGCGCACCCAAGTCAGAGGGTTTGTAGTTGGCTAGGAGTGCGGGAAGCGTGAGCTCTGTGATCCTTGCCAGACCGGCGACGGTCCGGACGGCTGCCACTTCCACCGAGTGAGGCTGATGATCCCACAACCGTCCAACTTCTCGCCAGATGACGGAAGTCTCGTGGACTATGCCTTGACCTAGATCTAGTACTAGCGCTGAACCGTCCCAGTTTGACGGATGCGCTCCTGGCCGGACGCGCTCGATGTCGGGAAGCTGCCACGACATCTGGCTTCGAAGAAATCTCTCGCTCATTCGAACGATCAGGGTCGCAAGCGGGACATGTGGAGATAAGAGATACGTCTGGCGCTCGCCGAGCGCGATGGCCTGGCCTGCCCACACAGTGATCGTCTTTGATGAAGTTTGAATATATCCGCTGCCGCGTTTCACCAGGATGATCTTCGCAGTCTCTAGGGGGCCGAAGCGCGTCGGCGCATCGAAGAGCGCATCCCGCACTGAAACCCGCGCCATCGGATATCCGAGCGCACAAGAACTCTGCCCGCTGGCGCGGGCATCGACCGTTCTCATCTAGATGCTGCTCGCCAACCCCGGCGGCAACTGTGTGAGCCGTGCATGCACGGCTCAGCCTTCCACGTTGTCGAGGCGGTATCCCATGCCTGGTTCAGTAATGATGTGGTTCGGCTTGGAGGGGTCTGTTTCGATTTTCCTGCGGAGTTGTGAGACGTAGAGGCGAAGGTAGCCGGTGTCTTCCGCGTGCTCGGTGCCCCAAATACTGGTGAGGAGTGTTTGTCGCGTGACGAGCTTGCCGGTGTTTCGGATGAGGATCTCGATCACTTGCCATTCGGTGGGCGTGAGGCGGATTTGTCGTCGTCCGGCGGGTGACTCCTTGGTGACGCTTCGTGCAGCAAGGTCGATGGTGACGTTGCCGAGCCGGACAGACGGCAGCGCTTCTTCTTGAGGGACGCGGCGGGTGAGCGCGCGAATACGGGCGAGAAGTTCGTCCACGGAGAAAGGTTTGGTGACGTAGTCGTCGGCGCCTGCGTCGAGTGCTTCGACTTTGTCAGATGCTCCCGCACGGCCGGAGACGACGAGAATGGGTGCTTGAGACCAGCCCCGGATGCCCTGGATGACTTCGATGCCATTGAGTTGTGGCATGCCAAGGTCGAGAAGATAAACGTCGGGGTGCTCGTCGATGGCCGCTCTGACGGCTTGAGCGCCGTCTGTGGCGGTCACGATCTCGTACCCCTTTGCGCTCAGGGTGATGCGGAGCGCGCGAAGGATCTGGGGGTCGTCGTCGGCGATGAGGATCTTCAAGCCTGTTCCTCCTGTGACGGGGATGATGTCGTGAGGTGGATCGGGATGGAGATCACCATGGTCAGGCCGCCGCCGGGTGTGTCTTCGGGAGTGAGTGTGCCGTGCATGGCTTCGATGAATCCTCGGGAGAGGGCGAGGCCGAGGCCGAGGCCACTGGTGTTGTCAGTGTCTCCGAGCCGTTGGAAGGGCAGGAAGATGTCGTCGTGCCTGTCGGGTGTGACTCCTGGGCCGTGATCGATGATCCGGATCTCCAGCCGTTGGTCGAAGGTGCTGGTGGTGACAGTTACCGGCTGGTCCGGTGGCGAGTACCTGGTGGCGTTGGCGAGCAGATTGACGATGACGCGCTGCAACAGGACGGGGTCCGCTTCTGCGGTGCTGTTTTCGTGGCCGAGCGCGAGGCGGATGTCTGACGGGCCGAGTTTCAACTCGTCGAGAGCGGGCGCGATCGCCTCGGCGGGGTCGGTGGGCATTGTGGTGAGGGTGAGAGCGCCAGCCTGGAGGCGACTCACATCGAGGAGGTCGCTGACGAGCGCGGCAAGTGCGGTGAGGCTGTCGTCCGCGGTGTCCAGGAGTTCGCGCTTGTCTTCGGAGGAGAGCTTCTTTCCAGCCGCGCGGAGCCCACCGACCGCGGCGGATGCGGCGGCCAGGGGGCGCCGCAGGTCGTGACTCAATGCAGATAGGAGTGCGCCGCGGACGCGGTCGGAGGCGGCAATCGGCTCGATCTCCTCCGCGGTGGCGGTGAGTCTTTGATGTTCGAGAGCGGCGCTGATCTGGGCGGCGACGACGGTGAGGAGTCGACGTTCGGAGGCGGGAAGGTCGGCGCCGTGGAGTTCGAGACTGCCGCCTTCAGAGAGCAGGATGACGGTGTGATTGCCGTCGGCGACAGGTTCTCCGGCCGTGGCGATGACGCGGTCTGCGAGTGTGACGCGGACGCCGGGGAGGTGGAATGCCTCGCGGGTGCGGTCGACGAGTGCCTGGATTGCGTTGTCTCCGCGGAGCACACTTCCAGCGATGGTCTGGATGAGCTCGGATTCTGCGGCGGCGCGGCGGGCAGCTCGGGTGCGCCTGGCTGCCCGGTCGACGACGAAGCTCACCAACGCGGCGATGGTGACGTAGAGGAGGAGCGCCAAGGCGTGCAGAGGGTCGGCGATGGTGATGGTGTGGAACGGCTCAATGAAGAAGAAGTCGAGTGTGATGCCGGAAAGTACCGCGGCGAACAGGGCGGGCCAGATGCCGCCGACGAGTGCGACGACAACAACGAGGAGTTGGTAGCTGAGGACGTCGCTCGTGATCGACTCATCAGATCGGAGGGTGACGAGAAGGGCGGTGAGTGCGGGGCCGCCCAGGAACGCGAGCAGAAATCCGAGAAGACGGCGTTTGAGGGTGAGCGCGCCGCCGATAGGGGGCAGGGTGAATCGTCCGCCAGCAGCGAAGTGGGTGACGATGTGGACGTCGATGTCGCCTGATTCTCGAATAGTCGTGGCACCGATGCCGGGGCCGGTGAGAGCTGCGGCGAGTCGTCCGCGTCGGCTGACGCCGAGAACGAGTTGGGTGGCGTTGAGGGATCGCGCGAATTCGACCAGAGCGGCAGGGATGTCGGCGCCGACCACCTGGTGGTACGTCCCGCCGAGCTTCTCCACAAGGGCTCGTTGTTGTGCCAGAGCTACGGGGTTCCCTGCACGGAGGCCGTCTTGGCTGGTGACGTGCACGGCGATGAGCTCGCCGCCTGCGGATCGTGCGGCAACTCGTGCGCCTCGTCGGAGGAGAGTCTCTCCTTCGGGGCCACCTGTAAGTGCGACGACGACGCGTTCGCGGGCTTCCCATTTGCTATCGATGTCGTGTTCTTGACGGTAGCTCTTCAACGCTTGGTCGACTTCGTCTGCGAGCCATAACAGGGCGAGTTCGCGCAGTGCGGTGAGGTTCCCGAGTCGGAAGTAGTTGGACAATGCCGCGTCGATGCGCTCGGCAGGATAGACGAAGCCGCCGGTGAGGCGGTCACGCAGCGCTTGAGGGGCCAGATCGATGACTTCGATCTGGTCTGATTGGCGGAGGAAACTGTCGGGCACGGTCTCTCGTTGCGGAACACCGGTGATCTGCTCGACGACATCGTTGAGGGACTCGATGTGTTGGATATTGACCGTCGAGATGACGTCGATTCCGGCCTTTAAGAGCGCATCCACGTCCTCCCAGCGCTTCTCGTTCCGGGAGCCGGGAGCGTTCGTATGCGCGAGTTCGTCGACCAGCACGATTTCGGGGGCGCGTTGCAGGACTGTGTCGAGGTCCATCTCCTCCAGCTCGACGCCACGGTGAGCGATCATTGCCCGCGGGGTCGACGGGATACCGTCGGTCATGCGTGCCGTGGCTGCGCGGCCGTGTGTTTCGACGATCCCGATCACGACGTCGCGTCCTTCGCCCAGGAGCCGTCGGCCTTCTTCGAGCATGGTGTAGGTTTTGCCGACGCCGGGGGCGGCGCCGAGCAGCACGCGTAACCGCCCCCGTGTCGTCATGGTCAGTCCTCCAGCTCGTCCAGCGCCAGGTTCAGCTCCACCACGTTCACGACGCGGTCGCCGAGGTATCCCAGATCAGGTTCCTTTGTCCATTCAGCCACGAGTTCCTGAACTTGTCCCAGGGGCAGGCCGCGCGCGTCGGCGACGCGCTGGATCTGGATCGCCGCGTAGGCGGGACTAATGTGGGGATCGAGACCGGAACTGGAAGCGGTGACCGCGTCTGCGGGCACCTGATCCGGGTCGACACCGTTGAACGCTGCGATCTCGGCCTTGCGTTCGGTGATCGCGCCGATCAGTTCCTCGTTCTCGGGCCCCCAGTTCGTTCCCGAGGAGGAGGTGCCGTCGTAGCCGTCGCCGGCGGCCGAGGGTCGCGACTGGAAATACTCCGGCAGCGGATCGCCTTCCGCGTCTGTGAAGGACTGGCCGATGAGGGATGAACCAACGGCCTCGCCGTCACTGTTGCTGAGCGGTGATCCGTTCGCTTGAGAGGGGAAGGCAAGTTGTCCGATTCCGGTGATCAGAAGCGTGTAGCCGACCCCGAGGACGACGGTGAACATGAGCAGCGCACGTGTGGCGACCCACAGTGTCCGTCCGCTGCTGCGCGTGGCAGCATTCATGATGATTTCATTCCTTTGGTTGAGAGTGTCAGAAGCCGGGGATGAGGCGCACGAACAGGTCGATGAGCCAGATCCCGATAAAGGGGGCGATGATGCCGCCGAGCCCATAGATGGCGAGGTTGCGGCCGAGGATCTTCGATGCGTTCATCGGCCGGTATTTGACTCCGCGCAGCGCGAGGGGCACGAGGAACACGATCACGATCGCGTTGAAGATCACTGCGGACAGCACTGCAGATGCAGGTGAGTGCAGACCCATGATGTTCAACACCGCAAGGCCGGGGAACACACCCATGAAGATTGCGGGGATGATCGCGAAGTACTTCGCGATGTCGTTCGCGATCGAGAACGTGGTCAACGCGCCCCGGGTGATGAGCAGCTGCTTGCCGATGGCGACGATGTCGATGAGCTTGGTCGGGTCGGAGTCGAGATCGACCATGTTGCCGGCCTCTTTGGCTGCCGAGGTCCCCGTATTCATCGCGACACCGACGTCAGCCTGCGCGAGCGCGGGGGCGTCGTTGGTGCCGTCACCGGTCATCGCGACGAGGTTGCCGCCCTCCTGCTCCTTGCGGATAAAGGCGAGCTTCTGTTCCGGTGTCGCTTCGGCAAGGAAGTCGTCGACGCCGGCTTCCTTCGCGATCGCCGCCGCGGTCAACGGGTTGTCCCCGGTGACCATCACGGTCCGGATGCCCATTGCACGCAACTCGGCGAACCGCTCGGTCAGGCCCTCCTTGACGATGTCCTTGAGGTGGATCACGCCGAGGACTCGACGTTCGCCAGTCGCCGCTTTGACGGCGACAACGAGGGGGGTGCCGCCGGATCGGGAGATGTGTTCGACATGCTCATCGAGCTCTGCCAGTTCGCTGCTGGGAAGCCGCGTCCCGTCTTCTTCCAGCCACGCGGTGATCGCGGAACCGGCTCCCTTGCGGATCTGGGTGCCGTCGGGCACGTCGAGCCCGGACATCCGCGTTTGAGCGGTGAACGGGACGATCTCTCCGCGCGGTGCAGCACCCACGTCGACGCCCTCCGCGCGGGCAAGGTCAACGATCGACTTCCCTTCTGGAGTCGGGTCGGCGAGCGAAGACAGCGCGGCCGTTTCGATGAGTTCCTGCTCGCGGACACCGTCCAGGCGAACGAAGGCTGTCGCTCGACGGTTGCCGTAGGTGATGGTTCCTGTCTTATCCAGCAATAGCGTGGTCACGTCACCGGCAGCTTCCACCGCACGTCCAGACATGGCCAGCACATTGCGCTGAACGAGCCGGTCCATCCCCGCGATACCGATCGCGGACAGCAACGCGCCGATCGTCGTCGGAATGAGGCACACCAGAAGGGCGACGAGGACGGTGATGCTGGCGGGGCTCGCCGGATAGGACGCGATCGGGTTGAGCGTGAGCGCGACGACGACGAAGACGATCGACAACGACGCGAGCAGGATGTTCAGCGCGATCTCGTTCGGGGTGCGCTGACGGGCGGCGCCTTCGACGAGCGCGATCATCCGGTCTACGAACGTTTCGCCCGGCTTGGAAGTGATTCGCACGACGATACGGTCGGACAGCACGCGGGTACCGCCGGTGACGGCGGATCGGTCGCCACCGGACTCGCGAATAACGGGTGCGGATTCACCGGTGATGGCCGATTCGTCCACGCTTGCGATGCCCCACACGATGTCGCCATCGCCGGGGATCAGCTCACCAGCGGACACAACAACCGTGTCGCCCAATCGCAGGTCTGCCGAGGATAGGTCCTTTATGGCGGCTCGCTCGGCGGCTGGATCTGCACCAGGTTGGTAGTCGGCGACATGGTGTGCGGTGGTGCTGGTGCGGGTTTTGCGTAATGTGTCGGCCTGGGCCTTACCGCGACCTTCGGCGATCGACTCGGCGAGATTCGCGAACAGGACCGTGAGCCAGAGCCATACGGCGATGATCCAGGTGAACGACCAAGGAACACTCGTCCCGCCCGACTCGGCGGGTCCGCCCAGGAAAGGTTCGGCGACAGCGAGGAGGGTGGTGAGGGCGGCGCCCACCCACACGATAAACATCACGGGGTTTCGCCACTGCGCGCGCGGATTGAGCTTGCGGAGCGCTCCCGGGAGGGCGGTGCGGATCTGTGCCCAGGTGAGCGTCTTGCGTGGCGCGCGAGTGGTCGCGTGCGGCGCTTCGGCCAGAGGGGTTGGGGTAATGGTGGACATGTTTACAGCAGCCCTTCCGCCAGGGGACCCAGCGTGAGAACGGGGAAGAAAACGAGAGCAGTCACCAGAACCGCGGTACCGACGGTCAGACCGACGAACAACGGACGGTGTGTAGGCAAGGTTCCGGCCGTTGCGGGAACCTTGTCCTGTGCGGCGAGGGAACCGGCCAGCGCGAGGACGAGAGCGATCGGGATGAACCGGCCGAACAGCATCGCGACACCGATCGCGGCGGTCAGCCACGGGGTGCTGGCGGTCAACCCTGCGAATGCGGAGCCGTTGTTGTTCGCGCCCGATGCGAAGGCGTAGATCACCTCGGACAGGCCGTGCGAGCCGGTGTTCGTGAGCGATTCGTTCACGATGCTGTCTCGAAGGGCCGGGATGGCGAAGCTCAATGCGACACCACCGAGGACGAGGATCGGCATGACGAGGATGTACATGCTCGCAAGCTTCATCTCCCGCGGCCCGATCTTCTTCCCGAGGTATTCAGGGGTGCGGCCAACGAGCAGCCCCGCAACGAACACGGCGATCACCGCGATGATCAGCATCCCGTACAGGCCGGCTCCGACACCACCGGGAGCGATCTCGCCCAGCAGCATGTTGACCATCGGGATCATCCCGCCCAGCCCGGTGTACGAGTCGTGCATCGAGTTCACCGACCCGGTCGAGGTCAACGTGGTCGTCGCCGCATAGAGAACAGATTGCACGAGTCCGAATCGGGCTTCCTTCCCTTCCATCGCGGCCCCGGCCAGTTCCGGCGCAGTACCCTGTCCGGCGAACTCGAATGCTGCCAGCGCGCTCACCGAGACCAGATACAGGGTGCCCATCGCGGCGAGGATCGCGTATCCCTGACGATTGTCGCCAACCATCTTCCCGAACGTGCGCGGAAGCGAGAACGGGATCAGCAGGATCAGGAACGCCTGGAACAGGCTCGTCCACCCCGTCGGGTTCTCGAACGGATGCGAAGCGTTCGCGTTGTAGAAACCGCCACCGTTCGTGCCGAGCTCCTTGATGACCTCCTGAGAGGCAACGGGGCCACCCGGGATGGTCTGCGTTCCACCGGTGATGGTGGTCACATCGACGTAGCCGTTGAAGTTCTGCACGACGCCGCCCGCGATTAGTACGATCGCGCCGACGATCGAGATCGGCAGGAGGATGCGGAACGTGCCGCGGATGAGGTCGACCCAGAAGTTCCCGATCGTTCCCGATCTGCGGTACGCGAACCCGCGAACGAGCGCCACGGCGACAGCGATACCCGTCGCAGCGGAGACGAAGTTCTGTACGGCAAGGCCAGCGAACTGAACCGTGTAGGCGAGGTCCTCACCCGAATACGCCTGCCAGTTCGTGTTCGTCACGAAGGAGATCGCGGTGTTGAACGCAACACCCGGCTCGACGTTCTCGTTACCGAGGGAGTACGGCAGCCACTGCTGCGTGCGCTGCATCAAGAACAGCAGCAGAACGCCGACGATCGAGAAGTACAGGACAGAACGCAGATACGCCTGCCAGGACTGCTCCTGAGACGGATCGACCCCGATGACTTTGTAGATTCCCCGTTCGACTTTCCAGTCCTTCCGGGTCGTGAACACCCAAGCCATATAGTCGCCCACAGGCCGGTACAGCAACCCCAGGGCGAGGACGAGCGTGGCGACGCTCGCGATAAGCAAACCCCACTCCATCAGAAACGCTCCGGCTTCACGAGAGCGAACACGAGATAGAACACAGCCGCGACCCCGAGAGCAGCAGCAAGAAACTCGAACACGATCACAGCTTCTCCACCGCCTTCCCGACCAAGCCAACGACTACGAACAGGACGATCACGCCCAGCACGTAGACAATGTCAAGCACAACAAACTCCATTCGGAGAACAGCGACAGCAAGACCGCAGCCGCACGCCCAATTCCAAGCGCAACTCCCGATCAAACACCTCCTGACACCGCAAAAACGGGGCCCTAACGGAACCCATACAGGAAGGCACGGGAACCTAACGCTCCCCTTACACCAGGGCGTCCAGAAGCAGGGCCGTCACCGTTGTGTACCCGGGCCGGCGGCGGTGACCGTAAGGATTTGGGCGATCGCCGTATGGGTTCCGTTTACGCTCCTTCCGCACAACCCCCTACGCGTCCTAAGACGGAAGAGTGACCCTGACTGAGATACTCCCCACCCTCCGGCGAAGCCTTCCCACCCCGATAGCTCTTGCCGAGTGGCCCGCGCACACCGAAGCAACCACCGACGATGTCACTGTGAGTGGAATCTCGCTGCGCCAGTACGTCGACCTCTGCGGAACGCCGTGCGTGCTCACTGGCGACGATCCCATCCTGGACTCGCGTCACCCGGAGTTGACGGGAACCAGGACTGTGGTGGCCATGAAGATCACGGTCATCGTCGACACGCCGGAGCATCGCGCGATCGCGCTGACGGATTCCTGGGGCACTAACCTTGACGCCTGCTGGAGCGAGTGCCGTCTGATCGGGCGGGTATCCATCGCACGTCTGCAATCGTTCGAACTCATCCCGGGAGAGCTCGGCGCGCCGGCGTTGCCCTACCCGGTTGCTGCACTGCCGAGCGACCTCCATGCCGGTGACCTCCTCGCCGTCCCATCCCGCAGCTCGATCTCCCTCGCCCAGCTCCGCCCCAGCCACGCAACAGAGCTTCGAAGCAGCGGCACCGTCTCGGAGACTGGAGAAGAGCTTTCATGAGCCTCCTTCACAGCATCCTGAGTGCTCGCGCACTTCGCCACGCAGCGCAAGCGCGAGACATCCACCGCCGAGACAGGAGAGCCGTCGTCACTGCAGATGATGTGGTGGTCACCGGCCGGTCGTTGGCACAACTGGCGTCATCGCGTGGAACCCCCAGCGTGCTCGTCACGTCCGCCGTGGACATCAGACAGCGCGATACTCACTTCACATGGGTACTCACGCGCGTCACGGCCGTTTCCGGCGAACCACACGGACATCGCCGGGAGATCACCATCGACGCGAGCCTCCAGGAGATCGCCTCCGTGATCACGCAGACCCACATCGTGGGCGCCCGTCCACCGAAGAAGACGCGAACCGTCACTGTCACCGGCGCAGACCAGGTATCCATTGATGTTCGGATCCCAGCCGGCACGGAACCCGGGGCCGTGATCGCGTTCCGATGCGCGTCGACAGTCGCTTTGAGTCAAGTGCGACCGCACACCTCGACGGCCCGAACCGGAGATGTCGACGACACCACATGGGGCGCGCGGTGCATGAAATAACACGGCCCCCATGTGACAGGCACACGGAGGCCGACGCCAACACGGCTGAGAGTGCTCGATCGGTACCGACGATACTCGTCCGCGGCGACGAGCACCCTGCTCTGCACGACCTCATCGCGACCACCGGCACGCTCAATCACCCACCCGCATCGCAAGCGAACTTCGTACCCGAACGGATACGCGGTGTAGTCGGATGCATCCACCTCCCCACGGCGGACACGGCATCTCCAGCGAAGATGCGCAGCCGGCTCAAGGATGAGCGGAACCTCGCGCGCATCCTCGGCGAGCAGCTCCCCCGTCTGAGCCACCTGCTCTTCGTCCTCGACACGGGCGCACCCCAGCACACCCAACGCCTGGCCAGGCTGGCGTCATCTGCGATCACCCGCATCCACGCAGACATCGAGATGACCGCGGGCCGGTCAGTGTGCGTCACCGCGATCGTCCTCGATAGGACAGCAGACCCCACTGTGCTGCGAGATCGCATCTGCGAAAGACTCCGCGACAACCCAATCGAGGGAAGCTTCCTTCTGAAGTGGTCAGAGATCGTGCAAAGCTCGATCCGCGACGTCGTATCCGAAGCTCTCAGCTAAACGTATCCATGCGCGTGCTTCTTCGGCCTACTCGATCCGGGAAGCGTTCATCTCGGCTACTTCATCGTAGATCGCCTGCCATACGCGGTAGAAAGACGCCGATGACATCTCGCCACGGCGTAACGATCGCGATGCGCCCTCGAGCACCCGCGAAAAAAGCAACAGACCCTCTTCTCGTTCCGCGTCCCGCGCGTCAGGGTGAAAAGCAAAGCACGAGGACCAGAGCATGACGGAGCATCGGCGCACCGGAGCTGAACGAAGAGCGAGATAGCCGCCCACTGGGAGCAGGACACCTGCGATTAGCAACGCACTAGCCCCCAAGGGGGCGCCTACTCCTGCCAGCAGAAGCCCCACCACCAGGCCGCCGCCAGCGGCAATCGGCACGAAAAGACGACAAGCCTCCGCGAACCGTCGCGTTCGTTCGTCCGCATTCGGTGGATAAACCACCAGCCGCGAGTACGATGCACCGTACCGGCCGACCGCGTGCGACACATATCCCCAGCGAGGAACCTTGTCAACGGCCCTTGAGGTATGAAAGGGACGAGGAGGAGCGGAGGAATCTGCAGGAGTCACACGGTGATCGTCGCTGAGGCTTTCGCCGCGGTATAGCACTCCAAACGGAACTCATACAAGCCTCCCGCCTGATCGGCGGTTTTCCACACGCGCTGCTGACACCATTAGGTGTCTCTGTGGCGCTGATGGCAGTCGTCGATCAAGTCTCGCTTCACAGATCCGCGAGTCGGTCAATGGAGCACAACTCAGCCCACTTCTCGGCTACTTGAGAGGCAGTGTCGGAGGCTTGCGCGCGAAGCGCAACGAGCAACGCCGCAACGATGGCGGTAACGACGATCGCCACGACGAATCGCGAAACAACCCCACCGATTGCCGTGTGGGTCACTGCTGCGACGACAGGCCACCACGCGCTCCGAATGAGCCCGCAGTCGAGGCCCGCCCACCACCGCTCGGAACTTGTCGTTGTATGGTCCCAGACTGTGATCGTCGCCACCTACCGCCGACCCATCGTCGCGCCATTTCCGACCAAGGCATACATGCTGCTTTGACAATTCGCCCTGCTGTCATCCGATCAGCGCTCGGAGGGCAGCTTCGGCCTGCTTTGGCAAGACGCCATTACCTAACGCCGCAAGTTGCTGCGATTGCGTGAGCGCAAGCGCGGGGTCGGTCACCCAACCAGCGTCCAGGCCCATGATCCACTCCACAAACGCTGGGGCGGGGCGTGGTCCGGTTCTGTCGTTCAGTACTGTCGGCGCCGGCGCTACTCGTCCCATGATTCGTTCCCATCGGAAGATGGCTGGGCCGTATCGTCCCCACTGCCGAAAAACTCGGCGATCAGCGCGAAGGTTGCCTCCGACGACCGACGACTGCGCCTGGTCGCGAGGTCTATCACCTGATGGCTTAGGGCGATCGTGCCACGCCTGGCCTTCACCAGATCCAGAGTCTCCCCGCCCCTGGCGGAGTCGGAGGCGAGCGGCGTTCGGAACAGTACGGTTCGCGAGGATGAAGATGCGGAACCGGGGGTGTGGTGCGCCGATTGCGGACGCGGGTAGGCCGATCCATCTCGCATCATACCGGAGGTCGGCCAGGTCTCCGAGTACGGCGCCAAGTGCCCGTAGAGGTCGGGCTGGCTGGTCTCCCAGACCCCACGGGTCGGGCTCCACACCGCGAAGGGTTGCACCTGCGGGGGTTTCAGGTTCGGGGTTGCGTCGTCCATCGTCGTCTCCTTCCGGGGCCGGGCGGGACGCGGTTGCGGTAAGCAGGCCGCGTACGTTCTCGATGACGACCCACTCTGGTTGCAGCTTCTCGATCGCGGTCGCCATGTGTGCCCAGAGACCGGATCGGGTACCGGGGGCAAGGCCGGCCATCTTGCCAACCGTGGAGACGTCCTGACAAGGGAACCCGCCGCAGAGCACATCGACTGGCTCGACGGTCTGCCAGTCGATCGTGGTGATGTCGCCGAGGTTCGGAGCGTCGGGCCAATGGTGGGCGAAGACACGGGCAACAGGTTCGTTGATTTCGGAGAACCAGATCGTGCGGGCGTCGAAGACTTCCTCGACGGCGAGGTCGAGACCGCCATACCCGGAGAACAGTGACCCGACCCGCAGACGGTGATCGTTGTTCGGCTGGCGCATCAGGACTCCGACAGGTTCGTGATCCCTGGCCGTGGTCCACTCGCGAACTCGACACCAGGCTGGTCACCTGCCAGGTGCTCGCCCCCCATCGACCATCCTGAGCCGGTCGAACCGTCACCGCTCATGCAGGTCGTTCCGACCGCCCCTCGGAGTTACCACGCGTCTTGCAGGTCGCGGTAGAGCGGGTCGCGAAGGTGCGCGTGGGAACGGAGATATGGTGCGGCTATGACGAAGCGGCGACCCGGGCGGCAGCCTCCACCGCCCGAGAACAATGAGTGGCTTAGGCGTCTGGACCGCATCTCGGAAGCGGTCGATGCCTGGCGTAAGCGTGCAGAGAATCCGATGTCGCCCGAGCCTGGAAGCTCGCTCGCAGCTGACTCCGTCGACGGATTGAGTGTCGAGAACCCCGTCTGGTACTCGATGTGCATCTCCTCCGAGCACTTGGATTTCGCGATCGATGCCATGCGGGCAACAAGCACGATGTACCCGACGGCCTACATGACCGTTGCGCGGACCGCGTTCGTCGCGGCGGTGAACGCGGTGTGGGTCCTCGCACCGCCAACGCGGCAAGAACGTCGCGAGCGGGCGCTCAGGCTCCGCGCCGACGACCTTCGTGTTCAGGTCACATCCTGCCGCGATATGCAGATCCCGGAAGGCAAACCTGAGGAGGTTCGTACGGGCCTCCTGGAGCAACTGCGCGAGCGGCAAGCCAGCTTGCAGAAGGTCGCGACTGCGCTCGGCCTGCGAGAGGACGTCACGAAGATTCGGTTCCATCAGACCGGGGCGATCGACTGGGTCGCACAGCACATGCACGGCGTCGATGACGACCTGCTCATCGGTGCGACGCAGGCAATCTGGCGATCAGGCAGCGCGGCTGCCCACGCGCAATATCATTTCGGCGTCATGCGACTCGACCGAAATGAGGTCGTACGCGAGGAGTCGGGCGGTTCGATCGTGCGGCTACGCGGAGACCTCGACAACGATGTCGGCCCTGCTATCGCAGCGGCGACCATGACCCTGAGCGAAGCATTCCGGCTGTATGACCTCCGGCGCGTAACGCATACCCGTAGCTGAGCGGCTCGGCCACCGAAGGCGTGGAGGGTGATCGTGTTGACCAGCGACTTGGAGCCGGACGCGGCCGCGGGCGCAATACCTCGCGGATTGCCGCCGCAACTGGAGGCTCATTTGGCGCTACCCTCAGCCTGTGTCTGCAACCCGAACAGGTCCCTGAGGAGCTACGCGCGCAACCACCTCGATGTCAACGGGGTCTTCGCAGCCAAGATGGCGCTCGCCGTGCACCGACCGCCGAAGATCGTATCCCGCGGCTGCGCCTCCCAAGTGCCTCGAAGGAATCGTCGCTGAGCGTGAGCTTCTTCGGAACAACGCCCTTGATTGCTTCGAGCTTGCTTCCGACGGCCTCGATGTCCTTGCCAATACGCACGAGTGGATCGATAGGCAACTCGATGCGCTTCTCGACGTCGAGGTCGAGTACAAACGTTTCGTGGAACGGTTCTGGAGATGCCGTTCCGGTGTACTCGGCTTCGACTTCCCAGCGGCGCGGGATTCCCGACGCGTCGTCAAACAACTCAGGTACTTGACCCAGGAACCAGATGTATGTGTTGCCCGGATTGAGCGTACGAAAGCTCACGTTGCCGCTGAACGTCTCGTTGACCTCAGCGAAATGTGCGTTCATCATTCCAGGTTTGAAGAATTTCTCCAGGGAAGTGAACGGCGGGCTCACGCGCAACCGCACCTCGTGGGCCGGACTCACCCCGATGTTTCGTACGGCGATATGAAGCGTGCCCTCTGCCGGTGCACCGCGGTTCTTTCGAACGAAACGAGTGGGTTCCAGGGCGACCTGGACCCTCGGTCGGACGGCTTCGACGTTGACCTGGCGCGCCAGTTCGTTCGATGCGATCAGCGCCTTGTTCGACTGATCCACCTGACGAATCTGATACCAAGCGAACCCCAACGCAACCAGAGCTGACGCTCCGAATATGGCAGACCATTCTTCGGCGGTCGGCATGTTGGGGAACCGCCACCACGAGCCCCATATCGCGACGCTGGCAGAGAACAGCCCGAACGCAACCACTACAACAGCAGCAACCGACAAGACGATGCGTGCGGCCGGGTTCTTCACCTTCCCAACTTTATCGGCGGCGACCTGCGGCCACTGTGATGCTTACGTCAGTTGTACCGCGAACACCTACGTGTATGACCGTTTCGATGCGCGTGATGAGCGCCGGCGACGGCTACAAGTACCTGCTCCGCACCGTCGCCGCAGGCGACGGTGACCGCTCACTCTCGACCCCGCTGACGAGGTACTACGCCGAGGCGGGCAGCCCGCCGGGTCGCTGGCTCGGCGCGGGCGTCGCAGCGCTGGGCGGGGTGATCGTGGAAGGCGATCAGGTCTCCGAATCCCAACTCCAGCTTCTTGTCGGGATGGGCCGGCACCCTGTCACCGGCGACCCGCTCGGACTGGCGTATCCCGCGTACAAGACCGCGGCGGATCGCATCGAGGAGCGCGCCGCGGCGCTCGATCCCGGCCTCGGGCCGGCCTCGCGTGCCGAGGCGGGTGCGCAGATCGAAGCCGAAGAAGCGGGGCGGGGGACGCGGCGCGCGGTCGCTGGGTACGACTTCACGTTCTCAATCCCGAAGTCCGCATCAGTGCTGTGGGCAGTCGCGGACGCGGGCACGCAGGCGCTCATTGCCGAGGCGCATCATGCGGCGGTTGCGGAGGTGGTTGCGTTCATGGAGCGGGAGGTTGCAGCCACCCGCACCGGCGCAACCGCACGCGGTGGAGCCGTTGCACAGGTAGATGTCCGTGGCCTGATCGCCACGGCGTTTGACCACTACGACTCCCGGGCTGGAGATCCGCACCTGCACACTCATGTCGTCATCTCGAACAAGGTGCAGACCGTCCTGGACGGCAAGTGGCGCTCCCTCGACGGCCGGCCCATGCACGCCGCGACGGTCGCGCTCTCCGAGCTGCACGAGGCCGTGTTCGCCGACCACCTCACGAGGTCGTTTGGCGTCTTCTGGGAGTCCCGCGAGATGGGCCGGGACCGCAATCCGGCGTGGGCGGTGGCGGCCGTGCCGGAGGAGCTGGTGGCCGAGTTCTCCTCCCGATCCCGGCACATTGAGGCCGAGAAGAACCGGCTCATCGCCGAGTACGTCGACAAGCACGGCCGTCAGCCCTCGACTGCAACGATCATCAAGCTCCGCGCCCAAGCCACCCTCACCACCCGCCCAGAGAAGCAGGTCCGGTCGCTGGCTGACCTGACCGCCGAATGGCGGCACCGCGCCGGCCGTATCCTCGGCACGGATGCGACCTCATGGGCGCGGATAGTCGCAGCGAACGACGCACCGCTGCTGCTTCGCGCCGACGACATCCCCTTGGACGTGATCGCGTCCCATGGCCAGTCGGTCGTGGAGGTGGTGGGCGAGAAGCGCTCCACCTGGCGTCGGTGGAATCTCACCGCCGAGGCGGCCCGGCAGACGATGGGTTACCGGTTCGCCTCCACCGTGGATCGGGAAGCGGTCGTCGGACTGGTCGTGGATGCCGCCGAGGCCGCGTCGCTGCGGCTCACCCCGCCCGAGCTCGCGACGAGCCCGGTGGCGTTCCGCCGGCCGGATGGCACTTCGGTGTTCCGGCCGAAGCACTCGACGGTGTTCTCCTCCGAGCTCCTGCTGGCAGCCGAAGACCGCCTCCTCAAGCGCGCCCGCATGACGACCGGCCCGACCGTGCCACTTTCCACGGTGGAGCGGATCGCTACCAGGCCCGACCGGGAAGGGCGGGTGCTCGGCGACGATCAAGCCGCCGCGTTGGTGTCGGTCGCCGTGTCCGGCCGCGTTGTCGATGTCCTGGTCGGCCCGGCCGGAGCGGGCAAGACCACGGCGATGTCCGCGTCGCGGCGGGCATGGGAGGCCGAGCACGGACCCGGCAGCGTGGTCGGGCTTGCGCCGTCTGCGGTCGCCGCGCAGGTCCTCGCCGACGACCTCGGGATCGCGACGGAGAACACTGCGAAGTGGTGGGAGATCCATCAACGCACCGGCCAGTCGTTCCGCACGGGTCAGCTCGTGATCGTGGACGAAGCGTCCCTCGCCGGCACGCTGTCCCTGGACCGGATCACCGCGCTGGCGGCCGGGGCGGGGGCGAAGGTGCTGCTGGTCGGGGACTATGCGCAGCTCCAGTCCGTCGACGCCGGTGGCGCATTCTCTCTGCTGGTCCACGATCGGTACGATGCGCCCGAGTTGGCCGATATCCACAGGTTCACGAACTCGTGGGAGAAGACCGCCTCCCTCGGCCTTCGGCACGGGCGCACTGAGGTCATCGACACCTACCTCGACCACGACCGCATCCAGGGCGGGGAGACGGAGGCGATGATCGACGCCGCCTACACCGCATGGCGAGCCGACCGGCAAGCGGGCCGTGCGACGGTGCTGGTCACCGACTCCAACGAATCCGTCCTCGCGCTCAACCAACGCGCCCGTACGGACCTGATCCTCGACGGCACCGTCCACGGCACCCGCGAGGCCGAGTTGCACGATGGCACCCGCGCCGCAGCCGGGGACACGGTCATCACCCGCCGCAACGACCGCCGCCTGCGTGCCGGCCGGTCCTGGGTTCGCAACGGCGACCGGTGGACCGTCACCGACATCCGCAACGACGGCTCAGTCACCCTCCGCCGCGTCGAGCACAGACGGGGCGGATCGGTTGTGCTCCCGGCGGACTATGCGGCCGAGCACCTGGACCTCGGCTACGCGGTGACCTCCTACCGGGCACAGGGCATCACCGTGGACACCTCGCACGTCCTTGTCGACTCATCCATGACGAGGGAGAACCTGTACGTCGCGCTCACCCGCGGCCGAGACGCGAACCTCGCCTACGTCACCATCGACAAGCCCGACGACTCCCACCAGGGACCTCACCCCGGCGACAACACCGACGCCACCGCCAAGAGCGTGCTGTTCGGGGTGCTCCAGCACGTCGGCGCCGAGCTCTCCGCCCACGAGACCATCGCCGCCGAGCAGGACGCTTGGAGGAACATCGGTCAGCTCGCTGCGGAGTACGAGACGATCGCCGCCGCCGCCCAACGCGACAGGTGGGCGAACCTCGTGCGCGCATCCGGACTCACCGACGACGATGCGGGCGCCGCGATCAGCTCCCCAGCGTTCGGCGCATTGACTGCCGAGCTTCGCCGTGCCGAAGCCAACCACCACGACATCGAGGCCCTGCTGCCACGGCTCGTGCGGGCACGGGGCTTCTCCGATGTCGACGACATCGCCGCCGTCCTCCACTACCGCGTGACTCGCGCCACCGCCCGCCCCGCCGGCTCCGGCCGCGCCCGCAAGACGCCCCGGCTGATCGCCGGCCTCATCCCCGAAGCCACCGGCACCATGAGCGGCGAGCTCCGGCAGGCGCTCACCGAACGCCGCGACCTCATCGAGACCCGCGCCGACGCCCTTCTCGACGCCGCGCTCATCGAAGGCAAGGGGTGGGCGAAGGCGCTCGGCGCCCCGCCGAAGGACGCCAAGACCGCCGCGACCTGGCGCGGCCTGGCTCGTACGGTCGCCGCGTACCGCGACCGCTACGGCATCACCGATCCCACGCCGCTCGGCGCTCCCGCCGAGAACGACGCGCAGAAGATCGACGCGGCCCGCGCGAGCGCCGCCCTCGACCGCGCACGCGACCTCGCGCGAGGGCCGGGGGAGGAGCCGCAGCGGCGGCCCGGACAAGAGCCCGTGCGCCGCTCGCTATGACACGCATGCCCTTCCCGATGTCAGGGCCGCGTCGTACGATGGATGACGAGGCGGCCTCTATATTGGCGCTGTCGCTCCCCGCTACAGCATGACCAACCCGCAACAGCGGGCGGTCCTTTCAGGTTCTTGTCGCCGAACCCCTGAGAGGACTATGCCCATGTTCCGGCTCATCTGGGCGGCCGGCGTCCGCACCCACACCATCCTCAGCTACGCGCCCACCAACCTCCTGATCGCCGCGACCCGCACTCGCCGCGGCCTGCGCTGGGGCATCCCGGCCATGCTCGTTGCAGTGCCCTATGGGTTCGTCGCGAGCTGGTGCATCACCACCATTGATAGCGGCGGTTCGGGTTGGCTGAACCTGCTCGTTCTCCTCGCCACCTGGAACATGCTGAAGCTCATCGTCAATGGGCCGATCACCGCGCTGCTCCTGTTTCACACATGGACGTGCGAGATCGCCATTCGACGCCGAGCTCATCGGGCCAGGCCGCGATATGACGAGGTCTCGCGCTAACGCGCCGGCACGACCGACCCTGTCGTCGCATACTGACGCCCCCGCCGCCGAAGAACTGACGCGGCAGTCTCTATGCCACGACACGACCGGCACCGGACTTGTTCGATCACGGGATTCCTCGCGCCACGCGGGATACTCGATCTCAAGATCGAAGCGGCTCGGGGAGGGTATGCATGCTCTATCGCAATGCTGCGCGGGCCTTCATCGCTGAGCTTGCCGAGATTCGTTCGAGTGGGCAACCGGTGACGGTTCGCGGACTGCCGACTCACGAGCGTCTCGCACGTACTGTGACCTTGGCGCAGCCAACGGAACGTTTCATCACAGTACCGGGTCGTCGCAACGATGTGTTCGCGACCATCGCCGAGACGATGTGGGTGCTCGCTGGGCGCAATGACATGGAGTATCTAGCCCGCTACCTCGGCCGCGCGCTGCAGTTCTCGGATGACCAGGTGACATGGCGTGGTGGCTATGGGCCACGGTTGCGCGACTGGGGTGGAGTCGATCAAGTGGATGAGATCCGCAAGCTCCTCCGTTCGGACCCTGAGTCTCGCCGGGCGGTCGCCGTCCTGTTCGATCCGGCGCGCGACTTCGCGGATACGCTCGATGTGCCCTGCAACAACTGGCTGCACTTCCTCGTCAGGGATGGCAGCGTACACCTCAACGTGACCGTGCGTTCCAACGACATCCTGTGGGGATTCTCCGGCATCAACACGTTCGAGTGGAGTGTCCTGCACGAGATGATGGCCTTCTGGCTCGGTGCGCGACTCGGTCACGCGTCGTTCTTCATCTCATCCCTTCATCTCTACGACGAGCGGAATGAGCAAGCTGACCGTGCCCTCGCCGGGTTTGGTGGCGCCACCGGCTATGAGGAGGCGTGGGCGGGCGCTCAGTTCGGGACTCGGTGGGAGGACTTCGCGGGTGTGCTCGATCGCTGGTTCGACATCGAAGCTCGACTGGCGTCCGGGGAGAACTGTCACGTGGAGATCGCTGGCTTCTCCGACCCGTTACTGCGTCAGTTCCTTCAAGCGATCGCGATCAAGTGGGAGATCGCCGCAGGTGCTGACGACGCCCGGCAACGTGAACTCGTCGACGAGCTCGGCCACAGCGACATCGCCTTCGCGCTCCACGAGCAACTGTTTCGAGACTCCGCCCAGCTACTGTCCCAGTCCGTCTCCACGGTGGATTGGGTCGACCTGCGCGAGTCGGTCATCGCCTTGCATCGGTCGAAGGACGCCGCCTACGGCAACTCGTGGAAGAAGCGCGGGGAGCTGATCAGCATCGCCGCCAACCTCGCCCGCAAGATCGATCGCATCGATCAGGTGGCAGGTGGTGCGGCAGCGGGGAGAGAGGCACTTCTGGACACTGTGGTCGATCTCCTCGTGTATGCAGTCAAATATGAGACCTTCCTCGCGGACCAGTCGACCGACGTCGCCGAGCAACTCTTCACGAATGGCGGTGAGCGGTTCAGCGACGGCCCGGATGGTTTCGAGGAACTCATGAAGGCGCGTGACGTCGTCGGCGAGGTCGGGACCGTTCATGCCGAGGCCGCAGAGGCCTCGACGGTGTTCGACGAGTTGAATGCTTTCCTCCAGCTCCACCCGCAGGGCGAGTGGATGGAGAAGCTCGCATTGGCAGAGCGCCTGACGGCGACCGCGTTACGCCTCGTGCTTGCGGTCGCGCTGTCCGACCCGGATGGAGTCGACACGCTACGCCGCGACGCGGGACGATCATGACGGCGGTTCTGGCGGGCTGCGACGCGTCCGGCGAGAGATGATGGAGCGAACCAGTGGCCGACGGGTCGGACTTGCATCTCGCCACGAGAAGCGGATGACCATAGGCAGCACAAAACGGAGACAGGCACAGTTTATGCGAGCACCAACTCCCCGGGACGGGGTCTACGACCTCTACTGGAAGTTCGCCGCTGAGCGACAGCACGTGTTTGAGGCGCGAGTCGCTGGAGCCCCGGGGCCGTGGACGCAGGACCGGATTCTTCAGGAGTACAAGTTCTGCAACGTCTATCGGGCTGCTGACCGTGTCAGCCAGTACCTCATCCGTGACGTCGCTTACCGCGATGACGACTCAAGCCCTGCCGATCGTCTGTTCCAGATCGTCGCGTTCCGAAACTTCAGCAATGTCAGTACGTGGGAGACCGTCGTCGAGATACTTGGGCGGTCGCCTCGGATTGCAGATCTGGAGACCGGTGTGTTCGAAGCCGCGCTCACCGAGGCGAAGGACCGCAACGGCGGCCTCTACACGGGGGCGTTCATCCTCTGCGCCACGGACGCTTACGGTCGCAAGACCAAGCATCTGAACCATGTGGAGCTGTTCCGGGACATGTTCGTGCGGTCGCGCCTTGGCGAGCGGATTCTTGAGGCCAAGTCGCTGGAAGAGGTCTATGACCTGCTCCACACTTTCCCCTTGATGGGGGATTTCATGTCTTACCAGATGGCGATTGACCTGAACTACTCGGAGCACGTGAACTTCTCCGAGAACGACTTCACGAAGCCTGGTCCGGGCGCGCTACGTGGCATCAAGAAGGTATTCTCCGACCTCGGTGGTCTCACGCCGCAAGAGGTGATCATGTGGATGGTCGACAACCAGGAGGCTGAGTTCGCCCGCCTGGAACTTGACTTCAGCGGTCTCTGGGGTCGGCCGATCCAGGCGATCGACGCTCAGAATCTCTTCTGCGAGACGGACAAATACTGCCGTGAGGCGGTTCCGGAGCTTGCTAGCGCGAGAAGCCGGATCAAATCGCGCTACGTCTCCACGCCGGAGCCGATGACGCTCTTCTTCCCTCCCAAGTGGGGGATCAACAGTCACCTGCCTCAGAACGAGGTGCTGGGAGGTGAGTTCGCGCGTGCGCGCGTCCTCGAGCCCATGTTCTAGTTGAGCGCGCTGACGTTCACGCGGCTGCTGCTGGCTGCCGGCGACGTGGCCAGTCGTGCGGGCGTCCTTGCACCCCCGGCTCGAGCGATCGCACCCATTCGATGATCGCTGCGACGTGCTCGTTGGTGAAGTTGCTTCGGTATGCAGGTCCCGAGTGCACGAGGTCGAAGCCATAGTCGTTGCGCAGTGATTCGGGGATGACTGGGCCGTCTCCGCCGAAGTACACGAACTCGTCTCCGAGCATCACCCGCTCGCTCTTCGTGTCGCGCAGCATGTGGCGCGCCTCTAGAGAACCGTCGTCCTTACTGTGGCGGGAGTTCTCCTGGATCCATTCATCGGCCAGATCGCGGTGGTAGATGTTGTCGCCGAAGTGCTGCATGCGGCTGCCCCGAAGGTTCGGCCGTTTCTCAGCGAAGCGTTCATCGTCCCAATACGCCTGGAAGCTCACGATCTCTGAGACGCGCATGGCGTAGACGAGGTTGCCTGCTTTGCCGTTCGGTCGGGAGCCCGTGCCGACTATCCAGTCGTCGACCTGGGCGACCCGGCGGATGTCCTGCTTGCAGGTGGCAAGAGAGCAGACCCCGTGAAAGGGGTTTGGCGCGAACCCGACGTCGTAGCGCACGATGTAGCTGAACACCTTCACGCTCGACCTCCTTATTCAGCAGGCAGCCCGCGGAATCGACTGCACAGGCGCGGGAGCACCACTGGGTTCTGTCCAGTTGTCCTTGCCGTCAAGAGCGTCGATGATCGCCTGGGCATCCCAGTTGACGATCGCGTTCGCGTAGTCTTCGAGCGGCTCGGGCATGTCGTCGTGCGTGGTGCCGGGTGCCCAGACCCCGACGATCCGCTTGTCGGGGAACTTGCGGGCGTACTCGATCTCCCAGTCGACCCACTCGTGGCTCTTCGTGTCGGGGGAGATGATGACGATGATCTTGCCCGCCCATCGGATCTGGTCGGCCAGGATCTGTCTGATGTAGTCGGGGCTCTTCGCGTTGTTCGGGGTCTCGCTCGTGATCGACGAGTCCCGGATCTCGGCTCCGCTGCCGGAGAGCATCTTCTTGAGATCTCCGACCAGCGCGTCGTCCTCGTGACGGTGGCTGATGAAGATGTTGTGCTGGTCGCTCATGTCGGGCTCCTCCCTTCCAGGGATAGTCTACTTTTGACCACCGACATCGCCCCGATGAGGCGGCGTTTCGAGAGGAGAGCGCGTGCCGATCCCGCCGATCCTCGACGTGTTCGTCGTCTGGCACCCCGACGACGCGATCGGCGCCGAGCGATTCGCGGAACTCCATGAGCACTTCCATAGCCCGGCATTCTCGGGCCTGGCTGGCGGTGCCGTCGAGGTGTATGCGCGCAGCGATCCCTGGGAGGACGGAGCTCCGCCACGGCCCTTGGGCATTGCGACGCCGCTCGGCGAGGGACTCCCGGCCGCACAGTTCAACGCGATCGTGCCGATCATCGACACGAATTTGCTCCGTGCAGCGGCCGAGGCGGTCAATCCATGGAACAAGTATCTTCGCGAGATTGTCGAACTGAACCTGAGGGATGGCGTAGGCGTCTACCCTGTCGTGGCGGAAGGCCTGCAATGGGGTACCAGCATCGTCAATCAGATCCTCGGCGGCATCCAGACCCTGCCAGCTGACGTGAACACGGATAGCGGCTTGTTCGGGCGCGAGCTGGCGCAGGCGATCACCCAGCAGATCCAGCAGGAGGCGAACCTCCCCGCACGGCTGACGGTGTTCGTGAGTCACACGAAACACCGTTCTTCCGAGGAAGCTTCGCGTTCCGGCCCCGCGATGTTCGAGCGTGTACGTGACCACATCCAGCAGTCTCACCTGTCGGCGTTCTTCGACGCGCAAGACATCCAACCTGGTGGCGACTGGGAGAGGACGCTTGAGGACGCCGCTGGCAGCAGCGCGCTGCTGATGATCCGCACCGACGTGTACGCCGCACGAGAATGGACCCAACGTGAGGTCCACGCCGCAAAGCACAGCGGCATGCCGGTCGTCTGCATGTACGCGCTCACTGCCGGGGAGGAGCGGGGCTCCTTCCTGATGGACCACGTCCCCTCGGTAGTCTGTGACCTCGCCGATCCCGCTCCCGGGGTTGCTCTTGCCCTCAACAGGCTCGTCGACGAGACGCTCAAGAACACTCTTTGGCAAGCGCAGACGTCCTATCTCTCGGAGGACGGGTTCGATTGGCTTCCTGCGCAATCGCCTGAGCCGACCACACTCGCCCCCTGGCTCGCTTCACATCAAGAGACGCAGCCAGATGACAAGCACCTCTGGGTCATTCACCCCGATCCGCCCCTCGGGCCCGCGGAACGAGAGGTGCTGCTGCAGTTGTGCGCGGTGGCAGGCTACGACGTCGACGTCGACATCTTGACGCCCCGGACGTTCGCTGCGCGCGGTGGAGCACTCAAGAAATGAGCGAACCCACCCTCATCTCGCGAGACGCTCTCTCGGGCCAGAAAGTCACCTTGTCAGTCTCTGAGAGCGCCGATCTCTCACGTCTTGGTCTCACTGAGCAACACTGCCGACTGGTCGTCGCCGAAGTAGGCAGAGCGATCATGCTCGCGGGAGGAACCGTCGTATACGGCGGTCACCTCAATCCCGGTGGCTACACCGAGATCCTGATCGAAGAGGCCCAACGTTTCAGCAGCGGAAGATCCGCGCTTGAGATCACGCTCGCCGAATCTGAGTACCGGAAGCTCACGGCAGACGAGCTGATCGCGGCAGACAGGAATCTCGGTGACATCGGCAGACTGACGTTGGTTTCCGAGTCGCGTAAGACGGTGCCGATCTCGCGTGCCCTGGACGGCTCTTGGACCCAAGACGCCGGCAACGCGTTGACCGCGATGCGCGAGCATGTCGCGAGCGAAACGACAGCCCGTCTGATTGTTGGGGGGCGCCTCGCGGGCTACGTCGGCGCGGAACCGGGCGTGATCGAAGAGGCCCGTCTGACGATTCAGTCCGGACGCCTGCTCCTCGTCGCCGGAGGGTACGGTGGCGCAGCAGCGGCAGTCGCGCAGCGTCTATATCCGCAGTCTTTCGATGGCTGGGCACCCGGCGCGTACCCGGCTCATGCTCAGGACGCACAGGTCGCAGTCGCGCTGGATGCGCTGCATGACGCGTACGCCAGTGCCGCCTCCGGCCCTCACCTTGACGAAGAGCTCTCGCGGCTCCTCACAATCAGCCACAGGCCAGCCGACATCGCGCGCGCGACCGTGCGCCTTCTCTCAGCGGCGGCGAACTCAGCTGACGGCTCGACGTGAGTAGCAAGAGCATCCCCTGAGCGCACCGGGTCAGGTTCCCTGGCGCCGTTGTATGTCCTTCGCGAATGCCTCGTCCAAGTGCACGGCAGTGACCGGATCGACCATCTCGTTTCGACGAATGTAGTGACGCAGCGTCGTCCTCGGATCAGTGTGACCAAGCAGCGCTGCCGCGAGCTCGACACTCGCGCGATCATTGATCGCAGTGGCCGCCGTACGGCGGAACATGTGCGACGTCACACCCTCGATGCCGGCCAGATCGAGGACATGACGAAGCTGCCGACGCACGTTGTTGGTCGTCAGAGGTGTGCCGTTCCGGCTGGAGAACACGAGATCGTCCTCATTCATACGACAGCGATGCGCCAGGCGAGTCCGAAGCGCCTCGGCCGCGAAGGACGGCAGGGCGACCACACGGCGGGAGCGCGCCGTCTTCGGGTGATCTTGACGACTGGTCGCCACCCCACGCTGGCTGACGACTGTCCCAGCGATCCTCACCGTGGCCGGCGCCGAAGTCAGGTCGATGTCGCGCCGCCGCAACGCCAGGACTTCCCCGATGCGAGCGGAGGTGCCGAGCATCACCTCGATGACTGCCCCGAGTTGTCCGTCCGGTCGAGGCCCGGTCTCGTTCAGACCCGTCTCCCAGTAGCGCACCGCAGCACGCACAGCATCAACCTCTGCCGGAGTCAGCGCCGATGGTGGGATGCGCTCGCGGTGGAGCCTTCCAACATGATCCATCGGGTTGCGCGGGAGGATCTCGTGCCGCACGGTAAGGCCCAGTGCGAGGCGGAGCGCAACGCGCGCCCTGTTTCGCTTGCTGGGACTTTCGCGGGCAAGGCTCTTTAGAAACCGGTCGCAGCGGGCCACGCCTACCTCGCGCAATGTCAGGTGCTCGAAAGCGGGCAGCACCAGAGTCCGCATGTTCCGCTCGTAGAGCTGCTGAGTCGTCAACGACAGACGGTCTTCCAGCTCCATGTCCTCAAGCCAGTAGTCCACCAAAGCCGGGAAGCCGCTGTCCGGCGTGATGTCGGCGGCGCCGGGCTGGAACAGTGACCGCTGTGACAGTTTCGACTTCAGCGCGCGCTCCGCTGCGGCCTTCGTGTCTGCTGTGGCTGACACCTGCCGAGACGCACCGTCCCAGTCGCGATAGCGCGTGCTGGCCGTGACCCGGCCCGACGCCACGCGAAAGACTCGGATCTTCCCGAACGTGCCGATCGGCGTGCGCGGCCTACCCAAGTGGCCAACCCTTGCCCGACCTCGTCCGACGCTGGCTACTGGCGACTGGTTGCGGAGACACGGCCTTCAACTTTAGCGGCCTCCTCATCTGGCGGCGACCGAGCGACTCGTCCTTCCCCGGGGCGTCGTAATCGGCCCCGACGGAGTGAACCATTCACGACGAGTCCGTAACCTCGAAGCATGTACACGCCGTGGGCTTCCAGTGCTGCCGCTCGGAAGACCATGCAGGGCAACCGAAGCCGGGACACGCAGGCGGAGCTGGCGGTGCGCCGCCTGGTGCACGCCACGGGACTGCGATACCGGGTCAACGCGCGACCGGAGCGCGACCTGCGCAGGACGGCAGATCTGTTGTTCACTCGCGCCCGTGTCGCCGTGCTCATCGATGGCTGCTACTGGCACGGCTGTCCCGAGCACTTCAAGATGCCGTCGACGAACCGCGACTACTGGGAGGGCAAGATCGGCCGGAACCGGCTCCGCGACATCGAGACCACCGCGTTGCTTGAGGGGCGCGGTTGGAGGGTTCTGCGGTTCTGGGAACACGAAGCCCCCACCTCTATCGCCGCGAGCATCGTGGATGTCGTGCGCGATCGACGAGAGGTCACTCACTGAGAGCGGACAGGCTCTCAGCCCAGTCGTCGGTGATCGTCTGGATCGGCGCGAGCCTGTCGGGAAAATCCTTGTGCCGCGACATGCGTGAGGTGAGCCCGTAACGGAACTCCCACCGTCCGGTCGGCGAGAAGAGGCAGGCGGCGACGACGTCGAACCCGTCGACGGGGTAGAAGCGCGACGCGGGATCGCCCTTGGAGGCGCGGGTCTTCTGCACCTCGACCTTGAAGCTGCCGCTGGCGGAGGTCTTGGGGCTCGCGTTCTTGCACTCGACCCTCATCAGCCTTCCGTCCGCGAGGATCACGTTGAAGTCGTGCATCGCGTCCACGTCGAGCCGCTCGACCGCGGAGATGTCGGGCGAGCTCTCGAGCAGGTGTTCCAGGTGGTACTCGGCGACCCCGCCGCGCACGGCGACAGAGAGCCGGTTGCGTCCGCCGATGATGTCGAGGATCTGCTCGCTGGTGAGCGCGAACTGCTCCTCCAGCACGTGCCGGCGCGGCAGCTCATCGACCGCCGTCTCATCGGCAAGCGCTACGGCAGCCGAGTACCGCAGCGGCGGGTCCAGACGCAGGGAGGTCGCTCGTCGTTCGAGACGCGCGTAGTCGATGAGGCGGTCGGGAGTGAACGCGACGACCGTCTCCAGATTCGTGGGTGAGCGGGGCTCCGAGCGTTTGGTGCCGGTGCGGTTGATCTTCTCCCAGACGTGCCACCCGGATGCTTTGGCCTGCATGATCTCGGCGTCTTTGGCGTAGAAGGAGATGCCCATTGGCAGCGGGTCCCAGAGGTTGGCGTCCAGGCCGAGGATGACGCCGTCGGCGAGGTCGACGCCGAGGATCATCGTCACGTCCACGCCGGCGACGTCGCGTCCAAGGGGGTGCTCTCTCTTCCAGGACTCCTCAGCGCCGTAGCGGAGCTGGCCGCGGACCTCGTCGTCAGGGCGGTTCTTGATCGAGTTTCGGGTGACGCGGAAGGGGTAGACGAGCATCCCGATCCGCTCGTCGGAGCTCAGCTGCACCCCGAGGTAGACCGGCGCGCGGTGCGGGTCGCTCGCGTACAGCACGCGGCCGCCGGAGGCACGCACGGCGTCGAGGAGGAACGCGTGCAGGTCGCTGCGTCCCTGGACACGGTAGACCTCGCCGAAGGCTCGCCCGGCGAGCGGCTCTTCCTCCACAGGACCCCTTCCGGATTGCGTTGTCCACCGATGTCCTTGGTCACGTTGGGCATGTCGGTGGCTGTTGGCAGACTCGTCTCGACGATACTGGTCAGACACGCACTGCCCGCAGAGGCCGGGCCGTGCGTGCACGTATAGAAAGAGGTGGCCGATGGGCGAGCAACTCCCGGTGGTGAGCCTGTTCTCCGGAGCAGGAGGACTCGACCTCGCCGTCGAACGTGCCGACGCCGAGCCCCTCGATGCCGGCGACCCCGGCAGCGGCCTCCTTCGTGTGTCGGTCGCGACGGACTACAACGAGCCCGCGTTGCAGACGTTGAAGGCGAACTTCGACGGTGCCGCGACCCTCACCGGCGACATCCAACAGGTCTCCACCGAGCAGATCCTCGCCACCGCAGGGCTGCGGGCCAAAGAGCCTGTGCTGGTCGTCGGCGGCCCGCCGTGCACTCCGTTCAGCAAGTCGGGGTTCTGGCTGGAGCAGAAGCGCGAGAGCCGCGACCCGAACGCCTCGCTGCTGGACGAGTATGTCCGTGTTGTCCGCGAGTCCCGCCCCGAGGCGTTCATCCTGGAGAACGTGCAAGGCCTGACGTACAAGACCCACAAGGCGCAGTTCGATCGGCTCCTCAAGGGACTCGGCGAGCTCGGCTACAACCCGCAGTGGAAAGTGCTGCTCGCCGCCGATTACGGCGTCCCTCAGCTGCGCCGTCGCGTGTTCGTCGTCGGACGCCGCGACGGGGAGAAGTTCGAGTTCCCCGAGCCCACCCACTCCGGCTGGAGCGAGCACACCCGCACCGTCGACGCGAACAAGATCCCCCACGTCACCTCCTCCCAGGCGTT